>NZ_CP171157.1:0-3581840 GCF_044057475.1 Acinetobacter sp. P1332
ATGCTTTGGACGGACTGCTTAACTCGCTTGCGACAAGAGCTATCTGGGAATGTCTTTACAATGTGGATACGCCCTTTAGTTGCAGAAGAGTTAAATGACACACTACGTCTTTATGCTCCGAATCCCTATTGGACACGTTACATTCAAGAACATCACCTAGAATTGATTACAATTTTAGTGGAGCAGCTCTCTGAAGGGCGTGTACGTAAAGTTGAAATTTTAGTCGATTCACGCCCGGGTGCAATTTTATCTGCGAGTGAGCAACCTGCAACGACGACTGCAGCTTTAGAGTCTGCTCCAGCACCTGTTGTGCGTCCGAAAAAAGAAAAAGAAGAAGGGAATTCTAAAAACAGCCGTAAACGCCAGTTAAATCCTTTATTTTCCTTCTCACTTTTTGTGGAAGGTCGTTCAAACCAAATGGCTGCTGAAACGTGTCGTAAGGTTTTAACCCAGTTAGGTGCTTCTCAGCACAATCCCTTATTTTTATATGGCCCGACTGGTTTAGGTAAAACACACTTAATGCAAGCAGTGGGCAATGCCTTGTTGCAAGCCAAACCGAATGCACGTGTCATGTATATGACGGCAGAAAGCTTTGTTCAAGATTTTGTTAGTTCTTTACAACAAGGCAAAGTGGAAGAATTTAAAAAAAATTGCCGATCTTTAGATCTATTGTTGGTCGATGATATTCATTTGTTGGCGGGTAAAGAGGCGAGTTTAGTAGAGTTTTTCTATACTTTTAACGCACTTTTGGATGAATCTAAGCAAATTATTCTGACTTCAGATCGCTATCCAAAAGAATTAACGGAATTAGATCCACGTTTGGTTTCACGTTTTTCATGGGGCTTGTCGGTTGGGGTTGAGCCACCTGATATTGAAACCCGTATTGAAATTTTGCTGAAAAAAGCAGAAAGCAATGATGTGGAATTACCGAGAAACTGTGCGTTATTTATTGCGCAACAAGTGGTTGCAAACGTACGTGAATTGGAAGGTGCGCTAAATAAAGTGGTGGCTATTTCGCGCTTTAAGGGCACAGCGATTGATTTGGATGTTGTGCGTGAGTCATTAAAAGACGTCTTGGCCATTCGTGCACGGACCATCAGTACTGAAAATATTCAACGTGTGGTGAGTGAGTACTTTAGAATCCCACTCAAAGAGTTGGTTGGGCCCAAACGGACCCGTATTTATGCTCGCCCACGCCAATTGGCAATGGGCTTGGCACGTGAGTTAACTGGCGACAGTTTCCCTGAAATTGGTATGGCCTTTGGCGGTCGAGATCACAGTACCGTCATGCATGCTTGTGAAAAAGTTTTAAGTCTGCGCGATGAAGATCCGATCTTCAATGAGGACTATAAAAACTTGCAACGCTTGCTGCAAAGTTAAGCAAAATTGCTCAAATTCTATTCTTGCAATGCGGCATGTTCTGCCGCATAGTACACTGCTAAAAACACATTTATTTATTATTTTATCTTCAGTTTTTCGAGGAATGTATCGTGCGTTTAAAAATCGCGAAAGAAAGCTTACTTAATGTTCTATCACATGTCGTAGGAGCGGTTGAACGTCGCCATACTTTAAACATTCTTTCAAATGTTAAAGTGCAAGTGAGCCAAGCGTCGTTGACGATTACAGGTTCAGACTTAGAAGTCGAATTGGTTGCAAGTACCCCTCTTGCAGAAGGGGCTTGTTTACAAGCGGGTGAAACCACGGTTCCTGCACGTAAGTTGATGGATATTTGCAAATCTTTACCGACTGCAGCACTGATAGACCTACAAATTACTGAAGATCAACGTTGTATCTTAAAGTCTGGTAATAGCCGTTTTGTGTTGGGGACTTTACCCGCTGAAGATTACCCGTTATTGACCACAGAGAACACGCAAGGCACGCAAGTTGCGGTGACACAGCGTGAATTAAAGCATTTATTTGAAAAAACTGCATTTGCTATGGCGGTGCAGGATGTGCGTTTTTATCTCACGGGAACCTTACTTGAAATTGATAATAATCAACTGCGTGCAGTGACAACAGACGGCCACCGTTTAGCGTTATGTGAAACTGTTGCTAGCTCAAATGCAACTCAGCTGATTCAAGCGATTGTTCCACGTAAAGCAGTGGGCGAATTACAGCGTTTATTGAGCATTGAAGATGAACAATTGGCGTTGTTGATTGGTCGTGAACTATTGAATGTGACCATTTCTATTGCCAGCCGTGACAAAGAACAAGGGGATACAACGGTTCGTTTCACCACTAAACTGATTGACGGTAAATTCCCTGATTATCGCCGTGTGATTCCACGTGGTGGGGATAAAAATGTGTTAATTGCACATGATGTTTTTAAGCAATCTTTACAACGTGTTTCGATTTTAAGTAATGAAAAACTACGTGGTGTGTTCTTAAATTTTGCCGCAGATACTTTGCAGCTACGTGCCAATAACCCAGAGCAAGATGAAGCTGTAGAAGATTTGGCGATTCAATATAATAATGCGCCAATGGAAATGTCGTTTAATGCCCAATACATCTTGGAAGTCCTAGGCGCATTGGATGGCGATGATGTGTCAATGACGATGACTGAAGCCAATCAATCGGTTCTGGTACAAGACCCCGCCCACCAAGATCAGACCTATGTGGTCATGCCAATGCGTGTTTAAGTCCTAGGTTCAGGCATGCAAATCACGCGTTTAAATATCGAACGTGTTCGAAATCTCAGAACGGTTGCTCTCCATGGATTGCAACCGTTTAATGTTTTTTATGGACAAAATGGTTCAGGTAAAACCTCAATTTTAGAAGCCATTCATCTGTTGGCGACTGGGCGTTCCTTTCGGACCCATATTCCGAAACACTATATTCAAACCGACACCCAAGACGCGATTGTCTTTGCCCAATCCAGTTCTGAAAAAATAGGGATGCAAAAGCTGTTGTCTGGTGAACAGCTCATCAAGGTCAATGGCGACAACATTGCCACTCAAGGTCAATTGGCTAAAATTCTTCCTTTGCAACTGATTGATCCGCAAAGTACCGATATTATTGATCATGGTGCCAAGCCTAGACGGCAACTATTAGATTGGCTGATGTTCCACGTGGAACCTGAGTTTTATCATGCATGGCAATATTATTCACGGGCATTAAAACAGCGTAATAGTTTACTTAAAACACGACGGAATCTAAGTCTGGCAGATTTGGAGCCGTGGAACAAAATGCTCAGTGATTATGGGGAAATGTTGCATTCGCAGCGCGTCAGCATTGTAGAGCAGTGGAAGGCCTTTTTTGAGCAAGATTTAAAACACCTGCTACCAGATATCGAGGTTCAGTTAGAATATAGCCCTGGCTTTCATACCGAGTTAGGGTTACTGAATGACCTGCAAAGTCACCATCAAAAAGACCTTGAACGGCGCTATACCGAGTATGGTCCACACAAGGCAGATTTACGTTTAAAAACAAGCCTTGGCGATGCCGATGTAGTGCTGTCACGAGGACAAAAAAAGCTGTTAATCATAGCCTTAAAACTGTCACAGATTGCAATGCTACATGCTTGTAATAAGGAAACTGTGGTATTATTAGATGATCTGACAGCAGAATTAGATTTAACAGCACAACAACGTTTAATTGAGCGATTGAGCCAACTGGGTAGTCAAGTTTTTATTACCACTTTAGAGTATGAATCAGTCAAAAATCACTTACATGATTTATCTATTTCTTATCAATTATTCTGTGTTGAAAACGGTCAAGTTCAAGTTGTCGCACAATGATTTTAGATTTTACCCATCACGGGATAGACCTATTTTTCGCTAGGGAGAAACCATGAGTTCAGAAGATCAACAAGCTGCTTCTCAAACGGAACAAACCACAGAAAAAGCTTATGATTCCTCTAGTATCAAAGTATTACGTGGATTGGACGCAGTACGTAAACGTCCGGGTATGTATATTGGTGATACGGATGATGGTTCAGGCTTACACCATATGGTGTTTGAGGTGGTGGATAATGCGATCGATGAGGCGCTTGCAGGTCACTGTGATGAAATTTTGGTGACGATTCACGAAGATGAATCTGTAAGTGTATCGGACAATGGGCGCGGTATTCCGACCGATATTCACCCTGAAGAAGGGGTTTCTGCCGCAGAAGTGATTTTGACCATTCTGCACGCGGGTGGTAAGTTTGATGACAATAGCTACAAGGTTTCAGGTGGTCTACATGGTGTAGGCGTATCAGTTGTGAATGCCTTGTCACGTAAGTTGGAATTGACCATTCATCGTGCAGGTCATATTCATCAACAAGAATATAAACACGGTGATCCTGTTTACCCACTGACTGTTGTGGGAGATACGGATACGACAGGAACAACTGTCCGTTTTTGGCCAAGTGCTGAAACTTTTAGCCAAACCATTTTCAATGTTGATATTTTGGCGCGTCGTTTACGTGAATTGTCTTTCTTAAACGCGGGCGTGCGCATTGTTTTGCGTGACGAGCGTATTCATGCAGAACATGTGTTTGACTACGAAGGCGGTCTGTCTGAGTTTGTGAAATATATTAACCAAGGCAAAACCCATCTGAACGACATTTTCCATTTCACCGTACAGGCTGAAAATGGCATTGGTGTTGAAGTGGCGTTGCAGTGGAATGATACCTATCAAGAAAATGTACGTTGCTTTACCAACAACATTCCACAAAAAGATGGTGGAACGCATTTAGCGGGTTTCCGTGCGGCATTAACGCGTGGTCTAAACAGCTACATGGAAAACGAAAACTTACTCAAAAAAGAGAAAGTAGCCGTTTCTGGTGATGATGCCCGTGAAGGTTTAACCGCGATTGTTTCAGTGAAAGTGCCTGATCCAAAATTCTCTTCACAAACCAAAGAAAAGTTGGTTTCAAGTGAGGTGAAACCTGCGGTTGAACAGGCAATGAATAAATCATTCTCTGAATATTTGCTTGAAAACCCGCAAGCTGCAAAATCAATTGCAGGCAAAATCATTGATGCGGCACGTGCCCGCGATGCGGCACGTAAAGCGCGTGAAATGACGCGTCGTAAAAGTGCGTTAGATATTGCAGGCTTACCAGGTAAGCTGGCTGATTGCCAAGAAAAAGATCCAGCATTGTCTGAATTGTATCTGGTCGAGGGTGATTCTGCGGGCGGTTCAGCTAAACAAGGCCGTAACCGTAAGATGCAAGCGATTTTACCGTTGAAAGGTAAAATCCTAAACGTGGAACGTGCGCGTTTTGACAAGATGATTTCATCTCAAGAAGTCGGCACCCTGATCACGGCATTGGGTTGTGGTATTGGTCGTGAAGAGTACAATCCGGACAAATTACGTTATCACAAAATCATCATCATGACCGATGCTGACGTGGATGGTTCGCACATTCGTACCCTATTGTTGACCTTCTTCTTCCGTCAAATGCCTGAACTGGTGGAACGTGGTTATATCTATATCGCTCAGCCACCACTGTATAAGCTGAAAAAAGGCAAGCAAGAGCAGTATCTTAAAGATAATGATGCGCTTGAAACCTATTTAATTTCAAACGCGATTGATGAGCTTGAATTGCATATCAGTGACGCTGCACCAGCAATCCGTGGTGAAGCTTTAGCGAATGTGATTGCAGACTATCAAACATCTCAGAAGAGCCTACAGCGTTTAACTGTACGTTATCCTGCCAGTGTCTTAGATGCGTTGATTTCGGTTGAAGGCTTTAAGCTTGATCAAAACCATGACCGAGCTTATGTTGAGCAGTGGGCTGAACAAGTGCGCAGTGCTGTGGCAGAGATTCAACCGAGCTTGCGTCCTGAGTTAAGCTTAGAAACGTTTGAAAAAGAACTGGCAGAGGGTCAAAAGATCGAGACTTACTTACCTCGTATCACCATCTATGTACACAATCTGCCGCACAGCTACTTATTAGATGCAGGCTTATTGGGTTCTGGTGAATATGCCCGTTTGTTGAAAAACTCCAAGAGTTGGTTCACGTTGTTGGAAGATGGCGCATACCTACAAAAAGGTGATCGCAAGATTGCAGTTACTAACTTCCATCAGGTATGGCAGCATATTTTATCTGATTCCCGTCGTGGCATGATGATTCAACGCTATAAAGGCTTGGGTGAGATGAATGCGGACCAGCTTTGGGAAACGACTATGGATCCTGAAAACCGCAACATGTTGCAAGTTACCATTCAGGATGCGATTGAAGCCGATCGTATGTTCTCTTGTTTGATGGGTGACGATGTGGAACCACGTCGTGCATTCATTGAAGAAAATGCATTGAATGCGGATATTGATGCCTAAGCGCTTTACAAAATAAGCCAAAAAAGCACCCTACGGGGTGCTTTTTTTTACAGCATTTCTTATGATTTTGAATAAAATATAAGCAATGCACACTGTTATTAAACTGACTTATAGCGATGTCATGATGTGAGTATCAAGTCTTTTGCACAGTGCAAAATGTGAGGTCATTATGATGGATAATCAACTAGAACAAGTACGTGACATTTGGGTGAATGCATTTTTTACGGGCAATTATGAAGTTTTAGCTCAATATGAAGATGAGCATTTTAAGGTGGTCTATGAGCAAGCTGATCGTGTGGAGAGTAACTATACGCGCTATGAAAAGATCGCACATGCTGTGAAAAATGGGGTTTGGAAACCTCAAAAACCCGATGTCGAATTTGAAGAATTTGAGTTTAACCGTGACCAAACACGCTGTCAGGTCTTGATCGGTTTGGTTGAAAATCGCCAACAAATCCAAGAAACATGGGTCTTCGATCAGGGATGGAAAATACAAGAATTACGGTTTTTAAAGGCGCAAAGAGCCGTATTAAATTAAGGAAAAAGAGCGCAAAAAAGAGTATGGATTTGCCTAAAACAACTGAATAAATAAACAACATTAGCCTGTGGATAAATAAAAATAGCACTTTATATCAGTTGCTAAAATACGTATAATTTTATCCACAGTTGCTTTAAGTATGGTTTTTAAATTTAAAACCATACGTTATTTTTTAAATTTAAATCGGATCTTTTAAATTTATTCCCTCTTTTTAAATTCAAAACTTATTGTGTTGAAAGGTGCATGTCTGAACATGATGGATATTCGCTGTCTGTTGTGAAGGTTGTATTTGGCTTTAAGCTGTGAAATGCATGGAAATAGGACTGTATATAATTGAATATTCAATTAATTAAGCTAAATTAAACAATCAAATTTTTTGCTTTTTAAGAATATCTAAACAATAAAAATCAATCAATTTATCGCTTTATTTATTAAGAAATAATTTTAATTTCAATCACTTATGATTTCTTAAAATGCTCAGACTATTTGGGTGCATTTCCTATTGAGTTATATGCATAGACCGAAAAGGCACGTTTTTCGAGATCGATTGGTGTTGCAGCAAAGTAAATCAATCAAAATGGTTAAGACATAAAAATGCCCGCCATGCATAAACAGAGCGGGCAGGGTGTATGAGGAAAGATTATTCGTTTTCGAATGAGCTTTCGAGCTCTTCAAGTTCCATCATTAGCTCTAGCATTTGTTCTTCAGCTTCACTGACTTGGTTTTTAAGTTCGGTTTGCTCATTCATCAGTTTCATGAGTTCATCTTTGCGTGCAGTGTCATATAGGCCAGCATCACCGAGTAAACTTTCAATGTCGAGTAAACGTGGCTGGTGTTTTGCCAGTAAGCTTTCACATTTTTCGATATTTTTACGAATCGGACGCGTTTGTTCACGGCGCTGTGCAGCTAATTTACGCTGCGCTTCTTTATCAACCTTTGAAACCATAGTTTTTTGAGTGCTGACTTTAGACACGATCGGCGCTACGATTCCACCTTGTTTAATCATTTCTAGGCGTGCTTGGCGTAACCAGTTGGCATAATCGTGAAGATCGCCTTCAAATTCGGTGGATTTTCCAGCATGGACTAAAATGAGGTCATCACACACGCTGGCAATCAGTTGGCGTTCATGCGAAACCAAGACCACAGCACCTTCATAGTCTTGTAAAGCCATGGTCAGGGCATGGCGCATATCTAAGTCTAAATGGTTGGTCGGTTCGTCTAGAATCAAGACATTGGGACGTAACCACACGATTAAAGCCAATGCCAAACGTGCACGTTCACCACCTGAAAAGCTCTCGCAAGGGGTATCCATTCGCTCGCCACTAAAGCCGAAGCTGCCTAAAAAGGCACGTAAGGTCGCTTCACTGATTTTTTTATCCGCAATGCGTGCCAATTGCAGCATTGGGCTGGCCGACTCATCCAGTGAATCCATTTGATGCTGTGCAAAATAGCCAATATTCAGCAGTTCTGAGGCTTTGCGTTGTCCTGCCAATAAAGGTAAATCACCGACCAAGGATTTGATTAAAGTTGATTTACCTGCACCATTCATCCCCAATAAGCCAATTCGGCTCGTCGGGGTGATTTGTATGTTGATATTGGTGGCAATCAGTTTATCACCATAACCAATATCAGCCTGTTCTAGAGTGAGCAGTGGTGAACTCATTTTGGTGGGTTCACGGAAGCTAAAGGTAAATGGGGTATCGACATGCGCGGGGGCAAGCAGCTGCATCCGTTCCAGTTGTTTAATTCGGCTTTGTGCCTGACGTGCTTTAGTAGCTTGGGCTTTAAAACGGTCAATATATTTTTGAATATGTGCTCGTGTTTCGAGCTGCTTTTCATAGGCTTGTTGTTGTTGTGCCAAACGTTCAGCACGAGTGGTTTCAAAGGTGGAATAGTTGCCGCTATAGAGGGTGAGTTCTTGATTTTCGATATGTAAAATACGGTTGGTAATGGCATCTAAGAAATCGCGGTCATGCGAAATTAAAATCAGGGTGCCCGTATAGGCATTTAACCAATCTTCTAACCATAAAATAGCATCGAGATCTAAGTGGTTGGTCGGTTCATCCAGTAATAATAGATCCGAACGGCTCATCAGGGTACGCGCTAAGTTTAAACGCATCCGCCATCCACCAGAGAAACTCGAAACCAAGAGTTGGTTTTGATGTTCCATAAAACCCAGACCCGCCATAAGCTGAGCGGCTTTAGCGGGCGCGGAATAACCGTTAATCTCATCGAATCGGCCATGTAAATCAGCCAGTTCAGTGTCAGTTAACTGTTCAGGATGGTTAAGCTGTTGCTGAATGTTCCAATATTCTTCATCACCAGTCAGGACGAAATCAATTGCAGCCATATCTAAGGCTTTTACTTCCTGCGCCATGTGCGCCACTGTCCATACGGCAGGGCGGCTTAGGGTGCCATCATCAGGACCTATCGAGCCTAAGAGCGCAGCAAACAGGGTTGATTTTCCAGCACCGTTGACACCGGTAAGACCAACTTTCCAACCCGGATGGATTTGCATGGAGGCTTTTTGAAATAACACTCGTCCACCACGGCGCAATGAAACTTGATCAAGCTGAATCATGGAACTATCAAATATCAGAAAAAGGTGAGTCTATTCTAATGGATGCGTCAGCAAAAGACTAAACATTCAAAATTTATCTGAACTGAAATCTTGAATAGCTGCTTTTAAGGGGAGGATGAAGCCATTTGACCTGTATTGAGGAATAGCACACAGATATATTTTCCCAGTAAAACAAAAAAATGAATGTATAATATTGAAAATAAAAGTATTTTTTATTTTATCGACGCTAGCACTGTGCGCTTTCTAAAGTATGGTGCAAGCGAAGCGGCAGGTGTGTGTCTTCGACGTACTGGGTAAAGCAGGGGAGTTTAATAAATTTTTAGAAGAATGGGCTTTGGTCAGTAAAAAATGGGGCGCACAGGTACAGTTGATTTCGTTTCAGGACGAAGACTTGGCCGATAAAGCCTTTCAAAATGATAAATGCGATGCGGTGTATATGACCTCGATGCGCGTGCGTACGTATAACAAGTTCGCTGGTTCGATTGATGCCTTAGGCGGAGTGCCAAGCAATAAAATTGCACAAAAGGCCGTGGAATATGTACTCGATCCTCGTAATACCAAGCGCATGACCACCACATTACAAGGTGAAAACTATGAAGTTGCAGGCATTGGCTTAATTGGTTCAGCTTATATTTTTGTCAAAGACCGAAATTTGAATACTATTGAGAAAGCACAAGGTAAAAAATTTGCCATCCTGCATTAGGACCGGGCCCAACGGGTGATGGTAGAGCGAGTGGGCGCTGTACCTGTGATGTCGGATATTTCCAATTTTATAAAAAAGTTTAATACAGGCGAAGTCGATGTGGTTGCTGCACCTGCATATGCCTATAAACCCTTAGAAATTGAAAAAAGGTCTAGGCTCTAAAGGGGCTATGCTTAACTTTCCCGTAGTCAATGTCACTGCAGATTTAATTGTCAGACCCGAGCGTTTTCCTGCTCAATTTGGCGTGCAATCGCGACAATGGTTTTTACAAAAAATCCCGCAATCCTTTGCCATGGTGCATCGACTAGAAGCGGCCATTCAAAGCAAAATCAAAATGCAACTGAGTAAAGAAGATAAAGAAAAATATCAGCGTATGCTACGCGAAGGGCGCATTGATTTAACCAAACAAGGAGTCTATGACTCAGGCATGATGCGCGTGTTGAAAAAAGCCCGTTGTACGGTTGAACGCACCAATTTTGAATGTTCATTAGGCGGTGAATAAGGCGAAAATCTGTATTTCTTTGTAATATTAAGCATCATTCATGTAAAACGGATGATGCAGGCTTTTTATTTTAATAGGATGAATTTCAAATACTTTTACTAATCCTGTGAAAATAAAAATGAGAGAAAAGAAAAAAATTTGCCCAATTGACAGTGATTTTTGAGTAAATGCTCTATTTTTTTAATTTTAACTTGCTTAATATTTTGCATGTGTATGGACACCTGTCAAACAACAAAACGAACAAGGACACAAGAATGAAAAAATTAACCCTCGCACTCGCTGCTTTTTCTGCTTTTGGTATGGCGTCAACAGCACAAGCGGCTAAAGTGGACATCTGTGTATTTGACTTGCTTGGCAAATCCGGTGAGTCGTATCAAATGGCGCAAGAATGGGCTTTGGCGGCAAAAGGCTGGGGGGCTGAAATTAATTTGATCCCTCGTCAAGATGAAGCAGTTGCCGACAATGACTTTAAAGCAGGCAAGTGTGATGGCGTGTTTATGACCGCTATGCGTGCGCGCCAGTACAATAAATTTGTCGGTTCTATTGATGCATTGGGTGGTGCTCCAAGCAATGCCATTGCACAACGTGCGATTACTTTTGCATTGGATCAGCGTAATGCGGCCAAAATGGTGACCAATCTTAGCGGTAAAAAATATGAAGTGGCAGGGATTGCACCTTTAGGTTCAGCTTTTATTTTTGTACGAGATAAAAGTATTAATTCCATTGAAAAAGCGGCAGGTAAAAAGTTTGCAGTCTTGGGCTATGACGATGCCCAAAAAATCATGGTACAACGCGTCGGTGCGCAAGCGGTGATTTCCGATGTGTCTAACTTTGTGGCGAAGTTTAATAATGGTCAAGTTGATATGGTCGGCGCACCGGCTTATGCTTATAAACCTTTAGAAATTTATAAAGGTTTAGGCACGAACGGCGCTATGTTTAACTTTCCTGTACTACAAGTGACAGCTGACTTTGTGATTCGCCCAGATCAATTTCCAGCAGGCTTTGGACAAAAATCGCGAGATTGGTTTGTGAAAAACCTACCGAAAAGCATCGCGATGATTGGTCGTTTAGAAGCAGGCATTCCTGCAAAATACAAAATGAATCTTACAGCAGAAGACAAAACCAAATATCAAAAAATGCTGCGCGATGGCCGGATGGATATGACCAAACGAGGCATCTATGATCCAGCAATGATGTCGGTCTTGAAAAAAGCCCGTTGCTCGGTGGATAAAGCCAACTTTGAATGCTCACTGGGCGGTGAGTAATTTGCCGAGTGTAATCAAAGAAAGCTCAGTTTAAATTGAGCTTTCTTTTTTGCTTTTAATCGACCGATTTAAATGGCCTTGAAGCGGCCAATTTGTATAGCGCGTAGGAAATGAGTGGTTTTGAACCGAATGAAGTGTCATTCGGGGCATTAAAAAATAACAAAGAGCACAAGTGAATGGCTCATCACAATAAACAACAATAAGTCAAAAGGAAGATGTATGAAACAGTGGATGAAAAGCCTCAGTGTCGGGACATTAGTCATTTCTGCAACAGCGATGGCGCAAGCCAAACAAGTGGTTTGTGTATTCGACTTGGTCGGTAAAAATGGTGATGTGTATAGCCTGATGAAAGATTATCAGTTGGCGGCTAAAAACTGGGGTGCGGATATTGAACTGCGGGTCGGACAAAACGAAGCGGTGATTGCTGAGGATTTTAAAGCAGGAAAATGCGATGCCATTAGTGTTACAGGCATGCGCGGGCGTCAATTTAATTCGTTTACAGGCTCACTCGACGCAATTGGTGCGATTCCCGATCTCAATTTAGCGGTTAAAGTGATGCAAGGCTTGGCCAGCCCAACTTTTGCTAAACATATGGTCAATGGTAAGTACGAGGTCGCAGGTGTGATTCCTGTGGGGGATGCCTTTTTATTGGTGAATGACCGTAGCATTAATACCGTGGCGAAAGCCGCAGGCAAGAAAATTGCGGTTTTAGACTATGACCAAGCGCAAAAAGTCATGGTTCAACAAATTGGTGCACAAGCTGTGAGTGCTGATGTCACGAACTTTGGTGCAAAGTTCAATAACGGTCAAGTCGATATTATTGGTGCACCTGCAGCGGTTTTTAAGCCCTTAGAGTTACATAAAGGCTTGGGGACGAAAGGGGCGATTGTAAATTATCCGATTTTACAGGTCACAGGCAATATCATTATTCGTCCAGATAAATTTCCTGCAGGTTATGGACAAAAATCACGAGAATGGGTCAAAGGCCAGCTGCCGCGTGCATTCGGTATCTTAGGTAAAATGAAAGCTGAAATTCCGCAAAAATATTGGATGCAGGTGCCTGCTGCAGATCAACCCGGTTATCAAAAGATGATGCGGGAAGCACGAATTGATCTCACCAACCGCGGTATTTACGATAAGCGAATGATGAAACTGTTATGGCAATTCCGTTGTAAGCAAGCGGCGAAAAACTTTGAATGTGGACTACAGGATGAAAATTACAAACAATCTTGAGAAAATTAGTCTGATTTGACTTTAAATATTCAAATAGGGACCATATATTGAGTATGCTATACTTGAAATATGGTCTTTTTGATTTGAAAGACAGCTGAACCGAACTGAGGAATCTAAGATGAATGCCCAAGCACTTGAACTAAGCGACAATGCCGCAAATAAAGTACGTCAATTACGTGACAGTGAAGGTAATCAAGATTTAATGCTTCGTGTATATGTCACGGGCGGCGGTTGTTCAGGTTTTTCTTATGGTTTTAACTTTGCTGAAAACCAAAATGAAGACGACGCAGAATTTATCAATGGTGATGTGAAAATGTTGGTTGACTCATTGAGTTATCAATATTTGGTCGGTTCAGTGGTGGATTATATTGAAGGTTTAGAAGGTTCACGTTTCATCGTGCAAAACCCAAATGCAACAACGACCTGTGGTTGTGGTTCATCTTTCTCGATCTAAACCTGATCTGATTAAAAAAGCCCTCATGATGAGGGCTTTTTTTATGTGCAATCATTCGCTTTCAATCGAGTTTAATCGCATCGAGTAAGTCAAAAATAATCGTGGTGACATCTTGGCTTAAGTCACGGTTATTAAAAACTTCATAGGCAGTAATGGTGACATCAGTGTCACTCGGTAACAGTTTCTGTTCTTCTTCAATCAAGTCATTGATTGGTAAAAGCGTCTGTTTCACTTCCAGATGTAAAACATCCTTAAACTCTAAATTTTCATCTTCAAGTTCTAACAGTTGCTCATTGAAATAGGGCAATAGAATAGAATGGAGATAAGGTTGAATCTCAACAATATCAAAGATTTCGATATCACGAGTTTCTTCAATCGTACTGATGTGGTCATTTACTTCGATTAAGATATGGTAGTAACTCACATTCGTCTCCAAAGCTTCTAGTGGATATTCAATTATTTACAATAACACGAACCCGAGTCAAGATGTGCTGTGATTGTATTTCATACACATATTAAAATTAGGGGATTTTTTTAGCAATTCATCATTTCAACGGGCATTAAACAATGCAATATCGGCACTTTGTAAACTAAAATGCTGCATATCTTGCTCTTCTAGCATTGGGTACATCAGGGCTTTCGGATCATTATGATGTTTCATGCCGAGGGCATGGCCAAATTCATGCGCTAAAGTCAGACGTAAGTCTTCTTTGGACTCAAACTCATAAATATGAATTTCACGCCCATTGAACAGTCCTTTATCGAATAATCGAGGTTGAAAGCGTTGGTTGAACTGGTCGATGGCCAGATTATGGCCTTGATCTAAACGATTCAGTTCATCCACCTTTTGATTGTAGGCATTTACTTGCAGGTTAAAGCTGGCAATTTGTTGGTCTAAAACGTGTTGCTGTTGACGCAGCTGTACCAAACTCTGTTGTACGGCCGCTTGCTGCGAAGCAGGGACTCCGCCGTGCTGGTTATACTGACGGATCATGGCATTATAGTTTTGGCTAAGTTCCTGTAGACTCTGTTTTTGCACATCTAGGGCCCCTGAGTGACGTGCCAGATTTTGTTGCATGGCTTTGAGTTCAGTATTTTTTTGACTCAGCCCTTGTTCATTTTGTGTCAGTTTAGACAGTTGATCGCGGCGTTGTACCGACTCATCTTGACGTTGGTCATAAATGAGTCGAATACTGAGCCGAGCATTGGGGTCATATACAAAGTAATCTTGGCCCAAACCCTGTTTCCAAATATCCGTGGCTTGCTGGCTAATCTGCTTTAACTCATGTTCATTAAGACCAAAACGCGGATCGACTTCCGCAATGCGATAGCGAATACGCTGATCGAAAGGATGGGTGAGTCGATCCAGCAGGGGATTGAGACGCAGCTGAGGCTGTTGCATATTTTGATACAGAATCAAACCTAAAAAGCCCAGCAAAGCAAACAAAAGACTTTGATGCATATTTCATTCATATATCTTTATTTTTAGCTACTTTAGCGTAAAAAATACCTTTGCAACATAAAAAATACGTCTTCTCTATGGGCTTAAATTATTCCCAGTGCTGTCAGACTTTGTTTGACCAGTTGCTCACGCACGCTGGCTGAAATTCCTGTTTTCATATGCATATTCAAAGCAAAATACACTTTTTCACCTGTTGCTGTTTCGACCCAGCCTGTCCACCAGCCCACTTGCGGTTCTAGGTCCATGCCCCAACCAGATTTGGCGTAGAGTTTATAATTCGGTTTTTGTTCAATCAGCAGCATGTCTTGTACGGTATGTTGCACATCTGGCTTAAAAGCGAGTTGCGTATTGGCCAGCTTCTCTACAAAAAGGACTTCTTGCACAGGCGTAATTTGCAGTGGACCGACTAACCAAAAATTATCGACAACGGTGCCAATCTGTTGATTGCCATATCCAATGCGCTGTACTTCTTTTTGCATCAGGTCTAGACCAATGCGCCGTGCAAGCTCCTGATAAACGGGAACAGCAGATGCTTGCATGGCTTGCCCTAAAGTCATGTCTTTTTCCCAGGCAGGGAAACTACGCTTTTGACCATCCCATTTAAACACCTCAGTGCTGGTTGCTTTACCATGTTCTAGTCCGATTAAGGCATTCAGCATTTTAAAGGTAGAGGCGGGTACATAGGCTGTCTGAGCACGGCTCAAGTCATTGCCGTAGCTGCGTAAGCCATGCTTATCCTTAATGACAATCACCCCAGTGGTTTGGAGTTGATCGAAGGCCTGTTGGATCTGCTGCTGCGCGCTTTGTTGCTGGTGATTTTTTGCTGTTTCTACTGAGGGGCTTATTGTGGTACATGCAGAACCGAAGGTTGTAATGAGGGCGATGAGTCCAAATTGTAAAGTTTTCATGGTGGCTAAGATCTAAATTTTTTATCAGCCTAATCTAAAAGTAGAAAGTGAAACAACAATATTTAGGTAATAAAAAACCGCGCTTTCGCGCGGTTTTTTATTAAAGAGACAAATTATTTTTTGTCATCTTTTACTTCAGTGAACTCAGCATCTACAACGCCATCGTCCGCTTTCTGTTGTTGACCAGCGTCACCACCGAATGCATTCGGGTCGAAACCTTCAGCACCGCCTTGACCTTGCGTAGCTTCATAAGCACGTTGCGTGATCGGCATGATGATGTTTTGAAGTGCTTCAGTTTTCGCTTTGATATCTTCTACATCATTTTCTTTAGTCGAAGTTTCAAGCTCAGCAACAGCAGTTTCAATGGCAGTTTTTTCATCGCTTGTTACTTGCTCGCCTAGATCTTTTACTGCTTTTTGAGCAGAAGATACCAATGCATCCGCTTCGTTACGTGCTTTCGCAAGTTCTTCGAACTTACGGTCTTCTTCAGCATTTGCTTCAGCATCTTTGATCATTGCTTCGATTTCAGCATCAGACAAACCTGAGTTTGCTTTAATCTGGATCGATTGCTCTTTACCAGTGCTCTTATCTTTCGCAGATACTTTCAAGATACCGTCAGCGTTAATGTCGAACGATACTTCAATTTGTGGCACACCACGTGGAGCAGGTGGAATGTCGCCTAATTGGAAGTTACCTAACAATTTGTTTTGCTGTGCCATTTTACGTTCACCTTGGAACACAGAAATGTCTACAGCAGGTTGGTTGTCCGCAGCAGTTGAGAACACTTGAGATTTCTTAGCAGGAATCGTGGTGTTTTTCTCAATAATTGCTGTTAACACGCCACCCATGGTTTCGATACCAAGTGTCAACGGAGTAACGTCAAGAAGAAGTACGTCAGTTTTGTCACCAGACAATACCGCACCTTGAATTGCAGCACCCATTGCTACTGCTTCGTCAGGGTTCACGTCTTTACGTGGTTCACGGCCGAAGAACTCTTGTACTTTTTGTTGTACAAGTGGCATACGAGATTGACCACCCACCAAGATTACGTCAGAGATGTCGCTTGTTGAAAGACCAGCATCTTTAAGCGCAATGCGGCAAGGTTCGATTGTACGTTCAACTAAATCAGCCACTAAACCTTCAAGTTTTGCACGTGTTACGTTAATCACTAAATGTTTAGGACCAGTCGCATCAGCCGTGATGTACGGAAGGTTAATTTCAGTTGCATTTGACGAAGAAAGCTCGATTTTTGCTTTTTCAGCTGCTTCTTTCAAACGTTGTAATGCAAGTGGATCTTGTTTCAAGTTGAAGTTTTGTTCTTTCTTGAACTCTTCAACCAAGAACTCGATTAAAGCGTTATCGAAGTCTTCACCGCCAAGGAAAGTATCACCATTGGTTGATAACACTTCAATTTGTTGGTCGCCATCAAGGTCAGCGATTTCAATGATAGATACGTCAAAAGTACCACCACCTAAGTCATAAACTGCAACTTTACGGTCGCCTTCTTTTTTGTCCATACCGAACGCAAGTGCAGCAGCCGTTGGTTCGTTGATGATACGTTTAACTTCTAAACCTGCGATTTTACCCGCATCTTTAGTTGCTTGACGCTGTGCATCGTTAAAGTAAGCAGGAACGGTAATCACCGCTTCAGTTACTGTCTCACCTAAGTAATCTTCTGCAGTTTTCTTCATCTTTTTCAAGATTTCAGCAGAGATTTGTTGTGGTGCAAGTTTCTTGTCGTTTACTTCAACCCAAGCATCACCATTGTCAGCTTTGATGATTTTGTAAGGGACAAGACCGATGTCCTTTTGAACTGCTTGGTCTTGATACTTACGACCGATCAAACGTTTGATTGCGAATAATGTGTTTTTAGGGTTAGTCACTGCTTGACGTTTTGCAGACTGACCCACCAAGATTTCGCCATCTTTATACGCAATAATCGATGGTGTTGTACGTGCACCTTCAGCGTTGTCGATCACTTTAACTTTGTCGCCTTCAAGTACAGCGACGCAAGAGTTTGTTGTACCTAAGTCAATACCAATGATTTTAGCCATTTGGATGATTCCTCAAAAATTTTTGCAATGTTTTTGCTTGTTATTCGATATGAGAGCCGTTCAATTTTTTTCAAGTGATAATCAAGAAAAAATTTTACAAACTCTCGAACTTATAGAGTTTATGCGCCAACCATGACCATTGCTGGACGAAGCAAACGACCATTTAAGGTATAACCTTTTTGTAATACCGTTCCGATCTCGTTGGCTTTCGCATTTGGATCAATCCCGACTGCTTGATGCAAGTCCGCATTGAAACCATTTGCTGTATCAACTGCGACGACACCAAATTTTTCCAGTGCAGTCAGTAGCGATTTCAACGTTAGTTCCACACCTTCAAACATTGGTGTTTTTTCCTCACCCGATGCGCTAAGGGCACGCTCTAAATTATCCACTGAGTCCAGTAACTCTTTTGCGAATTTTTCGAGAACGGTGTCTTTATGCTTATCGGATTCACGTTGAATACGCTCTACACTTTTTTGTGCTTCGTATACAGCATTTGCAGTGCGTGCTTTTTCAAGCTTTAGGCTTTCTTCAAGATTGGTAATTTGAGCTTGTAAATCCTCAACTGAAACTTCAGCTTGCTCCGTTTCAGCTTGAGTTTGCGCTGTTTGTGAATCCGCTTGCTCTTGCCCTAGATCTTGAGCTTCTTGATTGTGCTCAGTCGCCATTGATTTACTCCGTTTAAATGGGTTCTTAAACATGTACAGTCCTTCAGGCATCAGTGTTAACTGGGTTAATCTGAACTGCCATGCGTCATTGAATTCAGGATTACTACAAAAGGTCGGGGCAACAGCCAAAAATTCAAGCGGCTTCAGTGATTAATTCATTTATTTTTGGTAAAAATTTGCTGAAATCAGGCTTTCTAGGTGCTTATTCTGTGCAAAGGTCCATTTCCAATCCTGCTTGAGTTTTTTATGTTGACAAAGGCTAATCGTTACATTGAATTATTTTAATTAAATTTATCTGTTTTACTAATTTTTCGCTTGACCACATAATGAGTTCATCAGCGGTGATCATACTTTGTGGAGAGAGTAAAGTATGGTGACTGCGACCTATTTGCATAGCTTGGGGAAACCCTCTTAATTTAGAGATTTAGGTTTTTGAATAGTACGTCTCCCAAAAGTACTCTATTCGGTGCAAAGGTATAATGCTGTCAGAGTGATTCGAGCTTTGCACTCAAAATTCGATTTTAAGGCTGTGGTTTCTTTATTTTTGTATGCTTTCTCGAGCTTAATCTACCTTGGATTAAGCTTTTTTTTTTGCTTCAACTTTAAAAATAACATTATTTAATCGTGTATCAGCATACAAGAGTTCTGCAATACTGAAGAGTTGATGGTGTAAGCATAGAGTTCCTATTTATGCTGCTCACCGAAGAAAGAAATAATGCAGAATCAGCATATTAACTTGAGCTGCTGTGGAGATGTAGTCCTAAGGCGGTATTTGTACCCAATTAATAAAAAATTGCACAAGTTGTACTCGAGTCTGCAAAAACTACAACTCAGAACGTGTGTAAAAGTTTTCAGATTTGACAAAGATAGGCAGGGCAAAGTTTGGCTTTGCTATTTTTGTATGATGTAAAAGGAAATGAAAGAATGTTAAATAAGAAAACTGCATTATTGTCTCTAGCGCTTTTAGGTTCAGCATTTGCCATCGTGGGCTGTAGCTCAAGTGAAACCAGTACTGCACCAGAGTCCGCTCAAGTGACCACTGCACCAGATGCAACTGCAACCGTTGAGGGAAGTGCTGGAGTCGAGGTTCAAGCAGATCCTGCGGCTCAGATTGAACCCATCCAATCTACACCTGCGACAACACAACAATAAAGCTTAAAAGAGAACTTCTCTTACATTCGCTTTGTTAAAGACCTTCACAGGATGCCGTGAAGGTCTTTTTTATAGAATAAATCACTAAAGCTGTTCAGTCGTGTTATTTCATCAGTCTGATGTGCGATGACGATTTTATCGTTCCTGACGTGAGTTATCCCAACCTTTGTTTTGATCGCGGCGTTGATCATCAGTACGTTGCTTACGATCGCTATTGGAGTGTTTGCGTCGATCTTCAGTCCGTTGACGCTCTTGCTCACGACGTTGGCGTTCGGCATTTTGTCGTTGCTGACGTTCAGTATCATAACGTTTACGTTCTTGGTTTAATCGCTCTTGATCACGCTTTTTCTGTTGCCAGTCTTGATGACGTTGATTGGCGATACGTTTGCGCTCAGCTTCAATACGTTGCCGTTCTTGTTCACGCTTTTGGCGTTCCCACTCAGCATGTCTTTGGCGGTTTCGGTCTGCCTCGCGACGTTCACGCTCGATGCGGTTTTGTCGTTGTTGGTATTCCCAACGTTGGCGGTCTCGTTCACGTTCATAGCGATCATGCTGGTCGTAGCGTCGATCATCATAATCATAGCGGTGGTCGTAGCGTCCGTCATAATAGCCATCCTCAGGAAAAGCCACACAACCAACAAATAAGGTGCTGATGAGTGAGAGGAATATTATTTTTTTAGTCATGGCAGGTCTCCTTCATAAAAACGGAGTAGCAAAACACTCCTAAATCGGCATAAAAATTGTCAATGACAAGCTCTTAAAAGAAGATTAGCGTATAGGACGTATTGCTATGTATCTTGATGTGAAGACTTATATAAGAGAATGGTCACGTAAGTGCTGATCATGTAGAGAATATGAAGAACGATAAAAGGATATTATTGACATGGGCGTGTTGAATCAAACTTTACAACAATGGATGGAACAAGGCCAAGGCAGTGCGGCACGAGTGATTGATCGCTTACCGACAGTAGCACAAGAAGGCTTGGTGAAAGCACTGGGTTATCCTTACCAGTTTGAACAATTAGATCCCTTTATCAAATGCTTAATGGCAGCTCAATATAAGCAAGGCAAATCGGGCTTTATTTTTGAAGACTACCATCGTTCGCGTAAATTGTTTGATCATCAAATTCAAATGTTGACCGCGAAACCCAGCGCGGTAAAACAAGTGGAAGATTTACGTCTACCTTTACAAAGTGGAACTGTGTTTGCACGGCATTATCATCCTGCACCGAATAAGAAACTTCCGATGCTGGTGTTTTATCATGGCGGCGGCTTTGTGGTTGGCAGTCTCGACAGCCATGATGAAGTCTGTCGCTTACTGGCGATCCATGCCAAAGTGCAGGTGCTCAGTATTGATTATCCTTTGGCACCTGAAGTTGGCCCAAATGTATTGATTCAATCTTGTGAAGATGCTTTGGCTTGGGTCTATCAAAACCGTCGTCAGTTCAAAATTTTGAAAAACCGAATTGCGGTTGCAGGCGATAGTGCAGGTGGTAATATCAGTGCCGTAGTGGCGCAGCGAACTGCTGCAAAAGCTTATGCGCCAAGTGCACAACTGTTAATTTATCCTGTAGTCGATTTCAAAAGTCGCCATCCATCGTTCTTTGCTTATAAAGATGGACTGACCTTAACTGGACAAGATGTCGATAGGGTGACGTCATTGTATGCTGAACAACATCAAGTAGCTCTGGATGATCCTATTGTTTCGCCAACCTATGGCGTATTAAAAAGTGTCGCCCCCGCTTTTGTCATCACCGTAGGTCATGATTTATTGCATGATGAAGGTGAAATTTATGCCATTAAATTAAAGCAACAGGGCAATAAGGTTTATTATCAGAATTATCTAGATCAACCGCATGGCTTTGTGAACTTCACCATCATTTCTCGTCGAGCAAAAAAAATCACCATAGAAATGGCAAAGAACTTTAGAAAATTTTGGGATAAGAATGCCAAATAAAAAAGCATGAATTTTCAAAAGAATGTTTCACGTGGAACATTCTTTTTTATTTAGAGCGGATTTTGGCTTCTGGAAAAACGAGCTGAAAGCTCGGGACATAAAAACTTTGTAGAGCCTTGGCTTGGCCAAAGTCTGGAAAGAGAGTGGTATGGTTTTGCCATTCAAATTTTTTCAGCTTCATTAGCTTTGCGCGGAACTGGGGAGAAAACTCATAACGTTGACCTTGCCATGCTTGCTGTATTTTGAGCATAGAACGTGGAATGTGATGACTATTAAAATAAAACGGACGTGCCTTTTTACATTGGGTGAGTGTTAAACACAGCGTTTGGTTTTGAGTACTAAGCTGGCATTGTGTAGTTTCATTCTGCGTATGCCAATCAAACTGAGCAAACTCTTTCGGAATGCCCTAAAGTTGTTGACCATGTTCAACTGAAATCTGTGTAGACACATAAATTTTAGGAATCGAGCTTAAACGCCGTTTGCTCAGTAAAGGATGGTCAAGCAAAAGCAGTTCATCATAAGGTCCAACAGGGGATTGATGATAACGAACCAACATGATTTGAACCACACGACCAATCGGGGAAGGCGCGATACGAAACGCTTTATATTGTCGGATAAATTGCGGACTGATCCAATAATTCAAAATAAAGGCTTCACCTTGTAAATGCCAAGGTGGAAATTGACTCAATTGAGACAGGGCTAAAGCTTCATTCATCGTTATTCTCGTTTTCTTAGAAGAAGTAGTGTTTTATTTATACTGAACGATTAATATACCGAAATCTAATAACATCTGAATGCTGTGAGTAACGAAATGTTAAAGAAGAGTTTAGTTGCAGTGGCGGCTACATGTATGAGTATGGCGGTCATGGCAAATAACACGATTGTTGAAATGAAAACATCAATGGGCAACATCGAAATTGAACTGTTTAATGATAAAGCACCAATCTCAGCAAAAAACTTTGAAGACTATACGAAAGCTAAGTTTTATAACGGCACGATCTTTCATCGCGTCATTCCGGGTTTTATGGTGCAAGGTGGGGGCATGACTGCTGACCTGATAGAAAAACCAACACGACCAGCCATTCAAAATGAATCAAGTAATGGTCTATCGAATAAACGTGGCACTTTGGCGATGGCACGAACCAACCTACCGCATTCTGCAACCAGTCAGTTCTTTATTAATGTGGTGGATAATAACTTTCTAGATAGAAGTACCAATAACGCAGGTTATGCGGTTTTTGGTCAGGTCACTAAAGGTATGGATGTGGTGGATAAGATTACTAAAGTACCGACAGGACGTGCAGGGCCACATCAAGATGTACCAAAACAACCTATTAAAATTCTCAGTGTGAATATTAAAGCAGCAGCAGTGCAAAAGTAATGAAAAAAGAAAGCAGAAATATTAAATCTATATTTCTGCTTTAAAATTATTAGGTTAAGTGCGTGGCTGTATATTTTTAAACCTTTTTAGTGCATAAAAATACAACGCCCGATAAAACAACCAGTTAAAAGCACTTGCAAAGATTTCGTAATGGTCTAGAATGCACCCCATACCGACGAGATAGACGGAAACGAACGAAGCACGAAGTGCTGAGTTGTTAAGTATATTGAGTCTAGCTTCTAGCACTGACGAGGTGTTAGAAAGATCATTAAGAGATTATGAAGAACAACTTGTGTGGATTTTTACTGATTGATCGATCGAAAATATTTCATTGATTGATGGTAGAAATTACTCGAAGTTTATTTGAGAAATATTTGTCAGAAAATTGATGAGCCAAGATTTGTAGCCATAAGCTACTAATGATTTTAACTGAAGAGTTTGATCATGGCTCAGATTGAACGCTGGCGGCAGGCTTAACACATGCAAGTCGAGCGGGGTGATGTAGCTTGCTACATTACCTAGCGGCGGACGGGTGAGTAATGCTTAGGAATCTGCCTATTAGTGGGGGACAACATTCCGAAAGGAATGCTAATACCGCATACGCCCTACGGGGGAAAGCAGGGGATCTTCGGACCTTGCGCTAATAGATGAGCCTAAGTCAGATTAGCTAGTTGGTGGGGTAAAGGCCTACCAAGGCGACGATCTGTAGCGGGTCTGAGAGGATGATCCGCCACACTGGGACTGAGACACGGCCCAGACTCCTACGGGAGGCAGCAGTGGGGAATATTGGACAATGGGCGAAAGCCTGATCCAGCCATGCCGCGTGTGTGAAGAAGGCCTTTTGGTTGTAAAGCACTTTAAGCGAGGAGGAGGCTACTTGGATTAATACTCTGGGATAGTGGACGTTACTCGCAGAATAAGCACCGGCTAACTCTGTGCCAGCAGCCGCGGTAATACAGAGGGTGCGAGCGTTAATCGGATTTACTGGGCGTAAAGCGTGCGTAGGCGGCTTTTTAAGTCGGATGTGAAATCCCTGAGCTTAACTTAGGAATTGCATTCGATACTGGGAAGCTAGAGTATGGGAGAGGATGGTAGAATTCCAGGTGTAGCGGTGAAATGCGTAGAGATCTGGAGGAATACCGATGGCGAAGGCAGCCATCTGGCCTAATACTGACGCTGAGGTACGAAAGCATGGGGAGCAAACAGGATTAGATACCCTGGTAGTCCATGCCGTAAACGATGTCTACTAGCCGTTGGGGCCTTTGAGGCTTTAGTGGCGCAGCTAACGCGATAAGTAGACCGCCTGGGGAGTACGGTCGCAAGACTAAAACTCAAATGAATTGACGGGGGCCCGCACAAGCGGTGGAGCATGTGGTTTAATTCGATGCAACGCGAAGAACCTTACCTGGTCTTGACATAGTAAGAACTTTCCAGAGATGGATTGGTGCCTTCGGGAACTTACATACAGGTGCTGCATGGCTGTCGTCAGCTCGTGTCGTGAGATGTTGGGTTAAGTCCCGCAACGAGCGCAACCCTTTTCCTTATTTGCCAGCGGGTTAAGCCGGGAACTTTAAGGATACTGCCAGTGACAAACTGGAGGAAGGCGGGGACGACGTCAAGTCATCATGGCCCTTACGACCAGGGCTACACACGTGCTACAATGGTCGGTACAAAGGGTTGCTACCTAGCGATAGGATGCTAATCTCAAAAAGCCGATCGTAGTCCGGATTGGAGTCTGCAACTCGACTCCATGAAGTCGGAATCGCTAGTAATCGCGGATCAGAATGCCGCGGTGAATACGTTCCCGGGCCTTGTACACACCGCCCGTCACACCATGGGAATTTGTTGCACCAGAAGTAGGTAGTCTAACCGCAAGGAGGACGCTTACCACGGTGTGGCCGATGACTGGGGTGAAGTCGTAACAAGGTAGCCGTAGGGGAACCTGCGGCTGGATCACCTCCTTAACGAAAGATTGACGATTGGTAAGAATCCACAACAAGTTGTTCTTCATGACGATGTATCTGAGGGTCTGTAGCTCAGTTGGTTAGAGCACACGCTTGATAAGCGTGGGGTCACAAGTTCAAGTCTTGTCAGACCCACCAAATCTGACTAACAAGCATTGTTAAATGCTGAATACAGAAAAACAGAGACATTGACTTATTGATAAGCTGGGGACTTAGCTTAGTTGGTAGAGCGCCTGCTTTGCACGCAGGAGGTCAGGAGTTCGACTCTCCTAGTCTCCACCAAATTTCAAGACAAGAAAAGCATGCTTTTCCTTGAAATTTAAGCAAGAAGCTATGCTTCGCGCAGATAGGTTGGATTACAGAAATTAGTAAGTAGATAACTTATTAACTTCTGTGATTTATCACAGTTTCCTGACCTGACGAAGGCTGGAAAAATCATTAACAGAATATATTTGAGTTGAAATAATTTGTTCATACTCGTTTTTAAGATCGACATTAACAGTGATTTATTACTGATTGATGAAGATTGAAGAAATGAGTTACTAGCGAAATTAACTGAATCAAGCGTTTTGGTATGTGAATTGAATTGAAGCTGTACAGTGTTTAAGTACACAGAGCAACAAACTGTAAGGAAGTGATGAGAAATCATCATAGACTGTCTTAATCCTACTTGTAGGGATTAACGACTGTTTGGGGTTGTATAGTCAAGTAATTAAGTGCATGTGGTGGATGCCTTGGCAGTCAGAGGCGATGAAAGACGTAATAGCCTGCGATAAGCTCCGGGGAGGCGGCAAATATCCTGTGATCCGGAGATTTCTGAATGGGGAAACCCACCTGTCATAAGGCAGGTATCGTATGATGAATACATAGTCATACGAGGCGAACGAGGGGAAGTGAAACATCTCAGTACCCTTAGGAAAAGAAATCAATTGAGATTCCCTCAGTAGCGGCGAGCGAACGGGGAAAAGCCCATTAAGTCATATCAGTTTTAGTGGAATGCTCTGGGAAGTGCAACCATAGTGGGTGATAGTCCTGTACACGAAAGGGCTGATATGATGATGTCGAGTAGGGCGGGGCACGTGAAACCTTGTCTGAATATGGGGGGACCATCCTCCAAGGCTAAATACTCCTGACTGACCGATAGTGAACCAGTACCGTGAGGGAAAGGCGAAAAGAACCCCTGTGAGGGGAGTGAAATAGATCCTGAAACCGCATGCATACAAGCAGTGGGAGCCGACTTGTTCGGTGACTGCGTACCTTTTGTATAATGGGTCAGCGACTTACATTCAGTAGCGAGGTTAACCGCATAGGGGAGCCGTAGAGAAATCGAGTCTTAATAGGGCGTTTAGTTGCTGGGTGTAGACCCGAAACCGGGTGATCTATCCATGAGCAGGTTGAAGGTTGGGTAACACTAACTGGAGGACCGAACCCACTGTCGTTGAAAAGCCAGGGGATGACTTGTGGATAGGGGTGAAAGGCTAATCAAACTCGGTGATAGCTGGTTCTCCCCGAAAGCTATTTAGGTAGCGCCTCGGACGAATACCATTGGGGGTAGAGCACTGTTTCGGCTAGGGGGTCATCCCGACTTACCAAACCGATGCAAACTCCGAATACCAATGAGTACTATCCGGGAGACAGACTGCGGGTGCTAACGTCCGTAGTCAAGAGGAAAACAATCCAGACCGCCAGCTAAGGCCCCAAAATTATAGTTAAGTGGGAAACGATGTGGGAAGGCATAGACAGCTAGGAGGTTGGCTTAGAAGCAGCCACCCTTTAAAGAAAGCGTAATAGCTCACTAGTCGAGTCGGCCTGCGCGGAAGATGTAACGGGGCTAAAACTATATGCCGAAGCTGCGGATTTGCAATTTATTGCAAGTGGTAGGGGAGCGTTCTGTAAGCCGATGAAGGTGTATTGAGAAGTATGCTGGAGGTATCAGAAGTGCGAATGCTGACGTGAGTAACGACAATGCGAGTGAAAAACTCGCACGCTGAAAGACCAAGGGTTCCAGTCCAACGTTAATCGGGGCTGGGTGAGTCGACCCCTAAGGCGAGGCCGAGAGGCGTAGTCGATGGGAAATTGGTTAATATTCCAATACTTCTATGTAATGCGATGAGAGGACGGAGAAGGTTAAGTCAGCCTGGCGTTGGTTGTCCAGGTGGAAGGTTGTAGGCATGTATCTTAGGCAAATCCGGGGTACTCTATGCTGAGAACTGATAGCAAGCTGTACTTGTACAGTGAAGTGGCTGATACCATGCTTCCAGGAAAAGTCTCTAAGCTTCAGTTACATAGGAATCGTACCCGAAACCGACACAGGTGGTCAGGTCGAGTAGACCAAAGCGCTTGAGAGAACTCTGCTGAAGGAACTAGGCAAAATGGTACCGTAACTTCGGGAGAAGGTACGCTGCCGACGGTGATAGGATTTACTCCTTGAGCTATTGGCAGCCACAGAAACCAGGCCCCTGCAACTGTTTATTAAAAACATAGCACTCTGCAAACACGAAAGTGGACGTATAGGGTGTGATGCCTGCCCGGTGCTGGAAGGTTAATTGATGGGGTTAGCGTAAGCGAAGCTCTTGATCGAAGCCCCAGTAAACGGCGGCCGTAACTATAACGGTCCTAAGGTAGCGAAATTCCTTGTCGGGTAAGTTCCGACCTGCACGAATGGCATAATGATGGGGGCGCTGTCTCCAGCAGAGACTCAGTGAAATCGAATTCGCCGTGAAGATGCGGTGTACCCGCGGCTAGACGGAAAGACCCCGTGAACCTTTACTGCAGCTTGACATTGAACTTTGATCTTACTTGTGTAGGATAGGTGGGAGGCTTTGAAACCGAGACGCTAGTTTCGGTGGAGCCAATCTTGAAATACCACCCTGGTAATATTGAGGTTCTAACTCTGTCCCGTTATCCGGGACGAGGACCATGTCTGGTGGGTAGTTTGACTGGGGCGGTCTCCTCCTAAAGAGTAACGGAGGAGTACGAAGGTGCGCTCAGCGTGGTCGGAAATCACGCGTAGAGTATAAAGGCAAAAGCGCGCTTAACTGCGAGACCCACAAGTCGAGCAGGTACGAAAGTAGGTCTTAGTGATCCGGTGGTTCTGTATGGAAGGGCCATCGCTCAACGGATAAAAGGTACTCTGGGGATAACAGGCTGATACCGCCCAAGAGTTCATATCGACGGCGGTGTTTGGCACCTCGATGTCGGCTCATCTCATCCTGGGGCTGAAGCAGGTCCCAAGGGTATGGCTGTTCGCCATTTAAAGAGGTACGCGAGCTGGGTTTAGAACGTCGTGAGACAGTTCGGTCCCTATCTACCGTGGGCGTTGGAAATTTGAGAGGATCTGCTCCTAGTACGAGAGGACCAGAGTGGACGAACCTCTGGTGTACCGGTTGTGACGCCAGTCGCATCGCCGGGTAGCTATGTTCGGAAGGGATAACCGCTGAAAGCATCTAAGCGGGAAGCCTACCTCAAGATAAGATTTCCCTAGGACTTTATGTCCTCTAAAGAGCCGTTGAAGACTACGACGTTGATAGGTTGGATGTGGAAGCATAGTGATATGTGAAGCTGACCAATACTAATTGCTCGTGAGGCTTGACTATACAACACCCAAACAGTTGGTGTTGTGGTTCAAATCACTGCAAACAACTTGATTTAGTTATAAAGCTAGATAAAATATCCAACTCAAATATACCTGTTAATAACTCATTTGATGAAAGTTAGGCACGAAGAGCACTGCTCTCTGAGGTTAGACCCAACGAATAGTCATAAACAGTTGTGCTGGCGACAATAGCAAGAGTGAACCACCTGATCCCTTCCCGAACTCAGAAGTGAAACCTCTTAGCGCTGATGGTAGTGTGGAGTTATCCATGTGAGAGTAAGTCATCGCCAGCTCATTAATTCTAAATCCCCCTCCGCTAATCGCTGAGGGGGATTTTTTTATGCTGAATATATTAAATAATAAACGAAAAGCGAAATATTAAGTGGGAATGAAGAGAATTAGAGCGGAGAATACACGCTAAATTATACATAAATACATTTATATAAATTAAAATTATGTGAAACATCTACTATTTATCAAAGAATTCGATGGAGTGCAAATTATTTTGCGTAATTTTTATACAACTTTAGTCTAGTTTTTCCAAAAAAAGCTGTTTCAATTGTTTTATTTATAGACAAAAACTGAATTATGATTCATTTTATTTAAAAGTGAATTTGGATTCACTTTTTATAATAAAGCTCACAATTGGAGGTGAGGGAAAAATGACAGCGACAACAATGAATGTAAATGCTGTAATCGATCAGGCTAAGTTTAAGCCTTTTCATTTAACGGTTGTTTTGTGGTGCTTATTCGTCGTCTTGTTTGATGGTTATGATTTAGCAATTAACGGTGTGGCTTTACCGCTTTTAATGAAAGAGTGGGGTATGACGGCTGTTCAAGCGGGAATGCTAGCCAGTACTGCCCTAGCAGGTATGATGTTTGGTGCAATGCTATTTGGGATGCTGGCCGATAAAATTGGCCGTAAAAAAGTCATTATTATCTGTGTTACGTTGTTCAGTGGGTTCACTTTTGCGGGTGGCTTTGCATCAAACCCGACTGAATTTGGTATTTTACGCTTTATCGCAGGTCTTGGAATTGGTGGTGTATTACCGAACTTGGTCGCTTTAACTTCGGAATATGCGCCTCAGAAGTTTCGTAGTACTTTGGTGACCGCGATGTTTAGTGGCTATGCAATGGGTGGGATTATGGCAGCACTACTAGGTGTTGCGTTTACGCCAACCTTTGGCTGGAAGATCATGTTTTTCATTGCGGGTATTCCATTACTGTTTATTCCGATTTTATGGAAATTCTTACCTGAATCAGTCACTTTTTTAGTGAAAGACCAGCAAACAGAAAAGGCTCGCAGCATTATTCAACGTCTGGTCCCTGAAGAGACTGTAACTTCAGATACTGTTCTAGTGCTGAACGAAGCTAAAGTCCCTGATGCATCTGTCGCTGCCTTGTTTAAAAATGGTCGTGGTATGGGTACAGTTTTATTTTGGTGCTGCTTCTTCATGTGCTTATTGATGGTTTATGCCTTAGGAAGCTGGTTACCAAAACTGATGATGGCTGCGGGTTATTCGATGGGCAGCAGTTTAATGTTCCTCCTTTCCTTGAACATTGGTGCGGTGATTGGCACTGCTGGTGGTGGTGTGCTCGCGGATCGTTTCCACTTGAAACCTGTCATTATTAGCATGTTGACTGTCGGGGCATTTGCATTGGTGGGTTTAGGCTTTAATTCGCCGCAACCTGTAATTTATTTATTGGTTGCACTTGCAGGAGCCGCTTCGATCGGTTGTAGTATTTTACTATATAGCTATGTGGCGCAATATTATCCGCTAGCTGTTCGTTCAACTGGGTTAGGTTGGGCATCTGGCATTGGCCGTGTGGGTGCAATCGTGGGTCCAATTGTCATCGGGGTATTGTTGGGCATGGAATTACCACATAAGTTGAATTTTATTGCTGTGGCGATTCCTGCGGTGCTTGCTGCGATAGCGGTTTCTTTTATCCGTTTAAATAGTGCTGAAGAAGCAGTTAAAACTCAGGTGAAAGTTTCGAGTTCAATCAAAGCATCTTCTTAATCAAACCCTAAAAATAAAGGCTCTCATTTTGAGGGCCTTTATTTTTGCAAAATGGGTGTACCTTTGGGTGATATTTGGTCGTGTTTGAAGGAGAGTGCTATGCTAAAGGTAGCATTAAATAGGGCAATACAATAACAATGATTAAACAGCAGAAAAAACTCGAACCTGAGCAAACTAAACATTTATTCAATACCTTAGAACAACGGTTTCAACAGCATACTGAACGTCGTATGCAAATTAGTTGGGCATTTGTCCGAGAAAAACTTTTGCAGTCTCCGGAAAAATTATACGCCTTACAACAAATGGAAATGAGCGGTGGTGAGCCCGATGTCGTGGCTTTACCGAATACACAAGATGTGTATTTTTTTGATTGTTCAATTGAGTCCCCAAAAGGGCGACGGAGCATGTGTTATGACCGAGAGGCACTATTGAGTCGTAAAAACCATCCGCCTGAAAATACAGTACTCGATTGGGTACAGGCTTATGACTTAAGCTTAATGACGGAACAACAATATTATCTTTTACAGCAGATTTTTAATTTTGACTTGAAAACATCCAGTTGGGTTGAAACTCCAGCTGAATTACGTCAGCAAGGCGGGGCAATTTTTTGTGATCAGTGCTATGGTCGTACGTTTACCTATCATAATGGCGCTGCTTCGTACTATGCGAGTCGAGGATTTCGGACCTATATTCAGCTTTAACTGTGGAATAGAGATAAAAAGAAACCCCGACATCCTGTCGAGGTTTCTTTGTATTTCAGTGCTTAGATACAACTCCTGTCATATCTCACATCCTGATGCTCAAACTGATTATTGTTGTTTTAAGTTTGGGAAACGTCCTGTTTCCTGATGATTTAAATATACATGGCGGTGGCTGTTGTTCATACAGCATTTTAACCACGCTATTTGTAAGCCTAAGCTGACAAAAGTGAATGGCTTATAATTTTTGCTTAGTGCTTTAGATCAGCATCTTTTAAATAGTCTGATGAAGGCTGGATTGATCTAGTGAAACTGATGATGTTCTACGCAATGACTGGCTTTGGTGGTTTCTCTTTTAAATATAGAGCATCACTGGTATCGTGCAGTTTTAAATACGACTGCGCTATAAATACAGAACAATATTAAAAAGTTGTATGCATGCATGCATGTGATGTTCATCAGAAAGATGATCAATCTTTCCAGATGGAGTGAATATTTGAATGAAAATGTGAAAAGTAATGTTTTTTATGCGGGGGATTAATACTTTTAGCGTTATTTACATTGATTTTTTCAGTAGGTTGAGTATCGATGCCCGATCTTCAAATTTTATGCAGGAAAATAGGTGTAATAAATCATTCCAAAAAGTTTGTTAATTTATAACTAATTTTGTACAATAAATAAGCTGATTAATTGAACGGTTGAATCAGTACACATTATAAAAATGGAATATTTGAAGCAGAAATTACAGAATATTTTTATAAAAGTGAGTATTGTTGAACCATATAAAAGGGAAGTTTAATCGACACACTTTAACCAAGGTTTTGTGAAAACTCCTCTGTTTGTCATTTAGAACCTTGTACCCAAAAGGTCGAAGCTAAATCAAACACTCAAGATTAATATTAAATGGTTCTTTTTTGTTGCGGGATAACCAAATAAAAAGCAATTAAAAGGGACCTAGGTTTAGGTGTTTTATGTCAGGAACTCGTGAAAACTGGACATCACGATCTGGTTTTATTATTGCAGCTGTAGGTTCGGCTGTAGGTTTAGGTAATATTTGGCGTTTCCCTTATGTTGCTTATGAAAATGGTGGCGGTGCCTTTCTTATTCCTTATTTATTGGCATTAATTACTGCTGGTTTACCCCTATTATTTTTGGATTATGCAACAGGACACCGTAGTTCGGGGTCACCACCTAAAGCCTATCGGGCTTTGTTTAAAGGCGGTGAAACGCTAGGTTGGTGGCAAGTCTGTGTGTGTATCATCATTGGTTTGTACTATGCCAGCGTACTGACGTGGGCGGGAAGCTATGTTTACTTCTCGATTGGTCAGGCCTGGGGCAGTGACCCTGAAAGTTTCTTCTTTAATACCTACTTACAAACTTCGAAAGCAACAGGTTTCGATTTTCAGTTTGTGAGCCATTTATTTTGGCCAATCGTGGGAATTTGGGCACTGACCTTAATTATTCTGTTTGGTGGGGTTAAAAAAGGTGTTGAATTATCGAATAAGATTTTCATGCCTTTATTATTCGTTTTATTCACCATTTTAGTAGTGCAATCACTTCGTTTACCCGGTGCAGCAGAAGGCTTAAATGCATTCTTTACACCGAACTGGTCTGCGATGATGGACTATAAAGTGTGGTTGGCGGCGTATGGTCATACCTTCTTCTCGCTTTCCGTGGGTTTCGGGATCATGGTGACTTATGCATCTTACCTAAAGCCAAAGACCAACTTGACTGGTTCGGGGCTGATCGTTGGTTTTGCCAATGCTTCAACTGAAATTTTGGCGGGTATTGGTATTTTTGCTGCATTGGGCTTTATGGCGCATACCGCAGGCAAAGAAGTTCAAGATGTAGTGAGTGGTGGTATCGGTCTGGCATTTATTGCTTTCCCGAAAATCATTTCAAGTCTTGGAGCGGGTGCTGATTTATTCGGTTTATTGTTCTTCTCGTCATTATTCGTTGCAGGTATTTCTTCCATGGTCAGTATCTTGGAAGTGCCAATTGCAGCGATGCAGGATAAGTTAAAGTGGAGCCGTAAAAAAGCCGTTACCATTATTGGTGGTGGTAGTGCACTGGTTTCAGTGATCTTATTCTCCAGTGTGAATGCGATTAAACTGGTAGATATCGTGGATCACTTTATCAATAACATCGGGATTATCGGTGGTGCATTATTGTCGATTATCAGTGTGGCGTGGTTTAAGCGTTCTGCATTGATTGAGCTTCGTGATCACGTGAACCGTATTTCTACCATTCAACTCGGTAAGGGGTGGGCATTTACTTTAACTGTCATCACGTCATTGATCTTGTTAACGACATTGAGCATGACCGTATTTAACTTACTGAAAAACGGTTACGATAGTTATAGCATGAGTCTACAGGGCGTATTTGGATGGGGCAGCGTGATTTTCTGTGCTGTCGTTGCAATCATACTCAGCAAAATGAAAGATCGCTAGGAGAGCATAAATGAATACTTCAGCAATCGTGATGATGATCATTTCAATGGTGTTTTTATGGGGGGGACTTGTGTTGTCTATTCTCCACTTGATGAAAAACCCTGAAGAACTCGATGAGGTTCTTGAAGAAGTGAAAGACCAGCATACGTTGTAATACTTGATTTAAAGTTTAGTAGCCCTGAAATAGGTATCTACTTATTAAAAAACGCTCGATGAACTTCATTGGGCGTTATTTTTTCTATGAGAGTGTATGAGTTAGTGTCATCAACAGTTTCGATAAGCCTTTTTTTGATGAGTTGATTTGGAGCTTAGTGTTCACGACAATTTGGCTTGAAATAAATAAGAATTTAAATGACCAGAAAGCATAAAAAATATCCTGTACAAATTTTATCTAATAAATATGCAATCACAATAACAACTATGATACAAAATAGTATAGAATTGTGACACAGTTTGTACTTTTGCTGGCTAATTCATATGAAAATTAACAAAAAGAAATTTTCTGCTCTGTCGTTTTTATTTTTTTTTTCATTAGAAGCACATGCATTTCCACAACCGGGAAGCTATATTTCTAACGTTGCATCTGGGGACTATACCGATGAGATGGGGAATGTTTTATTGGTCAATTCCAATCCCGTGGCATTGGAAGTGCAAAAAACGTACTCACTGACTTTAGTACAAAATCAAAACCAATATGGTGTGGTCGGTGGGGCTGTGAATCTGCCACATGTGTTAACCAATACAGGTAATACGGCTGATCGATATACATTGGGCCTAGTACAAAGTAGCACGGATAATTTTGATTTAAGTAATGTGAAAGTCTATGCAGACCGCGATCAAAATGGTTTACCAGATAATACTGAAGACTTATTGGTAGGTTCAATTGAGCTCAATGCGGGTCAATCTTTAGCAGTTGTGATTGTGGGTAGTATCCCGACCAATGTTTCTTTTAATCAGCTCAGTAGTTTAGACCTCAAAGCTGTGAGCCAGCAAAATACGACACTTTCTGCACAAGTCACAGATACGATTCGCGTTGTCGATGATGCTGTGATTTCTCTCGTTAAAGCGCAAAGTACAAGTGAAGGCAATATTGGTGATTTGATTACCTATACTTTGACCTATCGAAATACAGGGACAGCAACACGTCGTGTCGTGCTGCAAGATGTGTTGGATGATTCTTTAGAATACGTATCTGGGTCGGCAGTTTGGAATCAGAATAGCACAGCACTCACCGATGCAAATGATACAGAAGGATCTGCCAATACGGGAATTTCCTATCAACTTAAACCTGATGGGAAGAGTCTAGAAGCCAGTATTACGGCTGTTGCACCGCTCACATCAGGCACACTGGCTTTTAAAGCCAAAGTGAAACAAGGTGCGACCAATAAAATTCCAAACACGGCAGGTTTTGTACAATACGATACAGATAGTACCACGGTAAAACTGAGCAGTTTCTCCAATACAGTCATTTACAACTTGGCTGCTGTCTATGGGGTGGTTTTAAATAATGAATCCAGTTCAGCAACGAACCTTGGTAACCCGAATAGCAGTCCCGATAACCTAGTGGTTCAAGCCAGTTTGAAACCAGGGCAAGAAGTTTTCTTTAATAACTATGTTTGGAACATCGGCAATACCACAGATACTTATAATTTAAGTTATAGCTCAAACAATAACAATCTACCTAGCTGTGCCACAGTTAATTTTTACACGCAGGATGGAAAAACTTTACTTACGGATACCAATGGTGACGGTAAAGTCGATACAGGCTCGATTTCAAATGCGGCGGTAAAACAAATTCAGGTTGGAGTATCGGCCTCTACAGGCTGTAGCAGCAGTGTCAGCAATATCAATATTGATGTGGTTGCGACATCCATTGCTTCAAGTGCAGTCTCTGACCCGATTCGTAACCAAATTACAGCTTTAACTGCTGAATCCAGCAGTAGTGATTTATATAATGCTGACCAATCGGGTTTAGGCGTGGGGATCGTGGATAATGCCGGTCAACCCTTACGTACGGTTAAAGTTACTTCGGGTAAAGCGGTTTTTCCTTTGGTGGCAAAGAATAATTCAACCCAAGCCAATAACTATAATTTGTATGCATCCTTTAGCGCGATCGATGTGGCCAATATTGCGCTTACCGCTAAAATGGGTTTTAGCGTCAAATTTTATGAAGGTGATGCAAGCTGTCAAACGGTGGGTAAGCAAATTACCAATACGGGAACCTTAGGTGCAGGAGCAAGCAAGACATATTGTGCAGTGATTGATGTTGACGCAAGCCAACAGAATTTTACAACACCGATTTGGTTTGCGATTCAATCACCGGTTAATCAACAAGCGGACTCGATTAAGAACCAAATTGAAAGTAATGTCGCGCGCTTACTCACCCTGACCAATGATCAGCAGGGGCAGGTAAGTGTGGGCGGCACGATTGTCTACGCGCATACTTTAAAGAATTTGGGCAATATGGCAGAAGGTGCAAACGCAGGTTCTCAAGTGAATTTGAAAGTTGTACCACTTAGAAATGATGGCTTTGTTTATACCCTTTATTATGATGCGAATAAAAATGGTCAGATTGATAGTGCAGACCAAATTATTAGCGCAACAACCAGTTTAAATCAGCTTTTGGGCAGTGCGGGCTTATTGGCGCAGGCTGACATTCAACTTTTACTTAAAGTTCAGGCGGCTCCTTCTGCAACAGAAGGTGTGGTGAGTCAGGCAGATATCGTGGTTGAAGTATCTGACTTTAACGGCATTCATTTAGATAACTTAAAAAATACAGATGTGACCACGGTTGCAACGGGGCATTTACAATTAGTTAAAACACAAGCAGCGAATAGTAGCTGCGCAACCACTAATTTAGCAGCTTTGAGCTATTCCACCCAGTTGGTTTCAGTCAAGCCAAATCAGTGTGTGGTGTATAAGCTGACACTTAAAAATGATGGTGGTTCAGTGGTGAAGAATGTGCAGTTTAATGATGTTGTTCCAGCTTATACCAGCCTAGTAGGAACGCCTGTAATTGTTCCGTCAGGTACAAACTTATCTTCTGGTGACAAAGTTTCTGCTTTGGTGAGTAGTTTAGATCCAAACCAAGAAGCCAATTTCTACTTTGTTATTCGTGTTAACCCTTAAGAGTAGGCTCGGAAAATGTTTGCAGAAAAGAAAATGATTCGAAATATGCGTATTGCCATGCTGAGCTTGTTGGGGGCAACAGCATCGACTTGGGTTTTTGCTGATGCTCTGGTCATCAGTAACATGGCTGTGGGTGAATACAAAGAAGAAGGCTCTACCGTAATTCAAGTGGCACGTTCCAACTTGGTTCAAACAACTGTTATTCCTCGGTATGAATTTCTTTTAAACAGTGATCGGACGGAATATGTGCGTCCAGGTCAGACGGTTTATTATCATCACGTTTTAACCAATACCGGGAATGAACGTGATCTTTATAATTTGGTGAGCAGTCAAGTTGCAGGTGACAGTTTTAGCCATAGTAATATTGAGATTTACTTGGATGCCGATCGAAATGGTGTTCCAGACAATAATACTCCCATTAATCAATATAGTTTAAATGCTGGAGAGGCGGTTGCACTGATTATTAAAGCAGTCATCCCTTCAACAGCTACAGTGAATGGACTAAGCCGGATTCGACTTACCGCAACTTCCATACAATTGCCAGCTGCTCCTCTGAGCAATACAGATACATCACGAATCACAGATCAGGCAGCTTTAAACTTAACCAAGAGCTTTGATAAATCAACAGTGGTGAATGGGGATATCGCAACAGTCCGTTTAACTTATACCAATAATGGTAATAACAGTGGTGTAGTGAATATCAGCGACCTGTTGGATACCGCGCAGTTGACGTATGTGAAGGGGGGAGAAAATTGGAATGGACAAGCACTTAATTCTGATATAGCAGGTAGTGATCCAGTAGGAATCAATTATTACCTCGATACGGATGCTAAAACCATTCGTGCGCAAATCACCAATGTACCTGCCAACGCCCAAGGTTATATTGAGTTCCGTGTTCGTGTGACACGTACTGCACCCGGTGACATTCCAAACTTAGCCAATATGGACTATGACCATGACAGTTCGACTACCACGCCTAACTTAGTCACGCAGTCTAACACTGCTATGTTAAGCATTAAGCCGATTTATGGGGTGGTCATTAATGCTGATGCAAATAGTGTAAGTGGTAGTGATTTATTAGAAAAATTAGGGGCAAGTAGTGGTAGTACGGTTCTTTTTGAAAACTATGTGTGGAATACAGGAACGGTAGCAGATCGGTTCAATTTAACTTTTAACAGCCATAATTTACCGACAGGTAGTGTATTGGAATTCTATCGTGCAGATGGTGTTACACCATTATTTGATAGCAATAATGACGGTATTATCGATACGGGGACTATAGATGCGGGAACGAATAATAAACTTCCGATTATTGTGAAGGCTACATTCCCCGTCGATTATGTAGATACAGCCAATACCACTTATACCATTGTGCCTAAAGCACAGTCGATTTCAGACAGCAGTAAAACGGATACAGTACAAGATCGAACATCTTTGGCACAGGGTGTTGCTGCTCGTTCTGTAGATTTGATCAATAGTCCTGAAACTACAGCTAATGGTACGGGAAATGGCAATGTGTCGAGTGGGAGTTCGCCGTGGAAAACTTTAGCTGGGGTGAATAATCAAACGGTGGTGTTCCCACTCACTGTACGTCATACAGGTCAAGCGACGGTATATAGTTTTAGTGCCGATGCCGATAATAATTTTGCGACGGTTGCATTGCCTACTGAAATTAGTTCAGTTCGCTATTTTTCTACAACGACGGCAAATTGTTCAGTGCTTGGAGTGGAAATTGCTTCAACGCGACTGTTGAATAATGGCGAATCACAGCTCTATTGCGCTGTGGTCGAAATTCGGGCGGATGCCAAGACCACAACCCAACCGATTCCAATTTATTTTAAAGTGGCTTCGTCTAATTTGATGACCTCAGCGCCAAGTAATGGTTATGACGTTATTCAAAATGCAATTACGATTAACTCAAATGCGAGTCAAGGTGGGGTGAGTTTAGAACCTGATTTACGTGGGCAAATTGCACCAGGTGGCAGTATTGTGTATAGCCATATCTTAAAGCCGTGGGGAACGTCTGTATTGTCTGCAACGGATAATTTAAGCGTTGCCAATGATCGAACAGGTTTTACGACTACCCTTTATTATGATGCTAATAATGATGGGCAGTTAGATGCTTCTGATCCAATAATTCAGAATTTATCGATTGTGAATAGCTCTATTTTAAGCAGCAAAGCACCGATTCGTATCTTTAATAAAGTTGAAAATACCGCGTATAACACTGTTGGAGTCGTGAATACTACCATCATTAGCCTAAAAAATAGTGCTGGGACTGTATTGGATACGGCGACTGATGTTACCACCATCACCAATGCACCAGTCCGTTTGAGCAAGTTACAAGCCAAAGATAATAATTGTGATGGCGTGGCAGATGGCGTGTATACCTCAAATATCTTGCCGATTACACGTAATTCAGATGGGTCTGGGCAATGTGTTCTGTATCAATTAACCGTGAATAATTTGGGAGCTTCGGCCATTGGTCGATTTAATTTTTATGATTATACGCCTGAAGCGATGGTGATGAGTAAAGCACCAACGTGTACAAGCTGTGAGTCTGGCTCGCTTAGTGCGCCTGCACTCGGGCAAACAGGTGCCATTAAAGGGTCAGTTGCAGCAATCAAAAGCAATGAGAGTCATAGCTTAGAGTTTGGGGTGAAATATGTGGGGAACTAAGTCAATGAAGCGCATTATTGCATTCTCAGCAAGCCTAGGTTTTGGGTTGATGTTAAATTCGGTAGCAATTGCTGCTGTTCCTACTTTAGAAATTGTTGGAGCAAGTGGAAATACATCTACAACTGGGCCGAGTACCACCCCACAAACAAATACTTATTCATTTAACCCTGATAACCCAACGGCAAATACATTTAGTTCTAATTATTTCCCTCAAACTACTGTTACATACTCAATAGAAAATCGAGTGTATTCTAATGGCTTAGTTTTTGGAGGAACCGGGTCCACCATTTTTATTCCATTAAATGGGCAAGGTGAGCCAGATAGTTCTGATTTCACCTCAAGCCGCCTAAATCCTAATCGGGGGACAGGGATTGATGCTAGTAGAAACTATGGTACACGTGTGTTATTGCAAGCTGGTAATTTAGGTGTGAGACATAGTAATACATCTTCACAAAATAATGGTTTAGGCTATTACTTTGGAGATGTTGTAGTTAATTTTAGCCGCGATGTTAAAAACCCTGTGATCAATTTATCAGGTATGGGCGGGGTTGCGGTTGGTTATTATGGTTATGACAGTTTTGGTATTACTACAAATTTTGTTTTAGACACTCCTCCGAGTGGCACAACACTAACCTTACTGTCTGGTCGAAATTTAGATGTATCGGGCATGAGTATTACAAATACAGCAATACTATATGGTCCAAATACAGGAGGGTCAAATAACTCAAGCCATAGTGGTACGAGTGGAGGGGCAAGCGGCAGTGTTCAAGTCTTTAATAATAATCCAATTCGTACCTTAAGATTTAAAGTTTATCTTGCATCTGACTATACAAGTTCCTCGAATATTGGATGGAGTTCAACTTCTGGAGATGCTTTTGTTTTCAGTGCCTCAAGTGTTGATTCTATGGTTGGAGACCTTGAGGTGTCAAAAACCAATAATACGACTCAAGTGTATTCTGGTGGAACAACAACCTATACGGTACGTGTAACCAACAATGGGCCCGATACTTATACGGGTACATTACTTAAGGATGTGGTGGGCACAGGGTTAACAGCTACAGCTGTTACCTGTAGTACAGAGCCCAATAATAAATGTACCACAGCGCCAAATCTAAGCAATCTAACTTCTACTACAGGTATAGATACAGGAAGTTTGGCTGCAGGTGAATTTTACGAAATTTTAGTCACAGCACGTGTAGATGCTGTGGCAGGCAGTACAGTAACGAACACGGCTACGGTGGATGTGCCCACCTTGGGTTCATCTACAGGGGCAAGTTGTACAACTTTAAATAGTGATGGCATCACCCGTTCATTTAACTCAACCACAGGTGCATGTACGACAGCAGACCAAGATACTGTCCTTGCCGCAGCAGATCTAGAGCTGGCTAAAACTTCGGATAAAACTAGCTATAATGTAGGTGAGGTTGTTAAATATACGATAAAAGCATGGAATAATGGTGCAACTGGAGTTACAGATGCGGTATTAGCTGATAATGTTCCAAATAATATTGCCAGTTTATATTGGTCATGTAAAAGTTATGGAACGGCTGTTTGCCCAAGTAGTGTAACCAATGAAAATGAAACAAACAGTCTAACAGCAACAGGATTAACATTACCTGCAAATGGCAAAGATGTTAATTATTTGGAATTTACAATAACCGGTTTAGCTTACAAAAGTGGTTCAGTAACGAATACGGCATCGGTAAAGACGAGTACTTTTGAGAATAATTTAACCAATAACTCGTCATCGGTGGATATTATTATTAATTCAAATTCACCGATTACCAGCGGCAGCTCACAAAACCAATGTTTATCTGGTCAATCGGCTAATTTGGTTTCAGATACAACTTTTAAGGCATATTTAGTCGATAATGCGAGCACTGCTTATGATAATGCTTTAAAAACGGCAGGGGCTAACCCGACTATTGTGCCAAATTCAGTCATGTATGGTACGGGCGCAAATGGTGCATTGCAGTTAAAAGGACGTTTAAATTGGTCAAATGGTAGCCCTAAAACAAGTACCAGTGGGGCAACTTTAAAAATTATGGTCGATGGCGTTGTCTATGCCACGCTTGTCACGCCTGCGAAAAGTTCAAATACTCGAGCTTCATTTACGGCGTTTAATGGTGCGCAAGTGGACACTACGGATTATGCGATTGGATCGTATGGTACTGACCCAGTGGCTATCAATTTTACGATTACTTTGCCTACAACAGTAACAATGGCCAAAATAGTACGGACCGAATTCCAAAATGTTCGGCCAAATACCAGCACTTATGTGGGGGATGATATTGGAATTGGGTTTAATGAACTTAATGTTTGTCTTAAGCCGACTTTTGAAATGAATAAAGTGTCCGAGGGGGGCGTTGATAGTTTCAACTTTAGTTCTTTTTCAAATTTGACCGACAGCAATGCTGAAACCATTACCAGTGGTGAGGTCGTGACAACAGTGGTTGGAACGGCACAATCGGTACGCTTAAAGAAAAGTACCTCTCCTGTTGAGCAAGGTTCTTTATTGGCTTATGCGACTCCGAATACCGCCATTAGTTTTGCTGAATCTGCCTCAACGCTATATTCGCTCAAGACCGTAGAGTGTACGGATACGAATACAGATGTTTCGGGCAATAGTACAGGTAATTTGGGTAGTTTAAGTGGGTTGACTCAAACGATTCCAGCAGCGAATGTGAAATTTGCGTCCAAGTTTGTTTGTCGTGTGACCAACAGCAAAAATGCTGGCTATGTATTCTCTGGACGAGTGTTTAATGACAATAGCGGAACGACCTCAGACACCTCTAAGGCTTATAACGCTGTTGTAGATACAGGTGAAGTGGGTATAGCAGGCAGTGTTATTGAATTGCAAGATTGTAGTAGCAAAGCCGTTTTGGCCTCTGCTACAAGCAATGCCAATGGTGAGTTTAAAATCCAAACATTACAAGATGTCTTTTCTGGACGCAGTAATGTCTGTCTCGTGCAACGGAACCTGACGGGGTTTGATTCAGTAAGTTCTGCAAAAGCAAGTAATGTCACAGCGACAGCAGATAGCACAAATGATCAGTTTACGATTCCAAAAGCAAATAATGTCACCAGTTATGAAGGCTTTTTATTTGGGGATGCTGAGTTGCAGTTAGTTCTCACCCAAAATGGACAAAAAACTATCGTGGCGGGAGATGGGGTGGATTATCCACACGAGTTAACTGCTAAGAGTGTGATGAATGTTCAAACGCTAACGGAAACTAAAGAACAACAGCCTGCAAATAATCAGCCTTGGCAGAGTTTAGTTTACGTGGACAGCAACTGTAATGCGCAGTTAGATCAAGGTGAGAGCTTACTGTCGACTCGCACCATCAAAGCCAATGAAAAAGTTTGTTTGATTCAGCGAGTGATTTCACCAACCACAGCGCAAGGTGGCGATCGGTTTATTGCGAGTTTTAAAGTCAATGGAAAAGCCACTTATAGCAATGCTACGGCAAAAGAAAGTAATAGTGTGAATGACATTACGACGATTGGGACTGCAGGTTTAAACATCACTAAGTTGGTTCGAAAAACATCTACATGTCCTGCACCTAGCAATAATTCCACGCCATTTACTGTGTCAAACCAAGCTGCGAAAGGGGATTATTTGGAATATCAAATGACCTATACCAATAATTCAAACAAAAACTTAGTTGATGTTGTTTTAAAAGATAGTGTTCCCATTGGTACTGTATATGGAGCAATGTCGTGTACCGCTACAGGTTGTCAAACTGAAGCAAATGCAGGGCAGTTGAAATGGACAATTCCTGGTGTCTTGGCACCGAAACAAAAGGGACAAGTGGGTTTCTGTGTACGCATTCCCGATTAGTTAATTTGTGATACAGCAAGCCCCTTCTGGGATCTACATGAAGGGGTTTTTTATTGCTCATTTTTATAAATGGGAGATATAGTTTTTTATGTATTTACTTGAAAAATATATTAAATGATAAGCGTGGGTTGAATAATTTAAAGACAGTTATAGCGTCTATTTTGTTCAGATGGTTCTCTCAGAAAAATAACATTTAGGACTCTTACAGAGCATTAAAATTTTTACTAGCAGCTGTCATTTTTTGTATCTTTTACAAATGTTTCACTATGTAATTTGGTTTTAAAATAAAAATATAATAAATATCAGTAACTTGATTGTTATTTTTGATTTTTTGTATTCACTAAAAAAAACACAAGGTGAACTGGTTAACATTTTTTTTAAATAATGTATGGTTGTTTGTGTGATTTTTGTTTAACATTGCTTTGGAATTTGTTGCATTAATTTATAAAAAAGTGATTAGTGTCACAAAAATTTCGCATTGGTTCTCAGTGGATAAAATCATGTTAAACAAAAACTCTATGCTGAAAAAAATGACAATTAGTTTGATGTTTGTTGGGGTTGCTGCCAGTGCAATGGTGGCAACTGCAGCGACCAATAATGAGCCTGTCTCTGTTCAGCTTAAAGCGTTTAAAAAAGTTGTAGACAATAAGGGGAATGCACAATTTAAAGCTGCAGACTCAATTAAACCGCAGGATGTGATTGAGTATCGTGCGACTTATACCAACAACACGACAGGTAATATCAAAAGCTTAAAGGCGACATTACCGATTCCAGCAGATACCCAATATTTGGGTGCAAGTTTGCCTTCAGGTGCACTCGCGAGCACGGATGGTGTCAACTTTGCTGCAATGCCATTAAAGAAAAAAGTTGATGGAAAATTGGTCAACACTCCATTGAAAGAATACCGCGCTTTACAGTGGCAAATTGCAGAGTTACCAGCAAAGAAAGCAGTAACGGTTAGTGCACAAGCCAAAGTAAATACTTCAAACGATTAATTTCTAAATTTTACACACATCATTCCGATGGAATCGGGGAACTTTCATGTCTATGAATTTGAAAACAACAAAGCGAAATAACCTTTATTTGTCAATTGCGACAGTTTTAGGTGGGTTTGCTTTTTTTGCTACAGGCACAACACATGCAGCTGCGCCAGCTGCGGGTACGAACATTAGTAACATTGCAACAGCATCGTATGTGGATGGTACTTCGACTACACGTACTGTCACTTCGAATGAAGTCAAAACGACTGTTTTACAAGTGGGCAGTTTCACACTTGAACAAGACCGTAGTGCGACTGCGAACCCGAATGGTGTGGTGACTCTATCACACGTCTTGACCAATACGGGTAATGGCACAGATGAGTTCGAACTGGATTTACTAAACGTTGCAGGCGATGATTTTGATTTTTCAAATATTGCGATTTATTTAGATGCCAACAAAGATGGTGTACCTGATAACAATACCAATTTGGCAGGTCAAAAAGTTACCTTAAATGCAAATGAATCAGTCGGCTTGGTGGTTGTGGGTACAACTGCTGCAACAGCTACAGCAGATAAGTCTGGCCAATTGGAACTTTCTGCAAAGAGTACCTATATTACTGTTCCAGCAGATAAAACAAAAACCAATACCGATACAGTGAAAATCGTGGGTGGCGCAGTGATTCAAGTCACGAAGTCTGCCAATGTTACTGCTGTAACTCGTGGCGATACAGTGACTTATGAGTTGACCTATAAAAACACAGGTAATGCCGACGCAACTAATTTAACCATTGAAGATATCCTGCCAGCAGGTGTGACTTACGTTGCTGAATCGGCACGTTGGAGTGGTCAGACTGCTGCATTGACAGATGCAGCGAATGATGAAACTGCTGCGAAATACAAGTATGAGAGTGGTATATTAACGTTAGTATTGGCATCAGTGCCACGTAATAGCACCGGCAAGTTAACGTTCCAAGTCACAGTCAACGCAAGTGCACCAGCGGGTAAAATTACCAACGTTGCAACCTTTGACCCAGATGGTCCAGGTACAGAAAGTCGTCAACCTACTAACCCGTATGATGTCACAGTTCAGTCGACTTATATTGGTACGATCAATGATAATAAAACAGATACCTATTCGGATACACAAAAAGATATAAGTGTTTCTACTAAGGATGACTTGATCACAACAACAGCGGTTCAAGGTTCACCGATCTTATTTGGTGCGTCAAGCTTAACTGAAGATATCTGGATTCATAATTTAGGTAATGTGACTGAGACATATAATATTGAAGTCGACAAATCTAAGCTACCACCAGGTTCTATCGTTGAATTGTTAAAGTCAGATGGTAATACACCATTAACGGATACCAATGGTGATGCAAGTGTAGATAGTGGTCCATTGGTATCTGGTGGTCATCTTGAAATTTCGGCACGTATTACCTTGCCAAATGGTTATACAGGTCCGATTCCATCTAGTGGTTTAGATACGATTTTAATCATTACTCCAGTGCATGGAACACTAACGGATAAGATTACTTTACGTATTACTGACATCACTGCTTCTAAAGTCGATTTGAGTAATGGTAAGGGTAATAAAGATTATATTGAAAATGACGCGGCACTTACGGGTGAAGGCGCATATGTTGCAGGTAATATTGTAACGACCGTAACGACCAAACCTGGTGTTGCAGGAACATTCCCGATAGCTGTGACCAATGGTGGTTCAACTGCAGACAATTATAACTTTGGTACAGATCAACCATTACCATCAGGTTGGACTGTTGAGTACTTTGTTGCTGACTCAACTGGTGTATGTTCTTCAACTAAAGTGACCAACACAGGTGCAATTCAGCCAAATGCAACGGCTTATTTCTGTGCCAAAGTGACGCCATCAACCGATGCAACACCTGCAAATAGCCAAGATATTGTCTTCACGATTAACTCTCCTGCAACTGGCTTAACTGACAAGATGAAAGATCGTCTTGTTGTAGAAGCTGTTCGTGGACTGTCGTTCTTAGCTGATCAACAAGGTCAGGTCGCTCCAGGCGGTACGATTGTTTATAAGCATACTTTGACCAACAACGGTAACGTTGTAGAAGGGGTGTCTGGCGGTAGTACGCTTCCTTTTGCAATTACGCATGATCCATCCACATCTGGTTTTGTGACGTCTGTTTATGTAGACAAGAACAATGACGGTATTGCGGACTCAACTGAACTAGTTACTGGAAATGATCTAACAGCTTGGTTAGAAAAAACGGGTGGAACAACATCTGCGTTTGATGGACTTTCTCCAAATGAAAGCGTCAGTATTTTGGTGAAGGTTGAAGCGCCAAGTAATGCTACAGCGGGTCAGGCCGATCTATCTATTGTAACCATCACTCCGACAGGTGAGTTGAACAGTATTGCTGCCCCAGCTGCTGTCACTGTAACTGATAAAACTACAGTGAACATTGGTCAAGTCCGTTTGGAAAAATTACAAGCGCTAGACGCTGATTGTAATGGCGCTGAAGAAGGCAATTTCGGAACATCGACGCTTCAAGCAAAACCAGGTGCTTGTATCATTTACCAAATTAAGGCGGTGAATGATGGTAACCAAGCAGTAACTAAAGTTGTGATTACAGATGCGGTACCAAGTTATACCACTTTAGGGTCAACACCAGCAGCTGCTTTAGATCCTGTATCAAAAGGTTCAGTGTCAAATACAGCAAACAACTTGAAGTCAACTGAGTTTGCTTTAGCACCTTCTGAAACGGTCACAATGAAGTTCAGTGTTAAGGTCGATGGACAATAATTAAGTCATAACATTAATAACTATTTTTGTGGATAGGCATTGTCAAAATGCCTATCCCTTAACCTTGTTTTACTTGGTATTGGGGTATTTTCGTGATTAAACGAGTTCAGCCGCTATATAATCATAAGATCAAGCTCATTTTCTCAAGCTTAGCGACAGCTATGGCTTTGGTAAATCACGCTTATGCTGTGATGCCTGCTGCTGGGCAAAATATCACCAATACTGCGTATGCAAGTTTTGTACAAAAGGATGGTTTGATTGGTCAGGCCGTTTCCAATACTGTTCAAGTCACGATTAATCCCCAATATGTAATTAGTTTGACTTCACCAGCTCGTCAAGAGATTAATGCGGGTGCAAAAGTCATTTGGTTAAACACTCTAACCAATCACAGTAATACACAAGCCGATATTTCAATTGATAAAAATTCGGTTCCAGAATTATCCAATATAAAAATTTATGTCGACAGTAACCAAAATGGTGAATTTGATCGTTCAGACTTATTGGTGACGGGGCATTTGAGTTTAGAAAGTGGTCAACAAGTTGACCTATGGGTCGTGGCCGACTCATCGAGCTCTTTAAATGATAGTCAACAAGTTGATTTACCACTGCGTGCATATGTCATTCAAGATCCAACAGCTATTGCAGATGCTGTTAACGGCTTAATTAGTTTTTTACCTCAGTTAACGGCAACCAAAGCTGTCGATAAAAGTAGTTTCGAACCAAAAGCGGGTCAGTCTTACGATTTAACTTATACCTTAAACGTAAAAAATACCTCTACGCGTAATTCGGGTACTAAGCCGATTGAGGTCGATGGACAAACCATTAATGCTGTGGTGTTATTGGACGAGTTACCAGCCAACACCACGTTTAAATCAGCAAAAGCAAATAACACAAAAGCTTTGGTGCTATATCCATTAGGTCAAGATAAATTTACCCAGCAGATCCCGAATGATAAATCACTCATCAATACTTTAGTGGTGGCTTATCCGCAAGCGCTAGCAGCCAATGCGACTGAAACGGTCGAACTGGTTGTGACGATGAATTCTAATATTAGTCGTACATCGATTTCGAACATCTTTAATGTTGAGCATGGCCTAGTCTCAAGTATTAAAAAGACTCTGTCGAATGAAGTGGTCACCACAGTGGGTGGAAGCTCTTCCATCACCAATAACAGCAAAGATTATTCTAATATTTTAGCGACTGGCAGTTTAACTAAGCCGTTGTATATTGCTGCAAATAGTGCCATGTGTAATGCCACGCGTAGCAGTGTAGACAAAGTTAAAATCAAAGTTCAATCGACGAAAACTGGTGATATTGAATATGTACAGGGTGTTGAAACAGGCATCAACACAGGCATATTCCGGTTTTCATTACCTACGCAGGAGTCTGCGACAGCACAGCAGAATGATCAAATTCTACAAACGGTTAAGCGTGATCAAGTGGTTGTTAGCTTAACGGATTGCTTGGATGAAAATGGTAACTCCACAAACAGTATTAGTGATGTAGATACCAATGTACTCATTGATCCATATGGTGTGGTTTTTGATGCCAAAACCAATCAACCTGTTGCGGGTGCAACCGTTACTTTATTGGATGCGAATGGCAAACCTGCTGAAAATGTTGCTTATAAACTAGATGAAACGACAGGGGACAAAGTTGCTATTCCTGCAAAGCAGGTAACCAATAGTGATGGTGAGTTTATTTACCCTTATGTTGAAAATGGTACTTATAGCTTATATATCGACACCTCAACGATTGCGGGTGGAACCCACTATAAATTTACCAGTGACAAAACCATTTATAATAATTTTGATCAGCGTGTGGTCGATGCATCATGGTCTTATGGCGGAAACTTCACTTTAAAAACAGGTGATGCTGCACTCAATATTGATATCCCAATCGACCCAGTTGATATTGTGACGCCAATTAATGACAAATTGGTCATTAAAAAAGAAGTGGTGGGCGATAAAACAGCTGAGATTGGTGACTTTAAAGATTATATGGTGACGGTTGCCAATATGGGTGACTCAACATTGTATGACGTCAATATGAAAGATACTTTGCCACGTGGCTTTGTGTATGTATCAGGCACTACGCGTGTCAATGGTCAAAAAAGTAATGACCCACAGGGTGGTAAAGGTCCTTATTTAACTTTAGGCTTAGGGACACTGACACCGAAACAAGAAGCGAAAGTTCAATACCGTGTGTATGTCGGGCCAAATGCTTTAAGTGGCGATGGGATTAACCGTGTTTACGCGCAGGATAATAAAAATACGACTTCAAATGAAGCACAAGCGGCAGTCAAAGTGACACCAGGGGTATTTAGTCCAGATGGTTTCGTGGTGGGTAAAGTATTTACTGACTGTAACCGTAATGGGGTGCAAGATGCGGGCGAGCTTGGTGTTCCAGGTGTTCGTATTTATATGGAAGATGGTAACTTTGTGGTCACTGACCGTGAAGGGAAATATAACTTCTATGGCATTAAACCAATTACCCATGTCCTCAAAGTCGACAATACCACTTTACCGAATAATGCTGAGTTGGTACTAATCAGTAACCGTCAAGCGGGTGATCCAGCCAGCCGATTTGTGGACTTAAAACGCGGTGAATTGCACCGCGCCGATTTCGCGATTGCAGATACCGCAGGCGAATGTAGTCAGGCATTGGTAACACAAATTGAAGCCCGTCGTAGCAAAATTGATGCGCAACTTGATGCACTTGAGCAAACCTTACGCCAAGATTTAAACGTAGATGCACAGAGCAGTTATGTGACTGATGTTCAAGGTCAGCCTGCAAGTGGTTGTATTAGTGCTTCAGGGGCTTCGGCAAACTGTAATATTGAATATAAAAAAGAACAGATTAAAGACGTTAAAACGGTTCAAGTTGAACCCGTTAAAACACCAACGATTTTAGATTTAGAGCAAGAACTACAACGTTCTGAGTCGAACCAACTTGCAATTTTGAACTTAAATGAACAGCAAGTACTACCTGCTCAACAAGCAACCATTCAGGTGAAAGGTGCTTTAGGAACTGACATCCGTTTATTTGTGAATGACGAGCAAATTTCGGAAAAACGTATTGGTAAAAAAGCAGCTTATCAAGAGTATGGAGTTGCTGGTTTAGACTTTATTGGTGTGCCGCTGCTTGCAGGTAAAAACACAGTTGCAGTTCGCCAGTACGATAGCTTTGGCAATCTACGTGACCAACAGCAAGTGACAGTAATCGCACCAGATGCGATGAGCCAACTGGCTGCGCAGCCTGTAGAGCAAGTGGTTTATGCCAATGGCAAAGACGTTTATCAAGTTGTTGTTAAGGTGCTTGATCGCAATGGCACGGCTGTTGCAACACGTACCCCAATTACGATAGAAACATCGGTGGGAACGGTTCAACTCAAAGATTTAGATCCAGATAAACCGGGTATTCAAGTTTTTGCTGAAGGTGGCTCACTGGTTATCCCAGTTCTTGCGCCATTAGAAGCGGGTTCAGGTGTACTGCGTATTCGTAGTGGTATTTATGAGCAGACAGTTCCTGTTCGCTTTTTAGCAGAATTGCGCCCAATGTTGGTTGCGGGGATTATCGAAGGTTCATTTGCACTGAATAAATTTGACCCAAAAAATTTATCACAGAGTTCGACTCAAGATGGGTTTGAAGAAGAACTGAATGATTTATCCAGTTCAGGGGATGGTGAAACCGCCATTCGTGGTCGTGCGGCTTTATTCTTAAAAGGAAAGGTGCGCGGAGATTATTTACTGACTTTGGCTTATGACTCGAGCAAAGAAAATAATCAGCGCCTATTCCGTGATATCCGTCCAGATGAATATTACCCCGTGTATGGCGATGCATCAGCGAAAGGCTTCGATGCACAATCCACCAGTAAACTTTATGTCCGTGTGGATAAAGGCCGTTCTTATGCCATGTATGGGGACTATGTTACACGTACAGAAAATGACGAAGGGCTTTCACTGGGTCAATACAGCCGTTCATTGACAGGTCTGAAGTCAACTGTTGAAGGGGATCGTTACCAAGTTTCGGGCTTCGCAGCACGAACCAATGCAACGCAAATCGTAAATGAATTACGTGCAATGGGGGTTTCTGGTCCATATTCTTTAGGTATTGATACCGACGATATTTTAGAAAATAGTGAAAAGGTGGAAGTGATTGTTCGTGATCGTAACAATCCTGGTCTGATTATTGCGCAGCGTACTTTAAATCGCTTCAGCGACTATCAAGTAGATACCTATACCAACAGTATTTACCTGACCTCACCGTTAAGCAGTATTGATGAAAACCTGAATCCTGTTTATCTACGGATTACTGTAGAGTCGGATCAAGGGGGGCAGGAATATACCGTTGCTGGCGTGAATGGCCGTTATAAACTCAATGACAAAGTGACGGTGGGTGGCTCTTATATTCAAAATGATGATCCTATGGATCAAGAGAAAATTGCCAGTGCCAATACCGTCATTCATTGGAATGATAAGACCAAACTGATTGCGGAATATGCATATTCTGACCACGATGCCCTAAACCTTGACCAATTGACAGATGTGAATGCATCAAATAGTAAAGACACATCTGGTGATGGCACAGCGGCACGCGTTGAATTGGAATACAAAAATGACAAGGTCGATTTACGTGCTTACCATCAACAAGCAGATGAAGGTTTCCGTAATGCGGCGTCTTCAATCAGTTCAGGGCGCAAAGAAAGTGCAGTCAAACTTAATGCACGTTTAGATCAGTTTGGTATTTTACGTGTTGAAGCGGTACGGACTGAAGATAGCGTGAATGAAGGTGTTCGTCATGGCGTGAGTGCTTCGATTGAGAAAGCGATTAACCGTATTGTAAGTTTAGAGCTGGGTGCACGTTATTATAATGAGTCAGCCAATGCAGCCAGTGCTTCAACCCAAAATGTTGAAACGCCATATGACGGTACCACTGTGCGCGCTAAATTAAAAACAGCACTCCCTTTTGATGGTTCAAGTGCTTTCCTAGAATATGAGCAAGACATCGCGGATAGTGACCGCCGTGTATTTGCTGTAGGTGGTGATGCACAAGTTTATAAAAATATTCATGCCTATGCGCGCCATGAGTTCATTTCAAGTATAGGCGGATTATACGAGCTCAATGACACGCAAAAACGTAATACCACCGTTTTTGGTTTAGACAGTGAATATATGCGTGATGGCTCTGTGTTTAGTGAATATCGTGTACGTGATGGTATGAGCGCACGTGAAGCTGAAGCCGCGATGGGTGTGCGTAATCGTTGGCAGCTTAAAGAAGGGCTATTCTTTAATACCAGTTTTGAAAAAGTAAAAGTCTTTGAAGGTGAAAATAAAGATTCACTAGAGTCTACCGCTGCGACTTTGGGCTTTGAACACCTTTCCAATCCACGCTGGAAAAATGTGGCACGTATAGAAGGGCGTTGGTCTAATCAAAGTGATAGCTATTTAAATACTTTAGGTACCGCGTACAAGTATTCAGACGAAGTGACCTTATTGGCTAAAAATGTCTTGAATATTACCGACAATAAGTCTGCAGATTCTGGCGATCGCGTGATTGACCGTGTTCAGGTCGGTGCTGCATATCGTGATTTGGCAACCAATCGTTTTGACTCATTGAGCAAAATAGAATATCGCTACGAGAAAAATGAAACAACGCTGAATGATCCATATGAGCGCAATGTTTATATTATGTCTCATCATATGAATTATCATCCAACACGTTCGGTGCATGTATCTGGGCAATATGCGGTTAAATATTTGGATGAAACTTATGATCTACTGCAAACCAGTGGTATGACTCAAATGCTCAACAGTCGTTTTATGTACGACATTAATGAGCGTTGGGATGCAGGAGTGAATGCTGGCGTGATGTGGAACAGTGTTTCGGATGGAACCAAGTTGATGGCAGGGGTTGAAGTGGGTTATCTACTAGCATCGAACCTTTGGGTTTCAGGTGGATATAACTTTGTGGGCTATCAAGATAAAGATCTGATTGATAGTGATACAACGATGGATGGAGCATATTTCCGTTTCCGCTTCAAATTTGACGAAAACTTATTTAACAAAAATAAGCCTTCAGTCAATAAAGCCTTGGAGCCTAAATAATGTTGAAACATCATGCTAAACATGTGTTGTGGCTTCTAGCTTTGGGTACTGTGGTGGCGCATGCTGCAGAGGTCCCTGTCAGCTCAAATTATCCAGTTTCGCAGCAGCAGGTGCATGAGCAATTGCACACTGCAATTGAGCAAGCGATGGACGTACGAGACAAGTACCAGTTAGAAAAAGCACGAACATGGCTGAGTTATGCTGACCATGAATATAGTGAAAAAGCGAAGCGTCAAAATATTGATCTGATCTATCAGCAGGTTTTAGAGATTGTATATGCAGATCAGCGTGCAACGTTAAGTGTAGAAACAGCAATGCTAGCGTTTTCCCAACTGATGCGCCGTGATTTATGGACGCGTGCCGCAACCCTAAAAACACAGACTGGGTTTCAATGTGCCTATAAAGAACTTGCACAAGCTGAAGTGAATTTGGTTTGGGCAGCTGCTGAGTACCGTGAATTAGGTTGGCATCATTCGCGTGAGATTTTTGCTTCAGCAGAACGTTTGATGGATCAAGCCACTTATTTATCTGAAAACTGTGGCACACTTTAACTTAACGCAGTTCGCTTTTTAGAAAAATTGCAGCAACTGCAATCAGTACACACATGAAAAAAGGAGCCTTTCAGCTCCTTTTATTTTTAAATCTTTTCAATGCGACAATAATAAAAACCATCGCCACGCCCTACTTGTGGGAGTAGTTGGCGACCATAAATCTGCTCAATACCCCAATCGGCATCAATTTTAATTTCTTTCGCATCCGTATGTTCAGCAAAGAAGTCGACCATTTGCTGTTCATTTTCGGCTTTCAAAATCGAGCAGGTGATGTATAACAATGTACCGCCCACTTTGAGCTGTTGCCACATATTTTCAAGAATCTGCTTTTGCAGCTGTACCGTTTTGGCAATATCCCCTGACTGACGCAGCAAACGGATATCGGGATGGCGACGGATCACCCCAATGGCAGAGCAAGGTGCATCCAGTACGATACAATCTGCAAGCTCAGGCGATGTCCATTTCACCGCATCTGCCGAGATAATGTCGACATACTTTTCATTTAAAGCCAAACGCTCTAAGTTTTCAGAGACACGTTTTAAGCGCTTTTCATCTTGGTCGAGTGCAATCAATTTTTTCGGCTGATACATCTCTAAAATATGCGCTGTCTTGCCGCCAGGTGCTGCACAGGCATCAATTACAAATTTGCCATTCAAGTCGGGTAACAAAGTTGCACAGAGTTGTGCATGTTCATCTTGGACTGAAAAACCACCTACTTCAAAACCTGGTAGGCTTGGGATATGCAGACTGTCATCCAGCACAATGCCGACATTTGAAAGTTCACAGGCATGGGCTTCAATGCCTTCATCTTCTAAAATTTCAAGATATTCGTCACGGCTGACTTGTAAGGTGTTCACTCTTAAGGTTAAGGGTGCAACTTGTTTCAGCTCATAGCTGATTTCAGCCAGTTGCTCGCCCCAGTCCTTTTTCAAACGCTTTGCTAACCAACTTGGCAGATTCGAGGCTTGTTCCAAAACATCGTAGAATTGTTCCGTTTCACGTGTTGCACGGCGCAAAATAGCATTCACCACACCACTTAAGCTTTCCATACCCAATTGTTTAGCTGCTTCTACCGTTTCAGAAATCGCGGCATGCGCTGCAACGCGGGTACACAGCAATTGGTATAAACCCACATATAAACAGGTTTCAACGACTTGGTTTTCCAGTGGCTTAGTCAACAACGGTAAAGTCACTTGTTTAAGCGCATGCCATTGGCGTAAACAGCCAAGAACTAATTCATGGTACAAGGCACGGTCTTTGTCAGACACAATTGCCATGTGTTGCTGAAGCACCGATGCCAGTGATTGACCATTTTGGACAGCCAATAACGTTTTAACAACCTGAGCACGTAAGTTTAGGGTCTTACCTGAGGCGTGGGGAGATTGTTTCATTATAAAATTTGTCCAATATTCAGTTTTTGGGTTTGTAAAATTTGTACGGCATTTAGGGGTTTACCCCCCGGCCATTGCAGAGAGCTTAAACACACCGCGTGTTCATCGCCACAAGCGACATGAACACCTTGTTTATCGATGGCTAAAATGGTGCCTGCCGCTTGAGCTTGGGCATTTTCTTGAGACAACATCGAACCCCAAACGCGCAGATTATTGCTTTCATCCAGTGCGATAAATGCGACAGGCCATGGGTTAAATGCGCGAATATTACGGTCAATTTGCACCGCTGTTGAAGTCCAATCAATTTGCGCTTCAGCCTTAGAGAGTTTGTGTGCATAGACTGTCAAAGCTTCATCTTGCACTTCGCGGTTGTCTAAATAGTGCTGCAATGTACTTTCAGAGGCTAACACTTTGACCGTCGCTTCAGCCCCTTGGAGTGCCAGTTTGTCATGCAAGCTTGCAGAGGTATCTGTAGCTTCAATCGGGCAGTAGGTTTTATACATCATATCGCCCGTATCCAAACCTGCGGCCATTTTCATAATGGTGACCCCAGTTTCGGTATCTCCAGTAGAAATTGCGCGTTGAATAGGCGCTGCACCTCGCCAGCGTGGCAACAGTGAACCGTGAATGTTCAAACAGCCATATTTAGGTGTATCCAAAACCACTTGTGGCAAAATAAGGCCATAAGCAGCCACCACCATCACATCTGCATTTAAGGCTTTGAGCTCAGTTTGAGCAGCTAAACCTTCTTCAGTTGAGGATTTAAAATGTAGCGGTTGATACACAGGAATATCATGCGCTAAAGCCAACTGCTTCACGGCTGAAGCGGTAAGTTTCTGCCCACGACCTGCTTTACGGTCAGGTTGTGTATAGACTGCTACAATTTCGTGTTCTGTTTTTAGGAGAGCGTCTAATGCCACAGCCGCAAATTCGGGCGTGCCTGCAAAGATGATTTTCAAGAAATACTCGGAAAAAGGAGAAGATTAAAACAATTATAGCAAAACTCGAGCAGCTACAGATTTATCCTGCATAAAAAGCTGATAGAGCGGTTCTAACTGAATGATGTACGAGAGTTTTATTCAAAAAATAGCGCAATGCTCCTTGATAGCGTATCGCTCAAAATCTGTATTTCATATAAATAAAACTCATGCAAAATTTAAAAATTATTCATAGAAGTTTTGTATTGCAAGGCGATTGAACGGGTTATAGTAGTTTCCATATGCAATTGAATGTCAGCTCATCGGTTAAAATGTAGCACGCAAACTTACTGCCTTCGATAATTTAGGTCGAGATGCCTAAAAACGAGATTTACGCAGAATGTGAATATGTTATGTTTAAATTTTTGACAGTTTGACACTCTCAGAACTCAGATTTTAGCCAGAGTGAATGTGGACATTCATCTCAAGCACAACTATGTTGGAAAAGTACAATGCCTGACTATCGTTCAAAAACATCAACACACGGAAGAAACATGGCGGGTGCGCGTGGCTTATGGCGCGCAACGGGGATGAAAGATGAAGACTTTGGTAAGCCGATTATTGCGGTAGTCAACTCATTCACTCAATTTGTACCGGGTCACGTTCATTTAAAAGACTTAGGTCAACTTGTAGCACGCCAAATTGAGAAAGCAGGTGGCGTAGCTAAAGAGTTTAATACCATTGCCGTTGATGATGGTATTGCGATGGGCCACGATGGCATGCTGTATTCATTGCCTTCACGTGACTTGATTGCGGACTCGGTGGAATACATGGTCAATGCACACTGTGCTGATGCGATGGTGTGTATTTCAAACTGTGACAAAATTACCCCGGGCATGTTGATGGCATCTATGCGTCTGAACATTCCTGTGGTGTTCGTCTCTGGTGGGCCGATGGAAGCGGGTAAAGTGAAAATCCGTGGCAATGAACACGCGATTGACCTTGTTGATGCCATGATCGTCGCAGCAGATGACAGCTTCACTGATGAAGAAGTGGCTGAATACGAACGTTCAGCTTGTCCAACCTGTGGTTCATGTTCAGGCATGTTCACTGCAAACTCAATGAACTGTTTAACCGAAGCGTTGGGACTATCGCTTCCGGGCAATGGTTCAACTTTAGCGACACATGCGAATCGTAAAAAACTATTCGAGCGCGCTGGTCAGTTGATTGTTGAAATTACCAAACGTCATTACGAACAAAATGATTACAGTTTGTTGCCACGCTCAATTGCCACCAAAGCAGCCTTTGAAAATGCCATGACGCTTGATATTTCAATGGGCGGTTCAACCAATACCGTTCTACACTTGTTGGCAGCGGCGCATGAAGCAGAAGTTGACTTTACCATGACCGACATTGACCGTTTGTCACGTAAAGTGCCTGTACTGTGTAAAGTTGCACCTGCAAAACAAGATGTGCACATGGAAGACGTACACCGTGCAGGTGGCATCATGTCGATCTTGGGTGAATTAGACCGTGCAGGTTTGCTGGATACTTCTGTACCGACTGTGCATGAAAAAACCTTAAAAGATGCTTTGGACAAATGGGATATCATCCGTACTGAAGATGAAGATGTTTACCAATTCTTCCGTTCAGCACCGGGTGGTGTACCGACGCAAACCGCATTTTCACAAGACCGTTACTACTCTCGTTTAGATGGTGACCGTGACAATGGCGTGATTCGTAATGCTGCGCATGCCTTCTCTCAAGATGGTGGTTTGGCTGTCCTGTACGGTAACATTGCACTTGAAGGCTGTATTGTGAAAACAGCGGGTGTAGATGATTCCATCTTAAAATTCAACGGCACGGCCCGTGTGTTTGAAAGCCAAGATGCTGCAGTAGAAGCGATTCTAGGGGGCAAAATCATTGCTGGCGATGTGGTGGTGATTCGTTACGAAGGTCCGCGTGGTGGTCCGGGTATGCAAGAAATGTTGTATCCAACCAGTTACTTAAAATCGAAAGGCCTTGGTAAAGACTGTGCTTTACTCACCGATGGTCGTTTCTCGGGCGGTTCATCAGGTCTTTCTATTGGTCACGTGTCTCCTGAAGCGGCTGAAGGCGGTGCAATTGGTTTGGTGGAAGATGGCGACCGTATCGAAATCGATATTCCAAACCGTAGTATTCACTTAGCGGTGGATGAAGCAACCATGGCTGCGCGCCGTGAAGCACAAGAAGCCAAAGGCTGGCAACCTGCTGAGCAGCGTCCACGTAAAGTGTCTAAAGCCTTAAAGGCTTATGCAATGCATACCACCAGTGCGTCTAAAGGCGCAGTACGTGAAATTTAATCGGTAGGTTTTACGGATAAGAAAGAGCACTCCTTTGGGGGTGCTTTTTTATTGATTAATGAAAATAGCACAGTCACATTTTACAGTACGGTTTGTACTGTTATTGCGTAGATGAGATTTTACTTTTGACGACACAAAAGTAATAAAATGCCTTTGCTCCCCTGATATGGCATCCCTGTCATACAGTGAAACAGCGACATCCATATTGCTTCATCATGTGATCTGATTTGGTAGAAAAAACAATAAATGGGTTCATGTAATACCCAGCGAGTCGCTTTCATGTCTAGCCTGCTTTCTATACAATAAAAACAGAAAAAATTGCCAAGACTGTAGAGCAATACGCAGCCATCGCTAAGGACAAATACAATGAGTAAAGACAATATCCGCGAACATTCAGCCCCAGTTTATGAAGGCATTGAAAATGCGCCTGCACGTTCCATGATGCGTGCCACAGGCTTTAAAGATTCAGACTTTACTCGTCCCTTTGTTGGTATTGCGTCTACTTGGGCTAATGTCACGCCATGTAATATGCATATCAATGAACTGGCACGTGAGGCCGAAAAAGGGGTCAATCAAGCTGGTGGTAAAGGCATTATTTTTAATACCATCACCATTTCAGATGGTATTTCTAACGGCACCGAAGGTATGAAGTATTCATTGCTGAGCCGTGAAATTATTGCGGATTCGATAGAAGCGGTGGTGGGATGCCAAGCCTATGATGGCGTGATCGCGATCGGTGGTTGTGACAAAAATATGCCGGGTTGCATCATGGGCTTAGCCCGTTTAAACCGTCCAGGTTTGTTTGTTTATGGCGGTACAATTAAGCCTGGCGCAGGACATACCGACATGATTTCCGTCTTTGAAGCTGTGGGTCAGCACGCCAAAGGTGAAATCAGTGCCATTCAAGTCAAACAGATTGAAGAAGTGGCACTGCCGGGGCCGGGTTCATGTGGTGGCATGTACACTGCAAATTCGATGGCCTCTGCGATTGAAGCCTTGGGCATGAGTTTGCCGGGCTCCTCTGCACAAGAAGCGGTTTCTGATGACAAGCGGATCGACTGTCAAAAAGCAGGTGAAGCGGTGATGAATTTACTGCGCTTAGACCTGAAACCACGCGATATTATGACCAAAGCTGCATTTGAAAACTCAATTAAAGTGCTGATTGCCTTGGGTGGTTCGACCAATGGTGTGCTGCACTTACTGGCAATGGCACATACTGCTGGGGTTGAGCTGAGTTTGGATGATTTCGTCCGTATCGGGCAAGATATTCCCGTAGTGGCCGATGTGCGTCCATCTGGCAAATATTTGATGTCTGAGCTGATCGCGATTGGGGGCATTCAACCGCTGATGAAGCGAATGCTTGATGCTGGCATGCTCGATGGTTCATGTTTAACGGTCACTGGAAAGACCTTGGCGGAAAATTTGGCTGAAGTTGAAGACTATCCAGAAGGTCAGCAGATTATTTTACCGTTCGACGCGCCAATTAAAAAAGACTCTCACTTAGTGGTGCTCAAGGGTAATCTTTCTCCAACAGGTGCTGTGGCTAAAATTACCGGCAAAGAAGGCCTGTACTTTGAAGGGCCCGCACGTGTCTTTGAAGGTGAAATCGGCGCGATGCGTGGCATTTTAGATGGCGAAGTTCAAGCGGGTGAAGTGGTGGTGATTCGTGGTGAAGGGCCTAAAGGTGGACCGGGCATGCCTGAAATGCTGAAACCGACCTCAGCGATAATTGGTAAAGGACTCGGTAAATCTGTGGCGCTGATCACCGATGGTCGTTTCTCTGGTGGCAGTCATGGTTTTGTCATTGGTCACGTGACCCCAGAAGCCTATGAAGGTGGGCCAATTGGTTTAGTGCAAAATGGCGATAAAATCTCAATCAATGCAGAAACCCGCGAAATGACGTGGCATATTTCGGCAGAAGAGGCCGCAGCGCGTCAAGCCGCGTGGGTGAAACCACAGCCGAATTATCGTTATGGGGCTTTGGCCAAGTTTGCAAAACTGACCACTGGTGCGGAAAAAGGCGCGGTAACTGATCTAAATTTAGATGTCTAATTGATCATTTTGCTGTGAATTGATATAAACCCTTGTAGTACTTTCAAGGGTTTAATTTAGAGGCTTTGCTCATGTCACTGTTGCGTCGATGGTTCGATCCGATTCGATCGCGTTGGTTTTATCAAAAACCGATTCGTCAAACGGTCGTATCTACAGAACAAGGCTTGAGTATTCATTTACGCCTCGACGATGTATATAGCTATTTAGCGGTTCAGCAGTTACCACAAATTGAAGAAATTTTAGCGGATGAACTGAAGCCATTGAAGGTGGTCATTTCCAGTCAGGCTGCTGAACCTCCGAACCAAATGTCGGCTTTGGAATGGCAAACTTATTGTTTAAATGATGCCAAAATTCTGTCGCGTCAGCACCGTTTTAGCTTTCACGAAACGCCAGAACAACCCAGTCCAGAGGCATTGAGCCAAGCAGAAACCATCTTGCGGCATACGCCGCTGCGTGGGCAGGACTTTTTGTATTTGCTTGAAGATGTGTTTCACATGCTGTGGCAAAAACAAGAAGGTAAGCTGCGCACCTTATATGCGATGGCCAGCCGTCATCATCAAGAGCAAAACTTTCCAGAACGTATTTTTAATGATGATGCGGTACTGGCCAGTTACTTCCAGCTCGGTGACCGTCAGTATCATGCCGTCGATGATCTGCTGCGTTTAACGCGCCGTTTAAAACAACAAAAATTATTTACCGATAACCCAATTTTCTTGATCAATCATATTGATTGGCGTGAGCATTTGATTAATGATGCTGAAGAATTAAATGAAATTCAGGCGCTCGATCCAGAGTTAGACCTATACATTGCGCTGGAAGATCCAATTTCATGGTTGTTATTGGCCTATATTAAAGAAGAACTGGCCGATTATTATAATATTCAGCTCAATGTCTATCCGCTCAGTTATCACGGTCGAGATGGGTTTGATTGGAGTTTGGCAACGCGCTTATCCAAACGGACAGAAATCAAATTCACACCGTTTTGCCGTCCGACGCAAGCAGCCACTTTGGCGATGGCGCAGTTATTTTATAGCGTGCCTGAAGAGCAGCGTATTGATGCCATGTATCGGATTTTGAAAGCCGTTTGGACCCAAGGCAAAGATGTATCCTTTAAATCGCATTTTGATCAACTGATGCAAGAATTGGAAATCACAGCATTGATCACCGAAGATGTGGAAGCCAAGCTTCAAGAAAATGACATGCTCTGTGAAATGAAGTCCCAGCCTGATTTCCCCGTGATTGAACTGCGTGTGGATGGGCAGAGCTATGTCTTTAATAGTTTGTATCGCGTCTGGATGATTGAAAGTATTTTCAGTAATGTGCTGGAAGATCAATATAAAACCGACCCTGTGGATGAAAGCGAAGGCTGAGTTTTGTATACCTCTTATTGATCAAAACAGTCCAATAACACATGAAACCTAAAGCCGATGGTGTTTTTAGGCTGAGTTATTAAAGTGCTTATTAATAATGTTAATGAGGTTTAACAATTAAATTCATTGTTAAATTTTATTAATAAATAGGCTTCCAAATGAAAATGATTATAATTGGCATTCTTTCTGTCTGTTGATCGATGTTATGCGTTTTCATATTTCTTCTTTGAGCTTATCCATTCTGGCCATGATGACTACAGCAGCGTTTGCTCAGGGCGAGACACTGGAAACAGCATCATCCCAAGTTTTACCGACTTTGCAATTTGAAGCCCAAGATGCAGATGACAAAGCGGCATATGCAGCAAAAACTGCATCAGCTGTTTTGCGTTCAGATGCACCGCTGTTTGAAACTGCGCAATCGATCAGCGTGATTAGTGAAAAACAACTCGAACAGAAACAAGCGAAAACACTGTCTGAAGCCTTGCAGGGTGTAGCGGGGGTCACCGCAGGACAGTATGGTCGCCGTGGTTGGGATGACTTTATTATTCGTGGGCAGGTTTCCAGCGCACAGACCTATGTCGATGGCTTGCGTATTCAAACTTCTGATAATGCCCTACGTTCAGAAGACATCAGTGGTTTACAGTCGATTGAAGTGGTGAAAGGGCCGACATCGACTGGTTTTGGCTTTGCCTTGCCGGGCGGCTTAGTTAACTTAACCACCAAACGTCCTGAAGTTGAAACTTTTTCTCGGGGCAGTGTGAGCTATGGCAGCAATGCCTTTGTGGATGGCACATTTGATATCAACTATGCACCAAATGATAGCGAAAAAGGGGCGTTTCGTGTGGTGGGTCAGGCCTCTGACCAAGATGATCCAACTGATTATGTTTATTATAAAAATTATTATATTGCACCATCTTATAATTTTGACTTAGGTGAAAAAGACGAACTGTCTGTGATTGCCAGCTATCAGCATCGGGATTTTATTCGCCAGCAGGGGATTCCCTATAGTAATGGCGCTTATAAAAACTATTCACAGACCTTATTTTTTGGCGCGCCGAATCTAAGCAATACGGTCGATGTTTTGCGCTTAGGGTCGAACTATGCGCATTATTTTGATAATGGCTGGAGCTTTAAGCAAAATTTTGCAGTCACTACAACCGATGCAGATAATAATCCTGTATTGGCAGCTAGTGGCGCTTTTTTACCAACCTTCAAACGGACGGTAGAAAGACAGATTAAAGATGATGTAAATTTTGCATTAGATAATAATGTGTCACGTCATTTCGACTGGGGCAAAACCCAATATGATTTGATGGTGGGTTTGGACATGATGCATGAGCGTAGTGATTATGAACGGAGAAGTTATACAGCAACAACGGATTTTAATGCGGACAATCCTGTTTACACTTCAATGGCAAAGGCGACCAAAATTAAAACGCATCAAATTACAGATACCCAATATATGGGTGTATATCTACGTAATAATTTAAAAATTGATGATCATTGGATCTTAGGCTTATCGGGTCGTCATGATTGGACGCAAGTTGAAATTGATAATATTTTAACGAATACAACGACCAAAAATTCAGATAATGCTTTTACGGGTAATGCGTCCTTGATGTATCAAATCAATGATATGTTTGCCCCTTACGTGAGTTATGCAACCTCTTTCTTTCCTGTGAGTGATGCTGGTGCAGATGGTACGCTGCTGGACCCAGAAGAAGGGGAACAATATGAAGTTGGTGTGAAGTTCCAAGGGCTGAATCAAAGACTGCAAGGCTATGTGGCTTATTATGATTTAACTCGTCAGAATGTCACAGAGCCAGATTCAACAAATACTCATCACGTACAAATTGGTGAGCAAAAGACCAAAGGCTTTGAAACAGAGTTATCAGCTACGTTGACGGATCAATGGAACCTGACCGCAACCTATAGTTATATTCCAACTGCAAAAATTACTGAAAGTGAAACCAGCAGCGATATTGGCAAGCGAATTAACCATGTGCCTAAAAATGCCGCCTCTTTATCAACCCAATACTTCTTTGCAGATGAGCAATTGGGTTGGAATATTGGTGCCAGTGCGAATTATCAAGGTGCGCGTACAGCACAACGTGGGACTGATTATGTGCCACTATCGAGCTATACGCTGTATGACGTCAGTGCCGGTTATGAGGCGAAAAATTGGGGCGCAAAATTCAGCGTAAAAAACCTGTTTGATAAAGAGTATTTAGTCGGAACCACGCCAAATGCACAATTGGTGAGCTGGGGCGATCCACGTACTTTCCGCTTCAGCCTAAATTTCAAATACTAAGCAGAATTACAGCGCATCACATCTGGATTCAATAACAGTTGAGTCCAGACCATTCTTTCCAGTAAGCCTCAATCTTTGGTTGAGGCTTACTTCTAAAAACAGTGATATGAGCCCAGATTTAAATTTTATAGCATGGCGCTAAGTGTTTAGAGAGAAGCGTCATGCTTGCTTTTGTTATTTTTGTTTTTGCTGTCGCAGGCATGATTAAGGGCACCATTGGCCTAGGTTTGCCCGCCGTGTCGATGGGACTTTTATCTTTGGTGATTAGTCCATTTCAAGCGGCAACTTTGCTCATAATCCCTTCCATGGTTACGAACTTCTGGCAATTGTTTGCAGAAGGGCGTGTACTGCGACTGGTACAACGCTTTTGGCCATTGCTGGTGGGCATGATCATTGGTTCAGTTTGGAGTGTTTTTCCTACACTTGGACATGGCGAATTTCAAAGTGAAGCGCTGTTGGGCGGGATGTTGGCCATTTATGGTCTATATGGTTTGTTTGCCAAAAACATGCCCAACTTAGCCCCGTATGAAAAATATTTATCACCAATCATGGGATATTTGGGCGGTGCTTTGACGGTGGCGACAGGGGTGGTGGTGATTCCCGTGGTTCCATATTTGCAGTCCTTGCATTTGAAACGGGATGATTTGGTACAATCGCTCGGCCTTGCCTTTACCGTTTCAACTTTATGTCTTGCTGTGTATTTACATCTAAATCCTGTTGAAGACACTCCCATTGACTATCAACTGTCGTTGATCGCTCTGCTTCCTGCATTGCTCGGAATGTGGTTGGGCACTAAAATTCGCTACCGCATCCCTGAGCAGGCCTTTCGTAAGGTGTTTTTTGTGGGCCTAGTCTTATTTGGCAGTTATATGGTTTTACATCAACTGGGCTGGCTTTAATGCGGCATGAGTTGGTCATGTTGGCTCAAGAGGAATTGACTAAAGCGTTGATAATCTGCGGGGAGCTGATCAAAACACCGTGCTGCTAACAGCAACTTGCGGTTGGCCCATTTGCCTAAGAGTTCAATCTGCTGAAAGTCATACTGCACTTTTAAACGCAGTGCTGCCCGTTTGGGAATAATCGCAATGCCGACGCCATTGGCGACGACTTGGGCGATCGCGGCAAAGTTCGGCACCCGTAGACGATAATGGATGTCACAGCCTAAGCGTTTGGCTTGCGCTTCTATGGACTGTTGTAAGGAGTGATATTGCATGAGGCCCACAAACGGATGTTGCAATAATTCACCCAGCTCCAGTTGAGCCGCAGTGGCAAGTGGATGCTGGCTTGGGCAGATCAGTACCAACGGGTCTTCAGCAAACTCTTGAGTTTCAAGCTGCCCTGCATCAAAAAAACCAGAGATCAGCCCCAACTGCGCCGTACCTGTACTGAGGGCCTGAATGATGTCATTGGTTTCGGCTTCTTTTAATTCAATATGGAGCTTCGGATTTTCCATTAAATACTGCGGCAATAAATGAGGTAAGTACTCACTCTGCGCCGATGAGTTGCACCACAATATAATGTTGCTCGTTGCACTGTGAGCAAAGGGCAGCATGGCTTGTTGTAATTGCTGCTGTTGTTGCAGTAAGTGCTGCGCATGTTCCGCAAAGGTTTGTCCAGCAAGGGTCGCTTTTACCCCAGTTGCATGGCGGGTAAATAAACTCACTTCAAAATGCTGTTCTAATTTTTTAATCCGCTCACTGGCGGCTTGTAAAGAAATGGCGGAACGTTCTGCACCTTTGGTCAAACTGCCTGTACTCAGGATATTGATAAACAATTGCAGATCAAAAAAATCAAGGCGCATGGCAGGGTCAAAGCGGAAAATGTTGCTTTATCTTAGTCCTTTTTGCGTTTTGAGACATACCTTTAGGTGTAATAGGAGTCAGAGCATTAGACCAAAAAAAGCAGCCCGAAGGCTGCGATCAACAATGGATAATCAAAATATCAGATAGATTAATCTTTTTGCCCTAAGCTGAAGAACCAGTTTAAGAACAACGCTGCAAACGTAGCAGTACCAATACCACCCAAGTTAAAGTTGCCAATTTGTAAGGCAAAATCACCTGTACCTAAAATTATGGTGACTGCTGCGACCATCAGGTTTTTGTTCTGTGAAAAATCGACTTTGTTTTCAATCCAAATTTTTGCACCCGCGATGGTAATCAAACCAAACACTACAATCGACGCACCGGTTAAAATCGCGGTCGGAATGGTATGGATGATGGCACCAAATTTCGGTGACAGACCCAAGAAAATGGCAAACACACCTGCGATGGCAAAAATGATGGTCGAGTAAACTCGTGTGACTGCCATGACTCCAATGTTTTCACCATAGGTGGTCATGCCTGGTGCGCCGACACCGCCTGCTAATGTCGTTGCGACACCATCGGCAACAAACGCTTTACCAATGTGCGGATCAAGGTTTTCACCGGTCATCGCACTCACGGCTTTAATGTGACCGAGGTTTTCTGCCACCAAAATTAACGCAATTGGTGCAATGATCATCATGGCATTGGCATTAAATTCAGGCGCATGAAAAGTCGGTAAACCAAACCAAGCGGCTTGTTGAATTGGTGCAAAATTAATCGCTGTGCCATAGCCCATAACGTTGGTCACGATGAAATAGACCAAGTAAGACAGTAACAAACCAATTAATAATAAGAGACGCTGCAATAAACCACGGGTAAAGACTGCAATCGAGCCCATACATAATACGGTAACCAGTGCCATCCACATATTAAAGGAATTGCCCGCAACGCCTTTGACCGTCACTGGGGCAAGGTTGAGACCAATAATCATCACCACAGCACCTGTCACCACAGGCGGCATCAGTTTTTCAATCCACTTGGTGCCCGTTGCCATGACCATAAAACCAAACAAGGTATAGAGCACGCCGCAGGCAATAATACCGCCGCCCGCCATAGCTAAATTTGGATTGAGTGCGCCTGTGCCCGATGCGGTATAGCCCGTTGCTGCAATCACAACCCCAATAAAGGCAAAACTTGAACCTAAATAGCTTGGAACACGTCCACCCGTCATAATAAAGAACAAGATGGTACAAATCCCGGACATTAAAATGGCAAGGTTGGGATCGAAGCCCATTAAGAAAGGGGCAAGAACCGTTGCTCCAAACATGGCAAAGGCATGCTGCACACCTAAAATTGCACTTTGTGAAGCAGGGAGATATTCACTTGTGCCAACAGGACGTGCATCGATATTGCCTTCGTACGAGCGCCATTTGGGAAACCAATTGGACATTTTTTGAGCACTCTAAAGATAAATTGTGCACATCATACTCTTGTTTTTTAGAAGATTTAATCAGTGATACAAAAAATTGTTCAAACTAATCTTATGACTTTTCAGAACTTTTTACCGCATGGTAAAAATTTATATTTTTAAAAATAATGATAAATCAAGGTTTAATTGGTAAATTTAGCCAATCGCTCATTCATAAATATTTATGATTGGATTGATAAAAAAAATTATAAAAGGTTTGACTATGCGTTCAATAAAAAAGCACATCATAGTGATGTGCTTTAAATGGAGCGGGCTTAAAACTTTATCCTGTGTTACGAAGACCCGCTGCAATGCCGGCGATACTTACCATAAGTGCATGATCTACAGGTGTATTTGTTTCCTGACGCTCTTCTAGGTAGCGGCGACGACGTTTCATTAACTCTGCTTGGAGTAAATGCAGAGGCAATAAATACGGTTTGCGCACTCTCATCGACTGATCTAAAACTTCGTTACTGCTGAGGAGTTTAGACTCACCTTTAAGCGCTAACAGGGTTTGCACCGCATACTTTAAGCGCTGACGCAGATGTTCACCGAGCACTTTCAAGTCCTCATCATCAGTCAGGTGCGACTCATAATACAGCGCTACATGAGCATCAGATTTTGAGAGTACCATTTCCAACATATCAATCAGGGTTTGGAAATACGGCCATGCCACCAGCATTTCATCTAAGGTAGCCTTATGTCCTTGATCAATCACTTGGTTAATTGCCGCGCCTGTACCCAACCAAGCGGGTAGCATCAAACGAATCTGAGTCCACGCAAATACCCAAGGAATGGCACGTAGGGACTCAATGCCGCCAGTGACTTTACGTTTTGCAGGGCGTGAGCCAAGCGGTAACATTTGCAGTTCAAGCTCTGGCGTGACTGTACGTAAGTACTTTACGAAGTGCGGGTTTTCTCGCACAGTCTGACGATACACTTGTACCGACAAATCGGTCATGCTGTGCATCAACTCGCGCCACTCAGGTTTTGGGACGGGCGGTGGAAGTAAAGTGGCTTCTAAAGTAGCAGCGGTATAAATCTCTAAGTTTTGTAGCGCAATGCCTTCTAAGCCAAACTTGAAGCGAATCATTTCACCTTGTTCAGTGACTCGAATTGCACCTGAAATCGAGCCAGGTGGCTGTGAAAATAGGGCTTGTTGCGTTGGCGCACCGCCGCGGCTGATGGAACCGCCACGACCATGAAATAGCGTAAGTTGTACGCCATGCGTTTTCGCAATTGCGGTTAACTCTTCTTGCGCACGGTACTGTGCCCAATTGGCTGACATAAAACCTGCATCTTTTGCTGAGTCCGAATAGCCAATCATCACTTCATGTTTGCCCTGAATATGCTGTTTATACCAATGCATATTGAATAGGGTATTCATGGTGGCTGCCGCGCCATCTAAGTCTTTCAATGTTTCAAACAATGGCACCACACGTAGTGGATGTTGGATGCCTGCTTCTTTTTGCAAAAGCAGTACCGCCAGCACATCACTTGGATATTCAGCCATCGAAATAATGTAGGCACCTAAACTTTCTTGAGGCTGCGCTGCCAAAGTACGCATGGTGGCAAACACTTCTTGTACTTCAGGTTGTTCAATTAAACTTTGCGCAGGTTCATTTAAATGCTTGGGCAACAGTGGACGTTTGCTTTGTAGCTCTTGCAATAAGAAGTTTTGACGTGCTTGTTCGGTCCACGTTTCAAAATTCCCCAGACCCAAATATTCAGTAATGGCTGAAATCGCTTGGCGATGACGGCCTGACTCTTGGCGAATATCCAGTTTTAGCAGTTCAATCCCGAAACAGTTCACTCGATGGATAAAGTCTAGCAATTTGCCATTGGCAATTTCAGGCAGGTTGCTGGCAATTAAAGAGCGATAACACAGCAGTAAAGGCTGTAGCAGCTCCTCTTTGGCTTTAATCACCAAGCTGTCATCGGCATCGGCACCGCGCAGTTTTTCTGCGAGCCAATGGCGCGTAGCTTTCAGCCGTTCGCGGGTATGACGTAAATATTCACGGTAGGGTTCAGGATGGTCTTGACCCAAGGCTTTACGCAGTTCATCGCTACAGCTTTGAATTGACAGTTCCCAACGCAAGGCTTCAATGTCACGTAAATAAAGATCAGCCGCTTTCCAACGCGATAGCCACAGGACTTCTTGCGTAATGTTGTGTGTCACATTCGGGTTGCCGTCACGGTCACCCCCCATCCATGAAGCGAAACGTACAGGTGCGACATGGAGAGGCAAACGTTGCCCACAGTGCTCAATCACCATGTCGTCTAGTTCACGCATGAACTTCGGCACGGCATTCCATAAGGTTTGCTCAATAGTAGTAAAGCCCCATTTTGCTTCATCGACTGGGGTTGGACGGTGTTGACGAATTTCATCGGTCTGCCACGCCGAACAGATCAGTTGTTTTAAGTCTTCAAGGACTGTTTGGCGCTCACGAGGGGTCAGTTTTTGCTGATCCATTTTAAATAAGGCATCGTTAATACCATCATATTTTTGGATCAGGGTACGACGGCTGACTTCAGTGGGGTGAGCGGTCAGAACCAGTTCAATATTTAAATCACAGATTTGCTGGAACAGCCTATCGGTTGAAATGTCGTTATTTTTAAATTTAGCAAAGAGGTGGTCGAGCGGATTTGGAGAGGGTGCGGTCTCATCAAATTCACTTTGACGACGGCTACGCACCACATGATATTGTTCCGCAATATTGGCAAAGTTCAAAAAGTGGGTAAAGGCACGCGTCAGCGGCAAAATTTCATCGTCTTCAAGGCTGAAAAACAATTGTTCCAGCTGCTTTTCGGCTTCAACTTGACCGTCCCGTGCCCCTTTGGATAAGGCCCGAATTTGCTCGACCTGATTAAACAAATCTTGTCCTGCATGCTCCTTGAGGGTTTCACCCAATAGGTTGCCGAGTAATCGGACATCTTCACGTAGTGGAGCATCAATTTGTTGAATCATGATTATTATTCCCTCGTTGTTCTTAATTTGACTATACCCCGATTCGATGACAATCCAAGTAGGGGCAGACAAAAGTAGGGGATTAATTGCTGATTTTAGAATCAATTGAAACACTTAGTGCAAGCAATTGTTTTAAAGTAAAGAGAGTTTTTAATTTCAAGTATTTGAATTAATTATGAAAAATATAAGTTTAATTAACCGAATCCTAATGTTTTTGTAAGGGGTATTTTAATAAAAAAATCGCAATAGCCTCTTGAATCAGTTGCTCGCGTTGTTCGGCATTTGGCACTTCATTCATCCCCAGTAACATTTCTTGGTGGCGATATCCAAACAGTAAAGACATTAATAAGGTGATGACCTCATTGACCTGTTCAAACTGAAGCACGCCTAAGGCTTGAGCTTGGTCAAAGAACTGCTCCCAAATCGCCCGCATTTTGAGGTGGGAGGCTTTATAGAAGTTCTCTAGCAAAGGATTTTGTTCAGCGGCCAGCTGTAATAGTAAGTGCTCCAGCTTGATCGCCTCAGGCAGGTTAATAATATGCATCGATAACGCACAAATCTGTTCGAGCATGGGCACAAAGTCTTCGGCACGTTGCAGTTGAAATGAACGACCCAGCATCAGCTTTTCACAGGTTTCTTCAATCGCACAACTGAACAGATTGGCTTTGTCCTGAAAATGGTTATACACCGTGAGTTTGGTGACGTGCGCTTCCTTGGCAATATGGTCCATGCTGGAGCCGTGGTAGCCATGTTGTAAAAACAACTGACGTGCCACCTCCAAAATACGTTGCCGTTTTTCTAAATCCTTGGGACGTCCTGCTGAAGCTTGCACACATTTTCCTAAAAAAAGTTCAAAAAGTCATTTACATCTGAGCATATCTTTAATTAGTGTACTATGCAGTATATTAATTAATAAATAACCAAATTAAGTCTGGATATTGTGCCTGATTAATTGGTGGTTATGGAAGAAGAGCAGACTTCATGAGCAAAATTCAGACCTTTGTGGCAAGTATAATGGTGGTGTGTAGTATCACCTTGTGGGGATGTAGCAAAGACACGACTGAACCAGAGTCGGTACCTTTGGTAATGGTGAGCCAACCGAATACCACGCATCTAGAACAAAAAAGCTATGCTGGCGAAGTGCAAGCCCGCCAACAAACGGCACTGTCTTTTCGTGTTGGGGGACAAGTCACGGAGCGTTTGGTCGATGTGGGTGACCAAGTCAAAGTCGGACAAGTTTTAGCGCGCTTAGATGTGCAAGATGCCCAGTTGCAATTAAATGCAGCCAAAGCACAGTTAGAAAGTGCTCAAGCGGCTGAAAAAAATGCGCAGGATGAACTCAATCGCTTTAAACAATTATTACCGAGTAATGCAGTGAGTCGTTCACAGTACGACAGCGTTGAAAATCAATACAAAGCCGCACTGTCGAGCTTGAAACAAGCACAAGCCAATTACAATGTTACGCAAAACCAAACCAGTTATAACCAACTGATCGCCAATAAAAACGGTGTGATTACCGAGCGTAATATTGAAATTGGACAGGTGATTTCAGCAGGCCAACCCGCGTTTCAACTGGCCATTTCAGGTGATCGTGAGGTGGTGATTGGTGTGCCTGAACAAGCCATTGCTCAGATTAAAGTTGGACAAGATGCCCTAGTCACTTTGTGGTCTAAACCCGATGAACGTTTTGCTGCCTATGTCCGTGAAATTTCACCTGCCGCAGATCAGTCACGTACTTTTAGTGTCAAAGTGGCTTTGCGTGAAGGACAAAATACGATTCAACTGGGACAGAGTGCTCGGGTGTTTTTCAGTTCAACTGAAAGCAATGTGTTGAGTGTACCGTTAGCCAGTGTTTCCGCTGCAGGTAAAAATGCTTATGTCTGGGTGGTGAATGCTGACAACAGTATTCGTAAAGTGCCTGTCAGTGTGGGGGAGTACGGTCGAGACAGCGTTACCATTCGTTCAGGTTTACAGCCAAAGGACTATGTCGTGGTGGGTGGGGTGCATTTACTGCGTGAAAAACAAAAAATTCAACCAATTAGCCGTGACAATAAAACGGTCAAGATTGCGACAGGGAGTTAAGCATGAACTATAACCTGTCGGAATGGGCCTTAAAAAATAAGGGCTTGGTCCTTTATTTGATGTTGTTACTGGGCATCGTGGGTGTGGTGTCTTATTCCAAACTTGCACAAAGCGAAGACCCACCTTTTACCTTCAAAGTGATGGTGGTACAGACCTATTGGCCGGGTGCAACGGCGCGTGAGGTGTCTGAACAGGTGACCGACCGTATTGAAAAAGAGCTGATGACCACGGGTAAGTATGAGCGCATTATGGCCTACTCCAGACCCGGCGAGTCGATGGTGACTTTCGTGGCACGAGATGCCATGCGCTCCAGTGAGATACCGGATGTGTGGTATGACGTACGCAAGAAAGTTGGAGACATCAAACATCAGCTGCCCAATGGGGTGCAAGGACCATTCTTTAATGATGAGTTTGGCGATACTTTCGGCAACATTTATGTGCTGACCGGTAAAGACTTTGATTATGCAGTGATGAAAGAATATGCCGACCGTCTACAGTTACAACTGCAACGCGTCAAAGATGTCGCGAAGGTCAACTTAGTTGGGTTGCAAGATCAAAAGATTTGGATTGAAATTTCCAACACCAAGTCGGCACAGTTAGGCATTCCTGTGACAGCGGTGCAACAAGCCCTGCAACAGCAAAATACCATGGCCAGTGCAGGCTTTTTTGAAACAGAGTCGGATCGTATTCAACTCCGAGTCACAGGGCAAATTAAGAGCGTTGAAGAACTGCAACGTATGCCTTTATTGGTCAATGGGAAAACCATCCAGCTGAGCGATGTTGCCGACGTCTATCGTGGCTTTAGTGAACCCGCTCAACCCCGTATGCGCTTTATGGGTGAAAATGGCATTGGCATTGCGGTGTCGATGCGTAAAGGTGGCGACATCTTGGCTTTGGGCAAAAACCTAGAAGTCGAGTTTTCCAAGCTGCAAAAAACTTTGCCTTTGGGGATGGAGCTGAAAAAAGTTTCAGACCAGCCTGTGGCGGTTAAGCGTAGTGTCAACGAGTTCATGAAAGTTTTGGCTGAAGCGGTGATTATTGTCTTGCTGGTTAGCTTTTTCTCGCTGGGTTTCCGGACTGGACTGGTGGTGGCATTCTCAATTCCACTGGTCTTGGCCATGACTTTTGCAGGCATGAATATTTTTGATGTCGGTCTGCATAAAATTTCTTTGGGTGCCCTGATTTTAGCGCTGGGCCTCTTGGTCGATGACGCCATTATTGCTGTGGAAATGATGGCGATCAAAATGGAACAAGGCTACAGTCGACTACAAGCAGCAGGGCATGCGTGGCGAACGACGGCCTTCCCAATGTTGACGGGAACTTTGATTACCGCTGCGGGCTTTTTACCGATTGCTACAGCAGCGTCCAGTACAGGTGAATACACTCGTTCTATTTTCCAAGTGGTGACCATTGCCTTAATTGTGTCTTGGTTTGCAGCGGTGTTGTTTGTGCCTTATTTGGGTGACAAACTCCTGCCCGATTTTAATAAAGAGCTGATTCAAAAAGCGCCGTGGTATAGCAGTTTGTGGGCACGTTTGCGCAAACAGCCAGAACCTCAGCCGATGGTGCATCATGCAGGTGAGCATCACGATCCTTATCAAACCAAGTTCTATCAAGGTTTTCGCCGTTGGGTCGATCTGTGTGTGACCTATCGTAAAACGGTCATTGCGACGACGGTGGCTATTTTTGTGCTCTCGGTGTTGATGTTTAAGTTAGTACCACAGCAGTTTTTCCCACCCTCGAATCGTGCCGAAATTTTGGTCGACTTAAAGCTTGAAGAAGGTGCATCTTTAACGGCAACTGAAAATGCGGTGAAAAAAGTTGAACAGTTCCTGTCGAAGCAAGAAGGCATAGATAATTATGTGGCATATGTGGGCACAGGCTCGCCACGTTTTTATTTACCGCTCGATCAGCAGCTACCACAAGCCAGCTTTGCTCAGTTTGTGGTCTTGGCTTCTTCACTGGATGATCGCAATGAAATTCGCAAATCCTTAGACACCCAAATCCGTCAGTTATTGCCCGATGTACGTACTCGCGTCTCTTTACTTGAAAATGGCCCACCTGTCGGTTATCCACTTCAATATCGCGTGTCTGGTGAAGACTTAACTCAAGTGCGTGCTTGGGCGGATAAAGTCGCAGCGATGCTGAGTGCTAACCCCAACACCACTAATGTGCATTTGGACTGGGGTGAACCAAGCAAGATGATCAATTTAGAGATTGACCAAGACCGTGCCCGCCAAATGGGGGTATCGAGTTTAGATTTGGCCAATTTCTTGAACAGCTCAATTTCGGGTGCCACCATTAACCAATACCGTGAGAAACGTGAGCTAATTGAAATCCGTTTAAGTGGTGATCAAGCCGAGCGGGTTGAAGTAGCATCACTGGCAAGCCTTGCCGTTCCAACCTCAAATGGCGGAACAGTACCGTTGGCACAAATTGCCAAAATTGATTATAGCTTTGAAGAAGGTTTGATTTGGCATCGTAACCGCCTACCGACCATTACGGTACGAGCAGATATTCGAACTAAGTTACAACCGGCCACTGTGGTGGATGAAATGGCTGAGCAGATGAATCAGCTGCGTGCGGAATTGCCGAATGGTTATTTGGTTGAAGTGGGCGGCACAGTGGAGGAGTCTGCACGTGGGGGTAAATCGGTCGCAGCAGGCATGCCTTTGTTCTTGGCCGTGGTCATGACTTTGCTGATGATTCAACTGCGCAGTATGTCTCGTGCCACGATTGTCTTGCTCACCGCACCTTTAGGTTTGATCGGTGTGGTGTTGTTCCTGCTACTGTTCAATAAACCTTTTGGCTTTGTTGCGATGTTGGGCACCATTGCCTTGTCGGGCATGATCATGCGTAACTCGCTGATCTTGATTGATCAGATTGAGCAAGATATTCAAGCAGGGCATGAATCATGGGATGCGATCATCGATGCGACGGTGCGACGTTGTCGTCCAATTGTGCTGACGGCATTGGCAGCTGTTCTGGCGATGATCCCACTATCTAGAAGTATTTTCTTTGGACCTATGGCGGTTGCGATCATGGGCGGACTGATTGTGGCGACGCTATTAACCCTGTTCTTTTTACCTGCCTTGTATGCGCAGTGGTTTAAAGTAAAAAAAATTAGCCATAAGCTGTAAATTTATGCCAATATCAGGTGCGAAACGTTGAAAATTTCAATATAGTAGCACCTGAAATTTATGGCATTTTTATAAAGCAGTTTTTGCTACACATTAAAAAACCAACGATGTGGCAAATGGGGTTAAACGCATGATGCAAGACAATGTAACCAAGTATCGCCGCTCTATCGCGATTTCTTATGTCTTCATGTTTTTGGCTTTGTTTACTGTGATTAGTGGCGCATTTTCCTACTGGTATGCCCGAAAAGTCACACAAATTGATCATGCCGAAGTGTGGCTACAAGCGCAAGCACTTTGGGTCATGCGCAATATTGTGATTTATAGCATTTTGGCTTTATTTGCAGCATTGTGGTTTATTCCTCTTATTTTCTTCACTTGGGACAGCGCATTGTGGGTGACTGCATGCACGGTTGCAGGTGTGGTTTTTAGCTGTATTGCATTTCTCTTCCTTCTAAATGCATGGTTTAAAGGCCTGTCTAAATTTTTGAAAAATAAAGCAGTTTTCTAATTCTACTGATTTTTTTTTCAAACACCCCCTTGTAAAACTTGGTTTGAACCCAATTTCAGACCACAGTTGAGTATTAAATAAATTCCGTGAGGAGCATCGCCAGACATGGCTAAACGTGATTATTATGAGGTTTTAGGTGTTGCTAAAACCGCTAGTGATGATGAAATTAAAAAAGCCTACCGTAAGTTGGCGATGAAATATCATCCGGACCGCAACCCTGACAATGCTGAAGCTGAAGAGAAATTTAAAGAAGCGGCTGAAGCTTATGAAATTTTATCGGATAGCGAAAAGCGTAGCATGTATGACCGTATGGGGCATCAAGCCTTTGAAGGTGGTATGGGCGGCGGAGGCGGCTTCGGTGGTGGTTTCAGCGCAGAAGACATTTTCAGTCAATTCGGTGACATTTTCGGTGGTGCATTTGGTGGCGGCGGTCGTGGTCAACAGCGTGCACGTCGTGGTTCTGACTTGCGTTATGTGATGGAACTGACGTTGGAAGAAGCAGTAAGAGGGGTGAAAAAAACCATTACTTTTACCGCACCAGCGCCGTGTGAAACTTGTGACGGTAAAGGCTCTAAAAACCCGAATGATGTCGAAACCTGTAAAACTTGTCATGGTGCAGGTCAGGTTCGCATGCAGCAAGGTTTCTTCTCTGTACAGCAGACTTGTAGCACCTGTCGCGGTCAGGGTAAAATCATTAAGAACCCATGTAATACCTGTCATGGTTCAGGCGTTAAAGACCGTCAACAAACCTTAGAAGTGACGATTCCTGCGGGCGTCGACAACGGTGATCGCGTTCGTTTAACGGGTAAAGGCGAAGCGATTCGTGATGGTCAGTCAGGCGACTTGTACGTAGAAGTAGTAGTGCGTGAGCACGAAGTCTTCCAACGTGATGGTGCAGACCTGTATATGGATGTGCCTGTGAGCATTGCCGATGCTGCTTTGGGTAAAGAAATTGAAATCCCGACACTCGAAGGTCGTGTGAGTTTGAAAATTCCTGAAGGCACACAAACGGGTAAAATGTTCCGTTTACGTGGCAAAGGGGTTAAACCTGTACGCACCAGCATGCAAGGTGACTTACTCTGCCGTATCGTGATTGAAACGCCAGTCAACTTAACAGCACGTCAACGTGAATTGTTGAAAGAGTTGCAAGAAACTTTAGATGGAGATGATCACAAATCATCACCAAAGAAGAAGTCTTTCTTTGACCGACTGTTTGATTAATTGAATACGGTACGTCTGAATTGGTGTTGAAAAGAGCGGGAATATTTTCCCGCTTTTTTTATGTTATTGCGCTTCTGCTGGCAGCTCAGGTTGATCGATCTCTTCAACCGACACCATTTCTTCAGCCATAGGTGCAGTGGCTTGTACTTGTTGCTCGGCCTGTGCTATGGGATGTGTGCTGGTGGTGATCTTTACCTGTGACAAACTTTCTAAGGTGTCGCCCGCTTGAACAGCGGGTTCAGCCTGAACTTGTGCCCAACTACCCCCAAATGCCATCGCTAGAAAAAGTACCTTGGCTTTCATTCTATTTTTCTCATTTTAAAGTTGTTTTTAAAAGCGAACCTAGTCTGCGTAAGATTGATTGCAAATTTGTGAAAAGCATGAGAAAGCATGTCTGAAAATAAAGCGATTTTTTCGATGAAAATGGCCAACAAACCTTAGTCTGGGCAATCAGTTTTGCTATAGTAAGAGCAATTTTGAAGCTAGATTAGGAATATGTTATGTCAGCAGCTCCACGCATTGGTGTCTTAGGTGCCGGCGGCCGTATGGGTCGCATCCTTATTCAAGCGGTACACGAAGCAGGCTATCAACTGGCTGCGGCAGTGGAACGCCCTGAAAGCTCACTGGTTGGTACAGATGCAGGTGAGCTTGCAGGTATTGGCAGCCTTGGCGTGAAGGTGGTGGGTAGTCTGGAAGCGGTAGTGAAAGATTGTGATGTGATCATTGATTTCACTGCACCAGTAGCGACCGTTCAGCATTTAAAAATTTGTCGTGAAGCTGGGGTTGCCATTGTCATTGGCACCACGGGCATGAATGACGAACAAAAAGCTTATTTGGATGACTCTGCGACTCAAACACCTGTGGTCTATGCAGCCAACTATTCTGTGGGGGTCAATGTTTCGATTAAACTGTTGGAATTGGCTTCTAAAGTCTTTGGCGACACAGTGGATATTGAAGTGATTGAAGCGCATCACCGTCATAAAGTCGATGCACCATCAGGCACAGCGTTGATGATGGGTGAGGCGATTGCGGGTGCTTTAGGTCGTGACTTGAAAACCGATGCAGTGTATTGCCGTGAAGGTCATACAGGACCACGTGAGCGTCAAAGTATTGGTTTCCAAACCATTCGTGGTGGCGATATTGTCGGTGAACATACGGCTATGTTTATTGCCGATGGTGAGCGTGTTGAAATTACCCATAAAGCGACCAACCGGATGAACTTTGCTTCGGGTGCGGTACGTGCTGCGGCTTGGGTGGTAGGACGTGAAGCACGTAAATATGACATGAAAGATGTACTGGGTTTTAACGACATTCAAGTTTAAAAACCTGCTTCATTCGCCATAAAAACAAGATAAAAAACTAAAATAAGACGAAGAATAGAATGAAAAAAGTCATATATATGGCTTGTGTTGTTGCCGTGATGACGACAGCACAGGCCAAACCTATGGATCAAGCCAAACTCAGTATTCATAAAAATAATATTAAAGTTTGGACCTATCAAAATGCGCAAAACCCAGTCTTTTTATATAAGGCTGAAACCACGTTTGATGTGCCGATTGAAAAAGCAGTGTCATTGATCTTAGATGTTGACCATGCGGTGAAATGGGTGCCGTATATGGGCAGTGTGAAAGTCTTGTCGCGCGATGATAAAAAAGGCGAGTTTCAGCTGTATATGGTGCTGGATTTTCCTTTTCCTTTAAAAGACCGCGACTTGGTGGTGCAGGGGAAAATGACCAAGGACAGTCAGGGCATCATCAGCATTAAAAATAAAGCGATTGATAAAAACATTTTTAAAAATCCAGATTATGTGCGCCTAAATCATTATGAGGGAGATTGGACCTTTCAGAAACTGGGATCAAATAAAGTTAAGGTTTCGACCTCAGGTTATGCCAACCCTGAGGGATCGATACCACTGAAGTTTGTGAATATGTTTGTCCAACAACAACCCTATCAAATGTTGCAAAAAATGAAAAATCAATTGCTGGAACAAGAAGACACCCCTGCCCATTTACCAGCTGCCTTACGTTAATTCTAAAGACGAAGAAGCCTGCAATGCAGGCTTTTTTATGTTTTAAAACTTAAGGTTGTTGATAGGCGGTCAGCATCTCTATGGTCGAAGCTTGAGGCAAGTCTAATTGGATTAAACTGAGCATGGCATCTCCTTCACCAGCGAGCGAGATCTTGAAGTTTTCAGCACTGCTTTGGTCACATTGAAACTGTAAATTTTTCTGGCGGGGCAAGCTCATCTGCATTTCACGTTCATTGTTCAACCGATATTGATAGGTTCGTTGGGTCGATGTTTCAGTCAAGCTCGGCGCTAAACTTAAAAACTGATAATCAGTTAAATTTTGCGTTTTCAGAAACCCTTCAATCAGGGCTTTACAAATAAAATGCTGCTGTTGTACCTGCTGTGAAACATGTGGCGGTTGGCAAGCCGATAAGCTTAATAAGCAAAAGAGAGATATGATTATTTTTTTCATAAAAGTGCCTATTTATGGTTGTGAACGAATGACAGAAGCATAATTCTGTTGGCATAATGGATACAGATACATAGAAGTTAAAAAAATAGGTACAGATGAATGGCATTCCAGTATCAAAGCTTGGCTGCACAGTTGCTTGAAAAAATTCAAAATGCTGAATTACCCGCAGGGCAAAAGCTGTTGTCGTTACGCCAGTTTGCCAACTTACAAAAGGTCAGCTTGAATACCGCCAAGAGCTGTTATGAGCTACTTGAGTCACAGGGTTATATTCATGTGAAAAATAAGTCGGGTTATTTTGTCAGTTATCAAAAAAATACCGGCCCATCTATTCCTGTACCGCAGCATCCTGACTTTCAGTCCCAAGCCCGTGATATTTCTAACTTAGAGCTACAACTGGAAATTCAACAGTCTTCCATTAATAGCCGTCTCATCCATTTGGGAGCGATTCAGCTTTCTCCAAAACATGTGCCTGTAGAAGCGCTCCGCCGTTCCATTCAACGCGCCTTAAAACACAGCCAACCTGAAGATTTTTTATATAGCGATAAGCAAGGCCATATTCGTTTGCGACAGGCTTTGTCTGAGCATTGGGCTGAAGATGGCTTCTATATTTCGCAGGATGATATTTACATCAGCAATGGCTGTATGCCTGCGCTGTCGGTGATGATCCAACACCTCAGCAAGGAAGGGGACAGCGTAATTGTACCGACTCCAAATTTTAATGGTCAGTTGCAAATGTTGGCGGGGTTAAAACGAAAAATTATTGAAATTCCAGCCGATACTCAAGGCTTTGATCTTGAACGTTTAGAGCAGGTCATGCAAAGCTCAGGCGCAAAAGCGTGTTTACTCACGGCCAATTATCAAAATCCATTAGGGTTTTGTTTAAGCAATGCAGAAAAAGAAAAAATTGCACAACTGGCAGCGCGCTATCAATGCTATGTGATTGAAGATGATATTTATGGTGAATGTAGTTTCAGCTCGAGTCGTCCGCTGCCGATTAAGTATTGGGATCAGCACGGTTATGTGATTTTCTGTGGTTCGGTTTCCAAATCACTTTCAACTGCGTATCGGGTAGGTTGGTTCTGTATTCCGCAGCGCTTAGCGCATTTGAAGGCTACGTTACTGATGCAAAATATCACAGTGAATACGCCTTTACAGTTGGCACTGGCCGATCTCATTTATAGTCGTGCTTATCGGGAGCATTTACAGCAGTTAAAGCCGATTTTGAAACAGCAAGTTGAGCAATACCGACACATGATTCAGCATGCCTTTGACGGGGTTGAGTTACGTATCAATCAACCCTTAGGTGGTTATGCGCTGTGGTTACAGCTACCCGAGTGTATCGATGGTTTAGATATGTACTATTTTGCTCAGCAGCACGGTATTAATATTGTGCCAGGAGAAGTCTTTGGTGAAGGGCAGCGTTATAAAAACTGTATCCGCCTCAATGCAGGTCATGAAATTTCAACAGATATTCGCGCGGCAGTCACCTTGTTGGCCGATTGGGTGAAAGCGCAACTCAGTATCGACGTTGGTCAAACAAGCGGTATAAAAAGCGCCTGTTTTGAGGCGCTTATGGATTAAAAATCGGCTTTGAGAACGATACGATAACGAGCTTTTCCAGAATGCAACCGTTCCAGTGCTTCATTCAACTGTGACATAGGATACAGTTCAATTTGTGGCGCAATGTTTTTACGTGCAGCGAATTTGAGTAGCTGACGTAATGCCGCAGGTGAGCCAGTGGGTGAACCCGTGATAGACTTTGCTCCACCAATTAGACTACCTGCATTTAACTTGATGGGCTCAAGGGGCAAGCCTAGAAGATGGATCGTGCCATTCGGTGCCAGTGTACTAATATAGGCAGGCCAATTGAGCGTGACATTCACCGTACTGAGCAATAGATCGAATTTGCCTCGCTGGGTTTTAAGCGCATCCACATCACGGCTATTCACCACATGATCTGCACCCATGGCCTTGAGTTCTTCCGTTTTGTCGAGGTTCGAGGTAAACGCCGTAATTTCACAGCCCCATCCTCGAAGTAACTTAATAGCCATATGCCCTAAACCACCGATGCCAATCACGCCAACATGGTGAATGGCTTGAATTTGGTGTTTTAAAATCGGATCAAAAACGGTAATACCGCCACACAATAAAGGACCTGCGGATTCAGGATCCAGCTCTTCAGGTAAAGGAATAATCCACTGCCAACCTGCGCGAACTTTGTCGGCAAAGCCACCTGCATGACCGACGATGGTTGCTGTCGGCCCACCTGTACAGAGTACTTGTTGGCCCGACACACAGGGGTCACAGTGTTGGCAGCTTTCTGCCGTCCAGCCAATACCGACGCGCTGTCCAAGTTTAAGCCCTTTGGCTTCGGAGCCTAAGCGACTGATGGTGCCAATAATTTCATGACCAGCGACAACGGGATAGACCGAAGAGTTCCATTCATTGTTAATGACCGAAACATCGGAATGGCACAATCCACAATATTCGACTTGGACTTCGACCTGATGTGGTTGCAGTTCACCTGCATCGAATTGATAGGGTTGTAGTGCTGCGCCTGCTTGCATTGCCGCATAGGCACGAATGGTGTTATCCGTCATATTCTATATCCTTATTTTCCTGTTTTTTATGTACTTTTATTTAAAATGACAGCTATTTTCGTGATCATTGACCATACCGACTGCTTGCATAAAGGCATAGCAGGTGGTGGGTCCGACAAATTTAAAGCCCTGTTTTTTTAGGGTTTTAGACATATTTTGGCTTTGAGGTGTCTGTGCAGGCGCTGTACGGTAGTCAGGGACATCATTGTTGATTGCGTGTTGCCCGACAAAGTTCCAGAGCCACTCAACGGGGTTGATACCTTGTTGTTTCAGGGCTTGCCATGCAATCGCATTGTCACGAATGGCGGTCAGCTTCCCGATATGGCGAATTAAGCCGATATCTTGGACTTTTTCTGCTAAGTCTGTATCACTTAGAGCCGCAATCTGTTCAATGGAATATTGAAAAAACTGGCGATGATAATGTTCACGTTTTTTCAGGACGGTAATCCATGAAAGCCCCGCTTGTTGACCTTCGAGGCAGAGCATCGCAAATAATTGCTTTTCATTATGTAGTGGTTTACCCCACTCATGATCATGGTAGTCGATGTAAAGTGGGTCTGAGGAGCACCATCTGCAGCGTTGAGTGGTCATGAACATGCTCCTGATCTTTTTATAGGGTAAAAGGTGCCCATTGGTCGTGTTGATTGTCCCAATAAAACAATTGGGCGTGTTCGAGGTCGGAAAAGTTAATCCAAACATCTTTTCCTGTTTTTTCAGCAAATCCAGTGCTGATTAAAAGCGCATCTTCGGTAATTTCCATGATCCAACCTTGGTGGTTTTGTCCTGCCAAGATGATTTTTTGTTGATTGCCTGATTCAGCAAATTCGACCAGACGGTTGATCAACGCTTCTGACATGAAAAATTCCTAAAGTTAACGTAAATAAGGATACGGATTTACTGCACCACGGCCTTTACCTTGTAAATAAAGTCCATAATGCAAATGTGGGGCTGTGTGCCGTGCATTGCCTGTATTGCCGACATAGCCGATCAGGTCGCCTTTTTTGACATAGTCGCCGACACTTAAGCCACGTTTATGGTCATCAAGATGAGCGTAGTAATGCCAAGTGCCTGCTGGCCCCATAATCCAAACCACTTTACCACCCAAATTGTTATTGCGTAAGTCTGCGACGAGCCCTTCTGTGGCAGAAAAAACTTTTGTTCCACGTGGAGCCAGAATGTCGATGCCTTCATGCGTCCGTCCGCTACTGCGGGACGCTCCCCAAGTATCTGTGAGCCCATGACGTTTAATGCCTTGAACGGGTACAGGCAGCTGCTGAGCTAAACGCATGTTTTTCAGCTGTTGGACTTGTGAGGCCGGTAACTGGCTTTCACTTGGTGCAGGCGGCGTGGTACGGCAAGCTGCGAGTAACAGAATCACAAAACTTAAACTGGCAAGCGCAGAAAGGCGGGGCAAACAATTACGCACGAACAATCCTTTATTATTTCAGTGATCTAATTTTAAAGTCTCAGGGTGAACCCAATCGATCACCCAACTATGTCACAGTTGAATTGCCGAGATCAATTTTTTCATCGCAGTTGGGATGCCCATTTCTGTGACGTTTTGTATGTCTAGCCATGTGCTGGCCAATTCTATACTTAAATGTTCGAGCTGGTCGGCATCGACTTCAAAGCAAAGCGCTTCTAGTTGCCAAGTGAAATGGGTGAAACTATGCGAAATGTCAGCGCGTTGCGAGACTTGTTTTAGTCCTAGACTTTGGCACAGTTGCGAGAACTCATCACGATTTTCAAAAATAGGTAAACACCATAAACCGCCCCAGAGTCCACTATTGGGGCGCTGTTGCCACAGCCATTGATTGTGATGACGCAGTACCAAAACTTGGGCTGACTTCACAGGCACAGCTTTCTTGGGTTTTTTAAAAGGCAGTTCAGTTTCTAGCCCTTGTGCATGAGCCTTACAGTGTTGCTGCATTGGGCAGTATAAACACAGCGGTTTTTTAGGGGTACAGACGGTTGCCCCCAAATCCATGATGGCTTGGGTATAGTCGTGGTTACGTTCAGTTGGACAGAGTTCAGTGGCCAGTTGCCACATACTGCGTTCATGCACAGGTTTGCTTAGATCATCCTCAATGGCAAAAAAACGCGCGAGCACACGTTTCACGTTCCCATCCATAATGACGCCGTACTGACGTAAACCCAAAGACATCAGCGCCCCTGCGGTTGATGGACCAATGCCTGGCAGTTCAATCCAGTCCTCTAACGTTTGAGGAAAGTGTCCCTGACGTGCTACAACCCCTGCGGCTTTATGTAGATTATGTGCACGGGCATAGTAGCCCAGACCTGCCCAGTAAGGTGCGACCTCATCCCATGATGCTGTCCCTAAAGCTTCAACTGTTGGGAAGCGTTCGATAAAACGCTCGAAGTATTGCAGCACGGTTTTGACTTGGGTCTGTTGCAGCATAATTTCAGACACCCAAACTTTGTAGGGATCATCGGCGACTTGCCATGGCAGATCATGTCGACCATGAACATCGAACCAAGTCAGTAACGCATCTGAAAAAGAGAAAGGAGACATCTGAGGCACAAGGAAGAAATTCGGCTTAGTATAACTGAATGTCTTTTCTGAGCCTGATTTTTTGCGCATAAAAAATGGCGCTTACGCGCCATTTAAAACCATAAAAGCTTAGTCTTTTGCCATGCCCCAACGTGCATCAAGTTTTAGCTCTTGGTCTTTGTAGCGTGGAATAATATGGATATGTAAGTGTTCAGACACATTCCCAAATATTTCACCGTCATTAAAACCAATATGAAAGCCTGAAGGTTGATGACGTAATTGGAGTTCATTACGTGCCAGTTCCAGTAAAGACATTAAGCTTTTACGTTCTTTGTCGGTAATGTCAAAAAATGAGCTCACATGACGTAGAGGGATAATGACACAGTGACCTTTAGACAATGCATTGGGTTCGGGCAAAATCACCCCAAAGTCATTTTTATCAAGCACGTCATATTCATCAAAATTACAATATTGGCAGTGGGTCTCAGTCATTGTTATCTCCTCTAAAATCTAATTATGTATCCTATTGGATCTGAAAAATCAAACAGTTGAATTCTCAGCTCTAGTTAAGCACTGAGATTGCGTTCTAGCAAGTCATACATTGCATCTAGCCCTTGTCTTTCTGCTTCTAGGTTATAGCCCAAGTCTACGCCATTGGCTTTGGCACGCTCATCGGCCAATGGATTGCTAAAACCATGCTTCGCATCTTCAAAAATGATGACTTCATGGTCCACTTTTGCCGCATGCATTTCTTCACGGAAGCTAGCAACATCATCCAAAGTAACCATGCTGTCTAACTCACCATGTAAAACTAAAATTTCACCTTGAATTTGACCTTCGACCGCAGGGGCTTTCGGTGCCAATGTTGCATGGAAAGTCGCCACTGCTTTTAGTGGTGCGCCTGAGCGAGCTAAGTCTAAAACCACTTTACCACCATAACAAAAACCAATCGCCGCCAGCTGAGTGGGATTCACTTCAGGCTGGGCTGCAAGCGTATCTAAACCTGCTTGTGCACGGTTGACGATGGTGTCTGCATCGGCAAAAGTTTGCATCATCCATTCATAGGCTTGTTTCGCATCTGTGGTGACATTTTTGTCGCCGTACATATCAATCGCCAGTGCGGCATAACCGTGTTCAGCCAGTTCGCGAGCACGTTGTTCAGTATATTCATTTCGGCCCCACCATTCGGGTGCAACGATTATACCTGCATGCGGTGTTTGAGCGCTTGGTGCTGCAAAATAACCGACTAAGAGTTGTCCATCGGCTGCGTTATATTGAATTTCTCGAGTTTGAATACTGATTGTCATGCTCAAATCCTGATAGATGATCTGTTCTGATTAAAGCATAAAACTTTTACAAGGATTTGAAAAATATTCCGATGTACATGAGAAATGTGAGAAATTACTTTTAAAGGCACACATAAAAAAAGAAGGATCTGAATCCTTCTTTTTTTATGAATAGTCGCGTACTTTAGACTTTGCCACGGGATAAAAATCCGACAATCGCTAGAATCACAGCAATCACCAATAAAATAATCGCAAAGTCTTTGGATAAACCTGCTACGCCGCCAAAACCAAGTAAACTTGCAATCAGTGCAATCACTGCGAAGATAATCGCCCAACGAAACATAATTTTTCTCCATAGATGTTCTTATTTATTACTCTATTAGTATAGAAAGAAGGTTCGGACACACTGTGTTGCTTTTGTTTAAAAAGTGTTCTGTTTGTATTTTAAGTTTATGAATATGATGTAAATATTGACACTTTAGATAGCTCTGAAAGCCATGTGACTATAGGTTATAATAGTGCATTCAGTTTTATTGGCAGTGGTTATGTCCAACGAATTAAGACCAGAGTTTTGGAAGCATTATGCGCTCACTGAGCTACGTTCAGCAGAGTGGGAAGCGTTGTGTGATGGTTGTGGTCTATGCTGTCTGGTGAAACTTGAAGATGAAGAAAGCCAAGAAGTCGCCTATACCAAAGTGGCCTGTAAACTGCTGGACTGTCAAACGGCCAGTTGTCGGGATTATCCGAACCGAAAGCAGCATGTGCCCGATTGTATCCAGCTTACGCCCGAACTTTTAGACACGATTCATTGGTTACCACCGAGCTGTGCTTACCGTCGTCTGCATGAAGGTAAAAATTTGCCCAGATGGCACTATTTGAACACGGGCTCACGTCAAAGTATTCTGAAAGCGAAAAAGTCTGCAGCAGGACGCTGTATTTCTGAAGAAGAGATTCAGGATGACGACATCGAAGACTATATTGTGCGTTGGTTTCGCTAGCCGATAAAAGCACAATCAAATTGCATGAAAAGCTTGTGTCATTTGCCTGAATTTGCCATAACATAAGCATTCGATGAACGCATGATAAGTCCTAGCCCTATGTCCGATAGCAATATTCCACTGCCTGAACGTTTACGCCCGCGTGATTTATCTGAAATTATTGGGCAGGATCACTTATTGGGTGAGCAGGCACCGCTCCGCCAAATGATCGATCAAGGGCATTTGCCATCGATTATTTTTTGGGGGCCGCCAGGCGTGGGGAAAACCACCATTGCTTTACTGTTGGCGCAAGCAATCGACCGACCATTTGTCAGTCTATCTGCACTCAATACGGGGGTTAAAGAGCTCCGTGAGATCATTGCCGATGGCGGAGATTTAATGCCACCTGTGGTGTTTATTGATGAAATTCATCGCTTTAACAAATCACAGCAAGATGCCTTACTGAATGCTGTGGAGAAAGGCAAAATTACCCTCATTGGTGCCACCACCGAGAATCCTTCTTTTGAAGTCAACAGTGCATTGTTGTCGCGTTGTCAGGTCTATACCTTAAATGCACTCGATGCCGATGCGATTCAAATTTTATTATTGCAAGCAATTAAAAGCGATCCGTTTTTAAAAGAGCGTTATATTCAAATTGAAGAATTTGAAGCACTGGTGCAGTTTGCCGCAGGTGATGCCCGTAAAGCCTTGAATTTAATTGAACTCATTGCGGGCACCTTCGAACCTGACGTTGAAAATATCGTGACCAATGCAATGGTGGTCAAAGTTGCACAGCAAAATATCGCCCGTTATGACAAATCGGGTGAGCAGCATTATGATTTGGTGTCGGCTTTTATTAAGTCAATTCGAGGGAGTGATCCTGATGCCACTTTGTATTGGATGGCACGTATGCTCAAAGGTGGTGAAGATCCCGTTTTTATTGCCCGTCGGATGTTGATTGCAGCCTCTGAGGACATTGGTAACTCAAACCCCAATGCACTGCTGCTTGCTGGAGAATGCTTCCGTTCTGTTCAAGCGGTGGGCATGCCAGAGTGTCGAATTATTCTTGGGCAGTGTGCGGTGTATTTGGCGACCAGTGCCAAAAGTAACAGTACTTATCTTGCGATCAACAAAGCGTTGGATTTGGCCGAGAAAACAGCGAATTTACCTGTGCCGCTGCATTTAAGAAATGCACCGACCAAGTTGATGAAAGAGCAGGGCTATGGCGTCGACTACTTGTATCCGCACAACTATCCAGAGCATTTTGTGATGCAAGAATATTTACCTCCTGAGCTCAAAGGAACCAAACTTTATGAGTCGGCACGCAATAAGCGTGAGGTTGAGGGTGAGCGTTTACAGCAACGCCGTTGGCAACAAGAACAGCAACAGCAGCAGTAATAAAAAGCCTGATGAAAAAATCAGGCTTTTGTTTTTTGAGGCTTAGGATTTAGTCACATTCATTGAGCAGTTTTTTCTTTAAGCACTGTAGCGTTTTATGTTCCGATGTGCGTATTCATCAATTTTAATGCCGCAGGTAACACAGCGGCTAATAAAGCGATTGCCATTGTGATGTTAAAGCTCAAGGCAAAGCGCGGTTTCATCAGATATTGGCGTAAGAAAAGACCACCGACTGCCCAAACCCCGACACATGGAATGCCGGGACTAAACACGGATGAAGTCACAGAGTGTCATACCATTACAGGCTCGGTTGAGTATTTGCTCAGGGTTGAAGTGGCAGACATTAAGTCTTATAAAAAGTTTCATACCGATGTTTTAGGAACGATTTCATCCATTAGCTCGATCACCAGTTTTTTGGTGATGGATACCACTAAAAATCGATACACCAATCTATAAAAGCTTAGGTGGAAAGGTAAAAAAACCGAGCGAAATGGCTCGGTTTTTTATCTGAATGCATATAGTTTCGCGGGATCATATCAAACGAGGCGCTTTATCTTTTTAACTAAGCATTGAGTGTTGAATCATTGCTGCACCAAGCTCTTGAAGACTATTCAATTATTTAAAGTTACCCTCTAAAAACTGTTGCAGGCGTTCACTTTTGGGGTGAATCAAAACTTCTTTTGGATCACCTTGTTCTTCAATTTTGCCTTGATCTAAGAAAATGACATGGTTGGACACATGGCGTGCGAAGCCCATTTCATGGGTGACCACAATCATGGTTCGGCCTTCTTCAGCCAAACTTTGCATCACTTTCAACACCTCACCCACCAGTTCAGGATCTAGAGCACTGGTCGGTTCATCAAACAACATCACTTCCGGCTCCATTGCTAAGGCACGGGCAATTGCGACACGCTGTTGTTGTCCTCCTGACAAAAAAGACGGATATTTCTTTTCGACACTTTCAGCAAGCCCAACTTTTCTTAAGTATTTTCGTGCACGCTCTTCCGCCTCACTCCGCTTTAGCCCCAAGACATGAATGGGTCCTTCAATAATATTTTCTAATACCGTCATATGCGACCATAAATTGAAATGTTGAAACACCATCATCAGTTGGGTGCGCATTTTTTGTAGTTGTTTGGGATTTTTTGCTTTGAGATTGCCATTTTTATCCAAGCTAGTCTCTAACTGCTCACCATTGAGCTGAATGCTGCCTTGGCTCGGTTGTTCTAGAAAATTGATGCAACGAAGAAAGGTACTTTTACCCGAACCCGAGGAACCAATAATACTAATCACATCACCTGCGCGTGACTCAAGTGAAACCCCTTTTAAGACTTCATGATCGCCAAAACTTTTACAAAGGTCTCGAATCACCAGTTTTGCTGAATTTTCCATTGTTTCTCCTAATGATTCGATGGTTTTAAAAACGCCAACCAGCGTTGTTCCAATTTACGAAAGATCCAAATGAGGATAAATGCCAGACAGGCATACAGCACAGCGGCAATGCCAAAGGCATCAAACGTGGCATAAGTGGCAGCATTGACATCCCGTGCAATTTTGAGAATATCAGGCACGGTTGCAGTGAAGGCAATGGTGGTTGCATGCAGCATCAAAATGACTTCATTACCATAAAACGGCAATGCTCGACGTAGCATAGATGGAATAATAATGCGGGTATAGCGTTTCCAAGGCGACATTCCAAAGGCTTTTGCCGCCTCAATTTCGCCGTAGGGAATCGAACGTATCGCCCCTGCAAAAATTTCAGTGGTATAAGCTGCTGTATTGAGTGCAAACGCTAAAATGGTGCAATTAAGCCCTTCTCTAAAGAATTCATCGAGCCGTTCATGGGCATGCACAAATTCGAGACTATAAATCCCAGTATAAATAATCAGTAGCTGCACATATAAGGGCGTACCACGGAAAATATAGGTAAAAAACCAAACAGGTCCACGTACAAAAGCATGCTCAGAAACTCGAGCAATTGACAAAGGCACAGCCAGAACAAAACCAATCGCAATCGATAAGACCAGTAGCCATGCGGTCATGGCGACCCCAGTCATTTGAAAACCATCGGTCCACAGATAGGACTGCCAGTATTGTTGAATAATTTCAATCATAGTTGTCCCTTTTTCACACCAGCAGAATAACGACGTTCCAACCACATGAGAATCAAATTCGAAAGGGTGGTGATGGCCAGATAAATGACGGCTGCAACAATACTGAAATAGAACACTTGCATGCTGCTTCGACCTGCATCTTGGGTAATTTTGACGATGTCGGTTAAACCAATTAAGGACACCAAGGCAGTAGCTTTGATGAGGACTTGCCAGTTATTGCCAATCCCCGGTAAGGCAAAACGCATCATTTGTGGAAAGAGGACACGCCTGAAGACTTGAAATGGGGTCATGCCATAGGCATATGCAGCTTCAAGTTGACCTTTGGGGACGGCTTGAAATGCGCCACGGAAGGTTTCCGTAAAATAGGCCCCATAAATAAAGGCTAAAGTAATCACCCCTGCCACAAAGGGATTGATGTCAATTTGCTCCATATGGATCGATTCGGTAATCGAGTTCAATCCAAGTTGCAGGCTATAGAACAACAACAACATGATCACCAGATCAGGAACACTACGAATGAGCGTGGTATAGAGGGTTGCAACATGACGTAAGATTTTAATACGAGAGAGTTTGGCACTTGCCCCAAACAAGCCAATAATGATCGAAAGCACCAGTGATAACAAAGCAAGCTGTATGGTCATCCAAGTGCCACTGAGTAATACGGGACCATAGCCAGACAGAAACATACTCAGTTTCTCCGAGTAAAAATATAAAATTTTATAAATCAGCAGTATATAAAAAGTGTCGGTGTTGAACCGACACCCTATAAATTAATAAATGCTGAAAGAGAAGTATTTTTTCTCGAGTTTCTTATAGGTGCCGTCTGCAATAATTTCAGCTAACGCTTTATCAATATTCTTTTTCAGATCGACATCTTCTTTACGTAAGCCGATTGCAGCCCCTACACCGAGTGTTTTGGCATCGACCACATTATTGCCTGCAAAAGCAAAGCCTTTGCCTTTGGCCGATTTTAGGAAACCAGTATCGACCATAATCGCATCTTGTAATGTTGCATCTAGGCGTCCCGAAACCATGTCTTGGTAAAGCACATCTTGGTTTGGATAAGGAACCACATTCACACCTTTAGGTGCCCAATAGGCTTTTGCATAGCCTTCTTGAATCGTACCTTGTTGTACACCCACACGTTTGCCTTTTAGGGATGCAGGAGTAGGGAGTAAAGGAGAGCCTTTCTTCGCGACCATACGGGTAGGCGTGTTGTAAATTTTATTGCTAAATGCGATTTGTTTTGCGCGATCCGTAGTAACCGTCATTGAAGACAAAATACCGTCGAACTTTTTCGCTTTGAGCGCAGGAATCATCCCATCAAAGGAGTTTTCTACCCATACACATTTGGCTTTTAATTTGGCACAAATGGCATTGCCCAAGTCGATGTCAAAACCGACCAGCTTATTGTCTGGTGTTTTATATTCAAAAGGTGCATATGCGGATTCTGTGCCAAAACGAATGGTTTTCCATTCTTTTGCTTGGACAGTACTGCTCAGTGCTACGGCTACGAATGTAGTGGAAAGTAGTAATTTTTTTTGCCAGTTTTTCATTTTAAATATAGCCATCCGTAAAAAAACAAATCTAAGAAATAAGACGAAGATAGAACTTACCCTACTGAGTACTTTTGAATAAAAGCAACATCTATACCAGTTTTCTGCTCTTAGGGGATCGATGGATCTTGTCGCCATGAGAGATGAGGAGATAAGGGTATTTTTTCGGCTGGAATAATTTTTATCTGAGAACGTCCTGTTCATATGTTTTTATCATATTAAAAAACAAATTCAATACATAGTTGAAATATACCGGAAGTCTTGTGCGCTATGGCGTACAGGAATGTTGTTTTATTCGCAGCAATTTTATGTTCTGGCTAGCTATTATTGGCGCTGAGTCACCTATAAAAAAACCGAGCGATTAAGCTCGGTTTTTTTTGAATCTGTAACTGATTAGATATCAGAAAGGTCGATACCTAAACGTGCAGCAACTTCTTCATAAGCTTCAACCACACCACCTAAACCTTGACGGAAACGGTCTTTGTCGAGTTTTTTCTTGGTTTCTTTGTCCCATAGACGACAACCGTCTGGAGAGAACTCATCACCAAGAACAATACGGTCGTGGAATACGCCAAACTCAAGTTTGAAGTCCACAAGTAGCATGCCACCTTGGTCAAATAAGTTTTTAAGAACTTCGTTCACTTGGTAAGTGAGGACTTTCATTTGCTCAAGTTGCTCAGCAGTTGCCCAACCTAAAGCAATCGCTTGAGACTCATTGACCATTGGGTCACCAAGCGCATCATCTTTGAAGAATAATTCGAAAGTCGGCGGTGTTAATTCCTTGCCTTCTTCTACACCTAAGCGACGGCATAAAGAACCTGCTGCATAATTACGAATTACACATTCAACAGGGATCATGCTGAGTTTTTTCACTAGAACTTCTGTTGGAGAAAGAAGTTTTTCAAAGTGAGTCTCAATGCCAGCCGCAGCCAATTTATCCATGATAAAGGCGTTAAAACGGTTGTTCACCTTACCTTTACGATCTAGTTGTTCGATCTTTTCACCATTGAATGCCGAAGCATCATCACGAAAGACTAAAATCAGGTGGTCTGCACTGTCTGTTTCATAGACAGATTTCGCTTTACCAGTATAGAGCAAGGTTTGTTTTAACATGAGGGAACCTTTTTCAAAAAAAAATGCCTAGTACGACTAGGCTGGCCAATTTTGGTAAATCTGGGTTAACAATTCTGTGGCTTTTTCAGGCGCTGCAAAACTGTTATCGGCATTGAACACAGCGAGGTTGTTGCTGCTACCGACCGCGGTCAGTCTTAACACATAGACCTGTTGATCGATTTTAATGGTTGCTTCATAACCATTTTTGCTTTGACCAACAATTTGATGGTTGAGGCTGCTGAGGGTGGCAAGCGTATATTGCCAAATTGTAGCAGAATTTCCCTCAATTTTGAGCAGCGGATTCTTATTTCCGTCAATAATCAATTGAGGGCGACTCACAGCTGTATCAACTGTTTCCGTTGATTCGGCATTCGGCATGACTTGAGCTGCTTGAGGGCGCGGCATTGCAAAACGGTTTCCGCGCTTATTTTCAAGTACAGGTGCATGTTCAAGAGCGAGCGCTTCAACCGTTGGAGCTGGATACAACGGCGTTGCAGGTCGAACCATAGAGCCTTCAGGGTACTTAAGAGGTTCTAAGGTTGCTGTCTCTTTATAGTCCAAACTACCGTTATTGACTGCAAGGGAACTACAACCCGCTAAACTGACAACTGAAAGTGCGAGAGTAAGACCTAAACGTAATTGCATATTGATGTGCTCTTTATTTAATGACACCCGCTGTTGTGAGTGCTTCACGGAGCGGTGTGCGATATTGTTCTGCAAGTGGTGTTAATGGTAAACGAATACCCGTTTCGATTAACTCCATTTCATGAAGTGCCCATTTCACAGGAATTGGGTTTGATTCGCAAAATAGAATTTCGTGTAAATTTGCAACTTGGGTATTTAGGTTTTCAGCTTTTTCAGCTTCGCCTGCCAATGCTGCCGCGCAAACATCGCTCATTTCTTTGGGTGCAACGTTTGCAGTCACAGAAATATTGCCTTTTGCTCCCGACAGAATCAGTTGATAAGCTGTTGCATCATCACCTGAATAGACGGTCATCGCTTTGCCAGCAAGGCCTTCGAGCAGTGCTTGACCACGCGGGACATCACCTGTGGCATCTTTGATGCCCACAATTTGAGGAATATCGGCCAAACGAATAACTGTTTCATTCGCCATATCGACACCTGTACGACCAGGTACGTTATACAGAATTTGAGGAAGATCAACAGCTTCAGCAATAGCTTTATAGTGCTGATATAAGCCTTCTTGGGTCGGTTTATTATAATAGGGGGTAACCAGAAGAGCAGCATCTGCACCGAGTTCTTTGGCTTCTTTAGTCAACTCGATGGCTTCACGCGTTGAATTCGCGCCAGTCCCCGCAATAATCGGGATGCGTTTGTTCGCGACACGAATGATTTCTTTAATCACTTGTGTATGCTCTTTCATGCTTAGAGTAGACGCTTCACCCGTTGTACCGACAGCAACAATGCTATTTGTGCCTTGTGCGATGTGCCACTCAACGAGCTTCTCTAGACCCTTCCAATCTACGCTGCCATCTTCAAACATAGGGGTGACGATTGCGACAATTGAGCCTTGGATGGTCTGTGCTTGCTGAGTCATTTTAAAAAAATATCCTATTTGTCCATCCAGTTAGGCCAGAAAAACATAAGATTGGATGGGTGCGTATTTTAATTTATAGCATTTTCAAAGCGCTGATGCATTGAATAATGCTTATGCAAATTATGAACGAACACAACATGAAGAACAATATGCTTTAGTCAAAGTGTATAAAAACTTTATCTTTCGCTACAAAAATACAGCTTGTTCAAATGGTAGACAAAGAAAAGCATCTTATTTTGCATCTGAAAAGAGCGTTTTGTATAACCTATGGCCATGGATTAACGCATTTAAAGAAAGGATCTCTTCATCTCAATCGAGCATTAGAAGTCGATCAAACTGAATATTGGGTTATAAACTTCTATAAACGTCAGGATTTTGCATGATTATGCGAGTTCTCTAAGTATGTGAGGCATCGCCCTTTTAACGTTATAGATCAATGTCCAGCATTTTGTTCTATATTTTATTTTCGCTTCAATTTGCCACAATACCCATTGCACTAAAGGCTGCGGTCATTTAATTTTGACCCGCGAGGGTGAATACTGTTTTATAAATTAAGCTAAGCTTGGCCTTCGAGCGCAGAACAAAAAGGACAGAGAATAATGCAGAAGAATATGGCATTGATTGTGGTGGATGTACAAAATGGTTTTACGCCTGGTGGAAATTTAGCGGTAGCAGGATCAGATCAAATTATTCCTAAAATTAATCAGCTTGGCGATTATTTTGACACTATTGTACTCACTCAAGATTGGCATCCTGAAAATCATATTTCTTTTGCAGACAATCACCCCGATCAACAAGCCTTTCAAACCATTGAATTAGACTACGGCACACAAGTGCTCTGGCCACGTCACTGTGTACAAGGCACACAGGATGCGGAATTGCATCCCGATCTCGATCTTGCCAAAGCGCAGTTGATCATTCGTAAAGGATGTCATGTGCACATTGATAGTTATTCTGCTTTTTTAGAAGCCGATCATAAGACCCAGACGGGACTCGCAGGCTATTTAAGAGAGCGTGGGATTGATACTGTATTTATTGTTGGGATTGCAACTGACTTTTGTGTGGCATGGACGGCAATAGATGCCTGTAAACTCGGTTTTCAAACTTATGTGATTGCCGATGCCACCAAAGGTATTGATCTACATGGTTCTTTACAACATGCATGGCAAGAGATGCTGGCCCATGGAGTGAAACGTCTTTATTGCAAAGATATTGTGCAACAATATGCCGTGAACTGATGCGCTGAACCAATCGGCTCACCTCAATCACTAATATCGACATTATAAAAACATGCAGTAGGGAAGGGTCATGGGCACTTTTTTAAAATTTACCGCTTGGATTCAAAAAACCTTTGCCCTGTGGGTGGTGTTATTTGCAGGCATTGCGCTCCTAAGCCCTGAAACTTTTGTCTGGATGAAGGCTTATATCACGTGGATGTTAGGGCTGATCATGTTTGGTATGGGCATGACCATGACACTGGAAGATTTTAAAGGGGTGATGCAAAGTCCTAAAGCGGTTGCAATTGGGGTAGCGGCTCAGTTTGTGGTGATGCCAAGCGTGGCTTATCTGCTGTGCTTATTATTTCGCTTGCCGACTGAAATTGCGATCGGGGTGATTTTGGTGGGTTGCTGTCCGGGTGGCACAGCATCTAATGTGATTACTTATATGGCGAAAGGCAATACGGCTTTGTCTGTCGCATGTACCACGGTATCGACCTTATTGGCGCCTGTGTTGACTCCCGCGATTTTCTATCTGTTGGCCAGCCAATGGATTGAAATTAATGCATGGTCGATGCTGAGTTCAATTTTGCAGGTGGTGCTGTTCCCGATTATTTTAGGGCTGGTGGTACGTGCCGTGCTGAAACACAAAGTTGAAAGCTATATTTTGGTGATGCCCTTAATTTCTGTAGTGGCGATTGTGCTGATTGTGGCGGCTATTATTGGCGGCTCAAAAGCACAAATTTTAGAATCAGGCTTATTGATTTTAGCTGTGGTGGCATTACATAACGCGATTGGTTATTTACTTGGCTTTGCAGCAGCACGGATGTTTCACTTGCCACATACCGACTGTAAAGCGGTTTCGATTGAGGTCGGTATGCAAAACTCAGGACTAGGCGTGGCTTTGGCGGCTGTGCATTTTGCCGCTTCACCAATTACGGCAGTACCCAGCGCGATCTTTAGTTTGTGGCATAACATTTCAGGGCCAGTTTTAGCCAGCTATTGGGCCGCGAAAGCAGACGCTACAGCCAAGAAAAAAAGTGAAAAGGAACATATGTCGGTTTGAATACTGTACGCTGTTGCAGCTTTAAGCATAAAGTCAGGATGAATTTTCTATTTGGCATGAAGTTGTAACTAAACTGTCATAAAGACTACCTAACATCCCTGCCAAACACTTCATAACAGACTGTTGCAAACAGCATTGAGAGGGTATGGATAATTTTCAGCATTCATCGGCGACGTATTTTAACCGAGAGTTATCGTTATTTGAGTTTCATCAGCGGGTTTTAGCACAAGCATTAGATCCGAGTTTGCCAGTGCTGGAGCGTTTAACTTTTTTAATTATTTTTTCACGTAATTTAGATGAGTTTTTTGAAATTCGTATTGCGGGCTTGATGAAACAACGCGATATGAATGTGATAGCACGGACCCCTGATGCTGTTCCCACTGAAGTGATATTAGAAGACCTGTCCCAATCCATTCATCGTGCCGTCAAAAAACAGTTTGAAGTTTTAAATCATTCGATTTTGCCTGAGTTACAAGCGCAAGGTATTCAGTTCATCCAGTTCCAAGATATTTTAGAAAAACATAAAGCGTGGATTGCAGAATATTTCGCCAAAGAAATCCAACCGGTTTTGACCCCAATTAGCTTAGATCCGTCACATCCTTTTCCTCGCCTCGTGAATAAAAGTCTGAATTTCATTGTGAGTTTACAAGGTAAAGATGCTTTTGGACGGAGCATTGAGATGGCGATAGTCCCAGCGCCGCGCTCATTACCGCGTTTAATTCAGATGCCGAAAAACGTGGCAGGCAATACTGACACGCAGATTTTTTTAACTGCAATGATTCAGCAGCACATCAGCGATCTGTTCCCGGGGATGAAAGCCACGGGCTGTTATGCTTTTCGTGTGACGCGTAATGCAGATCTGATATTATCGGAAGATGTTGATGATTTGGCGGTGGCACTCAAAGATGAGCTGTCTTCACGCCGTTTTGGTCGTGCGGTGCGTTTAGAAATAGAAGATGACTGTCCCGAAGCGGTGATTGATTATTTGCTCAAGGAGTTTGATTTAACTGAGCAGGAGCTTTATCGCATTGATGGGCCGATCAATCTTTCACGCCTCAGCACCAGTTGTGACCGACCTGAATTGAAGCATCCAGTGTTTATTCCAGTCATTCCCAAAGTTTTGCGTAAACAAAAAAGTACCTTTGATACCTTAAAAGCACAGGATGTGTTGTTGCATCATCCTTTTGATTCTTTTCAGCCTGTGATTGGTTTATTAAAAGAAGCAGCGAAAGACCCAAATGTGCTGGCGATTAAACAAACCCTTTACCGCAGTGGACCTGACTCTGAAATTGTACAGGTCTTGGCAGAAGCAGCACGAAATGGCAAGGAAGTCACAGCCGTGATTGAGTTGCGGGCGCGTTTTGATGAAGAGTCGAATATTACCGTGGCGAATATTTTGCAAGAAGCTGGGGCGGTGGTGGTGTATGGCATTGTCGGTTATAAAACCCATGCCAAAATGATTTTGATCGTACGCCGTGAAAATGCTCAGTTGATCCGTTATGCCCATCTGGGCACAGGCAATTATCATGCGGGCAATGCCCGTATGTATACCGACTATGGGTTGATGACCACACAGCCTGATATTTGTGAAGATGTACACCGTATGTTCCAAGAACTGACGGGGATGGGCAAAATGGCCAAATTGAAGGCGTTGTTACATGCGCCTTTTACGTTACACAGTGAACTGTTAAAACTGATTGAGCAAGAAATTCAGTTTGCACAAGCCGGTCAAAAGGCGCGTATCATCATTAAAGTCAATGCTTTAACGGAACCTCAGTTAATTGCCGCACTGTATCGTGCGTCACAAGCAGGGGTACAGGTCGATCTGATTATCCGTTCGATCTGTTGTTTGATTCCACAGGTCCAAGGCATGTCTGAGAATATTCGTGTGCGTTCGATTGTGGGCCGTTTTCTGGAACATACCCGCGTGTATTGTTTTGAGCATGGCGGTGAGAAAAAGCTGTACTGTGCCAGCGCAGACTGGATGGGACGTAATTTATTTTCGCGTGTTGAAACCTGCTTTCCAATATTAGATCGCGTTTTGAAAAAGCAGATTTATAAAGACGGATTAATCAGCTACTTAAATGATTGTTTGAATGCTTGGGAGCTACAAGCCGATGGTCATTGGCTTAAAGTGGCCTGTACCGATCCAGAGCAAAGGTATAGTGCGCAGCAACATTTGATTGCACAGAAGCAACTCAAAATTTAACAGTTGCCATAAAAAAAGCCTGACGTAGGTCAGGCTTTTTTATGATTGGATGTAATTAAGAGGCTTTAGATTGTTTTGCTTTTAAAATTTCCGTTCTTAAGCTTTGCGCCAACTCTGCAGACTCAGCACCCATGCCATTGACCATAAAGGCATGACGGGTCAAGACATTGGTTGGATTAGGTAAATTCACCAATTGGTAACTTTCAGAGATGTCTTTCAATAATTCGTTACTTAAATGTACGGCACTTTCTTTGGCCGACAACTGCTGGACCAAACGCTCAGCAGCTTGATTCGCAGACAGCTGCATCGCATCGACTGCGGTTGAAATGCCACAACGCGTTTGTAAAACAAAGCGCTTTTCTTCGCGGTAGCGTTTATACAAAACCTCAGATAGCAGTTGGAACACACTGCTGATCATCATTAAAAATGGCACTGCATTCGGTGTGTCTGTCGACATGCTGAGGGTGGCACCATGCTCATTAAAGGATTGAACTGTAGTGATGTCCGTGCTGTTGAGTTTGTAGTGTTTTAAACACAGTTCTGTACTTTTATTGAGGAAAATCTGACACAAATTAAAGTATGGAATAGACACGGTTGTATTCACCGAGTCCATCAGCTGTTTCGGGTCGTAGAATTGAATATTGAGCGCAACCGAATGATTATCCACGATTACGGGTTTCTGCTCTTTAGGCTTCGCACTGGTTTTGATTTGTTGTTGTGCTTGGGCAATCGCGACCGCTGTATGGTGTTTTTCCTGTTCAAGGGTTTGGGTTAAAACTTGAATTTCATGTTTTAAGCGGGATTCGTTATTGATCCGTGCCAAATATTCGGTACGGCTTGGACGAGCAATGGCGCGATAAGCTAACCACAGTAAACCATGAATCGTTAAGGACAATAAAATCGCTAACCACTGAGTACGTAAAATTTCACCCATACTTGGTTTAATGAGCGTGATTTCAATGCTACCCACTTTCTTTTCATTTTGCAGCGCATCACGGACAAATACTTCGCCATCACGTGTTCGAACTTGGCCACCTGTCGCTAGGACTTGATTGTTGGCATCCAAAATACGAATGGAAGCTACACTTGGATTGGTCGCATAGCGATCCACCAAAAGCGCAAGGGAAACCGTGTTGGCAGGCTCCAGCTCTGCAAGACTGTCTGTGACCAATTGAGAGGTCATCAGTTGGCCTTGGTTGGCACGGTTTTCATTCAGTTGATGAGTCGTTGCCAATACCAATAAAAAGGTATGTAAAGCAAAACTTACAATTAATAGGCTAGCAAATAGCCCTTGTCTAGGCGCATTCAACGTAAACTTCCAAAGAAAATATATTCAATTTCGATTATGATTCTAACAATAGTCGTAGCTCAGACCCGAGTCAATTCATGCGAGAAATCATTCTTATTTCATTTTTAGGACCAGACCAACCTAATCAGTTCACTCGATTAATGCAGGTTTTGTCCACTCATTCATTACAAATTTTAGATGTTGGACAAGCAGTTATTCATAACCAATTGACCTTAGGTATTGTTATTTCTTCAGACGACCAAACTGCAACAGCTTTGGCCATGAAGGAAATTCTAATTTTAGCACATGATATTGGTTTAACTGTACGTTTTAAACCAATCACTACAACTGAATATGACCAGTGGGTGAGTGAAGGTGGGCGGACGCGTTATATAGTCACAGCTTTGGCGCCAGAGCTTGAGGCATCTCACTTACAAGCAGTTACAAATATTGTGTCCAACCAAGGTTTCAACATCGAAACTGTGACCCGTTTGTCAGGTCATCCAGTCTTAAATGGCGAAGTCGATGGGCCGAAACGCGCCTGTGTTCAATTTGGTTTAAGTGGTCAAATGCTGGATGCCGCCGCCATGCGTGCAGCCTGTTTACGTTTGTCACATGAACTGAATGTCGATGTGGCGGTACAAGAAGACAATGCCTACCGTCGTAACCGCCGTTTGGTGTGTTTTGACATGGACTCGACCTTAATCGAGCAAGAAGTGATTGATGAGTTGGCGATTGAAGCGGGTGTCGGCGCACAAGTCGCTGAAATTACGGAACGTGCAATGCAGGGTGAGCTGGATTTCCAACAAAGCTTCCGTGCACGCGTGGCACTGCTCAAAGGGATGGATGCCTCTGTCCTACCTAAAATTGCAGAACGTCTGACCGTTACAGAAGGTGCTGAACGCTTAATTTCAACTTTAAAAGCATTAGGCTACCGCACGGCTATCTTGTCGGGTGGTTTTCAGTACTTTGCAGAGTATCTACAAGCCAAACTTGGTATTGATGAAGTTCATGCCAATGTCTTAGACGTTGAAAATGGGTTGGTGACGGGCGAAGTTAAAGGACACATCGTGGATGGTGAACGTAAGGCATTATTATTACGTGAGTTAGCCGATAAGATGGGCATTTCTCTTGAGCAAGCGATTGCGGTGGGCGATGGTGCAAATGATTTACCGATGCTGTCGATTGCTGGCTTAGGTGTAGCTTTCCGTGCGAAACCGCTGGTGAGACAAAATGCCAATCAAGCCATTTCAAGTGTCGGCTTAGATGGGGTGTTGTATTTATTGGGTGTGCACGATAAAGATTTAAATCGTGCTTAAAGCATTTTGGTGTTATCAAAAACGCAGCCTTTGAGCTGCGTTTTTTTGTTGCAAATTTAAGCGAAAAACGATGAGCGGTCAGTGAAAAATGTCGATAAAAACAACGATCAACAGAATTGGAAAAAATATTTTTAAGCGCTGAAAATACGGGTTTTATTTTGTAATGACACGCCAAGACTCAGCGCGTCCTTGTTTTGGAAAAGTTCAAATCTAAAAAAATGTAATGACAATATAATATGGCGACAAGGTATGTCGCATTCTAAAAATACAAGCCTTTTTTTCTTTTCAAAACTGCTCATAATGCATGCATAGAGTTTGAAAGCTACACAATCCATTAATTTTAAACGGTATCGGGGATGAGTTCAGCACAGTGTATCAGTCGCCTGAATTTATCTTAGACGGAGGTTTTTATGGTAACAGCGAATTTAGCAACCATCGTTGGCTTAAGTTTAGTCGCCGCTGCGTTAATTGCTGTTTTCTTTTCGCCTTATCGTCGCTGGTTGAGTTTTATGGTGGCGGGTATGGTGTTTTGGGGAATCTTGGAAGTCATTCGCCTAGGTGTGCAAGCAGTGTTTGAAATGCCGATCACTTATAGCTACTTAACTGCTTTAACTTCAGCGATGCTTATTGTGACGATGTTGCTTCTACGTGAAGACCGTCGCGCAGAACGTGCACTGGCGCAGCGCCGTTGTATTGAACATACACCTGTATATGAAGATGACCAACAGCAGTGTTCTAGCCGCTAAGTCATAACCTCATACCGTAAAAGAAGATGCCTAGAGCATCTTTTTTACGTTCTTACATGATTGTTATACAAAGCCTAGCGGTAAAAATGGCAACTTGTGGTAGCATTGAAAACAGTCAATTTATCAACAATTACAATAGGCTTTCATGTCATGAAACTATCTTCAATTCCTGTGGTTAAACTTCCATTGGTTGATGTCAGCACGGATCCGCTGGATTTAATGGTTACTGGTTTGGCACTTCGTATGAAACAGCTGGCGCGTACCAGTCCAAAATTTATTGAATTAGTTCATGAACGTCAGTTCCGTATTCAAATTGGTACGGATCTGGGTATGGCACGCCAAATTATTGTGAATAATGGTCAGATTGATACCGTTTCAGGTGATGCTGAAAAAGCCGATTTTATTTTACAGTTTGCGGACAGTGAGCAGGGCGTGAAAACTTTAATTAAAGGTGACCCAACCGCATTTATGACGGGCATGCAAAGCGGCAGCATTAAAATGGAAGGAGATTTTGGTCTCTTGGTTTGGTTTAACCAAGTTGCAAAATTGGTTCCACCAAAGTTACCAAAGCCTGTGAAAGCAAAAATTAAAGCCGCTCGTGCATTTTTGAAAGAAAAAACCGGTAAGTAAAAAGATTTTTTAAACTTCTCGATTCCGTCTCCTTTATAAAAGGAAGATTGAGCGCGATGAAATCGAAAAAGCCCTCTATCGAGGGCTTTTTTATGCATGGTGTTTTTATTCGACTTCTAAATTGAAAGTCACGGGTCCATCATTGACCAAATGTACTTTCATATCGGCAGCAAAAATACCGGTTTGCACATGCTCAAACTGGGTCTGGGCATACTCAACCAGTTGTTCGTATAAGGCCTCGGCATCATCCGGTGGCATGGCCGGTCCAAAGTCAGGGCGTAAGCCTTTTTGGGTTTGCGCCATTAAGGTGAACTGAGAAACCAGAAGAATACTCCCACCAGCTTGACTGACATTCCAGCCCATTTTGCCTTGTTCGTCGTCAAAAAAACGATACTTTAAAATTTTATCGATCAGTTTTTTGCCTTTGTCTAAAGTGTCTTCTTTCCCAAGACCTAAGAAAACCAAGATACCGTGTTGAATTTCGCCTGTGGTTTCACCATCGACCACCACTTTGGCTTCGAGAACGCGTTGTAATAAGGCCCGCATGACTGATTTTATCTACCATTTGATTGTGCAGACTGAAATTGTAGCAAACCAAGTGCAGCACAGGAGAGATATCGATTGAAAAAACAAGGTCGTTGCGTTGATATTTACAGCAATGTTTGAGGAAAAGAGCATAAGCCAAGCGCGATAGCAACAAAGACATCAACACTTGAATTCTGAATATAGAGAAACAAGAGATGTACTGAGTAATTGGTCGAATAGCAAGACCGAATTACCAAAACATGGCTATGCAGTTTAAAAAAATGTGCTTTAATGCAATAAGTTGCTAAAAACCGAAAATGATATGTCTGCCATCATCCAATCCTTATTAGATACTGATCTGTACAAATTTACGATGCTACAGGTGGTCCTGCATAAGTTTCCCCAAGCGCATAGTGTGTACCAGTTCCGTTGTCGCAATTTGGATGACACGGTCTATCCTTTGGTCGACATTCTCGATGATTTAAATCACCAATTAGATTTGCTCTGCCAATTACGTTTTCAAGACGATGAGCTGCAATACCTGCGTGGTTTGCGCTTTATCAAAAGTGATTTTGTCGATTATTTAGAGTTGTTTCAGCTCAAACGCCGCTTTATTGTGGCCAGTATTGATCATCAAGGCCGTTTAGACATTCGAATTGAAGGGCCGATGGTTCAAGCCATGATGTTTGAAATCTTTGTGCTTGCCATCGTCAATGAGCTGTATTTCCGCCGTATTCGAAGCGAAGAGGTCATGGCTGAGGGCGAACGTCGCTTACAGGCCAAAGTGGCTTTATTAAAACACTATGAAACATCGCAAACGCCAAATGATCCCCCATTTTTAGTTTCTGATTTTGGTACGCGGCGACGTTATAGTTTGGCGTGGCAAAAACATGTGATTGAAGTGTTTAATCAAGCTGCACCGCATATTTTCCGTGGTACCAGTAATGTCTTAATTGCAAAGCAATTGGGTCTTACCCCGATTGGGACCATGGCGCATGAATTTCTACAAGCATTCCAAGCGCTGGATGTACGTTTACGTAATTTCCAAAAATCAGCACTGGAAACCTGGGTACAAGAGTACCGTGGTGATTTAGGTATTGCTTTGACGGATGTGGTGGGTATGGATGCATTCCTGCGTGATTTTGACTTGTACTTTGCCAAGCTATTCGATGGCTTGCGTCATGACAGTGGCGACCCGTATGAATGGGGCGATAAAGCCTATGCCCACTATAAAAAGCTGAAAATTGACAGTAAAACCAAAATGCTGACCTTTAGTGATGGACTGAATTTAGAGAAAGCGTGGGACCTGCACAATTATTTCAAAGACCGTTTCCAAGTCAGCTTCGGGATTGGCACCAATTTGACCAATGATATGGGACAAACCCCTTTAAATATTGTGCTCAAGCTAGTCGAGTGTAATGGTCAGTCGGTTGCGAAAATCTCAGACAGTCCGGGTAAAACTATGACGGATAACGACACCTTTTTGGCGTATTTACGTCAGGTTTTTGAGATTGCTGAAGCAGAAGTCAATTAATCCAGAATATATACCATGCCATAATCCGTTCTGGCATTGCGCATTAAAAAACTGGTGAATAGTGATATCTCTAATTCTGCTAAAAGAATGTAAAAAATCAGAATAATTGTAAAAATGAGTTGTGCTAAGATCAAAGCATGATCTGAAAATATACGAAATAATATGACACATTCTGCCTTTGATTTTGGTTTGTTGATAGACGCAGAGCAGTTGGTTCCGCATTTAGGTAATGACAAATTACGCATCGTCGATTTAAGTCGAGCTTCAGTCTATGACCAATTGCATATTCCACATGCTTTACATTTAAAGCCAAAATTTTTGGTGCGCCAAGATGAACAAGCCACCGGCCTACTTCCTGATGTAGAAGGTTTACAAGAGCTGATTCGTTATTTGAATATTTCACCCGAGCATCATGTCGTGGTCTATGATGATGAAGGTGGCGCTTGGGCGGGGCGTTTGATTTGGAATTTACACTGCTTAGGTTTTGAAAATACCAGTCTGCTGAATGGTGGAATTCATGCATGGCTTGCAGCAGGACTTCCAACCACTTCTGAAGTGGAACAGTTTGAACCTGTCAGCGCCTTGGTACAGGTCGACCAAGCCAAAATACAGCAGTATCGAATTGAATATGCTGAGTTATTAGAGAAAGTTCAAAGCAGCCAAGTCCAACTCTGGGACTGCCGCACAGAAGACGAATATACCGGCCTGCGTCTTGCAGCGCGACGCGGCGGTCACATTCCAAATGCACTACATTTTGAATGGAGTACTGCCCTTAACCGTGAAAATCATTTAAGATTGCACCCTTTAGAACGCACGCAGCAACGCTTAGAACAATTGGGTTTTAACTTAAATGAACCTGTGGTGGTGTACTGTCAGTCACATCACCGTTCAGGACTGGCTTATATTTTAGGTCGTTTATTGGGTTGGAATATTCAGGCGTATGACGGTGCGTGGAGTGAATGGGGCAACCGCCTCGACAGTCCTATCATTACCGGAGAGATGCCGTCTTGAGCCTCACATCACGCTTAAAAAAACAAATTTTCATTCAAGCTCAACGTGTTGTACCCCAACATCAGTTATCACGTGTCGTGGGCAGAGTCGCAGCCAGCGAAAATCCGATTGTGAAAAATGCGGTCATCACTGCGTTTAAAGCGCAGTACGGCATTGATATGTCGATTGCTGAGCAGAGTAATGCACTGAAATTCAAGTCCTTTAATGAATTCTTTACCCGTGCATTAAAAGAGGGTGTGCGTGATATTGATACCGATGCGACCAGTATTGTATCGCCTGCGGACGGTGCGATTTCACAGTTGGGTCCCATTGTGGAAGGGGATATTTTCCAAGCCAAAGGGCAAAAATTCACCGTTGATAATTTAATTGCAGATCCGCAGTTGGCTGAACCGTTTAAAAATGGTCAGTTTGCAACGGTGTATTTATCGCCTAAAGATTATCACCGTGTGCATATGCCATTTGCAGGCACATTGACGGAAACCTTATATGTGCCGGGTGAATTGTTCTCGGTCAATCAAACCACTGCTGAAAACATTCCAGGCCTGTTTGCCCGCAATGAACGTATGGTTTGTTTATTTGATACGGAAATCGGCCGTATGGCCGTGGTTCTCGTTGGCGCCATGATTGTGGCGGGGATTGAAACTGTTGCGACAGGAAAAGTGAAGCCTACTGGCCGTTTAGAGCTAAATCAGCATGACTTGTTCTTGGACAAAGGTGCTGAACTCGGTCGTTTCTACCTAGGCTCAACCGCTGTGGTACTGTTTGAAAAAGACAAAATGACGTGGGATGCAGCCTTTAAAGCCAACTCGACTGTGGTGATGGGTGAAGCGATGGGACATACAGTTTAATCGTGTCAGCTCTAGGTCACCGTCCTTGTTAAACGGACGGTGAGAGACAAAAAAAGCACCGATATCGGTGCTTTTTTCATGCTTTTGAAGAAAGAGGCTTATTCAGGATTATAGGTGCGTTCTTTGGGGAAAATCACTTTAAAAATAGAGCCTTGATTTTCTTTGGATTCAATTTCTAAATGAGCTTGGTGTTGCATTAACACATGTTTCACAATTGCTAACCCTAAGCCTGTGCCACCCGTTTGTCGACTGCGCGCGCTGTCAACACGGTAGAAGCGTTCGGTTAAACGGGGCAAGTGCTTAGGATCAATACCGATACCAGTATCTTCCACGGTAAAATAAGCCTGTTCACCATTGTCATGCCAACCCATGGTCACCGTTCCGCCTTTCGGCGTGTATTTGATGGCATTGGTAATCAGGTTACTAAAAGCACTGGCTAATTCCATATCTGAACCGATTAAGTCGCAGTGACTGTCAATGTCGAGATTGAGCGTATGCCCATAATCAATATTATAGGCATGTGCATCGTCATAAAGTTGGTTCATTAAGCTAGGCATGTCAATGATTTGATTTTTAGCAATTTGCTTGTCATTTTCTAGGCGTGACAGTAAGAGCAAATCATTCACCAAGGCATTCATGCGTTTGGCCTGTGCTTGCATTTGGTCAAAGGCCCGCTTCCAACGTGGGTTGAGGTCTTCTTGGTCTGTAAAGGTTTCAATATAACCACTGAGTACCGTCAGTGGTGTACGTAGTTCATGTGAAATATTATCAACAAAGTCTTTACGCATTTGTTCGAGATTATGCATACGGGTCACGTCATAGGCGACCAGTAAGCGACTTTCTCCACCAAATCGGGTCATTTTGACTTGAACATAATGTTCATCAAAACTGGATGACTTCATTTTTAAGCCATCTGGTGCCGCATCAATATTATTGTAATAATCCACAAAACTCGGTTGGCGTAATAAAGTCAAAATATTACGGCCACGGTCATTTTGTTCGATGCCTAATAACCGTTCTGCGGCAGGGTTCCACCATTCAATTTGTTGCATGTCATCGATCAGCACCACGGCTTCTTGCAAAGCGACCAATGATGACTGCGCCCGATCAATCAACCCGACCATTTCCGCTTGTACAATCCGTTCTTGGCGCTGTGCCCGATAGACATTGAACAATAATGCTCCCCAAATGCCCCCAAGGTTGGGTGGAACTTCGTAGGGACGATTGGAAATCCAGTCATTGACCAAATACAAAGAGCGCATTTGCAGAATGAAAAAAACGGCAAAAGCAAAGGAGATACACGTCCAAAAATAACCGACGCCAAAGCCAATCAAGCTTGCAATCAGCAAGAAAAAGGCAAGGAGACGTAAGTCCTGTTTGGCAAAGCCCCATAAACTGCTGTATCGCGTTTTTTTATGCTCGCGCGCAAGTTCAGGGACCGGGTAGGGTTCATACATAAAACAAAATTAACCTAGGGCGATATCCGCACGTGTAGAGAATCGATAGCCTGTACCCCGAACTGTTTGCACAAAGCGATCCGCAGCATAAGGCTCAAGCACTTTACGTAAACGGCGAATATGCACGTCGATGGTACGGTCTTCAATATACACGTTTCCGCCCCAGACTTGGTCAAGAAGTTGTGCACGGGTGTAGGCACGTTCAGGATGAGTCATGAAGAAGGCCAGTAAACGATACTCAGTTGGCCCCATGTCGAGGAAATTATTGCCAAAGCTTACCCGTTGGCTGACAGGGTCTAAGATTAAGCCATTGGCATCAATTGATTTTTCACCACTGAGCGCGTTAGCGCGGCGTAAAACGGCTTTAATGCGTGAAACCAATTCACGGGTCGAAAACGGTTTGGTCATGTAGTCATCTGCACCAGCGTCCAGACCTTGTACTTTATGGTCTTCTTCACCACGTGCCGTGAGCATAATCACTGGAATTTCAGAGAGATTTTCATCGCGCTTGAGACGGCGACATAAGTCTACACCACTCACACCACCGGGCATCATCCAGTCGAGCAAGATCAAAGCAGGACGCTGATCCACAATCATTTGGTGGGCTTGTTTTGCATCTTCGGCTTGTAAGCATTGAAAGCCTGCCATATCCAACGAGGTGTGAATCATTTCTCGAATGGGAAGTTCATCATCGACGATTAAAATGTAGTCATCTTTCACAACGCAATATCCTATTGTAGGTAACGGTAGGCCGTTTTAATTTTATGACAGGCTTATTACAAAGATTAATTATGACAGTATCATTGCAAAAAACAGACGATTGATGAAATTTGCAAAAAAATGTGACAAAAAAACGTCATATTAGGATTCAAAATTAATGGAAGTTTAATCTAAATTGCATTCGGAAATGCCGACTGCATCCAACTGAAAAGCCTTAGACATCCAATTTTGCCCGTGTATTCGGGTCTGAAAAGGTTTCTAGGAGTGAAATAAACACAATACGGCTGGAAGTTAAAACTTCTTCAAAGGATTGTTTAAACCCACTGACCACCCAACGGATCGCAATTTGCGTAACATAGCCATTGAGGCCTGTGGCGACCAGCGAAATTTCTCGTTCGGAACGGTTAATTTGCGGCATCATCAGCATGACAAAGGCTTGAATCATCCGGTCAAAACGGGTCATGGTTTCATGAATGGTGGCTTGGTTATGTAATTCTTGGACCAACATTGCATCGATATAAATAATACGCGCCATGCGGGGATTGTCTTTTAAGGTAGTGAGCAGGGCACGCAGTCCTGCATCAATCATTTTGTGTGGATCTGAAGAGGCTTGCATGATGGCTTGCATGACATTGTGCTGTAACTCATCGATCAGCTTTAAAAAAATGGTTTGAAACAGTTGCTCACTTTTTTTAAACGACTCATAAAAATAACGTTCAGTAAGTTTGGCTTCATTACAAATATCTTTCACCGTCACGGCAAAAAAGCCGTGAGTGCCGTAGGCTTCAATTCCAGCTTCAATGAGTTTTTCACGACGCAGCTGTTTACGTTCAGAAAGCGATAAGCCCTTGAATTGTCTTTCTTTGGTTTTATTGTTATCGCTGTTTTGTTGTACTGCTTCAGATGCCGTCATTAGATTTCATCGCCCTATTTGAAAGCCAAGGTTTTGTATAGTTTAGCAATAAACCACGACTCTACCTATGCGTAGGCTTTAATCTCTATGTGGTTTTCATAGACTTGACACTTTTGGCTATTAAATTTATGACAATTGATATTGTCAATTATAAAAAAAGCATCTACAGTCGATGTATAAAGATAAAGGACAACCACAATCTCATGAAGAATTTTAAAAATAAAGTTGCGGCAATTACAGGTGCAGGATCGGGTATTGGCCAACAATTGGCACTTTTATTGGCCAAGGCGGGCTGTCATGTATCATTGAGTGATGTCAATGAACAAGGGTTGTCGAAAACAGTTGAACTGCTACAAGGCAGCAATGTACGTGTTACTACGAAAAAATTAGACGTCTCAGACCGTTTAGCGATGCAAGCGTGGGCTGAAGAAACCGTACAAAATCATGGTTCTGTGAATATTATTTTTAATAATGCCGGCGTTGCTTTGGGTTCAACCGTAGAAGGTGCATCCTATGAAGAGCTGGAATGGATCGTGGGGATTAATTTCTGGGGTGTGGTCTATGGCACCAAAGAGTTTCTGCCTTATATTAAGAAAACAGGCGATGGGCATATCATCAATATTTCCAGCTTATTTGGTCTAACGGCTCAACCGACTCAATCTGCTTACAATGCTACTAAATTTGCGGTGCGTGGCTTTACCGAGTCATTACGCCAAGAGTTAGATATGGAAAACTCTGGTGTGAGCGCGTTGTGCGTGCATCCGGGTGGGATTCGAACCAATATTGCCAATGCTGCCAAAGTGAATGACAGCTTGCGTAGCATCGGGATGAACCCTGAGAAGTCTGCGCAGACCTTTAATAAATTATTACGCTGTCCACCTGAAGAAGCAGCGCGTCAAATTTTAGAGGCGGTACAAAAAGACAAGCGCCGTTTATTGATTGGCAATGATGCGAAAACGCTAGATTTGATTCAGCGCATCTTACCAACGGGCTACCAAAAAGTGACGGCTTTTGCGACTAAATTAAGCCAAAGAAAGTCTTAATGTCGTGATGTAAAAAAACCCGCCTTGGCGGGTTTTTTTATGCTTAATTTTAAAGAGTGTCATGATCAAAAACGTGTTCTATCAAATATCTGTTTAGCTTTAAATGAGCGTTTCAATGGTCTTTTTCTTCCAAACAAATTGATAATAAAGCCCCTGCATAATGCATAAGCTGACAAAGGCCAGTGCATAAGCATACCAAATCCCTTGCAGTCCCCACCATTCACTAAATAAGTAGGCACAGGGCACTTCAATCGCAATAATCGCAACGATATTGATGATCATGGGCATGGTGACTGTACCACTGGCCCGCATAATGGAGGAAAAAATGGCACTGGCACCAAAGAATAAAATAGACCACAGCACAATGAACAACAGCTGTTGCCCTAGTTCAACCACTGCATGGTCCGTGATAAACAGTGCCATGAGGTATTTGGAGAAAAGATAAGCCAAGACCACCAAGGAACCTGTAATGGTGATGTTCATGCCGAGCGCTGTACGCGTGACTTTGGCCAATAACTCGGATTTGCCTGCGCCAATGGCTTGTGCACCAAAAATCGATGCAGCAATGGCAATCGACAGGGCGGGGAATTGAATATAATTCAGAACCTGATTGACCGCACCATAGGCTGCGGTCGCATCGGCCCCATGGCGGTTGACTAGGCCCACAATCACAAGACCCGCAACCGAGGTGGTGATCATTTGAATGCCTGTTGGAACCCCTAAGCGCAGAATGATTTTACTCAGCTGGCGGTCAAAGCGAATATGACGTAGCAGTTGTGCATCGAGTCTGAGTGGGTGCTGTTTATAGTTCAAATAGAAATACAAAAAGGTCAGCACGGAAACAAAGCCTAAAATGGTCGCAATAGCAGGCGCAACAATCCCCAGTTTTGGAAAGCCGAAATAACCCGCAATCAGAACTGGCGTGACACAAAGCCCAATCAAGATGGTCATGCCAGAGGCTATCAGTGGTGTCGTGCTGTCTCCGACACCGCGTAAAATTGAGGTATAAATAATATATACAAACAGTAGGGGACTACCTGCCAACATCCATTGCACATAAGGTAACGAGAGATGCATGACGTCTTCATCGATACCCAAAGCCGATAAAATTGGTCGCGCAAAAACTACCCCTAAAAATGCAATAAAGCTGCCACCAATGAGAGTCATAAAAATAGTGGAGCCGACCACCGCACGGACTTTTTCAATATTCTGTGCGCCCCATGCTTGACCAACCAAGACGGTAGAACCCGCAGATAGTCCAATTACGAAGGCCATTAAGCAAAATAGGATGGGGAAGAACACCGCAACTGCTGCAATCGCCTGCACACCCATCATCTGTCCGACAAAGATGGTATTAATTGTACCCGACAGATTTTGCAGAATATTGGTGGCAATCAAAGGCATCAGGAAAATAAAAAAGGCTTTCCATAGCTTTTGTTGTTGCACCAATGGGGTGTGTGCTGACATAGGTCATCCTGAGGTTATTTTTATTACATTTCTAAGGCTTACCCTAGCATAGTTCAGTGTTGAAAAGCCGATGTATTTCAGTAAGCGAAGCCTGTTCTTGTGCAAAAGCAAAGCTGAAAAAGGTTTAAACGCTTTGTAAAATTTCAGCTGCCTGAGCCAAGGTTTGATCGGTCTTTGCAAAGCAAAAACGAATCATGCGCAAAGCCTCTGGCGCCTGCTGATAAAACACCGAAACAGGAATGCCAACAATGCCATGCTGCTCTGCCAGAAAGCGGCAAAATTCAACATCGTTTAAATCGGGACGAATGCGGCTGTAGTCGACATTTTGAAAGTAAGTGCCTTGCGAAGGCAGCCATTGAAAGCGTGAACCAGTTAAACCCTCAATAAAACGATCGCGTTTTGCTTGATAAAAGCCCGCTAAGTTTTGAATATGCTCAGGATGTTGCTGCATATAATTGGCCAAAGCCAGTTGTACAGGGGTGACTCCGCAGAAGTTGGCAAACTGATAGACCTGTCGGAACAGTTGCATCAGCGCAGGTGTAGCAACGCAGTATCCGGTTTTCCAACCGGTCACATGAAAGGTTTTGCCAAAGGAACCCACCACCACACTGCGTTCACGCAGTTCAGGAAAAGACAAAGCCGAATAGTGACGTTGACCATCAAATACCAGATGTTCATAGACTTCATCAGACAGGACTAAAATATTGGTGTCGCGAATCAGTTCAATCAGCGTCAACCAATCTTGCTTGCTCCAAATAGCACCACTCGGGTTATGTGGTGTGTTGATAATGATCAGTTTGGTTTTGGCCGTAATGGCTGATTTGACCTGCTCCCAATCGACTGAAAAATGTGGGGGTTGGAGCGCAATATGAATGGCTTTACCCCCAACTAACGCAACACTTGGCGCATAGCTGTCATAACTGGGGTCAAAAATGAGGACTTCATCATCCGCATGGACTACGGCTTGAATGGTGGCAAAAAGGCCAATGGTTGCGCCCGGAGTGATGGTAATTTCAGTCATCGGGTCGAGCTGAATCTGATCGCGTTGTGCAAATTGCTGCGCCAGTTGCTCGCGTAATAACCAGACTCCATCGCCTGGAGCATACTGATTGAAACCACTTTGAATGGCCTTTGCTAAAGCATCCAGCAGTTCAGCAGGAGCTTCGAAGTCTGGAAAACCTTGGGATAGATTTAGGGCATTTAAGCGCTGTGCCATGGCAGTCATGGTGCTGAAAATAGTGACGCCTTGTGCAGGCAGTTTAGATGAAGGCAACTGAATCATGAATGCTTAAAAGTGTCTAAATATCAGCCCAAAATAGCATATTCATCCCCTTTTACTTATGCAAATTTTGCATGTAGTGCAGGCGTAAAGCATGCATTTTTTATAAGAGCTGTTCAACTGCCGCGCGAATAATCCCCAGTGCTAAGCCAATAAATGCACCGACTACCACACCATTGACCCGAATCATATGCAAGTCGCCACCGACTTCATTTTCGATCTTGTCAATCATTACACTGGAGTCCCATTCGTGAATACGTTCGCTGATAAAACGAATGACTTTTTCGCTGTATTGGTCGCTGAGATTGACCACAATGCCGCTGAGGCGTTGATTGAGCAAGTCTCTGACGGCTTGATTGGAGATGATGTTCTCCCCAATTTGTTGAATGGATACACGGATGTTGTGAGCAATACCAGAGTCTGGTTTTTGCAAGTCTTGTTTAATGGCATCACATAAAATGACCACTGCACCGCTAATAAAATTCAGCACTTGTGGGCTATCTAGTAGGGCATCTTTGGTTTGGTTTAAACGCTGGCTGGCCCTACTGTCAGTGTCTGCTAGTTCGAGCATGAGCGCATGTCCCATCGCTTCAATCTTTTGACGCCACGGATGCTCAGGATCGGCCAACATCGACTCGACTCGTTGAATGAGTGAGTCGATGGTTCTTTGCTGCACATCGATGCCAATCCAACTGGCCCCTTTGGCCAGTTTCCAAACCCCGAGTTCTTTGAACAAGGTTCGGGTCAACTCACGACTTTGTTCAGGATGTTGGGTCATCCAGTCATGCGCCAAGTCGAGTCCGCGTTGTAATACATCTTGATGGAAATCATTTTCCAGCACTGCACGCAGCATTTCACTGGCCAAATGATTGACCTGAGTGTTACGCACCCATTGCACGCTGTTACTTTGAATAAAGCGTCCGATTTGTTCTTGGCCTACAAACTCAAAGACTTTAGGCACCGTTTGTTGAATGACTTGGGTGACTTGCAGATTGTTTTGTGGGTTGGCAAGCCATTGGCCAACCGCCAAAGACAGGTCGGTACTTTGCAGGCTTTTTTCCACCACTTGTGGAGAAAGAAAATTCTCTTGTACAAAGCGGCCCATAGACTCTGCAATACGGTCTTTGTTACGAGGAATAATTTCGGTGTGATCGCGTAAAAACTTTGGAATCGGCATTTTTCCAAAGGGATTACGGAACAGCACAGTAATGGCATACCAGTCAGCCAAGCCGCCGACCACACCTGCTTCGGCGGATAACATTAAAATATGAATGATCCAAACCTTGTCTGTGGGGACAAACTTGGCCACGACCATCAGCAGCAGCCATGTCACCACTGCCGTGATTAAGGCAATGGTGGCAAAGCGTTTACTGCGTTTCAGACTCGATGGGACGGCTTGAGGTTCATTCATAGGCAGGCTCTATGCTTTATTTGCTGGTCGACGCGGGGCTACTCGGTTCAGGCGGTGGGAGCACTTCACCCGTTGGACTCAAACCGTATTTTCCACCCAGCGATTTTAAAATCAGCGTGGCATCAAAGGCATCGCTTGGTGCCGATTTTTGGTCTTTAAAGCATTGAATGCTGTATGACACTTGCACGGGGTCAATGTCGACTACACGTGGTACATCGTAGAACGGATCAGGCCAAAAGGCAGGATGGCGAGAATAATAACCATATGGGTAATAAGGCATTGGGTTTGAATACACCACGGCCTGCCTTGGTGGTTGGTTTTGGTTGCTCGGGTCATTCAGTACTTTAAAGAAGCGATAACCATTTTGCACTGTGGTTTGCGCAGCTTTGACCAGCGTAATTTCTTCAGCCGTGCCATAGCTCATATTTGGGCGAGCTTGGAAGCTGATGCGATAAGTCGAGGTGTTTAATGGCGTATTACTAAACCGACCTAACTGGTCGAAGGTTAAGGGCTTTGAGGGGGTAGAGGCACAGCCTACTAAACTCAGACCCGTCGCCAGTGCACAGGCGATTAAAATTTTCTTCATGAGATAGACTCCTTAGCACAGAGGGAGAAGCCGAACAGTTAAAAATGGCTGTTGGGCTGAGTCAAAAAATCCAGTTCTTCTTGGCTTGAGTTGCGGCCAAGGACTTGGTTCCGATGCGGATAGCGTCCAAAACGATCGATAATCACTTTGTGACGCTGTTCAAAATCGAGGTTAATCGGATTGCCTAAGTCTTCGAACAATTTTAAAGCATATTGATGAATAAGTTTCGATTCACTATGCATAAAGGGCATATATAAAAAACTGCGTTGTATGGGTGGCAGCGCTGCATCCAGTTGTAGCGTGATGGCTTCTTGTGCTAAAGCCAAGGCCAAAGCGTCCTGAGCAAAGGCCAAAGAACTGTTGCGATACAGGTTTCTCGACAGTTGGTCGAGCACAATAATTTCAGCCAAACGCCCTTCAGCACTACTGCGCCAAGACCATAGCTCAGCATGCGCCGCTTGTTGATGAATTGTCTTAAATTTTTCTTCGATGAGTGCATCGAACGCATCATTTTGGCTAAACCACCAGCTTTGGTTTTTGGGATCGAACCAAAAATCTAAAATTTCTTGATAATTCATAAAGTTTACAATTCTTTAGCATTTATTCTTCAATACAATCACACTTTTGACATGTCTAATAGCGTAACTTTGTGATAAATATTTTCCGAAAAAATAGAACAGATGGTTTACTTGAAAATAGGACTGGGTGTAATGTGCCGAATTAAAATCACGTTATACTGATATAAACTGATGATTTTATTTTATTCGTCGTTGTAATTGTTTCTTCCAAAAAGTGAGATTGTAATGGGTCAACCCGCATCTAAATCTACAGCTGTGTTACCGACTTGGGTCAATTCATCACTTTTGCAAGGGATGTTACGCGGGATTGAGCGCGAAAGTTTGCGCATGCAAAGTGATGGTTTTTTATCACAAGCCGATCATCCGCAAGCTTTGGGTTCTGCGCTGACTCATCCGCATATTACGACGGATTATTCGGAAGCTTTATTAGAGTTTATTACACCACCCCAGCCCAGCATTACTGAGGCGTTGCATTATTTAAAAGACATTCATAGCGTGGCGCATCGTCATCTGGAACATGGTGAAAAGCTCTGGCCGCTGTCGATGCCATGCATGTTGGATGACAATGACGATAAAATCCGATTAGCCCAATATGGCAGCTCAAATATCGGGAAGTTCAAGACCTTGTACCGTCATGGTTTAGGGGTACGTTATGGTCGCCGTATGCAAACCATTTCAGGTTTACACTATAACTTATCTTTTCCAGATCAACTGTTTGAACAATTACAACAACATGAAACAGATGAAGCACTAAAAGCCTTATCTGCACAAGACTATCGTAGTCACCGCTATTTTGGATTGATCCGCAACTTTATTCGCCTTACGCCGTTGGTGATGTTTTTGGTCGGGGCAAGTCCATCGGTCTGCCAGTGTTTTATGACAGGGCGTGAACATCATCTGTTGCCATTGCTGCGCGGGACCTTGTATTTACCGTATGCAACTGCTTTACGCATGGGACGCTTTGGTTATCAAAACTCAGCACAAAAGCAGCTCGGGATTCATTACAACAATATCGACGGTTATCTCGAAGGCCTACAAAAAGCAGTCAAAACCGCTTATGCGCCGTTTAGTCGCTTAGGCCTCAACGATGCGCAGGGCGAGCCGATTCAAATTAATGATCATGTCCTACAAATTGAAAATGAGTACTACAGTTTGGTGCGTCCAAAGCAAGTGCCGCTAGCAGGTGAAACACCATCACAAGCGCTGAGCAATCGTGGTGTCGGTTATGTGGAACTGCGTGCGGTGGATGTGAACCCGTATAGCCCAATTGGGATCAATGAAGATACCGCAGGTTTCTTAGAAGTGTTGGCGCTGTATTGCTTACTGCTGGATAGCCCAGACTTATTGGCGGCAGAGCAAGATCAAATCGAGAAAAACCAAGCGGAAGTGGTCAATCGTGGTCGTGCACCGAATGCTGCAATTGCTGTGGGTGAGCAATCGTTTCCAATTGAAGCATGGAGTCAGTCTCATTTAGAGGCGATGCAAGAACTGGTTGTATTGTTAGATCAGTGCTATGACACCACACTGTATAGTAAAGCGATGACAGTCATGCAACAGAGAGTCGCTGAAGTTGATGATACTTTGTCGGCGCAGATGATCGAAGATACTCTGGAAGCTGGTGGGACATGGGGCTTTGGTAGCCAAATGGCCGCACAACATGCATCGAGTTATGAGCGTCATCAGTTGAGTGCAGAGACATGGGCTTATTTTGACGATTTAGCTACGCAATCACTGCAACAACAACAGCAATTAGAGCAAGACAGTCAACTGAGTTTTGAGCAGTATCTTGCACAATTTAGATAAAAAATTAAGAGGATTGACCATGCAATGGAGTTATCGCTTCGTGAGTGGTGTTTTGGTTTTAGCCAGTATCATTGGGATGGCCTTTGCCTTATATTTAGAGCATGGCCCGCTACAGTTAAACCCATGTCCACTCTGTGTGTTCCAACGTGTGGGGCTGATTGGACTGGGGATTATTTCGCTGATTGCCTTTTTGCATAACCCAGCATCGAATGGTTTTAAACGCTTTTATGCATTTTTAGGCAGCCTCTCGATCTTATGGTCGGCCGGTGTGGCAGCACGTCACGTTTGGTTACAGAGCTTACCGCCTGATCAAGTGCCGAGCTGTGGCCCAGGCTTGGATTATTGGTTAGACACTTTGCCGCTGCGTGCTGTGTTTGAGCAAGTTTTAACAGGTTCAGGTGAATGTGCACTGGTAGATTGGACTTTCTTGGGTCAGTCTTTACCTGTTTGGTCGTTGGTGTTTTTTGTGGTACTGGCGTTGATTAGCCTGTGGCAACTGTTGCGTAAATATCCAAGCCACGCGAAGAAAAAATAATAAAGATAAAAAAAGCCAACGTCATGTTGGCTTTTTTATTGGATGTATCAGTAGTTTAGGTGAGTGCAATGCCCTCCAAATCATCCAACCCGATCATGTATTCATGCACTTGACCATATTCCGTTTCGGTTGGATTTGGATAGAACCAATTGACGATTTGTTCGGAAACACTGGCATCGGTGTGTAGCTCAAAATGATTTAAGCCGTAGAAAATGGCTTTATGTGAATCGGGGACTTTCAGTTGAAAGCGTGGATTCATATGCTCGCCTAAGGCACTTTTCACACTTACCAAGTAATCCCCAATCACATTGAGCGCACGATATTTGCGATGTTCAAACTCAATCGTACCTGCCACTAAGAAGGTATTGATATGGGAGGGCAAAGGGGCTGGCTTACGGTTGTCATCAACATGACCAATACGCGCTTCATTATGTTCCCAGTCATCGTCCCGTACACTGCCATGACGTAAGTCTAAAATACCGTTGCTGCGAATGTTGACGATATGTCCAATAATTTTGACAAAAGGGAAACGTCCCAATTTGTCCTGCAAATGAAAGCCAAAACGTTCTAAAGCCGCACCATGATGCGGAGAACCAATACAGACCATGTTTTCCACCACATGAATCCAACTTTGCATATTTTGTTTGCCGTAGAACAGCGCACTGCGCGAAACCAGTCCGCCCATACTGTGCCCAATCAGATCAATCGAGCTAATCCGTGGGTTACGGTTGAGTAAGTCTTGTAGTGAGTTGGCAAAGCTACGCCCATTGGCTGAAATACGACGACCCGTGTTGTAGTTGAGATATAGCATGGTATTTTGTGCACGTTGCGCCAGCAGTTTTTCCCCTATACCGCCATAACGCGCCGTGCTCCAGTACAAATGGTTCATGCATAGACCGTGGACCATAATCACCACGCGACCAGACAACTCGCCTTGCTGGATAGCACCGTAATGATCATAAAATACCATCGGTAGCGCTACAGGGTTATGATATTTCAGTAAATAGTCGCCCAAAACACCATTGATTGCACCGACTAAATAATGCATGGTTGGGGTTAAGGGTTTGCGATGCAAATTTGGAAATTTCTCAATGATATGACGCAAACTTGGCGCCAATAAATAGCTACCGTAGTTTTGCAAGGTATTGAAGGAAAACTGGTAAATTTTTTCAATTGACCGTGTCGACAGAAACTTCTTGGAACTGGTTTCATTCATCCCAAATAAACTGATTAAAATTTCACGCTGAATGGCCTGAATTAAATCGTGGACGACGTCGCCTAAGCGAGTTGTCACCAACTGAGCAATCCCTTCAAGCAGGTCGGCTTGGCTGGGAGGAGTACGATCCCATTTACAATAGGTCTCGTGCAGAGGCGTTAAACTTGGCATTTTTTCTACCCTTGTGTTTCTGTGTCCAAAGGGACTTTATTTTTTTCAACGATCACGGTATAAATTCTTAGCACTCTAGCTTATCTAATTCATCTCGAACAACTTTTACAATAGCGATGAATACACAGATGACCTTATTTTTTTGTCTGACAATTTTTATATCCATACAAAATAATACAGTCGGCTGAAGCCATCTCTTTTGAGTTCAATAAAAATGATGTAGAAGAGTAAATGTACAGCATGAATATTATTTATTTACATGGCTTTCAAAGCAGTTCTTTATCGATTAAAGGTCAATTGCTGAAACGCTATTGCGAATCTCATCCACAGTGGCACGTGCATTTGCCAGACTTGAACATGCCGCCACATTTGGCCTTAGAAAAATTGGCCGCCTTGATTCAGGAGTTGGATCAGGTAGTACTGGTGGGCAGTAGTTTAGGTGGATTTTATGCGACACAACTGGTCGCGAAGTTGGCAGTACCGGCTGTGCTGATCAATCCGGCTATGCAACCATGGCATTTGTTCCGAGATCTATTTGGTGCGACGCAACTGCCCTATAGAGTCAATGAACATTGGACGCTCGATGATGCGCAATTGGACTATTTAGAACAGATTGAACTGCCATTTGTGCAAGATGCAGACAAAATTTTAGTGTTATTGCAACAAGGCGATGAAGTTTTGGATTATCGTGAAGCACAGCGCTATTATAATGGCGCAGCGCTCGTGATCTCGGAAACGCAAGGCAATCATGCGATGGAAGATTTCGCAGACAAAATACCGATGGCATTACAGTTTTTATCGGACTGCTTAAAATAAGGAAACAGTACAACGTGTCTCAATATACGGCTCAATCGCTTGAAGTATTATCTGGTTTAGATCCGGTACGTCGTCGTCCCGGCATGTATACCGATACCACACGCCCAAACCATTTGGCGCAAGAGGTTATTGATAATGCAGTCGATGAGGCACTGGCTGGTCATGCCAACAAAATTACCGTCACCGTTTATAAAGATGGTTCACTCTCAGTCGAAGACAATGGTCGCGGTATGCCTGTCGATATTCACCCCGAATATGGTCAAAGCGGGATTGAGATCATCCTGACTAAGCTGCATGCAGGTGGTAAATTCAGTACCGACAACTACCAGTTTTCAGGCGGTTTGCATGGTGTAGGCATTTCCGTGGTAAATGCCTTATCTAGCCGAGTCGAAGTAGAAGTTCAGCGTCAAGGCAATCTCTATCAAATGGCGTTTGAGCAGGGTGAACCGACTGCGCCCTTGACGGTGTTAGAAGGCAAAGCTCCGAAACGTGCGACAGGAACCACCGTTCACTTTTGGCCTGAAGCCAAATATTTTGATTCACCGAAATTTGCCTTGAAAGCGCTGAAGCACAACTTAAAAGCCAAAGCTGTTTTGGCGGCTGGTTTGCAAATCAATTATGTCGACCAAATCAATGACGAAAAAATCGTTTGGCAGTTTGAAAATGGCCTCGTCGATTATTTGATGGATGAAATTGAAGATCGTGAGATTCTGCCTCATCCAGCCTTTGTGGCAACAGGAGATGCTGAGCGTGCCAGTGCCGAATTTGCCATTTGTTGGAATGTCGATGGCGGCGAGTTGGTCCAAGAAAGTTATGTGAACCTGATTCCCACTGCGCAGGGCGGAACCCATGTAAATGGTCTACGCTCAGGTGTGACCGATGCAATGCGTGAGTTTTGTGAACTGCGTAACTTGCTGCCACGCAATATGAAGCTGTCAGCTGAAGACGTCTGGGATGGTGTGAACTATATTTTGTCGTTGAAGTTCCAAGAGCCACAGTTTTCAGGCCAAACCAAAGAGCGTTTATCTAGCCGTGAAGCATCGGGCATTGTCCAGAACATTGCCAAAGATGCTTTTGCACTATGGTTGAACCAAAACTCCGATATTGCCATGCAGTTGGCAGAAATGGCGATCTCGAAAGCAGGTCGTCGTCTGAAAGCTGCGAAAAAAGTTGAACGTAAGAAAATTGTGGCAGGTCCGACTTTACCCGGAAAATTGTCAGACTGTGTTGGACATACCCTAGAAGAGTCTGAACTGTTCATTGTGGAAGGTGATTCTGCGGGTGGTTCAGCCAAGCAGGCGCGTGATAAAAACTTCCAAGCGATCATGCCTATTCGTGGGAAAATCTTAAATACTTGGGAAGTCTCTTCTGATGAAGTCTTGGCTTCGCAAGAAGTGCATAACATTGCCATTGCGATCGGGGTCGATCCGGGGTCGGATGATTTATCCGAATTACGTTATGGCAAGATCTGTATTTTGGCCGATGCTGACTCGGATGGTCTACACATTGCGACGCTGCTGTGTGCTTTGTTTGTGAAACATTTTCCAATCTTGGTTGAAGAAGGACATCTGTATGTGGCGATGCCTCCGTTGTATCGAATTGATGATGCAAAAGATGTGCACTATGCCTTGGACGATGACGAGCTTGAAAGCATGTTGAAAAAATGCAAAACCAAGAACCCGCAAATTACTCGATTTAAAGGTTTGGGTGAAATGAACGCAAGCCAACTGCGTGAAACTACGCTGGATCCAAACACACGCCGTTTGGTGCAATTAGATTTGGATGACAGTCATTTTACTGCTGGTTTGTTGGACAAGTTGCTGGCCAAAAAACGTTCGAGTGACCGTAAAGAATGGTTAGAGCAGAAAGGTAACTTGGCCGAGTTAGTGGTTTAAGTACGGCTAAGGACAAAATCAAAAAGCCCGCACATTGCGGGCTTTTTGCTGCGCAGATGAGCAATAAAATTGCGCCTAATCTGTGCACAATTTTCCAGATCAATCGACTGAATTAGGCGAAATGAATTGATTTGGAACACATGATGTATACAAGTTTGTATGCAGAAAAGTAGCCATTTGGGCGAAAATCCACCTAAAATGCAGTGCATTTAATAATTAATAAATAATTGATAATAATTAAAATAATTAAAATTTTTACAATGATTTTCACATCATAAAACCCTGCTTGGCATAGAAATTGAATTGGCACTCATAGCGCGAATAACAATCATGCATTGCAAAATGCACCCTAAGTTTCAAGTTTGGAGAAAATCAAGATGTTCCAACAAAAATTACTCACTAAAACATTCCTTGCAACTGCAATGATGGGGACTATTGCTTTGACAGGTTGTTCAAAACCTGCGGAGAAAGCGGAAACAGCAACGTCTGAGCCAACAGTGGCAGTGAGCAGTGGTGACACCATCAAAGTCGGAATTTTGCACTCGCTCTCAGGCACCATGGCAATTTCTGAAACCTCTCTCAAAGACACGGCATTGATGACGATCAATGAAATTAATGCCAACGGTGGGGTACTGGGCAAAAAGTTAGAACCTGTAGTGGTCGATCCAGCATCTGATTGGCCTTTATTTGCTGAAAAAGCACGTCAACTCATTACCCAAGATAAAGTCGCGGTGATTTTTGGTTCATGGACATCGGTATCGCGTAAGTCAGTGTTACCTGTGGTAGAAGAGTTGAATGGTTTATTGTTCTATCCAGTGCAGTATGAGGGGCAGGAACAGTCGAAAAATATTTTCTATACAGGCGCCGCACCGAACCAACAGGCGATTCCTGCGGTGGAATATTTGATGAGCGAAGAGGGCGGTAAAGCAGAGCGCTTTGTTCTACTCGGTACGGACTATGTCTACCCACGCACCACCAATAAAATTTTACGTGCGTTCTTGAAGTCGAAAGGTGTGGCCGATGCGGACATCATGGAAGAGTACACCCCCTTTGGTCATAGTAACTATCAAACCATTGTTGGAAATGTGAAGAAATTTGCTGCGGGTAAGAAAACCGCGGTCATTTCAACCATCAATGGTGATTCTAACGTACCGTTCTATCGTGAGCTAGGCAACCAAGGCATTAAAGCTTCGGATATTCCAGTCATGGCTTTCTCTGTGGGTGAAGAAGAACTCCGTGGTATTGATACCAAACCATTGGTTGGACATTTGGCTGCTTGGAACTATTTCATGTCGGTGAAAAACCCGACCAATACTGAATTTGTCAATAAAATGAAGCAGTATGCAGTGGAATATAAACTGCCGAATGCTGACAAAATCGTGACCAATGACCCGATGGAAGCCACCTATGTGGGCATTAATATGTGGAAGCAAGCGGTTGAAAAGGCAGGCAGTACTGATGTTGATAAAGTTCGCGTTGCGATGGCTGGTCAAGAGTTCAAAGCACCATCAGGCTATACCTTAAAAATGGATGCTGAAAATCATCATCTACAAAAACCAGTGATGATTGGTGAAATTCGAGGTGATGGTCAGTTTGACGTGGTCTATAAAACACCAAATGTGATTAAGGCGGAACCTTGGAGTCCGTACATTCCTAAATAATTGTCTTAAGCGTTGAGCCTGCTGCGATTGCTGTGGGCTTTTCAGTAAGCACATCCCGATGGGGGGATGTTTTAAGCAAGCTTAAGGAAGTCATATTATGAATCTTAAATTTTTTTGTGCTGCACTGCTGTGCGCAATGGCACAGCTCGTGAGTAGCAGTATTTGGGCTGAAGAGGCGCAACTTTCTGCTCAGACCCAAAGCGTATCAGCATCAAATGATACGATTCAACGTTTTGTCAAAGCTGAGTTTGCTGAGCGCCGTGCCATGCTCAACCAATGGCCGGGGACGATTGAAGAATTTGATCGATTGGTGGCACTGATCGACAGTGATGAGCTGTATCGGGATAGTGCAGGCACGACGTATATCTTAAAAAATAATGAAAAATTATTGCGTTATCCCGATGAGCAAGTGATTGAAACTTGGCCGGGGGATTTGTCTCAGGTCACTTTGGTCAACACTTTACGTAAAGCCTTAAACTTTGGGCAGGCACAGGCCAAATTAAAATCTGAAGAATCTGCCCAACGTTTAGCAGCCATTGATATTTTAGAAAATAATCTGTCTGAACTGAATGTTGCGCAGATTAATCAGCTCTATCTGCATGAACAAAATAATAAAGTTAAACAGCGCTTGGCACAGCTTAAAGCACGCCTCGACTTTGAAAGTCCAGATGTTTTAGTCCAAATTCAGGCTGCTAAAGTCCTTACCGATTCCAATCGTCCCGAGGTGCTGGCACTGGTTGAGCAAGCTTTAACTCAATCAAATTTGAACCCAGAACTTAAAGCCGTGTTGGTGGATGCCAAAAGTCAGATTAAAACACGGATTCAGGTCAGTGAATGGGCAGGGCATGTATTTTCTGGTTTCAGTACAGCCAGTATTTTACTGCTAGCAGCGCTCGGTTTAGCCATCACTTATGGCCTGCTTGGTGTGATTAATATGGCGCATGGTGAGTTGATTATGATTGGGGCCTATACCACCTATGTGGTGCAAAGCCTGTTTAAGACTTATTTAGGTAGTTATGTCGATTGGTATTTAATTGCAGCTATTCCTGCAGCCTTTTTGGTGAGCGCCTTAATTGGCATGTTGATTGAACGGACGGTGATTCGTCCACTGTACGGTCGTCAGCTTGAAACCTTGTTGGCCACTTTTGGGGTCAGTCTGATTTTGATGCAATTGGTGCGGATGATTTTTGGCGCACAAAATGTTGAAGTCTCGAATATTTCTTGGTTATCGGGGGGGATAGCGCTGAGTCCAAGTTTGATGCTGCCGTATAACCGGATTGCCATTATTGTGTTTACGGTTGCGGTGCTACTGCTGTTGGTTTACCTACTCAATAAAACCCGCTTTGGTCTGTTTGTACGTGCCGTAACACAAAACCGTCAAATGGCACGTGCTGTCGGTATTCGCTCTAGCCGTATCGATATGTTGGCCTTTGGGCTGGGTTCTGGGCTGGCTGGTCTAGCAGGCTGTGCCTTAGCACAGGTGGGCAATGTTGGGCCTGATTTGGGTCAGAACTACATTATCGATGCTTTCTTGGTTGTTGTTGTGGGTGGTGTTGGACAAGTTTGGGGAGCTGTGCTGGCGGCACTTGGTTTAGGGATCAGCGGTACGGTCCTTGAAATTGGGATGGGGGCTGTTCTTGCAAAAATTATTCTACTGGTTCTTGTGATTTTGTTTATTCAAAAACGTCCACAAGGTTTGTTTGCCATCAAAGGCCGTTTTGTGGAGTAAGCGCATGAAAATCACTTCTTTATTTTCCGATAAACCTTATAGTGCGCTCGCTATTGCGGTCTGCTTTGCGGTGATGCTGATCCTGCCTTGGTTACATTTACTACCAGTCGATTCAGCCTTTCATCTCTCTGCGTATTGGGTCACCTTGATTGGCAAAATCATGTGTTTGGCTCTGGTGGCTTTGGCGCTGGACTTGGTTTGGGGGTATGCAGGCATTTTAAGCCTAGGCCATGGCTTGTACTTTGCCCTCGGCGGCTACGCCTTTGGTATGTATCTGATGCGCCAGACGGCAGGTGACAGCCTGCCTGACTTTATGCGTTTTTTAAGCTGGACTGAACTGCCGTGGTATTGGGTGGGCAGCAATCATTTCTTATGGGCTTTGGCCTTGGTGGTGTTGGTGCCCGGTATGGTGGCCTTCATCTTTGGTTTCTTTGCCTTTCGCTCCAAAATTAAAGGCGTGTATTTCTCGATTATTACGCAGGCCATGACATTTGCTGCGGCACTGTTATTTTTCCGCAATGAAACAGGCTTTGGCGGAAACAATGGGTTTACAGGCTTTAAGACTATTTTAGGCATGGATATCACTTCTGCTTCCATGCGTGCCACCTTATGTTCCCTAACGGCTTTGGTGTTGATGTTGTGCTTTGTAGGGTTGCGTCATTTAATGAATAAACCCTACGGTCGTGTGCTGGGGGCGATTCGGGACAGTGAAAACCGCTTGCAGTATTTGGGCTACCGCACGCTGTGGTACAAACTTTCTGCATGGGTGCTGTCCGCAGTAATTGCAGGTATTGCAGGAGCCTTGTATGTGCCCCAAGCTGGCATTATTAACCCGAGTGAAATGAACCCCGTCAATTCGATTGAAATGGCGGTATGGGTGGCTGCGGGTGGGCGTGGGACTTTGATTGGCCCAATTTTGGGTGCAGGGTTAATTAATGGCGTGAAAACCTATTTCACCGTGGCTTATCCAGAAGCATGGTTATTGATCTTGGGTGCTTTATTTATTGTGGTCACTATTTTCTTACCCAAAGGTGTGATTGGTCTATTTGACCGTTTTAAAAAGGAGCGTAGCGAATGAGTGAGCTAATACAACCTCATGGTGGCCATGCTTCAGACGGCTATGGACGTCCCAAAGAACAAGGTGCCGACTTCAGTCATGGGATTGCACTGTACTTGGAAAAAGTCAGTGTTTGGTTTGATGCTTTTCGTGCCTTAAATGATTTATCGCTATACATCCAAGAAGGCGAGCTACGCTGCATCATTGGGCCCAATGGGGCAGGTAAAACCACACTAATGGATGTGATTACGGGCAAAACCCGACCGACCGAAGGCTCGGTTTTTTTTGGGCAAAACTATGATTTGGCCAAGATGAGTACCGAGGAAATTGCGGAAGCAGGCATTGGGCGTAAATTTCAAAAACCAACGGTATTTGAAAACTTTAGCGTGATGGAAAACTTACTGCTTGCTGCACCAAAAGATAAGCGGGTGAAGAAAAGCTTTTTTAGCAAACTAGATCCAGACGCACAGCTGGCTTTGGAGGAGTCCTTAGCGCAAATTCGCCTAGAAGAATGGGTAAACAAACCTGCGGGGCTGTTGTCACATGGGCAAAAGCAATGGTTGGAAATCGGCATGCTGCTTATGCAACGTCCTAAGCTGATTCTACTCGATGAACCCGTGGCCGGTATGACTGATGCCGAAACGGAACGAACCGCTGAGCTATGTTTAGAGCTGAAGAAAAATCACACCTTGGTGGTGGTTGAACATGATATGAGCTTTATCGACACCATCAGTGAAAAAGTGACGGTACTGGCTCAAGGGGCGATCTTAGCCGAAGGTACATTGGCTGAGGTACAGGCCAATGAGGATGTGATTGAGAAATATTTAGGACGTTAAGGAGCCGACCATGTTAGAAGTCAAAGACGTCAATCAGTTTTACGGTGGCAGTCATATTTTAAGAGATGTTTCATTTCAGGCCCCTGTGGGAGAGTGCTCCGTGGTGCTGGGGCGGAATGGCGTAGGGAAAACCACTTTACTGAAATGTTTAATGGGGATTTTACCGATCAAGTCCGGACAGATTCTACTTGATGGTCAGGACATCTCGAAAATGAGTCCCGAGCAACGTGTGCGTGCAGGTTTGGCTTATGTGCCGCAAGGGCGTGATATTTTTTCAACCTTAACTGTCGAAGAAAATATCCTGATTGGCATGGCCAAGTTTAAGGGAGCGAAAACTCGAAGAGTGCCTGAGCATTTGTATGAAATTTTCCCCATTTTAGATGAAATGAAGCACCGCCGAGGTGGGGATTTATCGGGTGGGCAGCAGCAGCAACTGGCGATTGCGCGTGCTTTAGCATCAGAGCCTCGGGTATTGATTTTGGATGAGCCTACAGAAGGCATTCAACCTTCTATTATCAAAGACATTGGCCGAGTGATTCGTAAACTGGCGGATGGCGGCGACATGGCGGTGGTTTTGGTCGAGCAGTTTTATGATTTTGCCGAGGAGCTGGCCGATGCATATACCGTCATGGCCCGTGGACAAGTGATTGCGCAAGGGGCAGGCTGTGAAATGCCTGCAAAAGGTATTCGAGAATTGGTAGCGATTTAAGCTTTTTTATTCTCCCCCTCTTCCAAAGGGAGAGGGGACAGCCTCCCTTTTAAAAGGGAGGTTTGGAGGGATTTATTATTTTTAAATTTCAGTATTTTCATCCCATAGAAAATAAATACCATACTGACCAGTTCGGAACTCACCACCAATAGCTTTTCCTGAATCGGTAAGAAAATGTTTTCCATTTTCTGTAAGGTTTAAATAGCCTTTATTGACTAATTTTTCTAATAAGTCTGGGGTTTTAATTCCAACTTTTGCTGCGAGTTTTGCAGTTGTTAGTTTGGTAAAAATTATTTCTTCTTCGCTTTCTTTTATTTCTAAAACTGGAGAAGCTTCAGCTTTTACTTCATCTAGAGTAATACGTACTTCATCACTAATACGGATAATTCGTTGAGCTTCTTCATAAGCATCTTTGAAGACTTCATTATCTTCATACTTCCGGACTAAGATCCCCATTTCATTGTTATTGACTTGGCTGAACTCATAAAGGTTTAGACTTGAAATAATACATTCACTTTCATTGATATAGCATTTTGCATGTAAGTTTTTGCAAAAACTAACGCGAACATAATCCAATTTTTGCATCCATTTAATTTCGTCTGGATGTAAATCGCTTTTTCCATAGACAATACGAATGTCAATTTTGAGACGATCTTTATCTTCTAACAATTCCTTAATTCGGTCATTTAAACGGAGATAAGGACTAATTAAAATGAGACGCTCTTTGGCATTTTTGATGAGTTCTTCAAGAAAAAAATTAGTACCACTCGTATTTAAAAATTTTGCCATTGAACCCTCTGATTATTTTGAATAATTAAATGAGATATTAGCGCATAAATACTTGGTTAGGGGTGATCTAGACGTGTAATTTGAATTTTTTTATCAAGCTGAAAAATATCACAATTACGTCCTGTATAGTCCCACCAAAAACGCCAAAGCACTTGGGAAATCCATGATTTCATCACCAATATACATATTTACTCATGCTAATCCGTTTGAGTATGTGTTTTTCTAGTTCTTGAATTTGAAGAACTGTCGGGGATTTGGGTCTTTTATGAAAAATTACTCATACAAATTGTTTGAGCAGTATGCTTTTAGACGCGTTAAGCTAAGGGAAAGCAACAACAATAAGAGCAGCCATATGGACACATTATTATTAAGTATTCCGCCCAATGCTTTGGAAACGTTGATTTTAGAATCGATTTCTGTCGACGATGTGCTGAATTCGGAGCACATCGAATCACATCTGCTTTTAGGTAAAAACTGGAAAATCTTACAGACCTTATTACAAGGCAGTTTTAAGTCTGGCACTTCATTACTGGCCTTGAGTGTGCAAGCCGAGCATCACTTGGCAGAGTGCCAAAAACAACTTACAGAGGTACGTTATAACACCGCGGTTCGTGTGGTTGAAGTTCAAGAGGCTTTAGAAAAACTGGATATCGAAGATTTTAAAAAACATATGCAAACCACGTGTTTGAAACGCTTAGAACAGGAACATGGCATCCAGACTGAATCGATTGAATTGCAATTTGCCGAGTTGAGTTTAGTCTTTGCTCAGCTGAGAAACTTTTATGAACATGCGGCTAAGCATACCTATGCCGTAATTAGTGTAACCAGTGACAATTTAACGCCAATCTCACTGATTTAACATCAATTGCATCAACACCAGATCACGCCATTGCCCAAACTTTTGTCCGACTTGGGGCATATAACCAGTTTGTACAAAGCCAAACTTTTCATGCAAAGCAATTGAAGCCAGATTGGCGTGGTCAATCCCTGCAACCATGACATGCATGTGCTGCATTTTTGCTTGTTCAATCAAATACGCTAAAAGCTGTTGACCTAAGCCTTGACGGGCATAGTTGGGTGAAATATAAATCGAGTGCTCAACGGTATAACGATAGCCTGAAAAATTACGGAAGGTGGCATAGTCTGCAAAGCCTGCAATGGCCTGCGTTTCTTGGTCTTCCACCACGCAAAATGGAAATTGGTTTTGTTGAAAGTGTAGTAGTTGTTTTTGGAAATGCGCTAAATCATAGGCATGTTCATTCCAAGTGGCCATGCCATGTAAGACTTCTGCATTATAAATATTTTGGATCGCGGGCAGATCGTGTTCAGTAGTTGGACGAATGAGAAAAGACATGAAGGCAAGGTTGTATGCGTTGGGGCTTTATCATGCTGCTTTTGCATAAAAAAAAGCAAGACAGAAGTCTTGCTTTTGGATATTCACAAAAGTGAATTAGAAGTGGTATTTGATTAACGCACTTACGTCATTTTGGTCTAAACCTTTGATGGCGTATTTGTTGTTCCAAACTGAGTGCTCAACACCCACATAAAGACGTGTATCTGGAGAAATGTGTTTACCTACATTCCATTTCCATTGAGTTGTCCAGTTTAACTCACTTGCATGAGTTGCATTTTCACCTGTTGACCAGTCAAGGAAGCCGTCAATAAGAAAATCTTCTGAACCAAGTTTAACTGGGATACCGTAGGCAGCAGTCATTTGGTAGTCATCAGTAGTCCCTTTTTCATTGTCTGCTTTGTAGAAGTTAAGTTGAGCATATTGGAAATAAGGAATAGCAAGATCAAAACCAATACCATAGAGGTAGTTATTGAAGTCTGCACCTGGGTAGTTAGAGCTGTTCGCTTCCCATGTTCCTGCAATTAAAATATCTTTGATCGGACCAGCTTCTAATTTAGTCCCTGTCACTGCGCTTAAGCTTAAACGAGGAGAAAGCTCGAAATATGTGCTGTTTTCAAAGTCATTGTGAGCACGGTCAGCAAAGCCGAAAAAATCACCATATTTTAACTTAGCAGTATATTCTACAGTTGCAGTCGTTTGCTGGTTGTTGTCATCCATATTTACAGGATGAGCATAGTTTTCACCATATAAACCAGTGATGCTAAAGTCTTGCCAAATCGGCGCAGCTTGAGAAATTGCCGCAGCAGAAGATAATGCTACGAAAGCAGCAATTTGAGTCAGTTTCATGAATATTTCCCCAAAAAAATCCGATACAGGATACCGATTATTAAGCAAAAATAAAGCCAAATTTGACGAACATCATGGAAGATAGATATCAAAATGAGCCATTTTTTATACTTTTTTTACCAAATGGTTTAATGTTACCTTTCAGGCATGACACTTAATTTGATATGGACCTTCTTGGAAAAAATGTTAGGTGATTGAATAATAAATTTAGCAATATCGACATGATACAGCTCGGGAAAATCCTAGAATGGAACAGAGTTTGCAATTATTTGGGGATGTTTGCAAAGAATCAATGATCGATGTTTGCAGTCATTCCTGCCGTAATTGAAGTTGTCGTAATCATTAGATTTTTTTGTTCATTCTAGCCAATGAAGTCATGTGAATAGTTAGAAGATGGAATCAAATCCATCTGTTTTTAGCCATGCAAGTAAGGGCTTGTCACAATAAGTATCCTTTTCATATTTTTTTAAAAATATCACTTGCATAATTTTCAGTTAGGCCCGATATTCAAAGGAGAAGGACACAGATCTGCAGACTCAAAAGTGTTCATCATTCAATCTATGGAGGTTACATTCCAAAGCAATTGAAGATGGTCGAATACTGTTAAAACAGTAAGTTACAAGTGTGCCAAGAGATACAAATCTTCGTACAAAAAGAGTCGAATAAAGAAAGAGAGAGGATGTTATTTTATGAACATAGAAATCCGTACAGATAAAAACATTCAAAATAGTGACCGTTTAATTAGTTATATACGCGAAGAGCTGAATCAAGAATTTCAACGTCACAGTGAGCGCATTACCCACTTTTCAGTGCATCTAAGTGATGCCAATAGCCATAAAGGCGGAGATGACGACATTCAATGTATGATTGAAGCACGTCCTGCAGGTTTAAAACCCGTGGTTGTAAATCATAAAGGTCATAATGTCGATACAGCGATTCATGGCGCGATCGATCGCCTTAAACGTAGTTTAGAACATACCTTTGAAAAAAATGATAAACCACGTGCTGGCCAACCTGTATATGCAGATCAGGATGATGGCCTGGTTGATGATGAGGAAGATTAAACCTCACCGAATTTAAAAAAAGCCCCTCAATCAGGGGCTTTTTTAATGCTGAGTACTCACTTTTATCCAACATTACGGATAACAAATGCCCCGTTTATTCGGCATAATAGAATAAACTGAATTGAAGAGCGTCATCTCCATGTTAACCGCGCAACAACAAGCTTTCGTGCAAGCACTTGAAGAATTAGATCTTCAACAAGTTCAACGTCTATTGACCGATGGGTTAAGTCTCAATTTTATCGATCCTGAAAAAGGACCTGTGATTTCTGTCTGGTCAGACGGCTTATTCAAATGGTGGGAAGCGATTTGCGAAGCGTATGAAGCAGGTGCACCACTGTCAGAACAAGAAAAACAACAGACTCTAGCGGTACATTTAGATATTTTAGAACAACTGATTCATGGCAAAGCAAACTTGCATTTGTGGGATACAGAAGAAATTTATGGCCCACTTTGGGATGCGGCAAGTGCTGCATGTGCGCCAGCGGTCAAACGTTTATTGGACGAAAAAGTCGATCCAAACACCAAAGATGAAGACGGTTTAACTATTTTATCTTCCATTAGCGATTTATTCTTTGATTGTGAGTTTGACGAAATTAATTGGGCCGAAGCATTGGCTGAAGAAAAGCAAACTTTAGAGTTGCTTCGTCAGCATGGTGCAAAAATGACAAAAGAATTAGCTTAAACAGCGAGATCATCATGATGCAATTAAAACATTTAGGTTTATGTGTAGCCGCTGGGTTCAGTATGAATGCGATGGCCGCAGATTTTTCTTTTGATCGTCCGGGTTCGGGCATAGGGACAGGGATTACGCCTGTGGGTCAGTTGGCTTGGGAGCAGGGCTTGGCCAATGCGCACTATGCTGAATCGACCACGGCTGATGGTGAAAAAGTCAAAACCACCAGCTTAAATGCAGATATGCTATTGCGCACAGGTTTAGCTGAAAACATCGAATTGCAATTGGGTTGGGCTGGGCCCTCTTGGCAACAAATGAAAGTGGCAGGCAATAAGTCTGAAACAGATGGTTTGGGTGATGTCAGTGTGGGTGTGAAAGCGGCGATTCCTTTGGATGATGAACGCTTGAGTATGGCGGTACTGGCTGAAGCGATTATTGCCACAGGTAATGATGGTTTCACCAATGAAGATGATATTTATAGCCTGTCATCTGTGGTGGCATACGATTATAGCGACCTCGTGTCGACATCCATCACTATGCGTTATGAAGTGCAAAATAGTGATTGGGCCATTTCTGCAATTCCGACTTTAGAATATCAATTTACCGATAAACTTAGCGGTTTTTCTGAATTGGTTTATCGTAAAGCAGAAAGTCAAGACAATGAATATGCGCTCGGTACAGGTGTCATGTATGCGGTGAATAATCGGATGCAGTTAGACGCAAGTATTGGTGTTGACTTAAATGGTTCAGATAAAAGTTATTATTCAGGACTTGGCGTTTCATACTTATTTTAATTAGAAAAAAGAACATATTATGAAAAAGCATCTTCATCTGAAAAAGGGGATGAGCGGCAAAACGTGGTATCTGGCACTGTCAGTATTGATCATCAATCTGTGTATCTGGGCCAGTATCCTAAACGTTCATGCAGAAACTCCACTCCTATCAGCTGAAGATGCTTTTCCATTTACAGTGGAATCTACGACTGAGCATACGGCTCAACTGCACTGGAATATTCCTGAACAGTATTATCTGTATCAGCACAAATTTGAAGTGCAACAGGCGGGTCAGCCCCTTAAGCTTGAGCTACCGCCTGCGCATGATATGTATGATGAAAACTATGGACACACCCAAGTTTATTATCAACAAGTGCAATTTGACTTAGACACACAGGCTTCACAAACTTATAAGGTGACTTGGCAAGGCTGTGCCAAAGATCGCATTTGCTATCCACCGCAAAGCATTGAGTTTAAAACTGATGTTAATAGCTTGGTCAGCCTACAAGATCAAGCGGGTGGATCAAAACGACTGTTAGATTTAGCCGCGCAGTCGAATCCGCAATTTGAGCCGATCAACCCCACAGTCACTGCTGAACCCGCCGCAATAGCTTCTGATATGATGGCTGCGCAAGACCAAATTTGGTCTGAAGAGTTAGCCAAAAGCTCGTTGGCCTATGGTTTATTGCTGTTCTTTGGCCTCGGGATATTACTCGCGTTTACGCCGTGTTCTTTACCGATGTTGCCGATTTTAACCTCATTAATTATTCGCGATAGCAAAGGCCTGAAAGCATGGATGATTGCCTTGGTCTTTGTGTGCAGTATGGCCATGATCTATGCCATTTTGGGCTTGGTGGCCTCATCAGCAGGTTTGAACTTCCAGCGTTGGTTACAACAGCCATCCACCCTGATTGCTTTTAGCATTCTTTTTGTTTTATTCGCGCTCAATCTATTTGGTTTGTTTGAACTTAAACTGCCGCAAGCCGTAGTGAATAAACTTGATCATATCCAGTCTATGCAAAAGGGTGGAAGCCTGATCAGTGCTGCGATTATGGGCATGATCTCTGCGCTGTTGGTTGGACCGTGTATGACTGCGCCTTTGGCAGGCGCTTTACTGTTTATTTCACAGACACAAAGCCAGTGGCAAGGGGCCATTTTGCTGTTCACCTTAGGCTTTGGTATGGGTACACCGCTGTTACTGGCAAGCGTACTGGGCGCTAAGGTATTGCCTCGTGCTGGGCTGTGGATGAATCAGGTTCGGGTATTCTTTGCTTTCATCATGTTGGCTTTGGCGTTGTATTTTGTACGTCCTTTGCTTTCTGAAACATGGATGCAAGCCCTGAGTCTGCTGCTAGGGTTAAGCTTTATCATCTATGTGTTGTATCGTTTGATGTGGCATAAAACTCAGTTGCGTATGCTGTATATCGTGGCTTTAGTTATTGGCGGGACGTACATTGCTTATAGCCAATATCAGCAGAGTCAGCGTTTCTTTGAAGCACCAGTGGCTTCATCTGCGCGTTGGCATGTGGCAGCGACGGCAGCGGAGTTTAAGCAGCTCTTGGCACAAGCACCAAAAGGTCAAAAGATCATTATCGATGTCTATGCGGATTGGTGTGTTGCTTGTCAGCCGATTGAACACCGTATATTAAAGTCTGCAACGGTACAGCAAGCGCTTGCGCCATATTATTTGATTAAATTGGATTTGAGTCATTACGATGCAACCCATCAAGTGCTTTTAAACCAGTGGGATATTTTAGGACCACCGACCTATTTATTCTTAGATGCCTCACAACAAGAAATTCGTGGTTTACGTTTAACCGGTGCATTTACTGAGGCTGAACTTTTAGCTCAATTACAACGTTTTTAACCTGAGGGAGAAGGGTGATGCAACGTTTATATATTGCCAATAAAAATTACTCCAGCTGGTCAATGCGAGCGTGGTTGGTCTTGACCGCATTTAACATCGATTTTGAAGAGGCACTGGTTCGCTTTGATGCGACAAACCCCAGTTTTAAAGAGCAACTGTCCCACATTCATGCCAATGCTAAAGTGCCCGTATTGGACGTGGGTGAATTTAAAATTTGGGACTCTTTAGCCATCTGTGAATATTTGGCCGAGCAAAATCCAGATTTAGCGCTGTGGCCTAAACTGGCTCATTTGAGAGCACAAGCACGTAGTATCAGTTGTGAAATGCACAGTAGTTTTATGGCACTACGCCAATTGTGCCCGATGAATATTCAAGCGCAGTACAGCATAGCTGAGGGGCAAGCTCTGTGGGCGCAGCATGCTGAATTAAGAGCAGATGTCGAACGAATTGAACAAATTTGGGCACATCGTGCAGATGAACATCCCTTTCTATTTGGTGATTTTTCTATAGCCGATGCCTTCTATGCCCCTGTAGTGATGCGCTTTAAGAGTTATGCACTGCCTGTATCTGAACGTAGCCAGCAGTATATGCAACACATTATGCAGCATCCTGCGGTCATAAAATGGGTTGACGCGGCACGGGCAGAAGCAGTTTAGTTGGATGAGATGTGCTGTGTGTCTGCACATGCGGCGCTATATTTGAGCTTACAGGAATTGATTTCCAGATAGCATTTGATTTGATTGCGTCCACTGGCTTTAGCGGCATAGAGTGCTTTGTCTGCTTGATCCAAAAGCTGTTGCGGTTTCAATTTATCCGTCGCTAGGGCAATGCCGAAACTGGCAGTAATGCGAATTGCACGTCCATCTTCATTTTGAATCACTAAATCTTCAATGGCTGCACGGCAACGTTCCGCAATTTGACGAGCTTTAAGGGCAGAAGACTGCTTTAAAATGAGTATAAATTCTTCACCCCAAAACGGCCGACTACATCACTTTCACGCAAATGAAGGCCCAATTTTTGACTTACGGCAATCAGAACCGTATCTCCCATATGATGTCCAAATTGATCATTGATATTTTTAAAGTGGTCGAGGTCTAAAAGCACGATGGCATAGGGGCAATCTTTATCATGATGCAACTCATTTAAGCTTTGGTTAATACTGCGGCGGTTCAAGGCGTTGGTGAGTTGGTCGGTCTAACTTAAATGTTGAATCAGTCGCTCACGATGCCGCCATTGGCTGAGTAAGATTTCAAATAAAATCAGACAAGTGACAAGAATAGGGGTAATGAAATACAGCATTGAAAATAACCAAAACCCATTATAAAACAGCTTGCCGTTAATGGTGAAAAGTGGAGAGTAGGGCATGACATCTATAAAACTGAGATAGCCTGAGAAGACCAAAAAGCTGGTTGCTGGAATCAGCATGATATAAATGATTTTGCGTTTAAACAGGACTAAGCCCACGGTCAGCAAACAAATGTAGGCAATCATAGTCATTGGGCTTAATACGCCAACGAAATAACTGTCTTGGCAAAGAGAAATGACAAAAATGCCGATTGCAACATAGGGTAAAAAACGCTGCACCCAGACGCGATCATGTAGGGCATAGCAGGGATAAATCAGTCCTGACAAGGTCAGTAAAAAGATAGAGTTCAGTACAAATTGGATGCGTACAATATCGAGATTGACCACCTGCCAATATTGCGGGTTCAGTAGGATAAAGCTATCCCAACCGAGCCAAGCAACATGAATAATGCAAGCCAAAACCAACATCAGAATGCACTTTTTCAAGGTACTCCAATTCATGATGACTTCCTCTTCAAGTAGATAATGAGAAAGTTTGCTGTTGCTTAGCTGTTTAGATATTGAGAACCATGAACTCATTCAATCGTTTCATCCTTGATATATCCGCTTTATTTTTTAAATAATGTGATTGATTTCTTATACATTACTTTTAACATATCACAATCTTATAAAAAGACGGTATCAAAGGTGACGAACTGAGTATGTAGCTCAGAAGGGAAAGACCATTCTATTTTTAGAACATAGTGTTTTGAATAGGCCTATTATTCTAAGGATAATCTTATTTTAAAATGCAACTATTCAATAAAGATTATGTTGGAACATCCCATGAAAGTTTTACATATTGATTCAAGTATTATGGCGGATGCTTCTGTGTCTCGTCAGTTGAGCCAAGCCATTGTTTCGCAACTTAGCGAAAAGCATGCGCAAGTTGAGGTTGAATATTTGGATTTGGCAACGCAACCGATTCCACATTTAGACGCAGAAATTTTAATGGGTCAAAATGCAGAACAATCGGCTCTGGGCGAACGTATTATTCAACAGTACTTAGATGCGGACGTTGTGGTGATTGGTGCAGCGATGTATAACTTCGGGATTACTTCGACTTTAAAAGCATGGATTGACCGCATTAGTGTTGCAGGCCGTACTTTCAAATATACTGAAAATGGCCCGGTCGGTTTGGCTGGTGACAAGAAAGCCTATATTGCCAGTAGTCGCGGTGGTGTCTATGGTGAAAATAGTCCTGTTGACTTCCAAGAAGGCTTCTTAAAAACCGTCTTTAATTTTACCGGTGTGACCGATGTTGAAATCATTCGTGCTGAAGGCGTGAATATGGGGCCAGAGCTGAAAGACAAAGCCATTGCGGCAGCCTTAGCACAGGTGCAAGCGATTTAATAACAATAACTGTAGTCCCATGATTCCTCATTTGGTCAGCGTTCAGCTGACCTTTTTTTATGCGGGATGTGTCTAGTCTTGGTCGAGCGCTTGAGCAAACGCTGCGATATCATCCAAAGCCATTTTAGCTTCTGTAAACCATGCATTAAACATTTGAAAGTTATGCCACATGCCTGTGTATAGTTTAAATGTTACGTCTACGCCAGCCTTGGTCGCTTTATCTCTAAACCGCTGTGCATCGTCCAAGAGAATTTCTTTCGAACCGACTTGTACAAGGGTCGGTGGGAGGTCTGCTAAATCGTCAAATAAAGGTGAAACAAGTGGGTCGGCGGGGTCGATTTGCTCTGGAACATAATAGTCGATGCCTGTTTCAAGGGCTTCGATGGATAACAGTGCATCGAGCTTGCTGTTATAGCGAATAGATTCACTGGTTAAGCTTAAATCCAAAAATGGCGAAAGCAGAATCAGCCCACTGACTTGAGGACGTTGCTCATCACGAATGCGCAGCGCCAAGGCTAGAGCTAAATTTGCACCACATGAATCCCCCGATAAAATAATGTCTTTGGCTTGTATCCCTTGTTCCAATAATAACTGATAAACATCAAACAGCGCATCAATGGCCTCAGGATAGGGGTGTTCGGGTGACAAAGGATAGTCAAGGTGAATGACTTGCATTTGTGTGCTGGCTGCAAGGTCTGAGACAAACGCACGGTGGGTATTCATTGAACCTAAAAAGAAAGCTCCACCATGAATATGCAAAATGAGCTGAGTGGCTTCAGTTTCAGGTTTTAACTCTTCCGCACGCAGGCCTGCAAGACGTAGAGGACGAATCTGGATCGACTTATTGAGCGGAAATGCACGACACATTTGTTCAAGAAGAAAACGCTGACTACTGGGTGGGAGACTAAAGCGACTTGGGGTTCGAATCGTGGTTTTTAAAAACTGCTCTGTAATGATTTGTTTCCATGGATCGGCAATCTTCATAGTTATTCCATTTTGTTATTTGTTTTACCTTGAGTTTGTGTATTTACCAACATAATTTACAAGGTTACACTAATTGGTCACATTGAAAAATTGAAAAATTGTTGTGACTTTTTAATAATGATAGTCGTCTATACTAGACTAGGGAAATGACAAAAATGAAAAAAATTGCACTTGCGTTAAGCGTACTAGGATTAACCGCTCTAGCTCATGCAGCAGATCCGCTGAATGGCACTGTTTGGAAAACGATTGATGACAAAACTAAACAAGCGAAAGCCTTGGTTAAATTCACTGAGCAAAAAAATGGAACTTTAACTGCGAGTATTCAAGGTATTTTGACGCCAGGTGAAGAAAATGCATGTACCAAGTGTGAAGGCCCGTATAAAAATAAATCTTTGAAAGGTTTAACGATTGTACATGGTCTGAAAAATGTGGGTGGTACAAGCTATGACGGTGGATCAATTTTAGATCCACAAACCGGTAAAACCTATAAATTAAAAGGCAACATTGCTGCTGGTGGTAAAAAACTAGAGCTTCGTGGTTATATTGGCGTGGCTGCACTTGGCCGTAACCAAACTTGGATTCGCGCGAACTAATCCCATCCAACAAAAAAAGCCGAGCAATTGCTCGGCTTTTTTTGTTTTGTTATGCCTTTAGGGCACGAATTGCATCTTCATTGAAACCCACAATAAAACCCTTCGGGGTTGCAATCACGGGGCGCTTGATGAGGCTGTGATGGGTTGTGAGGGCATCAATCAGTCCTTGCTCTGAAGCTAAAGCAGTGTCTTGTTCTGCTTCAGTCAGCTTACGCCAAGTGGTACCTTTCTTATTCAGGACCACATCTGCCCCAATCTGATCGAGCCATGTTTTGACAGTCGTAGCATCAATGCCTTGTTTTTTATAATCATGAAACTCGTACGCTAAACCTAACTCATTCAGTAGGTCGAATGCTTTTTTCATTGAATTACAATTTTTAATGCCATACACGTTTAACATGGAAAACCCTTCTGAATTTTAAGCTGGGTTTAGAGTAACGGAAAAAGCAGAGCAGCTCTAGTGTCGCGATTTAAGCCAATAGCGTCATCGTCTTGTCATAAAAGCGTTTTAGAATTAAATCAAAGAAAAATAGAATAAAAAAATAAAAAATATTAAAAAGTAGAGACTAAAAAAGAGAAAACCCGCATTTAATCATCCTGATCATGCGGGTCTCATTACAACGTCCATTGTCACATCCTTGAAAACCAACTATATCCATAGTTCGTTTTAATTTCATCCTACGGCGTCCTGTCCTTGTGCTGTCATCCTGACATCGTCCCTTTGCCGTGGAAACATAATGCACTGATTGATTGATCAGAAAAAGACTCAAAAAACGGCAGATAATGTAGGTTAAAAACTCATATTCAGTAAACAAGTGTTTACTGAATATGAGCTAAATACTTAAATTTTTCTAGATTTTGTAGTCAATAATGACAGGTGCATGGTCACTAAACCATGTTTCTTTATAGACCCAAGCATTGACTGTACGGGCTTTCCAGTCAGGTGAGCACGCTTGATAGTCAATGCGCCAGCCCACGTTCTTCGCTCGGGCCTGTCCTCGGTTTGACCACCACGAATAAAGCTCAGCCTCTGGACGCACTTCACGGAAAGTATCGACATAGCCAAGTTCATCATAAATATGATCGAGCCAAGCGCGTTCGTGCGGTAAGCAACCTGAGGCTTTTTGGTTGCCTGACCAGTTTTTAATGTCAATGCGTTTATGCACGATGTTGTAGTCACCACAGATAATCACGGATTTATTTTCATCACGCCATTGTTTCAAAATTTGTTTGTATTCTTCTAAGAAGTGGTCTTTACGTACTTGTGCCTCTTCACCAGAAGAACCCGATGGTAAATAGAGTGAACAAATATGCACGTTTTGGTCTAAGCCTAAGTCAAACTCAGCCGAAATAAAGCGGCCTTGAGAATCGGCCAATTCAAAACCAAGTCCATCCGTGACTGAAACAAACGGTAAACGGCTATAAATAGCAGTGCCAGCATACCCTGGACGTTCAGCAGGGAACAGGTGAGTATGCCAACCTTCAGGTTTAAATTTATCGGTCCATTGTTCGTGGGTGATGCGAGATTCTTGCATGCAAATCACATCAGCATCTGATGTGGCAATCCAATCAAAAATCCCTTTTTTTTCTGCAGAACGTAGACCATTTACGTTAATTGAAACTACACGTAAAATTTTTTGATCACTTGGATAGCTACTCTTTGGTATCATGCGCAAGTCTTACCTCAATTTGAAAATACGGAGCACCGCATGACAACGCAAGCGACATTTAACCCTCAAGCTTTTATCGAACTCGCATTATCACGTGGCGTGCTTAAATTTGGTGAGTTTACTTTAAAATCGGGTCGTGTGAGTCCTTATTTTTTTAATGCAGGTCTACTCAATGACGGTGAAGCCTTGTCATTACTGGCGTCTGGCTATGCAGCCAAACTGACAGAATGCAACAATGTTGAGGTCATCTTTGGTCCTGCGTACAAAGGGATTCCTTTTGTTGCTGCAACAGCTGTGGCTTTGTCACAAAATCATGGGGTGAGTGTGCCTTGGGGTTTCAACCGTAAAGAAGCCAAAGATCATGGTGAAGGCGGGGTCTTGGTTGGTGCATCCGTTGCAGGCAAAAAAGTCTGGATTATTGATGACGTGATTACTGCGGGCACAGCGATCCGTGAAGTGGTCACCATTTTGAAAAATGCAGGTGCGCAGATTGCAGGTGTGTTGGTTGCATTAGACCGTCAAGAAAAAGGTCAAGGTGAACTGTCTGCGATTCAAGAAGTCCAAAAAGAATTGGAAATTCCTGTGCATGCACTGGTGACCATGAAAGATTTGATGAATTATTTAGAGGCTAAAGGTGAAACAAAAGCTTTAGCAAAAATGGAAGCCTACCGCGTGAAATATGGCGTCTAAACGTTGAAACAAAAAAAGGAAGCTTTGGCTTCCTTTTTTATTCGCTCTCTCACTCGGTTGGCGTTTGGCTATGCACCCCTTCCCAGCCAATCATCGCAGTTTTACGTGTTGTCCCCCACATATAGCCGCCACGTTGCCCTGAAGACTGAATGACCCGATGACATGGAATTAAAAAGGCAACGGGATTGCTGCCAATTGCTGTTCCGACCGCTCGTGAGGCACGCTCTTGCCCAATCTCTTGAGCAATATGTGCATAACTGCTGAGCTGCCCCATGGGGATTTTCAGCAGACATTGCCAAACCTTGAGCTGAAAGTCGGTGCCTTTTAGATGCAGTTTAATCTCTGATAGGCTGTTTTGATCGTGCTGAAAAATTGCGAGTGCTTTGCGTTGTAATTCATCCTGATCTTCAATAAATGTCGCGCGTGGGAACTGTTTTTTCAGATAGGTCAATGCATCCCGATCTGCTTCGGTAAAGGCCATATGACAAATCCCTTTAGGGGTCGAGGCAATAATGACGGAGCCAAAAATGGTTTCTGCAAAACTATAGTGAATGTGGAGTGCTTCACCACCCTGTTTATATTCTGCGGGCGTCATCCCTTCGATTTGGACAAATAAATCATGCAATCGGCTGGTACTGGAAAGGCCAGTGTCAAAAGTTGCTGCAAAAATATTATTTTCTGTGTGGTTGTTCAAAACCGACTTTGCATATTCCACACTAATATATTGCAGAAATTTCTTCGGGCTAATGCCTGCCCATTCGCTAAAGATACGCTGAAAATGTGTAGGACTTAAATGAACGTGTCCTGCAATCTCAGTCAAACTGGGTTGCTGTTTGAAATTTTGTTCAATGTATTCAATTGCCTTTGCCACACGTGCGTAATTGCTATGTTCTGTCATGATTACTCGCGGAAATCATTTAACTTAAGAAAAGAGTAACAAATCCAGTCAGGCCTGAAAATCCGTTTCTTGCGCTTTATCAGAAAAGGTTCGAAGCATGCATTGATTGGCTTAGTCGTCCCTTGCTAAGCATAAAAAAACGGAACAGTGACCTGTTCCGCTTGAGATGGCGTTTTAACTGAAGGGGTTTAGAACTGGTAGTTCAAACGCATGAGGAAGCTACGTGGTGTACCTGGCATAGAGTCTGAACGCCAGTATTCTTTATTGGTCAAGTTACTGACAGCTAAGGTCAGGTTCCATGGATCAGCACTATAACCAATGGCTGCATCGATACGTGAGAAAGCTTTCATATCCAAGGGCTGGTTGCTTAAATTGCTATTAGGGTAGGCTTTGTAGTCACCCACATAAGTCACACCAACTTCACCATAGAGTTTTTCTGTAGGTAAGTAACGAACAAATAAGTTACCCGTATGTTCAGGCGCATTATTTAGCACTTTATTCACATTATCTGGATTTTGCTTGTCTTTTTTAACTTCGGCTTGTAGATAACCATATCCACCACGGATAAATACATTATCCAATACGCGACCAATAAAACTAAACTCTAGACCTTTAGATTGATGTTCGCCCGCAGTTGCCCATTCTTCAGGTTTAGTGTCATCAGGTACATAACGAATATTATTTTTGCGAATGTTAAAAACTGAGAGTTGGGTATTTAAACGGTCATCAAACCAGTCACTTTTGACCCCAATTTCGTATTGCTCATTATATTGAGGTTCTGAATCAAAGGTATTCAGATTGGTATTTGCGGATACAACACTGACACCTACACGCCCACCAAACGGTGCAAAGCTTTTATTGTATGAAGCATAGAAGCTGTGTTGATCTGTGAGTTGCCAAATGAAACCAATGTTGGGGCTAAAGCTTTCATCATTGATACTACGATGGTAATTGATGTCGGAAGAAGCTAATAATTTATTGGTGGTTGATGTATCGTAATAATCATAACGTGCACCAAGCATTACTTTGAAATATTCATTAAAACTAATTAAGTCTTGAATGAAAAAGCCGTAGCTTGTGCCTTCATTATAATTATGCTGAGTAATGGTTTTAGCACCGTTATCACGATTATTCTGTGTTAATTGACCTGTAATTGGGTCATAAAAACCATCAATTCGACTGCCATTGGCGTTTTTATTAGAAAGTTTCGGTTCTCTTTGTTCATAGGTCCAATCGGTACCCACTAAAAGATTATGCTGAATGGCGCCCGTATTAAACTCACCAGTAATATCCCACGTGTTGGTGGTAGTACGATTAGATGTTTGTTGCCAGTAATAGTTTTGCGAAATTTTTCCGACATTGTTATAGCAGCGACGTTGATCTACAGGAGTAAAACCGGCACCCGCTTTACTACTTTCACCATTGCTGGTGGTTTCATTCGAAGCACAGTAGGTACCACCATAAAAATGATCAAAGTCTTGATCTGCTTGGCGGTAACTGGTTGCCCAATGGAATTTCCAATTCGGCGCAAATTCGTAATTTAAATCTGAACGAATGACTTGTAGTACATCATCAACGTAATCGCCTTTTTGTGCAAAGCCCGTTTTAATGGATGTTCCAGCAGGTAAAACACTATAAGAAGGTCCACGGTCTGGTACTCGACCTAATTTGTCATAGGTATATTGTGTGGTCCACGTGAGGGTTTCATCATCATTTTTATAAGTGAAACTTGGCGAGATCATCTCAATTTTACTGTCGATGCCTGAACGGAAACTATCCGCTTCACCGTATTCACCTGTTAAACGGAAAGCCCAGTTGTCATTTAAGACTTGGTTAATATCCGCTGTTGCGCCATAAGTATCATATGAGCCTACGTAAGTACCGACTGAGCTTTTTGAGTCAAAGTTGGCGTATTTACTCACCATATTGACCACACCGCCGCCTGCACTACGTCCATATAACACCGAGGCAGGGCCTTTTAAAATTTCGATCCGTTCAATGTTGGCTGTACTACGACGCACTTGGCCACTTTCACGGATACCATCACGGTAAATATCACCCGAGTCGGCAGAGAAACCACGGAGGGTAATGCCATCACCGCGCATATCGTAGCTGGTTGAAACCCCTGGTGTACCTTGTAACATTACACTGAGGTCGTTAGAGCCATAGATTTTATATTTCTGTACATCGATGGTGTCGATGGTTTGAGGAATGTCTTTTTTCTTTAAACCATTCCGTGTGACATTGGCCTGATCATAATCGACATAGCTTTTGATTGGATCAAGTTCACTCATTGCCTCAATTTTCAAGGTCGGCAGAACTGCTGCTGTATTCGAGTTGTTTATCGTCGCTTGAGAGGAAGGGTTCTCATTATTTTGTAGTGTTGCTTCATCCGCATAGGCTGCATGCGCATTTAAAATCATAAAGCTGAGAAGGCTATATTTGAATAGGTTAGAACCACAAAGCGGCTGTGGTGAAAATTTAATCATGATTTAAGGCTCGGAGAGAGTGAATTGCAAATAAAAATGATAAGTATAATCATTTACTAAAAATGAACAAGACTTACGGTAATATTCATTTTTTTCTACATAGTTTTACTGGGCTGAAAAGTACAGCTGTACAGGTTTTTTAATTTTTCTAAAAAAATGATAAATAAGCATTAAAATTTGAAGAAAATGTAAAAGAATTATTTTTGTGAATTTTCCATACATTTTTTACAGCTTAAAAGAACGCCTATTTTTTCTTGGCGTCCTTGCTCAGTTTGTACCCAAGGGCGGTTTTGCCACGGTGGAGTATGGCGGACATGTTGTGTGTGGCCACAGGCAAGCTCCGCCACCCAATGATGTTCTTCATCTAGATGAAAACCGACAATCGCTTGTTGCACTTAAGTATCTCGACTATCGTGTTGAGGCTGTTCTAAGCCGTTTAAAAAACGCTGACACAGTTGATGGATGGCTACCAAATCATCGGGATCTAGACCTAAAGAACACGCCAGCTCAAATGGAATGGCTATAATTTTATCTTTGACTAAGAGTGCTTTTTCCAGCAGAACGACTTTTTTCATACGTTCATCTTCTTTGACGGCAACACGCTTTAAAAACTGTTTTTCTTCTAGTTTTTTTATAATCGGGGTTAAGGTGCCTGAGTCAAAAAAGGTTTTTTGTCCAATCTCAGTCAGCGTCACATTGTCCTGCTCGTATAAAGCCAACAAAACAATAAATTGTGGATAGGTCAGATCGTAAACCTGTAAGCGTGGACGGTATTGACGAACCATCGCATTGGTTGCGGAATACATGGCAAAACACACGCGATTTTCTAAAAGAGGGGTGTCCGCCATATTGCAGTCCTTGGGTGTTAATGTCTGTAAAGCAGTATAAATGAAATAGAGGTAAAAGTGTATTGCGCATAATAGTATTGTACACAAGTTAATTGTGTGCGATATTATTTTGAAAATGAGGTCGGTTCAGTGCTTGAAGCGACTTTAATTAATGACATTTTGATGAATGGAAGAGATGTAATGACCACAATTTATGATTTTCAGGCTGAACTGTTGGAAGGCGAGCAAAAAAATCTGGCAGATTATCAGGGCAAGGTTTTATTGGTGGTGAATACCGCCAGCCAATGTGGTTTAACCCCGCAATTTGAAGGCTTGGAAAAGTTATATCAGGACTATCAACAGCAAGGTCTACTGATTTTAGGTTTTCCCTGCAACCAATTTGCGCAGCAAGACCCTGCGAGTAATGAAGAGATCGGCAGTTTTTGTCAGCGTAATTATGGGGTCTCTTTCCCGATGTTTGCCAAAGTTGACGTGAATGGTCCTACAGCGCATCCGTTGTATCAGTATTTAACCACTGAAGCTAAAGGCATTTTAGGTAGTCAAAGCATCAAGTGGAATTTCACCAAGTTTCTCATTAACCAAAAAGGGCTGGTGGTGAAACGCTATGCGCCAATTGTTAAGCCCGAAAAAATTGCTAAGGATATTCAACGCCTTTTGGCTTAATGGAGAAGGTGTGGAAAGGAGCTGTTGCGTGGTAATAGGCGCATACTTCCTTTGTTGCATCGCGCAGTTAGTATCTGATTTGTTACTACAATGTGTTGTAGTTATTTGAATAAAATAGATTTTTTAATCTCTAATTATTACACAACTTGTTGCACCCAAACCTGAAAACTTCGCTATACTTTTGCCAAGTTTAAAAAATATGAGCGTGAGAATTATGCGTGTACTGGTAGTGATGGACCCGATTGAAACGGTGAATCTCAAAAAAGATTCCACCATGGCCATGTTATGGGCCGCAAGCCGTCGTGGACACGAGCTGGGTTATGCATTACAACACGATTTATATATCGATCAAGGCAAAGCCTTTGGTCTGATTTCTCCCTTAAAAGTGTTTGAAGACTACGATCATTATTTTGAGTTGGGCGAACAGCAAAAAGAGTCCTTGGCCGATTACGATGTGATCTTGATGCGTAAAGATCCGCCGTTCGACATGAACTTTGTCTACACCACCTATATTTTGGAACAAGCGGAACGTGAAGGCGCGTGGATTATCAATAAACCACAGTCCTTACGTGACTGTAATGAAAAACTGTTTGCCACGCAGTTCCCCGAACTCCAAGTCCCTACATTAGTGACTTCACAACAAAGCCTGATCCGTGAATTTATCAAAGAACATGGTGATGTGATTGTGAAGCCTCTTGATGGTATGGGGGGTATGGGAATTTTCCGTTTATATCAAGATGGTGTGAACATTGGCTCAACTTTGGAAATGTTGACGGAAATGGGCACACGTCCGATTATGGCGCAGCGTTATATTCCTGAAATTGTGGAAGGGGATAAGCGTATTTTGCTGGTCAATGGTGAACCTATTCCGTACTGTTTGGCGCGTATTCCACAAAACGGCGAAGTCCGTGGGAATTTGGCCGCAGGTGGTTTGGGTCAAGCACGTCCTTTGACTGAAAACGACAAGGCGATTGCTGCAAAAGTGGGCCCCTTCTTACGTGAAAAAGGTTTGGTTTTTGTCGGACTTGATGTGATTGGCAACTATGTGACCGAGATTAATGTCACCAGTCCAACCTGTATTCGTGAGATTGATACGCAATTTGGTACCTCGATTGCCGATACTTTATTTGATGTCCTAGAAGCAGGCAAAGCCAGCTAAAACGACAGAAAAGGAACCTGAAATGGTTCCTTTTTTCTTTCATGGAGGTGGTTGGTTTTGAAATAGAGCTGTACTTTGCTGCAAAGTGTATCAATTTGGTTGAAAATAAAGCGGATTATGTTGCTAGACACTACGAATTTCCATCCTACTCCAATGTATGCACTCAGATTGTATTTCTAAGCACTAAAATGAAGTGAATTGGGCTTTAAAATGATGTTAAATAATTGATTTGAATAAGCTTCATTGTTTTATTTTTAAATCTAGCCAATTGAGCTGTCGAGCCTGATTGTGTGCTGTAGTTTGAGTTAAAATGCACATCTGATAACAAATCTAGTTTAAACTTGAAAATCAGTAGAAAAAAACAATCAAATGGCTGTTGAAAAAAAGTAAATAATCTTTCGCGACTATGCGTTTGTGATTACAATTGATCGCTTAAAATTGAATTTTGTTTCCATATTTTTAGAATTGAAGAATTAGACTGTGACCGAAGCAACACAAACAAAGCCGAAACATGTAATGATGATGGCTGCCGGAACGGGCGGGCATGTTTTTCCAGCACTTGCTGTGGCTAAGGAATTACAGCAACAAGGTTGCCAAGTCTCGTGGCTTGCTACGCCCACAGGTATGGAAAATCGCCTGCTTAAAAATCATGATATCCCAATTTATCAAATTGATATTCAAGGTGTGCGCGGCAATGGCTTAGTCCGTAAAGTATTGGCACCCTTTAAAATTTTAAAAGCCACTTTAAGTGCAATGCGTTACATGAAGCAGCTCAAAGTCGATGCCGTCGCGGGCTTTGGGGGCTATGTCGCGGGACCTGGTGGATTGGCTGCGCGTGCACTGGGTATTCCTGTGATTATTCATGAGCAGAATGCGATTGCAGGTTTTACCAATACGCAGTTATCACGTATTGCCAAAACAGTGTGCCAGGCTTTTCCAAACACCTTTGCTGCACAAGATAAAATTGTGACCACCGGCAATCCCGTCCGCAAAGAGATTACGGAAATTTTGAATCCGTCTTGGCGTTATCAAGAACGTGAAAAAGCAGGTCTGCCACTGCAGGTCTTAATTGTGGGTGGCTCGTTGGGCGCACAAGCGTTAAATGAGCGTGTTCCTGAAGCATTGAAGCAATTGAATGTGCCGTTAAGCGTTTATCATCAGTGTGGTCAAAACCATGCAGAAGCGACACAAGCGCGCTATGCCGATGCACCTGAACAGCTTCAGGTTGAAGTTCACCCTTTTATTGAAAATATGGCCCAAGCTTATAGTGATGCTGATTTAATTATTTGCCGTGCTGGGGCGTTAACCGTGACCGAGATTGCGACTGCTGGTGTGGCTGCGGTTTTTGTTCCGCTGCCAAGCGCTGTGGATGATCACCAAACGGCCAATGCAAAGTTTTTAGCTAATATCGGTGCAGCCAAAATTTGTCCACAAGCAAGCATGACCCCCGAGAGTTTAAAAGAATTATTATTACCCTTGATGAACCGTCAGTTATTGTCTGAAATGGCAGTGAAAGCACGTCAGCAAGCACAACCCGATGCAACCCAACATGTGGTTCGTTTAATTCAAGCATTGTAAACCGAGTATTTTATGTCGCCATCTACGCCTGCTGATCAAGCAAAAAAGTTAATTAAAGTGCCAGAAATGCGCCGTATTAAGCACATCCATTTTATTGGGATTGGTGGTGCGGGTATGTGTGGTATTGCTGAAGTGCTCAAGAACCAAGGCTACAAAGTCTCAGGTTCAGATATCAAAGCATCAAAAACCACGGCTCAGCTTGAAGAAAATGGCATCAAAGTCTATATCGGGCATACGGCTGAAAATATTCAAGGGGCAAACGTGATTGTGGTGTCGACTGCAATTGATGCAGAAAACCCAGAAATTAAAGCAGCCATTGAAACGCGTACACCTGTGGTGCGCCGTGCAGAAATGCTGGGTGAGCTGATGCGCTACCGTCATGGGATTGCTGTTGCGGGAACGCATGGTAAAACCACGACTACAAGCCTAGTGACGTGTATGTTGGCAGAAGAAAATCTAGATCCAACCTATGTGATTGGTGGTTTGTTGAACCGTACTGGTGTGAATGCTGCGCTGGGCGCGAGTCGTTTTATCGTGGCAGAAGCAGATGAATCAGATGCGTCATTCCTGCATCTGCAACCGATGGCCACCATTGTGACCAATATTGATGCAGACCACATGGACACCTATGGTGGTAGCTTCGATGTCCTAAAAGATACCTTTGTACAGTTCTTACAAAAACTACCGTTTTACGGCTTGGCTGTGGTGTGTGGCGATGATGCCAACATTCGTGAAATCATGCCGCGTATTGGTCGTCCATTGATCACATATGGTTTTAACGAAGACAATGACATTCGTGCAGTGGATATTGAACAAGAAGGCATGCAGTCGCACTTTACCGTATTACGTAAAGATCGTGAGCCTTTGCGTTTAACCATCAATTTGCCGGGTTTGCATAATATTTTAAATGCACTTGCGGCGATCGGTATTGCAACCGATGAAGGTGTCTCTGATGCTGCGATTGCACGTGCGTTGGAAAGTTTCAGCGGTGTAGGTCGTCGTTTCCAAGTCCAAGGTGAATTTGACATCGAAGGCGGTAATGTGAAATTGGTGGATGACTATGGTCACCATCCAAAAGAAGTTGAAGCGACCATTAAAGCAGCACGTGCAAGCCATCCAGACCGCCGTTTAGTGATGATGTTCCAGCCACACCGTTTTAGCCGTACCCGTGACTGTTTCGATGACTTTGTGGATGTATTGTCACAGGTTGATCAGTTGTTGCTGCTTGAAGTCTATCCTGCAGGTGAAAAACCGATTGTGGGGGCAGACAGCCGTTCATTGGCGCGTAGTATTCGTTTACGTGGCGATGTAGAGCCGATTTTGATCGATCCGGTCGAAGGTAATTTGCAGCATGCGTTGAAAAAAGTGTTACAAGCAGATGACTTGTTATTGACGCAAGGCGCAGGTAATGTGGGAGCTATCTCGGTTGAGCTTGCAAGCAATCATTTATATTTAAAATAATCACGTTTTGTGATTACTCACTGAATAAAACAGTCATAAAGTTTAAGGATATCAACGTGTCAAATGCTTCAAAATTCGGCAAAGTAGCGGTGTTGCTTGGTGGTAAGTCTGCTGAGCGTGAGGTTTCTCTAGATAGTGGTGCAGCTGTACTTGAAGCATTGGTTCGTTCTGGTGTAAATGCAGAAGCTTTTGACCCGAAAGAGCGTAGTGTGACCGAATTGGTCGGTTATGACCGTGCGTTTATTGTGTTGCATGGTCGTGGTGGAGAAGACGGTCAAATCCAAGGGGTCTTGGAGTGGCTCAACATCCCGTATACCGGAACAGGCGTACAGGGTTCTGCCATTGGTATGGATAAAGTTAAAACCAAGCAAATTTGGCAGGGTTCAGACTTACCAACAGCGCCTTATCGCATCATTAGCCAAGAGTCAGATTTAGCTGAAGTGGTGGCGAATTTGGGTCTTCCACTGATTATCAAGCCAGTACACGAAGGTTCAAGTGTCGGCATGAGTAAAGTTGAAAAAGCAGAAGATTTGGCAGCGGCAATTGCCAAAGCGACCCAACACGATGCTGTGGTGATGGCTGAAAAATGGATTACGGGACGTGAATTCACGATTTCATTTTTAAATGGTCAACCGCTACCTGTGATTCGTCTACAACCGCCTGCGGATGTGGCTTTTTATGATTATGAAGCGAAATATCAACGTAATGATGTGGAATACGGAATTCCGTGTGGCTTAAGCACTGAAGAAGAGCAAAAGTTGCAAGCGCTTTGCCTCCGTGCATTCCAAGCGGTGGGTGCAAGTGGTTGGGGTCGTATTGATGCGATGCAAGATGAGCAAGGCAATTTCTGGTTACTAGAAGTGAATACAGTACCTGGGATGACCAGTCACTCTTTGGTACCGAAAGCAGCAAATGCAGTGGGTTATAGCTTTGATGCGCTTTGTGTCCAAATTTTAGAGCAAACACTGACAGGTGCGGCTCACTAAATGGCGCAATTACCCGCTTCTATGCGCCGTAAACGCGCAGCGATTACGTCGATACACGATAAACCACCGACGCGTAAGGAAAAGCTTGCCAACTTCGGTGGTTGGGTGATGTTGGTCGTTGCTGTGGCGGTACTATTGGTTGGGATTTATGGCTTATATCAAGTCATGACAGATGCACGTGTGGCCGAACTTGATGTGGTAGGTGTACGTTCTGAGGCGGAAAAAAATCAGGTGATGGGACATGTTTCACCAGCCATTACTCATAATTATTTCACCTCAGATTTAGAAGAGATTCGTGATCGCACTTTAGAGCTGGCTTGGGTCGATCGCGTGGTGGTTTCGCGGGCATGGCCGAATGCGATTCGCGTTCGCGTTATGCCGCGGCATGCAATTGCACGTTGGGGGACAGGGCGTCTCTTAAGTGACAGTGGTGACGTATTTAGCGAAGTAACACCGAAAAATAATCAGAGTTTGCCTTTATTACACGGCCCAATCAGTCAATCTAAAATGATGATGCGCCGTTATAATGAAATTAATCAATTATTCCAGCCAGTCAACCTTCGTTTAAAAGAACTATATTTAACGGAGCGTATGACTTGGTTTATGCAGTTCGATTCAGGTTTACGTGTTATCGTAGATCAGGATCAAACCATGAGTAAGCTGCAACGTTTGAGTTATTTAGCTCAAAGTGATTTGAAGCCAGTTTGGGCCAAAGTATCTGCCATTGATTTGCGTTATCGGAATGGCTTGGCCATCCAATGGAAAAATTCTGCCGCACCAAAGATAGCAAATGGTCATTTTGTTGTAACGATTGATGACACAAGCATTGCAGGTGGAGCAGCAGCAAAGCCATAATACTTGGCTTTAAAACAGAGGCATAAAGCCATAAATTAAACAAACATGTGATGGTAGTAGTAAATAATGAATGAAGCGGTTCCCTCAGTTGTTGCGATTGACATTGGGACGCACAAAGTTTCAGTTTTGATTGGTAAGGTACATGCGCCAGACAATATCCAAGTGATAGGAATGGCAACTGCTCGTAACCGAGGCATGAATAAAGGAAAAATTGTAAGTCTTGATAAAGTCATTACAGCGATAAAAAATGCCGTGCAAGAAGCAGAAGATATGGCTGAATGCCGTGTCCATTCCGCGTGGGTCTCAATCCCAAGTGCCGAGTTAAAAAGCTTTTATGCCTCTGGACGAACGCCAGTTGAAAATACTGACCACACAATTACAACAAGTGAAGTGGTTCGTGCATTAGAGTTGGCTAAAGCCAGCCACATGACCTCGGATCATTATTTGGTTAGTGCTGTTCCACTGGGCTTTGAGCTGGATGACTCCACTGAGTGGGTACAAAACCCAATACGGATGTCTGCCCACAGCATGATTGGTCATTATCAGTTGATGATGTTACCAATTAGCACCATGCAAAACCTGGATCGGGCCTTAAAAGGTGCGAACATCGGGGTGGAGAAACTGGTGGTGTCTTGTTTGGCAACGGCAGAAGCGAGTCTACTCAAAGATGAAAAAGAGTATGGCGTTTGTTTGGTTGATATTGGTGCAGGTACCACCAACATTGCGGTGTATTTGGATGGTCGTTTGGCGTTGACACATACTTTGCAGCGTGGTGGCGAACATGTCACCCGTGATATTGCTGCTGTGTTACAAACCACCACTGAAGAAGCTGAGCGAATTAAATTACTCTATGGGTGTGTCGACATTAAGTCGGTTAAACCGGACCATATGATTCAGATCCAAGGGATTGATGGTCCGCAAACGATTAGTCGTATTGAGCTGACTGAAATCGTGATTGCGCGTTATGAAGAAATTTTAGGTCAAGTTCGCCAAGAGCTAGAGCGTAATGGTGCGATTCATGGTTTGTATCATGGTGTGGTGTTAACTGGTGATGCCAGTCAAATCGAAGGTATGGTGACGTTGACTCGTCGTATGTTGGGGGTGTCTGCGCATTTGGGTAATCCACCTGTGCAAGTGACAGCAGATGAGCAAAATATTGCCGCACTACGTCGCTCTCAATATGCCACTGCCGCAGGTTTATTGATGTTTAGTCAGAGCGAAACACAAGAAACCATAGTGGAACCAGAAGATAGAGAAAAACTGTCTCTGATTAAACGCGTTGGACGTGCTTGGTCTGGACTCAATGAAAAGCTGAAATCTGTTTTTTAAGTTGAATTTTTTTGGAATATTGTTAAGAAGTTGTACTACGCATCGCTTAAACTTGACAAGCTATGGCTTGCACAGCATGCTTAAAAGCAATTTTGTTTATTAAGATCAAGGCAGTATACGGGCTTAAGTGACTGCCAATAACGAATTAGGAAATCTATAGGTCATGGCCTCATTTGAATTTTTAGAAGATGATCAAACCGATAGCAACGGTCAAGCCCGTTTTACTGTGTTTGGTGTTGGTGGTGCAGGTGGTAACGCCGTACAACACATGCTTGAGTCAGATATTCAAGGTGTAAAGTTTGTATGTGCCAATACGGACAAGCAAGCGCTAGACCGTATGAATGCACAATTCAAAATCCAGTTGGGTGAGCAAAGTACTCGTGGTTTAGGTGCGGGCGCCAATCCAAATGTAGGCCAAGCCGCGGCTGAAGAAAGTCGTGACTTGATTCGTCAACACCTTGAAGGCACTGACATGGTATTTGTCACTGCCGGCATGGGCGGTGGTACAGGTACAGGTGCTGCGCCAGTGGTTGCTGAAATTGCCAAAGAAATGGGTATTTTAACCGTAGGTGTGGTAACGACACCGTTTAACTTTGAAGGTAAGCGTCGTCTTCAGTCTGCTGAGCAAGGCATTGAAGCATTAGAAGCGCATGTAGATTCTTTAATCATCATTCCAAACCAACGTTTGTTAAAAGTTTTCCGTGACATCTCAATGAAAGATGCCTATAAAAAAGCGGATGATGTCTTATTAAATGCGGTCCGTAGTATCTTTGATTTGGTAGTACGCCCAGGTCATATTAACCTTGACTTTGCTGACTTGAAAACTGCGATGAGCACACGTGGTTATGCCATGATGGGTGCGGGTTTAGGTCGTGGTGAAAACCGTGCACGTCAAGCAGCCGAACAAGCGATCCGTAGCCCATTGCTAGATAATGTCACCATTATGAATGCCAAAGGGATTCTGATTAATGTGACGGGTGGTGATGACGTCACCTTTGGCGAAATTGAAGAAATTACTGATGTTGTGAACCAAATTGTCGATCTAGACGAAGGCCAAGTCTTCTATGGCACTGTATTTGATCCAGATGCGCGTGATGAAATTAGTGTCACTGTCATTGCAACAGGTCTAACTCGAAATTCAGCAGATTCTGCTGAGCCAGTGAAGCGTCCAAATGCACATGTGCAGGTAGCACAACATGGGCATGCAACGCAAGCGGTTGTTGAAGATGATGATGTGCCTGCAATCCAGCGTCAGAACCAAGACGCGGCTCCTGCAGCGAGTTCTGCATCGACAGTGAGTGCTGCACGTCCAACACCAATGAGTATTCAAGATTACTTGAAAAATCAACAACGTAAGTAGTATTTGTCTATGTGGTTAGGCCACATGTGATGAAGAAAAGGTAGTCTCTGACTACCTTTTTGTTTTTTATAAATGGCTAAATATGCTAACGTATAGCGGTTTAGTGGTGAGATGATATGAAACATGTTGAAACAAAGAACTCTGCAACGTGTCGTTAAAGCAAGCGGCATTGGTTTGCATAGTGGTCAAAAAGTCTTAATTAACTTTGTGCCACATCATGCGGACGGAGGAATTGTGTTTCGTCGTATCGATCTCAAGCCACCCATCGACATTCGTGCAAATGCGATGTTGATCCAAGAAGCCTTCATGTGTTCAAACCTAGTTCAAGAAGATGCCAAAGTGGGTACGATTGAACATGTCATGAGTGCAATTGCAGGTCTGGGTATTGATAACCTGATCATTGAAGTGTCTGCATCTGAAGTCCCAATTATGGATGGTAGTGCAGGTCCGTTTATTTACTTGCTCATGCAAGGTGGTCTCAAAGAACTGGATGCCCCTAAAAAATTTATTAAAATACTCAAGCCCGTTGAAGCAATCATCGACGACAAGCGCGCTATTTTCCGCCCGCATGAGGGTTTTCAACTCAACTTCACCATTGACTTCGACCATCCTGCTTTTAAGAAAGAATATCAGTCTGCTACGATCGACTTTTCAACCGAAACTTTTGTTTATGAAGTCAGCGAAGCCCGTACTTTTGGTTTTATGAAAGATTTGGACTATCTCAAGGCCAATAATCTCGCTTTGGGGGCAAGTTTAGACAATGCCATTGGTGTTGATGAAACAGGTGTGGTGAATGAAGAAGGTTTGCGCTTCTCAGATGAATTTGTTCGTCACAAAATATTAGATGCGGTGGGGGATCTTTATTTGCTCGGCCACCAAATTATTGCCAAATTTGATGGATATAAGTCTGGGCATGCTTTAAATAATCAATTATTGCGCAATGTCCAAAGTGATCCAAGCAGTTATGAAATTGTAACATTTAATGACGAAGATCAGTGTCCAATTCCTTATGTGAGTGTGACTTAAGTCATTGTCTTTCTTGTGTGATGTTATATTGTAATAATGTTAAGTGTGATGAATCTATCATTTTAAAAAAGCAATTCTGAAGCTAGTCGCGACAAGGTTACTTTTTTTTGCTTGCCAAACGGCGCATTGCTTGGCTAAGCTTAGGGTCGCTCACAAAGTCAGCAGCACCTCGAATTAAGTCTTGAGTTTCTGTGCTTAGCGATCTTGAAATAGATTGTATCTTTGCGGGTGTTTGAGAGGGGATTCTCAAACGAACTTGGAGTTTTTGTAGGTCTTTAAACTCCTCAAGTTCCGACAGTTGTGCAATATATTGTTTTTGAAGGTAACCAAGTTGACTAATCATCGCTTGATTTTCGCCGGTAATCGTCAAAATACCATATTGATAACAAACAACCTGCCACTGCTCTGGTTGCGGTAGGAGAGGTTGAATCAGTTTTGTAAGTTTCTGCCATGCAGTTACTTGCTTTGAGAGAAACGTTAAGTTTCCTGTTTTTATGTGTTTTCTGGTTTGTTGAAAGAGATTCACTGGTTCGGACATACATATTTCCTTCATGTTAATGTCTTAATCTTATGCGCTTCTTTCGGTAGATATCAAGGACGAGATCACGCAAGAAACACTCGTAAGAGCAGTTTTAAGAGGTTTTTTATGCATATGAGACGTATTTTGTTGGCTTTTTCTTTTGCGGCATCGGCTGCTTCAGTAGCCTTCGCTGATTTGGTAGAACTCAATACAAATAATGCATCTTCGGATCGAATTGAGCAATTGACACGCACTTTATCAGAAGGTGCTTATACTGAATCTAATGATATTGATGTTCCTGCCGAAACAAAAATGACCGTTCAGCTCCGTGAAAAAACGGTTGAACTTAACAACGCTTCACTGGCGAAAAAATACGGTTCAGAATTCTCTGCAAAAAGTTTTTCAAATAATGCATATTCGTGGTTAGTGACACATCCACTTCCAAGCGCACGTGTGAGCTCAAGTTACGGCGGCCGTACTATGAATGGTCGTGCTGAGCGCCACTCAGGTCTAGATCTTGCTGCGCCAAGCGGTACACCGATTTATGCGACAGGTCCAGGGATTGTGACCAAGTCAGGTTGGGGTACGGGTTATGGTCAATACGTTGAAATTAACCATGGCAATGGTTACATCACGCGCTATGCCCATGCATCACGTTTAATTGCTCGTGTTGGAGACCGTGTAGACGCGGGTGAACATATTGCCAATGTTGGTTGTACAGGTCGTTGTACTGGTCCACATTTACACTATGAAGTAGTTAAAGATGGTCAACGCAAAAACCCATCGACTTATCTAGCAATGTTGCCTTAATCCGATTTGATCGGATGATCCGAACTTACCATTGGTTTGATGCTTGAAAAAGGAATACAGCTCTGACGGAATCTAAGTTAGCATCAAAAAACACCATTAAATGTATAAAAAACCGCCTAAATTGGCGGTTTTTTGTTATCTTGGGTAACGAATAGTCAATGACTATTTAGTTGCTAAATAGTAGGGCTCAGCCATATTCAGCTGTAGCGATACTCTTATAGGACGAAAGTATGATACATATTAGCGTATAAGATTAGGATATCGAAATAGGTGAATTATGGCGTTTTATGGTGATACTGACGCGCAAGAAACGCAAGAATGGCAAGATGCGTTTGACTCCGTTTTACAACACATGGGGACTGAGCGTGCAGCTTTTCTACTAGAAAAACTGTATCAACAAGCAATCGCTAAACATGTCCCTATTCAGCGTTTAAACACGCCTTATTTAAATACAATTTCAGTGGCTGAAGAACCTGCAATGCCAGGCGATCAAGACATGGAGCGTCGTATCCGTGCGTTGATTCGTTGGAACGCCTTAGCGATGGTACTCCGTGCCAATAAAACGGGTGATGACTTAGGTGGTCACTTGGCAAGTTTTGCATCTTCAGCAACATTATATGATGTGGGTTTTAACCATTTCTTCCGCGCGAATAGTGATAGCTTTGGCGGTGACATGATCTATTATCAAGGTCACTGTGCGCCAGGAATCTATGCGCGTTCATTCCTTGAAGGTCGTTTGACTGAAGAGCATCTAAACAATTTCCGTCGCGAAGTGGACGGTGTTGGCTTACCTTCTTATCCGCATCCATACTTAATGCCTGATTATTGGCAGTTCCCAACGGTATCGATGGGTCTTGGCCCAATCATGTCGATTTACCAAGCACATATTCAAAAATATTTGATGAATCGTGGTTTGATTAAAGAAGAAAATCGCAAAGTTTGGGCATACCTTGGCGATGGTGAGATGGATGAGCCAGAAAGCACAGGTGCAATTTCACTTGCGGGTCGTGAAAAATTAGACAATCTCATTTGGGTTGTAAACTGTAACTTACAGCGTCTAGACGGTCCAGTACGTGGTAACGGTAAAATTATTCAAGAATTAGAATCTTTATTCCGTGGTGCGGGCTGGCGTGTCATTAAAGTGGTTTGGGGTCGTCATTGGGACCCACTACTGGCTAAAGACAGCACTGGTGCTTTAAAAGCGGTTATGGAAGAAACACTGGATGGCGAATACCAACGCTTACAAGTGAAGGGCGGTGCATATGCACGCGAAAAATTCTTTGGTAAATACCCAGAAGCGGCTGAGTTGATTAAAGATTTAAGCGATGAAGATATTGATAATCTAAATCGTGGTGGTCATGACCCGTACAAAGTTTTTGCAGCCTATGCAGAAGCATGTACAGCCAAAGGTCAACCAACTGTAATCTTAGCGAAAACTGTAAAAGGTTATGGTTTGTCTGATGAAATTGAAGCAGTAAACAAAACGCATCAAATCAAAAAGATGCAAATCGAATCTTTAAAATATGTACGTGATCGCTTCAATTTGCCATTTAACGATGAGCAATTAGAAGAAGTGCCTTTCTATCGTCCAAGCGAAAACTCGCCTGAATTGAAATATATGAAGGCACGTCGTGAAGCACTAGGTGGTTATTTGCCTGCACGTCGCAAAGAAAGTGAACAGTTGGCTATTCCAGAACTTTCTGTCTTTGATGCAGTATTAAAAGGCTCACAAGGCAAAGAACAATCAACCACCATGGTGATGGTTCGTTTAATTGCTGCATTGTTAAAAGAAAAAGCAATTAAAGACCGTGTTGTGCCAATCGTTCCTGATGAAGCACGTACTTTCGGTCTAGAAGGTATGTTCCGTCAGTTAGGTATTTATGCAGCCAATGGTCAGCATTACACGCCTGAAGACCAAGAACAGTTGATGCATTACCGTGAAGCAAAAGATGGTCATATGCTTCAAGAAGGCATTAACGAAGCAGGTGCAATGAGCGCTTGGGCAGCATTGGCAACCAGTTATTCAACCAATAACTTACCCATGATTCCAATGTACATGTACTACTCTATGTTTGGTTTTCAGCGTATTGGCGACATTGCATGGGCTGCAGGTGATGCACAAGCACAAGGTTTCTTATTGGGTGCAACAGCAGGTCGTACCACGCTAAACGGTGAAGGTTTACAACACCAAGATGGTCACTCGCATATTTTAGCCAATACGATTCCGAACTGTGTGTCGTATGACCCATGTTTTGGTTATGAATTAGCAGTTATTGTGCATGATGGTTTACAGCGTATGTACGTGAACCAAGAGCGTATTTTCTATTACTTAACGGTAATGAACGAAAACTACGAGCATCCTGAAATGCCACAAGGTGCTGAAGAAGGCATTAAACGTGGTATGTACTTACTTCAAAAAGATGAAAAAGCCACTGTTCAGTTGATGGGTTCAGGTGTGATTCTGCGTGAAGTCATTAAAGCTGCTCAAATCTTACGTGATGAATACCAAATCCATTCAAATGTATTTAGCGTAACAAGTTTCAATGAACTTGCACGTGATGGTATGGCATGTGAAGAATATAACCGCTTGCATCCAATGAGCGAGAATGTGAAAGAGGCTTGGGTGACTGAGCAACTGCGCGGTACAGAAGGTATCGTGGTTTCTGCAACAGATCATATGCGTGCTTATAGCGAACAAATTCGTGCATATCTTCCAGACAACCGTCCATTCGTAGCATTGGGTACAGATGGTTATGGTCGTTCAGATTCACGCGCTAAATTACGTAGTTACTTTGGTGTAGATGCAGCGCATATTGTTGTTGCTACACTGAAAAAATTGGCTGATGAAGGTGAAGTGGATGCACGCTTAGTGAAAGATGCCATCTCTACATTTGAATTAGATACGGACCGTCCAGTAGCTTGGGCTCCTCAAGCAACGCCATCTGTACACGCTGTAGCTGACTACAAAGAGGAGAAATAAGTATGCAAATTACAACTCCTGATATTGGTGTAGATAAAGCCGTTGTTGCTGAAATTTTGGTCAAAGTTGGCGACACCATTGCGGTTGATGACAGTGTCGTTCTATTAGAATCAGACAAAGCATCTGTTGAAGTGCCAAGCACTTCAGCAGGCGTTGTTAAAAGCATTTTAGTAAACTTAGGTGACTCGGTTGCTGAAGGTGCAGCGCTGATTGAGCTGGAAGCCGAGGGGCAAACTGAAGCGTCAGCGGCACAAGTACAGGCTGAAGCTGTTCAAGTTGAAGAAAAGCCTGCACCCGCTGCTGTTGCTGAAACGACTTCACCAGCTGCGACTACAGCATCACAAGTGATTGATGTGCAAGTACCAGACATTGGTGTGGAAAAAGCAACCGTTGGTGAAATTTTGGTGTCGGTTGGCGACCAAATTGACGTTGATCAAAGCATCCTTGTGGTTGAGTCAGACAAAGCGACTGTGGAAGTCCCGAGTACGATTTCAGGCACAGTGGAATCAATTAGCGTTCAAGTTGGTGATAGTGTTAAAGAAGGTGTGGTGATTCTGACTGTAAAAACAGCAGCGTCAGTTGCACCAGTGACTGCTGAACCTACGCCAGTTGCAGCACCTCAAACCTCTGAAGCTCAGTCTGCTGAAGCAGCGCCACAAGCTGCTGCTGCGCCTGCGGGTGCGGTTGAAATTGCAGTGCCTGACTTGGGTGTAGACAAAGCGACTGTTGCTGAAATTTTGATGTCAGTAGGTGATACGGTTGAAAAAGACCAAAGTATCATCGTGGTTGAATCAGACAAAGCAACGGTTGAAGTACCAAGCACAACAGCGGGTGTGATTAAAGCCATTCATGTTGCATTGGGACAAAATGTATCGGAAGGTGTGGCTTTGGTGACCATTGAGGCTGAGGGTCAAGCCCCTGCACCAGTGGCTCAAGGGATTGTTCAGACACCAGCAAAACCTACAGCAGCTCCAGCTGCAACTACACCAGTGGTGGCATCTACTGTACAGGCTGCACCAGCAGCTCAAGGTGCAGATAAGCTGACCAAAGAACAAAATGCAGCCAATGCTAAAGTTTACGCGGGTCCTGCAGTACGTAAACTGGCGCGTGAATTGGGCGTGGTGCTGGCAGAAGTCAAAGCTTCTGGGCCGCATGCACGTTTAATGAAAGATGACCTTTTTGCTTATGTGAAAGGTCGTTTAACAGCACCACAAACTGCACCTGCTGTGACGGCTGCTGCTGCGGGCTTACCGAAACTGCCTGACTTTAGTGCATTTGGTGGTGTAGAAGAGAAAGTGCTGACACGTCTGCAACAAGTCTCTATTCCGCAGTTGTCTTTAAACAACTATATTCCGCAAGTAACTCAGTTTGATTTGGCAGATATTACTGAACTTGAAGCTTGGCGTAATGATCTTAAAGGTAACTTTAAGAAAGATGGTATTAGCTTGACCATTATGGCGTTCATTATTAAAGCTGTTGCGCATTTACTCAAAGAAGAACGTGATTTTGCTGGTCACTTGGCTGATGATGGCAAGTCTGTACTCTTGCGTAACGAAATCCATATGGGCATTGCTGTAGCAACACCAGATGGTTTAACCGTTCCTGTATTACGTAATCCAGACCAGAAATCGATTAAAGACATTGCGGTGGAGCTTGGTGTATTGGGTCAGAAAGCACGTGATAAGAAGCTTTCGCCGAAAGATCTACAAGGTGCAAACTTCACCATTTCAAGCTTAGGTGCAATTGGTGGTACGGCATTTACACCATTGGTGAACTGGCCACAAGTCGCGATTTTGGGAATTTCTCCAGCGACGATGCAACCAGTATGGAATGGTCAAGGTTTTGATCCGAAACTGATGTTGCCGTTATCTCTGTCTTATGATCACCGTGTGATCAATGGGGCGGATGCAGCGCGCTTTACTAATAAGCTGACGAAGTTACTGAAAGACATCCGTACTTTACTGATCTGATGATCTAGGTTTTTGCCCTGTTGATTTCTCTTCTCAAAAGAGAAAAATAGCGGCTGGAAGCACTGCAAAAATACCTCAATAAAGACTCTGCTTCGGCAGGGTCTTTTGTATTTATAGATTGCCAAAAAACATATTTTCGCCTAACATGGTGTTACTTCATTGGGGAGTAGCCGCTGTTCTTCAGAACAGGTGATGATCAACATATTTGCTCTAAAACGAGCATGGTCATCATAGCAAAGAACCAAATGAGCTTCTAAAGAGCTTTCTTTTGTTGGCAAGACCTTTGATTTACCACTCTGCAGATTTTGGCTAGCAGGAGCGGTGAGTCATTGGTATTTGTTATGCTAGCCAGAGAAAGACATCATGTATGAATTCCTCCTCTCCACAGCCATCGTGGCTTTAGCTGAAATGGGCGATAAGACCCAACTGCTCGCATTGTTACTTGCTGCACGTTTCCGTAAACCCGTCCCAATTCTATTGGCTATTTTGCTGGCGACCATTATTAACCATGGCGTCTCTGCTGTTTTAGGCCAATGGATCACCACAGTTTTAAGCCCCGATGCGCTGATCTGGATTCTCTCGATTGGTTTCATTGCTATGGCGGGTTGGATGTTAATTCCTGATCAGTTGGATGATGAGTCAGGCAGCATTAAGAAATGGCAGAAACTAGGGGTATTTGGCGCAACATTTGTGTTGTTCTTCTTGGCCGAAATTGGAGATAAAACTCAAATTGCTACCGTGGCTTTAGCAGCACGTTTTGACAGTATTGTTTGGGTGATGTTGGGTACGACTTTCGGGATGATGTTGGCCAATGCGCCAGCGGTCTTCATTGGCGATAAGTTGGCGACCAAGTTGCCAATTGCCTTAATTCATAAAATTGGTGCGGCCATTTTCTTGGTCATTGGTGTTGCTACACTTGTACAGCATTATTTCTTTTAATTCACCGTAGAAAATAAGAATCCCGACTTAAAAAATCGGGATTTTTTATGGAAAAATGATCTTCAATTTATTGATATATCAAATGATGTTGGTCGCAAATGCATTGTAAGTTTGTGTAAATCCATATATGTTGTAGGTATTAAAAAGTCTTTTAAGAAAAACAGCATTTTGAGGGGATCGACATGGCATTTGACCGCACAACGTCACAGGTTTTATATGATGATGGCACACATAAGTGTATTAGCTTTACCAGCTTGGTCAAAGGCGAGGGTGTACAGGCAAATCAGTTTTTAATTATTGACCATGAGCGTGCTGCGGTCTTAGATCCAGGTGGTGATTTAACCTATGTGCCGCTGACCATGGAGTTGAATAAATATACCCGTTTGACCAATCTTGATCTTGTGATGGCCTCACATCAAGACCCTGACATTATTACCTCAATGCCGCGTTGGTTGGTCTATACCGAAGCGAAAGTGGTGGCTTCTAAACTTTGGGCACGCTTTTTACCTCACTTGAACTCTGCCTTTATGAGTGAGCGGATGAAAGGTAACTGGTTGGACCGATTGGTGGAATTACCTGATCACGGTCAAGTGATTACGTTGGGACAATCCTCCATTATTGCTGTGCCTGCCCATTTTCTACATTCGGTAGGCAATTTTCAGTTTTATGACCCAATTGCCAAGATTCTATTTTCAGGCGATATGGGGGCATCGATGGTGGATGATGCCTCAAAACCTTTGGAAAACTTTGCTGCGCATATTCCTAAAATGAAAGGGTTTCATCAGCGCTATATGTGCAATAACAAAGTGATTCGTTTATGGGTCAATATGGTCCGCACCATGGATGTCGAAATGATTGTGCCGCAGCATGGTACACCGTTTATTGGGCAAGAGCAGATTCATCAATTTTTAGATTGGATTGAGACTTTGGAGTGCGGTACAGACTTGATGGATGAGAGTGTTTTTACCTGTCCAACTTAAGTGACAAAATAGTCGTAAATTTTGCTTGTTTGGCAACCACAATTTTTTTAATATTTTCTTCCAAAAAAAGTTTTTGAAAATGAGAATATAAAGGATGTTGTCTCAAGTTCCAACGGAAGATGCATGTTTAAGCTGCGGGGCATGTTGTGCCTTTTTTAGAGTCTCATTTTACTGGGCTGAAGGCATCTCCATGCCTGAACATTACACAGAGCCAGTGACGGCTGTGTATTCATGTATGGCTGGAACCAATCAAGCCAGCCCACGCTGTATCGCACTGCAAGGTACCATTGGTGAGCACGTGAGTTGTGGGATGTATGAACAGCGTAGCTCTTCATGTAAAGAAGTTCAAATTGCTGATGATCAATGCAACAAAGCGCGACGTGCGCACAATATGATTCCATTTGTGCAATTGGAAGCGAGCATTGCAGTCAATGATGAAGGTTTTGATCAAGTGTGTTAATCAGTAAAAGCAGAGTCAAGGCTCTGCTTTTTAGTTTTGAACATCAATTGAATCCATCTCAAAACAAGAAATAAAAAAATAAAGGTAAAAATGAAGGTCTCAAATAAAATATGGGTTTTATCACTTTATTTTCTAAGATAAAAAAATAAATTTTCAATTGAAATGAAATTTAAGTTCATATTTGTTTATAATAGCGCACGGAAATTACCAGTGAGACTGCCATGTTGACCATCGTTCAAGACGCGTTAACTTTTGATGATGTCCTATTACTCCCTGCCTATTCTACTGTTCTCCCAAAAGATGTCTCATTAAAGACACGATTCACGCGCGGCATTAATTTAAATATCCCCCTTGTTTCAGCAGCAATGGATACGGTGACTGAATCACGTATGGCGATTGCGATGGCGCAAAACGGTGGTATTGGTATTTTGCACAAGAACATGGATATTGCTGCACAAGCTGCAGAAGTCCGTCGTGTGAAAAAATTTGAAGCAGGAATGGTGAAAGATCCAATCACTGTGACACCTGAAACTACAGTGCGCGAATTGATCTCGATTACTCAAGCCAACAACATCAGCGGTGTACCTGTTGTGAAAGATGGCAAAGTGGTCGGTATTGTCACAGGTCGCGATACACGCTTTGAAACGAACCTTGAGCAACCTGTAAGCAACATTATGACCGGTCAAGATCGTCTCGTGACGGTTCGTGAAGGTGAGTCGAAAGAAAATATTCAAGCTTTACTGCAAAAGCACCGCATTGAAAAAGTTTTGGTTGTTGGTGAACACAACGAACTCAAAGGTTTAATTACAGTCACTGACTTCCGTAAAGCGGAAAGTTATCCAAGTAGCTGTAAAGATGACCTTGGTCGCTTACGCGTGGGTGCTGCCGTCGGTACAGGTGTAGAAACACCAAGCCGTGTAGAAGCTTTGGTTGAAGCGGGTGTAGATGCGATTGTCGTAGATACGGCGCATGGTCACTCTGCGGGTGTGATCGAGCGTGTACGTTGGGTGAAAGCGAATTACCCACAAGTCCAAGTGATTGGCGGTAATATTGCAACAGGTGATGCTGCATTGGCACTCCTTGATGCAGGCGCAGATGCGGTCAAAGTCGGTATCGGCCCAGGTTCAATTTGTACCACTCGTATTGTGGCGGGTATTGGTATGCCGCAGATTTCTGCGATTGATAGCGTTGCCAATGCACTGAAAGATCAAATTCCATTGATCGCCGATGGTGGTATTCGTTTCTCTGGTGACATGGCGAAAGCGATTGGCGCGGGTGCGAGTACGATTATGGTCGGTTCACTCCTTGCCGGGACTGAAGAAGCGCCAGGTGAAGTGGAATTCTTCCAAGGTCGTTACTATAAAGCGTATCGTGGTATGGGTTCATTGGGCGCGATGGCAGGCGCAACAGGTTCTGCGGATCGTTATTTCCAAGACTCTAAAGCAGGTGCTGAGAAACTTGTTCCTGAAGGTATCGAAGGTCGTGTGCCATACAAAGGACCAATGGGCAACATTGTGCACCAAATGATGGGCGGTTTACGTTCTTCTATGGGTTATACGGGTTCATCTGTGATTGAAGATCTTCGTCAAAATGCGAAGTTTGTGAAAATTACTTCGGCAGGTATGTCTGAGTCACATGTTCATGACGTAACGATTACCAAAGAAGCGCCGAACTATCGCGTGGGCTAATTCAGCTATACCAATTGTTCAAAGTAAAAGCCGTCATTTTTATGACGGCTTTTTCGTTTTGGTGTAAAGTGATGTCAGTAAAAAGTGATGATTTAGATCACCATTAAGAAGTGAGTAAAATATGAGTTATTTTGGTACCGATGGTATTCGCGGTAAGTTTGGCGTCCTCCCTATTACCCCTGAATTTGCCCTTAAGTTAGGCTTTGCCGCAGGGAAAGTTTTAAAACGCCACAGTAAAAAATCAAAACCATTGGTGGTACTCGGTAAAGACACACGTTTATCGGGTTATATTTTAGAGTCAGCATTACAAGCGGGTTTAAACGCAGCAGGGGTGTATGTACATTTACTAGGCCCATTGCCAACCCCAGCGATTGCTCATTTGACCCGTGCTTTACATGCAAGTTTGGGCATTGTGATTTCAGCATCACATAATCCTTATTTTGATAATGGGATCAAGTTCTTTTCCAGTGAAGGTAAGAAACTACCAGATGCTATTCAAGAAGAAATTAATCAAGAACTTGAAAAAGAATTAGTGATTGAAGACACGGCAAACTTGGGTAAAAGTGTCCGCGTAAAAGATGCCAATGGGCGTTACATCGAGTTTTGTAAATCCACATTTCCATACCATTTAGACTTGAATGATTTAACCATTGTGGTGGATTGTGCCAATGGTGCTGCATATAACGTGGGTCCATCGGTCTTTCGTGAGCTCGGCGCCAAGGTCATTGCCATTCATAATGAGCCTAACGGTGTAAATATCAATGAGCAATGTGGTTCAACACACCCTGAAAGTTTGCAACAAGCTGTAGTTGAAAGTGGTGCAGATTTGGGCATCGCTTTTGATGGGGATGCAGACCGTGTTATTTTGGTGGATAAAGATGGCAAGCTAATTGATGGCGACCATATTTTATATATCTTGGCGACACAGAGCGCTAAAAAACCTGCTGGAATAGTGGGTACCTTAATGTCAAATATGGCTTTAGAGCTGGCTTTGGAAAAAGCCGGTGTAGGGTTATTACGTGCCAAAGTGGGTGATCGCTATGTATTACAAGGTCTAGAAGAAAAAGGCTGGGTGATTGGCGGTGAGCCATCAGGGCATATCTTAACCTTGGATAAAAGTACCACTGGTGATGCCATTATTGCGGCTCTACAAGTCCTTACCGTGATGGTCGAGCAGAAGAAAGCACTGCATGAATTGGTTGCTGACTTTAAGCTTCTACCGAATGTGCTGGTGAATGTACGTTTAGAGGCGATGTTTGACCCTTATGCGGTGCCTGCTTTGGTGGCTGAATTTGATAAAGCCGAGCAACAACTCAAAGGTCGTGGTCGTTTGTTGATTCGTAAATCAGGTACTGAGCCTGTGATTCGTGTCATGGTGGAAGGGGATGACCTCGATGAAGTCAGCACTTTAGCCCATACATTAGCTGATGCTGTACGTGCGAATGCAGCTTAATAGGGAGTGAAGAAATGAGTGATTTAATTAAAGATCTCAGTGAGCTTCGTTTAAGTTATCAAAAAGGCGAGCTGCATGAAGATCGAGTAGAAACCCATCCACATGCTCAGTTCTTGATTTGGTTTAATCATGCTTTAGAAGCACAACTGCACGAACCTTATGCTATGTCATTGGCGACAGCAAGTGTGCAGGGTCGGCCGCATGTACGAACGGTATTGCTGCGCGGTGCAACTGAAGCAGGGTATGATTTTTATACCAATTATGACAGTCAAAAAGGCAAGGATCTGGCAGAAAACCCATATGCAGAGTTATTGTTTTATTGGCAAGAGCAGGAACGTCAGATTCGCATTGGCGGTAAAGTGGTCAAAATTTCTGAAGCAGAATCGACGGACTACTATCATAAGCGTCCACGAGATAGTCAAATTGCAGCACATATCAGTACACCACAAAGTGGTGTGATTGAAAGCCGTGAGGTATTGCAACAACGTTTTGAGCAATTGCAAAGCCAAGTTGAAGGTAAATCAGAACTGAATAAACCTGTCTTTTGGGGTGGTTACCGCCTTGAGCCTGACTATTATGAGTTTTGGCAAGGGCGTCCGAACCGTTTACATGACCGTTTAAGTTATGAAAAACAGCAAGATGTCTGGATGCTGAAGCGTTTGATGCCATAAATGTCAGCCATTCAAATTAAGCAAAGACCCTTCATTACCCGTCCTGAATTATTTCAGGACATTCCTGCGTTTATTGCAGAAATTTTAGCCCGTCGTGGGGTGGCGTCAACGCAGGAGCTGGAGTTAAAGCTCAAGCATTTACTGGCCCCTAGTCTGAAAGGCTTAAATGAAGCGATTCAGTTGATGGATGCTGCAATTGATCAGCAACACAAAATCGTGATTGTGGGTGATTATGATGCAGATGGTGCAACTAGCACCGCTTTAATGATCTTGGCTTTGCGAAAAATGGGGGCGCAGGTAGAGTATCTGGTTCCAGATCGCTTTAAATATGGTTATGGCTTAACGCCTGCGATTGCGGATTTAGCATTTACCAGCTTTACACCTGATTTATTGATTACCGTTGATAATGGTATTTCCAGTCATGACGGCGTGAAACAAGCGCAAGATCATGGTATGCAGGTGATTATTACCGATCACCATTTGACCACCAAACCGACTCCCAGTGCCCAAGCGGTAGTGAATCCGAACCAGTTGGGGTGTGATTTTCCAAGTAAAGCCTTAGCTGGGGTGGGCGTGGCCTTTTATGTCTTGGCCAACTTATCGACCTATCGTAAAAAACTGCATAAGTCCTCGGCACTCATGAGTCAGTATTTGGATTTGGTGGCCTTAGGCACCTATGCCGATGTTGCGAGTCTTGACTATAACAATCGCATCTTGGTCGATGTTGGCCTGAAGCGCATTCAACAACATTTATGTCGTCCCGGCATTAGTGCTCTACTGGAGATTGCGGGGCGAGAGGCTGCAAGTTTAAAAGCGCAAGATTTGGGGTTTGTACTGGGACCACGTATTAATGCGGCAGGTCGTATGGAAACCATGGATATCGGGATTGAATGTCTATTGGCACAGGACTTTGCCTCTGCCTATCCATTGGCAGAACAACTGAATCAGTTGAATGTGGAACGTCGTCAAGTTGAAACCACGATGAAACAAGAGGCCTTAATAGCCTTGGATCAAATTCAACTGGATGATACGGTCTTACCTGCGGCTTTAATTATGTTCGAGCCGCATTGGCATCAAGGGGTGATTGGCATTGTTGCAGGGCGTTTAAAAGAACAGTTTCACAGGCCAAGTATTGTATTTGCCGCAGATGAAGATGGGATACATATCAAAGGTTCTGCCCGCTCGATTGAAGGAATCCATATTCGCGATGCCATTGAGTGTGTTGCTGAGCAAAATCCACATTTGGTCAGCCACTTTGGTGGGCATGCTGCGGCAGCGGGTTTAACCATTCAAAAAGTCCATTTTGAAGAGTTTAAGCAGGCCTTTGAAGCACTGATGGCAGCTCAGGATGAAGGTTTATTTACGGCGACTTTATGGACCGATGGTGAGTTAGCAGCAGAAAATATTCAGGTTGAAACGGTCGATCTTCTACAGCAAATTAGTCCATGGGGGCAAAAGTTTCCAGCGCCTATTTTTGAAGGAAATTTTCAAATTTTAGATTTTCGCTGGCTGAAAGAAGTGCATTTAAAATTACGTGTTGCTTTAGACAATGGACAGGTCGTGGATGCCATTGCTTTTAATGCGGCGGACAAATACCAGTTCAATGAGATGAACCATCAAATTCGTTTGGTCTATGAGCTGGATAAAAATGAATTTCGTGGCAATGTCAGCGTCCAACTTCGCATTTTGCATTTAGAGCAACATTAAAAAAACCGCTCTATAGAGCGGTTTTTTTAATAGATTTTAGTTGCAATTAGAAGCGGAATGTACCATTGATACCGTATGAATCAGCATCTTCCGTTGTTGTGTAGTTCAAGCCAACAGCAATAGCAGGCGTAAAGAATTTTTGCGCGCGAACAGCCCAAACAGTGTCAAAGTCATCGAATGTTGTATCCATAAATGAAACACCAACACTTAAGGTTGGATCGATATATAAATCGGTACCTAAGCGGTAAGCAGTTTCATCGCCAAAGTATGTTGCACCTTCAAAATTGGTAAAATAGTTACCAATTTGAGTCACATATTTAGCGCGTAAGGTCACAGCTGTATCGTCTGCTACTGCGGAGATATTTGAGAATGTATCAATGAAGCCATTTTTTGAAACATACATTGGATCAAGATTTTCTTTGGCTACACCAGCCGCAATGAGTAGCCCATCGACAGGCAGGTAACCTGCTTCTAATGCATAACCCACATTATCATCTGATGCTTTACCAAATTCACTTTCAACCGTTACTTCAGAGCGGTTGAGGCTACCAGAAACATAAAATTGAGAGTTTGGGATAAAAAATTCACCATTTAAACCGACTGTGTCAATTTCTAAATCGGCGCCGTCTTCATCAATACTTGAGTTCGCATAACCAAGACCAATGTTGCTTGCTTTGCTTAAAAAAGCAGCCTCTGCAAGTGGCGAATTTTTAGTGTTCACTCCATTTAAGTAGTACTTGCCACTGATGCCAAAAGTATCAAGGTCTTCACTGTCACCATCAAAGCTTGTATTTTCGTAGTTTGCATTGATTTCTGCTTGGTAAGCATGTGCAGTCCCGAAGCTCGCAATAAGTGCGGTAGTAAGTGCAAGTTGTTTAAGCATTTTAGAGGTTCTCTCTTTGTTATAAAAATATGACTGTTCTATGACAGTTGTAACGAAGTGTACGAAAAAGTAGCAGGGAGTCAATCTTTATTTATAGCAATGCTTTATCAGAGGGCAAAAAGCCCATTCGAAAATGGGCTTTTTGCATGTAAGGTTTTATTGAATGGTCTTAGAAACGGTATTTCGCAGCTACACCGAATTTGTTGTAGTCGTTGTTGCCAACTTCACCAAAGCCAACACGGCCTTCAAGGCTGACTTGTGGGGTAAAGAATTTACGTGCATTGATACCAAATTCGTTAGTATCACCGTAGTCACGATCTTTACTGTAGTAGTCTACACCTAGACTTAAGGTTTTATCGATGAAGTAATCTGCTGCAAGATTATATTCGTCTAAATCACCAAAACCTGCGCCTGCTTCTAAGTTAATGTCTTTACCATTGCTTAAAGAAGTGACATATTTAGCGCGAAGAGTAGGATCGACACCGTCGTCATAATCGTTGTCATAGCCTTTTAGACCCGCAGCAATTAATAAACCTGGTGCGGGTAAATAACCGACTTCTGCGCCATAAACGGTCTCATCAAAATCGCCACCACGGTCAAATTTCATATCGTCGCGACCAACATTACCACTCACATAGAAATCTGAGTTAGGAATGTAAACTTCAGCACCTACGCCGTAACGATGACGCTCATCATCACCGACTTCGTCGTATTGGTATTTTGCGTTAACGTTACTTGCACGGTCTAAGAATGCTGCTTCTGCAAGTGGCGCATTACGTGTTTGAACTGGGTTGAAATAGTATGTGCCATCTACGCCAAAAGAGCCGCTTGAACTACCGTTGTCTGGATCAATTAGGCCAGCTGAAGCACCCACTTCTGCTTGGTATGCATGTGCAGTACCTGTGATCGCTAGAGCGGAAAGTAATGCTGAAGCAATTGCTAATTTTTTCATGGTATGTACCCCTCGTAAGTGGAACTGTATTTCATTAATTTTTTGTTACAAGTTCAGTCTAGGGCAAAATAAAAAAGCGTCAACCAAAGGAAAGTTACCGCTTTGTTGCAAGCGTAAACTTATGTAATATTTTTTATTTAAGTTATTGAAATAAGAATGAAATAATTAAATGTTTTGTTTTATTAAAATTGTGTAGATTCTGTGGATTTCCTAATTATTGATGTTATTACAAACGATTTTAACTCAAAATGTTTATTCCGTTTGTATGTTTAGAACACTTCTCAGGTATGTATTTTATGAGATGGTTCGTATTTATATGCAGCTTGATTGCGGTTCAAGAGAATGCTTTTTTGGAGGTTAAATAGTTTTAAGCTCTAGAAAGAAGGGTGTAATTTTGTCGAATTTGAGATGAATAATCCTAGCCGTCGACTGTGATATAATCAGCGGCTATTTTTCGCTTTATATTGATTGAGAGTAATTCACGTGGAAATTAATCCGTATCTAAACCAATTAAAAGACTTAAACGACCGTGGTCTCACATTACGGGGGTATCTTTGACTACGATCTGAAAAAAGAGCGTTTAGAAGAGGTTCTCCGTGAATTAGAAGACCCAGCGATTTGGAATGATCAAAGCCGTGCACAAGCCATGGCAAAAGAAAAAGGCGAACTTGAAAACGTCTTAAATGTGTTAGATGGTTTGGCAACGCAGCTTGAAGATGCGCAAGCGATGCTTGATTTGGCAGTCGAAGCTGATGATGAGAGTCTGTTGGCTGATGTGCAGGCTGAATTGACCTCTGCAGAAGAAGAGTTGGCGAAGCTTGAATTCCGCCGTATGTTCAGTAACCCAATGGACCCAAATCCATGTTATGTGGAAATTCAAGCCGGTTCAGGTGGGACAGAAGCACAAGACTGGGCTTCAATGCTACTGCGTATGTATATGCGCTGGATTGAACGTCATGGTTTTAAAGCTGAATTGATGGAAGAATCCGACGGAGATGTGGCTGGGATTAAGTCGGCAACCATTCGTGTGGAAGGTGAATATGCCTATGGTTGGTTACGTACGGAATCGGGCGTGCATCGCTTAGTACGTAAATCGCCATTTGACTCGGGTAACCGCCGTCATACCTCATTCTCTGCTGTGTTTGTCTCGCCAGAAGTCGATGACAACATTGAAATTGATATCAACCCATCTGACGTGCGTACCGATACTTACCGTGCTTCGGGTGCAGGTGGTCAGCACATTAACAAAACAGACTCTGCGGTACGTTTAACCCACGCGCCAACAGGGATTGTGGTGGCGTGTCAGAACCAACGTTCACAACATGCCAACCGTGACCATGCTTGGAAACAGTTACGTGCGAAGTTGTATGAATTGGAAATGAGCAAACGTAACGAAGCGGCTCAAGCACTTGAAGACTCGAAGTCGGATATTGGTTGGGGCAGTCAGATTCGTTCTTATGTGTTGGATGACTCGCGTATTAAAGACTTACGTACGGGTGTTGAAAACTCCAACACTGGTGCAGTACTAGATGGTGACCTTGATAAGTTTATTGAAGCAAGCTTAAAACAAGGTTTGTAATTTAAATGATGAATGAAAGCAAAGTGTTATCAATTATTTTACAATATATCTAAAAAAATCGATATTAAAATCGAAAAAATGCGATATATTAAGTAAAACAAGCTGACAACGCTTTGTTGCCCATTAAACGTGTCTTGAGTATGGATATAGATTTAATTTTTAAAGCCTTGGCTAATCCAACGCGTCGCCAAATTTTGGAATGGTTAAAAAAACCGGAACAATTTTTATCGAGTGACGAATGTGGTGACTTTAGACGCGGCGTATGTGCAGGTCATATCGAACGGTTGGGAAATGTATCGCAATCGACGATGTCGAACCATTTGTCCGTTTTACAGCAGGCCGGTTTAATTCAAGTGGAAAAATATGGACAATGGTCTTATTTTTCTCGTAATGAAGCGTTGATTCAGCAATTTTTCGAACACCTACAACAACACCTTTAACAGGTGGGAGTAACGATGGCTGAATTAAATTCTCCTTTAACGCTCGGTGCGTTAGAGCTTAAAAACCGTGTCATCATGGCGCCGCTGACCCGTAACCGCGCAACTGCTGATCGCGTTCCAACCCCAATGATGGTTGATTACTATGCGCAACGTGCAAGTGCTGGCCTGATCATTTCTGAAGCTACAGTGATTTCTGAAGAAGCCAATGGCTATTTGAATACTCCAGGATTGTTTACCGATGCTCAGGTTGAAGGCTGGAAAAAGGTCACTCAAGCGGTTCATGAGAAGGGCGGTCTGATTATTGCCCAGCTTTGGCATGTTGGTCGTGTATCGCATCCGGATCTGTTAAATGGTGAAACACCAGTCTCTGCAAGTGCAGTACAACAGGCGGGTCATGTCAGCTTACTACGTCCAAAACGTCCTTATGTATTGCCACGTCCTTTGGAGGTTTCTGAAATTCACGCGATTACCGAGCAATATAAGCAAGCCGCGATTCGTGCTAAAGAAGCCGGTTTTGATGGTGTGGAATTACATGCTGCCAATGGTTATCTGATTGACCAGTTCTTGCAAAGCAAAACCAATCAGCGTGAAGATGAATACGGCGGTTCAGTGGAAAATCGTACACGGTTCCTGCTAGAAGCAACTGATGCACTGATTGAAGTATGGGGCGCAGATCGTGTAGGTGTGCATTTAGCGCCGCGTTGTGATGACCATGACATGGGCGACAATGATCCACGTGAAACATTTGGCTATGCCATGGAGCAGCTGGGTAAGCGCAAGATTGCCTTCTTCTTTACCCGTGAATATCTGGCTGAAGACAGTATTTCTGAATATATGAAAGAGCGTTCAGGTGGAGTGCCTTATATTGCGAATATGCAACTAAGTCGTGAAGATGCGATTGAGCTGTTGGCATCAGGCAAGGCTGATGCAGTGGCTTTTGGTAGGGCGTATATTGCCAATCCAGACTTGTATGAGCGTTTAATGCAAGATGCACCACTGAATGAACTGAAACTGGAAAATATGATTGGAACGGGTGTCGCTGAAGGCTATGTGGACTATCCGACTTTAGCTGAAATGGAAACTGCTGCGGTTTAAATTGCTTTTCCGTTCAATTCGCGACAAGATAACAGCGTAATTCATGGGATAAAATGAGTTGCGCTGTTTTATTTTTGCATTGATTTTTGGAGCACGTATTTGGCTACTCCTTTTTGGTATAACGCAGCACTTGCGCTGATCAAACCGCTTTATAAGTCTAAAATAAAAAAACGTGCAGAGAGTACAGAACAATTTCAACAAGAATGTCTCGAACGTTTCGGGCCCTTTCAACCGGTTAAAAATCGCCAAGCGATTTGGTTCCATGTGGTGTCGGTGGGTGAAACCAATGCAGCGCAGCCTCTCATCGAACATTATTTAAAAGCCGGTCATCCAGTCTTGGTGACCAATACCACCAAAACGGGACAGGCACGGGCCAAATCCCTATTTTTAAAAGCACCTTATTTAGACCTGTTCCAAGCAGTATATTTACCTGCAGATCAAAAGCCTTTAGTTCGTCAGTTTTTTTCATTGTATCAGCCTAAGCTGTTGGCTTTGGTTGAAACAGAATTGTGGCCAAATTTGATTGATCAGGCGCAGCATTTTCAAGTCCCGTGTTTGTTAATTAATGCACGGCTTTCGGAAAAATCCGCCAAAGGCTATGCCAAAGTTAAAGGATTGACACGTGGCATGCTGCAAAATTTACAGCAACTTTTGGCGCAAGACCTTGCCACACAGCAGCGTTTTATTGCATTGGGGATGCCTAGCGAGCGTACAAGAGTGGTGGGTAATATTAAATTTGATATTCGTGCCCCAGAAGATTTTGTAGAGCAAGCCGTGCAGTTGCAACAGACATGGCAATTGGCACATCGCAAAATTATTACCCTTGCCAGTACCCATGCACCAGAAGAACAGCAATTATTGACTGCACTGAAACCTTATTTTGCAGAACATCCTGAACTGTTATGTATTGTTATCCCGCGTCATCCAGAGCGTTTTGATGAAGTGGCTGTGCAGGTACAAAAACTGCAACTCAATATGCAGCGTCGTAGTTTGGCCGAAGTGATTCAACTCGACACACAGGTGTATTTAGCCGATAGTATGGGAGAGATGTGGTTATGGTACGCCTTGAGTCAGGCGTGTTATGTCGGCGGCTCGCTGAATGAACCGGGTGGCGGGCATAATATTTTAGAGCCGATTGCGTTAAATGTGCCGACGGTTTTGGGCAAAAACTATTTTAATTTCCAAACCATTGTCGATGAATTTGTACAGGCCGATGCAGTGAAAGTTGTTGAGGATGCTGAACCAGCTGCTGCGGTGTTGATGACACTGTTAGAGGATACTGAGCAGGCCAATACACTGAATCAAGCGGCACAAAAGATTATGCAATTGAATACGGGCTCTCTAGCCAAACATATTCAAGTGATTGATGCTTATTTATAAAATTTGACTGAGTCTGTCATTACTACAAATACTGGGCTTTGTTGCACAAAGATTTCATAACTATATGATTTTAAAAGTTTTGATTATTTTTTGATCCAAAATTAAATCTATTTAAATCAGATGCTTACATATTTATGCAACAAAGCCGATGACATGTGCTGATGAGGCCTTCACTGTTTGGATTTTTTCTATTTATTATGAATATCGTTCTCTTAGATCCGCGCCAAACTGAATCTGAAGTTTGGTCTATTAGTGCTAAGCGTCAGCTTGAACATTTACATCGTCATTTAGAGCTGAAAGCCGGTGATACGTTAAAAGTCGGGATACAAAACGGAAAGCGTCATCTTACGCAAGTGGTTGATGTTTCTGAAACAGCTGTGCGCTTAAAACCCTTATATGAAGAACCTGTACCAGCCAAACTGCCCGTGACTTTAATTGTCGCGATGCCACGCCCTAAAGTTCTGCGTCGTTTGGTCATGGACGCGGTGACTTTAGGGGTTGAAAAAATCATTTTGCTGCACAGCTATCGGGTCGATAAAAGTTATTGGCAAACCCCATTTTTACAACAGTTGGATCAATATGTGACTTTGGGGTTAGAGCAGGCAGGCGATACGATTGCACCGAAAGTTGAAATTTATAAACGCTTTAAGCCTTTTGTGGAAGACATTTTACCTAGCCTGATTTCAGCTAATTGTCCTGCCTATGTGGCACATCCCTATAGCGATGCCAAAATGCCTTTTGCGATTCAACATTCCTGTACGATTGTGATCGGGCCGGAAGGCGGATTTATTCCCTATGAAATTGATCTGCTTGTAAAAAACGGCTGCCAAGCGATGAGCTTAGGCAGCCGTATTATTCGTACTGAAACCGTGATCCCTTATGTTTTAGGACGCTTATTTAGCGGCTGAGGCTTCTGTCGGGTAGCTTTCATTTTTTGCGACGCGAACCTCTTGGACTGGGTATGGAATAGAAATTCCTTGTTCAGCAAAGGCCTGAACCACATATTCTTGTACCGAACTGATCGAGCCAGATACCGTAGTTTCTGTGGTGTTGACCCACCATTGGACTTTGAGATTCACCGAAAAATCTGCAAGTGCAGCGACGTTCACACTAAAACCCGGCTGACTTAAAATGGTCGTATCTCGGTCTAAAATGCCTAAAATAATATCTTTGGCTTTTTTGATGTCATCTTCATAACCAATACCAACCAAGAATTCACAGCGACGACGTGGATAGGCGGTATTAACTGTGACCGCACTGGTATACACAGTCGCATTGGGAATCACGATACGGCGACCATCTGGCGCACGTAAGTAAGTGGCACGAATTTGAATATCTTCAACGTTGCCTTCCATACCCGAGACAATAATGTCATCGCCAATCTTAAATGGTTCACCCAGCAAAATCAGGATTCCTGAAAGTAGGTTTTGGAAGATGTCTTTAAATGCAAAACCAATCGCAACCGAGCCAATCCCCAAAGCACTCATCAGTTGTCCGGGTGTGAAACCTGGAATCGCAATCACCATGGCAATCAGGAAGCCAATAAAGACGATGGCCGAACTCCCGACACGGTTCAGGACAAGGACAAGGTTTTGCTTGGTATAAGATCGATCAGACAGTGCTTTACGAACAAAAAGTTTAAACAGTTTGGAGAGAAAATAAAAAATGATGAAGGTAATCAGCGCAATACAAAAATAAGGCATACGCTCCCAAAAACTATCGACAAATTTGTCGATGGTGGAATAGGCATCATTATATTTTGCCGTATGTGCAATTACACTTTGGGTGGTTTTCGCTGTCGCGTCATGTAGCATCTCTGACGTACCTTGAGCAACCTCGCTCAAGGTATGGGTTTGTTCTGACACTGGTGCTCCAATCGCTGAAAATTTGGCATATTTTGCCTGAAAATTGTGTGTATTTAATAGAGAAAAGCGTATGAAATTATCGCATTCTGAGTGATTGATTAACGGATAAAAATCTATCTGTCTGTTTTTTAAATGCTTGATTTTTTGAATCAAGGTGCTGAGCAATGCTCCTATGTATGAAATAGCACAGCCTGAAGTGTAACAATATACTTAAAAAGCCTAGCTGGAGCGACTTTACGGAGTTCGACGTTGTTCATGTTACGGATTAAACACAGGATCTCATTGAAAGATCACTATAAAATGTGTTTTAAATTGTAGAAATAATATACGACCAAAGCCGTGTTGATCTGTTTAAAAAACAATCGTCATACTGTGGTTATGCAGTCCAATAATAAACCAATAACTGTGGCATGAACTCTCGAGATGAGAGTCAGAATATAAGGAAGTATGATATGAAAGAAGTCTATCCTGTACCTGCAGAATTTGAAAAAACTGCGCGCACCAATGAACAAGAATATTTTGAACGCTATCAAAAATCGATAGAACAACCTGACGAGTATTGGGCTGAACAAGCGTTGAAGCTAGATTGGATCAAGCCTTTTAGCCAAGTTAAAAACACCAGTTATGATAAAGACAATTTTAAAATTGAATGGTTTGCAGATGGTCAACTGAACTTAAGCGCCAACTGTCTTGATCGACATTTAAAAGAGCATCCGTATAAACCTGCCATTATTTGGGAAGGTGACCATCCGTCGCGCCATAAAATCATTTCCTTTGCTGAACTGTATGACGAAGTGTGTCGTTTTGCCAATGTTTTGAAAAAGCATGGCGTGGTGAAGGGTGATCGTGTGGTGCTGTATATGCCAATGATTTCAGAAGCGGCCATTTCGATGTTGGCCTGTGCCCGAATCGGTGCCGTGCATTGTGTGGTGTTTGGTGGCTTTTCGCCTGACTCATTGGCGAGCCGAATTGATGACAGCCAAGCTAAAATTGTGATTACCGCAGACTCTGGAATGCGCGGGGGGAAACCGATTCCGCTGAAAGAAAATGTAGACGCAGCATTGAATCTACCCGGGACAGACTCAGTACAGAACGTGATTGTGGTGCACCGTACAGGCAATCCAATCACGCTGAAAGAAGGGCGTGATTTGTGGTATCACATGGAAATCATGACCGTCAACGAGATTTGTCCACCTGAAGCGATGAATGCAGAAGATCCCCTATTTATTTTATATACCTCAGGTTCAACCGGTAAGCCCAAAGGGGTGCTGCATACCACAGGGGGCTATTTAACTTATGTGAATAGTACCTTCCGTGAAGTGTTTGACTTAAAACAAGATGATGTGTTTTGGTGTACCGCCGATGTAGGCTGGATTACGGGACATTCTTATGTGCTGTATGGCCCCTTGTCGAATGGGACCACAACAGTGATGTTTGAGGGGATTCCACAGTATCCAAGTTGGGCACGTACAGGACATATTGTCGACAAACACAATGTGACGATTTTATACACTGCCCCGACAGCGATCCGCGCCATGATGCGTGAAGGGGATGCCTTTGTCCGTGAGAGTGATCGTAGCAGTTTGCGTTTAATTGGTTCCGTCGGAGAGCCGATCAACCCTGAAGCATGGAATTGGTACTACACGGTGGTGGGAGAAAGCCGTTGCCCAGTGGTGGATACTTGGTGGCAAACCGAAACAGGCGGGATTTTGATTTCTCCACTTCCGGGTGCGACACCACTTAAACCCGGATCTGCAACGCGTCCTTTATTTGGGATTCAACCCGCTTTGGTCGATGCTGAAGGCAATGAGTTGGAAGGAGAGGCTGAAGGCAATCTGGTGATTAAGGATTCATGGCCGGGACAAATGCGAACCATTTGGGGGGATCCTGAGCGGTTTATCGAAGCGTATTTTGCAACTTATCCGGGAACATATTTCACGGGGGATGGTGCACGCCGTGATAAAGATGGTTATTACTGGATCACAGGTCGGGTGGATGATGTACTGAATGTGTCAGGGCACCGCTTAGGCACGGCTGAAGTGGAAAGTGCTTTGGTGGCACATGAGGCGGTTGCTGAGGCTGCAGTAGTAGGAATGCCACATGAAATCAAAGGGCAGGGAATTTGTTCTTTTGTTACTTTACAAGCGGGCACAGCGCAAACGGAAGAACTCCGTGCAGAGCTGATTCAGTGGGTAAGAAAGGTACTCGGTCCTGTGGCGACACCAGATGCCTTACATTGGGCACCATCTTTACCGAAAACACGTTCAGGTAAAATTATGCGCCGTATTTTAAGAAAAATTGCGGCGAACGAGTTAGATAGTTTGGGCGATACATCGACGCTGGCTGAACCGCAAGTGGTCGAAGTGTTGATTAAAGAAGTATATCCAAACGGATAAAATCAACCTAAAAAATACCGTCTTAAGCAGACGGTATTTTTATTTTGACATATTGATGGAATACGTCGGGTTGCTGTATACAAATTTGTAAGTACGAGACGTTTAGAAATTAAATAGTTCTAACGCTGATGGATGCTTTCTAAGGTATCCACCATCGTCCGTGTCATCTGATCAATTTCATAATTGACCGCATCACCGACTTGTACCGATGCCCACGTGGTTAGACGCAAGGTTTCAGGAATCAAATCAACTGAAATTTCATGGCTGTTACGATCAACACGGTTGACGGTGAGGCTACAACCATTTAGACCAATAAAGCCTTTTAAGAAAAAGTATTTGATATTGCCTTCTGGAATCTGAAGATCCACATGCAGAGTCTCGCCGTGACGGCTCAGTTGCTTTACTGTAGCCGTTCCTTCGATATGTCCATACAAGTTATGCCCCCCATTTTCCATTCCAATTTTGGCTGAACGTTCGATATTTACCTCATCCCCTGTCTGTAAAGTGCCTAAAGTGGTCAGGCGTCGAGTCAAATCTGAGACATCAAAATGGACTTGATTGGCGGTCAGATCGATGTGCGTTGCAGTTAAGCAGGTGCCGTTAATGGCTACACTTGCACCGATGAAGACATCGTGAAAAAAGTTGTGTGTATTTGAAATCACAAGGGTGCTAAAACCGTCGCCTTGACGGACATCTAGAATTTTTTCTAAGCCTTGTACGATACCTGTGTACATCAAAAGTCTTCCTAATTCGGGGTTTATGTTTAATGTAAATGATCTATCACTTGATGTGGCATTATTTTGAAATGAGATGCGCTAAAGCTGTATCTTTGATGGGATTCCGCCGCCAATAATAGGGCCGCAAAAATCGGAGCAACAGACGTAATGGCGTCATCCATACGATGCGACTATGGCGACGCTTATTCTCTAAAATGCGTTGAGCCAAATAGCGACAGACCACTTCGGGAGGATCGATAATAAACAAAAAAAGCCGTTTCATTTTGTTCCAGTGCTGAACATGGCCATTTTGCCATGAGGACATCAGTAGGTCGGTTGCTACCATTCCGGGACTGAGCGTTCCGACTTGAATGTGGGTCTGTTTGGTTTCTTTAAACAGGGCTTGACTAAAGTAACCTACGGCACGTTTGGTGGTGGCATAGGCGGTCATGCCTGCACTCCATTCGCCTCGAGTACCCCAACCTTCCATATTGAAAATTTGACCATAGCCTTTTGCTAGCATGCCATTTAAGGCCACTTGTGAGCCGAACATACTGCCTAGAATATTGGTTTGAACTACAGTTTGTATGTCTGCTGCTGTGAGATCTTTAAAGTCTAGTGTCGCTGTACAACTGCCTGCATTATTAATCCAAATCTGAACAGCACCAAATTGTTGAATGGCTTCATCCCAAAGCGTTTGTACTTCATGGATTTGCGTGACATCACAAGTGACAGCATGAATCAGCGCAGCGGGAAAGCGATGCCGTAGCTGTTGCAGGGCGCTGTGCAAATCTGTGCTGTTTCGCCCAGAAATCACGACAGCTTGTTGTTGTTCCAAGAAGGCTTGAGCTAAACCCAAGCCGATACCTTTAGAACTGCCTGTAATGACGATGCAACCTGATTTTGAATTCATATGGATCCTTTACTTTGTGCACTAAAGGAAGCCGTTTCCTGATTGCGAAGCATGCAATAACAAATGGATAGACTGATCATTGCAAGGTTCATGACCACAGGATTAAAAGCACGAATGAGACTGTCTGGTATTAGAAAAGCGACCAGTGTGAATAAAAACACTAAGCTAAAGATACTGAGGTAATGCAGATATTTACTGGAGCTAAATAGGAACAATAAAGCAAAAACACACTCAAGCACACCTGAGCCCTGACCTGCCAGTTGGGCCTGCGCATAGGAAAGTCCAAAAGTTTGCCAAATGGTAATCTCATCGGGATTGATAAAGAAGATTTTAGGAATTAGACCTTGATAGCCCCATAAAAAGGCCAAAGAGAGATTAATGAATTTAGAGGGTTGGCTGTTGTTCATATAAAGTGGTTATTTTTTACTTTGTGAGGATTATACACCAATAAAAAAACCCTCAAGCCGAGCCTTGAGGGAAGAATAGAGTCACTTATGATTATTATTTTTTAGTTCGTGTCTGCTGCTTACCGAGCTAAGCAGATTTGGCAGTCTCAACGGATTGCTGTTGAGCTTCCAACTCACGAACCAATGGCAACACTTTGGCACCGAAGTATTCAACCTCTTCGATAAAATGTAAAAAACCTGAAAGGATTAAATCCACCCCAACGGCTTTTAATTCCACAATACTTTCCGCAATTTGGCGTGGTGTACCAATCAAATTGGTTTTAAAGCCATCATTGTATTGAACTAAATCTTCAAAGGTCGATTTGGCCCAGTTGCCTTCACCTTCCAGTGTGGCAGCACCCGCTTCACGGGTGGCATCGCCAAAGGCATGTACCGCTTGAATATTGGCTTTATCAATAATTTCTTGCAGAACCGTTTTCGCTTCTTCCTCGGTATCTCGCGCAATAATGAAAGCATTCACCCCAATTTTGACCTGATGGCCATTCTGTTGGGCTTTTGCACGAATATCATCAATCTGTTTTTTGAGTTCATCCGGTGTATTGCCATTGGTAAAATACCAGTCTGAAACTCGTGCAGCCATATCCCGTGCAGCACGAGAGCTGCCGCCTTGGAAAATTTCAATATGCGGCTTTTGCACAGGTTTGGGTGACAAGGTGTAGTCTTTGAACTGATAGTACTTTCCATCGAAACTATAGTTGTCTTGGGTCCAAACGCCTTTTAATGCACGAATAAACTCTTCCGAGCGAGCATAGCGTTGGTCATGTTCAGGCCATGCTTCACCAATGGCATCAAATTCGCCGCGAAACCAACCACTAACCACATTAATTGCAATACGTCCTTGGGTTAAGTGGTCGATGGTTGCAAGCTGTTTTGCGGCAAGCACGGGTTTCCACGGGCCAGGTAAAATGGCGGCTATGACTTTGAGTTTGCTGGTTTTGGCTAAGATACCGTGACTAAAACTGACCGACTCATGTTGGTTTTCTGCGTTATAACCCGCAGTAAAACGAATCTGAGTTAGAGCATAGTCAAAGCCATTTTTTTCCGCAGCCTGCGCTAAACGGACGTTATAGTCATAACTCCAGTCTGTGCGCTGCTCAATATTACTTACCACTAAGCCACCGCTGACATTGGGAACCCAATAAGCAAACGTAATATTTTTATTCTGTTGTGACATGTGAAAACCCTCTCAATGCTTTTTGCGTTAAGCGACCTGTGGTTTGGCTTTTTTCTGATGCAAGCGAGACTCGGCTGCATCTAAATTCGGAACTGCGGCTGAAGGCAGCACATCATCTTGTTCGATTTGCGTGTTGATGCCCAAGTTCTGATTCGCGAGTTGGGTTTTTTCTTTCACCACTTCTGCACGCTGACCTTTGGCAGGTGCCCATTCTAAAATAGGTAAAGCACGAGCTACGGCAAGAGTAATGCGATCTCGTAATAATTCACTGTGGATGGTATACGCTGGGGTAAAGTCTTTGTCTGTGGCATAGACCCCAATAGGTAAAGTTTGTGCTTGGAAGAAACTGAATAGTGGGCGTAGTTGGTGTTCCAGTACCAATGCATGACGTTCACTGCCGCCTGAGGCTGCAAGCAGTACTGGTACATCGACCAGCGCCGTTTGCTCAACAAAGTCGAAAAAGTGTTTGAATAAACCAGTAAATGAAGCACGGTAAACTGGCGTTCCAACAATCAAAGCATCGGCAGCTTCGACCGCAGTTAAGTCATCTTGCACACGTTGTGGCAGTTGATTGCGGTAAATCGCGCCACCGAGTAGATGTCCAATTTCGCTGAATTTAATGAAATGTACATGGATTGGTGTTGCTTCCCCCAGTTCATTTAATATTTCTTGTACTAGCGCCTCAGTTTTAGACGGGGTATTTAAACCGCCTGACACAGCGACAATATTGAGTGGTTTTTGCAGTAAAGTAGACATAAGGAAAGCCCTAAAGTGTTGTATCTCGGAATGGACTTATTTATCTAATATCTGAACGAAGGCTGTAAAATAAAGAAATAGCGTTAAGTTATCTGATTTTCAGATATATCTGTTGAGCTTGAAAAAGGCTGCTAAAATTTTTATTAAATGGTTGTATTTTTTATATATATTTAAATTAAATAACCTTTTTCGATGTGCTGATAAATTTTATATCAAAATGTGATTAGTTATTTATATTTCAATATCGACTTGGAATTGAGGCTATTTTCCTACCTAAAGCGTGATAAAGTGAAAAAAAGTTAGACTTTGCATATCCTTATCGGCACTTGTATGGTTAGAATAGTCAAGACTAGTGCACTCGAAATCTCTCGTTGCTTATGAATATATTAATCGTTGATGACCATCCGCTGTTTCGCCATGCGTTAATCCAAGCTGTTCGTTATAGCTTACCGCAAGCTCAAATTCATGAAACAGCTGCAGTAAACGAGTTTTATGAACGCCTTGAAAAAGGTCCTGAACCTGATTTGGTGCTATTGGACTTAAACTTACCAGGTGCTTCAGGTTTTTCTGCATTGGTACACGTTCGTGCCCAGTATCCATCATTACCGATTATCGTGGTTTCAGCGCATGAAGAGACGTCGATCATTCAGCGTTCAATTGCGCATGGTGCGATGGGTTATATTCCAAAGTCGGCACATCCAAGTCATATTGGCGAAGCAATTCGCGAAGTCTTAGATGGTGAAATTTGGTTGCCGCCAAATTTACCCGCTAACATGAACTTTGACCCACGTGCTGCCGATGAAACTGCACTGGCTGAGCGAATTCAGTCCTTAACACCACAGCAGTTCCGTGTTTTGATGATGGTGGCAGAAGGTTTGCTGAATAAGCAGATTGCCTATGAACTCGATGTTTCAGAAGCGACGATTAAAGCGCACGTGACTGCGATTTTCCGTAAGCTCGGGGTACAAAACCGAACTCAAGCGGTCCTCTCGATCAATGCTTTAAATATTGAAGAAAAACGAATGTAAGCTGATCTATTGAATTAAAAAAAGCGCTGAATCATCAGCGCTTTTTTCGGTTATGAGTTTAAGCCAAGCAGTTTTGTTTGCTGGTGACATCGGTACAAAATAAAGGATTTAAAGCACATTGTAAGTCATCAATTTGCTCTTCAGAGACATAGCCCTGTTGTTTCAAATAAGCGGCAACACGGTCATCACGCAGACTTAAAAAGGCCGCATCATACACGCCAAGATCGACAAATAAAGCCGCCGTTTCCAAGCTATTGAAACGGTCTAAGTAGATTTCGTTGTCATACATGAGGAAAATATGGTCTTGTGTTCCTTGCGCATCAATACTTAAGCGATTCGCCAAGACTTGCGGTGGTGTTTTAATAAAGAGCAGATCCGACAAATGGTCAAACTGGGTGGTGTCGAGTTGATCCTGATCGGTTTTGACTTTACCGAGCCATGCTTTAAACACCAAAACTGCACCGCCGCGAAGGAGCATGCTCCAAATTTGATGGCGTACATCTTCACTGAGTCCGCTGGATTCGGCTTCCAATGCCAGCAAGAACGGGTCTTCTTGTTGTTGAAGTTTTTCAAAGAGACCTAAACCTTGCGGTTGGTAAGCCGCGGGGCGAAACACATTAAAGTCGAGTTGTTCAAACACTTGTAATGCGAGGGGAATAGCGGTGTGATACAACGTATCTAAGGCCTGAACATGAGTCTCGTTGAGCCTACTTTGTTTAAAGAGTTCGACCCAGTCAATACTGGGTAAAAAGGCATTGGCACTATACTGGCGCAAAAATTGTTGTGACTGATCTGAGCCATGTGGCATTGCTTTAGAAATGTTCATCATAAAACTCCAAGAGAAGGATGATCAGTTTCTTCAGCGAAGGAAGGGGTATATAGGTAGAAAAACTGATCTTTTCTTAGTCCTAGTTATCTGCCAATCCCCTGTGGAGATGAATACGACTAAAGTCGTAGTTTGTGTTTTTATACATATTTAGTTTAAATAAAACAAATACTTGAAAAATTGTAACTAAGTATACAAGTGTTCACTAATGTAAGTGGTGTATTTTGCCATAGTAAAAATGGATGTGTGATTTTTAGTCAATATTATTGGGCTTCAACGTGCTGAAAATGAGCACTTTGGTCGAAATCCTTAAAACTTTAGTCAGTTTGCCGTATATACAGGGCCTAAACAGGACAAAACCCAAGTCAGATGACTTGGGTTTTGTGAGTAAATGTAGTGAATTTATTCAGGATTTGAAATTTTTAAACCCGATAACCATGCCCGCAAAGAAGCAGGTTTTAAAGGCTTTTTCAACAGCACGATATTCATATCTTTGACCCGTTGTGGCAGTTCAGGATCTGAGTCTGCGGTAATCAAAGCGACCGGGACATTTTCTTGACGATTGGCCAAAATAAAGTCCAAACCAATTTTGTCATGATTTAAGTGCTGATCGACCAACCAGACCTGAATGTTTTCTTGTTGAATCATCTCAAAAGCTTGCTCAGGCTCGGTTGCCTTAAACACTTGATAGCCCCATTTGGTGAGTAAAGTCGACATCCCTTCTAAAATGGTTTCGTCATTGTCCAAGCACAAAATCTTATAGGCTTTGGTTTTGAGTGGTACCGCTTGTACAGGCGCTGCTACGACTTTTGGTGGGGCAATGATTGGTACTTCAATCATAAAGCATGACCCTTTGCCATACTCTGAATAGACATGCACTGGGTAGTCGAGCAGGCTGGTCATCCGCTGTACGATGGCCAAGCCCAAGCCAAGCCCTTGCTCACCCCATGGTGAGGTATGACCACAGCGCTCAAACTCTTGGAATAGTTTAATCCGTTGTTCTTCTGCAATCCCGGGTCCTGTATCCCACACTCCAATTCGAATATGGCGTGGTTTGTCCGTGGAGCGGAGTACACCCACCACCACTTTGCCTTTGGCGGTATAGCGTAGGGCATTACTGACAAAGTTTTGAATAATACGGCGAATCCATTGTGGGTCGGTATCTATCCAGAACTGAGCATCATGTACGCTGAAACGAATACCGCGCTGTGCTGCAATGGATTTAAACTGCAATTCGAGGTCACTGAGTAAATCATGCAGCGGATAAGCCTGACGGTTGGGTTGAATGGTGCCACCTTCAAGACGGGCAATATCCAGTAGGGCAGACAACATACTTTCTGCACCGTGTAAGGCACGATCAAGTTGTTGTAAGGTTTTACGGTCTTCTTCACTTTGTACGCTTTGTTCTAAAGCTGTACTGAACAGACGCGCGGCATGCATTGGTTGCAATAAGTCATGACTGGCCGCGGCAATAAAGCGGCTTTTCGACATATTGGCTTTGTCGGCTTGTTCACGTGCCAGTTGTTGCTCAGATAATGCATCTGCTAACTGTTGAGTTCGGTCTTGGACACGTGCCTCCAGCATGGCTTCATTTTCACGGAAGGCGGTAATGTCGGCAAAGGTGGTGACAAAGCCACCACCTTCAATTGGGTTACCACGCATTTGAATGACACGACCATCTTTACGAATCCGTTCAAATTCATGTGCGCTACCGACTTGCATCCAGTGCATCCGTTTCCGTACATGTTCTTCGACCGAACCCGGGCCACATTCGCCGCGCTCTGCGTTATACCGAATCAAATCAGAAATCGGACAACCGACATAGACAATATCTTTTGGATAATCAAACAGTTTTAAATATTGGTTATTCCATGCCACCAAACACATATTTTCATCGACCACACTCACCCCTTGGGTCATGTGGTCAATCATGGTCATGATCAGGTTTTGATTAAAACGTTGCCACTGTGAGGCTTGGTCTAGAATGTTTGCTACTTGCCCCAAAGCGAGGCCATTGTTGACCATTGCGGTGGTGAGCAGGGTACGCGCCGATGCAGCGCCAATGGTCCCTGCTAAATATTGTTCGGTAAAACGCCACCACATGCCGTTGGCATTGCTATTTTCATTCAGCACCACATTGTTTTGGGCACAGAACTGTTGGAAAGCGCGCATGGTTGCGCCATCGCCTGTAATCCGTTTGGCTAAGGTGATTAAATCACCGACTTTTAAACGTGCAACATCGTGATGAATGTAGTTGATGTCTGTAGACGTGCTCTGTGTTGGCAGTGGCTTGGTTTCATAATAGAAAAAGCTTTCTGCTTGAATTTGTTCGGCCACGCTGGGGCGGAAAATTCGGGAAATCCAAATGTATAAAATAATATTCAGACCCAGTGCCCACACCACCCCATGAGTAAGTGCGGCAAAGGATTCAAAACCGAGCAGGGCTTCAGGGCGTAACCAGTTAATGCCCATTGGACCGAAATTAAGAAAGCTTTCGGTAAAGTGTGAATATTCAGCAGGCAAACTGCGAAGTACAGTGGGTAATAACAGGGTGTAGGCCCACATACCAAAACCGGCCAATAAACCTGCATAGACGCCTTGTTTACTGCCGCCACGCCAGTACAGACCACCTATGAGGGCAGGTGAGAACTGAGCCACCGCACTAAAGGCCAATAAGCCAAAGACTGAAAGTTGGTCGATGTCATTAAAGAAATGGAAGAACAAAAAGCCCAATAACATGACGGCTAAAATACAGACCCGACGGGTAAATTTAAGTACCAAGGGTAAGCGCTTATCGTGGCGGGACAGTAAATTGGTACGCCATAAGGCAGGCATGATCAAGTCATTACTGAGCATGATCGACAGGGCCACTGAAGACACCAACAGCATACCTGTAGAGGCAGAAAAGCCACCTAAAAAGGCCAATAGGGTTAACCAGTCTTGGCCATAACTTAAGGGTAAAGACAAAACCGCGACATCGGGGATCGCTAAGTAACCTGGCGTTGCATGCAGTGCCCAACTGGCAATCGGGATAATAGCAATGATAGTTAAAACTAAATAAACTGCGAACCAGCGCCGTGCCCCACGAATATGTTTTTCATCACGTAATTCGACCACAGCGACGTGGAACTGTCGCGGTAAGCAAATGATTGCGAGTCCAGCCAACAAGGTTTGAATCCAAAATGTATCGGGTACACCAATGAGTTGTACTTGATGGAAAGTCTCTGCGACATCTTTGGAGATTTGATAAATGTTTTCAGGTGCAGCAAACACGAAAAAGAGCGCGACACACAGCAAAGCGAACAGTTTGACAAAAGACTCGAAGGCAACCGCCAACATCAGACCGCCATGTTGTTCTGTATTGGCAATCTGTCTGGTCCCGAAAATCATGGCTAAAATGGCCAAAATACCAGTGAGGAATAGCACACCGTTGGTGGTCGAGGCGATGCTGCCTGCGGTAGGTTCTAAAATCACCGAGGCACTGAGTGCAATGGCACGTAGCTGTAGGGCAAGGTAAGGGATAATCGCAATGACGGCGAGGATGGTCACCATTGAGGCCAAAGGTCCACTTTTACCATAGCGTGCAGCGACGAAATCGGCAATTGATGAAATAGCATGGTGTTGACGAACGCGGCCTAAACGACGCCAAATGTCATAGCCCAGTGCGACGAAAAGTAGTGGGCCAAGGTAGATCGGCAGAAAGATAATGCCTTCACGAACCGCTGCACCTGTTGCGCCATAAAAGGTCCAAGATGAACAGTAGACCCCTAAAGTTAAACTAAACAATAGCATGCGCCCACGCGTGCTCAGGCGGCTGGCGTGTTTCTCACCAAAAAAAGCGCAGATAAAGAGTAAGACGATATAGAGGGCCAATACCCCGATAATGAGCCAGCTGTTCATTTTACCTAAAGTTTTTCCTTCATCTCGGCCATCATAGCGCATCTGGGATAGAGGCTGCTGAGCTTGTTTAAAATTTACAGACCAAAGTCTAAATTACAACCAATACAGAAGCTTGCTACTTTAGCAAATGTAATAATTCGAATTAAAAAATTGTATCTACGGTTGGATACGCACAGGAGTATGGTTATGGATGAGAGACAAGTAGAACAGATTCTACAAAATCCCAAATTCAAGGAAATGGTTAGTCGTAAAAGTAAACTGAGCTGGACACTGACAACTATTATGTTGGTTGTATACGTTGGTTTCATGTTGTTGGTCGGCTACAACAAAGAATTTTTAATGACTTCAGTCAGTGGTGGGGTGACCACGATTGGCATGCCATTGGGTCTAAGCATTATTGTATTGTCTTTTGTTTTGTGTGGTGTTTATTCGTATATCTCGAATAACAAACTCGACGCATTAAATGAAGAAGCAATGCGTGAAGTCGAAGCCATTGCGCAAGAGAAAGGACAGCACTAATGAAATGGAATTCATTGAAAGCGCTTGCAGTCGCTGCTACAGCACTGTTGGCTTCAAGCCTCGCACTTGCAGGCCCAGATTTGGGTGAGGCTCAACAACAAGCGACAAACTGGCATGCCATTATCATGTTCGGTATCTTTGTCGGATTTACTTTACTCATCACCAAATGGGCAGCAAAACAAACGACCAACACTGCTGACTTCTACACAGCGGGTGGCGGGATCTCAGGTTTCCAAAATGGTTTAGCGATTGCGGGTGACTATATGTCCGCAGCATCATTCTTGGGTATTTCCGCAATGGTTTTCAGTTCAGGCTTCGACGGCTTGCTGTATTCATTGGGTTTCATGGTCGGTTGGCCAATCGTATTGTTCTTGGTGGCTGAACGTCTACGTAACTTAGGTAAGTTCAACTTATCTGACGTAGTGTCATTCCGTTTAGCAGAAAAACCAGTACGTACGCTTGCAGCAGTAAGTTCATTGGTTGTCGTTGCATTTTATCTGATCGCTCAGATGGTGGGTGCAGGTCAGCTGATCAAACTGTTATTTGGTTTGAACTACAACATTGCTGTAGTAATTGTTGGTCTTCTGATGATGGCTTACGTGATCTTCGGTGGAATGTTGGCAACAACTTGGGTACAGATTATTAAAGCTGTGATGCTTTTGTCTGGCGCGACATTCATGGCTTTCATGGTGATGAAAGGCGTGGGCTTCAGCTTCTCTGAAATGTTCACGCAGTCAATTCAAGTTTTCTCTAAAGTACATGACATTTCTTTAGCAGAAGCGGGCAATATCATGGGCCCAGGTAAACTTGCAGCGAACCCAATTGATGCCATTTCTTTAGGTTTGGCTTTAATGTTCGGTACAGCGGGTTTACCACACATCTTAATGCGTTTCTTTACCGTTAAAGATGCTAAAGAAGCACGTAAATCAGTGGTTGTTGCAACAGGTTTCATTGGTTACTTCTACCTTCTAACCTTCATCATTGGTTTTGGTGCGATCCTTTATGTATCGAACAATCCACAGTTCCTTGATGTCGCGAAAATGGCAGTAACTGGCAAGCTAGAGCTTGTTGGTGGTAACAACATGGCAGCGGTTCACTTGTCTGATGCATTGGGCGGTGACTTGTTCATGGGCTTCATTTCAGCAGTAGCGTTCGCAACGATTCTTGCTGTTGTTGCAGGTCTGACCTTGTCAGGTGCTTCAGCAATCTCGCATGACTTGTACGCAAACGTATTCAAGAAAGGTCAAACGACTCCTGAATCTGAACTTCGTATGTCTAAAATCGCGACTTTAGGTCTTGCTATTTTTGCAATGATTTTAGGGATTCTGTTCGAGAAACAAAACGTTGCCTTCATGGTCGGTTTAGCATTCTCTGTAGCAGCATGTGCCAACTTCCCAGTGCTTGTACTGTCAATGTTCTGGAAAGGTTTAACCACACGTGGTGCGGTGATTGGTGGTGTGATTGGTCTAGCGACTGCAGTAACACTAATTATCTTATCTAAAGCCGTTTGGGTAGATACATTGGGCATTTCTGAAACGCCAGTGAACCCATTCAATGGTCCAGCAATCTTTGCAATGCCATTGGCGTTCTTCTGCTGCTGGTTGTTCTCTGTGACTGATAACTCAGCACGTGCACAAGCAGAACGTAAAGCATTTGATGCGCAGTATGTACGTTCACAAACAGGTATTGGTATCTCAGGTGCTTCAGATCACTAATCTGAACCTGAACTAAAAAAAGCCCCTTCATCGGGGCTTTTTTTATGGTGTTGATTCTCTTAACTGTGTTGGCTTTGAATGCTGAAAGACCTAGATTGTGATATTCAGTACTCAAGCAGTACTCAAATTGTTGGGCAAAATGAATCGACTGACACGAATAAAAAGCATCGGTTTCAGTGGCTATTCATGCTAAGTTAAAAAAGCGAGAACAAGAACCAATCAAACTTGGCTTTAAAAATAACAGGCTGCATATGCAAGTATTTGTCGAATTTTGGAAAGGCTTCCGTTTACTGCCATCAGCATGGTTACTGCTGTTGCAATTTATTATGCTGATTTTGGCGCTTTTGAGCGGCCATAGCCTGTCCTTACGTGTATTGGTTTGGGGCTTAGGTGTTTTGGTCCTGTTACTCATTGCCAAGGTCATCCGCCAAACCCCCGTGTTTACCATCCTCGGCTTGAGTTTTGTTGGTGGGGCATTGTTCTTTTCCTTACTGATTTTACTGGGTGCGCGAGATCCAATACTGTTGGTGATTAGTCATGCCTTTGAGGCGATGACCTATTTTATTGCGGCCTATGGCTTGCTGCGCTATATGTTTGCAGACCGTTATTTGACCAAAGATGAGCTATTTGCTGCCGGGGCAGTGTTTACCCTTATTGCATGGGGTTTTGCCTTTTTATATAGCATTTGCCAGATTTTAGAACCCAATAGCTTTTTAAATCCTAATGTGGCGGGCGCACAATCGTGGCTCGATTTACTTTTTTTAAGCTTTAGTTTGCAGTCGGCGACAGGTTTGTCTGATCTAATGCCATTAACACCGCTGGCTCGTATGATCGCGATGTTACAGATGTTTTGTGGGGTGATGTATTTGGCTTTAGTCGTCTCACGCTTGATTGCCTTGCAGTATATTCAGCATCGACCCAATGATCATAAAGAAAATTAAACTGTTACAGGATTCACACTGCCTTATTTTCCAACATAAATTATGATGGAACAGAATCGTTAAATTTTAAGCTATTCATTCTTCACTCTTTATTAGACTCGTCTAATTAACCATTTTGCTTATATCTTTGTACTAAAAATAATTTTCTGGGGGAATTATGCCTTCCATAAAGCCATCGCTGTTTGCAAACATCAAACGGAATGTATTTCTCAGCACTGTCCTGATTCTAGTGCTTTTTCTGGCCTTGATTCTTTTTGACCCAAGTGGTTTTGAGGCTTTAACCAAACATTTAAATCAATGGATTATTGATTCATTTAGCTGGTTTTATGTTTTATCTGTCGCGTTATTTCTGATCTTGCTGATCTTTATTGCGCTCTCCGATATGGGGAAAATCAAACTCGGTCCTGATCATAGTCTGCCTGAATATAGCAGTAGCTCTTGGTTCGCCATGCTGTTTACCGCAGGGATGGGGATTGGTTTGATGTTCTTCGGTGTCGCTGAACCAGTGATGCATTATGTCAACCCGCCCACGGGCGATGGGCAAACCGTAGATGCCGCACAACAAGCCATGCGAATCACCTTTTTCCACTGGGGATTACATGCATGGGCCATTTATGCACTTGTGGGCTTGTCACTGGCCTATTTCTCTTTCCGACATAATTTGCCTTTAAAGGTTCGCTCTGCTTTATATCCTTTGGTGGGCAAAAAAATTTATGGTGCAACGGGAGATGCAGTCGATACCTTTGCAACCTTAGGCACCATTTTCGGGGTTGCGACCACACTTGGTTTTGGGGTAACTCAGATTAATTCGGGAATGAATTATCTTTTTGGCATTCAGCAAAGTATTGGTATTCAGGTCGGGCTAATCATTTTTGTCACTTTTTTAGCTTCGCTCTCAGTCGGGTTTGGTTTGGACAAAGGCATTAAACGGCTGTCTGAATTGAACTTGGTGCTAGCACTGGTTTTACTGTTATTTGTATTTTTTGCCAGTTCTTCTATTTATATCTTACAAACCAGCATTCAAAACGCAGGGCAATATGTATCTAATCTGTTCACGATGACCTTCAACCTCTATGCCTATCAACCTAATGGTTGGATTGGGGGTTGGACCATTATGTATTGGGCATGGTGGATTTCGTGGTCTCCTTTTGTTGGAATGTTTATTGCCCGAGTGTCTAAAGGTCGAACCATTCGCGAGTTCATTGTCGGGGTGTTGTTCATTCCAACAGGTTTTACCCTGATTTGGATGGGCTTCATGGGGAATGCAGCGCTGTTCAGTATTATTCAAGATGGGCACACTTCTTTAATCTCAGCGGTACAACAAGATTCATCCGTCGCACTGTTTGAATTTTTGACCCATTTACCTTTCTCTCAAATATCGAGCCTGATTGCGACCGTTCTGGTGGTACTATTCTTTGTGACTTCAGCCGACTCAGGCTCATTGGTGATTGATTACTTAACCGCAGAAACAGAAAATTCACCCTTATGGCAAAGGCTATTTTGGACCATTTTGATTGCCTTACTGTCGATTATCTTACTGATGGCAGGCGGACTTTCAGCCTTACAATCGGCCACCATTATGAGTGCCTTACCCTTTACTTTGATTATGTTGCTGGTCTGCTGGGGCTTATTGAAAGCACTACGTTTAGATGTCACCAAAATGCGTGCATTGCAAGATGCGCGAATCACGCCACGTGCGATTCAAAATCCACGCAGTTGGCAACAGCGTCTAGGTCTGATTATGCATTATCCGCATACCCAGTTTGAGGTCGAAGAGTTCATTGGCCAGCAAGTACAACATGCATTTTCAGCGGTACAAAAGGAATTTCAGCGCCGTCAGCTAGACGTGACCATTCAACCGATTGAGCATGGCTTGCAGTTACGCGTGGATCACCATAATGAAATTAACTTCATCTATCAGGTGGTTGCCCGTGAAACCCAGCCACCCAGTTTTATGGCAGATCGACTTGAAGAACAGCAGTTTTATCAAGCTGAAGTTTTCTTAAGAGAAGGTGGGCAGAATTATGATGTGATGGATTGGACTTTAGATGATCTACTGCAAGATATTATTGACCAGTACGAACGTCATTTATATTTCTTAAACTTAGTGAGAACTCCCCAATATAGAAAAGGACGCTTAAAAGCGTCCTTTTCTATATTCAGTTTCTAAATGAAATTAGAAGCGGAATTTAGCGTTTACGCCAACAGTTTGAGTATCAAGATTCTCAGTATTGTCTTTAGCGTTAGCATTTACATAGCTTGCGCCTACAGCAACTGCTGGAGTGATGAAGTAGTTAACGTTTGCACCCCAAGCTGAATCTGGAGTACCAGCAAAGCTTGATTCAACATAAGAAGCGCCAACACTTAACGCAGGAGTTAAGTAAAGGTCAGTTTTAAGTTGGTAAGCGGTGTCTTCACCGTAAACAAGACCAGCTTCTAAGCCGAGCGCCATGTTTGTACCGTCGATGTTACCTACGTATTTAGTACGTGCAGTAACCGCGTCTTGATCTTCACCGATCGTAGCAGCTTCACCAACAGCTTTAACAACACCATTGCCCATTACGTTGAACGCATCAAGAGCAAATTGGTCAGCAACGCTAGTATAACCTACAGCAACCAAGAAGTTCGGAGCAGCTAAAGCACCCACTTCAAGTGCATAACGGTCACCATTGTCATCAGGCGTTTCGCTGTTTTTACCATCCAAATGTGTGTGGCTATAAGACGCACTTGCATATGCTGGAACGAATTTAGTAGGAATATACGCTTCTGCTTTAGCGCCGTAGTTGTGTGCGATGAAATCAGTACCGTCAGTGCCTAATTCAGCATAGTTATATGCCAAAGAAACATTTGAAGCTTGGTTTAAAAAAGCAGCTTCAGCTAAAGGACCTTTAGATGAATCAACATCTTTAAAGTAGAAAGTACCTTGTAAACCGCCAGTAAAATCTTTGTCATTTGCATCAGATGCATCGATGTATTCAGATTGACCTTGTACTTCGAATTGGTATGCTTGAGCACCGGTCATGGCTAATAATAAAGCAGTTGCTAAACCGAGTTTTTTCATGATATTTACCAGATTGTTAACATTGGATTAAACTAAGGCTATTCTATTGTAACAATTTATTAAGTCAATGAGCTCTAATGGTATTATATTATTGAGTAATTACTCTAGTTGTGTTATGGGTTAAAAATTACTCAATTGAGTGTATCCATGTCAACCAAAAAAAACTTACAGCAGAACAATAGGGTATACCTATTTAGAAAACAGAGAATGCAGGAAAATGAATTGTACTGAACTTGATTTTTAATTGGTAAATTAGATTAAATATATAGATATAAACGGTAAAAAAGTTAAATAAAGCACCTAAAATATAGGCGTTTTTGTGTCCTAAATCTAAAAAACGCCTAAAATTAGCGCAAAAAGCTCGTTTTTTGCTTGCATAATGTACATATCCTCTGAGTATTTGTGATAATTTTCACGCTAATTATGGCGTTGTGTTAATCCATAGTGCTTTAGTGGCTTTACAAGTGAACAGATTTATTTCATAATGATTTTAGCGAATCATTTAACAATATTGTTGTTTTGTGAGAAGCTAATTCTCCTCAAACAGTTTTTGTTTATCTGCCCAACTTTCCCCAAGGTTGGGCTTTTTTTTATTTAAATTTTCGAGATCTTCTTTTTTCTAATAAAAATTTATTGGAATTTAATGCACAATAATGGTGCAAATGTAGGGCTGTATTTTTCATTGAAAACTTTTATTCGAGCAAAAAAAAACCAACCTCTAAGAGAAGTTGGTTTTTCCCGCCAAAATTTGTGGGAAAATTAGAATATTTGCTGAGGATATACTCTAATTTGCCCCAATACTGTGCATTATGCACTTAAATGTTGCATGTGTAAATATAGGAACTTTAAAAAATGGGAATTAAAAATATTGAATGAAATTCACACTAAACATGAATATTATTAAGGATGGATTGACTTAGCTTTCATAGGTGAGTGAAAGTTTAGCTGTGATCATTTGGGGATGATGAAATCTTAAAACGATGCAAAACAAAGAATTAATCACTTAAATACACGATATACTGTTCGTATAATAAACAGTTAATTTAGCTTTCTTTTATTTGGGAATGAGGGCGTGGTTGAAGTATGCGAGAAATACGCTCTGAGTATTTGAGTCAAAAGCTGTATATTGCAATGAGCATTATTATTTTGTCATTGTGCAGCTTATCCATTCCGTTGATAGTTAAAAGTTATCGTGATTACAACAAAACCAACCAAGCTTTAATTGAAATACAAGCCTTACAGGCTGTTGCAGACTTGGCCAATAAGATTTCACGAGAGCGTGCGCCCGCCAATAAACTCATGTCGAGTAATCAACAAGCCTTTGCCAAACACGTGCTTGAGTTAAAACTATATCGGCTCACGGTGGATGAGCAGATGAAAAAGACTTTAGAAGTTTTAAAGCACTCGAACCTCCCAAATTTAGATTTAAGTTTAGTTGACCGTTTAGATGAAGCTTTAACACAAGGCAGACAACAGGTAGATGCTTATGCAGCTCTACCACGTGAGCAACGTAATGCCGAGACCATGGATCAAGCCATCCTAAAAATGTTTAGTGCTTGGGATCTTAGTCATGATGTTTTAAAAGACGTAATCGCTGTATCTGAAGGCAAAGACACCGCTGTTTCAAACTTCTATGTCCAAATTTTATTATTAGCGGACTTACGCGATCAGGCTGGTCGTGCTGCATCCAATGTGATGGCGCATGTAGCTTTTAAACAACCGATTCCTGAAACCAATTTAGCGCGTTCTTTACAGACTCGGAAGCAAGTGATGTATTTGTGGGAACTCATTGATACCTTACAGCCTGAGCGTGATAAAACCGAAGAATTTAAGGTGCTGCATCAAGCGGTTTATAACGAGTTTTTAGCCAAAGGGCTATTGATTGTTGAACGCTTGATGAATGAAAGTATTTACCATCGACCGTACTATTTAACGGGGACACAGTTAACTGAAGCAATCGTTGATAAATTTTCGACCGTGGTGGAATTGCAAAATTATTTACTCAAATATAGCGTTGAAAAAGCCATCATTGAAAAGAATAAAGCACAAAATATTTTGCTCACAACGGTGGGTATTTCACTGATTTCAATTTTTGCGGCACTGTTTACCATGATCTACGCGCGTAAGAGAGTGTTTGGTCCACTTATTCAAGCGCGTGAAATTCTGTTTGATTTATCTCATTCCAGTCTTCGCCCCAACCCGATGGATACCAAAGATCAACCCGCCAATGTGTATTCTTTATTTACAGCAATTCAGCAGTTAAAACAGACGCTTCAGCAGCGAGATGCGTTGGAGTTTCGACTCAAAAATATTGCACATTTGGATTCATTAACAGGGGTTGCAAACCGTTATGCGTTGAATGAATACATTAAACTTTTGGAAAATCAGCCGACCCAGTTTTCTGAGACTTGTTTAATGGTGATCGACATCGATCATTTTAAACAGGTCAACGATGTGTATGGACATCTGATGGGGGATCAGGTGATTCAGTTTGTGGCTGAAAAATTAAAAGAAAATATTCGGACATCTGATTTATTGGTACGTTACGGTGGTGACGAATTTATTGTGCTGATTGAAAATGTTGGAATGGAGCGCGCTTTAAAAATTGCGGAAAAGATTCGTTCTGAGATTTATGAAGCGAAGCCACTTGATAATGTACGTTGCCCTGATTTAAAAGTTAGTATTAGTATTGGGGTCGCAATTGGTGCGACCAGTTGGATGGCACTGTTAGAAAAAGCCGATCGTGCTTTGTTTCAAGCCAAAGAGCAGGGTAAAAATAAGGTGGCGAGTTGAGTTTATTTGTGAAATTCTTAGCTACTGGAAATATCAAAAAAACCAGGGTGATATAACTCAATAGAAGTCTGTGTTTAAATTAAATTTGATAATAATAGAAGGAGCTAAACGTGAGCGAAGGCTGTATTTTTTGTCAGATGATTCAAAATAAAATACCTTGCCACGTCATTGATAGCAATGATGACTATATGGCTTTTTTGACTATCTTTCCAAATACATTAGGCGCAACGGTTGTGATCCCGAAAAAGCATTATGCAAGTTATGCTTTTGATTTAGATGATGATGTTTTAACTGGGTTAATACTCTATACCAAGAAAATTGCGAAAAAGTTAGATGGATTCTTTGAAGACGTTGGACGTACCGCAATGGTATTTGAAGGTTTTGGTGTCGATCATATACATGCAAAATTGTTCCCTATGCATGGAACTATGCAAGTGCATGAAAACTGGAAAGCTGTAAATTCTAATGTTGATAAATACTTTGAGCAGTACGAAGGCTATATTTCATCACATGATTTTCAGCGAGCAAATGATGACGAGTTGGCGAAATTGGCGGAGAAGATTCGAGCATTTGAGTAATATAAGTAAACTGTTGGTATGGTAATCCCCCCTAACCCCTCTTTGATAAAGAGGGGAACACCATTTGATTAGTAATGGGAACTCCCTCCTTTTTAAAAGGGGGGGTGGGGAGGATTTACTACTTCAACATCGGCTTCAAAAACTTCGCAGTATGCGAAACTTTATTCTTCGCCACGTGTTCAGGCGTTCCTTCCGCAATAATCATCCCACCACCTGCACCACCTTCAGGGCCCAAATCAATCAACCAGTCAGCAGTTTTGATCACATCCAAATTATGCTCAATCACCACAATAGTATTGCCCTTATTGCGTAGCTCATGAAGGATATCTAACAGTTTAGCAATGTCATGGAAATGTAGACCTGTAGTGGGTTCATCCAAGATATATAACGTTTTACCTGTATCACGTTTTGCCAATTCACGTGCTAATTTCACACGTTGCGCTTCACCACCTGATAGAGTCGTTGCTGACTGACCTAAACGAATATAGCCCAAGCCCACTTGATTCAGTGTTTCTAAACGACGATGAATCACAGGAATCGCATCAAAGAAATGCATTGCATCTTCAACTGTCATATTCAGTACATCGGAAATATTCTTACCTTTATAACCCACTTCTAACGTTTCACGGTTATAACGTTCACCATGACAATTATCACAAGGCACATACATATCAGGTAAAAAGTGCATAGCCACTTTGATCATGCCATCACCTTCACAGGCTTCACAACGACCACCTTTCACGTTAAACGAGAAACGTCCCGCAGCATAACCACGTGCTTTGGCTTCAGGTGTTTGCGCAAACAATTCACGAATTGGGGTAAACAAACCCGTATACGTTGCAGGGTTAGAACGAGGTGTACGGCCAATCGGGCTTTGGTCAATATCAACAACTTTATCAAGGAATTGCAGACCATCAATTGAATCAAATTTTTCAGCCGTTAAAGTGGTTGCACCATTAAGCTGTGTTGCTGCTAAAGGCAATAAAGTACGATTAATCAACGTTGATTTACCTGAACCAGATACACCAGTCACACAGGTCATCACACCCAAAGGAATGGTTAAATCCACATTCTGTAGGTTATGACCCGCAGCACCCATCAATTTAATTTGTTCTTCAGGCTTTGGTGGTTCAGTACGTTTTTTCGGTACTTCAATTTTCAGTTTGCCTGATAAATATTGACCTGTAAGTGATTCACTATTCGCAAGGATTTCATCATAAGTCCCTTCAGCAATCACATGACCGCCATGAATACCAGCGCCAGGACCAATATCGATAATATGATCCGCTGCACGAATCGCATCTTCATCATGCTCAACGACTAAAACGGTATTCCCCAAATCACGTAAGCGGACTAAGGTTTCCAATAGGCGATCATTATCACGTTGATGCAGACCAATCGATGGTTCATCGAGGACATACATCACACCCATCAAACCTGCACCGATTTGCGAAGCCAAACGAATACGTTGCGCTTCACCACCAGACAATGTTTCTGCTGAACGAGATAGACTTAAATAATTCAAACCCACAGAGACTAGAAAGTGCAGGCGCTCACGAATTTCTTTAAAGATTTTATCGGCAATTTCACCTTTTGCACCATCAAGATTTAAATCTTGATAATAACTTTCCGCATCACCAATCGACATTTTGGTAATTTGGGCAATGGTTTTGTCTTTTACTCGAACATGACGTGAAATTTCATTTAGACGTGATCCGCCGCAGGCATCACATGCCGCATTAGACAGGTACTGTGCTAAATCATCACGAACATAGTTACTCTCAGTTTCACGATAGCGACGTTCTAAATGTGGCAAAATTCCTTCAAAAGGTTGCACACGATTATGCTTACGACCACGTTCGTCGATATAACTTAAATCAACTTTTTCTTTGCCTGTACCGTATAAAAATTTCTTTTTGGTATCCGCATCCAATTCATTCCAAGGTGTATCCAAAGAAAAACCAAAATGCGCTGCCACTTTTTCAATCATGCTGTAATAATACGGACGTTGACGATCCCAACCACGAATAGCACCTTGGCTAATCGATACATCAGGACTTGGAATGAGTTTTTCAGCACTAAAATGGCTACGGGTCCCTAAACCATCACAGGTTGGGCAGGCACCAAAGGGATTGTTGAATGAGAATAGACGAGGTTCTAATTCTGCGACAGCACGGTCACATTCAGGACACGAGTGTTTAGCCGAAAAGACCCGATCTGGGTGTTCACCGTTCATCCAAGACAAAACAGCAATATCACCACCTAAGCGCAGTGCCGTTTCAAAAGATTCTGCAATCCGGTTGCCGAGGTCATCACGAACTTTAAAACGATCCACCACCACTTCAATGGTGTGTTTTTTCTTTTTATCGAGTTCTGGAATTGGGTCGAGATCAACAATTTCACCATCGACGCGCGCTCGGACAAAACCTTGACTTTGTAATTGTTCAAACAAGTTGGAATATTCGCCTTTACGCTCACGCACCACTGGTGCAAGCAGCATCAGTGCTGTCCCTTCATCCAATCCTTTTACGGCATCGACCATTTCCGATACGGTCTGTGCCACCATCGGCAAATCATGCTCTGGGCAAAATGGCGTGCCGACACGTGCGTAGAGTAGACGTAAATAGTCATAAATTTCGGTAATGGTTCCCACCGTAGAACGTGGGTTATGGCTGGTTGACTTCTGTTCAATCGCAATGGCAGGGCTTAAACCTTCAATTGAGTCAACTTCAGGTTTTTCCATTTGTGACAAGAACTGGCGCGCATAGGCCGAAAGCGATTCGACATAACGACGCTGGCCTTCGGCGTACAGCGTATCAAATGCAAGCGATGACTTACCTGAACCAGAAAGTCCCGTGATCACCACGAATTTGTCGCGGGGAATATCAAGGTTCACATTTTTTAAGTTATGGGTACGTGCGCCTCGAATACGGATATGACTTTGGCTCATAAAACTATCTCGAAATTGTGCAGATGAAGGAGGTATATGATAACGACTTATGCTTTATTCAAGTGTTAAACATGATTTTATAGCGAAAAATCATGTCGGCCAAAAGAAAATTGATGCTGCTAGACTGTAGCTAGATTTCAGTGTTGAAACAAGTCTCAAGCTATCGATATTGGCTGTGACTGAAAACAGGAAGGTATTTATAAGTTCCCTAAAAAAGAGTGGATCACCCATTCGGCGCAAAGCAAAAGTTGAATCATGACTGTGTTATTTTTGGTTTGCCGTACGCCTTCAGGGATAGAGCATTGTTATGGTTGCAGTATTTAACATGCTAGCGCATAAGGACGTTCAAAGATTGAATCGACCGTCTCAAAAGCAAAGGGACGGATAATGTCATGATGGAGACGGACATAGAAATTGACTTCGTGCTCAAGAGTTTGTAAGAAGGCGTCGTAGTCATCTTCAAAGTCTGGTAGGTCGAGTAAGTCTTGTTCTCGACTCAAAACGCAATGATATTTTTTAATAAACGCCAACATCAATTTTTGAATATGTGGATTGGTATAATAAATGAGATAGGTCGCGGCAGAACCGCAGTGTAAACAGCCTTTTTCAAGGTAAATTTCTTCGTTATTCAGCCAGCAACATTGTACGGTAAAAAATGCACGAATGGCTTCAGTACCTAGAGTATCAGGATGCATGAGAACGGCCCTCGAAAGTTAATTATGCAAATGATAATTATTATCATTATTGAAGTTTAGTTTTAAATGCTTAAAATAGCAATCGCGCCTTCTGAAAAAATACGATATTCGGTCAATAAAAAGCCCTGAAGGGTTCAGGGCTTTTTGGATCATTTTCGCTTTTAAGCGTGGTCTAAACCGAGCCATTGCTGCTGTTTATAAGCGCTGTCCCAGAACAACCATTCCAGTTCAGCCCCTTTACGGTAGGCTTTATGCATTTTCTCAATGGTATCCGCATCGCAACGTGCAGCCACTTTATCGATGGTTGCAATTACATTACGTACCGCTTGGTTGAATTCTTCCCCCGCGTAAGTATTAATCCACGCTTGGTACGGGTTGTTGGCGATAGAGTTACCCACAATGTCTTTACCCACTTCAGCATAAATCCAAAAACAAGGTAAGAGTGCTGCTAACACTACAGGGTAGCTTTCAGACCATGCTGTTGCCGTTAGAAATGAAGTGTAATGGTGACATGCTAAAGTTAGCGGTGTTTCTTCAAACTGCTGCTTTGAAATATCAAAATTTTTCATAAAGCCATCATGTAAACTGCGTTCCACCACAATCGCTTCTTTAGCCCCTTGGCTAAACTGAATAATGTCGTCAGCCTCATACGCTTTGGCACCACACACCGCTAAAGCACGACCATAAGCCACCAAGTAGTGCGCATCTTGAATCACATAATGGCAAAACGCTTCTTTATTAAGTGTGCCTGAAGCCAATTCTTGGTTAAAAGGTAAAGCCAGTGTTTTTTGATATAAGTCGACATTACGTTGCCAAACGTCTTGGGAAAAGGCCATGATTAGATCCTGAGGGAAGCCAAAATATGGGCAAGACTATAACAACAGTTTACGCGGAACAACAATCCATCTCCGTACATCGGTGAGATAAGTAAAAATTAACGAAGATGTTTTGGTTTCAGGCGCAAAAAGCGTCATAATTGCGGCCATAAAACTCAACCTGTTTTTTAAGTTTTCGTTCATCTCCAAATTTTTTTATAGGTCGATCTGTCATGATGAAACATTTTGGTTTCTCTATCATTTTTACGATCGTGTGTCTTGCGTTGTCTGCGTACTGGGGTTTTACCCATGGACCAGAAGCGGGCTTAAAGACCATGTTTACTGCTTTGACCATCACTGCAATTTTAGCGGTGATGGAGGTCTCGTTATCTTTTGATAATGCCGTTGTCAATGCATCTGTGTTACGAGGTTGGGATCATTTTTGGAAAATGTTATTCCTTACCGTGGGTATTTTAGTCGCTGTATTTGGTATGCGTTTAATCTTCCCTGTCGCAATTGTGGCGGTAACTGCAGATATGGGCTTCGTTGAAGTTGTTCAATTGGCTTTAAATGATCCAAAAACCTACTCACAACGTCTGATGGATCACCACCCTGAAATAGCTGCATTTGGTGGCGCGTTCTTATTGTTAGTGTTTCTTAACTTCTTTTTGGATGAAGGTAAAGATACGCACTGGTTCCGTTGGTTGGAGCGCCGTTTGGCGAACTTGGCTAATGTTCCTGCAATGTCAGTCTTCCTTGCACTGATTGCACTTTTGGTGATGGCGGCTAATGTCGATGAAGCTAAACGTCTCGTGGTGACCATGGCGGGAATCTGGGGCATCGTGGTTTACATTGGCGTACAAGTCTTGAGTCATTTGTTGGGTGGTGAACCTGAAGTTGATGAAGACGGCAATGCAGTTACACATGATGCCAATGGCGCAACCACGGGTGTGGTCAAAGCAGGTATTGGTGGTTTCTTATACCTAGAAGTACTTGATGCATCGTTCAGTTTTGATGGCGTAATTGGTGCATTTGCGATTACTTCCGATGTTGTGATTATTATGCTGGGTCTCGCGATTGGTGCGATTTTCGTGCGTTCGATGACGATTTACTTGGTAGAAAAAGGGACTTTGGATGCCTATGTCTTCCTTGAGCATGGTGCACACTACGCAATTGGTGCTTTAGCATTCATTATGCTGGCAAGTGGCACAGGTCTACATGTACCAGAAGTTGTCACGGGTTTAATTGGTGTGGCCTTTATTGTTTGGGCTGTTATTGCTTCTATTCAATACAAAAAACATCAAGCCGCTTAAAGCAGATTGCTTTAAACCGTGGAAAAGCGCAGCTCAGGCTGCGCTTTTTGTTTTTCAGATCAGGAAGGCTTTTATTAAACATAAAATTCATGCCGCTAGTCAGATTGAATAGCCTATAATCTTGATCCAAGATTAATTCAATACAGTCTGTCCTTGTTTATGATGAATGCTTTAGAACGTCGTTCAACTTTTGCCTTAAGCAGTATTTTTGCCTTACGCATGTTGGGTTTGTTCATGATCATCCCTGTATTTTCTGTGGCAGGGCAGACCTATGAATATGCAACGCCTGCGTTGCTCGGTTTGGCTGTGGGGATTTATGGCTTAACACAGGCCATTTTACAGATTCCTTTCAGCTTAATTGCCGACCGTTATAGCCGTAAGCCTTTGGTGGTTTTTGGGCTGCTTCTGTTTGCTTTGGGTGGTGCAATTGCAGCGATGTCAGACACCATTTATGGGGTGATTATTGGTCGTGCCATTGCGGGTGGTGGAGCAGTGTCTGCCGTGGTGATGGCACTACTGGCGGATGTGACCCGTGAAGAAAACCGTATGAAAGCCATGGCAACCATGGGCATGAGTATCGGGGTTTCTTTTGCTGTGGCTTTTAGTTTGGGGCCGTGGCTTACCGGTTTAGTAGGAATTTCAGGATTATTTTGGGTGACCACCATCATGGGTTTGGCGGCCATTTCGATGTTATTTTTGGTGCCCAAAGTCACCCGCCATCATCGTAATTATCAGCAAGGTTATTTGGCTCAGCTCAAACAAGTCTTAAAAATGGGGGATCTGAACCGTCTGCATGTGTCAGTGTTTAGCTTACATTTATTGCTGACGGCAATGTTTATTTATGTTCCCTCACAGCTCATCGATTTTGCAAAAATTCCACTAAATTCGCATGGCTGGGTGTATTTGCCACTGTTGGTGATTAGCCTATTTTTTGCCTTTCCAAGTATTGTGTTGGCTGAAAAATATCGCAAAATGCGAGGCATCTTTTTAACGGCCATTGGCGGCATTATTTTAGGCTTAGGCATCCTAATTTTTGGCTTTGAGTCGAAGTATATCTTGCTGACAGGTTTGGGCTTATTCTTTATTGCTTTTAACGTTATGGAAGCGTTGCTGCCGTCATGGTTATCGAAAGCTGCACCGATTCAGTCCAAAGCGACTGCGATGGGCGTAAATGCCAGCAGCCAGTTTTTAGGCGCATTCTTTGGTGGTGTCACAGGTGGTCAGTTGTTGCTGTTAAACAATACTGCTTTGGGTTGGAGCATCCTGACTGGACTGGCGATTGTTTGGTTATTGATTAGTTTTGGCTTGGCACAACCGCGTTATTTGTCTTCGATGGTATTGCGTTTACCTGAACATAAACAAACGGACGAATGGACTTCACAGCTTTTAGCGATTCGTGGTATTGAAGAGGTCGTGGTGATGTCTGATCAGCAAGTAGCGTATGTAAAAGTCGATAAGCAGCAAATAGATGATGCTACGCGACAAGATTTAACGCAGTTGTTGGGGAAAGAGGTAGCCATTTAAGCATAACTCTTATAAAGTAAATAATAGAAATAGATAGGAAGTAAACATCAGATGCGCGGTGTAAATAAAGTTATTTTAGTGGGCACATTAGGCCGAGATCCAGAGACGAAAACTTTTCCAAACGGTGGTTCGTTGACCCAGTTTTCAATTGCCACGAGCGACTCTTGGACAGACAAAAGCACAGGTGAGCGTAAAGAGCAAACCGAATGGCACCGTATTGTGTTACACAACCGTCTAGGTGAAATTGCGCAACAATACCTACGTAAAGGTTCGAAAGTTTATATTGAAGGTTCACTGCGTACTCGTCAGTGGACAGATCAAAATGGTCAAGAACGCTACACTACAGAAATTCGTGGTGAGCAAATGCAGATGCTCGACAACAACCGTCAGCAAGGTGAGCAAATGCAAGGCGGAAATGATGGTTATGCACAACCACGTTTCAACAATAACCAAGGTGGTGGTTATAACAATAACAACAACCAAGGCGGTTATGGCGCCAATCCTGCAGCAGGTAATAGCAACAATCAACAAAGTGGTTATGCGAACAATAACCCAAGCGGTTTTGCACCCAAGGCGGCTCCTCAGTCAGCGCCTGCGGCAGCACCAGCAGATATGGATGATGATCTTCCGTTTTGAGACACACTAGAGATATATTTTTGTAAAGTTTATAAAATTTATCTTTATATTTAGTAGGTTACAGAGAAAGTTTACAGATACTAAAATAGTTCTGTAAACTTTTTTTTATTATGATTTAATATATTTAATACTTAGACTTTTTGTAAAATTTATGCTTTCAGTTAAAAGATTTGTCATGAATAGTGGGGAAAGATTTGCTGTCTTAATTGATAGTAATGGTCTCCCTCTAACATACCCAAATCTTTATACGATGATTTATTTGAGAAACAGAGGGCATTCGGTTAACACAATTGTTGCGGTACTTGAAGATATTGAACTGCTTTACCATATTTTTCATAAATGGCTTTGTTGCACAAACCTATCTGTAAAGGGTTTTTCAGCGATATAATTTTCAAATGAAGAAGCCTGCACACAAAATCTACCGCACAACCAATTGGCCCGCATATAACCGAGCACTCATGAGTCGCGGAAATATTGCCATTTGGTTTGATCCTGCTACGCAATGGTATGCGCCATCAAAAGGCAAACAAGGGCGAAATCAAACCTACTCCGACGCAGCCATCCAATGCTGCTTAATGATTAAATCCTTATTCCGTCTGTCTTTACGTAAGGTCACTGGCTTTGTGCAAAGTCTGATTAAACTTTGCGGATTAAATTGGATAGCTCCAGATTACACCACGCTTTGTAGAAGACAAAAGCATATTGATATTGTAATCAGCTACCAAAAAAGTAGTGATGGGCTGCATCTACTCATGGACTCTACAGGCATGAAGTTTCTAGGTGAGGGCGAATGGAAACGCAAGAAACATGGACCTGAATATCGTCGCCAATGGCGTAAACTTCATATTGGTATAGATGCTAAAACCCTACAAATACGAGCAGTTCAGCTTAAAACCAATAATGTCAGTGATTCACAGGTGCTTGGTGATTTACTTAATCAGATTCCACAAGATGAGCAGATTAACTCTGTTTATACCGATGGAGCTTATGACACCAAGCAATGCCGTCAGGTCATTGCAGATCGGCAAGCGCATGCGGTGATTCCACCTAGAAAAAATGCGAAACAATGGAAAGATACAAAGAGTAGCTCGCTAGAGCGAAATGAATTACTTCGAACAATTAAACGTTTAGGCAGGACACTATGGAAAAAATGGTCAGGCTATCATCGGCGAAGTTTGGTTGAAACTAAGATGCATTGCATCAAATTATTAGGAGATAAACTCAGTGCAAGGAGTTTTGATAGCCAAGTGAATGAGATCCATGCACGTGTAGCAGTCCTTAACAGATTTACGGAATTAGGTCGCCCACTTACCCAAGTTACGCCTTAAATTTAGCTCAATTAGGGGCGCTTTGCATTTCAAATCTTTGTGCAAAAAGCCTATCGCTGAAAAACCCTTTACAGATAGGTTTGTGCAACAAAGCCTAAAAATACTATAGAATAGATGAAAAATTTAACAATATTTTTATGGGGTTGAGGGTAGTTTAGTGGCTAAAATTTTTATTAGTTATGCACATAAAGATGAAGATCATAAGAATGCATTAACAGAGCATTTATCTCCCTTAGTAAGAACTGGTTTGATTGAAGAATGGAACGATAGAAAATTAGTACCAGGCACAAATTGGGCAAATGAAATATCAGAAAATTTACAAAATTCCACAATTATTCTTTTTTTAATTAGTTCTAGTTTTCTAGATTCAGACTATTGTATAGAAGTAGAAGCACAAACCGCATTAAAAATGCACAAGGAAGGTAAAGCACAACTTATACCAGTAATTCTTAGACCTAGTATGTGGAATAAGAACTCTGATTTATCAGAGCTTCAAGCATTACCAACAGATGCAAAGCCTATTACTAAATGGGATGATGCAGATGAGGCTTGGTTGGATGTAGTGCAAGGTCTTAATACTGTAATTACTACTTTTCAGCCAGTCGAGATTATGAAAACTAATAAAATTATAGATTCTGAAGAGAATATCGGTATAACTACAGATATTGAAAATTGGTTAAATGATACTGAAATAACTCTAACCCATAGAAATGTTACAAAAATAGGATTAGATCAAATCTTTATTACCCCTGATGTAGAGATAAAAAATGAAAATATAGGGGGTGAATTAAAATTTTATCATGACTCAGGAGATGTATTAAGAAAATGGGATGAAATATTAATTGTAGCGGAAGAGCAACAGGGTAAATCATCACTTCTAAAATATCATTACAGAGATCAACTTATTAAGGGTTTTTTACCTTTATATATAAGTGCAGCGGAAATTAAAAAATCTAATACGGAAGAAATAATTAAGAAACAGTTAAAAAAACAATATAACAATTTAAGTTTTGATGATTATATTAATTCTAATAAAGCAATTTTATTATTAGATAATGTTGATCAAATCGGTTTAAATCCTAAATATCGCAATATACTTTTAAGTGAATTTAATAAAATTTTTATAAAGAAAATTTATACATCTCAAATTTCATATTTATTAATGATTAATGATATACCACCTCTTTTAAATTTTACAAAGGCAGAGATATTAGGCTTAGGGCATAAGAAAAGAGAAAAACTAATTCAAAAATGGGTTTCGTTAGGTATTGAAGAAACTATTCAAGAAAAAGATTTATATGAAAGATGTGATGATTTAAAAGAACGACTTAATACTATTGTTAAAAGAAATATTGTTCCATCAAAGCCAATATATATATTAATGATGCTTCAAATGTTTGAAGCTCATAAAAACTTAAATTTAGAGCTATCTTCCCATGGTCATTGTTATCAACAATTAATTTACCAGTCATTTGAGAATGCAAAAATAAATGAAAGAGAATATGATAAGTATTTAAATGTATTAACAGAATTAGCATGGAGAATATTTGTTAAAGAATCAGATTTAAATGCTTATGAACTTGAAGAATTTTTTTCTTATGGCGAATTCAAACATGAGGTGCGACAGTTTCAAAAGCCATATGATAATCAACAAGCTGAGCAAATTTCTCTAATGGTGTAAGCCAATCTAACGCCTTTCTAGGACGAGTATTCAGTGACATGGCAACTTGATTTAAATAATGCTGATCTGCCTGATTTAAATCAATCCCTTTAGGTAAATATTGCCTAATTAAACCATTCATATTTTCGCATGTGCCTTTTTGCCAAGGTGAATGTGGGTCACAGAAATATACATCTATGCCTAAATCTTCTTCGAGTATTTTATGTTCTGACATCTCGCGTCCACGGTCATAGGTCAACGTTTTACGCAGTTCTGCAGGTAAATATTTCAGAGCTTCAGTTAAAGCCTTGCGCACTGATTCTGCCTTTGCATCAGGTAATGTTGCCAAGATACAGAGCCGTGTATTTCGTTCAATAAGTGTTGCTATCGAACTTTTATTGTCTTTACCTTTAATTAAATCAGCTTCCCAATGACCCGGTATTTTTCTTTCTTGAACTTCGGCTGGGCGCTCATGAATAGTTTTAATATCCTGTAATATAGAATCTTTTTTAGGTTCACCGTTAGCTTTTCGCTTTTTATTTTCATGACGCAGACAGGATAATAAGTCTTTTTTCAACTCACCCTTGGGTAATGCTCGTATCGTTGAATAAATCGTTGTATGGCTTACATTCATTGTTTGATCCAAATCAGGAAATGTCTTTAAACGCTTTGCTATTTGCTGAGGAGACCATAAACAACGGATCGCTTCAACAATAAATTTCCAGAGGATTGAATCGATTTTGAGTTTTCTGTGACCACGTCTACGTCTAGCGAAGGTGTTATCAGAAGCATATCGAGCTTGATAAACGTCATTGATGCTATTTCTTTTAAGCTCACGATAGATCGTACTAGGATGTCTTTTAATGAGTTCAGCAAATTTTCTGGCTGAAAAGCCTTCTTTTCTTGACTCAAGCATTAATGCAGTACGATCTTCAAAGTTAAGATGATGGTATGACAATTTTATATACTCCATAAACCCTTTAAATTAATTAGGTGGTTTATGTCGCACTTCAAGTTTTACTCTGCCTATTATCAAAAAGAATTTCTAAATATAGATAAAGAAATAATTCTTAAGAAATTAGTAGGACATTCAATATTAATGAAAAATGGTATTTATACAGGATTTAAATATCCATATATATTCTATTTTTTTGTAGGTAAGAAAATTGCTGAATCATTTTCAGAGGATGAAGAAGCTAAAGTAAAAGTGGATTACTTAATAGATAATATGCATCGTGAAGACTTTGCAAACATTCTTATTTTTATAACACATCATACTAAAGATGCATGGGTTCTTGACAAAATAAATAATATAATGCAGTCACTATTTGATTCTAATGAGGAGGCTTCTTTAGAAAAATCCCAGCTTAAATTTATGGATGAGTTTATGAAACAAATTCCTGAAATAATAATTGAACAAAGAGTTGTTCAAAGTGAGCGTGATAAACATAATGAAAATTTGGATCTAGCTGAAAGATCAGGTAATCATGAAATTAATAAACTTGAAGCAAATTATGTAGATGTTTCTAAAGATATATTAGCGAATATTAATAAGGCTTTTAAAGGGATGGAAATTTCTGGCCAAATTATCAGAAATAGACACGCTTCATTAAAAAGAAGAGCATTAAATGATTTAGCAATAAAAAGTATTAAATCAGGGTTAAGGTTTTTACAATATTTTATTCAGGTTACTGATATTGCTAAAAAAGAAATAGTTCAGTTAATTTCACAACAATTAGCTGAAAACCCTAGTCTTTCAAATAAAGAAATAGAAAAGTATGCTGAAAATGCTTATACACATTTAACATATAATGTTATGCAAGCAGTAATAAGAAAAATAGCAGCTTCGATCGGATCGAAAGAAGCTTTAGAAGTTTATGATAATATTAAAGAAGAAAATGAAACACCGGCTTTAATTTTATTAAACCAGTGCATTCATCTACATTTTAATAAAAAGCTAGATATGTCAAAAATTTCTAATACAGCGGATCAATTAAGAAGTAATCCAGTTTGCTTTAGAATTCTTAAAGAACTAATAGTACAACATATATATATGTTTCCAACTGACTATAAGGAAAAACAACAGCTTTCTCAATTACTGCGCCTTCCTATTCAACAACAAAATATAATAGGAAAAAAGCAAAAAAGCTTAGCTTAGTAAGTATTTAGTATATGTCTTTTCTTGCTACCCATTGAGTGTGTTCGCGAGAAAAGGCATTTTCTGCATCACCAACAAATACAGAAAATTCGTCTTCGTTCATTTCATCTAATGCTTGAGACTTGATAATATTAATTTCATGTGCAGCTAAAGTATATGAAGCAGCCAGTTCTGAAAATCTTTTAGCTTGTATCCATGTTAAAATGCTTGCTGCTGCTGCAATAAAAATATCGGTAGGCCACGGTGTAATATCAGCAAAAGCTATTTTTGTAGCTGCTAATATGACTGCGATACTATTCATTATAATCAATATTATGAAGAAAAAATTTGATTTATCTTGATTATATTTTGCTTTTGCTGAATACCAATCGTTCTGGTCTTTAATTCTATATAGGTGATAATTTTGTTGTCTTGTCTTTAGATCTTTTGAACGCATTTCGATCATTTTTTTAGTGATTTGTTCATCACCAAGATGATTTGAATAGTTTTGACAGACTTCTCGATTTTGCTGGACTGCTTGATTTAAAGTTTTAATAAACTCACTTTTAGATTCTTTATCTTCATTATTAAATGGTTCTGCTTTACTAATATATCTCCAAGTTAATGTCTTAATTGATTCAGCAAGAGCTCTGCCAGAATACCAAATTTTTTCCGGTTTTTGAGTGGCTAAGTATATTGAACACAATAAAGTGGTTAATAGTACAAGTAATTGTAGTAAAGGAATTATCCAATGTGATATAGGAATGAAGGATAAAATTGCAGCTATTACTAAAGTAATTAAATTTGTTTTTAAAACAAGTTTAAATTTATCTTGATAATTTTTCGCTACTTTATCTGCGGCTAGAAATAAACCTGGAAAGTCTTCCTCTTTCATACTCACTCTCAATATCCAAGTTGTTGATAAATAGAATCTGGGTAATACCAGTTTCCACTTGGCTGCTTAACCCAATACTGTAGAGCATAGGCTACGATCTCTGCTGAAAAAGGAACAAATACTGCACCAATATCTTGTAAAAAAGTTGGACAAGTAGAGAAATTTAATTGGCGTGATCCATCTAAATTTACAGCAATGATTCGGCAGTTTTTTTCTAAGGCAACTTCAACTTCCCACTTAACAAATGTATTTTTCAAATAAGTATCTTTTCCTACTAGTACAATTAATGTACCAGCCATATTGATACGTTCTCTGCATAATCTTTTTATATAAGCTTCATTTACCGATTGTATAGCAGTATGTAATTGGCAATCAGTAAAATTAAAATTTATGTGCTTATTGGCTTTCCATGCCTGCATTAATCTGTAGTAATGAATATCAGTACTACTGAAGCTAACAAAAGTTCGAGGTAACCCCATAATTTTATGAGCCTTGATGATTAGAAAATGATTAAAATCTTAACAAAATTTTCATACAAATAGTTTAAGAGTTTTAAAAGTGAATTAAGACGACAAAAAAATTAACATTATTGTATTAAGTGCATAAAAGAGTTAGAAAAAGTGGGGCTCAGCGGACGCTTCCGTTCTAGATCATATACCCAAGTAATTTGTTAAGTTGTTTAAAGGTTTATTGTTTTAAATTCATTTAAATTCAGTTTCTTAAACAGTAAAATAGCTCCTTTTATTTTGTAAATAAGAGGAGCTATTTTTTTAAACTTTAAAAATGTTAAGTTAAAAGTGCATATATAATTTATTTTGTGTAAGCGTCCGCTGAGCCCCACTTTTTCTAACTTCTACAAATCTGATTGTTGTTCACTTCCAGTGTGTTTTTTAGATTGGAAATATCTAGATTTATCTAAAAATATCTGAAATTTATCACTTGTGTGGTAATCCTCCCATAAATAACCGAAGTTAAAAGTAGAGGTTAAGCAGCCATTAGAGGTGGCTTTCCTTTGTTAGCTTGATGTGGTCTTTCATGGTTGTAATGCCACAACCAGTTTGTTGCATAATCTTGTACTTCATCCAAAGTATCAAATAAATGCTTGCTCAGCCAACTATAACGTATGGTCCGATTATAGCGTTCAATATACGCATTCTGCTGTGGCTTACCCGGTTGAATATATTCAATACGAATACCGTGCTCAGTAGCCCAGCGCACAAATTCGTGACTGATAAATTCGGGACCATTATCGCATCGGATCACTAACGGTTTTTCTCTCCACTCCAGCAATTGATTCAACGTACGAATAACCCTGATTGTGGGCAATGAGAACCCTGCTTCAATGGCTAGGCCTTCGCGGCGGTAATCATCAATCACATTCAATAATCGAAACTTGCGACCATCGGAAAGCTGATCATGCATAAAATCTAATGACAAAACCTGATTTTCTCGGATTGGTTCTTTCAATGGTTCAGGCGCATGCCGTTTTAGTCTTCTTCTCGGTTTAATACGCAGATTCAGTGCCAACTCACAGTAAATGCGGTAAACCCGCTTGTGATTCCAGCAGCAACTCTCAACATGCCGTAAATACGAGAAGCACAAACCAAAGCCCCAATCGGAATTTTCCTCAGTGAGTTCAATGAGCTGTTCAGCAATGAGTGCATTGTCATCGCTGAGTTTGGCTTGATAGCGGTAGCAGGTTTCACTAATGCCAAATGCTTTACAAGCCAAACGAATACTAATGGCATGCTGGGCAACTGCCTGTTGTGCCATCTTACGCCGGCAAGATGGCTTTACCACTTTTTTGCCATCGCTTCCTGGATGATTTCGGCCTTTAATCGCTCTTCCGCATACATCTTTTTAAGTCTGGTATTTTCGGCTTCTAGCTCTTTCAGTCGAGCCATTAATGATGTATCCATACCACCATATTTGGCACGCCATTTATAAAAGGTAGCATTACTCATGCCGTGTTCACGGCAAAGGGTCGCTACAGGTGTGCCAGATTCTGCCTGTTTCAAGATGGACATGATCTGACTGTCAGTAAATTTAGATGTTTTCATGCAGAATCTCCTGCTCGTATCTTAAGAGAAAATTCTACTTTTAGATCCTATTATTTTTAGGGGGGATTACCCTTTAAAAAAGCTTTCTTGCAATATATAAGCAGCTGCTTTAGCGATATCACGCTCAGATGTTGGTTTTTTAGTTGGCATATCAAAAACTCTCATAAGTGATAATTTTAAGCATGTTTTTAACCACTGCATAAAAATAGACCAAAAATTAAGCTTTTTTAGTTTTACAGATTCGAAAATAAATAGTAATAATTCATGAATAGTAGCCGAAGCTACCATTCATGAATCCAAATCATACTATTTTAAAAAACTAATTCGATGCCTGCACCATATTTCCATCCCTTTTCAGACTCTGTTGCCTCTTGCATAGAAGTGGCTTTCTGTCCTTTTTCATATTGGTAAGCAACATCAATGAAAGGTTTAATTCGCTTAGTAATCTCATATCGGGTTTTGATACCAGTTTTTAGTTCTGATAAACCTGATTTTGCAGCATAGTTAGAATCATCGCTAAATATTACATCTGCTTCGATATAAGGTTGAGTAATAAGTTTCTGAGTTAAAAGCAAATCACGTTCTAATTCAAAACTTGCTCCCCAAAAATTATTCTCACCGCCATAAAGATATGCTTGTGTTTCAAAGAAATAAGGAGCTAGACCTAATATACCAATAACCCCATCCACTCGATCGCTGCTGCTGTTATTTTTATCTTCACTATATCTTACCCCAGCTTGTACATCCCAAAATGGGGCTACGTTACGGCTATAAAGTGCTGATACAGCATATTTTGGATCATTACTTTCTGACTTTTCCGAATTGGCTTCAATAAATAGACGATTTTCATCTGTTCCAATTAAAGTTTCAAACTTTGTTCCTAGGTTGCCCTTACCGTCTTCATCAACCATCCATTCATTTTCAAGTTTTGTTGCTTGATAAATTTGTCCGCCATGTTCTTTAAGATGATCATCATGAGATGGGGCTGATCTCTTTCTTGCGGTCAGAATAATATTATCTCCCCCATTTGCATTTTCCATTGAATAATATTCTGGATACAATTCTTGGGGGCTATATCTTAAGCCACCAGACTCCTGTAATAAGACTCTCATACCATTTGTAATATTACTGTCTTGTACAGGAGTTTCATTTTTAGCGAACGTTAGATTTGATAATCCAAATAGCGCAATCATCAAAGTTGTTTTTGAAAACAAATTATTAGTGATGTGCATGTGGATTTACTCCCTTCTCATTTACTTGGGACTGAGGAACAGTCTTTGTAGAATTACCATCTTCCACTTGAGCTACAATGAGTTTATTCATCATTCCTGCACTCATATGGTAAAGCAGGTGACAATGAATAGCCCACTCACCTAACTCATCAGCTGTGAGTAGAGTGGTTATCGTTTTCCCAGGTGGAACAATTACCGTATGTTTGTTTGGCATATTGCTTGGATCCTGACCATTCTCAAGCTGCATAAACATGCCATGTAAGTGCATTGGGTGAGCCATCATACTGTCATTGACAAATTTTAAGCGAATACGTTCACCATACTTCACCACTAGTGGGTCGGCTTCATTAAATTTTTTACCATTTATTGTCCAAATATAACGCTCCATGTTTCCACCAAGACGGATCTCTATTTCACGTTCAGCTGCACGAGTGTCTTTTTGAGGATCTAACGATTGCAAATCACTATATTGCAATGCTTTATTACCTTCAGGTGTTGAAGCATTTGCCCATCCAAATACGGTATTATCATTCTTGTCTGAAGCCGCCTTAACAGTAGCGCTATTCATCGGCATATCATGATCCATACCTTTCATAGAAGACATATCGTGATTCATGCCTTTCATAGAAGACATATCGTGATTCATGCCTTTCATAGAAGACATATCATGATTCATATCTTTCATTGAAGACATATCATGATCCATACCTTTCATAGAAGACATATCGTGATTCATGCCTTTCATAGAAGACATATCATGATCCATACCTTTCATTGAAGACATATCATGATTCATACCTTTCATAGAAGACATATCGTGATTCATGCCTTTCATAGAAGACATATCGTGATTCATGCCTTTCATAGAAGACATATCATGATTCATATCTTTCATTGAAGACATATCATGATCCATACCTTTCATAGAAGACATATCGTGATTCATGCCTTTCATAGAAGACATATCATGATCCATACCTTTCATTGAAGACATATCATGATTCATACCTTGCATTGAAGACATGTCATGATCCATCCCCATATCTTCCATAGTCAATAAAGAGCGAGGACGAGGTTTAGGCATCTCAATTTGTTTTACAGGTAAGGTATTTTCATCATGTAAGGTTCCAACCGAAAAACCAGTACGATCAATAGATTCAGCTTCAATTTGGTAATGTGCTTGTTTTGGTTCCACAATGACATCATAAGTTTCAGCAGTACCAATACGGAACTCATCTACAGGAACGGGCTTTACAGGTTGACCATCAGCACTGACTACAGTCATTTTTAGGTTTGGAATGCGTACATCAAAGAATGACATAGCGGAAGCATTAATAAAACGAAGGCGAACTTTTTCACCAGCTTTGAAGTTACCCGTCCAATTTTGCTGAGGTGTCTTGCCATTCATTAAAAATGTATAACCAGTCACATCGGACATATCTGTTTTCAGCATTCGCATCTGATTCCACATAGAACGGTCTTGCCAAGTCGCTTTTAGCCCATCACGTTTAACTTGTTTTAATACATCGAATACTGTTTCGCGGCGGTTCTGATAGTAGTCTGCTTCTTTTTTAATATTTTTCATAATTTGATCACTTGTCGAATTATGAAAATCAGAAAGCAAAACAACGTAATCTTTATCGGTTTTTTCAGCAGCTGTTAGTGGAGTTTTATCTTTAGGATAAATAATAAAAGCACCATATAAACCGTCTTGTTCTTGTCCTTTACTATGTGAATGATACCAATAAGTACCATTTTGGCGGACTTTAAACTTATATTCATAAGTTTTATTAGGGGCAATGCCATTAAATTTGTTAAATCCAGGTACACCATCCATAATTCCAGGTAATAATAAGCCATGCCAATGGATTGAAGAGTCCTGATTTTTTAACTTATTGTGAACACGGATAACGGCCTCATCACCTTCTTCAAATTCAAGAAGTGGTGCAACGAATTTACCATTTACAGTAATTCTCTCAACTGGTTTTCCTGTGATATTTACAGTTTGTTCAGCGATTGTTAAATCATATTCTTTAACTGCCGCCATTACCCAAGTTGATGAAAATAAACCAACTCCAATTAAGAGTATATGACTTAACTTTTTTGACATTCTATCTCACCTTTAGAAAGGTCAAGATTGAAGTAATAAAGCAAATATTTAGTATAAACTTTAATACTTCTTTCTCGCTATTTATAAAATTATTTATTGCTACTAGGCATATTCATCTTTGAATGATCCATTTTAGAATGGTCCATATTCATCATAGAATGATCCATTTTTGACATGTCAGATGAGTTAGGAGACTGATGTTGACTATGATCTTGCTGAGTCTTGTCATCTTTTTCCATTTTACAAGGTTTTGTACAAGGTTCCTGTGCTTTTACCGTTTTAGTGGCACTTGAGGTTGATACATCTTTTGCCCAAGATTGAGTACCAGCAATTAAAGTTCCAGCACACATTAAAATTGTTAGACTACGACGCACTACAGTTTTCATAAGTTTCTCTAAAAGTTAATTTCTTGCTACTACAATAAAGTGAAGCACTGAACATCTAAGTGACTTGAAAATGACATTTTTGTAATCTATCTCGATCAGATGTTTTATAACGTTATTATAGTTTTAATGAATGACTTAGGATTCGGAAATGAGAATACTATTAGTTGAAGATGAACAAAAAACTGGTGATTATCTCAAGCAAGGTTTATCCGAAGCTGGCTATATTACTGACTGGGTTACAGATGGGTTAACGGGTAAACATCAAGCTCTTTCTGAAGAGTATGACTTAATTATTTTAGACGTGATGTTACCTGGACTAAATGGTTGGAATATTATCAATGATATTCGTAGCAGCGGTAAAACAATGCCCATTCTTTTTCTTACCGCCCGAGATCAAATCGAAGATCGAGTAAAAGGATTAGAGCTAGGCGCTGATGATTATTTAGTTAAGCCTTTTGCTTTTGCAGAGCTTCTAGCTCGAATAAAAACGCTCCTTAGACGAGGGCAACAAAGAGAAGATAATAATATTATTAAGATTGCTGATTTAGAACTTGATTTGAGAAAACGTCGGGTAACACGAGCAGGTCAACGCATTGATTTAACGGCTAAAGAATTTGCTCTTATGGAGCTTTTTATGCGTAGAAGAGGTGAAATTCTACCAAGAGCACTTATTGCATCTCAAATTTGGGATATGAACTTTGATAGTGATACAAATGTAGTTGAAGTCGCTATTAAACGATTAAGAAATAAAGTAGATAGTAATTTTACCCCTAAGTTAATTCAAAATATTAGAGGAATGGGGTATGTATTAGAGGTAGAAGATGAATAATAAATTATTCAAATCTATCAGTTTTCGTATTGGTATTATTTTCTCATTATCGACTATATGTATTCTCATTATGATGGGGTTTTTCATCCATAAATTAGTGATGCATCATTTTGAAACGCAAGATCGTACCCAATTAGAAGGTAAAATCCAGCTAGTTCAAAACCTTCTTAAACAAAACCCTAAAAACTCTCCAAAACTTAATTTATATTTGAAAGATGCTTTAGTTGGGCATCATGATCTGATTGTTCAAATTGAACGACCCACAGGCCAAATTCTATTCAGTACTGCCCCTTCAATGATTAATTCCCAAAAGTTAATGAAAACAGCGGATAGTTCGTGGATTGAGTGGAAACTTCAGGGTAAAACTTATCGGGGGATTATCTATAACGCGAATATAGTTGAAAATTCTGAAATAAAATCTACTCAAATTATTGTCGGTATAGATACCTCTGAGCATCTACATTTTTTAAATGATTTTAAGCGTCAACTTTTTTACATTGGTTTAGCCGGTACGATTTGTTTAATGTTTTTAGGCTGGTTTGCAACCTGGAGAGGTTTAAGACCCGTGCAAAAAATGGCTAAGGTCGCAGAAGGCATTTCTGCCCAACATCTTTCAGAACGTTTAGAAGTTGAGCACACACCAACAGAACTAAAATCATTAGCAATTGCCTTCAATGATATGCTCGACAGACTAGAATCAGCTTTAGAAAGGCTTTCCGATTTTTCATCTGATTTAGCGCATGAAATTAGAACACCGATTAATAACTTAATGACTCAAACTCAAGTATGTCTTGCCCGTAAACGAGATACCAGTACCTATCAAGAAGTACTATTTTCTAATTTAGAAGAATTAGAACGTTTGGCTCGAATGGTATCCGATATGCTTTTCTTGGCAAAAGCAGAACATGGCCTAAAATTACAGAACTTACAGAATATTGACCTGGTTAAAGAAGTTACAGCCTTATTTGATTTCTATGATGCGCTAGCTGCCGAAAAAAATATGACGCTTCAACAAACAGGATCTGGAAATGTCAAAGGTGATCCTGCTATGTTACGTCGAGCACTCAGCAATCTATTATCTAATGCAGTTAAATATGGAAATAAGAATTCTACAATACGCATAAAACTTCAACAGAATTTAGATAACACAATATTTTCAATTGAAAATGAAGGCCCTGAAATCTCTCCTGAACAACTATCCAGGTTATTTGATCGATTTTATCGAACAGATGCATCTAGACAAAGAACAGAAGAAGGAACCGGCTTAGGGCTCGCGATAACAAAATCTATTCTTGATATGCTTGGGGCGACCATCCAGGCTGAATCCCTCAATGGTCGAATCATTTTTACCATTGTTTTTCAAAGTGAATCCATGCAAGGGGAATCATTTTAACTCATTTTTTGAACATCTTCCATTTACCCGAGTTGACCTTACATAAAGCTCAAACTGAGAGCCAGAGCTACGCCAGCACCTATCATGGCAATTGTGTAGCCAAATATGATAGCTCGGCCAAACTGTGCCCCCCCTGTCATCCATGCAATTGTCGCTTTGCTTAACATGTTGCTCAGTGTGGCCAGCCCTAGCGCGACAGCAGCCACATTTGTTGTTAAGCCTTCAGTACTATGCAGGCGGGCAAGTGAGACTAAAATAGCATCTACGTCTGCTAGCCCAGAAATAGTCGATAATACGAAGATGCCGCTGGTGCCCAACCATTGTTTTGCTGCCGGGACCAAGACTGCCATGACAGCCAGGAAAGCAAAGCTGAATGCTGTCCCAAGATCAAAAGGAGCCATTGCTTCTATTGTTCGATCGTTGTTTTCAGCGCTGGTAATTTGGCGTTGTCTCCACAATGCCATACCCAGCAGAAGGATTCCCGCAATCATCATTGCACCACCAAAAGTGCTTAGCAATGCTGGCTCAATGACGCCTATCAGCACAACCATACGAAAAAACATGATGCCACAGGCAGCCAATGTTCCAGAAATAGCAGCACTGACCATGACGGGGTGCTGGCGTGTATAGCGTGCCAGTGCGACAGTTGCAGCTGTAGAAGATGCCAAACCACCCAATAGACCTGTCCAGAGTATGCCTCTTTCTGAACCGGTGAGCCGCATGGCAAAATGACCTGCCAGAGAGAGTCCGGCAATCAGGATCACTGCCCACCATAACTGGTAAGGATTTAATGCAGCAAAAGGTCCCATACCCGTATTGGGTAAGTAAGGTAATATAACGACAGAAAGTACCAGTAACTGTAGAGATGCGGTTAATTCACGATGTTCGATCAAGCGTAACCAACCATGTAAGGTTGGCTTGAGATCCAAAAATACAGCCACGATGACAGCCGCTGTTAATGCTAAAGTAACATTACCATGGGATGCATATGCACCTAGAACTAATGTCAACAGCATCGCGATCGTCGTGGTAGCGCTTAAATTACCGGAAATTTTTGCGGTACGCGCGTAGGATACCGTAAGTAAAAGGGAAAGCCCTAATACGGCTGCGACTAGTGGCCAAGGCCCAAAGTTTGGCTGTAGATGACCCAGCACTCCTCCGAGTAATCCTGTCAATGTGAAGGTACGTAGACCTGCTACTCGGCTGCCTTCTGGCAGTTCACGATCATTCCATCCTCGTTCTAAACCAATGAGCAGGCCGATGGCAAGTGCTGCAATCAGGCCTGATACATCTGGTGGAAGAAAAAGACTCTCTATCATAGCTTTTTATGTCGCAGGCGAAGGGCATTGGTGATCACTGAAGCGGAGCTAAAACTCATGGCCAAGGCCGCAATCATGGGTGACAACAACCAACCGGTAAATGGGTAGAGTACGCCAGCTGCTATTGGGATACCCAAGGCATTGTAAAGGAAAGCAAACATGAGGTTCTGTTTCATGTTGCCAACAGTAGCTTCCGAAAGTGAACGGGCAACCGCGATACCGCGTAAATCTCCCTTGACCAAGGTAACTTGAGCACTATTCATTGCGACATCAGTTCCGGTCCCCATAGCGATACCGACATCAGCCTTGGCTAGTGCTGGTGCATCATTGATTCCATCGCCGGCCATTGCCACGATGCGACCTTGCTTCTGCAATTTGCTGACAAGTTCGAGTTTATCTGCGGGTTTAACTTCACCATGTACCTCATCAATACCCAGACGTGCTGCGACTGAACGGGCAGTGGTGAGACCATCTCCTGTTGCCATCACGATACGTAGTCCAGCTTCCTTCAGGGTGGCAAGTGCTTCAGGGGTACTTTTTTTGATGGGATCGGATACTGCAAGCAGGCCGGCCAATTCACCATTGATGGCTAGATGCATCACACTTGCACCTTCTGAACGCAGCTCTTCGGCTTGCGGAATCAGAGATTGTACCGAGATACCTAATTGCTCCATCAGTGCTGTGTTGCCCAAAGCTAACTGACGATCGCCCACTTGACCTCGAACACCAATCCCTGAGCCTGATTCAAAATTATCTGGTGTTTCAAGAGACAGGCCACGTTCGTGTGCTGCATTTACAATCGCTTCGGCTAGCGGGTGTTCACTGCCTTGATCAAGACTGGCGGCTAAACGTAATACTTCAGATTCATCGAAACCTGATGCGGCAACCACACGATCGAATACAGGGCGTCCTTCGGTCAACGTACCTGTTTTATCGATGATTAGTGTGTCAATCTTGCGCAGATTCTCAATGGCTGCTGCATCGCGGAACAACACACCATGAGTAGCACCTTGACCCGTTGCAACCATGATAGACATTGGAGTTGCCAAGCCTAGTGCACAAGGACAGGCAATAATGAGTACTGCCACAGCATTGATTAATGCATAAACCCAGCTCGACTCTTCTGGGCCGAACAATCCCCATCCAAAGAAGGTAAGCAAGGCAATGGTTACTACAGCCATGACGAACCAACCTGCTACCTGATCAGCCATACGTTGCATTGGTGCTCTCGATCGTTGAGCTTGCGCCACCATCTGTACGATCTGGGACAACATGGTACTTGAACCAATTTTCTCTGAACGCATGATCAATGAACCATTGGTATTCAGGGTAGCGCCAATGACTTTATCGCCGATACGTTTAGTGATTGGTAAAGGTTCACCTGTCAGCATCGATTCATCCACTGAACTACTTCCTTCAGTGATTACACCATCAACAGGCACTTTTTCACCTGGGCGAATTCTGAGTAAATCTCCTACATGTACATGCGTTAGAGGAACATCTTCTTCAGTTCCATCAGGTAGGATTCGGCGAGCTGTTTTAGGAGCGAGCCCAAGGAGTGACTTAATTGCAGCAGAAGTTTGCGAACGTGCTTTTAACTCCAATATTTGTCCCAGTAGGGTCAATGAAATGATGACCGCTGAAGCTTCAAAGTAAACAGCGACACGACCCATGGAAATAAATGAGTCGGGGAAGATTTGGGGTGCAATGGTTGCGACCACACTATAAATAAATGCAGCTCCAGTGCCCAGACCAATCAGCGTCCACATGTTCGGGCTGCGATTCACAACTGATTGCCAACCCCGGGAAAAAAATGGCCAACCTGCCCAGAGTACAATCGGGAGTGACAACACCAGTTCAATCCAGCTCTGAACAGCCATATCGAAGAGATTCATTTGATGACCAAACATCGCCAAAAAAGTCACGATGATGGTCAATGGCAGTGTCCACCAGAAACGTCGGCGGAAATCACGTAACTCCGGATTCTCATCTTCCTCTAATTCAGGAATGAGTGGTTCCAGTGTCATTCCGCATTTAGGACAGTTTCCAGGATGATCCTGTCTAATTTCTGGATGCATTGGGCAAGTATAGATGGTCGTGCCTGTTGTGCTTGCCTCATTAACGGCTTGAGCAACCTGATGATGCTGTGTGTGTGCATCGGCATTCATAGTTCCAGATTTAGTGATGTATTGCACAGGGTTGCTATGAAACTTTGATTGACATTTATCACTGCAAAAAAAGTAAGTTTTCCCCTTAAATTCCTCATGGTATTTCGATTCTTTAGTCACTGTCATACCACAGACTGGGTCTTTCAATACGTCTGTTGTAGCCTGCGCCATATGGTCCTGGTTATGATTGTTTTGGTCTGACATAAATAATTCTCTTATGGAAAAGTGGTTTTATGGCCGAATTTTGGAATAAATCTCGGAGTCTGTTGAGCATAGCTGTCATAGACAGCGCCAAACTGTTTACTCATTTCAGCCTCTTCCTTAATTGCCAAGCGGCTGTACATTAAGAGTAAGATTGGAAACATAATCAGTGTCAGTAAAGTTGGCCATTGCAATAAAAACCCCAGCAAGATCAAGATAAAAGCCACGTATTGGGGGTGACGTATGCGCGCATAGGGTCCGGTTACTGCCAATTGGTGATGACGTTGTGCGTGGTACAACACGTTCCATGCTGATGACAGTAAATAGAAACCATAGCCCAAAAAAATATAACTCGCGATGTGCAGAATGCCAAAATGTGGATCACCCTTTTCACCCAGTAGCGTTGACCATAAGTGACCTGAGTTATGCGACAGCAAATCAAGTTCAGGAAAGCGAGTTTGTAGCCAGCCTGACAACAGGTAAATGGTTAAAGGGAAACCATACATCTCGACAAACAATGCAATGATGAAAGCAGAGAAAGCGCTAAAAGTACGCCAGTCTCGTGCTGTGGCGGGTTTAAAAAAACTGAAGGCAAACATAATGAAAATTGCCGAATTTATGATGACGAGCCACCACAGACCATAGGCCGATTCCGCATGATTCATGAGGGGTCTCCTGGTTCGCGTGATTTTTTATTATCTGATGTGTCTGGATTTTTCTGTTGATGATGGTGATGTCCATGACCACCATGCATAAAAATATGCATGAGTGGGCATGCTAAAAGGAGTAAAAAGGGTAAAACACCAACGATATGGGCCAAATGCTCGGTTAAGAGAAAATAGGCTGCCACACCACCAATCACGAATAGGCCGATGGCATAACGTGTAGACCAAAAGTTAGGTACTGAATTATGTTCTTGAGGTTGATGGTTCATGGTGCTTCCCTCTCTAATTCATGGGTAATTATTTAGTTGTGGAGGGAGGCATACAGTCCATCATCATCTGCATCATGTCCATACGTTTTTCCATCATTTGCTGACGGTCAGCCATATTTGCATTCATGCTTTGGCTGCCCATCTGTTTCATCATACTCATACCTCCTTGCATGAGTTTCATGTGCTCAGCCATAAGTTTCTGACGTTCTTGTGGGGTTTTTGCAGCCATCATCTTCTCATGCATGGCTTGCATCGCCTTCATGTGTTGATCCATTGCAGCCATTTTATCTGTAGCAGTGGTGCTGGTAACTGTTTGCTTAATTGTTACTGCAGATGGTGCTGTTTTTTCAGGGTGGTGATCTTTGTGTTCATCGGATTGCTGTGCAAATGTATTCAATGACGCGGCTGCGATACATAAGCCCAAAAAAATGTTTTTGAATTTCATCATAGTTTTTCCTTTAAATAATTTGGAAGTAAAAGCTATGTTTTAGTACTGAACAGAGACTAGGAATTTGACTACTAAACTGATGAAATTTTTGGTTATTCTCTGTCTCTCTTAAAAATTTTAGCACTATTAATTAATTATTTTTAAAAATGACAAAAATGTAATTTTGAGATCTTCTCGAAATATATAGTCTATGCTGAGATGACAAAAATTTTATTTAATATTAATCTTTTAAAACTATTAAAGTTGTTATGATTTTATGTGCTTAAAAAAATAAAAATGAAATGATTAGATGACTCCAAGGCTAGTTAGAGACACATTCTTAATGTAATTTACACTGTTATTCCTTTAAAGAAAAAATACAGTTGATCAAAATAGTTTTTTTATAGAAAAAAGGGTGGATAATTTAATTATTAAACTTATTGGTATATTTATTAGATAGAAGGTAAAGAAGATTATTTTTAATATTAGGGTTTATAATCCAAATTTCAGAGTAAGGAATCTACTACTTATATAATAGAGATTCCATCTCCAAAACAGTACTACTGTATGAATGAGTTGTATTCAATGCAGGGAAGAATGTAGATCCTTAATACTAACGGAAAATTATTTTACTGAATTTTCATGTAAAGACTCATTTAATTGATCAATCACTGTCGTCCATTCACCATCAGAGTGTAGTTTTTCTTCTAAAAAATGACGTTGAGCATCAGTCCAAAAAATTGCTTGTGTTAAAAAAACATCTCCAGCTAGCTGATGGCTCTCTATGAATTTTGCAATTGCTTCTTCAGTAGAAGCTAAACCAAGCTGTTCAAATAATTTGGTCATTCTTGGACGTGTTTGAGTCATGTGCTTAGCCCATAAATTTATATTAGATCAAATTAAACATAACATGTTTATATTTAAACTAAAATATAAAAAATTAAATAGCTACGGCTTTGTTGCACAAAGATTTCATAACTATATGATTTTAAAAGTTTTGATTATTTTTTGATCCAAAATTAAATCTATTTAAATCAGATGCTTACATATTTATGCAACAAAGCCAATAGCTACTATTTTCTTAGACAAAATGATTACTACATTTCATAAATCAACCACCTACATAATTTGTTTATTAAATGATCATTATTTTTCAATAAGATTATTTTAATAGTTAAAGATTTTAAATTTTAAAAATGACAAAAATGTAATTTTGAAGTCATCGCTCTGTTTCTGTCTCTCACTAATAATTGAAATATAAGAGGAGATGATGTGGTCTCATTAAATATAGATTTTATAAAGTCATCTCTAATGAACTAACGAATCAAGAGGAAACGTAAATGAAATTATTTCAAAATAAAATGACTGCTCTACGTAATGTTGTAGTAGCTGCAACGATGATTGTGGCTACTACAACTACGTTCGCTCATGTGAGTTTAGTGAGTGCGATTCCTGCGGAAAATGCATCTATCCTTAGTCAACCAAAGAACTTGACCCTTAACTTTGGTGCAGAGGTTATGTTGATGAATATTAAGTTACTGGATGCTCAGCGAAGAGATGTTCCTTTAAAATATAAAGTTACTCATGACTTAAAGAAATCCTTTGATGTCGCTCTTCCGAAACTGAAAAAAGGTAAATATACCGTTGTCTGGACAACAATGGGGAAAGATGGTCACAACATGAATGGTGAATATAGTTTCACTATCAAATCAACTAAATAAGAATTGATTACCTTTCAACATGTCAGTGAGGTGCTGGCATGTTGTTCTAGAATGGACAAAAATAATGATTTCTGAATATTGGATGTGGGCCACTTGGTTAACTAAGGTTATTTTATATTTAAGTGTAGCTTTTGTCGTTGGTGGAGCCTTTTGCTATTTTTTACTTAGACAATATCTTGAACTAAAAGAATCGATTCTTAAATATATTACAATTGGCGCTGGATTAGGCCTAATTTCCAGTACCTTGGGATTTTTTATTCTGATTGGTAGTTTTGCCAATACTGGTATTACAGGGATGGTGGACCCCACGTATATTAATATATTGGTTAATACTCCGACGGGGTATATATACGTTCTTCGTTCTATTAGTTTTGCTCTTTTACTTCTTCTCATGGTGGTTAAACTTAACAGGAACAAAGGTCAGTTTTCTATAATTGAAAGTTCAATATTTTGTGTTTTACTTCTCCCGATTATTTTTAGTTTTTCCCAGCTCGGACATGTCGCTAATTTAACCTTACTTGCTCAAATTTTATTATCAATCCATATTCTAGTTATGTCGTTATGGATGGGGTCTTTATATCCGTTATGGAAAACCAGCCGGGAAATAAGTGGTTTACCTTTAAAAGATCGCATGCATGTATTTGGACGTATTGCTGCTTTCATTGTTGGGATATTAATCGCCTGTGGCGCTAGTGTAGCTCTTCTTTTAATTAAAGATTTTAATACCTTAATCAATACTGCATATGGCTATGGTTTCATGGTTAAAATGTTTTTTGTTATAGGTATTCTACTTTTAGCTGCCTTCAACAAATGGTATTTCACCCCGCGTCTTCAACATCCTAAATTCGCTAAACACCTTAGTCATGCCATTTTATTTGAGATGTTATTAGGTCTATCAATTCTATTAACAACAGGCTATATAACCACTGTCGTGGGTATTGAATAAGAGAATTTCAAAATAAGGGAATTGAGGAAATTTAACATTACTGCATTTATCTTTTGTAGCTGAGCAATAAAGTTTCTACTGGACTGCCAACTTACGACAATCAGAACAGTAAAATCGCATCATGAGGCATTATACATAAAGGTAGTCACCGGTTTTTAGCTTATCTTCAACCCATAACGGTCTCATCTATTCAGTTCACTACCATTGATTGAAATAACTAATCTTATAAATTTCAGAGTGATCGTAGATGATAAAAATGTCATTTTAAAGTCACATTAATGTTGGTTAAGTACTTTTACTGTAGTCATTAGAACACTCTTCTTTGGAATACTCTGAAGAAAACTGTAAGGTTGTAAACAGACCAAGTTACAGCGAGTAACTGATTCAGAAAAAGGCTGGTTGTATGGTGAAAGTTTAGAGTTACTGTTCTAATGTTTTAAACAAATGTTTTGTTAAAAAGGAGCAACATATGAAATTTCACATCGCTAATATGACTTGTGGTGGTTGTGCACGCGGCATTACTACCGCAATTAAAGAGCTCGACTCGAATGCCTCACTCGATATTGATTTACAAAACCGTATTGTTGAAATCAACACAACGGTGAGTCAGGATCAAGTCATTGCCACTCTCAGTGAGCGTGGATTTACAGCTGATCCTGCTTAATCTCTGTTAGAGTAACAGTGGGAATTCCTTACCACTTTTACTCTCTCTTATTTTCCTCATCGTACAGATTAAACCTGTACTTGCTTGAAATAAAAGTAATCCCTGAATTCCCCCTAATCTTGGTTGGCACTGTTGCAAATAGAGATTTGAGTCGATGATGTTTCCTTTAAAAAGTACTTAGAGACCGAAAACCCTGTTGATTAGACACACTTCACCCTGAGGCTGACCATAATAAAATGACGATGCTTGTCCTTTACGTAGTGCACGCATGACTTCAATACCTTTAATTGTGGCATAAGCCGTCTTCATAGATTTGAATCCTAATGTGGCCCTGATGATCCGCTTTAGCTTGCCATGATCACATTCAATCACGTTATTTTTATACTTAATCTGCCTGTGCTCAAGGTCTGGTGGACATTTACCTTCCCGTTTTAACCGTGATAAAGCACGTCCATATGTGGGTGCTTTATCCGTGTTGATCACTTGTGGAATTTGCCACTTCTTCACATTATTTAAAATTTTTCCAAGAAAACAATATGCTGATTTGGTATTACGTCTAGAAGAAAGATAAAAATCAATGGTATCGCCACGTTGATCGACTGCACGATACAGATAAGACCATCGTCCATTCACTTTTACATAGGTTTCATCAATATGCCACGAGCTCAGATCTGTAGGATTACGCCAATACCAGCGTAAACGTTTTTCTATTTCAGGAGCATAACGTTGAACACAACGGTAAATAGTCGTGTGATCAACATTCACACCCCGTTCGGCCAGCATTTCCTGCAGTTCACGATAGCTAATGCCATATTTACAATACCAGCGCACAGCCCAAAGAATGATTTCGCCCTGAAAATGCCGACCATGGAAAGGATTCATATGCTGCACCTTTAGCTAAAACAGTCTTCAGCTTACCATTCGTGGTTATTTGCAACAGTGCCGTTTAACGACTGTAATACAGGCACACATTGCTTGATAATTTGGGAATAACGCAGCAAACCTAAAACCCTGTTCTGACCTGCTACAATCACGAAAGCTTTCATTTTTTGGGACTGAATTAGGCATTTTAATTTCAGCTTGCAAGTGCAGTAAAGCAGAAATCATGGCTTGTTAACTACCAAACGCACACAGGGTTCTTCAGCACCGTATTCACGGTGATATAAGAACCATATAATAATTGCTGAGGCCACAATACAAATAAATATCCTTTTACAGTGATAATAATTCTTACCTCATGTGCAACGCACCAACTTGTCCAAGGTGCAATAAAAACCGAAAATCAGACCGTCAGTAAAAGGGAGGCATACTCTAAAATAACATAAAAGGGTATTTTATATGTTTTGCACTTGTGACGTCAGGTGACACAAGATTTGTCATTGAACGACACATAATGTTATTCCCGTCTAATTGCGATGCGGCATTTATAGCTAAAGCTTTGGGAACTATCGCAAAGGTCAAAGGGATGACTCAATTGTCTGAAGATACTGGTCTAGGTGAGAAAGCCTTTATAAAGTTCTTTCTCGTGAGGTTAACCCTAGTTTCGATACTATGATCAAAGTTGTAAAAGCATTTAATTTACGGCTAGCAATTTAACAGTGAATATTTAATAACAACGGGAACTAGACTCCCGTTGTTATTATTTTGGTAATTAAAGATTACTAGCAACTTGGTATGTGATGAATGAAAAGATGTAAGCTAATGCGAATAGATAAGTTGCCATAATGACTGGCTGTTTCCAGCTACCTGTTTCTCGTCTTATTGTTGCTAAAGTGGCGAGACAATGGGGAGCAAAAATAAACCATACTAATAATGATAAACCGGTGGCTAGCCCCCACCCATCTGGACCTGAAATTTGACTTAGCAGACTTTGGGTTACTGTATTTTCATCGCCAGACATTGCATAAATGACACCAAGAGCAGCAATTACAACTTCCCTTGCTGCCATAGCAGGGATGAGGGCAATACAAATCTCCCATGTAAAACCAATAGGTGCAAATATAGGGTGAATTAAATGTCCTAATTGACCAGCTAGACTATAGTTAATTGCTGGCATGGTAGCGTGGTCTGGTGGTTGAGGGAAAGTAACAAGTACCCATAACAGGATAGACAGTGCCACGATAATGCCACCAACTCGTTTTAAGAAAATGCTCGCTCTATCATACAAACCTAATGCAATGTTTCTAATATCTGGAATTCGATAGGTAGGAAGTTCAAAAATAAAAATACTTTCAGTTTTATCTTTACGAACTAATTTCAGAAAGAGTGAAACTAATAACGCAGATACTATTCCCGACATATAAAGACCAAAAAGGACCAATCCTTGCAGACTTAACCAGCCATAGATCAATTGGTTTGGAATAAAGGCAGCGATTAATAAAGCATATACTGGCAATCTTGCTGAACAGGTCATCAAGGGTGCAATCATAATTGTCGCTAATCGATCCCGTTCAGAGCTAATGCTTCTGGTTGCCATAATTCCGGGAATAGCGCAGGCAAAGCTAGATAGCAAAGGAATAAATGAACGCCCACTAAGGCCTGCTTTAGACATTAATTTATCTAACAGAAATGCTGCCCGTGGCAAGTAGCCTGATTCTTCGAGCATTAAAATGAAGAAGAATAAAATCAGAATTTGGGGCATATATGCAAGTACGCTACCTGCACCAGCAATTACGCCATCAACGACTAAGCTTCTTAATAATGGATGCTGAATGAGGGGGCCAATAGAATCACTAAGCCAGACCACAAAATTTTCAATGAATTCAATAAATGGTGTGGCCCATATAAATACCGCTTGGAACATCACAAACATGGTTAAAGCTAAGATTACCAAACCCAGTACAGGATGTAGAAAAATCTTATCTAGAAACGCAGTTCTTTTGTCACCACTGTCATTATTTAAAATGACTTGTTTGGTGATTTGCTTGATCTGTTCAAAGTGATCTAATTCAGAATGATAAGGGGCAACAAAAAGATTTTTTTGATCTAACTGATTAATTAAATCTTGAATCCCTTTAGTTTTGACAGCGACAGATTCAACTACAGGGATACCTAACGATTGAGAGAGCTTATCCTTATCAATGGATATACCACGCTTCTTGACCTCATCCATCATGTTTAATACAAGAAGCATAGGCCTGTTTAGAGCACGAACTTCAAGAACTAAGCTCAAATGTAAGCTGAGATTTGTGGCATCTACAACGCATACAAATATGTCAGGTAAAACTTCACCTTTTAGCTCACCAAAACAAACTGCTCTAGTGACTTCTTCATCTAAACTGCTAGGTTTTAAACTATAAGTTCCGGGTAAGTCTAATACTCGTACTGTATCACCAGAAGGTAATTTAAAAGAACCTTCCTTTCTTTCAACAGTAACCCCAGCATAGTTGGCAACTTTTTGACGAGTACCTGTAAGGGTGTTAAAAAGTGAAGTTTTACCGCAATTGGGATTACCAATAAGTGCAATATTTTTAGTGTTCATTGATGATCTCTACAAAAATGCGTTCAGCTTCGTTCTTTCTTAAAGCAAATCTTGAAGTTTCAATTTGAACTAATACAGGGTCTCCACCAAAAACACCTTTAGCGAGTACTTGTAGAGTTTCACCCTCTCTAAAACCTAATAGTTGGAGCCGTTCCAATACGGGATCAGTGGTATGACTGTATTGATTACCTTTTTTGAGATCTCTAATTTTGACGATCTGATTTTGTTTAACTTGAAATAGATTCATTTTCGATACTCTTACTTCAAAGCCAAAATCTTTCGAGCACCATTAAGCACGAATAAAGAAACCAGGATGCCAATGATTAAGTCTGGGTAAGCTGATCCCGTCCACGCCACGAGTACACCGGCAAATATAACGCCCATATTTACGACAACGTCATTCGCCGAGAAAATCCAACTGGCTTTCATATGTGCGCCATCTTCTCGATGACCAGAAATAAGATATAAGCATGTCACGTTAGCTATAAGTGCGAGCAGGCCAATAACAATCATGAGCGTTGATTCTGGCTCGCTTCCAAACATGAATCGTCTAATGACATCAATAATCACGATGACAGCAAGTAATAACTGAATCCAACCTGCGAAATGGGCTGCTTTCACTTGATATTTCGCAGCTTTTCCGACGGCATATAGCGCAATACCATAAACGGCTGCATCGGCAAACATATCTAGAGAATCAGCAATCAATCCTGTAGACGCAGCAATAATTCCGCTGATGAATTCTATAAAGAAAAGTAGAGCATTAATGCCTAATAACAGTTTAAGTACTTTAGCTTGTCTCACAGGATCAGGTTCATTAGGTATATCGCCTGAAGAAAGCTGTGTTTCATCAAGTTTCGCCCCAAAACCCAGTCCTTCAAGTTTGGCCGTAATTTGCTGACTCCCTTCATTATGGAAGACTTTCAGTTTTCGATTGGGAAGATCAAAAGTAAGACCTTTAACTGCTTCAATATCTGCAAGAGCCATACGGACCATTTGCTCTTCAGCAGAGCAATCCATTTTAGGAATGGTATAGGTACTTGTTTGCTTAGCCTGTTGATTGCTTATATAAGTTTCAGTCTTCACAAGCTTTGCACCAAAACCCAAAGCTTCAAGTTTGGTAGTTATATTTTCATCTTTTTGATTATGTAGAACCTTTAAAGACCGGTTAGGTAAATCAAAGATGAGTTTTTGAACACCATCAATTGAAGATAGCGCCATACGAACCATCTGTTCTTCCGCAGAACAATCCATTTTGGGAACTAAGTATTCACTCATGTAGTGCGAATTTTTTAAAACGTCTTCAGTGCTTAAATTTTCTTTGGGATCAGAACCACAACAGGATTGAGCGGTATCTTCACAACTGTTTGAAGTGTTACAGCAAGGAGATGAAGATTTTTCTTCTTCCTCTTCACCACAACAGCTAAGCGTATTATTACAATTCTTTGAATTGTTTGCTTCTGCAATTGATGGATGATTTTCTTGTTGAGATTTCTTATCTTTGCATGGTGTTTCTTTACTACATCCACAGCCACTCATAATTATACCCATTAAAAAAATTTATAAACTTTGAATATTAGAATCCCTATAGTTACTATAGAGTCAAGATTTTTTGGAAATACCAACTCAATGCATTTAAAAATTGGTGAACTCTCTAAAAAAACCTCATGTTCAGTATTAACAATTAGGTTTTATGAAAAGGAAGGTTTAATTCCGGAACCCGAAAGAACGGAAGGAAATTACCGCCTTTACGATATAGGCTATGTTGAGCGAATTAAGTTTATTTTGAATTGCCGAACTTTAAATATGAGTTTGAATGAAATTCGTCAATTACTCACCTATAAAGATAATCCCAAGAAAAATTGTTCAGATGTGAATGAATTAATTGACTTACATGTCAGTGCTATCAGAGAAAATATAATCAAGCAACAAAAGCTTATTGAACAACTATCTGATTTAAGAGGTACTTGTGATGGTTTATGTACAATTGACCAATGTGGAGTTCTAAAAAATCTAGCTTGATTATCTAGACCTATGCTTTTTTCAAAAACTCTGTATATCTTTACTTAAGGCTGCAAAAAGATTAAGGTGACTTAAATTTTGTGATCAGATCTTAGATGGATTTGGACAGCTTCCTATTGGTGTTTTAAATACAGATTTGTGTATGAAGAGAAAAACATTTCTAATGGCTTTGTTGCACAAAGATTTCATAACTATATGATTTTAAAAGTTTTGATTATTTTTTGATCCAAAATTAAATCTATTTAAATCAGATGCTTACATATTTATGCAACAAAGCCTATCTGATTGAAAAAATAATTGCCAATAATAATCGTATTAATCTTGAGCTAGAGAATAAAGCGAGGCTATTATTTGATTATTGGTTTATACAGTTTGATTTCCCTGATGGTGAAAATGAGCAATATAAATCTTCAGGTGGAGAAATGGTTCATAACCAAATATTGAATAGAAAAATCCCTGAAAACTGGTCTGTTAAAGAATTATCAGATATCGCAAATATAACCATGGGGCAATCTCCTGAAGGTTCTTCGTATAATAATGAAGGTAATGGAGCAATATTTTTCCAAGGTTCTACAGATTTCGGTTGGTTATTTCCATCTGTTCGTCAATTTACAACGGCTCCATCTAGGATGGCCAAAAAGGGCGATATCCTGTTAAGTGTACGTGCACCAGTCGGGGACATGAATATAGCGAATACTGATTGTTGTATTGGTCGAGGCTTAGCTGCACTGAATAGTAAAGATGGATTTGATGGGTTTCTTTTTTATGTGATGAAATACTTTAAACAGGTATTTGATAGAAGAAACTCAGAAGGAACAACTTTTGGCTCAATTACGAAAAATGACTTATATTCCCTAAAGTTAGCTTATCCTCCAAAAGAGCTTATAGAAAAATACGATAATATCGTTTCAAAATACAATGAGATGATCTTTATTAGAAGTATGGAAAACCAAAAGTTAGAAGAGTTACGAGATTGGCTCTTACCTATGCTGATGAATGGTCAGATTTCTATTCGAGATGCGGAAGAGCATATGGCTAAAAATTTTGAGCAAAACGAATAAAGTGTTAATGCGTCAAGTTGTGTCTCTTCACGCTATGAAATGGGATGAAAATTAAGCACAATAGACTTTGATTGCAGATGGAGATTTAGCATGAAACATCTATTACATATAGTTTTGACTGCTATTTCCATCGCCTTAGCAGGCTTAATCTTTCTGATTTCTCATGAAGAAACAGTTTGGTTGAAGTGGGAGTGGGTCAAGTATCTAATCTCACTTTTACTTAGCCATGAAAATCTTAGATTTAGTGAAAAATTTATAACTGAGTCAATTACATATGTTGTCTATGTAATTTATCTGATAGCTTTGCTGTTTCTTTCATTTTTTTCGATTAAATTTAGTTTAAAGTATTTAGATCAGGATGTTATAGAGAGAAAAAAAGTAAAAGAATTTGAGCAGGCAAATGACTTTTATCTTCCAATTTATTTAGGTTATGCATTTGTTGCCATTAGTTTACCTACATTGAAGTCATTCATACTTTTCTTTGTATTAATGCTAATCGTCCTAGCTAGGACTCGATTTTTTTACTTTAATCCAATCTTTTTAGTATTGGGATATAAATTTTATTTTATAAAACATATAGATGATTCAAAAGTTTTGGTAATTTCTAAGAAAGAAATAAAAACTATTGATGAGCTTTTTGAAGATAGTAATGGTGATATGCGAAGTTATATTGCTCTTACAAAAGTGAACGAGTATACATTTTTAATTTTAGACTAAGGGGTGGTAATGAATTTTCTGTATTCACGTAATAATGCGAAGTTTCATGTCGTTTTGTCTGGTCAAAACTGTCCTAATTTTTATGCTGGTTTATTACCGACTACTTTAAATACTATTTCTTACACACCAACAGCGATAGCCCGAAATGGTGATTGGTTTAAAGTGGACTTAAACACGTTGACTGATGTAACAAACCCTATTCTAGAATTAGAAAGAAAAGTAAATACCTCATTGCCGACCATCAGTGCTGTTCAGTATAAAGATATTAAGTATTTAATTTTTAAGCGTCAGAGCGATGATTTTTACTATATCCAAAAAGTTTTGCCTAGCGCAAAAATTTATAGAAAGACTTTAAGTTTTTCAAATCAGCCTGAAGTGTTGGATAATCCTATTGTCGTTTTGACCGATTCTCCAGATGCAATTTTTGATAAAAATACGGGGCATTTATATTTTAAAAGCTTAAGTGCCATGAATAGTATTTTTAAAGGATTAAACACCCTTTATAGAGCAGCGACAACCGCAGAAGTAACACAATTTTTTCAATTGGGCAGTTTATTAGCTGTTGATCCCTCATACACTGAAGACAAAGTGGGGATTCCAAATCGTAAGAATATCGCTAAAGCATTAGATACTTACAATTCATATAGCCCTCAAGTTCAAAATAGCTTACATAGCTATATTCAAACCTTGGGCTTACCTACAGATGCAAATGGTAAATACACGATTACAGACGAAGAGTCCTTGAAGAATTTTGTATATGCCATCCAAGAGCGTTTCTACACAACACAGGCTTCCACAGAAAAGCGTTTAGCTCAGGCTTATGTTCCAGTTTAGTATATTTGTTTTTTCATAGCTTGCGAATTAACACTAAATTTCAGTGTAATAAAAAAGTGTAAATTTTTAAGCAATTTCTCATTGAATTTTTACAAAATACATTACATAATGATATAAGTTAATGAAATATATGTATTAATATTATTTTGGTGTGTATATCCATTTTAGACTATACAATAACTAAATATTGTATGAAGTGAAAAAGAACTTGATTTATATCAAGTTCTTTTTTTATGACTCGGAAAACTTTGTATTTAAAAAAGAACTTTATGGCATCAAAATGTTCAGCTAGTACGAGTCACATAGCATACTTTTCTTTTCTATAAAAAAGGACCTCTGATGAGATCCCTTTTTAAAAAGACGAAATGCTAATAAATTATGATAAAGATTGCTGAGGATGAACCATATTTTTGATCGATAGCACATCAGCCAAAATTTGATCAGACAATAGGTTTTCAGCTTTAATTAAAGCCAATACACTTTGACCAGTTTCATTCGCTTGTTTTGCAATACGAGTCGTTGTTTCATAACCCAAATATGGGTTGAGTGCAGTAATAATGCCGATTGAATTATCTACATTTGCCTGACAGTGTTCAGTATTGGCACGGATGTTTTCAATACATTTATGTTGGAACATTTGCATAGCTTTACTTAACAAATCGATCGATTCGAACAGTTTAAAAGCAATTAACGGCTCCATCGCATTGAGCTGTAACTGACCTGCTTCGGCCGCCAAAGTAATGGCCAAATCATTTGCAATCACTTGAAAACACACTAAATTCATTGCTTCTGGAATAACAGGGTTCACTTTGCCAGGCATAATTGAGCTGCCTGGTTGACGCGGTTCCAAATGGATTTCATTCAGACCAGTACGAGGGCCACTAGACAGCAAGCGCAGGTCATTGGCAATTTTTGAGAGTTTAGTCGCGGTACGTTTTAAGAAGCTCGATAATAAAACGAAATCCCCCATATCTGAGGTTGCTTCGATTAAATCAGGTGAACTGCTGATCTGCTTTTGCGTAATTTCAGACAATGCTGCGATGGCATATTCACGATACTTAACTTCGGTATTGATCCCTGTTCCAATTGCTGTTCCACCCAAATTTACAACACTTAAAGCAGACGGCATGATGTCATTAAGCTTGTTTAAATCATTTTGTAAGGTATTTGCAAATGCGCCAAATTCTTGACCTAAGGTCATTGGAACGGCATCTTGCAATTGGGTTCGGCCCATTTTTAAGATATGTGAAAACTCATCTGACTTGTTCTTAAAACTTTGAATTAAATTTTGAAACGGGCCGTTCAATTGCTCTATTGCAAAAATTAAACCTACTTTAATTGCCGTTGGATAAACATCATTGGTTGACTGAGACATATTAATATCATTATTTGGATGTAAATATTGATATTCGCCTTTTAAATGATCTAAATGTTCTAAGCCAATATTAGCCAGTACTTCATTGATATTCATATTGGTGGACGTTCCAGCACCACCTTGAATCATATCAATTGGAAATTGGTCATGATATTTATAATTAATAATTTGTTCACATGCATATTGAATGGCATTGTATTTATTTTCTTCAAGTTTATTGAGTTTAAAATTGGCTTCTGCGCATGCAGCTTTAACCATTGCAAGGGCATTAATAAAAACAGGGAATTGATTGAGTTTATTTGGGCTTAAATTAAAGTTCTCTAAAGCTCTTAAAGTTTGTACGCCATAATAGCAATGAGCAGGAATTTCTTTATATCCTAATAAATCCTTTTCAACGCGTGTGTTAATCTTAATGTTCATTTAAATAGACTCTAATCTCGAATAAATCAATATTAAAGTGCGAACGGTTTTTTTTCTAATGTAAAAATATATTACTACATGCATTTTTTGCATAATAGATTATAATTGATCAAAGGATGAGTGAAGAATGAGTTATGACTTTAGAAATTCGATGGATTGAAGATTTACTTGCGTTAGAGCAAGAAAAATCGATATCTCAAGCAGCAGCTCTACGACATGTCACGCAGTCTGCCTTTACGCGCAGAATTCAGAATATTGAAAACTCATTGGGTTTCCAAATTTTGAAAAGATATAGTAAAAATATTGATTTCACAGAAGCAGGGCAAGTTTTACTGGCTTCGGCAAAAAACATACAAAATCAACTAACTACAACAATAAAGTATTTAGAAAAGAATGTGAAACATGATGAGTTAACCGTCAAGTTTGCAGTGTCACACTCGCTCATTACCCAGTTTTTCCCCCGCTTTATTCAGGAGTTAGCGATGGATATGACGGACTTAAAATTGGAAATTATTGCCTCAAATTTCAAACAGGGGATGCGCTTATTAAAAGATGGCTCGTGTGATTTTTTAATCAGTTATTGTGATCAAAAAACATTAGAACAATTCGATCGTTCTTTGTTCGAATTTTATAAAATTGTTGAAATGGAAATCCTCCCTGTGACAGCCTTAGATCATGACGGGACTGCCAAATATTCACTCGATCAGTCTTTTCCTTTGTTGTCTTATAGTAAACAAGCATATTTAAGAAACTGTGTGGATGAAGCGATTGAAAATAAGTTGGATTATAGAACTTTATATGAGACGGATAATGCAGGTGATTTAAAAGAGTTGGTATTGCAAGGTTTAGGTGTGGCATGGCTGCCGAAATTATTGGTTGAAAGAGAGATTCAAGAAAATAAATTAAAAGTACTGGACGGTAAGCAGTACTATTTATTCCAAGATGTCTATCTGGTTAAGCGTGAAATGTCATTTTCAAATCGAATTGATTATATTTGGAATATTTTAATTCAGAAAAATAAATAATTGGATTTTATGGATTATTTTATTTAATCATTGTGAGATATATTTTAATAATAAATAAGGTGATTTTATGAATAGTAAATAAAGGACTTTACTTACTATTTAAAAATCACCTTTTATTTTCTCTATAAATAATTCTAACTGTTATCGGCCAATTGGTTTGCAGGAGGAAGGTTGTTCACCATGATGCCTTCTTGCTCCGTAAACTCATCTTTATTGCCCTCAGTGCGTGCAATCACGGCCGTTGCAATACTATTTCCAATCACATTGGTTGCCGTACGGCCCATATCTAAAAACTGATCAATCGCTAAAATTAATAGAATACCGGCTTCAGGAAGTTGGAACATAGCCAGAGTGGAGGCAATCACCACAATAGATGCTCGTGAAACACCTGCAATCCCTTTACTCGTAATCATGAGGGTAAAGAGTATGAGTGCTTGCTGGGAAAAACTTAAATCAATGTTGTAGGCTTGTGCAATAAATAACACAGCAAATGCCATATACATCATCGAGCCGTCGAGGTTGAAAGAATAACCTAAAGGGAGCACGAAACTGGTAATGCGTTTAGGCACACCGAATTTCTCCAAAGCTTCCATGGTTTTTGGATAAGCCGATTCGCTACTTGCGGTCGCAAATGCCAACATGGAGGGTTCACGCACGATTCGCATCAATTTAAAAATATCTTTTTTCAAGAAGATATAGCCGAAAGCAATCAGGAGAGTCCAAAGCAGCAGTAATCCTACATAGAACTGTCCAATGAAAATACTATAATCGATAATCAGCTTAGGGCCTTGGATGGTAATCGCGGAGGCAATGGCTGCAAAAACGGCGATAGGGGCAAATGCCATGACATAATCTGTAATTCGGAACATGACCTTGCAGAGTTCATCAATAATTTTACCAATGACGGTCACTTCACTTTGATGTTGCACATAGGCAAGTGCAGAACCAAAGAAAATTGAGAAAACCAAAATCTGTAATATCTCATTATTGGCCATGGCTTCAGCAAAACTACGCGGGAAAATATGCGTAATGAAGCTTTCTAAGCTCAGACTTGTCGCACTGACACCGATATCAACTGCTATTTGAGGAACGGTGAGATTCATTCCAGCGCCGGGCTGGAATAAATTGGCTAAGCCCATGCCCAGTAAAAGTGAAATAAATGATGCACCAATGAACCAACTCATGGCTTTTAAGGTAATTGATCCCAGAGATGAGGATTTTCCCATCGAGAGCAGACCAGAAACGATTGTTGCAAACACTAAGGGTGCAATAATCATTTTAATTAATCTTAAGAATACATTGGTCACAATTTTAAAATAGGCTGCAAGTTCTGTGGTTTGTGCAGTCGTTAAAGTGCTATGAAAAGCCCAACCAATCAGTATTCCTGAGATCATGGCAATCAGAATATATTTCAGTAGTTTCTTCTGCTTCATACTTATCGTTCCTTCTTTAATCTTCTTTTCATCAACTTTTGGCCTGATGTAGCAAGGCATTGATGACATTCCATGTTGATCAATTTATAGAGGCATTGCTTTAGGTATTGAGTGCTAAATCATCGATTGGGGATTTAACTGTGGCAAGTGTTACTTTTTTTAAAAAAACGACAATGCAATTTTTAATTCAGTTATGCAAAAAATGCATTAGATGATTCTTTAGTTTTATTTGATATAGGTGAGCTGTTTTTAATATAACGACCGAATGTTTGTTTTTTTAATTCTGATTGGTGATAGGAAAGATATTAAATTTCTTGATTCTGTGAGGAAGAGCCAAGGTCAGAAAGAGGAGCCAAAGTTAATAAATACAAGAACTCAAAACCAAGCTTGCACTCTTAATTTTCCCACAGACAAAACCATTGAATTGCCTGTTTTATCTAATATTTTAATAATCATCCCATGACTTTAAGTTGCTGATTTAAAAAGATAATTAAAATAAAGATGTAGCGTGTTGATGACGTTGATTGAGCAATATCATGACTTTTCACAACTCACGCACAAGGGCTTAATGTTTTCATTCTTTCCTTTCGTACATCCACAAAAATTATCCACGCATAATTCATTGTTAAAGTGACAGAATTTCTAAACATGAATTTAGTTCACTTTGGTGTGAGATTAAATCATTTTTATTCATGTGATCATTCAGGTATAAATTAAACCACGCTCTTAACGATAGATCATATTCATCGTTGCTTCTTAGCCTGATGCTCAGAAAAATCTGAGAAGGTTGGAAAGACGATTTGCTAGAAAGATCCAAAAAGAAAATTGGACCCTCTAGAAAGAGCATGAAAGAAATTCAGTTTTATCGCAGAAATATAGGGTAACAGATCGCCATGAGTACAGAGTTTGCATGTTCAATTAAACGCATTCGTTTTGATGAAAACTATCAACCAGCAGATAACACACGTCTAACGACGAACTTTGCTAACTTGGCGCGTGGTGAAAGCCGTGAGCAGAACCTACGTAATACACTTCGTATGATTAACAATCGTTTCAATGCCTTAGCACAAACAGATAACCCGAATGGTGATCGTTATTCGCTTGAAATCGATATTATTTCTGCAAATTTAGACATTGAGGGAAATGGTCAAACTTTCCCAATCATTGAAATGCTGAAAAGCACGATTAATGATCATTATACCCATCAACGTATTGAAGGCATGATTGGCAATAGCTTCTCGTCTTATGTACGTGACTACGATTTTAGCGTGGTGCTGAAAGAACATAATAAAGAGAATTCGACGTCGTATGCGCCTGAAGGTTTTGGTGATCTACATGGCAAACTGTATCAATACTTGGTGAACTCAGAGACTTTTAAAGCAGAGTTTAATCAACAGCCTGTGATTTGTTTGAGTGTTTCAACAGCGAAGAAGTATCACCGTACTACCAATGAGCATCCTGTGTTAGGCGTTGAGTATAAACAAGATGAATATTCACGTACCGATGAGTATTTCCATAAAATGGGCTTACAGGTTCGCTTCTTTATGCCGAAAGGGAGCGCTGCACCTTTAGCATTCTATTTTGCGGGTGATTTACTGCGTGATTACACCGATCTTGAATTGATCAGTGTGATTAGCACCATGGAAACTTTCCAAAAGATTTATCGCCCTGAAATTTATAATGCAAATTCATCAGCAGCTCAAGTCTATCAAGCCAGCCTAGAGTACCCAGATTACTCATTAACGCGAATCGTCTATGACCGCGTTGAACGTGGTCAGCTCGCGGTCAAGCAAGGTAAATGGACAGAAGAAAACTTTATCAAGCCGTATCAAGACATCCTTGAAAAATGGGCTGCGAATTACACCGTAAACAGCAACGCTGCTTAATTTACCTGAAACAGAATATTGAAATAGAGATTTAAAATGGCCATTTTATTACCAACATCAACTGCGGGCAGTTTACCGAAACCTTCTTGGCTTGCTGAGCCTGAGAAACTTTGGTCACCTTGGAAACTCGAAGGTGAGGCATTACTCGAAGCGAAACAAGATGCTTTACGTTTGTCATTGCAAGAACAACTCCATGCAGGCATTGATATCGTTAGTGATGGCGAACAAACCCGCCAACATTTTGTGACGACGTTTATTGAACATCTGGATGGCGTTGATTTTGAGAAACGCGAAACGGTGCGTATCCGTAATCGTTATGATGCGAGTGTGCCGTCTGTAGTCGGTGCAGTAAGCCGTCAAAAGCCTGTTTTTATTGAAGATGCTAAGTTTTTACGTAGCCAAACAAATCAGCCGATCAAGTGGGCATTACCTGGCCCGATGACCATGATTGATACGCTGTATGATGGTCACTATAAAAGCCGTGAAAAACTGGCTTGGGAATTTGCCAAGATCCTGAATCAAGAAGCACGTGAGTTAGAAGCTGCGGGCGTGGATATCATTCAGTTCGATGAACCTGCATTTAATGTGTTCTTTGATGAAGTGAATGACTGGGGTGTTGCAACGCTTGAACGAGCACTTGAAGGTCTGAAATGTGAAACTGCGGTTCATATTTGCTATGGCTACGGCATTAAAGCCAATACCGATTGGAAAAAGACCTTGGGTTCAGAGTGGCGTCAATACGAAGAAGCATTCCCTAAACTGCAACAATCTAAAGTTGATATCATCTCACTCGAATGTCAAAACTCGCGTGTACCAATGGATCTGATTGAACTGATTCGCGGTAAAAAAGTCATGGTCGGTGCGATTGATGTTGCAACCAACACCGTTGAAACACCAGAAGAAGTTGCGAATACACTACGTAAGGCGCTTCAGTTTGTCGATGCAGATAAACTCTATCCTTCGACCAACTGTGGCATGGCACCTTTAGCACGTGAAGTGGCACGTGGTAAGCTGAATGCGTTAAGCGCAGGTGCAGAAATTATTCGTAAAGAACTTTCGGCTTCATACGCAGCAAGCGCGTGATGTGAGAGGGCTATCTATTTGATCAGAAATGGGTAGCTCGTATTCCATTTAAAAGCATGTGTCCGTTCTACTGAGGAATAAAATGATGATTGAAGCAACAGACTTTAGAGATGCAATGTCTTTGTTAACCAGTGCCGTGAGTGTCGTAACTACGGCAGGCATGGCTGATCGTCATGGATTCACAGCATCTGCCGTATGCAGTGTGACGGATACACCACCGACATTATTGGTCTGTATGAATAAAGCATCGCGTTCACATGCACATTTTGTCGACAATAAAATTTTATCGGTGAATGTGTTAGGTGCACAACATCAGCATATTTCGAATGTCTTTGCATCTAAAATGACGTCTGAAGAGCGTTTCAAACATGGTGTGTGGACAGAGCTAGAAACGGGCGCACCTGTTTTAAAGGATGCTTTGGTCAATTTTGATTGTGAAATTGAGGATATTCAAGAAGTGGGAACACATACGGTTTTTATGTGCCGTATTGTTGCGATTCAACAAAGCCAACATGAGCAAAGTTTGGTTTATTTTAATCGTGCTTATCATCAGGTGGGGCTGACCGAAACGGCTTAATTTCACTTTTTATTGAACATCAAAGCTTTGAAAGGCCCTTCCAAATCATAGATTTTCCACTGCTTGACTCTAGATTTGACTGTATTAGCTCGATTTGAAAAATGGAAAGGTTTTCATTTAGACCACAAGATGGTGAAAATCGGGCAACAGTGTCGGGAAATAATGAATCTAAAAATCCGATAAAAATAATAAAAACTTACTGTTTTACCAATTTTTGGTTTGTGCGTATTCTTGCTTCATCACTTAAGCACTCTCACAAATCTTTTGAGGACGAATACATGAGTTTAATCAATACTGAAGTTAAGGCGTTTAATGCAACAGCTTACCAAAATGGTGAATTCATTGAGTTGTCTGAGCAAAACTTGAAAGGCACATGGTCTGTCGTATTTTTCTATCCTGCTGATTTCACCTTTGTGTGTCCAACAGAATTGGGCGACTTAGCCGATCACTATGCTGAGTTTAAAAAACTCGGTGTGGAAATTTACGGCGTATCGACCGATACCCACTTTACCCATAAAGCATGGCACGACACTTCAGATGTGATTGGTAAAATTCAGTATCCCTTGATTGGCGATCCAACTTGGACTTTGTCTAAAAACTTTGATGTGCTGATTGAAACAGAAGGTCTAGCAGACCGTGGTACTTTTGTGATTGATCCTGAAGGTAAAATCCAAATTATTGAAATTAATGCCGGCGGTATTGGTCGCGATGCGTCTGAACTATTACGCAAAGTGAAAGCAGCACAATATGTGCATGCGCACCCAGGCGAAGTATGTCCTGCAAAATGGAAAGAAGGTGAAGCAACGCTTGCGCCGTCAATCGACTTGGTTGGTAAAATCTAAGTCAACCTCGATGGTTGCATTGTGCTAAGTCATGAGCATGATACCTGTAAAAAATCAGCCCAAGTGGCTGATTTTTTTATGTGAGTTCTTTTCGGTTCTAGAGATGGTAACCCTTGCTGGTGCTGGCAAAGTCTCTTAAACCTTGGATCAAATACTCAATCAGTTTCTCCATGACCAAACGTTGTCCTTTACGTGAAGCATAGACCAACTGTACGCTTCCAATATTGGAACACCAGTCGGGCAAAATTGAACTAGGCGACCTGAAGCAATATCTGCCTCTACCGTTAAGTAAGGCAGGTTGGCAATGCCGAGTCCATCCACAGTCAAAATAATAATAGTCGTCAAATGAATGCATGATGGATTCAAGCCTGTATTGATTTGTGACAGAAAGCAGTCTGCGATGGATGATCTGATACTGTTTGATTTCTAACGATTGCACACGACAAAAAGCGATCCTACGATCGCTTTTACTGAGGTCTGATTATTTTTGAGCAGTATTTTTGCTATAGCTTTGAATCGGGTTTTTATAGTCTGGAATATGCGCTGCAAAGAGTGAACCGAGGCCTTCAATATCATTAAGCCAGTCGCGGTGTAATTCACATGCGGCACCAAACCATGACATCAACTGCGCATCTGCCTGATATATACGATCCCATACTGCATCACGTGTGATGGGATTAATTGTCCTATTTTTGTGATTCTGTGTACTAGTGCAGCGCTATAAGAGGGCTGAGGAAAAGGGTAGTATAGATTGCATATTCATCCTATCGAGATAGGCGCTCCAAGATGAAAAAAGTAATTGGTGTTTATCGTAATCAAGACATGCATTGGGTGGGTGATGGTTTTCCTGTCAAAAACCTCTTTTCATATGACCGCTTAGGACAAGCAATTAGTCCGTTTCTACTTTTGGACTATGCGGCACCTTACAAATTTGATCCAACCACATCGCAACGTGGTGTGGGTTCACACCCGCATCGTGGCTTTGAAACAGTCACCATCGCCTATAGTGGTGAAGTGACGCACAAAGACTCTAGCGGCGGCGGTGGTACCATCAATACTGGCGATGTACAGTGGATGACTGCGGGTTCAGGTGTGGTACATGAAGAGTTTCATTCCCCAGCCTTTGCTGAGCATGGTGGTCTGTTTGAAATGGTACAACTTTGGGTGAATTTGCCAGCCAAAGATAAAATGACCACACCGCGTTATCAAGCCTTGACCGTGGCGGATATCCCGCGCATCGAAATGGATGATAATGCTGGACACATACGCGTGATTGCGGGGGAGTTTGGTGGTCATCATGGCCCTGCTCAAACGTATAGTCCCGTCAATGTTTGGGATGGTGAATTAAAAGCAGAGTACGAAACTTTTATCCATGTGCCTATCACGCATAACACGATTGTGGTGGTGCTCAGTGGTGAAGTGTTGATTAATGGCACGCAAAAAGTGGTGGATAGTTCCATTGTGATGTTTGCTCAAGATGGCGAATCTGCAATTCAACTACAAGCGCTGCAAGACACTAAGTTCTTGGTGTTGACTGGTGAACCACTAAATGAGCCAATTCAAGGTTATGGTCCATTTGTGATGAATAGCAAAGCGGAAATTGTGCAAGCTTTTGACGATTTTAATCGTGGCAAGTTTGGTGAAATCCCCGTTGCTGTGGTGGACTAAAATCTTGTCGCTAAAAAGAAGAAATCCCTACTCGGTCAAGGGTAGGGATTTTTTAGGCGCTGTAGTCTTCTTGTTTTGCATAGTTGGTCATGAATTATTATGTGATGTAATTATCTTTTTTATGCGAGGCGCATATTAGCGCTTTTTCGCTAGTTTGTAAAACAGATGTTATAAAAATAGTTAATTTATATACTTTGTTTTTAAAGGGTTTATCTTTTTATTTAAAATAAAATGCATAAAAAACCTGTGTTTATTTAAGTGGCTTTTTAGTGTAATGAAATGTAATTTAAGCAAATATCGTCCTACCAGTGCGGCACATGAAAAAATGTGATTCTGGTATTTTTTAATAGCCCTATTTTTTCGACATTGGGTCATAATTTCAGTCAATATAAGTCAGACTGACGGATCATAATTTTGGATATTGCAGTTATTGGTAGCGGCATGGCCGGTCTTGCTACCGCAAGAATTCTAAAGGATGCTGGGCATAATATTACTATTTTCGAAGCACTGACTGGGCGAGGGATGGATAGCCACAGTACAGAGTTTGAAGGTGGTCTGATTGATGCTCCGTTACGTGTCATGAACCCACACTTATGGAAAAACACCTTAAGTCTTGCGACTTATTTAGGCATCAAAACGTATCCAGTACGCACCTACATGGCATGTAGTTGGTTGTTTGAAGACCGTACAGAAACATGGTTAACCACTACCCGTAGCCGCATTGGCAATTTCCCAATTATCAATAACCGTAAAGGCCTACAGCAGTATGGATGGCGTTTGGTTAAAGGTATGTTGCAGCTTAAAACCGCGATTGCTAAATTCTTCAAATCTAAAGATCAAGACATTACTTTGGCTGAATTTATCAACCAGCATGACATTGAAGAAGTATTTTGGCATGGCGCAGTCATGCCTGTGCTCTACACCATCTGTACCTGTAATCCAAAAACCATTGGCGAATGGCCAGCGAAACCGCTGTTGATCTTTTTACGTCAGTTGACGGATGGCGATGCTTTATTGCGTATACAAGGGGGAACACCTGCCTTGGTCGATAAATTGATTGAAAACATCAATATCCAAAGCGGATCGGCTATTAGCAAAGTCACTGAACAAGGTGACAAGGTTTTGGTTGAAAATAATAAGGGCGAACAGCAACTGTTTGACCGTGTGGTGGTGGCAACGCCAACCACAAAAATTGAAGAGTTTTTAGATCCTGTTCAGTTTGCAGATGATATTGCGCTGTTAAAGCAGTTTCGTTTTGAGCAAGGTCAGCTGGTGATCCATACTGATCCTTCCGTGATGCCGCCTAAGCGTAAAGACTGGTCGGTGCTGAGCTATATGATGGACCGTAAGTTTATCCGTCAACAGTTCACGGTTTGGCTCAATTCAGTCGAACCGAGTCTGGTTGGTAAAAATGCCGTGTTTCAAACGTGGCAGCCTGTGACCGAGATTGACCCGAAAAAAGTAATTTCAACTGTAACTTTGACCCGTGCGGTGGTGGACTCGCAAACGGTGGCTTTGAATAAAGAGTTACAACAACGCCATAAGAGTGCTAACCGAAAAGTCTTCTTCTGTGGTTCATGGTCGTGCGATGGTCTGCCTATCTTAGAGTCTGCCGTCACTTCAGCAATGCATATTGCAGAAATTTTCGGTGCGCCATTGCCGTTTGTTGGATTAAAACCTAAAGTTGAGGTTGCCCCACAACTCGGCTACTAAAGCATGAAATGGCTCCAAACCTTACAGCGACATCTGCCCAAACATAAATATGCAATTGATGCAAAACAATTGGGAGATCACGCAGTATTGGCTTGGAGCAATCTTGGTTATTGGGAAAATAACCAATCCTCCTACCCTGAAGCTTGCCAAACCCTGGCAACGCATCTTGCTGATCGATTACAGCTAAAGTCAAATGACCGGGTTCTAGACTTGGGCTGTGGACAGGGTGCGAGTCTATTGCTGTGGCAGCAGCATTACCATGTTCAGCAACTTTGTGCGGTTGAGTTACAAGCCGAATGTGTTCAGCGCATACAACACACTTTAAATTCAAAGATACACATCACTCAAACGTCATTTTTAAATTTAAATTCAAAGCTATTTTCAGCGCCTTTTAATGTGGTGTTGTGCCTCGATGCCGCTTATCACAGTGATTTAAATTCATTTCTGAGATCAACCCATTCTGTTTTAAATTCAAAAGGGCGTATCGGTTTTCACTATCTGATGTTGAGTGATGCATTTTTGAATTTAAATCGTTTTGAGAAACTTCAACTGAAAATGCTGTTAAAAGCAGCCGATGTTCATTTGGAACATCTTCAGTTAGAAGCGAATTTGAAGCATTCGATAGAATCACAAGGCTATCAGCAGGTTGCTATTGAAGATTTATCCGATGCAGTTTTGGCGGGTTTTTCTCGTTATTATCATGTGCATTTAGTCCAACAGGCCGCTCAAAATTTGGATTACTTCAAAATTAAAATGACGGCTAAGCTCTGTCAAAAATTATTTGAACAGGGCATCGTGCGCTATGTTCAAATTACAGCAGTTAAAGACATTTAAAATGAAATAAAAAACCAAAGGGCCAGAAACAACAAAGCCTCACTAAAAAGCGAGGCTAAGTATAAAATGGTGCCGGCACACGGATTCGAACTGTGGACCTACTGATTACAAGTCAGTTGCTCTACCAACTGAGCTATGCCGGCAACGTGGTGAGAATAATAGCGGATTTTCTTGAAAACGCAAGCCAAAAAGTGAGCGATTGAAGTGCACATGATTTTTTGTTCAAACTTCACCCACCAAAGGGTGGGTGAGAGCTAAGAATAAAATTTGGGGGCTGTGATGAAACTGTTTTTAAATAGGGTTAAGTGAAAACATGGAACTTATTTGCTCCTTAAAATTTGATCGAGGTCTTGGGCACATTCTTCCAACGTAAAAGCCATGTCGAGTTGCATTTGAGGTTTGAGTTCATTGGCCAGCGTTCTCCATTGTTCAATCAGACGAATTGCTTTTTGAATTTTATGTTTGTTGACATCCTTTGCAAGGGTTGGGGTATAACCGCCTCGTTTAGCGTTTTTAATTTGTTTGACATAATTGGTGCTGTTATTCATTCTGACTCCCGAATAGCAGTTTTATTGGTCAATTTAGTGTTTCGCTAGTTATATACCGCAAATGAATTGTGCTTCATAAACATTGCATCTAGATGATCATTGATGATTTATTTTAACCTCCCTTAGAAATTATTTAGCTCAAGTTTGAATCAGGTTCAAGCGTTTATTTTTGAATAAATATTTCACTTTGTGGTGCAAATTATCCTGTTTTGTGAAGAGTCGTTTTTATGAAGCAGACTTTGTGCCAAGTCTAAATAAGAATGTTCAGCATAAAAAAAGACCTTAATCTTTCGATTAAGGTCTTTAAAATTTTGGCGGTGAAAGAGGGATTCGAACCCTCGAAACGCTATAAACGTTTACACACTTTCCAGGCGTGCTCCTTCAGCCACTCGGACACTTCACCATGGCCGAGGATAATATCGAAAAACATAGCCATCGACAAGGTGAAACAATTGAATTCGAGCAAAAGTTTTAGCTCAATGATATGATTCGCAAAAATAGTGTCGATAATTGAAGACAAGCTTATGCAAAGTACTGCAAAAAAAGCCGCCTTGCCTGCGATGACCTTGGCAGCATTAGGGGTCGTGTTTGGGGATATTGGAACCAGTCCACTCTATGCATTGAAAGAATCCTTCCACGCTGCACATGGCTTGGGCATCACCCCTGCAAACGTATTGGGTATTTTGTCCATTATCTTCTGGACCATGACCATGGTCATTACCATTAAATATTCTGCAATTGTAATGCGTGCAGATAACAATGGTGAAGGCGGGATTATGGCTTTGCTTGCACTCAATTTGCGCAATACCAATTTTAGCCATCGGAAAAAATTACTGTTAATTTCGATTGGCTTTATTGGGGCTTCACTATTTTTTGGGGATGGGATCATCACCCCAGCCATTTCAGTCTTATCTGCCGTAGAAGGCTTATCCATAGCAACCGATGCACTTGACCCTTATATTGTGCCGATTGCAATTAGCATCGTCACTGCTGTATTTGTCATGCAAAAGTATGGGACAGCCTTTGTTGGTAAGTTCTTTGGCCCACTGACTTTATTGTGGTTCTTCTCTCTGGGTATTCTTGGGATCTCGAGCATTATTCAAACGCCTTTGGTTTTGGGCATGCTGAGCCCACATTGGGCATTTCAGTTTATCGTGACCAACCCGTTAATGGCCTTTTTCATTATGGGTGCGGTAGTGTTGACCGTCACAGGTGGCGAAGCCCTGTACGCAGATATGGGACATTTTGGTCCTGTGCCGATTCGTTTGGCTTGGTTTATTGTGGTTTTGCCGTGTTTACTGCTTAATTATGCAGGACAAGGTGCATTGCTCTTGCGTGATCCGACTGCGATTGAAAATCCATTTTACCTGTTGGTGCCAGAGTGGGGCTTGTACCCAATGATCTTCTTGGCCACTATGGCCGCAGTTATTGCTTCACAGGCCGTAATTTCAGGGGTCTTCTCTTTAGCGCGTCAGGCCATTCAATTGGGCTATTTACCACGTTTAAATGTGAAACATACTTCAGACTCGGAACAGGGGCAGATTTATGTACCTTTACTGAACTGGATATTGTTGGCATCAATTATTGTCTTAATTTTAATCTTCCAAACCAGCTCACAGCTTTCGCATGCCTATGGTCTAGCGGTCACCATGACCATGCTATGTGACACCTTATTGATTGCGGTATTTATTCGTTATACATGGAAATGGAGCATGCCAAAATTGGTGCTGCTGATTATTCCATTCCTTGTTTTAGATTTGGTCTTGGTGAGCGCGACCTCACTTAAAGTATTATCGGGCGGTTGGGTTCCATTGCTGATTGGCGGTATTGCATTCATGTTATTAATGACATGGAAACAAGGTCGCGAGTTAACTTTTGCCAAGCTTCAGCAAGATACATTGCCACTCGATTTATTTGTACAAAGTATTGGTGATCAAGCCAATTGGGTTGAAGGTGAGGCCGTCTTTTTAACAGGAACGCCGACTGTTGTGCCACATGCCATGTTACACAATATGAAGCACAATAAAGTACTGCATCAAAAGAACATTATTCTCACTGTTAAAATTCAAGATGTTCCTTATGTGGAAGAGTCTGATCGCTTCCATGTCGAAACCATGAATCAGCATTTTTATCGTCTTGAATTGTACTATGGCTTTAAAGATGAAATGAATATTCCACAAGCGCTTGAAGCGGTATATCAAGCGATTGAGCTGGAATATAACTTAATGCAGATCAGCTTCTTTGTATCGCGTGAACGGATTATCAGTACCGTGGGTGATGGTATGGCGCCGTGGCGTGAAAAGCTCTTTATCTCAATGCAAAGGAATACCAGTCCTGTGAGTGACTTCTATCAGATTCCACCTAACCGTGTGGTTGAGCTCGGTAGTCAGATCGAGATTTAAAACCTCAATAAAAAAACCAGCATATATGCTGGTTTTTTTTGGAGGATAAATCAGTTGAAGTCTTAGTTCATTGGGTCATTTACAGGTGCTTCAGGCATCGCTTGGACAGGCTGTTCTGCTGAAGCGTCAGGAAATGCCTGTGCAGGAGCATCTGGTGATGGCAGTGAATCAGGCTCAACCGCATTGACGGGTGCCTCTGCTGATGAATCTAATTGAGGTGCAGCAGCTGGGGCAGCATTCATATCTGTATTTGCGGTGGGTGCGACAGCATCATTTAACGCCGCTTCAGCTTGTTGTGCTGAGAGTTCTGCATTTGGTGCCAGCGGATGTTGCTCTGTTGGAGTCGCAGCGACTTGTTGTTGCGCTGTGGTATCAGGTGCGGCCTGTTGAACAGGAGCTTCACTCTGTGGTGCTGTTGGCATCACTGCTTGGTCATTGGGTGCACCTTGGCCTGCTGGGCTGATAGGTGCTGCATTTGGATCAAGCAATTTAATTAGCCCTGAGCTTACGAGTTCTTGAATAGAACCCGGTTGACCATTAACCGTAGTCGTGACTTTGGCTTGAGAGAGACTTTCTAAGGTGTCACCCGGTTGGATAGGTGGCTCGGCGAAGGCTGAAGCACTTATCACTGTGCCGATTAAACCAAGAGAAGCTAAAATCTTAGAATGCATAAGAACTCCGTAAATTGCATGTATTATTTCGTTCGATTCTTTTTTACCTTGGCATATTTTTTGAAGCGACAGCAATCAAAGATACGCAATCGCATCACGTTGCCGTAGAAAAACTCTACAAAAAAGACATTTTGTTACATGCAAAATCATCTAAATATGGCGATTTGTTTAATTGTTATGCGAATAGAACTCGAGCGATATACTTCGTATACGCTGATTGTTAAGCTCGTGAAAAACCGATGTTTATTGTAGTTGTGATGGCGAAGAAGAAAAGTAGTTCAGGTAAGTCAGTCTTTAACATGTTTAATCAAAATGGCCTGAAAGTGATTTTAGGATTGGTGGCAACGGGAAGTTTTGCGATTGCCTTTGGTCAAGAAAAAATTCAGCAATACGTGTCTTTAAGCCCAAGCTCAAATTCAGCCTGTTTAGAACAATTTTATCGAGAAATTCCGCCTTATTTACTCAAAGAAAGTTTAAGTAAACACAGCTATGCACTGTGCTTTAACGGTTTTAATGTGATGTATTCGGGCGTTTCGAAAACCCCCCTCTGGGTTGCAGAGGCCCTGAAGCCGCAGCGCCTGAGCCAAAAAATTCCACGTGAAGATAGTTTTCACGAAGAAAATAATGTTGCAACCGAACATCGAGCGACATTGTCGGACTACCGTGGTTCAGGCTATGACCGTGGACATATGGCACCGAATGCTGATATGCCCAACAAAGCCGCACAATTCGACAGTTTTTCTTTGGCCAATATGGTGCCACAGGCCCCTAAAAATAATCAGCAAGTGTGGCGTGAATTGGAAGAAGCCACACGGGCGCTTGTGACCAAGCAAAAGCTGGATGTTTTTGTGGTAACTGGGCCGGTATTTCAGGGCAAAAAGCTCAAGACCATTGGTCAGGGAGTGATTGTTCCGAGTGCGGTTTATAAAGCGGTCTATATGCCAAAAACAGGTGCAATCGGCGCTTATTACGCACCGAATGATAATTCACAGCAGGTAAGAATTGTCAGTGTCTGCTATTTGGAAGAGCAGTTGGGTGTGAATTTATTTCCGCAACTGACAGAAGAGCAAAAACGTAATACTTATAAACTACCGTTGACAGCAACGGCGGTAAAAGCCAATAGTGCAATTCAGTATTCACATTGGGATGCGGAAAGTCAGTGTGCAGAAGAGGTTGCATCCGAGCAGCTCAAAGCCTTACAAAAAAACTTTAAATCGGGCTCTACTCAGTCGAGTAGTGGTAGCACCGTAACAAAGGGCACGGTTATTGATGCGGCGGACCAAGATGCGATTGTGAAACAATTAGTCGACGCCTTATTGCAATATATTTTGCAGCTGTTACGTTAAAGTTCTAGGCAGTTGGATGTATAGACATTCGACTGCAGTGCCCAATGCCTGAAAAACAAACAAGAGTAAAAATAAAATGTTTAAACCTTTTGTACAAGGTAACGAGTCCCATGCCATCCATGATTTGACCCTTGAAAATGACACGGACTGCGTCAGTATTTATGGCAATTTACAACTCACCAAAGACCAAGCTGGTTTAGCTGCGGCCAAAGCATTGCAGGCATATCTGAATGCCATTGTGCAACAGCTTGAAAGTGAAGCTCAGCTTCCTGAGAAAATTGAACATCCGCAGTCGGGTGAAATTGACAATCCATTTTTATAACATAAGCCTATCTATGTTCCATGTGGAACAATAACAAAGTCCACAGATTGTGGGTTTTTCTTTTAAGGGATAGAGAAAAAATTAATCCTCTTTTCCTAAAATTTTATAAATAATAGCGCCGATAATGGCACCGACAATCGGAGCAACCCAGAACAACCAGAGTTGGCTTAAAGCGGCTGTTTCAGCAAATATTGCAACACCTGTACTTCGTGCAGGGTTAACCGAGGTGTTGGTCACAGGAATACTGATCAGGTGAATCAAGGTCAAAGCTAAACCAATGGCAATCGGCGCGAAACCAGCAGGCGCACGCTTATCTGTGGCGTCCATAATCACGATTAAGAACATTGCGGTCAGTACAATTTCAATCATTAAAGCGGAGATTAAGGAGTATTTTCCTGGTGACAGTTCGGCATAACCATTGGTCGCAAAGCCTCCTGTACCGGCGAAACCAGCTTGTCCTTGGACAATCAGGTATAACACCCAAGCGGCTAAAACTGCTCCGACCACTTGGGAGACCACATAGGGGATCAGATCTTTGGTATCAAAACGTCCACCGACCCATAAGCCGACACTGACTGCAGGGTTAAAGTGACCGCCAGAGATATGTCCAAGTGCAAAGGCACCCGTTAAAACGGTTAAACCAAAGGCAAGTGCAACGCCAAGAAAGCCGATGCGCAACTCGGGAAAAGTTGCTGCAAAAATGGCACTGCCACAGCCTCCGAAGACCAACCAAAACGTTCCGATGAATTCAGCAAGATATTTATTCATAATGCGCTTTTTCTAGTTATTGATGTTTTATTCGCATAGAACTTTATATCTAACGAGAAAATACTCGTTTTTCAATCAATTTAACAAAAAAAGCATGACATCCTGATGACGTGGATTAAACAGGTCAGATTTTAGTGAAAATGCTGAATACGCCACTGCTGAGGTGTGACTTGTGTCCAGTGTTTAAAGGCACGTTGAAAAGCACTTTGTTCAGAGTAACTCAGCAACAGTGCAATTTCCTGTAAGCTGAGGTGTGGATCTTTTAAGTATTGCTCCGCCAAAATACGTCGAACTTCTTGCATCCGCTGTTGGTAGGTCGTGCCTTGTTGTTGTAAGTAACGTTGCAGCTGTCGGACTGAAAAGTTCAGCTGCCGAGCAATATGTTCAATTTGATATTGGTTTTTTTGTAGCCCGGTTAAAATCGCATGCTGTAAGCGCTGGTCGATGTGAGTAGAGTTAGGGAGTTTTTCCAGTAAGGCTTCGGCCTGCTGTAAGAGCAGTTTTTGCAGGGTTTGATCACCTTGCTGAAAGGGCAGGGATAATTCGCTGAGGGGAATCATCATCATCGGTCGGCTTTGAGAGAAGCGAACTTTACAATTAAAGTACTGCTCATACAGTGCCGTATTTTTCGGGGCAGGGTGAGTAAAATGAACCTCGCTGAGCTGGATGTCATCATGGGCGACAAAGTGCTTCATAAACTGAATGATCAGCGCCATCGCCACTTCATTGCTGAGTTGTGTGGTCAGTTCAATCGGCATCTCCACCCAACCAAAGCACAGATTTTCACCTTCAACTGCCATATACAGTGAACTGCCATCATAAATGAGACGGTGAAAGTCATGATAACGGGTGAGCGCTTCGCCTAAATTTTCGCAGGACAGCGCAATATAGCCCAAAATGCCTAAATGCTTGGGCTGTACATACTTTGCAATCTCAAGTCCGAGCGCAGGGATGTGCAGATGGCTGTCAAGATCATTCAGTAACTCTAACCACAGGGCATAATCAAAACGTTCTAAGTTCTGTGCTTTTTCAAGCTGTTCAGAAATTGGGTAGCCCACGGCTTGGCAATAGGCATAGAGTAAATGTCCCAGTCCACCGTAGACAGAACCTGTGTAATCTTTGAAATGTTGCATTGATTAGCTCTATTGTTCTTGTCGTAATTTGTCAATGAATTTGAATGCTAGGGTCAATATTTAGCATAGTTTCCACATTATATTCAATCTGAATATAGGAGGAATTTGCCATGTGGAAAGGTTTTGTCGCAGGACTGGTGGTTGCCAATGCGTTTGAGTGGGTTGCACATAAATATATTTTGCATGGAACACACCGTGCTGGAAAGCCACGCTATAGCCCCGTGCCTGACAGCATGAAATCGCATTGGGAGCATCACCGAGAAGTGCGGAAAACCACATTTCACGATCATGGTTATGTTGAAGGTTGGAGCAACTGGCGTACCAAAAATGAAATCGTGTCACTTGCTGTCGTGGCGGGGGTATTTGGGACATTATTTTATCCTGTCTCCAAAGGCATGACGTTGTCTGTGTTGTACAGTGCAGGAAATTATTACTATATCCACCGCCGTGCACACTTAGAGCCAGACTGGGCAATGCGTAAGATTCCTTGGCATTATGACCATCATATGAACTCCAATCAGGATGCCAACTGGTGTGTGACTAAGCCGTGGTTTGATTATATTTTAGGAACGCGGGTCATTTCCTCGCTGGATTTGCAAGAGCAAAATCCGCTGGGTATTGCTTTACCCCAAGTGGTGTCGAATAAGCTCACCCAGTGGGTCAATCAGGTCTTCCCTGCAAAATGGATTAAGGCACCTGAAGTGATTACGCTGAACTCAGCGCAGACGACGGAAACGGTTGCAGGATAATTGAAAGGGATATTTTTGTCGTGATTTGTCAATAATATTGGTATGTATTGTCAATATTTCGTCATTTGAACATTCTATAGTAAGGCTGTTAATCAGATGAAATCATCTCATAAGTATTAATACGTTATTTTTCATTTTCCAGTCTAACAAGTCAATGTTGTCGTTATTCTAGGTTTATAGGGAGTCGCAAGACTCCCTTTTTTTATCTCAAAAATTGAGAGCATAAGTTCGGTCAAAAGCCAGCGAGCATTCTAAACTTTAACATCTGCTGCATAATAGAGGCACTGGCTGTGCCTGAGTACAGCGTAATTGAGCTTTTTAATTCGCCTGCTTTTTGAAGCCTGTTAAAATATAGCGATCCATTTCATCGGTATAGTCAGGGGAAAACTGAAAGCAAACATGCTCATTGATGTTTAAGGTTTTGAGATCAGGGAAGCTTTGTCTGGCACGCGGACTATTGCTAAATAAAAAAGCTTGTCGATCACTCTGAAAGTAAAACACTTTTTCAGTGCTGATGTTGTGCCGTCGATAATGAGTGACCTCCGACCATTGTGTAAAAATACCACAAGCCCGAATTTGATCAGGTGCAATCAGCGCTTTTTCATAATAGTGTTTAAACTGGTATTTGCAGAAGCTGATATAGCTAAACAGGCATAAACCAAGGAGTAGCAGTACAGCCAGCATAGCAAAAGGGCGGTCAACATATTTCTTCATCAACAGAATGAAAACAAAACAGATCAATAGACCACAAATAAATAAGATTAGCTCTAAGTGATACATTTTTTCTCATCTTTAAAATGATAAAAAGAGTACTCGAAAGCACTCTTTTCATAGATTTTACGGTTATGGTCTGTTTATAGACGCATTTCAATGCCTTGCTCGGCAAGATATTTCTTCGCTTCAGGAATGGTGTGTTGTCCAAAGTGGAAAATCGAAGCAGCCAGTACAGCGTCTGCGCCACCTTTTAAAATACCATCGGCCAAGTGTTGTAAGTTACCGACACCGCCCGAAGCAATGGTTGGAATGGTGACGCGGTCATTGATTTGACGCATCAGCTCGAGGTCATAGCCTGCTTTGGTACCATCGGCATCCATCGAAGTAATGAGCAGTTCACCCGCACCAAAGTCAGCCATTTTCATGGACCATTCAATTGCATCAATACCCGTTGGTTTACGGCCACCATGGGTAAAAATTTCCCATTTGTTCTCGCCCATTTTTTTCGCATCAATGGCAACCACAATACACTGTGCGCCAAAGCGTTGCGATGCTTCTTGTACAAATTCTGGGTTAAACACCGCTGCTGAGTTAATGCTGACTTTATCCGCGCCAGCATTGAGTAAGAGGCGAATATCTTCAACTTTGCGAACGCCACCACCGACCGTTAAGGGAACAAAAACCGTTTCAGCCATACGTTCAACCGTACGATAAGTCGTGTCGCGACCATTCGAAGTTGCGGTAATGTCTAAGAAGGTAATTTCATCAGCACCTTGTTCGTTATATCGACGTGCTACTTCTACTGGGTCACCTGCATCACGAATATCAAGGAATTGAACACCTTTCACTACACGACCGTTGTCTACGTCGAGGCAAGGAATAATACGTTTAGCTAGCATAATTTTTTCCAAAAATAACAGCCGATTATGAAACTTTGCGACTTAGATGCTACACCTTAATAGTCGGAGCGGGTATTCTATCAAACTTATGTAAGTTTTTTTGCAGGTTTTATATGTCGGTTTATACCACTTTGACTTTACAGGAAGTTCAGGCGTTTGCAGCACCTTATGAACTTGAGGTAATCGATCTGATCCCAATTCAAGGCGGTATTCAAAATACGAACTATTTTATTGTGTGTGAAAATGCTGTGCAGTATGTATTGACTGTATTTGAAGAAATGGATGAACAGGGCGCAGGCGAGTTGGTTCCTGTACTTGAGCATTTAGGTCAGGCTGGTTTAGCGGTTCCTGTACCTTTAAGTCATTCAGGTAAAGCCATTCATAGTTTAAAAGATAAACCCGCGCAAATTGCCCCACGGATGATGGGCAAACACCCCATGCCTGCGACCCTTGAACAAGCCGAAGCGATTGCGGTTGCACAAGCGAAAATGCATGTCGCACTGCAAGATTTTCCACTGGAACGTGCAGAATACCGTGACCATGATTACTGGCTCGCTGTAGCGTTACAGATGAAACCGACATTAAGTGAGGCGGATCAAGCACTACTCAATAAGTTGTTGGGGTTATATGACGCATTATCGGCGGTTTATCCGAATCGTCCAAAGGGCTTTATCCACTCGGATTTATTTCGTGACAACACTTTGTTTGAGGGCAATCAGCTCAAAGGCATTTTAGACTTTTATGAACTGAATAAAGATGAGTTCTTGTTTGATATTGCGATTACCCTGAATGATTTCTGTACCGAATATCCAAGTGTGCATTTAAATGAAGACAAAGCCATTGCATTCTTAAACGCCTATGAAAGCATTCGTCCTTTGACTGCCGATGAAAAATCTTGTCTCGAGTTGTATCTTGCAATGGCCGCTGCGCGTTTTTGGATGATGCGTTTACAAGTGGCACAAAAAAATGCTGAACAAGGCCGTACGGGGGATGACATTTTGCAGAAAAATCCTGCCGAAATGCGTAATATGGTGATTGACCGCCTAAAATTTGTAACTGCTTAAATAGGAAAGAAAAATGCGTGACCAAGGACGACTCGTTGAATGGTTTGATGAAAAAGGCTATGGCTTTATTCAGCCTAACGATGACAGCAAAGATCGCGTGTTTTTACATATCAAGGACTTTGCTCGGCAAGGTCCTCGTCCTATTTTAGGTTGTGCGTTGGAATACAACGTGATTGTGGATGTGCAAGGGCGTTATCGTGCACAGCAAGTTAGTTATTTAAAAGCATCACAAACCCAAAAGAGCCGTACCTCAAAAGTCTCACCGAAAAAGACCGAACAGGGTCAACGTTGGAGTCCAATGCAAATTGCGTCGGTGGCATACATCGTGTTTTTGGCGTTATTGGTACTCATGGGGCGTTTGAGTGGATTGGTGCTGCTGTTTATTAGTGTGATGAATGCGGCCAGTTATTGGTTCTATGCACAAGACAAAGAGGCTGCACAAAATGGACAGCGCCGTGTACCTGAAAATACACTACATCTCCTTTCATTTTTAGGGGGATGGCCTGCAGCATGGTTAGCGCAGCAAAAGCTACGACATAAAACACAAAAACAACCGTTTAGAAAGATTTACTTTTGTACAATTCTATTCAATATTCTTTTAATTTTATGGCTTATTTCTCCTTTCAATAGTTTGCCTATTTAAAGTTCAAGCCCACTTCATGAGGGACAATATGAATTATTCAGTCGATCAAGATCCGAATCGTAGTCTGACTTTTATTCTTTATATTTTGTATATCGTTGCGATTTTTTCCGCAGGGATTTTAGCCATCATTGCTTTAGTGATTAATTATGTGAAGCGTGGCTCTGTGCGAGGTTCCATTTTTGAGAGCCATTTTACTTGGCAGATTCGCACCTTTTGGTGGTATTTGATTTGGAACGTGATTGCTTTTGTGCCATTTATTTTCTTATTCTTTACGGGTGAAAATGCCACCGCTTTCGCAGGTGTCGCACTCGGTGCTTCAACCTTCTGCGTGTCTGTGATTGGGTTGTCGTGGGTGTGGATTGTGTATCGCGCCATTAAAGGCATTATTCGTTTAAACGACAATCAACCCATGTATCAATAACAAGTGATGGGATTTAAAAAAGGGCAGTGTGCCCTTTTTTTATGACTTTATTTTTTATAACAAGGTTTATGCACCGAGATGAACCAAGCTGATGCAGTAGTGTCTCTATTTTTGCGCAGGCTTTTAAAAAGCATCTTACTAAATTGAATTTCAATATTTACCTTTTTATATTAATAAATTTACTTTTTTAATATTTATAACTTACATTTTTATTTATAAATAATTACTTTTTTAATAATCATAACTTACATTTTTAATAAATTAACCTTACATTAATGTACAGTTATTTATATGAATATATGCGTAGAAAATATTATAAAAAATAGTCCCTTTTTGACTAAGCGTAGAATCTTCCTCGACGACGTTTTAGCCCCAAAACATGAATGGCGCGAACCAAAACTGCATAAGAAACCGAATAGCCAAAGTGTTGTTCAAAAAGTGGAACCAAATCGCTAATATTTTGAAATTTTGTATTTTTAACAAATACTTGAATGCAATCCAGTCTTTAATATGGCTGGGTGCTCCACGGCTGTTGGCTACTTTTGGAGACAAGCCGCCTGTTTCTTCTTCGAGCTTAATCCATGCGTCTAAGGTCACACGAGAGATGTTAAATTCCTTGCAAACGGCAACCTTATAATCCGTGAGTTTATAGCGTTGAATCGCTGCTTTTCGGGTTTCTAAATCGTACTTTGGCATTTAATTCAATATTTTTAAAATAGCTAAGCTGTTATTATATGGCATAGTTGTTGCAAAAACCAAAATCACTAGATTAAAAAATGAAAGATGGTGATTTCGGTGAAAAATGCAGATTTTTCTTTAAAGAAAATGTCACTATGGCAAGTGGTCATTATTGGTGTGGCCTATATGACCCCGATGGTCGTGTTTGATACCTTTGGGATTGTGTCTGGGATTACCGATGGGCGTGTGCCATTGGCTTATATTTTGGCGTTGGTTGCAATGTTACTGACCGCATTTAGTTATGCACGTTTTAGCCGAATCAGTGGTGACTCAGGTTCTGCCTATAACTACACGGCACAGTCGTGTGGAGCCAAAGCAGGCTTTTTTGTCGGCTGGTGTTCACTGCTAGATTATATTTTGTTGCCCTTGGTGAATGCCTTACTGGCAAGTATTTACTTAGAAGCTGTGATCCCGAGTGTGCCGTATTGGCTATGGGTGGTTGTATTCACGGGTTTGGTTACGCTGATTAACTGTTTCCGAATCAATATTTTGGCGAATTTAAGTCTGTTGTTTGTACTTTTACCCTTACTGCTGATGGTTTTATTTATCTATCTAGTCATTCAAGGCGTGGGTTCTGAACAAGGCTATGATCATGTACTGACTTTAGCCCCTCTGTTTAATGGAGACAGTTCTGTTTTGCCTTTGATTGCGGGTGCATCGATTTTATGTTTTTCATTTTTGGGTTTTGATGCGGTCACGACCATGTCCCATGAAACCAAAGATCCCCAAAAGAATATTCCACGTGCCGTGCTGCTTACCACGTTGCTCGGGGGCGGGATTTTTATTAGTGCCTCATGGTTTATCCAGCTGTATTTTCCAAGCAATGTGCGTTTTAACAACCCTGACGAAGCCTTACCTGAAATTGTCCTCTATGTGGGGGGAGCACTTTTCCAAGCCGTATTTTTATGTGCCCAAATCATGAATACCTTCGCTTCAGGTTTAGCCACTCATGCCAGCGCTTCACGCTTAATTCATATTATGGCGAAGGATGGCATTTTCCCCAAAGCAACCTTTGGGCAGCTCCATGCAAAATTAGGTACGCCACTTTATGCCGTCTTAAGTATTGGCCTGATTTCGCTATCGGCCATTTTTCTAGATCTTGCGACTGTGGTCAGCATGATTAGCTTCGGTGCTTTGATTGCCTTTACTGCGGTGAATTTCTCGGTTTTTGTGAAGTTCTATCTGTTGGAAAAACAAACCCAAGGCATTAAAAACAAATGCCTCAATTTGATTCTTCCCTTGTTATCTGTATTGGTGATGCTTTGCCTCTGGGTCAATTTAGAACGAAATGCATTGATTTTTGGTTGCTCTTGGTTGGCGATAGGCATTGGTCTATTTATTTATAAGAAATTGAAAAGACAAAACATTGTGATTGGAAATGCATATTAAAACCTGCATGAAAATGAGATAGATATTGAGTGTGAATGAAATGAATATGAATAAACCGACATTTTTAGATGACGTTGAATACAAAGCCTGTTCTGCGGCACAAAGTGGTAAAGAGTGGAATTGGTTGAACCCGCAGTGTGGTGCGTTTAGTCATCCAGCCAATTACTATGAAAGTTCAATGCATGTATGGCATGAGTTTGAGCCTTTAAATGCAGATATCGAATGTGACGTGGTCGTGATAGGCGGTGGCTTACTGGGAGCATCGGCTGCACTGCATTTTTCGGAGCAGGGTGTCGATACGGTCTTGGTTGAAAAAAACCGAGTGGGCAGTGCTGCCTCAGGGCGTAATGGTGGGCAACTCACCCCGGGGTTGGCACGTTGGGAAGCCGAAACCATGATTGAGCACTTCAGCTTTGAAGAGGCTAAAAAGTTATGGCACTTTACCTCAACGGAAGCCATGACTTTGATAGATGACATTACTGAAAAATATGGCTTAGATGTGCAACGTAAACGTGGACATCTAACGGCCGCAGTACACCCAGGACATTTAGATGCACTGCATGAAGGGATGAAAGCACGTCAGTATTTAGATGAAAAAAATACCTCAATGTTGACCCAAGACGAATTACGTGAGCATGTGCAATCCGACAACTATTTTGGCGGTCAGTTGGATCAACTTGGGGGACATATTCATCCTTTAGCCCTGACGCGTGGTTTGGCTTATGGCTTTTGTCAAAACGGCGGCACGATTTATGAACAGACGGAAGTACAGTCAATCCAAGAACGTGCCGATGGTATTTATGTGACCACAGAGCAAGGGGTAATTAAAGCACGTAAAAGTGTGGTGATGGGCGTACACCATGCCTCATTTAAACTATTAGAAGAACGTAATCAAACCACCATTCCTTTTTATACCTATGTGTGTACCACAGCACCTTTAGCACTGGATTTGAAAGAGCTATTGCCGACGGATCTGCCTGTATACGACACCCAGTTTCAAATTGACTATTACCGAGGGGTCTCAAAAAACCGATTGTTATTTGGCGGTGAAGGCACGGGTTCGTGTTGGAGTCCTGAACAAACCCATGACTATTTGCTAGGACGTATTCAACACGTATTTCCTCAGTTAGAGCAAGTCCAGCTTGATTTTGTGTGGAGTGGCACGACCGATTTAACCGTTAATGGTGCTGCGGATAGTCGTAAATTTGGTAGCCAATACCCAATCTATGCTGTTCAGGGGTGGAGTGGACATGGTGTTGCGCAAACGGTGCGTATTGGTAAAGCCATTGCCGATGATTTCTGCAGTGCAAGTGATGACTTTAATATGTTGACCCGTATTCAACATCAGAACATTCCTTTTGGTCGTGCACTGGCGCCATTGGTCATTCCAATAGCCAAAAGCATGTATGGACTCGGAGCAATGATTAATCCGGGCAAGATGGTGTCATTCTAACCACCTGACCATACTGCTGAATTGGTGGCCATTGATCACTCGATTCAGCAGTTTTTGCGTTTCGGAGATGGGCTAAAGTTGTTCGACGTTCTTTTTCGACTTCAGCAGTTTCGGTTTCCATTCACTGATCATAATGCCAAACACCACTAAAAGTCCGCCCAACAAAGCCAGTGGTGCTAAGCGTTCTCCTGCAAGACGCCCAAACAGTGCTGCCCATACAGGCTCTCCTGCGTAAATAATTGCCGCTTGAGATGGACTGACTGAGCGCTGTGCCCAATTCATTACATATTGAATAACGGCACTGGCAAGACCCAAGCCGAGTGCGATACTCAGTAAAGGCCATGAAAAGTCTGGAATGCGGTGTTCACCTGCCAATGGCATGGCTGCAAAGGCGAGCACAGAGGCAACTGCCAGTTGAATGACCGTCACTCGACCAATGTCGACTGTTGGGGCAAAATAACCAATTAGGATAATTTCCATCGCTATAGCAATTGCACCGAGTAGGGTTAAGGTCTGGCCAAAGTTCAGTGAAATTGAATTCAGGCTATTGCCTGTAAGTAAGACTAAGCCCATGAACGCACAGAGCGCACCAATCCAAATCATAAAATGGGGCACTTTACGAAAGATTAACCATAATAATACGGGTACTAGGGGTACATACAGTGCAGTTAAAAAGGCAGACTCACTGCTACTGACTGTTTGTAGTCCGACCGTTTGTGTGCCATAGCCAATAGTGACCATACAGCCAATGAGTGCACCTGCCCACAAGTCCTGTCGGGTAATGTGTTTTAAATGTTGATAGGAAAATAAGCCAATAATTGTCGCGGCGCAGGCGAAACGACAGCCCACAAAGAACATGGGGGAGCTGTAATTTAAGGCGTATTTCACGGCCAAGAAGGTACCGCCCCAAATAAAGGTAATTAAAATCAGTGCAATGACAGGTGCTTTAGAGCCGAGCTGAGTATTCAACATAAAAGAATTGGTGTGCAATATATTGCACATAGCTTGTCATGCTTTGTTTTTATGTGCAATATATTGCTCAATGTTTTTTTGATTTATCTCTATGAAGTCTCCTGCGGTACTACAACACGTCAGTCAAAATGTGCGTCATTATCGAAGTTTAAAAGGCTTGAGCCAGCAACAACTGGCGGATTTGGCTGGTTTAAGCCGTCGTATGGTGGCTGGAGTTGAATCAGGGCAGGACAATATTAGTTTGGCGAAACTCAGCTTGATTGCCGATGTGCTTGAGGTCGATTTTGTACAGATTATTGCTGCGCCTGAACAGCAAGGGCAAGCGGTGGTCAATATTTTGGCTTGGCATGGTACACAAGCACACAGTGAAGCAAAATTAATGGCCTCGGCGGCAGCAACACAAAAAGTTGAACTGTGGACATGGGTACTTGCCCCAAATGAGCACTATAGTGCAGAACCCGACCCAGTCGGTTGGCGTGAGATGCTCTATGTGATGGAGGGGGAGTTAACTTTGGATTTGGCGGGTGACATGAAAGTCTTAGGTGTAGGTGAGTCGATTGTGTTTTCGAGTGCCATCGAATACCAATATATCAACCGTGGAACTGTACCGTTAAAGTTTATTCGTAATGCGATTTATTAAATAAGATGCAGATCTTACATACTGATATTTAGCGCATAAAAAAGAGGTCAAAAGACCTCTTTTTTAACTTCTACAATTAGAGCGATTGTTCATCTAACAGCAATTGTGCTTCACGTAGGTTTAAACTGCCTTCATAAATTGCACGACCGGTAATTGCACCCAAAATACCCGGTTGACCTTTGAGGTTACGTACGTCATCAAGGTTGGTCACACCACCTGATGCAATCACAGGTAGGCCAGAGTATTGTGCCAGTTGAACAGTTTGCTCAACGTTCACACCTTGCATCATCCCGTCACGGGCAATGTCGGTATAGACAATGCTTGATACGCCTGCATCGGCAAAACGCTTGGCCAAATCGGTTGCTTTCACATCGGTCACATTGGCCCAGCCATCGGTGGCCACCATGCCATTCATGGCATCGATACCGACAATGATATGACCTGCAAATTTCTTACATGCTTCTTCAACAAACTCAGGGTCTTGAACGGCTTTGGTGCCAATAATGACAAAAGACACACCCGCTTCTAAGTAGTGTTCAATTGTTTCTAGTGAGCGAATACCGCCGCCAATTTGAATTGGCAGTTCAGGTTGTGCTCGAGCAATGGCTTCAACCACAGGTTTATGAATTGGCGTACCAGCAAAAGCACCATTTAAATCGACCAAATGTAAGCGACGCGCGCCTTCATTTACCCAGTGCTGTGCAGTTGCAACAGGATCATCAGAAAAAACCGTATCGTCTTCCATACGACCTTGTTTTAAACGAACACATTTGCCATCTTTCAGGTCAATTGCAGGGATGATCAGCATGCTTTCGCTCCTAGCCAAATCTTAAATAAAATCAATGTCCGTCATCTTAGCAAAGTATTGGCAATTTTCTAAGCATCTGTTACAGCTTTTCATGACGACAAGGTTTTATTGTTTTTTCTAATTCTTTGGAAATATCTTTTGGGAGTCGCTCTAAACGCCGCAATTCTTCAAAAACCAACAGCGCCGCATAGGCATCCCCAGCAGCATAGTCAACTTGTTCAGGAGTGAGCATTTTCCTTGCCCAATTTGAAGTGCTGACTTTTTTGCTTTTGGGGAAGTTGAGTTGAAACAGCAGGGCGATGGCATTTTTAATGCCGACAGGGTTGGTCAAACCAAAGCTTGCAAAGCATTTTGACAGCTCAACCACACCCTTGAGCTCAAAACCTTTTTTACGGAACAGATAGGCATCATTTTTTAAACCAAAACCCACTTTGAGCTGGTCTGGATTCGCCAAAAATGGCGCAAGGAAGCTCCAAATGGGTGGACTCATTTGGAACAAATAAGCACGCTCGACGCTGGCCAGTTGAATTAAATGCGGGCCTGTGGAGACTTCTCCCACGTGAAAGGTCGGTTTGGACTCGCTGTCAAAACCGAAGATGGAAACCTGTTCCAGTTCAGCGCGGATTGCTTCACACTGCTCTACGTTCTGAATGACATGAATCGCTTGCATTGGCAAATTTTGAAAACGAGGAAATTGTTGAATTTCGACTTTACTGGGAAGGATGTGTTGAAAAGAAGAATCCATCATGCTTTGACTATGCCATTGTTGCTTAAGCCTAAAGCTTTTGCGTTGATTTAGCAAAACAGCCGACCTAGGCAGGCTGTTTTGCACAGGTGATTTTAGGACATAAAACCAGCCGCAATACCGCCGATAATCGCTAAAACGAAAATCACGATGTAAATCCATGCCAAAACGGCTTCCCAGCCTGCGGTTGGGCGTGGCGAACCATAGCTATTGCTACGATCATCACCTGGTGCAAAAATCAAGTAAAGCATTAAGATTACGTTAGCAAGAGGTACCAGCATTAACAGTGATAACCAGCCCGTATGGTTGCGGTCATGTAGGCGACGAATGGTAAATACGAAGGTGAAATAGAAAATTGCTATATAAATCACAGCAAGAAAAATCATTCCACCACCAAAGTTGCTTGTTTCCATGTTGATGAAAGTTGTTGGAAAAATCACGGCAAAAATACCAATGATAATCGCAGCTACAATGGCAAGCAGACAGTTCCATGCGAGATATGAAAAACGTCCGAAACGACCTGCGGCATTCAGCGCAGATTCTTGTGCATATTGAGTCATAGTGACTTACCTTATCGTTGTAAATTAAGTTTTTTATAAATAAAAATGTCTAAAAAGCAGGCAAAGCATAATCAAATTTGGTGACAATGAAAAGGCATCTCAGCCATCTTGAGTACACTAGTCTGCTGTAAAGCAAAGATTTTATACATTGAAAGACACGGAAGTGGGGTCACACGCCTCATTTACTTAAGCTGTTTCTGATTTATTTTTAGTCTAGATGCATCAATTTTGGATAAACAAAAGCCCAACCGAAGTTGAGCTTTTTCAATCAAACAAAAGCTGGAATGAATTAAATTTTCCATTCCACAAAGTTTTTCAGCAGTTGCAAACCTGCGGTATGACTTTTTTCAGGGTGAAACTGTGTCGCAAACAAATTTTCTTGATGAATTGCCGTGCAGAACTCTAAACCGTAGTCACAGGTCGCCGCCACAATACCAGGGTTCTTCGGTTCAACATAAAAGCTGTGCACAAAGTAAAAACGTGCATCTTGCTCAATGTCTTTCCACATTGGATGACTCGGATCAGCCTGATGAACTTGGTTCCAACCCATATGTGGGACTTTCAAGCCGTCTACATCAGGAAAGCGTTTCACACTGCCTTCAAAAATACCGAGAGCATCCACTCCGCCATTTTCTTCAGAGCATTGCATTAGCGCTTGCATACCCACACAAATCGCTAATACAGGCTTATTAAATGCCGCATGGCGAACGACTTCATCAATCCCTGCTTCATGCATACCTTGCATACAATCACGCATGGCGCCTACGCCAGGGAAGACAATTTTATCGGCCTGAGCAATCAGTTTAGGGTCATTGGTCACATCGACTGTTGCACCAACATGCTCAAGCGCTTTTGCTGCTGAGTGTAGGTTACCCATACCATAGTCAAGAAGGGCAATACGGGTCATTACAAACTACCTTTGGTTGAAGCAATGGTGTTGGTTGCACGTGGGTCAATTTCACACGCCATACGAAGTGCACGCGCAAACGCTTTGAACACACTTTCAATTTGGTGGTGGCTGTTTTTACCTTTGAGGTTATCAATGTGTACCGTCATGAGCGCATGGTTCACAAAGCCTTGGAAAAACTCAGAGAAGAGATCCACATCAAAACGACCAATCATGGCGCGGGTAAATGGAATATCCATAAATAAGCCCGGACGGCCTGATAAGTCCACCACAGCACGGCTTAAAGATTCATCTAACGGTGCATAAAAATGACCGTAACGACGTAAACCTTTTTTGTCGCCTAAAGCTTTGGCAAAAGCCTGTCCAAGCGTGATACCACAGTCTTCCACCGTGTGGTGATCATCAATTTCCAAGTCACCATCACATTCAATATCAATATCAAATAAGCCATGTCGCTTGATTTGATCAATCATATGATCTAAAAAGGGAATACCTGTGTTGAGCGTGCCTTGACCCGTACCATCGAGGTTTACACGAACTCGAATTTTGGTTTCGTTGGTATTTCTTACCACTTCACTGATACGTTCTGTCATAGACACGTTCCTCAAAGACGTCAAATAATTGATGTAAAATATTTCGCCGTAACGAAGTCACCGCATATTAGATTGCTCAGGAGGGTTTATCAATGCCTATTACCGTACACGCTTATACTTCACTGGAAAAAGAAGAGTTGCGCAGCCAGCTAGAGCGACTGTACGACACCAGTCCTGAATTTGGCGATGGGCATGATGCCGTAGAACAACTTGAGCAAAATCTAGTTCAGTATACCTTACTTTACACTGCAGAATTTAATACTAAAGTCATTGGTGCCATTTGGTGTAGTGGGAAGGGTGAAAATAAAACCTTAGAATACATCGTAGTACATCCTGCAAACCGTGGACGAGGGGTTGCGGAGCGGCTGGTTGAAGAAGTCTGTCGTATGGAAGAAGCTAAAGGTGTGAAAGTGTTCGAACCGGGCTGTGGTGCAATTCACCGTTGCTTAGAGCACATTGGTAAAATTTAAGCTTTTTTAAAGCAGTCTTTGGGCTGCTTTTATTCATGAATCGCCATGGTGATGCGCTTTAAGTGTAAAGAATGACTCAAAAAATGTACGAATGGTGCTAGGCTTGCTGTAAAAGTAAACACTCAAATGATTTTTTTGAAAACGGACTTGACGCTGCTTCGCTTAAACTGTTTAATACGCGACATCGGCGTGATAGCTCAGTAGGTAGAGCAACGGATTGAAAATCCGTGTGTCCCCAGTTCGATCCTGGGTCTCGCCACCATATTCAAATCTTATTCAAAGATTTCAATCCCTGATCCCATCAGGGATTTTTTTTGCCTGAAATTTATTCGATCAAATAAAAAAAGTGATGATTTTTATTGACTATTCATCTGAGATACGGCTTAATACACGGCATCGGCGTGATAGCTCAGTAGGTAGAGCAACGGATTGAAAATCCGTGTGTCCCCAGTTCGATCCTGGGTCTCGCCACCATATTCAAAAAAGTCTCAAACAATGTTTGGGGCTTTTTTTTGTCTCATGAAAAGTAGGATTGTATAAGATGTTGAACAACATCATGCTTTAGTTAATGGAAAATGTGCTAATTTTGAGTCAAAAATAAGACTGAGAATGGCTTATGAAAGACCGCTTTTCATCGGGAAGTCAGCTTTATCAACTCGCACGTCCAAGTTATCCAGCAAGTTTGATTCAAGAAATACTCAAGCATGTGGCGACTCCTCAATTTGCATGGGACTGTGGCGCAGGGTCGGGGCAATTGACTCAATTGTTGGCGCCGCATTTTGATGCCGTGGTGGCGACAGATATCAGTGCTCATCAGTTACAACATGCACCTTATTTTGAAAATGTCAGTTATCAGGTCCAATCCGCAGAGCACACCAGTTTTGCCGAGCAGAGTTTTGATTTAATCACGGTGGCTCAAGCCATTCATTGGTTTGATTTTGATGGTTTTTATGCAGAAGTGCGGCGGACTTTACGACCTGAAGGCATTTTTGCGGTCATTGGCTATGGTTTAATTCAGCTGCAGCAACCTGAGTTACAGGGCTGTATTGAGCGACTTTATTTTAAGACTTTGACAGGCTATTGGGATGCCGAAAGACGTTATATCGACGAGGCCTACCAAACCATTCCTTTTCCCTTTGAGGAAATAGCGACGCCTGAATTGTCGATGTCGTTTCAATGGTCTGCTGCTCAATTGTTGGATTATTTAAATACATGGTCTGCACTGAAACATTATCGAGCGAAAAATTCAAATGACCCCTTATATGAGTTCAAAGCATTCTTTGCGTTGGATGATCACGCGAACCAAGTTTTTGAGCTTAAATTTCCAATTTTTTTAAGATTGGGTCGTCTACCGGGATCGGCGCATTGAGTGTCTGAGCTTAATCGGCAATCAGACGTTTACCAAAGCATACGACTTCGATTTCCTCATAACCCAGTTGCTCATAGAAGCTTTGCACGTCGATATTTTCTTTACGTACAAGCAGTTGTAGTTTGGGGCAACCTAACGCAATCAGGCGCTTCTCGAGCTGCTGTATGAGTGCGGTTGCGACCCCATTGCGTTGAAAGTGTGGATGTACCGCCAAATAATTAATCCAGCCGCGATGACCATCATAACCACCCATCAACGTGGCGATGAGTTGTTCATCTTTAACCGCCAATAAAAATAAACCATCTTTTTGTGCGGTTTTTCTAAAAATATCAATTTCAGGGTTGTTCCAAGGGCGAGTGAGGTCGCATACCTCCCAAAGTGCAATGACATCTTCTAAATCTGTTTCGAGATAGGGGCGAATAATGAACATGAGCTTGGCATTTTTATTTTTTGGATGCCTTTAGATTAATTGAGTTTTTTTATTTTGATAAGTGTTTTATTACACTTTTCATCAGACATAAAAAAACGCCCAAGAGGGCGCTTTTTTTTAAACTTTAAATTAAGCAGATTTCGCTTCTGCTTGAACAGGAAGCATGTGACCTGTTTCTTCAAAGTTAGAATGCCAAGACAACGCTTCACGAAGAAGGTGAGGCGTATGACCACCTTTTGCACATGAGCGATCGAAGTAGTCATTTAATGCATCACGATACAGTGGGTGTGCACAGTTGTCGATAATCGCACGAGCACGTTCACGCGGTGCTAAACCACGCAGGTCAGCCAAACCTTGTTCTGTTACCAGGATGTCAACATCATGTTCAGCATGGTCGATGTGCGACGCAAACGGTACGATTGAAGAAATGTCGCCACCTTTTGCAATTGATTTGGTCACGAAGATTGCCAAGTGTGCATTACGTGCGAAGTCACCTGAACCACCAATACCGTTCATCATTTTAGTACCGCAAACGTGAGTTGAGTTTACGTTACCGTAAATATCAAATTCAAGTGCAGTGTTGATGCCGATAATACCTAAACGACGAACCAATTCAGGGTGGTTTGAGATCTCTTGCGGACGTAAAACCAATTTATCTTTGTACGCTTCAAGGTTATTAAATACTTTCTCGCCGTATTTTGCAGAAAGGGTAATTGATGAACCTGAAGCAAACTTCATTTTACCTGCATCAATCAATTCGAAAGTACAGTCTTGCAACACTTCTGAGTACATGACGAGGTCTTCGAAGTTCGAATCTTTAAGGCCTGTAAGTACAGCATTGGCAATTGAGCCAATCCCTGCTTGTAATGGGCCTAAGTTTTTCGGTAGACGCTCTTCAGCTACTTCTTTTTCAAAGAATGCGATTAAGTGATCTGCAATACCTTGAGTTTCATCATCTGGCGCAGTCACAGTCGATGGAGAATCGTGTAAGTCGTTGTTGATGACGATACCGACGATTTTTGCAGGATCGATATTGATCGCGTGCGTACCAATACGCTCATCCACTTGAGTCAATGGAATTGGTTGACGGGTTGGACGGTAAGTTGGGATGTAAATATCGTGTAAGCCTTCAAATGCAGGGCTTAAGTTGGTGTTGATTTCAACAATCACTTTTTCTGCGAAAATTGCAAAACTTGCAGAGTTACCTACAGACGTTGTTGGAATGATGCCGCCATCTTCAGTAATCGCAACCGCTTCAATGATCGCTACATCTGGCTTTTTCAACTGAAGGTTACGCATTTGCTCAACAGTTTCAGACAAGTGTTGGTCAATGAACATCACTTCGCCATTGTTGATGGCTTTACGTAAAGTGTTGTCCACTTGGAACGGTAAACGACGTGCCAATACACCCGCTTCAGTCAATTGCTTGTCTAGGTCATTACCTAAAGAAGCACCAGTAATTAATGTGATTTTTAAAGGATTTGTGTGTGCACGTTTAACCAATGCCAAAGGTACAGCTTTCGCTTCGCCAGCACGAGTGAAGCCACTCATACCTACAGTCATGCCATCTTCAATAAAAGCAGACGCTTCTTCTGCACTGATGACTTTATCGTGAAGTGAAGCTAAACGGATACGATCTAAAGACATGGTTTACTCTCGTTAATATTCTGGATCTGGCACCGATTGTACCGATCAAGAACGACATTGTGCATACCTGTTAGGCTAAGGTCTAATTTTTTGAAAAAATGTGGGTATAAGGGATTCTGATGATTTGTAAGTGTTTGAAATATATTTGGTAAAATTAAATTGTTGAATAGTTGAACAAAATCGTTTGATCAACTATTGTACAAAGTTTAAAAATGCTCAACCAAGGTTTGCTTTAATTTTTCGAGTGGGTTGTTGCTGGAAATTTCAGCATCTTGATTGTGATGAAGAGGCAGCGAAATAATTGCTTCAAGTCCGCCTTGTTCACGATTATGAATGGCCAGTTGACCTTGGTGAATATCAACAATGCGTTTCACAATGGCGAGACCTAAACCACTGCCTTGGACTGTTCTGGCTTCATTGCCACGCACAAAAGGCTGCATAAGTTCTTCAATTTGATCGTCAGGAATGCCTTCACCATGGTCTGCTACGCTAATTAAAATATGTTCATTTTCCACTGTTGCGGAAAGTTCAATCGGCTCAGCACCGTAGCGTTTTGAGTTATTAATCAAGTTACCAATCAGGCGTTTAAGAGACAGACTCCGTGCCTGAATAATCGGTAATTCAGCAGGTTCAAAACGAATATCCAAGGGTTTGAATTGCACCACCAATTCTTGTAATAGCATATTTAAATCGGTGTCTTGGATTTCCTCATCTGAACCGTCACGCATATAGGAAATGAACTGATTTAAGATCGCGTCCATATCTTCAACGTCATAAATCAGTCCCTCTTTTAAAAAATCATCATCGGGCATCATTTCCGCACTGAGTCGAATACGGGTCAGAGGGGTGCGTAAGTCATGTGAAATCCCCGCCAACATAATCCGGCGGTCACGTTCAGTCTGATCTAAGGTGTAGATCATGTGATTAAACGCTTGGTTGACCTCACGAATTTCTTGGGGGCCGTGATTGGTCTCTAAATACGGCGCTGTGCCTGTTTTACTATAACTGTTGGCAGCATTTTGCAGACGACGCAGCGGGCGATTGAGCTGACGAACCAAGGTTAAAATAATGGCTGCTGCAATAAGGGGTACGCCAAGCAGCCAACCGAAAATTAACTCAGGGCTGTAGTTGGCATAGGTTTTCAGTGGTTCCCGTACCCAGTTGCCGTTCATTTCAGGCGTTTGAATCCAAATGCGCGGGCTAGGTTTAAATTGGAAATATACTGTGGCATGTTCGACTTTTAATTCTTTGGCCAGCTTAGCTTCAATTTGATTGGTAAAGAACTCGGCAATCACCTTATCTTTAACATTGGGATATTCTTTGGGATCGGTGACGTATTCAATCCCGACGCGGCTTCTTAGCCAGTCATCGACATCGACTTCAGTATTTTGATGATAAATCCGTAAATTGGGGTTGTTGAGAATTTCTATTTCAACAGCAAGATAACGAGCATGTTGTTGAATTTCTGGAAGATATAAGGTGCGCCAAAAGAACCACAAAGACATAAATAAACTGAAAAATACAATGAAGAGTACCAGTACGGTAGTGCGCATGGCAGCAGAACGCGGCTTGATTTTATCTAAAAAGCGTTCCCAACGCGTGCGTTTACGTTCTGAATACGCTTCGTAATCTGTAAATTTTTGAGGGTCGATGGGTTCGAGTTTCACGTGATTTCCTGTTTCTATGTAAGAGACATAGTTCAATGGTGACAGGTATGCGATACGCGAAAAGTCATCTGCAATTGTTCGAGGCAGGAGGTCTGGGTGTTATAAAGTTTCTGCGAGCATGATGTTGAAATGCAGAAATATGCCGAGTTTTGCAGATGACAATGGTTTTGCTTACTTTTGTCGAAACAATAGTAAGGCGAACCGCAGGTTAATCGATAAAGTTGAGCTTAACTTTAGGACTCCGTTGTGCTGATTGTTGCAACTCAGCTTAAAAAGACCGAAGCCGTATTTTTCAGTTTTGAATTATTCCGCGCCATCTGGAACGAACACATAACCCACACCCCAAACGGTTTGGATATAACGTGCACGAGCAGGGTTTTCTTCTACAAGGCGACGTAGACGCGATACTTGAACATCAATTGAACGTTCCATTGCCCCCCATTCACGGCCACGTGCAAGGTTCATCAATTTGTCGCGAGTCAAAGGCTCACGTGGATGTTGTACCAAGGCTTTCAGTACCGCAAACTCACCTGTAGTTAGGGTTACGACTTGACCTTCACGCGTGAGAGTGCGTGTTGATAAATCAAGTGACCATGGCCCAAAGCTGACCACTTCCATTTGTTGGCTTGGTGCGCCTGGAACTTCACGGACTTGGCGGCGCAGTACGGCGCGAATACGTGCTAACAACTCATTTGGATTAAATGGTTTCGGTAAGTAGTCATCTGCACCTGCTTCTAGACCTGCAATACGGTCTGAGTCACTGCCACGTGCGGTGAGCATAATAATAGGCGTATCAATATTGGATTGGCGTAGACGACGGCATATACTTAAACCATCTTCAACAGGGAGCATGAAGTCGAGCACAATCAGTGAAAACAGTTCGCGCTGTAACAGACGATCCATTTGGGTTGCGTCATGCGCTGTTTTTACCACAAAGCCTTTATCTTCTAAAAAGCGTTGGAGTAGCGTACGTAAACGCACATCGTCATCTACCACTAAAATGCGTTCAACGCGATCTGCGTCGCTATGTACAGCATCTGTTTTTTCAGCAGGTACAACTAAACTCATTGAAGTGCTCCTTTATTCTTTATTGTCATCGTAAACAAAAGTCGGGACAGTCTTGAGTATACGACTCATTTGTATGTCTTTACTATGCTCTAAAGCAACAAATATTACAGGTAAAATCAAGACATAGATACCAAATGTATACATCTTAGCCCATAGAAAAAAATGGCAAAGAATACCTAAAAATAAGATTTAATACTGAAAATGAGATGGATTTATGAAATTTGCCTGAAATATGTCACATTTAAGCCATTAAATTAATAAAAACAGTTGTGGATTTTATAGTCTTGGTCTTTATAATCATGGCTTTTAGTACATATCCTTGTGGGATCACATACGATGACTGACTTAGTTCAGCAGTTGGCAAAAGAAATTGCCGTACGTCCAAATCAAATCGAGGCTGCCATCAAGTTGATTGATGAAGGTGCTAGCGTTCCATTTATTGCGCGTTACCGTAAAGAAGTCACGCAAGGCTTAGATGATGCGCAGTTACGTCAGCTCGATACACGTTTGGCTTATTTACGTGACTTATTTGAACGTCGCGACAAGGTAATCGAATCATTAAAAGAACAAGACAAATTGTCTGATGATTTATTGGCACGTGTAAATGCTGCTGAAACTAAAAATGCCTTAGAAGAAATTTACGCACCATACCGTCCAAAACGGACCAGTAAATCATTTAAAGCCAAAGAAGCAGGCTTGGGCCCGATTGCAGAGAAAATCTTTGCAGAAGCGGTTGATCCAGCTGAAGCCTTGGCAGGCTTTAGCCATGAAGATTACCCAGATCTAGACAGTCAGTTGGATGCGATTCAACATATTTTAATCGATGACTGGGCGCAGAACATTGCACTGACCACTGAACTTAAGGCCACGTTTGCAAAAACGGCCACTTTAAAAAGTTTAGTGGCAAGTGATGAGAAAAAAGAAGTTGGCAAAAAATTCCGCGATTACTTCGACTTTTCTGAAAATTTAAATAAAGTCCCGTCACACCGTTTATTGGCTATGTTACGTGGTCGTCAAGAAAACGTTTTAGGTTTAAAAGTTGATGGCGAAGATGATGCACCATTGGCGCGTATTGAAACTGAATACAGCCTTGAAACTGCACAGCCGCAAGCACGTCAAGACTATTTAAAACAAACGGCTAAATTGTTCTGGTTAGGCAAGGTTCGTCCAAGCATCGAACATTCGTTGCTCACCGAAAAACGTCTTGCCGCCGAATCTGAAGCAATGGATGTTTTTGCTGAAAACTTACGTCATTTGTTGTTGTCTGCACCCGCGGGCGCACGTACAACATTAGGTGTGGACCCTGGCATCCGTACAGGGGTGAAATTGGCTGTGGTGAATGCATCGGGTGATGTACTTGCACATAGCACGATTTATCCATTTGCACCCAAAGATGATAAAGCGGGTTCAATTGCAGAACTTGCCCGTTTATGCCGCGAGTTCAATGTTGACCTGATTGCCATTGGCAATGGTACAGCAAGCCGTGAGACAGAAAGCGTTGTGGCTGAAATGATGGCTGCAAACAGCGATTTAAAACTGACACGTGTTTCTGTATCAGAAGCGGGTGCATCGGTTTATTCAGCGTCTGAATTGGCTTCTGCGGAGTTACCAGAGCTAGATGTATCGATTCGTGGTGCAGTGTCGATTGCACGTCGTTTACAAGACCCATTGGCTGAACTGGTGAAAATCGATCCAAACTCGATAGGTGTAGGTCAGTACCAACATGATGTGAACCAAACTGGTTTAGCTAAAACCCTTGAAGCAGTCGTTGAAGACTGTGTGAACTCGGTAGGTGTGGATGTTAATACTGCATCATCTGCTATCTTGGGTTATATCGCAGGTTTGAATAAGTCGATTGCACAGCAAATTGTCGATTTTCGTAAAGAAAATGGCCGTTTCGACAACCGCCAAGATTTGAAAAAAGTACCGCGGTTAGGCGAGCGTACTTTTGAACAAGCGGCAGGTTTCTTACGTATTCAAGATGGTTCAGAGCCACTGGATGCTTCTGCTGTTCACCCAGAGTCTTATGCGCTGGTGGGTAAAATTGTTGAAGCGAAAGCGACGACAGTGAAGGACATCATTGGTAACTCGGAAATCATTCGCCAAGTGAATGCTGAGGAATTTGCAGATGAGAAATTTGGTTTACCAACTATTCAAGATGTACTATCTGAACTGGAAAAACCAGGTCGTGATCCGCGTCCAGAGTTCCGTACAGCAAAATTCCGTGAAGATATTACCGAAGTTGCGCAACTGACTGAAGGCATGCAGCTTGAAGGTGTCGTGACCAATGTGACGAACTTCGGTGCTTTTGTGGATGTGGGTGTACACCAAGATGGTTTAGTTCATATTTCAGAGTTGGCGAATGAATTCGTTGCAGATCCGCATAAAGTGGTGAAGCCGGGGCAAATTGTGCAAGTATGTGTGCTCACAGTAGATGCTGAGCGTAATCGTGTGAATTTGTCGATGCGTCCGGAAGGTGCTGAAGCGCCTAAAGCTCCGCGTCAACCACGTCGTGAAAATACAGAGCGTAGTGAACGTAAACCACAAGGTAAACGTCCACAACAAACACGTCCTCAAGGCGAGCGTGCTCAAACAAATAAGAAGCCGCAAACGGCTAAACCTCAAGAAAATAAAATTGGTGGTTTAGGTGCATTGTTACTTCAAGCAGGGATTAAAGGTTCGAAATAATCTTTAAGATTTGAATAAAAAAACCTCCCAAGTGGGAGGTTTTTTTTATGGTTACTTTTATCCGTTGATGATGGGCACGATCCAACTGGTGATAATCAGCATAATGCCAAAGTGCCCAAGCTTTCGGCAAACTTTGACAAAAGTTGGAGCGGGTTGTTCCAGTCGAGTGGCATAATCTTTGAGGCTTATGGCTTGGGTGCTGCGGCTATGCCACAGGAAAACAGCAAGGTCGATACAGATCAGAATCGTGCCGACATTGGCCACGATATCCATCAATACATAATCTTGTAAATACAGGCTACTGCCTACTCGGTAGCAGAGATAAATCGCAAAAGCGATACACACATATTGCAGTACGAAAGTAAAAGCGCGCATAAATTCACAAAATAAAAAAAGACGGCTGTTTATAACACAAAAAGTAGAAGGGTCACGTCGTCTTTATTTTTTGTCCACAAAAAAAGGTATGAGTCTTAACTGATTAGGCTTTGTGCAATCAGGCTGGAAAAAATGGAGACTAAACCTATTTTTGAAAAAATATTGCAATACATGCTTGAGGGTTGTGAGGTTGGCTTGTTTTTTGTTTCTAGAGAGTATATTTCGCTCGTCAGTGGGGTAGGCTGTTGCGGTGCGCGTTGGCTCTTAAAGCCAAATTCGAGCAAGATCATCAGCAAACCGCCATGAATCAGCACTTGCCAGATTGAAATATGAGAGAGGGTAAGTTCTGTATATAGATTAAAAGCAGTGGTTGCAGCAAAGATGAAGCAAAAAAGCTTGAATAAATAAAGTGTCTGCATTTCTTTTCCCCTTTTATAATTGCTTTTATGATGAGCTTTTTTTCTTAAGCGAATATTAAGAACTATAAAAGAGTTTCGAAAAATTTAGCTACCCAACCTTTGATCAAAGGTTGGGTAAATTGTAAGAAAACTTACCAGTGTTCACCTGGGAACAAGCGTGCATATGCTTTTTGTACCCAGTTGAGTTTTTGCTGTTCGCCTACAGACGCGGTAGAACTTGGAAATAAGTTATAACCAATCGACATGAGCTTATTGTTGATGTCTGGTGCAATTGAATAAGTAATCGATGCCAAACGACCTAAGTTGGTTGCGACTTTCTTCGGGCGTTTCACAATCGCATAAGCAACTAGATCTGCTGCTTGTTCAGGCGAAAGAGTCGGGACGTATTTATAAATTTTCGTCGGCGCAATCATTGGCGTACGTACCAAAGGCATATACACCGAAGTAATCGCAATTTTATGTGAATGCACTTCAGCAGAAAGACAGCGACTGAATGCATCTAATGCGGCTTTAGACGCCACATAAGCCGAGAAACGAGTGGCATTTGCCAATACGCCAATCGAGCTAATGTTAATAATATGCCCATCACGACGAATCATCATTTGTGGCAGGATGTTCATGACTAAACGTACCGCACCAAAGTAATTGAGCTGCATGGTACGTTCAAAGTCGTGGAAGCGTTCTGCTGATTCGTGCACCGCGCGGCGGATTGAACGACCTGCGTTATTAATTAAAATATCAATATGATCGACTGAAGCTAAAATTTGCTTAGAGACTTCATCAATCGAGTCTAAATCATTTAGGTCACATGGAAAAACAGAGGCTGAACCACCTTTGGCTTCGATTTCTGCTTTAACTTCTTCTAGTGTTTCTTTGGTGCGCGAAACTAAAAGGACGTGTGCTCCTGCATCAGCCAGTTTGTGTGCAACGGTTAAACCAATACCACTTGAAGCGCCTGTAATTAAGACGGTTTTTCCATTTACACGTTCTTTAAAAAGTCTATCCATTCTTGAATTCACGTTATCATTCCTGATCTAAGTCAAATATTTGAGGGTTATGGCTATTTTTATATTCGATTATTAAGGCTACATTTTCTGAGAAATGTAGCGGCTTTCCTTCACGGTATAATACCTAAACTGCTTAAAAATATCACTGCATAAGTTATTGAAATAATAAATAAAATTAGAGTAAAAGCTCTATTTTATTGGTTCTAATTAATTGTTTTTAACATGAATTCAATCAAAGTGAAAGGGCTATAAATATAAAAGACAAGCGTATAAAAAACCTCAATCATGTGATTGAGGTTTTAAGTTTAGTGGTCTGTATTTTAGACTTGAGCCAAGGCCTGCTCTAAATCTGCAATCAAATCATCAATATGTTCAATGCCTACAGATAAACGCACCATATCAAGACTTACTCCAGCAGACTTTAATTCCGCTTCATTCAGTTGGCGATGTGTGGTGGTGGCAGGGTGGCAGGCCAGACTTTTGGCATCGCCAATATTGACCAAGCGAGTGAAGAGTTGCAGAGCATCAATAAAGCGAGTGCCACCTTCACGGCCATCTTGTACACCAAAGGATAAAATTGCCGAAGGTTTTCCTTTGACATATTTTTGCGCCAAGCCATGCTGAGGGTGATCTTTCAGGCCGGCATAGTTGACCCATTTCACTTTGGGGTGGGCTTGTAAATATTCTGCGACTTTCTGCGCATTTTCAGTATGACGTTCCATACGTAGGTTTAGGGTTTCTAAGCCTTGTAGAATCAAGAACACGCTTAAAGGGCTAATCGCAGCGCCGGTATTACGTAGTGGTACCACGCGGGCACGCGCGATATAAGCTGCTTCGCCTAAAGCTTCAACATAGTTCACGCCGTGATAGCTTGGGTCTGGCGTATTCAGCACTTTAAAGCGCTCAGGATACTTGCCCCAAGGAAATTTACCGCTATCGACAATCGCTCCACCAATCGAGTTACCATGCCCGCCAATATATTTGGTCAAGGAATGCACCACAATATCTGCCCCGTATTCAAAGGGTTTCAGCAGTGCAGGCGTTGCGACGGTATTATCGACTACCACAGGCACGCCATATTCATGTGCAATTTTGGCAATCGCTTCTAGGTCAATGATGTTGCCGAGTGGATTGCCAATCGATTCAACAAAAACCAACTTGGTTTTTTCATCAATTAAACCGCGTAGGGCTTCTGGATCTTGATAATCAAAGAAACGTACCTCAATGCCTTGTTTCGGTAGAGTGTGGGCAAACAGGTTATAGGTGCCACCGTACAAGGTCGAAACAGAAGCAATGTTGTCCCCTGCTTCGGTAATGGTTTGAATAGCATAAGTAATGGCTGCCATGCCAGAGGCTAAGGCCAACGCGCCAATACCGCCTTCGAGTGCGGCTAAACGTTGTTCTAGCACCGCAGTGGTCGGGTTCATAATTCGGGTATAAATATTACCTTGGACTTTTAGGTCAAATAGATCCGCACCATGTTGCGTATTATCAAAGGCATAAGACGTGGTTTGATAAATCGGTACGGCCACTGCTTTGGTGGTGGCTTCGGGGCTATAACCAGCATGGATAGCCAAAGTTTCATCTTTATAGGTCATGGGACTTCATCTGCGTGAGTTAAATATTGCACAGTCTACCATCAATGAATATGAGTGAAAGTGTGAAAATAATGAATATTTATCTAAAAAATTCATAAAGATGAGATGCGAGCAGCTTCTTGTCTGCGGAAAAGTGAGATAAAAGTGATGTTTAAAAAACAACCGTGCTGAAAGTTGTAACATTGCATTGAAGATCGGTTTCATGCCTTATTTTTTCAACGTATTCATCGTATAATGCCCGCAAATATTTTTTCGCTTCTTGCGATTTTTTGGTTTTTCTATTGAGGAGTCCTACGTGGCCCAATATATTTATACGATGAACCGAGTGTCTAAAATGGTTCCGCCTAAGCGCGAAATCTTAAAAGACATCTCTTTGTCATTTTTCCCGGGTGCAAAAATTGGTGTACTTGGTTTAAACGGTGCAGGTAAATCGACCTTGCTTCGTATTATGGCGGGCGTAGACAAGGATTTCTCTGGTGAAGCGCGTGCGCAACCGGGTATCAAAATTGGTTACCTAGAACAAGAACCGCCACTTGATCCAAATAAAGATGTGCGTGGAAATGTAGAAGATGGTTTACGTGAACCATTGGATGCTTTGGCACGTTTGGACGAAGTGTTTGCTGAATATGCGGCAGAAGATGCAGACTTTGATGCATTGGCAAAAGAGCAAGAAAAACTTGAAGCGATTATCCATTCATGGGATGCGCATAACCTTAGCAACCAAATGGATCAAGCTGCAGCTGCCTTGAACCTACCTGCTTGGGATGCAGATGTAAGCTTGCTTTCAGGTGGTGAGCGTCGTCGTGTTGCATTGTGTCGTTTGCTTTTATCTAAGCCAGACATGTTACTTCTAGACGAACCGACGAACCACTTGGATGCGGAATCTGTGTCTTGGTTAGAGCGTTTCTTGAAAGACTTTGCCGGCACGATTGTGGCGATTACGCACGACCGTTATTTCTTGGATAACGTGGCGGAATGGATTCTTGAGCTTGACCGCGGTATGGGTATTCCATATCAAGGCAACTATTCTTCTTGGTTAGAGCAAAAGAATGCGCGTCTAGAGCAAGAGAACAAGCAAGAAGAATCTTTTGCTAAAGCATTGAAGAAAGAACTTGAATGGGTTCGTTCAAATGCGAAAGGTCAGCAAAAGAAAAACAAAGCGCGTATGGAGCGTTTTGAAGAGCTTAACTCACGCGAATTCCAACAGCGTAACGAAACTTCTGAAATCTATATTCCACCTGGCCCACGTCTAGGCAATAAAGTCGTAGAAGTGGAAGGCATCAGCAAATCATTTGATGGTCGCGTACTGTACGAAAACCTAAGCTTTACCGTACCGCCTACAGCAATTGTGGGTATCGTGGGTCCAAACGGTGCGGGTAAAACCACACTGTTCCGTATGATGACTGGTGAACAACAGCCAGATACAGGTACGGTGACTTTGGGTGAGTCGGTTAAAGTAGCGTATGTGGGTCAGATTCGTGACACCTTAGATAACAACAAAACCGTTTGGGAAGAAGTTTCTGGCGGTTTGGATATCTTAAGAATTGGCGATTATGAAATTGCATCACGTGCTTATATCGGTCGCTTTAACTTCAAAGGTCAAGACCAACAGAAGCGTGTAGGTGAGTTGTCAGGTGGTGAGCGTAACCGTTTACAACTGGCGAAAATCCTGCAAATGGGCGCAAACGTGATCTTACTGGATGAGCCATCGAACGACTTGGATATCGAAACCTTACGTGCACTTGAGGATGCAATTCTTGTATTCCCAGGTACGGTAATGGTAGTGTCGCACGACCGTTGGTTCCTTGACCGTATTGCAACGCACATCTTGTCGTTTGAGAACGAGCAGCCTGAATTCTACGAAGGTAACTATGCTGAGTATGAAGCTTATCGTTTAGCGCGTTTAGGTGATGCCGCGGTTCAAAAACGGACCAAATACAAGAAAATTGGCGGTTAATACTTCCGTTAATTCAATTAAAAAACCAGCCTTCGGGCTGGTTTTTTTATGCTTAGCAATTGCCGCTTAAGGCGTTTTAGGGGCATTCACTTGTAAGCTGATAATGGTGTAATACTGATTTTTAGGTTTTGCTTTGGCATCGACTTTTTCGCTCACTTCAATCAGGTATTGCCCAGCTTGTGCAAACGTGAGTGTGGCATTGCCTTGTACATCGACAGGTGTGCTTTTCGCTTGCTGCTCAAGCTCACCTTGAGCGCGAACCATGAGTTCTGCATGCGCTAGGGCTTTGTCTGCTTGAGTAATTTGCAGTTGTACAAGCTGTTGCACCGTGATTTGGTTTGGATGGGTTTTGAAGTTGACTTGAATTGGGGCTGGCGTTACAGCAACAGGTGAGGTGCTGTCTTTGCTCACATAGCTTTGAATGCTCCATTCGCGAACCGTAGAGACTTTGCTTGGCACTTTGCCTTTAAAGTCACTTGGAATGACATAGTCACGCTCGCTTAAGGCAGGGACTTTGTCTGCTGCGACATCGGCAAATATTTTCCATTGATGATTATGTTGTACATATTCAATTGGATATGAGGTCTTGGCAAAAATGGTATAGGTGCCTTTTTCCGGTAGCTTAAGATCAAATGCAGTTGCAGATTCTAAGTGCTTCTGTGCTTGAATCGTCGTCTGTGTTTGGTTTGGTTGGAAAACGCTGAATGGAATATCTTTTAGGGCATATTCAGGATGAAAGGCTTGTTCTGCATAGGCGCTCAATACAGGGACTTGGGTATTTTCAGTGTGATACGCCAGTGGAGCGACGTAGGGTTCATGTGCTTGAGCCACTGAACAGAATAAAAGTGTGCAGAGTAGAGCGTTTTTCATAGAGACTAGGCCTAAAAATATTTCGTAAGATGAGGTTTTTGATTATATCGAGAAAAACTAACAGGTGATAATAATTATTATTTATTATTTGAGTAGATAAAAAGGGAGTGCATGGACTCCCTTTTTGGATGCGGGTTCTAAGTTAAGGCTTAGATTTCCCACTCATGGTCGCATTCACGACATTTCCATTTTTTCTGAGACTGCATGAAGCCTTGCATTGAAATCTTAAAATCAGGAAGGTCACGGTAAAATAGGAAGCCTGCAATCACACACACGATGAAAACCACAACCGTTGCAATTTGTAATGTTGAGCCAGCGCCATCCCCAAATAGCCACATTGCGATGCTAATGAGCACCAAAAGTAATAATACAAAAATGGCTGGAACTAAAAAAACCAGACTTTTAGGCACGACAGGGCGTGTTGCTGGAGCCCCTGCTTGAGCAACAGGCATAATTTTTGGGCTTTGACATTGAGGACAACGATATTGCATTACAACTCCAAAATTTGAATCTATGCCGTATTCTAATCGGATTGGAGCAGAAAGCCAAAAAAGCGTGGTAATGAAGTGCTGATAATTTTGAGGCAATAAAAAACCCAAGTCATAATGCTTGGGTTTTTTACCAGATGTTGCCATCTTAAATATGGCGTCCCTACGGGGATTCGAACCCCGGTTACCGCCGTGAAAGGGCGATGTCCTAGGCCTCTAGACGATAGGGACTTATTGAGGCATCACGTTGAGTGGTTAACACCGTCTCTCTGTGTGAGCGCTATATTAGGGATATAACGCCCATGCGTCAACTAAAAAATCAATTAAGCTTCATCAACTGCGTCATTTTTCGGCAATTTTAGGCTTTCATTGAGTTTTTCCCAAACTTTTGCTTCTTTTTTGCTTGGACCACCGACAATTTCAAGGGCATGACGTAAGCGCGCGAAAGTTAAGTCAGGGCCAATGGTGACCATGGTTTGCATCACTGGAGTCGAAGCGGTTGAACCGGCAATCGCAATAAAGAACGCTGGCATAAAGTCACGGAGCTTAATTTCCATTTGGTTGGCTAAGTCCATCAAGGTTTGACTTACGGTGTCATTGTTCCATGTGAACATGCTTTCCAAACGCCAAATCGCAAATTGCAGACTTTGACGAACTTGTTCTTCGCTCAGTTTCTTGCTTTCAAACTGTTCTTTGGTCAAGCTTGGGAACTGGTTAAAGTAATGCGCAGACCAGTTCACCGCTTCTGAAAGTAAGTTGATACGAGGTTGAATTGCTGCGGCGATGTCTTCGAGCATCTTACGATCTGCTTTCCATGCCAATAAGGTATCTAACAGTTCAGCAGGGCTTAAGCCTTTGATCCATTGACCATTGAGCCAATTCAGTTTTTCCACATCAAAAATTGGACCACCGAGGGATACACGTTGAATGTCAAAGTGTTCAATCATCTCGGCCAATGTGAATTTTTCGCGTTCATCTGGCATCGACCAGCCCATACGGCCTAAGTAATTCAACAAGGCTTCAGGCAAGACACCAATATTTTTGTAGTAGTTAATAGAGGTTGGGTTCTTACGTTTCGACAGTTTTGATTTGTCTGGGTTACGTAGTAATGGCATATGACCCAGTACAGGCATTTCCCAACCAAAGTATTGATACAGCAACTGATGTTTAGGTGCAGAAGGCAACCATTCTTCACCACGGAAAACGTGGGTGATTTGCATCAAATGGTCATCGACCACATTGGCAAGGTGATATGTCGGTAAACCATCGGTTTTAAGCAAGACTTGCATGTCCACTTGTGCCCAAGGGATTTCTACTTCCCCGCGCAGTAAGTCATTGACTGTACAAATGCCTTCTTCGGGCACTTTCATACGAATCACGTGTGGCTCACCTGCAGCAAGGCGACTTTGAACTTCTTCAGCAGATAATTTTAAACCACGACCATCGTACTTTGGTGTTTCACCACGGGCCTGTTGTTCTGCACGCATTTGATCCAACTCTTCGCTCGTAGCAAAGCAGTAGAACGCATGACCTTTTTCAACCAAATCCAGTGCATATTGTTTATAAATATGCATGCGTTCAGACTGGCGATACGGTGCATATGGCCCGCCAATGTCCGGACCTTCAGACCAATTCAATCCTAACCAACGCAATGAATCTAAAATCATTTTTTCCGATTCAGGAGTCGAACGAAGTTGGTCGGTATCTTCGATACGCAGAATAAATTCACCACCATGTTGCTTGGCATAGCATAAGTTAAATAGCGCAATATACGCTGTGCCCACATGCGGGAAGCCAGTTGGAGAGGGTGCAATACGAGTACGAACAGTCATAGCCAATTATGATTCAGAATGTAAATTGAGGTCTATTATAACGAAAAAGCCCGACCACTTAATGCTTAATTCAACATTCAGTGATCAGGCTTTTGTGCGCAAATGTCATAACTTGAGAGAGGTTACGACACTGTGGCTTATTTTTAGTTTAGAGGAACAATGATTGCACAAAACGGCTAAAGCGCTGGTTTTGTGTAGCAAAGAAATTTTGTGTCGGTGCAACTTTGATTGAGGTCATGATTTTTAAATCATTATCCATCATCGTGGTTCGGTCACTGCCTTTTTGTTGGCTGAGCGCTTTTTCAATCAACGATGTTTTCTCAGTGGGCATCGTCGCTTTATCATTGCTTTGAATGGCTGCACTATGTCCCAGTTGGCTAAAACAAGCCAAGCCGATACTCAACGTAACGGTATGTAAAAATGTTGCTTTCATGTCCTTTTCCCCTCTCAACATGGTATTGGAACAGATTTTTATTAAAGTCATTGGTAATCTAGTTTCAATTTAACCGATTTCACAAATAAAAAAGTAGAACCGTGTCACACAATTTACAAAATTATAAACAAATTTGGGCTAAATTGACATTTAAACATCAAATATAAATCATTTGGCTTTTTGTACCAAATAACTGTGGAGATAGCATGGAGATTTTGAGCTTGATCTGTGGAGGGTGGATATGGGTTATCCTTAAAAGTGCACAAAATAGTCCTTTTAGAGATATCTTTTTATCAGTATAGCCGTAAAACCTCGCCTTCAGGGCATAGGTATCTATGATCCTAGCCAAAATAATGGACAGCACGTCCCTCTAAAGATAACGTAACTTTAATCTTTGGAGATTCAAGAAATGGCTAAACGTTTTAGTCCTGAATTTAAACAGCAAGCGATTGATTATGCACTTTCAAACCCCCACGAACCTATAGCTGCAATCGCCCAGAAATTAGGTGTTGGTTATTCAACATTGGATAAATGGATTCGTGAAGCCAATCCAGTGGGTTCAAGCAAACGCCAACTTTCATCAGAACAACAGCGGATTTTAGAATTAGAGAAAGAAGTCAAACAGCTCAGGGACGCTAATGACATCTTAAAAAAAGCGCATGTGTACTTTCTGACAGATCATGCCAAGAAAAGTACACGGTAATTCAAGATCTGGATGTGAATGAAGTCACTGTATCTTCTGCCTGTAAATGCCTGGGTGTCAGCACTTCAGGCTATTATGCCTGGCGAAAATGCCAGGCCAATCTAGCGCAGAAATATAATGATTTAAAAGCCGTATATTGGCAGCATCATGCACGATTGGGTGCACCTTCATTGGTACATGACATGCATGATTTAGGTTACAGCATGAGCGAACGAACCGTTGGAAGAATGCTTAAAAAGCTTGGTTTACGTAGCAGGATTGCACGTAAATACAAGCATACGACTGATTCAAACCATCGTTTGCCTACAGCGCCTAACTTGTTGGATCGTCAATTTGGCGTTGGTCAATTGAAAGCTACTTCAAGCTTCTAAAACAAGCGGGTCATGATGTTGAATCGTGGCTCCAAACGACCCCTCAAGCAATTTTAAGAAAACTACTTGTTGCGAGTATGGCCTGCGTACTGACATGGCGAATACAACGCTGTAATGATGAACAAACTACTCGAGTAAGAGCCGTACTAACACGACTATCTGGGCGACAGCAAAAGCGAGGGAAAAGAGAAAGTGCACCATCAATACTTGCTGGACTTTCAATCTTATTAAACACCTTGAAGCTACTGGAAAGTTATTCGGTGGATGAGTTAAAGGAAATGGCTAAAATTGCGTTGGGGTATCCACACGAAGATGTGTAGATACCTATACCTTCAGGGCGGGGATGTAAGGCTGCAATCCGCTAGTCCCCTTGTGGGGATTAGCTAGGATTGCTAATGCGGAGTTTGCTGTTGCTGAATATATTGTTTGATAATCCCAATAGGTGTACCATCACATGATGCAGCGAAATAGCTAGGCGACCACAAAGCATTACCCCATAACTTGCTTCTAATTTCAGGGTGCTTGGTTCGTAAAATACGACTGGAAGCACCTTTTAAACTATTTACCAAGCTAGAAATAGCGACCTTTGGCGGATAATGCACAAGTAGATGGACATGATCATCTTCACCATCAAATTCTGCCAACTCGGCTTCAAAGGTAAGCGTGCGCTGAACCCCATAGCTATTTTTTAACTTGGGTTGGATTTCCAGCGGTGTGGCAGTAATTCTTCTATTTGGGTCACTTTATGGGTCGGTAACCTTTTCAGCACATCACTGAGATAGGCATACGGATCCAGCCCATTCAGTTTTGCTGACTGGATCAGGGTCATGATATTGGCCGCTCGTTGACCACTACGCAGCGAACCTGCAAATAGCCAGTTCTTACGTCCCAAGGCCCAGGGACGCATCTGATTTTCCAACCAATTATTATCAATGGGCAAATTGCCATTATCCAGATAGCGACTTAAGGCTGGCCAGCATTTTAGGCTGTAGTTGATCGCTCGGGCAGTTGGGGAACTTGATGGCACCGTCAGCTGATGTTGGTTGAGCCACTCATATAGTTGTTGCATCACCGGTTGACTATACTGTTGCCGGTATTCGCGGCGGTGTTCTGCTGTACCATCCGTCTTTTTCCTGAGTTCTGCTTCTATCGCATACAGTCTCTGAATCATCAGTAATGCCTGTTCAGCGATCTGACTTTTCCCGGTCACATGCAGTTCTTTGAATTTACGACGTGCATGCGCCATGCAGCCCACCTCAATGACATCGCCTGATTTAAAGCGTGCTTTATAACCACTGTAATCATCACAGACCAGATGCCCCTGCCAGCCTTTCAGGAACTCTTCAGCATGCTGACCTGAACGGCTATCTTGAAAGTCATAGATCACCGCCTGAACTGGATTGTACTGTGTGGTGGCATAGGCCCAGATATAACCTTTCTTCGGTTTTTTCTCATCATCCCCCATCTGCATGATGATGACTGGTGTTTCATCTGCATGCAGCACCTGTTGTTGCAGCACAAGCTGTTTTAAGGCATTGGTCAGAGGTTCAAGTTCTACCCCACAGCGTCCAATCCAGTCAGATAATGTGGATCTGGAAAGATCAACACCTGCGCGTAGAAAGATTTGACGTTGACGATATAGCGGTAAATGATCAGCGTATTTGGAAACCAGCACATGGCTGAGCAATTCAGGTGTAGCGATTCCTTTATCAATAACATACGCAGGCATCGCTTGTTGAGTCAGGATGTCACACTGATCACAGACCCATTTACCACGGATATGTTGTTCCTTATAGAACTGTGCCGGCCTGAAATTTAGTTTTTCACTGATATCTTCGCCGATACGACGCAATGTGCAGCCACAGCTGCATTGCGTTGAGGCAGGTTCGTGCTCAATACGGAGGGTTGGCAGGTGATCTGGCAGTGGTCGACGTTTAGGTTTGTTGACTGTGGCTTTCTGTGTCGCTGCATCGGTTTTATCTGCATTCAGCCGCTCCAGTTCCAGATCAACTGCTGCGATATCTTCTTCGACCGCTTCATCCCACAGATGGATTTGTTTTGCGGTTAGATGTTCGTTTTTACTGCCGAATTTGTGCTGTTTAAATAGTGCGAGTTCATGCTCGTATTTTTGATTGAGAATAGAAAGATGTTGAACTTTAGAATCTAATTGCTGATTGGTGACTTCAAGATGTTGAACTCTGGCATCTAATTGCTGATTTGATTGTTCCAGTTGTTGTTTAGATTGTGCCAGAGACTGATGCTGCATCGCCAACTGTCTGGTAAATTCCAGCAGTTGTTCATGGGTCAGTTGGCTTAAGTCAGGCAGCGTATTCATGACCGCAGTATGCCTGATGTCATGATGCAGAGGAAATAGAACGTTTGGAGAATAGCAGAATGGACGAGCCTGGTTTAGAGCATAGTCACCACCTGCTGTCGTCCAATGCGCTGCCAGGGCAAACCCTGGATCAATGCCTGTAACTGTTCCGGACTGAGGGCTACGGTTTCACCCTGATGAAGCTGAACCCAGTGGAATTTTCCCTGTTCCAGCCGCCGGGCACACAGCCAGATACCCAATCCATCATGTACCAGCAGTTTCATGCGATGGCCACGTTTATTACAGAACAGGTAAGCGCAATGCGGTTTGATGTAGCCAAAGGCTCTCAGTACCTGAGTCATGACAGTATCCATACCTGCACGCATATCCATCGGCTGGGTAGCAAGCCAGATTTCATCAATACGGATCATTGAGTCCAACCCTGGATCAGCACCAGTAATTCAGTTACTGACTCCACCGGCCAGTCGATCTCGATCATCTGACCCCTTACGGAACCTGGTTCCTCATGTAGTGGAATCCTAATATGAGCGACAACTTTCTTCTCTGGTACAGGTGGCGGAGGTGCTTCTTGTCTGACTGGAGTCGGGTGAAGAATGACGGGAAGGAAGTCGGTCTGTGGAATAGATGGGGGTGTTAATGATGGAACCATTGATCTGGACTGACGAATCCATTTATGCAACAGATTCGCATTGACCTGATGTTGCATTGCCACCTTGGCCACTGATGTGTCTGGCTGCTGACATTGCTGAATAAGTTGATGTTTAAATTCAGCCGTGAAGGTTCGACGGGGCTTTTTTAGGGTTGGTGTGCTGTCTATAACTGTCTTTAAATCCATAAATAGGTGTCCACTTAAATTTTAGTGGACACTATCGCGGTATTAATGAGTTAGAAAAAGTGGGGTTCAGCGGACGCTTACCTTCAAAGTCTAAACAAACACGCTCAAACACTTCACGCATTGTTTCAAGCATTGCTTTGGTAAAAACATCTCTACGATATTTAGCGACAAAGACTAAATGAACGTGCATATTAAAAACACAATGACGACCTGTTCTAATCTCTTGACTATTGCTCATAGACCAAATATATTTTAGTAATGAAAACACTTAAATTACGAATAAAAGACAAACATTGCAAGATGCTAGACCAACTAGCAGTAGAGGTGAACTTTGTTTGGAATTATGTCAATGATTTGTGTTTCAAGCACCTACAACGTAAACAACAATTCTTTTCAGCATACGATATTGCTCAATACACGAAAGGCACATCAAAAGAATGTAACTTACATAGCCAAACCATACAGGCAATTGCAGAAGAATTAGTTACACGAAGAAAGCAGTTTAAAAAAGCCAAGCTAAAATGGCGTGTCAGTAACAACAAATCTGCAAGACGCTCATTAGGCTGGATACCTTTTAAGAAAGTAGCCATTAAATACGCCGATGGCTATGTGCAATATGGCAAGCACCAATTCAAACTATGGGACAGCTACGGACTAAGCAAATACAACGTCAAAACAGGCTCATTTGTAGAAGACAGTCGTGGACGTTGGTATGTTTGCCTTGTGGTTGATGATATTCAACAAGTTAAAGCTATAGCTAAAGGCTCAATTGGCATAGACTTGGGTTTGAAAGATTTAGCCACTTGTTCAGATGGTGTGAAACTCGAAGCTCCTAAAATCTATCGCCAATATGAGGAAAAACTTGGCATTGCTCAAAGAGCAAAAAATAAGAAACGTGTCAAAGCGATTCACGCCAAGATTAAAAATATACGCCAAAATATGTTGCATCAATTCAGCCATAAACTGGTGAATGCACATGCAGCAATCTTTGTTGGCAATGTGAATGCTAAAGCATTAGCACAAACTAGATTAGCGAAGTCAGTGTTAGATGCCAGTTGGACAACACTAAGAACCATGCTCAAGTATAAATGCGAGAACGCAGGAGTATGGTATGGAGAAGTCAACGAAGCCTATACGACCCAAACATGTTCGTGCTGTGGCTCACGCTCTAGCAGTCCGAAAGGTAGAGCAGGTCTTGGAATAAGAGAATGGCAGTGTATGGAGTGCGGTACGCTCCATGATCGGGATATAAATTCCGCACTGAATATTCTTGCGCTCGGACATGAGCGTCTCGGAGGAGGAATCCCGGTTCTTTAGGTCTGGGAGGATGTCAACAAGAATATAACCAAGCCTTTGGACAGTATTGGAAAAGCAAAGCTGGGCAGGAGGTCAACTTTAAACAGTCTCATGGTGGATCGGGCAAGCAAGCACGTGCCGTTGCAACGGGTCTCCAAGCAGATGTGGTGGCCTTGGCCAATGATATTGATGAAATTGTGAATACTGGGCAAATTGATAAAAACTGGCAAAAAGAATTTCTAAATAATTCTGCACCTTATACTTCAACCATTGTTTTTTTAGTGCGTAAAGGTAATTCAAACAAATTAAAGACTGGAATGATTTAACCAAGCTGGGGGTGAGATCATTACCTCAAATCCAAAAACAAGCGGTGCGCCGCGTTGGATCTATTTATCTGCTTGGGGGTATGCGTTAAAACAACCTGGAGGTAATGATGCTAAAGCCAAAGAATTGGTGAAAAACTGTATCAAAATGTCAAAGTTCTTGATTCAGGCGCGCGAGGTTCATTGACCACGTTTGCTGAACGGGGCATAGGTGATGTGTTGTTGTCTTGGGAAAATGAAGCTTTTCTGGCAACTCAAGGCCTAGGTAAAGACAAATACGATATTGTTTATCCGTCTATTTCGATTTTAGCGGAGCCGTCAGTTGCGATTGTAGACAAAACCGTGGACAAAAATGGCAATCGAAATTTGGCCAAGGGCTATTTAAACTATCTGTATTCGCCAAAAGGGCAGGAGTTGGCGGCGAAGCATTTCTTCCGTCCACGAAATAAACAAGTGGCGAACAAATACCTTGCGCAATTTCCAAAACAAAAAACCTTTAATATTAATGATGTCTTTGGAGGGTGGGCCAAAGCGCAGAAAACTCACTTTGTAAATGGTGCGATCTTTGATCAAATTTATACTGAAAAATAAACGTGCTGCGGTTTAATGAGATCACGTTCGGACATAAAAGTGGATATACGCATATCCACTTTTATTATATTTTAAGCATAAAAATGCATATAATAAGAATAAGTAAAGTGTTTGCTATTATTTTAAATAAAAACAATTCATTAAGTCTTAGTGATGTAAAAATAATGTGTATTTAAAAAACAAAAGCGAATTGCGATTTATGATTTTGTTTCATATATTTAGCATAATTCTTGATATTTAATTTAATACGCTATGAAAACGCATTTGAAATCTCTCTGGGCTGCTGCCGTAGTGGCAACAGGTCTGACATTCAGTATGACATCAGCTCAAGCAGCTGACCGTACTATGCTCAATGTCTCCTATGATGCAACACGTGAATTTTACGATGAGTTCAATAAATCCTTTGGTGCTTATTGGCAAAGTCGTACAGGACAAACGGTTGACTTTAAACAGTCACACGGGGGTTCAGGTAAACAAGCCCGTTCGGTCGTGGATGGTCTAAAAGGGGATGTGGTGACCTTGGCCTTAGCCAATGACATTGAAGAAATTGTCAAATCAGGTCAAATTCAGCCGGGTTGGCAAAAAGAGTTCCCAAATAACTCTGCACCTTATACATCGACCATTGTGTTCATGGTACGCAAAGGCAACCCGAAAAAAATTAAGGACTGGTCTGATTTAACCAAACCGGGTGTACAAATTATTACGCCTAATCCTAAAACAGGTGGTCTACCACGTTGGGTGTATCTGTCTGCTTGGGGTTACGCACTGAAACAACCTGGTGGCAATGAGGCCAAAGCCAAAGAGTTCGTAGGTAAAATGTACCATAACGTGAAAGTCATGGACTCTGCGGCACGGGCGTCTATGACCACCTTTGCAGAACGTCGCATTGGTGATGTGTTATTGACTTGGGAAAATGAAGCCTTAGTGACACAAAAAACTTTAGGTAAAAATCAGTTCGATATTGTTTATCCATCGATCTCGATTTTAACCGAGCCTTCGGTGGCAATCGTGGATAAGACCGTGGCGAAAAATGGCAACAAGTGGTTAGCACAGGGTTATATCAACTATTTATATTCACCACTGGGTCAGGAAATGGCGGCGAAACACTTCTATCGTCCACGTAATGCTGCGGTTTTAGAAAAATATAAAGCGCAATTTCCACCGTTAAAAACCTTCACCATTGATGAAGTGTTTGGTGGTTGGGCCAATGCTCAAAAGACCCACTTTGTGAATGGAGCGACTTTCGACCAAATCTATAATAGCCGTAAATAATCCAGTTAATTATTTCAGCTGCTGCTTACAAAGCCTCCCTTGGGAGGCTTTTTTGATAATGAATGCCGTTTAAAAACGGTTTTGTCTATGAAAAGTAATATTTCCCTACAAAAAGTCGTTTGGAGCTTTGTTAAAACAAGGTAATAATGTGCAGTTACATTTTTCCTTCCGATCATATTGAGTCTTTATGTCGCATATTTCTGTATTACTTCACGAAACTGTTGATGCTTTGGTAGCAGATCGCAATACAGGGATTTTCATTGACGGGACGTTTGGTCGTGGCGGACATACGCGTTTGCTGTTGTCTAAGCTAGATGAAAATGCACGTGTCTATGGTTTTGATAAAGACCCGCAAGCACTGGAAACAGCCGCGATTTTAGAACAAGAAGATCCACGTTTTAAAATTATTCATGCCAGCTTTGCTGACCTTAAACATGAGTTAGAAGTACGCGGCATTGGCTTGGTCGATGGGGTTATGGCCGATCTGGGCGTGTCTTCACCGCAGCTTGATCAGGCGGAGCGTGGTTTTAGTTTTATGAAAGATGGACCACTGGATATGCGTATGGACAATTCAAAAGGTCCAACCGCAGCGCAGTGGTTGGTTAATATTGAGGAAGAGGCGTTAGCCAATATTATTTTTCAATATGGTGAAGAGCGTTATAGCCGTCGTATTGCCAAAGCGATTAAAGCGGCCGGATTGATTGAAACCACAGCGCAGTTGGCTGAAATTGTGAAAGTAGCGCACCCGAAATGGGAAAAAAATAAACATGCCGCAACACGAACTTTCCAAGCAATTCGTATTGCCATTAATAAAGAATTAGAAGATATTGAAGTTTTCCTACCGCAAGCGGTAGACGTATTAAAACCGAATGGTCGCTTGGCTGTGATTAGCTTCCATTCCTTAGAAGATCGATTAATTAAACAATTTATTCAAAAAGAGTCGACACTTGAGGAAGATATGGGTTGGGGTATGCCACAACAACGACCAGATACGCGTCGTTTAAAGAAAGTATCACGTGTGAAAGCAAGTGATGCAGAGGTTAAAGCTAATCCACGTTCACGTAGTGCATGGCTTAGAGTTGCAGAGCGCTTAGCACTTAAAGGCGAATAATGAAAACTGAAGTCGTTGAAAAAATTCCAACAAAGTTAAAGTTTAAGAAGTTGATTGCCTATGTCATTTTATTGGTGCTGGTGTTTATCAGTGCCATGATGGTGGTGTTCCAAGTGTTTGAATACCGTCATGACTATCGCGAAATGAGCTCTTTTATGCGCGAGCGTGATGACTTAAATGCAGAGTGGGGCCGTTTGCTGATTGAACAGCAAACTTTTGGCGCAACTGCACAAATTGGAACGCGCGCGGTGACGCAACTGCGGATGTATTCACCACCTGCGGCGCAAACCGTAGTGATTTCTTTACCCACGACTTCAGAAGACAAAAAATAAGGCCGCTGTAACATGGTAGAAAAGCGTAAACCCACTCGTAAAAAACAGCAAGCGGTGACTGAAAAATCGGCTCTACAGGTTGAAATGTGGCGCTTTTATCTCATGTGGGCGGTGGTTTTAGCCTGCTTTATTGCTTTGGTTGGACGTGCTTTTTACGTACAAGTCATTAATACCGAATTTTTGCAAAATAAAGCCAATGCCAATATTTTAAGAACTGAAAAAATTAAGGCCATGCGCGGTGTGATTTATGACCGTCATGGTGTGCCTTTGGCGATCAGTACGCCGATTATGAAAGTGGTGATTGACCCACGTGATTATTTTGATAATAAAAAACTATTTGATGAAATTACCGCTGAATTAGCCAAAGATCCACACAATCGTAAATTGAAGCGTCAATTACCAGACAAAAATCTAAATCTGGATGAACTGGCTGATGCCGTGGGCATGGATCGTGCGGAACTGAAGCGGAAACTCAATGAACGTCCGCGTTCGCGCTACTTGGTTTTGAAAAAAGAAGTGCCACCTCAGCAAGCCGAACTGATTGCAAAACGTGAGTTCCAAGGTGTGTATACCGAAAAGAACTACAAACGTTACTATCCGCAGCCACAACCGAATGCGCAAATTATTGGTTTGACCAACAGTGAAGGTTCGGGCATTGAAGGTTTAGAAATGCAGCTGAATCAACGCTTGTCGGGTATTGATGGTGAGCAGCAAATTGTTCGAGATAAAAAGGGCAATCGTTTTAAAGATGCCGAGGTGGTTAAAGAAGTTGAGCCGGGCGAAAATATTACGCTCAGTATTGATTCGCGCCTTCAGTACATTATGTACCGTGAACTGACCGCTGCGGGTGTAGCCAATAATGCTCGTTCTGCCACAGCAATTGCGGTCGATGTGAAAACGGGTGAAATTTTAGCGATGGCGTCGTGGCCGTCGTATAACCCGAACGATAAAAACAGTTTGTCCAATAAAGACGCCATGCGTAACCGTGGTGCGGTTGACTCTTTCGAACCGGGTTCAACCATGAAGCCTTTGACCATTTCAATGGCCTTGGAAAGCGGCAAATACATGCCGAATACTGTGGTTAATACCACTCCGGGTTCGATGCGAGTCGGCAACCACACCATTCGAGATACACATAACTATGGTCCACTGACTTTGGGTGGAATTATTCAAAAATCGTCTAACGTGGGTGTGGCTAAAATTGCTTTGTCTCTCCCTTATGCAACTTTACCGACTTTTTATAAACGTCTCGGTTTTGGTCAGCGTTCAGCTGTTAAATTCCCGGGTGAAAGTGGTGGTTTAATTCTTCCACCAAGTAAATGGAATGTATCGGAAGTGGCGACCATGGCGTATGGCTATGGCTTAAATGCGACTGTGCTGCAAATGGTGGATGCTTATGCCATGTTGGCTAACAAAGGTGTGAAAATGCCTTTGAGTTTGTATAAGTTAGATGCGCCTCCCCGTGGTGAACAAATGATTGATCCAAAAATTGCGGATCAAGTTTTGTTGATGATGGAAACGGCAACCTTACCGGGTGGTACCGCGACTCGTGCAACCATTCCGGGTTACCGTGTAGGTGGTAAAACAGGAACCGCGCATAAGTTACGTGCTGACCGTAAAGGCTACTCAACCAATGAATATCGTGCACTTTTTGCCGGTGTTGCACCAGTCAGCGACCCGCGTTTAGCGATGGTGGTTGTGGTCGAAAACCCGCAAGGGACCTACTATGGTGGTACGGTGTCTGCGCCTGTATTTGCCCGTGTTATGCAAGAATCCTTACGTTTAATGAACGTGCCTTTAGATAAACCTTTAGATGCTCCTGTAATCAAGAGATAGGTGATGAATGTCCATTTCATTTCAACAACTCTACACCGCTAACTTAAGCGCTGAATGGATGGCACAGCCATTTCAAGGTTTTGTTCTTGATAGTCGTAAAGTACAGGCAGGGCAAATTTTTATTGCGCTGACATCACTTTCACAACCTGAGAAAACAGAGCAGTTTGCGCAAATAGCCTTGGACAAAGGGGCTTTAGCAGTGGTGAGTGAAACTGAGCTTGCACTTGCAAACAGTATTGTGGTGCCGAATGTGCGTCACTTGATGGGAGGCTGGCAAAAGCAATTTTTGTTGGCCACTAGCCAAGTACAGCCTGCTCGTATTTTAGCGGTGACAGGAACCAATGGTAAAACCACCATTTCTCGTTTAGTCGCAGAACTGTTGATGCTACAAGGCAAATCATGTGCGGTAATGGGCACGACAGGTAATGGCATTTTGCCCAATTTAGAAGCATCGTCGCATACCACCTTGGATGCGCTGCATCTACAAAATGCACTACATAGCTATGCCAAGCAAGGTGCTGAATTTGCATCGATTGAAGCCTCTTCACATGGTTTGGAACAAGGCCGTTTAGCGGGCAGTGAAATTGAAATTGCTGCATATAGCAACTTAAGTCGCGACCATTTGGACTACCATGGCACGCTTGAGGTCTATGCCGAAGCTAAATCTCGCTTATTTCAATTTCCATCATTGAAAGTTGCAGTCATCAATCTGGATGATGAGCATGCTGGAGTCATGATTCAAGCGGCACAAAATAATCCAGCCCAACCGAAAATTTTAACTTATTCAACCACGCAGCCTGCAGACTATCTGGTAAAGAATATTCAATATAGCCTGACGGGTGCAAACTTTAGCTTGTGTACGGCACAGGCCGAATATCAGGTACAGAACCCATTATTGGGTCATTTTAATATTGAAAATTTGGTCGCCAGTTTAATTATGGTTGAACAAGCGGGTTTTGATTTAGCCGATGTGGTTGCTACAACAGCACAGCTCAAGGGTGCGCCAGGTCGTATGCAAGTGATTCGTGATGATGCGCGTTTGTTTGTGGTTGATTATGCGCATACGCCTGATGCCCTGGTGCAAGTCTTAAGTACGTTGAAGCGCCATGTGGAACAGCAACTCTGGGCAGTATTTGGCTGTGGTGGAGACCGCGACCGTGGCAAACGGCCACTCATGACCCAAGCAGCATTAAACGGAGCAGATGTGGTGTTGTTGACTTCAGATAACCCACGTACAGAAAATCCTGAGCAAATTTTTGCCGATATGAAAGCGGGGATTGATTTCTCAAACCGTGTGGTTCATGAAATCCATGATCGTCGTGAAGCGATTAAATTTGCCGTTCAACAGGCCCAAGCGGGTGATATTGTCGTGATTGCAGGCAAAGGTCATGAAAACTATCAAGAAATAGAGGGTGTTCGGCATTGGTTTGACGATGTCGTCGAAGTGCAATCCGCGATTGATACACAGCACCACACTACTGATTCTGCTTATCCTGCACACTAAGGAAGTCGTATGCATACCTCAACAACAAGCACAGTGCCTTTAGTGTCATGGACCGCCGCACAGTTGCTCGAAGCTACCCAAGGTTATTGGCTAAATGATCAAGCGCCAAATACTGAAATTAAACGCATTTTGACGGATTCACGTGATGCAGAAGCAGGAGATGCTTTCTTAGCACTCAAAGGCGAACGTTTTGATGCACATGCTTTTATTACGCAAGTTGCTGAACAAGGTTGCCAAGTGGCCATTGTGAGTCAGCCTATAGATGCAGAGGTTTGTCAGTTGGTGGTGCCCGATACACGTTTGGCATTGGGACAACTGGGGGCTTATCGCCGTGCACAAAACCCACAGCTAAAAGTGATTGCGCTGACGGGTAGTAGTGGTAAAACCACCACCAAAGAAATGTTAGGCAGTATTTTGTCACGTATAGCACCAACGTTGGTGACCCGTGGCAATCTGAATAATGACTTGGGTGTGCCAGTCATGTTATTGGAATTACATCCAGAGCATCAATATGCAGTGATGGAGTTGGGTGCAAGCCATCAAGGTGAAATTGACTATACTTCGAATTTGGTCCAGCCCTTGGTTGCAGGCATTATCAATATTGGTACAGCACACTTGGGTGAGTTTGGTGGACGCGATGGCATCTGCCGTGCTAAGTCTGAGATTTATGCGCATATTGCTCCAAATGGCACATCAATTGTTCCTGCAGCCGATGATTTTGCCGATAGCATTCGCCAAGCAGTGCAAACTGAACAGGTGCTCAGCTTTGGTGCGGGTGGTGAAATCTTTGCCACTGAGATTGAGTTACAGGCACAATCTGCAACGTTTAAGCTAAATACCCCGCAAGGCGTGCGTCAGGTGAATTTACCATTTGCTGGGGAGCATAATGTTCAAAATGCAACTGCTGCGGCAGCTTTTGCTTTAGCGATTGGTATTAGCTTGGATGATATTGTGCTTGGCCTTGAGCAAGCGGTCGGTGCAAAAGGGCGTTTGAACTTTATTCAACAAGGCCGTCATTTGTTGATTGATGATACCTACAATGCCAACCCAACCTCTATGCGTGCCGCTGCTGAAGTGCTTGCACAGCAAGAGGGGGTTCGAGTGATGGTGATGGGTGATATCGGTGAGCTAGGTAGCTCTGCTGCACAGCAGCACTATATGCTGGGGCGCGATTTGGTCTCAGTGAAAGGGCTGAACTTCGTGGTGGCTGTCGGTGAATTTGCACCTGCGGCACAAGAAGGTGCACGCAGCACCCAATATGGCAAAAAAATGCAGGCTTTTTTAACTCAAGAGCAGGCTTTGCCGTTCTTACTCAGTTTAATTGAAACACATCAACCCCAGTCTATGAGTTTCCTGTTTAAAGGTTCTCGTTATACCCATATGGAAACGTTGATGGCTGATTTGATGGAGAAACTCTAAATGTTGTTATGGTTGTTTGAACAACTGGCGGGCTACCATAGTTCGTTTCAGGTGGTTCGTTATTTAACATTGCGTTCTTTGCTCAGTGTTTTAACCGCACTGACCATTGGTCTAGTGCTCGGTCCTGTGATGATTCGCAAGTTGCAAGCACTCAAATATGGTCAAGCCGTGAGTTCATATGCTCCTGAAAATCATGCCAAAAAAATGGGCACACCAACCATGGGTGGTGTGTTGATCTTACTCTCAATTGGTATCTCCACACTGTTGTGGGCAGATTTATCCAACCCTTATGTATGGATTGTCTTGGCAGTGATGGTGATTTTTGGTGCAGTGGGTTGGGCCGATGACTGGATCAAGATTCGCTATAAAGACAATGCAGGCTTACCTGCCCGTAAAAAGTTCTTTTGGACGTCGCTTGCATCATTGGGCGCAGGTATTGCGCTATATGTAATTGCGCAACAACAGAGCAATCCTGTGCATACCGCAAATATGCTGGATCTGCTGATTCCATTTTTTAAAGATTTAAGTATTCCTTTGTCGGTGATTCCGCTGGGTATTGGTTTTATCATTTTCACCTATTTGGTCATTAATGGTGCATCAAATGCCGTGAACCTGACCGATGGTTTGGACGGTTTAGCGATTATGCCTGTAGTGCTGGTTGCAGCGGGTTTAGGTGTATTTGCATATTTGGCTGGTGATGTCCGTTTTGCCAATTATTTACATATTCCTTATGTGCGCTTTGCTTCTGAGTTGGTGGTGGTTTGTGCAGCCATGATTGGCGCGGGTCTAGCCTTCCTTTGGTTTAATGCACACCCTGCACAGGTCTTTATGGGCGATGTGGGTGCATTATCATTGGGCGCAATGCTCGGTACAATTGCGGTCATGGTTCGTCAGGAAATTGTCTTTGCTATTATGGCTGGTGTGTTTTTGGTCGAAGCGATTTCAGTCTTTTTGCAAATTGGCTCCCTCAGAATGCGCAATAAACGGGTATTCCTAATGGCGCCATTACACCACCATTATGAGAAAAAAGGCTGGCGTGAAACCCAAGTGGTGATTCGTTTTTGGATTATCACAATTATGCTGGTAGTTTTAGGGCTAATGACCTTAAAATTGCGTTAAGCAAAAAGTATGAAAAGAGTCGGCATTTGCCGGCTTTTTTTATGCCTGAGGTAATGTCTTGGAGAAAATAATGAATCTGCTCATGTGTCCTGTGTGTCGTGAGGCTTTAACTTTAAACGAAAGAACATGGCGCTGTGCGAATTCACATGGTTATGATGTGGCGAAACAAGGCTACGTCAATCTGCATGTCGTTCAACATAAGCACAGCAAAAATCCGGGGGATACGCCTGAGTCGGTGCAAGCCCGCCGTGCTTTCTTAAGTGTAGGTCATTACGCGCCTTTACAGCAAGCAGTGGTCAATAAGGTACGTGAGTTACGCATTGAAAATTTACTTGATATCGGCTGTGGAGAAGGCTATTACACAGATGCGATGCAGGCTGAAGTGCTGCAATGCCTCGGTGTGGATATTGCAAAAAATGCAGTGCAAGTGGCTGCGAAAATCAATAAAAATATCACATGGGTGGTGGGTACAGGAGCAACTTTACCCGTGTTGGATCAATCGATTGATCTATGTAGTAGTTTGTTTAGCCCGATTCCAAAACAAGAGATTTTAAGGGTGCTCAAACCGCAAGGATATTTGTTGGTGGTGACGCCTGCGCCTCAGCATTTGTATGCCATGCGTGAGGCTTTGTTCGAAGAGGTGAAGCCGCATGAACCGAGCAAATTTGTAGAGCAGTTGAGTGATGCGTTTGATTTGGTGAGTGATGATGTTGTTGATGCTGATCTTAAGCTTAATCAGCAGGACTTAAAAAACCTGATTGCGATGACGCCTTATGCCTATAAGGCGAAACAAGAACGCCGTGAAGCTTTAGAGGCTCAAACAGCTTTTGAACTACACGCCCAGTATCAAATTTTACTGTTTCAGAAAAAAGCATAAGTATAAAAAAGCCCGCAGATGCGGGCTTTTATTATTGGACTTGATCAATCAAATGATCGAGCGCATCCGATTTAGGTTTTGGTTGTTCTTTGGGTGCTTGCATTGTGGGTGGGGTGCTGTTCTTTGGAATCAACGTTTCCTCTTCACCCGGCAAATCATCAAAGTCACGCTCAGGAGCACGTGGAACCACCACCGGTGCAGGGCGATACAACGGCTGCGCCAAAGGTGGGGTTAGCCCTAAGTTGCTCTGAGGTGTTTCTTTCTGATGGCGTTGAATTGGCGCTTTGGCTTTGGCATCGAGTTGAACCCACGCCGAAGGCGTGCCTTGTAAGGCTTTGGCCATGAAGTCCGTCCAAATTGGAAGCGCAGCCACACCGCCGTATTCGCGGCGTCCTAAAGTTGTTGGTTGGTCGAAACCAACCCACGCTACAGTCACCAATTTGCCATTAAAGCCTGCAAACCAAGCATCTTTTGCATCATTGGTGGTTCCTGTTTTACCGCCCAAGTCATCTCGTCCAATACGCAGCGCAGCACGGCCTGTACCATGTTGAATCACGTCTTTTAAAATATTCGCCATATCATAAGCAGAGCTAGATTTTAAAATACGTTGTGCTTGACGATAGTCACTGTTGATCTCAACAGGATTTGCCGATTTTTCAGTAGGGTTTAGATCTTGGTTAGTGACTTCAATGACTTCATCATCAGGTGTAATGGTGTCAGCAGACTGAGGATTTGATTCTTGTTGAGAGATACAACTGATACATGCATATTCAGGGTTGTTCTGATAAATGACCTTGCCATAGGCATCTTCAATACGATTGATGAAGTGCGGTTGAATACGATAACCGCCATTGGCAAAGGCTGAGTATCCAGTAGCCATTTGAATCGGTAAAACCTGAGGTGTTCCGAGTGCAATGGTGTAGTTACGCGGAATCTGTTCATCGGTTAAGCCGAAGTCCAAGAACAATTGGCGTGTCCGTTCAATGCCCACAGTTTGTAAGAGTCGAACTGACACGGTATTACGCGATAAATAGAGTGCACGACGCAATGGAATCATGCCTAAATAGCGACCATCAGCATTACGCGGTGACCATTTCCCAATGGTGATCGGGCTGTCATTGACCATGCTATACGGTGTCATACCGCGCTCTAAAGCGAGTGCATAGACAAAGGGTTTAATAATCGAACCTGGTTGGCGCCAGCCTTGTGTGGTTCGGTTAAATTTAGATTGATAAAAATTATAACCACCAACCAATGCTTCTACAGCGCCATTGTTTGGGTTAAGTGCAATCAGCTGACCCTGAACTTTAGGCAGTTGCACCAAAGCCCATGAGGTTTTGTTGTCATTGGGGCGCAGACGTACAATGTCTTTTACTTTAACAATCTGAGATGCTCTTGATGGTGCACCGCCTACGGCATTCGCGTTGCGATAAGGACGTGTCCAAGACATGCCAGACCATGGTACGGTTACCGTTGAGCCATCTTGCATTAAAGCATCAAAACTATTTTGATTGACACGGGTAACTTCGGCAGGGAAGGTGTTGGCAAATGCACTAAAGCTACTTAAGGGTTTGTCATGAGCTTCCGCACCACGCCAACCATGACGACGGTCATAGGCTTCTAAACCATCTTGTACCGCTTGTTCGGCATAGGCTTGGCGTTCACTGTTGATGGTGGTGTAAACCTTATAACCAGAGTCAATCGCGTGCTCGCCGAACTTTTCAATCAGTTCGCTACGGACCATTTCACCGATGTAGGGAAATCGGTTGCTTACCCCGCGGTCAGGCATATCGAGGTTAATTGGTTCTGCAATGCCTTTTTCATATTGGCTTTGGTTAATGTAGCCTAGCTGGAGCATACGACCCAAAATCCAGTTACGACGTTCTAAAGCACGTTCGGGGTTGACCACTGGATTGTATTTAGAGGGCGCTTTAGGCAGACCTGCAATCATCGCCATTTGCGCAATGCTGAGTTCGTCTAAGCTTTTGTTGTAGTAAATTTTAGCTGCCGCTGCGATACCGTAGGCATTTTTCCCCAAGAAAATCTTATTAACGTAGAGGGTTAAGATTTCCTCTTTCGTCAAATTTTGTTCAATTTTACGGGCGAGGAAAACTTCTGTGAGCTTACGCTTTAAGGTACGTTCGGGGCTTAAATAATAGTTTTTTGCCACTTGCATGGTAATGGTCGAGCCGCCGGTTTGTACATTAGAGCCAGTAATACTTTCGCTCACGGCACGACCTAAACCTTTAAAACTAATACCACTATGTTCAAAAAATGAAGAATCTTCCGCTGCTAAAAAGGCATGAATAAAACTTTGTGGGATCTGATCGTAATCTACGGGTACAGATAGCTTGCCACCGTATTCCGAAATGAGTTGGTTATCCGCACTATAAACTTGTAAAGGTTTTAGTAATGGCGCCTTTTTTAGCGTTGTCATTTGCGGCAAAGATGGGGCAATATAGAGATACATGCCATAAAAACCCATTGGAATTGAGACCAACATTATAATAATGATCAAAAAAAATGGATGAACACGGCCCGAACAAGATAGCTTTTTCATAACAAGTAAGTTTTAATAAGAGCTAATGGCAAACTAATTAGCGGTCAGTATATCCTGTACACATACGGAATGTTAGATGAGTTATTGTATCCGTATAAAATTATAGACGCAGACTAATTAGTGGGTTACTTTTTTTGGGGATAAAAAAATAATAGGAATGATACTGTGCTCAGGTTATATCGTAAGCCAAGTAAGGGGTTAATAGGAGTAGATATTAGTTCGACTTCTGTTAAGGTATTGGAACTTTCTGTTAAAAACAATCGGTATTGGGTGGAGAGCTATGCACTAGTCCCATTACCAGAAGGAAGTGTGGTCGAAAAAAATATATTGAATCCAGAAGCAGTTGGTGATGCCCTTGAGCGTGCGGTAAATTTAGCCAATGTTCAATCGACAGACGTAGCACTGGCAGTTCCGACTTCCATGGTGATTACTAAAATCATTGAAATGGATGTCGATATGAACGATGACGAACGTGAAATTCAGATTCGTGATGATGCTGAGCAATATATTCCATTCCCATTAGATGAAGCGAGTTTGGACTTTGAAGTCCTTCCAGACCGTTTAGCCAATCCCAATCGTGTCAATGTACTCCTCGTTGCAACCCGCATTGAAAATGTAGAGGCACGTGCCGAAGCATTGGAATTAGGTGGTTTAACGCCTAAGATTGCCGATGTTGAAAGTTTCGCCATTGAAAATGCATTCAAAGTCTTTTCAGATACGCTTCCAATGGGTGTAAACACCGTTGGGATTCTGGACATTGGTCACACCATGACGACCTTATCTGTCATGCAGAATAATAAAGTCATTTATACCCGTGAACAGGTGTTCGGTGGTAAACAACTGACGCAAGAAATTCAAAACCGTTATGGTTTGTCTTTTGAAGAAGCTGGACGTGCCAAAAAAAGCCGTACTTTGCCTGACGACTATGATATTGAAGTACTTGAACCTTTTCTTGAAGCTGTGGTGCAACAAGCAGCACGTTCTTTGCAGTTCTTTTTTTCGTCCTCTCAATTTAATGAGATCGACCATATTTTATTGGCAGGGGGGAATGCCAATATTCCAGGACTGGCGAAGTTATTACAACAAAAATTAGGTTATCGGGTCACTATTGCCAACCCATTTTTACAGATGGGCTTTTCTCCACAAATCGACATTAAAAAAATTGAAAATGATGCTTCATCACTCATGGTGGCATGTGGATTGGCATTGAGGAGTTTTGATTAATGGCAAAAATAAACCTACTCCCTTGGCGTGATGCGTTAAGAGAGAAACGAAAAAAAGAATTTATTGCCTATTGTGTTGGGGCTGCATTAGTTGGGGTTTTAGCTGTTGCTTTGGCTTGGTTCTTTTACAGTCAAAAACTTGAAGATCAAGAGCAAGCCAATCAGTTGGTGGTGAGTACAAATCAAAACTTAGATGTTCAATTAAAGTCATTGGAAGGTCTGCAAGAGCAGCGCAATGCGATTGTTGAACGGATGAAGTTGATCCAAGGCTTGCAAGGTCAACGTCCTGTGGCTGTGCGTTTAGTCGATGAAATGGTGCGTGTTACACCGAGTAATATGTATATTACTAAGTTTGTGCGTACGGGTGATAAATTTACCATTGAAGGGAAAGCGGAAAGCCCGAATACAGTTGCGGAATTCTTACGTAACCTAGAAGCATCGGCGTGGTATCGCAATGCCTTTATGAATTCATTCTTTGTTGCTGAAGAGAAAAAAGATAAAGCACCAAGTTCCATTGTGCCGCGTGTTGAAGAAACCTATGGCACCTTTGTGGTCACGGCAGATTTAGATGAGATTGCTCAGCCAGTAGCGCCTGATGCGACCACACCTGAAGCAGCAAGTACAGTTAATAATTCAACAGCGGGGGCAGCACAATGAGTCGCGATGAATTTGAAGAATTAACATCAGAAAACCATGCTGTAACCAAGAAAAAAATGACGGTTGATAAATTTTTTCAACAGTTTAATACCCTAGATCCAAACAATTACGGTAGTTGGCCGTTTTCAGTCAAATTGACTTGTTGGATCTTTATCATTTTAGTGATTGGGGCATTGGGTTATTTTGTCGTGATTAAGCCGAAGCTTGATGCGATTTCAAATGCACATGCACAAGAGCAAAATTTACTGAATGAGTTTCGTGAAAAAGATTCAAAATTACGTAATTTGCAGCAATATCAAGCGCAATTGCAAGAAATGGAAGCCAATTTTAATCAGCAGTTAGAACAGCTGCCGAAAGAAACTGAAATTCCTGGCTTGGTTGAAGATATCAACGTGAGCGGCGTAAATTCTGGATTAAAGTTTAAAAATATTCGTTTAGAACCAGAAATTCGCCAAGAGTTCTTTATCGAACAGCCGATTTCCATTGAAGCGACTGGTGATTATCATTCTTTTGGTTCATTTGTCAGTGGAATTGCAGCTTTGCCGCGTATTGTGACCTTGCATGACTTCGATATCTCAGCATCAAGTAATAATGAGAAAAAGACGGATATTCCGCAAATTTCATACAGTGTAAAGGCTAAAACTTACCGCTATGTCGGGGCGACAGCTGCTGCAAGTGTGGAAAATACAGCTAAAGCAGATGCAGGAGGTGCTCAGTAATGAAATATCAAAATCTCATGCTTAGTCTCTGCGTTGGACTATTCCTTGTCGGTTGTGATTCACGTATTGATGCGGTCAATATGCAAATGGCTGAAATTCGCAATCAGCCACCATTGCCGATTGAGCCTGCGCCAGATTTTCCACCTGTACCGACTTTTAATTATGCCGCACATCAATTAAAGAGTCCGTTTATGCCAAGCTCATTGGCAGCTGAATTGAAAATTATGGCTGGAAAGCGTGTTTATCCAAACTTATCTCGCCAATTACAACCTTTGGAAAGTTATGCGATTGAATCGCTTAACATGAAAGGTAGTATGCGCGGGCAAAATGGACAAATTTTGGCGTTGATTCAAACACCTGATGGTGAAATTGAACGCGTGCAGCGTGGTAGTTATTTGGGGATGAATCATGGTCGTGTGATTAATATCACCGCCACACAAATTGATTTGATTGAAATTATTCCGGATGGGCGTGAGGGCTATGTCGAGCGCCCGAGAAGCCTAGTATTAATTGGGCCGGCGCCTTAAAAAAGGAAAAGGAATAAAAATGAATAATAGTGCTAAAGATTTTATATTTGGGGATGGCAATACGATGAACCATATGTTCCGTCAGTTTTCAATGGGTGCAATTGCAATGGCGGTGATGCAGGCTGCAAGTGCGCAAGTCAGTATTACGAATATTGTGCCGATGCAAATTCCGGGACAGGGAACAGAAATTCGTGTCATGTTCAACGGTTTGCCACCACAGCCGCAGGCCTATCAGTTGGAACAGCCATCCCGTTTGGTTTTAGATTTTGATAAAGCACAGCAGAGCTTAAAACAAGGCAGTATTGCAGTGGCAACGGCTGAAGCTAGCACTGTGGATGTGACTTCAGATGCACAGCGTTCACGTTTAACCGTAAATTTGGCTGATGCCGGTGCATTTACTACACGTGTTGAAGGTAATACCTTTATTCTGAAAATTAACTCAGTGAACCCAGCGCTAGCAACACCTGTTGCTGCAGCGCGTTCAGAGCAAGGTATTTCAAATATTGGATTCCAACGTGGTTCAGACGGCGAAGGCCAAGTTGTCATTGATTTAAAAGGTAGCAATACCCCTGTCGATGTGAAACAACAAGGTAGTAAAATTGTGGTGCGCGTTTTGGGGAATAAAATTCCTGCCCACTTATCGCGCCGTCTCAATGTGAATGATTTCGCAACGCCTGTATCGACCATCGATGCACAAAACGATGGCAGTAACGGCCTGATCACGATCCAATCGAATGGCAGTTTTGAATATATGGCTTATCAGGCTGAAGATAAGCTCACCATTAGTTTAAAGCGTCCTGAAGATAAAAATCCAATGAAGCCTAAAGCACCAAGTGCTTATACAGGCAAAAAGATTTCTTTAGATTTTCAAGATATTGAAGTGCGACGTGTATTACAGCTCTTGGCTGATTTTACAGGCATTAACATGGTGGCTTCTGACACTGTACAAGGTAATATTACCTTGCGCCTGAAGGATGTTCCGTGGGATCAGGCGCTTGATATCATTATGAAAACCAAGAACTTGGATAAACGACGTAATGGTAATGTAATTTGGATTGCTCCTGTAGCTGAACTGATCAAATCTGAGGATGATGAAGCTAAAGCCATTGCACAAAGTATTAAACTTGCACCGATTCAAACCGATTATATTCAGTTGAGCTATGCGAAAGCTGCTGATATTTTAAAATTGCTAGAAGATTCTCGAAATAGCAAAGGGGCGGCATCCAACGGTACGGCTGGCACAGATTCACTAGCTTTAGAAAGCTTATTGAGTTCACGCGGTAGTGTGGTTGCCGATTTACGAACCAATACTTTAATCGTAAACGACACATCGCAGAACATTGATAAGATCCGCCGGATGATTGACTTACTTGATGTTGCAGTGAAACAGGTGATGGTTGAAGCCCGTATTGTAACTGCACAAACAGATTTCTCTCGCGAATTGGGAATTCGTTGGAGTGCGCAAAAACTCAATAACAATCCTGTGTGGGGTGGGGATTTCCAACCGAGTTTTGATTTAGGAGTAGATTTGGCAACGGGTACGGCGGGAACGTTTAACTTTGGTTTGTTAAAAATCTCAGACTATATGTTGAATCTTGAGTTAACTGCGCTACAAGCAGATGGTCATGGTGAAGTTTTGTCGGCGCCTAAAGTACTTACTGGTGATAAACAGAAAGCCTATATTCTACGTGGAGATCAAATTCCTTATCAAACGTGGAGTGCGGATACAGGAACAACAACTAGTTTTGTTGATGCGAATTTGAAGTTGGAAGTCACGCCAAGTATTACACCTGATGGTCGCGTACAAATGTCGCTAAAAATTGAAAAAGATACAGTTGGTACACTAACATCAGCAGGGTATTTAATTAATACAAATGAACTTGAAACTAATGTTTTGGTTGATGATGGTGAAACAGTCGTACTTGGCGGTATTTTTGATGACATTAAGCAAAATCAATATGAGAAAGTTCCATTTTTTGGGGATTTACCTGTAGTGGGTGCTTTATTTAAAAATAACACCAAATCTAGTGCGCAAACTGAGTTATTGATTTTTGTGACACCACGAATTGTTAATGACAGTGTTTCAAGAAATCATTAATATATTTTCAATTTGAACAAATCTAAAAGGTGACTCCTTGCCAAGCAAAGAGTTTGAAACCCTACCAAATATTTATTTGGTAGGGCCTATGGGGGCTGGAAAAACAACGGTAGGACGACATTTAGCTGAACTGTTAGGTCGTGAGTTTCTTGATAGCGATCATGAAATTGAGCGTAAAACAGGGGCAACGATTCCATGGATCTTTGAAAAAGAGGGAGAGCTTGGGTTTCGTAGTCGTGAAACGGTTGTGATTGATGAGTTAACCTCTCGACCCAACTTGGTTTTGGCCACAGGTGGTGGGGCGGTGACTCAGGCTCCAAATCGTGCATTTCTCAAACAACGAGGTATCGTTGTTTACCTTTATACTCCTGTAGAGATTCAACTGCAGAGAACCTATCGTGATAAAAATCGCCCACTGCTTCAAGTGGAGAATCCAGAGCAAAAGTTACGTGACTTACTCAGCGTTCGAGATCCTTTATATCGTGAAGTTGCTCATTATATTATCGAGACCAATCAAGGGGCTGCACGTGATCTTGCGCAGCGTATCTTAAACTTGATTCTTGTAAAGTAGTTTTGATTCAGTTTTGAAGTGATTTGATCCATGCAAACCTTATATGTTGAACTTGGCGAACGCCGTTACCCGATCTTTATTGGTAGTGATTTAGATCCGAAAGCTTTACTTGAGCCGTATATTCATGGGCGTCAAGTGATGATTGTGAGTAATGAAACGATCGCACCTTTGTATTTAGCCCGTTACGTGGCAGCAATTGAAGCGTTGGGAAAAACAGTTGCAACCTGTATTTTGCCTGATGGTGAAAAATATAAGAATATTGAGCACCTCAACCTGATTTTTGATGCATTACTAGAATCAGGTTTCAACCGTGATTGCACAGTTTTAGCTTTAGGTGGTGGCGTGATTGGGGATATGGCGGGCTTTGCTTCGGCATGCTTCCAGCGTGGAGTCTATTTTATTCAGGTGCCAACGACACTTCTTTCCCAGGTTGATTCGAGTGTCGGTGGTAAAACAGGGATTAATCATCCGCTGGGTAAAAACATGATTGGGGCGTTTCAACAACCGCAAGTGGTCTTGGCGGATATGTCTCAACTTAAAACGCTGCCACCACGTGAGTTATCCGCAGGTTTAGCAGAAGTGATTAAGTATGCACTCTTGGGTGATGCTAATTTTCTCGCTTGGTTGGAACAACATATGGATGCTTTGGTGCAAGGGGATGAAGCTACACTGGCTGAAGCTGTGTATCGTTCTTGTGCCCATAAAGCGCGTATTGTTGCCAATGATGAAAAAGAACAAGGTGAGCGTGCTTTATTGAATCTTGGGCATACCTTTGGACATGCGATTGAATCTTATCTAGGCTATGGTGAATGGCTCCATGGTGAAGCTGTGGCAACAGGTATGGTGATGGCAGCAGATCTATCGCAGCGTATGGGATGGATCAGTGCAGAAGATTTGACGCGTACAAAAAATATCATTCAACGCGCGAATTTACCGATAGTATGTCCGCATATTCCCCTTGATGAATTTTTGGCGTATATGGCTCATGATAAAAAAGTCTTGAACGGGCAGCTTCGTTTGGTTTTGATGCAAGCGGTAGGGCAGGCCATCATTACCAGAACATTTGATGTAGAATTGATGAAACAGGCGATTTTAGCCAACCAAGAGCAGGCATAACTTTATTATGGCAACAACCCTTCGAACCCAGTGGCAGACAAAGCAAAATTATATTTGGCTTGCATTCGGAGGGGTATGCTTGTTTGGCGCCTTAGTCTTTTGGGCCATTACAGATCAAGAGACTGTGGTTGAAGTTGAAAAAAAAGCTGAATCTGAAATTGAGTTACAAATTCAGCCAGAAAAAGTCGCAACAACCGCACATTTAGGTTCATTCCTCGATGAAGTAAAACCTTTGGATATGACGACACGTGCTGTAGCAATCGCGCAGCATGAAGCTGAATTCCGTGGGACCAAATTTATTCAGGAAAATAAAAAGAACAGTACAGTTGAACTGTTTAGAGTCTCAGAAGAGGCGATTATTAAGCGCTTTTTGCAAAGACAATCTGATCGTCAAGCGTTTAGTTACTTAAGACTGACGGGTGAAAACCAAATTGAGCAATATGTGCTGATCTATGGTGTGTATAAAAATGCCAATGAGGCGCAAAAGGCATTGGCGGATTTAAAACTGACGTTGCCGAAGTCGGTGCAACCCAAAGTTGAAAAAATTGAAAGCTATGCTGAATATGTCAATGACCTCGGTTCTGATGAACTTGGCCTTAGCAATAAGCTCTATGCTGTGCAGTTGAAACCAGCCGCTGTGCCCGTGATTGATGAAACCACGCTTGCTGCGCGTCAACAAGCGGCACGTGCAGCAGTTGCACAAAATAAACAATCGACAACATCGACGACGGTTACTCGTCGTGATGCGGATGGAAATGTGGTTGATGTGCAAAAGTCACAAACAACCGTAGAGAATGCGCCACAAAATAAAACAAATGAACCTGAAGTGACTGACCCCTTTAATTAAAATTGGTTCATTATGGCGCATCAAAAAATGTAAATTTCATATACGCACAAATATGGTGCAATAAATGGATTGTCTTTGAACTAAATTTTTACGTAAAAAAAACAAACCTAATAAAACTAAAGCGCTTAACACATAAAATAAATAATTGGCATAAAACTTGCTTTAATGGTGCATGAATTGAGTTGATGTCACTGTTTTGGCGCAAAAAAGATTCGATTTATGAGCGAAATAGTAGCGGTCAAGTGCCTTAAAAAAGTGCGTGACTGCTGCATACATTTTTTCAATTAAGACATGCATAAAGACGAAAATCAGTCTATCTTGGGTGTGAAGAAAAAATGCTGTACTTCAATCAGAATCTGAATATGAGTCAATTGAACGAATCGGCAAGAAGTAATTAGATTGTTAGACGCCCGACAGGGCCTGTAGAAAGAAGGGTACGCTATGCACATGCCATCGCCTAATACTGTAGCTCCCGCTCAAGGTTTATACCAACCGGATGAGTTTAAAGATAACTGTGGTTTTGGTTTAATCGCCCATATGCAGGGTGATGCAAGCCATGATCTTGTCAAGACTGCTATGCACAGTCTGAGCTGTATGACCCACCGCGGTGGTATTGCTGCAGATGGTAAGACAGGGGATGGTTGCGGTTTACTCTTAGCAATGCCAAAACAGTTTTTCCGTGAAGAAGCGAAAAAACTCAGTGATATTACACTCAGTGAAGTTTTTGCTGTCGGCACGGTGTTCTTAAGCCTCGACCCAGCAATTGCAGCACATGCAAAACAAATTCTAACTAAAGAAATTGAATCTGAAGGCTGTCGAGTATTGGCGTGGCGTGTGATTCCGACCAATAACGATGCTTTAGGTTCGATTGCGATGCAGTCACTTCCTGCATTTGAGCAAATTATTGTGAACTGCCCAATGGGAGTGTCTGAAGAAGAGTTTAACCGTAAACTCTTCTTGGCACGCCGCCGTGCAGAACAGCAGCTTACTAATGACCCTTCATTTTATGTAACCACATTATGTTCAACAGTGATTAGCTATAAAGGTTTGATGATGCCTGAAGCGATTGCTGACTTCTATACAGACTTGGCAGACCCACGTCTTGAGTCACATATTGTGGTGTTCCACCAACGTTTCTCGACCAATACTTTGCCGCGTTGGCCTTTGGCTCAGCCATTCCGTTATCTTGCACACAATGGTGAAATTAATACCATTACTGCGAACCGTAACTGGGCGATGGCGCGTACGCCAAAGTTTGAAAACCCATTATTGCCTGGTTTAACTGAGCTCAATCCAATCGTGAACCGTACTGGCTCGGATTCTTCAAGCTTAGATAACATGCTTGAAATTCTTGTGGGCGGCGGTATGGACTTGTTCCGTGCATTGCGTATGTTGGTTCCGCCAGCATGGCAGAACGTGGAAACTTTAGATGCCGATTTACGCGCATTCTATGAGTTTAACTCGAAGCATATGGAAGCGTGGGATGGTCCTGCGGGGCTCGTGATTCAAGATGGTCGTCATGCAATTTGTATGTTGGATCGTAATGGTTTACGTCCAGCACGTTGGGTGATTACCAAAAATGGTTACATCACGCTGGCATCTGAAATTGGTGTATGGGGCTACGAGCCTGAAGACGTGATTTCTAAAGGTCGTGTTGGTCCAGGTCAAATCCTAGTGATCGATACCTTCACAGGTAAAATGCTCGACACTAAAGATGTCAGCACGCATTTGAAAAAAATGCGTCCTTATCGTGAATGGTTACGTGAAAACTCGGTTCGTGTACAAGGTAGTCCAGAGCTTGAAGAATATTTATGTGATCAAGGCTTAAAAGGCGACGACCTTAAAGCATCACAAAAAATGTTTATGGTGACCTTTGAAGAGCGTGACCAATTGCTTCGTCCAATCGCTGAAAGTGGTCAGGAAGCAGTGGGTTCAATGGGTGATGATACGCCAATGGCAGTTTTGTCTCGCCAAGTACGTCATGTGTCGGATTACTTCCGTCAACAGTTTGCTCAGGTCACTAACCCACCAATCGACCCATTACGTGAATCGATTGTAATGTCATTGGAAACGTGTTTAGGCCGTGAGCAAAACGTTTTTGAACAAAGCCCTGAGCATGCAGATCGTTTGATCATTTCAAGCCCAGTGTTGTCAAATTCGAAAATGCATCAAATCCGTACGTTGGGTCGTAAGGGTTATGAAATTGCAGATATCGATTTAAATTATGCGGAAGATGAAGGTCTAGAAGCTGCAATTGCGCGTATCTGTGAAGAAGCAGCGCAAGCGATTCGTGACGGCAAAACCTTATTGGTGTTGTCTGATAAGAAAATTCGTCAAGGTTTCTTGCCTGCAAATGCATTAATGGCAACAGGTGCTGTGCATCACTACCTGATTAATGTCGGTTTGCGTACGGATGCCAACATTATTGTTGAAACGGCACTGGCACGTGATCCGCATCAATTTGCGGTTATTCTAGGTTTTGGTGCGACAGCAATTTATCCTTACCTTGCTTATGATGTGATCAATGACTTGGTTGCAAAAGGCGAGCTATTGGGTGACCCAATCCAAGCGCAAGTGAATTTCCGTAAAGGCATTGAAAAAGGCTTGTTAAAAGTCCTTTCAAAAATGGGGATTTCTACGGTTGCCTCTTACCGTGGTGGTCAGTTGTTTGAAGCGGTGGGTCTGTCTGAAGAAGTGGTTTCAAAATGCTTCACGGGTGTACCGAGCCGCATCAAAGGTGCAACCTTTGTTGACCTTGAAAATGACCAAAAGAAATTGGCTGATACCGCATGGAAAACACGTAAACCGATCGATCAAGGTGGTTTGCTGAAATTTGTCTTCGACAAGGAATACCATGCATTCAACCCAGATGTGATCAATGCTTTGCATAAATCAGTGCGTTCTGGTCAATATGCAGACTTTAAAGAATATGCTGAGCTGGTAAATAACCGTCCAGTGGCAACAATTCGCGACCTATTAAAGTTAAAAACTGATAACTCGATTGCTCTAGATCAAGTGGAGTCTGTAGAAGCGATTTTACCGCGCTTCGACTCTGCAGGCATGTCTTTAGGTGCATTGTCTCCTGAAGCGCATGAGGCGATTGCGATTGCGATGAACACCATTGGTGGCCGTTCAAACTCGGGTGAGGGCGGTGAAGATCCAGCGCGTTATGGCACCATTCGTAACTCGAAAATCAAACAGATTGCATCAGGTCGTTTCGGTGTAACACCTGCGTATTTAACTTCTGCTGAAGTCTTGCAGATTAAAGTAGCGCAAGGGGCTAAACCGGGTGAAGGTGGTCAATTACCTGGGGGTAAAGTGAATGGCTTAATTGCACGTTTACGTTATTCAGTACCGGGTGTGACCCTAATTTCTCCACCACCACACCATGACATTTACTCGATTGAAGATTTATCACAATTGATCTTTGACTTAAAACAAGTCAATCCTCAAGCGATGGTTTCAGTGAAACTGGTGTCTGAGCCGGGTGTAGGCACCATTGCTGCAGGCGTGGCAAAAGCCTATGCTGACTTCATTACCATTTCAGGTTATGACGGTGGTACAGCAGCCTCTCCATTGTCTTCAATTCACCATGCAGGTTCGCCTTGGGAGTTGGGTCTTTCTGAAGCGCATCAAGCACTTCGTGTAAATGACCTGCGCGGTAAAGTTCGTGTTCAAACCGACGGTGGTTTGAAAACCGGTCTAGATGTGGTGAAAGCAGCTATTTTAGGTGCAGAAAGCTTTGGCTTTGGTTCTACACCAATGATTGCTTTAGGTTGTAAATACCTGCGTATTTGTCACCTGAATAACTGTGCAACGGGTGTTGCAACTCAACAAGATCATTTACGCCAAGAACATTATATTGGCGAGCCACAAATGCTCATCAACTTCTTCACCTTCATTGCTGAAGAAACACGTGAGTGGCTGGCAGCGTTGGGTGTTTCAAGCCTCAAAGACTTGATTGGTCGTACAGATTTGCTTGAAATGCTTCCAGGTGAAACGGAGAAACATGCGCACCTTGATTTGAGCGCATTACTGGAATCACATCCTTCTGCGCAAGGTAAGGCGCAGTACTGTGAAGTTGAAGGTAACGCACCGTTTGATAAAGGCTTGCTTGCTGAGAAAATGGTGGCAGAAATGCTACCAGCAATTGAAGCTGGGACCACAGGTGAATATCACTTCACCATTGGTAACTGTGACCGTTCAATTGGTGCACGTATTTCAGGTGAGATTGCGCGTCGTTATGGCAACCTCAGCATGGAAGCACATCCAGTGAAGATGAACTTGGTGGGTACTGCGGGTCAATCTCTCGGCGTTTGGAACGCAGGTGGTTTGCACATTCGCTTAGAAGGTGATGCGAACGACTACGTGGGTAAAGGCATGGCAGGTGGTCGTGTGTCGATCTTCCCACCAAAAGGTTCGCCTTTCCAAACTCAAGAAACGGCAATCATTGGTAACACTTGTTTATACGGTGCAACGGGCGGTAAATTGTTCGCGGCAGGTACAGCTGGTGAGCGTTTCGCGGTACGTAACTCAGGTGCTTTTGCCGTTATTGAAGGTGCAGGCGATCACTGTTGTGAATATATGACAGGTGGTATCGTGACTGTACTCGGCAAAGTGGGGCACAACTTCGGTGCAGGTATGACAGGCGGTTTTGCTTACGTTCTTGACCTTGATAATGACTTCGTTGATCATTACAACCACGAGCTGATTGAGCTGAATCGTATCTCGACTGAGTCGATGGAAGAACATAAAGAGTTCTTAAGCCGTATCTTAGATGAACACATTGCTGAGACTGGTAGTGCTTGGGCGTACAAGATCCGTAACGAGTTTGATTTCTACAGTCGTAAATTCTGGTTGGTGAAACCGAAAGCTGCCAACTTACAGACTTTGTTGAAAACCACTCAAGCTGATCCACAATAATTCCACTACTGCTGATACATAGGCAGGTGCAGACGATAGATAAACGGGCTGCACCTACCCCACGGAGAGAGACATGGCAGAGCGCCTAAACAATGACTTTCAATTTCTGGATGTAGCACGCCAAGATCCAGAGAAAAAAGAGATTCAGGTCCGCAAAGCAGAGTTTGTGGAAATTTATAAACCTTTTACAGCGGAAGTGGCAGCAAACCAAACCCACCGTTGTTTAGGGTGTGGTAACCCATATTGTGAATGGAAATGCCCAGTACATAACTACATTCCAAACTGGTTAAAGTTAATTGCTGAAGGCCGTATTTTCCAAGCTGCAGAATTGTGCCACCAAACCAACACGCTACCTGAAGTATGTGGTCGTGTTTGTCCGCAAGACCGTTTATGTGAAGGGGCTTGTACCTTAAACGATGGTTTTGGTGCAGTGACGATTGGTAACGCTGAAAAATACATCAATGACACCGCCTTTGCACTGGGCTGGCGTCCAGATATGTCTTCAGTAAAGTGGACAGATAAAAAAGTCGCGATCATTGGTGCAGGCCCTGCGGGTCTAGGCTGTGCTGATATTTTGGTGCGTAGCGGGGTTAAACCTGTTGTATTCGACAAACGCCCTGAAATTGGTGGTCTACTGACCTTTGGTATTCCAGAATTTAAAATGGAAAAAGATGTAATGAAGCGTCGCCGTGAAATCTTCACGGGTATGGGCGTGGAATTCCGTTTAAATACTGAAATTGGGACAGATGTCACCATCGATCAACTGCTTACTGAATACGATGCGGTGTTCATGGGTATGGGTACTTATACCTACATGAAAGGTGGCTTCGCAGGTGAAGATCTAAATGGTGTCTATGATGCATTGGATTTCTTGATTGCCAATGTCAACCGTACTCAAGGTTGGGAAAAAGACCCAAGTGAGTACATCAGTGTTGAAGGTAAAAAGGTGATCGTTCTTGGCGGTGGTGACACAGCAATGGACTGTAACCGTACCTCTATTCGTCAGGGTGCGGAAGTGGTGAGCTGTGCATACCGTCGTGACGAAGAAAATATGCCAGGTTCACGTCGTGAAGTGCAAAATGCCAAAGAAGAAGGTGTGAACTTCTTGTTTAACCGTCAACCGATTGAAATCGTCGGTGAAAATGGCAAAGTCACGGGCGTGAAAGTGGTAACGACTCAACTTGGCGAGCCTGATAGCCGTGGTCGTCGCAGTCCAGAACCAATTCCGGGTTCAGAAGAAATTTTACCTGCAGATGCAGTGTTATTGGCATTTGGTTTCCGTACCAGCCCTGCGGATTGGTTTACAAATGTGAATATTAACCTTGATGGTTCAGGTCGTGTAGTTGCGGCTGAACAGCAAACCTATAAATTCCAAACCTCAAACCCGAAAATCTTTGCGGGTGGCGATATGGTTCGTGGTTCAGACCTTGTTGTCACAGCGATTTGGGAAGGCCGTCAAGCGGCTGAAGGTATTTTGGATTATTTAGACATTTAATCTAAATCGTTCAACACAAAAACCCGCTTCGGCGGGTTTTTTTATGATCACTATTTGCCTGAGATGATATGAAAGAAGTGAATCGGGATAAATCGAAAAAGATCTGTTGGTGAGTCAGATAAAAATGGATGAATTTGCAAACGCACTAAGCATTTTTGCCATATGTGAATCGCCTCTAACTTCAGATACTGAAGATCGCTCGGTTAAATGTTAGGAAATGGACATGACTCAAGTGACGACAGAAAAATTATATCAACATCGTCCAAAAGCTCAGGGTATTACGATTCGACGTTTGCAATTCAACCCCAAAGCCATTCGCCGGCATTATTTTGCCAATTCACCGGTCATGTCGCATTTGCTGACGGCATTGTCTTCGACTTTTCCCATCGGTGAGCAGTTCTTTGTGCATAGCGTGCGCAATGTACGTGACCAAGTGAAGGATGACAATCTTCAAGCACAGATTGCGGCATTTATTGGTCAAGAGGCGATGCATTCTCAAGCACACACGGCATTTAATGCTGCATGGCGCCGTGATGATTATAATCTCGATCGTTTTCAGGCATGGTTGGCGCGTAAAGATGATGATGTGAAAAATCTGCATCCTAAAATTCAGCTCGCAATCACCTGCGCTTTTGAGCATTTTACGGCACTGCTAGGCGGCTATATTTTAAGGCATCCTGAGGTATTGAGTACCTTGGATGATGATGCGGTTAAACTCTGGGTGTGGCATGCCATTGAAGAAATTGAGCATCGTACGGTTGCCTTTGATGTTTATCAAGATGTCTATGGTGATGACAAGATTCGCCGTTTAATTATGCGCAGTGTAACGACAGGTTTCGCCAGTTTAACTTTTTACTCGGCCAGTCGATTATTTTTACAAGACCACAAAAAGAGTATACCTAAATTGGGCGGGAATCTTTTTGGATTGTATTTACTGGCGAAGATGTTTGTGCAATTGCTGCCTGAATATCTGTCTTACTACAAAACCAACTTTCATCCCTCAGATATTGATTACACTCAGTTGTTGAAATACTGGAAAACCCGTTTGGCAGAAGACTATCAACTCGAAGGTTTTCAGCAGGATTTGCACGCGGTTGTTTAGTATTAAGTCTTTGTACACGACAAAAAAATATAACTCATTGAAATAATGGCATAATACTTGTTTTCTGACGACGAATATGATGGCACATTTCAATGAGCTATATCTCATCTTAAACAAATATCTAAAGTGGAACAAGTCACATGTAAAATGTTTTACACTGATTATGCTTGCATTAATTGTAAAACAGACATGTAATCTTTCTTCTGCATCTAAAGCCTTACCCATCAAGTGCTTACCACAATCATTTTATCGACGTATACAACGCTTCTTTGCAGGTCAGTATTTCGATTATCGTCAAATTTCTCAGTTAATTTTCAATATATTTTTATTCGATAAAGTCCAATTAACTTTGGATAGAACCAACTGGAAATGGGGGAAACGAGATATCAATATCTTGATGTTAGCCATCGTCTATCGTGGAATAGCCATACCTATAGTTTGGACATTGCTCAATAAACGGGGAAATTCAGATACAAAAGAGCGTATTGCTTTGATTCAACGCTTTATCTCTATTTTTGGTAAAGACCGTATTGTGAATGTGTTCGCAGACAGAGAATTTATCGGCGAGAAATGGTTTACATGGTTAATTGAAAATGACATTAACTTTTGTATACGTGTTAAAAAAACTTCATTGTGACCAATCACTTAGCCAAGAATCATAAAATTAGTGATTTATTTCGTCATCTTCAAGTTGGTCAAACTGAATGTCGTAAACGACGTATTTGGGTTGGTCGAGTGAAACTGTATATTAGTGCGCTACGATTAGAAGATGGAGAACTTTTACTTGTTGTTTCTCCTATGTTTAATGCTTCTGCTATTCGTGATTATGCATTACGCTGGGAAATCGAAACCCTATTTAGTTGTCTCAAAGGACGTGGATTCAATCTTGAAAATACTCGTTTAACAGACCCTAGACGAGTCAAGAAATTGATAGCAGTGCTAGCTATCGGTTTCTGTTGGTGCTATTTAACAGGTGAATGGCAACATGATCGAAAAAAAGCGATAAAAATAAAGAAGCATGGACGACTTTCAGTAAGTTTATTTCGCTACGGTTTGGACTATGTTCAAATGGCTATTCTACGTTTGATTGGTTTTGGAAAAAAAGAGGAATTTAAGAAAATTCTAGCAATTTTAAGAAAGAAAAAGCCTGATAGGACAAGGGCTCTATGAAATTTGTCGTGTACAGAGGTATTAAGTATAAAAAATAAGCAAAAAAAACCGAGTGAAGATCACTCGGTCTTTTCATTTTTAGATGTTTTAACTAAAAGCAACACAAGGATAATCAAATGTGTTTACAATCAGATTATTGCAATAAATAGAAAAGAAAGAGGATAGCTGAATGAATTTTATGAAAAAAACTGCTGTCGTTGTTGCCCTTGCGAGCACGTTAACGCTATCGGGCTGTGGTTATAATACCTTACAGGTCAAAGATGAGGCGGTTACAGCTGCGTGGTCGGAAGTACAAAACCAATATCAACGCCGTGCAGATTTGGTGCCGAACTTGGTGAATGTGGTGAAGGGGTATGCTAAGCATGAAGAGCAAGTCCTAACTGAGGTCACACAGGCTCGTGCCAATGTGGCAGGTTTAAAAGTCGATAAAGAAGTTTTAGAAGACCCTGCATTATTCCAAAAATATCAAGAAGCGCAGGCGCAAATGACGGGTGCATTGTCGCGTTTAATTGCGGTCTCAGAAAACTATCCAGATTTAAAAGCCAATGAACAATTTCGTGATTTGCAGGTTCAGCTCGAAGGTACCGAAAACCGTATTGCTGTGGCGCGTAATCGCTATATTACTACGGTGCAAGACTTTAACTCCTATTCACGCCAGTTCCCACAAGTCATGACTGCCAAGGTGATTGGGATGGACACCAAACCAAATTTTAGTGCAGAGCAAAGCGCGCAAAAAGCACCAACGGTGTCATTTAACTAGCTGTGACTTAAAGTAATCGCAACCATAGGGTGAATGAATGATAGTACAGCAGCAGTTCTTACGGTTTTCGTATAAATGGGTGGTTGCATTCATTTTATCAGGACTGCTGTGTCTAAGTTCTTTAACATGGGCAGAGGTTGCTACAGCAACAGATGGTGGTGCTGAAACAGTTATCGCTGGAAAAATTATTCAAGGTCAGCAAGCGGAGAGTTCCAATAAGGTAAGCTCGACGAATGCTGATGTTGTGCCACAACCACCCATTGCCAATGATATGGCAGAAGGTGAATCGATACGGACGTTACCGACTTTAAATGAACCTGTGATCGATCAAGCACATATTTTAAGTAATGAAGATAAACAAGCCATTGGTCAGAAAATTCGTGCCTTGCATGACACAGGAAAAGCCCAAATAGGCGTGGTGATTGTCCCGACTACAGGTCAAGAGGATATTTTTGGTTTTGCCATGCGTATTGCAGACCAATGGAAACTTGGTTCAGCAAAACAAGACAACGGTTTACTGATCGCAATTGCCGTTAATGACCGGCGTATGCAGATTCTTACGGGTTATGGTTTGGAAGGAGTCATTCCTGACATTATTGCGAATCGCATTATTAACCAACAAATCACACCCTATTTTAAGCAAGCTCAGTATGCTCAAGGGATCAATGCGGGGCTTACTGAAATTGAACGTATTTTAAATCTTGATCCTGAAGTTGCAGCTCAAGCGGCGCAAGAACTACAAGAACGCCAAGACCAAGCTATTCGAGAGCAGGAAGCCAAAAGTAAAACCTTTAGTACGGCTTTATTTATCTTAATTGCTGGCGCAATTGGCTCATTTGTGGTGGGGAAGCGTTTAAGTGCCTCGACGGCTGCAGTTGCAGGAACCGTGGCAGGCTTGGTCAATGGAGCAGGTTTAGTCACCAGCATACTGATTGGTGGCGGGATTTTCTTTTTACTCATCACGGCCTTAGCCCAAACGATTTTTCAGCTCTTTCTCTCTTCTGGCGGTGGAGGTGGGCGAGGAGGTCGCGGCGGCGGCGGTTTTGGTGGAGGTGGATATAGTGGCGGGGGCGGCGGCTTCGGCGGTGGAGGAGCATCAGGGTCATGGTAACAACAACTGAAACGACGAACATCGTCACTAAATCAAAGCTAGATGACGTTGTGCAACCCAGTTTTAAACGTTGGTTAAAGCATTTATTACACATGCCAGCGAGTAAACGCTTTTTTAATCAGCAAGATCAACATGCGATTGCGCAAGCGGTAGCTGCTGCTGAACATGGGCACATTGGGGAAATTCAGGTAGTAATCGAAGGGCATATGCCTGCACGAGAAGCCTATTATTTAGATACTCGTGGACGTGCAAAACAGCTTTTTGCTGAGCTTGGTGTGTGGGATACCGAGTTGAATAGTGGGATTTTGTTATACCTTAATTTGTGTGAGCGTAAGGTTGAAATTGTTATAGATCGTGGCATACAACAAGCTACGACACAGCTAGTATGGGATGAGGTTTGTCAGTCCATTATTGCGAAAATGGCACAACAGCAGTATCGACAGGCTTTGCTTGATGGTGTAATTCAAATTGGCGTAATTTTGGATCGGTTTTATGCCAACAAAATACAGGACCAAAACGATGAACTTGAGAACGCCCCAATCATGCTGAACTAAAATGTGATAAAGTTGACATTCTTTGTCACTTTGTCACATAAAAAAACAAAGCACAAAAAATAAATTTTTAAATAGTGAAATAAAGTGCTGTTTTTTATTTGAAAATAAATATAATAAAAGTTGGCATAATACATGCTAATTACAAAGTAGCCTTAAAAGCTTATAAGAAATTAACAAAACATTTGTGGAGAATGTTATGAAATCAGTTCAAAAGGGTTTCACCCTTATCGATACTCCATAAGTGTCCATATAAAATGAACAATCCATAAGTAAGTCAATATGGACATAAAAATAATAAATTTGATATGAAGAATACATATTATCTTTTTCTACTTTTTTCACTCTCTATTTTTACTCATGTTCAAAAACTAGATTTAATTCAATATTCAGATATTTCATCAATTCCTCAAATTGCTTTGAATCCAAAAATCCAAACAGAACTTCAAACATTGTTAAAGCATGATTATCTAAAATTTCAATCTAATTTCGATAATTACTCAGCATCCTATTTACTAAAAACAGATGAGGCTCTGTATTATGAAGGTCGGTCTGCATCAAGTTTAGATGCTTCATCAGCAATTATTTTTAAAGATGGTCGATTGTTTGCTGCCATTTATTATTCTACAACCAAGACATTAAAATATTTTAGTAATGATGGGCTTTGTTGCACAAAGATTTGAAATGCAAAGCGCCCCTAATTGAGCCAAATTTAAGGCGTAACTTGGGTAAGTGGTCGACCTAATTCCGTAAATCTGTTAAGGACTGCTACACGTGCATGGATCTCATTCACTTGGCTATCAAAACTCCTTGCACTGAGTTTATCTCCTAATAATTTGATGCAATGCATCTTAGTTTCAACCAAACTTCGCCGATGATAGCCTGACCATTTTTTCCATAGTGTCCTGCCTAAACGTTTAATTGTTCGAAGTAATTCATTTCGCTCTAGCGAGCTACTCTTTGTATCTTTCCATGGTTTCGCATTTTTTCTAGGTGGAATCACCGCATGCACTTGCCGATCTGCAATGACCTGACGGCATTGCTTGGTGTCATAAGCTCCATCGGTATAAACAGAGTCAATCCGCTCATCTTGTGGAATCTGATTAAGTAAATCACCAAGCACCTGTGAATCACTGACATTATTGGTTGTAAGCTGAACTGCTCGTATTTGCAGGGTTTTAGCATCTATACCAATATGAAGTTTACGCCATTGGCGACGATATTCAGGTCCATGTTTCTTGCGTTTCCATTCGCTCTCACCTAGAAACTTCATGCCTGTAGAGTCCATGAGTAGATGCAGCCCATCGCTACTTTTTTGGTAGCTGATTACAATATCAATATGCTTTTGTCTTCTACAAAGCGTGGTGTAATCTGGAGCTATCCAATTTAATCCGCAAAGTTTAATCAGACTTTGCACAAAGCCAGTGACCATACGTAAAGACAGACGGAATAAGGATTTAATCATTAAGCAGCATTGGATGGCTGCGTCGGAGTAGGTTTGATTTCGCCCTTGTTTGCCTTTTGATGGCGCATACCATTGCGTAGCAGGATCAAACCAAATGGCAATATTTCCGCGACTCATGAGTGCTCGGTTATATGTGGGCCAATTGGTTGTGCGGTAGATTTTGTGTGTAGGCTTCTTCATTTGAAAATTATATCGCTGAAAAACCCTTTACAGATAGGTTTGTGCAACAAAGCCGTTTTAAAGTAAAGTTTTCTTTAAGCATAGTCTTTCCCTATCTATTAAATTTTAAATAAAAAAAACGCATCTAATTTAGATGCGTTTTTTAAGAAAGAAGTTCTTATTTAATGGTACCAATAGAACAAGCTTTATTTTCAAATTTTTTGTCTACATCACTTACACAAGTCCAAGTACCATTTTCATCACGTTGTAATTGAACATTTTTGGTATTAATACCAGGGTTCCCAGTAGTAAATGTTAAAGTAATTGCACCAGCACCTTTATTTAAATCTTTAAGTTTAATAGTACCAAATGAAGGGTTTACAATACCTAAATCTTCAGCTCTCTCACCGCGGATAGCTGCTTTAGCATCACCAGCACCTGGTGAAGACTCAGGCTTAGCTGCTTCAGGTTTGGTAGTACCATCTGGAAACTCCCCATATTCCATTACGTATTCTTCCAAACCAGTTTTATTGGCTGAAACTGTTTGTACAGCGGCTGCAATATTAGAGCGGCCTACATAGTTTTGATATTGAGGAATCGCAATCGCAGCCAAAATACCGATAATAGCGACAACAATCATCAACTCGATCAGAGTAAAGCCTTTTTGAGCGTTCATAACATTCTCCACAAATGTTTTGTTAATTTAATTATAAGCTTTGTAAGCTGGTTTATAGTTTGCACAAAGTGTGCCAAAACATATTACTCAATTATTTCTTGTTAAATCAATACATTGTTCAATATATTAAAAATCTTATTATGCACATAAGTAAGTTTATGTAACAAAGTGACAAAAAATGTCAGTTTTGTTGGTTTTGAGGAATATAAATATGGAAGTTGTTAGTAGTAGGAATAACTAAATTATTGGCAGCTAAGCAGATGTGTACTTGTTAGTTGAATTGTTTTGCTTATTTGCTTACCAATCCACTTTGAAATTGAAAAATACTGTCCTATGCTGAATGCTTCATATATAGGGATTAATAGGGTGAAACGGTTAAAAGACTTCAAAACTATTGAGCGAATACCTCGTCCAGCTGTAAAAGTTTTTCCCATACAATTTGGTGATGACGAAGAGACTAGACGTATTGTTCTGCATCATGCAAGACGTGTAATTCTTCAGCCTAAAGAAGAAATACAGAAGTTGGCTTATAAATGAGTCTGGATTTTTTTATTCGGTTTTTAGCTTATCAAAATTTTAAAATATCTCACGACTAGTCTGCTTTTATAAAAATTCACCTTATCTCACTGAATAAAAGCCATTTTCTGATATGGACAAATTGGAAAAATTTGTCTATTGAAAACGATGTCCATATGGACAAACTGGATCATGAGATAAATTAATATAATTCAATGGTTTGATACGTGTCCATATAGAGTGACTTATGGAATGAATAATATTAATGATCGTTGTTGCAATTATCGGTATTCTTGCTGCGATTGCGATTCCGCAATACCAAAACTATGTTGCACGCTCAAATGTTGCAGCAGCTGTTTCAACTTTATCAGCAAACAAAACAGGCTTAGAGGAATATGTCATGGAGTTTGGTGAGTTTCCTGATGGTACAACGCCTCCTGTTAAAGGGGTTGCGGATGATCCAAATACAGCTAGCACAAATGAATTCGTCGCAGCTGTTCGTGGTGAGCGAGCAGAAGATCTGGGCATTAATAATTCGACTTTAGGTACGATTACTTTAGAAGATTTAGATGATGGTCAAGGAATTATTCGTTTACAATTTCAACAAGGTAATCCTGGTGTACGAGGCAATGTTGTACAATTTTCACGTAGTGAAAATGGTGCTTGGGTTTGTGAAACAAATATTGATGCAAAATTCGCAAGCAAATCTTGTCCTACAGTTACGACATTAGCTGGCTCTACCCCACCTGCTGTTGCTCCATAATTTAATCTTTATATAAAAAATAGTCTCTTTAAAGAGACTATTTTTTATATTTGAATCTTTGTTTTTTTATTATATTTAAAACTTTAACCATTTAAATATTTTGTTTTATACGAAATATTATATTACTGCTTTAAAATCCTAACTTAGAATAGCTATTTAGATTTGGTTTACAGGTTCCTTAGCTTTGTATAAATATATGAGAGTATATTAAAAAGTTGAGGCTATATTTGAGGGGTAGGTAAAACTTTATTTTTAATAATTTATAGCGTAGTTTTTACTTATTCATTAGACTTCCTTCATAAATCATTTTTCAACCAATTTAATTGTTTATCTTTCACCCAATCTAAATTGTATATGCCAGCAAGTAAATTAAACCGCAGGTTTAATCGTTTACGACGATTTCTATATACACAAGATAAAATCTTAAAACATTTCATCCTTCCAAATACGTGCTCTACTTGAATTCGTCTACGACCAATCTCTTTATTTAACTTTTTTAATTCAGAATCTAGTTTTTCAGTTTTCTTTGCTTTAGATGGCATGAGGCATCCAAAACCCAATTTCTTTATCCCTAAATACCCCTTATCAACGATAAAAAAGGGCTTAAATTTTAATTTCCTCATGCTTTTTTTAAATATTTTAAAATCATGCATGCTTCCATGACTTCCACATACACTCAGTATTTCACCTGTTGTATAATGCATAGATAGCTGAAATTTAAAGGTATGTCGCTTTTTTTTACCGCTATACCATTTCTTCTGTTTTTTTTGGACGTTGAACTAATATTTCAGTTGCATCAATCACAACAACTTCCCAATCCACTTCATCTCGATTAGGAAGTTGTTTTGGCAAGTTAAATTTTCCAGAACGGATTAAGGTATCTTCAATAACACGTGTGATACGAATTGCACTCGTTTCAGATACACCGTAACTCATACCAAGATGGAAAAATGTTCGATATTCTCTCCAATATTCTATACATAAGAGTAAACGATCTTCCAATGGTAATTTATGCGGTCGTCCTTTACCAATATGATGAGGTAAATGCTTATTTAGCTCGGCCAACATGAGGTTAAATGTAGCCCAACTAACACCGGTAAGCCTACGAAACTTAACGTTTGATAATTTTTGAATATCTTTGAATTTCATCCAAGGATTATCTCTTGAATTAAATAATTTTGCTGATTAATTTAAGATCAAATAAATTGTACGTTTTTTGATTTATGACGGAAGTCTAATTTAAAATAATAATGGAAGTAATCATGATAAATCGTCTAGGTTTTACTTTAATTGAAATAATGATTGTTGTTTCAATTATAAGTTTACTAGCGGCAATAGCAGTCCCTGTATATTTGAATTATGTGGCTCGCTCGCAGGTTGCTTCAGTTTTGGCGGAACTCAATGGAGCACGAGCACCGTATGAATTGGTTGTGAGTGGTAATTTGGCTAATAATACTTTTACAATTGAGAATATGGGATTGCCCTCAGCTGGATCACAACATTGTACATATATTGTTTATGGGCCTGTAGCAGGTGCTTCATTGCCAGCGCTAGAGTGTCAGCTTAGAAATGTTGTAGCTATATTGGCTGATGAGTCTATTTTTTTAGACCGACAAGAAAATGGAGTATGGAAATGTAGAACTTCATTAGGGATTTCTAATCAACTGAAACCCAAAGATTGTATTTAGTCAAATATTGAAATTAATGTAAATGTAGATAAAATAACGATTATTACGTTGGGATAGCACTATGGCTAACCGTTTTAAATTTTTTCTTAGTCATTTGGCTATTTCATTGCTCATAGCTTTACTTGTGATCGGGCTTGTGTTTTTTGTTTGGTATCCATCACCACTTGCTACAGCTGTTGGAGTCACTCAAGTTTTCCTTATGATGCTAGCGATTGATGTTATTGTTGGACCATTTTTGGGATTATTGGTTTACAAACAAGGTAAAAAGTCGCTTAAGTTTGACTTGAGTGTGGTCATTGGTATACAAGTTGCTGCGCTTTGCTATGGTCTGTTTAGTATTGAGCAGGGCCGCCCAGTATGGATAGCTTATAATGTCGATAGTTTTGAGCTGGTGCGAAAAAATGAAATCATCAATGATCATATTGATCAAGCTTTACTACAATACCAAAATGTTCCTTGGTTCAAGCCTCAATATGTGGCTGTACAGTTTGCTACAGATATAAAAATGCGTAATGATGACCTGTTTACTGAGGTTCTTGGAGGAATTTCTCTTGCACAGAAACCTGAGCGTTATGTCGATTTTGTTCAAGCAAGATCACAATTACAACAACGAGTAAGAAGTTTGAAAGAGCTTAATCAGTATAATAATGCAAAACAAGTAGATCGTATTTTATCAAAATATCCACAAGCAACTGGTTTTGTTCCTCTAAAAGCCAATGCTGTTGATATGACAGTTTTAATCAATAAAGACAAAGGTGAAGTAGTAAAAATCGTCGATCTTCGACCTTGGAAGTAAACCTAAAACTATAATAAAAAACCTGCATATGCAGGTTTTTTTAAATGATAGAAAAGTCCTAAATTTGACTCTGAATATAGTTCTCTACACCTACGGTTTCAACTAGATCGAGTTGTGTCGTCGTCCAGTCCAACCACTCTTCTTCTTTTTCTAAAATCTCTTGAACAAGATCTCGAGTGACATAGTCCAGCTGTTCTTCGGCAAGCTTAACAGCGGCTTGAATGGATTCAATGTTTTCTTTGACTTTACGGACATCACAGTTTAGAACTTCAACAGTATGTTGACCGATGTAGAGTTTGCCCAAGTGTTGTAAGTTTGGTAGACCTTCTAAAAAAAGAATGCGCTCAATGATTTTGTCAGCATGCTTCATTTGACGGATTGACTCTTTATATTCAGCTGAACCGAGTTGTTCAATCCCCCAGTCATTAAACATACGAGAGTGTAGGAAATTTTGGTTAATGGCAGTTAAATGATGATAAAGCACCTGATTTAACTGATTAATTACATCACGATTGCCTTTCATGAGAAAGCTCCATTCAAACTGCGGCTTAAAAATAATATCAATAACTTATGAGAAATATCTTAAACAACAAAGTGGTTTTTGGCGAGTAATTTATAGAACAGCAAATGAAAATCGCAATCAAAAGCATACGAGGTGGAAATTGGATTTTTAGGCATTTAAAGAAGAAAACCCGCTTAGAGTCATAAGCGGGGGAGGAGCTACTCATAAAGAGTACGTTTATAATTATGGTTATTCTAAAAACGAATCAAATATCTAGGCAGCAATAGCTAAGCGTGAGGCAATCGCAGAGACTTCAGCACTGATGATTGAGCGTGCTTCTGGTGCACAGCGACCACAGCATGTGCCGAGATCCAGCATCTCGCGAACTTCGCGATAACTACCCGCACCATTTTCAATAGCGTCTTTAATATCTTGATCTGTAATACCACGGCATAAGCACACGTACATTTCAGCAAGCCACATGAATGAAATAAGATAAGTGATATTATTGATAATTGTTATCGTTTGTCAATAAAAATCATTTGAAATCTCATTTGTCTTTATTGAGATTTTGGATGAAAAAAAGCCACTCAATCGGTGGCTTTTTCTTAAAAAATATAACTTATTGATTAATAATCACAATGCCATCCATCTCAACCAATGCATTTTTGGGTAGGCTTGCCACACCGAGCGCTGCGCGTGCTGGGTAAGGTTGTGCAAAATATTCACCCATAATTTGGTTGACCAACTGGAAGTTTGAAAGATCGGTTAAGAAAATATTCAACTTCGCGATATCGGCCAGCGTTCCACCAGCAGCTTCGCAGACAGCTTTTAAATTATCAAATACACGGCGAATTTGTGCTTCAATGCCTTCAACCAACTCCATACTGTATGGGTCTAAACCGATCTGACCAGAAAGGTAAAGTGTATTGCCGACTAAGATTGCTTGCGAATAAGTGCCGATCGCAGCAGGGGCATTTTCAGTATGAATTACTTGGCGGGACATCGTGTTCTCCTATTATATTCACCGTCAATCATAGCCTAGATCTGCATTAAAATGTGCGGATTTAAACAATTAACTCGCAATCGATGTTTCCGCAATGCTCACTGGTTGAGCTAATCGACTGATACGTGGGAAGCCAAAATGCATGCGTAGATCGCGAATGATTTTTGCAATTTGCTTACGGTTGTGCACCACAACATTGACATAAGTCTTATCATCTTGATTACACACCATTTCGACCCCGATTTTTTCTTTACGGCATTGATAAATTAGGTCAGAAATTTGTTCGTCATCCATGGCCATGTTAATCAATAAATATGCAGTAAAACTAATTTCTTCTTCATTCTCGTTAGTCCACTGCAACGGCATGATATTTTCAGGGTGCAGATGTTGTTCATGTAGGAGGTTGTGACAACGTGCACGATGCACAATAAGACCGCGGCGTGATAAATGTCCTTGAATTGGGTCACCCAACACGGGGTTACAGCAATGTGCGTATTTGACATCGACACCTTCAGTACCTTGAATGAGTCGGTCAGATTCCTGTGCACTTTGATCATGCGCAAACAAATGATTCGCAACCAATTGCGGCAGTAAATCGCCCACGGCAATTTGTTCAAAGAGTTGGTCTTTACTTTCGATATGTCGCCATTGTAAAAGCTCTAACCAGTCTGATTCGGTTAAATCTTTAATGGATACATTGAATAGTTTTAAAGCGCGATTTAAAGCTTGTTGTCCAACAAGGCGTTGTTCTTCGATGTCTTGCTCACGCAGTATATTTTGTAGGGCACGGCGGGCTTTTTGCGTATTGACGAAGCTGAGCCAATCCGGGTTTGGTGTGGCCAACACATCAGTAATAATTTCAATCACCTGACCACTGTGCAATGGCGTAGAAAGTGGTTTAGTTTCCCCATTGATTTTCGCACCTACCGCATGGTTACCTAAAAATAAGCTAGCAGAGTAGGCAAAATCGACTACCGTTGCACCTTGTGGTAACTCGTGTAGATGACCTTGTGGTGTATACACCCAAATTTTCTCTTGGTGTAAATAATCGAGCAGTTCGCTAAAAGTGGTTTTAGCACAGGCACCATCAATCAAGACATTCAAGTTCTGCATCGAGGCTTGAATCGCAGAACGGCAAGCTTGCGGAGCACTGTCGCCCAGTACCACACCAAAACGTGCAGCTTTACGCATCAGCTCGGTTTGAATGGTTACTGATAAGGTTGTGTTTTCACCTTTTAAACGCAGTAGTAGCGATTGGTTACCACCTGGGAGTGGTTTGCGAATATGGTCTGCAAAGTGTAAAACTTGAAAACTCTCTCGCAACACATCGGCTAAGCGGTCACAGTCAGCAATGCTATTTAGAATAATTTCAAAGGCATGACTATGCGTAAGTTCATGTAGATCAATGTCATTTTTTACAAAGTGACGTAACAGTTCGATATTGTTATTTTTCTTTTTAATTCGACCTGAGATTTGATGGTTTTTTAATAGCTCAGTAAGATTATTTTCCCATTTGCTTTGATATTCACAGCGTTTGGGTTTGGTTTGCAGGAGGGCTTCTTGGACATTGTTATACATGTCGAGATCAAGGTTTTGATAACACAGATGTTCGAGGTTATCGCCCATCTCATTCATGCCAACAATACGTGCCATTGGGACAAAAATATCAAAGGTTTCTTGGGCAATACGCGCACGCTTATCGGGGCGTAGTGCATCCAAGGTAGTCATATTGTGATAACGATCAGCCAGTTTAATAATAATGACACGTGGGTCTTGTAGTGTGGCTTGCAGAATTTTTCGGAAAGAAGCGGCTTTATTATATTCTTTATCACTGGATTGGCTAAGTTTGGTGACGCCATCGACCAGTTCGGAAACGGTTTTTCCAAATTTTTCTGCAATATCTTCTTTGCTAAAGTCTGTGTCTTCAATCACATCATGTAAAAGTGCCGCCATCAGGGTTTCGGCATCTAGACGCATATGCGCTAAAATACAGCTGACCGCAATCGGGTGCAAAATATAGGGTTCGCCACTTTTACGGGTAATACCATCATGGGCAATATCCGCATAATCACAGGCCGCAAGCACTCGCTCGACGTCGCTTTCAGTTAAGTAAGCATCGATAATAGTTTTGAGCTGTTGTTTAGCTTGGCTGACCATTGGGCCTGGCATAAAACACCTTTAAGACGTAGCAATTACAAGAAAATTTTACTGATCCTCTAATGAAAAACATATTGCATGAGTTGTCAAATTTTTCATTGAGAGAAAAGCAAAAAAGATACACCTAAACCACGATGAATCCTATCTTCTAGTTATAACGTGTATTGCACAAATATAAAAGTTATCCAATAAAAAAGCCTAGTTAAAAACTAGGCTTTTAATCGATAAATTTTTCTTATTGGAAAGAAAAACCATCTAAATTCAAATTGTTTGCAGAAAGTGCAAGATCAAGACTCGACGTTTGGTAGTCTTGCTCACGTTGTTTCAAAATATCTTTAGAAACATGACCGATTGCAATTTCACGTAATGCAACAACAGTCGGTTTGTCATTGTCCCACTCAACAGTAGGTTCAATGCCTTGACGTGCCAATTGACGCGCGCGTTTGCTTGCCACTAGTACAAGCTCAAAGCGGTTGTCTACATGGTCTAAACAATCTTCAACGGTTACGCGTGCCATAAGAGTTCTCGTTACAAAGGCTAAAATTAAACAGACTGTGCAGTATAAAGTGCTTTGTCTGTAGACTCAAGTTTTAATCACTTTTCAACAGGGGTGATCAGCTCAGAAATCATTTTCTGATGACGGCTCGCTTGCTGTGTAATGACTAAACGATTGGCAATAATCACAGACTCAAGATCGTGCAAAGCTTTATTAAAGTCATCATTAATAATTACATAGTCGAAGTTAACATATTGTTGCATGTCTTCAACTGCACAGCCTAAACGACGCTCAATCACCTCAACCGAGTCTGTGCCACGGTTAGACAGACGTTGACGCAGATCAAACTGGCTTGGTGGTAAAATGAAAATTTGTTTAGAGTCAGGAAAAAGCTTACGAACTTGCTGTGCGCCTTGCCAGTCAATTTCCAGTAGGACATCATGACCTTTCGTCAGTTGTTCTTTTACTGTAGCTTGAGCTGTGCCGTAGTAATTACCAAAGACTTCGGCGTATTCAATAAAACCGCCTTGTTCAACCAAGGCTAAAAATGAGTCTTTTTCGGTAAAATGGTAATGTACACCATCAAGTTCGCCGGGACGTTGCCCACGTGTAGTATGAGAAACAGAAACGTGAAGATTCGTTACACGGTCAAGGAGGGCTTTTACGAGGGATGTTTTGCCTGTTCCTGAAGCTGCAGAAACGACAAACAAGAGACCCGACATGATATTTTTCCTGATATGATAAAATATCTTCTCTATTTTAGAGTAGACAAGGTTTAAACGAAATAGCAAGGCGTCACTTTGTTTACATTTATTTTATTAGTTTCCGCTGATTGAAAAGTGGTATCGAGGAACATATGGAAATTGTATTGGCCAATCCACGTGGTTTTTGTGCAGGTGTTGACCGTGCGATTGCCATCGTAAATCGTGCACTTGAGTGCTTTAATCCACCCATTTATGTACGACATGAAGTGGTGCACAATAAATTTGTCGTGGACGATTTACGTCAACGTGGTGCAATTTTTGTCGATGAATTGGATGAAGTACCCGATGACAATATTGTAATTTTTAGTGCGCATGGAGTCTCTAAAGCGGTACAGATCGAAGCCGAACGTCGCGGTTTAAAAGTTTTTGATGCAACCTGTCCATTGGTGACCAAGGTTCATATTGAGGTCACTAAATATGCCCGTGAGGGGGTTGAAGCCATCTTAATTGGTCATGAAGGCCACCCAGAAGTTGAAGGTACCATGGGGCAATATGATCTGAAAAATGGTGGTGCGATTTATTTGGTTGAAGATGAACAAGACGTCGCAGAGCTTCAAGTCCATCATCCTGAGCGCGTAGCTTTTGTTACTCAAACCACCTTATCGATCGATGATACTGCAAAAGTGATTGATGCGTTAAGGGCGAAATTTCCTGAGATTCAAGGGCCGCGCAAAGATGACATTTGTTATGCGACTCAAAATCGTCAAGATGCGGTGCGTGATTTAGCAACCCAGTGTGATGTGGTGTTGGTGGTCGGTTCACCAAACTCATCAAATTCTAACCGTTTACGAGAATTGGCCGAACGAATGGGTAAAGCCGCTTATTTGGTTGATAATGCAGATGAACTTCAACAAGCGTGGTTTGAAAACATCGCCAAGGTTGGCGTCACAGCGGGTGCATCTGCACCTGAAATTTTAATTAAGCAAGTGATTCAACGATTACAAGATTGGGGTGCAACGCCACCACAAGAACTTGCTGGAACGGAAGAAAATATTACCTTTAGTTTGCCAAAAGAGTTACGTATTGCGGTAACTCAAGCCTAAAAGGTGGATTGGTTAACATTCTAATTTTATTGAAAAATTGACAGATGATTGTAAATTGGCAATCATCTGTTTTTTTATGCCTTTTATCCTGTATTGTGCTGATTGTATAAAGAATTAGAATATGATTTTAAATAGGGTAAAGTTTTGTTGCCTTGGGGAGGGAGTATGCAAAATAAACATAAAGGGTTCACCTTAATTGAGCTGATGGTGACGATTGCTGTTATGGCAATTATCGCGATGATGGCTGCACCTTCTTTTCAGGCACAAATTTATAATTATGAGCTGAAGAAGGAATTAAATGAGTTGGCCTCTGTACTCAATGAAGCTAAAGCTAGTTCGAAGGCATTAAACCAAACAGTTAGTATTTTCTTTAGAGCAGCAGAGTCAAAAGATCCAGTCAATTCACTGTACTTAGATCCTGATAAGAATAAATATGAATTTAATATGGGGGATAAAGTGATTTTGTTTAGAAATAACGGTCTGATAGACCCATCTTCGGGTAACTTCCCTATATGTTTTGAAGTTAAACATATGAAAAGTGGTAAAACGAAAAGCGTAGAGTTGACTCAACTTGGTATGCAGAAAATTTCGGATGGTGCGTGTACGAGGGCAGGATCATGAAATACCAAAAAGGTGTGGGATTGATGGAAGTTATTATTTCAGTTCTTGTGCTAGGTCTTGCTGTATTGGGATTTATTGCACTTCAGTACAGGTCCCTAGAGTTGGCATCAGAAGCCTTAAAGAAAGTTGAAGCTGTTAACTTAGCAAGTAATTTAGCAGAACGAATGTATGTTAATCGGACATCCTATACGGATGCAGATGGATTAATCGCTGGTCGAAATCTTAGTGACTGTGTAAGTGAAAATGACTCAATTAAATATTGTAATGCTGCAAGTTTCGCTGCAAAAGATATAGCCGATATTCAGGCGATTGCTGCGGAAAAAAATATGCAAATAAATGTATTTACATGTCCTGATACCAGCAATAACCGAAACTGCATATATGTAGCATGGGATGAGACGCAAGCGATACAAGGAGATGAAGGAGATGAAGCTTGTACCTCTGAAGATGATTTTAGTTATTTGCCCAATGCTAAATGTGTAGTGGTGGAGACGTTCTAATGAAAAGAAAAATGAGCGGCTATACGTTAGTTGAGCTAATGGTTGCATTGGTTCTAGGCTTAATTGTTGTTTTGGTTGCTGTTCAAATGTTATTGGCTGGTCAGAGAAGCGTAGCATTTCAAAATGCTGTTTTAAATGTACAGGACAATGCAAATATTGGACTGAATTATATTGTCACAGATTTGAAGCATACCAATTTAAATTTAATTAATCGTGATATGAGAAGCACAGGGGTTTCAGGTCTTATTGTAAGTGATTCAAATTATCCAGCTAATATTACAGAGAATAGAAGAGTGAGCTCTACTGCTTTGGCTGGTTCACCATCTTTAACCGAAGATGATAGCGATGTATTAGTTATTCAATATAGACCGAATTTAGCCAAAGGTTATGATTGTGAAGGAGAAGCTATTACTTCACCGAATGATGTAATTGTTCAGCGCTATTTTTTAAGACGAGATACAAATGGTGCGAATTTTGATTTAGCTTTAGCTTGTGATGCTGGGCGATATGCGAATACAGAAACTGAGACTACTATTACTGGGTTTAATAATAGTAATAATAGTAATAATAGTGGCCAAATTATTATGCAACGTGTAGATCAATTCAAAGTTTTAGTAGGCGTACAAAATACATCAACAAGAAGTCTATCCTATATGACCTTGGCTCAGTTTGCTGCTGTTCCAGCAGGTGAGAATTTAAGAGCTGTATCTTTACAAATTGGTATTCTGGCACGTTCTTTGGATAATGCTGGCGCTGATACGAATGAAAAATTAGATTACACTTTGCTTAATTTGCCACAAGTTGTTGATAAGCCTGATGAAATGAAAGCAAGATATGTACGTGTACCTGTCGAGCAAACAATTGCATTAAAAAATGGTTTAGGGGAGCGCTTATAATGAATGGTTTTAGGCAAAATGGCTCAGCCTTAATAATTGTACTTGTTGTTGTGATGTTATTGACCATTATTGGGGTTATGGCTGTACGTTCGGGTTTATTAGGGTTGAATATCGCAACGAATAGTCAAGCTTCACATATTATGGATCAAAATAATGATGCTGCATTATTCCAGATTGAAGATAATGCGCAGTTTGATGATTTTATCGCAGGAACAGGATTGTTTGGTTATCCTAAAATGATTGCTAACCGAGATAAAGAGTTGGTCATTTGTTATCGCGGGAAAGTAAATCAATTTTATCAGTTTTATCGTGCAAGTGTGGTATATACAGAAAAAAATCAAGATCAAGCTACTGTTATGAAAACAGAGGATATTGGCGGTTCGGCACGTTCAGGGTTTTGTCAGGTCAATAAGCAAAAGTCGGACTTTGTAAGTGGTCGAGCAGCAGCTATGACACAAATTTCCGTTCGTGTTGCGGGTAGTGCGACAGATGGGGATGAGCCCTTTAGTTATTATCAAGTTGGCACAGATACAGAGTCTGGAAAGTTAGATGAAGCTGTGCGCCTTATTGTAACAGCAACAACCGTAATGCCAGTGTTAAGCACTGAAGATAATGCGACGATTAATGCGTGTATGAAAAATCTGAGTTATGTAGATACTGCGACCAATTTGGAAACTATATCTGAATGTCTAAGTAAAAATGCAGTCCCGTATAAAACCCAAGTATCTGAATATACTTTGGGTCAATTTATTAAAAAAGTAGTGTAAGGAAGCCGTTATGAAAAATAGCACATACATTGAAAAAAGATGGATGCAATTTAAAGTATCGGCTTTATCTGCATCTATTACTGTTTTAATTGTTAGTAGTATTCCAACCCAAATTTCAGCGTCTGATATTGATATTTACCAGTCAGGTGGTACAGGTGCGATTAATATTTACTTTATGCTGGATACTTCTGGAAGTATGGGAAGTATGAGTTTAGCAGAAGATTATAAGCATACCTCTAGTATACAAACTAATATGTGTAAATGGGAGCAGGAAGAAGGGCGTAATTATACTCAAAAAAGCAGTGGTGGGAGTAACATTAGATGGGCTACTTTTGAGAAGGTTGCAAATAATGCAGGGCAGTATAAGAAAGACGGAAATAATTATACATTTGTAGGCTCTGGTAATGGGGATTATAACAGAATAAAACAAGACGATTCTTCATATTCTGGTGGCACTAGATATGAGCGTTCTAACAACTTTAATGTAGAAGTAAAAAGTTGTGCTAATACAGATAAAATTTGTCATGGTGAGAATGATTATGGTGTTGAAAAATTAAATAATCCATTACAAGTAGGAGGCTATACATATGCAATGGAAGGTGAAAAATATTGTTTAGTTAAGGAATCATCATTAAGTCAAAATAATAATGATAAAAAATATTTAGAAAAAATAAAAACTATATGTGAGCCTTCAACAAATAATGGAGAGTACCGTTGTTTAACTCGTTTAGCTAATTTAAAAAAAGGGCTTTTGTCATTAATTAACTCTAATGGGGTTGATGACACCAAATATTTCGCAGTCGGGCAATATTCTGGAGATAGTTCTTCTAATTTAACTGATCCTGTCTTTCTTGCAATGAATAAAACAAATAAGGATATTGTATCTAAAAAAATTGTTTTATTAACAGCGGGAGGTTCTACCCCAATTGGTAATGGCTATGAGCGGGCAACAAACCAAATTACAAGTACGATAAGTGGGGCAAATAATGCTAAACCATCATGTACAGGGAATGGTATTTATTTATTAACAGATGGCGAGCCTACAGATAGTAGGGGGTATGCTATGACTAGTGGGTATTCTAATTGGAGTACTAATTTAAGGAATACTCCATTACACAATGATTTTTGGAAATCTGTCGGGTCAAAGGCAATTGAAAACTTAAATGGTACGCGGAAGATTAAGACAGCAACAGTGGGTTTTGGTGGAATGTACTATTTAAGTGGGGATTATTCTCGCAATGGTGAATTTGAGTGTAGTGTATATAAAAAAGATGGTAACGGAACGAATCAGTCATCGATGTGTTATTGGGGGACCAAAAAGTCAGTTTATGGGCAAGGTGGATTTTACAATGCGCAATCTGCTGAGGACATTGTAGGGAGTATTAAGCAGTTTGTCAGTGATGTTTCTGTGCCTATTGAAGGATCTACAATGGGCACCAGTACCATACCAGTTGATGCTTTAAATACAACTCAACTACAACCATACTCCTACTTCCCTATGTTTAAGCCTTTGATTGGTTCCAAAGATCAACTTTGGGCAGGAAACTTAAAAAAGTTTAAAGTTTTAAATGGGACAATAGTTGACACCAAAGAAAAGACTGTTTTTGAAGATAGTAAAATCAGAGCACAGCTACAAGATTATTGGTTTAGTGTAAAAGGTAGCGGTAGTGAAGATCAGTTTATGACTTGGGGCGGGCATTTAAGTCGATTAAAAACATTTAATCTACCGCAGGTTGAAACAAGTTCAACCACTTTAAATAAGAATTTATATATTGATGTAAATGGTGAGCTTAAGAAAGTCACAGATGTTTTGAACTCAAATGATAAACCAGAAAATAGTCAATATCTTTATGGGCTTATGGGCTTTTCTAAGTTAAAAGAAGCTGATTTTACCGCTTTGGGTGATAATAAAACCTATACTCAACAATTAGCTTATTTAAAAGACAGAGTGAGTACTGCATCAGGCTATCAAATGGGGGCGGTAATCCACTCAACCCCTGTACTACTCACTCAAAAAGGTGCGATTGAGGTTGAAAAGGGTGTGCAATCATCTAAAGACCGTGAAGATTACATCATGTTTGGTACAACGCAAGGTGTTTTACATATTGTAAAAGCGGGTCAACAAAATACGAGTTCGGTTGATGCTGAAGGCGGTAAGGATGTATTTAGTTTTGTGCCTAATGAGTTTTTAACACGTCAGTCTAAAGGCTTTGCAGAGTCTTTGGCTATGGGTAGAACAGATTCAGTCAATACCTTTTTCTATGGCATTGATGGCCCTTGGGTTGCACACACAGTTTATGAGCCATCTATTACTGATTTTTATAAGAAAGATCAAAATGGTAATGATGTTATAGAAAATGACCAAAAAGTTATTGAGTCTACTCGTGGTTCATTGGTAGTCAAAGCTGATAGTAAAAATAGCCATCAGTATGTATATGGTGGCTTACGCATGGGTGGACGTAGTTATTATGCCTTGAATTTATCTGACATGAGCAAACCTAAGTTGATGTTTCATGTAAATCCAGATGCAGAAACTTTAACCACAGACGACCCTTTATACCATATGGGTCAAAGTTGGTCTCAGCCAACACTCACTTATATAAAATGGAATGGTGAAAAGAAACTTGCCATGATTGTAGGTGGTGGATATGACAAAAAATATGAAGATCCAGCTTTTACCAACAACCCTTTAACGGATGAAGATACTTCAGGGAATGTTCAAGGTAATGGCGTTTATATTTTTGATGCAGAAAATGGCAAATTGCTTTGGTGGGGTAGCGCTAGGGTAAAAAATGCATCTCAGGCAACAGTAGATAATAAGGGAATATTGACCAGATCTGAGTCGACAACCATTGGAGCGATGGTCAATAGTATTCCATCTCGAGTTAAGGCTATTGACCGAGATGGCGATGGGATAACGGATCATTTATATGTGGGTGATTTGGGTGGGAAATTATTTAGGATTGATTTAAACCCTAAACATACCATTAGTGAAAAAACAGACGAAAAAAAATCATTTATATTAAATGCCTTTGCTTTGGCAGATGTTGGTTCGCGTCGGTTTTACGAAGCGCCAACATTTACGATTCATAAGTCAGGTATGACTCGGTATGCTGTTTTATCGATGGGTTCAGGGGATAGAAGTAGTCCATTGTCAAACTCAAGTTCCAATGATCTGTTAGTTGGTATTTATGACACGAGTGTGACTAAAACGATACCAGCTGTTCAGGCGACAGTTAGCTTAGGTAACTTAAGAGAGATTTATAAAGATAATAAAGAAGATGAAATACATCAGGGGTGGTACTACACACTACCAAAACTCACAGTTAAGGATACAACGTATCAACAACGTATTTTGGAAGAAGGTGTCGCTTTAGATAATTCACTGTATTATCCAATTTTTAATCCACAAAGTAGTACTGCAAATGTAGATGCCACTTCTTGTACTGGTGGGATTACAGGTGAGAGTACACTTTATCAATTCTGTCTACCAAGTGGGGAATGTGTTGCGAATCAGGATGCACCAAAAAGTGGTGGGCCTTTGGGTTCGGGGATTTTAGGTTTGGCCGTCGGACCTGGTTCTGGTGATAATAAACGGACGTTTGTTTTTAATAAAAAGCCAGATCCGATACCAGATGAGTTCGAAACATTGAATAAATTACTTCCGCAGCGTTGGTTTGAGTATTCTCCTTATAAGGTGAAAGGAGATAAATAATGAAAAATCATGGCTTTACTCTTATGGAGTTAATGGTTGTTACAGTTATAATTGCAACTATGGTAGCCATCGCGCTACCAAGCTATGCACATTATGTTCGTAAAAGTCATGAGAAGCTCGTATTACAAAAAATAGCTGATGTTGCTTTAAAGTTAGAGAAAGAGAAATCACGTAATTTTAGTTATGAGCGATTTAAACAGGCAAATGAAGATAAAACTGTAACAAGAAGCAAAACTTCTAATGAGGTTATTTATAACATCGATACAGTTTCGGGTTTTCAAAACTGGAGTATAGTGGGATGTGTGAATAGTTCATTGCCGAATGCTAGTCAATATAAAAATTTTGCAGAGAATAATAAGGGGCGTAAATGCGAATGGATAGACACAAATTGTTCTGTACCTGAAAATTGTAAGTAGGCAATTAAAATGCATAAAAAAAACAAAGGTTTTACATTGATTGAAATGATGATTGTTGTTGCGATTATCGCTATTTTAGCTGCAATAAGTTATCCGAGTTATCAAAGTTATGTGAGAAAGACAAAAAGACTTGAAGCTCAGTCGATGCTAATGGAAATAGCTAATAAATTGCAGCGATATAAGATAGTTAATTCTACATTTAGACCAAATAATGTAGCAATTACACTAGAAGCATTAGGCTATAAAGTTAACCCAAATGGCGCACTATCTATTCCAGAGGGGGCAAAACCTACCTATCGAATCTCATTGCAGGAGGTTACTGACAGTGAATGGTTACTTGTTGCAATGACAGAGAATGGTCAAAAAGGTGATGGTACTTTAGGCTTAGATCATAGAGGACAACGTTGTTGGGCAAAAGGAGATGATAGAGGGAGATGTACCCCGAATTCAGCCACCAACTGGGACGGCAGGTAAAATCCAAATTCAAAACTGTGGATAAACAAATTTTAATCTTTCTTTCGCAGCAAAGATAACGTAAAATATTGCCCTCTATGAAAGGGGTTTGAAATGTTCCGGTGGTCGGGGCAGGGATAATCCGTAAAAACTATAAGGTTGTATCATGGTAGTTATTCGTCTTGCACGCGGTGGTGCTAAAAAACGTCCGTTCTATCAAGTTATTGTAACTGATAGCCGTAATGCACGTGACGGTCGTTTCATCGAACGTATTGGTTTCTTCAACCCAACAGCTCAAGGTAAAGCAGAAAAACTTCGTTTAGATGCTGACCGTTTTGCACACTGGGTTGCTCAAGGTGCTCAACCATCTGAACGTGTTGCTTCTTTAGCTGCTCAAGCTAAGAAAGCTGCAGCTACTGCATAATTTTTGCTAATTAAGTAGTAGGTAGCCCATGACACCAACACAGAATGTTCCCGAAGATCGTATTCAGATTGGACAGTTACGTTCAGCATATGGATTAAATGGGTGGCTCTGGATCTATTCCAATACAGAACCAATGAGCAATATCTTTGACTATCTGCCTTGGTATATTGAAACCAAAGCAGGTTGGCAAACAATAGATGTAAAACGTTGGAAACCGCATGGCAAAGGCTTAGTTGTTTCGCTCAAAGGCGTCATTGATCGCACTGCAGCAGATAACCTAGTTGGCGCAAATGTCTGGATTTCAAAAGCGCAACTTCCTAAAGCAGGAATGGATGAGTTTTACTGGTCAGATTTGAAAGGCTTAACAGTGTTAGGTTTGGATGATGAAGAACAAGAAGTAAATCTCGGAAAAATCCATGAAATGTTTGAGACAGGTGCCAATGATGTGATGGTGGTTCACGCAACACCAGACAGCGTTGATGCTGAAGAGCGTATGATTCCATGGCATAAAGATGTGGTGCAACGCGTTGATCTCGAAGCTGGTCGTATCTACGTTAATTGGGGCGTAGATTACTAATTATTTTTGGAAATACGGGGGTCTGCGATGTTTTTTGCAGTCATTACGCTTTTTCCTGAAATGTTTGAAGCGATTACAGCCTACGGTATTAGCGGGCGTGCAGCAAAAAGTGATTTAGTACAAGTAACTTGTATTAATCCTCGTGATTATGCTGAGGGCAACTACAAACGAGTGGATGAACGTCCATTTGGTGGTGGTCCAGGTATGGTGATGATGGCTGAGCCTCTGGCAAAAGCAATTCAACATGCTAAAGAGCTTGCCATGCAAGCAGGTGCAGTTCATGTTCCTGTGGTGTATATGTCACCGCAAGGAAAAACCTTAAATGAGCCTGCAGTACAACAGTTTGTCGACTATGATGGATTGATTGTGTTGTGTGGTCGTTATGAAGGGGTCGATGAACGTTTGATCCAAAAATATGTTGATCAGGAATGGTCCATAGGGGATTATGTTTTATCGGGTGGCGAGCTTCCTGCGATGGTTTTATTAGACAGTATTATTCGGAGACTTCCGGGTGCAATGTCTGATGAACAGTCTCATGTGCAAGACTCATTTGTGGATGGTCTTTTGGACTGCCCACAATATACCAAGCCAGACCATTTTGAAGGTTTGGATGTCCCTGAAGTCTTAAAGTCGGGACATCATGCCAATATTGAGAAATGGCGGTTTTTGCAGCGTTATCAACGAACACAACAACGCCGACCTGAGTTGGTGGACAATGTGGAGTTGACGAAGCAGCAAAAGAAATGGCTAACAGATTTGAATACTTAATTAAGAGTATTCTTTTAATAGGCTCTTTGTGCATTGAAGTGGTCAAGCATAAAGAGAAAGATAATCGGGTCTATGCGATTTAGCCTCTATACCCAGCGGATACAGACCTCTTCTGACCCGCACATATTGGAGATACCCCATGAGCGGTAAGCATCCTTTAGTACAAGCTGTTGAAAATGCACAGCTTAAACAAGACATCCCAGCTTTTGCACCAGGCGATACAGTTATCGTTCAGGTTAAAGTAAAAGAGGGTGACCGTGAGCGTCTTCAGGCATTTGAAGGTGTTGTAATCGCGAAGAAAAACCGTGGCTTGAACTCTGCGTTCACAGTACGTAAAATTTCTAGCGGTGTTGGTGTTGAGCGTGTTTTCCAAACTCACTCTCCAATCGTTGCTAAAATCGAAGTGAAACGTCGTGGTGACGTTCGTCGTGCTAAACTTTACTACCTACGTGAATTGTCTGGTAAAGCGGCACGTATTCGTGAAAAGTTACCAGCTCGTAAAGTTAAAGCTTAATTTTAAGTTTTATACGAGTAAAAAAATGCGCCCAATGGCGCATTTTTTATGCCTAAATTTTAGAGTCCTTGAAGCTTCAATCGGTTGGCGTGTTGTCGGTAAACATCAACAGGGTCTGGAGCAAAAATAGAACGTAGTCCAAAGAACTGGTTAATCACATCTAAATGGTTCCAATTATAGTTATCGCGCACGGTCTTACCATACTTGGCACTACAACGTGAGACTAAGCCATCATTATCATTGGGCGCTTGCATGAGTAAGCCTGTCGTCGCCAGTAATGAGTCTGGATCAAGTACGTTCGTCAACGTTGAGTTGCCAGAGAAAGAGTAAAAATAAACCCCATTCTCTTTCGCTAAACCTTCACCACAGCTTGTTTTTGGCATACCCAATGGATATTTCTGTGCAAAAGCTTTAGACCCAGCTTGACTCAAACTTTTACCCGCACCGAGTGCATCATGTGGAAGTGAGTTCGGATTTTGCTGTTGTGCCCAAACAATAGCCTTGGACCCAAAGTTGATTAAGCCTACCAGCGGTTGTTCTAGCGGCGTACCTTGCGCGGAAATAATCAAATCCGCCACAGGAGAGCCTTTTAAAGGACTAGAAATGGCTGTTGCAGACGCGATTTTATTGGGCATAACATTTGAGACATAGGCAATACTATGTCCGCCGTGACTATGACCAAGCAAATTGACTTTGGGTGCTCCTGTAATCGCTAAGATTTCATCAACTTGTTGCAGCAGTTGTTCACCACGAACTTCAGATGTGTTGAATGGAGAAACGCGTGTTGCCCATGCGTTTGCACCGTTACGGGCTAAATCTGGCAAGATTTGATACCAGTAATCCACACCAAGTTCATCGGTTCCTGCTCGAATCCAGCCCCCCATACCATGTGCAAAAACCAAAGGGTATTTGGTCTTTGCATAATTAGAGGCAACGTAGTTTGATTTAATTTGTGAAGCAGCTGCTTGCGTTTGTGTAGCAGCAAGTGCGCAGGTCGACAGCAGTCCAGCTATCAATAATCCATATTTCATTGATCATCCTCGTTTTTTATTTTTTATGACGACAATTTAAGTTGTCAAAAATGAGTATAAAGGTGAGGGAGGAGGAGCGTAGAGAAATCCGATTAAATTAAATACAGTTTGTAACTGGATAATTCTAGGAGGCATCCCTCCGAAACGTTAAAGATTCGAAGGGAAAAATAGAACTAGAGTCCTTGCATTTTTAAGCGATTGGCATGTTGGCGATAGACATCAACAGGGTCTGCGCTAAATAGTCCACGTAGTCCCATAACTTGGTTGACCTCATCTAAATGATTCCAGTCATAGTTATCACGGATGACTTTACCGAAGTGTGTACTACAGCGTGCCACTAAACCATCATTGTCTAAATGTCCATAGGCCAAAGGCCCCAACAGTGAGATCGCACTATCTGCAACATCGAGAATGTTCGGGACTTGAGACGTGCCAGTCCACGAATAGTAATACACGCCATTGCTGGATGTTGCACCGCTTTTGTTACAGTCTGAAGCCAGTGCTGATGTTGGATATTTCTGATTAAAAACACGGGAACCTTGCTCACTAATTGAGGTGAGCGATGCCGTTAAATTGCTTTTTAAGGCAGGGTTACTTTGCCCATAAGCAAGCATAGGACCAATAATATAATCAGCCGCTAGGCTGAGCAGTTGTGTTCCACCTTGATTGGCAAGAAGCTGGTCTGCCACTTTTGAACCTCTAAATGTTGCTCCCACACCTGTCAGTGAGGCCACATATTGCGGTTTAACTGCTTCTACATAGCGAATGGTTGGTCCGCCATGGCTATGTCCAATCAAATTAACCTTGGGCTTGCCAGTCAGGGCAATCACCTCTTCAACTTGTTGTAGTAACTGCTCACCCCGTACTTCAGTAGACTCAAGCGGGGAAATTTGTGCTGCAAAGGTGGTTGCGCCATTTCGAGCCAAGTCGGGTAAAATTTGATACCAGTAATCCAGTCCAAGTTCGGCAACGCCCACTCGGCTGAACCCAAACATGCCATGGGTAAATAGCAATGGATATTTAGTTTGAGCATAATTACTTTTTACGCTTGCAGTCACCGTCTGTAATCCAGCTGTGGCTGTGGTTGCGCTGAGTCCAAGGCTGGTAACCAGACCTACGAGTGACATTGTTTGTATCATTCTTTTCGTTATAAACATTTTTTTCATCCTGAAAAAGTCAAACATGGTATAGCTTTAATCTGCGAAAGGAAGTTTTCCTCCTGTGTCATGCGTGGTTTCAAAGGCTCCTAGTCGAAGTTGTTCTTGTGAATTATTAAACTGTTGATCACGTAGTTTTTGAATGGCTTGCTGCTGCGCATCTTGATTCATATTGCTTTTAAGAATGTTGTCGCGTTGTTCTAAGTAAGTATTGACCCGAGATTTCCAATTGTTTCGATCTTGGTCGAGTTTTTCTAGGCGTACGGTCGCTTCGGCACCGACAAGACTCTGGCGCATTTGGCGAATTTCTTCGGCAGAGCCGCCGCGCGCTTTAATATCTGAGGTCAGTTTACGCAGATCTTCGAGTTTGGAGAGTTGTTCTAGGTTTTCTTTCCAATCTTCAGGAAGTTGAGCAAACAGCTCTTTCAGTTTCTGGGCTTTTTGTACTTCAGTTAAGGATTGATCTGCCATGATACTCATGCGGTCTAAGGTATATTCATGGTAGGTATTTTCAGCGCCAAAGAGACCTTCGATTTCATAGTCGGAAAAGAATTGGCTGCGTAGGTTTTTCATCAAAGTAAAAATTTTGCGATAGTATTCAGGGTCTTCTTTATTTAGGCTTGGCTCCTTCAGGCTCCCCAATTGCACACGATAACCTAAATAACGAGTCCACAGATCTAAAATTTGCTTAAGCGCAGGTTCTTGATAACCTTGCTGGATATAGGCTTTAAAATCTTGCTTGATCTGGTCAATATTTTTTTCACCATATTGGGTAATAAAATATTCAAAACAGTTACGTGTTTGTTCATTTACAACTAAGCGATTACTTTGGTCGAGCACCAGTTGGCAGTTGATTTCGGTGTCCTGTTGGCTGTTGCTGACAAAAGGCAGTCCTGAAGCATGTGGCAAGTCTGATGCTGTGGGTAATAAGCCTGTCGTATTTTGAGCGCTAGAGCGAATCGACTCATGGTTTGAGCCAACAGTTGCATTGGGTGCGAGCCAAATGAGAAAACCAAGAATGACAACGATGATCACGGCGAAAATGAGCCATAATTTCTTTTTTTGCATATCCTATGCCTAACATCCGTATTGTATTTTTTATTGGGTTCATATGATTGAACTCGATTTATTCTGAAACAAAAGGGCAAATAAACAACAGAAAAGTTGTAAAACTAGACAAGCGGTTGATAGTATTGCTGCAGCTTTAAGACGTGTCTATGTTATGAAATCATCTGCTTCAAAAATCCAGCGCCGTGCAGTAAATGGTGTATTTTTATTGAATAAGCCATTGGGGATCAGTTCAAATGCGGCATTGCAAAAAGTGCGCTGGTTATACCGTGCGCAAAAGGCGGGGCATACAGGAGCGCTTGATCCATTGGCATCGGGACTGCTGCCGATTTGTTTGGGCGAAGCAACCAAGTTTTCACACTTTTTGTTGGACTCAGTGAAGCGCTATCAAACCACCATTCAGCTGGGGCACAGTACCACCACTGGTGATGTAGAAGGCGAGCAGTTGTTAGAGCAGGCTGTACCTGAGTTAACCGAAGATTTGATTGAAGCCGTTTTGGCTCAGTTTGTGGGTGATATTCAGCAAGTGCCACCAATGTATTCCGCTTTGAAGAAAGATGGTCGTCCTTTATATGAGCTAGCCCGTAAAGGGATTGAGATTGAACGTGAAGCACGCCCGATTACCATCTATGCGATTGAGCTGCTTTCATTCACAGCAGACAGTGTTACCCTTGATATTACCTGCTCGAAAGGCACATATATTCGTGTTTTAGGTGAAGATATTGCGAAGGCATTGGGTACTTATGGTCATTTAACTTATTTACACCGCATTAAAACGGGTCATTTTGATCTGATTCCAAGTTATACCATTGAGTATTTGGAAAGTTTGTCTGAACAAGAGCGCGAAGCACTGTTGTTACCTGTATATGCACCTGTAGATCATTTTCCTAAAGTACAAGTTCCAGAAGGGCGTAGTGAATACTTTAGTCGCGGTATGGAAAGTAATATTGAGCATACAGCGGAAGCACAGGTCTTGGTTTTCGATGGGGAAAAATGCTTAGGCTTGGCTGAAATTACCGATAAGAAAAGATTGGTTCCAAAGCGGGTTTTAAATCTATAATCGAAATATATCACTCGGTAAAAAAAGGATAAGGCGTGGACATCGACATTATTATCAGTCTGATCTTTTTTGCCTTTTGTGCAGGCGCAATTGACGCCGCCGTTGGTGGTGGTGGACTGATCCAAATTCCCGCTTTGATGAATGCATTTCCGTCGATGGCACCTGCCACTTTATTTGGTACCAACAAATTAGCGGCAGTGGTGGGTACAGCTACTTCCGCCGTTTCCTTTGCCCGAAAAGTGCGCTTTGAATGGAAACTTTTGGCTGTGGTTGCAGTGTGTGCCACCATCAGTTCATTTGGGGGCGCAGCCAGTGTGGCCATGATTCCAAAAGAAGTCCTTCAACCCTTTGTCTTGGTCATGTTGATTGTGATGGCGGTCTATACCCTCATGAAGAAGCAATTTGGGCAAGTGCATATGGCACAGCGTGTGACGCCTAAAATTTTGCTGTTGGCGGGAATCGGGAGTTTAGCCATTGGCTTTTATGATGGTTTGTTTGGCCCAGGTACGGGCAGTTTCTTTATTTTCTATTTTATTCGCTATTTACGCGTTGATTTTTTGCATGCGGCGGCATTGGCTAAAATTGGCAATGTGATGACCAATCTTGCAGCGCTAAGCTTTTTTATTCCATCGGGGCATGTGCTCTTTGCTGTAGGAGGCGCGATGGCCGTCGCAAATATGATCGGATCTATTTGTGGGGTAAAAATGGCGCTGAAATACGGCAGTGGTTTTATTCGTATTTTATTTCTTATTTTGGTGACAATTCTGATCGTAAGATTGAGTTATCAAATGTTTTTGATGTAATGGTGAGATAGCTTTAAAACTTCATTACAAAAAACGCGTAGTCTGTGACCTCATTTCTCGTTTATTGCATTTAAGATAAATACAGCGCACTTAATGCTGTGCCAAGAAGCTTTTCAATAAAAATGATGTTTTAAGCTGAACGGAACTGGAGCATAGAATGAATATATTTGAAGCCTTAAGAGAAAGTCACGTTATACAACGAAATTTGGCTGAACGACTACTCCAAACTTCAGGGGATACGCCTGAGCGCCGTGAGCTATTTGAACGCCTTAAAAATGAATTGTTTGCCCATGCTGTGGCAGAAGACCGTTATTTTTATATCCCTTTGATGATGACTGATTCGGGCCTCAACATTACCCGACATGCTTTGGCAGAACACCATAAAATGGATGAGTTATTGGAACAATTGACGGAGACGGAATTCTCAAATCCGGGCTGGTTGGCAATTGCAAAAAAATTATCGGAAACCGTACATCATCATTTACAAGAAGAGGAACATGGTTTCTTTCAGCAAGCAGGAAAAATTTTACTCGATGCTCAAAAGACTACGCTCGCCAAACAGTATCAGCAGGAATACAAAAAGTACAAAAAAATTGAAAAAGACAGTTTGGTTTAAGTCCATTTTAAACAAAAGATGGCGAGTGCCATCTTTTGTGATTTAAAGCGCGTCATCACTTTGCGGTTTGGCTCTAAAGGTAACACCAACGGAGGCAATCATAATGCAAACCAGCGCCAGCGTTTGCCACATGCTAATTTGTTCTTTCAATAGTAGCCAACCTGCCAAGGCTGCTAAAGCTGGTGACAAACTTGAAAGCGTCCCATAGCTGAGTTTACTTAAATGTTTCAAAGCCATCAGGTCTAGAGCATAGGGAATGGTTGTGGCGAGTAGTGCAATCAATAAGGCTTTGGGCCAGTATTCTGTTTGCATTAGCGCTGTTGGGTTATGCATGGCACTAATGGGCAGAAGCACCAAGGCTGAGATCACAATAGCAATACTGAGGGCATGCATGCCGATATTTTGACGGACGACTTTTTGCCCAAAATAAATATACAGCGCCCAGCAAGCACCCGCTGAAACCGCAAATGCGGCTCCTAAGAAGGAGAAGTTGGTTGCATTGGCTTGATGCCATGGCACCATCAGTGCAATGCCTAAAATCGCTAATCCGACCCAAATATAATCACGACGTTGTTTGATCGAGAGTAGCGCTAAAGTTAAAGGGCCTAAAAACTCTAAACCTACGGCAATACCTTGCGGCAATCTACCCAGTGAAGCGTAGAATAAAATATTCATGAGGCATAAGGCTGCTGTATAACTGAGTAAATCTTTCCACTTTAAATGCGGTAGGCGTTTAATGATGCTCCATGAGCGGAACATCAGCACAATTAAAATTGCGGCAAAGCACAGTCTAAGGGTCACCACGGTTAGCGGGTCAAGGATGGCAATCAACTGCTTGGCAAAAGAAGCACTGATTTGATAGGACAGCATGGACAAGACCATGAACATCACTGCCATCAGTTGAGAATTAGGCATCATGCACACATCAGGTCATGGCGACCTGTTATTTTAAGAAGGTGGATTAGTATAACGATTCAGCACCCAAGTTGGATGCTGAATAAGCTGATTTTTTAAATGCAACGACATGAATTTAAAAGTAATCGATACAGCCTTTGGATTTAAAAGCTAAATTCAAACACTGAATCACATGGTTTAAACTGCGGCTTGGCGGTTTTTCTGGGCTGTATAAGTACAACCAATAGACGCCATGATAATCACGCTAAGCGCAAGCCACTGTGACCACAATAGTTGCTCGCATAGAAAGACAAAACCGGATAGTGCTGCGATAGCAGGTTCAAGACTCATGAGCGTCCCAAAACTTAAAGCGGTTAAATTGCGTAGCGCAATCATTTCCAAGCTAAAAGGCAGAGCGCTGGCCAAAACTGCTAAAGCTACGAAATAGATCAGGTTTGAGGGTTCAAACACATTTGTGGGTAAACCACTGAACAGGGCGAGTGGCATTAATATCAGCATGCCGACAAACATACCTAAGCACACGGTATGATTGCCCGAAACACCCGATGGGCGCTGTCCCGCCACGATATACAAGGCCCAACATGCACCTGCACCTAGTGCAAATGCAATCCCAAGAGGATCTAAAGGTTGAGCTGCTTGGTCGAAAGGAAACAGTAAAACCAAGCCTAAAATAGCCAGCCCGACCCAAACAAAGTCAAAGCGTTGTTTGGCATAAAACAGAGCAACACTGAGCGGGCCAATAAACTCAAACGACACTGCAATGCCGAGTGGCAGGCGAGCAATGGATAAATAAAACAATAGGTTCATGCCTGCCAAAGCAAAACCATAGCTGAGAATGGCTTTATATTTGACTTGCTTAAAATCAACCTGCCAAATTTTAAAGAGCACGGCCAAAATGATTGATCCCAACAGCAAGCGCATGGCGGAAACGGTTAAAATGGGAAATTGATCGAACAGCACTTTGGCCAGTGAACCACTACTTTGCAAGCTGAGCATTGCAATCAGTAATAAAAAGGTCGCTTGGAGATGGGGAGTACTTTTTAGATTTGGCATTATTAGAATACTAGATAGGGAAGTGAATACTTGGAAAAAGTAGCGGAGAATGTGCTTGGGTCGCACATAAAATTTTAACAAGTATTCAAAAATAAAAAAACCACAGCTTGGCAGCTGTGGTTTTTAAATAGAGTCGAATTAGAACAATACGCGAACGCGGATTGTGCCTTCAACGTCTTGTAGCGTATCTAAAGCTTCTTGAGATGCTGTTGCGTCTACATCCATCACCAAGTAACCAACATCACCTTTGGTCATTAAAGACTGACCAGAAATGTTGATGCCGTGTTCAGCAAACAAGTTGTTGATTTTTGACAACACGCCTGGCACGTTTTTGTGGATGTGAAGTAAACGGTGTTTGCCTTCGGTCAACGGTAACGCGATTTCTGGGAAGTTCACCGCAGATAAAGTCATACCTTTATCTGAATAAGAAACGAATTTCTCAGCCACTTCTAAACCAATGTTTGCTTGCGCTTCCATGGTCGAACCACCCACGTGAGGAGTTAAGATCACGTTTGGAATGTTACGTAGTGGAGAAATGAACTCTTCACCATTGGCTTTTGGTTCTTTCGGGAACACGTCAACCGCAGCACCAGCAACATGACCTGATTTCAAGGCATCTGCTAAGTCTTCAATCACGACACATGTACCACGTGCAGCATTGATGAAGATGGCACCTTCTTTCATTTGTGCAAATTTTTCTTTGGTCATGAAGTTACGTGTAGACGGAACATCAGGTACATGCAAAGAAACAACATCAGCATTGGCTAAAAGTTCGTTTAAACTACCGACTTGACGTGCATTACCTAATGGTAGTTTCGTTACTGTGTCAAAGTAGATCACTTTCATACCCAAGCTTTCAGCAAGGACAGAAAGTTGTGAACCGATTGAACCGTAACCGACAATCCCTAAAGTTTTGCCACGAGTTTCGAACGAACCAACAGCTGACTTGTTCCAACCGCCTGCATGTGTATCTGTCGATTTTTCAGGTACACGGCGAAGAAGAAGAATAGCTTCAGCAAGTACAAGTTCAGCCACTGAACGTGTATTTGAGTATGGTGCGTTAAATACTGGAATACCACGAACCATCGCAGCATTTAAGTTCACTTGGTTGGTACCAATACAGAAACAACCAACAGCGATTAATTTATTCGCTGCTTCAAACACTTCTTCAGTGAGTTGTGTACGGGAACGAATACCAATGAAATGTGCATCTTTAATCGCTTCTTTCAACGCTTCACCTTCAAGCGCAGTTTTACGATAATCGATGTTGGTGTATCCGGCAGCATTTAGTGTGTCGATTGCGTTTTGGTGAACGCCTTCTAACAACAAGAAACGAATTTTATCTTTAGGAAGTGAAAGATGTTGGCTCATTACGGCTCCGCTACAAAGGCCAAATTTAGTGGCGATATAATAGCACGTACCGCGCCCGATATACATTTCCTTTATGCGGACTCTGCTGGGTATTTTTAACATCTATGGTGCGTAAAAAAGTCTTTTTGGTCTAATTAAACTAATCATTTCAAAGGTATCCTGAATAAAAAAGCTTTTTCTGCGGGAAACAGAAAAAATGCCTTATAATATGACTCCGTGAAAATAAGCCAGTTGCACACTGCTGCTTAAATCCTCACGAACTGCCTGAGCCTTAGGGCATGGAAAGACTGAAATGAAGCGCTTTTCATGCAGAGAACCCTAGCGCCACAAACAACTTGTTTACTTCTTGCAAGGTCTGAAAACGATGAATGCTCCAGTCGCTTTAACCCCAGAGTTATTGACCCAATTGACAGCAATTGTAGGTGAAAACCGCATTAAAACCGATGCGGATAGCCTTGAAAATTGGGGACGCGATCATACCAAACATTTTGATCCAAACCCGTCAGTCATCGTTTTTCCATCGAGCACGGAACAAGTGCAAGCGGTTGTGAAACTTGCAAATGAGTTCAATGTTGCGATTACACCATCAGGTGGTCGTACTGGCTTATCTGCCGGTGCAGTCGCTGCCAACGGTGAAATTGTGGTGAGCATGGACAAGATGAACCAAATCTTGGAATTCTTCCCAGCAGACCGTATGGTTCGAGTCCAAGCAGGCGTGGTGACTGAACAGCTGCAAAACTATGCTGAAGAGCAAGGCATGTATTACCCTGTCGATTTTGCTTCTGCGGGTTCGAGTCAAATCGGTGGAAACATTGGCACCAATGCGGGTGGTATTAAAGTCATTAAATACGGCATGACGCGTAACTGGGTACTCGGTTTAACTGTAGTCACGGGTAAGGGTGATGTGCTGCGTCTAAACAAAGGCATGATCAAAAATGCAACTGGTTATGCACTGCAACATTTATTCATTGGTGGTGAAGGGACACTAGGCTTAGTGACTGAAGCTGAAATCAAGCTGGAACGCCAACCGCAAGACCTTCAAGTAATGGTATTGGGCGTGCCTGACTTTGATGCTGTGATGCCTGTACTGCATGCTTTCCAAGCAAAAATTGACCTGACTGCATTTGAGTTCTTTGGTGAACTGGCAATGCAAAAAGTGTTGGCACATGGTCATGTACAACGTCCATTCGAAACCGAATGTCCATTCTATGTATTGTTAGAATTTGAAGCGCCATTTGAGCCGATCATGGACAAGGCGATGGAAATTTTTGAGCACTGCATGGAACAAGGTTGGGTACTGGATGGCGTGTTGAGCCAAAGCCTCGATCAAGTGGAAAGCTTATGGCGTTTACGTGAAGACATTTCTGAGTCGATTGCGCCATTTACACCATACAAAAATGACATTTCAGTTTTGATTACGCATGTGCCTGCATTTATTAAAGAAATTGATGCGATTGTGGCAAGTAACTACCCAGACTTTGAAATCTGCTGGTTCGGCCATATTGGTGACGGGAACTTACACCTAAATATTTTAAAACCGGCTGACTTAAGCAAAGACGAATTCTTTGCCAAATGTCAGGTGGTGAATAAATATGTCTTCGAAACTGTGAAAAAATACGACGGTTCAATTTCTGCGGAGCACGGTGTTGGTATGACCAAAAAGCCATACCTTGACTACACCCGTTCAGCAGAAGAAATTGAATATATGAAGGCATTGAAGCAAGTTTTTGATCCAAACGGAATTATGAACCCGGGTAAATTATTCGATCTTTAAGTTCGAATTGGGTTTTAAAAGCGCATCCATCGTGATGCGCTTTTTTATGGCTGAAGGAACTGAATTACATTTACTAAATAGTGTAATAGCCCTAAAAAAGGCATGATGGACTGATAAATAATGAATTTTGGGTGGGATTTATGTTGCGTCTTATTTTAGCTTTAGCCGTATGTGTGGGATTATTGTCAGGTTGTGCGACGACCAAAGAGTTAGTGAATAAAGTCGGTTCGTCAGATACGCCGTTGGCTCAGGTACTTAAAGAGCGTCCAGATTTGCGTAATGAGTTGGCTACGGTTGAAATCCGTCAGTACTTTAATACAGTTGAGTCTCCGACTGCGGCAGAAGTCAAAGTGACTGAAACAGGTTTGTTAGATGATTCAGTAAAGTCGGTGCGTACCGTGTATAACTTTAAGTTGGTCGATGGCGACTGGGAAAAAACTGCGACGAAAACCTCTTACCAGTGTGCGCGCGGTAAAAATACCAAAAACTTCCAAACAGCAAAATGCTCATAATAAATCTTTGATTTATGGTTGATTTTTATTCAGTTTAGTTATAAAAATATGTAAGCTTATATTTTTATTGAGAATAAAATGCTGGAAGAAATTCAAATTACAAGCAATGAATTGATTATTGGTTTGGTTGGGGCTGTAGGAAGCAGTCTTATACCCCTAACAAATATCACCAAAAGCTTACTAGAAGAAAAATTTAAATATGAAGTAGAAGTTATTAAAGTTTCAAAAAATATTTTGGCTAAACATTTTCCTGAAGGACATAGTTTTAATAACACCTTCGAACGAATTTCTCAATTCATGGATAAGGGAAATGAATTAAGATTTGAAGATCATGATTTTATTGCCTTACAAGTGACAAAGGAAATTCATCAACGAAGACAAGAATGGGCTAAAATCAACTCTGGAAAAAATACGAATCAAAGACGTGTGGCCTATATTGTTGATTCTTTAAAACATGAAGATGAAATTAAAGCATTACGTCAAATATATACAAATGGTTTTTTTCAACTTTCCTTATATGAATCAAAAACAGCGCGAATTAATTCCTTAGTTCATGAACATGGAATTAGTGAAGATAAAGCCACTCAACTAATTGAAAGAGATGAGGGTGAAAAAAATGCTTATGGACAGCATACAAGAGAGGCCTTTCATTTAGCAGATTACTTTTTAAAATTTGATTCGAATCACAACGAGTTAAAAGAAGCCTGTTTTAGATTCTTAAGTATAGTTTTCCAAAATCCTTATATAACACCAACATTCAATGAATTTGCAACATATATGTCTTTTACAGCTAGTGTTCGATCTGCTGATTTATCTAGACAAGTTGGTGCAGTTGTTGCTAAAGATAAAAATATTTTAGCAATAGGTTCGAATGATGTTCCTAAGTTTAAAGGTGGGACATATTGGCCTTATTTTGATGAAAGTACAGGACGAGTTGAAGATTTTGAAAACGGGAGAGATTTCAAAGTTGGTGAAGATGCTAATACAAAAGAAAAAAATAAAATTATTAATGAAGTCCTTGAAAGTATAACCGCAGTTATTGAGAAATCAGTAGATTCTGAACGTGTACAAAATATAACAACTGAAATCGAGAGTGCACTAAAAAATAGTAAAATTAAAGATATTACAGAATATGGTAGGGTGGTACATGCAGAGATGGATGCGCTATTAAGCTGTAGTCGAACCAATATTTCAACTTTAGGTGCAACTTTGTTTGTAACAACATTCCCTTGTCATAATTGTGCAAAGCATATACTTGCGGCTGGGATTGAAAAAGTTATTTTTGTTGAGCCTTACCCAAAAAGTAAAGCAATTGATATGCATAAAGAAGCAATAACACAAAAATGGGAGACGACTGAGCATGAAACAAAAAATAAATTGATTTTTGAGCCCTTTGTTGGGGTTGGGGCTAGAAGCTTTGTGAATTTATTTTCAATGTCTTTAGGCGTTGGGCAAAAATTAAAAAGAAAAGGTTCAGATGGTAAAATCTTAGTTTGGAATTCAGAAAGTGCTGTTTTAAGAATGCCATTACAAACACTTTCTTATAGAGATTTAGAATTAAAAATTATTGATAAATTAAAATGAAAACCCTTGCCTTTATTCACTCAGAAAGTACACGTACGGCTGTAGGCGACTTCGCCCCAGTCATCTCCGTGTTTTCACACTATGAACTGGGAAATTCGGTTTCACCTTTTCTATTGCTGGATCATATAGGCCCGAGTTATTTACGGCCAACTCGCTTAAAAAAGGGCGTGAGTGAACATCCGCATCGTGGCTTTGAAACCGTAACCATTGTTTATCAAGGTGAACTTGCCCATCAGGACTCTACAGGCAGTGGTGGTGTGATTGGGGCAGGGGATGTACAGTGGATGACGGCAGGGGCAGGAGTACTGCACGAAGAAGTGTTTAGTGAGGCATTTTCCAAAACAGGTGGGGCATTTGAAATGATCCAATTGTGGATCAACCTACCTGCTAAAGATAAAATGAATTCTGCACGTTATCAGCACTTAAGTCATGAAGCCTTTCCAGAACTTGAGTTGGCGCAAGCTCAAGGAACGGTCAGGGTGATTGCAGGGACGTATGAAAACCAGACAGGGCCTGCTCAAACGCATAGCCCTATGACCGTGTTGGATGTTCAGCTTACAGCGGGTACGAAAACAGTTTTACCTGCATTGGAAGGTGAGACGACACTGCTGTATATCCGTAGTGGTCGTCTTCAGCTCAATAGCGGAGAAATGATAGAAGCACAGCAGATGGCAGTCATGTCTAATCATGGTGAGCATCTCGAAATACAAGCGGTACAAGACAGCGCTTTTTTATTACTCAGTGGGCAGCCTTTAAATGAACCGATTTATGGACGCGGTTATTTTGTCATGAACACCTTCACCGAAGTTTTACAGGCGTATGAGGACTTAAAACAAGGGCATTTTATTGCGCCTAATACAAAACCAAATGCGACAGATGAAACTTAAAAAAGTAACAATACAAACAGATGCAACACTGCTAAAATAGCTTAACTGAGCTTTGTCAGTGTCACCGCTCAGTCTATTTTAATAACACCTTTTCTAAAAACGCTTTGTGAATACAGCGTAAAACCAGTGTGCATTTCTCGCACCCATACATTTTTTATTCAATTTTACAGTGCTTGCCATTGGGCTTAGTCGTCTCTCCCTCTAACTGACTTTGCTCAGGCTTGTACGCATTTTATATGTAGATAACAATGCAAAACGTACAAACTTTAAAGTTAAGCCGTGCCACATTGATGTTTCCTTTGGCATTGGTTTTATTCGAATTTTCGGTCTATATCGGTAACGATTTAGTCCAGCCTGCTATGCTCGCGATTACCCAAGACTTTGGAGTAAGCAGTGCGTGGGCACCATCCTCTATGTCCTTTTACTTACTGGGCGGTGCTTGTGTCGCGTGGCTGCTTGGACCACTCTCAGACCGTTTAGGCCGTAAAAAAGTGTTGCTCGCAGGTGTGGCATTTTTCGTGCTGACCTGCCTCGCGATTTTACTCACTCAAAACATTGAGTCTTTTTTGGCGCTCCGCTTTTTACAAGGCGTGGGGCTATCGATGATTTCTGCTGTGGGTTATGCCGCAGTACAGGAAAGTTTTGAAGAACGTGATGCCATTAAAGTCATGGCACTCATGGCCAATATTTCTTTGTTGGCACCGCTGCTTGGTCCCGTTGTGGGCGCATTTATGATTGACCATGTGTCATGGCATTGGGGCTTTATTGGCATCGCCTTTTTGGCTTTTTTAAGTTGGTTTGGTTTAAAAACCAAAATGCCTGCGACACAGCAGCGTCATTCTAAAAAGCCGCTGCGCTATATTTGGGATGACTATAAAACGGTCTATAAAAATAAGACCTTTTTGGCGCTCACCTTTGGCCTACCCATGGTCGCCATGCCTTTGATGCTGTGGATTGCGCTGTCGCCTGTGATCCTGGTGGAAGAACTTGGCTTGAGCAGTATGCAATACGGCTTGGCACAGTTCCCCGTCTTGGGCGGTCTCATTCTGGGCAACATTGTATTGATTAAAGTCATCGACAAAATGGCACTCGGTAAAACTGTGTTACTCGGTTTGCCTTTAATGTTCGTCGGTACGCTGTTGGTGGTGCTCGGCACCATTTTCCAAAGCTACTTCTTGCCGTTACTGATTGTGGGGATGACTTTGGTGAGCTTTGGCGAAGGCATTAGTTTTTCGGTGTTATATCGCTTTGCGTTGATGTCATCGGAAGTGTCCAAAGGAACAGTTGCAGCAGCCGTTTCGGTACTGATGATGTTTACGTTCTTCTTCGTGATTGAACTGGTGCGTATGGCTTATGTGGAATTTGGTCTTTGGGCTTATAGTTTGGTCTGCCTGATATTGATTGCACTTTGGTTTAGCTTTCCACGTGCGACCGTGAAAAAAGTGATGCAAAAACGTCTTGAGCGTGGTGTTTACTAAGATTTTATTCGCTGAATTCAGCGAAGTTCACATCATAAAAAAAGCGCGCATTCATTTGAATGGGCACTTTTTTATTACTGGCTTTAAAAAATATTTTTTACAGCCAGTTTTTAAACTCAGGCTTCAGCTTGCTCAGGTTCTAATTTTTTAATTTTGGCATCAAAAACAAAAGGGCCAAAAGGTAAGATTGAAGCGATCAAACCTAAAATAAACATCTTCAAAGACCATTTTTGCTTTTCACAGACTACAAACAGCACAATTAAAAACAAGATAAATAATACGCCATGCCCCATACCCACGTATTTGACTAGGATCGGGTTATCAAAGATGTATTTCATTGGCATCGCAATGAATAACAACAGTAAAAAAGAAATCCCTTCTAAAAATCCTACAACACGTAATGTTTGAATGTTCATGGTCAAAAAATCTATGAGAATGAAGCTCGAGTGTACGCAAGAACCAGATAAAAATGAACCACAATACACCCGTACATCATGAACCATTTAAAGATCGTCGTTGTGTCATCTGTTTTATTTAATGTCTCGGGCCAGTAGTTCAGTTTTTAACTTCAGCAATTCAGGCAAGGTTTCCAGTAGTAGACTGATTTGTTTGAGGACCAAGTGTAAATTCGGACTCATTGTTTCTTGCGCATTTAGGCGTTTAATCTCTGCCAGTTTCTGCTGGATATCGAGTTCAGGTAATGCCTGCTGATGGAGCAGTACATGATTAAGGGTATTTTGACACCACAGCATGAGTTCCAGCACTTGCGTATCCTGCACCAATTCTCGGTGGCTTCCTAAAGCAGAAATATAACTGAGTTGACTGTGGCTATATACCAAGTAGCGAAAAGCATGATGTACCAGTTCTGGGTTTGGATTGGGCTCGGTACTGAGACTGGAGATCATGTTCGCCAGTTCGGTTTGGGCATTATGCGCAGTACGTCGTGCACTGCGATAAGCCAGACTATTATTTTTGCCGTGTTGATATTGCTCACAGATGGCATTGAAATAGTTGAGGGTTGCATCGGATGCTTTTTTAATGGTGTTGGAAATATTGCGGAAGTCCCAATCGGGCCAAATAAAACTCACTGCAAACCAAGCAATGGCACAGCCAATGAGGGTGTCTATAATTCGCGGTAAAATAATGGCATAGCCTGCACCTTTTAAATTAAAAATCAGCAGCACCATGAGTGTTGCCATCAGGGTTGCCATGGCATATTTCTTGGAACTGAGATAGAAAAAGCACACGCCAAAAATAATGGTTAGTAGCAGTTGTCCTTCAATACTCGGCACAAAATACAGCAGCGGAATCCCTAAAAAAACGCCCAAAATTGTGCCTAAGGTTCGCATTTTTAAGCGGCTTTTGGTGGCGAAATAACGCATTTGGCAAACGAATAAACTGGTGAGCAAAATCCAATAGCCATGTTGCGCAAAGGGCAGAAGCGAGATGCCATAACCTACAGCAAAGACAAAGCCGATACGCACCGCATGTCGAAACAGTGCGGATTGGGGGGTGAGATGTTGACTGAGTTTGAGCCACAGATCATGCCAATCATGAATATCATCATCATATAAGTTGAGGTTATCAATATGCTGTTGATAACGCTGTTCTTGGCGCGATTGTAGTTCGTTGAGGTGCTGAAAACGTTCATGCACACTGTCCAAATTATTTAAAATCAGTTGTAGATTTTTGACTTCAATATTGTGTGGATGATCTCGAATCCAGTCCTGCATGGAACTGTGTAAATTCAGCAACGCCTGAGTGGTCGTTGGATCGGATACATAGGTTTGATTGGCTAAGATACATCGTGCCAAAGCCTGACAGGCAAGGGCTTGCAGCCGAATATTTTTTTGAATACGAAAAATGAGGTCAGTACGGCTAAAGTTTTGATGTAACTGCTCATAGTGTAGATAATTAGAGCTGGCTTGTTCATGAATGTCTTGAACGAGAAAGTAGAGGTTGAGCCAATAAATTGTATTTTGGTTGGCGCGAGACGCTTTTAGTCGCGTCAGTAGTGAACTTTTGGTGTGGTTAAAACTTTGCACCACAGTACTGTTTTGTAAGGATAAATCGTAGAGCAGCGCTTCTACATTGTCTCGATTGTCTGGGTCGAATAGACGTGCTTTTGCGTTGAGCAAATCGGCAACTTGGTTAAAACAGCGGGCTAAGTTGTCCTGAACGGCCAAGGTGGGTTTAAGAATATAAAACACAATGGCAGTACAGCCATACCACAATACCCCTAAGACAAAACAACTGGGTTGAAAGTACCACACCGAATATTCACCTAGGCCAAACATGTTGTATAGGGAAAGTAGAATGGTGCCAAAGCTCATCGCTGCATAGCGTTGCCCCAGTGCCCCCAGTAAAATAAAACAAGCACTAGACAGTGATAAATATAAGATGAAGAAGAATTTATAAGGATGTAAAAAATCTAAAATGCTACTAACACTAAAGAACAAGATACAGACATAGGCAAGGTTTCTGAGACGAATGCTGAGTCGGTCGTCGAAGTCAGTCAAGGCCGTTGCAATTGCGCCTAATGTGGTCGGAACGATGAGCTGTTGCAGTCCTAAAAAATACAAACCTAAGGTTGTGCCACTCAGCACAATCAAAATTTGCAAGCAATACATAAAAATTGCATTGGACTGAAAGGACTGAAACCACTGACGAAGATTGTTCACGATGTAATAGTCTAGGCTTAGTTTTATTTTGGTTTTAGCCTGAACTTTTTTCAGGGCACTGTCAATTTAATGCGGTGCTCCATTGTATGAAAAATTCACCTATGACAATAATAATGCAGCAGAGCATGGCTCCGCTGCATTGTGTATAAGTCGAAACTTATCCACATGTGCGAGGGGAAAACACTGCTTTATTCACAGTGCAGGGGACAATAGACTTATTTAATTACGCCACACGCAATACGGTCACCGCCACCGCCAAGTGGTTTAGGGGTGTCTGAATAGTTATCACCACCTGCATGTACCATCACCGCTAAGCCCTCAACGTCAGCTAAACTTAAGCGAGGAGCGAGTAAATTGACTTTTGCATTACCTGCCGAGTCGACATTCAAGATCGGTAAATCACCCATATGGCCATTCAGTGGTGTGCCGTGGTTTGGTGCTTTTTCTGGGTTAAAGTGTCCGCCAGCGGCTAAAGCAGCCACAGGTTTTCCTTCTTTTTCAGCCACATCACACGAACCTTTTTCATGGATATGAAAACCGTGTGGGCCGGGTGGAAGTTGAGTCAAATTGGTTTGAATCGCTAAACCAACAGGGCTATCAATAAAACGAATGGTGCCAATTTTTTGTGCTACACCTGCAGTTGAAACAGCGTGTACATCGACGTCTTTGACCATCGTATTGGTTTCAGTGGGTGTAGTGGTACATGCCACAGTCCCTAAACCGATTAAAGTCACAAGTGCGCTTAGTTTGAAAGCAGAAGACAACATGTTGGATCCTTTTTTCCTTAAAATTCAGAACCATTCAAACAAAGGCAGGGCTTCGGTTCAATGTTGTCCGTAGAGTGTTTTTGTATCTGATATAAAAAAACGCATACTTTCGAGGAAAGTATGCGTTCAAGTCATTTCACTGAACTTATTTTTTGGGCGTATCTAAAGGCTCTTCAGGTGGATCATAAGCCAAAGTTGCTTTCGGCATCATTAGGGGTTCATTCACTTGTTCATGTAGCCATTCGCGCCAAATGGCTAACAGTACTGCTAGAATCACGGGGCCGACAAATAAGCCGACCATACCAAAGCTGGCTAAACCACCCAATACACCAAACATGATCAGTAAGAACGGAATTTGCGTTGCACCTGAGATCACCAATGGGCGAATCACATTGTCTGCTGTGCTGACCACACAAACCCCCCATACCATCACTCCAATCGCTTCAATAGTCTGCCCTTGAGAGAATAACCATAAAGACACGGCACTATATGCCACAGGAGGGCCAAAAGGAATGAGTGCAAAGATAAAGGTTACAATGGTCAGTACCATTGGGTTTGGGACACCAGCAACAAAATAGCTTAGGCCTGCCAAGAGTGCTTGCGCAATTGCAGTCAGACCAACCCCATAGACCACAGCACGTGTTGTTTCAGAAATGGTGTCTAAATAGTGGTGGATACGTGGGCCAATCACCATCTCCAGCGCTTTACTGACCTGATTTAAAATGGTCTGGCCGTCACGATAGAAGAAGAATAACGACATCACCGCAAAACAGAGTTTAAAAATATTTTTACTGATTTCACTCAGCACCAAACGACCATAATTTAAATGGCTTTGAAACCAGCCTGAGACATTTTGTACAATACTGTTCGGATCGGTGTTGATTTCTTTTAAAGTACGGGTGACTTCTTTACCAATAATGGGCAAGTCCCGAATAAATTGAGGGACATCTAAATGACCTGAGAACACTTGTCTTTGCAGTTCATAAAACAGATTACGGCCTTCATGTTGCAGCATAAAAATGGCAAAGGTCAGCGGGATACCGACAACTAACACCACCATACTGATCATGATGGTGGCGCTTAAGGTTGGACGCGGTCCACAGAGTTTCTGTACTGAGTGATATAAAGGCCAAGTGATGTAGGCAATAATCGCAGCCCAAAGCACAGGTACAATAAAGTATTTCAGGACTTGAAAGCTCAAATAGAACAGAATAAAAATCAGTCCAAATAACAATACTTTTTGTAAGGCTGGTGCGTATCGTTGCACGGTATTCACTGCTATATCTCTAAGGTCAAAGTCATATTAACTGAAAAAAATGCGCACGAGAACGTACCCTTGGTAAGTTCTCGTGAATAACCGACTATAAATAGGGAATAGTCCCGTTTTATCTATAGCAAAATATTTTAGAACCAAGCACTTGGGTCATCGATAATGGCGTTGAGCAGCGGTTGCCATTGGCTTTGAATGGAGAGGTAATTCTTTTGTGTTTTATCAAATACACTTAAACCTTGCATTGCCAATTGGCCATACGCGGTACGTTCTGAAATCCATGCTACAGGTTGCTGTTCAATTTTCGCAAAAAAATCTTGGATGTCTTTGGCACTGGCACTATTGGCCTTGACCCGATTGGCCAAAAGCAAAATTTGTACTTTGCCTTTACGAATGCGTTTAATGTCTTGTAAATGCTTTAAAAAACGACGGGTACTGTCAATATCAAAAAACGAGGGTTGCAGTGGGGTCACAATCGCATGCGCTTCACTGACCAGCTGTTCGGCATGCTCACCAGACAGCGCACCCGGCGCATCGATAATTAAATATTCAATATTTTTAGGTACGTCACCTATCGATTTCTCATGGCGCCAATCTAAACTTTGAATATGCGCCACTTGCTCTGGACGCTGTTTTAACCACTGACGAGCAGATTTTTGATTATCGGCATCGGCCAAAGCCACTTTATAACCTTTTTGTGCGAGTGCCGAAGCTAAATTGATTGCGGTTATCGTTTTGCCACAGCCACCTTTTTGGTTGGCGATTAATATCGTTTTCATGACCTTAAATGATTTTATTCTGCTCACCCCTAGCATATCATTCTTTTGTGTGTCGCATATGGCACCAAACCAAAGTTGTAAGTTTAAATCTTGCTACCTGTAGCATAAAATTAGGAAAGAACCATGTCCATATGGATGGCAATGTTGATCGGTGCAGCAATTGGTGTGGTCTTGACCACTCTTATTTTAAGTCACAGCCGAAATGGACGCATCAAAGCAGAATATGAGCGCTATATTGCCGAATTAGAACTAGAGCATCAGCAGGCTTTGGCTCAAGCACAAAAGCGCAGTGTCAATACCAGTCGTGCAGTGCTCAAAGGTAAAATGGCAGAGCAACTGGCACCGATTATGCCCCAGTTTGAATACTTACCTAGTGATGCCAAGTTTTTGGGTGATCCTGTCGACTATGTGGTCTTTGATGGTTATACCGACCTGCGTGATGGTGAGGGAAGAGCAGAAGATATTGAAATTGTTCTCATTGATATTAAAAGCGGTGGGGCGAGGTTAACCAAAGGACAAGTTGCCATTGCGCAAGCGATTCAAGCAGGGCGGGTTCGTTTTGAAACGGTCCGCATCGACTTTGATACGATCGAATAAGCTTGATAATGTCTACCCATGAAGGCATTTCTTTATATAGAGCAGATGTTTTCTACATGACTATCATGATCCATCGCTTGAGTGTGGCTTTTGAGCACGTGCAAAAAACATCAGTTGTCCGAGTTTCGGAATACCTTCGGCATAAAAGTAGTGTTGTTCTATCAAATTAAAACCTGCTGCTTTTAAGGCCTGTTCAATGTTTCGATTGAGATGGCAACCATCGGCTAAACGCTTTTGCACAGGCGTGAGTAAGTGTTGTAGGCGCTGAATATAAAGGTTATTTGTATTTAATACATGCTCCACCACATGTAAGGTGCCACCCGGTTTGAGCACGCGTAATATTTCTGCCAAAGCCTGTTCTAGCTCAGCAATACTACACAGTGTCCATGTACTGACTACGTGCTCAAGGCTCTGGTCAGCAAAAGGCAGCTTTTCCGCACGGGCTTGTACATGATGCACTTCAAATGCTGTTGCTTGTACCCGCTCTAAAGCCAAATGATAAATTTCAGGACTGGGTTCAAGGGCAAAGACAGTATCGAGATTTTGATAAAAGGGTAGATTTAGCCCTGTACCAAAACCAATTTCCAATACCTCTCCCTGAATCGGCAAAAGCAGTTCGCGGCGCTTGTCCATTAAGCTTGGTACTTGCATGACCTGATTCAGGACATGTGGAAAGATGTGTTGTTGATAGTATTTATAAAGCATAATTGTTTTTTGGGGCTCTGTTCTTCAGCTCTAGCCTAACTGAAAAGTGCTGTGGCTAAAAGTAGACTGCATAATTCGTTCACAATGTTACTAAGTTCATAAGCTTCTTTTCAGGAAACTGGATTAAGATGAAATTGGTTCGTATTTTCCTAGGTCGATGGGAATGAAGTTTGCAATGAAATCTAAATTTATCCTGCTCGGTTTACTCAGCAGTTTGCTGTTGCCCATTAGTACAAGTGCCACTGTGGATTACAACATTGCCAAAGGTTTAGCGCCGACCTCTAAAGATCAATCGATTTCGGTATTGAAACCGTTTAAAGGTGATTTTCGAATTTTAGGTTCTAAAATGTATTCGGATGATGCACAAGCTAAATTCTCTCCGATTGACTACGCCGTAAGTTGGGGCTTATTTGCTGAACCTGAAATTGCACGCCATATTACCGTGAATCAATACGACCGTTATCTCAACTGGAAAATCGATCGTTTGCCTGTGCCTGCTGAGCAAGCCATGCAAATGGTGTCGAATATGCACATTATTCCAGCCAACCCAGAAATTGCTAAACAAATTAAACACGTGAAACGTGGTGATTTGGTTCGTTTAAAAGGCGAGTTGGTTGAAATTAAAGACAAAGATATGGTCTGGACCTCATCCTTAACCCCGACCGATACGGGTGATGGTGCGTGTGAAGTGTTTCGGGTCAGCTCAATCCAATGGATCGAACGCGTAAAGGGGTAATGTGGAAGTAGCGCTGAGTTACTTCATCGTGCTGTTTTAATGTTTTATAGCTGATTAACACCCATATGAAGTCTTGCTCCACGTGAAACCTATTGGTCAAATCTGTGGATGCTTATAGGTGTATCAATGTTAATAGTGTTTATAACTATCTGATAATAAAATTAATCTTGTATTTGTTTAAAACCACGTTCAAGTTGCTTGAACGTGGTTTTTTATCTTTATTTTGCAGTTAATGCCGTACCTTCAAATTCAATACCATCCCAACCACTCAACATGAACTGACGAATATTTTGATGATCTGTTGCATCGGGTGTCGCTAAAACAGAAGCATAGTGTTCTGCAAATAGGTTTAAAGTTTGCGCTTGATCGAGACCATGAAGCTGTGCAAACGAAAACACTTTTGCGCTGCCTTGGTTTTCAGTTGCCGCATTGTGCTGCAAACCATTTTTAAATGCAGTTGGTGTATGTGTATAGGCTGCTTCAATAAAAGTCAATACATCTGAAAATTTTGCTTCGCCCGCTGCAAGCTGAGCCAATAGTACCTGTGCCATGCGTCTATTTCCGACTAAATTTATGTCCACATCATACCCAAAAATTGCATGTTTGGGAGTTTTTGCCTGAGAGAAAACCTTCTGTTTTGCATGAAGAACCCGTGCTAGTGATTTTGGGAATCTATGTTGTATTGGTCATAGAACACACTAGGATGAAGTAAAGATATTCGGTGATGCTGGGTTCAATATCCCATGTAAAGCATGTGTGTGTTCGAATGCGGATGTTTACTTTTGAAAGTTAGACAAGAAGATATGTAGGGGGGCAACAACCGATGTTGAAAAACCTTGAAGTACGAGGATTGATTCAGGTTTAATAGCATTATAGTTGATGAACTGTGGATAACTTTGGATTTATCCATACCGCATTTTGTAAAGAATAGGATAGGTCAATGAATTGGATCTTGGTGGCAATGGGGGGAGGAATAGGTGCCTGTTTACGCTACGGTGCAGGATTATGGTTGTTTAAACCGAGTATGAGTTTTCCATGGCCGACATGGTGGATCAACATCATCGGTTGTTTTGCTGCGGGTATTTTCTTTGCATTCAGCCAGAAGTTTCCAGTACTCCAACAAGAAGCGCGTTTATTTTTGATGGTGGGCATATTGGGCGGTTTTACGACATTTTCGAGTTTTGGCCTCGAAACTTTTCAGTTATTTAGACAGGGACAAACTGTCCTAGCGTTGAGCTATGCGCTGTCGAGTTTAGTGGTGGGTGTCATCGTGCTTGGGATTGGATTTTATCTGTTAGATAGTTTGCTTAAACATTAAGAAAAATGCTGGTCAAAATCAGAACCAGAAAAGAACGCATAAAAAAGAAGCCTAAGCTGGAGGAGGTCTTAGGCTTCTTGATATCTTTACTATAACGCGTATAGCTTAAAGAAAAATGAAATTATTGTGAGCGTTTGAAACGCGCGAAACGTTTATTGAAGCTTGCAACACGACCTTCATTACTGGTTTGACGTTGTTCGCCCGTATAAAACGGATGTGAAGCACTTGAGATATCTAAACTGACGTAAGGATAGGTCTTGCCTTCATACTCACGAGTTTGATGACTTTGTAAGGTACTACCGATCACGAAAAACGCGTCGGCATTGGTGTCGTGGAACAGGACTTCACGATACTCTCGATGAATATTGGCACGCATAGACTTCTCCTTAAATGTATTATTTTGAAATGTTATAATATAACATTTAAGAAGTCAAAATAAACCCCGTGACTTTATGTAACTGGGTTTATTGAGTTGTAGCGATTTTATCGTGCCCGCAGTTCTTATTTAGGCAGGAGGTGGCACCAACTCTTCAAATAGATCATTGAGGTTGTCGTGCACTTTGAGATGAATCAGGTTCCAATAATGCCCTGAGACTGTGCGATTGACCATTAGTGTATCGGGTGAGGGTTTAAATACATCCCAGTATTTTAGCGATGGTTTGACCAGTTCAATACCATCATGATGCGCTGAGTTCTCAGCAAAGTCATACAAAGTGGTCAGTGGACGCATGAGCACTTCTAACCATGCTTCATACAGTTCGGCAGGGAACTTGCCTTGCTCAGACATAGAGTGCAAAGCAGTCAGTTGCTGTTCCATGGCCAAGATATCACTGTCGCGCGCTGCTTGAATCAGCTGCTTAAAATGCATCACGATTTCAGTCGATAGGGTTTTTACACCGCCGTAGTCATACACGATCACGCTACCATCTTCTCGGAAAGCAAAGTTGCCTGGATGTGGGTCGCAGTGGAAGCGCTTTAAGAAGAAAATCTCACGGCCAATAGCACGAAATAAACGACGCCCCAGTTCATTGCGTGTATCTTGTGACCATTTACTGGCAGTTTCAATGCTTTCGCCGTGCTCCAAGCTTAAGGTCAAAATATGACGGCTTGAATAGTCTTTGTAGACTTGAGGAATAATAATTTTAGAGTCTAAAGCTTGATGAAAGGTTCTTGCGACCTCTAAGTTTTGGGCTTCTATTTGATAGTTCAGTTCGTTGTCTAAACTGTCCTGAATTTCTTTAAAGAGTTGATCTTGCAGCTTACGGTCAATTTTGAGCACACCCATCAAGCGAAGCGCTAAACGGACTTGTTTTAAGTCACTTTCACAGGCTTCTTCTACACCCGGATATTGAACTTTAACCACAACCTGTTCACCACTCGGTAAAGTGGCTTTATGCACTTGACCAATGGAGGCTGCGGCAAAGGGTTGTTCATCAAAGGCGGTAAATATTTGATTGAGCGGTTTGCCGAGTTCTTTTTCAACTTGAGCTTTGATCTCTTGAAAAGGCATCGCAGGCGCTTGGCGTTGTAATTTACTAATTGCACGTGCCACTTCAGGCGGAAAAATGTCTTTGTATTGAGATGCAATTTGCCCGACTTTCATCACGGCACCTTTCATTTCACCTAAGGTGTCTGCAATTTGAAGTCCAATGTCCTGAAAAAGCTGACTGCGCGCCGCATTTTTTTTATCTTCATCGGCATTGAAGTTTTTAATTGAATTGGTCACAGTTTTGGTTGCGATACTTGCCGTCATGCTGGCAAGTTTCATAAAGCGACGACCGGGCGTACGAGTCGTATTTGCCATGCGATATTCCTCGGGGCATCTTCATTACATCTCAGATTTGATCATAGGCGACAAATGCAAAACTGCCTACTTTAAATTGTTAAGCTGATGTTTCTATTTAAATAATAGTGGTCAATTGAGTGAATTGCACACAAGATGTCGCTGCATTTAAAAATCGCGTTACACTGTGCGAAAAAATTTGAGTAAGAAATAAATGAAAGTTTATCGTTATTTTACAGGCAAGGACGATGTGCATTTTTGTGCGCGTGTCACCCAAGCACTGAATGAAGGTTATAGCCTGTATGGTTCACCCACCATGACCTTTAATGGTAGTGAGGTGATCGTGGGGCAGGTGGTGGTTAAAGACGTTGAGGATGAGAGTGAAGTGCCACAAGGTCTGAAAGACGCTTTGGCACAACAGTAGAACAGCGGGAATAGGAGAAGAGTCTGGCTCCTTCCTATTCCATGCCATGCATGACTTATGGATAGTCCTGACTGAGGCGTTTATTGTTGTTATAAAGACGGAGCAAGAGCAGGGCACACGCCACGCTTAAACCGACAATCAGTCCAATCCAAACACCTGCTGCACCTATGTTGGTGTAGCGCGCCAAATAAATGCTGACTGGGAAAGCCACGATCCAATAGGCAACCATGGTAATCCACATTGGGCCTTTGGTGTCTTGCATGCCGCGTAAGCAGCCTGCGGCACTAATTTGCCAAGCGTCCATCAGCTGGTAGGCGAGTGCGAACAGCAGTAAATACATCGCAACTTCTGATACTTCATGATCAGAGGTATAAATTGCCACAATTTCAGGACGAAACAGTGCAATCAGCAGCATGGTCATCAGCGCCAAAACTGTGCCTGTAGCCAGTCCGAGTTTTTGCACCTTTCGCATAGCCTCCCAGTTTTTTTCGCCATAGTAAGTCCCGACACGAATAGTCAGGGCGATGGCAAGAGACATCGGAATCATAAACAACTGAGAGGTGACCGACATTGCAATCTGATGCGCCGCTACAATGGTTTCACCCAATGGACTCAGAATAATCGCAGCGGTACTAAAAATACTGACTTCGAAGAAAATAGCTAAGCCAATAGGTAAACCAAGTTTTAAAATACGTTCGATCCAGTAGCGATCCATCTTCTCCCAAGTGCTAAAAACTTGAGTTTTTTGATATGCCGAGGCTTTAAAAATATAAGTGGCCAAGGTGAAAAACATGATCCATTGTAAAATAGCAGTGGCAAATCCGCAGCCTGCTGAACCGAGCGCTGGAATCGGGCCGAAACCATACATAAAGACAAAGTTCAGTGGAACCAAAAGAACCAAGGCTGCTAAGCTAATCACAGTGACAGGGCGCGGATGACCAAGTGCCTCAGAATATCCACGCAGTGCCGCATACATAGTCACCGCAGGCATGCCAAAGCCAATGGCATGTAAAAATAGGCTGGCTTTAGGTAGTAAGTTTGCAGGTACACCCATGAGTGGCAGTAAGAGAGGCATGCTTTGTAAAATTAAACCCGCAATGCTCCCCAAAATAAAGGCCACCCACAGGGATTGACGAGCAATAGTGGCGATTTTTTCAGGGGTGCGTGCGCCATTGGCTTCTGCCACCAACGGCGTTGTCGCAATCATGATGCCACTGAATAGCAACATCACTGGTATCCATAAACCGACACCGACGGCAATCGAGGCTAAATCAGTAGGAGATAAATGTCCCGCCATGATGGTATCAATTAACCCGAGACCCGCTTGAGAAAACTGCGTGATCAGGATGGGCAGCATTAACACCAATAACTTTTTTAATTCGAAACGATGGGACGTGATTTTACTTGTAGTCGACACAAAAATTACTCATATTCATCATGTGCTTGGTCTAAATAAATTCAGCGTTGTAAAGTGAGAAGCACACCAATAAAAATTACGACGCCACCAAGTAAACGCTGCCAATTGACAGGGGTTTTTTCGGTACCAAGTAGACCATAGTGGTCAAAAATCATCGAGGTCAGGATTTGTCCAAAAATAACCAAACCTGAAAACGTGAGAAAGCCTAATTTAGGCGCAGTATAGATGCTTATACTGATGGCATAAACCCCTAAGCAACCACCGAGCCATAAGTACCATGGAATATTGGAAAAATCATGTAACTGCGGTTTGTCCACAGGTTGGAGTACAACCAAAAGTGCTAAAACGCAGGTTCCAATGAAGAAGGATAACAATGCGGCTTGTAGTGGAGAGTAAAAATATTCTCTGAGCTGTGTATTCAGCGCCGTTTGAAAAGTCATAGCAATGCCAATACCAAAGGCCAGTGGTAGCATAAACAGCAAGTGGCTCGATATTTTCATCATTTTAAACCATTCATTCTTCTTGTCTTTTTATCAGTCTAATCCAAATAGACACAGATTTCATAAGTGTCTTGATGCAGTCATGTTAAAATATGCAAGATTACCGCTGTGCTTTAGAGTCTCTTCCTTGACTGATTTACATCCTGCAAATATTCCGTTGTCTTTATATATTCACATGCCGTGGTGTGTGCGTAAGTGTCCCTATTGCGACTTTAACTCGCATGCGGTGCCAGATGGCAAACTGTCTTTAGATCTAGAGCAAGAATATTTACATGCTTTGGTGGAAGACTTTAAAACTCAACTCGAGTTTGCTCAAGGGCGTCATATTCATAGTGTGTTTATTGGCGGCGGAACGCCGTCTTTGATTTCAGCGCAAGGGTATCAATGGTTATTTGCCCAGTTAAAAGCACTACTGCCTTTTGAGGTGGATTGTGAAATTACCTTAGAAGCCAATCCAGGTACAGTCGAACATGATCCTTTTGCCGATTATTTGGCGGTTGGTATCAATCGGTTATCGATAGGGGTTCAAAGTTTTAATACTGAACATTTAACCAAATTGGGACGAATTCACAGCAATACCGATGCGATTTCTGCGATTGACCTTGCGCGTGATGCAGGCTTTAAACGCATTAATGTCGACCTGATGCATGGTTTACCTGAGCAAACTTTAGAACAAGCTTTACTGGATTTAAAGCTGGCCGTGGACAATGGTGCAACCCATATTTCATGGTATCAACTCACGATTGAACCGAATACCGTGTTCTTTAGAACCAAGCCTGTCTTACCTGTGGACGATGTGCTTGAAGAGATTCAAGCCCAAGGTGAAGCTTATTTAAAAGCGCAGGGTTTTATCAATTATGAAGTTTCGGCATGGCGTAAAGAGCAGCCTTCCGCGCATAATTTGAATTATTGGCAGTTTGGCGACTATTTAGCAATTGGGGCTGGTGCACATGCCAAAGTGACCCAGCCAGATGGGGTTTATCGGTTCCAAAAAACTCGTTTACCCAAAGACTATTTGGCGAAAGTCCCTGCGGAGCATGTACAGTTTAAGCGAATTGAAGCCGACGAACTTCCATTTGAATTTATGATGAATGCTTTGCGTTTAAATGATGGGGTTGCAGCTGAATATTATGCGCAGCGTACAGGTTTGAATCTGGATAGTTTGGCTGAAACGTTAGACTCACTACGCAGTCGAAAATTAATGGTGGATGATGCCATGCGCTTAGCATGTACCGAGCAAGGGCATGTATTTTTAAACTCAGTGTTGGAAGAATTTATCTAAGTTTTATAAAGCCATGCTTGTGTGAGTTGCCATCATGGCTTGAGTGAAGATCTCAAGCCAATTTTTTAACTTGGATGATTACTTAAATGGCATTCGATCAAGCCAAGAATTCCAATTAGTATAACCATCATCAAAGCCGATATATTTCAACATCACCAGTGGGACTAGCATACTGAAATTAGCATAATATTCTGACATTTCGAGTTTTATATATGTTCCATTTATATTTGGCTCACATTCCAATTTTCCATTATGAAATAAAGCATTGCGTAAATGGGTATATGTGGAAACGGATTGTGTTAAATTTTTGACATTGTCTTGAGATATATCAAAGTTATATGGCTTAAGAAATTTTGCAATAGGAGTGGAGACATTCTTTGAATCATAATCATCAAGATGATATCGACTTAATGATTCTAATGCAGAAAAAAGCAGATAATAATTTACATCAATGAAGCTCTCACTGCCTCTAAACGGCTCTATAGATTTAAAAAAAGCACTACGAAAAACTCCTTGGTTTTGGTCAGACTCTTTCAATTTATTGAGAGCTTTTTGTATACAATCTTTTCTAGATTCAGGGCTAACTGTATCTCTTAAAATCAAAGACCCAATACCATTTAATCGCCCAATAAAAGTAATTTTTAAGGGATAGTCTTGATCTAATGTTTGATCGGTTTCATGCGGGCGTAAGGGATGGGTAATAATCACATTCTTTTGATCAATAAAAGATAAGATACCCTGTAAATCAAAAATTAAAGTGTGTTGATTTAAAATTTGATTTTCATCTATTTCAAGAAATCCCGTTAAATGATAATGATCTCGATCTGCGGCTAATTTTTTAACTTCTCTATGGTTTTGAGAGCGTGGGATCAGTTTGAAACCCTTTAATTCAGCAGTTTTTGTAATTTCATATCCGTAGATACCATAAGTGATCATTGATTAATCCTGAGTATTTTTAGATTTTTATGGAAGTCTTAAAATTTATAATAAGATGAATTCTATTTAATTTGTACGAATTAGCTTACATCAATTCCCGCTTTTTGCGCCTATACGCCTGCATGTAAGTTTTTTAATATAGAACCATAGAGAGCAGGATGCTCCAATAGAATAACAATAAAGATCAGCTCAAGGACGAAGGTATGACTCCTGTCGTACCTCAGCACTTAATACGAAAAACCCCGACAGGATGTCGGGGGTTTTTATTGTCCAAATGTTTATCTTGTCATATAGGCAAGCTTATATTTACATCTTAAAACAGAGCCACGTTGAAACTTTGTTATGCTGAATAAATGAGCTGTGGTACAGAACTCTAGGTTTCGTAAAACTGAAAATAACCAAGCAATAATAAAGGAGAATCAGCATGGCACAGACCAGCCAAGACCGTAATCCAAGCCCTGATTTAGCTGAAGATAATGCGTTTTTTCCATCACCTTATTCACTTTCCCAATATACCGCCAGTAAAACCGACTTCGATGGAACTGACTATCCAACACCCTATATTGGGCATAAAAAAGTTTTGATGGTCGCAAGCGATGAGCGTTATCTACTGATGAAAAATGGCAAGTTCTTCTCCACAGGCAACCACCCAGTAGAAACTTTACTGCCTATGTATCATTTAGACCGCGCGGGCTTTGACATTGATATTGCGACGTTATCCGGCAATCCAGTTAAACTTGAAATGTGGGCGATGCCCCATGAAGATGCTGTTGTGCCTGCAACATTCCAAAAATACTTAGCCCAATTTAAGAAACCTTTAAAACTGGCAGATGTACTGAAAAACAGTTTAGGTGATGACTCTCCCTATTTGGCTGTCCTTATTCCCGGTGGGCATGGTGCTTTAATTGGTCTACCTGACAGTGAAGACTTAAAAACCTTACTGAAGTGGGCGGTGGCAAAAGATAAATTTGTCATTTCGCTGTGTCATGGGCCAGCAGGCTTATTGGCTGCCGCATTTAATGAAGCCCCTGAAAATTATATTTTTAAAGGGTACAAAATGTGTGTTTTCCCTGATGCACTCGATCAAGGGACCAACTTAGAAATTGGCTATATGCCGGGGGAGTTACCATGGTTACTGGCAGATCGCTTAGAAAAGTTGGGTGTTGAAGTGGTCAATAAAGAGATGTCGGGACAGTGTATTCAAGACCGTAAGCTAATTACAGGAGATAGTCCTTTGGCATCGAATACCTTGGGTAAAATGGCAGCACAAGCGCTTTTGGCCGAGGTTCAGTAATTATTGTTTTCTGAAATCAAGAGCGCCGTGGCGCTCTTTTTTATGTCCAATTTACTTGTTAAAAGTTCTAGTATTTAAGATTGGAAACTGATCTTTTATGTGGAAAAAAGATTAAAATTAAGCACTCATTTGTTCCAACCAAACTGTTTAAAAATCGCACTGCCTTGAGCAGAACTTAAAAACGTAATAAAACTTTTCGCTTCAGGATTTTTTAGACTGTGTTGTGTCAGGGCGATACCTGCATCACGGTAAATCACCAGTTCAGGTTCGATCGGAATAATTTGCCCAATGTCTGGATTACTGACCCCCCAAATATTAAACACTAACCATGCATCATAGCTGCTGTCCGCTTCCCATGCTTTTTTCGCTGCGCCTGTATTGGGTGCATACATGGCGATATTTTTACGGAATGATTTTGTGAGCTGAATATTACCCGTTCTACCCGCAATATCTTCCCACATGCCCACTTGGCCTGCGCCATGTGTGACCAAAACTTTAGTGTTTGGTTTGCTTAGGTCTTTAAATCCCTGAATGTGTTTGGGATTGCCTTTTCTGACTAAAATGGCAGCAGGGCGTAAGTAGAGTGGCTTAATTGAGTCCTTTACGATTTTGTCAGCAAATACGCTTTCTAAATCAGACATCATGGCTTCAGAACCGCTATATATGACGTCGGCATCGAGTTTGGCTTTGTCGGCCCATTGTGAAGTAGGACCAGCGGATACATGGACATCAATTCCAGTCTTATTTTTAAATTGTTTCGCTGCTTCATGCATTGCTGGTGCTGGCCCACCTGGGCCATAAACATTGATCGCCGCAATAGCGTCCATTGATAAAAAGCCCAGCATGAGCGGAAAGATATAGTGGCTGAGCTTATGCTTTCTTAACATTGTTATTCCCTTTATTGATATTTGAATGCTGATAATATTTGTTTTTCTGATGTGTTTGAATCTTTATATTATTTTTTTTGTTAAATGATTTTTTAAATATGAACGCCATTTTCTTACTTAAATTTAAGTTGTAGAAAGACAGAGCCATGACAAAATTTTTAACGCACTAACTCTAAAAAACTATCAGAGAGCGTAGAGAACTCTTTTTAACTGTGTAGGGAACGCTTTTACCAAAGTCTAAAGATGAGGCCAGAAAATTGGAGCGACAGCTAAGTTGCTGGGGGAGTTGGATTGTAAGGTCGGACAAGAAATAAAAAGAGCGCCTAGGCGCTCTTTTTATCATTTTGACACTATTAATTAGTAGTCAAAGCTAAAGTGTTCAGGTGCTAAAGAAGTCATGGTTTTTGAAGGATTGACCATTGCTTCGGCATGACCTTGGGTACGTGGTAATAAACGTTCGAAATAGAAGTCTGCAACTTTAATTTTTGCTTTGTAGAATTCAGATGTTTCTTGACCTTCACCAGAAGCCAATTTTTCTGAAGCCACAGCTGCTTGTTGTGCCCAGAAATACGCCATCATTACATAGCCAGAGAACATCAAGAAATCGACAGAAGCTGAAGATACCACGTCACGGTCTTTACGAGCTGCAAGCATAATACGAACAGTTAAGGCATTCCACTGTGCGCATACTTTGGTTAAGTCCCATGCAAAACGACGCATGTATTTGTTGCGTGCCTGTTGACCACAGAATTTTAAAATTTCAGTGGTGTAGTCGCGAATCACTTTACCTTTAGAGGTCAGAAGTACTTTACGACCAATTAAGTCCAGTGCTTGAACACCAGTTGTGCCTTCATACAGTGTCGCAATACGTGCATCACGTGCAATTTGCTCCATGCCCCATTCTTTAATGTAGCCATGACCGCCATAGACTTGCATACCGTGGTTTGCAGCTTCCAAGCCCAATTCAGTTAAGAAGCCTTTTAAAATTGGGGTATAGAAACCTAAGTGATCATCATGTGCTTCAAATGCAGCAGTATCGCCACGCTCAAGTGCATCTGCCATTTTGTCGGCAATTTGCGCTGCATAATAAATCATTGAACGACCGCCTTCAGCAATCGCTTTTTGTGTTAGCAACATACGGCGAACGTCAGCGTGATGAATAATGGCATCCGCCACTTTTTCAGGGTCTTTCTTGCCAGAAAGTGCACGCATCGACATACGTTCTTTGGCATATGGAAGTGCACCTTGGAAAGAAAGCTCAGCATGTGCAATACCTTGAATTGCTGTACCAATACGTGCAGTATTCATAAAGGTAAACATGGCATGTAAGCCTTTGTTTGGCTCACCAATCAAGTAACCGACAGCATTATCAAAGTTCAACACTGCGGTTGCAGAAGCACGAATCCCCATCTTATGTTCAATTGAACCACAGGTCACAGGGTTACGTTCACCAAGGCTACTGTCTGCATTGACCAAGAATTTAGGCACAATGAACAGTGAAATGCCTTTGGTGCCTGCAGGTGCATCTGGAAGACGAGCAAGTACGATGTGAATGATGTTTTCAGTTAAATCTTGCTCACCTGCAGAGATGAAGATTTTGGTGCCTGAGATGTTATAAGTGCCATCGGCATTTAATTCTGCTTTGGTCTTTACTTGGCCTAAGTCGGTGCCACACTGAGGTTCAGTTAAACACATGGTACCAGACCATGTACCTGCCACTAAGTTCGGCATATACAGATTTTTCTGTTCGTCTGTACCAAACTGTAAAATGGTGTTCATACAGCCGATGCTTAAACCTGGGTACATTTGGAAAGACCAGTTTGCGGTGCCCATCATTTCCGATTTAATCAGATTTAAAGATTGAGGCAGGTTCTGACCGCCAAATTCTTCAGGGAAAGACAAACCTTGCCAGCCACCTTGGACAAACTGGTCATAAGCGTCTTTGAAGCCTTTTGGTGTTTTCACTTCACCATTGTCGAAGGTACAACCTTCTTCATCGCCCGATTGGTTTAAAGGAGATAAAATATTTTCACAAAAATCTGCTGCGCCTTCTAAGATCATATCTACCGTATCAGCATCGGCAGCTTCACCATTCGATAGGGTTTGATAATGTGCAGGATAGTCCAGCACTTCATTCATTAAGAAGCGAATATCATGTAAGGGAGCTTTATATGCAGGCATGTGTGTAATCCTAATTTAGAAGTAGTATTGGATTATTTAAATCGATCATTTCATTATTCATACATCGTATCAAAATACATTGATAGATCCGACTTGAGAAAATGTCAGAAAGGCGAATTGGTAGATAAAATCATCAATCTAAAAAGACAGTTCTGTTACACTGACTCGGTGGTCTTTTGATCATGTACTTTTTTAATAAACTATAATTAACTCAGGTTTTCAGCAAGTATTATGCGCTTAAAATATATAACACTTTGTTTATTGGGTTTGAGTATCAGTGGGTGTACTCAGCATGTCATTAAATCCAATGCCTCTACAGATCAACAGCTCGGGCAACAAGCCACGCATGGTCTTAATGCCATGTTTGAAAATTCCAGCTATGATTTTAAAGGTCAGTTCTCTATTCAATCTGACTTTAATTTTAATGAGTCCAAGCCAAATTCTAAGTCGAATACTCAGTCAAATGGGACGAACTTAGATCCAGAGCTGAAAAAACAATTAGATCAACTATTAAAAAATCAAAAGATTTCCTTTACTGCCAAAGAAAAACAAGCCCTATATGATGCACTTGCGCGTGAACAAAATCCGTATGCATCGTTGTATGGCGGTGGTGAATCACGTTCTGCTAAGGTTCAAATCGCAGAATCTTTGGTAAATTTACTCAATGACTTACAGTTTAGTTATAAGGGCTCTGTGCATTTCCGTCAAAAATTGGCGGCATTGACTTTGCAGTTAAGCTATCAAAAACCAACCTTACAAGTGCAAGCACAGTTGCCGATGGTGGTTGATTTTAATGATTATAAATTTTATACCAACTACTTTGCCTTTATGCCGTTCATGGTGAATCGTGAAAGTCAGGATCGCTTTGCCTACATTGACTTTTCTAAGCATAAAGAAGCATTCGGTCATATTGATTTTAAAAAGTTTGCTGAATACTTAAAGCAGATGAATGCACTGCCATATGCTTTGGCAGAGTCAAATCAGGTGCATAGTGTTGATTTAAGCAAGTCAGAAAAAGAAGCAGGGCTAAGCAAAAAAATTCGCTATATGGGTGACTTAGAACCAGCACAAGTACAATTGGGCTTATTTGAATACGTCAATAAACTGCATTATACCCAGCAGATACAAGCTTTTGATGCTGAGAGTCTGATTGAAGATGCCGCAAAAATACCAAGTGCAGCGGATGAAACAATGCAGGCGGCGAAAGAAGCAGAGAGTGCTGCAAGTAGCGCAAGTGAAGACCCGGCCTATGATTCACTCGAACGTGTCAGTCATTTGGTGAATCAAAAAATGCAGAACTTGAGTGGTTATGGGCAGAGCGAAGAACAAGACATTGTTGTAGATGCCGCTGCCGATGCTACGGTTGATGCAGCAGCAGATGTGGCTTATGCGCAGGCCGCGACAGAAGATGCTGATGAGACAACAACAGAAGTGTCTGCTTCTGCAGCACCGAATACGCTATCTGAAGAAGCTTGCGATGCGCTCATCAACAGCAAGAACATTCCTATTGGTAAAGTGACCGCATGCCGTGATTATCAAGATATTGATGTACTTGCACCTAAAGTAACCAATCAATCTGTAGATGAAGAGACTTTTGGACAAGCAGCGACCAATGTTTTGGAAGAGTTGAAACCACTCTTTAGCGCGTATCAAACAGAGCAACTGGTAGACGCACAAAGCTTTAAACAACTTTGGCAAAAACATCAGGCTGAAATTACACCGATCATGGCACAGCTGGGTAGCGAGCGTTCACCGTTTGTGATGGATGTTGGACTCGACCAAAAAGGTCGTGCGCAAAACATGGATTACAACATTGTGATTAGCGATGAGCAAATTGGTAAGCTACAAATTAAGAGCACCAATCAGGTGTTTAACTATGGCAGTGCGACCGCCATTGACCGTCAAGCGTTAAGAAATGCCAAATCGATTGAGGAAGTGTCTAAAGGTTCACTGCTGGAAAATGTAGTGAAAGGCATACTAGGCCCGTTAGGTACAGATTCATCAAGTGTAGAGAGCGCATCATCAAGCACAACAGAATTACCTAAAGCTATTTCAGATTATTACCAGCAGGTTGCACGGAAAAGTTATGCACGTTACCATTCTGAAGTCAAAGCGTACCAAACGGTATTTGCTTTGGTATTTGCCGCTCAGCGTCCAGAGTATATTCGTTACTATAGCTCAGCGACTATCAATGAAATTTCAGAAGTCTATGCTTATGAGTTCCTCGATATTGAGGAACCAAAGGGTGCAGCACTTAAACGTTTGCAGAAACTACGTCAAAAACATGCCTTAGAGCAGGTGCAAGATTTTGATGCGCTGGGCAAATCTGTAGCGAATATAGTTGATGATGCGTTGGAAGATGCAAAAGAAAACCAGCACTGGAAAAATTTGGCGAAGAAATACAAAACCAAGCAAGCGGTCTTTGCTCAGGTCTATCAAGACAAATTTACCGATACCTATGAAATTGACCAAGAGCAAACTGCATATTTGACTCAGTCTGCACAAGTCTTTGCTAAAGCATTTGCAGATGACTTAAAGGGTCAATTGACAGAAAAATCGTTGCAAGGTTTGAAGCTTGAACATGACGACTTCTTTAGCGATTCGACCTATTACGAGACCTATAAAGCCGTACAGAAACACATGAACTAATCTGAAAAAAAGAACCTCTGCGGAGGTTCTTTTTTATTTGTGCTTATAAAAAATCTTTCAGGTTGGGTTTGATGCCATTCCAAATCGAAAAAGATTCAATCGCCTGACCAACCAGCATGCCATAGCCTTCTGAGGTGGGTACGCCGCGAGCTTTGGCTTGATCTAAAAAGGTTGAGGGTTTGCCATAGGCCATTTCATAGGCATGTTGAAACTGGAGTGTTTCTGGCAGAACGAGGGCATCGCCGCTTAGGCTGGCAGAGGTTGCGTTAATCACCAAGTCAAACTGACCTTCGAGCGCATCTAAGCCGATGGCTTGCAATTCGGCTTGCGGTACAGCTGTTTTTAAGTCAGCAACCAGTTGCTCAGCACGGGCAAGGGTACGATTGGCAATCACAATTTTTTTCACCCCTGCTTGGACCAGTGGATAAATTACGCCACGAGTTGCACCACCTGCACCGATGATCAGTGCATCTGTCTGGTCTAAGTTCCAGTCCAACGCGCGAATGGCATCGACTAAGCCTTGTCCATCGGTGTTGTCACCATGTAATTGACCATCGATCATCCACAGCGTATTGACTGCTTTTGCGATTTTAGCGCGTTCAGTGAGGACTGCGCAGGCTGCAAAGGCTTGTTCTTTAAATGGGACAGTGACATTAAGACCCATGCCACCCTGTGAGAAGAATTCTTGGATGTTGGCGAGGAAGCCATCGAGTGGTGCAAGACGTTTACTATAGTTGAGGTCGAGCCCCATTTTTTGTGCAAACGCATGGTGAAGTTCAGGTGAGCGAGACTGCTCAATCGGGTTGCCAATGACAGCGAATTGTTTGCTCATCGCACCAAATCCATGTGAGAAATGCTGTTCAATATACGGCAAATTACACGCAGGCTAAAGCATTCAGTGGTTTTTTATCAACAGTGAAAAGAAAGGCGATTATGGATTGCAGATACTGTGAATCACATCAAACAATAATTTTGCTGCGGTCAGGGTTAAGCCGATACCTGCAAATACGGTGATGCTGATGGATGCATTGTCATTAAACGCACTTTCAGAAAAAATTGTGGTACTGATCGAGCTTAGCAACACAATAGCAAAGCAGAAAAGAACCATAGTGGTCGAGCTAACTCTTTTTGCGAACATGTTTGGGACCTCAGAGAGAACAGCAAAGGAGGATACTAAATGTTGATGTCATTAAAATGAATACATTGAAAATGACTTAATTTAGCTTACGGTTTTTGCGAACTTAAAAGAACCCAATTGCTGTTTTAAACCTGTGACAATGCTTTAATAAATGCAAAGAAATGACGCTTTGTGTAGTAGCTATTCTACGGGGAATTGATCGGGAAATATATAAAATTTAATGGATAGGCTGCCCTAATCTAGTGAAAAGGGCATGCGTGGGGGATATAGAATTGTAAGCCTGTGTGTCTATTTGAGTAGCTTGAGCCAATCTTGGGGTTTCAGGTAAAAGTCGGTCAATTTTTTCTCGGCAGAATCGGCCTCCCATTCAGGTCGATATGACCAACCCGCCAAATTCGGCAAGCTCACTAAAATCGACTCAATCCGGCCACCTGTTTGTAAACCAAAGAGCGTGCCGCGGTCATAGACCAAGTTATATTCGACATAACGACCACGACGATAGATTTGAAAGTCGCGTTGCGCCTCGCTATAAGGCTTGTCTTGGTTATGCTGGAAAATCGGAAGAATGGCATTCAGATAGCCATTGCCGACGGCTTGGATATATTGGAAACAGGTTTCAAAGTCCCATTGATTGAGATCATCAAAGAACAGTCCGCCGACGCCACGTTGTTCATCACGGTGTTTTAAATAGAAATAGTCATCACACCATTGTTTATGTTCGGCATAGACTTCAGCGCCAAAGGGCGCACATAAGTCATGCGCTGTCTGATGCCATGACAGCACATCTTCATCATTTGGGTAAAATGGAGTGAGATCGAAGCCCCCTCCAAACCACCAAATTGGATCTTGACCTTCTTTTTCAGCCACGAATAAGCGCACATTGGCATGTGAAGTCGGGACATTTGGATTTTTTGGATGAATCACCAAAGAAACACCCATGGCCTGTGCTTTGGCGCCTGCAATTTGCGGATGGCGTTCAGTCGCTGAAGCAGGGAGTTTAGAAATGTTGATGTGTGAGAACATCACTCCACCTTTTTCGATCACCGTGCCATTTTGCAGTACGCGTGAACGCCCCCCACCGCCTTCAGGACGCTCCCAATCATCTATTTCAAACTGCGCAGTCCCGCCACCAGCACGTTCTTGTTGTTCAAGTGCGGCACAAATACGAGCCTGTAAGTCGAGGAGAAATTCGCGAACGCGTTGGATATCCGCAGACGTTGGGTGCTGCATGAAAAGCCTCATGGGAAAAGATGAAAACTGCCTACATCAAAACATAAAACAGCAAAAAGATTAAGAATATTTTCCGAAGAGTCCTACTGCAGCATTCGATGTCGTGAAGCAAGTTAAAAATGAAAATGCTGCTATGTGCAAAATAACCTGACCAATTCGCTAGGTTGAATTCTGATTCTAAGCTCAGCAGAATAACCACAGTACAGACCTGAGTTTGGCGATGCAGAATAGGCTGCATCTTCTGAGTGCGGAAGAGCTGATGGTAAATATGCGCGATTCATTGATTCAAAAATACAATGTTCCTGGTCCACGTTATACCAGTTATCCAACGGTGCCGTATTGGGACGAGGCGCAGTTTTCTTTAGAGCAATGGAAACAGACGCTGAAAACATCGTTTGCTGAATCGAATTCGACTGAAGGCATAAGTTTGTATATTCATCTGCCTTTTTGCGAAAGTCTCTGTACTTTTTGTGGTTGCCACAAACGGGTGACCAAAAAACATGAGATGGAGCAGCCTTATATTCAGGCGGTTTTAAAAGAATGGTCTCTTTATTGTGACTTGCTTGAAGAGAAGCCGTGCATTAAAGAAATTCATTTGGGTGGCGGAACGCCCACTTTCTTTTCTCCAGCGCATTTAACTCAACTGATTGAAGGTATCCTCGCGCAAGCAGAGATTGCCGAGCAGCATGAGTTTAGTTTTGAAGGGCATCCGAATAATACTACACGCGAGCATTTGCAAGCCTTGTATGACTTGGGCTTTCGCCGTGTTAGTTATGGGGTGCAGGATTATAATGAAACCGTACAAAAAGCCATTCATCGGATACAGCCTTTTGAACATGTCGAACAAGTGACGCAGTGGGCGCGTGAAATAGGCTATAGCTCAATTTCACATGATTTGGTCTTTGGTTTACCTTTTCAAAACCTAGATGATGTCCTCAATACCATTGATCAAACCAAGCGTTTACGTCCAGACCGTTTGGCTTTTTATAGTTATGCGCATGTGCCTTGGATCAAGGGCAATGGGCAACGTGGTTTTAAAGACCATGATGTGCCGAAAGATGAAATAAAACGGCAGTGCTATGAGGAAGGAAAAAATAAATTACTGGCACAGGGTTATCATGAAATTGGTATGGATCATTTTGCTTTGGAAAGTGATGGGATGTACCAATCATTTCAGGCAGGCACTCTGCATCGCAATTTTATGGGTTACACCGCGTCTAAAACCCAAGTGATGATTGGTTTAGGTATCTCATCCATCAGCGACAGTTGGTATAGCTTTGCGCAAAATGAAAAAAAACTCGAAGATTATTATGCGCGACTGGAAAACAATGAACTTCCTGTCTATCGCGGGCATATTTTGAGTGCTGAAGATCTGATGATTCGTCGGCACATTTTAAATTTGATGTGTAGCTTTCAGACGTCATGGACAGAACCAGATATGCAATTTCCGGAATTGGCAGAGGTATTGGGACAACTGGAAGAAATGCAGGATGATGGTTTATTGAAGATTGGGCCACAGAGCTTACGAGTAACTGAGCAGGGCAAAGCCTTTGTACGCAACATTTGTATGGCGTTCGATTTGCATTTAAAACGCCGTCGACCTGAGAGTCGTATTTTCTCCATGACCATCTAATCTGACTGAAGCGCTCTAAACCGGCCTTTTCAAGTAGGCTTAGAGCAAATGATTAAATTTCAAAAATCATCTTTCTTGTACAAATGTGCCATGCGTTCATGTTTGGTTTTTAAATATTCTTCATTGAAAGGATTTAAACCGACCGTCAAAGGCACACGATCTACCACATTGATCCCTTGCTCTTGCAATGCTGCAATCTTCAATGGATTGTTGGTAATCAAACGGACTTGTTGAATATTTAAATGATCCAACATAATGCTGACCATGTCATAACGACGTGCATCGGCAGGGAGGTTGAGCATTAAGTTGGCATCGACCGTGTCATGCCCTTGATCTTGTAGCGCATAAGCACGAATTTTATTGGTCAGCCCAATGCCACGACCTTCTTGGCGCAAATACAGAATCACGCCTTGCCCAGCTTCATTGATCAGTTTTTGCGTGGCTTGCAATTGTGGGCCACAGTCACACTTCAAGGACGCAAAGGCATCGCCCGTGAGACATTCGGAATGAACACGGACTAAAACGGGTTCTGTGATCGGCTGATCCAAACCTTTTGAGAGTGCAACATGTTCTTCACCGGTCTTAGGATCTTGAAATACGGTGATGTTAAACTCACCAAAAGCAGTCGGTAAACGGGATGTGGCAACAAATTCAATAGGCACAGCTAAACCTGTAAATAGTTCAGAAATTGGCTAAAGTATAGCGTAATGCATCGACATTGGTAGAATTGCATCCACGAATTTATGCAGAAGATTTTCTTTTTTGTATAAAGCGAACGATAATAGTTGATAAATAGTAAGATTATTCAGGATAATCACCTGCACTAAACGAACACCCAGTGAGAGCACTGCTCAAAACTGCATCGCTAGAAATATGGCTGATTGAAGGTGATAGCATTCGACGATATGATCGAATTACCCATTTGACCTAGCTAGATTTGCCAGGCTTTAGAAGGCTTTGCCATATTATGTTGTATACAGAAATACCAGCTCATCGCCCTGTAACACCGTTGTTGGATACGATTGATCATCCTCAACAACTTCGCTCGCTTGAGCAAAGTCAATTAGCACAAGTGGCAGACGAGCTACGTCAATTTATTCTGTATGCCGCAGGACAAAGTGGGGGACACTTTGGTGCAAACCTCGGTGTAGTCGAGCTCACCGTGGCATTACATTATTGCTTTAACACACCGAATGACCGCTTAATTTGGGATGTCGGTCATCAAGCTTATCCGCATAAAGCCTTGACGGGCCGCCGTGAACAGCTCACGACTATTCGTGCTAAAGATGGTTTGGCTGCCTTTCCTGCGCGTGATGAATCGGTATTTGATACCTTTGGAGTCGGACATTCTTCGACTGCGATTTCAGCAGGTCTAGGTATGGCGCTGGCACGTCGTTATCAAAACAATCCATGTGAAGTGGTCGCAATCATTGGCGATGGGGCGATGACAGCAGGTATGGCCTTTGAAGCCATGAACGATGCAGTCGCACATGATGCGGACCTGATGGTGGTGTTGAATGACAATGATATGTCGATTTCATGCAGCACAGGTGGTTTTGCTAAACATTTGGCTTCGATTTGGGAAAGTGGTCAGTCCATTAATATTTCAGCGGATGGCGAAGCTTATGTACAGCCACATCCTGAATGGATCTATAACTCACGCTTACACAGTGCAGCGACAGATGCGGCCGACAACGTCTTTAAAGCGATAGGTTTTGATTACTTTGGGCCTTTCGATGGGCACGATGTCGAACAGCTGACACAAGTCTTTACCGCATTAAAAAAACGTAAAGGGCCGCGTTTAATTCATGTCTATACCAAAAAAGGCAAAGGTTTCGCCCCTGCTGAAGCTGACCAAATCAAATATCACGCGATAACAAAAATAAATGCCAAGTCTACTCCACAAGCAGCGCCTAAATATTCAGATGTCTTTGGTCAATGGTTATGTGATGAAGCCGCGCAAGATGAGCGCTTACTGGCGATTACCCCTGCCATGTGCGAAGGCTCAGGTATGGTGGGTTTTGCCAAACAGTATCCACAGCGCTTTTTTGATGTCGCGATTGCAGAACAGCATGCTGTAACTTTGGCGGCGGGTATGGCATGCGAAGGCTTAAAACCTGTGGTTGCCATTTACTCGACCTTCTTGCAGCGCGGCTATGATCAATTGATTCATGATGTGGCCCTGCAAAATCTAGATGTTACCTTTGGTATCGACCGTGCAGGTTTAGTGGGTGAAGATGGCCCGACTCATGCTGGGGCCTATGACTATGCCTTTATGCGTACCGTACCAAATTTGGTGATTATGGCACCTAAAGACGAAAATGAATGTCGTCAAATGTTGCATACCGCTTATTTATACAATGGCCCTGCCGCAGTGCGTTACCCGCGTGGCAATGGTTTGGGTGTTGAGATTCAACAACAGATGACCCCGATGGAAATTGGTCAGGCTGAAATTGTAGCGAGCTTTAATGATGCCCAAGACGACGTTATTAGCATTCTCGCTTTTGGTAGTCGTGTTCAGGCCGCAGTAGAGGCAGCACAGAAATTAGCTGAACAAGATTTGGCGGTTCGTGTGGTGAATATGCGCTTTGTTAAACCGCTTGATGAAAAGATGATAGCGACTTTAGCACCATCAACGGCTTTATTTGTTACGGTTGAAGAACATGCGGTGATGGCGGGTGCGGGCAGTGCAGTCAATGAATATTTGGCACAGGCTCAAATCGTAAAACCAATGTTAAATCTCGGTTTAGCGGATACATTCATGCATCAAGCGACTCATGCGCAAATGTTGCATCAGGCAGGACTAGATGCAGAAGGCATTGAAAGCTCAGTGCGCCAAGCCTGGTCGAAACTTGTACATATGGTTTAAGCACCGTTTTTAAATTTTAGAAACATTTTTTCCCTAAAAGCCCCGATCTTTGATAAGATGCGCGGGCTTTTATGCATTATTCTTTATCAATATCTTCAAATTGTAGTGGGTGTTCAATGGAACCTATGGTGGTGATGGCTGCGCGTGCGGCTCAATTAGTCGGTCAAGAGCTTTTAAAAGCGCATCAAAATCGTCATAAGCTCGATCTACAAGTCGAAGAAAAAGGAATTGATGGTCCTGTAACGCGTGTAGACCGTTATTTGGAACAATTGGCTATCGATACCCTACGTAAAAGCTATAAAAATCACAGCTTCCTTGGTGAAGAGTTTGGTTTTCAAGAAGGTAAAGGTCACGACGCAGATTGGTGTTGGATCATCGACCCACTTGATGGCACGCTAAACTTCATTAACGGTGTTCCTCACTTCTGTATCTCTATTGCAGTTCAACATAAAGGCATTACTCAACATGGCGTAATTTACGACCCTGTGAAAGATGAGTTGTTCTCTGCAAGTCGTGGTCGTGGTGCCATGATGAACCAACGCCGTATTCGTGTAAATGTGAAAGACAGTCTTGAAAATACATTCATGTCTGTGGGTCATGCTTACCGTGCAAAACGTAATGGCGAAGTGATTTCTTATGCAAAAAATCATTTTGATTCGTTGTTAAATGTGACTGAAGCTGGCGCGCAATACCGTCGTACAGGTTCTGCAGCATTAGATTTGGCGTATGTTGCAGCAGGTCGTTTCGACGCGTACTTCGAACTCGGTTTAAAGCCTTGGGATATCGCAGCTGGTGAGTTGATCGTGAAAGAAGCGGGCGGTACAGTGGTTGATGCACGTGGTGGTAGCGAATCTATGGAAAATGGCCAAGTACTGGCATGTTCTATGAAAATGTTGAAACCTCTGATGAAAGCAGTTGTACCTGCTTGGGGTGAAGCTGCTAAGTAATAACATGCAGATCGTGTTTTAAGACATTGAAAAAGCCCTCATAAGAGGTAATGCTGATCAGTTAAGACAAAATAGCTGAAATGCGGTAAAAATGAGCGTATCCAGATACGCTCATTTTTTTATGACTTTTTCTCAGAATTTAAGTTCAGCATTTCAGCAGACAGCTCCTTCACTTTCTAATTTTAGCGAATTAATTGATTTAAACTGGATTGAAGACTGTTTAAAACGGACCGGGAAAGCATCGGTCAGAAAAAGAAAACTCCCCGCAGAGCATGCTGTATGGCTAGTTATTGGACTTGCATTGTTCCGCGACCAGCCCATCTGGTATGTTGTTCAGCAGCTGCAGCTGGTTTTTGGCACGGCTGAAAGCTGCGCCCCAAGCGCATCAGTGCAGGCCAGACAGCGCTTGGGTCTGGAGCCTTTAAATGTCCTGTTCAATACACTGAGTCAGACATGGTTTGAAGATTCTCAGCCGCAATATTCCGCCTTTCATGGCCTAAGCATCTGCGCTGTAGATGGAGCCATCTGGTCCATGCCCCACACAGATGAGAACTTCAGGCACTTCGGTTCTTCCAAAGGCAAAACGATAGCAGCACCTTGGCCGCAAGCCAGAGCGGTTTGCCTGATCAACACCAATACTCATGAAGTGATTGATGCCGGGATTGGAAGTATGGATCAAGGCGAGCTGACTTTAGCGAAGAAATTGAAAGTGCCTGCAAATAGCCTGACTTTATTTGACCGGGCCTACTTCTCTGCTGATTTCTTATCAGGGTGGCAGTCTCGGGAAAACTGCCATTGGCTTATGCGGGCTAAAGACAATCTGCGCTATGAAATTATCAGGAAAAACTCAGCGCATGACTTTCAAATCAGAATGCCTGTTTCTCCAAGAGCGAAGAAACTGAATCCGGATTTAGGTGACTATTGGGAAGCCCGCCTGATTGAAACTGAACAGTCTGGAAGGGTTAGACGATACGTTACATCATTATTAGATTCAAAGGCTTATCCTCTGGAAGACGTCAGTACGCTGTATGCTCAGCGCTGGGAAATCGAGATGTGCTACCGTGAAATCAAGAGCGACCTGCAAGATGGGATGCATTTAAGAAGCAAGCAGCCTGAATTGGTGTATCAGGAATTATGGGGTGTATTGATTGCTTATAATATTCTTAGAAGGCAAATGAAATTTATGGCTCAACGGGCGAAAGTCAGCCCTTTGCGTATCAGTTTCCATATTGCTTCAATCAGCATTATCAATATATTAAGGCATACTCCGCTGGAATCGGCAGGGAATTTGCCCAAGCATTTAGAGCGTTTGCTGGAACAGTCTAAAATGTTTGTTTTGCCTGAAAGAAGATCAAGGCAATGCCCTAGAGTCGTCAAAATAAAGCCTCAAAAGTACCCAAGAAAATGCCAGTCAATTTCTTAACTGACTGGCATTACTCATAAGAGGGCTTTTTCTTTGATAAGGATGAAAAAAGTAAAGACCTTTGTGGTGATTTACTTTATGGCTTTGACCTCTATAGATTGTAAAACATAGGCTGTGCCAGATTCTGATCACCTCTTAATGAAGATAGCTCTATCTCAGAAATAAAGTGGGTTAAAATTAGCCAGCGTATAGACACCTATTTAAGCTTGCTGTGTGTAATGTTCATTACAGGTCACAGATACCAGTCAAATCACGGCAACATTAGAGAGCTAGTACAATTAATTGCGTTTTATGGCTGATAGTTGAGGGATAGAACGTAGAATGCTATTCAATATTTTTCTAGATGGTCAAAAAAATTAAAGTGAAAACCTGCATTTATTCAATCTTTGAGGAAAATATTGTATCAATTTCACGAAAAAAGGTGACTTTTAAAAATATCCTGCTATACTCCGCCCACGCACTAAATTTCGTTCATTACCTGAACATTCTCTTCTATCATTGTGTATGCGCGTCCGGTCCAAAGAGAGGACATTATTTCGCGCCCCACCCAATCGCTTAAGCGATTCCTTCAGGTTGCGGCTGTAATCAAATGTGCGTTATACGCATCGTCGTTCTCGGATCGCCGCTGATTCTATATTTTCAGCGATTATTGCTGTGCCGCTTTTTGCCGATGTCCATCAGACCATATATTTAATGGAGCACCCATTTTTCGGGTGAAATACTCTATGAGCAAAACTTTTGCTGATTTTCCTTTACATGAATCGTTACAACAAGCTTTACAAAGCTTAGGTTTTACTGCTCCTACGCCTGTACAGGAACAATCGATTCCTGCAGCTTTAGAAGGTAAAGACCTTTTAGTATCTAGCCAAACAGGTTCAGGTAAAACTGCAGCGTTCTTACTTCCAACGTTAAACGCACTTGCAGCCCAAGAGACTTTCGTTCCGTTCAAAGAACGTATGAAAGCAATTACTCAACCAAATATTTTGGTTCTTTGCCCAACTCGTGAGTTAGCGCAGCAAGTAAGCCAAGACGCGATTGGTTTTGTCCGTCACATGAAAGGTGCACGTATTGCAGCAATCATGGGTGGTATGCCTTTTGGTAAACAAATTCAACAGTTAAAAGGTGCACAGGTTGTTGTTGCGACTCCAGGTCGTTTACTTGACCTTGTAAACCGTCGTCAAATTAAATTAGACCAAGTTGATGCGCTTATTGTTGACGAAGCAGACCGTATGCTTGATCTAGGTTTCTCTGAAGACTTAGAAGCAATTAGCGATCTTGCTGCAAACCGTAAACAGACTTTAATGTTCTCTGCAACATTTGCTGGTCGTATCATTACACTTGCTGAACGCATGATGAATGATCCACAACGTATTGCAATCGAAACTGGTCACTCTACGAATACTGACATCACTCAGACTTTACACTGGACTGATGGCTTTGAGCACAAGAAAAAATTACTAACGCATTGGTTAAGTGCTGAAGACGTAGATCAAGCTGTTGTATTCGCTTCTACTCAAGAAGACACCGATATGTTGGCTGAAGAATTGGCTGAAGCAGGTTTATCAGTTGTAGCACTTCATGGTGCTATGCCACAAACTGTTCGTAACCGTCGTTTACGTAGCATCCGTGAAGGTCGTGCAAAAATCTTAGTTGCAACTGACGTTGCTGCACGTGGTCTTGACGTACCAACTATTTCACACGTAATCAACTTCGGTCTTCCAATGAAGAACGAAGACTATGTACACCGTATTGGTCGTACAGGTCGTGCGGGTCGTACTGGTAAAGCAATCACTTTAGCAACTTACCGTGAACGCGGTAAAATCCGTGCTTTAGAAGATTTCTTAGATGCACGTTTGAATGTATCTGAAATTGAAGGTCTTGAGCCATCTCCACCTCCTGCACGCGGTAGTCGTGATGGCGGCGGTCGTGGTCGTGATGGCGGCGGTCGTGGTCGTGGTGGTTTCGGTGGTCGTGATGGCGGCGGTCGTGCTCGTTTCGAAGGTGAGTCTAACTTTAAACGTCGTGAAGGTGGTGATGACCGTCCACGTCGTAGCTACGATGACAAACCTCGTGGTGATCGTCCAGCATTTGGTGGTGAAGATCGTCCACGTCGTGAGTTTAATAATGATCGTCCACGTCGTGAAGGCGGTTTCGGTGATCGTCCACAACGTTCTTTTGATGACCGTCCAAAACGTGATTTTGGTGATCGTCCAGCGCCACGTCGTGAAGGTGGTTTCGGTGATCGTCCACAACGTTCGTTTGATGACCGTCCAAAGCGTGAGTTTAATAATGATCGTCCACGTCGCGAAGGCGGTTTCAACGATAAGCCACGTTTTGACTCGAATGATGACAACCGCGGTAACCGTGTAGACTACAAACCACGTCGTGAAGGTTCTTTTGGTGACCGTCCAAAACGTGATTTTGGTGATCGTCCAGCGCCACGTCGTGAAGGTGGTTTTGGCGACCGTCCACAACGTTCTTTTAGTGATGACCGTCCAAAACGCACTTTCGGTGGTGAAGACCGTCCTAAGCGTACTTTTGGTGGCGAAGACCGTCCTAAGCGTGAATTTAATTCAGATCGTCCACGTACTGAAGGTGGTTTTGACCGCCCACGTCGTAAGTTTAACGACTAATTCTGAATGAATAAAAAAACCAGTGGAAACACTGGTTTTTTTTGTCTACGGCTGTAAAAAAATAAATTAAAATGTATACTGAGTCATATTTTAATTGTATTGATAATAATGATGCACAATAATGAGGTTGAATCAATCGCCACACTCTCTGACGTGAAAGAGGTCAATATGGCACATTATCTCGGACTCTTTTTGCTGATTTGCAACATTCTTTTCTTTGTCTATAGTCGTTATGGATGAAGCAATTCATCTTATGTAGCTTGTTTTCGCCGTTCAAATAAATATAAATACAACCAACTGAAATCAATTCGTGCACAAAATTAGACACGGAATACGCTAACATATCGTTTTTTAATCCTTTATAGTATGCATGCTGAAAAAATGCAGGAAAACGCACAGCTATGAATAATCAAGCGCCTCTGACTGCTCAAGCCCTCATTGAGGTCAAAGACCTGAGCTTTAAGCGAGGGGAACGTGTCATTTATGATCAGGTCAATTTAAAAATTCGACAGGGTCAAATTACGGGCATTATGGGACCATCGGGTACAGGTAAAACCACTTTACTACGTTTAATTGGCGGTCAATTGACGCCTGACCAAGGTGAAGTGCTTTTTGATGGGCAAAATATTGCGAAAATGTCACGCAAAGAGTTATTCGCTGCGCGTGCGCGTATGGGTATGCTTTTTCAAAGTGGCGCATTGTTTACCGATATGTCGGTTTATGAAAATGTGGCCTTTCCGATAAGAGCACATACCAAGCTGCCTGAGCATTTACTGTCAGAAATTATATCTTTAAAACTAGAATCTGTCGGTTTACGTGGCGCAGAACAGATGATGCCTTCTGAGCTCTCAGGCGGGATGAACCGTCGTGTGGCTTTGGCACGTGCAATTGCGCTAGATCCTGAGCTGATCATGTACGATGAGCCATTTGCAGGACAAGATCCAATTGTGAAGGGTGTACTCACACGTCTGATTCGATCATTGCGAGAAGCTCTTGATTTAACAACAATTATTGTCTCGCATGACGTGGCTGAAACCTTATCGATCGCAGACTATATCTATGTTGTTGCTGAAGGTAAGGTACAAGGTGAAGGCACGCCTGAACAGTTACAGGCGAATGCCTCTCCGTTTGTTAAACAGTTTTTAACAGGTGCAGTTGAAGGGCCTGTCGATTATCAATTTAGCCATAAGGCATATCTAAATACTGAGGTGCAAGCATGAATGCGATAGCACTCTTAGGTCGACGCGTGATTGAACGGGTTCGCGGCATTGGTGTTGCCAGCCTGATGTTATTACAAATTTTATTTTCGATGCCCACTGCTTTAGGTGTTCGGTTATTTGTTTACCAAATGTACCGTGTTGGGGTGTTATCGCTGCTCATTATTGTGGTGTCAGGGCTATTTATTGGTGCGGTACTGGGGTTACAGATGTATAGCATCTTGGTGACCTTTGGTAGTGAAGCGATGCTGGGTACAGCAGTTGCTTTGACCTTACTTCGTGAGTTGGCTCCTGTGGTTGCAGCATTGCTGTTTGCAGGTCGTGCGGGTTCTGCCTTAACGGCTGAGATTGGCTTAATGAAAGCCACAGAGCAGTTGTCCAGTATGGAAATGATCGGGGTTGATCCACTTAAACGTGTGATTTCACCACGACTTTGGGCCGGTATTTTTAGTTTGCCGATGTTGTCTGTCATCTTCGCTGCGGTGGGGATTATGGGCGGTAAAATGGTGGGTGTAGACTTCTTAGGTGCAGATGAAGGCTCTTACTGGAGTGGCATTCAAAGTAGCGTAGAGTTCTATAAAGATGTCCTGAATGGCACCATCATTAAAAGTTTTGTTTTTGCTTTAATTTGTACATGGATTGCGGTGTATCAAGGCTATGCCTGTGAACCGACATCTGAAGGTATTGCGACATCAACCACACGCACTGTGGTGTATTCATCGCTCTGTGTTTTAGGTTTTGATTTTGTGTTGACTGCGGTCATGTTTGGAGGTGTTTAATGAAATCACGTGCAAGTGAGCTGGCAGTCGGCATATTTGTCATTTTATTCGGTATCGCTTTGTTCTTTATTGCGATGCGAGTGAGTGGCTTGGTGGGATCAAATCTCAGTGATCGCTATGAAATGAGTGCAACCTTCGATAACGTAAATGGTTTAAAACCACGTGCGAAAGTGACGATGAGTGGGGTAAAAATTGGTCAAGTTGATCAAATTAGCTTAGACCCTGTGACACGTTTAGCGACGGTTTCTTTTTCTTTGGATGGTAAATTAACGACCTTTAATGCAGCACAACTCAAAGAAGTTGAAAAGAATGCACTTGAAGAGCTTCGTTACAGTAGCGACTATACCTCTGCGGATGTTGCGCAACAAAAAGAAATGGAAAAGCAACTTATTGCGAACATGAAGTCCATCACCAGCATTGATGAAGATGCTTATATTATGGTGGCAACCAATGGTCTGCTAGGTGAGAAGTACTTGAAAATTGTTCCAGGGGGTGGTTTGAACTACGTGAAACGTGGTGAAAGCATTGGCAATACCCAAGGCACAATGGACCTAGAAGACTTAATTACTAAATTTATTACGGGCGGTGCAGGTAAATCGAAAGATGCTTCAGCAACAACTGAGCAACCTGAAACCGCTGAAACAGCAGATGCCAACGTGTCATTTGTTGAATGATTTGAAGAGGACCAATTGTAGTGAATACTTTATTGAAACAAACACTGACAGCTAGCATTTTAACTACAATGTTTGCGGGTACTGCTTTTGCAGCACCAAGTGAAGCACCACCTGCTTTTGTTAAAAAAGTGGCAGATGGTTTGATTGCGCGTTTAAAAGCGGATCATGCCAAACTCCAAAACAACCCAGCTGCGGTGAAAACGATTGTTCGTCAAAACTTAGACCCGTATGTGGATTCACAAGCGTTTTCACGTATTGTGATGGGGACTTATGCAACCAATCAATACAGTACAGCTGCACAACGCGCGAAGTTTGAAAACAATTTCCGTGAAACACTGATTGAAAACTACGGTACTGCATTTGCGAAGTTCAGCAATCAGACATATACCATCCGTCCGTATAAAGAAACCAATAGCAAAAACCCTGTGGTGACGATCGACTTTAATAACAAAGGCGAAAAAATCCCAGTGTCTTTCCAGTTGGCGGATAAAGGTAACCAATGGAAAATCCGTAATATCAATGTGTCGGGTATAGACCTTGGTTTACAGTTCCGTAATCAGTTCGCGGCAACGGTTAAACGTAATGGCGGCGACCTAGATAAAGCGATTGCAAATTTCCAACCTGATGCAGAAGCGGCGGTTGAAAAGAAAAAATAAGTAGGTGAAAGGTGATTAACTTTAGCAATCAGGAAATGCAGCTTTCAGGTCAGATTACATATGACAATGCTGAAAGCTATTATCAACAAGGTTTGAAGGTGATTCAGTCACAGTCTTATCCTGTGGTGGTGAATCTGGCCCAGCTTGAGCATGGTAGTACATTGGCACTGGCAGTTTTGGTGCGTTGGTTGCGTCAAACACCCGATGCACATAGTTTACATTTTAAAGCTATACCTGAAAAAATGATGAAAGTGATTCAAGCCTGTCATTTACAGGATGACTTAAAGTTAATCCCTTAAATAAAAAAAGCACCCTAAGGTGCTTTTTTTATATGTTGCATTTCTTAAATCTATGAGGAAAAGCCGTGTTTTAAAGTGTACTCAAATCCATTTCTTCCAGCGGAAGTAAATGAGCGGGCCAATCAGGAAGGCCATTAAGATTAGGCTTACCACAATAAAACTGGTGCCGCCTTTGGCAAAAGGCAACACATCGGTGTTCATGCCGTAAATACTGGCAATCAGCATTGGTGGAGCGAGCATACTGGGTAAGATAGAGAAGCGACGAATCGTGTCATTCTGCTCGGTGTTAATGAAGCCTGAGGTGGTGTCCAGTAAGAATCGCACTTTTTGGAACAAGAAGGCATCATGCTCAACCAGTGAGCGAACGTCTTCACTGAGCTCTCGAATATCCGCATCATAAATATGACTACCTAAAGCACGCGGGCGTGATAAAAAGGTCAGTACACGGCGTAAGTCAATCAAACACAGCTGTGCTTTTCCAAGCATATCTTCCAAGTGTGCCAGACGGGTAATCATGTCATCTAAGTCGAGAATCATCTCACGGTGACGGTTATTCAGCACTTCTGTGGAATACTTTTCCAAGTCCTTGTGGATATCTTCTAAGATATCCGCAAGCTCGTCCAGCTTCGCCTCGAGTAAACCGAGTAAGATCCACGTTGGATCTTTATAGTCGATTTCGTAGTCATTGCGGCGCGCACGCGCACGAAAGGCACGGAACGCCACCAGTTTTTCCCCGCGAAGGGTAAAGAGACGTTCTTTATGTAAAATGAAAGCGACAGTTTGTACCGTGGCAAGGGCACCGCTGCTTTCTTCAGGCTCACCATCGACTTGATAGTTTTTATTTTTCGTTAAAAAATACGTACTGATATGCAAAATACCGTCGTCATCACGGTAGAATCGAGCTGAAGATGAAATGTCTTCGAGTGATTTTAGCGTAGGTAAATTTTGTTCATATGCATCTAAAATCCACTGTTGTTCTTCTTGAGAGGGAGCAATGAGGTCAAGCCAGACCAAATCGGGCTGAAGATCGAAATCGCCATTAATGGTGATGTCTTCTAAGCTACCGCGCTCTGTGGCGTAAAAGGCTTCAAGCATGCCGTCTTTCTCCTTTGCGCAGTAATGGTTGAAGTGGATGGGTGTATTTTAGACAAGGATTGCAATAAAAACACTGATCGAATGGTTAAATTGCTAAAAAATATCCATTCATTTTAGTGAAGTTGCATGACAATTAAATATCAGAGTAAAAAATGACAAATTCAATTGCGATCTTTTGTGGTTCCGCATTAGGTTCAGATCAAATCTTTTCCGAAACAGCACGTCAGGTTGGACACGCCATTGCAGAACAAGGCAAAACCTTGGTCTATGGTGGTGGTCGTTCGGGCTTAATGGGTATTGTGGCAGACAGTGCTTTAGAGGCAGGCGGTCAAGTGATTGGCGTGATTCCACACGTGCTGGTGGATCGTGAGCTGGCGCATCAAGGCCTGACCGAGTTACATGTCGTTAAAGACATGCAAGAGCGTAAACTGAAAATGTCAGCCTTGTCGGATGGATTTATTGCAATGCCTGGCGGCGCAGGGACTTTAGAAGAAATTTTTGAACAATGGACGTGGGCTCAGCTCGGCATTCACCTCAAGCCGAATGCCTTTTTAAATGTAAATGGCTTTTATGATGATTTACTTAAATTCCTAAAGATGACCACCGACAAAGGCTTTACCCATGCACGCTTTACCGACAGCCTGATTGTATCGGATTCAGTGAAAGCAATTTTAAAGCAGATGGATCAGTTCCAAGCACCTGAACCGAAGTGGGGCATGGTTGATCCTGAGTTGTTGGATGTCAAAGCATGAAGGTGATTACTGTCGCTGCGGCTATTATTGTGAATGAACAGCAGCAGCTTTTGTTGGTGCGTAAGCAGAACACCGCATGTTTTATGCAAGTGGGTGGTAAGCTTGAGCCCAATGAAGCACCTGAGCAAACCATGCTGCGTGAGATTCGGGAGGAAATTGGAAGTGATGCGACGATTGAACAGTTTGTTGGTCGTTTTGAAACTGCCACTGCCAATGAACCTGATTTTAAATTGGTGAGCTATGTTTACCATGTTCAGCTTCAGCAAGCGCCACAAATTGCGGCTGAAATTGCAGAAATGAAATGGGTCAGTTTGAATGACCAGCAGGCTGCACTTGCACCGCTAACCACTGAGGTGGTCATGCCATGGGTACGTGAACATTTGCTGATTGACGTAGTCTAATTATTCAAGTGCATAGGCAATACACGCGGCGCTGACTTTATGACAACCCAATTGTTCAAGTTGTAAAGTCAGTGCCTGAATGGAGCTGCCTGTGGTCACAACATCATCCAAAATCAAAACACGCCGGTAGCGTTTTGCGTACTGACGTTGCTGTGGATCGATTTTAAACTGTTGATGAATTTGATCTAAGCGTTCCAGTCGACTGAGTCCTTTTTGTGAATGTTGATGCAGTCGTATCACAGGTTGCCAAATGGGCACATTTAGCTGCTTGGCTAAGTCTTTGGCGAGGATCATTGATTGGTTATAGCCACGTTCGGCTAAACGCTGGCTCGAAATCGGCATTGGAACAATTGCTTGCACTTTAGGGAAGCGAATTTGCTGAAGAATGCCTGACAGTAGAGGCTGCCAATGCAGTTGTTGTTCATATTTGAACTGCTGAATAAGATGATCTAAAGGATATTGATAATGTCCCGCCACATGAATACTCAGCTCTTGTTTTTCAATGGTCTGTGGATGCAGTGGGAGTTGTTGCCAGCAATCCAAACAGACCGAATGTAGATCTGCGCGTACAATGCCACACAACTGACAGGGCTGTGCTCTGTGTAGCAACTGTTTGGCAGTATGTAGCAGATGACTAAACATAGGCATAGCGTGGTGCTTCAGGCAGCCAGCGTTTCAGTAAGGCTTCAGCATTTTGTGGATAGTCTTTTAAAATCTGAGCTGCGACAAAATGGGCTTGATTGAGCAAATGATCATCGCGTTCTAGTTTCGCCACACGAAAGCCCATATCACCCGTTTGTTTGGTACCGAGCAATTCACCAGGGCCACGAATTTCCAAATCTTTTTCGGCAATTAAAAAGCCATCATTGGTTTCCCGCATGACGCGTAAGCGTTCTTGTCCATTTTGAGACAGCGGGCTTTTATATAACAGAGCGCAAAAGCTAGCCTTGGCACCTCGACCAACACGGCCACGTAATTGGTGTAATTGAGAGAGTCCTAAACGTTCCGCATTTTCAATCACCATGATCGAGGCATTTGGTACATCGACTCCCACTTCAATCACTGTGGTCGCAATTAAGAGTTGTAATTCATTGGTTTTAAACTGTTGCATCACTGTTTGTTTTTCATCAGCCTTCATTTTGCCATGTACAAGACCAATGTTTAGCTCGGGAAAACGCTCTTTAATTTCTAAATAGGTTGCTTCAGCGGCTTGAGCATCTAAGGTTTCAGACTCTTCAACCAAAGTGCAGACCCAGTAGGCTTGTTTGCCTTCTAGACAGTTACTGGCAATGCGCTGTAGTACTTCTTCACGGCGGTCGAGTGGAATGGTCACGGTTTGAATTGGCGTTCGTCCGGGTGGAAGTTCATCGATCACGGACGTGTCCAAGTCTCCATAGGCGGACATGGCTAAAGTCCGTGGAATAGGGGTTGCGGTCATGACCAATTGATGTGGGGTCATATTCTGCGCGCCTTTATTGCGTAAGGCTAAGCGCTGATCGACCCCGAAGCGGTGCTGCTCATCAATAATTACTAATCCAAGTTTGGCAAAGCGGACATTGTCTTGAAACAGGGCGTGTGTACCTACCACCAGATGTGCTGTGCCATCTACAATGGCTTGTTCGGCTGCGGCACGGGCTTTGCCTTTTTGTTTTCCTGAAAGCCAAGATACACTGAGTCCCAAAGGTTCAAACCATTTTTTAAAATTGAGATAGTGTTGTTCCGCCAAAATTTCAGTCGGTGCCATCAGTGCCACTTGCCAACCTTCTTCTAAAGCATGGCAGGCTGCGACTCCTGCGACCAAGGTTTTGCCTGCGCCGACATCGCCTTGAACCAAACGTAACATCGGTTTTTTAAGTTTTAAGTCTTGTACGATTTCTTTGGAGACACGCTTTTGTGCATTGGTCATTTCAAAAGGTAGGCTGCTGAGCAGTTGTTTGGCAAACTGACGACTGGCAGAAATACGTGGCGCTTCAATTTGTTGGATATAGGCACGACGGCTTAATAGACTGACTTGATGCGCAACCAACTCTTCAAAAATCAAACGTTGCTGGGCAGGGTGTGAGCCTTGACTCAATTGCAGCATATTGGCATCTACAGGAGGGTGGTGGATGTAGTTCAACGCCTGTTTAAGTGCATAGCCATTGGTAAATTTTGCGGGCAGTAGTTCAGGTAAATCATCACTGTGCTTGGCGAGAGCCTGTTTGATGTATTCACGAAATTTAGGCTGAGTCAGACCTTCTGTGCTGGGGTAAATCGCAGTCAGTTGGGTTTGTGGAAGCGGCGTATGTTCTGTAATAAGTTGAATTTCGGGATGATACATTTCCAAGCCACGCGCACCCACACGGACTTCACCAAAAATGCGTAGACGATTACCGATCTTTGCACGATCCGTTAAGCCTTTATAAATATGGTAAAAGCGCAAAGTCACTTTGCCAAAGTCATCTTGCAGTCCAATCGCCATCGATTTACGTTTACCCGGCGGAAAGTCCACGCCTTGAATCGTTCCTTCGAGTAGGTAGCTACGCCCAACCGTTAATTGGTTCATCGGTATGATCGTGCTACGATCTTCATAGTCTCGTGGCAGATGAAACAGCAGATCATCTGTAGTGAAGAGATTCAACTTTTCAAGTAGTGCAGCAGAGGCAGCTCCGACCCCCTGCAACTGATGGACTGCAGCCATGTCCCCTCAACTTTGTCTGTGATTTGGTGCTAAATGCATATTTTATTTATAGGTTATGGTAAAACATCTCAGCGTGTTGCTAAACAGTTATTTCAGCAAGGCCACCAAATTACCACAATTAGCCGAAGTCCGAAATCAGATGATTGGGCTGAGCATTTGATTCAAGATATTCATCAGTTGGATTTGTCTCAAGTCGCACCGATTGATGCCGTATATATCTTACTCTCGCCTGAGAGCAGTACGGTGGAGGCGTATCAGCGAACTTTTGTAGACTCGATTGAACCCATGCTACATGCCTTAAAAAGCCATCCTTTAAAAAAAGTGATCGTGGTTTCTTCCACACGTGTTTATGGTGAAAGTGCAGGTGAGCGAGTTGATGATGACACTAGTCCCCAACCGAGCGATGCGCAAGGGCAGGTGCTATTGAATATGGAAACTTTGTGGCAACAGGCTTATCCCTCTGAATGTGTGATTGTACGTCCAACAGGAATTTATGGGACTTCAGTTGCACGTATGATTAAACTTGCGGGGACCACAAAATCTTATCCCAAACTGCATTGGTCGAACCGAATTCATGTTGAGGATTTGGCTGCTTTTTTAGCGCAATTGCTTCACGTGGAACATACTGAAAAGTCTTATATTTGTACCAATAGCCGACCATTGCCTTTACATGAAATCATTCAATGGTTTCAACAGCAGTTAGGACTATCAGCTTTGGTTTTGGAAAGTGATAAGTCATCAGGCAAGCAGATTTATGCTACGCGGATGCAGCAGATGAATTTTGAATTACAGCATCCACATTGTTTTGATGATTATTTGGCGTTGTTAGCAGAGCGTGAGTCAAAATAATTTTCTAATTGCACTAATGAAAAATGTGAAACATAGCTGAGATAATAGCTGTTGAATGTGGAAAATGATGAAAAAGCCCAATGTGGAAATATTGGGCTGATGCAGGATCTATCAATTTGATTTATAAAACAAAAATAAGTTTATTGCGTATAACTTGCATTATGTTAATTTAAGTTACACTTAATTATTAAGCATATAAAATAATTTTTTATTGCTAATTTCCATCAAGCTTGGGTTAAATGCATATTTACTCAAAGGGAGTTTAATCGATATTAACTTTGAACCATCGCTCTTAACATAAGCCATATTATTAACACCAGTTATTCTCGATAACAGCTTATATATTGCATTTGGTGTTACTAGGATTCTTGTTTGATCCACAAGAGTATTTTCTAACATCTTTAGCTGAAAGGCTTGTCTTGTACTATTTAAAGCATTTACAGCACTATGATGAAGATTTCCATTTTTAGGTCTAGTAATCAAACAATAATTAATTTTTAAATCAAAAAAATCTCTCCTAGATTTTCCTAATATATTTACCCAAAATAAGCACAATTTTGAAATCGAATCATAACATTTCAAACGGATATCACTATTTGAATCTGTTTTATCTTTATGTCTTGGCCACCCCTCTTTAAATTCAATTAAATATAAAGAATCATTATGATAACTATATATCAATGTATCAGCAGAACTACATTCTTTATTTTCATAACTATCTGAATAAAAAGCTGGAACCTTATCGAAATGAAGTGAATTGAAATTCATTTCAATAAACTTTTTATTACCTGTAGTATTTGTAGAAATATCAGTGATATCAGAAATAGATGATATATATTTTTTCTCTAATTCAGAAAGAAAATTTAATTCATTAGAAGTTATCGACATCTTCTAACTCTTCCATTAATGAGTAAAGTGGAGCTGATAAAGCATCAATAATAGGTACAATATTGCCGTTTGTATCTTCAATTTTTATGATATTTTCGCATTTATGTGAAAAGTAAAATTTAGCACCTAATGATTTGTTACTTTTGTCACTATAAATTTTTAATGATTCAAGCATATATGGGCTATGTGTGTTAACAAGTATGCGAGTCCCTTGATTTGCTAGCTTTATCAAAAACTTAGCGTAAAGATTTTGCCATTGTGGGTGTAAGTTGGTTTCAGGTTCATCCACGATCAGTATTGACTCACTATTAATAAAGTATCCTTTGCATAGTAAATCTAATATTGCGATAGATTTCATACCTGATGAAACGTTATTTACATTAAAAATTAATTCATTTTCATTTAACTCAAAATTATTTGTCTCTAGTTTATAATCAATAGAACCATCATAAAAATCTTTGGTCTCTATACGCCAATCTGATTTATCATTTATATTATCAATTCCTCTACTTCCATCTAACTTTGAGCATAAATCCAAAACATGATATGGAATTTTAGGATTTATTTTTGTGGATCTTCTAGAGATAGAATCCCTAATAGAGATATCATGAATAATAGAAGCTAATTGAAATATATATGGTCCTTCAATCAAAGTTGAATCTTTAATTGGTAATTTATTTTGTTCTGAATTAAAACTCAAAATTTCCTTATTATTAAATGTAATTTCAAATACTTTGAAATCATCCATTTCAAGAGATAAATAAGCCTCTTTTGCCCCATTTCTTTTATTTAAAAGTTCATTTATAAACTCATTTTTTAGAGCTCTAAATATAAATTTATCTATTGGGTCATTATAATTATACTCATCATAAAGATTATGCAATTTATCTAAAATCGAATATATTCTTTTAAAATAATTAGGGCTTACCTCATCTTTTCCTTCAAGATAGCTTTCTATTTCGATAACTAATTCTTTTGTTATTGATAGGTCAAACTCTGTAACTTCAGAACTACGTCTAATATCTAGTAATACTGACATAAGTTTTTGATAGGAATCGTATTGTTTAACTTCTTCAGAATTCCTTAATAGCCTAGTTAAATTAAATGCGATTTCATCATATAGTTTTCTAAACTCATTATATTGATGCCTTTTATAATCTATAGGGAAGGATGACGAAGCCTGCCCAACAGCATATGCTATCTTGGATATTGTTGTTTTTCCTGAATTATTTTCACCAGAAATTACTGTTAAATTGTTTAATTCAATTTCAGCACTACCAATAGTTCCTATATTTCGAATAATAAATTTCATAAATTCTTGAGAACCCTTGAATCTGATGGATAACATTGATATTAGTTTATATTTAAAAACCTAAAAAGATACTTCTAATTGTTTTAAAAACTACCATTTAACATAAAATCTCTTATGCGAAATAGATTTTAATTTTTTACAGCACAGGCACCTACATTTGGTAGATACCTATGCATCTAAAAAAGAAATTATTTCTTCTTACGTTTCAAACGCTTCTTCGCTTGTTCAGCAGCCACTTTGTCTAGCGTGTCTTTCAGTTCTTCATCGCTGAAAGTGGTGATGTGTTGTAACATTTGTAGTGTGACATCATCCAACACCAAGTTGGCATATTGCGCAACGTTTTGGAAGTTCTCATCAAACACAATCGCGTTGTCCGAGTTGGTGCTGATATACCCCTGTTGCGTCAGTACTTTAATAAAGCTTTGGAACAGGGCTTTATCAAAGAATTCAGGTGAGTTGAACTCATATAGGACAGAAAGACGCTGACCGACCAAATGACTCAGCTCTTCCACCTGACGCGCTGAAATGTTCCCAGAACCGCGCTGTGTAATTAGCGCAAGCGTCATGTAGTAACGCTCAAGACTCTGCATGACTGGCGCAGCCAATACCACCAATTGGTTATGATCTTCACTGTTTGGAGCAGGAGAAATCAAGTGGCCTTCGGCATCTTCAGAAATCAGTTTGGCTTGAATCAAACCATCTACATAAGCGCAGATTTGATCTTTGAGCTCAGCATCTTCCCATTTTAAGAACAATTCAGCTTTTAAGAATGGATATAGCGTGCGAATTACATTGATTAAATCACCACGGCCAATGGTTCCATTGTGTTCAACTAAAGCGGCAACAAGAGATGGCAAGACAAAGGCATGCAAAATATTATTACGGAAGTAGGTCAGCAGTACCGCTTGATTGTCCGCAATTGCAATAATGTCACCGAGTACGTGATTGACGCGTTTGATTAGTTTCAGCTTTAAACCATAGGCAATGATTTCTTTACCTGATAATGGTGTGACCAAAAGGCGCTCATCATAAGGAAGTGTCGTCAACAACTTACGATAGGTATCGAGCTGTTTAATACAAATTTCTTCATCCAGCGTATGTTTCTCAGTGGCCAATAGAACCAAAGACAGTAATGAAACAGGATTCACCACAGCCGCGCGGTTAATATTTTCTAAAATTGCATGTGCAGAACTGTTGACTGCATCAGAGACTTCTTGCGGAATTGGATCATCATTTTTAGCAATTTGCACATTCTCAGCGCCATGCTTTTTCAGCATGTCATCGAGGAAAACGGGCTCACCAAAGTTGAGATGGACTTTCCCGAAAATACGTTCAATTTTGCGTAAAGTTTGTAGAATCCCAAAGACAGACTCGGCTTCTTTCGGTTTACCGTTCATCTCGCCGACGTAGGTCGCACCTTCCATCAAGCGTTCATAGCCAATATAGGTCGGAACAAAGACAATCGGTTTGGCACGCCCACGCAAGTGACTGTGCACCGTCATGGCTAACATACCTGTCTTTGGTGGTAGCAGACGACCTGTACGTGAACGACCACCTTCGATGAAGTATTCCAAAGGCGTGTTACGCGACAAAATGCTATATAGGTATTCTTTAAAGACCGAAGTGTAGAGCGCGTTACCGCGGAAAGTACGGCGAATAAAGAATGCACCGCCACCACGTAAAATTTGCCCAACAAATGGCATATTCAGGTTATCGCCCGCAGCAATATAAGGCACCATCAAACCACGGTTATACACCACATAAGACAGCAGTAAATAGTCGATATGGCTACGGTGACATGGGGTATACACAATTTCGTAGTCTTTAGCCAGCTCACGGACCGTATTGAAGTTATGAACTTCAACCCCGTCATAGAGCTGCGTCCATAATCGTGCCAGCGCCATTTCCGCAAAACGGATGGTTGAATGTGAGTAGTCCGATACGATTTCATTGACATAACCAATGGCACGACGTTCAGCATCCAACATGCTAATTTTGCCGCGGATACTTTCGCGGCGAATCGCATCTTGTACATCATTGGCTTTAATCAATGAATGCATCACGTTGCGACGGTCCGAAAGATCAGGACCGAGTACCGCTTCACGGTGTGCATCGAGCTGATTATTTAAGGTATTTAGAATGTAGGTCGCAGGGGATAAATTCGGATAGGTGGTTTTTGCAAAGTCAACCAAAGCACGTAAAGACTGACTTTCATGAAACTCTAAAAATGACTGACGACCATGTAAACCGATATTCATCAGCTGTTTCACCGTACTTGGAGTTGCCCAAGTGTCGGTAAATAACAATTTAAACCAAGAGTCTTCTTTATCTGGTGAACGTCCCCACAGTACCGTCACAGGTACCAGTTCCACGTCTAAATCGGGTTGTTGTTCTAAAGCTTCAACGAGACGTAATAAGCGCGGTGGAAAGGTGTGTGGTGAAGGGTTAAGTAAATTATTTTCATCGTTATGCTGTAAAAACACGATCGATGCTTTTTCTTGATGTGTCCCCACGACCAAAGGATCGAGTGCAGGAGCAAGCTTTAAACGACGTGTTTCACCATCCACCAACAGCGCATTACTGCGTGAGTGATTTTGAAGCACATAACAGACAATTTTTTTGGGATGGCCTGAAGCTGCTGGGTCAGCATCTGTTGCTGTCGGTTCTGTTGGAACCTCACCCAATACATGTGGGGTTACTATGAGGTCAAGAAGCTTACTTGAAAGCTTTCTATACATTTGACCAAAGCCACTTTTGGACATATACACTCCTGCTTAAATGACCAATCCCGCAGTTTGTCTGAAGGGGTATTTATTTTGTGTAATTGTAAACATAAACCGTATGTCATTTCCTGACAAATTTGTTTTATATGGTGAATTTTATCGTTAAAAATCGTATTTTTAGTGGGAAATAACGAAAAAAACTTATGACAACTCAGTCAAGTAATCTATAGGGTTTTAGTCTGAATTTATGGCAAAATAGATTTTAATATCGATATCACACCTCATCACTTTACAGAAAAATCTGGTCTCTCACCATTAAGTAGGTTGCTTATGAATGCCTTAACCCAAGAGTTGGTTGAATTACTGAGCCTCGAAAAAATTGAGGAAAATATCTTTCGTGGACAAAGCCGTAATTTGGTTGGGAAGCGTGTTTTTGGCGGACAAGTCTTAGGTCAGGCCCTACGTGCGGCGTCATATACGACGGATCGTCCAGCTCATTCTTTACATGCATACTTTTTATTTGGTGGCGATGTGAACGCGCCGATTATCTATGAAGTTGATCGAATTCGTGATGGCCGTAGTTTTGTCAGTCGCCAAGTGCGTGCTATTCAGCATGGTAAAACCATCTTTATGTGCATGGTGTCTTTTGCTGACAATGAAGAAGGGCTGAATTACCAAATCGGTGAGCCTGAGTATCCAGCACCAGAGTCTTTAAAGTCTGAGGCTGAACTGAAAAAAATGATGGTGGAATTTGTGCCTGAAAATGTGCGTGCAAGTTTCATGCGGGATCGTCATGTGGAAATTCGTCCCATCAATCCACAGAACCCGTATCAACCGCAGCCTGAAGCACCTGTGTATGCGCACTATATTCGCACGCATGACCGCATTGCAGCAGAAGTGGATGAAATTTCGTTGCATCAGTCAATTGCAGCATTCTATTCAGATTTCACTTTAATGACCACGGCACTGCGCCCACATGGTTTAAGTTATCTTTCGCCAAGTTTGCAGTGTGCGAGTATCGACCATGCTATGTATTTCCATAAACCCTTTCGTGTAGATGACTGGATGCTGTATGACATGGACGCCACAGTCAGTGCCAGTTCACGTGGTTTAAACTTTGGACGAATGTGGCAAAACGGTGAGTTGGTGTGTAGTACCACTCAAGAAGGTTTGATTCGGCTCCGTGAAATCGAAGCCCAATAAAGCCTAAGTACAGAAAAAGCTGAGTGATATGACTCAGCTTTTTTTATGACTGATTTTATGACTGAAAGGCGGTCAGAGCTGAGCTAGGCGTTGAGCTTCAATTGTAATGACCTCATCTTTTTGGGAGAGGTATATGGGGAAATGTGCAGTACTTGTGACAAAAAAATGCTCGATTCTAGCCCGTTCACATGGCATAGTTTCCCAAAGAAATCTTTGAAAAGCATGAAACTATGAGCTTAAACACGCAAATTCTAATTGCAGCGATCTTCGGGGTCATCTTCGGATTTATTCTCAATCTTTTCCCGGGTACCGCTTTTTTAGACATGAGTTTGTATGGAATCGGGGTGGTCAGCAGTATTTTTATTGGTCTATTAAAAATGCTCTTGATTCCCCTTATTTTTAGCTCAATTGTGGTGGGGGTATCCAACTTACAAGCGGGTGGCCAGCTCTCCCGTGTTTGGAAAATTACGCTGGCATGCTGTGTCACCACCACGACTTTGGCCTTGATATTGGGTTTAAGCTGCGCGCATTTATTTGAAGTCGGCAAAGGTGTCGATATCGCCATGTTCCAAGACGCTATGGCCGCTCATCAAACGCCAGATACGCTCACCCCATCTTCGTTCTTCACCAACTTTATTCAAAATACGCTGATTAATCCCTTCAAAGCTTTTGCCGAAGGCAATGTTTTAGCGGTAGTGGTTTTTGCGTTGTTCATAGGTGTGGCACTCGTCAAGGGCGGCGAAAAATTCCGTACCGTACGTAAGCTGAGTCAACAGTTCTTTGACATCATGATGTTGATGATTGGTTGGGTGATGAAGCTAGCCCCGCTAGGAATTTTTGCCTTACTTGCTAAGTTGATTGCCACTGAAGACATTTCTGTATTGAGTCGTTTGGCAGAGTTTGCGGCTGTGGTAACGGGCACTACCATTTTTCATGGTCTGGTGGTTTTGCCGCTATTACTGTGGATTTTTGGCAAGATGAACCCGATGACCTTTTTTAAAGGCACGCGTGTGGCGTTGATTACGGCTTTTGCCACCAGTTCAAGCTCGGCAACTATGCCTTTATCCCTCAAGTGTGCGCAAGAAAATCTTGGTGTACGTCCGCAAACGGCAGGCTTTGTGATTCCGTTGGGGACGCAGCTCAATATGGATGGTACTGCGCTGTATGAGGCTGCGGCGGCTTTGTTTATTGCCAACTTGATGGGACTCGATTTGACCTTGAGTCAGCAGCTGGTGGTGTGTCTGACGGCGATGATTGCTTCTTTAGGTGCTCCAGGGATTCCGAGTGCAGGCATGGTCACTATGATTATGGTATTGCAGTCTGTCGGGCTTCCTGCTGAAGCGATTGCGATTTTATTACCGATTGATCGCTTACTGGATACCGTGCGTACTGTGGTGAATGTACAAGGTGACATGATGATTAGTGTGGTGGTGGATCGACATACCCAGGATCTGGATGCACCTTTGCCCAATTTATCGAATCCGTCTTAAGTTTTGCTCTAAAATAAAAAAGCAGCTATTAAGCTGCTTTTTTTATTTTAGGATTTAAGCGACTTTGAGCATGGCACGTTTAGCCGCTGGGGATTGGTCTAAGTAGGCAATCGCATCTTCTGTTTTGGCTTCGTGTACAGGGTCATACCACGGCACTAAATAGCCAAATTGCTGTGAGATGAGCCATAACGGACTTGGTAAAACTTGATGATTCCGTTTAGAAATAGACAGCCACTCACGCCAAATCCAAGGTTTAAACAGACTGGGTTGAATCGACTTAAAGCGGTCATCTTGTTTCATAATATGAGCTGCACCATCGACCCATAAGCCCAGAACGGCAGCAATCACCACCAGACTCAAATAATAGCGCGCAATATAGCCTCCACCTAAATGTCGGTACAAATCAAATGCGACGGTACGGTGTTCAATTTCTTCTGCGCCGTGCCATTTGATTAAGTCTAGCATCGCAGGGTCAGCGCCCATTTTTTCCCATTCGGTGTTGTCCAGTGCATATTTTCCAAGGACACAGGTCATGTGTTCCACCGTGGCAATAATACCGAGTCGAAACAGATCCCACTGGTGCTCAAGTGCTTTAGGTACAGTGAGATCAAGTGGTTTATCGGCCAGTAATTTTCCAAATAAGAAATCCATCAACGCTAGATTACGGGAGACATCAATCTTTCTTTGGCTGAGATACTCTTTGTTGGCTGAGTTGTGTGCCTGCGCATGCATGGCTTCTTGGCGAATAAAGGCTTGTACATCTTGCTTCAGTTTTTCATCGCTAATTTGCGGTAAAACTTTGTTATAGAGGCGGCAGAACCAGAACTCACCTGCGGGCAGGATCATATTAATTTCATTGATGAAATAGCTGGCAAAAGGGTGGTTGGGAATCCAATCAATGAGACTGTCTTGCGACTCAAATTTAACTTTGCGAGGCTTAATTGTGTAGGCAATAGAGGAACGAATTTTGTTTTTTTTCAATCGAGACCATAATTTCATATGCTGACCTATTTTTATATGTATTAAACTTTTTCACGAGCTGAATAAAGTCAGTATAAAAAAAAGTCCCCGATTGCGATTAGCAATAGGGGACACAGATACAGCAATAGATGATGCTTTTATGGGTTGGCGTTTAAAACTTAAGTCTCAGACTGTGGTTTGGTTTCCATATCGTCTTCAGCATCAAGATCCATAGAAGCTTCAGGATCTTCATCGAATTCGTCTGCATTCAGCTCATCTGCCGTCGCATCTGGAATGCTACTTAAGTCAAAGTGTTGGGCTTGGTCTAAAGTAAAATTCAGTCGTCCGCCCATCACGCTCGCCAGTTCTTCTAGGCCTTGTTTGTTGAGGGAAGAGAACAATTGAATTGAGAAATCAAGTTTCATCTTTTTCAATTGGGCTTTAACTTCTTGTAATGCTTTAGAGGCAGGGCCACGGTTGAGTTTGTCGGACTTGGTCAGTAGCACATGCACAAACAATTTACGTGAATAAGCCCATTCCAACATCATCACGTCAAAGTGCTGTAGCGGATGACGAATATCCATCAACAAGACTAAGCCTTGTAAGCTTTTACGCTGAATCAGGTAATTTTCTAACTCTTTTTGCCACACGATTTTCATTGCTTCAGGCACGGCTGCATAACCATAACCAGGTAAGTCGACGAGACGTTGGTCAGGATTACCCAGACTGAAAAAGTTAATCATCTGCGTACGACCCGGTCTTTTCGAGGCACGAGCCAATTGCTTTTGGTTGGTTAAGGCATTGATCGCACTGGACTTACCTGCATTTGAACGACCCGCAAAGGCAATTTCATAGCCTGTATCTTCTACACACAGGTTGAGCTTCGGAGCACTCATTAAAAACTCTGCTTTACGCAGCCAGTTGAGAGCGCGCACAGCATATTCAGTAACTGCAGAATCTACCTTTTTTTCATAGCTAATTTTTTGCTTTGGGGCAGCAGCAATTTTACTGTTTTTGGATTTTCCTCGGCTGTGGTGCATAACTCAACTTCAATTTATGATCTACAATCAGCCATTATAATGGAAGTCGAGCAGGCAATCGACCTTTGCAGCGTAAAGTCCGTAATCTTGTCTATAAAAGACCTTAATCGGCAAGATTGATCAGGTTAATCGGCGAGTGGGTTGTGAACTTATTTTGAGCTTCAGTGCCCAGTACATCTGCTAAGGTATATTGGTCTAAGCTGTGATAGAACTGATCCAGCGCTTGATCTAAGATCCCTTTGAGTCCGCAATTCGAGCGGAGTACGCAAGGCGGGGTGTTACATTCCACAATGTTCTGATCCGCTTGTAAGACCCGCACAATCTCGCCCAGTCTTAAATGTAGGGTTTCTGGATTGAGTCGAATCCCACCGCCACGACCGCGTGCGGTAATAATCCACTGCTGTTTCGCCATAAAGTGTACGATTTTCATCAAGTGGTTTTCAGACACTTGTAGTGCTTGCGCCAGTTCTGCAATGGTATGCGGCAGCGCTTTCGGCTGCGAAACATACATCAGAATTCGCAAAGCATAATCGGTAAATTTATTGAGCTGCATGAGGGTAATGATCGTTGATAAGCAAAAAAACAAAGGGCTAGTCTAGCATAACCTGACTAACCCTCTCTATTTTATGCCGATGGCATGGGTTAGTGGTGAACACCACCTGTACCAAAAGCTTCACTGTGAATATTTTCAACAGGAACACCGCGGGCAATCAGGGCTTTTTGTTGCTCTGCCATAAATGGCATTGGGCCGCATAAGTAGTAGTCTGCTTGAACAGGTAGAATCGCGCTATCAATGGTACTCAAATCAAGGCGACCCTTCGCATCATAATCTTGACCTAAAACATCGCTTTGATGTGGAAACTCATATGCAGTAAAGGTGCTTAAGCGTGGGTATTTGGCTTTTAAGTCATGAATATGTTGTTTCATGGCATGCACTTGTTTGCTGCGGCAGGCGTGTACAAAAGTCACAGGTTCTGGCATATCTAAAGTCACCAACTGATTCAGCATCGCCACCATTGGTGTGAGGCCGACACCACCACTAATAAAGACATTACGTTTGTTTGGGTCAATCAGGTAGAAGTTACCTGTTGGTGCAGACACTTCAATTTCAGCACCTTCGGCTAAACCATGCAGGGTATTTGACACCCAGCCGCCTGCCAAATCGCCTTTTTCACCTTCGCGTTTGACCGAGATACGTAAATAGTCAGCTTGAGGGCTGGTTGAAAGGGTGTATTGGCGAGGTTGTTTTAGACCAAGTTCCTCAACAAATACACGTACTGAAATGTACTGACCTGCTTCATATTTTGGTAAATCACCACCGTCCACAGGGGCAAGATAGAAAGAAGTTATTTCATCGCTTTCAACCACTTTTTTCGCGATTTTAAAGTTGTGCCAGCCTAACCAGCTCCCTTTGGTTTGTTGATGTTGCTCATAAATCGCTTTTTCAGTGCTAATGAATAAATCAGCCAATTGACCATACGCTGTAGCCCAAGCATCAATCAATGGATCTTCCATTGAAATACTTAAAACTTCACTAATCGAATGGAGGAGGTTTTCCCCAACAATGTTGTAGTCAGGTGCTTGAATATTCAAGCTGACATGTTTGTGGGCAATCAGCTCAACCACAGGGAGTAATACTGAAGGATCTTCAATGTTTTCTGCATAGGCCAACACAGCACCCGCCAAAGCTTGGGCTTGAGCACCACTGCGTTGATGCCCCATATTAAAGGTTTCTTTTAAATTAGGATTGTTGCCTAACATGCGGTTATAAAAATAACCCGTGAGTGCGACACCATTTTCACGAAGGACAGGAACAGTTGCTTTTACAAGTTCAATTTGCTGCGGAGTCATGTTTGATCTCTCTTGGCTATCATTTATAAGATGTATTTAAAATATACCTTTAAAGATGCAATGTAAATACATCTTTTAAAGAAAAGCTTAATTTTTTTATGGAATATAATAATATCCCATAAATTTTGATTTTTACATTTAAAAAGTAGATCACTTACGCCCAAACAAAGAGCCGAGTAAACCACGGACGATTTTTTGTCCTGTACTGCCCCCAAGGCTACGTGCGGCACTTTTAGCAAAGGTTCCGACCGTGTCTTGAATTAGCTTCTCACGCTGTTTTGCTTCACGTTCAGCTTCTTTTTGCTGTTCTTTCGCAATCCGCTCTTGCTCACGTGCTTGTTGCTTCGCTAGTGTTTCAGCTTCTTTGGCCTTCTGTTTCGCTAGCGCCTCTTGTTCTTTGGTTTGTTGTTTCTCTTGCTCTATCTGTACAGCTTGTTGTTGGCGTTCAACCACTTTATTTTGTAGAAGTTCAAAAGCGCTTTCACGGTCTAGGCTTTTTTCATAAATGCCTGCCACGATACTTTGTGAAATCAAGGCTTGACGTTGCTCTGGGCTAATCGGAGTGAAAGACGAATAGGGTGGCATCACCCATGCACGCTCTACGACTTGCGGCGTGCCTTGTTCATCTAGGCAACTAATTAAAGCTTCACCCACAGCTAGTTCAGTGATGGCTTGCTCAACTTTAAATTCAGGATTGGCACGAAAGGTGTCTGCAGCTGTTTTAACTGCTTTTTGATCTTTCGGGGTAAAGGCACGTAAGGCATGTTGTACGCGATTTCCGAGCTGTCCTAGGACGCTTTCAGGCAAATCCAGTGGGTTTTGCGTGACAAAGTAAATACCCACCCCTTTGGAGCGGATCAGGCGCACCACTTGTTCAATTTTTTCTTGCAGCGCTGCACTGGCATTATCAAACAGTAAATGCGCTTCATCAAAGAAGAACACCAGCTTGGGCTTGTCCATATCGCCAACCTCAGGCAGCTGTTCAAACAGTTCTGAAAGCATCCAGAGCAGAAAAGTGGCATAGAGCTTTGGGGTATTCATGAGCTTGTCTGCGGCTAAGATATTGATATAACCATGACCATTACTGTCGGTCTGAATAAAGTCGAGAATATTTAAACTGGGCTCCCCGAAGAATTGATCACCGCCTTGATCGGCAAGTGCCAATAAATTCCGTTGAATCGCGCCAAGGCTGGCAGGAGATAGGTTGCCATATTCGGCTTTAAACTCTGCGGCATGTTCACTGACATAACCAATCATGGCTTTTAAGTCTTTAAAGTCGATCAGTAACATGCCTTGATCATCTGCAATACGAAATACCGCAGAAAGTACCCCTTCTTGGGTGTCATTCAAATTGAGCATACGTGCCAGCAACAGCGGGCCAATTTCGGTAATCGTGGTCCGAATAGGATGACCTTGTTCAGCAAATAAATCCCAAAACACCACGGGTGAGGCAGCAAAGGGAATGCTGTCGATGCCTAAACTTTTAATGCGTTCATCAAATTTTGGGTTGGATGCGCCTGCCTGCGCTAAGCTGGAAACATCACCTTTGGCATCGGCTAAAAATACGGGCACCCCGAGTCTGGAAAAACTTTCAGCCAACACCTTCAGGGTTACGGTTTTACCTGTCCCTGTTGCCCCTGCAATTAAGCCATGACGGTTGGCAAACTTTGAGTGTAGAACAACATCTTGTTGGGTATTCGTGGTTTTCTTGGCAATGATGATCGGGGTGCTCATACTTCTTCCTATTCAATTTTTTTGTGATGGTTATTCAGTTGTTTTAGTGCGTTTTCTATATCTTGAATTAAATCGGCAGGATGTTCTAGTCCTATACAAAAGCGAACCAATAAACCTTGTTGTAAATGTGTATGCTCAAGTGCACGCATGTCTTTGAGGTCATACAGCATCACCAAACTGACAGGACCGCCCCAACTAAAGCCGAGTTTGAAGAGCGACAGGGCATCACAAAACTGACGAATATCCTGCAGATCAAATTCAGGCTTGAAAATGACACTGACCAAACCTGCACTGTGTTGATCGACACAAATGTCTTTCCAATATGAATGACCCGCGGCACTCGAGTCAGCAGGGTGTAAGACCTGCACAAATTCCGGTTGTTGTTTTAGCCATGCCAGGAGTTGCAGCGCACTTTCAGACTGTGCGGCATACCGAATGCGCATTGATGCCAGACTGCGTTGGACTTGAGCAACATCATCCCCAGAAACGCTAATGCCTTGAATGGCATGCGTACGAAAGAGTTGATGATGTAAAGCTCGTTCGCGTGTCACGACTGAGCCCATTAAAATGTCTCCGCCGCCACTTGGGTACTTGGTCAAAGCATGTACTGTTACATCTACACTTAAGTGCTCATCACTAAAATCAAAAGCATTAAAGGCAAGGCCTGCGCCCCAAGTGTTGTCTAGAACAGAGAGCACATGATGGGCTTGTGCCTTTTTCACCAGTCCGACCAAATCTGGAAATTCCAGTGTGACCGACCCTGCGGCTTCTATCCAAATCAGTTTTGCTTTTTCCGTCGGTTGGAAAGAGGACACATCAATAGGGTTATAAACACGAACACCAATGCCATAGCGTTTTTCTAGATTACGAAGATGCTCCATGTTTGGCCCGTAAATATTATCTGCCACCCAAACTTCATCACCATGGCTTAAAAAACATGAGTTCACTAGGTTGATGGCAGATAAACCACTTGGTGCGAGTAGGCAGTACTTTCCACCCTCAATTTGTGCAATGTTATCGCCTAACGTAAATGTGGTGGGGGTGCCATGGGTGCCATAACTATAGTCATAGTCATCGGTCCAATGGCGATTAAACAGTGCATCGGTATCTTTAAAAATAATCGTCGATGCACGATACAGGGGAGGTTGGATTGTTGAAATGTACTGAGGCGCTTGTCTTGGTGCATGAACCAAGGCAGTTTGCGGATTTTTTTTCACGAATCGACTCATCATAAAGCGATAAATTGTTTTTAGCTTAAGAGAAAGTTTCTAAATAGGCGAGAAAATTGAACAAATGTGAATAAAGGTAAGCAAAATAAAAAGTTGGCTTCAATTTTGCTAAATCATCTATAAGGATAGTAAAAAGAAGGCATAAGCGCATGACGTCGCATTTAAAAGTACATTATTTTCAGCATATTGCTGGTGAAGGGTTCGGCAGTTGCTATACATATTTAAAACAACAAGGTGCAGTGATCAGTGCAACCGAGTTTTTTGCTTTACCTGTGGATCAAGCCTTAGAGATAGAGGCCTTACCGAGTATTGAGGATGTTGACTTACTCATCATTATGGGGGGCACCATGAGTGTGAATGATGAAGTGAATTTTCCATGGTTAAAGATCGAGAAGCGTTGGTTAAGACGTTATTTGGCCGCTGGAAAGCCCGCGATTGGCTTATGCTTGGGGGGGCAACTGATTGCGAATGCACTTGGTGCCGCGGTCAGTCGCAATGAACAACAGGAGTTGGGTTGGGCGACAGTACGCAAAATCCAGCACGTCCCAACAGAATGCTTTGAGTTGCCTGAACAGTTTAATGTGATGCAATGGCATAGCGAGACCTTTGAAATTCCAAAAGGTGCTGTACATTTGGCTGAAAATACCGTCTGTCGCAATCAAATGTACCAAATTGGAAAGAATGTATTGGGTTTTCAATTTCACCCAGAGATCGTGCCAGAAACTTTAGCACTTTTTTTAGAAAATGATGACGAGCTGAATAAGTTTTCGGGGCAATACGTGGCAACTGAAGCTGAATTGAAAAAATCGACAAAATTAAATTTTATTGAGGGAAATCAAATTCTTAATAGTGCAATTGATTATGTGTTGCGGCAAACAGTCTATTGATGCTTTTTTAAGCTACTGATAATCCAAGCAAATTGAATATATTGTAAAAAACCAAAAATGGATTTGCTTATGCATTAAACAATGGCTATAATGAGCGACCCTTTAATGAAAGGGGGTTAACTGCGAATAAAGTAGTTAACATCGTGACAGTCGTGGCATCGATCATGACCTTAGTGATATTTCACTGCTCTTGACACTTACCTTTTTAGTGGGGTGAGATGCGTCAGGAGTGATTCTTTATATATTTGGCTTGGAGTTTACTGGTATGTCTAACCAGAGAATTCGTATCCGTTTGAAGTCTTTTGATCACCGTTTAATTGATCAATCAGCTCAAGAAATCGTAGAAACAGCAAAACGTACTGGCGCACAAGTTTGTGGTCCAATTCCAATGCCTACACGCATTGAACGTTTTAACGTTTTAACATCACCACACGTTAACAAAGATGCGCGTGACCAATACGAGATCCGCACTTATAAACGTTTGATCGACATCGTTCAACCTACAGACAAAACTGTAGATGCATTGATGAAGTTAGATCTTGCAGCTGGTGTTGATGTTCAGATCGCATTGGGTTAAGGCTTTCGGGTTAATTAACGCTCTAAGTTAATTAGGCCGCTTTTTTAGAGGTTTATGCACATGGCTATTGGTTTAGTCGGTCGCAAGTGCGGTATGACACGTATCTTTACAGATGCTGGTGTTTCTGTGCCTGTTACAGTGATTGAGGTTGATCCTAACCGCATCACTCAAATCAAAACGCTTGAAACTGATGGTTATCAAGCGATTCAAATCACTACTGGTGAACGTCGCGAATCTCGCGTAACTAACGCTCAGAAAGGTCACTTCGCGAAAGCGGGTGTTGCTGCTGGTCGTCTAGTTCAAGAATTCCGTGCAACAGAAGCTGATCTTGAAGGTCGTGAAGTTGGTGGAACTATCGGTGTAGACATGTTCACAGTTGGTCAAGTAGTTGACGTAACTGGTCAGTCGAAAGGTAAAGGTTTCCAGGGTGGTGTTAAGCGTTGGAACTTCCGTACGCAAGATGCGACTCACGGTAACTCACTTTCTCACCGTGTTCTGGGTTCTACAGGTCAAAACCAGACTCCTGGTCGCGTGTTCAAAGGCAAAAAAATGGCTGGTCATTTAGGTGCTGAGCGCGTAACTGTACAGGGTCTAGAAATTGTATCTATCGACGCAGAACGTTCAGTTTTAGTAGTGAAAGGTGCGATTCCTGGCGCTACTGGTGGTGACGTAACTGTTCGTCCTACGATCAAGGCCTGAGGGGAAATAACGTGAATTTAAATACTGTTTCCGGCTCTGCTGTTGAATTATCAGAAGTTGCGTTCGGTCGTGAATTCAATGAAGCTCTTGTACACCAGGTTGTTACAGCTTATTTAGCTGGTGGCCGTCAAGGTTCAAAAGCTCAGAAATCACGTGCAGACGTTTCTGGCGGTGGCAAAAAGCCATTCCGTCAAAAAGGTACTGGTCGCGCTCGTGCTGGTTCTATTCGTAGCCCAATCTGGGTAGGTGGTGGTAAGACTTTTGCTGCACGCCCACAAGATTGGTCTCAAAAAGTTAACCGCAAAATGTATCGCGGTGCAATGCAATGTATCTTAGCTGAACTTGTTCGCCAAGATCGTCTTGTATTGGTTGAAGAGTTTGCTGTTGCTGCTCCAAAAACTAAAGAGTTGCTTGCAAAACTTAACGACTTGAATGCTACTCGTGCATTGATCGTTACAGAATCTGTAGATGAGAATCTATACCTTGCAGCGCGCAACATTCCACACGTTGATGTGGTTGATGCTGCTGCTATCGATCCTGTTAGCTTGATTGCGTTCGATAAAGTTGTTATGTCTGTAGCTGCTGCTAAGAAAATTGAGGTAGAACTCGGATGAACAACGAACGTATCTATCAAGTCCTACAAGGACCTGTATTCTCAGAAAAAGCACAAGTTTTAGGCGAAACTGCTGGTGTTCAAGTTTTCAAAGTTGCACTTGATGCAAACAAACTTGAAATCAAAAAAGCTGTTGAGCAATTGTTTGGTGTTCAAGTTGTTAAAGTTAACACAGCGATCACTAAAGGTAAGACTAAACGCTTTGGTAAAACATTAGGACGTCGTTCTGATGTTAAAAAAGCATACGTCACCCTGAAAGCTGGCCAAGATGTTGAAATGGCTGACTTGGGCGATACCGCTGAAAGCGCAGCGGAATAAGGACGAGAATTATGCCAATTCAAAAATGTAAGCCAACGTCTCCTGGACGTCGCTTTGTAGAGAAAGTCGTTCACGACCATCTTCACAAAGGTGCGCCTTATGCTCCGTTGGTTGAAGCTAAAAAACGTACTGGTGGTCGTAATAACAACGGTCACATCACGACTCGTCACGTTGGTGGCGGTCATAAGCAGCACTACCGTCTAGTTGACTTTAAACGTAACAAAGATGGTATTCCTGCAACTGTAGAGCGTATTGAATACGATCCTAACCGTACAGCACACATTGCACTAGTATTGTATGCTGATGGTGAGCGTCGCTACATCATCGCGCCTAAAGGCCTTCGCGCTGGCGATAAAGTTCAATCTGGTAACGATGCTCCAATTCGTCCAGGTAACTGTTTACCGCTTCGCAACATGCCTATCGGTTCTACTCTTCACAACATCGAACTTAAAATCGGTAAAGGCGCGCAATTAGCTCGTTCTGCTGGTACTTCAGTTCAGTTGTTGGGTCGTGACGGTTCTTACGCTATCGTTCGTTTACGTTCTGGTGAAATGCGTAAAATTCACGTTGAGTGCCGTGCAGTTCTTGGTGAAGTTTCTAACCAAGAAAGCAACCTTCGTTCACTTGGTAAAGCAGGTGCAGCACGCTGGCGTGGCGTTCGTCCTACCGTTCGTGGTATGGCGATGAACCCAGTAGATCACCCGCACGGTGGTGGTGAAGGTCGTAGCAAAGGTATTCAACCTGTAAGCCCATGGGGTCAAAAAGCTAAAGGGTACAAGACACGTACCAATAAGCGTACGACTAAGATGATTATTCGCGACCGTCGCGTTAAGTAACAAGTAAAGGAATCTGACAATGCCTCGTTCTCTGAAAAAAGGCCCATTCGTCGATGCGCACTTGTTCGCTAAGGTTGAAGCGGCTATCGCGGCTAATAACCGTAAGCCGATCAAAACTTGGTCGCGTCGTTCGATGATCCTCCCAGATTTTGTTGGTTTAACAATTTCTGTACATAATGGCCGTAACCATGTTCCAGTGATCGTATCTGAACATATGGTTGGTCACAAACTTGGTGAATTCGCGCCAACTCGTACCTATCGTGGTCACGGTGTTGACAAGAAATCTAAACGTTAAGGTGCTATGATGGAAGTTACTGCTAAATTACGCGGTGCCGCTATCTCGGCACAAAAAACTCGTTTGGTTGCAGACCTAATCCGTGGCAAATCTGTTGCTCACGCGCTTAATATTCTCAACTTCAGCAACAAAAAAGCTGCAGTTTTGGTTAAAAAAGCATTGGAATCTGCAATTGCAAACGCTGAACACAATAACAGTTTAGATGTAGACGACCTTAAGGTTACTACGATTTACGTTGATGAAGGCACTAGCCTTAAACGTATTATGCCACGTGCTAAAGGCCGTGCAGATCGTATTACTAAGCGTACTTGTCACATTACCGTTAAGGTAGGGGTTTGATATGGGTCAGAAGGTTCATCCAATCGGTATCCGCCTTGGTGTTGTAAAACGTCATAACGCCAACTGGTATGCGAGTCCGAAACAATACGCTGAATACTTGCTTAAAGATCTTCAAGTTCGTGAGTTTTTAACTAAAAAACTTAAGAATGCAATGATCAGCAATATTCTTATCGAACGTCCTACGGGCGCTGCTAAAGTAACTATTAGTACTGCACGTCCTGGTATCGTTATCGGTAAAAAAGGCGAAGACATTGAGAAACTACAGCGTGAACTTACTCAAATTATGGGTATTCCAGCGCAAGTTAGCATCAATGAAATCGATCGCCCAGACTTAGACGCTCGTTTAGTTGCTGAAGCTATCGCTTCTCAATTAGAAAAACGTGTAATGTTCCGTCGTGCTATGAAGCGTGCGGTTCAAAACACAATGCGTGCTGGTGCTAAAGGTATCAAAGTTGAAGTATCAGGCCGTTTAGGTGGTGCTGAGATTGCTCGTACTGAGTGGTATCGTGAAGGTCGCGTACCTTTGCATACACTTCGTGCAGACATCGATTATTCAACTATGCGTGCTGAAACGACTTACGGTACGATTGGTGTTAAAGTTTGGATCTTCCGTGGTGAGATCTTGGGTGGCATGAAACAAGTCATGAACCCAGCTCCAGCTGAAGAGCGTCCAGCTAAACGCGGTCGTGGTCGTGGTGAAGGTCAAGAGCGTCGTGGTCGTCGCAATGATCGTTCTGCTGAAAAAGGAGAATAATCCATGTTACAACCTAAACGTACTAAATTCCGTAAAGTGCAGAAAGGCCGTAACACTGGTCTAGCTCACCGCGGTAGCTCGGTATCTTTTGGTACAATCGCACTTAAATCTGTTGAGCGTGGTCAAATGACTGCTCGTCAAATTGAAGCAGCGCGTCGTACAATCAGCCGTCGTATTAAACGTGGTGGTAAGATCTTTATCCGTGTTTTCCCAGACAAGCCGATTACTTCTAAGCCTCTTGAAGTGCGTATGGGTAAAGGTAAAGGTTCTGTGGAATACTGGGTTTGTCAAATCAAACCAGGTAAAGTCTTGTACGAAATTGATGGTGTTAACGAAGAATTGGCTCGCGAAGCGTTTACGCTTGCAGCTGCTAAACTTCCGTTTAAAACCACTATCGTGACTCGGACGGTAATGTAATGAAAACTAAAGATCTACGTGAAAAGTCGGTAGAAGAGTTGACAGCTTTGCTTGATGAGCAACAGCTTAACCAATTCCGTCTTCGTATGGCAAAAGCAACTGGTCAATTGGGTAAATCGCACGAAGTTGCACTTACTCGTAAGACAATTGCTCGTATTAAGACACTCCTTACCGAAAAACAGGGGAACGGACAATGAGTGAACAAACAGTTCGCACGTTAACCGGCAAAGTAGTAAGCGACAAAATGGACAAGTCTATTGTTGTACTTATCGAACGCCGCGTTCAACACCCGTTGTATGGCAAATCAATCCGCCGTTCAACTAAATTACATGCTCACGATGAGAACAACACAGCTAAAACTGGCGACGTTGTGACTATCAAAGAAAGCCGCCCAATTTCTAAAACTAAGTCTTGGACTCTAGTTGAAGTTGTTGAAGCTGCTGCTGAGTAATTAGACGTATCTGTTGCATCATCGGTTAATTTCGAGTACTCTTTGAGCCTTTCGAAATTGTGACCGGTGATGCTCGGTTTTGGAGTAGGGCAATGATTCAAACCGAAAGTATGCTAGACGTAGCAGACAATAGTGGTGCTCGCCGCGTACAATGTATTAAAGTACTTGGTGGTTCACACCGTCGTTATGCTTCTGTTGGCGACATTATTAAAGTTACTGTAAAAGAAGCTATTCCACGCGCACGTGTTAAAAAAGGTGACGTGATGAATGCTGTTGTGGTTCGTACAAAATTCGGTATCCGTCGTCCAGACGGTTCAGTGATTCGTTTCGACGATAACGCTGCTGTTATTTTGAACAACAACAAAGCGCCGATTGCAACTCGTATTTTCGGACCAGTGACTCGTGAACTTCGTACTGAACAGTTCATGAAAATTATTTCACTGGCTCCTGAAGTTCTATAAGAGGCAATCATGGCTAAGATTAAAAAAGGCGATCAAGTTATTGTGATCGCAGGTAAAGAAAAAGGCAAACAGGGTACTGTTCTGTCTGTTTCAAATGACCGTGTTATGGTTGAAGGCCTTAACTTGGTTAAGAAGCATCAAAAGCCGAACCGTGCAACAGGTGCTGAAGGCGCTGTAGTTACACAAGAAGCTTCGCTTCATATCTCTAACGTGGCAATTTTTAATGCTACAACCCAAAAGGCTGACCGTGTTGGTTACCAAGTGACTGAAGGCGTGAAAACTCGCGTTTACAAGTCAAATGGTGAATCAGTGGCGGTAGCGAAGTAATAGGTTGAAAAGGCAATGGCCAGACTTAAAACGCGTTACAACGACGAACTTAAGGCTCAATTACAAGAGACTTTAGCCGTTAAAAATGTGATGGATATTCCTCGCATTACTAAAATCACGATCAACATGGGTGTTGGCGCAGCTGCTGCTGACAAAAAACTCCTTGATGGTGCTCTTGCTGATATGCAAGCTATCGCTGGTCAAAAACCAGTTCTTACTTTAGCTCGCAAATCAATCGCTGGTTTCAAAATCCGTGATGGTTGGCCGATTGGTTGTAAAGTTACTTTACGCGGCGAACGTATGTACGAATTCTTAGACCGTCTAATCTCGATTGCGATCCCTCGTATCCGTGACTTCCGTGGTTTCTCTGCGAAATCATTTGACGGTCGCGGCAACTACTCAATGGGTCTTAAGGAACAAATCATGTTCCCTGAAATCGATTTTGATAAGATTGATCGTATTCGTGGTATGGATATTACCATCACTACGACTGCTCGCACCGATGACGAAGGCCGTGCGCTTATGCGTGCATTCGGCTTCCCGTTCAAATAAGAGGTCGATATGGCTAAGAAAAGTATGATTAATCGCGAATTGAAACGCGAAGCTACTGTTGCTAAATACGCTGCAAAACGTGCTGAATTAAAAGCTGTTATTGCAAACGTAAATGCTAGCGACGAAGAGCGTTTCGAAGCGATGATGAAATTCCAAGCATTACCACGTAATGCGTCTCCAGTACGTTTACGTAACCGTTGTGGTTTAACTGGTCGTCCTCATGGTTACTTCCGTAAGTTCGGTTTAAGCCGTAACAAATTACGCGATACAGTAATGCAAGGTGATGTACCGGGCGTTGTTAAGGCAAGCTGGTAAGGAGCGCTATAGATGAGTATGCAAGATACCGTTGCCGACATGTTAACTCGTGTTCGTAACGCGCAAATGGCAAAGAAACAAACAGTTTCTATGCCTAACTCTAAGTTGAAGGTTGCTATTGCAAACGTTCTTCAACAAGAAGGTTACATTTCAAACGTAGAAGTTGCGGATGCTGAAGGCAAAGCAACTCTTACTTTGACTTTAAAGTATTTCGAAGGCAAACCAGTTATCGAAACTGTGAAACGCGTAAGCCGTCCAGGTCTACGTCAGTATCGCGGTAAAGATGCACTTCCGAGCGTTAAGCAAGGTTTAGGTATTGCAATTGTTTCTACAAGCAAAGGCATCATGACTGATCGCGCTGCACGTGCTGCAGGTATCGGTGGTGAAGTTATTGCTTTTGTTTCTTAATAGGTGATTCCTCATGTCTCGTGTGGCTAAAGCCCCAGTAACTGTACCTAACGGTGTAACAGTTACTCAGAACGGCCGGCAGGTCGAAGTGAAAGGTAGCAAAGGTACTTTGTCTTTCACCCTGCATGCGCTGGTCGAGCTTAAACAGGAAGACGGTATTTTAGCGATTGCTCCAAAAGCTGAGTCGAAAGACGCTTGGATGCAAGCTGGTACTGCTCGCGCTGTGCTTAACAACCTTGTAAAAGGTGTGAGCGAAGGCTTTGAACGTAAGTTACAACTTATCGGTGTTGGTTATAAAGCTGCGGTTAAAGGTAACATTGTTAACCTTAACCTTGGTTTCTCTCACCCGATCGACTATACGCTTCCTGAAGGTGTAACTGCTGAAACTCCTACAGCAACTGAAATTGTTCTTAAATCTGCTGATAAAGCACGTTTAGGTCAGGTTGCTGCAGATATCCGTGGTTACCGTCCACCAGAGCCTTATAAAGGTAAAGGTGTTCGTTATTCTGACGAAGTTGTACTTCGTAAAGAAGCTAAGAAGAAATAAGGCGCGAGGTTCTTATGAACGAAAAGAAACAATCCCGTTTGCGTCGTGCGAAAAGCACACGCTTGCACATCCGTGCGTTGGGTGCGACTCGTTTGTGTGTAAACCGCACTCCGCGTCACATCTACGCTCAAGTTATTTCAGCAGATGGTGGCAAAGTTTTAGCGCAAGCTTCAACTTTAGATGCTACTTTACGTGCTGGTACAACTGGTAACGTTGAAGCAGCTACTAAAGTAGGTGCTTTAATCGCAGAACGCGCTAAAGCAGCTGGTGTTACTAAAGTTGCATTTGACCGTTCTGGTTTCAAATATCATGGTCGTATCAAAGCCTTGGCTGATGCTGCTCGTGAAAACGGCTTGGAGTTCTAATCATGGCTAAAGTTGAACAAAACGAAGGTCTTGTTGAAAAGCTGGTTGCCGTTGATCGTGTAGCCAAAGTTGTTAAGGGTGGTCGTATCTTCTCTTTCACAGCATTGACTGTGGTTGGTGATGGTAATGGTCGTGTAGGTTTTGGTCGTGGTAAAGCACGTGAAGTTCCAGCTGCTATTTCTAAAGCACTTGAAGCTGCTCGTCGCAACATGATTACTGTTGACCTTGTTAACGGTACTGTACAGCACCCTATTAACGCGCGTCACGGTGCAAGCCGTGTTTACATGCAGCCTGCTTCTGAAGGTACTGGTGTAATCGCTGGTGGTGCTATGCGTGCAGTTCTAGAAGCTGTGGGCGTACGTAACGTATTAACAAAATGTTATGGTTCTACTAACGCTGCAAACGTAGTAAACGCGACTTTTAACGGTCTGCGTGATATGACTTCTCCTGAGAAGGTTGCTGCGAAACGTGGTCTTACAGTAGAACAAATTCAAGGGTAATCAATCATGAAAACGATTAAAGTTACCCAGACTAAATCTTCTGCGCATCGCTTGAAAAATCACAAGCTTAGCCTACAAGGTTTAGGTCTGCGTCGTATTGGTCATACTGTAGAAGTGCAAGATACGCCTTCTAACCGTGGTATGATCAACCAAGTCTACTATATGGTTAGTGTAGAGGAATAAGCCATGACTCTGCGTTTAAATGAGCTTGCACCTGCTGAAGGTGCAAAACGTGAAAATCGTCGTCTAGGCCGTGGTATCGGTTCTGGCGTTGGTAAGACTGGTGGCCGTGGTGTCAAAGGTCAGAATTCACGTAAGAGCGGTGGTACTCGTCCAGGCTTTGAAGGTGGTCAAACTGCGTTATATCGTCGTTTACCTAAATTCGGTTTCACTAGCCAAATCGCTTTGAAAACTGCTGAAGTACGTTTATCTGAGCTTACTAAAGTGGAAGGCGACATCGTTAGCCTAGAAACTTTAAAAGCTGCAAACGTTGTACGTAAAGATATGTTACGTGCTCGTATCGTACTTTCTGGTGAAATTACTCGTGCATTCACTGTTCAAGGTGTTGCTGTGACTAAAGGCGCTAAAGCTGCTGTTGAAGCTGCTGGCGGTAAAGTCGAGGAGTAATCGCTAGTGTCTATGTCTCCTAGTTCTTCAGGTCATGTCAATATGATGAAAGGCCAGCCATTTCATGTGAAATACCGTGAAATTATTCGCCGCATGATGTTTCTCATCGGTGCATTATTGGTTTTTCGACTAGGAGCACATATTCCAGTACCAGGCATTAATAATGCCGCACTTGAAAATCTTTTTAATGCAAACCAAGGCACGATCCTTGGTTTGTTTAACATGTTTTCAGGTGGTGCATTAGAGCGTATGTCCATTCTTGCTCTTGGGATTATGCCGTACATTTCTGCATCGATTATCGTGCAGTTAATGTCTACAGTTATTCCTTCGCTGGAAGCTTTAAAGAAAGAAGGCGAACAAGGCAAGCGTAAGATTAATCAATATACGCGACAGGGTACATTGTTCCTTGCACTCGTGCAGGCAATTGGGATGTGTGCTGGTCTGATCAGTCAAGGGATTACCTTAACTGCAGGTCTGGCTTTCTACGTACCAGCTGTAACCTCTTTGGTTGCAGGTACAATGTTCTTGATGTGGTTAGGTGAGCAAATTACTGAACGTGGGGTGGGTAATGGTATTTCCATGATCATCTTCGCCGGTATCGTTGCAGGTTTGCCGAATTTAATTCTGCAATCAATATCATCAGTAGATAATGGTCAAACCAGTCTAATTGGCTTGGTGATTTTTGGCGTGTTGTCTCTGGCTGTATTAGCTGCAATTGTGTTTATTGAGAAGGCGCAACGTCGTATTCCAGTAAACTATGCTCAAAAACAACAAGGACGTCGTGTATTTACTGCACAACAGTCGCATTTGCCATTGAAAATTAATATGGCGGGTGTGATCCCTGCGATTTTCGCAAGTTCATTGCTTTTGTTCCCTGCGAGCTTAGGGCAATGGGTGGGTAGTGCAGATCCGAATGCGGGTATTATCAAACGTAGTTTGCAAGATTTGGCATTGGTGCTTTCGCCTGGTCAGCCGTTGTATTTGGTGCTCTTTGGTGCGTTAATTATCTTTTTCTGTTACTTTTATACAGCGCTTGTATTTAGCCCGAAAGAAGTATCGGAAAACTTGAAACGCAGCGGGGCTTATGTACCTGGTATTCGTCCAGGTGAGCAAACTGCTCGTTACTTAGATCATATTCTTAACCGTTTGACATTTATTGGCGCGATTTATATCACCATCATTTGCTTAATGCCGATGATTTTACAAAGCTCATTTGGTATTCCATTCTCTTTAGGTGGAACATCTTTGCTTATTGTTGTGGTGGTAGTGATGGACTTTATGGCTCAGCTACAAGCACATCTCACCTCGCATCAGTACGATAATCAAACGTTAATGAGAAAAACGACTGCTCATCCTAAGGGATAAGCGCACTTGAGGTTTCATCATGAAAGTACAAGCTTCTGTAAAGAAAATTTGTGGTAGCTGTAAAGTTATCCGTCGTAATGGGGTTATTCGCGTAATTTGTAGCGCAGAACCTCGTCATAAGCAGCGTCAAGGTTAATCTGATCAAGACCTGTTGATTTCAGTAGGCTAATTAGGTTATTATCCGCCCCTCAAGATTTTTGTGGGGCGGTTGATTGTCTTAACTGCCTTTTTGGAGAAAATTGAATGGCTCGTATTGCCGGTGTAAACATTCCGGATAACAAGCATGCTGTTATCTCTCTAACGTACATCTTTGGTGTAGGTCGCCACACTGCTAAGAATATCTTGGCTGCTGTTGGTATCGCGCCGACTACAAAGATCCGTGAATTAGATGACGCTCAGCTTGATGCGATTCGTGCAGAAGTTGCTAAGGTTCCGACCGAAGGTGATTTACGTCGCGAAATTTCCATGAACATTAAACGTTTAATGGATTTAGGCTGCTACCGCGGTCTTCGTCATCGTCGCAGCTTGCCTGTCCGTGGACAACGCACCAAAACTAACGCACGTACCCGTAAAGGTCCGCGCAAACCTATTAAGAAATAAGATTTCTGGAAGCTAAAAGATGGCTAAAGATACTCGCACACGCAAGAAGGTCACTCGTACCGTCTCTGAAGGTGTTGCACACATTCACGCTTCTTTTAATAACACCATTGTGACTATTACCGATCGTCAAGGTAATGCACTGGCTTGGGCTACCTCTGGTGGACAAGGCTTCCGTGGATCACGTAAATCAACTCCGTTTGCTGCTCAGGTAGCTGCTGAAGTTGCTGGTAAAGCTGCTTTAGACTACGGTTTGAAAAACTTGGACGTCCTTGTAAAAGGTCCTGGTCCTGGTCGTGAATCTGCGGTTCGTGCTTTAGGTGCAGTGGGTTATAAAATTAACAGCATTACCGATGTGACGCCAATCCCGCACAACGGTTGCCGTCCACCTAAAAAACGTCGCGTGTAAGGAGAAACATTCATGGCTCGTTATATTGGTCCAAAATGCAAACTCTCTCGCCGCGAAGGGACAGACCTGCAATTAAAATCTGGCGTTAAACCATTTGACGTCAAAACTAAAAAAGCTGCTAAAGCTCCTGGCCAACATGGCGGAGCGCGTGGTGGCAAACAATCTGAGTACTCACTACAATTACGTGAAAAACAAAAAGTACGTCGTATGTACGGTGTTTTAGAGCGTCAATTTAGTAATTACTATAAAGAAGCTGCTCGTGTGAAAGGCGCAACTGGTGAAAACTTGTTGAAACTGCTTGAAAGCCGTCTTGATAACGTCGTTTATCGCATGGGTTTTGGTTCTACACGTGCAGAAGCTCGTCAGCTTGTATCTCACCGCTCGATCACTTTGAATGGCCGTCGTGTTAACATCGCGTCTATCCAAGTTAAAGCTGGTGATGTAATTGCTGTGCATGAAGGTGCTAAACAACAATTGCGTATCAAAAACGCAGTTGAATTAGCTGCACAACGTGGTATTCCTTCTTGGATGGAAATTGACCATTCTAAGTTGGAAGGTACGTTTAAAGCTGCACCAGATCGTTCAGATTTACCTGCTGAAATCAACGAAAGCTTGATTGTAGAATTGTATTCTAAATAATCCTTGAGGTAGCAATATGACGCGTACTGCAAATGAGTTTCTAACTCCGCAAGCGATCAAGGTCGAAGCGGTTAGCGGGACCTCGGCAAAAGTTATTCTAGAACCCTTAGAGCGTGGCTTTGGTCATACTCTGGGCAATGCTTTACGTCGCATCCTTCTTTCTTCTTTACCTGGCGCTGCTGTGGTTGAAGTTGAGATTGAAGGTGTCGAGCACGAGTACAGTACTTTGGAAGGCTTGCAGCAGGACATCGTCGAGCTCTTGCTGAACCTAAAAGGATTGTCTATTAAGCTGTTCGATCAAAATGAAGCTTATTTGACATTAGAGAAACAAGGTCCTGGCGACGTAACTGCCGCTGACCTTCGTTTACCTCATAATGTTGAAGTGGTTAACCCTGAACATTTGATCGGTACTTTAAGTGCTTCAGGCTCATTAAAAATGCGCTTGAAAGTTTCTCAAGGTCGTGGTTATGAAACTTCTGACTCGCGTTTCCCAGAAGGCGAAACTCGCCCTGTAGGTCGCTTACAGTTAGATGCTTCTTATAGCCCAATCAAACGTGTGTCTTACACAGTGGAAAACGCTCGTGTAGAACAACGTACAGACCTTGATAAATTGGTCATTGATCTTGAGACCAACGGTACAGTTGATCCTGAAGAAGCGATCCGCAAAGCGGCAACAATCTTGCAACAACAAATTGCAATTTTTGTTGACCTTCAGAAAGATCAAGCTCCTGTTGCTCAAGAACCTCGTGAAGAAGTTGATCCGATTTTGCTTCGTCCAGTAGATGATCTAGAGCTTACTGTTCGTTCTGCTAACTGTTTGAAAGCAGAAAACATTTACTACATTGGTGATCTTGTACAGCGCACTGAGGTTGAGTTACTCAAAACTCCTAACCTTGGTAAAAAATCGCTTACTGAGATCAAAGATGTTCTGGCTTCAAAAGGCTTACAACTCGGCATGCGTTTAGAGAACTGGCCACCAGCTAGTCTCCGTATGGACGATCGTTTCGCCTATCGTAGCCGTTAATTAAGTAGGACTATCACCATGCGTCATCGTAATAGTGGTGTGAAATTAGGCCGTACAAGCAGCCATCGTAAAGCGATGTTTCAAAACATGGCTAACTCTTTGTTTGAGCACGAGTTGATCAAAACAACTGTGCCTAAAGCAAAAGAGTTACGTCGTGTAGCTGAGCCTTTAATCACTTTAGCTAAAAACGATACTGTTGCAAACCGTCGCTTAGCGTTTGCTCGTACTCGTTCAGCAGCAACTGTTGGTAAATTATTTACCGTTCTTGGCCCTCGTTACAAAGAACGTAACGGCGGTTATCTACGTGTTCTTAAAGCGGGCTTCCGTGCAGGTGATGCTGCGCCGATGGCTTACGTTGAACTAGTAGATCGCGAAGTTAAATAATTTCGTAGAACTATTCAGTTGTTCTTAGAAAAAGACCAGTGTTTCACTGGTCTTTTTTTATGGGTTTTTGTTCGACAATCTTTGTATTTTGGCCTGTAGTGACATATTTTACGAAAGATCTGCTTAAACTTGACATTGTGTATTGTCAGTTTTATGGTTTAATAAGAACAGAATATAAGACAGGATAAAAATAACATGGATAAGCACGTCGATCTGCTCATTGTAGGTGCAGGTATTTCAGGCATTGGCCTTGCGGCACATTTAACCAAGCATTGTCCACAACGTTCGTTTGAAATTATTGAACGTCGTGACAGCTTTGGTGGAACATGGGATTTGTTTAAATACCCAGGTATTCGTTCTGATTCAGATATGTCGACCTTTGGTTTTAATTTTAAACCGTGGCAACAAGCCAGCGTTTTGGCAGATGGTTCTTCGATTAAGGGCTATTTAGCGGAAGTCATTGATGAACAGAAACTCAAAGAAAAAATTCATTTTAAACATCGAGTACTTAGCGCCAATTATGATTCTGCTCAGAAAAAGTGGCAGGTCGTGATTGAGAATGCAAAAGGCAAAAAAGAAAACTGGATTGCAAATTTTGTGTTTGGCTGTACAGGCTATTATAACTACGACCAAGGCTACCAACCTGATTTTCCAAATAAAGAAGTATTTAAAGGCGAGTTTGTAAATCCACAGTTTTGGCCTGAAAAATTAGATTATACAGGTAAAAAAGTCGTCATTATTGGTAGTGGTGCGACAGCAATTACACTGGTGCCTGCGATGGCCAAAGGTGGGGCGGCGCATGTCACTATGCTACAACGCTCTCCAACCTATATTGCTTCGGTACCATCGATTGATTTTGTGTATGACAAAATGCGTAAAGTGTTGCCGGAAGATGTGGCTTATAAACTGACTCGTGCACGTAATATTGGGATGCAACGCGGGATTTATGCACTCGCGCAGAAGCAACCGAAATTGCTACGCCGACTGCTGCTCCAGTCGATTAAGATGCAGCTCAAAGGTAAAGTGGACATGAAACACTTCACCCCAGAATATAATCCTTGGGATCAACGTTTATGTGTGGTGCCAGATGGTGATTTATTTAAAATTCTTCGTTCAGGTCAAGCCAGTGTTGAAACAGATCAGATTGAGCGCTTTACCGAAAGCGGTCTTCAATTAAAGTCTGGTCAGCATTTAGAGGCCGATATTGTCGTCTCAGCCACAGGTCTAGAAATTCAAATCTTGGGTGGTATACAAGCAACCATTGATGGCAAACCGTTAGATACCTCTAAACATATGCTGTATCAGGGCGTGATGGTGAGTGATGTACCGAATATGGCGATGATTATTGGCTATATTAATGCGTCATGGACCTTGAAAGTGGATATTGCTGCTGAATATATTTGTCGTTTACTCAACTATATGGATCAAAAGCAGTGGGTAGAAGTAATCCCGCAGGGGGATGCGACAGAGCTCATGGATGATACGGTTATGGGTAGTTTGAGTTCGGGTTATATTGCACGTGCCGCTAATGTAATGCCAAAACAGGGTAAACATGCACCATGGAAAGTCAGCAATAATTATCTTGCGGATCGTAAGACATTGAAAAGTGCTTCTTTTGAGGATGGAGTCCTGAAATTTGCTAAACGTGATGCAGCATTGAACCAGAAGCCTAAACTGGTGTCTTAAGCTGAGTAGTTGATTTTAAAAGGAGCGTAATGCTCCTTTTTTTAAGGAAGTGACTTTAGGATGTTTTGTTTTTACTTTCTTAAACTGTAGGACTGGTAGATGATTTTTAAAACTTAAAAGATAATGAATAGGGAATATTTTGAATATCTTAGAACAAAGTTACCAAGTCCCATCTGCGTCGAATATGATTCATACTAAAAAATGGCACACTGATGCAGCAGATCATACTTTAGCCCCGATTATTTTAATGCACGATTCATTAGGTTGTGTGGCTTTGTGGCGGGATTTTCCTGCTCAACTGGCACAAGCGACCGCGCGGGTGGTCTATGCCTATGATCGCTTAGGTTTTGGTTTATCTGATCCGAGTACGCAGCCACTGGCACATAGTTTCGTCATCACTGAAGCAGAACAGACCTTTAAAGCTGTATTGGATTATTTTTCGATTCAGGACTTTGTCATCTTAGGACATAGCGTGGGTGGGGGCATGTCTGTTGCGATTGCTGCGGCTTATCCAGAGCGTTGCCAAGGATTAATTTCAATCTCGGCACAGTATGCGGTTGAAGCACTGACATTGAAGGGGATAGGCGAAGCAAAAATTGGCTTTCAACAAGCGGGACAAATGGAACGTTTAGAGAAATATCACCCTGAAAAGGCGCAGTGGGTGCTTGATGCATGGACTGAAACATGGCTATCGCCCATTTTCCAAGATTGGAATTTGGCCAGTGTGATTAAAGATGTGCGTTGTCCAACCATGGTTATTCATGGTGAACTGGATGAATACGGCAGTACGGCACAACCCCAGCAGATTTTTGAAGGGTTATCTGGGCAGGCTGAACTGCACATATTAGAAGGTTTACATCATATGCCACATAAAGAGCAACCAGAGTTGGTGGTTGCCTTGATTGCGGAGTTTCATCAAGTACATTGTTAAAAGTAAAAGCCCATCGAAAGATGGGCTTTTTGATCTTAGAGTGAACGGGAAATTAACTCTTTCATAATTTCATTGGTTCCTGCATAAATGCGATTGGCACGATTATCTAGATAAGCCCGTGCAATCGGGTATTCCAGCATATAGCCATAGCCGCCATGCAGTTGTAGACATTCATCGACAACTTTAGAAAACATCTCGGAAATTTTATATTTGGCAGCCGCTGCGGCATCAATGCCGAGACTCTCTTCCAGTTGCAATTGCATACAACGGTCGAGGTAAGCGCGGCAAAAATCGATTTCTGTACGTAACTCCGCCAGTTTAAAGCGGGTATTTTGAAAGCTTGAAATCGCTTTTCCAAAAGCTTTACGCTCTTTGGTGTACTGAACGGTATGCGCCAGTGCTGCTTCTGCCCCCGCTTGGCAGATAATGGCCACCAACATGCGCTCCCAAGCCAGTTCTTTCATCAGCATCATAAAGCCCATGCCCTCCATCCCGAGCAAGTTTTCTTTAGGCACGCGCACATGATCAAAAAACAATTCGCAGGTGTCTTGTCCTTTCATTCCAATTTTATTGAGGGGTTTACCTTTACTGAATCCTGCACGATTAGCTTCAACGATGATTAATGAGAGATTGGCTGAACCTTTTTCACTGTCGCCTGTCTTGCAGACCACAATCGCCATATCGCAGAGATAGCCGTTGGTAATGAAGATTTTGGAGCCATTGATAATATAGTCATCCCCGTCTAAAACAGCTGTTGTTCGTACCGCTTGCAAGTCTGAGCCTGTGCCAGGTTCAGTCATAGCAATTGCTGTTACGGTTTCACCCGAAGCCATCCGCGTTAACCAATAGTGTTTTTGTGCTTCACTACCAAAGTTATTGATATAGTTCGCGACAATGTCAGAGTGTAGTGAAAACCCTGTCGAGGAATCCATGGCATAGGCTTGTTCCTCAATCAAAATCATACTGTACAAGCGGTCTACACCCGAGCCACCATAAGCCTCAGGCATAGTGGCACACAGTAGTCCCATGGCACCTGCTTTATTCCATAGTTCACGATCGACATGTTGTTGTTGTTCATATTTTTCAATATTCGGAACGACTTCTTTGGCGTAAAACTTTCGAACAGTTTCTCGAAATGCCTCATGTTCAGCATTAAATAAGTTACGCGGCAGCATATTGTGTAACGGGCGAATTGCGCCTGATTGCATGGAAGCTCATCCTGATGTTGTTATTTTGCTAAGAGATTAGTGAAAAGCAGGACATGCGACAATGGACTGAATGCTCAAATCTATTTGATTTTTTGATGAGTTTTGCCAGTTGTTAAAATTACGACATTTAACTAGTGGCGAGGGCGGTGTGATCGGTTAAACTAAGCCGTTTCAATTAATTTGGGGAATGTAATGACTGAAGAAATGAGCCTAGAGGAACGTAAAGTAATCTACCGTGCACGTCGTGGTTTAAAAGAAATTGATGTGTACTTTGACCCTTATGTGAAAAATTATTATCTTCAGGCGGATCCTGCGGAGAAGGCCATGTTTGCGGCCTTGGTTGAACAGGAAGATCCAGATTTGCTGGATTGGTTTATGGAAGTCTCTGAGCCGCCACGCCCTGAAATGAAAACCTTGATTCAAAAATTAAAGCATTATGTACACGGATAAGTGCAATGGAACATCGTCATTTTCAACTTAAACCCAGTCGTTTGGCTTATGTGTTTCAGTTGTCGATTTATGCCGTTCTGATGCTGGTCTTGTATCAGCTACTTCCTTTAGGACTGTGGCTGATCGCTTTGGTAGCAGGCTTTGTGCTGTATTTGTTTTTTCTACGTGGGCCGCAACATTTGCAGCTTCAGCATTTAGACGGCCGTGATTGGTCTTTGTCACTTCAGAAACAAACCAATGTGCAACGAGTACAAATCAGCCATATTGTGGATCATCGTGCTTATATTGTGATTTATTTTCAACACTTTAGAGCAAAACCGATGTTGGTTTGGTGTGATCAGTTACCCATCACGCAGTGGAAAGCCCTGAAAATACTCACTAAAATGCAATAATTGTTGGACAATTTTAACTTTCACGATTTATTTAATTTATTGAAAAATAACAATTATAAATATATATCATCTTACTTTGTCTGACATATCTGAAGAAACTGATATGCTTTTTAGGATTGTCAGACAACTTTCCTACAGATTTTTGATCTTAAAATGTACATTCAAATTACCAACAGCAAACAAGGAAAATCGTATGATGATCCCAACTTGGATGTTTCTAGTGGTAGCAATTGTGTTAGCGATTGTTATAGGACGATTAGGAACTGTGCTGAAGGAACGATTTGCACCAAACAAAGCCTAGCTAGGCTTTCCAGTTGATAAGTAGCATGTGCCGAACCGTCGCTATGCTACTTTTTTTTGCCTAAAAAAAAGTTGAGGCGTCATTTTAGTCAATTTTCCGCTTTTTATTTCATGGCAGAGTAGTGGTCTGATTTAGAGTAAATACTCTTTTCTTCGGAAAATGCTTCTGCTATGTTTGTCAGCATGGACACATACAATTATACAAATAGAGGACAGGAAAATGTCGCAAGTCCAAAAAATAGGCCAAGGTGTGGCTGTTGTAGCGCTTACAAGTTTATTATTTTCGGGTTGTTCACAAGTGGTTAAAACAGGCGCCAATGTTGCGCTCGGGTTTAGTGAAAAACATATAGTACCGCCTATTTTAGCCATGGAAGATGCTGAGATGGTGTGTAACTCAGGCAATGCTTTGACTCCAGCGATTATGTCGACCAAAGATATGGGAGCAGATCCAACGCGTGTGGCAGTTTTACTGTATTCAGCATCAGGTATTTGTGCGGAGAATCAGGCGCTTGAGGCAGAGTTACGTTATTTGCGTGCCTCGAAAGCAGGCAATGTTTCTGAAGCACAGGATGCTCGAATTGAACAAAAGCGTTGGGCGGCGACTGCAGCACAACGCCAATATACGGGCTATCAACTTTTTCAAAACCGCTGGGAAAAGAAATATAAGAAACCATTGGGCGAAGGCTGTCCAAAAATGAACAGCGATTTGGATCAAACTGTATATATGCTGGGGATGTTGAGTGGGCTACAAGCCATGACCAATGATATTAACTCAGGTGGTGCAGTCAATGTTCCTAAAGACATTGCGGCGATTGTTGAACGTGGGATGGTGTGTCTAGACAATGAAAAGTTTTGGGGTGCGCCGAATGCAACACGTGCGGTGATTTGGACCTTATTGCCAGGTGCGGGTGAAGGTAAACCTGATCCATATCAGACCTTGAAACAATCGATGCAAATTGGGGAGCAAAAAGGGGTTCGTTTATCTCATGCAATGTATGCTATAGCGGCTCAAGCCAGTGGTGACGATGCCAAGATTCGTGATGCATTGAAAAGTTATGCGGCTTCTTATAGTGATGAAAAACAGAGCAATCCACAATTTAAACTGATTGATAGTATGGCCTCGAGTATGGTTCAGGGGATTTCGGATCGTTATTGGACTGAACACACGGGGACACGAACTGGGGATGGTGGTATGGCGCACTTCTGGGATGAAAAAGAAGACCGTTCTGAGCTAGATGAGTTGTTTAGTGAAAGTTAACCAATTTTAAACTGAGCCGAAGGGCAGAAAAAATAACAATAAATAAATGAGCAACACGATAAGGACATGTGATGCATGATCAATTTCTGAATCGAAAAATCATTTTGATTGCATTTGTCGTGTCGATCTCGGCATGCCTACAGATTTTTAAAGATCAATTTATTTATTGGCGAGTGGATATTTTTCCTGAAATTTGGCGCTTGTGGACAGCGCACTGGGTACATGTGGGATGGATTCATTTTGCACTCAATATGCTGGCTTTTATGTGTTTGCCTTTTATTTTTCCACGGGCCCGTGTCTGGCATTTTGCGGCCTTATTGCTGATTTTACCGCCGCTGATTAGTCTCAGTTTTTATTATTTTCTGGCGGATATTGAAGCTTATGCAGGGCTGTCAGGTGTGCTGCATGGAATGTTCACTGCCATAGCCATTGTCCATTTGCTATACCGTAAAGAACGGATGTTTGCGAGTTTGGTGTTGTTTCTTATTTTAGGCAAATTGATTTGGGAAAACACCTTTGGCGAGAGTGCTACGGCTGAACTGATCGGGAGTCCAGTTTTGGTCGAAGCACATTTGTTGGGCGTGATCTGGGGAATTGTGATTGCAGCTTTGTATTTAATCGGGGTGAATCTATTTGATGAATAGAGGATTGACCTAAATTCTAAAAAGAAAATCCAGATTGTCATATTCAAAAATATAAATTTGATGCAAAGATAAACAAAACAAAAATCTAAAGGCATAGAGAAAGGACAAGCTCGAGCCGACTAAAACGACAGGTTCTGCGGTGCATTGCGCTGGACAGAACGGTAATAAAAATAGGAAACAACATGCAAAATCATGGACAGCGCAGATCAGGACTCGATCTGCTGAAGTATATATGGACCGAGTGGATTTCTACTTTTGTCATTCTGATTTTACTGTTACTTACGCTGTTAATTGGTACAGGTGAAATGATTCATGGCCAATTACTGCGTATGGGTGAGCGCTTATATGGCGATTCAGCCACGGTTATGCAGTATTCTTTTTTAAGGGCAGAGCCTACCAAGCCAGAGTGTAATCGTCAGCCGAATGTGGATGCTTTGGTCAAAACCCAAATGCAAGCCAACGCCGCAGATGAGTTCGCTGACTTCTTTGGTACGGCTTCGGAAGCTGATGTGCGTGCGTCCATTTTGGCAGGTGTACAGCAGTGTGAAGAAAAATATCAGTTTTATGATCAAGCGATGCAACATATGGAGGCACATCCAAGTATTCGTGCCTATCGTAATTTTGAAACCACTTTTTTTGGTATTTTTAAGTTTGGAACAGAAAATCGCGCCATTTTATTAATTTTTATGGTGGTTTTAGCTGCGATTAGTGCCACCTTAAAAATCCATCATATTGGTTTACGTGGCCCTGCAACCAAGCTGGATTATCGAGTTTATAGCCTACTGATGACACTGGGTAATGGTTTATTAACCTACTCAAGCATTAGTCAATTTAACTCAGTCAAAGACTCGGGTGTACCGATGAATGGCGAAACCCAGCTGATTTATTGGCTGTGGATGGTTTTATTTGGCGTACTGACATTGATAAGTGTGTGGCAGCTGTTTAGCCCGCCGAAAGAGGCCAAAGTCGGCGGGCGTCTAGGCTTTGCTTTCCTGAGTGTGCCTCTGTATGCCTACATGGCGGTGATTACGGGTGTGGCATTTATCTTCTTCATGGACTACCCCATGGGGCAAGGGATTTATTTGGGACAGTTGGTTGAGTTCTCGAGTATTTTCCTGAATTTAGCACTGTTTATTTGGGCGGGTATGTTGTTGAAACAAACCCGTGTTGTGGATCTGTTCTTAAATATTTTGCGTCCATGGAATTTGGCGCCTGAAACACTCACCTGGTTGATTTTAATCGCTGCGGCTTTACCGACCGCATATACGGGTGCATCGGGGATCTTTGTGATTGCAGCAGGGGCGATTATTTATAAAGAAGTCTGGAATGCTGGTGGACGTCGTCAGTTTGCTTTGGCTGCAACGGCAATGTCAGGTTCACTGGGTGTAGTTTTACGTCCATGCTTATTGATTGTGGTGGTGGCATCTTTAAATAAAGAAGTCACGACGGACCTGCTTTATCAATATGGTGTTTACACGTTCTTACTGACCTCAACACTTTTTTTAGTGGTTTCACTCTTCTTTGCAGAGAGTAAATTCCGCATCGCGGCACCGAGTTTGGCCGCACCGAAATCAGGGCGTGCTTTCCTAGCCGTTGTGCCGTATATCGTGATTTTTGTCCTCACGTGGATGTTCTATAAATTCTTATTAGACACCGACTTAAATGAATTTACTGCACCCGTGATGATGCCTGTGATTTTATTGATGATCGTATTGTTTGATAAATTACGTCATCAGCCTGCGCCTTTACCTGCTGTGGGGCATTGGGATGAGACACTTAGCGCAAATTATAACTCGGGTGGTGAACCTGCATTGGCTGGGGCTCAAGTTGCCCATGCAGAATACCGTGAAGGGCTACATGGTAATGCCGCAGATGATGGACAAGTGGTGAATCATGGGGTGGTTCAATCTAGTTCCATGGACGTGTTACGCCAAGTCGGTTTTTGGAAGTCGATGCATATCTCGACCAGTGAAACCGTTGGACACATTGGTGCTTTGGTCATTTTAATGGCACTGTCGGTGAGCGTGGGCGGATTGCTTGAACGTACGGAGGTGATGAGTTTCTTCCCGACCGATATTAGCAGTACGTTCTTGGTCATTAGTCTGATTGTTGGATTGATGGTCTTTGTTGGGATGATTATGGATCCGTTTGGGGCCGTGATCTTGATTTCTGCGACGGTTGCGCCTGTAGCCTATCAATATGGAATTCATCCTGTCCATTTTTGGATGATCACCTTGATTGGCTTTGAGTTGGGCTATGTGACGCCACCTGTAGCCCTCAATCATCTTTTAGCAAGACAATCCATTGGTGATGCCGAGGTGAATGAGGCCGATGAGGAGGTTCGTCATTTGTCTTTCTATTATCGTTATGAACGTTGGATTTTACCATTGATCGTGTTGTTCCCAGCGATGCTGATCATTGCCTATGTGCCATACTTCTTTAAGTTATTTGGCTGGTATCACTAAGTTTAGAACTTGAGCTAGACTATAAAAAAGCATCTTCGGATGCTTTTTTATGTTTTGGATTTATTGGAGATACTTCTGAAGAAAATAGCTTCTTTGCAGCAATGACCCGCTCAAATCGTTACTCACATCAAAACAAACCGCAAGGATGTTGCTAAGAGTTCCGTCTTAAAAAAGCCAAGCCTGCACTTAAGCTCAATGATAAGAATCAATCGACCCATAAAGTCCCAATAAAAGAAACTCTTGGTATGCGCTAGGGGCTGTGAGGTATCGCGACGACAGACTTTATTTGTGAAAAGGAGTTCAAAAAAGATGATGAGTTGTGTAATGGCTTGGTGCTGATTGTGATGATGAGTGAAGCAGCAGGGCAAAAAAAAGACGTTAGCGTATCGGTCGATAGGCTAACGTATTTAAAAAGAATAACTGTATTTTACTGAGCAGCCAATTGCGCTTCTAACAGTTTAATTTGTTCTTCTTTGAGCTTTACCAGTTCATCGGCATCTTTGTACTGTGCTTGCAAGCTTTTTTCCTGTTCCTTCAACTGGCTTTGAATATCATCCAGTTTCGCCACTTCTTCTTTGGCAAGTGAGGTATTTTCAGGTACAGGTGCTTTTAAAATATCTTCTTCGACCAATTTAATGGTGTTGTCAGCCATGGCGGTCGAAGCTGCTTTTTCAGCTTCAGGAAGTGCCTTCACGGTCGGTTGAATCAACTCCGCTTGGTGCACTGGTGTTGCAGACTCTTGTGCAGCAAACAACCACTGATAAAGTGCAAAAATCGCAATGATTGCGGCTAAACCTGCTGTAATACCCCAGAGTAATTTAGGGTTATTGTGTTGTACGGACGACATTCGATTCAACCTTTATTCTTTGGATTGACGTGGTTTAAATTGAATGACCCCAACCTCGTCAGGGATAGCGGGGATCTGAGGCTCGTCTACATGAGTTGGACGATTCTCAGAATAACTACAGTCGATACATTCAATCCATTCATCGTCATTCGAGGTAAGCATAACAACTCGATCCATCGCCTGACATTTAGGACATTTTGCACCTGCAATGAAACGACGTTTAATAGTCATTAGACTTACCTTCTGAACAATTTAGGCGCCTAGTTTACTCACTTTTTTAGCGGTTCGTCCAACCTTGATGACGAAGTAAAGCATCTATTTTTGGCTCGCGTCCACGGAAATTGATAAATGCATCAAGCGCTGTATCTTTTCCGCCAACTGCTAGAATAAACTGACGAAATTCTTTTCCAGTGGCAGTATTAAAAATCCCTTCATTTTCGAAGCGATCGAAGGCATCACTGGCCAAAACTTCCGCCCATTTATAAGAATAATAACCTGCTGCATAGCCGCCTGCGAAAATATGGCTGAAGCTATGCTGGAAGCGGTTATAAGGCGTGGTCTCTAAAACAGCATATTGTGCACGGATCTGGTTTAAGGTGGCTTGGATTTGATCCGCTTTCAAAGCAGGGGTTGCTTTATGAATGCTAAGGTCGAACAGGGCAAACTCGATTTGACGTAAACTTTGCATGCCGGATTGGAAGAAACGTGCGTCCAGTAAGGCTTTCAGTAGACTTTCTGGTAAGGTTTCTTGAGTCTCAATATGTGCACTGAGCAGGTCTAAGCTTTCAGTATCCCATGCCCAAAATTCCATGAATTGGCTTGGTAACTCTACCGCATCCCATGCCACGCCGTGTGTCCCTGCAACTGCAATATTGTCAACTTCAGTCAACATATGATGTAAACCATGCCCAAATTCATGAAACAAGGTAATCACTTCATCATGAGTCAGCAACGCTGCTTGATCCCCCACAGGTGGCGTAAAGTTACACACCATATAGCAAATCGGTTTTTGTAGGCCGTGCGTTGTTTGGGTGCGAGAGCGGAAACCACTCATCCATGCGCCACCACGTTTGCCCTGACGCGCATAGAGGTCAAAGTAGAATCCACCGACCACTGTGCCTTGATCTTCTAGTTCAAAATAACGTGCATCTGAGTGCCAAACGGGGGCTTCACGCTCCACAATTTGAATCCCATAAAGACGATTCACAATGCTAAATAAGCCCTGCAAAATCTTGGGTGCAGGGAAGTAGGGCTTGAGTGCTTCTTGAGATAAATTGAACTGTTGGACTTTCAATTTTTCCGAATAATACGTGCTGTCCCACGGTTTTAAATCTTCAATGCCATCTTCAGCGGCAATGGCTTTCAGCTCCGCCACTTCTTTGAGCGCAGGGGCACGTGAATGTTCAGCTAAATCACGTAAGAATTGATGCACCGTGGCGACATTTGGCGCCATTTTGCTGGCCAATGAAAGCTCGGCGTAGTTGTTGAAACCTAACAGTGCAGCCATTTCCTGACGCAGGCTTAAGATTTCTTCCATCGCCGCGGTGTTATCAAACTCAGCGTGTTCAGACTGATCAGATGCACGTGTGGTGTAGGCACGATATAGTTCTTCGCGTAAAGGACGGTTTTCCGCGTAGGTCATAATTGCCAGATACGATGGAAAGTCTAAAGTGGCAACGGGTTGATCCAGTTCGCGCTGCTGACCATATTGTTTTAACAGCTCAACACTGCTTTGGGGTAAGCCTGCCAGTTCGTGTTCCGCTAAAGGTTTGAAATAGGCTTGGGTTGCATCCAAAACATGGTTGGAAAAGTCGGACGATAGTTGTGATAAGCGTGCTGAGATTTCTGCATAACGTTTTTTGGCTTCACCTTCTAAAGCCACACCCGATAGTTTGAAGTCACGCAGTGCAAGTTTAATCGCACTTTGTTGGGCTTCAGGGAGGTGATCAAATTGCGCAGCATCATGAATGTGTTGATAGGTTTGATACAGCGCTGTGTGTTGACCTAATTCGGTATAGTATTCACTTAAGCTTGGTAATAGTGACTGGTATACCTCACGAGTTTCAGCATTGTTCATGACTGCATTGAGGTGGGACAGTACGCCCCATGCTTCACTCATATTATTTTCTAAATGATCGACTTGTTCTAAGACCGCAAGTTGTGCCTGAATCGATTCAGGGACTTCGCTCAGGTCTTTTAAAAAACTTTGACCCTGTTGAATTGCCTGTTCGATCTGCTGTTGGAGTTGTACTAAGGTGATTTGATCAAACTGTGGAACAGGCAAGGTTGCTTTTTCTAATGTCATGCGTTTAAGCCAAATTAAATGTTCAGTTATCACTAGATGTAAGGGTGATGCCGTGGGAAATCAAGTTTTAATTGATTTTGATGTTTTGTGCCGCTTGAAATTCAGCCCATGAAGGGTAGTGCTGATCAATGCGTGAGGGCTGATAAAGCACTTTGGCAAAGTTACGGGTCATGCATTCGGTTGCTAAGATTTCACCGCTTTTATATTTTTCTTTGCGGTGTCGCCAAATTTCGTTTTGTCGGTAGTAATCCGTCCCGATTTTAAGGAAGGCATGCTGTTGTTCAAATACATGATAGACATAGCCTAAATCGACTGAGCAACGCAGTTCACCTTCTAGGCATTTCTCACTAAACCAAAGCCGAATTTGGAAGCTATGCGGGGTGGGGTTGTAAAATTGATAATCAATATAGTTATAAAAAATTGCAGCGCCACTACCAAATGGAAGTACACGACCATGATCTGGAAAAGGGTCAAAGGAGTGCTGTGAACGTTGTACCACTTGTAATGGGCTATGCAAGACAAGCCAGTGAATGAGATTGGCAATTTGGCAAATACCGCCACCGATACCACCGCGTGCTTGACCAAAGCTGAGTTCCATTCCCTCAACATAGCCTTTTTGAGTTGTTGGTTGTCCCACTAACTGACAAAAAGAAAAAGTCTGTTTTGGGTGGATTAAAATCCCGGAAATACACGGAGTGGCAATTTTGAGATTGATGACTTTATTGTGTTGCCAGTGCTGATTGCTGTCGCCTAATTTACGAATCATAACGGACTGATGCTTTTTGACGCGAAATGCCAAAGGGACGTCAGAAAATGAATGTGCGTAGTCTTTCCCATCTGTTTTCCATTGCCAATAGCGCATCATACGTCGGCTACGCGTGGCCATGAAATAAAGCAGGGGATGGTATTGGCTGATAGGTTTGCTTAAAAATAAACGTAAAAAGTTCATGTTGGCCCTATGAAAAAAGGTGCTAGAACATTAAGCCCTAGCACCTTTTACATCATTTACTCAGTTTTCGCTTTTGCATTTGATTTTTTCTTTTTAGGTTTCGACTTTTTCTTCACTTTATCTTTAACCTTTGTTTCAGACTTTGATGAAGATTTTTTACCAGGCTTTTTGCTGTAGGAGCTAGGTTGGGATTTATCTTTTTTGCGTCGTATGGGCTGGTCTCCGTTGTTACTGGGAGAGGCGTTTGTCGACTCGCTAAAGACTTCTTCTTTACTTTCGCTTCGTGTTGTTTTGGCTTTGCCAACACGGGGCGCTCGACTACGTATGGGCCGACCACCATGTGAGAGTTGCTGCAATAATTCAAAATCAATTTTGCGGTCTTCTAAATTCACTGCTGCAACTTTGATTTTCACTTCATCGCCCAAGCTAAAGCTTTGACCGCGTGCCTGCCCAATCAAGCTCTGACTTGGTTGGTCATAGACAAAGTAGTCATCGCCTAGTTGGCTGACATGGATCATGCCGTCAACATATAAGTCTTTGAGTGTCACAAACAGACCAAATTCCGCTACGGCAGAAATGGTACCGACAAACTCTTCACCTAAATGTTGCTGCATATAATGACATTTCAACCATGTGGTGACAGAGCGAGACGCTTCATCTGCACGACGCTCAGTCGCTGAGAAATGTTGACCAGCATCATCCAAAGCGGCCCCTGAAAGAGGTGCAGGTTTATGTTTTAACTTGGCTTTAATGGCACGGTGTAACAACAAGTCTGGGTAGCGACGAATTGGGGAAGTGAAGTGCGTATAGGCTTCATATGCCAAACCAAAGTGACCTGCGTTATTCGCACCATAGTAGGCTTGCATCATTGAACGTAACAGCACGGCATGGATACTTGGAGCATCAATACGGTCTTTGGTTGCATCAATCACGGCTTGGTAGTCTTTCTGAGTCGGCTGCTCTGGGAACGGTAGACCTAACAGTTTGACAAAGTCGCGTACTTTTTGAATACGTGAAAACTCAGGTGGTTCATGAATACGGTATAACATTGGCACATCATGTTGTAGCGCATATTCAGCCGCTGCCACGTTTGCCAACAACATACATTCTTCAATCAGTTTGTGAGCATCATTACGCGTACGCGGTAAAATTTCCTTAATGCCGCCCAGCTCATCAAAGGTCATGTAAGTTTCAACAGTTTCAAATTCCATGGCATGGCGTTCAGCACGTAAACCTTTGAGGACTTGATAGAGTTGGAACAGGGTGTTCAAGGATTTGCGCACATCACGGTCTTCAGGAATGGCACTGCTGTCGCCTTCAAAGTACTGGGCAACATTGGTATAGGTTAAACGTGCCTTTGAGTGCATCACAGACGGGTAGAACTCAAACTTGGTGACCCGACCGGCACGTGACAGGTTTAAATCACAGACCATACACAGACGGTCCACATGCGGATTGAGTGAACATAAGCCATTCGAAAGAGCTTCAGGCAACATTGGTAAAACAAAGTGCGGGAAATACACCGATGTACCCCGTTCTTGAGCTTCATCATCCAGTGGTTTGCCTGAACGGACATAGTGACTGACATCTGCAATCGCCACCACCACACGGTAACCGCCGCCTGGACGTTTTTCTGCATAGACCGCGTCATCGAAGTCGCGTGCATCTTCACCATCAATAGTGACTAAGGCTAAATCACGTAGGTCAATACGACCTTCACGGTCTTGCGCTGAAGGCTCTTTAAAGCTTTCTGCTTCTTTAATAACTTCTTCTGGGAACTCATATGGCAAACCAAACTCTAAAATGGTTTGCGGAATAATAATTTCAGTGTCGGCCTTGTCTGCCATCGATTGCACAATATGACCTGTCGCCAACTCATCTTTGGTTGGGTAGTCATCAATTGCGACACGAACCGAATCGCCCACTTTGACTTGTGCGTGTTCGATTAATTCTTTTTCTAAAGTAATCGGTTGGTGCGCATTCGGATTTGCTGGCTGAATAAAGTATTCACCATCATGTATTGATACTTTACCAATAATTTGCTTCACACGGTGTTGCACTACCTCAGTAATAAAGCCCCAAGCTTTACCTTTGCGGTCTACTGAGGTTTGACGCACTTTAACACGGTCACCATTAAACACTTGGCGCAGTTCGCGTTCAGGTAGAAGTAAGTCTTCATGCCCTGCAATATTCGCCGTGCCAAAGCCTTTACTGTTGATGTAAACCGTTGCTTCATGTTCAGGTTGCTCTTCGGCAATTTGAAACTTGAAGCCATCTTTCATCAGTTGACCATCACGAACCATCGCAATTAAGCGATGGCTGAGCGCTTCAATGCTTTTTTGATCTGCAATTTCAAAAATTTCGACCAAGTCCGCATGCGATAAAGCCGTCTTTTTTTCTTCGATGGTTTCTAAAATGAGCGTGCGGCTTGGAATAGGGTTGTCATAACGTTCAGCTTCAGCTTTTGCTTCAGGATCGACCCAATTTTTCATAATGTCTTTGGCTGTATGTCAGTAGATAGGATTAGCATAAGTCATGCGAAGACAGACTGCACGCAAATGATTGCAATATTGTGTTTTATGTCGGCAATTTAGAATATCTGCTGTTTTATTCAACATGCAGATGTAGAGAAAAGAATAAATTCTGCTGAATCCGCTCTAAATTGTTTAAAAAGTATTTAATTGAACAGAAATATGCAAAAAATTGAGTGTCTGTGCTTGCAGTGCTAGCATGAAGTTTGTATTATGGCCGCACGTTACGGTGAGATGGGTGAGTGGCTGAAACCACATCCCTGCTAAGGATGCGTACGGGTAACTGTACCGAGGGTTCGAATCCCTCTCTCACCGCCAACTTTACTTATATCGCGCTCATAGCTCAGCTGGATAGAGCACTTGGCTACGAACTAAGGGGTCGGGAGTTCGAATCTCTCTGAGCGCACCAATAAGTAAACTGTATGTAACGTATCGCCTGAATTGGCACACAAGTAATGCGCTCATAGCTCAGCTGGATAGAGCACTTGGCTACGAACTAAGGGGTCGGGAGTTCGAATCTCTCTGAGCGCACCAACTTGAACAATCAACCGCACATGTTGCGGTTTTTTTGTGTCTGATCGTTTTATATTTGAAAAATATTAATTTCTCAAGAATGTAATTAATGTGATTGCAATTAAATAGCAGTAACACATACAGATTGCGATAATAATAGTTTTATTGATCTTTTTTTGCATTTTAATATTTTGAGGAATGCTATCGGAAATCTGAAAAGATGCCACAGATCCGAAGAATAAATAACTTATAAATATGAGTATGAGTGAAATCCATAAACTATTTTTTTTATTAGAAATAGAGTTTTGATCATCTGGAGGTGTAGTTAAATAATTAAATGTTTGTTGGCGATTGTTTTGATCTATGAAAATGATGTCTTTTAAATGTAGTGAAGTATATCGCCCTGTCCGTTTATGTATTTGAGCATAAAATAGTACACTTTCAACTTTTATTTCAGATGAATAAGCTAATTTACAGATATTTTTTAGTTTGTTAGTGCAAAGTTGAGAATAAAATACGTCACCATTCTGGCTTATATATAGGCTTTGACTATTATCTCGAAATTTTGACACGGTAAAAAAATAGTTTGAAGTCATATGCCTTTCAAATACGTGCCATTCGTTTGAGTGTAAGCTTTCAATATATCGAACTTGATTTTTTATTGTTTTAATAGAATAGCCAATGACGATGAGCAGGATAAGTACAGATGCTATTGCTGGTCCAATTTTACTCATGTTTAAAGTTGATTGATCTACTTGATTTGGCATTTGTATCTTAAATTAATTTTATGTAATTCTTCTATTTGATTATAAAGAATCTCATACTAGTTGTGGTTGCTGTTTGTGAATTTGCACTAATTTTTAATGTATTGAGTGAATGTTGTAATTATTTATATATTTTTTAGCGACTTAATCTGATTTATGTACGATTAATAAACATTTGATGGTTTGTTACTACAAAATGACTTATCAAAATGAAATAAACCATATACAATGCACCCGATCAAGACGTCGCGCTCATAGCTCAGCTGGATAGAGCACTTGGCTACGAACTAAGGGGTCGGGAGTTCGAATCTCTCTGAGCGCACCAACTTGATCAATATTGAAAAAACCGCACATGTTGCGGTTTTTTTGTTCCTGAACTTTCTGTTCAGTAGAAATCCATAGCATGGATAGATTTTTTGCCGTAGTTATTCAGTTGTTTCTTACATCTCAGTTTTATAATGCGGTTCTGATATCGGTATGGCCTCGGCTTAAGTGGGTCGCCACTAATCAACATCGATCTGCTAAAGTCCTAAAAAAATGACCGATTGTGTTGTAGTATTGAGCACAATATTTTTAGCTATTTGATATGACCCTATGTCAGAGAACAAGCCTGCATTATCGACACGTTATTTCCTCACTTTAGAAGAGTCCCAAGATGGTTTTGCCTTAGCGACCTTTGGTAAAAAGCAAATGACGCGGTTTATCACGCCGTTGATTAGTGTCGGGATTATTGTGTGGGGCTTTATGCTCGGCTTTTCAGGCGTCGGCCGCTACTATGTGGTATTGGGTATATTTTTCTTGGTTTTACAAATTCTCATGCGCTATTGGTTCCTGCCGATGATGTTTAAGCGCCAATTTGTGAAATATCAGTTTGGTAAAAGTGAGCAAGGCATCGATTTATACCAAGATTATGCAGAAATTTATGCCAATGGTCGCAAGCAAGTGGTCCATTATAATGAAGTGCAAAAGTTTGCCAGTGGCAAGTTGACCTATATGCTTGAGCTGAAAAACCGTACTGTGGTGATTGTGCCTAAGCGTGCGTTGGCCGATAGTGCGGATCAAGCAAAATTTGAAAATACTTTCAAAAAATAAGCATTTTGTTCCATAACACCATCAAAAAATCAGAGGAAGATCATGAGTACACGTCCATCTAAAATTGTCTGTGTCGGTCGTAGTTATGCAGACCATGCCAAAGAATTAGGCAATGCGATTCCTGATCGTCCCGTTTTATTTATCAAACCACCGAGCAGTTTGCTCAGTTTAGATGCGGGCATTTCTTGGAATCCTGCATGGGGCAGCTGCCATTATGAATGTGAACTGGTTTTACGCATTGACCATCGCCTAAGCAAAGCCGCCGATCCAGCTCAAGCCCTGCAAGCGGTGGGAGCTGTGACTTTAGGTTTGGACTTAACCTTGCGTGACTTACAAGATGACTTAAAAACCAAAGGCCAGCCTTGGGAACGTGCTAAAGCCTTTGATGGTTCGTGTGTGCTGGCAGACTGGGTTGCTGTTTCCGATGTGGTACAGGACTGGGATGATGTGCATTACAGTTTTCATGTTAATGATGAGCTGCGCCAAGCGGGCAACACTGTACACTTAATTTTTGACATTGGCACCTTGCTGGCCGACATTAGCCAAGTCTTCACTTTGGAAGCAGGCGATGTGGTCATGACAGGCACACCTGCTGGGGTCGCTGCATTACAGGCGGGTGAGCAGTTGAAAATGACCCTAAAAGGCAAAAAACAAGACTATTCGTGGAATACCTTTGTCAAAGCTTAATTTGCAGACTTTCAAACCTTCATCATTCAAAAGATCACTTCGGTGATCTTTTTTTAGCGTTATTGGTGGCTATGGTACAGTTTGCGAAACTGATCGGGGGTATACACCATCCAGCGTTTAAACATATTAATAAAGGCCGATGCATTGGCATAGCCCAAATCCAGCGCGATACTTTCGACCTTTTTTCCCTCTGTCAGCATGCTCATGGCTTTCATGACTTTTAAGCGCTGTCGCCATTCATTCAAGGACATGCCAAGTTCTTTTTGACTATAACGTGCGAGTGTGCGTTCAGTCATATTGTGCTGTACTGCCAGTTGTTGCAAAGAACTGTTATCCACAGGGTGCAGATGTAAAAAATCTAAAATGCTTTTTAGGGTCGGGTGTTCAGAGTGCGGTAAATAGCTACTGACCAATTCTGCATGGTGTAATTGGTCAAGCAAGACATAGAGTAAGCGCATGTGTTCAGGTGCATCATCTGGCAGGCTATGTTGTCTCAAATGCTTAAATAGTGCCGAGACCAAAGGTGAGCTGAGCATAATACCGGCTTGTTGAGGCAGATGAGTGCATAAGCTTTCATGGATATACAAGGTGCCATGTGAAACATCGGTACGATTTAAGCTGCTATGGGCTACATTGGGTGGAAGCCAAATGCCATAAGGTGGCTGGGTAAGGTAGTCAATCTGATTGATATTCACCTCCATCACACCATTAAAGGCATATACAAATTCACCCCATGCATGTCCATGCACGGGATAAACCGACTGCGCGGGGTCTTCGCGAAAGCTGATCCACAATAATTTATCAATATGATCATTGGTCGGTAATTGTTTGAGTGGCGCGCTCTTTTTTTGTTGTCGTTGGGGCATGGCTGAAATTGCCTGAATAAGAAGATCTCTTGTCTGTTTTAAATTATATGTTTTATTTCAGACAAATCTATAGTGAGCTTTGATCTTTTTCAGTGGAGCAGGTCGTGAGTAGTCGTCAAGCGCTGGACAGTAAAGCTTCAGGGATTATGTTTGGGCTGTGTATTTTGTGGGGATTGCAACAAGTGGTGTTAAAGCTTGCTGCCCCCGATATTTCTGCAGTGATGCAAATTGCACTTCGCTCAGGTCTCTCTGCGTTGATGGTTTACCCCATGATCAAGCTGGCAAAGGGTACATCTTTATGGGGGCGAGACTATTTACCCGCAGGAATTTTAGTAGGGCTTTTATTTGCAACAGAATTTTTTCTGGTCGCGCAAGCTTTACGTTTTACCTCCGCGGCGCATACCGTGGTTTTGCTGTATACCGCGCCTATTTTTGTAGCATTGGGTTTGCACTGGAAATTACCCTCTGAACGTTTATCGCTCATTCAGTGGTTGGGCATTGCATGTGCATTTTTCGGGATTGTGATTGCATTTTTATTTCGTCCTGCATCTTCACAAGCGGCTGCAAGTTCTGCACTTTGGGGTGATGTTTTAGCACTCATAGCAGGGGTGTTGTGGGCAGCCACGACCATTGCAGTTCGGCTGACGAAACTAGCAGAGGCACCTGCGACCCAAACTTTATTTTATCAGCTGTTTATCGCATTTTTAGTGTTATTGCCTGTGGCTTTTTTTATGGGACAAGCGACGATTCACTGGTCTGTATTATCCCTTACAAGTTTGCTTTTCCATACCGTTGTCGTGTCATTTGCCAGTTATCTGATTTGGTTTTGGCTGCTGAAAAAATATTTGGCATCGCAGTTGGGCGTCTTTTCTTTTTTGACCCCAATCTTTGGGATGTGTTTTGGTGTGGTGTTACTCAATGAACAGTTGGAACTCAACTTTTTGGTAGGTACATGCTTTGTGTTGATGGGTGTGATGGTGGTGAGTTTGCATCACAAAATTAAGCAGTATGTACAGGCCTTTAAAATGGCTTTGCAGTAAATACTGAGTCAGCTTGAATCTACCTTAAATTCAGGGTGAAGGTTGAACTTAAATTGATTTGAGTTAGCCGATAAAAAAACGTGTCATAGACACGTTTTTTTAATATAAAGGCTTAAGATTTATCATCAAAAATTGTAGACAGCGGAATGGCAAGTTTGGCAGCCAAGTAATCATCTGATTCTACTAACGCTGGGCCAATTTTCTGCATCCAGACATCATCAGGATGGACATTACCCAAATCTTTACGCTTTGGTAAAGGGTAAGGAAGTTTGCTGTAAAAACTCCAAAAATCGACTTGAGATAAATTACGTACTAGTACAAATTGGTTGTCATCGGTACGTTTGACTAAGTTTTGCTGTTCAAGCATAAACACGTAACTCGGCCAACGGCCCAATTCATCTCTTCCTAAAACATCCAAAGCTTCATCATCAGAGACACTGAGTCCTTGCTGTTGCTTTTTATAAAACAGCTCCAGCAAATCTAGTAGCATAATGACAGGGTGCCGTTTTTGCTCTTTCTGGGAAGTAAATGCGGTGAGCGCGTAGCTGATTTCAACGCCAATCAGGACAATATTCCACGATAGAAAAATCCATAATAAGAAAATAGGAATCGCAGCAAAGGCACCATAAACGACTTCATAGCTGGTGAAGTTCGACATGATAAAGCCGAACAAGTTTTTCAGGAGTTCAAACACGACGGCACTAAATAAGCCTGCAATCAAAGCGGATTTAATCGGGACACTTCGGTTTGGAATGGTCCAATTCAGAATAAAAAAGCCGACGACGGTTAAGCAGAATGAAATCAACCACAGGACAAATGCGCCATTGAGTTCATAGCCTGCAAAATTATTGCTCAAAACATTGAGGGAAGCCATCGTCGACGAAATAACAAAGGCACTACCGAGTAGAATAGGGCCCAAAGAAATAATGGTCCAATAGCGCATAAAGCCAATAATGCCGCCGCGGGTTTCGCGGACTCGCCAAATACGGTTAAAGACTTTTTCAATGCTGGTTAGCATCATGACGGTAGTGACGAATAAAAATAAGATCCCAATAATGGTTAAATTACTGGATTTATCGGTAAACGCATTTAAGGCCTTATCAAAAGCAATCGTGGTTTTCGGTAAAAAATTACTATAGATCAGTTGTTGTAATTGCTGCCGTGCAGGTTCAAGCGCTTTAATTGAGGAAATGATCACCAAAAAAACGGTCAGCATCGGAACGACGGCAAACAGGGTGGTATAGGTTAGTGAACCTGCTTGTTCACGACATCGATCGGCCTCAAAGCGGCGCAGTACAAATAAAACGAACTGAAACCAAGTTTTCTCATAGAAAGGAAGTCTTCTTAAGTACTGTTCTAACATAGGCAAAGTATCTCTTTTGTTTTCTTCATCTTTTCTACATTTTTCACCCTAAGCTTAACCAAAAAATAGGAAAAATACCGTATAGTTTTATTTTTTCTGTCACCGAACTCTATTCATGCAAACCTATGTTTTAGTTTTATATTACAGCAAATATGGCAGTACCCGTGAAATGGCGCATCTGATTGCAAATGGAATTGAAGCCAGTGGTGTTGCAGTTAAAATTCGAACGGTGCCGAATATTGCGGCTGTGGTGAAGGAAGCAGAGCCGAGTATTCCTGCAGAAGGCGATATTTATTGTAGTTTAGAGGACTTGGCAAACTGTGCAGGTTTGGCACTAGGCTCACCAACCCGTTTTGGTAACATGGCCTCTGAAATGAAATATTTCCTCGACCAGACCACCAGTCTATGGCTCAATGGAGCACTGCATGGCAAGCCGGCTTGTGTGTTTACCTCGTCAGGTTCAATGCATGGTGGCCAAGAAAGTACTTTATTGACCATGCTGCCACCGTTGTTTCATCATGGCATGATGATTTTAGGGTTGAACAATGCCATTCCCGCATTGTCACATACTAAAACAGGTGGAACACCGTATGGCGCTAGCCATGTCAGTGGGCCTCGACATGATCAGCGCTTAAGCCAAGATGAAAAAGTGCTGTGCGAAGCTCAAGGTAAGCGTCTTGGGGAAGTTGTGAAGAAACTACAAGCCTAGGCATTGAGACATGAAAAAGCCCATCATTGATGTAATGCTGATCAGTTAAGACAAAATAGCTGAAATGCGGTAAAAATGAGCGTATCCAGATACGCTCATTTTTTTATGACTTTTTCTCAGAATTTAAGTTCAGCATTTCAGCAGACAGCTCCTTCACTTTCTAATTTTAGCGAATTAATTGATTTAAACTGGATTGAAGACTGTTTAAAACGGACCGGGAAAGCATCGGTCAGAAAAAGAAAACTCCCCGCAGAGCATGCTGTATGGCTAGTTATTGGACTTGCATTGTTCCGCGACCAGCCCATCTGGTATGTTGTTCAGCAGCTGCAGCTGGTTTTTGGCACGGCTGAAAGCTGCGCCCCAAGCGCATCAGTGCAGGCCAGACAGCGCTTGGGTCTGGAGCCTTTAAATGTCCTGTTCAATACACTGAGTCAGACATGGTTTGAAGATTCTCAGCCGCAATATTCCGCCTTTCATGGCCTAAGCATCTGCGCTGTAGATGGAGCCATCTGGTCCATGCCCCACACAGATGAGAACTTCAGGCACTTCGGTTCTTCCAAAGGCAAAACGATAGCAGCACCTTGGCCGCAAGCCAGAGCGGTTTGCCTGATCAACACCAATACTCATGAAGTGATTGATGCCGGGATTGGAAGTATGGATCAAGGCGAGCTGACTTTAGCGAAGAAATTGAAAGTGCCTGCAAATAGCCTGACTTTATTTGACCGGGCCTACTTCTCTGCTGATTTCTTATCAGGGTGGCAGTCTCGGGAAAACTGCCATTGGCTTATGCGGGCTAAAGACAATCTGCGCTATGAAATTATCAGGAAAAACTCAGCGCATGACTTTCAAATCAGAATGCCTGTTTCTCCAAGAGCGAAGAAACTGAATCCGGATTTAGGTGACTATTGGGAAGCCCGCCTGATTGAAACTGAACAGTCTGGAAGGGTTAGACGATACGTTACATCATTATTAGATTCAAAGGCTTATCCTCTGGAAGACGTCAGTACGCTGTATGCTCAGCGCTGGGAAATCGAGATGTGCTACCGTGAAATCAAGAGCGACCTGCAAGATGGGATGCATTTAAGAAGCAAGCAGCCTGAATTGGTGTATCAGGAATTATGGGGTGTATTGATTGCTTATAATATTCTTAGAAGGCAAATGAAATTTATGGCTCAACGGGCGAAAGTCAGCCCTTTGCGTATCAGTTTCCATATTGCTTCAATCAGCATTATCAATATATTAAGGCATACTCCGCTGGAATCGGCAGGGAATTTGCCCAAGCATTTAGAGCGTTTGCTGGAACAGTCTAAAATGTTTGTTTTGCCTGAAAGAAGATCAAGGCAATGCCCTAGAGTCGTCAAAATAAAGCCTCAAAAGTACCCAAGAAAATGCCAGTCAATTTCTTAACTGACTGGCATTACATCATTGATGGGCTTTTTATTATTGAGCTGGCGTCAGATGCTGTTCTTTAAATTTTGTACCACACTTGAGACATTTATAGTCAAGAAATACATTTTTATCGACAATCACACCCGCTTTTTTACCAAAACGATGTCCTAAAAATCCGCCTGTTACACCAATACTGACCGCGCCGACAAAAGTGCCAATGGTACCACCCATAATCACCCCAAGAGGTCCAGCCGCTGCACCGATCGCTGCGCCAATAGAGGCTCCAGATGCTGCACCACCGACAGTACCAGCGGTTGCACCTGCCGAACTGAGCAATACGCCCCCAATTTTAGTCAGTTGTTGCTCGTGATTGCGTTTTTCAACCTCACTAGAGCCACATTTTGGGCAGAGAATTGTATTTTCCATAGTCTATTGGCCTATTCGGGTGACCAGTGATTGAAGCTGGCAGCCGTTTTACGGTGTGGATGACACGTTGCGCAGAACAACCGTATTTTGCGCTTGAATTTGAAAGATCTAAACAACTAAATCTAGAGTAAATCTTAGTTGAACTTGCAGCAATAATATTTATTAAACTTGTAATTTTCTTAAGTACTTTATGCTGAATTTTTAAATATGGTTTAGTTGGCAAAGTGAATTCGGTTTCGTCCTGCTTGCTTGGCACAGTACAAGGCTTTATCTGCGCGTTTAAAGACACGCATGGCTTCATCACCCAAGCAGGCAGGTAAAATAATCGCAAATTCCTCACCGCCAATACGAGCTAAAAAATCGCCCTCACGTAGGATACCTTTTATTTTTTGGTCATCTTTTTCAGCACATGGTCACCTGCGGTATGCCCATAACAGCCATTCAGCTGTTTAAAGTGATCAATATCTAAGATGCCGATTGTAAATGGCACGCGAGTATGGCTGAAATGTTGCATGGTTTGATTGCTTTCTTGCACAAATACCCGGCGGTTAAAGGTTCCTGTAAGCTCATCTGCGGACGCTAAGACCGCCATTTCTTGCACTTGTAAATGCAATTTAATGTTTAAAGCTAACCATGTGGCGAGGCTCTGTAAAAGAATCGCTTGTTGTAGGGTGTAGTGATACTTACGTTGATCTGCCACATTTAAGGTACCAATACACACGCCATTGTGAATCATGGGTGCATCCATACAGGTTCCCATGCCATGCTCAGAAAGCATTCTACAATCCAGCTCATCCGACTGAGCGAGGTCATCGCAAATGATTAGCTTTGCGCAGGCAAAAACTCGTCCGACAAAAGTCTGCCCAATCGGAATTTTAAAATCCATCGGAATCGCATGATTGCCTGAGATCGGCTTTGTTGCACAAACCTATCTGTAAAGGGTTTTTCAGCGATATAATTTTCAAATGAAGAAGCCTACACACAAAATCTACCGCACAACCAATTGGCCCGCATATAACCGAGCACTCATGAGTCGCGGAAATATTGCCATTTGGTTTGATCCTGCTACGCAATGGTATGCGCCATCAAAAGGCAAACAAGGGCGAAATCAAACCTACTCCGACGCAGCCATCCAATGCTGCTTAATGATTAAATCCTTATTCCGTCTGTCTTTACGTATGGTCACTGGCTTTGTGCAAAGTCTGATTAAACTTTGCGGATTAAATTGGATAGCTCCAGATTACACCACGCTTTGTAGAAGACAAAAGCATATTGATATTGTAATCAGCTACCAAAAAAGTAGCGATGGGCTGCATCTACTCATGGACTCTACAGGCATGAAGTTTCTAGGTGAGGGCGAATGGAAACGCAAGAAACATGGACCTGAATATCGTCGCCAATGGCGTAAACTTCATATTGGTATAGATGCTAAAACCCTACAAATACGAGCAGTTCAGCTTACAACCAATAATGTCAGTGATTCACAGGTGCTTGGTGATTTACTTAATCAGATTCCACAAGATGAGCGGATTAACTGTGTTTATACCGATGGAGCTTATGACACCAAGCAATGCCGTCAGGTCATTGCAGATCGGCAAGCGCATGCGGTGATTCCACCTAGAAAAAATGCGAAACCATGGAAAGATACAAAGAGTAGCTCGCTAGAGCGAAATGAATTACTTCGAACAATTAAACGTTTAGGCAGGACACTATGGAAAAAATGGTCAGGCTATCATCGTCGAAGTTTGGTTGAAACTAAGATGGATTGCATCAAATTATTAGGAGATAAACTCAGTGCAAGGAGTTTTGATAGCCAAGTGAATGAGATCCATGCACGTGTAGCAGTCCTTAACAGATTTACGGAATTAGGTCGACCACTTACCCAAGTTACGCCTTAAATTTGGCTCAATTAGGGGCGCTTTGCATTTCAAATCTTTGTGCAACAAAGCCCCTGAGATCGAATACAGCTTGAGATATTCTTCAGTATCTTGCAGGGTAATACTGGCCCGATATCTTGCAGGGTAATACTGGCCCGATCCGCATCAAACACGTGAGAAATCCAGTAAGCAATGGTATCTAAAACAGCTTGCAAGGAGTCTGCTTTACTCAAGTCGTGAATGAAGTCTACGGGCGAGTTGAATGGAGTGTACGCCATCAAAGACAGATAATTGGCTTGTGGTAAATGATCGTTGAGTTAATTGATTCTTGTTTATCATTCAAATCGGTATCTCTATAAAATAGTATCCAATTTGGTCTTTGTTTGTTTTGCTCTTAGAAAATGGACATTACCTTTTAGATTTGATCATGCTATATAAATCGCATTTCTCCAACTTCAATGTGTAATTAAATTGAAAATAACCTACTGTGACATTTACATGTGGATGACCCGCGGGTCATCTGAGTGACAAAAAAAGAGCATCTGAAGTGCTCTTTTTTGAAGTTAAACGCCGTGATTAGTCACGAACAAATTCAACAGTACCATTTGCCAAAGACTTTACGCGTGCCAAAGATTCAACGCGGTAGCCTTTTTCAAGCAAAATGTCACGACCAGGTTGGAATGATTTTTCAATCACAATACCCACACCAACAACTTCTGCTTTCGCTTGGTGAATTAAGTCAATCAGACCCAATGCCGCTTGACCATTGGCCAAGAAGTCATCAATCACGAGGGCTTTGTCTGCTGAGCTGATGTGCTTATTTGAAATTGCAATCGTGCTTTCGGTTTGTTTGGTAAACGAAAAGACTTTTGAGCGGTAAAGGTCATCTTTTAAGGTTAAAGATTGGTATTTACGCGCAAAAATAACGGGCACGCCCAGTTCTAAACCTGCCATGATTGCAGGTGCGATACCTGATGCTTCAATCGTGATGATTTTAGTGATGCCTGCATCTTTAAAACGAGCAGCAAATTCTTTACCGATTAATTGCATCATAACCGGATCAATTTGGTGGTTTAAGAAAGCATCAACTTTCAGAACTTCATCAGATAGAACGATACCTTCGCTTAAGATTTTCTGTTCTAGTGCGTACACGGGAGAATCCTCTAGGGGCAGGTGCTTTTCAAGCAAAAGCGTATTTTAGGAAGCACCTGAAAAAATGCAAGTAAAATTCGTCAAAATGACTAATTGCTTGCACCTTTATAACCCGTTAATAGCAATCCATAGGATGTTTTCTTATCCACATGGCTGACTTTGACTGGAAGGTAGTCCAATTTAGGTGCTAACCAGAAAATGGTTTCGCGGCCAGGTTTGTCATGTTTCATGACCACTTTAATGGTGTCAAAGGTCCCATAATCGGTTTTGATTGACTCAGAACCTTGCTTCACAAATTTACGTGCTTCGACTTCTTTGGCATCGGCCAAATAATAAGTCGATTTTAAACCACCATTTTTGATGTCTTCACGAAGTTGTAATTCAGCATTCAGTTCATCCAGTACGCCAGCTTTCCAAGCGAAAGAACGCGTTTCTTTGTCTTTCTTGGTATTGATGGTTTTTGCCGCTGGATTGAAGTTAATACTCATGGTGTTGTTATGCACCAAAATTTTACTACTACGGCTAAAGCTGCTGGACTGAATTTGTTTACCATTAAAACTAAAGCGACTACTTTCGGTTGCAGAGGCGATACCACCAGCTTTGGCTGCAAAGACATAGTTCCAGTTGTTGCCCGATTTCGATAACGTACGCGTCGCTGAGCCCATGTTTTTGCCATTATAGTTAAATTGATAACTGGCTTGGAATGGACTCATGGCAAAGGTTTGACTTGAGAAACTGACAAAGAGCAAGGTGCTGACACCTGTTGCCATTGCGACTGTTTTCAACATTGATTTAGCCATAAGAAAAAGTTTCCTATTCAGTTGTAGGCACAAATTTTTTGCATAGAAATATTATGCACGCTGATTATGAAGAAAAAATTCGAAACATAAGGCAAACTGTAGTTTTATGTTTCTTTTACCCACCTTAAGTCACATTTTAGTCGCAGCATCCCGAGTTATTTTTGTCGAATTGGCGAGACCGTGCTTTCGTCTAGATTGGGTTCAATCAAGTCATCGATCGAGGTTTGCGAAAACTTATTGAACAATGCCGTTAAGTTGACATTACCGATCACCACCAATTCTGCTTCACGCAATACGGCATGATTGACATGGACTTTACCTAAGGTATCGATAATAGAACGATTTTTTCCTAACCAGCGATTCAGATCCAAATGCAGTAGATCATCTTTGACTTTAATCACATTCAGTTTTTCTAAAATCATGCCTAAGGGGTCTCGGTTCAGGACTTTTTGATAAAAGAATAGGGCACAGCGCACCCCCATTTTATGAAATACCGTTGGGTATTCAGCATCCAGCACACTGGTGTCACTGATTTGCTCAAATACGATCAACTGCGTTTTTTTATTTAACTCCATTTGTGCCAGTTTCAAATCTACCGAAAGCGTGAGTTTGAGCCCGTTATAATCGAGCGTGGCGTATAAACGTAACCAATCATCATGTAAGTCGGCATGCAGGTCTTTCAACATTCTCACGTTGTCGGTCACAAAACGTTGAAAAGTGGCATTTAAAAAGACTTGAGACATTGGAAACTCGCGCTCATCCTCAATAAATCCTTCCGCCTTTTGATAAACTTGGCGTAAACGATTTGAAATGTTGGAAATAAGCGTTTGCATATAGAGGCGTCCTAGCTAATCAACGTGTTTGAGCGATCAGATCTCTGGTCGAAATGTTTGAAAAATACTGCTCATGAACCTTGCAGTTTAGCAAAATTAATTGCACCATTTTCATGATTTTATAAAACAGTGAATCTAAAGGGCACAAGGTCTCATTCTACGCAATAAAATGAAGACTGTGTCTATTTTATACTGCGCGCATGCGCTTTGGGGAACAAGACAAATTGTCGGTTTGGTGTGATGCTTAGAAAAATAAATGTAATGCCTTTGGCTCATGATTGGTGGAAAGACCCAATTTTTACAGCGACCGTTGTACTGGCGGTATTTTTGCATCTCGTGATTTTGACTTTGCAATTTGCGATGCCTCAAGAAAATGATGCGGCAGTGAAAGAAATTGCTGTCACTTTGCGTCCTTCTGATCAAAAAATTGAAAACGCAGATTTTTTAGCACAAGCCGATCAACAAGGTTCAGGGACTTTTCGTGAGTCACATCGCATGTCGAGTGACATGCCCGCACCGATGCTTGAGCAAAGTACAGGCGAACAGCAGCGTGAAACTTTAGAACAGATCCAACAAAAACGTGAGCTGAATTTTGAAGAAAAACTGTTGATGACGACTTTAAGTTGGCAAAAACAAGCTGAGGATAACCAGCGCAAAAAAGCCATGGAAGAAATGAACAGCCAGTTTCAAGCCAAAGCAGCAATGGTGGCCAGCCTTGAAGCGCAATATTTACAACGCCAACAAAACTTTAGCCGTCAGCAAAAAATTAAAACAGTCGATGGTATTCAAGCCAAGCAAGATATTTCGGCCGCCTATCTTGAAAAGTTCCGTCAGAAAGTGGAATTTTATGGCAACCGTTACTATCCAGAAGCAGCTAAACAGCAGCGGCTGGCGGGTGAAGTGCGTTTAATGGTGATTCTAAATGGATCAGGAGGCATCCGCGCCATTCGCCTGATTGATAGTTCAGGTCATGAGATGCTCGATGAGGCTGCAAAAGCCTCAGTGCGTAAAGCCGCACCATTCGGTGGGTTTGATGCCAAAATGAAGGATATTTCTGAGTTACGCATTGTGCGTACATGGCGTTTTGACCCAGCAGAGGCGGAGTTTGAAGTGCACTGAGCTGTGCACTTTTAAGTATACTCTGATGATTTTGCTTACTTCGATTTATTGGGTTGCGCGGACATAGGCCCCGTCTTGACGTCCACCGATCCAAGTCACAGTTAAATGAGACTCTTCCACATCTAGGCGGCTAGGAAAGATTTCTAAATGCTTGCTATATTTCGGCAATGCCTTTAAACCAATGCAGTTGCCATTTTTCCACCATGTCCCCTCAGCATATTGATCTAAAGAGCCGACAGCTAAGTACCATTTAAATTTACCGTTGGTCTCTAGTAAAAGCTCGGAACCGACCTCCATAACACCCTGCAAATAATAATGTCCAGCCCACGCCTGAGCTGTGTCTTGAAACTTTACTTTCTGACAGGATGTTTGATTTTCATCATTGCTCTTGGCATAAAGTGGCGTGGTGCAGAATAGGGTAATAACGCAGAGTAGTTTTGAAATCGATGTATGCATTTTTATAATCTCTTCATTTATTTTTTCATCTTGCATTATTTTTAACATAAATAAACCCGACACATCGAGATGAATCAGGTGAGTTGTTTCAGATCTAATAGCTATTGTTCTAAATAAGGGTTTTCAAAACCGAGTTTAGCCAAAATTTCAATTTCGATACCTTCCATTTCTTCAGCATCTGCTTCTGACGTTTCATGGTCATAGCCCATGAGGTGCAAAGTGCCATGTACCAACATATGGGTGAAATGCGTCAGTGGCGCTTTGTTTTGTTCTTTCGCTTCCAACAGCACCACAGGAATGCAAATGACTAAATCGCCAATAGGAAATGAGTCAAGAATTTGCGCCATTTCATCGGGCAAGTCACTCGGGAAAGATAACACATTGGTTGATTTATCTTTGCCGCGATATTCCAAATTCAATTTATGACTTTCGTCATGGTCGACACAAGAAATACCAATTTCACAGTTACTTTGTGTACCAATATGACGTAAAACAGTTTCTACAACTTTTTTGATATAGCCACGTTTCAAGACCAACTCAGGTGCTTGAAAGTCCTGTTGTAGAGAAAGACTCAGTTTCAAAATAGATCCTTAAATAATGACATCTGCGGGCATTTTAAAATGCCCGCAGACTTTAACTTAATGCTGAGCATCGGCAGCGGCATCATTTTCAGCCACTAAGGCCTCTTGACGCGCTTTGCGTTCAGCACGAGCTTCAGCCGTTAAGCGATGTTGTTCTGCATCCCATCCCTCATAAGCTTCAACAATTTTTTGCACTAATTGGTGGCGTACCACATCACGAGAGTGGAAGCGGGTAATGTGAATTTCTTTGATTTTGTCGATGATTCGTAAAGCATGCGCCAGACCAGATTGCTGACCACGCGGTAAGTCGACCTGTGTGATATCGCCAGTAATCACTGCGCGCGAACCAAAGCCTAAGCGTGTGAGAAACATTTTCATTTGTTCAGGCGTGGTGTTTTGCGCTTCGTCTAAAATCACGAAAGAGTGGTTTAAAGTTCGACCACGCATATAAGCCAGTGGTGCGACTTCAATCACTTGACGTTCAATCAGTTTGGCCACTTTTTCAAAACCAAGCATTTCATACAAGGCATCGTAGAGTGGGCGCAAATAGGGGTCGATTTTTTGGCTTAAATCACCCGGCAGAAAACCAAGTTTTTCACCTGCTTCAACGGCAGGGCGAACCAATAAAATCCGTTGAATTTCATTACGTTCTAGCATGTCAACTGCGGCTGCAACGGCGAGATAGGTTTTACCTGTACCCGCAGGTCCAATACCAAAAGAAATATCACTTTGGAGAATACGCTGCACATAACGCTTTTGGTTGGCACCGCGTGGATTGATACGACCTTTACGGGTTTGGAGCCATACTTCATCTAAACCGGTGTGCTCTTGTCCGTCGAGGTCTTCTTGCAATTCACGGTCAGTCTGACTGCCTTGAATCATGAGGTGTAAGGTATCGGCACTGATTTGTGCCGTATTTTCTGCTTCTTCATGCAGGCGATGGAGCAGACCTTCGGCTCTCTCAACTGCATCCATTTCACCATCGACATAAAATGCATCACCTCGATGGGAAATAGTGACATCTAAACGCTGTTCGATTTGTTTCAAATGACCGTTATAAGCACCGAGCATGCTCTTTAAACGTTCTATTGAAACCCCAGGAAAAGTTACTGTACGTCGAATCGCTGCAGTCAAGAGAATTCCTTTAAGTAGTCAGAATCTATTCCCTTACATTACGCCACGTCAGGCTCAAGATTCAAGAGTTCACCATAAACAAAATTCAAAGTTTTAATCTCTGTCACTTCGATTTCAGCGAAACGTCCGACCCATGCTGCATCACCAATAAAACTCACATAACGAGTGTTATCCGCCGTGCCAATCAGTAGGTTTGGATCTTTGTCTGAAACTTTCTCGACCAAAACGCGTTGAATGGTGCCGAGCATGGCATCGGTCTTGTCAATACTTGAGCGTTTGATCCATTTTTGAACTTTACTGAGGCGTTCTTTTTTCACGTCTTCAGAGGTGGTGTCCTCAAGATCAGACGCAGGTGTACCCGGACGTTTTGAATAGACAAAACTGTAGGAATGGTCGAAGTCCATATCTTTGATGAATTGATAGGTTTCTTCAAAGTGCGCATCGGTTTCACCCGGGAAACCAATGATGAAGTCACTTGATAAATGCATATCTGGACGAACTTTGCGTAATTTGGCAATTTTGTCGATATACACATCAATGGTGTGGTTCCGCTTCATGGCTTGCAATACATCGTTTGAGCCGCTTTGTACGGGCAAATGTAGATGCGATACCATTTGTGGTAGATCACGGTAACATTCAATTAAGTCATCATTAAACTCAAGTGGATGTGAGGTGGTGTAGCGCAAACGCCCAATCCCCGGAATTTCTGCAACCAGACGTAACAAGTCTGCAAAAGTACAGATATTGCCTTCGAACGTTTCACCGCGGTAACCATTGACGTTTTGACCCAACAAAGAAATCTCACGGACACCTTTTTCGGCTAAGGTGGCAATTTCTGCTAAAACATCATCCAGCGGGCGAGAAACTTCTTCACCACGGGTGTAGGGCACTACACAGAATGAACAATATTTTGAACAACCTTCCATAATTGAAACAAAAGCCTTGTAACCTTCCACACGCGGTTCAGGTAAAAAGTCGAATTTTTCAATGTCTGGGAAAGAAATATCCACCAATTTGATTTTTTCTTTCTTGGGTTTTTCGATTTGATCAAAGTGCTGATCCAGCATTTGTGGTAAGCGGTGCAAGGTTTGCGGGCCAAAAATCATGTCGACATAGTTGGCACGTTTTTGAATGTTGTCACCCTCTTGAGAGGCCACACAACCACCGACACCAATGATCAGGTCTGGATTTTTGTCTTTCAGCTTGCGCCAGCGACCCAATTCAGAAAACACTTTTTCTTGGGCTTTTTCACGAATCGAGCAGGTATTCATGAGTAGAATATCAGCTTCTTTCGGATCTTGGGTCAGCACATAACCGTGCGAGTCGCCAAGTAAGTCTGCCATACGGTGACTGTCATACTCATTCATCTGACACCCTTGCGTTTCGATATACAGTTTTTTAACTGATCCATCGATGGCTGGGGTGTGCTGTGGCTGGGTAACAGTGTTTTCTGAGGCAGCTTGGGCACCATTTGGAATGAAGGTTTGAACCGTCATGTAGGCTCCTAAGGGGGATAAATCTAGGTTTTTGTGCCTGATCGGTATCTGTGGCGGCGAAAGCAAAGCTTGGCTGGCGACAAAAAAGGTCGATCAAACACCATGTGAAATCTACGAAAGGCGCGTATTTTAGCAGGAAATCTGAATAAACTTATAGCTTTAAATCTGAAGCTAAAAAGATTGATTTGTGAAGTGAAAATGCAGGAAAATTAATATTGTCTAATCATAAGGTTACATAAGAGAACAATAGAGTCTGTTATGAGTTATTAAACTAATGAAAATGATGAGACGAGACTAGGCAATCCAAAGATGACTGAAGGCAAACCCATGTTAAAACGATTACAGAATAAATATTATCAAGTGTTTGCGTTGGGTGTGGCTGCCTTGGGTCTATCTGCAGCGACACATGCCGCAGATGAACAATTTAATGATGCCTTGCGTGCAGCAAATGCAGGCAATGTTGGTTTATTACAACAATATCAAAGCAGTATGCAGGGTGATGTGTTGGGCTATTATCCTGAATACTGGGTGCTTAACAGTAATTTGGCATTGCAACCTGCGGCGAACATTGTCGGATTTGTACAGCGCTATCCGCAATCTGCCATGGCTGAGAAGTTAGCAGCAGATTACATCGAAGAAAAAGTCAAAATGGCCGATTTTGCTTCCGCGCAGCCGGTATTGGCCTATGTGTCCAATGCAGATCGCGCAGAAAGCTGTGCCATGGCGCAAGTCCGTGCCAAGTCAGGCGACCCTTTGGTTTTTGCCGAATATAAAGATGTTTGGCTCACCACTAATTCACAACCTGAATCTTGTACAGGGCTAGGCCGCATGATGTTGTCTAGTCCACTGATGACGGAACAAGACAAACAACAACGTTTATGGGCGCAGCTACGTGCAGGGCAGTCAGGTCAAGCAGTTGCAACTGCACAAACTATTGGCATGAATCTGTCTTTGGCGCAGCTGAATAGCATTCAAGCCGATCCACTGAACTATCTATGGTCCGCACCGAAAGCGTCGGCGGCAGATCAAGCATATTTAATTTATGCCATTGGCCGTTTAGCCGACAGTGATCTAAATACTGCACTGGCGTCGGTAAAGCGTGCTGCCGAGGGTACACCTGAGTCGGTACAAAAAGCGTTGTACCGCGCCGTGGGGTATATCGGTGGCACAACCGTTATGAAAAACAATTTTAATGTGGAAGTGTTGCAAGCCTTCGATCGGAGCTACGGTTTAGCACTGAGTGAAGAAGAAGCTGAAATCTATGCACGCCAAGCCATTCGTTTCGGCGCATGGGAGAGTGTCATTCGTGCCATTGATGGCATGAGTGTGACGCAGAAACAAGAAGACCGCTGGCAATATTGGTTAGCCCGTGCTTCAGAACAACGTGGTGATGCAAAGTCAAAAGCACTGGCGCGCGAGATCTTCAAAAAATTGTCAGTAGGTGACGATTATCATAACTTATTGGCAAAAGATCGTATTGGTCAGCGTTATCAAACGATTCCAGCCAATACCCAACCGAGCAATGCGGATGCGCAGCGTTTGAGTCAAGATATTCACTTTAGCCGTGCTTTTGCACTGCGCAACGTCAATGCGCCAGACAATTATGTCAACCGTGAATGGAATTGGGCTGTTCGACAAGCTTATTTAAAACAAGATGATGGCTTAATTTTGGCTGCTGCCAAACGTGCCACAGAAATGGGATGGTATGACCGCGCGATCTATGCAGCCGATCGAACCGTCAAGCAGCATAACTACAGTTATCGTTATGCCATGCCGCATCAAAGCTATGTGGTCAGCCATAGTCGCAATGCAGGCATAGATCCTGCATGGGCGTATGGGTTAATGCGCCAAGAAAGCCGATTTGTTACCCATGCACGTTCGCATGTCGGGGCAGGTGGTTTGATGCAAATCATGCCAGATACGGCAAAACTGGTCGCTAGACAAATGGGTGAAACCTATAATCCTGCTGCACTGAGTGATATGAATACCAATGTTCGTTATGGCACATTCTACTTGTCCATGATTCAAAGCCAATTAAGCAACAGTCCTGTACTTGCCACAGCAGGTTATAATGCAGGGCCAAATCGTGCGCGCCGTTGGCAGCCTGAAAGTCAGCCGATTGCGGCGGATCAATACACAGAAAGTATTCCTCTGACTGAAACACGCGATTACGTCAAGCATGTCATGAGTAATGCGACCCATTATGGTGTGCTGCTTGGCCAAGGACCGCAGTCGATCACCCAGCGCATGCAAAATATTCCTTTTAGAAGTCAATGATAAAGGCCTAGGCATTTTATGGTTTTGATGTCATCCCAATCAGTCTTAACGCAAAAGCTTTTGCTATTGATCAGCAGCTGCATTGCTATGGGATTTTTTGCGACATCAGCCCATGCGACACCGACCGTGTTTGGCTATGTGATGGAAGTTCAAATGACACCTGCCGTGTGTTTGTTTGATAGCCAAGGCTCAAAGAAACGGAAATGTTTGGAAGGTTATTCACTCAATATCACAGGTTTGTATCCTGAAACTACGACACGAGAGTGTCAGACCAAGTCTTCAGCTGTATTGTCTCCGCTTCAAACTAAAGTGGTGGCTAGGGTGATGCCCGATGAGCATGCACGTCGTCAGTTGTGGGCAGAGATTGGGGGGTGTGTGCCGATGAGTGCCAGTCAATATTTCCGTAACGTGATTAATTATGCAGAACGTTTAAAAATCCCCGCAGATTTGACTTCATCTGAAAATAAAACCGCGCAACTGCATAGCTTACGTGGACAGTTCCAACGTTTGAATCCTGGACTGCCTGCAAGCGGGTTACGTTTTAGCTGTCGTACTCACCGTCAAACCAATATTTTGACCGAAGTCAAAGTTTGTTATAAACCCAATGGTCAGTACAAAGGCTGTGCAGAGAATATACAAGAAAACTGCCCAAATTCTTTTGCGATCAAGGGTTCTTACTAATCTCTTTCCTTAAATTAATTTATATTTCCTATCATACTTTTGTTGGAATTCATTCTCTTTTACATGCATCTGCCAAAGTATTGGAGTACAATCTTTGCCGTTTATGATTATTAAGATTAGATAGAACAGCTATTTAATCATATAACGTTCCTCAAATGGAGATAAGTACATGAAGCAACCTGTTCGCGTTGCCGTTACTGGCGCTGCTGGTCAAATCGGTTATAGCCTATTATTCCGTATCGCTAGTGGCGAAATGTTAGGTAAAGACCAACCAGTTATTCTGCAATTGTTAGAAGTTCCTTTTGAGAAAGCTCAAGCTGCGCTTAAAGGCGTAATGATGGAATTAGACGACTGTGCTTTCCCATTATTGGCTGGCATGATCGGTACTGATGATCCAAAAGTTGCATTTAAAGATGCTGACTACGCGTTATTGGTTGGTTCACGTCCACGTGGTCCTGGTATGGAACGTGCTGACTTATTGAAAGTGAACGGTGAAATCTTCATCGGTCAAGGTCAAGCACTAAACGAAGTTGCTAGCCGTGACGTTAAAGTACTTGTTGTAGGTAACCCTGCAAATACAAATGCTTACATCGCAATGAAATCTGCTCCAGATCTTCCAGCGAAAAACTTCACAGCAATGTTACGTCTTGACCACAACCGTGCGTTGACTCAAATTGCTCAAAAAGCGGGTGTTGCTGTAGCAGACATCAAAAACATGACTGTTTGGGGTAACCACTCTCCAACGATGTATGCTGACTACCGTTTTGCAACTGTAAACGGCGAAAGCTTAAAAGACAAAATCAACGATGCTGACTGGAACGCGAATGTATTCCTTCCAACTGTTGGTAAACGTGGTGCTGCGATTATCGAAGCGCGTGGTTTGTCTTCAGCTGCTTCAGCTGCGAACGCTGCGATCGACCATATGCGCGATTGGGCTCTTGGCACAAATGGCGAATGGGTAACGATGGGTATTCCTTCTGACGGTTCTTATGGTATTCCTGAAGGCGTAATGTACGGTGTTCCTGTAACTTGCGAAAATGGCGAATACACACGTGTTGAAGGCCTAGAAATCGATGCGTTCAGCCGTGAACGTATGGACAAAACTCTTCAAGAACTTGAAGAAGAGCGCGCAGCAATTGCTGACATGCTTAAATAATTAAAAACTAATCTGTTCAAGATCTGTTTTGAAAAAGCACTTCATTTGGAGTGCTTTTTTATATGGGGGTGTGTTGAACAAAAAATAACATGCTGTGATGTAGATACAACTGAGCATAGATGGCCAAAGGTTTATTCTAAAAGGGCATGATCAGAGCTTGAGGAGAACAATGATGTTTGACCAACAACCGACTTTAGAACTTTTATTTGAACAATTGGGGCTTGATGCGAGTGCGGAAGCAATCGATCAGTTTATTGAAACACACCAACTTACTTCAGACGTTCCATTGCATAAAGCACCCTTTTGGTCAAAAGCACAGCATGACTTCATTATCAGTAATTGGAAAAAAGATGATGAATGGGCAATGGTGGTCGACCTGTTAAATGAACAATTGCATACAGAACATACGCTTTCAGGTTCGTGTCATTTATAATCACAAATTGAAACAACAAACCTAGTTTTATGACTAGGTTTTTTTAGAAAATACATATAAGTTAATTCAATAATAATTGACAATAGTATTGATAAGGAGGCCGAGATGCTCAGTCAACATAAACCATCCTTAGAGCTTTTATTTTCGCAACTGGGACTCGCCAATAGTGCGGCTGCCATCGAGTTATATATTCGTACGCATCAACTTCCTGCTCATCAATCTTTACACGACGCACCGTTTTGGAATTCCGCTCAACGTGCGCTATTAATCAGTCATTTGGTTCAAGATGATGATTGGGCGATTATGGTTGATGAACTCAATCAACAGCTACATCTTGATGCTTATAAACTTCAAACTGCTTAAATTGATCCTATGCCGTCGCGACTTACATAGTAGAATCTACAAATAAAAAAACGCCTGATTTCAGGCGTTTTTTTATTTGTAGATTTTAGTGCAATTTACTTTGCATCAGCTTGATAAACCAATCTTCTTGATGAAGGTCAACAAAAGCGGCATGTTCACGCAGTAAAACGAAATCAAACTCGGTGCTTTTCGCATATTTACCAAGCCAGTGTCGTGCCAATGCTGACTCTTTTCGACTGACCGAGGCATAGGCCAAAAACAGGTAAATATCGCCCTGACCATAGCTGGTCAGCGGTTTTAAAATTTGCTGTGTAATCAAAGCAAAGCGATCTTCTTTGGTGATTTCAAAGTACAGCATATAAGCCTTTGCAAGGTGCAAAGACAAATTGAGGTACAAAGACAGAGGCATTTCCTCAAACTCAATTCGACCTTGCTCAAGTAACACCACTGCTTCTTGTAAAAAGTGGACTTGCTCTTGGCGCAGTTGGCTCAGTGTGACCAACTGTAAGCGTAAGTCAGCACGCTCAAGGGCTAATTCAGGGCTATTGCCTTGTAGGTAGAGTTGATCTGTTTCACCAATACGCTGAATAATTTGTTGACTGCTGGCACGCATCGGTTACATCCTCATCAATTGATGTTCAGTATATGAGGATACTTCTTACAATTTAAAGTCTTTTTGCTTGAATCATAGGATTGTACTGTCACTCCGTAACCATCCAGTAATCGATAAACGTTGATGTTTGGCTTCTAAAACCTCATGCAGTAAGTCACTTTGAAACAATGCAATACGATTCGGTTTGGGATGTAGCACATGCCAAATGTCATTTTTATCTTGCAGATGAAGTTCACCGCCCCAACCGTCTTGCCAGTCTTCGTGTAAATAATAAACCGTAGAAATCATGCGGCCATTTTTGCCTTGAGGATTATCACGGTGTAGGGCATAAAACTCGCCAGCGTTATAGCAAGCAAAATGTGCTTCTACGTCTCGAATACCAAGATAAAAGGCACGATTTAGTTCCTGACCCAAACTATAAAGGGCTTGAACATGTTGATTGGAAATAACGAGTTCGGGATTGAGCCATAAAATGTGATCACTACGGATCTTGCTGATGACACCGTTTTGAATAGCGGCTTCACGAAAGCGGTTTAAGTTCGAAGTACATTCTTCAATGAGTTGATGTACATAGTCATTAGAGTAGGCGTCATCAATGATGGCAAAACCATGTTGATCTAAATCATCTAGGATTTGATCAACATTCCAAGACTTTGGGAGAAGAACTGCTTCCATTACATTAACCTAAAAAAGACAAAGAAAAGCCACGGTTATTCTAGTGTATGAAAGCAATCTGAACGAAACTATTTTTCATGCTAAAATACTCATTGATTTTAGGAATGATAGAAACATGAATTACCGTCACCACTTCCATGCAGGTAACTTTGCAGATGTCATGAAGCATGTCCTTTTGCTTCAGATTTTGACTCGCCTCAATCAAAAAGATAAACCGTATCGTTATATTGATACGCATGGCGGTGCTGGTAAATATGATTTATCGACTTCAGAAGCACAAAAGTCGGGCGAGTTCTTAAATGGTATTCACCGTTTAGTAAAACTTGATGACTCGATTAAGCGTAATGCGCCTGAAGGTGTTCAGCAGTATTTAAAAATTGTTGAAAAAATGCGTGAAGGTTCAGGTAAGGGCGCTTATCCAGGTTCGCCGTGGTTTGCATTGGAAGGCATGCGCGAAATCGATAAAGCCACCATTTTTGAAATGCAACGTGATGTATTCCAACAGTTGTATTACAACGTTCGTGACAAACGCGCGGGCTTACATGAGCGCGATGCTTATGAAGGGTTATTTGGCGTTATTCCACCCAAAGAAAAACGCGGTTTGGTGATGATTGATCCACCTTACGAAGTGGAGCGTAAAGATTTCCCTCAATTGGTTGATCTCATAGCGACTGCATATAAAAAATGGCCAACGGGTGTGTTTGCAATTTGGTATCCAATCAAAGACCGCGCCATGATTGATCGTTTTGAAAAGAAAATGATTAAAACCGGTATTCGTCGTCAGTTGATCTGTGAAGTATGTGTTTGGCCAGATGATACCCCAGTGGGCTTAAATGGTTGTGGTTTGTTGGTGATTAACCCACCTTGGAAGTTTTCTGAAGATGCAGATGAATCGCTACAATGGTTATTCCCACACTTGCGTATGAGTGAAAATGGTGGTCATGCTGCTGTTCGTTGGTTAGTTGGCGAATAAAGATAGACTATAAGAGAAAAGGCTACATTAGGATCGACAGAGAATGACAAATATAAATAAACCTGAAAGCGAATCTTCACCCCGCAGTACGCCTACTTTTGATGGGATTACTTTCGAGGTGGAAGAAGAAGAGCACACACAGGAAGGTCAAAAAGTAAAACGTCGAGGTATTTATTTGTGGCCGAACCTGATTACAACGGCAGCGTTGTTGTCAGGCTTTTATTCCATCATTGCCAGTATGAATGGCAACTTCCAGCAAGCGATTTATGCCATTTTCTTGGCAGCGTTGTTGGATGGCTTAGATGGCCGTGTTGCACGAGCCATTGGTGCGCAGAGTGCTTTTGGTGAACAGTATGATTCTTTATCTGATCTATTGGCGTTCGGCGTTGCACCCGCTATTTTGATGTATAGCTGGAGTTTGGATTCGCTCGGTCGCATAGGTTTAGCGTGTTGCTTTGTCTACACTGCCTGTGCTGCGTTCCGTCTAGCTCGTTTTAATGTGCAAATCGGTGTGGTCGATAAGCGTTACTTTATTGGTGTAGCTAGTCCACTTGCTGCGATTATTATTATTTCATTGGTTTGGGTCGGACTCGATTTCCCAGAAATTTTTGATATTCGTGAGCGGGGGATTCAAGCCATTAGCGCAGCAGTGATTGTGTCTGTGGGCCTCCTCATGATTTCGAATATTAAATATTATTCGTTTAAAACGGTAGATCGTAAGCGCGTTCCATTTTTTGTCCTTCCTATCGCGGTCTTTATTTTTGCTGCAATGACTTACAATATTCCTGTGGGTATTTTAGTCATTTCCTTGATTTATGCATTATCTGGCTTTATTACTACGTTTTTAGCACGACGTCAGCACAGCCCATCATGAGTTAATGATATGTAGAAGGAGTATGATATGTGGTTGTTTCAAGATTTTCTCGATCAGTCTAAACAACTTAATCAGGCTCCTTCACGGTCACTCCCTGCTTATCATCCGCCCAATAAAAAATATAAAATTATTCATCAAGCTTTAACCATTCCTAATCTTCCTGCACCACTACATTACTTAAATTTTTTGAGCATGATTGGTCAGCCCAATACGCCCATGTTTCGGAATAACAGTGCAATCAGAACTACACCATTAGATACTGCGACCGTATTGGCCAGCAGTAGTCCACATATGGCAGGGCAGCTGAACCGTTATTCAATTTCTGCGGAATGTTCATTTCAAGAAAAAACATTTAAATTTGCCAATAAAGAGCAGCTCATGGGAGCGTTCCCAAAATTTCAAATTCAAAGAAAAGACACAGAATTGAGTTTTGAGATTGAAATTACAACAACGCCGCTGATTTCACATTTCACCAAATTGCGTTTTGGTCTTGCTGAGCATTGGTCTGTATTGTGTCGATGTCAGGGAGAAGTTAACTATAAAGAACAGCGCTATGATATTGACCAGTTAGGGGCTTTTGAATACGCGCGCAGTATCGACTTTAGTTATTTACCCTTAGCGTTTTTCACCTATCAAGTCATTAATCTAGTGGATCAGCGTCAGTTATTGTTAGAACAAATTCGAGATTCGTTTAATCGAATTGTACAGTCACGTATCTATATACGTGATTTGCAAAAACAACAAACCCATATGTTTAATCGGATGGTTCGCTTTCAAGTTCATCGTGTTTATCCTGCTGTGAAAACTCCCAATGGGCAAAAAATGTATTTACCGCGAGAGTTTGAATGGCATTATCAAGATGAGCAGGGGCATTACATTCATCTTTACGCACAAAGTCGTGGTGATTTTAAATTTGGCTTGGCTGCGGGTTATGTAGGTAGCTTTAAATATCAACTCAAAATGGATAATTATGAGGAACAGGGCGAAAGTGGTTATTGTGAATATGTGGATTGTCGTGCATTAAAGTGGCAAGAAAAAAAATCGCACGAAAAAAATCGAAATGAAATTGGAGAAATTGTCCCGTTTTCACTCAAAAAATAAGAAAAAAGCGAAATTTTGATGAATAAGTAAACAGTTGGAGTTTTTTTTATAAATAATTGAAGGAAGGGGGGTTGTGTTGGGTGTGAAATGCTGTAGAATGCACATCCATCGGCGGTGATATTGATTAAAACTTGTTGAGAAACAAGGATTTAGCCCAAGTGGTAGAATCTGGAAGTCTTGAATAAGTTTAAAAATAATTAACAAAACCAGTTGACTTCTTCTTGAAAGAGAGTAGTATAGCCGACCTAGCTTGCTGATGACGAATCAGCAAGAAGATCATTAAGAGATTATGAAGAACAACTTGTGTGGATTTTTACTGATTGATCGATCGAAAATATTTCATTGATTGAAGGTAAAAATTACTCGAAGTTTATTTGAGAAATATTTGTCAGAAAATTGATGAGCCAAGATTTGTAGCCATAAGCTACTAATGATTTTAACTGAAGAGTTTGATCATGGCTCAGATTGAACGCTGGCGGCAGGCTTAACACATGCAAGTCGAGCGGGGAAGGGTAGCTTGCTACCTGACCTAGCGGCGGACGGGTGAGTAATGCTTAGGAATCTGCCTATTAGTGGGGGACAACATTCCGAAAGGAATGCTAATACCGCATACGCCCTACGGGGGAAAGCAGGGGATCTTCGGACCTTGCGCTAATAGATGAGCCTAAGTCAGATTAGCTAGTTGGTGGGGTAAAGGCCTACCAAGGCGACGATCTGTAGCGGGTCTGAGAGGATGATCCGCCACACTGGGACTGAGACACGGCCCAGACTCCTACGGGAGGCAGCAGTGGGGAATATTGGACAATGGGCGAAAGCCTGATCCAGCCATGCCGCGTGTGTGAAGAAGGCCTTTTGGTTGTAAAGCACTTTAAGCGAGGAGGAGGCTACTTGGATTAATACTCTAGGATAGTGGACGTTACTCGCAGAATAAGCACCGGCTAACTCTGTGCCAGCAGCCGCGGTAATACAGAGGGTGCGAGCGTTAATCGGATTTACTGGGCGTAAAGCGTGCGTAGGCGGCTTTTTAAGTCGGATGTGAAATCCCTGAGCTTAACTTAGGAATTGCATTCGATACTGGGAAGCTAGAGTATGGGAGAGGATGGTAGAATTCCAGGTGTAGCGGTGAAATGCGTAGAGATCTGGAGGAATACCGATGGCGAAGGCAGCCATCTGGCCTAATACTGACGCTGAGGTACGAAAGCATGGGGAGCAAACAGGATTAGATACCCTGGTAGTCCATGCCGTAAACGATGTCTACTAGCCGTTGGGGCCTTTGAGGCTTTAGTGGCGCAGCTAACGCGATAAGTAGACCGCCTGGGGAGTACGGTCGCAAGACTAAAACTCAAATGAATTGACGGGGGCCCGCACAAGCGGTGGAGCATGTGGTTTAATTCGATGCAACGCGAAGAACCTTACCTGGTCTTGACATAGTAAGAACTTTCCAGAGATGGATTGGTGCCTTCGGGAACTTACATACAGGTGCTGCATGGCTGTCGTCAGCTCGTGTCGTGAGATGTTGGGTTAAGTCCCGCAACGAGCGCAACCCTTTTCCTTATTTGCCAGCGGGTTAAGCCGGGAACTTTAAGGATACTGCCAGTGACAAACTGGAGGAAGGCGGGGACGACGTCAAGTCATCATGGCCCTTACGACCAGGGCTACACACGTGCTACAATGGTCGGTACAAAGGGTTGCTACCTAGCGATAGGATGCTAATCTCAAAAAGCCGATCGTAGTCCGGATTGGAGTCTGCAACTCGACTCCATGAAGTCGGAATCGCTAGTAATCGCGGATCAGAATGCCGCGGTGAATACGTTCCCGGGCCTTGTACACACCGCCCGTCACACCATGGGAATTTGTTGCACCAGAAGTAGGTAGTCTAACCGCAAGGAGGACGCTTACCACGGTGTGGCCGATGACTGGGGTGAAGTCGTAACAAGGTAGCCGTAGGGGAACCTGCGGCTGGATCACCTCCTTAACGAAAGATTGACGATTGGTAAGAATCCACAACAAGTTGTTCTTCATGACGATGTATCTGAGGGTCTGTAGCTCAGTTGGTTAGAGCACACGCTTGATAAGCGTGGGGTCACAAGTTCAAGTCTTGTCAGACCCACCAAATCTGACTAACAAGCATTGTTAAATGCTGAATACAGAAAAACAGAAACATTGACTTATTGATAAGCTGGGGACTTAGCTTAGTTGGTAGAGCGCCTGCTTTGCACGCAGGAGGTCAGGAGTTCGACTCTCCTAGTCTCCACCATATATTGTTCATCAATATATAAGCTAAGTAGTTAGATTATAGAAATTAGTAAGAAGTAGACATTAGTTTACATTTTATTAACTTCTGTGATTTATCACAGTTTCCTGACCTGACGAAGGCTGGAAAAATCATTAACAGAATATATTTGAGTTGAAATAATTTGTTCATACTCGTTTTTAAGATTGACATTAACAGTGATTTATTACTGATTGATGAAGATTGAAGAAATGAGTTACTAGCGAAATTAACTGAATCAAGCGTTTTGGTATGTGAATTGAATTGAAGCTGTACAGTGTTTAAGTACACAGAGCAACAAACTGTAAGGAAGTGATGAGAAATCATCATAGACTGTCTTAATCCTACTTGTAGGGATTAACGACTGTTTGGGGTTGTATAGTCAAGTAATTAAGTGCATGTGGTGGATGCCTTGGCAGTCAGAGGCGATGAAAGACGTAATAGCCTGCGATAAGCTCCGGGGAGGCGGCAAATATCCTGTGATCCGGAGATTTCTGAATGGGGAAACCCACCTGTCATAAGGCAGGTATCGTATGATGAATACATAGTCATACGAGGCGAACGAGGGGAAGTGAAACATCTCAGTACCCTTAGGAAAAGAAATCAATTGAGATTCCCTCAGTAGCGGCGAGCGAACGGGGAAAAGCCCATTAAGTCATATCAGTTTTAGTGGAATGCTCTGGGAAGTGCAACCATAGTGGGTGATAGTCCTGTACACGAAAGGGCTGATATGATGATGTCGAGTAGGGCGGGGCACGTGAAACCTTGTCTGAATATGGGGGGACCATCCTCCAAGGCTAAATACTCCTGACTGACCGATAGTGAACCAGTACCGTGAGGGAAAGGCGAAAAGAACCCCTGTGAGGGGAGTGAAATAGATCCTGAAACCGCATGCATACAAGCAGTGGGAGCCGACTTGTTCGGTGACTGCGTACCTTTTGTATAATGGGTCAGCGACTTACATTCAGTAGCAAGGTTAACCGCATAGGGGAGCCGTAGAGAAATCGAGTCTTAATAGGGCGTTTAGTTGCTGGGTGTAGACCCGAAACCGGGTGATCTATCCATGAGCAGGTTGAAGGTTGGGTAACACTAACTGGAGGACCGAACCCACTGTCGTTGAAAAGCCAGGGGATGACTTGTGGATAGGGGTGAAAGGCTAATCAAACTCGGTGATAGCTGGTTCTCCCCGAAAGCTATTTAGGTAGCGCCTCGGACGAATACCATTGGGGGTAGAGCACTGTTTCGGCTAGGGGGTCATCCCGACTTACCAAACCGATGCAAACTCCGAATACCAATGAGTACTATCCGGGAGACAGACTGCGGGTGCTAACGTCCGTAGTCAAGAGGAAAACAATCCAGACCGCCAGCTAAGGCCCCAAAATTATAGTTAAGTGGGAAACGATGTGGGAAGGCATAGACAGCTAGGAGGTTGGCTTAGAAGCAGCCACCCTTTAAAGAAAGCGTAATAGCTCACTAGTCGAGTCGGCCTGCGCGGAAGATGTAACGGGGCTAAAACTATATGCCGAAGCTGCGGATTTGCAATTTATTGCAAGTGGTAGGGGAGCGTTCTGTAAGCCGATGAAGGTGTATTGAGAAGTATGCTGGAGGTATCAGAAGTGCGAATGCTGACGTGAGTAACGACAATGCGAGTGAAAAACTCGCACGCTGAAAGACCAAGGGTTCCAGTCCAACGTTAATCGGGGCTGGGTGAGTCGACCCCTAAGGCGAGGCCGAGAGGCGTAGTCGATGGGAAATTGGTTAATATTCCAATACTTCTATGTAATGCGATGAGAGGACGGAGAAGGTTAAGTCAGCCTGGCGTTGGTTGTCCAGGTGGAAGGTTGTAGGCATGTATCTTAGGCAAATCCGGGGTACTCTATGCTGAGAACTGATAGCAAGCTGTACTTGTACAGTGAAGTGGCTGATACCATGCTTCCAGGAAAAGTCTCTAAGCTTCAGTTACATAGGAATCGTACCCGAAACCGACACAGGTGGTCAGGTCGAGTAGACCAAAGCGCTTGAGAGAACTCTGCTGAAGGAACTAGGCAAAATGGTACCGTAACTTCGGGAGAAGGTACGCTGCCGACGGTGATAGGATTTACTCCTTGAGCTATTGGCAGCCACAGAAACCAGGCCCCTGCAACTGTTTATTAAAAACATAGCACTCTGCAAACACGAAAGTGGACGTATAGGGTGTGATGCCTGCCCGGTGCTGGAAGGTTAATTGATGGGGTTAGCGTAAGCGAAGCTCTTGATCGAAGCCCCAGTAAACGGCGGCCGTAACTATAACGGTCCTAAGGTAGCGAAATTCCTTGTCGGGTAAGTTCCGACCTGCACGAATGGCATAATGATGGGGGCGCTGTCTCCAGCAGAGACTCAGTGAAATCGAATTCGCCGTGAAGATGCGGTGTACCCGCGGCTAGACGGAAAGACCCCGTGAACCTTTACTGCAGCTTGACATTGAACTTTGATCTTACTTGTGTAGGATAGGTGGGAGGCTTTGAAACCGAGACGCTAGTTTCGGTGGAGCCAATCTTGAAATACCACCCTGGTAATATTGAGGTTCTAACTCTGTCCCGTTATCCGGGACGAGGACCATGTCTGGTGGGTAGTTTGACTGGGGCGGTCTCCTCCTAAAGAGTAACGGAGGAGTACGAAGGTGCGCTCAGCGTGGTCGGAAATCACGCGTAGAGTATAAAGGCAAAAGCGCGCTTAACTGCGAGACCCACAAGTCGAGCAGGTACGAAAGTAGGTCTTAGTGATCCGGTGGTTCTGTATGGAAGGGCCATCGCTCAACGGATAAAAGGTACTCTGGGGATAACAGGCTGATACCGCCCAAGAGTTCATATCGACGGCGGTGTTTGGCACCTCGATGTCGGCTCATCTCATCCTGGGGCTGAAGCAGGTCCCAAGGGTATGGCTGTTCGCCATTTAAAGAGGTACGCGAGCTGGGTTTAGAACGTCGTGAGACAGTTCGGTCCCTATCTACCGTGGGCGTTGGAAATTTGAGAGGATCTGCTCCTAGTACGAGAGGACCAGAGTGGACGAACCTCTGGTGTACCGGTTGTGACGCCAGTCGCATCGCCGGGTAGCTATGTTCGGAAGGGATAACCGCTGAAAGCATCTAAGCGGGAAGCCTACCTCAAGATAAGATTTCCCTAGGACTTTATGTCCTCTAAAGAGCCGTTGAAGACTACGACGTTGATAGGTTGGATGTGGAAGCATAGTGATATGTGAAGCTGACCAATACTAATTGCTCGTGAGGCTTGACTATACAACACCCAAACAGTTGGTGTTGTGGTTCAAATCACTGCAAACAACTTGATTTAGTTATAAAGCTAGATACATGAGCGAGGAATAAACAAACATTAATTATGTTTGTCCGAGCGCAAGACATAAAGCTATGCTTTATGTTAAAATCAACTCAAATATACCTGTTAATAACTCATTTGATGAAAGTTAGGCATACACAATGTGTAAATAAGACCAAACGAATAGTCATAAACAGTTGTGCTGGCGACAATAGCAAGAGTGAACCACCTGATCCCTTCCCGAACTCAGAAGTGAAACCTCTTAGCGCTGATGGTAGTGTGGAGTTATCCATGTGAGAGTAAGTCATCGCCAGCTCATTAATTCTAAATCCCCCTCCGCTTAAAGCAGAGGGGGATTTTTTTATGCTGAATATATTAGGGTGTGTTGACACTTTTAGCTTAAAAAAATAGCGAAGTAGTAAAATCAAATCGCCAAACCCAATTTTACCATTCGCTATGCCTCGTACCATGCTGACAGATCAACACTGGCAAAAGTTGAAAGTTATTCTGCGTAATTTATCCATTCACCACAACTCAAATTTACGCAATTTTATTGAAGCTATTCTCTATAGAATTAGAACAGGCTGTCCGTGGCGAGATATTCCTTGTTGTTTTGGTCATTCAAACTCTATTTTCAAACGTTTTAATCGTTGGTCAAGCAGCGGTAAGTTACTTAGATTATTCAAATTACTAGCCTCATGCCCCGATATGGAGTGGATTTTTATTGATGGCTCTCATGTACGTGCTCATCAACATTCTGCCGGCATAGCGAATCAATCTATTTCTAAAAGTGTAGGAGGAAACTCCTCAAAAATACATTTGATTGTTGATGCACATGGCAATCCTATTGATTTCATGATTACCGATGGAACCACACATGATGTTAAAGTTGCACCTGATTTAATATCAACATTAGATTTAAAAGAGACAAAAGTGGTATGTGCAGATAAAGGCTATGATTCAGAACCACTGCGTGAACAGATCAGGAAAACAGGGACTAAAGCGAATATACCAAAGAAAACAAATAGCCAATCGAACAATGACCATATGGACTGGTATTTATATAAAATCAGGCATTTAGTTGAAAATATGTTTTGTAGATTAAAGCAATTTAGAGGAATAGCTACTCGATATGACAAGCTCAAAAGAAATTATCAAAGTTCTGTTGCTTTAGCCTGTATATTTTTATGGCTACCTTTATAGGGTTAATTATGAACAGTAAATGTCAACAGACCCTAAATAATATAAATAAAGAATTATTAAGTGGGAAAGAAGAGAATTAGATGAAAAGAGCTGGAAATAAGCTATCTATAAGGGCCTAAATAGTAAAAAGCCAGCATTTGCTGGCTTTTATATCTTATTTGATGAAATCATTTAATTGCACACAGAAAATCTTATTAAAAGAACATGCATCATGAATTTCGCAGTTTAGGTATCGTATCTAGCTGTCGGCGTGCATGCTTTAATGCTGTTCTTAAACCTTCTTCAATAGTTGGGTGATAAAATGGTTTTTCCAAAATTTCATCGACGGTCAGTTTTTCTGAAATCATCCACGCCAGTAAATGGGCCAAATGTTCAGTAGAGTCTGTGAGTAATTCAGCACCTAGTAGCTTACGGCTGCTTTTATCCACATAAACCTCGATGGCCCCATGGTTTTTACCTAAAACTAATGCACGTCCTTGTTTGACATAAGAGACTTCGCCGATGACAAAATTGATAGGTGCACTTTGTAGTTGCTTAAAGTTTTGTCCAACCATTGCCATTTCCGGACTACTAAACACGATGCCTAAAGGCGTTAGAGTTTTGCATGATTCTATAGTGGGAAAGTTCAATGCATTTTTTACCGAAACTTTACCTTCGTGTGCGGCTTCATGTTGTAGTGGAGTATCAGTATATGCATCGCCAATGATAAAAATCGGGTAGTCTGCAAGTTGTTTGGTCTCAGAATCAACAGGTAAATGTTTTAAGTCCGTGAATGAGGTATCGATATTTTCGAGTTTAAGGGTATTTAAAAGACTACTTCGTCCTGTGGCAACCAGTAAGTAATCAACGTTGAGTGTTTTAGACTGACCATTTTCAGTAAACCTAAGTTCAACTTGATTATTTATATACTTAACCTCTGTGGGTAAAACTTCGAAGTTGATCTCAAGTTCGGTGCTAATTTCTGTTTGTGCCAACAGCTGTAATTTCGGACTGGTGAGAACACCGACTTTACGGCTGCGTGCAAACACGGTGGTCTTGACCCCAAGTCGTTGCATGGCTTGGGCAAGTTCAATCGCGATGACACCACTACCAACGACCGCTAAAGAATTGGGTAAAGCATTTAATTCAAAGATTTGATCGGAGGTGATGAGCCGATCACCGAGTTCATCCTTCCATGCTGGGTCAAAGCTAGGGGTGGAGCCTACAGCTAAAATAAAGCTTTTGGCTTGGTAGTGTTGCCCATTAACTTCGACTGTTTTTGAATCGAGAAAGCGAGCACGGCCCTGAATTTTATGGGACTCAGGCCAGCTCTCTACGGTTTTAAGGGTACTATGAGTAAAGCGATCACGGAGTTTTTGTACGTGTTGCATGACCTGACTGCGGTCTATTTTTGACTCTACTTGCAATCCCACACGATCCGCATGTTGAATATCATGCATGCGATTTGCTGTAGAAATTAGCACTTTTGACGGCATGCAGCCGACACGTGCACAAGTGGTGTCCCATGGCCCATCATTAATGATTAATAGATTTTGTGTGGACTTCACGGCTTGTTGGTAGGCTGCGATACCCGCAGTTCCAGCCCCAATAATAATCAGATCATACATAAGCAAACGTTTATCTAAGCGAGACATACTCTATAGTTAACATATTCAGGGCTGTAGATGATTATATTTTGTAAAAAAAACGGCACTAGATGCCGTATTCACTTTCATTTGACTTATAAGCCAGTGCCAACGCTTACCCCAACGGTAGGACGGACATTCATTGAGCTACATGCTGTCATTAAGGTACAGCAGAGTAAAAGCAGCAACAGTTTATTCATGGAGTAATCCTCGTTGTTTTGCCTGATTGAACAGCAGACTAGAGCGAGCACCACTCTTACAGACCATTAAAATAGGCTTGGGCAATTCATTATAATATTTAGCAAATTCGACCACATCTGTTTCAGAAATTTTACTGCTGGTAACCGGTTGGTAAATTACGCTGACTTTGGACTGTTCCGCAATATTACGCAGTTGATCAACGCGAACGGTATTACCTTGTTCTTGATCTGGTCGATTGACTATGACCGACTTAAAGCCTTGTTTCATCAATTGTTGAAACTTATCTTGGGTCATTTCCCCTGAAATACTGAGCTGTGGGCTGAGTGCTTGACTCAGGTTATTCGTTGCCGCCCATAATGCACTGCTTGTTAAAATCAGAGCAGTGCAGATGACACTTTTAAACAACCGTTTAGTCATCTAACAGGTCCATTTGTTTCGCCAGTTGGTATAAGTTGTTTGAACGATTACCAGTACGGCAGAACATTAAAACAGGTTTTGGTAGCTCATTGAAATGATTGGCAAAAGTGCGTACATCCATTTCTGTGATTTGCCCTGCAACCACAGGTTGATAGACATAATCGAGGCCTGCAACACGTGCTGCTTCTTCAATTTGAGCGCTGGTCGGTTGTTCTGCGCCACCTTCCATATCTGGGCGGTTATTGATCACAGATTTAAACCCTTTTTCAACCACTTGAACCAAATGTTCTGGGCCAATTTGACCTGCAAAGCCTACATTTTCGCTCATGCTGTCACTCCAAAATTAAACTAATCGAGATATGCTTTATGATAGCATTAAGCTGAAAGTTCAGCCTATGCTGTTGAAATATTTATAAGCGATTACAACCATAAAATAACGCAATGGAGCAGGTATGCACGCCTATACCGTTGAACCACTATATGTCAAAAGTGGCCAAGAGGTCATTGCTGCGGATTTTTATCGTCCGAAAACCGAAGAAAAACCAGCAGTGATTGTGATGGCCCATGGCTTGGCTGGGCTGCGCCAATTCAAACTAATCCAATTTGCGCAGCGTTTTGCACAAGCGGGTTATGCAGTCGTGTTATTTGACTACCGTTATTGGGGCGGGAGTACGGGGCGCCCAAGAGAGCTGGTGTCGATTAAAAAGCAGCTCGAAGACTGGCGCACCATGATTAACCACCTCAAAGAACGTAAGTCGATCGATAGTCGACGGATCGTGCTGTGGGGGACGGCACTCAGCGGTGGATATGTACTCGATATTGCTGCAGAGTTCAAAAATGTTCAGGCGGTGATGGCGCAAGTGCCTTTTGTCGATGGTGCTGAAAGTGCCAAGCTTTACCCGTTACAGCAACTCCCGAAAGCGTTAAAGCTGTCCAGCCAAGATTATATGGGGGGGAAAGTGGGGATGTCCCCGACCACTTTACCTGTGGTTAATCCACGAGAGTTATGTTTTTTACCGACGCAAGATGCGTATTTGGGTTATCGTTCGATTATTAATCCTGATTATTATTGGAGTGGTGAGATACCTGCCCGATTATTTTTTAATTTAATTCGTTATCGTCCGATTCAAAATGTCAGACAAATTAATATTCCTGTACTTTTCATTGCCGCCAAGCATGATAGTTTAATTCCGATTGAATCCAGTCGTGAAGCAGCTACCAATATTGCCCCTTTTGTTCAATATCATGAATGGGAGATGCAGCATTTTGATATTTATCATGCCAGTTGGTTTGAAAAAGCCATTTCGACCCAATTAGAATTCTTACATCAACATATTGGAGTCAACTAAATGATTATCGTCTGTCCGACCTGTATGGCAAAAAATCGTGTCCCTGAAGAGAAGCTGAATGCTAATCCGAGTTGTGGTCAATGCCACGCAGCGCTTTTACCTGCGGCACCGATTGAATTGAATGAGCAGAATTTTAGCCAGTTCATTAGCCATAGCGATTTGCCTGTATTTATTGATTTATGGGCAGAGTGGTGTGGTCCATGTAAAATGATGGCTCCGCACTTTGCTGAAGTGGCGAAACAAAATCCACAAGTGATTTTTGCCAAAATTAATACCGAAGAATCTCCACGATTAAGTAGTGCCTTTAATGTGCGAAGTATTCCAACCTTAGTTTTAATGAATAAAACTACTGAAATTGCTAGAATAAGCGGCGCGCTCCGTGCGCCACAATTGCAACAATGGTTAGATCAACAGTTGCAAGCCCAGTCATAACGAAAATTGGAGTCAACGTGTCAGAGATTCATGTGAAACCAGAAGGGATGCTATCTCTTCAAACGATTGCAATGCCAGCTGATACCAACTGGAGTGGAGATGTGTTTGGTGGTTGGATTGTGTCACAAATGGATTTGGCCGGCGCAATTCACGCAGAACGCTTTAGTAAAGGGCGTTGTGCAACGATTTCAATTAATCAGATGACGTTCTTGGTCCCTGTCAAAGTCGGGGACGTGATTAGTTGTTATACTAAAATTTTAAAAGTAGGCAATACGTCTATTCAGATGGAAATTGAAGTGTGGGATAGCCATGACAGTTCACGTCCACCTGTACGTGTGACTGAAGGTGTATTTACCTTTGTTGCAGTTGATGTCAAAGGCAATAAACGTCAGATTCCAGCGGATGTTAAAGAAAAGTTCCTTGCAAGCCAATCCAACTAAAGCTTGAGTTGGTCTGCAAAAAAAGCCAGTGTAATCACTGGCTTTTTATTGCTATTCCATGCAGTCCGATGGATTAAAACATAGTATTGCGGTTGGCGGACTCCGCGGGAATGCTTTGTATCACATCCCAATGTTCTACAATTTTGCCTTGTTCGACGCGGAAAATATCGACAACGGCCTCACCACGATCTTGTGCATTTTGAGTGGAATGTACATGGAGCACCACCAAATCACCTTCGGCTACGACACGCTTGATGGTGTTTTTTGCATCTGGATGTTCTTTAAAGTACTGGGTGAAGTAGTTTACAAAAGGTGCTTTGCCGTCTGCTACATAGGGATTATGTTGAATGTATTGTGTACCAATATAGCGGTCAGAATAGGTTTGAACCTGATGTTTGCTAAAAACCCCTTCATAGAAGTCCACTACAATTTTTTTATTTTGTTCGGTCAGGGCAGGGGTCGAATAGTCATTCGGCGTTGTTGAAACCAATGTATTGGCGGGATTGTGCTGTTGGCAGGCCACCAGCCCTAAAGAAAATAAGGCAGTCGCTAAAATTAGTCTTTTTTTCATTAAGTCAGCTCAAATATTCATGTTATGTAGCATGATTTTGAGCTGAGTCGAAGTAAAGATATAGTAAATTTTAGTCGCAGCTTTAGCGTAATGTTGTAAATTTTATACTTACTAAACAGTAAGTTATATTTACATTTTTACTTTTTTAATGATGCTTTGTCGAGCCATGCCCATAACATTTCACATTGAACAGGTGCTTCACCCGATTCATCCATCACTGTCACAGAAACTAAAGTTTCACCTCTGGCGGTGGTTTGCATCAACTGCTGCTGTTCTGGTGTTAAGGTGGCTGTCGCTGTCATGGCACCTTTACTTGGACGTTTAAAGTCAACGTGCATGCTTTTAATCAGAACGATGCAATGATCAGGCACATTCATCCCTGTTACAAAACCTGTTGCCGTTTCAGCAATTAAGGCCATGGCACAGGCATGCAGCTGACCAATATGGTTTTGCATGGCACGGTGATTTTCGATTTTGACTACGACTTCGCTGTGACTGACTTGCAAATAACGAATATTGGCACTGCCGACCATGGGAACTATGCGACCAAAAGCTTGACTCCATAATCGCGTACGCAACGCTTTCGGCAAGCGTGACGTGGTTTTTACAAGTTTTGATAAGCGATTGGCCTTTGGCATAGTTACCTCAAATGATCAAACAAGAGTATTAGTCTTTAAAGTTATTGAACTGTAAAGGCAGACCAAATTGTTGTTCTTTTAAAAAGGTCATTACTTGCTGTAATGTATCGCGCTTTTTATCAGTCACACGAATTTTGTCGCCTTGAATTGAAGATTGCACTTTAATGCCGCTTTCTTTAATGGCCTTGTTAATTTTTTTTGCGGTATCTGAGTCAAGTCCGTCTTTTAATTTCACCACTTGAAGTACATTTTTACCTGAAGCAGTCATTTTTTGTGGATCAAGCGCTTGAATATCGACTTTACGCTTAAAGAAATGGTTCTCTAACATGGTATAAACTTGTTCACACTGGAAATCACTTTCAGTTGAGATTTTGATTTCTTTGTTTTTTTCATTGAGTTCAATTGAAACGTCCTGACCACGGAAGTCGAAACGGGTTGCGATTTCCTTTTGGGTGTTCTGAACGGCATGATTTACTTCAAAAATTTCTAATTCTGAAACAATATCAAAAGATGGCATGGATTAAACCTTTACAAATGGAAAGAATATCTGAGATGCTAGGGATGTTTTCTTCATTTGCCAAGTGTTGTTTACATCAAAGGAGTGCGCAATGATCCGTAAACAAGAAATTACAACATTTGAGTTCCCAGAGGATGCGATCATCTGGGATGTACGCGATTCAAGTGCTTATGCTGAAGCACACGTGAAAGGGGCGATTAATCAGCCAATCACAGAACTTTCAGCACAGAGCCTTACTCAAGTGTCGACGGATCAACCGATTTACATTTTATGTGGTGGCGGTAGTAAAGCGCCACGTGCTGCAGAGTTACTCGAAGGTTTTGACAGTGCGCGTGAGTATGTGATTTTAATGGGTGGTACCCGTGCTGCTCGTGATGCTGGTTTAGCCTTAGAACAAAGTAATTAAGCAGAAGCAAAAAAAGCGCCGTCAGGCGCTTTTTTAATGTCTTAGAAATTTACATTTCTCTATTTATAGCTCTATATGCTGTACTTGAGTCATAAGCAGAACTAAGACTGCGCTTTAAAATAAGGCTTTTTGGCTTTGAGCTTTTTATGGAATCGGGTCGGACTGAGCTTTTGTAGCAGTGACTCAGGAACGGGGCAGGCCTCTTTCAGTATCTGCGCCGCTAAAATTTCACTACATAAAGGTGCAAACAAAAAGCCTTTAGAGCCCAAGCCCGCAAAGCTATAAATTTCAGTCTGTTCAGACATTTTTCCAAGGACTGGAAAATAGTCCAAACTTTGCGCACGAACGGATGCACGGCCTTGCCAAGTCCTCACATCAGGAAGCGATTGTGCATAATCTGGAAAGACACTGTGGATAAGCTCGTAGTTATGCACATGGTCTTCAAGCAAAACATCGTTGTCATCCCGATTGGGATAGAAGGATGCACCTAAGATGAGCTGTTGAGCGTCCAGCTGCATACAGTAGCCGCCATAGCTATAAGCTTGATTGAGGGCTAAAGGTTGTGCAGTATTCTCCACCCAACTGACTTGTCCGCGTATGGGCTTCAGCACAGGATATTGCTCAAAGAAAGCAGCCGTGTGGCATGCACAACACACAATCACATGATCAAACTGACCTAAAGATTGGGCTTGTGCATTGAAAAGTTCATTGTGCGCTGGATTGATTTGAGTAATGTTGGCTTGTACGAACTGAATCAGCGGATGCGCTAAGATTTGATCTCTGAGTTGATGTGGCGAGACAGCGCCCGCTTCGGTTAAATTCAGACTTGTATATTCAGTGATTAACGCACAATCAGCAGCGGTTTTGGCTGTCAGAAGACCCGCAGGATATTGTTGTTCGAGTTCGAGTAAGTCTTCGGCTTTTTTCAGTGCCAGTTGATGTACTTGAATGGGGCGAAAAGCTTGAAACTTGGGATAGTGCTGTAAAGCATGTTGCCAAGCCAAGGTCATTAAATGTTCATGACTTTGTTCAATCGGACAAAGTTTGGGGTTGAGTAAGGCCAGCGGATTGCCTGAACCTCCTACAAGTGGCTCAGATTGGTCGTAGAGCGTGACTTGGTGTCCGCGCTCAGCAAAGGCCCATGCACTAGTTAAACCTGCAATCCCTGCGCCAATGATAGCAATTTGGCGTTGTTTAAAAGCGTGTAGTACTTGATCGGGTTGATTTTGATTTAATACTGATTGGGTATCTACAGCGTCTGATGTATTTTCAGGCTCAGCAGCTAACCAAATGGCTTTCAGCATTTCGCGTTTATGCTTATAGCCGCGCGGACGTGAAATAGAAATACCATGCTGTGTTAAACCACGTTTGAGTACGCCTGCGACACTAAATGAAGAAAATGTCGTTCCAATACCAGATAGGCGAACGATGTGATTCAGTACTTGCTCTTCCCATATGTCTGGGTTACAGGCAGGCGCAAAACCATCGAGGAACCATGCGTTAACGCGACTGGTTTTTGCCATACTGGGGAAAACATCGTGGGCATCGCCTAACCAAAGGTCAAGGCTAAAACGTTCCTCAGGGAAGCTCAAGCGATGACAACCCGCAATTGGGTGCGGGTACTGTGCAATCAGTTGATCGGCGATCGGTTTGAGTTCAGGCCAGACATTGAGTGCACGTATCAGATCCGTTTTAGACAGCGGAAATTTTTCAACTGAAATGGCATGAAGGTGACTGTGGTTATTTGGGCGCACCTGTTGCCAAAGTTGCCAAAGCGCCAAGATGTTGAGTCCTGTGCCAAAGCCTGTTTCACCAACACTAAAATATTCAAAGGGCTGGAGATTGGACAGACGCTCAGGTAAATCATTGCCATTTAAAAACACATGGCGAGTTTCGAGTAGACCATTGTCTTTGGAAAAATAGACATCGCCAAATTTTTTTGAGACTGGCACATCTATGCCATCAATCTGTTGCCACTCTAAATCGGCAGTTTGAATTGCACGCGACACAACCACAGCACCCTATTGTTTTCAATAGGGCTTAGCTTACCACTGACGACGACGTTTGGTATAAACGTAACTGGCAATTAAGAAACCCAGTAATACACCAACAGCGATGGTTGCCGCACCGTAGAGGAACATTTGCGCACTACGTTCGCTTTGTAAGACCTGAACTTGTACACCGAGGCTATCATTTTTGAGTTGAAGCTCTTGGTTTTGCGCCAAAGCATCGAGATTGGCTTTTTCCAATTGTGCAAGACGTGAAGCTTGGTCTTTGACCAATGCTTTGACTTTGGCATCTTGCAATGCTTTGTTCTTTGCCAGTTGTTCAGCGGTGAGTGGTTTGGCTTCTTGCGGTTGACCTGTTGGGCTAACTGTGGCCACCGCAGGAATGATTTTCGGTTGAGTCGTACTGCCTTGCACTTGAACAGGTGCGGCAGTCGTTGCTGGTACAGCAGGGGCTACACTTGGGGCAGGAGCGGTTTCAACGGCCCACGCCATAGAAGAAAGAAGAGATAAGCCCAATAAGCTTGTGACAACAACGCGCATGACCTTATCCTTGAGGGAATGCTTTATTAAATGGTTTAACATCAATCTGACGATAAACCCCTGCTTTTAAGAATGGCTCTTCCTGTAACCAGACATCGAGTGTTTCACGGGAGTCAAAGTCAACAATGATTGTACTGCCGTAAAAGCCTGCTTGCGGATTGCTTGGATCTTTCGGCATCGCTCCTGCAACAATTAAACGACCTTCATCATTGAGCTTTTGTAAACGAGCAAGATGTTCTGGACGTGTAGCAAGACGTTTTTCGACTGTACCTTCTTGATCGGTACATGTGACGACGAATAGCGGCATAAGAGTTCTCGATGTATATTCTGGCTAAATTACTCTTCAGAAGATTTAAAGTATTTACGCAATACAATAAACTGAATAATGATAAAGGAAAACATCACGATCATGTCACCAAAAGCCGTGAATTCTCCCCAATATTTTCCGTCCATAAATAAAAATGCGAAAAATACGTGTAAAAAAGACATGAGGGCAAACATAGCAGCCCATGCAAAGTTTAAATTTATCCAACCCGAGTCGGATAAATTGAAGATTGGGCCGAACAAGCGTTTGATCAGCGGTTTGCGTTCTTTGCCAAAATAAGGAGAAAGTAAGAAAGCGCCTGAGAAAATAATATTCAGTAAGGCCGCTTTGAGTTTGATGTAAAAGTCATCCGACAGCATTAAGGTGACACCGCCGAAAATAACCGTCATAAACAACACAATCCACTGTTGTTTGTCTAAACGGAACTTTTGCATGAAGAACAGTGCGCCGTAAACCACCAGCATCGAAATGATCAAACCTGTGGTCGCTACAAGAATATTATTATTATCGACACCCCCAGCAGAACCAATCAATTGGAGCAATGGGTGATCAGTATTTTTAGGATCTACAGTTTTATATAAATAAAAGAAAATTATCAGCGGCACAAAGTCTAAAAGTGCTTTCATGTTAGAGTATCTAAATCTGTTCAAATAAATAGCTAGTATAAGTGATGGAAGGCGTAGATTTACATACTCACAGCAATATTTCTGATGGTACTTTCACACCGAAGCAATTGGTTGATGCTGCCGCGGAAAAAGGCATCCACACCTTGGCTTTGACAGACCATGACACCATGGATGGTCTTGCGTTGGCAGAGTTGGCTGCAAAGTCGCATGCGATGCGTATTATTTCGGGGGTAGAAATTTCGAGTCAGTGGTCGAGACCCTCAACCCAGAAAAACTATGGTGTGCATGTGGTTGCATTGAATATGCAAGACTTAGAACCACTGCAAAAATGCCTTGAACAGCAAAAACAAATACGTGCGCGACGCGCTAAACAAATCTGTGATTTGTTGATTCCATTGATTGGTGAAGATATTTATCTCGATGTTTTGGCAAAAGTTGAGCAGATGCCTGATCGTGTGACTCGAACCCATATTGCCAAGACCTTGGTTGAAAAAAAGTATGTGAGCCGTGCACAACAAGCGTTTGATAAATATATTAAGGAAGGTAAGAAAGCCTATGTGAAATTTGATGGGCTGGGCTTAGAAGAAACCATTCAAGTGATTCATGCCAGTGGTGGTTTTGCAGTATTGGCGCATCCGACACGGTATGATTTATCTGCTACGAACATTCGTTATCTGATTGAAATATTTGCGCAGTTTGGTGGGGATGCGGTTGAATTGCCGCCCAATGTCGAACCGACATCTACCCGTCAAATGGTGGATCGGATGATTGCCGAGCATGGTTTAAAAGTATCGGTTGGGAGTGACTTTCATGGCGACAATATGCCGTGGATTAAGTTGGGCAATATTCCCAGAGTCAAAGACGGACAAGTGGGGATTTGGGAAAGTTTTGTTTAAAGAGTACTGGTCATTCCCACCTTCTCCAAGAGCTATCTAGCATAAGAGAAGGTAAGCGTGCGCTCGATTAGAGTAGATTATTGTCTTGTGCTTGAATGGGGGGTGGAGTCGGTTTACCTAAAGTCCCAAGCAGTTCAATTTCGATGGTACGTACCATCGAGTCCAGCGGCAAGTCATTACTTTGCGTTCCGAAAGGTTCTTCAATTTCCGAACTCAAAGCATCGAGTCCTAAGAAAGTATAGGCCAATACACCAACCAATAGTGGGGTGAAAATACCCAAGGTTGAACCCAAGCTAAACGGTAAAATGAGACAGAAAAAATACACCGTACGATTGAGTAATACCGAGTACGCAAAAGGTAGTGGCGTTGTCGCAATACGGTCACAACCAGTTTGCACCACACTCAAGTCAGCAACGTGCTGGTTCAGCTGGGCATAGACAATGTCACTAATTTCACCTTCTTTTAATGCCTGCATCAACTCCCACTGAATCAGACTGAGCGTATACTGTGGGGCATTGGCTTGTTGATACAGCTGAGTCAATGCATTTTGACTTAAGCCACTGGTTTCTACCAATTCTGTTGGATTGGCTGTTTGATGACGTAAACGGTCACGCAAGACATTGGCAAAGACAATCACATGTTGAATTACACGTTCACGACGACCTTGGGTCAAGATACGACAGTCACGGTCAAAGTGACGTGAATTGGCAATTAAAATACCCCATAGCTTCCGTGCTTCCCACCAACGGTCATAGCAGGCACTATTTTTAAAGCCGAGGAAAATGGAAAGTACCACCCCAATGAGAGTGAAGCCGACCAAGGGCAGTTCAGGGAAATGAAAATAGCCGACATAGGACAAAATCCCAATAATGGCAGAGACCAACATGACCACGCCCAAAGGGGGTAAAACTTTGGGAAGAATGGTGCCACGCCATGAAAAAAGCACCTTAAAAATACTGGGCTGATCACGCACAATCATGTGATTAGAATTCTTTTACAATTTTGCTTGATCTTCATATTTGTCACCGTATTTGTCAATCATTTGTCTGCATATTTAAATGGATTGGATCAGACCGTGTTCAGCAAAAGAAAAAGCACCTTCGGGTGATAAAATGAAATGATCAATCAGTTGAATGTCCACGAGTTGACTGGCTTGAAGAATGCGCTCGGTCAGTTCGATGTCCGCCGTGGAGGGTTGAGCTTTTCCAAGTGGATGATTATGTGCAATCACGATAAAGGTAGCGTGTTGAGCAATACAGTAACGGAGCAATTGATTGATCGATATTTCACAAGAATTGACTGCGCCAAAAAACAACTTTTTAAAGTTTATTTTTCTTAAATGTGCATCGAGACAGAGTACGGCAAAAACCTCTTGGTTCTCGCTTGAAAATTCATATTGTAAAAACTTGAGTAACTGAGCTGAATGATTGAGCTCTAACTTTTCTTGCTTGAGCTGCTGACTACTGTAGCGTCGTCCCAATTCTTTGACGGCCATTAATTGTGAATACTTGGTCGGGCCAATGCCGTGAAATTGGCTGAGTTCGGGCAGTTCAGCATCAAAAACCGCATTCAGACTGCCAAAATGTTGCAACAAAAGACGTGCCAACTCGACCGCAGAATGTTGCGTTGAACCCGAACGGATGAAAATAGCAAGTAGTTCCGCATCAGAGAGGCTGGCTGGTCCTTGTTGTAATAAGCGTTCACGTGGCCGCTCTTGTTCGGGCCATTTTTTTATGGATAAGTGCATTATTTAATACTTTTTTATTCTTAATCTGAGAAATAGGGCCCAATCGATGATTGGGTACGAGACTATTTAATGCTATTGTGATCGCCACTGCAACAGAAAGGTAGCCTGTTCGTGAGCTTTGATCTCAGTGTAATTCCAAATAAAAATATCCTTTTAGCTGTTACGGGCGGTATTGCTGCCTATAAAAGTGCCATTTTGGTTCGCCGTTTAAAAGATGCGGGTTTTCAAGTCCGTGTGGTGATGACCGAAGGTGCACAGGCTTTTATTACGCCGCTAACTTTTCAAGCTTTGTCGGGCAACCCTGTCCATACCGCACTTCTCGACCCTGAAGCCGAAGCGGGCATGGGCCACATTGAGCTGGCACGTTGGGCAGACTTACTCTTGGTTGCGCCTGCCAGTTGCAACACCATTGCAAAGTTTGCTGCGGGTTTAGCCGATGACCTGCTTTCTACTTTATATTTAGCCACCAAAGCTCCTGTATGGGTCGCACCAGCCATGAACCAACAAATGTGGGCAGCAAAAGCGACGCAGCGTAATTTAGCGACTCTGGTGGAGGATGGCGTGCATGTGATCATGCCAGATGCGGGTGCGCAAGCTTGTGGTGATGTCGGGTTAGGCCGTATGCCTGAGCCTGAGGATTTGGCCCATCAAGTGACAGAATACTTCCATAAAGCGCAGCGTGCCATGGCTGAAAAATTTGGGATGTTGGCGGGTAAAAAAGTCACCATTACTGCTGGGCCAACGCGTGAAGCGATTGATCCTGTGCGTTATATTTCCAACCACAGTACTGGAAAAATGGGCTTTGCCATTGCAGCTGCCTGTTATGCGGCAGGAGCCAAAGTGACTTTAATTGCAGGTCCTGTCAGCTTAGACACACCGAACGGTGTACGCCGAATCAATGTTTCATCTGCCATGAAAATGCTGGATACCAGTATGCAAATGTTAGATGAAGGCTGTGATGTGTTTATCGCGACTGCCGCTGTTGCGGACTATCGTGTTGCAGAAGTCGCAGAGCATAAGATTAAGAAAGCAGGGGACGAGCTCAATGTTTCTTTAATCAAAAACCCTGATATTGTGGCGACCATTGCACAGCAAGATAAACGCCCGTTCATGGTGGGTTTTGCAGCAGAAACACGCAATGTCGAGGAATATGCCGCAGGTAAATTGGTTGCGAAAAAGCTCGATATGATTGCCTGTAATGATGTGTCACGCCCTGATATTGGTTTTGCGTCTGATGAAAATGCGATGACGGTCTTTTTTGCAGAAAGCTATAAAATGGAAAAGCGCGATTTGGAAAAAGCGTCGAAACAAGAAATTGCTTTACAGTTGGTTGAAGCGATTCACGATGCTTTACATCGAGACCCTGAAAGTGATGATGATTTTTAATTTACATCGGTCTTCATTTTTGCGATATTCAATGCAGCCTTAGGCTGCATTTTTTTTGCAAACTCATAGGAATAAGAATGAAAACATTATTAAAGGTTGTGCTGTTGAGCAGTGGTTTATGTTTGGCAGGACTTGCACAAGCGTCGGAAGTGCTAGAAAGTGCGATGAAATCTTTGGCGAAAAACTCAAAAGCTTTTGCTCAAGCCAAGACTGCCACAGAGGCGAATACCGCATTAGCTGAAATGCAAAAAGCCGCGGCAACTGCCAAACAAAACAAGCCTGACAGTTTGGTGAAACAACCAAAAGACAGTGTTAAAGTGAAACAATATGAACAAAAGTTTGATGCATTAACCCAAGAAATTGAACATGCTCAACATTTGGTACAGGCAGGGAAACTTGCGGAAGCTAAACAAAGTTCAGCCAAGTTTGAGGCCATTAAGCAGCAAGGCCATAAAGCATTTAAATAATTCAGTACAATAAAAAAGACCGCAAAAGCGGTCTTTTTTATGTTTGAAGGGCTTAAAGTTTTAAGCTTGACCTTCAACAGCGGCTGCTTGAGCACGCTGCATATTTGCTTCGAACTCAGCATCAAAGTTAATTGGTGTAAGTAACAATTGTGGGAAACTGCCTTTAGTTACCATATCATTCACCGCTTCACGAAGGAACGGGAACAAAATGTTCGGGCAATATGCACCTAAGATGTACGGAAGACGTTCTTCTTCAACACCATCTACAAGGAAAATACCCGCTTGAGTAACATCGACAATAAACGCCGTGTCGCCTGCATTGTTTGCTTGTACAACCACTTTAAGTGAAACTTCGTAGTGAGTTGGATCAACTTTTTCAGCAGAAGATGACAAGTTGATGTTCAACTCTGGTTGCCATTCTTTGGTAAAAACTTGCGCCCCAGGGACTTCAAAAGAAATATCTTTTGTGTAAATACGTTCTAAAGCAAGTTGTGGTTGAGCTTCACTCATTTTCTAATCCTTAATATGCTGAGCTAATTATGCCAATAGTTGGTCGAGTTTGCCTTCACGCTCTAAAGCATAAAGCTGATCAAAACCACCAATAAATTGGTCATCAATAAAAATTTGTGGAACCGTACGGTGATTGGTGCGTTGCATCAATTCAATGCGGACTTCTGGCGCTTCTTTAGATAAATTAATTTCTTTATATTCAACGCCTTTACGCTCAAGGAGCTGCTTTGCGCGAACGCAATATGGACATACAGTCGTTGAGTAAATAGTGACTTGAGCCATGAGTTTCTCCTTGTGCAAATTATTTAGCTTTAACCAGTGGTAAGCCTTGAGCCTTCCAGTTGCTAATCCCGCCATCTAAACGATAGCTGTCAGTATGTGCAACTTGTTGTAAAGCAGTACCTGCCACTTGGCCTAAATTACAGATGAAGACGAGTGGACGATCTGCAGCTTTTAACTCTTCAGCATGTTTTGTAATTTGGCTGTAGGGAATGTTGCGACTTCCACTGATATGACCTTCACGGAAATCTTTGGCATCACGTAAGTCAATCAACATGGCATTTTTAGCTTTCACTAAAATACCTAAAGATTGTGGTGAAATTTTGCGACCATTGCGTTGTCCTTCAAGTACGAAAAACAAAACAACCAATACCGCAAGTGTTCCAAATAAGAAGGGGTGATTCCCCATAAACTCGAACCAACGTTCCACAAGTCACCTAAATTACAATTCAAAAATTGCTAGAGAGTATAGCTCATAAAATATGGTGATCAAAATCACCGCTTCAAGGGCTAAGGTTGAATAAAAATTAATTTTTTTGCTGAGCTTCAGCAATTTCATCAATCAGACGTAAATAGCTGTCTAAACGGCGCGTTAAAATTTCACCATTTGCCGCAGCTAAGCGTAAAGCGCATTGTTTTTCATGTTTATGGGTGCAGTTACGGAACTGACAGTAGCCCAATAAGTTTTCAATTTCAGGAAAGCCACGTTGTACTTTGTCCGCATCTAAGTGCCATAAACCAAACTCACGAATTCCCGGTGAGTCAATCAGCGAGGCGCCTTCGCCAAAACCAATCAAACGGGTAGAGGTCGTGGTGTGCTGACCTAAGGCTGAGTTTTCAGAAATCACATTGGTTTTTTGTGCAGCGTCAGGCACGATGGCATTAATCAAGGTGCTTTTACCAACACCAGACTGGCCAACAAAAGCCACGGTTTCATTTTTTAAACGCTGAGTCAGTGCGGTTAAATCACCATCGGCTTGTGTTTGCATCACTTCATAGCCTAAGGCTTGATATTCCGCAATCAACGCTAAAATCGGGTCATTGTCTTTGAGCAAATCGGTTTTATTCAGCACCAAAAGTGCTGGAATATTGGCATCGGCACAGGCCACCAAATAACGGTCAATCAGACCTGGTGCAGGCTCAGGCAGTGGCGCAAACACAATCACAATCAGGCTGATATTGGCCGCGACAGGCTTCACTTTGTGATAACGGTCTGGACGAGTCAGTAGTGACTGACGTGGCTGTATGGCATTGATGATCCCGAGCCCCGTATTTGGGTCGGCTTGCCATTTGACACGATCACCTGTGACCAGAAGTTCGAGGTTGGTGCGTGTATGACAGCGCCAGATACTGCCGAGTTCAATCGGTTTCCAAAACGGTTCAGGTTCACCTGCTTGTACCGTCGGTTTGATGGGATGTGGATTTGGAGTCGTAAGGGCTTGTACTTCAAGCTGACGGCCATAGTGTTGTACCACCAAGCCTTCTAAATCATTTGAAGTGTCGATATCTTCTTGACGTGTTTGCTGTTGTTTCTGAATGCGGCGTTGTTGCTGTTCAGTTAAACGACGTTTACGAATTAAAGCCATTCATATCCTAAAAAACCATGAATTCAAGATGGCAAAAATAGCACGAAGCAGGGTATCAGTTACAGCATCGAAGCAATTAATTTGCTACTATCATCGTTTTTAAGCCGAATAAGATTGCACATTTATGAGCAGCACCGCTGATACGCGTTTGATTTGGATTGACCTTGAAATGACAGGTCTCGATACTGATAATGACCAAATTATTGAAGTTGCTACAATTGTGACGGATGATAACTTAAATATTTTAGCTGAAGGGCCTGTGCTTGCTGTACATCAGCCAGACCGTGTGCTGAATGCAATGGATGAGTGGAACACTCGCCAACATGGTCAATCCGGCTTAATTGAACGTGTACGTCGCAGTAAATTGACTGCGCAAGATGCTGAGCAGCAAACTTTAGAATTTCTAAAGAAATGGGTCAATCCAAAAAGCTCACCAATGTGTGGCAATTCAATCTGCCAAGACCGCCGTTTTTTACACCGTTTAATGCCTGAAATGGAACAATATTTCCATTATCGTAATTTAGATGTGTCTTCGGTAAAAGAGTTGGCTAAACGCTGGCGTCCAGAAATTATGAGTGGCTTGAAAAAGAATGCTTCACACTTAGCGATGGATGACATTCGTGATTCGATTGCGGAACTGAAGTATTATCGTGAATACTTTTTTATTATGAATAAATAAGTAGTAAAGAAAGAGGCGCTAGCCTCTTTTTTATTGAAATCGAATAGAATAGAGTTGAGGGTATTTGTGTAGAAAAAAGAAACACTTTTTTGCTATACAAGTTTAAAACAAGCTTTATGATAAAGTAAATTAATTAAATTATAACAAAGAGTTGAGTTATGCAAAGTAATAACCCTATTTTGAACCGCGTGGAAACACATGCGGACTATAGTCAACCGATGACTGTTCAAGGTGCCATTCAAAAGTCTGTATTACTTACAGTGATTGCAGCTGTGGTCGGTATGGCACTGTTTTTATACTGTTTCATGACCTTAAATATTTCGCTGGCTTATGCTGCAACCTTAGTCGGTGCGATTGGTGGTCTGATTTTAGGCCTAATTGCAACTTTTAAACCAAATACCGCACTTACCCTTGCCATTCCATATGCCTTGTTTGAAGGTGCTTTTTTAGGTGGGGTGTCGGTTATTTTCCAATTGAAATATCCGGGTGTACCTTTACAAGCGCTCTTGGCAACTTTTGTCACCACTTTAGTGATGTTTGGTTTGTATCGTTTTCAAATTATTCGTGCCACTGAAAAATTCAAATCGGTAGTGATGTCGGCATCGATTGCCATCGCGATTGTGTTTGTGGTGCAGATGGTCATGCGTTTGGCTTTTGGTTCAAGTATTCCTTTTTTATTTGAAAACAACTTATTAGGTCTAGGTTTTGCTGCTTTTGTTGCAGTGATTGCATCACTGAATTTAATTCTAGATTTTGATTTGATTGAAAGTGCTGCGGCACAACACGCTCCGAAAGCGATGGAGTGGCTTTGTGGTATTGCACTACTAGCGACTCTGGTGTGGATGTACTATTCATTCCTACGCCTACTCAGCATGCTGCGTGGTGACGACTAAGTTCCACAGTTTTAACAAATACGCCCCTTCATCGGGGCGTATTTGTTATTGAATGTTGATGAATTGAAAAAAGGCGCATTATGCAATTTCGGTTTCAACTTAAACTTGGCATTATGCAGATAAATTATTTTGAGTGAGAGTCACATGGCACAAGGACTATTGGCTGGAAAGCGTTTTTTAGTAGCAGGTATTGCAAGTAAATTATCAATTGCATTTGGTATTGCTCAAGCACTTCACCGTGAAGGCGCGGAACTTGCGTTTACTTATCCAAATGAAAAACTGAAAAAACGTGTAGATGAATTTGCAGCACAATTTGGCTCAACGATTGTTCTACCATGTGATGTGGCTGTCGATGCTGAAATTGAACAAACTTTTGTTGAATTGGCAAAACATTGGGATGGTTTAGACGGTGTGGTGCATTCGATTGGTTTTGCGCCTGCGCATACATTGGATGGTGACTTTACCGATGTAACGGATCGTGATGGTTTTAAAGTGGCGCATGACATCAGTGCATATAGCTTTATTGCTATGGCGCGTGCTGCGAAGCCATTACTTTTAGTTCGTCAAGGTTGCTTATTGACCTTGACTTACCAAGGTTCTGAGCGTGTGATGCCAAACTACAACGTGATGGGTATGGCGAAGGCCTCGCTAGAAGCGGGCGTACGTTACTTGGCTTCTAGCTTGGGTGCAGAAGGGATTCGTGTGAATGCGATTTCAGCAGGCCCAATTCGTACTTTGGCGGCATCAGGTATTAAATCGTTCCGCAAAATGTTAGATGTAAACGAAAAAATTTCACCACTTAAACGTAATGTGACCATTGAAGATGTCGGTAATGCCGCATTATTCCTTTGCTCGCCGTGGGCTTCAGGTATTACGGGTGAAATCCTTTATGTTGATGGTGGCTTTAATACGGTTGGTATGAGCCAGTCAATGATGGATGATGAATAACTATAGCTGAATACTTAATTTATTATCACACCTAAAACCATAGGAAATTAGGTCTTACAGATGTTTCCATGTGCTAGTGTTTTTAGAATTTAGCTATAGATTAATCTAAATTATTTAATAAAGCCGCTTCGATAGCGGCTTTATTTTTAAGGAGATAAGGTAATTCAAAAAATTATAATATTGGAGTTAAGGTCACACCGGTTTGGCATCGGCCTTGAGCGAGTTGTTAGGTTCTTCAGCTTTTGACGAAGCCTCCTCATTTGGTGGAAGCGAGGTGATTTGTGCTAGATAAGTTGGCATGAACCATTCCCTAACCAATTCTTCATACATGTTTGCCAAATTTGCTAATCGATGCCAGATGAACCCTGAACAATATTGTAGAAATTGAGAGTTATCTTCTGGCTTAACTCCGTTTTTGATTTTTTCTTTTAGAGTGTTTAGCTCGGAAAAGCTCCAAGTCATTGGCTTCCAGAAATCGTGACTAGACCATATATCTTGCCGTAGGGCAACGCTAATAAATGTTTTTATCATATTCACTGCTTGCTCATGCGGCACCGCATGGGGTGCAGCAGATAGTCCTTGGATGCGCCAGATTTCTCTGAGCTGATAGTTGAATGTACCAAAAGCACCATACATTTTTGAGCGCTTTCCATAAGCTCTGAGTGGAACTAGATTATCTTCGGTATTTACAATTTCATTTGATAGGGGAATGTAGATAACTTTGGATGCTTTATTTAGGTAATCTGGGTCCTCGGGGATCAGGACCTTATCTATATAGTCATTTAGGCAAATAAAATATGCTTTCCTTAGATCTGTATCTACGAGAATAAGGAGGACAGGGATTGCAACACCCATTGCCTGAACTGTAAGGATTTCAGACATTTCAAGCTTAAATTTTGCTACAGGGATATCAACATAATCTGTTTTGTCTTCTACAAGATCGCCTTTCGCAATGTTCCCTCTTCCGTAGGCTCTTCTTGTTGTATATTCGATACGGTTTGAGCCTTTTAGCTGAACAAAGAAGTTCTCGCCAAGGGTCTCTGCAATATCCCTATTTTCATCAACGTAATCGAAAAGCTCAACAACACAGTCAATTCCATAGTCTGAACCGTAACTATGGACAACCCATTCTTCTGGTATTTTTTCCCGAAGGACTTGTATTGATATATCTTCCTTAACTTGGTTTAAGTGACGTTGTTTTCTTCTCACAGTATTTCCTTAAACCTAACTAGATTTATATGGCAGGCTTGCCATATACCAATTTAATTTCTATTTGATTTAACTATATTTTTATCAGCATATAAAACAGAAATATTTACGTCAATGCATAAAATTTGATGAGTAAAATCAAAAGTTCTTAGCTCATTAAAAATGAGCCAAAAACTTTAAAAAACGGCACATGATGTGCCGTTTTTTTATGCTGCTTTTTATTTAGGAAGCTGTTGAATCGGGCTACCACCGAGTGCTTGCATCAACGTCACATAGGCGTTGTATTGACTTTGTTTGGTATTGACCAAGGTTAAGCGCGCAGTGCGCGTGGTTTCTTGTTGATCCAATAAGGTTTTTAAAGCTACGGCACCATAGCGATAACGCACTTGAGTCAGGCGTTCTACCTTTTCAGCAAGCTCCAAATTGCGTTGTTGCAATTGTACCTGTTGACTGAGTTCAGTACGTGCTGACAATCCATTTTCTACATCGGCAAAAGCTTGATACAAGGTCTGACGATATTGCACGATAGCTTTTTCATAGTCCAATTGACTAATCGCAAGGTCGCGTTTCATGTCGTTATATTGCAAGAACGGCAGACTTAAACTCGCGCCTAAGGTTAGGGCTGGGTTCTTGAGCAGTTGCGTTAGCGAGGTACTGCTTGAACCAAGATTCCCAGTCAAGCTGATCGAAGGATAGTAGCTCGCCGTGGTGGCATCTTTGGTCGCTAAACTCTCACGTAAACGCAGCTCAGCCGCTTTTAAGTCTGGACGGCGCGACAAAATGTCGGCAGGTAAGCCCGCAGTAATACTAGGCAAAGCTAAGCGTGGTAAACGCTGAGGTTCATCAATACTCAACTGCTGCACAGGCATATGTAGTAACACGGCAATTGCGGTACGGGTCTCGACCAAACTTTGCTGAATTTGACTCAGACTGGCTTTTTGACTTTGTACTGACTGTTCAGCTTGAGTTAAGTCCAGTCCTGATACAGCCCCAGCTTGATACTGAACTTTAACCAAGTCATACAGTTTTTGTGAGGTCGCAAGGCTTTGCTCGGCAGTTGTACGGCTTTCATTATAATAGGCCAACTGCCAATATAACTTCGCCGTGGTGCCAATTAAGCTTTGTGCGGTCGCTTGCAAATCTTGCTCAGTCGCTAGTGCTTCCCATCTCTTTGCTTCCGTTTGACGAGCCAATTTACCAAATAAATCGACTTCATAACTGAGCCCAGCTTTGGCAGATAGCCCGCTTGATGTATCACTTCCATCATTAAGATCAAAAACATGACTTGTAGATACTGTAGAACTCACCCGCGGCTTTTGTTGATTCTCGGCCAGTTCTGCTTGTAAGCGCGCTTGTTTTAAGGTCATCCCTGCAACGGCTAAATCGGCATTTTTTGCTAGCACAGCATCGACCAGTTGATTGAGTTGTGCATCGCCAAATAACGTCCACCATTGATCGGCATACAAGGCTTGTTGACGTTGTTGCGATGTTGCTTTGTCGTATTGAAACTGAGATGGCGTCTGTACCGCTGGCGCTTGATAAGGTGTTTTAACCACAGCTGCACAGCCAACCAACGTGCTGCCAAGCAGCATCGCGGTACAAAGGCGCGTTAATAAAAAAGACATATTTTTTCCTTATTCTCTGGCAAGTGCTGCAACAGGGTCGAGTTTGGCTGCATTTTTGGCAGGCAAGAAACCAAACACCACACCAATTAAAGTCGAGCATACAAATGCGGCGATAATCGAGGTGGTTGAGTAGGCAACCCCGAAATTACCCCCAGCAAATTTTTGAATGATTTGTCCTAGACCCAGCGAGAGCAACACGCCTAACACGCCACCAATCAGGCAGACTAAAATGGCTTCAATCAGGAACTGCTGCAAAATATCACTTTGACGTGCACCCACCGCCATCCGAACCCCAATTTCTTGCGTCCGTTCGGTCACTGAAACCAACATAATATTCATTACACCGATACCACCTACCACCAAAGAAATCACGGCAATTGCGGAAACCAGCAGAGTCATGGTACTGGTGGTCTTTTCAATGGTTTGGCGAATACTGTCACTGTTCATGGTGAACACATCTTGTTGACCATGACGCAAGGTGAGTAAGTTCACAATTGCGTTTTCAGCCGCGCTGGTGGAGTACTTATCGTTGATTTGCACCACGATATTACGCACATTACTTTGACCGAGCATACGACTCATGACCGTAGTGTAGGGCATATATACATTCAAAGTATCATCGGAACCCATAGCACTGGTTTGTGGTTCGACGACACCAATAATTCGTGCAGGGACACTGCCCAAAAGTACGACTTGCCCAATTGGATTGCTACCATCACTAAAAAACTGTTTTTGTGTATTGGTGTCAATGACCACGTCTTGGGTGCGGTCGCGGACACTTCGCTGGTCAAAGGTTTGTCCATTTTTGAAGGTCAGGCCTTTCACTGTGAAATAATCGCCACCGACACCATTAATGGTGGCATTGGCTTCACTTTGTTGATAGCGAATGGTTTTAGATGAACTCACCATGGGACTGACCGCACTCACATACGGTTGGGTGGCGAGCGCTTCAGCATCGGCAGGAACAAGGGTTTTAAAGTTGGCGGTTTTGGAGTTATCACCAAAACCGCGCCCTTGGAACACCGTAATGGTGTTGGTGCCTAAACTACTGATGTTACTTAAAATCTGCTGTTGTGATCCATTTCCTAAAGCCACCACTGTCACGACGGAGGCAATCCCGATAATAATGCCGAGCATGGTCAAAAAGGTTCGCATACGGTGTGCATTCATCGACAAAATTGCCATACGAAAGGCTTCACCTAAACGGTCGAGTAGGGAACGCCATGCGGAAACACTTTTATTTTTTTCTTGTTGGGCAGAAATCGCCGTTTCTGCATCAGGGTCGCTGTGTAGTTCAGTGTCGTGCTCAGGTTGATTGGCACGGTCTGCAATGATTTGCCCATCGCTGATCTCGATAATCCGCGAGGCATTTTTCGCCACTTGCATATCGTGGGTGACCAAAATAATGGTATGGCCTGCGGCATTTAACTCACGCAAAATCCGCATCACTTCCACGCCACTATGTGAGTCTAGGGCACCTGTCGGTTCGTCAGCAAGAATGACATCACCGCCATTCATCAACGCACGTGCAATGGAGACACGTTGTTGCTGCCCCCCAGAAAGTTGACTTGGTCGGTTTTGAGTTTTATTGCCCAGTCCTAATTCTGTCAGTAAAGCAGTGGCACGTTGTTTACGCGCATACGGTGTTGCCCCTGCATAAACGGCAGGTACTTCAACATTACCTTCTGCGGTTAAGTCGCCTAAAAGGTGGTAACGCTGGAAAATAAAACCAAAATACTCACGACGTAATTCGGCCAATTGATCCGGTTCGAGTTTACCGGTTTCGCGACCATTGACCTGATAACTTCCTGAGGTTGGGCGGTCGAGACAGCCCAAAATATTCATCAGGGTCGATTTACCTGAACCAGACTGGCCGACAATGGCAACCAATTCACCTTCGTAAATGGTCAGATCAATGCCTTTGAGAATTTGGACAGTACTTTCGCCAGCTGGAAACTCTCGCACCAAATTACTGACTTCAAGCAAGGCTTTTTTGGTCATGCTTACATTCCCATTGGTGGACTGTTACGACGGCGGTTGCTGCTATTGGCAGAAGCCGCAGAGTTCTCCGAACTGTCTGCAATCACCACTTGATCGCCTTCTTTTAAGCCTGCAAGCACCTGTGCATTGACACGGTTATTGATACCCACCAAAATTTGTTTGGGTTGAGCTGAGCCGTCCGCTTGTAAGACACGAACTACGCTCAGCGTAGCTTTGCCTTCTTTGACCAATTGTTGTTGTGCTGCATTTAAATTCAGACGTTCAAGTCGCGGACCTTGAGGTCGGTCTGAGTCCGATTTGCTTTGTGTCGATGACGCTGCTTGCGTATTTGAACCGCTGTTACGCTTTGCATTTGCAGGACGAGTGGAAATTGCAGAAGAAGGGACTAATAACGCATTTTTTGCAGAATCGAGCACGATATAGACTTGTGCAGTCATATCAATACGTAGCTTGCCATCATGGTTGGGTACATCAAATAGAGCATTGTAGTAAATTGCGGTGCTGGTTGATGTGCTGGTGGTACTTTCATCGGTAATCGAGTCTGGCGCGGGCTCAACTTGACGTAAGCTAGCATAACGCTTGCTGTCATCACCTAAAGTGGTGAAATACACCTGTTGGCCTTTTTCAACTTTCATGATGTCCGCTTCACTGACCTGCGCCTTAATGGTCATGTTTTGCAATTTTGCAATTTTAACAATAGTCGGCGCACTTTGATTGGCGTTTACAGTTTGACCTTCCTCAGTCACGATCGCCACCACAGTACCATCAGTAGGTGCCACAATGCGGGTATAACCGATATTGGTTTGTGCGGTCGACTTGGTTACTTTTGCAGATTCAATCTGTGCATCAATGGCTTTAATCTGTGCTTGTGCTGTTTTATAGCTGGCCTCAGCCGATTCTAATTCTGCTTTTGATGTGGCATCTTGCGCATACATTTGCTGTTGACGCTTATAGGCCAGTTGCGCCTCATTAAGACTGGCTTCTTGTTGTAGACGCTGCGCTTGCAAATTTTTAATATTGGCTTCTGCTGTTTTGAAGCTGTTTTCTTGAGTGGTTGAATCAATTTGCGCAATCAATTGACCTTGTTTAACTTCATCACCCAGTTGCACATACATTTTCTGTACTTGACCTGAGACCTGTGCGCCAACACTCACCAGTTTAGTTGCATCTAAAGTACCTGTCGCCAATACCGTATTTTCAAGATCACCACGAGTGACAGATTCGCTAATATACTGTGGTTGTTCTTGTTTTGGTTTGAAATATGTCCACGCGACATAAGCAAGTACGGCAACACATAGTACCGCGATAACCATTTTGACAGCTTTTATTTTTTGCATTGGAATCAGGGAGTAAACAGAATTGCAGATAGTATAAAAGCGAAATACGGATAAATCGTGAATTTTTTGAACAAATAGAAATGATTATTATTTTTAAAAGACTCATTATTACAATTTAAGCGGGAAAGAGTGATTTTCCACAGAGCGTCGCAATGGCTTGCATCACGACATGTTCAGCATTTTCATGCCCCAAACCTTTAATCGAAGCATCAATGCGAAGCAGGAGACTGGGCCACGTTAAAAAGCACTGCGGGTTCAGTCGACGTAAGGCGTGTTGATAAACACTAACTTTATTTTTCCAAATCCCCAGTTGTAGTGCATTTTGCGGTTGCTCAAATAGTTGCATGAGTAAACGCATTTCTTTGCTGATACTCCACAAAATCAGACTGAGGGGTTCACCTGAGGCAATCAGGTATTGGTAAATTTTAATCGATTGCGCCAAATTGCCTTCGAGCAGAGCATCACTTAAATCGAAAGTACTATAGCGGGACTGATCTTGTAAGCAGGCATGTAAATGATCAATCTGAATCAGCTCAACCTCGGCAAAGGTGTCGCTGACACGCATTAAGCTATTTTTAGCTGCGAGTAAGTTGTGTTCATGGTGTTGTTCTAACCACTGCCATGCATCCTGACTCAGTTTAACCCCAAGCTTATCTGCTTCAATGCTTAAAATCTGCTGACGGTCACGCGGATAATTCGCGGTCAGGGCAACATGCACTCCATTGGCTTCAACCGTTTGGAAAAAGCCCGTTTTTAGGCTGGCGCTGTCCTGTTTTGGCATCACCACCAAAAGCAAGTTTTGTTCATTGCTTTGGATATAGCTTTTTAGCAACTTTAAAGCGTTAGCATCGGGCTTAATATTGCCATGAACTTCAATGGCAAGCTGACTTGAAAATAAGGACAAGCTGTTGAGTGCATTAAAGACATTTTTCCAGTCATTGACATTGCTGATGTCATGCCGTTGTCGTTCAATTTCTTGCTTTTGCCAACTTGCTCGAAATGCATCCAGTAAATTTTGCTCAAGCAATGGTTCTTGACCTTGCATAATCCACGCGCCGCGAGCTTCATCGACACGTTTTAAGGCTTGCAAATAGTCAAGTTTCATTGTTAATAAACCTTACTGCTGTGCTGGTGGTAGGCGGTTCGAAGAAATCTGACGCACAATTTGTTGAGCGACATCATCCACGATGACTTGATTCAAATAGTTTTTCTCTTGGTCATCGGTATTGACGGTTTCAACGTTGTATTGATAACTACGCGTTGCAACTACGGTGCGTGGTTCAGTGATTGGACGGCCTTGGGCATCTTCGATACGGAAGGTGACATTGATGCGTAGTAATACTTCAATCAGTTTACCGTTCAGCTCTAAACGCTGTGGTTTATAGTCTAGCACGCGAAGCACATAGGCATCTGAACCACTGCTCAACTGTACACCCGACGCACCCAAATAAATGGCCAATTTTTCATGCAGTTCATCGGTGTTCTTCGGAAGCACCAAATTCATTTTTGAATAAGCAATCGGTGTTGCGCTTGGATTGGTGCCTTTTAAATGAAAGCCACACCCGACCAAGCCAGCACTTAGGCCACAAGTTAAAACAATAGCTGCCAAACGTTTGCCTAAATGCATGTGTTGTCCTCTGTTTGCTCTTTTTGATAAAAGAAAAATAATATGTCGTGATTGTATGTGCAAAGCCCGTTGACTGGCAACGGGCTTTGTTTGGGTTTTGTTTAGAAATCCCTCCCGACCTCCCTTTGAAAAGGGAGGAGTTCCCCTCTTTAATAAAGAGGGGTTAGGGGAGATTGAATTAAACCACCAAATTCACTAATGTATTTGGCACAACAATTTCTTTCTTGGTTGGACCTGTCAAGAATTGTTGAACTTCTGGCAATGCTTTAGCCAGTGCAAGCAATTCATCTTTCGATGTATCGACAGACACTTCTAATTTGCCACGCAGTTTACCATTCACTTGAACAACAATCGTTTGCGTATTACGTGTGAGTGCAGATTCGTCTACAGTCGGGAACAATACGCTGGTTAAGTCCAGTCCAAATTCAGCCAATAAAGTCTGGCTTAAATGTGGTGCAAATGGCGCAAGTAAAGTTAAAAGCGTTGTAATCGATTCACGAGCAACCGCAACATCATTATCATTTTTCGCTTCAAACTTATTGTTCGCATTTAACAGTTCCATCATTGCTGCAATAGCCGTGTTAAAGGCATGGCGGCGTTCGATGTCATCACCCACTTTTTGAATGGTTTCATGCGTTTTACGACGTAAGTCTTGTGCTGCTGTAGACAGTTGAGCAGTATCAATTGCAGAGGCTGCATTGCCTTTTTCAAGGAAGCTTGCAACCAAACGCCATACACGTTTCAAGAAACGGTTTGCGCCTTCCACACCAGCATCAGACCATTCAAGAGATTGATCTGGTGGAGCTGCAAACATCATGAACACACGTGCCGTATCTGCACCGTACTGATCAATAATGGCTTGTGGGTCGATACCGTTATTTTTCGATTTCGACATTTTCTCTTGGCCGCCAACAATCACGTCCTGACCATCACCTTGGTATTTCGCAGACAGAATACGCCCTTTTTCATCACGTTCGAGGTCGATATCCGCAGGGTTAAACCAAGTTTTCTTGCCTGATTCAGCTTCACGGTAATAAGTGTCTGCCAAAACCATACCTTGAGTTAACAGGTTGGTAAATGGTTCATTGCCTTGTACTACACCTTCATCACGCATCAATTTGTGGAAGAAGCGTGCATAAAGTAAGTGCAGAATCGCGTGTTCAACACCACCGATGTATTGGTTTACAGGAAGCCATGTTTGAGCAGCTTCAGGCTTAACTAAACCATCAGTAAAATCAGGAGATGCATAACGTGCATAGTACCAAGATGACTCTACAAAGGTATCTAAAGTATCGGTTTCACGACGTGCGTCGCCACCACAGCTTGGGCAAGTGGTTTGATAAAACTCAGGCATCTTGTTCAATGGGTTACCCGAGCCATCAGGTACGACATCAGTTGGTAAGACCACTGGAAGTTGCTCTTCAGGTACAGGAACCTGACCACATTTTTCACAGTTGATCATTGGAATTGGGCAACCCCAATAACGTTGACGCGATACACCCCAGTCACGTAAACGGAACTGAACTTTGGTGCTTGCAAGAGTTGTTGGTTCTAATTTTGCAAGGAACGCATCATAAGCAGCTTGAAAGTCTAAACCGTCAAATTCAGCAGAATTGACCAATTTACCCTCTTTAGAGCCGTACCATTCTTGCCATTGTGCAGCATCAAAGTCTGCATCGTCTGCACCTTGAGCATCAATCACTTGTTTGATGGTTAAGCCGTATTTATTGGCAAATTCAAAATCACGTTCGTCGTGTGCAGGTACAGCCATCACTGCACCAGAGCCATAAGACATCAACACGTAGTTGGCAATCCAAACAGGAATGTCTTCGCCAGTGACAGGATGCTTCACAGACAGACCTGTTGCCATGCCTTTCTTTTCAGCAGTGGCAAGGTCAGCTTCAGCCACAGAACCCATACGGCATTCTTCAATAAATGCTTTAAGTTCAGCATTATTTTCCGCGGCTTTCAGCGCCATTGGATGTTCTGCTGCAACTGCAACATAAGTCACACCCATTAAGGTGTCAGCACGTGTGGTGAATACAGTAAGGCCATCTGCGTAAATTTCAGGATTCGCTGAAGGGAAGGTGATATCCATCCCTTGTGAGCGACCAATCCAGTTACGTTGCATGGTCAAGACTTGTTGTGGCCAACCATCTTTTAAGGTATCTAAATCGTCTAATAATTCTTGCGCATAGTCAGTAATGCGGAAGTAATACATTGGAATATCACGTTTTTCAACCAATGCACCTGAGCGCCAGCCACGACCATTTTCAACTTGTTCATTGGCCAGTACCGTCTGATCCACAGGATCCCAGTTTACTGTTGAAAGTTTACGGTAAATAAGGCCTTTTTTATAAAGTTGTACAAATAACCACTGTTCCCAGCGGTAGTATTCAGGGGTACACGTTGCAAATTCACGATCCCAATCGACTGAAAGACCTAATTTTTTTAATTGGTCACGCATATATGCGATGTTTTCAAAGGTCCATTTTGCAGGTGCAACTTGGTGTGCAATTGCAGCATTTTCAGCAGGTAAACCAAAAGCATCCCAACCCATCGGTTGCAGGACAGTTTCCCCTTTAAGGCGGTGGAAACGGCTGATGACATCACCAATGGTGTAGTTACGCACATGACCCATATGCAGTTTGCCACTTGGATAAGGGAACATCGAGAGGATATAACGACGTGGACCTTCTACAGAGTCAGCAACTTTAAAGGCTTTACGAGCTTCCCAGTCTTGTTGGACGGTAGGTTCAATCGCGCTCGCTTGATATTCAGGGTCAATGTGAGTAGTCATATACGTATGTAGAACAATGGTTAAAAAGTTTGTTGCACAGCATAGCGCAAAATGCACCTAAAAGTGAATTTTGCGCCTGAGATAAATTATAAAATGTAGTAGTCTCAAAATAATGAGAATTACTTCATGAGTTAGCGTAGAGAAAGTTGTTATCTATTCGATTGTACTTCAGCAGGGCGAGCTTGTTGTCCACGTTCAAGTGCTTCATTTGCTTCACGTCGTTGATTTTCTAACTCAACCGCTGGTGCTGCTGGGGCAGCACTTGGTACAGCATTGGGGGGAGCTGGTATGTTATTCGGCATATTGGCAGCAGGAGGTGCTTCCGATGACGCAGCTTGTGGCGAATTTTTCCAACCATAGGTGTCGACTTTGCCTTTTTTCTTTGCTGTTTTGGGTGGAGGTGTCGTGGTGTAATGTGTCGAGCCTTGGCTATCAACCCACTTATAATACGTCTTAGCAAAGCTTTGTGTGCTGCCTATTGCAAGCCCCATCCCCACCAAACATGCTGCCATTTTTGCAAACTGAATACTCATCTAGCATTGTCCTTTTTATATCCGTAATCATTGGATCTTATCGGGTTTATCGTTGTCGTTATTTTATGCCAATTTTAGAGCAATAAGCAGTGTTTGATGTGTTTTTCATCTGAGTTTTTTGAAATATTTTGCAGGTCAAATCCTCAGTCTAACGCGTGAAATATGTGTTATGACAAAGTATCAAAATAAGAAAGTTGTGTTAAAACCTGATGAGCAAATGCTGATCTATATTTAAAACTGAAAAAATCTGAGATAGATGTTGGATGTAAATTGGGGGGAATATCTTATTAAACTTATTTATGGGTTTTATTATGTTTTTTTATTAATAAATTCAGTCAAATAGAAATCTATTTGTTTTTGCACTAAAAAACCAAGAAAAAGCGGTTCAGTTTTCTTTGTTCGCGATGAATAAAAAACAAACGCTCTGTAAATAAACAAAAAAAAGCTAATTTTTAAACTTGACTTTAGTCACGAAACTCCTAAAAATGCTGTCTTTAGTTTTATATGCCTTTACTCGATCACCCTTCGATAAAGTGTCATTTCATGCAATGGACACGCTTTCTAGCCGAGACCGTGAACAAAGTAAAAAAATGTGTTTATCCCAACACGTTTTAGATCTCATATTGCTCAAACAGCATACAGATCAGAATTTTTTCCTATTGCTATGAAAACTAAGAAATATGTGTGCTATAACAGTGCAGACAATCAATGAATGAAACACTGCTGGTGCCTTCCACCATTGCAGTGATAAAGATTAGGGTGAATCACGTTGGAACTTTTATCTGGTGGTGAAATGCTCGTTCGCGCATTGGCGGACGAAGGCGTTGAACATGTATTTGGATACCCAGGCGGCGCAGTTTTACATATCTACGACGCGTTCTTTCAACAAGACAAAATCAATCATTACCTCGTGCGCCATGAACAAGCTGCTGGTCATATGGCAGATGCTTACTCACGCGTAACAGGTAAGACGGGTGTGGTTCTCGTGACTTCAGGTCCGGGTGCAACCAATACTGTGACTCCAATTGCAACGGCTTATATGGACTCAATCCCAATGGTGATTTTGTCCGGTCAGGTTGCGTCACATTTAATTGGTGAAGATGCATTCCAAGAAACAGATATGGTCGGTATTTCTCGTCCGATCGTAAAACATAGTTTCCAAGTGCGCCATGCCAGCGAAATTCCTTCGATTATTAAGAAGGCATTTTATATTGCAGCTTCTGGTCGTCCGGGTCCAGTTGTGGTCGATATTCCAAAAGATGCAACCAATCCTGCTGAGAAATTTGCTTACGAATACCCAGAAAAAGTGAAGATGCGTTCGTATCAACCGCCACATCGTGGTCACTCAGGTCAAATTCGTAAAGCGATTGAAGAGCTGATTCATGCTAAACGTCCTGTGATTTATACTGGCGGTGGCGTGGTTCAGGGGAATGCTTCTGCACAGTTAACTGAACTGGCGCACATTTTGGGCTTCCCAGTCACCAATACCTTGATGGGGCTTGGTGCATTTCCAGGTAATGATCCGCAGTTTATTGGCATGTTGGGTATGCATGGTACCTATGAAGCCAATATGACCATGCACAATGCTGATGTGATTTTGTGTATCGGTGCGCGTTTCGATGACCGTGTGACCAATAATCCAGCAAAATTCTGTCCAAATGCCAAAGTGATTCATATTGATATCGACCCTGCGACGATTTCAAAAACCATCATGGCGCATATCCCGATCGTGGGTGCGGTAGAACCTGTTCTTCAGGAAATGTTGACACAGTTGAAACAAATGAATGTGTCTAAACCAAATCCTGAAGATATCGCTGCTTGGTGGGCGCAAATCAATGAATGGCGTAAAGTTCATGGCATGCGTTATGAGTCTGGTGCAAACGGCGTAATGAAACCACAACAAGTGGTGGAAGCGTTGGATAAAATCACCAATGGTGATGCGATCATTACTTCTGACGTAGGTCAGCATCAAATGTTTGGTGCGAACTATTATAAGTATAAACGTCCGCGCCAATGGATTAACTCAGGTGGCTTAGGCACCATGGGTGTAGGTTTACCCTATGCGATGGCCGCGAAATTGGCTTTCCCTGACCAACAAGTGGTGTGTATCACGGGTGAAGCATCGATTCAGATGTGTATCCAAGAGCTTTCGACGTGTAAGCAATATGGCCTAAACGTAAAAATCCTCTGCTTGAATAACCAAGCTCTAGGGATGGTGAAGCAGTGGCAAGATATGAACTATGAAGGACGTCACTCAAGTTCTTATATCGATTCATTGCCTGACTTCCCTAAATTGATGGAAGCATATGGTCATGTTGGTATTCAAATTGACCATGCGGATGAGCTAGAGTCGAAGCTTGCTGAAGCAATGGCGATCAACGATAAATGCGTATTTATTAATGTGATGGTTGACCGTACAGAGCATGTTTATCCAATGCTTATTGCAGGTCAGTCAATGCAAGATATGTGGTTAGGTAAAGGGGAGCGCACGTCATGAGACACATTATCTCTGTACTTGTAGAAAACGAAGCTGGTGCGCTTTCTCGTTTGGTGGGTTTGTTTTCTCAACGTGGTTATAACATTGAGACTTTAAATGTTGCACCAACCGAAGATCCGACCTTATCTCGTTTGACATTAACGACTTATGGCGATGACCATAAAATTGAACAAATCACCAAACAGCTCAACAAATTGGTTGAAGTGGTGAAAGTGGTTGACCTGTCTGAAGGTGCGCACATTGAGCGTGAGTTGATGTTGATTAAAGTCAAATCACTTGGCTCGGCACGTGCTGAAATTAAACGAACTGCGGACATTTTCCGTGCGCAAATTGTTGATGTCACCCCAACGACTTACACCATTCAAATCGCGGGTACGACTGAAAAAATTGATGGTTTTATTGATGCGTTAGCAGAAAACACCATCCTAGAAGTTGTACGCTCAGGTGTTTCAGGCATCGCGCGTGGCGAAAAAGTTTTAACCATTTAATTAATTAACACGATTCAACCTCCTTTTGAGAAAGAGGAGGATTTCATCAAACAATAAACCCCTTGATGGAATTACAGAATACCAAGCATTTTAGCGGAGACAGCAATGCAAATTTTTTACGATAAAGACTGCGACTTATCTATCATCCAATCTAAGAAAGTAGCGATCATTGGTTACGGTTCACAAGGTCACGCACACGCGCTTAACCTTAAAGATTCTGGTGTAGACGTAACTGTAGGTCTACGTGCTGGTTCTACTTCTTGGAAAAAAGCTGAAAATTCAGGTCTTAAAGTTGCTGAAGTTCCTGCTGCTGTAGCACAAGCTGACGTAGTCATGATCTTGACTCCAGATGAGTTCCAATCACAACTTTATCGTGACGTGATTGAGCCAAACATTAAAGAAGGTGCAACATTAGCATTTGCCCATGGTTTCTCTGTTCTTTATAACCAAGTTGTTCCACGTGCAGACCTTGATGTAATCATGGTTGCACCAAAAGCACCAGGTCATACAGTACGTTCTGAATACCAACGTGGTTCGGGTGTTCCTGACTTAATCGCGATTCATCAAGATGCGTCTGGTAATGCACGTAACCTAGCACTTTCTTATGCTTCTGGTGTAGGTGGTGGTCGTACAGGTATTATCGAGACTTCTTTCCGTGAAGAAACTGAAACTGACTTATTTGGTGAGCAAGCAGTTCTTTGTGGTGGTGCGGTAGAACTTGTGAAAATGGGCTTCGAAACTTTGGTAGAAGCAGGTTATGCACCTGAAATGGCTTACTTCGAATGCTTACACGAACTTAAGTTAATCGTTGACTTGATGTTTGAAGGTGGTATCGCGGACATGAACTATTCAGTGTCAAACAACGCTGAATATGGTGAGTACGTAACTGGCGTTGAAGTAATCAACGAACAGTCTCGTGAAGCGATGCGCAATGCACTTAAACGTATTCAATCTGGTGAATACGCGAAGATGTTTATTAACGAAGGTGCGTTGAACTACCCATCAATGACTGCGCGTCGTCGTCAAAACGCAGCGCATGGTATTGAGGTAACAGGTGGTAAGTTACGCGCGATGATGCCTTGGATTCAGGCAAACAAGATCGTCGATAAAGAAAAGAACTAAGGTTACGTTACGTGCCTTTAAAAAAGGGAAAGCAATGCTTTCCCTTTTTTTTCGTACCTTAGATTTAAGCAAACAAAATTGTAGATAAAGAAAAGAACTAAGTTTCTGATCTAGCTGATTTTAAGTACTAAAACCCTGCCTCGGCAGGGTTTTTTATTGATCTACTATTATATTTTATGTAGGGCAAAGCTATTAATTAAAAAGATGTGAGTATAAATAGGGCCATGATATGGCTATAGGTACACAGCTATAAGTTGATCTTACCCGTGTTCAAAATCGTTATATGGAGTCAACGAGAATTCCATTTCAGTGCTAGATATATGGGCAGCATATATTGTCAAAAAACTATTGGATTAATAACGTATCCATGGGCTTTATTGCAATAAATGAAACTCTCAAAAAAGTGTACCTATCATTACGTTTGGGTTTTTAGTGTGAGTTTTTGATTTCTAAAATAGTAGGTCATGTAAATTTAAGGCTTGATTATGTGATTTTAGTCATATTGTTCAATCACTGAAATTGGGTAAATAGCATGTGAATAAACTTTGAATTTTAGCGAGATGATCGACCTAAATTGAATAATTAGTAGAAATGTAAAGTAAAAAAAAGATGGAAAATGGATTTTTTAGCGGGTTAAGAAATTATTCACCCAAATATGTAATTAAATGTAAATTTGAAATATTGAAAATTTCTAAGATAAAACAGAGATCTATTTAAAATATAAAAAAGCACTAAAATTGTGCATCACTGAAAGTAGTGTAACTATTTTTAGGGATTTACAAAGTTAATGAATAAATAAAATATAAATAAAAACATTATTTTAATTTTACTTTTTTGAGGTTTTAAAGTTGGGTCTCTATTTGAGTGAAAAAGGCTGCATAGATGGTTTTTTATACAGAACAACTAGAATAAAAACACACTTAAGAAAAGCTTGGTAGCCAAACAAGGTCCAGTTTAATTAAGGGTAACCATAACAATTGATCAGGTTTTAAAAGAAAAATCTCGGAGAGTAGCTATGAATAAATTACTACAAGCATCGCTAGTTGCAACGCTAATGAGTGCAGGTTCTACAGCCCTTTATGCAGAGGATGATACAGCATCACGCCCTAGTTATAACTGGGGGAACTGTACTTCTCTAGGTTGTGAAAAAGATATTCCTATTAAATTAGAAATCCCTAAAAAATGTGAAGTGCTTGGCGGTAGTGCCATTACGCTGAATAAAAATGGTGGAACACAAAGTTCAAATTATACTGTACGTAGTAATACGCACTATACACTTAACATTCAAACAGCGAACACAGGTACAAGTGCAAGTACTTATGTTAAACATGAGGACGATGGCAGTGTTCGTGTACCAACAACAATTGTTACAAATAAAACAGGTGGCGGTGTAATTCCATTTGGTAATTCAAATCATAATGGTCTAGCTGACGATCAATATTCTGTTTCGGTAACTAATGCAGCAGTTGGTGCATTCCAACGTGCGGGTACATACAACGATACTTATAAAATTAAAGTTTACTACTAATTTAGTTAAACTAAGCCTAACTTGATTACAGTATCAGGTTAGGTTTTTTAAAATTATAATAAGGGGTGTAATATGAAAAGAATAATATCAATTTTGGTGTCTTCGATGTTTTATATGTCGGTATCAAATGCTGGTGTTTCAGTTGATCCAGTCCAAATGTATATTCAAAATCCAATAAAACAAAGAACCACAACACTTACCTTAGAATCTAAAGATGAAACTGAGAAGAGAATTTTTGAAGTAAAAGCATTTAAGTGGACGCAAAAAGAAAATGGCGAAAACGTACTGGAGCCTGATAACTCCTTAATTATTAATCCTAAAAACTTTATTTTGCAGCCGAATGGTAAACAGACTATTCGTGTGGGCTTTAACCGTCCCATTGAGTCTATTTTAAGTGGACAGCAAGAAGGTACATGGCGTGTGATGGTTGATGAGATTCCGCAGGCAGTGAAAGAGTCATCTGTGAATTTTCTTGTAAGTTTTAACTTACCACTCTTTGTTGGAAAGCAAGAAGATGTTAAGCTCAAATTTAATGTAGAAAATAATAAACTCGTTGTTAAAAATAACGCGAATTCCCATATTCAAATTGCAAATTTGAAGATTGTCGATGCTAATAAAAAAGAAGTTTTTAAAACGGAGACTATGAGTTATTTGCTTGCAAATAAAAGCACGTCTTATGATTTAAACAATACACGAATATCAAATCCTAAAAATTATTATGTTCAATTGTTTACTGATAAGAACGATAAAATGGTGGAACTCAAATTCTCGGATTAGTCTGAGGTGGGGAGTTTACGATGAATACGAAAATAAGAATACTTATCGTTATTCATATTTTTTTTGCACTAAATGTGAATGCCAGTGAAGCTGTGCTGGAAGAAAATATTGCAAATTTATGGATTAATGATTTAGATCATCATACGGATGTTGCCTTATTAAAAGAAGGCGATCAATACTATATTGAATGTAATATACTGGCAGAACGTCAAATTACAACAAGCCAATTAAAAACGCTCTCCTCTCGGCCAGAGTTTTGTTCAGTGTCATCAGGAGTAATTCAGTCAGCGTTTGATGACACATCACAATCCATTAAATTGACTATTCCTACAGACTCTTTTGAATCTGATTTTAATAACTTAAATGGAAGTGTTATTCCAGAAAAAGCCAGTTTTGGTGGTTTCATAAATTATGATTTTCTTTATGCAACTAGTAATTCTAATAACTCATATAGTGGACTTATGGAGCTAGGGGTTTTCAAAGATTATTGGATCATGAAAAACTCTATGTTGTATCAGAATACCCCCACTGATGAGCGGGTGGTTCGCCTGAGTAGTAGTGTCGATTTTGAATTTCCTAAACATATGACCCGCTTAACGATAGGGGATACTACAACTACATATAACCCTTTGATTAATTCTTTACGTTTTGCAGGTTTAAATTGGGGGACGAATTACACTGAAAGACCAAATTTTGTGTACTGGAATATGCCAAGTTTACAAGGGAGTGCACGCGTTCCTTCTACTGTTGATTTATATATAAATGGCGTAAATATTTATAATCAAAAGGTGAGCCCTGGTGATTATAACTTACTGATGGGGGCACAAATCCAACAAGCAGGTAATGCGCAAATTGTAGTTGAGGATGTACTCGGGAATCGAAGTGTACAAAGCTTTCCTATTATGGTGACCAATAGACTATTACGATCTGGTTTGAATGAATATAGTGTTGCAGCAGGTAAACTTCGTTATAACTATAATTTGGATAGCAGTGATTATAGGGACTTCTTTGTGAATACTTATTTTCGCAGAGGTATGTCAAACTCAACTACGTTAGGAAGCAATTTATCTTACAGTAAAGATATACAAAATATAGGGTTCATGTGGACACAAGCGATTAGTAATATTTTTGTTCTCGATAGTGTTGTTCTTGCTTCTCATGATGATGAAAACCAATTTAATTATTCCTATGGGTTATCCGCAAGTAAAGACTTTGGTCGATTTTCAATGGGGGCGAGTTCAAAATATACAGAAAAAGATTTTAAATTTTTAGGAGATGAGTTAGGTGCCAATTCTAACTATCCAAAATTTGAAAATCTTGCATATTTTGGTATGAGTAATGTGCCCTATTTACATAATCTAAATATTAACTATGCAGAACAAAAATATTATGAATATCCTGAGTTTCCTAATAGTAACCAAAAGGTAATAAATGTTGGGTTTAATCGGAATTTTGGTCGTCGAATTTCATTTGGTTTAAGCTATTTCAACTCTTTTGGTGACAGGAAAGACTCAGGCGGCATTCTTTCACTTAGCTACAGTTTTGATAATAAGTCCGTTTACTTTAGTCAATCAGCTGACCAAAATACAAATCTCCAGTTGGTGAAATATGATTCCAATCAAGTCGGTTTCGATTATTCTCTTGGAGTAAACCGTCGTAGTGAAGACACGATGTTTAACTTTAATGGTGTTGTTAAAACAGATGTAGGAGATTTAGATTTCTATCATGTGCAAGGTCGTGAAGATCGTGAATCACAGTTAAATTATCGAGGAGCAGTTGTTTGGTTGGGTAATAAAATCAGTTTTACTAAAATGGTTGATAATGCATTTACTCTAGTCAAAGTAGGGGATTACCAAGATATTGATATTTTAAGATCGCTGACCTATGTTGATAAAACCAATAAAAAGGGGTATGCCTTTATTCATGATGTTATTCCTTATGTTAAATACGACATTGCATTTGATCAAAATCAACTACCTATCGAAGATAAAATACAGTATTCAAGCAAACAATTAACAGCTTTAAATCAACGCGGCTATATAATCAATTTCCCAGTATTCCATGCGAAACAAGTCACTGTTAAGCCAGTAGATAGTAACAATCGGTCTTTTGCTGCTGGTTCAGAGCTTTATATTGATAATAATGGTGAAGGAGAGGTTTATCCGATTTCTACCGATGGTAGCGTAACGCTTTATGGTTTGATTCCGGGAACATATAAGATACAAATTAAAACTAAAGAAGCACGCAGTTGTTCGGCAGAACTTACAATTACAGATACTAAGAATGATGACAACTCATCAGTACTGGATCTTCAGTGTAAATAAATGGAGTAGAGCCATGAAACTGAACATTATTATACTGCTGTTTTGTGTAGCGGCCACCCCAATAGCTTATGCAAAACAGTGTCAAATTGAGCGTTTAACTTCAAGCCAGTTGAATCTAAGTTCATCGTATCTTAGTCAAGCTGCAACTTCTTTCTCAGTGGCTTGCGATAGTAATTACGCGATTAAATTCAATTCGCGTAATTTAACTAATGCAACAGGGAGTAGTTATTTAGTCAATGAGAAAAACTATAAATTGAGAACTCAAATGAATATTTCAGGAGCAAGTGCATCACGTTGGAATAGCCCTATTGCTCAACCAGCAACTGAGCAAAATAAGTTTGTAGTCTTGGTGCAATTGATGGAACGCCCAACTGCCTTAACCCCAGCAGGTGTGTATAAGGATAGCTTGTATATTAATTTGATGTTTTAAATTTTAGGCATTTAAACTATTAATATGTAAAAAGATACCTACTAATCATAGGTGTCTTTTTATTTTATTGCATTCATTAGATCTCTTTCATAAATCAAAAAACGACCTATCTATTGCTGATTATTTGTACCGAAGAATCTTAAACATTCAGGCATAATCTTTGAATGAAATACATCTATTCAAAGAAGCTTTCTGAAACACAGTTTAAGCGATATACCGGCATCTCATGGTCAACCTTTAATTTAATGGTTGAGCAATTGAAAATGCATGTTCCTGCCAAAGGTAGACCATCTAAATTAAGCCTAGAAGATCAGATTCTCTTATGCTTAAGCTATTGGCGTGAATACCGAACATTATTCCATGTCGCAACAAGTTATGGCGTGTCAGAGCCCACTGCTTCAAGAATCGTACACCATGTAGAGGACTGCCTCATCAAGTCCAATTTATTTAATTTACCAAAGCATTTGCCTGAAGGCGAAGGTATTGACTGGAATGTGGTGATCGTAGATGCCACAGAAATTCCAATACAAAGGCCTAAAAAAACAGAAGAAAAGCTATAGTGGTAAGAAGAAGGCACATACTTTCAAAGTTCAAGCCATTGCTCATTATAAAACTCAGCAAATTCTGAGTTTATGCACAAGTCGTGGTGCTGTACATGATTTCGAACTTTTCAAACGCAATTTGAATCAGATTCCTGCAAGTGCCTTTATACTTGCAGATAAGGGTTATCAAGGGATTTACACAGTGTATCGAAATAGCCTATTGCCATTAAAAGCAAAAAAACGCTGCAAACTAGATCCTGAGTTAAAGCTTTACAATCGAGAAATTAACAAAAGAAGAATTGGCATTGAGCATGTATTTGGCAGTTTGAAAACCTTCAAAATCCTTGCTGAGCGATATCGCAATCGAGGAAAAAGATTGGGATTGAGGTTCAATCTAATTGCTGGGATCTATAATTTGGAACTGAGTAAAAAATGATTTATGAAAGAGGTCTATTATCATCAAACTGTCAAATAGTTTAATTAAACTTGGAGGAAAATAAGAAAAGTTTGGAATAACATGATCGGTTCAATGACAACAAAATTATTCAAACAGCACAATTTCCCAGAACCTCAGCGGTTTTATCTCAAGCAACAACATCAGCATAATATTCAGCAAGAACTCTCTATCCTTGAAGAAACCCTCAAACCCAAGTTAAAAATAACCATCGTGACGGAAACATGGTCACCAGAAATCAATGGTGTTGCGAACTCTTTATTACAACTGTGTAAAGGTTTGCAGAAACTGGGGCATCGCATTCAGCTCATCCGCCCAATCCAAAAAACCATATGTACCGACTTTCAGGCAGAGCAGGAGTGTTTGGTCTGGGCAAAGAGCATTCCTAAATATGCCGACATGCAATTTGGTATGCCACAGTATGTGAAAGTCAGCAAAGCGATTGAACGCTTCGCACCAGATGTGGTCCATATTGTGACGGAAGGACCGTTGGGGTTGACGGCACTGTATGCTGCTCAAGCACATCAAATTCCAGTGTCGAGTGGCTTTCATTCAACTTTTCATGACTTTAGTCGCTTCTTTGATTTGGCTTTACTGGTCAAACCGATTGAAAGTTATCTTCGCTGGTTTCATAACCATACGGTACTCACCTGTGTGCCGAGTGAAACCACGTTAAATCAACTCCAGGCCTTTGGGGTGACTTGTCCTTTGGTTGAGGTTGGGCGAGGGGTCGATACAACTCGCTTCCATCCAGAGCACCGCTCAGAACAATTGCGTCAGCATTGGCAAGCAGATGCAAATACTACGGTGCTGTTATATGTGGGGCGTTTATCTCCAGAAAAAGAAGTCGATGTGCTCATTCAAAGCTATTTGAATATCAAGAAGCAGCAATCACGCAAGTTGAAAATGGTGATTGTGGGAGATGGGCCAGATCGCAAGCGCTTAACTGAGATGGCAAATGGCTCAGATGTTATTTTTACGGGAAGCTTAACAGGGCAGTCACTCGCTCAAGTCTACGCCAGTGCAGATGCTTTTGTTTTTGCTAGTCAAATAGAGACTTTTGGTAATGTGGTACTCGAAGCCATGGCCAGTGGCTTACCTGTGGTGGCCTATAACTATGCCAGTCCGCAGCGTTATATCAAGCAAGGTATAACAGGGTGGTTGAGTCCTTTTGGACAAGTGGCACACTTTATGCAAACTATTATTCAGTTGCCAGAGCAAAAGGTGCTTAGATGTATGGGAACTCAAGCGCGTCAGGACATTGAAAGTGTGGGCTGGCAGTATCCTGTAAAACAGTTTGAGCAAGCCTTATATCACGCGGCAAATATTAAGGCAGCACCTTAACCAATAGCTGTTTTAAAAGTGTCAGTGATAAAGATGAGTTGGGTAATTTTGATGGGTTTTAATTTAAATCATCAAACTGTCAAAAACACCCTTTAATATGAGCTTAACGAGAAGCGATTTTGATGAATTAAATCGTCATATAACAATGATTTTCCAGCTGAACTTTCAACATTGTTGTTAAGGAGAAGTGGTATGAATCTTAAAACTGCAAAAATAAGAATATTAGATTTAGATTTAAAAGGCTGTGTCTATCTCAATCATTTCTCCCATTCGCATGCTGTAGCTAATTTTTTTAAGCGGATCAGTCGATTGGGAGATGGCATCTTTTGGTACACGATGTTGGCTTTAACTTGGTTGTTGCAAGGATTGGTCTACAGTTTGCAAATCCTGTATTTGGTTCTCGGTTCATTGTGCGGGACTTTAATTTATAAAGTCTTAAAAATCAAAACTATTCGCCCAAGACCCTATCAAGTACATCAAGTGATTCGAATGGGTGAGCGACCTCTCGATCACTTTAGTTTTCCTTCGGGTCATACTTTACATGCAGTGATGGTCAGTACGTTATTAGGCTTTGTACAGCCAATTTTATTGGTGCTCATGTTGCCTTTTACTGTTTTGGTTGCCGCGTCACGCATGATTTTAGGGCTACATTATCCAAGTGATGTGTTGGTCGGAGCGGCTATAGGTGCGGTTGTAGCCGTCGCTTTAATTTGTAGTGCACCATTTTTAAATATCGTGTTGTAAAAAAGCCCAATTTTATCCCAAACAAACTAGCGCTTAAATTTCAGAGTTTGCTACAGTACAGCATCTTCTACATTGTGATGAGACTCCACCATGGGCTTACGTTGGTCAGACACTATTGATATTGCTATTGAGTTGTATGAAGCTCATCCAGATGTCGATCCGCAGTGGATTCGCTTTACAGACTTACATGCTTGGGTGTGTGCCTTACCAGACTTTAGTGATGATCCGACCAAGTCGACTGAAGGTTTGCTTGAAGCAATTCAAATGGCATGGATTGACGAAGCGCGATAATCCTTGTATCGAAAAAAGCAACTTTTTACAGAGTAAAAGCAGAAAATTGTGCATTATGTCGGTATAATGCGCCAAAATTTTCATGTCTACATTGACTTAAGGAGCCAATCATGGCTATTGAACGTACTTTATCTATCGTAAAACCAGACGCAGTTGCTAAAAACCACATCGGTGACATTTTTGCTCGTTTTGAAAAAGCTGGTCTTCAAATCGTTGCAACTAAAATGAAACACTTGACTCAAACTGAAGCTGAAGGTTTCTACGCAGAGCACAAAGAACGTGGTTTCTTTGCTGACCTAGTTGCGTTCATGACTTCTGGTCCAGTTGTTGTTTCAGTTCTTGAAGGCGAAAACGCAGTTCTTGCTCACCGCGAAATTCTTGGCGCAACTAACCCTAAAGAAGCTGCTCCAGGCACTATCCGCGCTGACTTCGCTGTAAGCATCGACGAAAATGCTGCTCACGGTTCTGACTCTGTAGCATCTGCTGATCGTGAAGTTAACTACTTCTTCGCTCAAACTGAGATTGCTCCACGTACTCGTTAATTCGAAGTATTCAAACCAGATAAGTGTTATTATACTTATCTGGTTTTTTTATTCCCTGAATAAATTTCTGCTCGTTTATTGAGCTTCTCCTTTCATCGTTAGACATGGTTTAGGTAATACACATGAGTACTGAAGTGGTCGCTGTCTCTACAGTTTCGGCTGAACAGCAACAATCTCCATCCGCTCCTGCACAGCAAAATTCTGTTGCGAAAGTGAACTTACTTGGCATGTCACGTCCGCAGCTTGAAAAATTCTTCGAAGATATGGGAGAAAAAAAGTTTCGCGCAGGACAGGTGATGAAATGGATTCACCAGTTTTTTGTGACTGATTTTGCAGAGATGACCAATATCTCAGGCAAGTTACGTGAAAAACTTGAAAAACTTTGTGAAATTAAAGCGCCAGAAGTGGTGCATAAAAATTATTCTAAAGATGGTACGCGTAAGTGGGTGTTTCGTGTCGGTGAGGGCGAAGGCTCTTTGGTTGAAACCGTATTGATTCCTGCTGAGCATCGCAGTGGTTTGCGCCGTACTTTATGTATTTCATCTCAAGTAGGCTGTGCACTGGATTGTTCATTCTGTTCAACCGGTAAACAAGGCTTTCAGCGCGACTTAAACCCAGATGAAATTATTGGCCAGTTGTGGGTCGCAAACTATTCTTATATGGAAGATGTGCCTGTAGCTGAGCGTGAGCGCTCGGTGACCAACGTCGTGATGATGGGGATGGGCGAGCCATTACTCAACTATGATGCCGTATTGAGCTCAATGCGCATTATGCTAGACGATTTTGCTTATGGCATGTCTAAGCGCCGTGTGACTTTATCGACTTCAGGTGTAGTGCCGAAAATTGATCAATTGGCACAAGATATTGATGTTGCATTGGCAATCTCCCTACACGCGCCAAATGATGAATTGCGGAATGAATTGGTTCCAATCAATAAAAAATATCCATTGGTACAGCTGATTGCAGCATGTCAACGTTATATCGCCAAAGATGGTAATGAAAGTGCACGTAAGCATGTCACCATTGAATATGTGATGTTGGATGGGGTGAATGATCATCCTGAGCATGCGCAGCAGATGATTAAACTGTTGAAGAACTTACCAAGTAAAATTAATTTAATTCCATTTAATCCATTTCCACACGCGCCTTATGGTCGTTCAAGTCGCAACCGCATTATTTCTTTCCAAAAAACTTTGTCTGATGCAGGATTTGTGTGTACGATTCGTCAAACGCGTGGTGATGATATTGATGCTGCCTGCGGACAATTGGTTGGTCAAGTGGCCGATCGAACACGTCGTGCTGAGCAGTGGAAAAAGAAAGTAGCAGAGAAAAACGAGATTCTACGTTCACAAGGATAATATAAGGGGATGCCAATTGAAAAAACCCGTTTCTAAACTTTACCTTGCGCTGACACTGGGAGTGTCAGTGTGGTACTTGGTGGGTTGCCAAACCGTGAATACGAAAGGTGATCCAAGTAAAGCAGTACAAGTTAGAACGCAGTTGGCGGCTGAATATATTAAGTCGAATGATTACGATGCTGCGAAACGTACATTGGATCAGGCATTAGACATCGACTCTCGTGATGCATCTGCAAATATGATGATGGGCGTATTGTTACAGCGTGAAGGCAGTCCACAAAATGTGGAAAAGGCAGAGCGTTATTTTAAGCATGCAATTGCGGCTGAGCCAAAAAATGCACAGGCTCGTAACAACTACGGTACGTATTTATATCAAATTGGGCGTTATAATGACGCGATTGATCAACTTCAAGTTGCAGGTTCAACTTTAGGGTATGATCAACGTTATCGAGCATTGGAAAATTTAGGTCGTGCGTATCTACAAGTAGGTCGAGTGGCGGAAGCAGAAGCAGCTTTTAAACAAGCCCTACAGGTAAACTCAGGTGCCTATCTTGCCATGATCGAAATGGCGGAAATTTCATATTTACGTCAGCAAAATGCTGAAGCTACGCAGTACTATGAACAGTTTGTGCGAGCAGTTGGCGAGAAAAACTTAGATGCGCGTGCGCTTTGGATTGGGATCCGAATTGCGCGAGCAAATCATGACACGATGGGTTCGCAAGTACTGGTCAACCAGTTACGTGCATTGTATCCAGACAGTCAAGAATACAAACGTTATTTGCAATTACAGTACACTACTGAGGCCGTATGGAAGTAAATCCTAATTCACCACAATCGAATGGTTCTAGCAATGCTTTAGGAAATATCCAACGTCCGGGTGATTATCTTCGTCAAATTCGTATTACACAAAAACGTGAATTAAGCGACGTTGCCAAAGAGTTGAATATTCCACTCAAGACTTTAACTGCACTTGAGCAGGACGAATATACAGCGCTTCCAGAAGCAACCTTCATTAAAGGTTACTATCGTACTTATGCGAAGTTCCTAAAAGTGGATGCTACTACGATTATTCAGCGTTTTGATGACATTTATGCCAATGATACGGGGCTATTGCCAAATCATGCATTGAATAATTCACCGATTAAAATCATGGGTAAATTACCCGGTTCTAACCGTGACCGTAACCGTAAATGGTTGAAACGTGGACTGATTGCGATTGTTGTAATTGCGATTTTGGCAGCGTTGTTCGGCATGATTCAGAATTGGTCAGGCAGTACAGATGAGGCTGCGACTCCGCAGATGGAATCTGATGTACAAATCATCAATATGAATGGTGCTGCTGCAACCACAGGGGATCAGTTGAAACTTGAGTTCAATCGTCCTACGTCTGTACATATTGTCGATTCAACTGGGAAAGTACTGGCAACAGGGCGTCAAGCCTCTACACTTGAGCTTGCTGGCGAGACACCTTTTCAAATTCGTATTGATGATGCTGCTGCTGTGTCACTCAGCTTAAATAATGAAAGTATTTCATTGTCACCATATACCGTCGGTGGAAAAGCAGATTTCCGCTTGTCACGTTAATGGGATCAAGGAAAAGCAATGATTGTAAATCCAATTAAACGCAAGCCTACTCGTAAGATTCGTGTAGGTTCAGTCTATGTCGGTGGCGATGCACCCATCAGCATTCAAAGTATGACCAATACTGAAACTTGTGATGTGGAAGCAACGCTGGCGCAAATTCAGCGCTGTGCAGATGTAGGTGCGGACATCATGCGCGTTTCTGTACCAACGATGGAAGCGGCAGAGGCTTTTGGTGAAATTCGTAAGCGTTCATCGGTGCCGTTGGTTGCAGATATTCATTTTGACTACAAGATTGCACTGCGTGTTGCGGACTTGGGTGCGGATTGTTTACGAATTAACCCTGGAAATATTGGCTCTGAAGCTAAAATCCGTGAAGTAGTGGCTGCAGCGCGCCATAACGATATTTCTATGCGTATTGGGGTGAATGCAGGTTCACTGGAAAAAGATATTCAAAAGAAATATGGTGAGCCAACCGGTCAGGCATTGCTTGAGTCGGCGATGCGTCATATTGATATTTTAGATCGTCTGAACTTTCATGAGTTTAAGGTTTCTGTAAAAGCATCCAATGTGTTTTTAACCATGGATGCTTACCGCCTACTTTCACAGCAAATTGATAATCCGTTACATCTGGGTGTAACAGAAGCTGGGATTTACCGTACAGGTTCAGTGAAATCTGCGATTGCATTGGGCGGTTTGTTGTTGGATGGCATTGGTGACACCATGCGTATTTCCTTGGCAGCGGAACCTGAAGAAGAGATTAAGATTGGTTTTGATATTTTAAAATCACTCAGTCTTCGCTCAAATGGAATCAACTTCATTGCTTGTCCAAGCTGTTCACGTCAAGAGTTTAACGTGATTTCAGTGATGCAAGCCTTAGAAGAGCGTTTAGAAGATATTCGCACCCCAATGGATGTGTCGGTGATTGGGTGTAAAGTGAATGGTCCAGGTGAAGCCAAAGAAGCCGATATTGGTGTAGTTGGTGCAAGTCCACGTTCACTGGTGTATCGTAATGGTGAAAAGAGCCATTTAATTGACACAAATCAGTTGGTTGACGAAATCGAAACGATGGTTCGTCAGCGTGTTTCAGAGCTTGAAGAAGCTAAATCTAAAGAGATCATCCGTAGTTCATCATGAGTTCAATTGTCGCAATCAAAGGTTTTAATGACATTCTTCCTACGCAAACACCAGCGTGGAGACGTCTTGAACAGCATCTCGCATCATTGATGGATGCGTATGGCTACCAGCAAATTCGTTTGCCTATTGTTGAACAAACCAATTTGTTCAAACGTTCGATTGGTGATGCAACGGATATCGTTGAAAAAGAAATGTACACCTTCTTGGACAAAGGTAATCCGCCTGAGTCTTTGACTTTGCGTCCTGAAGGAACAGCAGGCTGTGTACGTGCCATGCTGGAGCATAACTTGCTTCGCGGTGCAACGCCTCGTGTTTGGTATATCGGGCCGATGTTCCGTTATGAAAAGCCGCAAAAGGGTCGTTACCGTCAGTTCCACCAGTTCGGCGTGGAAACCTTTGGTGTGGCAACCCCAGATATGGATGCTGAGCTGATTTTGATGACGGCACGTCTGTGGAAACGCATGGGTGTGGCAGATAAAGTTCAACTTGAGTTGAATACTTTGGGTGAGTCTGATGAGCGTGCAGCTTATCGTGCGGCATTGGTGGAGTTCTTAGAATCACATAAAAATGATTTGGATGAAGATTCACAGCGTCGTTTAACCACCAACCCACTACGTATCCTTGACTCTAAAGATGCCAAAACTCAAGCCATTTTAGAAAATGCACCGAAGTTGCATGACTTTATGGGGGAAGAGACACTACAGCACTTTGCCACTTTGCAGCAGTATTTAACCGATGCAGGTGTGAGCTTCGTGATTAACCAAAAACTGGTGCGTGGCTTAGATTATTACAATAAAACTGTATTTGAATGGACCACCACGCATTTGGGTTCACAAGGCACAGTCTGTGCGGGCGGTCGTTATGATGGCTTAGTGGGTCAGCTTAAAGGCAAGGCCGATCAGTCTGTACCTGCAGTTGGCTTTGCGATGGGCATGGAACGTCTGTTGTTGTTGCTTGAGCAAGTCGAAGACGCTACACCTGTACGTGACTGCGAAATGTTTTTGTTGGCAGATCCCGCTTCTCAAGGCAAAGCTTTGGTGCTTGCAGAACAAATTCGTAACCAGTTAGATGCTGCATCAAGCACGCTTCGTTTGAAAGTTGGATCACATGGTTCAATGAAGTCGCAAATGAAAAAAGCGGATCAGTCTGGCGCATTGTTTGCCCTCATTTTGGGTGAGCGCGAGGTTGAAGCTGCTCAGTTTGCCGTAAAAGAGTTGGCGACAGCTGAACAAACTTTGGTTGCGGTGGATGACATCGTGCCATTTATGATTGAAAAATTTTCTTCAAAATAAGCCAAAATATAAGGAAAGGGTAGTCACATGAGCGCATTAAGTGATGAAGAACAACTTGATAGTTTAAAGTCTTTCACTAAGAAATATGGTTCAGCCATTATTAGTGGGATTTTAATTGCGCTGATTGCCTTTTTTGGATGGCAATACTGGCAGAAGAAAACTTTGGCCGAGAACCAAATGAACACGGCTAAAGTTCAGCAATTGATGGATGAAGCACGTGCAACGCAAGGCGATGCATTTACAGCCTTGTCTGCAACTGCGGACAAAATTGTGAAAGAAGCACCAGATTCGGCGCAGGCCATTCAAACGCAATTGTTAATGGCAAAATTGGCCTATGACAAGGCGGATTATGCTAGTGCTGAAAAAGCGTTGAAGAAAGTTGAAAACTCGAAAGTGGATGACGACGGCTTAGTGCAAATTGTGAAATTGCGTTTAGCGTATGCACAATTGGCGCAAAAGAAGTTTGATGATGCGATTAAAAACCTTGCATTGGTAAAAGATCCTGCTTTTAAAGCGACAGCCGATGAAGCTTTAGGCGATGTCTATGTGGCTAAAAACGACATCGAAAATGCGAAGAAAGCCTACCAAAGTGCATGGGATCAGTTGGTTGAACGTAAACAAGAACGCCAAATTTTACAAATTAAACTCGAAAGTGTTGGTATTTTAGTTGATGATCCTGAAATCGAACGTCCACTTATAGAAACAGCAGCGGAAGAAACTGAATGAATAGAAAATACAAAATTTCGTGCGCATTAACCGTATTAACTTTAGCACTTGCGGGTTGTGCAAGTAGCGGAAAAGTAGAAGAAGTTAAGCCGAATCCACTTCCAAAACTGACGCAGGCGAAAACCCTGACTCCTGTATTTTCTCAAAGTGTGTCTTCAACTTCGACTGCTGATCCTTTACGTTTACGCCTTGATGCCGACAACGGTGTAGTTTTTGCACTTGACCCTAAAGGTCTAGTGACGGCATATCAAGGCAAACAAAAACTATGGCAGAAAGAAGTATCTAAAGCCGGTTTGAGTTCAGGCGTTGAAGCTGCCGATGGTCATGTCATTGTAGGTAACGCCAAAGGTCAATTGTTTGCTTTAGATCAGGCAACTGGCGAGCAAAAATGGACAGCACAATTAACAGGTGCACTTCTTGCGCCATCGTTGATTCAAGCTAGTCGTGTAATTTCTGTAAGTAATGATGGCACTGTTTTTGCGCATGATTTGGCAACAGGTCAGCAAGTGTGGACTTATAACTTACCAAATGTACAACTTAGCTTACGTGGTAATGCAGCGCCTGTTCCTGTTGATGCGCGCACAGTGCTGATTTCTTCAGCTAATGCCTATGTTTATGCTTTAGATGTGCTTACAGGTGTGCCACGTATGCAGCGCCGTGTAGCTGTGTCGGATGGTCGTTCGGACATTCAACGTTTGAATGATGTCGATGGTGATCCTGTAGTAGCAGGTCAGTACTTGATTACGACCAGCTATCAAGGTCAAGTGACCATGACAGATTTGGCTTCACAGCAAGTAGTGTGGAGTGAAGACTCAAGCAGTACGCAGCGCCCTGAAGTGGTGGGTAATGGTGTATTTGTGGCGCAAACTGACGGCAAGTTAGTGGCTTATGAAATTAGCACGGGTCAAAAGCTTTGGGAAAATGACAGCCTGCTGAACCGCCAATTGAGTAATCCTGTGATGTTAGGCCAAGACCTAATCGTCGGTGATCTAGATGGCGTATTGCACATGCTGAACCCTGCGACAGGTGAATTGATCGGTCGTGCGAAGACGTCTGGTGAAGTGCGTACTTTACGTGTGATTGATGATCAACTCTATGTTGCAACACGAAAGGGTGCATTAAGCATTTGGCAGAATCGTTAATTCTGTTCGACTTATGTTAAACTAGTCGAAATTCGTATTTTTTTAAATTCCTCGGGGTGTTTGCTTAGTCAAAACCCCGAGTTTTTATTCAGGTTTTTCACCTAATTTTCTTCCAGTTTCTGATGTTCAGACCAGTCTCACTGGCTGATCTTGAATAAAGGTTAATCTATGAAACCCGTAATTGCGCTCATTGGTCGTCCGAACGTCGGAAAATCAACGCTATTTAACCAGATCACCAAAAGCCGAGACGCGCTTGTTGCTGACTTTGCCGGTCTGACTCGTGACCGTAAATATGGTGATGCTGTATTTCAAAATAAGTCTTTCATTGTGGTTGATACTGGTGGTATTGGCGAAAATGAAGGTGGTATCGACTCTTACATGGCAGAACAGTCTAAAACTGCCATCAATGAAGCCGATATTATTGTATTCGTAGTTGATGCACGCGCAGGCCTGCTCGCATCGGATGAGCAAATTGCGCGTGAGCTACGTACACTCGGTAAGAAAGTTTACCTTGTGGCGAATAAAGTTGATGGTGTACATGCCGAAGCTGCACTTGTTGAATTTTACAAGTTGGGTATGGGCGAACCTATGCAAGTGGCTGCGAGCCATGGTCGCGGTGTACAGCAAATGCTTGAAGATGTGCTTTCAAGTGTGCCTGAAGATGAAGATGCAGATGAGCACGATAAGAACACAGGCTTACGTTTAGCGATTATTGGTCGTCCAAACGTCGGTAAATCGACGCTAGTGAACCGTTTATTGGGTGAAGAGCGTGTAGTTGCATTTGACCAACCGGGTACAACCCGCGACTCGATCTATATCCCGTATGAACGTGATGGCCGTCAGTACACCTTAATCGATACTGCAGGTGTGCGTCGTAAAGGTAAAGTCGATGAAATGATTGAGAAGTTCTCAATTGTGAAAACGCTACAGGCCATTAAAGATGCCCATGTCATTGTGGTTGTACTTGATGCACGTGAAGGTGTGGTTGAGCAAGATTTACATTTGATTGGTTATGCGCTTGAAGCGGGCCGAGCGATGGTGATTGCGATTAATAAATGGGACAACATGTCTGAGTATGATCGCAAACAATGTAAATTGGATGTCGATCGTCGCTTTGACTTTATTCCTTGGGCAAAAGTACATTTAATTTCTGCATTGCATGGTACGGGGGTGGGGGATCTATATCCATCGATTCACCGTGCTTATGATTCGTCACATTTGAAAGTTTCACCTGCAAAAATCACACAAATTTTAAGTGATGCTACAGATGCGCACCAACCACCAATGGTCGGTGGTCGCCGTATTAAAATGCGTTATGCCCATATGGGCGGACAAAATCCACCTACGATTGTGGTGCATGGTAACAAAGTTGATAAAACGCCTGCGGATTATCGTCGTTATTTAGAAAACGTATTCCGTAAAGTGTACAAACTTGAAGGTACGCCAGTACGTATTGAGTTTAAAACCTCTGAAAACCCATTTGAAGGACGTAAGTCACAGGTGGATGAACGTACAGCAGCGCGTAAGCGTCGTTATGTTCAGAAGTTTAAGAAAGCTGAGAAGAAATTCAAGCGCTAATCTGGCATTAAGTTTTTGATGCTGAAAAGCCCAAAGTGATTTTTGGGCTTTTTTATTTTATCCATTGGAGCGTAAAACCTCGGGGTTTAGCCCATAGGTATCTACACATCTTGATGTACCTAATGCAATTGTTGCGATTTCATTCAGTTCATCTATTGAATATTCTGAGAGCAGTTGAAGAGTGTTCAGTAAAATCGAAAGTCCTGCCAATATTGCAGGTGCACTTTCCAACTTACCTCTCTTCTGCTGTCGGCCTGAAAGACGGGCCAGAAATATACGAATTTTCTGATTTTGTTCATCTTCAGAACGCTGTATTCGCCAAGTCAGTACACACGCCATACTGCTGATCAGGAGCCGTCTTAAAATCGCTGCAGGTGTGGTCTGAAGCCATGATTCAACGTTATGGCCTGCCTGCTTCAGAAGCTTGAAATAGCACTCAATTGTCCAGCGCCAGTAATACCAGGTGGTTAATTCTACCGCATCAATCTCTGAAGAAACATTGCTGATCAGCGACCATCTCGCGACTGTTTTACCTTGAGCATCTTTCACCACAGCAACAATTAATCTGGCTGTAACTGCCTTGCCTGGCTGGGGAGCAACCCGTTGGCCTAAATCATCTTTTCTCTTCGGTTTTGCTGCACGCGTTATCCGAATATCGGTTTCTCCAACATGCAGCATATGCCTGTTTCCTTTATAAGCAATCGGCTTAACTTGCTGAGTTACTACTTTTTCTGCGACTTCTGCAACTTTGTAGGTTTCCCCTTGATGCTCAATCCGATGGCTTTCTTTGGCCCGAATCAACCATTTGAAACCATGGCTGCTGATTTCCCTCAAGTGGGCAATCGAGTCTCCTTCACGGTCAATGATATGGACTTTTGTTTTCTCAATCGGATACTGTTCAATCGTTTTGATTTGTTCTGCGAGTGAGTCCAAATGGGACTTGCGCTCGCTGTATTGTTCACTGAATGTGGAATAACAGCCGGATGCATCTGTTAGCGTCTGAGCTAATGGCGCAATTGGGAGCCCTGATGACGCATCGACAAGTAAACTGCTTTGCAATTCATAGCCTGAATTCGCCTCTGTTCTTTGAAGACGCTGAACCTTATGACTGTGCTTCACATACTGCAGTTGAGACCAGTCATGAACGATTAATGCATACTGATGCGGTGATGTCTTGATCTGTTCGCATGCAAGAAGCTTAATCGGCTGGTTTAATTGACTAAAAGAGATTTTATTATTATTCAGGAATCGCCAAACAGCCTGTGTAGTTGAGAAACTCGACTTTTGGGTAGAGGCCAGGTCTTTGATTGCGGGAGCAAGTGAAGCAAGAGGATTCATATAGAGTTTTACAAGGCTGTTATAACGTTTGACAAGACGCTGATCCAGACCAGAGATGTTAAATTGAAGAGCATGCTCTTCAATTTAACGCAAAGCTCGGAAATTGTGTAGATACCTATGGGTTTAGCCCGAGGATATAAGCGAGTGGCGTAAGCCATTAATGCGGTGTTTGCTGTTGTTGAATATATTGTTTAACAATTCCAATTGGCGCACCGCCACATGAAGCAGCGAAGTAACTAGGCGACCACAAAGCACTGCCCCATAGCTTGTTTTTAATTTCAGGGTGTTTGGTTCTTACAATGCGACTTGAAGCACCCTTTAAACTATTCACTAAGCTAGAAATTGCTATTTTAGGTGGATAATTCACAAGCAAATGAACATGATCGTGTTCACCATCAAACTCTACCAACTCGGCTTCAAAGTCTAAGCAGATACGCTCAAACACTTCACGCATTGTTTCAAGCATTGCTTTGGTAAAAACATCTCTACGGTATTTAGCCACAAAGACTAAATGTACATGCATATTAAAAACACAGTGGCGACCTGTTCTAATCTCTTGACTATTGCTCATAGACCAAATATATTTTAATCATGAAAACACTTAAATTACGCATAAAAGACAAACATTACAAGGTACTAGACCAACTCGCATCGGAAGTAAATTTTGTTTGGAATTATGTGAATGATTTAGGATTTAAACATCTAAAAAGAAAAGGTGAATTTCTTTCAGCTTACGATATTGCTAAATACACGAAAGGCACATCTAAAGAATGCAATCTGCATAGTCAAACTGTTCAAGCGATAACAGAAGAATTGGTTACTCGAAGAAAGCAGTTTAAAAAAGCAAAGCTAAAATGGCGGGTGAGTAATAAGAAGTCTGCAAGACGTTCTTTGGGTTGGATACCCTTCAAAAAGGTTGCAATCAAATATGCTGATGGCTACGTGCAGTATGGCAAGCATCAATTCAAGCTATGGGATAGCTATGGACTATCAAAATACAACGTCAAAACAGGCTCATTTGTAGAAGACAGTCGTGGACGTTGGTATGTTTGTTTAGTTGTTGATAAGACAAAACAAGTTAAATCAAAGGGTAATACCTCAATCGGTATAGATTTGGGCTTAAAAGACCTTGCAACCTGTTCAGATGGCGTAAAGCTCAAAGCCCCTCAAATCTATCGGCAATACGAACAAAAACTTGGCATTGCTCAACGTGCTAGAAATAAAAAGCGTGTTAAAGCGATTCATGCCAAGATTAGAAACATACGTCAAAATACGCTACATCAATTCAGTCATAAATTGGTGAATAAACATGCAGCCATCTTCGTTGGTAATGTGAATGCAAAGGCATTAGCACGGACTAAACTAGCGAAGTCTGTATTAGATGCAAGTTGGACAACACTTAGAACCATGCTCAAGTATAAATGCGAGAACGCAAGTGTATGGTATAAAGAAGTCAATGAAGCCTATACCACCCAAACTTGTTCGAGCTGTGGCTCACGCTGTAGTAGTCCGAAAGGTAGAACGGGACTTGGAATAAGAGAATGGCAGTGCATGGAATGCGGTACATTCCATGATAGGGATATAAATTCCGCACTGAATATTCTTGCGCTCGGACATGAGCGTCTAGCAGTAGGAATCCCCGTCCTTTAGGTCGCGGAGGATGTCAAGATGCATGAAACCATGATAGGAACGAAAAGTGGCAAGGACAATACGTGTTGAGCTGAAAAAGATTGGTGACATTGTGCAGGTGGATCACAGCCTGTCACGTGTCGAGCAAATTGCACAGCGAAAACAAGCCATTTATCAATATCGCAATCAATGCTTATCCAAACAACGGCAGATGGTTGTAGATGATCACTCCATTGCACTGAGTGAGATAGGTAAACCCTATTGGGTTGATCAGCCTTCTTTTCATTTCAATCATAGCCACAGCCAAAATTACTATGCTTTAGCTACGAGTGAGCGGATGCAGGATCTAGGCGTGGACGTGGAGGAGTTAAACCGAAAAGTTCGCTTTGAGGCTTTGGCTAAACATGCTTTTCACGTAGAGGAACTTCGCGTGTGGCAACAGTATGATCAGGACAAAGCATACTGGTTTAAGGTCTGGACAACCAAAGAAGCGGTGCTTAAAGCATCAGGTTTAGGCATTCGTTTAAACTTAAATGAACTGAACACCCAAGCACATCCAACGCATAATGGTGGCATGTGTAGTCATCCGCTGATTGGGAGTTTTGCCTATCAAAATTTTGAGTTAGGAGATGTGATGTTGACCGTAGCTTGGCGGGCAGAGCAGTCCTGCCGTGGCTATGCGTTGCCTCAGATAGAGCTGGTACAACATCTTCACACCGACATAAAAAAGCCTCTCAATTGAGAGGCTTTCTTTTTTCACACTATGGTGTGCATTTATGGAATTTCATTTTCTTCTTCAAACTCAGGCTTCACTTGAACAATGAAGTCTTGACGGTTTAAGCCACGCCATAAAGCAAAAGCTGTACCGATGTAGATTGAGGAGTAGGTACCCACAAAAACGCCCACAAACATTGCAACAGAGAACCATTTAAGGCCATCACCACCGAGGATCATCATCGAGATCACCACCAACAATAAAGTCATTGAGGTGTGAATGGTACGACGTAGGGTCTCAGTTAAAGCGATGTTAACGATCTCTAAAGGTGAAGCGCCACGAATCTTACGGAAGTTTTCACGAATACGATCCGAAACAACAATGTTGTCATTCAGTGAGAAACCAATCAGAGCCAGAATTGCAGCCAATACAGTTAAGTCAAATGGCCACTGCATCATGGCAAAAATACCGATGGTGACCACCACGTCATGGAACAACGACAGTACCGCACCCATTGCCAGTTTGAACTCAAAGCGAATTGTTACGTAGACCAACATCAGCAGTAATGCTAAAGCTACAGCACCCGCTGAGCGAATGTAGAGTTCATTGCCGACTTGTCCACCCACCACATCAACTTTGTTAACTGAGGCTGAGTTACCCGGTAGCTGTACAGCTTGGGTAATGGTTTTGGTTAAGTCTTCTGCCGCTGTGTCTTCTTGTACAGGCATACGTACAATCAAATCACGATCTGAACCAATAGTTTGTACCACAGGGTCATGAAAACCTGCTTTGGTCAGTGCAGCAGAGACATCGGCTGATTTCACGGGTTTGCTATAGTTTAGTTCGGCAGAAATACCACCAGTAAAGTCCAAACCTAAGTTAAGACCCTTGGTGAAAATAAAGAATAGGCTGCCGATGGTTAAGACAATAGAAAGAATGGCTGCAGGCAGCGCAATCTTCATAAAATCAATCACACGCTCATCATCTGGACGGCCGTATTTTTTTGAATCTTGTTGAGTCACATCAGTCATCATCGATCTCCTTATATGCTCAACTTTTTCAAGTTACGTTTTTTGCCATAAATGAGCTGTACAATCGCACGTGTTACTGTAATAGCAGTAAACATAGAGCAGATAATACCGATCATTAAGGTCACAGCGAAGCCTTTAATTGGGCCTGTACCGATAGCAAATAGGATAAACGCAACCAAGAATGTGGTTAAGTTTGAGTCGAAAATGGTGTTATAAGCACGGTCATAACCCGCCACAATGGCTTGTTTGGGTGATGCTCCCCACTTCATTTCTTCACGTATTCGCTCACAGATCAAGACGTTGGCATCGACCGCCATACCAATGGTAATCACAATACCCGCAATACCCGGCAGGGTGAGGGAAGCACCAATCCAAGACATGACGGTTAGAATCATGGCTAAGTTGAAGACCAAGGCAAAGTTAGCAATTAAACCAAATAGACGGAAGAAGACTACCATCCAGATTGCGACCAGTAAGAAACCGATTTGCGTTGATAAAACACCTTTATCAATGTTTTCTTGACCGAGGCTTGGACCAACGACACGTTCTTCAACAAAGTACATTGGCGCAGCAAGTGCACCAGCACGTAGCATTAGTGCAAGTTCAGACGCTTCTTGAGGTGAATCTAGACCCGTGATGCGGAATTGAGAGCCGAGTACCGCTTGAATGGTTGCAGCGTTAATCACGACAGACTCTGCATAAGGTGTACGGACTTCGGTTTGAGCACCAGTCGCAGGATCGGTGATATAGCTAATACGTTGTTTATTTTCAATGAACAACACAGCCATACGCTTACCCACCGCATTCCGGGTTGCATCAGCCATCAGTTTGCCACCTGCTGTGTCTAAGGTAATGTTTACCTCAGCACCACCAGTGTCTTGGCTAAAGCCACTTGATGCGTTTTGAACACGCTCACCCGTTAAAATACGGTTACGGTTTAAAAGTAATTCACGTCCGCTGTCTAAAGACTGATATGCAAAAAGTTCGGTTCCTGGTGGAAGCGGTTGACCATTGCTCTTGCCGCTATATGGGTCAATGACTTGGTCATTTTGGTCAGAGACCAAACGGAACTCTAGGTTTGCTGTACGACCCAAGACACGTTTTGCTTCAGCAGTGTCTTGAACACCTGGAAGCTCAACCACGATGCGGTTACTACCTTGTGTTTGTACCAAGGCTTCTGCCACACCTAACTCGTTAATACGGTTACGTAAAGTGGTTAAGTTTTGGTTCACTGCATAAGACTGAATTTCTTGGCGGCGAACATCGGTATAGGTTAAGCGTAAGGTTGAACCTGTCGCAGTTGCGACCGCTTGCTGATTAAACTCATTACCATTGCTACGTAAGTAGTCTTGAGCCGCAGTACGATCATCGTTGTTGGCGAACTGAACGGTAATGGTGTTGTTGTTTAATGCAAGGCTGTTAAATTTAATTTTGTTGTCACGGAACTGACGACGTAAATCAGTCGCAGATGTTTCCATGCGTTGAGCAATTGCTTTATCCATATCCACTTCTAATAAGAAGTGAACACCACCACGTAAGTCCAGACCGAGCTTCATTGGTTTTGCACCAATTTTTTGTAGCCACTCTGGCGTGGTTGGTGCCAAGTTCAACGCGACAACATAGTCATCACCAAGGCCACGACGTAACGCTTCTTTGGCTTTTAATTGTGCTTCGCTAGAGTCAAGACGTAACAGTGCAGCATTATTGCTAAAACTGTTGTCATGGCTTGAAATACTTTCAGATTTTAAAATCTGCTCTGCTTTTTGTACGATGCTTTGGTCAATTTGGGTACCAGCTTTGGCACCAGAAATTTGAACCGCAGGCTCATCCGGATACAAACTAGGCAGGGCATATAATGTACTGATCGTCAAAACCACGAGAATCAGTAGATATTTCCATGCTGGGTAACGCATTTGTTTTCTTCTTAAAATGAAAAAAGTCGTGCGGATGCACGACTAATTTTTTTGATTAAAGGTTATTTAATGTGCCTTCAGGAAGAACTGAAATCACACTTGCGCGTTGAATTTTTACGTCTACACCGCGGCTCAGTTCAACCACTGCAAAGTCACCTTCGAGTTTAGTGATTTTACCCATTAAGCCACCAGCAAATACCACTTCGCTGCCTACGCCAAGACTTTCAACCAAAGAGCGGTGCTCTTTGGCACGTTTTGCTTGAGGGCGCCAAATTAAGAAATAGAAGATTGCAATAAAAACAGCAATCATCAATAAGTTTGCGACCATACTTGGTTGTTGTGCAGCTTCACCCGCTGCGTGAGCTGTAGAAATAAAAAGGCTCATTTCAAATTCCTAAACTAAAAAAACGGTGACCAACGAATTGATCATAAATAGACTTGTTCTGCAATTTACCTTGTCTTTTTACCAAGCGCAAATGCTCACAACAATTAATCTTGGGGGCAAGGTGGAACTTCTAAACCACGACGTGCATAAAAATCTTCAACAAAGGCATCAAAGCGATCATTATCCAATGCATCACGAATGTCTTGAGTGAAGCGTTGGTAGTAACGTAAGTTGTGAATAGTACCGAGCATTGAACCCAGCATCTCGCCACATTTTTCCAAATGGAATAAGTACGCGCGAGTAAAGTTGGTACAGGTATAACAGTCACAGTGTGGATCCAGCGGACTTTGATCATGACGGTATTTACTGTTACGGATACGCACTAAACCGTCGGTCACAAAATAATGTCCATTTCGGGCATTACGTGTAGGCATGACACAGTCAAACATATCGACGCCACGGCGGATGCCTTCCACGATGTCTTCAGGTTTACCCACGCCCATCAGGTAGCGCGGTTTGTCTGCCGGCATTTTTTCTGGAAGGTAATCCAGCACTTTGATCATTTCTTCTTTCGGTTCACCGACGGACAGACCACCAATGGCATAACCGTCAAAACCAACTTCAAGCAAGCCTTTTAAAGACTCATCACGTAAGTCTTCATACATACCGCCTTGAATAATGCCGAATAGCGCATTTTTATTTTCAAGCACATCATGGTGCTGAGTCTTACAACGCTTTGCCCAACGCAATGACAATTGTAGCGACTTTTGCGCTTCTTCATGCGTTGCAGGATAAGGCGTACATTCGTCAAAAATCATCACGATGTCTGAGTTCAATGTATGTTGGATGTCCATTGAGATTTCAGGAGACAAAAATACTTTAGAGCCATCAATTGGAGAGCGGAACGTTACGCCATCTTCTTTAATTTTACGCATCGCGCCCAAACTGAAGACTTGGAAGCCGCCTGAATCGGTTAGAATGGGCTTATCCCACTTCATGAATTTATGCAGACCGCCGTGCTCTTTAATCACTTCAAGGCCAGGGCGTAGGTAAAGATGGAAGGTGTTACCTAAAATAATTTGCGCTTTGATGTCTTCAATATCACGCGGGAGCATGCCTTTCACCGTACCATAAGTACCGACAGGCATGAACACAGGGGTTTCAACCACACCATGCTCTAAAGTTAAACGACCACGACGGGCGCGACCCGACTGACCTAATTTTTCAAACTTCATAAAATATCCTGAACAAGAGCAAAGCACTGCTCTGCTTGCAGTGCAAGAGCGAAAAAACAGTTCGCCGCTAAAAGGAGGCTATTTTCCTTGATTATGCAAATAAACACCAGTGTTGTAACACTTTTAACGCAAAGCATTTCGGAGCAGGGTGGTGTGCTATAAGGGCTGTTCCGGTTTGAATTTATGTCAGGGTGGCGAGTGAGTCGTGATTAGGATGAAAAGAGTTGATGGCGTATAAGAGGTTGTGAACGTAGAAGTTAAAAAGGCACTCATTTTGAGTGCCTTGGATTTGTTATTTGTGTTAAAGCGATCTTTTTAGTTGAAATTGGGGCGGTAATCAAAATTTTGTAGCGCAGCAGCGTCACGGAATGGACGCACAGCTTTTTTACCGACGGTCATGGTGTTTACAATGTTGTTCGGAAAAATTTGAATGTGGTTGTTAAACAGTTCGACATTGCGGTTAAAGATGCTGATCGCAGCCCCGACATTTTCGTTTTGCTCTTCAATTTCATTCATCATTTTTAGATAAATATCATTGGCTTTGAGTTCAGGGTAGTTTTCGACCACGACATTGAGGCTACGCATTAGCTCTTGGTTTAATGCTTCAATGCGCTGTAATTGGTTGACATCAGTATTATTTAAGTTCAGGTTGAGAATGTTTTGGCGGAGCTCAGTAACTTTTTCCAAGGTGCCTTTTTCAAAGCTGGAGTATTGTTCGACCAGAGGCTCTAAACCATCTAGAATTTTTATTTTCTGGCGCTCATAGGTTGCTACATCCGACCATGCGCGAATGGTTGCATTGTGGTGTCTGACAATATTATTGCGAATGACGATTATGCCAAACACGATTGCAATAATAATCAAGAAGAAAATCAATAGCCCCATACAGTCCTCAAACGGCAAAATGTCATTATTTTAAAAATTGCGTTAGATCAGATTCTAAGCGATCTAGATAAGGTAATTTAAAAGTGCGTAAGTGTCCACGCAATGTCGAAATGTCATTGATTTTTTTTGCTTTTCTGGATATTTCAAACAGGTTTTGTGGGCTGATATAGCACAAGATATTTTTTTCAGGATGAAAAAGTAAATCGCCTTCACGAGAACGGAAAAAATCGGCAGTACGCAGCACAAATGCAGGGGAGAGTAGTTTGGCCATCTGCAGCTGGTCAGTACCAAAAAACTTGAGCTTTTGGTTAATCTGAATATCACTGCTATGCCATGGAAAACTATAAGGATAATAGAATTTTTTATTGTATGCGGTAATCGCGAGTCCTTGCGTGGGTACTTCAAAGACAAAACATCCCCATAAGTCTTTATGCACTTCTTTCACTTTTAACTCATTGCCATCTTTATCACGTACGCGAATTTCATCAACAAAATGATATTGAAACAGCAAAACCTGATGTTGTTGTCCTGCTTCATCCTGCCAAGTGGTACTGGCGTAGTAAGGAATATCGTTGCTGATGGTGCCTTGGTTAAAAATTGGAAACAGCTGCTTTAAATGGGCAATAAAAAATGTAGGTTGTAGGACCACGCCAATATGCTGTGGAGGGGTAAACTCGTTGAGCTGGTATTTTTTATGAATAATTTGTTTTTCGAGATAGTCGGTGATCTCTTCAAGCGGATCATCTTGCTCATAACTTAAATAGGCCCAAAGCAGACAGCCTAAGCCGAATAAAAAGCTGAATAAGGTCCAAATGTGCTCTCCGGCAAAGAACACTGGCACAATAAAAAAAATGCCGACTATTCCAAGTAGAATAGGCAGCACATTTTCAAATTTCAAAGTAATCGGGGCGTTCCAAGGGTGCAGTCGGTCAAGAATATCTTGTACGGAATCTGCCCCTCGGCCGATGTCCCAAAGCCTGTCGATATTATCAAACACAATTTTATTCTTTTTACGTCGAATATGAATGGAATGTTTGATTGTATCGATAGGCATGTGAGGTTCTTATTTGGGTTGAAGTTGGTCAACTAACATGGCATCGCCATAACTAAAGAAGCGATACTGGTTGGCTACCGCATGTTGATAAGCTGCCAAAATATTATCACGATTTGACAGCGCTGAAACCAACATCAAGAGGGTCGATTCAGGCAGATGGAAGTTGGTGATAAGACGATCCACCACTTTGAACTCATAACCTGGGTAGATAAAAATTTGGGTATCTCCAGTCCAAGCTTTGAGTTCACCATCATGTGCCTGCGCTGCACTTTCAACCGCACGTGTCGCTGTTGTTCCGACAGAAATGACTTTATTACCACGCGCTTTGGTTTGACGAATCAGCTCCACTGAATGCTCAGGAACATCACACCATTCACTATGCATAATGTGATTGGCAATGTCATCGGTACGTACAGGCAGAAAGGTACCAGCACCCACGTGTAAAGTGACAAAAGTTTTCTGAATACCTTTGGCTTCAAGTTGATCCAACAGCTTTTGGTCGAAGTGTAAGCTTGCGGTAGGTGCAGCGACACTGGCTAACTTGGTTGGATCATTAAATACTGTTTGATAACGCTCGGTATCAATGGCTTCAGCTTCACGGTTGAAGTAGGGAGGGATCGGAAGTTGTCCGTATAAATCCAGCACCGTTAAAATTGGCTGGGAAAACTCCACAATAAATAAATTTTCATGACGACCTAGTACCGTGACTTTAACGGCATCTGGGCCAATAAAGAGCTCAGCGCCTGCTTTGGGTGTGTTACTAGCTTTGATGTGGCAGTGTGCAATAAATGCATCTTGCATGCGTTCTACCAGAACCTCGACAGCTCCACCGCTGGCACGTTTGCCTTTGAGGCGTGCTTTCATCACTTTGGTGTCATTTAAGACCAGTAAATCACCTGCATCGAGCAAATCTAAAATGTCGGTGAATTGAAAGTCATGATGCTGACCTTGAGCATCGAGGTGTAACAGTCGAGAAGCACTACGCGTGTCTAAAGGATAACGGGCAATGAGTTCATCGGGGAGGTCGAAATTAAAATCAGAAAGTTGCATGATGGGAAAGCAGCGTCAAAATAAGGGAGGTCAAAATTGCGCTTAGTATATGCGTTTTTGTTGAAAAACGCTGAAATTGCACAAATATAAAGCTAAAAAAACAAATGTGACTTAAAAATAGCCAATCACTATCAACTTGCGTTGACAAGTTTTTCAAAAAGTTTAATATACGCATCAACACCTTCCCGAGGTGGTGAAATTGGTAGACGCGGCGGACTCAAAATCCGCTGTCAGAGATGACGTGTCGGTTCGAGTCCGACCCTCGGGACCAAGATATTAAAAAACCCAAGCATATTCAGTCTTGGGTTTTTTATTGCCTGAAATTTAAGATTTGAATCAAATCGCCATAAAACATTACAGATGGCTTAAAGCAATTGAATGTTTGGTGCGGGTTTGCTTAATTATGTCCTCATATGATGGACTCACAATTTTGTTTTAATCCTTCTGATAAATAACGAGTTTTCAAAAAGAGAAAGTAGTCACAAGATAAAATTCTGAAATAATTAATTTTTTTGTTAAATGCCACGCTTGTATTGTTGTATTTTTATATTGTTTTAATGTTGAAAATTTGCTAATAAATACAAGTAAATAATAGGTTTGTGCCGAAAATCACAAAAGATGAGGCAGAAATGGGTATTCAATTGCTAGATATCGGGTCTGATACAGAACAGTTAAGTGCTTGTCACTTATCTTTATTGTTGGGCGTGAACAGTAATGACAATAAAATTAAGAGCTTTCTCAAATTTGCGCGAAAAATTTTAGGTGCACATGCCGCAATTCTAACGTTTAGCAATGAACCTTATAGTTGGTATGCGGGCAAACACGCATTCAATGCTTTTCAGTTACCCGCTGAAGCCAATTTTGCTACTCATTTTGAAGGGGAGATTGCGATTGATAGCCTGCATTGCCATTATCATCATCTTTCTCAGCAGGTGAGTGCTTTAGGGTTTAAACATCAGCGGATCATCGCATTGGATTTAAAGGTATCGGATAAATCTGTAGGGCAAGTGATTTTCTTTGATGAGCAGTTGGAGGCTTTTACGCAAGATGCTGTAGAAAATGTCTATGAACTGGCCTCTGGTTTTCTCAATTTGCTGCATTTGCGCATGGAAAATGCGGAGCTCAAAGAGTTGTATGAACAACAGGTGGCCATGAATGTCAGTAAAACCAAATTTTTCCAAATTATTGCACATGATTTAAGGGCGCCTTTTCATGGCTTAATTGGATTCTCAGAAGTGTTGGCTGAAGAGCGCAAAAGTTTGGATGAGTCTGGTGTGCAAAGCATTGCAGATTATCTGCATGATACAGCACAATCGACTTATAGCTTATTAGAAAGTTTACTGAATTGGGCGATGGCAGAAGGCGGGCGCTTTGTTTATCACCCCATCCATTACAAGCTTAAGCAGTCCTCTCAAATTGTTTTTGATGTGTTGCATGCGTTGGCCATCAATAAAAATATTCAACTGATTGACCGTGTCCCCGATGATTTAAAAATTTTTGCAGATATCAATATGGTGACCTCGGTGATCCAAAACTTGGTCTCAAATGCGCTGAAATTTACCCATATGCATGGCGAAGGTGTTGTGACGATTGATGCCAAAAAACGTGATGATTTTATCGATATCTACATTCAAGATACGGGTCTAGGTATGAACTTGGGGCAAATCGAATCTTTGTTTGAACCGAAACTAACCGTTAGTTTTAAGGGGACAGCTGGGGAGAATGGGACTGGTCTAGGTCTGGTGTTGTGTAAGCGTTTTGTTGATTTGAATAAAGGTGAAATTTCAGTCACATCGAAAGAAGGTGTAGGTTCAACTTTTATCGTCAGCCTGCCACGTTCGAACAGCGCACATCAAGCATTGTCACTCGAGACATCCCAGCAAGAATTTAGTGAATAATCATATTTTTCTTATAAAATAATTCCCCTAATCTCATGATCTGCTGTTATAAATAACCAAAACAATGCGAAAGGGTCGATCATGAATGCTGAGCAATTGCAAAAGACATTGCGCGCAAGTCAATATGCGGAACAAGTCCTATCTATACATCAGGTTTATCTTGAACAAGATTATGCAATTGATCAATTTTCTCAGCCATTGACCACCGAACAAATTTTCAATGTCGTTCAAAACAGCTTAAAAGAGATCAGTGATGAAAGCACATGGATGCGCACCATCCGAATTTTACGTGCGCGTTTAATGTTTCGCTGGATTTGGCAGGATGCCAATCAACTGATCGATGTGATGACGCTAACGCGAGAGTTATCGGATTTTGCCGATGCAGCCATTTGTGTGGCAAAAGCGTTTGCCTTAGCGCCATTGGTGACTAAACATGGTCAGCCTGTGGGTTATAACCATAAAATTCAAGATTTAATTGTGGTCGCGATGGGGAAGCTCGGTGCACAAGAGTTGAATCTCTCCAGTGATATCGACTTGATTTTTGCTTTTGATGAGCAAGGTGAAACTGATGGTCGTAAATGCATAGACGTACAACAGTTTTGCATTTTGTGGGGTCAGAAACTCATTTACTTGTTGGACCATATCACGGCTGATGGTTTTGTCTTCCGTGTGGATATGCGCTTACGTCCTTGGGGTGATGGTTCTGCATTGGCGATTAGTCATGCGGCGCTGGAGAAGTATTTAAGCCAGCATGGTCGCGAGTGGGAGCGCTATGCGTGGATTAAGGCGCGGATTGTGACAGGGGGCAAAGAGGGGAATGAGTTGTTGGACATGACTCGTCCTTTCGTGTTCCGTAAGTATGTCGATTACACCGCTTTTGAAGCCATGCGCGAAATGAAAGCCATGATTGAGCGTGAAGTATTACGCCGCAATATCGAAGATGATATTAAGTTGGGTGCAGGTGGTATTCGTGAAGTCGAATTTATTGTGCAGGTTTTTCAGCTAATTTATGGTGGGGCAAAATTAGAATTACAAGACCGTCAATGTTTAGTGAGCTTGCATCATTTGGGTGAAGTGGGTTTGCTGGATGGGCAAGCGGTCAGTGAGCTGGAAGATGCCTACTTATTTCTGCGCCGTGTAGAACATGCCATTCAAGCTCTGAATGATCAACAAACCCAGTCTTTACCAACAGAACCAGAACTCAGACAAAGGATGATTGACACCTTGGGTTTTGTAATTTGGGATGCATTTATTGAGCACTTAAACCAAAAGCGCGCCAAAGTTATTTACCAGTTTGAGCATTTAATTAAAGAAAAAGAACATGATCCTTTCGTTGAAAGCTTTAGTCAGTTAGAAGCGCGTTTAAATGAGGTCTTAGATGCGAATGCAAAAAACCTCATTCATGAATTTTGGAATGGTCATGCGCTGAAAAAACTGCCTGCAAAAGCGGTGCAGCGTTTAAAAATGTTTTGGCCGCATTTGATTGAAGCGATTTTACAGTCAGATAAGCCGCAAGCCGCGTTGCTACGCCTCATGCCCTTGGTCGAGTCGGTAATGCGACGCACCGTATATTTGGTCATGTTGATTGAGAGTAAAGGGGCGTTACAGCGCTTGGTGAAAATGGCAACCGTAAGTCCATGGATTTGTGAAGAATTGACCCATTATCCAGTGCTATTGGATGAATTTTTGTCCATGGACTTTGAGCTGCCGCGCCGTCAAGATTTGGAAGATTCGTTGCGTCAACAGTTGCTTCGTATTGAGCTTGATGACGTTGAGGATTTGATGCGTGTGCTGCGCCTATTTAAAAAATCCAATGTTTTGGCAGTTGCAGCCAGTGATGTTTTGGCTGAAAGTCCGTTGATGAAAGTATCCGATGCTTTGACCGATATTGCAGAAGTTTCGGTCAGTACAACTTTAAATTTAGCTTACCAAATGACGGCAAAGAAACATGGTTATCCGCTCGATGTTGAAGGACAGCGCTGTTCGATCGATCATTTGGCATTTGCTGTTGTGGGTTATGGCAAGGTTGGTGGGATTGAGCTGGGTTATGGCTCGGACTTAGATCTGGTCTTTATTCATTATATGGATGAGCAAGCCGATACCGATGGGCTGAAGTCGATCAGTGGATTCGAGTTTGCAATGCGTGTTGCGCAGAAATTTATGTCATTGATGACCACGCAGACCCTCGATGGTCGGGTTTATGAAATCGATACGCGCTTACGCCCATCGGGTGAAGCGGGGGTCTTGGTCACCAGTTTAAAAGCCTTTGAGCAATATCAGTTGAAAAATGCATGGGTCTGGGAGCATCAAGCATTGGTACGTGCTCGCTCGATTGCAGGTGAGCCAAGTTTGCGTGATAAATTTGAAGCATTGCGCTGTCGGATTTTGACACAGCCACGAGATGAGGAAAATGTACGCGCAGAAGTGCTGAAGATGCGTCAAAAAATGAAAGACCATTTGGGTTCTTCTAAAGAACAACAAAAAGATGGAATTTTTCATTTAAAACAAGACGCAGGTGGTATCGTCGATATCGAATTTATGGCACAGTATGCTGTGTTGGCATGGAGCGGATCTCATCCAGATCTTGCCCATTATTCCGACAATGTACGAATCCTTGAAGACGCCGCAAAAGCCAGTTGCTTATCCAGTGACGATGCGACTGCATTGATTCAAGCTTATCTCAGTGAACGAGCCGAGAGCCACCGTTTAGCCCTTGCGAATCAATCCATGCAAGTAAATGCTGCGGACTGGCGCGATACCCGAGTGATCGTTTGCAAATTATGGCAAAGATTAATTGATCCAAGCTCAATCGTGAGCATTGGGTAACATGACTGTGTATATAAATTTGGAGTGTGTGTCATGAATTTGGCTGATCGTGATGGTTTTATTTGGCAAGATGGACAATTGGTTGACTGGCGTGAGGCAAAAACTCACGTATTAACACATACCTTGCACTACAGCATGGGTGTGTTTGAAGGTGTCCGTGCCTATGAAACACCGAATGGCACGGCTATTTTCCGTCTAAAAGAACACACTAAGCGTTTATTGAACTCTGCAAAAATTTATCAAATGAAAGTCCCATTTGATCAAGCAACACTAGAGCAAGCTCAAATTGATGTGGTTCGTGAAAATAAATTAGCGTCTTGCTACTTGCGTCCAATTATTTTTATTGGATCGGAAAAATTAGGTATTGCTGCAACAGACAATACGATTCATGCAGTAGTAGCGGCATGGAGCTGGGGTGCGTACCTCGGTGATGAAGCAATGGCGAAAGGTATTCGTGTGAAAACCTCATCGTTTACCCATCACCATCCAAACGTGACGATGTGTAAAGCGAAAGCGTCAGGTAACTATACCTTGTCGATTTTGGCTCACCAAGAAGTAGCGCACTCAGGTTATGACGAAGCAATGTTGCTCGACCCTCAAGGTTATGTATGCCAAGGTTCTGGCGAAAACGTATTCTTGGTGAAAGATGGTGTTTTACATACGCCAGATATCGCAGGTGGTGCACTTGATGGTATTACGCGTCAAACTATTATTACCATCGCAAAAGACTTGGGATATGACGTGGTTGAGCGTCGTATTACACGTGATGAATTCTACATTGCAGATGAAGCATTCTTTACGGGTACTGCTGCTGAAGTTACGCCTATTCGTGAATATGATGACCGTGAAATCGGTTCAGGTACGCGTGGTCCAATCACTGAACAAATTCAAACCACATTCTTTAATGCGGTTAAGGGGAAAGACCCGAAATACGCACACTGGTTAACTTATGTAAAATAAGTAATTAGGTGGAAAAGGGCTCTTCGGAGCTCTTTTTTGTTGGTCTTCAGTTTAGTCATCGATACCGAAAATATCTCGAGTGTAGAGTTTATTTTGGACGTCATTTAGTTCTGATGTTTGACGATTGCTAATAATTAAGTCAGCTAGTTGCTTAAATTTTTTTAGATCGCGAATAACTTTACTATTGGCAAATTTTTTTTCTGAAATATTTGGCTCATAAATAATCACCTTAATGCCTTGCGCCTTAATTCGGCGCATAATCCCTAAAATTGCGGATGAGCGGAAATTATCAGATCCTGATTTCATGACTAAACGGTAGATGCCAACCACTTTGGGATTTTTATGAATAATTGTTTCAGCAATGAAATCCTTGCGGGTTCTATTTGCATCTACAACTGCTTGAATTAAGTTACTTGGGACTTGCTCATAATTTGCTAAAAGTTGTTTAGTGTCTTTAGGGAGACAATATCCTCCATAGCCAAAAGAAGGGTTGTTGTAAAACTTTCCAATACGCGGATCAAGACACACGCCATCAATAATTTGACGAGTATTTAAATCAAAAACTTGAGCATAGGTGTCAAGTTCATTGAAATAAGCGACACGCATGGCAAGATAAGTATTGGCAAATAATTTGATAGCCTCTGCTTCAGTGGAGTCAGTAAATAGTACAGGGCAGTCTTTTTTAATGGCACTATTAAGAAAGAGTTGTGCCAATGTTTCAGCACGTTCCGATTGCTCACCTATAATAATTCGAGAAGGGTAAAGATTATCCTGAAGTGCTTTGCCTTCACGTAAGAATTCAGGTGAAAAAATAATATTGTTTGTGTTAAATCGCTGTCGCATTCTTTGTGTAAAGCCGACAGGTACAGTCGATTTAATTATTATGGTCGCAATCGGGTTAGTGAGTTGGATGTCGTGAATGACTTGCTCCACACTTGAAGTATCAAATTGATTGGTGATGGGGTCGTAATTGGTGGACGTTGCAATCAGAATAACCTCAGCATTGATGTAACTGTCTATTTTATTTGACGTTGCTTTAAAATGAAGCTTGTCATTTTCTAGGAATAATGAGATGTCTTTATCTTGAATTGGGGAGATTTTTTGATTTAACTGGTGAATACGATTTTCATCGATATCAAATGCAGTGACACAGTGCTGCTGCGCTAAAATCAAAGCATTAGAGAGTCCAACATAGCCTAAACCGACCACTGTAATTTTCATTCTGTTGATTCTGAATTATTTTTTATTACGGTGCAGGAACAAGATGTCATGTAAATGAACAATACATTTCAGTTTAATTACCGTGTAATTACTTGGGATTTTATGGCTCTAATCTTCAATCAAACCTAGACTATGTTATGATGCAAAATACTATGTAGATCGGTAGTTTCAAAGATGTCTGTACATGAAAATGATGACGTTTTAAATACGACAGAGCAACAAAATCAGAATATTGTGCTGTGTATGAAGTGGGGAACCAAATATGGTTCGGACTACGTTAATCGTTTGTATAACATGGTAAAACGCCACACTACTATTGACTTTAAAATGGTGTGTTTAACGGACCGTACCGATGGCATTGATCCTGCTGTACAGTGTTTTCCTATTCCTCCATTAGCACTTCCAGAGGGAAGCCCTGAACGTGGCTGGAATAAATTGTCCACTTTTGAGCCTGATCTGTATGGTTTGGAAGGCAATGCACTCTTCCTCGATCTTGACGTGGTGATTGTCGATAATATCGATGAGTTCTTTACCTATCCGGGCGACTTTCTGATTATTCATGACTGGAAACGGCCGTGGCGTATTACCGGTAACAGTTCGGTTTACCGTTTTAAGCTGGGTGCTTTCCCGGGGCTTTTGCCTTATTTCCGTGAAAACTTTGATGAAATCCGTAAAAAATTCCGTAATGAGCAAGCCTATTTGTCTTGGTATGTCGATCAAGAGAAAAAGCTCTCTTACTGGCCTGACAGTTGGTGTAAAAGTTATAAGTATCATTGCTTGCAAAAAATACCTTTGGCGTACTTTAAAGCACCAGTAAAACCCGAAGGTGCAAAAATTATTGTTTTCCATGGGGAAATTAATCCACCTGATGCAGTAAATGGTGGTGGTGGTAAATGGTATCGCTATGTGTTGCCATCAGATTGGATTAAAGAGGCTTGGCATTAAAAACCCAATGTTGGTTTACTTTTGATTAGAAAATTATGAAAAAACTAGATTTTGTTATTGCTTGGGTTGATGGAAGTGATGAAAATCATCGATTGAAACGTCAACAATTTCAACCTGAAAATGTTGTAAAAGGTGCAGCGGAAGACACTCGATTTGCCCATAATGATGAAATCTATTTTTCGATTGCTTCAATTCTGAAATATGTTCCGTATTGTGGAACGATTTACATTATAACTGATCACCAACAGCCGAGTTTTGTTGGGGAGTTTGAAGCGCAGGGGCTATGTCGCTCTGGTCAAATTCAAGTGGTTGATCATCAAGAAATATTTAGAAATTACCAACAGTATTTACCTACTTTCAATTCATTAAGTATTGAAAGTATGTTGTGGAATATTAAAGGGATTTCAAATCATTTTATTTATCTGAATGATGATTTCTTTCTCAATCAACAGTCTGATTTAAGTGATTTTCTTATTGATGGTCAGATGGTGATATATGGACATTGGCAAGCAACACTCATCAAGAAAATGAAATATATTTTCCGAAAATTCTTACAGCAGAATTTTGGAATGGTAGCTGAAGCGAAATATTCAACGGCTCAAATGCTGAGTGCAGATCGTGTGGGAATGACTAGATATTACGAAATTCATCATCGCCCTCATATTCTCAGTCGTGATTTGCTCAGTACTTACTTTAAGAATAATAAAGAGCTTTTAGAGCAGCAAATTCAGTTCAAATTTAGGAACATTGATCAACTGTTACCAGTGGGATTGTCTAATCATTTAGCAATTCAATCTGATCAAGCCATTTTAAAAGATGATATTGATATTGCTTATTTAAAAGATGGTCGTGATTTGGAAAAATTTATATTAGCTTTATCTAATTCTGAGATTAAATTTGGCTGTATACAAAGTCTAGATCAATTGGAATCATTAGCTGAAGGACGCATCCGAGCCGCACTGATTCAAAAATTTACAGGGTTTTTACCCAGCCAAATTCAACCGACTACTGTGGTCTAAACGAAGGAAAGCAAATGAAAGTTGTGACTTATCTTATTAATTTAGACGGCAGTGATCAACGTTTAGCAAGTGCGACAGCTCAGCTCAATCAAGCGGGATGGGATTTTAGCCGATTCTCTGCTTATGATGGGCGAGGTAAAGCCTTATCTGAATTTGAAAACTACGATGATCTTGCTGCTCAGAAAATATTAGGGCGTAGTTTAATGAATTCTGAGTTGGGTTGTTATCTAAGTCACTACGGTTGTGCTGAAAAATTTCTAGAAACGGATGCCGATTATTTAGTTGTCTTAGAAGATGACATTGATGTGTTGCCTAACTTTAAACAGAAGCTTGAATCTTTATTAAGTTATTTAGATCAACATAAAGAGTTGGATTGGTATACCGTCAATATTGCTGCTAAAAAGAAAAAATTAGCAAAAGACATTGTTGAGTTTGATCATTATACCTTGTGGCATGCATATTATTTCCCAATACGTGGTGTAGGCTTGGTTTGGTCTCGAAAAGGAGCTGAACAGTTTGTACAACTGGGTAAAATCATGACCGTTCCAGTCGATATTTTCTTCCAAAGTTGGTTAAGTAAAACAGGAAAAGGGCTTGGCGTTTGGCAGCCATTTGTGCAGCCAGCAGGTCTGGATAGTGATATTTTAGGTACTGTTGCTGCTCAAGGTATCAAACGGAAGCAACTTGAGAATCGAAGTGCTTCTCATGGATTTAAGAAACAGAAGCGTATGTGGCGTGATCGCTTTTATGCAATTAAACATTTAATGTCTTGAGTCCTAGTTATAGACTGTAATAAATAATTTTCTTTATTTTGTTGAGTACATTTTATGAAGTTTTTTAAGAAGCTCTTCTATCTTTTGAAATTTTATACAATGTATTCAAACCAAAAAAGAGAAATCAATGAGTCAATAGATAACTACGCGGACCTGATCGTTCTCAATCCTGGTCAGAAAAATGCAGTTATTCCCAAAATTATCTGGATGTATTGGGAAGGCTCACTCCCTGAGTTTGTGCAGAAGTGCGTTGATAATATAAAAAAGAACAATCCAAACTATGTTGTAAACTTTCTAACACCTAATAATGTCAAAGAGTTTTGTGATATTGATTATGGTCGTTTAAAGCATGCGACACCACAACAGAAAGCTGATCTCATTCGATTTGAATTAATTTATCAACACGGTGGGATATGGTTAGATGCCAGTACAATTGTTTATGAAAATCTAGATTGGATTGAAAGGTTAGTTACTCAACATCAAACTAACAGTTTTGCCTATTATCGAAAGAAAAATACGACTTGCCCAGACTTTCCTGTTTTAGAGAATTGGTTATTGGCAAGTTCTGCCAAAAATATGTTTTTTAAGTCTTGGTTTGAGGAGTTAATAAAAGCTATAGAATTAACACCAAAGGTTTATATTCAGCAGATTAAAGAAAATAACGAAAATTATCAGGACTATTTTCAAGAGATAGGCCGTTTAGAATATTTGGTTGCTTATGTTGCCTGCCAAAAAATTATGCGTACAACTTTACCGAGTATGACCTTGATTAACTGTGATCGGAATGCTTTTTTCTATCAAGTAAAAAATAAATGGATGAAAGAAAAAGTGTTGATTGATCTTGCCCTCAATTATCCGCCAGTTGAAAAGCCTAAGCTGATCAAACTGGCAGGAAAAGAAAGGGGAATATTAAGTCGTTATTACAGTAAAAAAATGTATTTTAACGACTCGTTTATTGATATCTAATCACTACTTTTTAGCAATAAAGTTTTCTAATACTTTAAATTTTGGTCGTGTTTCAAAGTATTGTTCAGATGCTAATGACCCAACAATTGAGATATGACGTCCATCAAATGAATACGGTGTGTTTTTGGTTGCCATATGATCTGATTTAAATAGATCTGCTTGGCTTAACAAGAGTGTATTCGGATGTTCTGAAACGATTTTATTAATCACACTCGTTGCATATTTTTGCTTTGTAGCGAGTGGATTGTTCATATACTCATTTAGATTAAAGTCTCGCTCTAACCATATTGCACGTTTGAAAATTGAGCTGATGTTTTGATCAAAAGTATATGGTTCAGACATTACAATCACTTTCTTATTATTCATTTGTGCAACTTTGAGTAGCTCACTAAATGAATTCTGCTGATTTTGACGAACAATATCAGTCCAACGACCAGCAAAAATAAGAACGTCATACTGAGCTATATGATTCTTCAGATAGTTTCGGTTGATTAAGCACTGCTGATAAGCGGTAGATGACTTGTCACCTGTAAATTCTTTATCAAGACTTGGATAGCACCAATTCGTACTGATCGTATGGATGTTCAAGTTTAGCTTTTTGCCTAGATGATCCCAAAATGGAATATTGTGACCTGCAAATGAATCTCCAAACAAAAGAGCTGATTTAGCATTTGTTGAGTTAGATGCTATATGACATTTTAATCCATTTTCTCCAACAGTCAGACTATGATCATCTTTAATGTTATAGAAACACCAACCATTCGAGACCATAGGCATCTGTATTTTCTCAATACGCTTTAGGTATTCTGCATCGGCTCGATTTTCTAACCCATCCTTACCTAGAAACTTATAAAATGGATAGAGAATCGCAATACTTAAGATAAAAAGTAGATAAACATACTTTTTATTGATTTTATTCAGATGAATACGACAGGGTTCAATATGTTTGTAACTCAACCATCCTAAAATAAAAGATAATAAAAGAGCAAAACTGATATTGATAATATTTTTTTGAATTAGGAAATAGCTCAATAAAAATGAGATCGGCCAATGCCACAAATAAATAGAATATGAAGCACTGCCTAAACTCTGTATAAACTTGGGTTTCGTTAGTATAGAGTTTTGACGGTTGGCGATTAGAATTAAAACTGTACCCAAAACAGGAAGGGATGCAGCATAACCAGGCCAAGGCGTATCTTTGGTTAAAAAAATCAAGCTTAGCGCTAAAAGTCCAAAACCTGTATATTCAATAATTTTTTGCTTAATCGATGATAAAGAATATTGGTTAAAATAAAAGTACACCAGTCCACCTGCAATTAACTCCCATGCACGTGTTGAGAGTTTAAAGAAAGCATATATCGGATTTTCTGGTGTAAGTTTTACAGACAACAAAAATGAGCAAGAAAATAATATTAGAAGTAATATGCCTATATATTTAGTTTGTTTTGTAAGCTTTTTAAATGTGTACAAAATGATGGGAAAAAGGATGTAGAACTGCCATTCAACAGCTAAAGACCAGGTATGCAGTAATGCTTTATCATGTGAACTAGTTGCAAAATAGTCTCCTGATTGTTCATAGAAGAGATTATTTGATAAGAAAGTGAGACTGTATCTCGCATCTTTAGCAAAGTTTTTTAGATCTTCTGGGATAAACACAAATAGCCCCAAAGCCGTTAAAACTAAGACTAAGAATAATAGTGCGGGATATATACGAATAATTCGAGATAAGTAAAAATCAACAAAAGAAAAATTATTGTGTTCAAGCTTTTCCACAATGATTTTTGTCATCAGATAGCCTGATATCACGAAGAAAACATCAACGCCCAAGTACCCAGCAGAGAAACCGAATACATTGAAATGGAAAAGAACAACAAAAACTACAGCATATGCTCGAAGTCCATTAATATCAGTTCTAAATTGATGATTATTCATATATTTGGGATGACTACAGAAAGAATTGAGCGTTCACATAAGGATGGAAGGAAATTACAGGTGAATTGTAAGTTCTACTCACCACTTTGTGTCAATAGAGTATTTTGTAATTGTTCAGGAGGTATTTTTTCAAAAGCTTTTACTGCACTGTTCTGAGATAAATTATAGACATTTATTTGCTGAGATTTTAGAAAGCGGGCAGCGGCATCGAATGCAGGCAATGTTACATCTAAATACTGATTCAACATAGTGGGTTGTTTATTTTCTTTATTTTCATAGAATCTGGGTTGGGAAAAATTATTCATATCCAAACCTGCAATATAAATGTCTTTATATTTCAAATGATAAGTGATTTGAAGTGCAACATAAGCCACTGTAAAATAGTCAAAAACAGCATTAAAAATGTGACTAGAAAACCCTAAGCGGTCATAGATATGAAAATAATTTGGAGTTTCAGTCACGCGTATCCGCTCACCTAAAAATCGCTCAATTTCACCTTCAGTTATAGGCTCAACAACTTTAATGTCGCAAAGAATATTTTCTAATTTTATTTTTCTTAAAATCAGGTCTAAACAACGTGGTGTTGTAAATAGTGTACAAAAGGAAGTTTTAAGTACATTTTCAATTAGATCAAAACGATTGTTGGTGAAATTGTGATCAATGATCACATAATATTTAAATTTGACACCACTTAAGGCAATTGCACCATTTACACCAATATAATCAATATCCGATCGCTGTAAATATGACGTTTCTAGTTGATGCACAGATGGACCTGTTGCAATTAGCATACATTTTCGATTGGGACTAAAATTTAATTGGGAATTATCGACAATAAGTTGTTTTTTAAAATAAATTTTTTGCAAATCACCATCGGGACTACGTTCTACTTGATAGTATGGCCAATAGCGACGATTGTGTTTATATGATTTTGGATGACTATACTTGTAAATAAATTTATACAGATTTCTAAGGATATAATTTGAAAAAAAACGTTGGGCTGAGATTATTGGTTGAGACATAAAGATCAAATTCTATGTAAGAAAATATGAAACAGGATACAACGTAGCCTGCTACCAATTTTAGTCATCTAAAGTAAAATTAGGTTTTTTACTAAACTTTGATTTTATGGCTTTGATGCTAGCTGTAAGCCAAGTTGTCCCTTTGACAGGGCGTGTAACTTTATTGCCTTGATAATTGATTTGAGTCGCTTTTTGAAATGGACCATAAGCTTTTACTAAATAGTCTTCAGGTTTATAACCATTATCCAATGCTTCTTGATAATATTGATCAAATAACTCAACTAAGTCTTGTCTTGGATGAGGCATGATTTTTCCATCAAACCAATGTTTTTGATTGTTTTTTTCTAGGCGCGGTAACGAGTATTTATGGCTAAACTGAGTACCCATGTCGGAGTAATGTAGAATTTTGATGTCTTCTATTTTTAAGCCTTCACCATCAATACAGTTATATGAATTATTGTAGTTTTGGACTAAATGAGGTTGGTCTTTGATTAGTTGCATTAACTTCTTGTGACCATCTGGATCCGATTGCAACGTTTTAAGTGAAGGTAAATATTGTTTAGCTTTTTTACAATCCCAAACACAAGTACATAAACGAGCTGAACTTTTGCCACCTTTGGCGATGACGATTGCATCATCTTTCATCGGATGCGACCATAACTCTGCGATATCACATAAAACGATGACATCAGCATCCATATAGATCGAACGCCCTTCAAAGTTGGATGATTCAGGAATTGCCCAACGGAAACCAGAAAATGGGGTTGCCCATTTCTCAGTATGCCATCCTTCATGCGTTTCTTGATTGCTATACCACGGACTAGTAGGATCATGGCTCAACTGCATCCATGTAATTTCAATTGGGTGCTGTGTATTTTTACGGATGCTATAATCAAGCACCATCATTTGTTCTAAATCACAGTTATTTGGATCACAGCCAACAAAAATTTTAATTGTTTCTTTGGGCATTCTGATTCTCGTCACGCAGAAGATAGCAAGCAGTTTGATAAGTATAATCTGAAAGCAAATAATACAAAACCCTTTGTTAAAATGAATTCAAATAATGTCTAGTTTAATTTTATAGAAAATTGTTATTATTGAATTTAAGAATAAATTTAGCCTTAGTTTATGAGAAATTTTGTTATTAGTTTGTCTAGCGCGACTCTTCGACGAGCGCATATAAGTTCGGAGTTTGCTAAAGAAAAGGTCGATTTCGAGTTTTTTGATGCAATTACCCCTGTGACATTACAAGCAACTTCATCTGCAATAGGCTTAGTAACTAAGCAAACTGATTTACATCAGAATGAAGTTGCTTGTCTATTGAGTCATGTGGTGTTGTGGAAAAAAGCAGTAGATGAACAGTTAGACTATATTGCTATTTTTGAAGATGATATTTATTTGGGTAAACAGGCTGTTTCGTTTCTTACCAATGTTGCGTGGATACCATCTTTCTGCGGCATCATTAAATTAGAAACCTTAAATAAAAAGATTCAACTTCCTAAGATGCAATCAATTATTCCTTTGCATTTGAATAGAAAACTCATGTTATTGGGCGAGCCACATATGGGTGCAGGTGGTTATATACTTTCATTAAATGTCGCGAAGGAATTATTGGAGTATGTATTGCGAAGTCCAAAACTAATACCAATTGATCATATTCTTTTTAGAGAATTCCCTGAGTCCTCAGGCGAAAAGATTTTTCAATTGTCCCCAGCAATATGTATTCAAGATGTGATTTTAACCAAAGGCAAGACAAACTTTCCAAGTTCACTTGAAAACGTGAGAAATGCGCGAAAGGGTGAGGATAAAAGTAAGAAGAAATTAACTTTATTGGGCAAAATGAAACGTGAAATGAGTCGTTTAATCTTGCAAGTTCATGTATTTTTCCAAGAAAGAATTCAATCTATCAAGGGTAAGGCTTTGATTAAAATAAAATTTAAGTAATACGGCGGCGGTTATGAGTGATGAACAGACTTCTGAGTCGATTATTTGCTTAGTTAAATTTAGGAAGGAATGATTATTATTGAGATGATGGTTGGTAGTAATTTTCAAAATTAGGATTTCCCTTAAACCGCTTATATCCCCACATATATTCAGCAGGAAAGCGGTTGATCATTTGCTCTACCGCTTTATTTAATGCAGTTGTCGCAACTTCTATAACTCGATCATAAAGTTCAGGATCATTGAGATCATCACAGTAGACCTCAAAACCTTCACCATCCTCTCTACGGAAACAACTTAATCCCACTAAGCGGCATTGAGTTTTTTGTACCATTTTGCTGGCTAAAGTACTGGTTAAGCAAGGAATTCAAAAAAAAGGAACCACGACACCACCAGAGGGTTGAGGGACATGATCTGGCAGAATTACACTGAAACCACCTTGTTTGAGGTTTTTGAATAATGCTTTAACACCGTTGGCATCAGTTGGAACTAATGTCGCGTTTAACCGTTGGCGAGCATGTAAAGCAAAAGCATTAAATCCTGAGTCTTTCATGGGTTTATACATAATGGTAGGAATACCATATTGGTGTACCCACGCATTCATCATTTCCCATGTACCGAGGTGAGGGGTAATAATTAAAGCACCGCGGTGATCATTTAATGCATTTGTTAGTACATCTAAGTTATGAACCGTCTTTATTTGCTGGATACTCCATTCGGGAGGCATTGCCCAGCATTTCCCAGATTCGATATAACTTAGACATTGCTTCGTTACGCTTTCTTTAGCAAGCTTTTCACGCTCACTCTCAGGAATATCTGGATAAGTAAGACTTAGATTTACCCGTGTTTTCCAAAGCATACTTTTATCTGAGTTTTGATTAATAAAGTAAGCCGCCACTTTTGCAATACTGCGCAAAAATGCTAAAGGTAGGATACGGAGTAAAGTGGTATAAAACGACATTGCGATTAATCTTGTTTATTCGCGTTGCCTTTCAGCACCATATAAATCAAACCGACAAAAATGACAAAAGCACCTGCCAAGCTACTTACACAGAAAAAGACAATACGGTCATAGGTGGTTAAATTAAATAATTGATTGTCTAAAATATAGCGCATGAAAAACCATTGTACGATTGCAAACACAATTAGCACAATACCGCGACGACGGACTTCAGGACGCATAGCCATTTGGTTGCTCACAACTTATCTAAAACAGTGCGCTATTATGCCACTGCTGAGAATTGATCTCAAATGAATAAAAGTATTCTATTCAGGCCTCTAGGAAATAACATACATTATTGTTTTCGAATTACTTGAGATCACGTGTTGGTTTGTGGAGCCTACATTGGTGGCTGTATCCGATAAGCATTGATATTGCCATAACAATTTCTAAAACGTTTATAGGACCAAATATACTGTTCAGGTGCTTGGTTAATTATGTCTTGCATGGCAAGATTTAAACTGTCTACAGATAGCTGTAGATCTTTCGATAAAATATCTTGAGATAGCTCAGTACAGTACACATCAAAACCTGCTGCGTCAGTATTACGAATACAACTTAATCCGATCACATTGCATTGTGTTTTTGCCGCCATTTTAGAGACCAGTGTCGTGGACAAAGTATTCTGCTGGAAAAAATATGAATAAATACCGCCACTCGGTTTTGGCAGATGATCTGGTAAAACAACAGTTAACCCACCTTGCTTGAGGTGTTTAAAAATCTGACGAATCCCTGTTTCATCAGTAGGAACAAGGGTTGCATTAAACTTTTGCCGTGCAGCTAGAATATAGCGGTTAATCCCTTTAATTTTATAGGGTTTATACATAATCATGGGTTGCGTATAGACATTTAACCATGCATTTAACAGCTCCCAACAACCAAAATGCGGAATGACCACAATCACGCCTTTTTTATTGGCTAAAGCCTCGGTTAGAACAGATTCACCATGAATGTTTTTCAATAAATCTAGGTTGTATTGTGGAGGCATTCCCCAACATTTTAAAAATTCAATATAGGTTTGGCATTGGCTTTGAATGCTGAGATGAACGCGTTTCTGGAGTGCTATTGGGTCGAGCTCAGGGTAGGCCAATTGCAGATTAATAGTGGTGATACGCTTGATTGAAGAGTCACTATAGTGAAGCAGGTGCGCAATTCCGCGTGCGATGTATTGTAAAAAGGACAAGGGAAAAAGTGAGATGATTTTAAGTAGATAATAAATAGCCATATTTTGACTCAGAAATCTTTTTAAAAGATGAGATGAGAGAAAATTTTGCAAAGAGACTTAAAAATCTAAGATAGATAAAATCAAAAAAAGATGAGCGTCTTAAGAACAAAATAAATGAATAAATCAATAGAGTGATTCAGTGCAAGAACTGCTGCAATAAAATATAGACTATCGTGAATCACTGTAAGGGGGATAGATTAAAAGTTCAAAAGAAATTTTGGAAAATTTGAAGCGAAAATAATATCTATGAAATGGATGGTGTTGCCGTGAATGAAAAAACCCTGCGCATGGCAGGGTTTCTTTAATCAAAATCTAAAGATTATTTGGTTTCTTCAGCTTTTGGTTTTTCGCGTAAGCGAATACCTAAATCACGTAGTTGATTTGATTCAACTGGTGCAGGTGCTTGCGTTAATGGACATTCAGCAGTTTTGGTTTTCGGGAATGCAATCACATCACGAATAGACGCACCACCCGTCATGAGCATGACTAAACGGTCTAGACCGAATGCTAAACCACCATGCGGAGGAGCACCGTAACGTAATGCGTTGAGTAAGAAGCTGAATTTCTCTTCAGCTTCTTCTTCACCAATACCTAATGCTTCAAAAATTGCTTTTTGCATTTCTAGGTTATGAATACGCAGTGAACCACCACCAATTTCGGTACCGTTTAACACCATGTCATAAGCCACAGAAAGCGCAGCACCTGGGTTATTTTTCACATCTTCAACGCTTGATTTAGGCAGTGTGAATGGATGGTGAACAGAAGTCCATTTGCCATCATCTGTTTCTTCAAACATTGGGAAGTCAACCACCCAAAGCGGTGCCCACTCGCAAGTCGACATTTTTAAGTCATGACCGACTTTAATACGTAAAGCACCCATGGCATCGTTCACAACTTTAGCTTTGTCTGCACCGAAGAACACGATATCCCCATTTTCTGCGCCAACACGTTTCAATAGATCAAGCACGATCGGCTCGATGAATTTCACGATTGGAGATTGTAAGCCTTCGATGCCTTTTTCAAGCTCGTTTACTTTAATGTACGCTAAACCTTTTGCACCGTAGATGCCGACAAATTTCGTGTACTCATCAATTTGGCTACGTGGTAAAGAGCCTGCACCTGGAACACGTAATGCAACGATACGGCCTTTAGGATCTTTCGCTGGACCTGCGAATACTTTGAATTCAACTTCTTGCATTAGGTCTGCGACGTCAACCAATTTTAAAGGAATACGTAAGTCTGGTTTGTCCGATGCATAGTCACGCATTGCATCGTTGTATGTCATGCGTGGGAATTTATCAAACTCAACATTTAGAAGTTCTTTGAACATCTTCACGGTTAAAGTTTCCATCAAATCCATGATGTCATCGTCACTCATGAACGATGTTTCAACGTCGATTTGGGTGAATTCAGGCTGACGATCTGCACGTAAGTCTTCATCACGGAAACATTTTGCGATTTGGTAGTAACGATCGATACCACCCACCATCAACAATTGTTTGAATAATTGTGGTGATTGTGGAAGTGCGTAGAAGCTACCATTTGAAACACGGCTTGGCACTAAGTAGTCACGTGCACCTTCAGGCGTTGCACGGGTTAAAATCGGAGTTTCGACGTCTAAGAAACCATTGTCTTCGAAATAGTTACGAATTAGGTTGGTTAGTTTAGAACGGAAACGTAAACGATCTAACATTTCAGGACGACGGATGTCCAAGAAACGGTATTTCAAACGGATTTCTTCAGAAATATTAGTGTTGTCGTCATTCAATGGGAACGGCGGAGTTTCTGATGCAGCAAGAACTTCGATTTCTTTACCTAAAACTTCGATTTGACCGCTCACCATATTGGCATTTTCTGTGCCTGCATAGCGGCGACGTACACGACCTGTAATTTTTAATACGAATTCTGAACGTACTTTGTCTGCAGTTGCGAATGCTTCAGGAGTGTCTGGGTCAATAACCACTTGCACAAGACCATCACGGTCACGCATATCAAGGAAGATGACACCACCGTGGTCACGGCGACGGTGTACCCAACCGCAGAGGGTTACTGTTTCATCAATTTGAGCTTCGGTTAAAGAACCGCAGTAATGAGTTCGCATCATGGCGTTAAAAATCCAACTATATGGCTAAAGGTAGCGAATACGTAAACAGCGTACCGCCAGAAATAAAGGTAGGATTATGCCTCTTTGGGCATTGACTCTCAAGGTATAGCTTAAAAAAGGCATGAAATAGCATTTAAGCGTTGGTCTAAATTCAGCCTAAACGATAGTCACGATCTAAAAATAAAAACAGAATGCAGCCAAAGATTAAAATCAGCAAAGCGACTTGGCTAAACTCATTAATACTTCGCCCCGTAAAATAATACAGGTCTGACTGCCACACTTGCGTGGGGATATAACGTGCATAGTCCCAAACACTGACTAAACCGCCCAAAAGGCTCAGTATGAACAGTCCCATCGCAAAGCGTTTGATTTTTAGACTGACAGGAAAATGTTGCTGATGTGTTTGGTAATAACACCAACTCATCCACGCCAACAAGGGGAGGGCCAGTGCCGATGTGCCAATTTGTAAAATGCGGTGTAGCGGATAGCCGTGCCCTAACAAAGAGAACCTCTGGCTTAAAAATTCATGTCCGAACAAGGTGCGGAAGTCAGCATGGGTGAGTCCATCCCATAACAGATGCGTAGCTGTGCCGAGCAGTATTGCTAGAATAACGGCCACAGAAAATTTAAAAAAACGTAGCATACTGCTCAGCCTTAATTCATGCTGAATACCTAAAAAACGATAAAAACAGGGCCGCAATAGCGCGTACCACAAAACACAAAAACTGAGTCCAATCCAAAGATCAGGGTGAATCAGTGAAGTCCAATAGTGGGTGGTATTTGAATTGGCTTGTGTAAACAGTCGATAAAGATCGGGGGTCATACAACCAATGGCAATGGCAGCAATCGGTAGACGGTCACCACTGAGTTTGGCTAAAGGAGGCGCGAGAACGGCATGTGAAATGGTAAAGGGCATTGATCTGTTGGCGTTGGCATCGACTTAGATGGATAGGGCAGTTTATCTTTTTTCTACGATTGGAATGTTTTTTATTGCAATGAATTTGAAATGTTATATTATAACAATATTCAAAAATTGTACGCTTGAGTGAGTTCCATGTCTTTCCATAAAAATTTGATAACGCTCTCTATTTTGGCGGTGGTCGCACCTGCCGTTTTTGCAGATGACACAACAACACAACAACTTGAAACGTTGATCAGCCAAGCACATCCACTCGTTCAGACCGCTGCTGATTTTGCAGTCGCTGATCAGGTGATTGATCAAAAAAGCTTAAAAGAACGTGCACCGACCATTGGGGATGCTTTGGCCGATGAGCTAGGCGTATATTCAAATCAATATGGTTCAGGTTCAAGCCGACCTGTGATTCGTGGTCAAGATGGCCCTCGCGTGAAAGTCTTACAACATGCTTCAGAAACTGCTGATGTCTCGACTTTATCGCCAGACCATGCCGTGACTGTTGATCCGATTTTGGCCAAGCAAATTGAAATCATCCGTGGCCCTTCAACCCTGTTATATAGTGCAGGTGCCGTGGGCGGTTTGGTGAATGTCACCGATCAAAAAATTCCAACCAGCATGCCTGAAAAAGGTTTAGAAGGTACGGCTGGATTACGCTACAACTCTGGTAGTGATGAAAAATTGGCCAGTGCTGGGGCGACGGTTGCTTTGGGGAGTCAGTTTGCTCTTCGAGTTGAAGGTTCAAAGCGTGAAGCAAATGACTATATTGCGCCGAACTATTTCCATGAGCATGAAGGTGAACTCGAAAAAGAACGTCGTGTTGGAAATACCTTTGCCAAAGGTGAAACAGTCAGTGTTGGCGGTTCATGGATTGGTGAGCGTGGTTTTGCGGGTATTGCCTATACCAACCGTCAAGATCAGTACGGTTTACCTGGGCACAGCCATGAATATGAAAGTTGCACTGTATCAGGTAATTTATTAATTGGATGTGGTGAGAAAGATTATGGAGACGAACATGAGACAGGGCCTTGGGTTGACTTGAAGTCGGAACGTTATGATTTCCGTGCAGAAATCTTAAATCCGCTTGCAGGGTTTGAGAAGTTACGAGCACATGCCAGTTATACCGACTACCAACATGATGAAATTGAAGGCGATAGTGTTGCAACTACCTTTAAAAGTAAGAGTTATGATGCGCGTCTAGAAATGGTGCATCAGCCGATTGCGGATTGGGAAGGTGTGGTTGGCGTACAGTACAATCAACAAAAATTAGATATCACGGGTGAAGAGTCTATTTTAGAACCGACCAAGACGCAAAAGTGGAGCGTATTTGGTTTAGAACACAAGCAGTGGAATGACTTCCATTTTGAGTTAGGGGCACGTGTCGATCAGCAGACCATTGATATTGAGTCAGATCGAAAAGACTATGATGATTATGCCGTGTCTTATTCGGGTGCTGTGAATTGGATGTTTGCACCGAACTATAAACTATCTTTGGTCGGGTCACATCAAGAGCGTTTACCTTTGGCACAAGAGCTTTATGCTGATGGTAAGCATCTTGCAACCAATACTTATGAACGTGGCAATGAAAATCTCGATGTCGAAAAGTCAAATAACCTAGAGTTAGGTTTCCATTACGATACGGATAAAATTGATTATCACGTTCATGTTTACCACAACTGGTATGATAACTACATTTATGCTCAAACCGCAGACCGTTACGAAAACTTCCGCCTAGTAGACTACACTCAAGACAAAGCGCGTTTTTATGGGACTGAAGCAGAAGCCTCTTATGCCATCAATGATGTTTATAAAATGAGTGTCTTTGGTGACTATGTACGTGGCAAAATTGACAATGAAAATGCACCACGGGTGCCTACTGGCCGTTTAGGAACAAAAGTGAATGCGAACTTTAGTGACACGTGGTCAGGAACAGCAGAGTACTACCATGTGTTTGAGCAAGATCGAATTGCAAGCTATGAGACCGAAACCGAGGGCTATAACATGGTGAATCTGGGCTTGGCGTATAATGGTCAGTATATGCAGGGCAATGATTATCGCGTGTATTTCAAAGCCAATAACCTCTTAGATGAGACAATTTATTCGCATACCTCTTTCTTATCGACCATTCCACAAGTGGGGCGTAACTTCACGGTCGGACTGGACTTTAGTTTCTAAGGTGCTATTTCAAGCTTCAACCCAACCTTTTCCATAAAGAGGAGATGCTCGCTCTCTCCTCAAAGGAGAGTGTTAGGGAGAGGTTGCCAAAACATTGACAACAGAAATCCTCTTGAAAAATCAAACAATAAGACCTAGTCTGAGTATATTGGATTAGGTTTTTTGTTATGCGTATCTTTCGAAAATTACATCAAAAGCTCAACTGGACATCGACCCGTTATGTCGGTGTCGTGGTGGGGTTATTGGCTCTGACTTATTTAACCTCCGCAGTTTACCATAGCGTTAAACCACTGCCTGATGGCCTGGACTATACGGGCAAGTTACGTCATGCCGATGTCAAATTTATTGCAGATCAAACCTACATCGACGCACAAGGCAAACAGCAACAAGATCATCATATTTTCGACACAGTGTTTAAACTAATTGAAGATGCACAAACCACGATTGTGTTGGATATGTTCTTGTTTAACGATGAAGTGGGAACATCTCAAGCATCACAACGTGCTTTGACTCGTCAGCTGACCGATGCGTTGATTGTCAAGCGAAGCTTGCATCCGAATATTGAAATCAAAGTCATTACTGACCCGATTAACTCGGTATATGGTGGGCTATTACCTGAGCATTACCATAAGTTACGTCAGGCAGGCGTGGATGTAATTGAAACCGATTTACGTCCGCTCCGCGCATCGAATCCCATTTGGTCTGGTTTTTGGTATATCTGTTGTCAAAACGCAGGCAATAATCCCGACGGCGGTTGGTTAAGAAACCCGTTTGGGGATGAAAAAATTACTTTACGTAGTTATTTAAACTTATTTAACTTTAAAGCCAATCACCGCAAAACTTTGGTGGTCGATACCGCCGAAGGTTGGAAAACCTTGGTCACATCGGCGAATCCACATGATGGCAGTTCGCGACATTCCAATGTAGCCCTGTTGGTGACAGGCAATACAGCAATTGATGTATTGAAAACCGAGCAAACTGTGGCACATATGTCTCAGGGCGATGTGCCGATGGTGATTTTGGGCGAAATTGCAGGAATTCCATCGCAGCCGCAGGTACAGGTGCTGACGGAAAAAGCAATCCTAGATGCAACCCTCAACTTGTTGAATACTGCAAAAGCCAATGACCAGATTGATTTGGCGATGTTCTATTTGTCTGAGCGTCAAATTATCAATGCTTTAAAAGATGCGCAGAATCGTGGAGTTAAACTTCGGATTTTACTCGACCCAAATAAAGATGCATTTGGTCGTCAAAAGAATGGAATTCCGAACCGTCAAGTTGCGTCTGAGCTTAACGATGCAGGTATTACAGTGCGGTGGTGTAATACTCAAGGAGAGCAGTGTCATAGCAAAATGATTTTAAAACGCCATGCACAAGAAGCAGAGCTCATTTTGGGTTCAGCGAATTTTACCGCACGAAATTTGAAGAATTATAACTTAGAGACCAATTTACGTGTGATAGGCCAGTCTAATGTAGCGGTGTTTACAGATGCACAGCAATATTTTGATGGGGCATGGTCGAACTTAAATGGTCGTCAAATGAGTGTGGGCTATGAGCAATATAAAGATGAGTCAAAACTCAAATATGGGCTATATCGCTTTATGGAGTGGAGTGGTTTGTCGACATTTTAATTTCGAATTCCTTTTGCCATTTCATGAAAAGCGGCACTTCCTACGCTGTGCAAGATGAAAAGTCCCTCTTTTTAAAGAGGGATTTAGGGAGATTTAATTTTTAAGATTTTATTGCTCAGGATTTGGCGGGATGATTTGATCCAAATCTTTATCGGTCATCTTATCGAGTTCATGCAGATCGGTTTTGATTTTCCATTTTTCGGCATCTTCCACTGGGCTTGGTAGACGTGCCTCTAACCAGTCGCAAATGACATCGGGTGGAAAGTCAGGATGGTTACACTGAATGACCCATGCCAAGAATTGCTTGGCTTCACCATTCATATACGGCGGCGGTGACACAGGTAAAAACTGCGTCGGTAGGCGCTCATTTTTAGAAATATAGTTCAGTACATGTCCCAGCTCTTGTACCGTTTGCCATGCCAAAGGATGATCTACATCAATTTGAAACTTAAACCACCATGCACTTTTTCCATCTGTGCCATAAGCATCAATCAGATTTTTTTGAATACTGGGCACTTTTGTAAAATATTCATAGAGTCGATCAAAACTTAATTCAGCCACGATTGTTCATCCACTACATTTATAAACAAAGATTAAGTATAAACTGAAAACATATACGATTTTTTGCTTTTCAAAGAAATCCTGCTTCAAACCTTATAGCGGTGATAATGGGCAGTGATCTAAAATTGACAACTTGTGCATTTTTTATCCATAAAATAGGTTTAAAATAATAATATTCACCTCAGTGGAGGAAGAAGATGATGAAATATTTAAAAATAATCTATGGAATAAGTTTACTCAGCTTATGTCCTGCACTGAGTTTTGCTCAACCAGCGACGCGTTATTATGGAAAACCGCTGACTTCGCAAACCCAGCGTTTCCCAACCTATGCTGGGCCGTATCAAGGTGCAATGCCCAGACCTACATCACCGCCTCAAATTGAACCCCCTCATCACAGACCACCTCCGCACCATCCACCACATGGCGGATATCCAATGCGACCAGGTGTGAGTATTATTTACCGAGCACCCAGCTATTCAACCTATAGTCAGGAAACCAATAGCTATGTGTATGGGGATGGCGACTCCAGTATTGAAAGCCGTGATTATGTGCTGATTACCGATTGGCGACGTTTGGGATTGCCAGACCCACCTGAAGGCATGCACTGGATCTATGAAAATGGACGCTACGCTTTAGAAGCGGATTCAAAATAAATGAAGCTTTGATTGATATAAAAAAACCTCCGTTGTTTAGACGGAGGGGTTTTTAGTGGTCAATAAAGAATTAAGCGAGTTCATCATCTTGTGGGCGTGGTGTTTTCCCTTCAGGTAAAGGCTTGTCGGCATGTTTATCTCGAATTACTGAAGGATAATTCCACGATGCATAACGCACCACCAAAATTGCAATCGCCATAATTAAAATTGAACCCGTAATAATCACCAAATCCATATCCGCTTTGTGGTCATGCTGGATATCGGAAATTAAAAGTCGGGTGAGGGCCGTGATCGCAATATAAATTAAAAAGCGGACAGGCATGTGGTTGGTTTTAAAATAGATCCCGACCATTGCGCCCAGTTCTAAGTAGATGAATAACAGTAAAATATCATCAATTGAGGCATATTGTTTAATGGTCAGGATCTCATAAACGGTATGTCCTGCCGACCAAATCACCATACAGCCAATAATAAATAAAGCCATATAGTGAAAACTTTCTACTGCAGTATTGCCCAGTTTATCGAGGAGGGTTTCTATTTTCTCTATTTTAGGGTCTCGGTTAGTCATGGCTGCCTCCTGATATGTTGATGGTGGTTTATTGCATCATAAGCAAATTTCATGCACATGACGTATAAAAGCAAAAATAAAGCTGAGTAATAAAAAAACGCCTGACGAAGCAGGCGTTTTTTTATTCAGTCTTTAAGCAATTAAGCTTGGCTGGTGAAGTAGTCTTCAGAGAAGTTCATGATGACTTCTGCACCTGCTTTTACTTTTGCAATACGTAAGTCGATTTCAGGCAAAATACGTTGAGCAAAATAAGCTGCAAGCGCAAGTTTGTTTTGATAGAAGTCACCATCTTTAGCTTTTGCAGCATTGGCAATTCTTGCAAACATATAGGCAAAGCTGAGTAGGCCGACTGCATGTAAGTAATCTACTGCTGCTGCATTCGGGAACTCTGCACTTTCAGCAGCACGTTCAAGGATGTACTTGGTCACTTCTTCCACTTCAGTTGCTGCATCGAGTGTTGCATCTTTAATGAAGTTTAGGTCTGCATCTAAGCCGTTAGCAAAGTCACGGATTTCAGTAATGTAGTCTGCGATGAATGCACCACCACATTTAATGGTCTTACGACCGATTAAATCTTGAGACTGAACGCCGTTGGTGCCTTCATAGATTTGTGCAATACGTAAGTCACGTACACATTGCTCCATGCCCCATTCACGAATATAGCCATGACCACCGAAGACCATTTGTGAATCAATTATTGCGTTAAATGCAGTATCGGTTAAATACGCTTTTGCAATAGGAGTTAACAGTGCAACGCGGTCATTGGCTGCTTTCACAGCTTCAGGGTCTGTTGAGAACTTAGTGATATCCAGTTGCTGACCCACGTAAACTGCAAAGGCACGAGATGCTTCATTGTTCGCACGTGCATTCAGCAACATACGACGCACATCACCATGAACTAAAATGCTGTCCGCAGGTTTAGCCGGTGATTGAACACCAGACGCGCTACGACCTTGTAGACGGTCTGTTGCGTACTGTGCAGCATTTTGGTAGGCAAATTCAGATGCACCTAAACCTTGAATACCCATCGATAAACGTTCGTAGTTCATCATCACGAACATTGCCGCAAGGCCTTCATTTTCTTTACCGACCAAGTAACCTTTGGCACCATCAAAGTTCATTACACAAGTCGCAGACGCTTTGATCCCCATTTTGTGTTCAATTGAACCTGGACCTGCCGCATTACGCTCGCCTACAGAACCATCTGCATTCACTAGGAATTTAGGCACGATGAATAATGAAATACCACGTGAACCCGCAGGTGCATCAGGCGTTTTTGCCAAAACTAAGTGAATGATGTTTTCAGCTAAGTCGTGGTCACCGCCAGTAATAAAGATTTTAGTCCCTGTAATGTTATAGGTACCGTCTTCGTTGCGTTCAGCTTTAGTTTTGATAATGCCTAAATCTGTACCTGCATGAGGCTCAGTTAAACACATGGTCCCAGACCATTCGCCTGAGTAAATTTTAGGTAAATAAGTTTCTTTTTGCTCTTGTGATGCATAGCTGTTTAACGCCATGCCTGCACCTACAGAAAGAAGCGGGTAGAGCATGAATGATGGGTTAGTTGCAAACAGCATTTCATCAGACAGAACAGTCAGCATTTTCGGCATGCCTTGACCGCCCCATTCTTCATCTGCGCCTAGACCAATCCAGCCACCTTCAGCATATTGCTTAAACGCTTCTTTAAAACCAGCAGGTGTAGTCACTGCACCGTTGCTAAAAGTTGCGCCTTCTTCATCACCGGTGCGGTTGATGGGTAGAGTGACGTTTTGCGAAAATTTAGCCATTTCTTCGAGGATCGCTTCAGCCGTCGCACTGTCTACATGAGCTAGATTTTCATTAGACTGCCAGAACTGTTCAGCGTTAAAAACGTCATTGAGGATAAACTTCATATCCGCAAGGGGAGCATTATAAATGGGCATGTTGGTTCACCTGTTTATTGTTTGAATCCGGGTAGACTTAGGGCAGCTTAGTAAACAACTGCAGAGGTTGTTAGATGACCCAAGGGAAATAACGCTTTATTTATAAAGAAAAAGGACCATCAAAGCTATGACCGTCCTTTTTCATTTCTGTACTCAAGAGTACAACATTTTGAATATCATTTAGAGATTCAGATTAGAATGCAAAGTGTTCTGCATCTAATGCAAGTAACGGTTCTACGCCGCCTGCAATCACATCTACATGTGAACGAACACGTGGCAGAATCTTCTTAAAGTAGAAGCGCGCTGTCGTTACTTTCGCGTTGTAGAAGTCTACATCACTGCTGCCCGCTGCAAGCTTGTCTTGTGCAACCAAAGCCATACGTGCCCATAGGTAAGCAAGCGTTACATAGCCAGAGAAATACATGTAATCAACTGCAGCTGCACCCACTTCATCAGGGTTTTGCATTGCGCGCATACCAATTTGCATGGTTAAGTCGCCCCACTCTTTGTTTAGAGCAGCAAGAGGTTCAACAAACTCTTTTATTGCAGCATTGTCTTTGTTTGCTTCAACAAACTTATGGATGATTTTGGTGAAGTCTTTCAACATTGCACCTTGTGTACCCAACACTTTACGGCCTAAAAGGTCAAGTGCTTGAATCTCAGTGGTTCCTTCATAAATGGTAGAGATACGTGTATCTCGTGCAATTTGTTCCATACCGTATTCAGAAATGAAACCATGACCACCCAATACTTGAATACCGTGTTTTGCTGACTCTGAACCTGTTTCAGTTAAGAACGCTTTTGCAATTGGGGTTAAAAGAGACAAGATATTGTCAGAAGATTTGCGTTCTTCTTCAGTTGCACCTTGTTCAACGATATCTGCGTGTAGACACAACAGATACACTAGTGCGCGACCACCTTCTGCAAATGCTTTCTGCGTCAAGAGCATGTTACGTACCGCAGGGTGCACAATGATTGGATCTGCTTCTTTTTCAGGGGCTTTAGGGCCAGAAAGTGAACGCATCGCTAAGCGATCTTTGGCATAAGTCAAAGCACCTTGGAATGCACCTTCAGAGGCTGAAAGACCTTGTACAGCAGTACCAATACGTGCAGTGTTCATGAAAGTGAACATGCAGTTTAAACCACGGTTTTCAGGACCAATCAAGAAACCTTTCGCGTTATCAAAGTTGATGACGCAAGTTGCGTTACCATGAATCCCCATTTTGTGTTCGATTGAACCACAACGAACTGCGTTACGCTCGCCTAAAGAGCCATCTGCATTTACATTGAACTTTGGTACGATAAATAAAGAAATACCTTTGGTGCCTTTAGGTGCGCCTGGTAAACGTGCCAATACGATGTGCACGATATTCTCTGCCATGTCATGTTCACCAGCAGAGATAAAGATTTTCTCGCCAGAGATTGCATAGCTACCGTCTGCTTGAGGCTCAGCTTTGGTGCGAATGATACCTAAATCAGAACCTGCATGTGATTCAGTAAGACACATGGTGCCGGTCCAAACACCTGAAACCAAGTTAGGTAGGTAGGTGGATTTTTGTTCGTCTGAACCATGATGTTCTAGGGTACGTACTGCACCGTGAGAAAGGCCAGGATACATTCCCCATGCCCAGTTCGCAGTACCCACCATTTCAGAAATCACGTTACCTAAAGATACAGGAAGGCCTTGACCGCCGTATTGCTCTTCAGCCGACAATGATGGGAAACCCAGTTCGATATATTTTTGATACGCTTCTTTGAAGCCCGCTGGTGTTGTGACCACACCATCGTTCCACGTACAACCTTCTAAGTCACCGCTTTGGTTAATTGGAGATAATTCATTTTCACAGAAGTCTGCAGCAGCTTCTAAATATTGGTCAACCAATTCACGGTTTACAGTTTCCTGAAATGCAGGCAATTTAGAGTAATGTTCTTCTGCGTTAAGTAACTCATGCAGTACAAATTGCATATCACGTAAGGGCGCTTTGTATTGTGGCATCTCGGTTTCCTCAATACTGGTTTAACCAGCTTATAATCCTAATAAACATGAAAACGTGTCTTCATTGACACGTGTTGGAATGGTTCAATCGTGCAACATCTTCTAATTTGGTACAAGCGTTTCAGGGGCTTTTCTTGGTGACTGTAAAGTCAAATAAATATTATTTAAAATCGCTAAGTGGGTTGAGTGTAAACAGTTTTGGCTGTTCTAGCATGACATAAATAGTCAAAAAGCGTAAAAAGTTATGTCCAATAAAAAAGGCGCAATTAGCGCCTTTTTTATCTATTTATGCTTTTTAGAGTGGTTTAAGCGGCCTTATTCGGTGCTGAAACAGGGGCTTTAGGCTGGAAGTGAACCATACACTTGCCATCTACTGTTTGTGTGCCAATTTTTAACTGCACGGCTTTACCATTGGTTTGACCTTGGCAGGCTTTGGCCGCAGCTTGTTGACGCGCTTGATGTTCAGCTAAACGTTGATCGTATTGCTGGGTTAACTCAGCACGTTTCGCATCGGTTAGTGGTTCGCCGCGTTGCATATGCATGCCACGGAATTCACCACGATCGGCTTGATCACCATGCATTGGTCGATGTTCACCACGTTTCATTTCATCACGGTTCGGTTTAAACGAAATCGCACATGTGCCTTCTAGTGTTTGTTCACCTGCTTTAATTTGGACTGCTGAACCCACCGCTTTGCCATCGCAGGCTTTTTTAATGTCTTGCATGACCTGTTTGCGTTCAGTACGCATTTTTTCAAACTGTTCGCGTTGTTCAGGTGTCATGTGACGGTCTTTTTGATAATGACCATGCATATGTTGCGACTGCTCCATATCTTTTGGTGCTTGGGTGGATTGACAGGCAGTCAACGCACCTACAGATAAAACGCTGGCAGTGGCTAAAGCAATTTTTGTCATCTTATTCATTCTACAATTCCCCCATACAAGAGCATGTGATTTTGGATGATTAAAGATTAAATAATAAAGATGTAGAAACAATGGAGAGTTTTTTGATGCAGTGTTCTATACAATAACAAGGCAAAAGAACGACCGAGAGATTGCTTTTGAAGATTCGCCGCGTACCGATTGCTTTACGCTTATTCCTCACTGTATTGCTGACCACTTTGGTGATTACCACGGTGAGTTTAGGTGTGTTGCATTGGACGATGCAAAAGAATTTTGCCAAATATGTGGCGGACGTGGAAATGCAAAAGCTCGATCATCTGATTGATAACTTGGCAGGCGTTTATAGCACTTATCATGACTGGGGCAATGCCATTCAAGCGCAAATTTTGCAGATTGAAGGACATGCTGCGCCAGATGATTATGACCGTCTCTCTCGTTGGTGGTTACGTCGCCAGTACGACATTGCTTTGCAACAGCGTTATTTTAAAGAGAATACCAAAACCTTACTCAGTGATGTCTCTACCACTGAAGTCAAACATGAAAAACAGATTTTAACCGAACAAGAACTGCAAGCTTTGGAGGAAAACTTACCTTCGGAGTTTCAACCCTTTGAAGGTTTAAAGTTCCCGCTCAGCGCCAATCAAAATGTTTTCCGTCCAGATCGTAAAAAAGAAGAGATTGAACAAGAGAGCAAACAAAACACAGGCAAAAAACAGTTTATTTCCACGCCTGACCGTTTAGGCCTTAGCTCGCGTTTATCTTTATACGATACGCAGCGTCAGTTTGTGGTCGGTGAACCCTCGGATGATCAAGTTTCTTTCCGTCCTATTGTGGTGAATAACCAAGTGGTGGGGTACTTGGGGCTGAAACCAGTCCTCGATCAAGATGATGCATTGAGTATCAATTTCTTTAGTAATCAAAAACGTTATTTATTACTGGTCTATGGTTTAACCGTTTTTGCCAGTTTAATTGCTGCGTTGTTACTTGCGACTTATTTTAAGACACCGATTCAACGCTTGTTGAATGGTACGCGTGAATTAACGAAGGGTAATTTTCAGCATCAAGTTAAAGTGAATCGAAACGATGAGCTGGGTGATTTATCCAATGAACTGAACCAACTGGCGGTGATTTTAGATCAGCATGAAATTTCACGTCGTCAGTGGGTGTCAGATACTTCACACGAGTTGAATACACCGCTAGCAGTTTTACAAGCGCAGATCGAAGCTATGCAAGACGGTATTCGAAAGCCAACGCCTGAGCATTTTGAATCGATGTTACGCCAAGTCACCAGTTTGAAAAAACTCACGCATGATTTGGCCGATTTGGCACAAGCGGAAGCACAGCAATTAAACTGTTACTTTGCAACCGTGAACCCGTGGGCGGTGATTGAGCAAGAAGTGGAAAACTTTAAGCCCAAATTTGAACAGGCCCATTTAAGCATCAGTGTCGAAGGTGAGGGCGCCGAGTTACAACTTGATATTGACCGCTTTAAGCAAATCATGGTCAATTTGTTGGGTAATAGCATTCGTTATACCGAAGCAGGTGGTCAGGTTCGAGTTCATACGGAACAGTCTGCAACAGATTGGACAGTCTATGTCGATGACAGTCCATATGGTTTAACTGATGAGCAACTGGCACGACTCGGTGAGCGTTTCTATCGAGTCGATGACTCGCGTACGCGGAGCACAGGTGGTACAGGTTTAGGTTTGGCTTTATCGGCTAAACTGGCACAAGCTTTGGGCGGCGAATTGAATTTTGATCATTCGCCTTTGGGTGGTTTACGTTGCAAGTTAACGTTCCCAAAAAAATGAAACACAAAAGGAAGTATGTATGAAACATATTATGCTGGTTGAAGATGAAGTAGAACTTGCACAATTGGTCCGCGATTATCTTGAAGCAGCGGGTTTTGAAGTCAGTATGTTTCATGATGGTCAGGAAGCTTACGATAGCTTTACGCAGCGTAAACCGAGTCTGATGATTTTAGACTTAATGGTGCCTCGTATGGATGGCTTGACCATTTGCCGTAAAGTCCGTGAACAGTCGGATTTGCCGATTATTATGGTCACTGCACGTACGGAAGAAATCGACCGTGTGCTTGGCTTGAACATGGGGGCAGACGACTATGTGTGTAAACCCTTTAGCCCGAAAGAACTGGTTGCGCGTGTCCAAGCCGTGTTACGTCGTTTAGAGCGTAAAGCTGAGCCTGAAGATCAGTCTTTGTTCCGTATGGATAAAGCGCAACAACGCATTTGGTATCAACAAAAGCCTTTAAACTTAACGCCGACCGAGTTTCGTTTACTGGAGTTGTTTTTAGAGCATGTGGGTCAAGTCTATTCACGTGCACAGCTACTGGATCATATCAACCCAGACAGCTTTGAAGTAGCTGACCGTGTGATTGATAGCCATATTAAGAACTTACGTCGTAAGATTTCGGATGCAGCTGAAACAGGCAACCGTCATGAATGGGTTCAGGCGGTATATGGGGTAGGCTACCGTTTTGAATATCCTGAAGATTAATTCAGTTTTCTGAACGATAGAGGAAGCGGATAAGCCTTGGGCTATCCGCTTTTTTATGGGATGGAGTCAAAGCGGCAATCAAAATCAGCAGTTCACTTAAATCTCCAACTGGTGAAATGAAACCGAGTAATCTGCGATTTTAAAGGGCAAGACTGGTTGATCGCTTGTGCAAGCGGTACAATTCATTTTTTTATCAGATGAGCATGTGTTTTGAGCAGCGAGACGCCTAAACTTCAGCGCCGTTTAAAGAACCGCCATATCCAGTTGATCGCCATGGGTGGTGCAATTGGCACAGGGCTGTTCTTAGGTTCAGCACATATTATTGAATCTGCTGGCCCATCGATTATTTTGGGTTATATGATTGGCGGTTTGATTGCATTTTTAATTATGCGTCAGCTCGGTGAAATGATTGTGCATGAGCCAGTGACGGGTTCATTCAGCTACTTTGCCTTTAAATATTGGGGGCGGTTTTCAGGCTTTTTAACGGGCTGGAACTACTGGGTGCTGTACATCTTAGTGGTGATGACTGAGCTGACCGCGATTGGTAAATATGTGAATTACTGGTGGCCACATATTCCTGCGTGGGTCTCGGTGCTGGTGTTTTTTGTGGTGATCACACTGGCCAATCTTGCCAATGTCAAACTGTATGCGGAGTCTGAGTTTTGGCTGTCGATGATTAAAGTTGTGGCGATTATCGCCATGATCATTTTCGGGGTTTACCTGTTGTTGACGGCTGATGTCGCTTCAACCGCATCTGTCACGAACTTATGGGCACATGGCGGGTTTTTCCCACATGGCTTTGAAGGCTTGTTTTATATGCTGGCCTTTATGATGTTTGCCTTTGGTGGCATTGAGCTGATCAGTATGGCGGCTGCGGAAACCGAAGATCCTGAAAAGAACATTCCAAAAGCCGTCAATCAAACGGTGATTCGGGTTTTCCTATTCTATATTTGCTCGCTGGCGATTCTTTTGTCTCTGGTGACTTGGAATCAATTGGATTTGGGGGGCTTAGATAAAAGCCCATTCGTACTGATTTTTAAGCAAATAGGCATTGATTGGGCAGCGCATTTACTCAATTTTATTATTCTGACGGCATCGGTTTCTGTTTGTAATAGTGGGATGTATGCCAATAGTCGCATGCTATTAGGTCTGGCCGAACAGGGTAATGCCCCGCAAGTTTTTAAGCAGGTTAATCGACAAGGGACACCGATTGCGGCTGTTTTATTTTCAGCATTACTGATTTTTGGTTGCGTGCTGTTGAATTACTTTTTGCCTGAAAAAGCGCTCAGTTATCTGATTTATATTGTGGTCAGTGCTGCGGTGTTGAATTGGATGATGATCAGTTTGATCCATCTTAAATTTAGACAGAGTATCAAAAAGCAGGGCATTCAAACTAAGTTTCCAGCGTTATTTGCACCGTTTAGCAATTATTTTGTTTTAGTGTTTATGCTGATGATTTTATATATCATGTGGAATCAAGGTTTTATGCTTTCCGTGTTGATGCTTCCTGTGTGGATCCTCGTGTTATTTGTGTTATTTAAAACATTGAAGGCGAAGAAGAGCTAAAGCGCAAGTGATGATGTTGAAAAGGACTCATATTGAGTCCTTTTTTTATTGGGTTTTTGATCATTTAGGGTTCTGGTTCATGGGTGAATTATAAGTATCTAAAATAATGTTTTAATTTGTCTTTTTACTTTTACGTTTGTTTTAGACAAAGTCGATGAGTCGATATTCAAATCAGCAACTGAATATGAAAATGAACAAGATTTTACTGATTCTCAATGGGTCTTTATCTGAGGTTTGGCATGACCTGCTGATTAACTTGGGTGGAGAGTGAGCTACTCTCATACTTCAACTTTTCGGATTGATATGTATAGATAATTAAATAGGCAAAATTGAGAAAAGAGTGCTTGTATTTCCGACAGATTGAAGCAGTGGGCTATAAAGTTGCTTTTAAAGTACTCAAAAATTAACTTTAAGGAGTCAGGTTTAGCTTCGGTTATCCTGAAAACTATCCACAATTTCTGCGGATAATTTTGGGGGTAAGTCTAATTAAGCTTATTTTTCCATGTACGTTTTGGCTTACAACTATTCAAGTCGATTGCGTCTAGGTCAGTCCCAAGATTTTTTATATGATGCAGTCATAGAGAACAGGAAGTTCCAAAACATAAAACAAAAATGATAAGTTCAATACTAGGATGTGAGGTACGACAGGAGTTATACCTAGCTAACCAATACGAAAAAGCTCGACAGGATGTCGGGCTTTTTTTATGATCTATGAATGCCTCATTTCACTTTTCGTTTCAAAATTTGGGTTCAAATGGGCAATACGTAGAAAACGTCGAAAAACTGTTTAGCCGAGACAATATGCGTTCAAACCGATGATCTGTTTGATACAGTGATAGGGTTGTGCTTTAGAACATGTAATAGGAATAATTAACAATCTTTTTCACTCAATACATATTTAGGTGATGGCTTGAAGCGCAGCGATTCGCTGTCTTTGTCGTTTATTCAGCTTGGATACCACGAGCTCATAAGAGCTATGTACCAGATCAATGACTAAATCAGGATCTAAGTTTTCATCCTCATAAATTGAAATCCAATGCTTTTTATTCATATGCCATCCTGCATGAATATACGAATAAATATCACGTAGCATCGTGCCGTGGTCAGGCATAACTTTTAAGTTACTTAAAGCTGCCCCACTTAATGATGAATTGAGTAAAAACATTTTATCCATGACTTTATATACATCACAGCCTTCACCAAAGGGCTGACTACACGTCACTTCTGGCAGGGCAAGTGCAGCTTTTGCAGCAATAAGGTGTAAGGACATGGTGATCATCACTCAGTGGGCGAAGCCCTGTGGATATTGTTTAATTTATCCACAGTTTAAGCCAAACGCTTAAGATGAACAACTCACCATTACCTCAGGAACATCCGTTGGCAAAGGTGCTAAATCTTCCGCTTTCTCTAGTGCGACATTCCGCTCAAACGGTTGGCTAAGCAGGTCAAATAAGCGTTCGACTTCTGAGAAATCATTCCGCTCAGCCAGCTCAATCGCTTTTTGCGCCATGTGATTGCGTAGGATATAAACAGGGTTGGCTTGTTGCATGGCTGCATTGAGTTCTGCCGTGTCTTGATTTGCACGAATTTGTTCATACTGAGCGAGGAAACTTTCAAACTGACGACGGTCAAGGCAGTCATCTTTAATCATTTCATATTGCTGCTCTTGCAAACGCGTAAAGCTTTGTGTGTAGTCGAGCTGTTCAGTTTGTAGAATCCGTAAGAAAGTCATGGCACAGTCAAAACTGTCCGTGTGGAAATGAGGTAAGCCCATTTTCTGACTTAAACCTAGTTTGTAGTGCTCCAAGAACGTGGGTTCATAGTGCTCTAGGCAATCGGCAAGATCTTGCTTCCATTGTTCTTTGTCATAGTCTTGCGGACAAAGCGGAATGAGGTTATTCAACCATGTCCATAAGTTCCAGTGTCCAATGCTCGGCTGCTGCTGATAGGTATAGCGGCCTTGATAGTCAGAGTGATTGTTAATCCAATTCGGACGGAAGCGTTCCATAAAGCCATAAGGGCCAAAATCGAGGGTTGAACCTGTAATGTTTAAATTATCGGTATTCATTACTCCATGTGCGAAGCCGACCAGTTGCCATTTGGCAATCATTACCGCAGTCCGTTGAATCACTTGGGTTGCAAATGCCAAAACAGGTTGTTCCGCATCTAAACACTCGGGGTAATGCCATTCGATGCATTTCTGGCTAAATTCGTCAAGTAAGTCAGGTTGATACTGATTAATCCACTCAAAATGCCCCAAGCGAATATGACAGTCCGATGTACGTAACATCATTGCACCGAGTTCCAATTTCTCCCGTTGCACGCCTTGAGCCGACGAGGTAAAGCCTACGGCATTACTCGATGCGACGCCTAAATTATTCAGCGCATGTCCAGCCAAATACTCACGAATGACGGAGCGAAGTACCGCACGACCATCTCCCATACGCGAATAAGGAGTAGAACCTGCGCCCTTTAAATGCAGGTCAACGGTTTGCCCATGTTGATCGAGAATTTGCACAATCAATAAACCTCGACCATCACCGAGCTGTCCTGCCCACTGACCAAATTGATGCCCAGCATAGACCATTGCCAATGGTTCAAATTCACTAAAGGTTTTTTGTCCGCTACAAATCTCTATCCAAGACTGTTTGTCGGCTTCAGACCATTGCAACTGTTCTGCTAAAGCGGCATTGAAATGACCTGCTTTTGCCCCTTTTAGTGGCAAGGGCTGTTGATGGTGATAAAGTTTTGAAGGAAGGAGGGAGTAGCGTGAATTGAACTGCATAGTGAAGGATCACAAGGGATAAGCCATGACCCCATCAATATAGCAAAGTTTTAGTGTTAAGACATATATCCAACTGTTTTAGTCAACTATAAACAGCTTGGCACGCTTTGAGGTGGACGAGCGATGAGCTTTAGCTTGATCTGCAACTTGGTAACTCATGCCAGCCGTGAGGGTAAAAGTTCGACCATCATCTAGTTCCGTGTGTAGTTCGCCTTCTAAGAACGACAGGATATGTCCTTTAGAACACCATGAGGATAAATCAAGCACTGCTTTATTTATACACAAGGGCCATATAGTTCTCAGAATACTCCACCATACGCACGCGAATCGCGTCAAATTGCTGAGTACGCCATAGGGCAGAACCCTGATCACCTGTATGGCGGGTGGTTGGTATCTCGGCCTAGTTGGTGAGACCGAAAGGAATATTCTTAATATCCATGTTGTTATCCTTTATGAACTGCTAAAAAAAGCCCCTTGCGGAGCTTTTTTTGGAATGGTGAATCAGATAATTAATTACTGAGAAACAGGGGCTTTTTTAATGCTGCGCATCAGTGTGGTCAAGGTTTGACGATGATGACCTAAGCGCTGTTCGACTAACTGAAACTCAATTTTGAGCTTCTCATCCATTTGATGGATTTTTTCAGCCACTGCTGTTTTCTTGGCTTGAATTTCTTGTTCTTTCAATTTTGCCCAGTCATTCAAGGTTTGGGTGAATGCATCATACTCTTGTGCAATACGAGCTTTCGCGGAACTAATGTCATCACTGACATTTAGACCATGAACTTCTAAGTCTTGTTCAGCGTATTTAAACTTCATCGCAAGTTCAGCTTTTTTAATATTAAAGCTCGGAATACGACGTAAGTTTTTAGCTAAACCCAGTTTTGAGCATGACCAAATCAACCATTTGGTTGGATCATATTGCCACCATTTCACACCGTTACGATAGTCGTATTGGAAAATGTGGTGGTAGTTATGATAACCCTCACCCCAAGTGGCAATGGCTAACCAGAAGTTGTCACGTGCGGTATTTTCGTCTGTATATGGACGTTTGCCCCACATGTGGCATAAAGAGTTAATGAAGAACGTGACGTGGTGGCTGAGGATTAAACGCATTAATCCGCCCAACAATAACACGCCCCATAAGTCGCCTACAGCCCAACCAATCGGTAATAAAATACCCATGTGGACGATGATCACTAAAGGAACATAGTATTTGTGTTGGAACATCACCAATTTGTCATTGAGCAAATCGGGTGCATTTTTAAAATCAGGTTCTGCTGATGGATAGTCACGAAGCATCCACCCCATGTGCGCATACCAAAAACCATTGTTAATCGAGTACGGATCTTTCTCGATATCATCGACATGGCGGTGATGGGTACGGTGACCTGAACCCCAGTATAAAATACTGTTTTGCACGGCAAAGGTACCCATAATCATCAAAATGATTTTTAAAGGTAAGCTTGCTTCATAAGCACGGTGTGCCCATAAGCGGTGATAGCCAGCGGTAATACCTAAGCTACTAACACCCAGTAATACAAACATACTGATCCAAGCGGCTAAGCTGAAATCATGCTGAAAGGCATATAAGGGAATTGCAATCACAGCCACAATGGGAAGAAAAACCAATGCAAAAATTGCAACCCAGTTAAATGGGGCTTTGGGTAGGGGAGCATTCATCTCCAACAGCACTCCTGAAACCTTGGGAGGTATAAATGGAAGGTCAATCCATTACTTTTTGCATGGATTAAGCTACAGCATATTAGCATGAGCGAACCTTGGTTCACTAGCATTATTGTACAGATGTATTGTACTAAACAGTAACAGAATACGAATGTTTAGATATCGAAATTATCGAAGCATTTCTAAGCTTTATCGTAGCAGAGCGATCAATATGGAAAATCAATATTTTCAGTGCCACTGCTCATGTAAAACTCAAGTCAATCTTTGGCATTGTTCAATGCTCATCTGCCAAATGTTGTAGCATCATTTTAGGAAAATCGGTAATTAATCCATCAATGCCAAAGTCACGTAAATGTTTAGCTCGCTCGATGTCATTCACTGTCCAAACACTAATGGCTAAATTCGCTTGTTGTGTGGCTTTTAACAAGTCATCGGTTGCCAGTTGGTTCATCCAGCCGATTTGGCAACAGTCGTATTTGAGCGCTTGTTCAATCGCAAGATGTTGAATATCGTCTTCAATCAATAAGCCACGTTTAAATGTTGAGTGTTGATCTTGGAGTGCTTGTAGGATTTTAAGATCAAAACTAGTAATGACCGCACTGTGTTCAAAGCCTCTAAGTTGCTGTGTGAGATGTTGTGTTAGTCGTTCCGCTTCAGCGTGTGTTTCTACAGCTTTGACTTCAACTTCAAGATGTTCAAAGTCCTGCATAATCTGGAGTGCTTGTCGTAGTGTTGGGGTACTTTGCTTTTCCCAGTCTAGCCAAATATGTGCTTGGTTATAGCTATCGAGTTGTGTGCTGCTTAATGGGTAGAGCGCTTGGTCGATACCGGTGGTCCGAAGCATGTTGTCATCATGCATAATGATCAGCTCATGGTCTTTGAGCTGACGAACATCAAACTCAACCGCACGTATGCCCAGATCATGAATATATTGAAAACCGCCGAGTGTATTTTCTGGGGCTTCGCCACGTGCACCACGATGTCCGATGATTCTCATATTGAACCTGAGCTATATACGTCTTTTGAGTGATTGTAGCGCTAAAAATATTTGATTGGGATAGATTCTAAGGTGGAAATATCAGATATGAGTAAATGCGATTCGTAATGGTTTGAGGCAGAACTGAATTTGAATGAAAGGCTTCTGTGATATTCAAGATAAGAAAAGGCATTTGACGAGTTTTACGATTGGAAAAATGGTTTTGATTGCTTTGCCCAAAAGAAAAGTAACATCAAAAAGTCTTGCAGTGAATTGATCACTGCAAGACTCCGAAAAGATCTATTTCGTTCTAAAACTTAGAAACGTTTAAATAGTTTCATTGATATTTTTTTGCCAAAGCACTTCTGAGCCACCTTCAGCGCGTTGTAAAGCACGCGATGCAACAAAAAGCCAATCCGATAAGCGGTTGAGTAACTGTAGTGCGGTGTTTTGAATATTTTGATCACGCGTGTGTACTGACATTAAGCTACGTTCAGCTCGGCGACATACCGCTCGTGCTTGATGTGCATAGCTACATGCTAAAGAACCCGAAGGTAAGATAAATTCTTTCAGCATGGGTAAGTCTTCATTCATGCGGTCAATTTCTTGTTCAAGAAACTCAATACAAACAGGTTGGAGCAAATGATAGTTGGGAATGCACACTTCACCACCTAAATCGAACAGCCAATGTTGAATGAGGCTTAAGCTTTTATCCCATGTGGCTTTGTCCGTGATTTGACTTGCGGTAATTTGAGCACGAAGTACGCCAATTGTTGAATTAAGTTCATCCACATCACCAAGTGCGGTAATTCTTAGATCATCTTTAGTGACACGTGATCCATCACCCAGACCTGTGGTGCCTGAGTCGCCAGTACGGGTATAAATTTTACTTAAACGGTGGCCCATAATTTGTCCTGCCTAAAGAATGAAAAAAAGGATAATGCCGGTCAAAACATTATCCATAAACTGCGCTGTTTTAAATTGTTTTTTGAGTCTTTAGATTAAATTAATAACGGAAAGTGACTCCTGCGGTAGCTAGACGGCCGCTTGCAAGGTAGTAAGAACTAACTTCGTTATTCCATGCTGCTTTATAAGTTGTATCACCGAGGTTATGAATGTTTGAGAAAACTTTGACGTGTGGATTAATTTGCCAATAAGCATTCATATCAATCGTTGCATATCCAGGAATCTCTTGAACATCTTTAGATGGACCTTTAGCAACTAAAGAAGTTGTAAAGCCATAAACGCCATTATCCCAACCAGCAGATAATGTAAAGTTTTGACGTGGACGGTTTGGGGCATCTTCGTCAGTATCATCATTTTTTGGTTGTACATAAGCATATTCTGCATTTGCAAATAAGCTATCCTGTTTCCACTTTAAACCAAGCTCGGATCCAGTGAACGTTGCTTTCTTCAGATTATAAAACTTAAATCCTGTAGAGGCATCAGATACCATGAGGTTATCGACTTTGGTTTGATAAACAGAACCATACAGTTGAATACCGTAATTAAGGGAATGATCAAAACCTAGTTCATAAGAAATACTTTCTTCTGGTTTTAAGTCTGGGTTACCGCCCCACCATGATGGTTCAGAAATAATTTGGCCTACAACAGGTGCTCTAAACGCTGTACCTACGTTGGTATAAAAACTTGTCTTTGGTGTGGCAAAGTAGCGAGCAGCGAGTTGACCAACTGTGTGTGTTCCAAACTGCTGATTATCTTCTACACGAACACCTGCTTGGGTTGAGAATAAGTCATTTTTAAACTGGTGTTGTATGTAATAGCCAATAGTTTCATTGTCTGATTTAAAGCCTTCATCACCTACATAAGCTGCAACTTTCTCTGCTTCAGTTTTATTGTATTCAACACCAACGAGTATGTTTTGGTGTTGGGTGAATTGCCATTTTAAGTTGGAATCAATTTCTTGCTGCTCAGTATTTACAATAGACGGATATGAGCCTTTTACTACTTCATATTGGTCTTCAAATTGAGAAAGACGCGTATTCCAAGTTAGGCTATCGCTAAAGTTTAAGTGGCCTTGGACATTGTATAGGCGGTTAAGAAAATCATAAGCTTTAGGAGCGCCGAAGGAAAAATAATCGCCCGTTCCTTTATTTTCTTTAACTTCAGCAGAAAGACCATAAGCTTCTTTTTCTACGCCAACTTTCGCGCTATAGCCTTTTTGGTCAAAGCCTGCTTTACGGTCATCATTGGCAATAATTTGATCACCATCAGTTTCAAAACGTTGACCGCGGAGCTGAGCATAAAAACCGTCTTCTGCAACATCAACACCTAAAATAGTTTTATAGGTACTACGTTCACCCGCTTCAACCGTTGTGAATATTGAGTTTTCTGTTGGAATCTTAGAAATGAGTTGAATCACGCCCCCAATTGCATCAGTACCGTATTGGACTGATGCTGGGCCTTTAAGGATTTCAATTTGTTTAACATCCGAAAGATCAAAAAGGGGAATGTTAGTCCCAGCTACAGTTGCAATATTTGAGCGCATCCCATCTTGTAGAAATAAAGTATGTGATGCATTGGTTCCGCGTAAATATACTGATGCTGTTTGTCCGTAGCCGCCGACTTGCTTAACAGTTAGCCCTGCTTCTTTAGTAAGTAAAGTTGGAAGATCTGTAATTGGAGACTGTTCAATGGTTTTTTCATCAATTACAGAAATACGCGCTGGTACGTCTTTAACCTTTTCTTCAGAACGTGTTGCAGTGACAACTAGTGTATCTAAAGATGCATTAATGCTGTCTTGTGCAGATGCAGAAACGGAGAAACCCATCGCAATAGCGATTGCGCCCACTAAAGCTGTAGGCTGAAATAAATTTGGCATGCTGGCTCCATACATTCACCCCCCGTGAATGATTGAGTTAAATGGCGCAATAAGCAGGTCTCCGGACTTAAATATAAATATTGCGAACAATATTGGTATATCCATCTTCCCACACGAGTGCAGTGATGTAAGTGCAAACACTTATAAAGATATACGTTTCGTTTTACCGTTGCGGGGGCAGTGTTGGACTCTCACCAACTTCCCTAAAGCATAGTGCTTAGACTTATTGCATTTGGGCGAAGTATAAGGTTTGTATGTGAATTAAACAATCTATGTAAAGATTTTTCAGGATGAACTTTACGCAAGGTGAAAAAATTGCATTACAATGATTCGCCCTGTTATTTATAGATCAGCTATAAATAGGGTTGAGCCAGAGTCATAACCTATGCGAACCCGTGCCAAAATTTGTGGAATTACCCGTAGCCAAGATATTCAAGCTGTGGTCAATGCCGGGGCAGATGCAATTGGTTTTGTATTTTTCCCGCCTAGTCCACGCCATGTCAGTGCCGCTCAAGCTAAAGAATTGATTCGACATGTGCCTGCCTATGTGCAAACTGTTGGGCTTTTTGTGAATGCCACTGCGGATGACATTGCAGATGTGTTAAAACAAGTGGCGCTCGATATCATTCAGTTTCATGGTGATGAAACACCAGAAGACTGTCAGGCAATTGCGGCACAAGTGGGACGTCGTTGGTATAAAGCCATTCAAGTGAGACCTGAACTGGATGTAGTAGCAGAAGTTCAACGCTTTCAACAGGCAGGGGCAAGCGCAGTGCTCTTAGATGCATGGCATCCTGAACTGAAAGGGGGAACAGGACACAGTTTTGACTGGTCTCAATTCCCCAAACTGGATATTCCTTTAATTTTAGCTGGTGGTTTAACCCCAACTAATGTTGAAGACGCTATAAAGACGACTGGGGCTTATGCTGTAGATGTCAGCGGAGGCGTCGAATCCGCTAAAGGTATAAAAGACCAACAACTTATAGAAAACTTCATGCAAGGAGTCCATCGTGGATCAGCAAAGTAATGTGATTGACTATACCCAATACCCAGATGAACGTGGGCATTTTGGTATCCATGGCGGACGTTTTGTGTCAGAAACTCTAATGGCAGCATTAGAAGACTTAGAAAAGCTCTATTTCCGTATGAAAGATGATGAGCAGTTTCTGGCAGAATTCGACCGTGACCTCGCCTATTATGTAGGTCGTCCTAGTCCTTTATATTATGCTGAGCGATGGTCGAAAGAATTGGGTGGTGCGCAAATTTACTTAAAACGTGAAGACCTCAATCATACAGGTTCACATAAAGTGAACAACACGATTGGTCAGGCTTTATTGGCAAAATTGTCGGGTAAAAAACGAATTATTGCTGAAACTGGCGCAGGTCAGCACGGTGTTGCAACGGCTACGATTGCAGCGCGTTTAGGGCTTGAATGTGTGGTATTCATGGGTGCAGAAGACGTGAAACGTCAAGCCATGAATGTCTATCGTATGCGTTTACTCGGTGCGACCGTTGTGCCTGTGGAAAGTGGCTCTAAAACATTGAAAGATGCCATGAACGAAGCAATGCGTGATTGGGTGACCAATGTTGATTCAACTTACTATGTGATTGGTACAGTTGCAGGCCCGCACCCATATCCTCAATTGGTTCGTGATTTCCAATCGATTATTGGTCGTGAAGCTCGCAAACAAATTCAGGAACAAGCAGGGCGTTTACCTGATGCCTTGGTAGCATGTGTAGGTGGTGGTTCAAATGCAATGGGCTTGTTCTACCCATTCTTAAACGATGCTGATGTGAAAATGTACGGTGTTGAAGCTGCAGGTTATGGCATTGAAACGGGCAAACATTCTGCACCGTTAAATGCTGGTCATGTTGGTGTATTGCATGGTAACCGTACATATTTGATGTCTGATGAACAAGGTCAGATCATTGAAACCCATTCGATTTCAGCAGGTTTAGATTATCCAGGTGTAGGCCCTGAGCATAGTTTCTTAAAAGATATGCACCGCGTGGATTATGTGCCAATCAATGACAATGAGGCTTTACAAGGTTTCCGTGATTTAACCCATATTGAAGGGATTATTCCAGCACTGGAAAGCTCTCATGCCATGGCCTATGTGACTAAACTTGCGCCAACCATGTCTAAGGATCAAATTATTATTGCGACTGTTTCAGGCCGTGGTGATAAGGACTTAATGACTGTGGCACGTATTGATGGCGTAGAAATGGTTGAGATGTAATTTTTCCTTTGGTGTGAAGCTTCTCTCTGTGGAGAAGATTATACAATATGAAAATCGTGCTGAAGTAATTCAGCACGATTTTTTTGAAATAGACGTTTATCAAAAACATGAATAAGTGAAGGCGACATGGATGTTGCCCGTTGAGTAGCTTTACAGGGATGTAATGTCCGCTCAACAAGATGGTTTTGTTACTTTTGCTGAAACAAAAGTAAGATATTTCCTCCCAATGAAAGCTCTGGTCAAATCTATCTTACTGGTCATGTAGCGTTATCTGCATTTTGACGGAGTCTTGCTGCTTACACCTCAAATGTAAGGAGTTCATAATGTTACTTTGGATAAGCCCAAAGTAACCAAAGGCATTGTCATTCGCAAAACTCGTCCTATACTTTCATGTGATTAATGGAGTTGCAAAAACATGTCTCTCGAAGGGTAGTTTACCTCGAACAATTATGAATGATGCTTACGTGCAACGCCTGTTAGCTATAAAAAAATATCTCAAAAGAAAGGAAATAGAATGCCCAACCTATTTATGGTTATGCTCGGTGGTCGCCATGCCCGCGCCAATACCGAAGTCCATGATGTGGTATTTGCAGTCGCTGACAGTTTAGAAGACAGTTACCCACAACTTAAAAATGCATGGTTTGGTGAACAAAAAGGCTTACATATTGATGCTTGGACGCAAGTGAATGGTATTGAATGTCGAGGGAAAAAATACCAAATACAGTTTAGTGATGCCCAGCCTCAAGTCACAGATGCAAAACTGTGGCTCATCAATTTAGGTGGTTATGACGCACGTGAATTTGGGGAGTTACATCGTTATGTACTCGTCGTTGCTCCGCATACCGCGGAAGCTAAACAACTTGGCAAACAATATTTTGATCAAAAATGGCAAAAGCAACATACTGACCGTGTTTTAGACGTTGATGACTGTATTGCGATTGATTGTGTATATGGGCGTTATGTGGTTTTGGTTGAAGCTGAGTTTGATGCAAACATCTGGGAAAATACATATCTGATGTTAAATTAAGGTTGGATCATTCTTAATTTTTAAGTGGTGTCTTCAAATGAAAGAGAGTAGGTTTAGCGAACAATTTGATGAAAAAACAAACTAAAGACTTTTCACCTTTAAAATTATAGGCATAATAGGCTTAGGGATATTAATTAACTTTTGCTTAAGGATAAAGCATCAATGGATTTGATTCAGTCCAACGGACAACCCCATTATGGTCGGTTTAGCGAACTTCCAAAAACCATTGATTTAAATAAGTATCAGTATAAAACCCCATATGGTGAAGTACTTACGGGATGGCGGAAAAAGCTGAAATATAAGAAATTTAAGTTTTGTAGCATTCAACATGAACACTACACCATTGGTTTAGCGATTGCTGATATTGCTTGGGCTGGGCATGGTTTCGTTTATATTTACGATCATCTCAAAAATGAAGTACTTGAATGGAACGCCGTGAATTTTCTGGCGCGTAAAACCGTTTTAGATGAACAGCCTTTGTATAACCAAAGTGTGTTTGCAAATTCACCGTTTCAAATTGAAATTCAGCATGCTAATGGGGTGCGCTATGTTCAAGTCACCAAGTATGGTGAAATTAAGCTGAGTGCCCGTATTTTCTGCGCAGGCACTGATCCATTGAGTATGTGTAGTCCAACAGGGATTAATGGCTGGACTTATACCCAGAAATTGACCACCTTAGCTTGTGAGGGTTTTTTTACCAATAAAGCAGGGCAGATGATTCAGTTTAACGAGCGGACTTTGGCTGCGTTAGATGATACCTGTGGCTTCCTCCGGCCAGAAACAGCTTGGTTTTGGCTCTCTTGTAGTTTTTGGGATGCTGAGGGCAGACGTATTGGTCTGAACTTAGCCTCTGGTGTGAATGAAAGTTTTGGTAATGAAAACTGTCTGTGGGTGAATGGAAAGCTCTACAACGTGAGTGATGTTCTGTTCCAAATGAAAGAAGAAGGGCGTTGGAGCATTCGTTCTCTAGATGAACGCTTAAATTTAACCGTGACCACAGGTTGGCGCCGTTTTGAAAACCTAAATTTGCGTCTCGTGGGCAGTCAGTTTAGTCAGTGGCAAGCCAAGATTAGCGGTACAATTCAGCAGGGTGATCAAGAGATTGTATTGCTGAATGAATATGGGCTGCTCGAACAGCACTATGCAAAGTGGTAAAAAGACCTGTGATAAAAAACCGACATCATGCCGGTTTTTCTTTTGCCTTTATTTATTAAAACGACTAATTTGCTCCAATGCTGCTTGAACATGAGCATAGTTTGGCTCTTGATCTGACATTGGCTGATTCTTTTTATCTAAGATTTCGAACTGCCCAACAGCCCCCACTTCTAAGATGTTTTTAGGGGTAACAATGCCATATTTACTATAGCTTGAGGTTAAAATCCAATCACGTTGAATTTGTGGTCCCAACAAATCTTCACCCACTGAATAGTCGTGAATTTTTGTGGTCACACCCAAATAGTTCTTCATGAGAGTTGGAACAATATCTTGATGGCTAGTTAAAACTTGGTTATTCCATAGTTTATCAGCTTGAATCTTCGGACCAATGATTGCAAAAGGAACTTTGACTTGAGGGTCGGTAAAGTTACCATTATGTCCCCAGAAGTTTTGAAGATTATCATTCACCTCTTGTCCGTGGTCGCCAGTAATGATGACCAATGTGTTTTCTGCATCACCCGTTTCTTTTAGTTTATCTAAAACCTGTTTCACAATGCTGTCGACGTAGTGCACACTGGTTTTATAACGATTCATCATTAATGAACGATCAGAATCATTACTTAACTTGAGATAATTAACCTCATCCAGCATAGGTTTGTACTGGTGTGGATAGTCTTTAGGGAAGCTGTATCCGTGTGGGGAGTCGTAAAATAAAAATGAAAAGGTCGGTTTGTTTCGATCTCTTTTTTCATACCACTTTAACCAATCCTGCGTTAGTTCTTCATCTATACCCCCCGCCACTTTGCCAGAAGAACCAATACGTAAATTTGGCACTTTTGAAAACGCGGTTTCGTGGAATTCAGGGTTGGTTAATTTGGCAGCAGCAAATAAACCGAGTTGATAATTCAGTGCTTGCAAACGGTCAATAAATACTGGACTTTGGCGGTTCACAATCATGCCATGCCAGTAAGTACCAGGAATACCATAAAACATGCCGAAAATACCTGTGCGTGTGGCATTTCCTGTTGAATAGTGTTGATTAAAAATCTTTCCGTTCTGCGCATAACTCCACAAGTTTGGTGAGTTATCTGCATTAAATGTATCTGCACGCCAAGAATCAATCACGATAAACATAATATTGGTGGGTTGCTTTGGAGCTTCTCCAACAATCGGCGTCAGCGGATAATTCAGGTCACTTTTACGTTCTAAAGACATAGCCTTTTGTTTTTCTAAAGCTTCTTCATCAATCCAGCCGTATTTTTTCATGGTTTTATTCGAGGTCATCGGATAAAACATTGGTAAATAGCGTTGTGTCATGGTCACAGGCTGATACACATGTGCCGCTGCCCAAACATGGATACCATTACTTAAAAGTAACGTGACAAACACTAAGCCTGTAAACTTTTTACCAATGCTCCATGAAAACGTGGGTAATTTTTTCTCTAAGAATCGAATGAAGTAAAATTGTGCCGCAAAAATACAGGTAATCGCAGCAATGACCATCAGCCATGTTGAGAGTGAGAAACTCACAACCTGACCTGACATCACCAGTTCCAACATGACAGTATTGATGTGGAAACGGTACTGTGCATAAACAAAGGTATCTATGATCAGTGCAATGAGTGCCAAGCTAGCAATACTTGCTTGCGTAATATGACGTAGCGTATTGGGTAGAAATAAGCTCGGAATCAAGATCAAGCCAATCAGGGACGCAAGCACAGTCATGTGCGAGAATGTTCCAGTAAATAAGAAACTGAATCCCAGTAAATCTGTTGGAAACTCAGATAAATACAGGAAATATCTGCAAGCAATGAGCATCGAAATCACTGCATTGACCATGATCAGATAACCAAGAACGCGGAGTTTGAATTTAAACGACATTTTTAACTTCGGATGTAATTGGACATACAAATTCAACTTCATATGCCCATGTTTTAAGATGGGCGTATGATACCTAAACTCATCCAAAGTGTATATTTGTTGCGCTTACTGAATTATTTCCCAGCTTGCCAAAAAGCTTCACCTGCTAAAATTGGGTCATGACTTTCTGCTAGGGTGTCCATCCAAACATCGTACTGTGCAATCACAGGATGTTGATTGGGATGAAAGTCTTTCTTAAACCAATCGAGATATTGACCACGCATCCGAGACAGTATCCCTTTTTTCCCAAAGAACCAGGGCAGTCCTTTACGCATCATTTGCAAGCGTTGAATACGGCTAAAGCCATCATGCTTGAGCATGACATCTGCACGATAGGTAGTGAAACCAAACATCATCACCGTGGTAAAGGCCAATGCAAATAGACGCGTTGTTTCGGGTACATGTCCGACTTGTTTCATCACATCAAACGCCACATCACGGTGTTCCATTTCTTCAATGGCATGCCATGCAAATAAAGCACGCACATAAGGATGAGCCTCAGCCAACGTGGCTTTATGGCTATAAAAAGTCTCGGCCATCAGTGCAGTTAAATGCTCTGCCGCAGCCGTCATGGCAATGTTGTACTGAGGTGAGCGTTTACTCAGTTCAAATTTAAAAATTTTATTTAAACGCTGAATAAACTGATCGACTGGCATGCCTTGTTCTCGCATGACTTGATTCATTTTGTCATGGGCAATGCCATGCTGTGCTTCCTGCTTAATAAAATCGCTTACACGTGCAGCTAAGCTTGGGTCTGTAATTTGGTCCCGAAACAAACGCACGCTTTGAATAAAATAGCGTTCTCCATCGGGGAAAGTGAGGCTGAGTGCATCAAACATACGCGTCCGAAATGGGTCACCGCCAAACCAAAAACGGGGCACTTCATCAAGCTTAAAATTGAGTTGAGTTCGCACAATTGGTTCAATAGGGGCTGTAACAATGGCATTCATTTTGTTTTACTTCATTTGCCTTGGATGATTGCAGTATGTCGGAGAAAATGCAGTTTGTTTTGACAGATATTGCCATTTTTTATACATTTTACGCCAATGTGAAAATATCGCATGTCAAATAGTGGGTGGGCTATCATGCAAGAATTACAAATCCCCAATGGTTATTTTCAGCTCTGGAACATGTACCTCTTAGAGCAAGGAATTGATTTTCATCAACTCGGTTTTTTAGCGCAATATCAGTATGATCTGGAGCATGTATTACAACTGCCAATCGATACCCAATCGCCATTTTCGTTCTTTCAAACGATTTTACAACTGACGCGAGAACAATTGGATTGTCCTCAGTTGATTATGGAGATGGCAAAATTTATTCAACCTGAGCATTTTGGTGTTTTAGGTTATATGGCCACACGCAGTAATAGCGTGGCTGAAGCACTGAGTTATGTGATGCGTTTTAGTCGTTTGGTGATTGATGGTGCTGAAGTTAGTCCCATGCAGATGCAGCAAAGGGGCAGTGAGATTTGGCTGACTTGGCCTTTTCTCAATGAGAAATATGCTTCACTGAATGAAATGACCATGGCATCCATTGTGCATTTGGCCAAGAAAATTTTTCCCGATCAATTACAGTTCTTAAAAGTCCAAATGGCGCATCCAGCCCAAATGGCAAAGTATCATTATCAAAAATTTTATGGCTGTGAAGTGAGCTTTAATCAAGCCTGCTATGCCTATGTGATGAATGTGGACAGTTTGACTTTAAAATCGGGTTTTGCTGATCCTTCTTTAACGCAGCTTTTACTGAAACAAGCAGAGGTTGCAATTGCCCTCAAGCCTCGTTATGAAAGCGTATTGCAACAGATTCATAGCGCCGTGGCTGATTATCTTAAAGCGCATGCAGAAGCCCCTAAAATTGAACAGATTGCTAATGAATTACACTTGTCAACGCGGACCTTACAACGCCAGTTACAAGACTGGGATAGTTCATTTAAGCGAGTACTTGAGTCAGAGCGCATGAAGCGATGTGAATATCTCTTACAACAAGGTTTGAGTTTAACTGAAATCGCCTTACAACTCGGCTATTCGGGACAGTCTGCTTTAGCGCGTGCCTATAAACAGCACAGTGGACAGACCTTATTACAGTTGAAACGACAACTGAAATAACAGCAGGCATAAAAAAAGCGCCTTTTGGAAGGCGCTGAAATGTATGAAATGATCAGGCTGATTTCAGTCGTGGAAAACGGAATGCAATTGCAAGGATGGCAAAGATTGCCAGTATCCAACAGTAGTAAATGCTGCCGATGAGTTCAACTGGTGAAAGCTTTGCAATTGAGCAGGCCAATAGAAGTTGTGCACCATAGGGAATAAGCCCTTGTACAACACATGAAAAGATGTCGAGCAAAGCGGCTGCACGTTTTGGGTCTACGCCATATTCTTTCGCGACTTCACGCGCCATATCGCCCGATAAAATAATCGCTACAGTGTTGTTGGCCACAAAAATGTTGGAAAACACCACTAAAAAGCTCAATCCGATTTCCCCTGCGCGCTCACGACCAACTTTAAATAAACGGGTGAGGCTGTAAATACGTTGAATAAGCCAGTCGAGACCACCTTCTTTTTGCATAATGGTCGAAAGACCGCCCAAGAACATCGACAGTAAAGCGACTTCAAACATACCAACAAAACCATCATAGATGGCTGTGTTGAGTTGAATGACGGTAAATTCTGGCTGTGTAATCAGTCCCATCACCCCAGAGAGCACTACACCGACTGTAAGTACCGCAAGCACGTGTAAACGACTGAAGGCGAGGAAAAATACCACGACATAGGGCAACACCAGCCAAGGATTAAAGTCTTTGGATTGAATGGTTTCGGTTTGGTGAATGCTAAAGAAATAAATCGCGATCGTGACTAAAGCTGCAGGTACTGCAATCCAGACATTAACGCGAAACTTGTCTCGAAGCTGAACGTTTTGACTAGTGGTGGCTGCAATGGTGGTATCCGAAATCATTGAAAGATTGTCACCAAACATCGCACCGCCCACGACCGCACCTATGGCATAGACTGCAGCAATATCAGTGGCTTGAGAGAAACCAAAGGCAATGGGTGCACAGGCCGCAATGGTGCCCATTGAGGTACCCATTGCTGTTGCAATGAACGCTGAAATAATAAATAGCATCGGTAACACAAAGGCGGGTGGAATTGCAGACAAGCCCATTTGTACTGTGGCATCTACACTGCCAATGGCATTGGTGGTACTGGCAAATGCACCTGCCAGCATGAATACCATGAACATTAAGATAAGGTTCGGGTGACTTGCACCGCGCAGAAAGGTTTCGATGCCTTGATTCAGTTCACCGCGATAAATCAATACCGCCAAAATAATGGCAGGAATGGCCGCAACAGGTGCTTTCATTTGATAGAACGCAAACTCGGTTCCAATCACAGAATGGTAAATACCACTGCCTAAGAAAATGGCTAAAAAAACAATAAGCGGTAACAGCGCAAGCGCACGTGCTTGCACGAAACCTGAGTTATCGGTGGTCATAGGAGATAGGGAAATGAAAGAATGTGCGTAGTATAATGCAGGTTTTGCTATTTCATAAAACTTTAAATGTAAAAGCTAAGCCACCTATTTTTATCATTTTTTTGCAAATAAAAATAAGTTTATCTAAAACTTAGACATTTTGGTATTTCCTAAAATTAGGCATCTTTGATCATTGAGAAAAAAAGCGAAATATCAGTAAATGGTGCTTTACGGTTGTTCTGAAAATATTTGACGAAAAATGAATTGGAACGCGAACGCGATGTGCTCTATTCAATGAGTAAAAAATAGCGTTACAATGCAGCGTCTTGTATTTTTACAAAGCCAACTCCTCAGTAGTTTTAATTTTAAACAAGTTAAGGAAAGCACAACCCTATGTCACGTTTAGCCACTCGTTTTGGACAGCTTAAATCTCAACAGCGTAAAGCTTTGGTTTCTTATGTTATGGCTGGTGACCCTCATCCACAGGTAACAGTTCCTTTGTTACATCAGATGGTTGAGGCGGGTGTAGATGTGATTGAACTCGGTCTTCCATTTTCAGACCCTATGGCAGATGGTCCTGTGATTGCCCTTGCTGCAGAACGCGCATTGGCAGGTGGCACCAATACCTTAGACGCTTTGAATATGGTCAAAGAGTTCCGTCAAAAGGATCAAGAGACCCCAGTCGTATTGATGGGTTATCTGAATCCAGTTGAAGTCATTGGTTATGAAAAGTTTGTATCGACTGCGCATGCATGTGGTGTCGATGGCATTCTACTGGTGGACTTACCACCAGAAGAAGCAGCAGAGCTTGATGTTGTATTGAAGCAATTTGATATGGATCAAATCTTTTTACTAGCGCCAACCTCAACGGACGAACGCATTAAACATGTGGTGAAACAGGCGAGTGGTTTCATCTATTACGTGTCTTTAAAAGGGGTCACAGGTGCAGCAACTTTAGACGTTGCTGAAGCTGCAAACCGAATTGCGAAAATTAAAGCAGAAACAGATATTCCTGTCGGTGTTGGTTTTGGGATCAGTGATGCGACATCTGCCAAAGCAATGGGCGGAGTGGCTGATGCTGTGATTGTTGGTAGTGCTTTTGTTAAGCAATTTGCAAGCTTAGCACCAGAACAAGCCGTGGTTGAAACGGTTAATAAAGTCAAGGAGCTTCGAGCAGCGCTCGATGAGTTAGTATGAGTCAAGATGTTAAATCAGGGAAAATCCTAAGCCCATCGACGCCATGGACTGAACGTGGTGTACCCGGTATTCAAGTACCTGATGAGCAAACCTCACTCAAGGCGACGTTTACAGAACCAACGATTGAATGCCCTGAGTGCCATGCACTTGTTACACGTACTGCAATGTCATTTAACGCGTATGTTTGCCCTCAGTGTGATGAACATTTGCGTATGAAAGCCCGTGATCGTTTGAATTGGTTCTTTGACCAAGTGCAAACAGAGTTGGGACAAGAATTTAAAGCCAAAGATCCGTTGAAATTTGTCGACTCAAAGCCATATCCAGCGCGTATGAGTGAAGCACAGACCAAAACAGGTGAAACTGAAGCCTTGGTGGTGATGCAAGGTTTACTTAAAGGTATTCCTTTGGTTGCCTGTGCCTTTGAATTTGACTTCATGGGTGGTTCAATGGGTACGGTTGTTGGTGACCGTTTTGTGCAAGCGGCTGAAAAAGCCATTGCGGACAAACAACCTCTGATTTGCTTTGCTGCTTCGGGCGGTGCACGTATGCAAGAAGGCATGTTGTCTTTGATGCAAATGGCGCGTACATCAGCAGCCATCCAAAAAATGAAAGACGCGGGTCTGCCATATTTGGTGGTGTTGACGCATCCTGTTTATGGTGGTGTAACGGCATCTTTAGCGATGCTCGGTGATGTACATATTGCAGAGCCGAAAGCGATGATTGGTTTTGCTGGTAAACGCGTGATTGAACAAACGGTACGTGAAAAGCTAGAAGAGCCGTTCCAGCGTGCGGAATACTTGCTTGATCATGGTGTAATCGATCAAATTGTTCACCGTCACGCATTACGTGATACAGTTTATCGTATTGTCGCGAAACTGATGAATTTGTCTTGAACACAGCACCACTTGCAACAGACTCTTTAGAAACATGGCTCGATTATTGGGGCCATGTTCACGTTACGGGGATTGATTTAGGATTGGAACGGGTCATTCCTGTAGCTGAAAAGCTCGGTGTGACGCGTCCCGATGCTAAAGTTTTAACCGTAGCGGGAACCAATGGAAAAGGTTCGACCACCACCACACTGGCTGCCATTTTAAATGCGCAAGGCTATAAGGTGGGACTGTATCAGTCACCACATATTTACCGTTTTAATGAACGGGTTAAATTGCGTGGTGTAGAGGTCGATAACCAAAGCTTGGTCAATGCTTTTGTACAAGTGGATCAAGCGCGCCGTGATTGTGATTTAAGCCTCTCGTTTTTTGAGGCGACTACACTCGCGGCTTTTGTCATTTTTAAAGACCAAGCATGTGATGTTTGGGTGCTTGAAGTGGGTCTAGGTGGTCGCTTAGATGTGGTCAATGTAATTGAACCCGATGTTGCGGTGATTACCAATATTGGTTTAGACCATACCGACTGGTTGGGCGATACCATTGAAAAGATTGCTTTTGAAAAGGCAGGTATTATCCGTCCCAATATTCCTGTGGTGTTTGGCGGCTTACAACAAATCCCTCAAGCGATTATCGATAAAGCGGATGCTTGTGCTGCAAAACTTTATGCAGTGAATCGTGACTATTTTTATCAACGCAGTGAGCATGGTCAGTCGTGGATGTTTGCATCCTCTGGTACAACCTTAAAATTACCGCAGGGTGCACTCGCTGTTGAAAATATTTCAACAGCCGTTGCTGCTGTTTTATTGAGTGGTTTAACGGTTACTCAAGTGGCTATTTCTGAAGGAATTCAAAACGCAAAATTGCAAGGTCGTTTTGAAATTCGCCAAATACAGAACAAAACAGTGATTTTTGATGCAGGGCATAACCCGCATGGTGTTGCTTTTTTATTAAATCAATTGCGAAATTTCCTAAAATACAATAAACAGTACACTGAAGTAGTCAGTGTTTTCTCGATGTTGGCAGATAAAGATGTGAAATCTGTCACAGAGTTATTGAAAGACTCCATACAAACGTGGAAAATTGCGGCATTAACGGTCCCGCGTGCAGCTCCAATTGAACAATTGGATCAAGCGCTGCAAGGGCAACATGTGCAGCACTTTGACAGTGTGAAATTGGCTTTTAAATCAGCGCTCGACGAAACAAAGAATAATCAGCTGATTTTGGTATGTGGTTCATTTCATACCTTAGAAGCGGTATGGGAGTATTTGGAAGAATGTCAATGAATAGCAAACAACGTTGGATGGGTGGCGTTGTTTTATTAGGTGGTGGTGTCCTTTTGGCGGCATTACTGCTTAAAGGCAAAGAAGAAATACATCAAAATAATATTAAAACACCAGAGCTAGTCACACAAAATGTGCAACGTAATGCCGAAGGTGAGTTGGTTCAACTTCAGCCGTTAACGGTTGATGTCGAAACAGAAAAGCGTTTGCTGGAACAACAACGTGTAGCACGTGAAAAATCGGTTGCTGAACAAGAAGCTCGTGCGGCCGAATTTTTAGCAATGCAACAGCAAGCCGAAGCAGATGCTGCACGTAAAGCAGCGGAAGAATATGCCGCGTTGAATGCGCACCGTAATGCTGCACAGCAAAGCTCGGACAACATTCCACCAGAATTGGTTGAAGATGAAAAAGCCAAGCAACAGCGAATTGCTACGGACAAAGCGGCTGAAGTAAAGAAGTTGGAACAGCAAAAGCTGCAAGCGCGTACTGAAGCTGAAAAAGCAGCGGCTGCAAAAAAACTGGCTGAGCAAAAAGCCTTAGCAGAAAAGCAAGCACTTGAAGATAAAGCTAAGCGAGAAGCAGAGGCTAAACGTAAAGCAGAAGATGAGCGTAAGGCTGAAGCGAAAAAAGAAGCTGAACGTAAAGCAGATGCTGATAAAAAAGCGGAAGACAAACGTAAGGCAGATGAAAAGCGTAAAGCTGATGAAGCCAAGAAAAAGGCGGAAGCTGAGAAAGCGCGTGATTTGCTTGAACATGGCGATAAGCAATGGATGGTACAGGTGGCATTGGCTGCCAATGAAGCCAATGCGGATGCACTGGCTGCTAAGCTTCGTGCCAAGGGTTATAAGGTCACTAAAAGTCCAACCTCTAAAGGCGTACGGATTATGGTGGGGCCATCCAAAGACCGTGATACTGCCGATGCAGCCCGCAAGAAGATTACTTCAGATGCGAGCCTCGGCATGAAGTCCGCATGGGTGATTGACTGGGTGCCACTCGACAAACGCTAAGATCGGATTCAACCTAATTGCCTTCACTAAGATGGATTCAACAGTTGCTGTTGAATCCATTTTATATTTTCGGGACTAAATAACGGTTCGATATTTTGCCAAATCGGATGAAAACCATAACCGCCATATTTCATCTCAGCCAAGGCATCAGCGGTAGGCCAGTTTTGAAAGATAATGCGGTACATAGCTACACTCGCACCTGTACGGTCTGAGCCATGGTAGCAATGCAGTAAAACTTTTTGCTGGTTTTGCTCCGCATGTTGAATTTGCTGCATCACCTTTAACAAGTCTTCTCGGTCAATCGCCCATGTATGAATCGGGATATGTACCAGTTCAAACCCTTGGTTGGACAGTTTTTTAAGGTCTTGATTGCGTGAGCGTAAATTAATAATCACATCAATTTCTTGCGCCTTTAAACTCTGAACTAAATCTTGATCGGGTTGCTCACTACGAAAAACAGTTTCACTGATTTGATAGAAATTATGCGCAGGTTGGATAGACTGTCCCCAGTGTTGTGGACGCTCTGTCTCGGGCAGCGCAGGCGTAGTCATACAGCCAGAAACACTGATACACAGAGAAAGAATAACAAGATATTTGGTCATAGGATCAGGCTCTGATGGTGTGAAAGTTCAACCGGATCATGCGCGCAAAAGATTTCGATACGTGGTTCCGACTGTGCCAATTGTTGAATTTTATGCAGGTTGCTTAAACGCTGTGCATTATCTTCGGCAAAAAATACTTCCAAGGCATTTAAGCTGCGAAGTCTGTTTTGGGGATTGAGTTCTAGGTGGGAGTAGTAGGCATCCCCGCAGAAGAGTGTCCAACCCTGTTGGGTTTTAATGGCAATGCCACAGTGACCTTCAGTATGCCCAAACAGTGGAATCAAAAGAATCTCATTATGAAATAAGTCAAACCCTTGCACTTGAGTCAAATTAAACCATGCGTCACCGTGGATCGGCTCAATAAAGTGCCAATGGCGATGCTGCTGAAATTGTTGTGTTTTATAACGGGCTTTATTTTTAAATGATTTCAGGTTTTGTGCTGCATTATATTCGTTAGACAGAATATGTACGGTTGCATTGGGAAAGTCAGAAATACCCCCCGCATGGTCAAAATCCAGATGTGAAACCAAAATATGTTTGACATCCTTTGGGCTAAAGCCAAGTTTTTGGATTTGTGCAATTGCGGTTAATTCTAAGTTTTGTTCAATTTTTCCAATTCGAGCCACCAACTGCCCCAAACGCTGCTTGGTGTGTAGATAGTCCTGTATGCCTAAGCCCGTATCAATCAGCACCAGCCCTTGATCTGTTTCAACCAAAAGACAATGGCACACAACCTTAGCTTGAAAACCTTTTTGACCAAAGAGAGGGGCACACACTGGACACATGGTGCCGCAATGTAAATGGTGAATGTTATAAATCATAAAGTCGTTTTTATCGTATTGTTTTGATTGTTATAGCGGAAGATGTGAGTTTTAACAGTTTGATTTTGTTAAAGAGTCATGTGTATCTGCTTTAAGCGGAAAAAAGCCTGTCGATTGACAGGCTTTCAAAAGTTCAAACTCGGCTCGTCATTGGAGTTTGAAACGATCATACAAGGTGACTCTGAACGTATTTTTATGGGTTAGTTTCCTCTTTGGATTGCTTGGAGCTCAGTGTCCCATTTTTGTTTTCAATAGGGCTGCTCGGTTAAAACTTCGGGCTTCGCTTGTCTAGTGCAAGAGTAGAGTATTTTATCCTTGCTCAGGCTGTGGAGTCAGGCGTAAATACGGGGTGACTGCTTTATAACCTTTCGGAAAGCGCTGTGCGATTTCAGCTTCATCTTTGAGTGATGGCACAATCACCACATCTTCGCCTTGTTGCCAGTTCGCAGGAGTTGCAACTTTGTAGTGATCGGTCAGTTGCAGTGAGTCAATCACGCGTAAGATTTCATGGAAATTACGACCAGTTGATGCAGGGTAGGTAATAATCAAACGGACTTTTTTGTTTGGGTCGATAATCACTAAAGAGCGAACCGTTAATGTTTCACTGGCATTGGGATGGATAAAACCATATAACTCAGACACTTTACGGTCTTGGTCGGCAATGATCGGGAAGTTCACCGTGGTGTTTTGGGTTGCATTGATGTCTTTAATCCAACCCTGATGTGACTCGACATCATCGACTGAGAGGGCAATGGCTTTTACGCCACGTTTTTCAAATTCATCTTTGAGTTTTGCGGTAAAGCCAAGCTCGGTGGTACATACTGGCGTGTAGTCAGCAGGATGTGAAAATAGTACTCCCCAGCTATCGCCTAAAAATTGATAAAAATCGATTTCGCCTTCGCTCGAAGCCTGTTGAAAGTTGGGTGCGATGTCGCCTAAACGTAAACTCATGTTGAACCTCAAATTATCTTTATGTCTATGGAATGAACATCACTATGGCGCAATTTCTTTTGCATGAAAAATAGTGTTTTATTATTTATTTATACAAAATATTCATAATTAGTCGGATAGGTGTTCTGTATTTGGGTATACCAAAGATGACCTCATTGTTGCTCTAGAGACCGCTTATTTGCATATTTGGTAACGGTGTTTAGACGAGATTATTTCTGCTTCTGAAGTGTATCGCTCTATAGAATTGATCGCGTATATGATTGGCTACAATTCTTTTCATTATTGATTTATATTTGTTTTTTAAAGCAATTTCACAAAGTATAAAAACTTGAGTATTAGAACAATGAAAAAAATAGGTATCGCCCTGACTTTAGTGTTATGGGGACTGGAAGTAACCCATGCGCAGAATGGTGGGCAATTGAAACAAGCCCAAGTCAGTACTGCTTGCCAAACGCCACAACAAATTACAGATCAATATCTAGCGTCTCAAAAAAGCCTTACACAGCGGAAAGTGGCACTGTCTCAGGCTCTCGAGCGTGAGTTGGCTCAAGGTCAGAATACGAATGCGAGTAATGTCTATAATATTACCTGCGTACAGCTTGTTCCGATTCTTACCGCAATGCGGGTCAATGATGAACAACTCTTGGGTTTCCTACAGAGCATGAATCCAAGTCAGTCCAATAATGGGGTGAAAGCCTTGCTGCGGCAAAATCAAGCACTTGAAAGCAAAACCTTGAATAACTGCGAACAATTAAAGTCACTACTTTAAAAAAGACCTTGAATCCTGATGAGTTCGGATGAAATCTCTATGTCGGCTGTTTAAAATTTGTTACATTAGTTTGCCTTAGATTCGACGGGCTAGAAACAATGAATAGATTTTTTAAATGGTTTTGTGTAAAGCCCTTGTACTTCAAATTTCTAGCACCATAATAACGACTAAGAAAACATATTCATTTGACAAGCAAGATTTAGAGAGTCTATTCATGTTGGCAAGTCTGATCGGAGGAATCTTCGGTACCAAAAATGAGCGCGAACTCAAACGCATGCGTAAAATCGTAGACAAGATTAATGCGCTCGAGCCGACGATATCCGCTCTTGGCGATGCAGACTTATCTGCAAAAACTGAAGAATTTAAACAACGTTATAACAAGGGCGAAAGCCTCGATAAATTACTCCCGGAAGCATTTGCCGTCTGCCGTGAAGCAGCTAAGCGTGTAATGGGCATGCGTCATTATGATGTACAGTTGATCGGTGGTATTACCTTACACGAAGGTAAAATTGCAGAGATGCGTACAGGTGAAGGTAAAACCCTGATGGGTACCTTGGCGTGTTATTTAAACGCGATTAGTGCTCAAGGTGTTCACGTCATTACTGTGAATGACTACTTGGCACAGCGTGATGCTGAATTAAACCGTCCGCTGTTTGAATTCTTGGGTTTAAGCATCGGGATTATCTATTCCATGCAAGATCCAACAGAGAAAGCTGAAGCCTATCGTGCTGATATTACCTACGGTACCAACAACGAATTTGGCTTTGACTATCTACGTGACAACATGGTGTTCTCGCTTGCTGAGAAAAAACAACGTGGTTTGATCTATGCCATCATCGATGAAGTTGATTCGATCTTAATTGATGAAGCGCGTACGCCTTTGATTATTTCAGGTCAAAGTGATGACTCTTCACAGTTGTATGCTGCAATCAATAGCATTCCACCCAAACTGCATGCGCAGAAAGAAGAAAAAGTGGCGGATGGTGGTCATTTCTGGATTGATGAAAAACAACGTTCTGTTGAAATGACAGAAATTGGTTTTGAAACGGTTGAAAATGAACTGATTGAAATGGGCTTGTTGGCTGAAGGTGAAAGCCTGTATTCATCGACTAACCTAAACCTAGTTCATCATGTTACTGCTGCCATTCGTGCGCATTACTTGTATCAACGCAATGTGCATTACATCATCAATGATGGTGAAGTGATCATTGTCGATGAAAACACAGGACGTACCATGCCAGGTCGTCGCTGGTCAGAAGGTTTACACCAAGCAGTTGAAGCAAAAGAAGGCTTAGAAATCCAGCCTGAAAACCAAACGCTTGCAACTACGACCTTCCAGAACTATTTCCGTCTATACAAAAAGCTTTCGGGTATGACTGGTACTGCCGATACTGAAGCTGCGGAAATGAAAGAAATTTATGGTCTAGACGTGGTGATCATTCCAACGCACCGTCCAATGATTCGTCTCGACCAAAACGATTTAATCTATTTAAATCGTAATGGTAAATACAATGCAATTATTCAAGAAATTCAACGCGTACATGAGTCTGGTGTAGCCCCAATTTTGATTGGTACAGCAACCATTGAAGCTTCTGAGATTCTTTCTGATAAATTACGTGATGCTGGTATTCAGCACGAAGTGTTGAACGCGAAACAACACGAACGTGAAGCGGATATTATTGCGCAAGCGGGTGCACCGCGAGCAGTAACTATTGCAACCAACATGGCAGGTCGTGGTACAGACATTCTGCTCGGTGGTAACTGGAAAGCTTTACTGGCAAAAATTGAAAACCCAACCCCTGAAGATGAAGCGCGCTTAAAAGCCGAATGGGAACAAAACCATGAAATGGTATTGAGTTCTGGTGGCTTACACATCATTGGTTCTGAGCGTCACGAATCACGTCGTATTGATAACCAGCTCCGTGGTCGTGCAGGTCGTCAGGGTGACCCTGGTGTATCACGTTTCTACTTATCACTTGAAGATGACTTAATGCGTATCTTTGCGGGTGATCGTGTTGTGGGCATGATGCGCGCGATGGGCTTACAAGAAGATGAAGCCATTGAGCATAAAATGGTGTCACGTTCGATTGAAAATGCGCAGCGTAAAGTTGAAGCACGTAACTTCGATATTCGTAAGAACTTATTGAAATACGATGACGTCAACAACGAACAGCGTAAAATTATTTACTCGCAACGTGATGAGGTTTTGGCGGAAAGCACATTGCAAGATTACATCGAAGAGATGCAACGTGATGTGATGAAAGGCGTGATTTCTAACTATATCCCACCTGAGTCAATTCATGACCAATGGGATATTGATGGGCTTGAAAAAGCGTTACGTGAAGACCTTGCGATTGATTTGCCAATCAACCAATGGTTGGAAGATGACCGTCGTTTAGATGAAGAGTCTTTGGTTGAGCGTATTACTGATGAAGTGGTACAGCGCTACCGTAGCCGCCGTGAGCAAATGGGGGATGAAACAGCAGTTATGCTGGAGCGTCACTTCATGTTGAACTCGCTGGATCGCCACTGGAAAGATCACTTGGCGGCGATGGATTATTTACGTCAAGGCATTCACTTGCGTGGCTATGCACAGAAAAATCCTGAGCAAGAATACAAAAAAGAAGCGTATAACTTATTTGTAAATATGTTGGCGATTATTAAATCAGATGTTGTGACCGATTTATCTCGCGTACATGTACCAACGGCTGAAGAGCTGGCTGAAATGGAAGCTCAAAAGCAAGCTCAAGCTGAAGCGATGCAATTGAACTTGTCGCATGCAGACTTTGATGGTTTGTTGGCCGATGATCAAAGCCAATTCGCAGAAGTAGATGCACAGTACGAGCCTGTAGAAGAGTTTGCGGCACCTGCGAGTCGTAACGCGCCTTGCCCATGTGGTTCAGGCTTAAAATACAAACAGTGTCACGGTAAAATCTAAACTGTGAACGAGTGAAAAAGCAGAACTTCGGTTCTGCTTTTTATTGGCATGGCTGAAAAATTGACATTAAGATCAATCCAAATACGATTCTGATTACAGCTAAAGCGTTGCATAATGTGAATAGCATTTGCAGTGTTAGGCATTAAATGCTATTTAGTTGCTCATCATCTAAACCTCTAAAGTGGAAAGACAATGAAAAAAGTATTAAAACCAATCATGATTGTAGCTTTAGCGCTTCCAACTTTTGCATTTGCAGATACCACTACCGCAGCTAAAGTTCAACAAGCACGCGGTGCAACCACAGCACCTGCGGCACAAGCCAATGGTAATATTACGGTACAAAGTCCGCGTACAGGGATTCGCTATACCTTTGCCAACCCAAATCAACGTCCAGTAGTTCTGCAAACGGCTGCTATTGCTCCTGCAAATGCAGCAACGGTGAACCGTATTGTGGCTTCAAACCCAGCACTTTCTCCTGTAAGTCAAGAAAATGCTAAACAAGTGCTTTTGTCTAGCTCAGCACAGCTTGCTTCAAATTAATCAAATGCTGCTACATAAAACCAATCTTCGGATTGGTTTTTTTATGTCAAAAATGAGTGTGCATTGAAAAGTTAAAGCAAACAAAGTCTTCTGCTCGATTTTTTCTGAAAATTCTAATAAGCTGTGTTTTTTCTAACAAATGAATTGGACGTTTAAAATGCCAGTAGGTGACGTGTCAATGCCACAAATGCACGTGGTGAAAGGGGTGAGAATCGGAACGGCTGAAGCTTATGTGCGCTATCAGAACCGACGTGATCTTGTCATTTTCGAATTTGCTGAAGGAACGAATGTTGCAGGTGTTTTCACTCAAAATGCGTTCTGTGCAGCGCCCGTGCATGTGTCTAAAGCGCACTTACAAGTGGCGAATCCGCGCTACCTCATTATTAACACCGGTAATGCCAATGCTGGTACAGGCAAGATGGGCATGCTGAATGCTGAGCGTACTTGTGCAAAATTGGCTGAGCTTGCTGGTGTGAAAGCAACGGAAGTGTTACCGTTTTCAACAGGGGTGATTGGTGAACAATTGCCGTTGGAGCGTTTGTTAAATGGTTTACAGCCTGCATTAAATAGTTTGAGTGCTGATGCTTGGGATGCTGCTGCTACTGGGATTATGACCACAGACACCACACCGAAAGGAGCATCTGAGCAATTCGAATTGGATGGCGTCACGTATACCATGACGGGTATTTCTAAGGGTGCAGGCATGATTCGTCCAAATATGGCGACCATGTTGGGCTATGTTGCAACCGATGCACCGATCAGTCGTGAATTGGTTCAGCAACTGTTGAGTGAAACGGTGAATGTATCATTTAACCGGATTACCATTGATGGTGATACATCAACCAATGACTCTTGTATCTTTGCTGCAACAGGTCAAGCGGGTGGTACTGAAATTAGTTCAGCAGACGATGCGCGTTATGCTGTAGTGTTAGATGTATTGACGCGTATGATGAAGCGCCTTGCACAACTGATTGTGCGTGATGGTGAAGGTGCAACTAAGTTTATTACCGTTGCTGTTGAAGGCGGTTATGATACGCAAGAGTGCTGTGATATTGCCTATAGTATTGCCCATTCACCGTTAGTGAAAACGGCTATTTTCGCATCAGATCCAAACTGGGGACGTATCCTAGCTGCGATTGGTTATGCTGGGGTTAAAAATTTAGATGTTGAAAAAATTCAAGTTTGGTTAGATGATGTGCAAATCTGTAAGGATGGCGGAGCTGCTGCTGATTACACTGAAGCCGAAGGTGCTCGTGTGATGTCACAGGCTGAAATGACCATTCGTGTAGATCTAGGACGTGGGGCAGCGAAAGACACAGTGTATACCTGTGACTTATCTTATGACTATGTGAAGATTAATGCGGATTATCGCTCTTAATCTTAACGAGTTTAAAAAAGCCTCCTTTGGAGGCTTTTTTACCATAAGAACTTTTGAATGATTGGTCAAAAGCCGAGAAGCCATTTGGCCAATAAATTAAGTGCGGGACTTGCTTGCCGACAAGCAGAAGGGATGAATGAATGATGAACAATGCGACCAATTTAATTGCCAATGACGCAAAATCAATTGTGCAGGCGCATTTGGACCGTTTGGGTGAAACCAAAGACTCAAAGCTCAGTGAAGAAGTGAAGCAAGAAAAATTTGCTTTAATCTTGGCCGAGTTGAAAAAGCGCGATGCGGTATTGGTAGCGCACTACTATTGCGATCCTGAAGTGCAGGAATTGGCCGAGTTAAGTGGTGGCTGTGTATCCGATTCATTGGAAATGGCCCGCTTTGGTCGTGATCATCCAGCATCGACCTTGGTGGTGGCGGGCGTTAAATTTATGGGTGAAACCTCAAAAATTTTATCACCGAATAAAACCATTCTGATGCCAACTTTAGAGGCTACATGTTCTTTAGATTTGGGTTGTCCTGTTGAAGAATTTAGTCAGTTTTGTGATGCCCATCCAGACCATACAGTAGTGGTCTATGCCAACACTTCAGCAGCCGTTAAAGCCCGTGCTGATTGGGTGGTGACCTCAAGTTGTGCGGTCGAAATTATTGAGCATCTAGACAGTTTGGGTGAAAAAATTATTTGGGCGCCCGATCAGCATTTAGGCCGTTATATCCAAAAGAAAACGGGCGCAGAGATGTTGCTTTGGGATGGTGCATGTATTGTGCATGAAGAATTTCGTGCACGTGGCATTGCACAAATGAAGGAGCTTTATCCTGATGCTGCGGTGCTGGTACATCCTGAGTCACCTGAGTCGGTGGTGGATGTTGCTGATGCTGTTGGAAGTACGTCACAACTAATCAAAGCTGCGCAAACTTTACCCAATGAGCGACTGATTGTGGCAACTGATCGGGGTATTTTCTACAAAATGCAACAAGCGGTGCCCAACAAAATTTTGGTTGAAGCACCAACAGCCGGAGAGGGTGCAACCTGTCGTTCTTGTGCACATTGTCCGTGGATGGCAATGAATGAGCTGGATGGTATTTTAGAGGTATTACAGCGTGGCGATCAGGAAATATTTGTAGAGCCAGTACTTGCTGAGCGTGCGAAATTACCTTTAGATCGCATGTTGGATTTCAGTGCATCGCTAAAACGTTAAAATTTGTATAAAAAATGCCTGAAACGCTTGATTAATATACATTTGACGTGATTTTTTTATTTTTTTTAAATATAGGTGTTGACGTTATCAAGCGTCGCGCCTAGAATGCACACCGTACCGAACGAGATGTTCGATACAAAAGCTGAGATGAATCGGAGCATAGCACAGCCTGGTAGTGCACCTGGTTTGGGACCAGGGGGTCGTAGGTTCGAATCCTACTGCTCCGACCAATTCTTCAAGGCAAGGTTATCCATAATACCTCGTATTATTGGTCATGCGCCTGTAGCTCAGTTGGATAGAGCATCCGCCTTCTAAGCGGATGGTCACAGGTTCGAATCCTGTCAGGCGCGCCATTAGGTAGCTTGGTATTAAGAACCGAAACGTTATGGTGGATGTAGCTCAGTTGGTAGAGCCCTGGATTGTGATTCCAGTTGTCGCGGGTTCGAATCCCGTCATTCACCCCAACTTTAAAAAGTTGAAATCGGAGCATAGCACAGCCTGGTAGTGCACCTGGTTTGGGACCAGGGGGTCGTAGGTTCGAATCCTACTGCTCCGACCATTTATTGAAATGGTCGAGATAAAGATACCGCGTTAAGCGGTTTTTTTATGCCTGAAATTTAGTAAAGTACATAAAAAAGCCTTCGTAACGAAGGCTAAAGATAAAACATAAATGCTTAAGGAATAATAATAATATTTACACGACGATTCAGCGCTCGATTTTCCTCGCTGCTATTTTCTACCAGAGGTTGTGATGCACCGCGACCCATGCTCTGAATATTTTGAGTTTTAAACCCTGTTTCGATAAAAATCTGACTAACTGTTGATGCGCGTTTCTCCGAGAGTGTTTGGTTGTAGCTTGGGTCACCAATATTGTCTGTATGTCCAACCACTTTAATTTTATTTAAATTGTATTGCTGTAGCTGTTTAGAAAGCGCTTCGAGTGCGGGTTTTTGAGAGGCTTGAATATCTGATTGGTCAAAGCCGAACAATAATTTTTCAGGCAGTCTCAGCGTCCAGCCTTCTTCGGTCAAGGTAAAGCCTTGTTTCTTCAGCATGCGCGCTTGTTTATAGTTGAGGTGCCCTAAACTGAGACAGCCAGATAAAGCAGTGATAAGACCTGTGATAAGCATAAATTTGCAAACATGTTTTAACATGAGGGTTCATGATTAGGATTTATGCAAGGTGTGATATACCACCCTTGAGCTAAGTTTTTGGCTTTATACATGGCATTGTCTGCTTCAGCAATCAAATCTTCAGGTGTTGTTGCACATTTTGAGAAAGTAACGCCAATACTGAAACTAAAATGAATCTGATGTTGATCAAAATATAATGGTGCTTTACTGCATTCGATTAAATGCTCACAAATCAGTTCTAGGTGATCATAGTGTTTGATATTACGGAGCAGAATTGCAAACTCATCACCACCTAATCGTGCTACCACATCGTGGCTTCTGACATTCTTTTTTAAGCGTTGAGCCATTTCTTTGAGCACGGCATCACCTGCTAAGTGCCCATAAACATCATTAATGTTTTTAAAGTTATTGTTGTCAATAAAAAAGAGAGCTGTCTGGTTTTTCTCAGGGTGCTCAAATTGATTGAACAAAATATTGTAAAAATAATGACGATTCGGGAGTTCGGTTAACTGATCATGCAACGCTTGATGTGATAACTGAGAATTTTCGCTTTGTAGTTTTTCATTGGTACGCTGCACTTTATCTAATAAATTATTAAATGCACCACTGATGACGCGAAACTCATAAATGGGGGATGATGGAAGACGTGCTTGATATTGAGGATCAAGATTAAGGCTTTCAACGGTATTGACCATGGGTTGAATCGAGTGCATCAGTTTTTGATAGGTTGAATGTACCAACCACAACATAATCAACAGGATGATAAAAATCCCAGCGGAGAGACAAATCAAGAGCTGAAAGAAAAAGCTCATGAGTTGAGTGGCACTACCGTAAATGATCAATGTCCCGTACTGGTTATTTTGATGTTTGATGGTGCGTGTCACAGGGTGTTTAAAGAAGACCTTATCAAACAGATTTTCCATCCATGCAAACTCAGGTGTGGGTTTGTATGCTTCGGCCAGTGGTTTCCCTTGTAGGTTGATGACTTGAATAGCGCGAATTGGATATTGCTGAATATGATTGTTCAGTGTTTGCTGTAGTGTAATAGGATCATTGAAAATGACAGCAGGTTGAATTTGCTCACTTAAGGTTGCGCTAAAAATATTAAGGCTTTGCTTGGCGTAGGTATTCATGGTGTAGATGGAAATCACCACGAAAATTAAACTACAAATTCCAAGAGTAAGAGCAAAAATCAGCAATTGAGACTGACTAAAAATTTTTTGTAGAGAAGTATTAGAGCTTTTACGAAACATTGACTTAAGGCTCCGTAGATTTTGCTAATAATAAAACACGTGGATCTACACGTGCTTGGGACTGGGACAGGCTGGCCAAGTTTACCTTAAAGGAAGTTCGCGTTTTGTTTTGATATAAGCAAAATGCGCTACCTAATTTGCATTCAGTATTGTTAGAGCTAAAAGTCAGTGGAGCATCTTTTAGGTTATTTATAATATTTTGCTCTTCACGTGGTGTGTAGGTTGAGAAAAAAACAGCATTGCACATAATCTTATTTAATTCAGACAAACTGACCGCTTGAATTTGATACGCACTCTTGAGTTGCTGATTGACTTGAATGAACTGATTGGATAATTGGCTGTTATTTAAAATGCATAAAGAAATAGGATTGGGAGTATTCCAACGTACATAGCTCAAAATCGTCAACGTGGTTGCAGGGAGATTTAGTTGTGGCTGTGCCTGTACCTGAGAAATCATTAAACAGGACAAGAGAGTTAAATAAATTTTGTATTTAAAAGCTGTCATTATTCATTTTGCTTGGCAGCGAAAGTGAGCCTATTTTAACGAAAAATAAACAGTGATGGTTAAAATTGCTTTAATAATCGACAAAAATCACATTTTTGACCAAAAAATATGCGCTTGAAATGAAATAATCGAAAAAGGTGTTGCAAGGGATTAGAAATACTGTAGAATGCACATCCATCGGCGGTGATGTTGATTAAAACTTGTTGAGAAACAAGGATTTAGCCCAAGCGGTAGAATCTGGAGGTCTTGAATGAGTTTGAAAATAATTAACAAAACCAGTTGACTTCTTCTTGAAAGAGAGTAGTATAGCCGACCTAGCTTGCTGATGACGAATCAGCAAGAAGATCATTAAGAGATTATGAAGAACAACTTGTGTGGATTTTTACTGATTGATCGATCGAAAATATTTCATTGATTGAAGGTAAAAATTACTCGAAGTTTATTTGAGAAATATTTGTCAGAAAATTGATGAGCCAAGATTTGTAGCCATAAGCTACTAATGATTTTAACTGAAGAGTTTGATCATGGCTCAGATTGAACGCTGGCGGCAGGCTTAACACATGCAAGTCGAGCGGGGAAAGGTAGCTTGCTACCTGACCTAGCGGCGGACGGGTGAGTAATGCTTAGGAATCTGCCTATTAGTGGGGGACAACATTCCGAAAGGAATGCTAATACCGCATACGCCCTACGGGGGAAAGCAGGGGATCTTCGGACCTTGCGCTAATAGATGAGCCTAAGTCAGATTAGCTAGTTGGTGGGGTAAAGGCCTACCAAGGCGACGATCTGTAGCGGGTCTGAGAGGATGATCCGCCACACTGGGACTGAGACACGGCCCAGACTCCTACGGGAGGCAGCAGTGGGGAATATTGGACAATGGGCGAAAGCCTGATCCAGCCATGCCGCGTGTGTGAAGAAGGCCTTTTGGTTGTAAAGCACTTTAAGCGAGGAGGAGGCTACTTGGATTAATACTCTAGGATAGTGGACGTTACTCGCAGAATAAGCACCGGCTAACTCTGTGCCAGCAGCCGCGGTAATACAGAGGGTGCGAGCGTTAATCGGATTTACTGGGCGTAAAGCGTGCGTAGGCGGCTTTTTAAGTCGGATGTGAAATCCCTGAGCTTAACTTAGGAATTGCATTCGATACTGGGAAGCTAGAGTATGGGAGAGGATGGTAGAATTCCAGGTGTAGCGGTGAAATGCGTAGAGATCTGGAGGAATACCGATGGCGAAGGCAGCCATCTGGCCTAATACTGACGCTGAGGTACGAAAGCATGGGGAGCAAACAGGATTAGATACCCTGGTAGTCCATGCCGTAAACGATGTCTACTAGCCGTTGGGGCCTTTGAGGCTTTAGTGGCGCAGCTAACGCGATAAGTAGACCGCCTGGGGAGTACGGTCGCAAGACTAAAACTCAAATGAATTGACGGGGGCCCGCACAAGCGGTGGAGCATGTGGTTTAATTCGATGCAACGCGAAGAACCTTACCTGGTCTTGACATAGTAAGAACTTTCCAGAGATGGATTGGTGCCTTCGGGAACTTACATACAGGTGCTGCATGGCTGTCGTCAGCTCGTGTCGTGAGATGTTGGGTTAAGTCCCGCAACGAGCGCAACCCTTTTCCTTATTTGCCAGCGGGTTAAGCCGGGAACTTTAAGGATACTGCCAGTGACAAACTGGAGGAAGGCGGGGACGACGTCAAGTCATCATGGCCCTTACGACCAGGGCTACACACGTGCTACAATGGTCGGTACAAAGGGTTGCTACCTAGCGATAGGATGCTAATCTCAAAAAGCCGATCGTAGTCCGGATTGGAGTCTGCAACTCGACTCCATGAAGTCGGAATCGCTAGTAATCGCGGATCAGAATGCCGCGGTGAATACGTTCCCGGGCCTTGTACACACCGCCCGTCACACCATGGGAATTTGTTGCACCAGAAGTAGGTAGTCTAACCGCAAGGAGGACGCTTACCACGGTGTGGCCGATGACTGGGGTGAAGTCGTAACAAGGTAGCCGTAGGGGAACCTGCGGCTGGATCACCTCCTTAACGAAAGATTGACGATTGGTAAGAATCCACAACAAGTTGTTCTTCATGACGATGTATCTGAGGGTCTGTAGCTCAGTTGGTTAGAGCACACGCTTGATAAGCGTGGGGTCACAAGTTCAAGTCTTGTCAGACCCACCAAATCTGACTAACAAGCATTGTTAAATGCTGAATACAGAAAACAGAAACATTGACTTATTGATAAGCTGGGGACTTAGCTTAGTTGGTAGAGCGCCTGCTTTGCACGCAGGAGGTCAGGAGTTCGACTCTCCTAGTCTCCACCATAGATTATAGAACTTAGTAAGTTAAAGCTTATTAACTTCTGTGATTTATCACAGTTTCCTGACCTGACGAAGGCTGGAAAAATCATTAACAGAATATATTTGAGTTGAAATAATTTGTTCATACTCGTTTTTAAGATCGACATTAACAGTGATTTATTACTGATTGATGAAGATTGAAGAAATGAGTTACTAGCGAAATTAACTGAATCAAGCGTTTTGGTATGTGAATTGAATTGAAGCTGTACAGTGTTTAAGTACACAGAGCAACAAACTGTAAGGAAGTGATGAGAAATCATCATAGACTGTCTTAATCCTACTTGTAGGGATTAACGACTGTTTGGGGTTGTATAGTCAAGTAATTAAGTGCATGTGGTGGATGCCTTGGCAGTCAGAGGCGATGAAAGACGTAATAGCCTGCGATAAGCTCCGGGGAGGCGGCAAATATCCTGTGATCCGGAGATTTCTGAATGGGGAAACCCACCTGTCATAAGGCAGGTATCGTATGATGAATACATAGTCATACGAGGCGAACGAGGGGAAGTGAAACATCTCAGTACCCTTAGGAAAAGAAATCAATTGAGATTCCCTCAGTAGCGGCGAGCGAACGGGGAAAAGCCCATTAAGTCATATCAGTTTTAGTGGAATGCTCTGGGAAGTGCAACCATAGTGGGTGATAGTCCTGTACACGAAAGGGCTGATATGATGATGTCGAGTAGGGCGGGGCACGTGAAACCTTGTCTGAATATGGGGGGACCATCCTCCAAGGCTAAATACTCCTGACTGACCGATAGTGAACCAGTACCGTGAGGGAAAGGCGAAAAGAACCCCTGTGAGGGGAGTGAAATAGATCCTGAAACCGCATGCATACAAGCAGTGGGAGCCGACTTGTTCGGTGACTGCGTACCTTTTGTATAATGGGTCAGCGACTTACATTCAGTAGCGAGGTTAACCGCATAGGGGAGCCGTAGAGAAATCGAGTCTTAATAGGGCGTTTAGTTGCTGGGTGTAGACCCGAAACCGGGTGATCTATCCATGAGCAGGTTGAAGGTTGGGTAACACTAACTGGAGGACCGAACCCACTGTCGTTGAAAAGCCAGGGGATGACTTGTGGATAGGGGTGAAAGGCTAATCAAACTCGGTGATAGCTGGTTCTCCCCGAAAGCTATTTAGGTAGCGCCTCGGACGAATACCATTGGGGGTAGAGCACTGTTTCGGCTAGGGGGTCATCCCGACTTACCAAACCGATGCAAACTCCGAATACCAATGAGTACTATCCGGGAGACAGACTGCGGGTGCTAACGTCCGTAGTCAAGAGGAAAACAATCCAGACCGCCAGCTAAGGCCCCAAAATTATAGTTAAGTGGGAAACGATGTGGGAAGGCATAGACAGCTAGGAGGTTGGCTTAGAAGCAGCCACCCTTTAAAGAAAGCGTAATAGCTCACTAGTCGAGTCGGCCTGCGCGGAAGATGTAACGGGGCTAAAACTATATGCCGAAGCTGCGGATTTGCAATTTATTGCAAGTGGTAGGGGAGCGTTCTGTAAGCCGATGAAGGTGTATTGAGAAGTATGCTGGAGGTATCAGAAGTGCGAATGCTGACGTGAGTAACGACAATGCGAGTGAAAAACTCGCACGCTGAAAGACCAAGGGTTCCAGTCCAACGTTAATCGGGGCTGGGTGAGTCGACCCCTAAGGCGAGGCCGAGAGGCGTAGTCGATGGGAAATTGGTTAATATTCCAATACTTCTATGTAATGCGATGAGAGGACGGAGAAGGTTAAGTCAGCCTGGCGTTGGTTGTCCAGGTGGAAGGTTGTAGGCATGTATCTTAGGCAAATCCGGGGTACTCTATGCTGAGAACTGATAGCAAGCTGTACTTGTACAGTGAAGTGGCTGATACCATGCTTCCAGGAAAAGTCTCTAAGCTTCAGTTACATAGGAATCGTACCCGAAACCGACACAGGTGGTCAGGTCGAGTAGACCAAAGCGCTTGAGAGAACTCTGCTGAAGGAACTAGGCAAAATGGTACCGTAACTTCGGGAGAAGGTACGCTGCCGACGGTGATAGGATTTACTCCTTGAGCTATTGGCAGCCACAGAAACCAGGCCCCTGCAACTGTTTATTAAAAACATAGCACTCTGCAAACACGAAAGTGGACGTATAGGGTGTGATGCCTGCCCGGTGCTGGAAGGTTAATTGATGGGGTTAGCGTAAGCGAAGCTCTTGATCGAAGCCCCAGTAAACGGCGGCCGTAACTATAACGGTCCTAAGGTAGCGAAATTCCTTGTCGGGTAAGTTCCGACCTGCACGAATGGCATAATGATGGGGGCGCTGTCTCCAGCAGAGACTCAGTGAAATCGAATTCGCCGTGAAGATGCGGTGTACCCGCGGCTAGACGGAAAGACCCCGTGAACCTTTACTGCAGCTTGACATTGAACTTTGATCTTACTTGTGTAGGATAGGTGGGAGGCTTTGAAACCGAGACGCTAGTTTCGGTGGAGCCAATCTTGAAATACCACCCTGGTAATATTGAGGTTCTAACTCTGTCCCGTTATCCGGGACGAGGACCATGTCTGGTGGGTAGTTTGACTGGGGCGGTCTCCTCCTAAAGAGTAACGGAGGAGTACGAAGGTGCGCTCAGCGTGGTCGGAAATCACGCGTAGAGTATAAAGGCAAAAGCGCGCTTAACTGCGAGACCCACAAGTCGAGCAGGTACGAAAGTAGGTCTTAGTGATCCGGTGGTTCTGTATGGAAGGGCCATCGCTCAACGGATAAAAGGTACTCTGGGGATAACAGGCTGATACCGCCCAAGAGTTCATATCGACGGCGGTGTTTGGCACCTCGATGTCGGCTCATCTCATCCTGGGGCTGAAGCAGGTCCCAAGGGTATGGCTGTTCGCCATTTAAAGAGGTACGCGAGCTGGGTTTAGAACGTCGTGAGACAGTTCGGTCCCTATCTACCGTGGGCGTTGGAAATTTGAGAGGATCTGCTCCTAGTACGAGAGGACCAGAGTGGACGAACCTCTGGTGTACCGGTTGTGACGCCAGTCGCATCGCCGGGTAGCTATGTTCGGAAGGGATAACCGCTGAAAGCATCTAAGCGGGAAGCCTACCTCAAGATAAGATTTCCCTAGGACTTTATGTCCTCTAAAGAGCCGTTGAAGACTACGACGTTGATAGGTTGGATGTGGAAGCATAGTGATATGTGAAGCTGACCAATACTAATTGCTCGTGAGGCTTGACTATACAACACCCAAACAGTTGGTGTTGTGGTTCAAATCACTGCAAACAACTTGATTTAGTTATAAAGCTAGATACATGAGCGAGGAATAAACAAACATTAATTATGTTTGTCCGAGCGCAAGACATAAAGCTATGCTTTATGTTAAAATCAACTCAAATATACCTGTTAATAACTCATTTGATGAAAGTTAGGCATACACAATGTGTAAATAAGACCCAACGAATAGTCATAAACAGTTGTGCTGGCGACAATAGCAAGAGTGAACCACCTGATCCCTTCCCGAACTCAGAAGTGAAACCTCTTAGCGCTGATGGTAGTGTGGAGTTATCCATGTGAGAGTAAGTCATCGCCAGCTCATTAATTCTAAATCCCCCTCCGCTAAGCGCTGAGGGGGATTTTTTTATGCTGAAAAGATTAAAAATAAAAAGAATAGAGCGGAGAATGCGTGTTAAATTATAAAAAAATGCATTTATATAAATTAAAATTATGTGAAATATCTACCATTTATCAGAAATATCAGTATTGCATAATTTTGTTACTTGCATTTTTTAGGGTATACAAAGGAATCGAGGTTAAAATGGCTTTACCATTGTCCGCATCCAAAGTAATCGACTGACAACCTTCGAGATGAATTTCATTCATAAAAGCAGCAACCATAGCTAAAATCGAGCTACTAACTGCCGCAAGTTTAGTACTGTTATAACCATCTCTTTTATAAACATGTGCTAAATCGAAGCCATCTGTGCTACACAGCATGACATAATTGACGCTGCGGACATTCATGAGAACATCTTGAATTTCATTCTTAGCAAAATCAATTAACTCTTTTGGTGCTGAGCGGCTTTGCGCTAAAGTAAACATATAGAACCTCGTTAAGGGTTAATTGGCAATATTTGAGTTGATCTCAATGGATGTAATGAGCGCTTCTAATAATAACAAAACGTCATCTTTCTTCCTTGCATCGATAAAGAAGAGTGGAGAAAAGAGATCATTTTGTAATAACCAGTCTTTATAGATAGTGGTTGATTTGGTTGACTCAGAAAGAAGATCGGTATGTGTAATGCCGATCGCAATATTGTCGGTAAAGTTTTGAAAGGTTTCCAGATAACTTTCTAATTCTTGAATAGGGTTATCTGAATGATGGTCAATCAAAATTACAGCACCAATAGCACCTTTAGTAATGGCAGACCAAATAAAGTCGAAGCGGCTTTGCCCAGGTGTACCATATAGCCCAATGGTCAGGTTTTCATCAAGCGTGATTTCACCATAATCAATACCAACTGTAGTTTCCAATTTGGTATGGCGCTGTGCATCTGTGTTGAAAGCCTCCGTTTGCAGTACAGGAATCTCTGAGAGTGATCGAATCGCCTCTGTCTTACCCGCGCCCATACCACCAGCAAAAACAATTTTAAAGCGTTGTAAAATCATATTATTATCCTATATGCCTAGTTTTTTTCTTAGTTTTCCAAAAAAGCTTTTAATTAATCCTGCTTCTTCTGTAACTTGAGGCATTTCTGGTGGGTTAAAGTGTTTATCCCAAATATTGATTTTTGAGAGATTATGGGTCGCGATATTGGCTGCAATAAAGCGCTGCACAGTTTCAATAGGGAGATTCAACTGCGTTGCAATTTTTGAAATTTTACCACCTTGAATAAAGCAGCTGGAAAGTTGAAAAATGGTTTTCCTGTCCACATTACTTGCTGGCTTAGGCCACATATGGATCTTAAAATGTCCATCTTCAGGTGCAATTTTTTTCAAAAATATGGGTGAATCCCAAAAAAACTGCCATAACCAGTCGCTAAGTATATGGGGTTGCTTGCGTGAGACTTTCATGAAGTTGCTGGTGCTGGCAATGTCATAATCAAAACCAGAATCTGTAAAGGCTTGTTCTCGTTCTGTATTGAGCCAAGCGATATTTTTCTGAATATCAATAATGGCAATGGTGCCCAAAGTATCAAAAAGATGTAGCTTTGAGTTGCGTTCGGTATCCAGCATTTTGCTGAAATATTCTAATTTGTAGTGTGTTTTTTTATTCTGAGTTTCGATAGGAAGGATTTGTTGATTGTCAAAAGAGGGGGGCAGTAGATGTTGAATAATCCAATTCGAGAAGCTTTCAAGATGTGTAATTGGTAAAGAAATTGTGTTTTCGTGGAGTCGGTTTTCGTTATGGGTTTGCTTAGAAATTTTTAGCCATGGGAACTGACGACTTCGAATGATCTTTTGGATCCTTCGGTTTCATAAAAACTTTCATGGATAAATAAACGATCAATAGTTGGGTCAGCAGCGGAGCTCCAGTTAATTTGATACTCTTGAGGAATGAGATTACGTAGCTGTGTTTTAAGTTCGTCAGAATGGTTTGAACTCAGGCCAGTAATCGCAATATTAATATATTGCTTATTCATAGTGTTTCTTTAATTTAATTAGGTTGAAGAGGACAACGCATACAACCCCTTTCCCAAAAGGACGAATAAGGTGATACTGCTTACCTAGTGTAATTAAAATATCTTCGATGGTGTCATTCAAGTTCAATGCTTGTGCAACACGTCGTTTTGAGCGAACGACTTCAGTATTACCTGCAGCCGCGAGTTCTAAATCGATGCTTCCACCGCCTTGAGTTGCTAGGGCCAAACCGCTTTCCCCATCGACCAATGCTGCTGCATAGAATCCATCGATATTTGCTAATGCTTCCAATGACACTTTAGCCATAGTTTTTCTCTTTAATTTTATGAGTTTTGAAATCCTTTTAACTTGTTGTTTCACAATTCGATTTAATTATATGGACGGCGTGAAAAAATTATTAATATAAATAAATGTAACAAAAAAAAGATGAATAAATGTACGATTAAACCCGAGGCTTTTAGTCAGTTTTTGCTATAGATTCTGTGATTAAGTTTGCGTATTTAGAAAAGGAGTGTGAGAAAGCTTATTGTTATTTGAAAAAGTGTTTAATTTATTTGCTATTGCAACAAAATGTAAATTTTATCATTTGGACAAATAAAAGCAAAAAAAGAAATCGATTTTTTTGATTTTTAAAGATGAGATATATAATTATTTTTCATTAAAAAATAAAGGGATGCGCAAAATGAGTGCATCCCTTGGGAATTAGACAAACATTTGACTTGCTGCGCAATAAAGTCCCCATAAAATAACAATAGCCACAGCAGGCTCAATCAGTTTTGCCCATGTTGGCGTTGGATTTTGCTCTACTACCTGTGTGTGTAGCTGATCTGAGTGGTCAGTTGCGTGTTGATTTACCATTTGATTAAACTCCTTCATCGTCTCTTCTAATGATAGCTCTTCTTCAGGCTTTGGTTTAGAGCCAATCAGTTCTGTTAGCTCACTTGTTGTCCAAACCCAGTCATCAGCCAGACCAGAGAGGTGCTCGATTTGACCGACAAGCAGCTCACGAATTCCATGTTCGCCAAAGTTTCCCGTGACATCAAGTTGTTTGAGTTCAGCAAACTGAAGACCCAACATTGTAGTCAAGCTATGTTCTAAGTCTGCCTTCGCTAACTGTGATTCATTTTGCGGAGACGTGGTGAGATGCCTTGCAAGTTCTTGAATATAGAGATGATCCTGAGTTTGAATCTCTTGATAGAGCTTGGTGCCATCTTGACGCATCAAAGTGATGAGTTTTCCAAGGGAGAGGGTGTTGGCCTCAGACAGATATTGAAGTCGCTCCTCATCTGAATATTGACTCAGAAGCTCAGGCTTTTGAATTTTAATCTGCTCTGCAAAATATTGTACTAAATCAAAAGCCATATAATTACTCCATTTTATTAATCTAATAACCTTAAACTTGGTTTTTTCTTAGCGGGTTCAGTTTTTTCTTCATTGTCTGATTTTAAAGCATTTTGCTCACTTTGGGTATGATTGTCATACTCACTTGGATCGAAGAACAAGCCCTGTCCATTTTCACGGGCATAAATGCCTATCACAGCATTAAATGGGACATAAATATCACGAGATACGCCACCAAAACGTGCAGAGAAGGTAATCGCATCGTTGCTCATATGTAGCGCATGTACGGCATGAGGGACGATGTTTAAGACAATTTGGCCATCTTGAATAAACTGTTCAGGAACGAGAGTATTGGGCTGGGTTGCATCGACCAATAAATGCGGTGTCAGTTGGTTATCACAAATCCATTCATAAATGGCGCGAGCTAAATATGGACGAGTCGGCGTAAGGTTTAATTCTTGATCAGACATAATGTTCTCTACGGCTGTTTAAATTCAGATTGATAATGGTTTTTCTCCTGCAAAGTTAAAGACTTTAAAAATGCAGGACGACTAAAAATACGTTGACAATATAAATAGATTGGGCGGCATTGCTGTTTCGGTAAATGCACGCCCATGCTGTTTAAGCGTAGAAAGATAGGCGCAAGCATGCAATCTAAAATACTAAAGCTTTCCGACATGAAATAGGGGAAATGCTGGAACAATGGTGTTAAGGAAATGAGTGTATCTTTCAGTTTTTTTTGTGCTTTCAGTTTTGCTTGTTCATCAAGTGTATCCGGATGGCGTAACATCATATCGGCAAGTTTTAACCAATCTTGTTCAAAGCGCCAAATGTACTGACGCTGTTCCGCGCGAGGCATAGGCGCGTCGGCATAGAGCTTGTTTTGACGATAACGATCGTCTAAATACTCAGAGATGATATTGGCATTAAATAGTTTTAAATCATTTTCAATCAACATGGGCAGTTGATTATAAGGGTTTAAGCTGGCGAGATCTTCATCATCTGCATCACTTAAAACCAGATGGTATTTGATTTGCTTCTCTGCAAGTACATAACGAATCCAGTGGGAGCGAAAATCATCTGCATGGCTATACAGCGTAATTCCTTGAAGCGGAGTAGTTTCGACAGACATATTTCAAGAAACTAGGTGAAGTGAATCGGTTAGAATACTAAAAATAGCCAATAAAATCATCTTAACTTTAATATGCTTATACAATCGAACAACTTGGAATAAATGAAAAATAAGGATAGAACTATGCAGCTTAGGCTCAGAATCACCCAATCGATTGCAGTTATTATACTAATGACTTCCATCTCAAGTAGTTATGCTCAAAATCAAGATGCAGCCGAACAGGTAGATGTAGCGCAGCAGACTGCTGAATATGCAGCTTGTATTGCCGATGAAGCCTGTGATGTTGCTACTTCTGTATCTGAGGATGAGATGTATGGCGGCATTCAGCAAGAATATACAGTAAAAGGCTGTAAGGTCACTGTTTATAATGATGGGCCTGTGAAAATGGTCGATGAGAAAACCGACGAGCCATGTAATGCACCACTTCCCAAAGATCATCAATTTTCAAAATAAGCTGGAATATGTAACTACAGGGATGTAGTGCGAATAAAGCCAGAAGCATAGACTTAAAACTTGAAAATCACGTATAAAAAAGCCTTGGATAAACCAAGGCTTTTTTGTCCGATTCGGTAAACGAATTAACGTTTAGAGAATTGAGGACGTTTACGAGCTTTACGTAAACCAAGTTTCTTACGTTCAACTTCACGAGCATCACGAGTAACGAAACCAGCTTGACGAAGAGCAGGTTTAAGTGTTTCGTCAGAAGCGATCAACGCACGAGTAATACCGTGACGGATAGCGCCAGCTTGACCACCGATACCACCACCAGCAACAGTGATGTAAAGGTCATACTTTTCAGTAACTTCAAGAAGCTCTAAAGGTTGACGAACAACCATACGAGCAGTTTCACGACCGAAGTATTGCTCAAGAGTACGGTTGTTAATTACGAGCTTGCCTGTACCAGCTGACAAGAAAACACGTGCAGTTGCGGTCTTACGGCGACCTGTACCATAATTAGTAGCCATGTGCTGTATCCCTTAGATGTCCAAAACTTGTGGCTGTTGAGCAGCGTGTGGATGCTCTGTACCTGCATACACTTTCATTTTCTTGATCATTGCATAACCAAGAGGACCTTTTGGTAACATACCTTTAACAGCTTTTTCTAAAACTGCTTCAGGTTTGTGAGCGATTAACTTTTCAAAGTTAGTCTCACGGATACCACCAGGGAAGCCAGTGTGGCGATAGTATTTTTTATCAAGCGCTTTTTTACCAGTCACTTGAATTTCTTCAGCATTGATTACAACGATATAATCGCCAGTGTCAACGTGAGGAGTATAAGAAGTCTTGTGCTTACCACGTAGACGACGAGCGATTTCAGTCGCAAGGCGACCTAAAGTTTTGCCAGAAGCATCAACAACGTACCAGTCGTGTTGAACTTCAGCAGGCTTAGCGCTGAGAGTTTTCATTAAACCACTACCTATTATAGTTGGTTTGGACTATGGAATCTGTCCAAACAAAAGGAGACGCGATTCTAAACGAAGTTGCTCAGAATCACAAATGAAAATATAAAATTTCAAGAGCCGTATTTTAAGGTATTTCCCTACATAAAGGAAGAGATCAAAGTTTATTCTTTTTAAAAAACCACAAAAGAGTTCAAACTTTAAAAAAATGGGGAACAGCGATATTGAACTTTATGACTTCACTGAATGAAATGCAGGATTATCACCATAGAACCATTTTAAATTAACGGACAGTGCAGCAGTTACGACTCGCAATTTCTTTGCTCATGTTTGATGTGTTTGAGGCTTTATTTTTTTCTTTGAAAGTTGATGGAATGTGAAAACAGGATAAGTGAGGATTTAAATATAAAAGAATAGGTTCAAGTTGAGTACGGTGAATGCGGAGATACTGGGTGAGACGTTGTATAATAGTCAAAACGCATTTTATTTGAGTTGATCATGCTGCCTTTATATGTCACCAGTGGTGAACCTGCTGGGATTGGTCCAGATATTTGTTTAAGCCTTGCTGCTCGTATAGATGAGCGTCCGATCGTGGTCCTTGGTGATATGAACTTGCTACGTACACGTGCAGCATGTTTGGGATTGGACATTGAACTGATTGAATATTCAGGGCAAGAAGCATCATCAACTCAGGGTCAACTTTATGTTGAGCATGTGCCTTTAAGCAAAGCTGTTGTAATGGGTGAGCTCAATCCTGAAAATGCGCCTTATGTCTTAGAGCAGCTACGACGTTCGGCCGATTATGCTATGTCCGGTAAAAGTGTAGGTGTTGCAACTGCTCCTGTACAAAAGTCAGTCATCAATGATGCTGGGATTCACTTTAGTGGACATACCGAATACTACCAAGAGTTTGCTGGGGTTGAATGTGTGGTGATGATGCTCGCAACCAAGACCTTGCGTGTCGCGCTGGCTACTACACATTTGCCATTAAGAGCAGTACCCGATGCGATTACCAAAGAGCGATTGCATCAAGTCATTGATATTTTAACTCAGGACTTAAAAAGCAAATTTAAAAAAGAGCATCCCCACATTTTAGTGTGTGGCCTAAATCCACATGCTGGGGAGGATGGTTATTTGGGCATGGAAGAAATTGAGGTGATTAACCCTGTGCTGGAAAGCTACCGTGCTCAAGGCATAAATATGAGTCTGAGCCTACCTGCCGATACCTTATTCACCCCAGAAAACTTAAAAGATGCCGATGCTGTTTTGGCGATGTATCACGATCAGGGCTTACCTGTGTTAAAATCGCAAGGGTTTGGTGAAGCCATTAATATTACTTTGGGCTTACCGTTTATTCGTACCTCAGTTGATCATGGCACAGCTCTCTCCCTCGCAGGCACAGGTCTTGCGAAAAGCTCAAGCTTACAGGTCGCTGTTGATTTAGCGTTAGAATTAGCTCGTCACTAATGTTCAGTGACTAACTCACGTTGGAAAATTTTATGTATCAAATTAATGCCTTAAACCCTAAAGATGAAGGGCACCATACGCGGAAGCGTTTTGGGCAAAACTTCTTACATGACCAACGTGTGATTGCCAAGATTGTACGTTCAGTTGCACCACGTTCAGGTGATAACATTGTGGAAATTGGGCCGGGTTTGGCAGCCTTAACTTCTCCGTTGATTGGTGAGTGTGACGCACTTACGGTGGTCGAATTAGACCGTGATTTGGCGGCAGGTTTGCCGGGGCGTGTGCCACATCCTGAACGTTTAACCATTATTGAAACCGATGCACTGAAGTACGACTTCACCAATTTATTTGAAGATGGTCGTCCTTTACGGGTTGTGGGTAATTTGCCGTATAACATCTCAACGCCACTTTTGTTTCACCTTTTGGAGTTTGGTGACAAAGTTAAAGACATGCACTTTATGCTACAAAAAGAAGTGGTTGATCGTATTACGGCTTCTCCAAATAGCAAAGAGTATGGTCGTTTGTCGGTGATGATTCAGTATTTCTGTAAACCGACGTTCTTGTTTGAAGTGCCACCGGGTTCATTTAACCCACCACCCAAAGTGACTTCTGCGGTGTTCCGTTTAGAGCCGTATGCGGTTAAGCCGATTGTGGCAAAAAATGAAAAAGCCTTGGCACGTTTGGTCTCGCATGTCTTTACTCAGCGTCGTAAAACTTTGCGTAATAGCTTAAAAGGCATGTTGGTTGAAGATGGTTTTGAACAAGCAGGTGTTGATCCGATGGCGCGTCCAGAGACTTTAACACTGGCTCAATTTGTGGCATTAGCAGATCAAATGGTGGCTTAAGATGGCAGGTGCAGAGATTCGATACAATTATGTCATTGGTGATGTGCAGGGTTGTTTTGAAGCACTAAAAGCTTTGTTAAAGACCATACAGTTTGATCCTGACCAAGATTTTATTTGGTTTGCAGGGGATTTGGTTGCCCGTGGTGAAAACTCATTGGGTGCTTTACGCTTTATTAAAAAATTAGTAGAGCGTAATGCGGCTGCAACAGTTTTAGGCAATCATGATTTAACTTTGCTGGCGGCTGCACGTGGCATTAAAGCAATCAAAGACAAAGATAACATTCGTGATGTGATTGATGCGATTGATAGTGATGATTTGATTGATTGGCTACGGAAACAACCCTTGTGTGTGTTTCCGAACGCAACCACGGTTCTGACGCATGCAGGCATTCCAACCAATTGGACAGCAGAACAAACTGCTGCTTTAGCCGCAGAAGTTGAGGCGGTCATTGCAGCAGATGATTTTGATGTTGTCGATGCCTTTTTAAAAGAAATGTATGGCAAAGAGCCCACCTTATGGTCGGATGAACTGACGGGGCATGCGCGTTTACGTTGTATCGTAAATTATTTGACTCGTATGCGTTTAACCGATAGTGCTGGGCGTTTGGAGTTTAGTTTTAAAGACTCGCTCAACGACCCGATGCCTGAAGGCTTCAAACCATGGTTTGAATTTGCTTCGCAAGCGGCACAAACCCATAAAGTTGTGTTTGGTCACTGGGCAGCTTTACAAGGTAAAACCATTTCGGACTCGATTCAAAATGTAGATGGCGGTTGTGTTTGGGGACATCAATTAATGGCTTATCGTCTAGAAGATGAGACCTTATTTGCCGTTGATAATCCAGTTCAATAGCACATGCATTAAAAAAGCCACGAACTTCGTGGCTTTTTTATTCTTAGTCGATTCTTAACCAGGTTTGGTTACGACCTAAAGCAGAAACACCGATGTAAGCACGTAGCGAAAGACGCTTTCCTGTGGCATTCAGTTTCATTTTCGCATCATAAAGTTTGCCAGACAGCGGATCAATCACACGACCTTTTTCATAGTTATTGGTGCCGTCGACATGTTTTAAGCCTTTAATAATGTCCATACCCAAAATTGGTTTATTGGTATATGGCGTAGGGCAATTCACACAAGTTTCTTTTGGCGTATAACCTGGGCGTGGTGTAATTTTTACAATTTTTCCAGTGTAAGTATTATTCGATTCTTTACGAATTTCGATAATGGCTTTTGGTGAACCTGATTTATCATCAATTTGTTGCCATGTCCCTGTTAAGTCCTGTGCAAATGCTCCCCCGCAAAGCATGGACAATGTTAATCCCGCGATAAAAAACTTACTTTTCATATAAGGTTCTCTATAGTTTCACAAAAAGATATCCAAGACACAGAAAAATAAACAGTTTGCACAAGGCAAACTGTTTTGTGTTTAGATATGAATTAGGCAGTTGCCTTTAAAAAATGAAAAATCATACACGCTTAGCTGAAACACTTTTATTCATTGAATTTGAAACAATCAGACTAAGTTTGGAGCAATGTATAAGTGACTCAGTAGTGGTCTACAAAATCTAAAATGAATCGATCAAGTGATTGCGTAGACCAGGCCTGTTCAGTAATAAGAACCTAGATTATTCTCGAATCCAAGTTTGGCTGCGACCTAGAGCCGATATGCCCACGTATCCTCGCAAGGTTAAGCGTTTGCCATTCGAACTGAGTTTTGCTTTACAACTATAAATATTACCAGACAGTGGATCAATGATTTTTCCACCCGTGTAATTGGTATCACCGCTGTGTTTCAAACCTTTCATCACATCCATGCCTAAAATAGGCTTATTGGTATACGGCGCAGGGCAATTAATACAAGTTTCTTTTGGTGTATAACCCGGACGAGGCGTTACTTTAACGATCTTAGCGGTATATGTCCCATTTGATTCTTGGCGAATATCAAGGATGGCTTTTGACGACCCAGTTTTGTCATCAATATTTTTCCAAGTGCCGCTAATATCTTCAGCGAAAGCTGTACTACCCATAACGGTTGTAGCGAATGCGATTGCAAGTGTCAATTTGCTCATGAACAAAATCCTTTTATCATTTAATCAACGACAAACTCATCTTAAGTCGATTTTTTAAACAATACAATTGTTTATGTGAGGAACATATCACATTTTTTGCAAGTATAGAATAAACAAAGGTAACCAGATTGCTGTAAATACCGCATTGACAGCCATTCCAAAGGCTGCGTAACGTCCAGCAATACTTCCCCGTTGCCATGCTTGAGCTGTACCGATGGCATGAGCTGCAAGACCTAGCGCTAAGCCCGATGCTCGTTCGTCATTAATGTGTTTGAGGATCAGTGGTGAAAATGCAGCACCAATCACACCGGATAAAATCACGATTAAAATGGCCAGACTCACAGGGGCTTGTAGCAGTGTTGCAATGTTAATTGCGATAGGCGTTGTGACTGCGCGTGTGGCAAATGCCATAATGGTAGGGTCAGACAAATGTAATAGATAAGCCAGGCCCATCGGCAGTCCGACCGCACTGATACTGGCAAAGACCAAAATGCCCACCACGGCTTTGAGGGGGAGGTCGTCATAGCGCATGGCAGCCAATGGAATAGCCAATGCGACTGTGACATAACCGAGCAGATGGTTAAACACTGGATTTACCTGTGCCATATATTGCTCATACGGAATGTTTAACAACAACAGCAGGGCAATCACAAAGCACATGCCAAAAACAATCACTGGAATTTGTGGCAGTTTTTTGTTGAGTGGCTTTGCCAGTAAGTAGGCAACGAGGGTTAGGAAAAAACCGAAAATAATGGGAATCATGTGCACACTCCTAAAGCCATTTCTTAGACATTTTTGCGTAAACCCACAGTGGAATTAGTGTGCTGACAAACAGCACCACCAAAAACATTGGGATTTCACTGCCTAAATGCGTCATCATTAACAGGGAGCCTGCACTGATAGGTAGAAAAGCAAAGGCACTTTCTTTCATGATTTTATTGTTGGTATCCACCAAACGTGCTGGAATTTTATGAAATTTTCTCCAACCCAAAAGGACGATTAATAAACTAATCAGTCCAATTAAATTGCCCAGTTCAGGATGTCCAAAACGTCCAGTGATCCACACAGCCGCCTCACGAAAGATGATGATCAGGGCAACCGTGCCGATCCATGCTTTCCAATCAACAGTTTTTATCCATTCCATTTTGTTCTGTCATTAACATTTTACTTATCACGTTTTAACCGATTTAGCTTTTGATTTCAAATTCTTCGAGTTCACGATGAAATTGTTTTGCTTTCAAACCTAAAATTTCATCAATCGGTAAATGTGCTTGTTTGATCAATTGTTCAAGTTTATGTGGCGCAATATACACTTGTAGGTGTAGGTTGCCCTCATCATCATAATTTTCAGATTGAATCACATTTAGGGCGTACAGTTGATTACGCAATTTGCCATAGGCTGGTTTGAGTAGGACGTCAAAATTTTGAATTTGGCCCATCAAGCACTCTTGGACCGCTTGGCGTAGTAGATTAAATCCTTCGCCTGTATGTGCTGAGACATAGACACGCTCAGGTACATTGGGTTCAGCGTAAATGATTTTGGCTTGTTCGCCACTTTGATCGATCTTGTTATACACCCGTAGGATTGGAATATCTGCGCCAATTTCTTTGAGCACTTTTTCAACGGCTTCAATTTGTTCCATATGGTCTGGACTGCTCGAGTCAATCACATGCAACAGCAAACTGGCTTCTAATGTTTCCTCTAGCGTCGCTTTAAACGATTCCACTAAAGCATGCGCGAGATTCCGCACAAAACCAACCGTATCGGCTAGGACCAGTGGGCCAATACCATCCCATTCCAAACGTCTTAAGGTTGGATCTAAGGTTGCAAATAACTGATCTGCGGCATAAACATCAGATTTGGCTAGGGTGTTAAACAGGGTCGATTTGCCCGCATTGGTATAACCAACCAAAGAAACGGTTGGAATCGCGGCTTTTTGACGTGCAGCACGGCCTTGGATACGGGTCTGACGGACTTTTTCTAATTTATCTTTAAGTTGTCCAACACGGACACGGAGTAAACGACGGTCAGTTTCGAGTTGCGTTTCACCTGGACCACGGAGTCCAATCCCGCCTTTTTGGCTATCGAGGCTAATGCCTGTACCGACCAGTCGAGAAGACAAGTGATCCAATTGAGCCAATTCGACTTGAAGTTTACCTTCATGGGTACGGGCACGTTGTGCAAAGATATCCAAAATAAGGCGTGTACGGTCAATGACCCGGCACTTAATAATACGACTCAGGTTACGTTCCTGACTGGGTGTTAGGGCATGGTCAATAATCACCAGCGTGGCTTCAAGCTCCTCAACGCGAGCAGCAATTTCCTCTGCTTTGCCTGAACCAATGAAATATTTAGCATCGGGTTTGAATCTTTGAGCGTGAACATGCTCCAGAATTTCTGCACCTGCCGACTTAGCAAGCAAACGAAATTCTTCTGCATCAAGGTCTTCCAGAATATGGATGGCAACACTGACTAAAATGGTTTTTTCGCCACCTTGCTTCTGCTCAAAATATTCCACTAAATTCGATCTCACATTGAAAACTCTAGTGTAGATGAATTTGCTGAGATTGAGCGAAATAGTTATGCCGTTGCCTTACATTGAGCGAAATAAGTGAACCAAAAGCAGTAAGGTGCCAAAGTATAAAATACTGAGCCCTATAATAAATTTCAGTGCCTGAACAGGATTTAACGGCGGAGCTGGAGGATTTACGTGGTCGTTCATATACACACCATGTTTTAGTATTTCGATTGATTTATTTTAATTAATTTGTTTAAGCGATTAAAATTGAAAATAATCATCTGGGCCTTCGGTTTTTATGATCAATGCAAGTTGCTCAAGATCAGTATAGAATGAGCCGAAATCAATGATTAAATGTTGAATGAAGCTGTGCCAAGTGAACCGTCTATGCAATCGAATACTGAAATAAAAACAACATCAATAAAAGGTGTCTCTAAGCTTTTTCTGTATGGTAAAAAGCTGGCTTCAGGGCTTGGCGCCGTGTCCGAAGGGTTTTATTTGGTCTATCGACATGGCTTGTATAAAGACATTAACAATCCACAAAATACCCGTTACGTGCAGTATTTCTGTCGTCGACTGTGCAAGGTTTTTAACATTGATGTGCATGTCCACGGGGATATTCCACGTAAGCCTGCACTTTGGGTCAGCAATCATATTTCGTGGTTAGATGTCGCGGTTTTAGGTTCAGGCGCACGAGTTTTCTTTTTGGCCAAGGCTGAAATTGAAAAATGGCCTGTGTTTGGCAAGCTGGCAAAAAGTGGTGGAACTTTGTTTATTCAACGTGGTTCAGGCGATTCCATCAAAATTCGAGAGCAAATTACAGCGTTTTTAAAACAAGATATTCCTGTGTTGTTTTTCCCGGAAGCGACCACGACCGATGGTTCTAAAGTGAAAAAGGTTCATGGACGTATATTAGGCGCAGCAATTGAGGCCCAGCGTGATGTGCAAATTTGTTTGATTTGCTATGTGAATCAACAGGGCGGACTTGACCAAGTCTCTCCGTTTATCGGTAATATTAGTTTTGCCGAGCATGTTAAAAAAGTACTAGAAATGCCACAAGTCACGGCACATTTAGTTGCGCTCCCAGCCATTTGTACAGCAGGACATACGGTTGAGAGTTTAACGGCACTGGTCCAACAAAAAATGGTGCAAGGTTTGGCTGATTTACATCACAAAGTTTTGAAGTCCCAACCTAACATGCAACAAGCTTGAAGGCTTACATAAAGCCTTCAATCGGTAGCCAAGAAACGACTTTGAGACCAGCGCGTTTAAACCAATTCATTTTGGGTTCAGTAGTATAGGTTTTGGTAGAGCCATCAGCTTGTTTGATTTGCCAGTTAATGTTTTTGTTTGCATCTAGGACCAGCTTATAGGCATATTTACTGAGGTTTTGGTCCATGGTGTAGTGTACCGCTTTAGCCAGCGGTGGACTGTTCAGTAAAACCCCAATTTCTGTATTTAAGTTGGCAGAGCGGGGATCAAAATTAAATGAACCAATAAAAACCTGTTTCTCATCAATGGCCATGAGTTTGGCATGCAGACTCGAGCGGCTTAATCCTTTGATGCTGACTTTGGCTTTTTTGGAAATTTCTTCATTGTTTTCGTTTAGGGCTTCGGCCGCAGGCGTGGCTAAAAACTCATAGAGTTGAACACCACTTTCCAGCAAGTCTTCACGATATTTTCCATAGAAAGCATGCACCAACGGTACATCATTGGCTTTAAATGAGTTGGTCAATACGCGGACTTGAATGTCACTCTGTGCTAGGTTAGCCAGATGTTTTTTGCCTTTACGCTCAGGTACAAAATAGGCTGAAATAATGTCGATGCTTTCCATTGGCTTTTCTAAATGGGTTTGCAACTGGAAGTTTAAATGTTCTTCTTTTTTTGCCCGTGATTTGATTTTACTCGGTGAGTCCTTCACCACTTCGGCTTTGACCCAATCGAATTGGATACTATCATTTAACCAGTGTTCAAAGGCTTGCGAACGATTGGCTAGATCCAAATAATTTTGGACGGTCACTTCCTGATAGTGCTGCTCTAACTGGGTTTTTAAACCTTCATAACGCAAGCTGTAATGGTTAGCGTTGACAATTTGACGCACTGGAAAGGCATAATCGTCATTCCAGTATTCATCGAAGGAATGCACAATTTCATCTGAGGCAGAGCCGACCAACATCACATCAACATCTGAAAACTGATAACTGTCGCTGACGTTATAATATTGATTGCTCATGTTACGCCCACCAATCAACGAAATTTGATTATCGGCAATGAAGCTTTTGTTGTGCATCCGGCGGTTGATGCGTTTTAGATTTAAGACCATATCCATCGCACGATAGTGACGGAAGCGGTAGGGGTTATACAGTTTGATGTCAATATTGGCGTGCTGATCGAGCGCCAAATAAATGCCTTCCATTTTCTTGGCATTGTTATCATCGATTAGTAATCGAACCTTCACCCCGCGATCAGCGGCTTTCAAAATAGAATAAAGCGCTAAAGAACCAATACGATCGTTGTCCCAAATATAGTATTGTAGATCTAAGGTTTTTTCTGCCTTATCAATAAGATGGATACGCGCGGCCAATGCTTCGAGTGGATTATAGAGAACATGGAAACCTGTAAGGCCTGGATTTTGTTCACGTAAAGGCAGAACGATTTTGCCTAAACTGGTTTGATCTGTCGGTAGATCAAAAGCATAGACAGGCGTCTGTGGGATTTGTTTGGGTAAGGTATTACACGCTGGGACAGTCAAAACCATACAGCTCAGCAACAACAGTTTGGCACCTTGCTGAGTCGCAGATGAGCGGAATAAAGTTTGTTTCGCTAAGCCGTGAGGTTTTTCCATCGTCATAAAGTCTATAAATTTGGTTTGAGTATAATTCTGAGCTGTGAAAAGATAAACAGAAGATTATGTGTTCTTGATGAACAGTTTGTGAGTAAAAGTCTATGATGAATATACACTCCGTCGTGTTCTATTTTTATATTGCGATGGCCTTACTTGCGGGGTGGGCGGTGTATCAGGCATGGATCAGTCAAACCAATACGGAGACTATTCATCCGTTTAAAGCCTTTGTGCATTTGTTGGCTTTTTATCTCTCTTATTTACTCATTCCTTTGTTTTTCTTTAGCTTATATGCCGGTTTTCAGGGCTATTATTCATGGCATGAAGCTATTTTTGTGTTTTTGGTTAGTGGTGTGCTGTGTTATGCACGTTTCATTGAACCGCATTTTGTACATGTCAAAACTACTCAATATCAAATCCAAGAAGATTATAAATTACTCAAACCCGTTCGTATTGCCTTAATTGCCGATCTACATATTGGTCTATTTTCAGGGCATGAGCGACAACTGAAAACCATCGTCAAACGACTGAATGAACAAAAACCTGATTTGGTGGTGGTTGCAGGGGACTGGACGTATGAACCTGAAAATACACTGGCAGAAGAATTAGAGGTGTTACAAGAAATTAATGCCCCTGTCTATTCGGTCAATGGTAATCATGATGAGCAGTATCCTGGTCCGCCGATTCAAAATTTGTTAAGACATGCTTTGAAGGTGAATAATGTGATTGATATTGAAGGTCAGATTGTTGAATTTGAAGAGTTTCGTTTGATTGGAGTCGGAGATTTGTGGGCAGGTAAGGCGGATATGCGTTTTATGCCGCATTTACCGCAGGACAAACCATGGGTCATCTTATCGCACAATCCAGACACGGTCGATATGATACCCGCTTTACCCAGCCGTCCTTTAATGCTTTCGGGTCATACCCATGGTGGTCAAGTTGAACTGCCATGGCTCACAGACTATGTAATGAAAAAAGTATCTATATTAGGACACAAAAAAGGCTTGTACCGACATGAACATGCGGATGTGTTTGTCACGGTTGGAACAGGTATGGTGGGTGTGCCGTTTCGTTTTCGCGTACCACCGACGATCGATATTATTGAACTGATTTAAGTTGGGTTTAGAACCAATAAAAAATAAAGCTTAAAACCAAAATGACCACAGCCAAGACGATCCAAAGGTTGTGATTTTTTGTATGAAGCGCTTGTAGGTCTTGTATTGCATCGAGGTTATTCACTGCTGTGCTATGCGGGCTTTGTGGCTGTTGTTGTGTAAAGCTCTGTCCTTCAGACACAAGGGAGCTGCGGTGTCTTAATTCAGCGGTTGATATGCGTTGTTGTTGATGTCGTTTATGGCGATACATGCTTTTTAGTGCAGCATCATGCCGCTTCGTGAGTTCAGTCACGATCTCTTGTGCATCATCGTATTGAAAAGCGGTATGTGTGGCGATGTATTGAATGGCTTGAATAATTTTATTTTCTTCAACTAATACGATGACATCAAGGAGTTGTTCATTGGTGAGTTGTTGTATTTTTTCATCCATTTTTCGGTCCTATTCATCTGTATCTCTCTCTATTTTTGAAGTAAAACGACAGATTTTAAATATGGTTTTTGTAGCGTTTGTTAAAGCATTGGTATAAAAAAACCAGCATCACTGTGCTGGTTTTTAGACATCAAATTCAGGGTCAAATTTGATTATTTACATCATCATTTTTGGTTTCACGGATCATTAAGAACGCACATAAAGACAGTAGTGATGCCGCCGTGAGGTAGTAACCTACTGCGTGTAAACCGTAGGTGGTTGCAAGCTTGGTGGCAATGAGAGGTGCAAATGATGCCCCAAAGATCCCCGCAAGGTTAAAGGTTAGTGCTGAACCTGTATAACGAACGGATATTGGAAAAATTTCAGAGAGCACAGTACCAATTGGTCCATAGGTTAAACCCATGATGGATAAACCAATACACAGGAACAAGAACACAACAAGGGTACTGCCTGATTCCAACATGCTTGAGAACACTAAACCAAATAACGCCGCAGCAACACAGACAGCAATAGATGTGGTTTTACGACCAAATTTTTCCGCTAAAACTGCTGACAAGGGGATGAATGCAGCAAAGCACAGGGTTGCGACCAGTTGAAGTTGTAAGAACTGTTCGCGGGTGTAACCCAGCTGTTTGGTACCCCATTGCAAAGCAAATACCGTCGTGAGGTAGAACACCACAAAGGTACAAATGGCTGCAATGGTACCTAAAATCAACATGCCCCAGTGTTTGGTGATCACTTCTTTAAACGGAATGTTAACTTCTTTTTGCTTGTCTAAAACTTTCTGGAATGCAGGAGTTTCATGTAGTTGTAAACGAATCCATAGGCCTACAATCACCAGTAATGCACTCGAGATAAAGGGAATACGCCAGCCCCATGTCATAAACGCTTCTTCAGTCATAAAATGACCCAGCGTCAAGAATGAACCCGTTGCTAAAATAAAGCCAATCGGTGCGCCCAGTTGGGGGAACATGCCATACCAAGCACGTTTACCTTCAGGTGCATTTTCTGTGGCAAGCAATACCGCACCCGACCATTCACCACCTAAGCCGAGTCCTTGACCTAAACGACACAGCGCAAGCAGTAATGGTGCGGCAATTCCAATTTGTGCATAGGTGGGTAATAAGCCGATACACACGGTTGAAAGTCCCATGGTCAGCAAAGCTGCAACCAAGGTCGCCTTTCGGCCGATACGATCACCTAAATGTCCAAAGAGTGCAGCGCCAATCGGGCGTGCAATAAAGGCAATGGCGAAAGTTGCCAAAGACTGAATGGTTGCAGTCATTGGATCGGTACTTGCTGGAAAGAACAGGTACGGAAAAATAATGACAGCCGCAGTGGCATAAATATAAAAATCGAAGAATTCGATAGTTGTACCTACCAGACTGGCTGTAAGTACGCGGAATTTTGAGTTTACAGGCTGCTGTTCAGCAACAGCAGTATTTAATGACGCCATGGTAGACCTTACACTTAAAAAATAGTCGAACTGAGTTTTAAAAGCGTCATCTTTTTAAAAAAGGCGTAATTTTTTAAAAAAATACGAATGTTCCTCGGGCAGACTACGGAATTAGGGTTGCTAAAAAATGTAGTGTGCGCGGGTTATATCACGTAAAGATAGATGGACAGGAAATGTGATCCTGCACCAATCAATACAAAAATATGCCAGATAGCGTGCGTATATCTTACCTTTTTTAGCGCATAAAACAATGCACCGATGGTATAGGAAAGTCCACCAATGATTAAAAAAGTCAAAGCTGGTTTAGATAAAAAGCGTTGCATATCATCCATTACCAGCACAGCCAGCCAACCCATGAGCAGATAAGCAATCAGTGAGATTTTTTCAAAGCGATGAATGAAAACTAACTTGAATAGTGTACCAATGAGTGCAATCACCCAAAGTGCAATGAGTAGGTAATGGGCTTTTTGCGTGGGCAGTGCGATAGACAAAAATGGAGTGTAGGTGCCTGCAATCAGATAATAAATGGCAGTGTGATCTAATTTTTTATACCAGCCGCGAAGCTCTGGTGATTCCGCAAAATGATACAAGCTTGATGCGGCGAACAATAAAAATAGGCTCAAAGCATAGACCCACAGCCCGATCCATTGTGCTGTTTCTAAGTAAGACCCTTTGATAATCAATAAAATACCCGCTATGAGTGCAAGACCTGCACCAATAGCATGGCTAATAAAATTGATTTTTTCTTCAACAGGATCGTAGTTTACAACAGGGTGAGTGCTCATAAGTCATGTGCATTTTTATAAAATATACAACTGTATCGTAATTCAAATTTGCATTTAGCGTAAGACGCTTTAAAATTTAATCGCAATTCTTTTTTTGGTTTCTATTATGACCGTTTCGGTATCGTCCTCTGCACAAGAGCAGCAATTCCTTCAAGCCTTCCAGCAAGCGCTTGAATCTCAAAGTTTTGATCGGATGATTCTGAGTCAATATCAGGGTGAACTTGAGCAACTCGAGAAGATGACTTTTCGAGTCGTAATGTTGCAAGGACAGCCTGTATTGAGCTGTTTATATCGCCATAAAACCCAAGATGTCACCAAAAATTATTCATTAGACACAGCACTTGATACGGTAACTGCACTTTTGGCGCAGTGTAAACAAGCCAATCTGCTGACAACTGAACAAGAGTTGCAACTGAAGAAGAACAAGAAGAAAGCCATGCTGACGCAAAGTAAAAATAAAACGGTAACCAAAGCTGTTGAGCAGCAAGGTCATGACCGTGTCAAACAGCGTTTTGTAGATCAAGACAGTTATTTCTTACAGCCGCTTGGTATTACCGATGCAAAAGCGCAAATCATTCCCAGTATGGCGCGTAAGTGGAAACAGATTAATAAGTTTGTCGAAATTTTCTCAGGGGCACTAAGTCATATTCAACTGCCTGAACAACTGCGCGTGGTCGATTTTGGCTCAGGAAAAGGCTATTTAACTTTTGCTTTATATGATTATTTGCTGAAGCAAGATCTGAACCCTTTTGTGACTGGGGTTGAGCTAAACAGCAAGATGGTGGAGTTCTGTCAGGAGGTTGCGAACAAGTCGGATTTCCAGCAACTTGATTTTTTTCAGGGTGATGTTCGGACGTACCAACCTGAACGCCTCGATGTGATGATTGCGCTGCATGCATGTGATGTCGCGACGGACTTTGCGATTCATACCGGCATTCGTTTAAATGCTGAAATGATCATGTGTGCGCCGTGTTGTCATAAAGAATTGCGCCCACAGCTGAAAGCTCCGCTCGTGTTGCAACCGATGTTGCAGTTTGGCATTCATGCAGGACAGCAAGCTGAAATGCTGACCGATACTATTCGTGCCTTATTACTCAAAGCCTATGGCTATGAAACCAAAGTGTTTGAGTTTGTAGCACTTGAGCATACCAGCAAGAATAAAATGATTTTGGCAACCAAGCGTAAGGATTATCAAGCGCCCGATGTTGCAGTCTTGGCACAAATTCAAGCCTTGAAAGAGATGTATAGTATTCAAAAACACTCACTGGAATTGCTATTGAATAATCAATGGGATCAGCAAGATGTAGGCTGTAAATGCTGATCTGAACATCACTTTTTAGTGCAATGACCAATACAAAGATGATTTATAGGGAAATGAAAATGCCAAGCTTGAGAATTACGCACGGAACATGGGAAGAGTTGCAACAGGCTGCGAAAATGATTCGTGAACAGGTCTTTATTCAAGAGCAAAACATTGCTGCTGAAGATGAATGGGATGAGCAAGATGAAATCGCAGTTCATTTTGTGGTCTATGAACAAGATCAAGCCATCGCCACCGCACGACTTTTGCAAAATCATAGTATTGGACGTGTTGCAGTTTTAAAGTCACATCGTGGTTTGGGCGTAGGCAAAGTTCTGATGCAGGCGGTGATTGCATATGCTCAACAGCAACAGCATCCATTTTTAGTCTTATCCTCTCAAGTGCATGCGCAAGCGTTTTATCAGGCTTTGGGCTTTATGCAAGAGGGTGAGGAGTATTTGGATTGTGGTATTCCGCATATCCATATGCGTTTATCATCCATAAAAAAGCCCTGATCTTTCAGGGCTTTTTTATTAGTCACAGCATATTAGTGACCATGTTCAGATGACATTTTCGCATGTTCATCGGCATTCATACCGTGCTCATCAGAGCTTGCATGTTCTGTGGTATCTTCAGAAACTGATTGAGCTCTTGCTTCACGCGCTTCTTTATCCGCTTGCGCTTTGGCCATGGCTTCTTCAGACATCGCAGGCGCATTTTTAAAGGCATGTTGCTGAGAGTTTTGCTGCGTTTGCTGACTAGGCATATAGTCAGGCTCATTGGTGATCGCAAGGTAGAAGATACCTAAGAAAATTCCACTTAAAATGAAAGCAATAATCAGTGCTTTCCAACCCCATGGTGATTTTTCAGGAGAAGTATTGTCAGTCATGTGCAACAGCCCAATTGAATAAAAATAAATCTAAAACTATGTAACTTTATAACACAAAAAACTGCGTCGGGCTTGAAAAGAATGCACTAAAATAAGTCAAAATTAGATGCTGAATCAGCAGGTTAATTTTGTTGTGTGCTGAGAGTGCAAAAAAGGGATCTACCGATCCCTTTTTTAAGATTGAAGTTTTAGCGAATCTGACCCGATGGCACCGATTCAACCAGACGTTGTGGTGCTTTAAAACGCTCACCATATTTCGCTTCAAGTTGATTGGCACGTTGCTCAGCTTGCTCTAAACCATATTGATTTAAAAACTGAATTGCACCACCTGTCCACGGCGCAAAACCAATCCCAAAGATCGAACCGATATTGGCATCAATCACCGACTCTAGGACGTTCTCTTCATAACAACGTAAAGTATCTAGCGCTTGCACAAACAGGAAACGGTCAATCATTTCTTGTTCAGAAATATCTACATCTTTTTTCCAATGACTCAAACCCTCCCAAAGATGCTTTTTACCACCTTCTGGATAATCATAGAACCCTGCACCAGCAGCTTTTCCTTTACGGTTAAACGTGTGAATCATGGTTTCAATCACATCATCTGCACCTGACCGTGGTAAATCTTTACCCTCAGCTTGAAGCGCCTTACGCGTTTCATTGGCAACATGCTCAGAAAGCGTCAATGCAACTTCATCTTGAATGGCTAATGGGCCAACTGGCATACCTGCTTTGAGTGCTGCCATTTCAATACGAGCTGGATGTATACCTTCATGCAGTAAACGTAAACCTTCTTGAACAAAAGTACCAAATACACGACTGGTGAAGAAGCCACGACTGTCATTCACAACTATCGGAATTTTGCCAATTTGCTGTACATAATCATATGCTTTTGCCAAAGTTTCAGCAGAGGTGTTTTTACCTTTAATGATTTCAACCAATTGCATTTTATCGACTGGGCTAAAGAAATGCAGACCAATGAAGTTTGCTTGATCTTTCGATGCCTTTGCCAAACCAGTAATTGGTAATGTCGAGGTATTTGAAGCCATCACACCACCTTCTGCAAGGAATGCTTCGGCTTCTTGAGTGACTTTCGCTTTGAGTTCTTGATTTTCAAATACAGCTTCGATAATTAAATCACAGCCTTTTAAATCTTCCGCAGATGCTGTAGCTGTAATTAAACTTAAAACCTGATCACGTTTTTCAGCCGTCATACGACCTTGGGAGACCTTTTTATCCAGTAATTTTTGGCTATAGGCTTTACCTTTTTCTGCATTTTCTGCAGAAACATCTTTCAGTACAACGGGAACCCCTTTGATTGCTGTAGAGTAAGCAATACCTGCCCCCATCATACCTGCACCAAGTACACCAACTTTGCTTGCTTGCCATTTTGCAACGTCTTTAGGACGACTCGCACCTGCCTTAATTGCATTCATTCCATGCCAAAAAGTACCGATCATGTTTTTTGAAACTTGACCTGTGGCAAGATAAGTAAAGTAACGTGATTCAATAGTCAGCGCTGTATCTACATCGACTTGCGCACCTTCAACCGCAGCCGCCATGATTGCTTCAGGTGCAGGATAGCAACCTTTGGTTTTATCACGTAGCATCGCTGGAGCAATCGCCAGCATTTGCGCAACCGCAGGTGTTTTTGGATCACCACCCGGAATTTTATAACCTTTTACATCAAACGGTTGTTGTGATTTTGGATGTTCTTTTACCCAAGCGATGGCTTTATCCATCAACTCTTCAGGTGTTTCTGCAATGTCTTGAATTAAACCGAGAGATTTTGCTTTATCCACACCAAACTGCTTACCTTCCATTAAGAATGGAAAAGCATTTTGTAGACCTAAAAGGCGTACCATACGCACGATACCACCACCACCTGGCAGTAGACCTAAAGTCACTTCAGGCAAACCAAACTTCGTTTTAGGATCATTCAATGCAATACGTGCATGACAACCTAAAGCGATTTCCCAACCACCACCTAAAGCTGTACCATTCAATGCTGCAACGACAGGAACACCTAGAGTTTCGATATAGCGAAACTCTGCTTTCATTTTCTGAATCATTTCAAAAAATGGAGTGGCATCTTCCAAACGAGCTTGAATCAACTCATCCAAATCACCGCCTGCAAAGAAAGTTTTTTTCGCTGAACGGAAAATAATACCTGTAATAGACGTTTCAGATTTCAGTTTAGAAACAATATTTTCTAAAGCTACACGAAAATCTGCATTCATCGTGTTTGCTGATTGATTCTGAGAATCTAAAGTTAGAATAATAATGCCGTCGTCATTTTTTAAATATTGAATTGCGCTCATAAAGTTTTTATCCAAATGATTTTTTGAACTTGAAATGTATACTTCTGTATAGTTGTATGAATTTTCAGCATCGCAGAGTCATTCCAAATTTATTTTAATTTCGGGTTTAACCTTCGGTTCGACCTACCTTGCGAAACGTTGTTTCTCATTCGGTAAAAGTAGGCAAAACCATTGTCATACGCAAAACCTGTTTTAATGACTATTCCTATCGAAAGGATTGCAAAAACATTAGATTCAAAAAATGGGTAGGTTGCGTATGACTGATTTGTGTATCAAATGCTCAATAAAATTTAGGTGGTTATACCAACTCAATAATGGTCGCAATACCCATGCCACCACCCACACATAATGTTGCCAAGCCACGCTTTTTACCTTGACGCTCTAACTCATCCAGTAAAGTTCCAAGAATCATCGCACCTGTCGCACCCAGTGGATGTCCCATCGCAATTGCACCACCATTCACATTGACTTTCTCAGCAGGCACTTTTAATTCCGTCAGAAAACGCATCACCACTGATGCAAATGCTTCATTGACTTCAAATAGATCAATATCATCAATCGTTAAACCCGCTTTTGCCAATGCTTTACGAGCAGCAGGTGCAGGCCCTGTCAGCATAATGGTTGGATCTGAACCCACCAATGCGGTCGCCAATACTTTGGCACGTGGTTTTAAACCTTGTTCTTTGACCGCTTTCTCGGAAGCAAGTAATACAAGTGCCGCACCATCGACAATACCCGATGAGTTTCCTGCATGATGCACATGGTTAATTTTTTGTGCTTCTGGATATTGTTGTAATGCTATCGAATCAAAACCCATTGCGCCCATCATTTCAAAACTTGGATTAAGTTTTGCCAAACCTTCCGCTGTTGTTGACGGTTTGATAAATTCATCTTGATCTAAAATGGTCACGCCTGCTTTGTCTTTAATGGCAACCACAGATTGATTGAAATAACCCGCAGCTTGCGCAGCAGCAGCTTTACACTGCGAATTTGCTGCAAAGGCATCGACATCTGAACGTGTATAACCATCCAATGTTGCAATTAAATCTGCACCAATGCCTTGCGGAACAAAGTGTGATTTTAAATTGGTTTCAGGGTCTAATGCCCACGGCCCACCATCCGAACCCATTGCTATACGTGACATCGACTCGACACCACCTGCAACAACCACATCTTCCCAACCTGAACGTACTTTTTGTGCAGCCATGTTGACCGCTTCTAAACCTGATGCACAGAAACGGTTAATTTGCACACCTGCAACATCATTGTCCCAACCCGCAGCAATTGCAGCAGTTTTAGCAATATCACCACCTTGGTCTGCAATAGGCGTGACACAACCCAAGACAATATCATCCACTTTCGAGGTATCTAAATGATGACGATCTTTGAGTTCATTCAATAATGTTGTAAGTAAAGTAATCGGCTTTACTTCATGCAATGAACCATCTTTCTTTCCTTTTCCGCGTGGTGTGCGAATGGCGTCAATGATATAAGCCTCGCTCATAGCTGTTCCTTTTTATGACTTTTAAGTTGTTATGCATTTGAGTGTACAAATTAATGGCCGTGATGCAATGACTAGAACGGGTCAGGTCAGATGAGTCTTTTTGCCAATAGACTGAAGGTTGGGGCATAAAAAAACCCAAGACCGAAATCTTGGGTTTAGCAATGTGCCGAACCGTCGTCAAACTAAAAATTTAGTGGTAGCCGTGTAGTTGGCGATATAAACCGGGTGTGACCCCAGTCCACTTTTTAAAGGCGCGGTGGAAGGTACTGGTTTCACTAAAGCCTACTTGCTGTGCTACATCTTCTAAAGTCAAACCTGGGTTCAATAGTAGGTGGATTGCGGCATCACGACGTAATGCATCTTTCACGCCTTGGTAACTTTTACCTTCAGCAGCTAAGCGGCGACGTAGCGTTTGTGGAGATAAATACAACATAGAAGCCACATCATTCAGAGTTGGCATTTCCTCACCAATTTGACTCTTCAATACATCACGAATACGTGAAGTGAGTGAGTTGGTGTTTTTAAATTTCACCAGCAACTGTGCAGGAGCGGTTTTTAAGAACTCTTCTAACGTTTCTTCATTTTGACGAATTGGTAAGTCCAAATAATCTGCGGCAAAAGTGATTTCGGTACGTGGCATGTCGAACTGCATCACAGGTGCGAAGAACAGGGCATCGTACTCATCTGCATGAGTTGGACGTTCATAACCAAAGTGCACACGTTCCAGTGGCAAACGACGTTCAATCAACCACGATGCGAGACCATGCCAAATCATCAGCATACTTTCGGTAATGAAGTGATCTGGGTCCATCGATTTCGGAATTTGAGGAACAAGACGAGCTTCGTGCTTGTCGCGCTCTAATGTCACCGACCACTCATCGCCAAACAATTTATAAAACTGTGAAGACAGTTCTAAAGCATCACCTAAGGTTTTGGCATGAATAATCAGCTGACACATGATGGCAAATGTACCTAAACGACGTGGTTGCTTATCGAAGCCAACATGTTCGTCTTGGGTCACCATCCATAACATTTTAACGAAGCGAGTATATTGTTCTGGAGAAATACGGGCTTTATGTTGACGCAGCAGTTCTGCTTCAATACCTACATGAGAAAGTAATGTTTCGACATCCATGCCGAGACGTTTTACGCCAGTTAAAGCCGCATTGACGAAATGGATACTAATGGTATCACGGCTCATATTTAATCCTTCAGTCTCTTTTATATTCACTTGCGTTTGACCTAAATGACGCTAAAAAAAGTATTTTAGGCAATTTACACTAAAGTTTTTTGCCTTTTTACATGTTAAATTGCCGAAATGATCAAGGTAAATGGCTGAACATGACATTGTTTTGTTGCTTTTATATTTCTAAAATAGCTAAAAAATCAACATAAAAAGAGAAAATAAACATGGATATGGCATTGAAAGGATTGAAAGTTCTCGATTTTTCTACACTTTTACCCGGACCTTTTGCAACAATGTACTTAGCAGACCTAGGTGCAGAAGTGATCCACATCGAGTCTCCAACCCGCCCCGATCTGATCCGTTTAATGCCACCTTATGCCAATGGACAGGCCACTGCACATAGTTATCTCAACCGAAATAAGCATGCAGTGGCATTGGATTTGAAAGATCCTGCCAATATTGAACTGATCAAATCGAAAATTTCAGACTATGACATTGTGATTGAACAATTCCGTCCAGGTGTGATGCAAAGATTAGGACTCGACTATCAGACCTTATCTGAAATTAATCCACGCTTGATCTATTGTTCCATTACGGGTTATGGGCAAACAGGGGGGTATCAAAATAAAGCAGGACACGATATCAACTATGTGGCTTTGTCAGGGATCGCGGGACATAGCGGGCGACAGCACAGTGGACCACCACCAATGGGGATTCAAATTGCGGATATTGCTGGAGGCTCTTTGCATAGCGTGATTGGAATTTTAGCGGCAGTAATTGAAAGGCAGCGGAGTGGTTTGGGGCAGTATATTGATATTTCTATGACCGACTGTGTGGTGGGGCTCAGTAGCATGGCCGCAGCTGCGAGCTTAGCAGGACAGGAAAAACAAGGGCCTGAGCAAAGCTATCTCAATGGTGCGACTTTTTATGACTATTATGAAACCCAAGATGGACGTTATTTATCGATTGGGAGTTTGGAGCCACAGTTTTTATATGGGTTGGCCCAGATTTTAGAGTTGCCGATTGTGGCTGAAAAAGGAGCCTCATTGACAACCGAAGACCGTCAGGTGGTGAAACAAGCAATAAAAGACAAAATTAAAACCCAAGATTTTGCCACGTGGAACGCAATCTTTCAGCAGCAAGATGTCTGCGTTGAGCCTGTATTAAAGTTGGATGAAGCACTCAATTCGCAGTTGGCAAAAGATCGTGCATGGGTGGTTTCTGTACCTTTACAAGAGGGGAGTACAAAAAGCGAACAACAATTAGCTTGTCCAATTAAGTTTTCACGTTCAAAAATAAGATATGAATTTATAGGCAAACCACTTGGTTTTGATTCTTTATAAATATCATATAACGATAATTTGGATAGATTTAAAACAACAAAACGTCATAAAATGGGTTTTTATACAAATAAAGCGTATCATATCGATTAGTTGTAATTTTGTAAGAAAGGTCACCAATTATGAATAAATGTAAAAGAAGTTGGTGTTTGACGTTGAGTTTATTAACACTCAGCTGTTACCTACAAAGTGTGTATGCTGCAAATGCCTTTGAGGCACAAAGCCCTTGGATGCTGGGTGACTGGAATGGTCAGCGCAGCGCATTGCAGCAAAAAGGCTACGGCTTTAGCTTTGGCTATACGGGTGAAATGGCAACGTTGCTCGATGCCTCACATTCTTCAAGTCATGGTACCGAATATGCAGACCAGTTTGCATTTGATACGCACTTTGATTTAGACAAGATTTTGGGTTGGCAGGATACTGAGGCTCAAATCACCATTACCCAACGCAATGGGCGTTCACTTTCTCAAACATCCGATGCTTTAGATGGACACTTAAGCTCCACTCAAGAAGTGTGGGGGCGTGGACAGACATGGCGTTTAACCGATTTGTGGATTAAGAAAAAATTCATGGATCAAAAGTTAGACATCAAAGTTGGTCGTTTTGGTGAAGGTGAAGACTTCAACAGTTTCGACTGTGATTTCCAAAACCTTGCGCTCTGTGGCTCTCAAGTTGGTAACTGGGTTGGTGACCAGTGGTACAACTGGCCTGTCAGCCAATGGGCTGCGCGAGTCAAATATAACCTTCGGCCAGACCTGTATGCACAAGTCGGGGTGTATGAATATAACCCTGAAAACTTAGAGCGTGGCAAAGGTTGGAACTTAAGTACCGATGGTTCGCAGGGGGCCATTATTCCTGCTGAAGTGGTGTGGCAACCTGCTGTAGGTATAAATAAGTTACCTGGCGAATATCGTGCGGGTTATTACTACAGTTCGGCAGATGCCACAGACATTCAAAACCCACAGCAAACCTCACATAAACAAGGCGGCTGGGTCGTTGCCAAGCAACAACTCACAGCACATCATGGTGATGCTGCACGTGGTTTAACAGGTTTTGTGAATCTAACATTACATGATTCAGATACCAATACGGTTCGCGACATGCAGAACATTGGTTTGGTCTATAAAGGCGCTTTTGATGCTCGTCCTCAAGACGAAATCGCGATTGGCCTAGCCCGTATTAATATCAATGATGATGTCAATGACGCGAATATTGCCAATAACAGCGTCGATGCCCGTGGCTTACAAAGTGAAGAATATGATGCCGAGATTTACTACGGTATACATGCAGCTAACTGGTTAACCATTCGTCCCAATATCCAATATATCCGCCATGTAGGCGCGTATAAAAATGGTGAAAATGCATGGGTCGGCGGAATTAAATTCCAGACCGCATTTTAGTTTCTAGATCGATAAGTATTTGTCCAGCAAGGTTGATAAATACTTTTTACGGTTGTTCAAAGCATAAAACTGTTCGAAATAAGTCGTTTGGACAGATACTTAAAATCTAAAAACTGTCTAGGTGCTCATATCGATATTGAAACGATATGGGCTTTTAACAGAATCTAAGAAAAAGGTGGTCAATATGAGTACTCCGTCTTCAGGTTCAGGGCTTAAAACTTTTACAGCTGTGATTGCTGTGATCTTTGGTTTAGTCCTGCTGATAGGAGGGATTTATCTTGCAGTGCTTGGTGGGTCTTGGTACTACATCATTGCAGGTTTACTCTTCATCGCGACTGCAGTTCTACTGCAAAAATTAAAAAGTACGGCATTAATCGTTTATGCGTTATTGGTCTTGGGTACAGTGATTTGGGGCTTATGGGAAGTGGGTTCAGACTTCTTTGCCTTGGCGCCACGTTTAGATATCCTTGGTTTATTTGGCTTATGGCTACTCATTCCAGCGGTCACACGTGGCTTTGACAACGCTAAAAGTGCAAAACTGGTTTTAACAGGCTCATTGGCAATTACTATTGCAGTGATGATCTATGCTGTATTTAATGACCCTCAAGAAATTCGGGGTGAACTGAGCAGCAAGCAACCTGCAACCGCGCAGTCCATTCCAGGTGTTGCTGATGGCGACTGGCCTGCATATGGCCGTACTCAATCTGGCTTGCGCTATTCTCCTTTAACGCAAATTAATTCTGAGAATGTTAAGCATTTAAAAGTCGCTTGGACCTATAACACAGGCGACTTTAAAACAGAAAATGACTCTGGTGAAACCACCAATCAGGTCACCCCAATTAAAGTTGGGGACAATATGTATATCTGTACCACGCACCAAAAATTGGTTGCCCTCGACCCAGCTACGGGTAAGGCGAAATGGACTTTTGATCCGAAACTCAAAGCGGACAATACTTTCCAACATTTAACCTGTCGTGGCGTGTCTTATTATGATGCGAACAATACGGCTGGTTTTGAAGCCAGCTTGCAGAATAAAAAGTCATCGTCTGCGCTATGTCCACGTAAAGTAATCTTACCTGTGAATGATGGCCGTTTGGTTGCTATCAACGCTGATACTGGTGAGCGTTGTACTGACTTTGGTAAAAATGGTGAAGTTGACTTACAAAAAGATATGCCATTCCCTTATCCGGGTGGTTATATCCCAACTTCTCCACCTGTGGTCACAGGCACGACGATTATTATTGCAGGTTCAACCACAGATAACTATTCAACTGAAGAACCTTCAGGTGTGATCCGTGGTTATGATGTGAATACGGGTGCATTGTTGTGGGTCTTTGACACAGGTGCAGAAGATCCGAACGCGATTCCAGCTCCGGGTCAAAAGTATGTTCAAAACTCACCGAATGCATGGGCACCATTAGCCTATGATGCAGCTTTGGATATGGTTTACATTCCAACGGGTGTGGGTACGCCAGATATTTGGGGCGGTAATCGTACTGAGTTGCATGAGCGTTATGCCAACTCAATGCTGGCACTGAATGCCTCAACAGGTAAGTTGGTGTGGAATTTCCAAACCACGCATCATGATTTGTGGGATATGGATGTACCATCACAACCGACATTGACGGACATTAAAGATAAGTCAGGCAAAATGGTTCCTGCCATTTACGTATTAACGAAAACAGGGAATGCCTTTGTTCTAGACCGTCGTACTGGTGCAGCCATTGTTCCAATTACAGAAAAACCTGTACCACAAACAGTGAAACGTGGGCCACAAACCAAAGGTGAGCGTTACTCTGCGACACAACCTTTCTCAGACTTTGACCTTGCGCCAAAAGAGAAACTGACGGATAAGCAAATGTGGGGCGCAACCATGTTTGACCAGTTAATGTGCCGTGTGTCTTTCCACAAACTGAATTATGACGGTATTTATACCCCACCTTCAGAAAATGGAACTTTGGTTTTCCCAGGCAACTTGGGTGTATTTGAATGGGGCGGTATGTCCGTTAACCCTGATCGTCAAATTGCGGTGATGAATCCAATCGGTTTACCGTTTGTATCTCGACTCATTCCAGCCGATCCAAACCGTCCGAAAACAGCCAAAGGTGCAGGTACCGAAGCGGGTGTACAGCCGATGTATGGCGTGCCTTACGGTGTGGAGATCAGTGCGTTTTTGTCTCCATTTGGTTTGCCATGTAAACAGCCTGCATGGGGCTTTGTGGCAGGTGTAGATTTAAATACTCACGAAGTTGCATGGAAACGTCGTATTGGTACGATCCGTGACAGTTTACCGGGGATTCAATTACCACCATTTAAAATGGGGGTTCCTATGCTTGGTGGTTCAATCTCAACTGCGGGTAATGTGATGTTTGTCGGTGGTACGCAGGATAATTATATCCGTGCCATCAACGTGACCAATGGCGATGAACTTTGGAAAGGTCGTCTACCAGCAGGTGGTCAAGCAACACCAATGACTTATGAAAGTAATGGCAAGCAATATGTGGTTATTATGGCAGGTGGTCATGGGTCATTTGGTACCAAAATGGGAGATGCTTTGGTGGCATATGCCTTACCCGATGCAAAATAATCTTCTGTAGTCATTTAAACTTTCAAATAGCCTGATTCGTCAGGCTATTTTTATGTGGAGTTGGTTTAAAAGGGCAAAGTGAGAACGAGGAAGCAATAGAAAAATTGAGATTTGCCCAGAAAGCTGGGTTTAAAATTTATGCGGTAGCCATAGATGGGGTAGTGTGTATGTGATAGGCTGAACGGGGTTAGCTGAATAATGTATAAGTATCTAATAAAAAATACTTTAATCAGAAAAAACCTTTAGGATTAGGGACAAACAATACATCTACTTATCCTTATCAATAAAACAGCTATGAAATATGTAAAAAACGCATTTTGTTGATAGTTTAAATCTCGTTATGCTGTCAGCCGTTATAATGAAACTACTAGCTGTACGCCATGTATTTATATACTGATTTCGATCAGCAACTGATCAATGAACGTGTTGCACAGTTCCGTGACCAAACGGAACGTTATTTAGCTGGAAAACTCACTGAAGATGAGTACCGCCCATTACGTCTTCAAAACGGTCTCTATGTACAACGCTATGCACCAATGTTACGTATTGCTGTGCCTTATGGCTTAATGAACTCAACGCAATTGCGCAAAGTTGCAGAACTTGCAACTGAGTTTGACCGTGGTTATGCACACGTTTCAACGCGTCAGAATATTCAGTTTAACTGGCCTGCGCTAGAAAATGTTCCAGACATGCTTCAAGAGCTAGCTTCTGTACAAATGCATGCGATCCAAACTTCGGGTAACTGTATTCGTAACACGACTACAGACCAATATGCGGGTGTGGTTGCTGGTGAAGTGGCTGACCCACGTCCAACGTGTGAATTGATCCGTCAATGGTCAACCTTCCACCCAGAGTTTGCCTTCTTGCCACGTAAGTTCAAGATTGCTGTATCAGCACTTGAAGAAACTGATCGTGCAGCGACATCATTCCATGATATTGGGGTGTATATCGTTAAAAATGCAGCAGGCGAGATCGGCTATAAAATTAAAGTCGGTGGTGGCTTAGGTCGTACCCCTGTGATTGGTAGTTTCATTCGTGACTTCTTGCCACGTGAAGACCTGATTGCTTACTTAGAAGCAGTACTGCGTGTTTATAACTTACACGGTCGCCGTGATAATAAATACAAAGCACGTATTAAGATTTTGGTGAAAGCGTTGACGCCTCAAGTTTTTGCTGAAAAAGTCGAAGCTGAGTTTGCGCATACCATTAAAACTTTAAAAATTCAGCCTGAAATTTTGCAGAAATTAGACGAAGAATTTATACCGTTTGATTATCAAGATTATGCAGATGAAGATTTTTCTGAACAGTTTGCTGCGCATCCCAAATTCAAACAGTGGTTCAATATCAATACCAATGCTCACAAAGTGAAGGGCTATCGTATTGTAACAATTTCGTTGAAGCGCACTGGTATTGCACCGGGTGATGTGACCACGGAAGAGATGAATTTGATTGCAGACCTTGCAGACAAATACACCTTTGGTGAACTGCGGACCACGCATGAGCAAAATATTTCTTTGGTGGATGTTCCGCAGAAAGATTTATTTGAACTGTGGGCTATTCTTGAGAAAAACAATCTAGCACGTGCGCACATTGGTTTCTTAACCGACATTATTTGCTGCCCAGGTGGTGACTTCTGTTCACTGGCAAATGCGAAATCGATTCCTATTTCAGAAGCGATTTCACGCCGTTTTGATGACTTAGATACCATTTATAACCTTGGCAAACTGGATCTGAATATTTCAGGTTGTATGAATGCATGTGGTCATCACCATGTGGGCAACATTGGTATTTTAGGTGTAGACAAAAAAGGCGCTGAATTCTACCAAATCACTTTGGGTGGTAATGCCGATCATGATGCTTCAATTGGTGACATTTTAGGCCCTTCATTTGCAGCTGAAGTTGTGCCAGACATCGTTGAAGAAATTTTAAATACTTATCTTGACCTTCGTGCTGAGGGTGAAGAATTCATCGATACTTATCGCCGTGTAGGCATTCAACCCTTTAAGGAGCGTGCATATGCTTAATACAGCACTACAAGTCCTCTCTAAAGATGGCTCGATTGCAGACAATACTTATCAAGTGATTGGTGAAGATGGTGTTTTACCGCAAGGTGATGTGGTTTTAACGGTTGAGCAGTTAGATCAATTGGCTGAAGTTTCGGGTAAAAAAGCACTACTGGTTACAGTCGATGCTTCTCCTGAAACGCATGAGTTCCCTTTAGATCAGCTAGATGCCATCTTTATTGATTTTGCCGGTTTTAACGATGGTCGTGGCTATTCATTTGCAGCGCTATTACGTCGCCAAGGTTTCCAAGGTGAACTACGTGCAACAGGTGACGTGTTTAAAGATGTCTTGAACTACATGAAACGTTCAGGCTTTGATACCTTTGTCATTAAAGAAGGTAAAGACATTCTTGAAGCTGCTGCGGGTTTAAATGATTTTCGAAATCCGTATCAAGCATCAACAGCCGTTGCACAAGCCAGTTATCAAACGGGCGCTTAATTTTTTAAGCAAGCAATGAAAAGCTGGACTTCGGTTCAGCTTTTTTGTATTTATACGCAGCATTTTTGATGAACAAATTGAAGAAAAAGAAACAGGTAAATTGGACATGATGGCACTTTTTGCAAAAATTAATCCCGGTGTCATTTGGCTACTTATTGCTATTGCTACAGATGTGCTTTCGACTTTTTATTCCGCGAAAGGCAATGGCTTGGTCAATAAATTGGATCAAGGCATTGCACTGGTGCTTTATATGATTTCTTTTACGTGTGCAGCGTATGCCTTGAAATTTATGCAAGCGGGAATTTTATATGTGCTGTGGTCTGGCATTGGTGTCATTGCCACAGCACTTCTTGCTAAAGCATTTTTAGGACAGAGCATCGATTTGGCTGGATGGCTCGGTATCGGTTTTATTACCGTGGGGCTTACCATTATTGCGCAATTTTCAAATATTGATGTTTAAAAAGAAGATGCATTTTATCCTTCTTCTAATTGGCAATTCACCATCCATTTAATTCCAAACTGATCGGTAAATGCACCATAGAGTGCGCCCCAAAACGTTTTCTCTAGAGGCATTTCTATTTTTCCATTGACTGAAAGTGCATCAAATAAGCGTTTTGCATCGGCTTGTTCATGGGCATCTAAGTTAATGGAAATATAGTGGTTGTTGCCTACAGTAAAGACGGTATTGCTTTGAGCGCAAAACTGATCATTGGTATCCGAAGCCATCAGAATCGTGCTGGCATTGATGGGAAGCGAAACATGCATGATTTTTTGTTGGTCAGCTTCGGAAAGGGCGAATGAACTTTCATCTGAAGGTAAGTCTCCATAACGCATGAACGTTGCAAACTCTCCACCAAAGACAGACTTGTAAAAATTAAAAGCGGCTTCAGTTTGACCATCAAAGTTGAGGTAGTGATTCAGTTGCATTGTCTTATCCTTGTTGTTTTTTTCGTCGTTATTTTAACAAGTCGTTGAGATCGGCCCTAATACAATCTTGTAATAAAAAATCCCTCGCAGTCGAGGGATTTTCATAAATGTCGCTTTTATATCAGCTAATTATCCAATGTTTTATTGTATAAAATATGTCAATAAAAGAGGGTTGCTTGCATCTTAAAGTAATTCAATCGCTACAGCAGTCGCTTCACCACCGCCGATGCATAGTGCCGCAATCCCTTTTTTACCACCTGTACGTTTAAGCGCATGAATCAAAGTCAGGATAATACGTGAACCAGTTGAACCGACAGGGTGACCCAATGCGCAAGCTCCACCATTGATGTTCACTTTTGCTGGATCAAGTTTGAAGTCATCGATTGGACACATAGTTACCATCGCAAAAGCTTCATTGATTTCCCAAAGATCTACGTCCTGTGCATTCCAACCTGTTTTCTTAAGCACTTTTTCAATTGCACCGACTGGTGCAATGGTGAACTCTGATGGATGTTGTGAGTTCGATGCATAAGCCACAATTTTGGCTAATGGTGCTAAACCTTTGCTCGATGCATTTTCTGCTGAAGTTAAAACTAGTGCGGATGCACCATCCGAGATTGAACTTGCATTTGCTGCAGTGATGGTGCCATCTTTAGCAAAAGCAGGGCGAAGGCTTGGAATTTTTGCAATATTGGCATTGAACGGTTGTTCATCTTTATCAACGACAACATCACCTTTGCGAGATGAAACTGTCACAGGCACGATTTCATCTGCAAAGTAACCTTCGTTGACCGCTGTTTGTGCGCGCTCTAAAGAGCGAATCGCGAAGGCATCCATTTGCTCACGCGTATAGCCACGAGTATTGGCCATATCTTGTGCAAAAGAACCCATCAATCGACCTGTTTCTGCATCTTCTAAGCCATCAAGGAACATGTGGTCTTTAACATCGCCATGCCCCATACGGTAGCCCGCACGCGCTTTGGTTAAAATATAAGGAGCATTGGTCATCGACTCCATGCCACCTGCAACCACGATATTTGCTGAACCTGCTTTGATCATATCCGCAGCTTGCATTACCGCTTTCATGCCAGAACCACATAATTTATTGATGGTCACAGCACCTGTTGAATCAGGTAAACCTGCTTGGCGCATAGCTTGGCGTGCTGGACCTTGCTTTAATCCCGCAGGTAGAACACAGCCCATGATTACTTCTTCTACATCGTTTGCGTGTAGGCCAGCACGAGCAATCGCTTCTTTAATCGTTACAGCACCGAGCTCTGGAGCGGTTACACTGGCTAAACTGCCTTGAAAACCGCCCATTGCTGTACGAGCACCATTCACAATTACGATGTCTGTCATTTTCTTCTCCGAATCACTTATACGTTTTGTTGGAAACTTAAGCAGTATATGCAAATTTGCTAGCGAGAAAAGCTGAAAACGTGATTATGGACTCATGGGTCTAGTTACAGGCATCGAGGGGTTCAGTCCGGGTCTGCCCCATTTTGCTCATGACTAATTTAAAGTGATCCTGACTTTGCATAGAGCAATAATAGAAAGTTCCATTTGAGCCAAGGGGGAGGCCATTTTCAGCTTTAAAGCTTAACGATGGAAGACTGAGTGTGCCACGCCAATCAAGATTGCCATATTTGAGCTGCTGTTGTTCTGTCCGAATAATCGTTTCACTGGTATCTACTCGTCGGTTTTTATTATTATCGATAAATACAATAAAGCCCATGTTCCACTGATGATTTTGGCATTGAACGAGGTCTTGACTTGGGCAAATGGTGATATTTTGACGTTGCAGGTTGGCCATATTTTTGGCTGCCTGAATACTATTTCGTAATGTATTCAGTGTTTTGCTGCGCTCTTGTGAGGCCATATACTGATGAAAGTGAGGAAGTGCGATTGTACAAATGATCAGAATAATGCTAATAGTGATCATGAGTTCGAATAAAGTGAACCCTTTTTTATTGATAAAAAACATATGGTTATCCAGTTTTGTTGTTATAGAGCTATTTTTTATTTATTAAAGCTTTGTTTATAAAACAAATTTTATACATAATTAGTAGTACTCAACTTGTTTAAAAAGCTGTTAAAATGTAATACAAGTGAAAATAAGCTATTCGCAAGTAAAAATTGAGTAAAAAATTACCGAATTACAACGGAAATTGTAAGTAATTTTGTCAATAATTTACTTGATTAAAGTTATCAAGCACTTGGAAAAAAAATAAAGTGTTTGTATGATTCATTGCGAATAGCTTAAAAATAAAACTGGGGTATAAAAAAGCCTATCTCAGAATTGTTAAATAATTTTAAGCTTAAGCTTGAAAAACAATTGTTATCTCTGGAGGATAAATCCATGAAAATGAGTCGTATTGCATTAGCAATGCTCGTAGCTGCTCCTTTAGCTGCTGCAAACGCGGGCGTAACTGTTACTCCATTAATGCTTGGTTACACTTTCCAAGACACTCAACATAATAATGGTGGTGATCATTTGACTGATTCAGCTCAAATGGATGATGACCTATTTGTTGGTGCTGCACTTGGTGTAGAGCTTACTCCTTGGTTAGGTTTTGAAGCGGAATACAACCAAGTTAAAGGTGACATGGTTGACCAAGCGAATGCTGAATACAAGCAAACGCAAATCAACGGTAATTTCTATGCTACTTCTGACTTGATTACTAAAAACTACGACAGCAAAATCAAGCCATATGTACTTTTAGGTGCTGGTCACTACAAATACGAGTTTGATAACGATCTAGGTCGTGCTGGTCGTGGCCTTAAAGAAGAAGGTACTTTAGGTAATGCTGGTTTCGGTGCTTTCTGGCGCTTGAACGATGCTTTGTCTCTACGTACTGAAGCTCGTGCTACTTACAACATCGATGAAGATTTCTGGAACTATACAGCACTTGCTGGTCTTAACGTAGTTCTTGGTGGTCACTTGAAACCTGCTGCTCCAGTAGTAGAAGTTGCTCCAGTTGAGCCAGTTGCTCCAGTTGAACCACAAGAGTTAACTGAAGACCTTAACATGGAACTTCGTGTGTTCTTTGATACAAACAAATCAAACATCAAAGACCAATACAAGCCAGAAATCGCTAAAGTTGCTGAGAAGTTAGTTGAATATCCAAACGCTACTGCTCGCATCGAAGGTCACACAGACAACACTGGTCCACGTGCATTGAACGAACGTTTATCTTTAGCTCGTGCTAACTCTGTTAAATCGTCTCTAGTAAACGAATACAACGTTGATCCAGCTCGTTTGTCTACTCAAGGTTTCGCTTGGGACCAACCGATTGCTGACAACAACACTAAAGAAGGCCGTGCTATGAACCGTCGTGTATTCGCGACAATTTCTGGCAGCCGTACAGTTCAAGCTCAATAATCTGAGTTTTAACTAAAAAACGACTCTTCGGAGTCGTTTTTTTATGTCTAAAATAATGAAATTTATGTTAACTCACATCGTTGAAAATAAACTCGAGCTCAATGCAAGAGCCTTTAAGGCTTACGGTGGTCATGGTTAGCTACGTATAGGATATTAAATATAGTTAGAAGTATTTAATTTTAGAGGATGAATATAAGAAGAATGAAAAGTGGATTTCCGTCACTCATGCTTCACTACATCGATAATAATTTTGCCTTAAGAGTGAATGGATATTTCTAGTTATTGATTTTTATAAAGATTTGTTTGCTAGCGAGATAATATTTCTGGCTTGATATTTAGGGGCTAGGAATTTGAGAGAGATCAGTGCTCAATAAGCCGTTTTATTTAGTTATGGCGGTGCGAATTGAGAGGCTAAATTTTTACTACCTAAATATGTAAATTGTTCATCGCGCAAGTGAACGGATGCTAGTTACAGAATATTAACTAAGTTTAGGATGGATCCGAGTCATAACTATCGATTCTATGTAACTTCAATAATTGAACTGTCTTATTGAAAATTGCGTTATTAATTTATGCTTTACGGCTTTAGTAAATGAATAAATGATAATAAAAAAACAGCCCGAAGGCTGTTTTTTATTATGAAAGAATTTTATTCGCGATCAGGATTCATTGGACTGACATCCATTTCTTGGTAAGAAACCAGTTTGGTTTTGTATTTCCATTTATAGCCTAGCCAAATCGCCAAGAATAAGAAAATACCAATATAGGTCGATAAAACAGAGAGCCATTCGCCATCAAGTACCGCTTGGTAGTTTTGACCTAAAACAACAATGGCGCACAGGATAAAGGCAAACCAAGGGGCAAAGGGGAAGAATTTTGCACGATAAGCTAAGTCTTCAACCTTATGCCCTTGGGCAACATATCCTTTACGGAAACGATAGTGTGAAACAGCAATCCCTAACCAAACAATAAAGCCACACATACCCGACATGTTGAGCAGCCAATTAAAGACCTGTTCTTCGCCAATGAAAGTAGTTAAGAAGCAAAGTGCAGCAATTGCAGTTGTCGCATAAAGTGCATTCATGGGTACGCCGCGTGGGTCTAATTTGGCAAACAGTTTAGGTGCACTGCCATTTTGGGCCATATTGAACAGCATACGCGTCGATGAATACATCCCTGAATTACCTGCCGATAGAATCGCGGTTAAAATCACGGCATTCATAACACTGGCAGCAAAGGCAAAACCAGCTTTTTCATAGAGTAAGGTAAATGGAGAGAGTGCAATATTCTCTGATGAAGCCGCTTGTAACAAAAGTGGATCATCATATGAAATGAGTGTACCGATAATGAAAATACACACCACATAAAACAGTAGGATGCGCCAAAAAATCTGTTTGATGGCAATCGGGATCGTCTTTTGTGGATCCTTCGATTCACCTGCAGCAACACCGACCATTTCGGTACCTTGGAACGAGAACCCTGCAATCATAGCGACACCAATCAGTGCAGATAAGCCACCAACGAAGGGTGCTTCACCTTTGGTCCAGTTGGCAAAAGTTGCGACACCTGGCGTCATCATGATTTTACCAATCATGAAAATACCAATGATGATAAATACAATGATGGCAAGGACTTTAACCAAGGAGAAGAAGAACTCACTTTCACCAAAGCCTTTGACTGTCAGTGCATTGATCCCAAAGACAACAGCTAAGAAGAGAGCACTCCAGTAGAAACCGGGCAGATCGGGAAACCAGAATTTCATAATGAATTGGACTGCAACCAATTCAAATGCAACCGTAATGGCCCAGTTATACCAATAGTTCCAGCCAAGGGCGAAACCAAAACCACCTTCAACATACTTGGTGCCATAGGTGAAAAATGCACCGGATGTTGGGTTGTGTGTTGCCAACTCACCCAGACTGGTCATGAGAAAGTAAATCATCACACCAATTAAGCAGTAGGCCAATAACGCCCCGCCAGGGCCAGCATTTGCAATGGTTGCACCTGAGGCAAGGAATAAACCTGTACCAATTGAGCCACCAATGGCGATCATATTCAGATGGCGAGCTCCAAGCTTCCGCTTGAGTTGAGCTGGTTGAGTCATTTCGCTCATCATTGTTCCTTAAGATTTCTTTTGTGTGCTGGCAAACAGCACTTTAAAGCCTTGTTGATCGGCTTTGGTTGTACATTGGCCAAAACTTTGCTCAATGAGTAATGGATAATTCAGAAAGCGGTTGGCAACAATCCACAACTCGCCATCCGATTTAAGATGGCGACGGGATGTTTTGCATAAATTTTCGCTGGCATTGTAATCTGTATGAATGCCTTGATGGAATGGGGGGTTACTGACGATTGCGTGTAAAAACAGAGGAGCATCCTCAATTCCGTGTACCGCTTTAATCTCAAGTTGTTCTGGTAAAAGGTTATTTTTCTCAAAAGTCATTTTTGTTGAAGCTAATGCAAAGGCATCGACATCGAGTGCAAAAATGCGATTTTTCGGATTTAACTTGGCTAAATAAGCACTGATCACGCCTGCACCACAGCCAAAGTCTGCAATTTTTCCAGAAGTGACCTGTGAAAGATGAGGCAATAACACGGCTGTACCCACGTCCAGACGATTTTGACTAAATACACCCGGTAATGCGCAAATCTGTAATTCACCTTTCGGGGTTGGTACAGTGTAGTGTTGTGCCCAATCGGCCAAAGGTTTTGCCGTTACGGTTTTTTCGGTGACCAGTTGCCACATTTGACAATGTCGAGCGCTGTCTAATTTGAGGGTTTTACCAAAAGGTTGCAGCTGTTTAGAGGCGCGTTCTACACCGCCTTTCTTTTCACCAACTAAAAAGATCGATGCGCCTACGGCCAAACGACTCACCAGTTGGTGTAGCACATAATTGAGTAGTTCTTTTGACTTTGGAACAAACACGATGGCTTGATCAAAAGCGACATCAGGCAAATCTGTATCAAAATGCACATCACTTTGTTGGTTTTGGAAATATTGTAATTCGTTAAAATTCCATGTCCAAAAATGTGGTTCTACAGTACCAATTAACTGTGTGTTTAATTCGTCACACGGTGCATTGACCAGTAAAACTGAACCAGAGAGAAATTCTTGCTGGCGAAGAACAACTTCACTTCGTGGATCCATTTTATATACTCCATTGTAAAAACGATGCCCAGACAGTGCTGGGCAAAGTGCATACTGAAATGAACAATTATTTCTTCGTTTCAGGAAGAATAATATTTAATAACAAGGCTGCAATACCACCTGTCGCAACACCTGAACTGAAGATGTTACGGAATAATTCAGGTAAGTGTTCCAAAATTTGTGGAACTTGTGCAACACCTAAACCGAGTGCCAATGAAATGGCAATAATCAGTAGTGCGCGGCGGTCAAGATGAATACCTGACAGAATGTTAATTCCAGAAGCTGCTACAGCTCCAAACATTACCATTACAGCGCCACCTAAAACAGCTTGAGGCACTGCCTGAATCACACCTGCAACAGCAGGGAGTAAACCTAGAATCACCAATAATGCGGCAATCCAGATGCCGACATAACGGCTCGCAACACCAGTAAGCTGAATCACGCCATTATTTTGTGCAAAGACCGAACTAGGAAAGGTATTGAAAATACCAGCAAGGAAAGAGTTTGCACCATTCACCAAGACACCGCCTTTAATACGTTCCATCCAAGTGGCACCATCCACAGGCTGGTTGGAAAGTTTTGAAGTCGCGGTGATATCACCAATTGCTTCTAAAGACGTCACTAAATAGATGAAGGCCATTGGAATAAACAAGCTCCAAGAGAAGCTGAGTCCAAAATGCATTGGCGTCGGAACTTGGATTAAAGGTGCGTCTTTAAGACCAGAAAAATCCAGATGCCCCATAAAGCCTGCAAGAGTGTACCCTGCAATTAAGGCAATTAAGATAGCAGAACTTTTTACCCATGTAATACGGATGCGATTCAGCAAGATAATTAAGCCTAAAACCGTACACGACATGATTAGGTTGTCTGCATTGGCAAAGGTATTGTTTGACATGGCTTGATAGCCACCACCCATGCTGATCAGACCTTCTTTAATGAGGGTCAAACCAATCAATAACACCACAATGCCTGTGACCAATGGGGTAATGAGCATTTTCACCCAAGGCAGAATACGTGACACGCCCATTTCAATAAATGAACCTGCGATTACCACACCAAAAATTGCAGCCATGACGGATTCTACAGGAGTACCAGCAGCAACCATGGCAGAGCCAATTCCAATAATCGGTCCGATAAAGTTAAAACTGGTGCCCTGAACAATCAATAAGCCTGCACCAAAAGGTCCAACTTTTTTACATTGTAAGAAGGTTGCAATCCCTGAGATGACCAAAGACATGGATAAAATCATGTTAGTGTCTTCTTTCGACACACCAAGCGCTAGGCAGATGAGTAAGCCTGGAGTAACAATTGGGACAATAATTGCAAGGAGATGTTGAAAGGCAGCAAGAAAAGCAATGATTGGGCGAGGGCGGTCGTTTAAACCATAGACCAAATCGAGTTGATCTGTTTGATTGGGAGAGAGATTTTGATCAGACATATGTCAAAGGGTGTTAGCAAGGTGGCGCTATTCTAATCGCTTTACACAGCTTTACAAAATTAATTACACACCACTTATCAAAAAAAATGAGTCTGTCAATAAACTGTCACTACTAAATTCTATTATTTTTCTGTATAATTTGCCCTCAAACTTTAGGCGTATCGAATTTACATGTCAGATATCAAAACTCTCCGCAACATTGCCATCATTGCGCACGTTGACCACGGTAAAACCACTCTAGTAGACAAACTTTTACAGCAATCAGGTGCACTTGGCGATCGTGCAGGCGAGATTGAGCGTGTCATGGATTCAGGCGCGATTGAAAGTGAACGTGGTATTACCATTCTTGCAAAAAACACTGCAATCAAATGGTTAGATGCACGTACCAATACAGAATACCGTATTAACATCGTCGACACCCCAGGACACGCAGACTTCGGTGGTGAAGTTGAACGTGTAATGTCGATGGTTGACTGTGTACTTCTTCTTGTCGACTCTCAAGAAGGCCCAATGCCACAAACTCGTTTCGTAACGCAAAAAGCGTTCGCACGTGGTTTGAAGCCAATCGTAATTATCAACAAAGTCGACAAGCCAAGCGCGCGTCCAGATTGGGTTATTGATCAAGTATTTGATTTGTTTGATAACCTTGGTGGTTCTGACGAACAGTTAGACTTCCCAGTTGTTTACGCTTCAGGTCTTCGTGGTGTTGCTGGTCCATCTCCAGAAGAATTAGCGGAAGATATGACGCCGTTGTTCCAAACAATTGTAGACATTGTTGAACCACCAGCAGTCGATGTTGATGGTCCATTCCAAATGCAGATTTCATCACTTGACTATAACAGCTTCGTTGGTGTTATCGGTGTTGGTCGTATTCAACGTGGTTCTGTAAAATTAAACACACCAGTAACTGTGATTGATAAAGACGGTAAGACACGTAACGGTCGTATCTTAAAAATCATGGGTTACCATGGTTTAGAGCGTGTTGATGTTGAATCTGCTCAAGCAGGCGATATCGTGTGTATCACAGGTATTGATGAACTTCATATTTCTGACACCATTTGTGATCCGAAAAATGTTGAAGCTTTACCAGCATTGTCTGTAGATGAACCTACAGTAACCATGACTTTCCAAGTAAACAACTCTCCGTTTGCGGGTAAAGAAGGTAAATTTGTTACTTCACGTAATATCCGTGAACGTCTTGACCGCGAATTAATTCACAACGTTGCGCTTCGTGTTGAAGATACTGATAGTCCTGATAGCTTTAAAGTATCAGGTCGTGGTGAACTTCACCTTTCAGTTCTTATTGAAAACATGCGTCGTGAAGGCTTCGAGATGGGCGTATCACGTCCACAAGTAATCTTGAAAGAAGTTGATGGCGAAAAGCAAGAGCCATACGAAAACGTAACATTTGACGTTGAAGAACAGCACCAAGGTTCTGTAATGGAACAAATGGGTCACCGTAAAGGCGAAATGACGAATATGGAAGTTGACGGTAAAGGCCGTATCCGTATTGAAGCAACTGTTCCTTCACGTGGCTTAATTGGTTTCCGTTCAGAATTCTTGACCATGACTTCTGGTACAGGAATCATGACTTCAAGCTTCTCACACTACGGTCCAATGAAACAAGGTACTGTTGCGAAACGTCAAAACGGTGTGTTGATTTCTATGGTTCAAGGTACTTGCCTTGGCTATGCATTGTTCACATTGCAAGACCGTGGTCGTCTATTTGCTAAACCTCAGTTAGAAGTTTACGAAGGTATGATCATTGGTATTAACTCTCGTTCAGATGACATGACAGTTAACCCAACTAAAGCAAAACAGTTAACAAACGTACGTGCTTCTGGTACTGATGATGCGTTGACTCTTGTTCCTGCTGTTGAATATACGCTTGAACAAGCGCTTGAATTCATTGAAGATGATGAATTAGTTGAAGTAACACCTAAGTCAATCCGTATCCGTAAGCGCTACTTGACTGAAAACGAACGTAAACGTAATCGTTCTGGTAAATAAGTTTTAAAAATGATGTTGCCCCATGCGGGGCCGCAACATTTAAAAATGCCATCAATTTATTGATGGCATTTTTTTGTTTAAAATTAGCAAACCAATATATAAAAGCAGATGATTTCCGAGTAAATTACGTGGAAATGAAGCTATAAAATTAATGTATACTTCGTCACATAAATTAAAGTCAAAAAATAACTGGAGATTTAGATGAGTATTGTTCAAGAATTCCGCGAATTTGCGGTAAAAGGCAACATGATTGATTTGGCTGTCGGTGTAATCATCGGTGGTGCATTTGGTAAAATTGTCGATTCATTGGTGAAAGACATCATCATGCCATTGATCACGGTTGTGACTGGTGGTGGTGTAGATTTCACACAGAAATTCTTTGTTTTGGGGGACAACCCAAATAATTTACAGTCTTTAGATGAGTTGACCAAAGCTGGGGTGAACGTCCTGACTTATGGTAACTTCCTTACGATTTTAATTAACTTCATCATTTTGGCATGGGTGGTGTTCTTAATGGTGAAAATGATTAATCGTATGCGCCGTAAACAAGAAGAAGCAGCGCCAGAACCAGCAGCAACGCCAGAAGATATCGAGTTACTACGTGAAATTCGTGATGAATTGAAAAAACGTCAGTAATCGAACGGTTAAAATAAAACGGCACATTAAGTGCCGTTTTTTATGTCTGTATCTTATCCAAAGACTGGTTTTTATACAGTTTTGGTTTTATGATGCGCGCTGATTGAATAGCTGTGGTGATGCCAAATGAACCAATTATTTGTCTATGGGACGCTCCGTCCAAATCATGAAAATGCCCATCTTTTAGAGCGCATAGGTGGAACATGGCAAAAAGGCTATGTGCATGGCGTGGTGCATATTTTGGATTGGGGACCCGACAAAGGCTTATTCGCCATCGTCTTAGACCCACAAGCAGCAGCGGTTGAAGGATATTTTTTTAGCAGTGAAAAATTGGCCGAACATTGGGATGCATTGGATGAATTTGAAGGGATACAGTATCGACGGGTGAGAGTACAAGGGACGCTGGAATCTGGCGAACGCGTTGATGCTTGGACATATGAGATGAAAGAGGCTCAGATACAGTGTTCGTGATGTGCTTATACTCAAACACATCACACACTGGGTAACTATTTAAAAATCCATACGGAATTTAATTTCTAGTAAATGAAAACCAAATTGGCTCTTGATGGGGCCATGTAGTACTTTTTCAGCAGCACTAAAGACCAATTTATCAATCACAGGCACCAATTGGCCTTTTTTGACTTCACCTAGTTCACCACCGCGTTTAGCTGAATTACAGGTGGAGTATTGCTTAGCAATTTTGGCGAAATCGGCGCCATCGTGGATTTTCTTTTTCAGTTGTTCAGCGAGGTCTTTGTCTTTGACCAAAATATGACGAACAATGGCAGTTTTCATTTGGTTTTTCCTCGAGCTGTGGCTTTGGGCTTAGGTTGCACTTTTTTCAGCGGTTGGCATTCGGGACAAAACACAGAAGCACGCTGTCCCAGTTTGATGTTTTCAAGCGTAGTCTCGCAGTTCACACACATTTCACCTGCTCGACCATAAGCCAATAAAGTTTGTTGAAAGTAACCATTTTCACCCATTGCGTTGGAATAGTCCCGCAGGGTAGACCCACCTAAATCGATGGCCTGCTGCAAAATACGTTTAATCTCGACCACCAATTTTTCAATTTGGCTGGGTGTTAAACTAGACGCCACTTGCGCAGGGTGTATGCTCAAATTAAACAAACTCTCTGTGGCATAGATATTTCCGACACCAACCACCACATGGTTATCCATGATTGCAACTTTTATGCCGACCTGTTTGCTTTTTAACTTTTGGCTTAAATATTCAGCGTTAAAATCAGCACTCAGTGGTTCAGGCCCAAGGGTATCGATTAACTTGGTTTGCGAATATTCATCCAACCATAAAATACAGCCGAAGCGGCGCGGATCATGGTAGCGTAGCTCGACATCTTCAAAACGAATAATCAAATGATCGTGTTTACGCAGGGTTTCACCCACCTCACAAATACGGAAACTACCAGACATACCCAAATGCCAAAGCATCGTGTCTTGTTCAAAAATGGCCAAAATGTATTTAGAACGGCGTTTGAGTTGAATTAAACGCTGACCCACCAGTTTGCTGAGATCGGCGGGAATCGGCCAGCGCAGGCTCGACTGGCGAACTTCAACACTGAGCACTTGTTGATCTAATAACGGAGCTAAACTGGCTTTGGTGGTTTCAACTTCGGGTAATTCTGGCATGGCAACATGAGCTGATAAAACTTGAGGCTAATATTGCGGTGTACACGCGAGATTGCAAGTGATTTCAGCGAGAGGCTTGGCTTTAGCACATTTTTAGAAAGCTAAAGTGCGGGATTGTCTGCTGTGATCAGGAATCATCCTCCTTAAATTACACTCTTGAATTGAGTGAAAACTGCCATGAATCACTCAAATCAAATCTTCTATTTATAGCTGTGGGCGATATTGATAACTTTTTTTTGACTTAATGATAAAAATTTTGCTGAGATCTTTATTTAAAAATTATGTACTTTTCATTAAATTTTTCATTTAAATGAAATGGATTGTTCTTCATTTTAGTTTGGGGCTTGGGTTTTATGCGACAGTTTTCTTTTTCTTTATTTGCAACAGCAATGTGTGCCTGGGCGACAGTGAGTCATGCGGAGCAGATGTTAGATGTACAGGGTCAGTATTTGTTTGGTGACTGGCAGGGAAAACGAACTGAATTGGCGCAAAAAGGCATTAAGTTTGAAGCCAATGCTTTAACAGATACCAACTATTTGGCGGATGGCGGGCATAATGCAGGTGCAAGCCCAAGTACCGCTTCGCAGTTTTGGTTAGGCACACAATTTGATTTAGAAAAGCTAGCCGGCTGGGAAGGGGTCACCATTCGTTTTGTTGCGACTGCGCGTCAAGGACAAAGTACCTCAATTCGAGATTTGCAAGATCCTTCTGCACCGCAATTAGCCAATGTACAAGCCACCTATGGCCGTGGAAACCAAGACAGCCGTTTGTCAGAGCTTTCGATTGAAAAGCGTTTTAAAGAACAAGGGCTCAGTGTCAAAGTTGGGCGACTGGGTTTAGGTTCTGATTTTGATGTGATGGCGTGTGATTTTGTTAGTAATGCCTTTTGTGCCGCACAAATGGGGAAATGGCAGGGCAATATCTGGATGAATACGCCGGTTTCACAATGGGGCGGTCGCATTAAATATCAACTGACCCCTGAAGTGACAACTCAAGTGGGTGTTTATGAATTCAATCCAGATAATGGCAATGGCAAAGCCGAGGGACAAGGTTGGAGCCTAGACACAGAACATGCCGACGGTGTGACTATTCCAGTAGAAGTGATTTGGACACCGAAAGCACTATTGAATGGTTTGGCGGGGAGCTATCGGGTTGGTGGGATATATAACACCGCAGATGATCCAAATAACCAATATGATGTGGCTTATGGCAAAGGTGTGGTTGGCGAAGACCGGACATTTGCAGGATGGATTGCCATCGAACAGCAACTGACTTCAACGGGTGCAGGGCGCCAAGGTTTGCATAGTTTTGCCAACTTTACATGGCATGACCGCATCACCAATAAAGTAGACAACTCACAGCAAGTGGGGCTGAAATATATTGGGGTATTTGAGCAGCATCCGACGGATATTTTAGGTTTGGGAGTGAATCGTGTACATCTGAATGAGCGATTTACTGCGGGTAAAGCACAGTATGATGCGAGCGCAGAATACAATATTGAACTGAACTATAGCTATAACGCTACGCCGTGGTTAATGTTACGTCCCAACATTCAGTATGTGATCAACTCAGGTTCAAGCCATGTGGTGGATAATGCATTAGTCTTGGGGCTTGGAAGCCGCATTACTTTCTAAATGGATAGCCATAAAAGTGCAAAGGTTTGACAGCAGATTTGCACTTTTAGCGTTGAATGCAAGGCACTTTATTTGTTATAGATCATAGTGAGTACAGGGAGAGCTGTGATGCCATTATTATTTCAACCCATTCAATTTGGGGATTTAAACTTAACAAATAAAATCGTGATTGCGCCGATGTGCCAATACTCAGCCAATGATGCGGGTGAGCTGAGCTATTGGCATGAGCAACAATGGGCCAATTATGCTTTGTCAGGTGCGGGCTTGTGTATTGTTGAGGCAACAGCCGTACAAGCTGTAGGACGAATCAGTTTTGCGGATTTAGGGCTGTGGAATGATTTGCAACGTGCACAAATGAAGGCCTTGCTTCAAAAAGTCAAAACACTTTCACCAATGCCTTTTGCCATTCAACTGGCACATGCGGGGCGTAAAGCATCGACCGATCGTCCTTGGTCAGGAAAAGGTCAGATCAAACCGAATGAACCGCATGGTTGGCAAACGGTTTCTGCCAGTGATGTCCCCTTTAAGCCCGAAGAGCATGCACCACATGCTTTAAGTGTGACGGAGATGCAAGACATCATCGAAGACTTTGCCAGTGCTGCAGTACGCGCAGTAGATGCAGGTTTTGAGCTGATCGAACTACATGCAGCCCATGGCTATTTGTTGCATCAGTTCATGTCACCGCTGTCGAACCGACGTACCGATGAATATGGTGGAAGTTTTGAAAACCGTATTCGATTTACCTTAGAGGTCTTCCAAGCCATTAAACAAGCTATTCCTGAAAATTATCCCGTAGGTATACGTTTATCTGCAACTGATTGGATGGAGTCGACTGCAACAGAAAGTTGGGATATTGATTCAACGGTTGGGCTATCGAAAGCGTTAGAGCAACTCGGTGCGGCTTATATTCATGTTTCAAGTGGTGGCTTGCATGTGGAACAAGACATTCAGATTAAGCCCAAGTATCAAGTGCCTTTTGCCCATGCAGTGAAACAAGCGGTGAAAATTCCAGTCATTGCGGTGGGCTTGATTACAGAAGCTAAGCAGGCTGAACATATTTTAGAAGCGCAAGAAGCCGATGCAATTGGTCTGGCGCGTGCCATGTTGTATGACCCACGATGGCCGTGGCATGCCGCTGCAGAACTGGGTGGGAAAGTCTCTATCGCACCGCAGTATTTACGGTGTCAGCCACATGGGATCAAAGATTTGTTTTCTGCGTTCTAATCTCATAAGTGTTTTGCTTCGCCATTGGTCTTATAAAATATTTCAACTGAGTAAAGGTGTATCCTAGGATAGGTCTTTACTTACATCATCTGGAAAAGGAACAACTTGAATGATTTTTTCGGTAATTTTTCCAGTATTTTTCCTGCTCTTCCTCGGTTTTGCTTCTGTCAAAATCCAGTTGCTCGCTAAAGAGCAAATGACTGCAATCAGTGCTTTTGTCATCAAAATTGCGTTACCTGCTTTATTGTTGCACGCCTTAGCTTCAAAAGATTTGCATGAAATTTGGTATCCCGCTTATTTTTATGTTTATGCCGCTGTGACCTTTGGCTTATTTATTACGGCTTTTATTTTAGGTCAAAAGCTGTTTAATAATCACTTTACCCATGCTGCAGTCTTTTCACTGGGTGCATCCATGTCCAATACGGGGTTATTGGGAGCAGCAATTTTGACGCTGCTGATGGGGAGTGAAGCGATGATTTATATTTCATTGGTGGTGATCATTGAAAGTGTATTTCTTGTGCCGCTGATGCTCACTCTGGCGGAAATAGGGCGACAAAGACAAGCCAATTTAGCCTCTATTTTAAAAACCACATTTCTTACGCTACTTAAAAATCCGTTGTTCTTATCGGTAATGCTTGGCATGAGTTGTGCGATTTTTGAACTTCAAATTCCACATTTAATCGACCAAGTGTTTGCGATGTTAGGTCAGACCGCTGCACCTTTAGCGCTCTTTATTATTGGTGGGGGAATGGTGGGTCTCACTATTCAGTCTTTTAACCTGCAAACGGTTTATCTGGTGGTGTCTAAAAATATTTGTATGCCACTTTTGGTTTATTTAGGGCTGACCTATTTGACTGAATTGGACCCAAAGATGATTTATGCAGGGACCTTGATTGCGGCTTTGCCGATGCCGTCTTTGTTTGGAATTTTTGGGCAAGTGTATGGTTTGAATGAAAAAGCATTCACTCCACTGATGATCAGCACGCTATTGAGTTTTGTGGTGGTCAGTGTCTTGATTGGTATTTGGTGGTAAAAAAATACTCTCCGAGGAGAGTATTTTTTGAAGAAGAGATTTATTTTTTGACCGCAGCTGTTGCAGCAGGGGCTTTGGCTTGATCGGCAATCATTTTATCAACCATCGCCAAAGATTCTTTGGCTTGCGGTACATTTTCTTTAGCTAAAGCGGTGAAAATTTTCTTCGCTTCAGGCAAGTTCTGCGGAATGATATTGCCATTGGCAAACATATTGCCTACGGCCATCAGGGCAGGAATGTAACCTTTTTTGGCTAAGTCTTGAATGCTGTTGAGACCTTTTTGAATGGGTGCTTCTTGTTTGTTTTTAAAGCCTGTGCTGATGTCGTACAGGGCTTGTGCATGAATGGCTTGATAGTTGCCTTTTTTCACCAAAGGCTCAAGTTTCTTAAGGGCTAACTTTTCAGACTCTGGTTTATTTTCAGAAAATAACAGCACGGCATATTCAACGGTTGCATCATCAAAGCCTAGTTTAGATGCGGCTTCAAAGTGTTGTTTGGCTTTGTTAATGTCTTGAGGCAAGCCTAAAGTACCCGTGACATAGTTTTTCGCAAGCACATAATGCGCAACGGGGTAGCCTTTGTTTGCAGCATCTTGATAGAGCTGAATGGCTTTCTTCTCATTCTTCGCTGTGCCTTGGCCAGTCTGAGTCAAATAAGCCAAGTTATACATGGCTTGTGGGTTGCCAGACTTTGCCAGTTTTTCTAAAGCCTGATATGCCCCCGCCATATTGTTGGCTTTAACCATTTCCTCAATCTTGGCAAATTCGGGGTTGATGGTATCTTGAGTGGAGGCTGCAAGTGCAAGCTGGCTAGAGAGTGCAATTAAGCTTGCAAGTACGATTTTCTTCATGTTTTATAAACCTTTTTCTTACACATAAGTCCATCTATGTGTGTATTTGTTTTTAGTCATTTCACATCATAAGTTGAATTGTGTGAATGTAAATATCTGAATTGTGTCTTGGTCTTACAAATTTCCGTTGATTGTGTTGATCGGTATATATTTTTCCAATACAAACCGCGTGATGTACAGTGGAAAGGAGTGCAATGGGTTATTGGTATTTGCAGCTGATGGCTTCGGGTTTTATTAGAATTCTGGCTTAGATTCTGTTTAAATAGCGCTGAAAATGAGTAGCGAGTTCAGCATGTTTATTAAGTCAATTAAGCGAAATTATTTAAAAGTTTTGGCCGATGAGTCGATTCCAGATGGCGAAAAAATTGATGCCTTATTGATGAAATTGGGTGGTGAGTTTTTAGTGAGCAAAGATGACCGTGTATATATCTTTGAAAAAGACGGTGTGACTGCAAAATTTGATGCTAAACATGCGCGAGATTTTTCATTTAAAGACTATCTCTGCAAAGACATGAATAAGCTGTTTCATGATTTTTGATGTTTAATCTTCATTGAAGATGAGTGAACTATTAAATAAGGCTCTAAAAATAGTTTAAGTCCTTGGATGAGCCTTTTATCCAAGGACTGATGCTTGCTATAGAGTTAAAGCAATATTTTCTATGTTCTGTTTATAGCCGCAGAACGAGTGTGAATGGATTTACCCACTGTAAAGATACTTGCAGTGGTCAGGCTAAAAGATAATATAAAATAATAGTTTGTATAGAAGAGCCTATACGTTTTTCTAGCAAAAGCGTTTGATTATGCACTCATCATTCAAGTTATATCCTATAAAAAAGAAGATTACTTTTCATAAGATGAATCGAGACGTCTCTAAAATGATAAAAATATTCTCAATCTTATTCATATGTTTAGTTGGTTCAATGGCAGTTTTAGCTGGGCAGCCAAATCTTGTTCCTCATCAAATCAACTTGAAAAATGGGAAGCGCTTTTCTCTAAACCTTCCAGCAAATTACGACATCATTCCTGCGGCTGAGGGTTTAAAACGTGTTCGTTTTTTAGCAAAGCACCTGACGGTAGAATGTTTGTCACAGATATGCGCGATTTGACCGACAATAAAAAAGGCATCGTTTATATTTTGGATGAATGGAATGCTGAGACAGGAAAATTCGGCAAAATTATTCCTTATATGACAGGTTTGAAAAATCCAAATTCAGTCCAGTTTTATACAGACTCTTCTGGGCAAGACTGGTTATATTTGGCTGAAACTCATCAGCTCACCCGACGAAAATTCACCCAAGGTGAAATTAAACCCACGGACAAAACCGAAGTTTTAGCGACTTTTCCTGATTATGGTTTAAGCTATAAATATGGTGGCTGGCATCTAACACGAACCATTGCCGTGGGTGGGAACGGTAAAATTTATGTTTCAGTCGGCTCAAGTTGTAATGCTTGTACCGAGAAAGAGAAAGTTAGAGCGACAGTTTTAGAAATGAACCCCGATGGTTCTGAACAAAAGATTTATGCCACAGGTTTACGCAATGCTGTCGGTTTGAAATGGGTGGGTAAATTTTTATTTGCCACCAATCAAGGTGCAGACCATCTGGGTAAAAATAAGCCTGATGAAACGTTTTATGCACTCAAGCGTGATGCAGATTATGGTTGGCCATCTTGTTATTCGTCGAATGGTAAAATTTTAGCAGACCCAAAATTTAAACGTCCAACAGGATGTAAAAATGTACCGCCTCCTTATGCCTATTTCCCATCGCATTCATCTGCACTAGGCTTTGACTATTTTGATCATCCAAATACGGATGACACCATTAAAAATTCTTTTTTAGTTGCTTTACATGGTTCTACGGATGCCACGATTGGTCATGGTTATAAAATTGTGATTATGCGTAAAGGGCAAAAACTTGAAACCTTTATGGATGGTTTTTTAGTAGGGAATAAGGTGAATGGTCGACCTGCGGATATTTACCGTATAGATGCAAATTCCTTTTATTTTTCAGATGATCGAAGTGGTGTAGTTTATTTTGTGAGGAAGAAAGAGTCCTCATCGCTCTAAGTTTTAAAAAGCCCCCAAAACCAAGAATAAGTTTTAGAGGCTCATTTATCATAACAGCATAAAATTTAAAGTCTTACTGAGGTCGTGCCACATCACTATTTAAGTGTTCTGGTAAGTCTAAAACTGTCACATCAAGCTCGCTCAAAGACTCAGGACGTGCCACCACTAACGCGACATAACCGCCATCAATCGCAGCGCTATTCACCACTTGAATACCTTTATTCAACTGTTCAGCTTGTGCAGGTGCACTGCCTGTACCCTGAATTAAATGCAACCATGCTTTTGGTTTGGCTTTAAACCATAAACGTGCAATCACTTCCTGACCCAAGTAACAGCCTTTGTCATAGTGCACGCCTTCACGTTGGTGTAAACGTAGCTCTTGAGGTTGAAACACATGCTCAATGGCTTGGTCGATAAACGCTTCACCATGAGTAATGGCTTGCACTTGCCATGCAGCAATATCGGTAGGCTCAGCAGAAAAGGTGGTGCGGTCTTGCGTAAAGGTTGGGAAAACTGAACCCATAGGTTCAAGTTTCATTTTAGAGAAAGCACCAAACTTTTTAATGTGCTTAGCAAATTCTTCCGACTGGTCTTGAGTGGTGACAATTTCAAAATGCTCAGGGTTGCGTTTTGTCAGCCACAAACCAAAGTGGATACGGCCTTTCAAGTCACAAATTGCGGTGTATTGCGTTGTATTTTCAGCTAAAGCTTCAACGTTGACCGTCACTTGGCCTTGTAAAAATTTGAGTGCATCTACACCAATTAAAGTGAAAGAGGAGAAAGCTAGATCGCTCATGAATTGCTCGCCTACCTTAAAATCTAATACTAAAGAATTAGGGCTATTTTCCGCTATTTTTCAGAAAAAATCATATTTAAAGTAAATATTTAAAAGTTAATGTAACTAAATATTTCAAAAATCCCTGTTTTTATATCTAAGTTTATGAAATATAAACGATTTGGGAAATGGGTTTTCGACAGTGTAGTATGCCTAGCAGACAAAGATGAATTGTCTAGTAAAGACAGTGAAGAAAAATGAAACACCAAAGGCAGGAACGCTATGAACAATAATCACCGCAAACCACTGCAAGGCACCCAGCTAGAATACTTTGATGTGCGAGAAGCCGTTGAACAGATTCAGCCAGGCGCTTATGCAAAACTTCCATACACCTCAAAAGTATTGGCTGAACAGTTAGTGCGTCGTTGTGATCCTGCCATTTTGGAGCAGTCACTAAAAGAATTAATTTTCTCAAAACAAGATCACGATTTCCCTTGGTATCCAGCTCGCGTCGTCTGTCATGACATTCTTGGACAAACGGCATTGGTTGACCTTGCAGGTTTGCGTGATGCGATTGCAGACCAAGGTGGTGACCCATCGAAAGTGAATCCTGTGGTGCCGACTCAGTTGATTGTCGATCACTCTTTAGCTGTGGAATTCGGTGGTTTTGACCCAGATGCTTTTGAGAAAAACCGTGCTATTGAAGACCGTCGTAATGAAGACCGATTCCATTTCATTGAATGGACCAAGACTGCTTTTGAAAATGTCGATGTGATTCCTGCGGGTAATGGCATCATGCACCAAATCAACTTGGAGAAAATGTCTCCTGTAGTGCAAAGTCGTGAAGGTGTGGCATTCCCAGATACTTGTGTCGGTACAGACTCACACACGCCACATACCGATGCGCTTGGTGTGATTTCGATTGGTGTGGGTGGACTCGAAGCTGAAAATGTAATGCTCGGTCGTGCATCGTGGATGCGTCTTCCAGACATTATCGGGGTGGAATTTGTTGGACAACGTCAAGCGGGTATTACTGCAACCGATATCGTTTTAGCACTGACTGAATTCTTGCGTAAAGAACGTGTTGTCGGTGCGTACCTTGAGTTCTTCGGCGAAGGCGCGGACAGCATGTCAGTGGGGGATCGTGCCACGATTTCCAATATGACCCCTGAATATGGTGCAACTGCGGCAATGTTCTATATTGACCAAAACACGATTGATTATTTAACGCTGACAGGTCGTGAAGCTGAGCAAGTTGCACTGGTTGAAAACTATGCCAAAGAAATTGGTCTTTGGGCATTGGATATGAAACAAGCGGAATATCCACGTGTCCTTCGTTTCGATCTTTCAACAGTAACACGTAATATTGCAGGCCCATCAAACCCACATGCACGTGTATCTACAGCAGATTTAAAAGAAAAAGGTATTGCAGGCGTGGTTGAAAACCGCACCGATGGTTTAATGCCAGATGGTGCTGTCATCATCGCTGCAATTACTTCGTGTACCAATACATCCAACCCACGTAATACCGTTGCCGCAGGTTTATTGGCACGTAAAGCCAATGAATTAGGCTTAACCCGTAAACCTTGGGTGAAATCATCATTTGCACCGGGTTCTAAAGCAGCTGCGCTTTATCTTGAAGAAGCAGGCGTATTAGACGACTTAGAAAAACTCGGTTTTGGTATCGTGGCGTATGCATGTACCACCTGTAACGGTATGTCAGGTGCTTTAGATCCTAAACTACAACAAGAAATTATTGACCGTGACTTGTATGCAACAGCGGTACTTTCGGGTAACCGTAACTTCGATGGTCGTATCCATCCTTATGCAAAACAAGCGTTCTTGGCATCACCTCCGCTGGTTGTAGCGTATGCGATTGCAGGAACCATTCGTTTTGACATCGAAAAAGATGCATTAGGAAACGACAAAGACGGTCATCCAATTTATTTGAAAGACATTTGGCCTTCGGATGAAGAAATTGATGCTCTGGTCAAAGAAGCGGTGAAGCCTGAACAGTTCCGTAAAGTGTATATTCCAATGTTTGATTTGGGTGTCACTGAAAAAGCGGCAAGTCCTTTGTATGACTGGCGTCCGCAAAGTACTTATATCCGCCGTCCGCCGTATTGGGAAGGGGCATTAGCTGCACCACGTACACTGGCAAATATGCGTCCGCTTGCCATCTTGCCTGACAACATCACCACGGATCATTTGTCACCATCGAATGCAATTATGATGGATTCGGCAGCAGGTGAGTACCTACACAAAATGGGTGTACCTGAGGAAGACTTTAACTCCTATGCAACGCACCGTGGTGACCACTTGACTGCGCAACGTGCAACATTTGCTAACCCGAAACTGTTTAATGAAATGGTGGTTCGTGCGGATGGCACCATTAAGCAAGGTTCGAAAGCACGTGTTGAGCCTCAAGGCGAAGTGATGCGTATGTGGGAAGCGATTGAAACTTATATGAATCGTAAGCAACCGCTCATCATCATTGCAGGTAAGGACTATGGTCAGGGTTCTAGCCGTGACTGGGCTGCAAAAGGTGTACGCCTTGCTGGTGTTGAAGCGATTGTGGCGGAAGGTTTTGAGCGTATTCACCGTACTAACTTGGTCGGTATGGGCGTGTTACCGCTTGAGTTTAAAGCGGGTGTTGACCGTAAAACTTTAGGTTTGGATGGTACTGAACTTTATAGCGTGATTGGTAATATCGCACCGCGTTCGACGTTAACTTTAGTGATTGAACGTGCGACGGAAGATGGTAAGAGTGAAATCGTTGAAGTGCCTGTAACCTGTCGCCTAGATACTGAAGAAGAAGTGTCTGTATATGAAGCGGGTGGTGTATTGCAACGCTTTGCGCAGGACTTTTTGGAAGGGAATGTGGCGTAGTTTAAATAAGTCTTTTTAATACTTGAAATAATTTTATAAAGCCATATTTCATATATGGCTTTATTTTTTGAGTATGGATATGGAAAGATATTTGGATTTAGATGATGATTCAGGTGTAGTTGGATATGAAATTGGGGATACTTTTATAAGGGTTAAATTTAGTGGTACAGCTAAAATTTATACTTATAGTTATCGAAGTGCAGGTATTGAGAAGGTTGAACGTATGAAGCAGCTAGCTAAAGTTGGAAATGGTCTCAATGCATATATTAAATTAAACGCAAATAGCCTTTACGAAAAATAAGAATATGAAATTTAAAAGCAGAAACCTAAGAGCGATTGCTGAGTGCATTATTGGTGATAATAAATCCTTTAAATATAGAAGTAGCACGTATATTACTGAGTTTTTCGAGGAGTGTGATTTACCATTTCAACATGATGGTTCAACACGTTGGGCTTGGACATCAGATAGATTAGCCGAATTACTGGACGAATCTTGCCCACCAAATATGTTGCCTCCACGATTTGTACATGTATTAAGGGTCTTAATGCATAAATCTGAAGCAACAGAGGATGATCCGCAACGTATCAATGCTTTAATTGAGTTAAATAAGCCTTTAAGCAGAGAAGGATATGAGGCTTTTTATAGTAATGATAATAATTTATATATTAAAAACTTAAATAATAATCAGATTATAAAACCTTCTGAAAATCCTCATCGAATATTCTCAGAAGAGGAAATCAAAAAAAGAGATTTGTTAATCAATTATTTAGATAAATGCTCAGAGGATCAACTAATTGAAAATATATTATTACCACTATTTCGAATATTAGGTTTTCATCGAATCACAGTAGCAGGACACAAAGATAAAGCATTGGAATATGGAAAAGATATTTGGATGAAATATACACTGCCTACACAGCATATAATTTATTTTGGAATTCAGGTAAAGAAAGGAAAACTAGATTCTTCAGGTGTTTCCAAAGCTAGCAACCACAATATTGCTGAAATTTATAACCAAACAACGATGATGTTGGGGCATGAAATTTTCGATCCTGAAACAAATAAAAGAGTATTGGTAGATCATGCTTATATCATTGCAGGCGGTGAAATCACAAAAGCAGCAAGAAACTGGTTAGGTAATAAATTAGATGCAAATCGCAGAAGCCAAATTATTTTCATGGATAGAGATGATATTTTGAATTTATTTACTGTGAATGTTATTGAAGTACCTCAAATTCATTAAATTTAATTCGCTTGAAAAACACTCAATAAATACCTATCATAAGGTATATATCAAAACTGATGGAGTAGCCTTATGACTACCGCAAAAGTTTTTATGACTGGTCGAAGCCAAGCTGTTCGCTTACCCAAAGAATTTCGCTTTGAAGGTACAGAAGTCGAAATTTTCCGTCGTGGCGATGACGTGATTCTGCGTGAAAAGCCAGTCACCGTAGATCGGTTATTTAAAGTATTAGCGCAAATGCCGAATGACTTTTATGCAGAAGAAAGAGTGGATGAACCACCACAGGAACGAGAAGAGTTCTAATGCAGACACAATATTTATTGGATACGAATATTTGTATCTACATCATCAAACATCAACCTGAAATTGTCCGTCAGCATTTTGAAAAACATCTCCCACATCGAAATATTTTAATTTCAGTCATTACTTTGGGGGAGTTGCGTTTTGGTGCAGAGAAAAGTCAGCAAAAAGAAAAAGCCCTTAAAGTGATAGATGAATTAACCTCAATGATTCAAGTGGTTGAGTTAGATGAATATGTCGCTGATCACTATGCGCAAATACGCCAAGACCTTTCATCTAAAGGGCAGATTATTGGTGCGAATGATTTGTGGCTTGCCGCGCATGCACGTGCGAATAATTGGGTGATGGTGACCAATAATGAAAAAGAATTTTTGCGTGTCGATGGATTGCAGATCGAAAATTGGGTGACTAACACCTTGTAAGGCGTTTAGATTTTCTAGGGAAATTATTTCTTGCCCAAATGCCATCATCATTTGTCGAAATGATCAATAGACATTCATCATAAAAGGCATATACTAGTAAGACCATTTTCTAAACATATGGAGAACAAAAATGGTTACTGCTGGCGAAAAACCTGGAACAGGCTTCTATTTTTGTGTTCAATGCGGACACCGCGTCTACTTAGAAATTGGTACAGATCGTTTACCCCCGTGTACCAAATGCCAAGGCAATCAATTTAACAATAAGAATGCCTAAGCCCAAGATTTAACAGTTACCCACTGTTTAAAAGAAAAGCCCTATCACCCGATAGGGCTTTTTGCTAAGTTATAAAAAAGATAAAAGTATCCCAACTTAAGCCACATAGGAAAAGCACATGGAAACCATATTAGGACTTTGTATCGGCATTGGCTTAAGTGCGGCCTGTGGCTTTCGTGTTTTTGTCCCACTCTTGGTCATGAGCCTTGCATCTATTATGGGTTGGTTCGAGCCCATGCAAGGTTTTGAATGGTTAAGCATGCCATCGGTATGCATTGCCTTAGCTATTGCAACTGTCTGTGAAATCGCAGCTTATTACATACCATGGGTAGACAACGCTTTAGACACCATTGCAACGCCAGCCGCGATGGTCGCAGGAACACTCACCACTATGGCGGTCAGCAGCGGGGAAATGTCGCAGTTTGCCAGTTGGGCCGCAGCAATTATTGTCGGTGGGGGAACAGCAGGCGCCGTGCAAATGAGTACCGTTGCTGTCCGAGGGGTTTCAACCGCGACGACGGGCGGGGTCGCCAACCCACTGGTGTCTACAGTGGAATGGGTCGGAGCCGTTTTACTGTCCGTGCTGTCACTACTGGTTCCAGTCTTGGTGGTGATTGTGGGCATTATTTTGGCGATTTGGGCCGTACGTTGGTTTAAACGTAAAAAACAACAAAGTATCAGCACACCTTTATAGTTTCAGCAGTTTTCTTATGGTGTTGCTGGGCCTCTAAATTTAAAGATAGCATGGCTAATTTTTCGGTTATATGGACATCAATTCTTTTAACTTGATATGACTTAGAGGTCAGTTTCACTTTTAAAATAATGATTGATTTTTATACGGCATCCGTTTAATTTTATAAATACATACTTTTTGTATGGTTTTGTTTGTGGTTGAACTTTATAAAAATTATTCGGGGAGCTGTAAATGATAAAATTTATTGTAAATGAACAGCCTAGTGAAAAAGGCATCCATCATATTCATAATGCGTCCTTAGGCTGTGCAGACTTACCCAGCTCGGAGGATCAAATTCTAATTGGTTATTTTGCCAATTATGAGCTGGCTTATAAACGGGCAAGAATGAACTGGCCCAGAGAAAAAGTCGAAGGTTGTGACAAGTGTTGTTTCAAATAGCCAAAAGCAAAAAAGCTCTGCAAATTATGCAGAGCTTTCCATTGTTAGATATGGATGTTCAACTTTTTAAGCATTACAACATTAATGAATTTCAATTCGGGTCGTGACCTTAATTTTTCGACACTCTCGGTCAGCTTCGACTAAAGCACGAATTTTAAAGTCAGAAAATCGCACTACTCGGTTTTGCATAGCAAATTGTTCAGGTGTTTTAATTTCTAAGCACTGAAAAGGACGCAGATTTTTTAGGATGTGCTTTTGTTTATCCGTCATGTTCTGTGTCGATAAATATACATAGCCTTTGGTGGTTTTTAATAACACTTCATTTGGCTGTGCTTCAGTTGAGCTGGTGACTTTAACGATATGTGTTTTTAACACTTTGCATGCACTGAGGGAAAGCGCAAGGCACAGCATCAGCAGGGCAGTTTTAGTTTTCATGATGAAACGTATTTGAATGGTCTTCCGTCACTTTAGCCGAAAGTTTTCAGCGGCAGCAATCAAAATATGACACTGATACGGTCATCTGTTTTAATTGTAGAGCATCCTATAAATAGGCTTCTGATAAATGCTAATCTGTAGTACAGATGCCAAAAATGAGGCATTCATTAGCGTGCTCGCTTAACTACTTTATTTTAAAAATTAAGAAAACTATGAAAAAACAGTTCATTCAAACTTCTCTAATGTTCGCTGCAATGTTGGGTATATCCACCAATCTCTGTGCTGAAAACTTAAGCGCTGAGAACATTCAGCGGCAAAAAGCGACCAACCAATACCAAGCTTACCTTCCCGCAAAATATACGGTGTATGAGGTTGTGCAAGGGGACTTAAACAAAGATGGTTTAAAAGATGTGGTTTTAATCGTCAAAGGTACAGATCCGAAACAATGGGTCACCGATGAATACCGTGGAAAACTAGACCGCAACCGCCGTGGTGTGATTGTGCTGTTGAATACCAAAGGGCACTACCAAAAAGTCGTTCAGAACCTGTCACTGTTTTCTTCAGAAAATGAAGATGGCGGTGTGTACTTTGCGCCTGAGTTGGTGCCCTCTATCGAAAAAGGCGTGTTAAAACTACATTATGCCCATGGCCGTTATGGATATTGGGCCTATCAGTTCCGTTTAGAGGGGCGTGATATGCGTCTGATTGGCTATGACAGCTCCGATAATTTCGGCCCTTATGTGAACAGCGAAACCAGTGTCAATTTTCTCACCGCTAAGAAGCTGGTCAGAGAAAATCTCAATAAAGACCCGGATAGTGACCCTAAATTTAAAGAAACATGGAGCAAAGTGAATTTTGCTCCACTGTATTTGAGCAAAATTCAAGACATCGATGATCTGAGTCTTGAATAGTATTGGCTTAGTTTTTGCTAACTTATATCTCAAAATGCACTTTTATAAGTGACGTGAGTCTGAGGCATCAGTCACATGACTGCTTGATCATGTATAGGGGAAAGAGATGGAAAATAAAGAACTGGCCTTGAGTGTTGAAGAGAAACCTAAGCTGAGTACGGCTGCTCATTTGATGGCAGGTTGGCCTTTGTTTTTAGTGATGATTGGTGGTGCAATCGGTGGAGCCTTAGCTGTGGTTGCGTATGTAATTAACCGAAAAATCTATCTGTCTCAGCTCAGCAATATGCAAAAGGTGCTTGCCAATTTACTCTGTGGTATGTCTGCGATCAGTTTGTGGTGGTTTATTGCAACATGGTTGCAAGGCTATATGGCGACTTAAACGTTCTGGAATGATGGTGTAAAAAATGATACAAGTTCATTTTTATGCGATGAAATAGATGATTTAAGTGTCATGATGAATATCTTTATCAAATTTAGTTTTATTTATGGAAATATTTTTCATCATCGCTTGAAATTAGCCAATCTTCGAAAATTCATCCCGTACCAATTTGCTTAATATAACGTTTAAGGGCACAGGAATCGAAAAGAGTAGTTTGCGACTCGTTATCTATCAGATCAGCGTCGTACTTACCCACAAGGTCTCGATTCAGCTTAGGACGCTATAGATTATCCATTTATAGGCAAAAGTTTAGAACTTACCCAGTTTTAATCGTTGAAGTTATCTCCTGATCCCTAGAAACTACATGATAAAAACAACACGATAAAAGACAGGTCCATTCAAATATTTTCTTCCATTTTAAACTTCTATATTGCCCCGAATTTATCCAAATATTTGCTTTAACTGTGCCAAAACAAATTGGCGCTTTGGTTTGCGAAAACGGCTTTAAAAAAATTGCGATTTGATAACATTGGAACGCTTAGAGTTCTGCTATAACCATTAAAAGTCTGATAAAAAATATGGAACAACAATGAAAATATATGTCACCAGCATCATGGTCGATAGCCAAGAAAAAGCCTGTCAGTTTTATACAGAAAAACTCGGTTTTAAAGTCAAACATGATGTACCTGTGGGGGATTATCGTTGGCTGACTTTGGTTTCCCCCGAAAGTCCTGAAGGTGTTGAACTGCTACTGGAGCCTGATGCACATCCTGCGGCACAGCCGTTTAAAGCTGCAATTAAAGCAGACCTGATTCCCTATACTTCTTTTCAAGTGGATGACCTAGATGCGGAATATGAGCGACTCAAAAACTTAGGGGTACGCTTTACCAGTGAACCGATGCGGGCAGGAAAAGTTAAAGTTGCAGTCTTTGATGATACCTGCGGGAATCTCATTCAGCTGATGCAGGTCTGTGCAGGAAGTTGAATTTCTCATCTGTGATGCAGCAAAGAAATAAAATCCTGAGAAAAGTGCTTTTATGTGAGAAAAAAATCATAAATACTCTGCATTTGGGAAAATATTTTTTAGATAACCTGAAAGCCAAGATTTTTTTCCAAAAATAGCCGAAAAGACTTTATCTTCGGGAAACAATCCCGCCCTTGGATTGTTAAATTATATCTCAAGGGTGTGACGGGATCGAAAAGAGTAGCATGCTACCAGTGGCGCAAAACGCGTGAGTAGTACTTACCCAAAAGGTCTTGATTCGGCTTAGGACGCTATAAATCAAAAGTTTATAGGCTATAAGATCATCACTTACAAAGTTATGATAGTTGAAGTAAACAACATGTTTTCCCAGACACCCTAAAAAATTTGAACTCGAATAAAAGATAAATCAAAAAAATAAATTTTAATATTTCCCGCGAAAATCGAAAAATCCTGCTGTTGTAGTTTCACTTACATCATTTTATTTTAAGCTTTCAATCCAATCAGCCCTGCTAAAAAGCTGGCTTATATGGAGTGATGGACGCCTAGGATTAAGGCTGTTTTCCATATTTCTTGAATGATTGACAGCAGAAACACGGCTTGCTATTTTTCGCGCTCGCTTTTTTATGCTGTTATTCCTATGGCTCTAAATGACAACTTTATTTATGCACCACCCCAAGAAGACTTGGTGATCGTTTATGAAGACGATGATTTGGTGGTAATTGAAAAGCCTGCGGGCTTGTTGTCTGTACCAGGGCGTTTACCAGAACACCAAGACAGTGCCTATTTACGGGTTTTAGCCCAGTATCCACATGCCAAAATTACCCATCGTTTAGATATGGCGACCTCGGGGATTTTAATGTTTGCCAAGCACCGCGATGCCGAAGTTGCCGTCAGCAAAATGTTCCAAGCCCGCACGGTGGATAAACACTATATTGCTTTAGTTCAAGGCCAGTTGGATGCTGAAGGCAGTGTTGAAGTACCACTGATTACTGACTGGGAAAATCGACCACGGCAGATCGTGCACTTTGAGTTGGGCAAACCTGCAAAAACACTTTATCAAGCACTTAGCTATGATACTGAGACCGATATTACGCGAGTTTTACTGACCCCAATTACGGGGCGTTCGCATCAGCTCCGTGTACATATGCAATATATTGGGCATCCAATTACAGGGGATAAGTTGTATCACCCTGAGCCGACACGAAGTCCATTAAAACGTATGGCTTTACATGCCAGTTTTCTCGCCTTTCAGCAGCCTTTAAGTGGAAAAGCGGTTGCGATTCATGGAAGTGTGCCATTTTAACTGTGTCACACTTTACCTATATTTTGAGAAATACTTAAAATTTGGGATATCGGGCAGTTTAAAAAACCGTTAGCGTAAGTTGTGTAAGTGCAGTTTTATCCAGTGTGCTTATCTTTGTGGAAATTAACATTTGAGTTTGACTTTTTGGCCATAGTCACGATTGATTGAAATTGAATGAAAATATGTTTGTCTGTTCCAAGGCTTACTGTTCGAATTTCATGTGTTCTTACAGCGGAGTCTTTAAAAGAAAAATGACGTTCCCGTAGGGAGATAGACCATGCTTTATGTATTCGCTGTCATTCTTGTCCTGCTGTGTGCGGTTATATGCGGGCAAATAATACACAGCCTTGCCCAAAAAAAGAAGATTGAATCCTTAGAAAGTAATTTAGAGCGCAGTCGAAACAGTTTAGAAGTTTATGAACAGCAGCAAAGTGAATTACAACACCGGCTGACCAGTTTAAGAATTGAGCTTGGAACACTCAGACAACGCAATGAAACTTTGAGTCCTTACCAAGAAATTATTGATGTCGAACACTATGTCATTGAACGACACAACCAAGTTGAATTGTTTGCTGAAACAGTCAAATTTGATGCTGAACAAATGCTTAAACAATGTCGGCAGCGCATCGAAAAAGTACATCACTTTTTAACGGAATATGAGCGTAAAGCCAAAGAAATGAGCATGCTGCGCGCCAGAGAAAAACTGGGTGCTTTTTTTCACATGGCTGAAGAACGACAACATCTGGCTGAAATATCAAAGGCCTTACATCATAAAATTGAAACCTACAGCCAGAGTTATCAACTGCCTTCGGAGCAGTTATTAGATGAACTCATCGAAGGCTATGGGAAAACAGATGCGGCCGGTCATTTACAAAAAGTCCGGCAACAAGTGATTCGTGCGGTTGAGCAAAACGACGTTGTGACCTGCGCCTTTATGGATGAACATCGACGACTATCGATGATGGTGTTGGTTTCACAGTTATTTAATACGAAAGCAGACTTTTATTTACAACGTGTGAGCAAAGACAATCTTGGCCTTTTGATTCAAGCTTTGCAGGATGACTTTACCCTCATTAATCACTATGGTGTGGCTTTCGGTCATACTCAGATACAAGAGAGTTATCTGGCTTTACGCTTAGAAGAACTTAAATTTGCGGCTCTATTAGAAAGCCTAAAAAGCAGTGATTTACAGTTTCAAGCGGACATTTTAGTTGAGCATCGGGTTTTACAATAATCTGGCAAAGTCTGCGTGAAATAAAGTCCAAACAACCTTCGAAAAATCAGATGTAACTGCTATAAAAATGAGCAAAATATGCTATGTTGAAGTCACTATTTTGTCACTTGCCAACGATATATTGGCTAAAAAGATAACAAGGACATACGCATGACACGTGATTATGAATTATATCCAGATGATGATAACGGAAATGTACTTTGGCAAATGGCTGAGGATGGCGACGACCTATCTGAACCGCATGAAATAGAATATTCGATTGCCTTTCAAGAGCAGTCACAAGCAGAAAAGTGTGCGTTGTATTTATTACAAGAAGAGCAAAAAATCACTTTGTTTGTCGATGAAGAAAGTGATGTATCTGAGTGGATTATTACCATCTATGTGTACATGGAACCTGAGTATTCAGACATTGTCGACTTAGAACAATGGTTTACTAAAATTGCAGAACAGTTTGGTGGTGAATATGATGGCTGGGGCTGTATGGCCTATGTCTATGACGACGAAGATGATGAGGACTATGAGCAAGGTCAAGCCTAAAAAATGGTCAAATTTAAAGCATGTTGAAAAACATGCTTTTTTTGTTGGTGGGTAGAAAAAGACAGCTGGCCACGTTTGGCTATTTAAAAAAGATGCACAAAAAAAATACAGTATGTGGGGTTGAGCGTTCTAAACTAAATCTGAATATTTGAAAAGAACGAGAAAAATCATGTCAAATAGCGTCCAATTACACCGCGTATTTAGTGCGCCCGTCGAGCGCGTCTATCGTGCTTTTACCACTGCAGATGCTTTAGTCAAGTGGATGGCACCACATGGCTTTACCGCACATGTCGATCAGTTCGATCTGCGTGAAGGTGGTCAATATCGTATGTTCTTTACCAACTTCAGTACAGGCATGCAGCATTCATTTCATGGCACTTATCATGAAATCGTTGAAAACAGTTTATTACGCTATACCGATGAGTTCGATGTACCTGAACTTGCAGGTAAAATTGAAGTGCGTGTTGAATTTAAAGAAGTATCTGTCGGTACAGAGGTTCATATTACGCAGTCTGGTTTGCCCGATGTGATTCCTGTCGATGGCTGTTATCTAGGTTGGCAAGAGTCGTTGCAACTCTTGGCTTTTTTAGTGAATCCAGACATTCCTGATGAATAGTGCTTCGTCATCGTTGAACAATAAAACAAGTTGCACCATAGATTTAAAAGGAGTTTTGCATGCCAATACGCATGAAGCGAATTTATGCGCCTGTCGAGGCAGAGGATGGCAAACGGATTTTAGTTGATCGGTTGTGGCCTCGAGGGGTCTCAAAACTTGAGGCCAAAATAGATGAATGGCCAAAAATTCTCACACCATCCAATGAACTACGGAAATGGTATCACCAAGACATGGTGGCACACTGGGATGAGTTTAAAGTCCGTTATATGAAAGAACTGGAAGCACATCCCGCCGAGTTGAATGATTTGCGCCAACTGGCAGTGCGTGAGCAGATCACGTTACTCACCGCAGCCAAAGAAGAACAGCATAACCATGTGGTGATTTTGAAGCAGTGTTTGGAACAAAAGTAAGTGTTGAGCTGATGCTATTACAGGGAAAATTTATACTTTCCTAGGCTTTATTTTATTCATCCCGTGACAAGGCTAAAGCCTTAAAATAAATAGGTGATTCGCATCGTTTTTGTCTGAAAAATGCTATATTGGCGTTTTGAGCAATGTGAATTGCTTATTTTTTTATTTTTGAGGTTTTTATGTCTTTACCCAACTGCCCAAAATGCCAGTCCGAATATACCTATGAAGATGGTGACTTGCTGATCTGCCCTGAATGTTCAAACGAATGGAAAGAGGGAGAAGCAACTGAAGAAGTGGTAGCAATTAAAGATGCCAACGGCAACTTACTTGCTGACGGTGACACGGTAACGGTGATTAAAGATTTAAAAATTAAAGGTTCGTCATCGGTGGTGAAAGTCGGAACCAAAGTGAAAAATATTCGTTTACTGCCAGATGCCGCAGATGGTCATGACATTGACTGTAAAATTGACGGTGTCGGTGCGATGAAACTGAAATCTGAGTATGTGAAAAAAGCCTAATCCGCTGAGTTTGCAGTTCGAGATTAAAACGGAGTCAATTGGACTCCGTTTTTTGTTTTTTCAGCCATTTTGAAAAGACATTAAGCGTTGAAACACCCGCACAGCATGCTATAAAGATAAAAACTTGTTGAAGAATACGCTATGCCACATATCCACCTTGAATATTCAGACAATATCGACACCCTTGAAGTTAAGCCGATGTTATTGGCGTTAAACCAAGCTTTGCTGGATGGTCAGTTTGTACAATCGGGTAATGACATCAAAAGTCGTGCCATTCGACAGTCCGATTTTGTGATTGGGGTGGATGGTGATGCACAGGCTTATTTGCATGCCAAAGTGTCTTTATTAAGCGGACGAGATGAAGCCACCAAGTGTGCCATTTCGAGCCAATTGCTTAAAACCTTGCAGCAAAACTTTACCGCTCCTCAGGATTTAACGGTACAAATTTGTGTAGAAATTATTGAAATGCCAAAAAGTAGTTATAGCAAATTGGTATTAAAAGCATAGAATTAGGAAGAGTACCAAGCCGTATTGGGCCGATATCGAGTGTCATTTAAACGGTTTGAGGCTGTCATGCGTTATTCATATAGCGCTGTTATTTTAAAAAAATAAAAATTGGGCTGGTAGTAAATGCACTTTTTTTTATAAAAGAAGTCATTTATATTTTATGAAATTGGATGATTTTTTATTCGGTTTTGGTGGATCTACAATCACTTTAAAATAACAATAGGTGAGCTTATGTCAGGATGGTACGAAGTAAGTCAGGCAAATGATGGCCAATACCGCTTTGTTTTAAAAGCGGGAAATGGCGAGGTCATTTTGACCAGTGAACTGTATAAAGCAAAAGCGTCAGCACATAATGGAATTGAGTCGGTGCAAAAAAACAGCCCCGATGATACGCGTTATGAACGCTTAGAAGCCAAAAATGGCAAACCTTATTTTAACTTAAAGGCTGCCAATCATCAGATTATTGGTACCAGTCAGTTTTATGCCAGTGAGCAATCCCGAGACAAAGGCATTGAATCGGTCAAAAACAATGGTTCAAGTACCACGATTAAGGATTTGACGACTTAAGATCAGATTACATATTTTGCTTGTTTTAAGAATTGAAGAAAACCGCGTGTTTGCTATGGATGGCGCACGCGTTTTTTTATGCAGTTTGATTTGTAGTGTGGGAGGGCGATGTGGATTTTCGATTAGTTGGAGATGAGCATGCAGGGCATGAAATTATCTTCAAACTCAAACAATGGGATGATGCCATTTGTAAAATGGATGTACAAAATATCATTCGTCTTTGTCAGAGTGATGTCAGCTTGTTTGATATTGGGTTTGAGCTGCAAGGTGTGCAAGCCTATCAAGAATTGTGGAGACGATATGCCCCATTTTTTCAGGGGGAAATCAAAGTGTTTAGGCGTAACATCAATATTTTTAGTCGTGACGGTTTAGCTTTTTTACATTGTTATTCTAAATTGGATCATGCCAGTGGTGTTGCAACTCCAGAGATTCCTTGGTGCAGAATCACCCTATGTTTTCAAAAAACGGCAGGTGAGTGGTTGGTTGCCCATCAGCATATTTCGGTGCCTGTGGACTTTGAAACTAAAATGTCAAAGCCGATTTATTTTCCAGACTGAGTTCGACTAAAGCTTTGGCTTTGGCACAGATCGAGCCACCTCAGTTTTAGTGAGTTATGTTTTAATGACAACATGAACAACTTAAGAAGAAGGTATCTATGGCATTTCAAGACTTTTACCGACTGAGTTCTCATGCGGTGCTAACCAATGCTGTAGGGCAGGTTTTATTACTGAAAGCCAATTATGCCGATCAGGCTTGGGGGCTGCCAGGTGGAGCCTTGGATATGGGAGAAACCATTCATCAGGCTTTGCTGCGTGAGTGCCAAGAAGAACTCGGTTGTCAGGTTCAGATAGAGTATTTGTCGGGTGTGTACTTTCATGCGGCAGTGACCTCGCATGCCTTTATTTTTAGATGCCATCTGGCTGCATCTGCTGAGATCAGGCTCAGTGATGAACATACGGCCTATGCTTGGTTTGATCTAGATCAGCTGTCGAAAGTACAACGGATTCGCGTTGAAGATTGTTTAAATTATACAGGTATCGTGCAAAGCCGAAGTTTTTGAGTGCAAGATTATATTCCTCTAAAGTGGAGTGAGTGCATATGTTGAATAATAAGATCATAAAACGAAATAGTCCCATTATTGGTGTGTTGCTGATGAGTGCCTTGAGCCAGTTGACTCATGCTGAAACGGGTAACTATTTTATGCATAAAGACTGGGAGCTTGCCTGTGATAATACGGGTATGTGCCGCGCGGTGGGTTATCAAAGTGATGCTCAGTTTGGTCATCCAGTTTCATTACTGATTTCTCGTCCCGCAGGTGCAGGCAGTGCGGTACTCAGCCAAATTCAAGTGGTTGAGGAGTTTACGCAGGATACTGAAGCCAGTTTAAATGTAGGAGGAACATCTCTAGGGAACCTAACCATCGATGCCAAGAAAAGTACCGCGAAACTGTCCAGTGCTCAAAGTGCGCAGTTGCTAAAGGCTTTGGTAGGCGCAGAAGATATTCGTCTCACGACCCAAGCACAGCAATGGCAAATTTCAACTGCTGGGGCAAATGCAGTTTTGCTCAAAATGGATGATATACAAAAACGTGTAAATACACCGAACGCGGTATATCAAAAAGGCAATCAGTCTGAGCAAAATGTTTTACAACCCAAAGCCATCCCTAAAATTGGTATTACGGGATATCGACCTGCAGTTGCCAGTCATTTTGCCGTGGACAGTAAAATTGCCAATCAACTCTTTAAAAAGTTAAAAGCAAAAACAGATGAACAAGACTGTCCAAATCTCTATGAGGCACGATTTTTTGAGGAAGATCGGGTTTCAGTCTATCCGCTGAATGCAGAGCAAGTGGTGGTTCAAGTGCCATGTTGGCGTGGAGCGTACAATGAAGGTCTAGGCTACTGGGTTATGGACAAAGCATTACAAAAGATTCAGCAGCAAGTCACGACATCAGGCTCAAGTTTTAGTGAGGCGCAGATTTTCTCAGAGCAAAAAGGTCGGGGTATTGCTGACTGTGGTATTAGTTCAGAGTGGGCTTGGAATGGAAAGGCTTTTGTCCTTAGTTATCAGGCACAATCGCAGCAATGTAAAGGCTTTGCAGGTGGTGCGTGGAACTTACCCACTTATGTCGCGATCGTTGCGCGAACGGATTAAGTTGAGCTTGCGTTTAGTTTAAGAATAATGTCATCCAGCGGCTTGATACGTTTGACTTCATCCCAGAGGGCTTTGGCTTCTGGATAGTGTTTAGACATCATGCCAAGCCATTGCTTATAACGTCCGACCATATTCATTTCTTTTTTATAGCCGCCGTTTAAGAAACGGATTTGTAAGGTTAGTAGCTCATTCCATGTCAGCAAAGGTGTGTCGATATTTTGACGAATACATTGGGTCAAATCAGGTATGGTCACGGCACCACGTCCAATCATCAAATCTTCACAGCCAGACTCTAAGCGACACTGTTTCGCGTCTGCATTGTTCCAAATTTCACCATTGGCAATCACATTGATCTTCAATGCTTCACGAATCGGGCGGAGCTGATCCCAAAAAGCGGGTGGGGTATAACCATCGGCTTTGGTACGTGCATGCACGGTAACCCATGCTGCACCTGCATCTTCAATGGCATGAGCATTGTCCAACATAAAATGTCGGTCCATATAGCCTAAGCGCATTTTCGCAGAAACAGGAATATGTGCAGGAACCGCATCACGCACGGTTTTGACCAGTTCATGCACTACTTCTGGCTCATCTAAGAGTACAGAGCCACCACGGTGACGGTTCACGGTTTTGGCTGGACAGCCAAAGTTCATATCAATGGCGGGTGCACCGAGTTTCACCGCACGGATGGCATTGGCAGCCAGCATTTCAGGGTCATTGCCCAAAAACTGCACATGCACGGGTGTTCCTGCCGCCGTTTTTCCGCCATTGAGTAATTCTGGGCAATACTGGTGGTAAATATGATCGGGTAAGACCGAATTGGTCACACGGATAAACTCGGTCACACACCAGTCGAAGCTACCTACAGACGTGAGAACATCACGCATGATTGGGTCGGTTAAGCCTTCCATTGGTGCAAGAATGAGTTTCACAGCGGTGTCACCAGTCAAATAGAAAAACGGTGTTATACGCAAATCCGATCACGCTGTCTAGTCTAATCCGTTTGGGTTAAATCGAAATAGTTTTCAATCTGTGTCTCCTCGATAAAGGCATCATCATGCGAAACTAAAATAACCGCCCCTGTAAAATCGCGTATAGCCTGTGCCAACAGTTGTCTTGAGTTGATGTCGAGATGATTTTCGGGTTCGTCCAGTAACAGTAAGTCCACAGGCTGTGCTGCGAGACTGATACACAGTAAAGCGACTTTGAGTTGTTCACCGCCACTGAGTAGTGAGATGGGAAGCAGAGCCTTATCTCGTCGAATTCGAAGTTGCCCCAATTGATTCCGACACTCCTCATCGGACAAAGACGGATTCAATAATTGTAAATTGTGTACCGCATTCAGTTCTGGATTCAGTAGGCTAAAGTTTTGATCTAAATATAACGATGCTCCACGCTTAAAAATGTCTCCCGATTGAACATGACTATGATTTTGAATGGCACGAAGTAGGGTCGACTTACCTGAACCATTTTGGCCGCGCAGTTGGATTTTTTCTCCGTTGTGTAAGGCGAAAGAAATAGGCGAGATAGAAAGTGCTGCTAAACCCACTTCTTTCAAACGAAGAATTTCACCTGTTTGTTTAGGTTGAAAATGGAAATCAAACTTTTGTGACTTAATCTGTTCTAGTTGCTGCTGTTTGTTTTTGAGCTCATCTTGCGCTTGTTCCTTTTGGCGAAGTTGTTGCTGCGCGACTCCCGATAAGGTTTGACTCGTACGTTCTTTTTTAAAGTCGAGTAGGATTTTGGCTTGAGAACCAGAGCTTCGTAATTTCTTCCCAGACTTTTGCCTTTTCTGAGCTTTCATGCGCTGCTCATGCTGTTGGACTTGTAATTGTTTTAGTTCGCGTTTCTCTTGCGAGATATTGTGTTGTAGTGCCTGCTGTTGTTGCTCTGCTTGTGACTGATACTCGGCATAGTTGCAACGGAAGTGTTGTAAACCAAAATCATTTAAAACATAGGTATTGGAGATTGGATTTAACAATGTGCGGTCGTGGCTAATGACTAAACAGCCCGCAGGATGCTGAAGGATTTTTTGACTTAACCATGCACGACTTGCATGGTCTAAGTGATTACTGGGCTCATCAAGAAGTAAATAATGCTCAGTTTGTAAAAAAAGGCGACACAGTGCCAGTTTAGTTTTCTGACCTTCACTCAGTTGAGAAACTGAGCTAGATAGATTTGTAGGTAAGTTTGCACTTTCTAGCAATTTCAACCATTCAGTGGGTTGATGCCATGCATGTTCGACGCGGTCATAGTCTTCAAAGCTCGCAGTCGATTGTTCAATACGTTGAAAACTTGCATGTAAGTCAGCAATGTTAAGGGCTTCGGCAAGTGTACAGTTGCTTAAACGCTCGAGCTGACTTAAGTAGGAAAATGACATATGCCAAATCACTTCGCCACTCGCATAATTGGGCATGTGCGCCTGAGTGAGTAGGGACATTAATATTGATTTGCCTTGACCATTTCGTCCAATCAGAGCTGAACATTGGGCAGCGGGCAATTCAAAGTTTAAATGCTGAAACAGTGGTTCATGAGCAAATTGAACGCTGAGATTTTTTACAGTACAGGCCTGTTGGATCATTGAAGACTCCTTTATACAGGACATACAAAATAAATTTTTATAGAGATATAGAGCAGTAAATAAGTTTATTTTGCACGTCAGAAAACACATAAATTAGATTTGACGGAAAATAAGACTTACTTCATTGGTGTTACTCTAAATTGGAAGAAGGGGGGATATTTAGCCAGTATAACAGGTGGATAAAAAATGATCCATTTCATTGTCTTTCTTATGTACTTAAGGTTTATCGATCAATGCTATTGGTTAGGGAGTTTGTCATATACACTAGTCGAAGCTTTCTGTAGATGTAAGTACAACCCGCACGATTGGTTAAGTGAGGCTTTTGTGAGTGCGTGGATGAGTTTTACAGTGGTGCTATACGTTTTTAGTAGGGGTGATAAGCAATAGATAACTAAAATATTGTAGGGTGGTTGGGGGAGTTTTTAGTGTTATGTTACATAAGCTCTATTCTGTAAACTTTATGGAAAATTATTAATTTTGTTCATATTTGTTAGAATTTTTATAGTATCCATATAAGTGTGAATGTAAGTATATTCATAACAAATTTTTTCCCCTTGCTTTATTTCTCCAGAGTATTTTATGTTCTGATGCACATCAAATTCAGGATCAAAATTAAATTTATCTATTTCCTTTTGATTATTCTGTATTACAAAATACTCCTGACTAAATCTAGCTTTTGTTGACTTAATGCCCAACAAGTAGCCACAATTTTTAATTTTATTTGTTGAGTTTATTGCAGAATCTAATTGTTTTTTATGAAAAAAATCGCTGCAAACCCATGTGATTAAAGTGAATGCAAATACTACAAAGAAAAATTTCATTATAAGTTTAATTTTCCTAAAGTTAACATAAAATACTTTATCGACCTAAAATCATTTCCAATACAAACTTAGATCCGATAAAACCGACAGCCAACAAGAAGAATCCAATTAAGGTAAAACGAATCGCTTTTTGACCGCGCCAACCAAAACGGTAATGTCCGATGAGCAAAGCCCCATACACAAACCAAGAAATAATACTAAAAGCGGTTTTATGTGCCAGATGTTGGGCAAAAAAGTTATCGATGGTAAAGAAACCAAACACCAATGCTACAGTCAGTAAAAGAAAACCCGTTTTAATCAAGTCAAACAGTAAAGATTCCATCGCTTGAAAAGAGGGCAGTAAGTTGACCCAAAAGCGTTTTTTTTGTTTGTTCTTTAACTCTCGATCTTGGAACCATAAAATCACGGCTTGTATGGTCGCCATGAGTAGCACTGCATAGGCCGACAGCGATAAAATAATATGAATATCTAAACCCAATGAGCGCTGTTCAATAAATTGAGTGGACTGACTAAAGGCAAAACCTAAAATGAGTCCTGTCGCGGCCACAGGAATGCCAATCAGGTTCAAAGCTAGAATTGGACGATAAGTGCTATAGAGTAGACTAAGTAATAGCATGAGCCCCGATGTAAATGACATTAAGACAAAAACGTCATAATTCACTCCCATCGGTGTGAGCATGTCATGGTACAAAACAGTGGCATGTAGCAATAAGCCTAGGCCTAAAATAATGCCAATAAACCAATGGTTTGGATCACGTTTAGCCATTAATTTGAGAAACAAATACCAAAAAGAGGTGGTATAAGCGACTAATGCTAAGATGGTGTAAACCAAGGGCAGGCTAATCATGTCAAACCTTTTTCAGGATGATGAATATTCATTTATATAAATTCGGTGCGAACTACAGTATCCTATAGCATTCTATGCATAAATTTTCTATTTTAAGAAAGATTTTTTTGCAACTAGCAATTTTAAGCGGATTTTGCAATGTTTGATACCTTAACGGAACGACTCACGCAGAGTTTAAGAAATGTTACTGGCTCTGGGCAGCTAACCGAAGACAATATTAAAGATACCCTACGTGAAGTACGTATGGCACTTCTTGAAGCCGATGTTGCACTTCCTGTAACTCGTGAATTTATCGCGAAAGTTAAGGAAGAGGCGTTGGGTCAAGAAGTCATGACTCAATTATCGCCGGGCCAAGCATTTGTTAAAATCGTGCATGACGAATTAACAAAAATGATGGGCGAGGCAAATGAAAGCCTTGATCTTGCAGCAAAACCTCCTGTTGTGGTTCTACTTGCAGGCTTACAAGGTGCAGGTAAAACAACAACGGCTGCAAAACTTGCTCGCTTCTTACAAGAACGCCAAAAGAAAAAAGTAGCGATGGTATCTGCCGATGTTTACCGTCCAGCAGCAATTAAACAGCTACAAACCGTTGCAGGTGAAGTAGGCGCGATTTTCTTTGAATCGAGTGCTGATGAAAAACCGATTACCATTGCAACGCGTGCAATTGAACAAGCCAAAATTCAGTTTGCGGATGTCTTGATTGTCGATACAGCAGGTCGTCTACACGTAGACGATGAAATGATGGACGAGATCAAAGAACTTCACGCGGCGATTAAGCCAACTGAAACTTTGTTCGTGGTCGATGCAATGACCGGTCAGGATGCGGCAAATACAGCCAAAGCCTTCAATGATGCACTGCCATTAACAGGTGTGATTCTGACCAAAACTGATGGTGATGCGCGCGGTGGTGCGGCGCTTTCAGTACGTGCAATCACAGGTAAGCCAATCAAATTCTTAGGCATGGGTGAAAAGCTCGATGCCTTAGAGCCATTCCATCCTGAACGTGTTGCACAGCGTATCTTGGGTATGGGTGACGTACTTTCTTTGGTCGAAGAGCTTGAACGTAAAGTCGACAAAGAAAAAGCCGAAAAAATGGCGAAAAAACTGCAAAAAGGCGGCAGCTTCAACTTTGAAGATATGCTAATGCAGTTTGAGCAAATGAATAAAATGGGAGGCATGATGGGCTTCTTGGATAAGTTGCCTGGCATGAGCAATGCAGGGATTCAAGATGCGTTGGCGCAAGCGAACCCTGAAAAGCAAGTGAAAAAGATGGAAGCGATTATCCAATCGATGACCATCAAAGAGCGTCGTAATCCGGACCTGATGAACCCAAGCCGTAAAAAGCGCATTGCAGCAGGCTGTGGTATGGATGTTGTTGAAGTCAATAAATTGATTAAACAACATGCGCAAATGGCGAAAATGATGAAGAAATTTGCCAATCCATCGGGTATGGCAAAAATGATGAAATCATTAAGCGGTATGCAAAAACAGTTTGGTGGTGGCGGCGGAATGGGACCATTATTTGGTGGGAACGATAAGAAGTAATCTGCTTCTTACCATTTCAGAAAAAGGCGCGTTGAGCGCCTTTTTTTTGTTGTTTTGTAAGTCATGGAAATTATTGTGTGCGTTTTCAATACCGTCGCTTAATAACAAAAACGCACTGTTTATGGCTTGAAAGTTGCGTAAAATTTATTCTTTTCAAACATTATAATAAGAAGTTGAAAATGAATGGATCAAAACAACATATCTATATTGTGCATGGCTATCAAGCATCGCCCAATGACCATTGGTTTCCGTGGCTAAGTCAAAAACTCAGTCAGATGGATCTGCATGCTGAAGTAAAACGCTTAGTGCTTCCGCATAGTGATGCACCACATTTCGAAGAATGGCAACAGGCTTTGGCCCTGCAAATGACCACTTTGGATGAAAATACCATCATTATTGCGCATAATTTGGGGTGTCTGGCGACTTTACATTATCTCAGTAGTAAACTGCGTGAACGTCGAATCAAAGCGATCTTCTGTATTGCGGGCTTTAAAGCGGCTTTAAAAAGCTTACCTGAGTTAAGTGGTTTTATTGCGCAAGCGAAGCTGGACAGCGGTATACTCCACTCTCACATCGCTTCACGTGTGGTGATGTTTTCCAATAATGACCCTTATGTTCCACCGCCTTTGGCGCTTACCTTTGGACACTTTTTGAGTGCAGAGGTATTGGAAGTGAAACGTGCAGGAAATTTTATGCGGGAAAATGGCTATGCTGAATTTGAGCTACTGCTCAATACCTTAAAACCCCTTTTACAACAACAGGCGGTGGCTCAGGGTTGATGCTGAATATAATATTGTAGCCCTTTAAGTAATAAATCATTTTCAATACGTGGTGCATACTCTGCCAAATAGCGTGCAAATACAGGCGCATCACCGCCAGTTAAAATCAGTTGGCGTGGAGACTGTTGCAAGACTTTTTCAATGGTACTGACCAAACCGAGCAAAATCCCATGATGCACTGCGTCGATGGTATTACGACCGGGCCCAAGTTCATCAAAAGCCGCATCTGGAATTTTAATGCCTTTGGTGTTTTGGATCAGCGAGTCTCTTTGTAAGTAGAGATTTGGTAAAATATAGCCGCCCAAATGCTGTAAACCATCTGCCAAGTCGATGGTCAGCGCCGTACCACAGCTAATCACACAATAGTTCTGCTCTGGATTACGTGCGACGGCCAACACTTGCAGCCAACGGTCAATTCCGAGTTGTTCAGGCTGTTCGTAACCACACTGCAGGCCTGCATAGTTGGCCTGCACTTGAGCAAAGGTGATCGGCACATTTAAACTTTTTAAAAGTCTACGGATTCGGTCATTATTTTTTTTGTCCTGAACCGAAGAAACACCAATCTGTTGGATGTTTAAGTTTTTAAAATGCTGAATTAGACCTAAAAGCAAATCGGCAGGGGACTGTAAATGTAACTCAGCCCCTTGCTCTAAAATTTGATCTTCCTGCGTAATCCAATATTTTAGGCGGGTATTACCAATATCTAACCATAAATTTTTCATGATGATGCTCAATCATTTAAACAGGGGTCACTGGGCGTAAACGGCCTTGATAAAAATTTTCAACACCATTGGCGGTCTGAATTTGTACCGCACCATCATCTTGAATGCCTAAGAATAGGCCTTGAGACAGACCCTTCATATGTTCAAATTCAACGGGTTGCTGCATAAAGGCTGCGTAATGATTGAAACGAGAAGCCAGATTTGCACTGTTATGGGTGAACCATAGGCCTGCTTGTTGAATTGCCAGATATAGTTCCGCCATTAAGCGAATTCGCTCTGCTTGGGCTAAACCCAGCTGTTCAAGTGAGCTGGTGGCTTGATCAAGCTGGGTATCTTCGACTTGGTTGATGTTGATGCCCACCCCAATAATCGCTTGGTGGCTTGACAGTGGTTCAACTAAAATCCCGCCCCATTTACCTTGAGCACTATAAAGGTCATTCGGCCATTTCACTTGCAGAGCAAGGCCTTGCAAACTCGGCATTTGCAAGATATTTAACGCAATTTCTAAAGCCAAGCGCCCATCTATAGGTGTTTTGGTCTGTAGCAATGTGCTTAAATAGATGTTTCCTTCAGGAGAAACCCATTGTCGTTGACGCTGTCCACGACCTTGAGTTTGTCGTGTACTGCAGACCAAAACGCTCTGAATCCCTTTTTGCGCAATTTCACGCACATCGTCATTGGTGGATGTGGTAACTGGCTTAAGCAATAAAACTTCAGGAAGTTGCTGTGCTTCAGCGAGAAGCTGTTGTAATTGGCGTGTCTCTAAATCCATATGAATCTGAGAAAAGTGAAAAATGATCATGGAGTTAATCATATATTTACTGATTGGTGCAATCGCTGGTTTTGCTGCGGGGCTATTTGGGGTCGGTGGTGGACTCATTATCATCCCGATTTTATATGTGGTGTTTACTCATCTGAACTATGACCCGAGTGTCATTATGCATATGGCGGTTGGCACATCACTGGCTACGATTATTGTCACGTCAATGAGTTCAGTGAGTGCGCATCATAAACGCGGGGCAGTGTTATGGTCTGTGTTTCGCAATTTGGCTCCAGGTTTAGTCATGGGTGCTTTTTTAGGTGCGGGCATTGCAGACTATATGTCGGGACATGGCTTACAACTGCTGATCGGTTTTTTTGCGGTATGGGTGGCGTACAAAATGTTTAGTGGCGCACATGTTGAGGTCGATCCTTCGCGTCAGTTACCCTCTACAGGCAAACAGTTATTTGTCGGTGCAGGCATTGGTGTGGCTTCTGCGATCTTTGGCATTGGTGGGGGAAGTTTGACGGTGCCGTACTTAAACCGTCATGGTGTGGTTATGCAAAAAGCGGTGGCGACGTCTGCGGCTTGTGGCTTACCAATTGCAGTGGCTGGAGCTTTAGGTTTTATGTGGTTCGGGCATCGGGCTGAAGTGAATGTACCGAATACCATTGGTTATATTCATGTCTATGCATTTTTCGGGATTGCGGTCATGAGTTTTATCACTGCCAAGTTTGGGGCAAAAGTGGCGCATCTTTTATCGCCTGCGATGTTGAAAAAGTGTTTTGCTGGTTTGTTGGTGGTAGTTGGTTTATATTTTATTTATCAAGGTTTTAGTTCTTAATTTCTTTGACAATGTTGTGTGCGTTGCTGTTGATTGGCATTATAGACGGTAAAATTGTTAGACAATGACATAGTGTTTAGCGTTTAAGATCGGGTAAAACCTAAAAATAGGTCACTAAAGACCATGGATTGCATCTTATAAAAACAAGTTAGGAACAGTATGCAAGCACATGATACAGAGAGTTTGTCCGAACAAATTGCCAAGCACATCAGTGAACAAATCATTCGCGGTGAGTTGGTCGAAGGTGAGCGCATACAAGAATTACGTATTGCCGCTGAACTGGATGTGAGTCGCGGCTCGGTGCGTGAGGCCTTGTTACTGCTTGAACGTACACATCTGATTGAAATCTACCCGCGCCGCGGCGCCATCGTTTCTGAAATGTCCGCTCAGCAAGTGCGCGCCTTGTTTGACACCAGCAGTCTACTGTTGGGGCAAATTGTGCAACGCATAGCGGAAACATGGCGTAGCTATGAAGCGGAACGTTTACAGCTGTTATTGGATGAGTTGGGGAATCAACTGAAACAGGGTAGTATCGAAAAATTTTATGATTTGATTTTTGAAGGATTGGCGCGCCAGCATGAAATGGTGGGCAATGCTTATTTGATGAAGTTTTACCAAGAACTGTTACCCTCGATACGTCGGAGCTATTTTTTAACCTTAAATACTTCGCGTAGAGAGTTACAAGAATCTTATGATTTATTTAAACTGGTGACTGATGCGGTTTTAATCAGAAAATCACAACAAGCTACTTTATTTATGGAAGATTTTTGTCGACACTTACGTAACTTGGTGTTGGAATCTCTGACCCGAATGAAACAAATTGAACTTGCGTGGGCGAGACGCTCACGACGTTAGTCAGGACATTATGCGTTTAAGCAGTTTAAAACTTTCCGGCTTCAAATCTTTTGCCGACAGCACCACGTTACACTTTAAAGATAACCGCACAGCAGTGGTTGGGCCGAACGGTTGTGGTAAATCCAATGTGATCGATGCTATTCGTTGGGTCATGGGCGAATCCAGTGCTCGTCAACTGCGTGGTGGTAGTATGCAGGATGTCATTTTTACCGGTACGGCAAAGCGCAAACCCGTGAGTGTCGCGAGTGTAGAACTGCGTTTTGACAACACTTATGGCAAGTTGGGTGGTAGCTATAATGCCTATACCGAACTGGCGGTTAAACGTCAGGTCAACCGAGATGGCAAGTCTGAATACTTTTTAAATGGCACCAAATGCCGTCGTCGGGATATTACCGATATATTTTTGGGCACAGGTTTAGGGCCACGTTCTTATTCGATTATTGAACAGGGCATGATCAACCGTTTGGTCGATGCAAAACCTGAAGAAATGCGAGTTTTTATTGAGGAAGCCGCAGGGGTTTCTCGTTATCAAGCACGTCGCCGCGAAACTTTATTGCATTTGGATCACACCACGCAAAATTTATCGCGTTTAGAAGATATTGCCTCCGAGTTAAGATCACAGCTAAAAACTTTAAAACGTCAGGCTGAAACCGCGATTCAATACAAAACACTGGAAAGCCAAATTCGCACCATTAAAGTCGAAGTTTTATCTTTTCAGTGTGAACAAAGCAGCCGTTTACAGCAAGAATATACGCTGCACATGAATGATTTGGGTGAGCAGTTCAAACTGGTGCGTTCAGAGTTAACCACTTTAGAGCATGATTTGACGTCAACCAGTGAGCTATTTCAACGCCTGATTCAGCAGTCCACGCCACTACAGAGTGAGTGGCAACAGGCCGAGAAAAAGCTGGCTGAGCTGAAAATGACTTTGGAACAAAAGCAGACACTGTTCCAGCAAAACACCACCACTTTGGCACAGCTTGAACAGCAGAAGGCGCAAACTAAAGAACGTATGCAACTGATCGAGCTGCAACTGGAAAGTTTGCACGAACAAAATGAGCTTCATACCGAACAGTTACAACAGCAAGAAAGTCAAAACCAACAGCAAAGCCAAGGTTTAACGGATTTAAAAGCACAGCAGCAACAGCTGCTTCAACAGTTTGAACAAGTCAAAAGTTTGGTTGAAAAACAGCAGCAACAAAAAACGCAAATGTTGGCGCAAAGTGAACAGTTGGCCAAAAATATTTTACGCTTTGAACAGCAAAAGCAGATTTTAGAGCAGCAAGCGGCGCAAATTCAAAACCAAAGCCAGTTGGATGCGATTGATCAACTGTTACATGCCAAGCAAAACGCCGAGGCACAGCAGTTACAACGTGAGCAAAGTATCATTGAGGTACAGTTGCAGCTGGATGATTTGCGTATCCAACACCAAGCTGCTCAAACTGAGCTGAATGAACATAAAGCAGATATACAGGTTTTGAGTGCCGAACAGAAGCACCTCAAACAGCTTCTGGTCAAAGTCAGTGCCTTAAAAAATAGTGATCATCCACAGTTGATGCATGTGCTGCAGCTTAAAGATGCGGCTAAAACCCATGCCGCGCTGGTCGAAAAATTCTTAGCCAAATGGCTTTCAGCGCATTGTTTGGACAACAGCGATGCATTCACCGATGCCGTTGCACGTCAGTTAACGCCTCAGCCGCATGTTGAGCTGATCGAAATTGCAGGTTGCGATAGCCTAGCCAGTTGGATTGAATCGCCACAATCCTCTTTGTGGCAACAGGTGGGAGTGACCACCAACTTAAAACAAGCCCTCGCTTTGCAAAAGCAATTGAAAGATGGTCAGTCTCTTCTAAGTTTAGACGGTTATCATGTTGGCGTGGACTGGGTGATTGGTCTGGATTATGACGAAGCGAGCCAAGCTGGACAGGGGGCGCTCAGTCATCGAATTCGTTTAGATGAAATTGAACAGAGTCTTGCTGAAAAAACAGGACTTCTGACTCAGCTTGAAACGAAAACCACAGAACTTCGTACTCAAGTTCAAGCAGTAGATGAGCAGTTAAAAGCGGATCAACAGCTATTGAAAAAAGAAGTTCAGGCAACCCAGCAGATTGACTTGAATATCGCCAAAGTACAAAGTACCAACCAAGCCTTTGAAGTGCAAAAACAACAATTGGCCAATCAACTGGCACAGTTAGACAGTCAACTCGAAGAAGATGCCATGCAAAAAGATGATTTGGAGATTGATCTGCATGCATTGACTATTAAGCTAGAACAAAACTTGCCTAACTACAAAACCATGCAGTTCCAAGTGGAGTCTTTGACTGAGCAACTGGATGACAGCCAGCAGCAGGCACAGCAGGTTTGGCAAGCGCTTGAAATGGTACGTCGTCAGGCGGTACAAACTACACAGCAGATTGAACTGTTAGAAAAAGACAGTACTTTCTTAAAAGCACAGTATCAGCAAATATTGTCACAAATGGAGCAGGCCAAAAAGTTTATTGACCCTGTACAACTTGAGTTACCCGCCTTAGAAAGCCAGTTTAGTGAACAAGCACAGATCACTGAAAAGCTACAAAAAACATGGTCTGAATGGCAAGTTGAGCTGAATGCGGTACAAGAGCGTCAGCAGAGTTTAACCGAACAACGTCATCAGCATCAGCAACAAGATGAAAAGCTGAGAACTCAGTTAGAAGAAAAACGGTTAGCGTGGCAAGCTGCAAAGTCAGACTTACAACATTATTCTGAACAGCTGAAAGAGATGAATGTTGAAGCTATTGAGGGTTTGAACATTGAGATCAGCAGCCATCAACAGATTTTGGAAAAAGCGCAGCAGCAGTTTGAGAAATTGGGTGCAGTGAATTTGGCGGCTTCAGAAGAATATGAAGACGTGTCTAAACGTTTTGAAGAGTTGAGCCATCAAATTCAAGATTTGGAAAATACCGTTGAGCAGTTGCGTGCTGCAATGAAAAGTATTGACCAAGAAACCCGTAAATTGTTCATGAGCACTTTTGATCGGGTCAATACCGAACTACAAGATCTGTTCCCGAAAGTTTTCAATGGCGGTGAAGCGAGTCTGACTTTAGAAGATGACTGGCAGTCTGGGGTTAAACTCATGGCCCGTCCGCCAGGCAAACGCAATAGCTCTTTGGCGCTACTTTCAGGGGGAGAAAAAGCCCTGACCGCATTGGCCTTGGTGTTTGCAATTTTCCGTCTCAATCCATCGCCATTTTGTGTTTTGGATGAAGTTGATGCGCCTTTGGATGATGCGAACGTGGGAAGATTTTGTAATCTTGTAAAAGAGCTTTCTGAACAGGTGCAATTCATTTACATTACCCATAATAAACTCGCAATGACGATGGCGACCGACTTGTTAGGTGTTACGATGCCTGAACCGGGAACATCAAAGTTAGTGACTGTAAATTTAGAACAGGCAAAAGAATACGGTTTAGTCGCGGAGGCCTAATAAGATGGAATACACAACAATTATTGGTATCGTCATAGCAGTGATCATTATGCTGTTTGGGGTTCGAATGATTTTTCGAAAGCCGGCAGATGCAGCGCCTTCACTTGAGTCCGCATTGCATATCGATGCTGACAGTCAAAAACCGATTATCCCGCGTCACGTACGTGACCAACTGCAAACGGCATCAGTTGAAGAGGCTGAACGTAAAGAGCCGACTTTAAACGAAAGCTCTGTAGAAGAGACACTGCCTGAAAAAGCCGAACCGAAAGCTTTGGATGCAGACAGTGTGCTCGAAAGCAGCAGTACTGAACCAAGTTTGGATGCATCAGCTGAGGTAGAAAATAAAGCAGTAGACTCAGTCGCTCCTGAAAATGCAGTAGCAGATGCAACGGAATTAACGACTGAAAGCGCAAGCTCCTCGCTTGTCGATGACCAAGCAAAAGCGGATAAAGCTGAATTTAGTTTAAATGCCAATGTCGAAAAAGCCGAAATTTCAGAGTTTGACGATGAAAGCAGCATTTTAGATGCACATTTGTATGAGCAAAAAATTGTCGATGATGAAAGTGCCTTAGCCACAGCAGAGTCGTTTATTGCCCTGAATGTTTATCCTGAACGTCGCGCGTTGTCTGGTGAGAAAACCTTAAAAGTTTTAATGAAGTATGGTTTACGTTTTGGCGAAATGTCTTGTTTCCATCGTTATAACGAAGATGGAACCAAATTGCTGTTCTCTGTGTTGCAAATTACTGATACAGGCATGGATGGTTTTGACTTGGAAAATCTGTCGACCGATCCAATTAAAGGCTTGGCATTTTTCTTGGCCTTACCACACCGTGACGTGCAAAATGCCTTCGACACCATGGACAGTATTTCACGTTTGATTGCTCGTGAAATCGATGGAACGGTTTATGACCAAAACAACCAAGAGTTCACGCCACAACTGCGAGAGCATTGGCGCCATTTGGCGATTGATTACCGTGCTGGACAAGCAATCGACGCTTAATCTGATTGAAAGCAGTGGTAACGATTTCTATAATAGACAGTAGAAATACAATTTTTAGGGCGGAACAAAGACCGCCCTTTTTTATGGTGAAATTATGACTCAAACTTCGACTGTCGTTGCGCAAATGCGTCAACTGATCCAAATTTTGGCACAGCATAATCATGCTTATTATGTGATGGATCAGCCGACTATTTTAGACAGTGAATATGATCAGCTTTTTCATCAGTTGAAAGCTTTAGAAGAACAATACCCTGAGTGTATTCAGCCAGATAGCCCGATCAATAAAGTCGGTGCTAAACCTTTGGCGAAGTTTACGAGCGTGACCCATGTGGTACCGATGCTGTCTTTAGGCAATGTGTTTAATCAAGAAGAACTTTTTGCCTTTGCACGCCGTGCAGAAGAACGTTTGCCGAATCAAACGATTCAATATGATGTCGAACTGAAGTTTGATGGTCTTGCGATTTCACTGTGGTATGAACAGGGTGTGCTGGTTCGTGGAGTGACGCGTGGTGATGGTGAGACAGGGGAAGACATTACCCAAAACGTCAAAACCATTCGTAACTTGCCGAAGGTGTTGACCACAAATCAGGGCGAAGTACCTACGCTACTGGAAGTTCGTGGCGAAGTTTTGATGCCTAAAGCAGGATTTGAAAAGCTCAATGCAGAAAATGAAGCCAAAGGTGAGAAGACTTTTGCCAACCCACGTAATGCCGCGGCTGGCAGTCTACGTCAGTTAGACCCGAATATTGCGGCTTCGCGTCCACTTGCATTTTATGCTTATGGTATTGCGCAGTGTGAACCAAATCATGGTCAAAGCACCATGTCGGAAAGTCTAGAGTGGTTGCAACAGTTTGGTTTTGCAGTTGGTGAGCGTCATTTTGTCTGCGATAGTATTCAAGAAGTCCAAGCTGTTTATGAGCAAATCAATGCGGAACGACCACAATTGAGTGTGGAAATTGACGGCATGGTGATTAAGGTCAACAGCCTCAAACAACAGCAACAGCTCGGCTTTTTAAGCCGAGAACCGCGTTGGGCAACGGCTTATAAATTCCCTGCGGTGGCTGCGCTCACCACGGTTGAAAATATTGACTGGCAAGTGGGACGTACAGGTACATTGACCCCTGTAGCGCGGTTGAATCCTGTCGCTGTCGGCGGCGTGACCGTTTCAAATGTGACCTTGCATAATATTGGAGAAATCCACCGCCTAGATGTGCGAATTGGCGATACTGTCAGTGTTTACCGTAGTGGTGATGTGATTCCCAAAGTGGAAAAAGTATGGCCTGAGTTCCGTCCTGTCGATGCCATTGAAGTTGAACTCCCGAGCCAATGTCCCGTGTGTGAATCGCCAGTGGTGATGCCCGAAGGTGAAGCTTTAGCACGTTGCTCAGGTGGTTTGTATTGTGCCGCACAGCGTATTGAGGCAATTCGCCACTTCGTGTCACGTAAAGCTCTTGATATTGAAGGTTTGGGAGATCGTTGGGTCGAATCACTGTTACATCTTGATCTGCTTAAAGATGTGGCTGATATTTATCACCTACACGAGCACCGAGAAAAGCTATTAACCATTGAAAAAATGGGTGAGAAGTCCGTTCAGAACTTGATTGATTCGATTGAAAATAGCAAGAAAACCACTTTGGCTGCATTTATTTATGCACTGGGGATTCGTGGGGTGGGTGAAACCACAGCACGTATGTTGGCCAATACTTTCCAAACTTTAGATGCGCTACGTGTCGCAGACATTGAAGCTTTAAAGAAAACCCCAGATGTAGGGGATATCACGGCGGAGTGGATTGTCGACTTTTTCCAAGCGCCGCATAATCTTGAAGTTTTAGACCGATTATTGGCGGCAGGTATTCACTGGGACGCGCCTGTGGCACCAAGTCGCCAGCCTCTAAATGGAGAAAGTTGGGTCGTGACGGGTACACTCAGTACGATGGGGCGTGATGAAGCAACACAGCTCCTACAAGCACTGGGCGCACGTGTCAGTGGTAGTGTGTCGAGTAAGACCAAGTGTGTTGTTGCAGGTGAAAAAGCAGGTTCAAAGCTGGATAAAGCAGAGAAGCTTGGGATTGCTGTGATTAATGAAGCTGAGTTTATTCAACTGATGAAAGATTATGGCCAGTTAGAGGCTTAGATTTTTGATTTGGATCAAAAAGATACTGTTCAGATAATTGCGTTCAGTTAAAGCACGACTAAAACGACTTTTAATGATGAGGGGTTCACAGCGGAGTCTTACGTATTCGCATCAAATGCTTGAAGTTCGTATGTTACTTTGGATTAGCCCAAAGTAACCAAAGGCATTAGTCATCAGCAAAACTCGTTCATTGCCATCAATGAATAAAATTGTCGCAGAAACAATTTTTTTCTAATGTAGTGTTGTCTCGAACAGTTGCTGATGACATTTCGTGTATCCCATACCTTCATAAATTTAGAAAAAGCATAATGCTCGTCAGTTATGAAATTGACTAGTACTATGCTTTTTATTTATTTTTAAGGAATATATTGCTTAATGACACCGTCATCGAGCAATTGTTGAAAGTGCTCAACCAAGCTTTCTTTGACATCTCGATACTCTAAACCCAATTCTTTTTGGCTCTTGTTCGCATCAAAATAAATCGGATAACCCATATTCAATTCAACAAACTCGCGGCTAAAACCAATGAATGGGCCAATCACCTTAAAAGCTGCTTTGGGAAGTTCATTTCGTGGAAATGGAAACTTCCAACCAAAATGTGCTTTAAGCAATTGACCGATTTCAAGCAGACTTAAAGTTCCACCACTTACAATGTAACGACCTGTTGCTTCTGGGTTGAATGCTGCTTGTAAGTGCGCTTCAGCAACATCTTGAACATCGACCACACCATTCCACATAGGTGGGACACCCGCTAAAGTCAAACCATTGGTAAACTGTTGTAAGACCTCAATTGAGCCTGACTGTGTATTTGGTGTCAATGAACGACCAAAGACCAACGCAGGGTTAATGCATACCAACTGCCAACGATCTTGTGCCTCAGCCATTTCCCAAGCTTTACGCTCAGCCATCACTTTAGAATATGGATACGGCTGATGGGTCTCAGAACTGCTGGTGTTCCAGTGACTTTCATCGAAAGAATTATGGTCTGTTTTTAAAATATCAATGGCATCGCCATAGGTCGACGCAATACTCGAAGTGACAATGACGCGTTTAACGGACTCGGTTTCATTTACGGTGTTTAAGACATTTTCTGTACCCAAAACAGCAGGTTCAATGATGTCTTTCACCGCATCCTTATAGTTAGTAACGACGAAAGGAGAGGCCATATGAAAGACAATTTCACAGCCTTGCATCGCTTCTTTAAAGGAATTGGGCTCGAGCAAATTGGCTTTAAAGAGTTTCAGTGTTCCAGCACTGCTGTCTGCAATTTTAGATAAATGCGCGAAGCTTTGGGTTTTGTTCAAGTCACGTACAGTGGCATGAACGGTATACCCTTGGGTTAATAATTTTTGAATCACCCAACTGGCAATATAACCCGATGCACCTGTAACCAGTACCGGTGCTTGTGTTGCTAAGTTTGTCATAGATTACCCATTGTTGTTTTAAGTATTGGCTTAGTGTAAACGTGAATGCCATGAAAGTCTTTGCCTATGGGGTGAACAGGTGTCTGACTTATGCGTCATTTTATAATACTGCACCAAACTGTATTGAAATTGAGCGAGTAAAACGTATTTTTTAGCAGTAATCTTAAATTTGTATTTTAGATCATATAGATAAGTCAAATGATAAAATACAATAAATAATGATAATTATTTTACATATAATAATGATTCTCATTAAAAATAAGCGTTGTTTAAAATGAAATCCTTCTCTAAGAAAATTCTTGCAAGCTCTGTTGGGCTTTTGATGATGGGTGGAGGCTGTTTACAGCTTGCTTTTGCAGAGGAGGTTTCAGTTTTACCTGCCTTAAAATCAGAAGCGCAATCACAACAAGGCTATGCCGATGGTAAATTGGCGAAGGCAGCTGACTTGGGTGCTTTAGGGAATAAGTCAACGATTGATACGCCATTTACGGTTTCTACTTATACAGAGCAACTGATTCGTGATCAACAAGCATCTACAGTGGGGGAAGTTTTAGAAAATGATGCCAGTATTCGTGCGACGACCAATCAAGGTCATTTAAACGAAAACTTCCAAATTCGTGGTTTTAGTGTCGGCTATGACGATATGGCTTACAACGGGTTATACGCTGTAGCTCCTATGGGACGTATACCAACAGATTTACTAGAATCGGTAACAGTATTGAAAGGACCGAATGCTTTGGTTGCAGGTATGGCACCAGCAGGAAGCGTTGGCGGAGTAGTGATTGCGAATTCTAAACGTGCCGATCAAGATCTAACACGTATTTCGACGTCATTAGAAGATGAGAGTTATTATAAAACCAATGTAGATGTTTCTCGTCGTTTTGGTGACCAAAACCAATTTGGAGTTCGTGTAAACGGCACATATGGAGACGGTGAGCATCTTATTGAAGGTATGGATGACCGTTTAGCACTGGGTTCGATTGCAGCGGACTATACGACCGATAAATTAAAACTAAACTTTGATGCTTATGCCATTCGTGAAAACCGTGATAATGGTTCACCTGCAATGGTCTCTATGCAAAAAACAGGCGTAGTTGCTGCACCAAAGGGGGATAGTAATTACTTTGATCAAATTCATGGGGAAACCTATAGCCGTTATGCGGGCTTAAATGGAGAATATAAATTCACCCCTGATACCAAAGTTTTTGCAGGTGTAGGTTATGTTGAAAAAGGTTATTCGGGTCATATTTTTGGTACGCGTATGATCTTGCAGAACAGTGCAGGTGATGCAACTTCGCAGTACTATCGAGTCGCATCTAAAGAAAATAACCTAAGTGGTAATACGGGTATTGAAACTAAATTCAATACAGGCGCCATTAAACATACCCTTGGGTTACGTGCAGATTATGTGCATCGCGAATACGATCAACACTCTCGTGCGACCAGTTCATCATTTACAACGAATCTTTATAATCCTAACTCGAACGGGACAATGCCAACGACCTATCCAACAGTTGTACCTTATGAAGATGATAAATTCATGAGTTATACCTTGACGGATCAAATTTCAATGTTGGATGACAAATTTCAGTTGATTTTGGGTGCTCGTTATCAAGATATGCAGTTGGAAAGTCTCACTACAGATGTGAAATACGATGAAAATAAGCTTTCACCAAGTTTAGGCATCGTAATCAAACCGTTTGGAGAAAATTTATCTTTTTATGCAAGTTATGTTGAAGGTTTATCAAAAGCAGACTCAGTAACTTCTACCGCGGATGTGAATGAAGGAAAACTATTTAAGCCTTACGAAACGAAGCAATATGAAGTGGGGACAAAGTATCAAGCTGGTTCTTGGTTAAATAGCTTGGCACTTTATCAAATTGAAAAACCGACTCTGATCACAACAGCTTTGGCGACAGCGGTTAATGGTAATACACAGATCACTGAAGATGGTGGGGAAAGTCGATCACGTGGTATTGAATGGTCCTTCTCAGGGAATGTGACTGAGGACTTAAGTCTACTGGGAAGCATGGCTTATATTGATGCTGAATATACAAAAGGTTCTACAAGCACCACTGATATTTCAGGCAATACGATTTATGGTGTGCCCGACTTTACTGCCTCATTAGGCTTGGATTATGCCGTACCTGTGATAGATGGTTTAAATGTTAATGCTCGGGCTAACTATGTTAGTGAACAATATTTAGATAGTTTGAATACCTATAAACTTCCTGACTATACTATTCTCGATGTTGGTGCGCGCTATAAAACAAAACTGGGTGGTGTAAACACGACTTTCTTAGCCAATGTAGATAACGTGACAAATAAAAAATATTGGGAAGGTGTGTTCAATTCTTACTATGCAACGGTTGGTGGTGCACGTACCTATAAACTTGGCGTCACTTTCGATTTCTAATTTTACTGAACAGCCCATTGCGATGCAGTGGGCTTTTTTATGTCTGAATGCTGCCTCATTTAAGTTGAACGCAATGATGAAATTTCTCGGTTTACTCCTGTGCTGTGGTGGTTGTGTGCTGCTGTATTTGACCCATCCTAACCAAACGGTTCTTAAACAGACTGTGGCGAAAAAGTATCGTTGGGTCGGGTGGATTGGTTTTGTTTTGGCATTGACTCTTTTACTGGCGGTATTACCAAAACTGGTGGCGGTGTTGATGTGGTTACTGATGCCATTGGTGTTGTGGTCAGCACTACCATTTCTTCCTTTATTACATGGGGCTTTGACGCATGAGGTTACTACGTGATCAAAAGATACAACCTGACTGGTGGACGAAAAGCTTTGCAGGAGCAGTTCTTGGACTCAGCCTAGCTTTCGCTTTAGCTGCATTAATCACAATGTGGGGACTGCAATCTGAGTATCGTAGTCTTGCTCCACAGTTAGGTATGTGGTCGATTCCTTGGATTTGGCTACCACTCTTTTTCGTGGCCTATTTTATTCCACGCGGATGGCAGTCCATTGTGATTTATCTGTTTTTCAATGTTGTGGCTTACACACTCATATTTTGGCTCAGAGGAGAATAGGGCATGAAGGTACGTACAGATATTCTCCGACTGGCCAAAGAGTTACATACATGGGTGGGGATTTGTGCAGGCATTCTCTTGTTCATTTGCTTTTTTGCAGGTGGGCTGAGTATGTTTCAGCATGATTTGAGTAAGTGGGCAACGCCGCCGCAACAAAGTCTAAATACGGTTGAACTCCATCAGTACAACGATTTGGTGTCACAGGTACAGCAGCAGTATCCTGAAGCGCAAAAAAGTTTCCAGATCAATTTAAACTCCAAAGAGTTTCATTATGCCCCGATTCAGTGGCAACCTGCGCAAAGTCAAGCACATGATGATCATGCCTTTGATACCGATCAAAGCGCGATGTTGGCGACACTGAAACCAGATGGCACTTTACAGGTTGAACAAGAAAACTTATCTAAACTGGGTTGGTTGATTGAACAACTGCACGAAACGGCAGGCATTCCAGGGATGCTTGGGCACCATACACTCGGTGTTTATGTGATGGGTGTGGTATCCGTCTTATACTTTTTAGCGCTAATGACAGGTTTGATCATCCTCTTGCCGACGTTGGTCAAAGACTATTTTGCGATACGGCAAGGTAAGAACAAAAAACGCTTTTGGCTCGATGCGCATAATGTGATTGGCATTACCAGTTTACCGTTTCATATTTTGATTAGTGTGACGGTAATTGTTTTTGCATTTCATGATCTCTTTTATGATGGCTTGGGGCAGTTGGTCACCAAAGGTAAACCACTGTTTGAACGTCCCGCTGCGGTGCAGATTGTAGATCCAGTTCCTCAACTGGATGTTGAAAAAATACTCTTACAGGTACAGCAACAAGCACAGGGCTATGAGGTCTCGTCTGTAAGCTTTAACAATCTAGACCAACCCGCCAAGGCATCGGCACGCGTCAGTTTATATAGTCCAGATCAGATGTTACGTGGAGATAACTTCGACGTGATGTTTTTCAATCCTTACCAGCCTGCACCCTATAGTACAGACAATTTAAATACCCAAAGTTCTGGTCTAGATCAATTGATTCGATCGATGTTCAGTTTGCACTTTGGTAACTATGGCGGAGATTTTACCCGGTGGTTGTATTTGGCCTTGGGGCTGGGCGGAGCATTTTTATTTTACTCAGGCAATATTCTATGGATTGAATCGCGTGTAAAGCGACAAAAAAATCCAAATTTAGCACCACCTGCACAGCGTAAGGATGTGCAATTCATCGCAAACTTAACCATAGGCGCATGTTTGGGAGCGGTCTTTGGCATTGTTATGAGTATGTTGATCGGGCGCTGGGCCTATGTACTCAGTCCTGAACTACACAGCATCAACGCATGGTTTATGTATATCTATTATGCGATTTTTATTTTCAGCTTAATGCTGAGCTTCGTACTGGGTGGAGCACGGGCATTACCAACGTTATTGCTGTCGATTGTGATTGTTTTACTGCTCATGCCTTTGACTTCTGCTATCGCATTGCTCTTACCTGAGATTGGATTATGGTCATCTTCTTCCTCTTTATGGTGGGTTGACGTCTTTGCTATTATTTTTGCTGGGTTATTTTTCTGTTTTTATCGCCAAGCTCAGGCCCGAGTCCAGTCCGCAGAAGTGGGGTCTCTTTGGTCCGTTGCTCAGAAAAAATGAAAGATTGTGCACCGTTCCAAGGTTGAAATAAGAAGCATTTTTAATGGTTACAAAATGAAGCACAGGGCGGTTCAAGCCTAAAAAGCCTTTGCAAAAAGGATAAAGTTTTGCAAAGGCTTCTTTTATAACTATTATTTTGATGACTCATACTGCAAATGCGTATGTTTCTCATTTTAATTTTATAAAAATCATAAACTTACATAATTTATCTTTTGCAAAGTGAATTAAATGTGTCCATAATAGTTGCATTAGAGAATGGAGATTTTGAAAATGCGTGGCAATCCTGAAGTCGTAGACTACTTAAATATGTTGATCGGTGGAGAATTGGCTGCACGCGATCAATATCTCATTCATTCACGTATGTATGAAGATTGGGGTTTGAGCAAAATCTTTGAACGTATTGATCATGAAATGCAAGAAGAAGCACAACATGCAGATGCGATTATTCGCCGTGTTTTGTTTTTGGAAGGCACACCAAATATGCAACGTGATGACGTTGAAATTGGTGAAGATGTGGTTTCATGCTTAAAAGCCGATTTAAAGCTTGAATATCATGTACGTGAAAAATTAGCGCAAGGCGTAAAATTGTGTGAAGAAAAGGGTGATTACATTACCCGTGATATGTTACGTCAGCAAATGTCAGATACCGAAGAAGACCATACTTATTGGTTAGAAAAACAATTACGTTTAATTGAATTGATTGGTCTGCAAAACTACATTCAGTCTCAAATGTAAGAGATGCCAGCTACCAGTTTTATGTAAAGGTGGCATGTGTATTTACATACTGAGTAATCAAAAAGCCTTCGAATCAATGTCCGAAGGCTTTTTTGTATGGGTTATTTTTTAGAGAACTTTTGAATATCTGCTAATACTTGTCCTGCATGGGTTTGGGTATTCACACTGCTGTAGTGATAGACCACCGTACCTTGTGGGTCAATCAGAAAGGTTTCACGTTTCGCAATTTTCGCGATGCCCAAGTTCCGCACGATGCCGAGTTGATTTGCCAGTTGATGATTGTTATCAGCCAAAATAGGGAAATTCAGTCCCAACTTTTTAGAAAATTTTTGATGCGACTGTACATCGTCCAAACTCACGCCTAAGACCACCGCATTATTTTTGCTAAATTGTGGGTAGAGTGCTTTAAACTGATTGGCTTCTTGGGTGCAGCCCGGCGAGTCATCCTTCGGATAAAAATATAACACCACCCATTTGCCTTGATATTGTTTGAGCTCATGCCATTTGGCATTTTGATCTTGTAACTTAAAACTCGGTGCGGGCTTGCCTACCCATTGTTTTTGGTCTGATGAAGCGCTTGAAAAAGCTGGTGCTGCATAAGTGGCGCTACTGATGGCACAGAAACTACCTAGCGAAATTAAGCTAATCGTTGCCATTTGCATTATTTTCATTGTGTAGGCTGTCCAGAAATGTATTTCATTGATCTTAGCAAATTTTAAGGCACTAAAGTGCTGAGATTCTGGTGTCTAAATCTGAATTATTTATTTAAATTTACTGTTCATTCAAAGGGCTTGCTTTGCAACGGAGTCTGAGGTTTTATACTGTTTGAAATTTACAGTTTTAGAGTCTGCATTGAATCAACGTATTTTACTCATCACGGGCTGGGGTGGTGGGACCAAGTTACTGCAACCTTTGTCTCATGCTTTGCAGCATAAAGGCCATTCGGTTGAGCTGATCAATATTTTTAATGGATTGGATACACAGGCGTTGCAGCAACATGCTGAACAAGCCAAAGATTTTGATATCATTATCGGTTGGTCTTTGGGGGGGCAACTGGCGACTTTATTGATCGATGCTGTTGAACAGCAGTATCAACAGCAAAAAGTATTAATTACTCTGGCTTCAAATCCGTGCTTTGTGGCGCATGAAAACTGGCCAACCGCGATGAGTCCAGCGACATTTAAAAGCTTTAAACAATCCTTCGAAGCAGATGCGATTGCAACCTTAAAGAAATTTGGATTTATGGTATGCCAAGGGACGGCAACCACCAAGCAAGATTTTTTGCAGTTGCAAAGTTTGATTCAGCCTCAGTCTTTAGATCTGTTAAAACAGGGACTCAATTGTTTAGAGCATTTAAATACGGTTGAGATCTTACACAATTATACGGGGCATCAACTCCACCTGCTGGCTAAACAAGATTTTTTAGTTAGCTACAAAGTCTTGGATAATTTAAAAGCTTTGGGTGCAAATTTTTTAGATGCGGTGCTTTTAAGTGGTTCACATGGACTTCCAGTTTTTCATGCCGATGAAGTAACTGACAAAATCTGCCAATATTTACAAAAAATGGATTAAACAATTCGCTGAGTGGCGAATATCGCAATTTCTTTTTGATGCGCGCAGGTTTAAGATCAGTCAAATTGAAATTTTGCTGTAACTGTAGTCGATATGGAGTTAAGGATGACTGAGATCAATGCCAAATTGGATGGTGAGTTGGATGACTTAGCATTTGATCGGGAACATATTTGGCATCCTTATACCTCGATGACCAATCCGCTCCCCACGTTTAAAGTTAAAAAAGCCTTTGGTTCAACCATTGAGTTAGATGATGGTCGTCAGCTGATTGATGGGATGTCTTCGTGGTGGTGCACCATACACGGCTATAACCACCCTGAACTGAATCAGGCCGTGACAGATCAGCTGCAAAACATGTCGCATATTATGTTTGGTGGTTTTAGCCATGATCCTGCCATTCAACTGGGCAAATTACTGTTGCAAATCACCCCACCAAGTTTAGATAAAATTTTCTATGCAGACTCGGGTTCTGTTGCGGTTGAAGTGGCGTTAAAAATGGCAGTTCAGTATTGGACTTCGCTTGGGAAACAAGACAAAACTAATTTTGTCACCCCGCGTTCGGGCTACCACGGTGATACATGGAATGCGATGTCGGTCTGTGATCCTGTCACAGGGATGCATCAAATTTTTGGTTCAAGTTTACCCAATCGTATTTTTGTTCCTGCACCGCAAGTTGCCTTTGATGCAGCATGGAATCAGGATGATATCCGTGAACTTGAAAACACCTTAGCAACACAGCATGAAAGTATCGCCGCGCTGATTATTGAGCCGATTGTTCAGGGTGCAGGAGGGATGCGTTTTTATCATCCTGAGTATTTACGGCAGGCCAAATTGCTCTGTGAAAAATACAGCGTTTTACTGATTTTTGATGAAATTGCGACGGGTTTTGGGCGTACGGGGAAACTTTTTGCTTGGGAGCATGCACAGGTCGAACCAGACATTATGTGTATGGGTAAAGGTTTAACAGGCGGCTATATGACCTTGTCTGCAACCTTAACCACAAAGCATATTGCTGAAATCATCAGTCGAGGCGAAGCGGGTGTGTTTATGCACGGCCCAACGTTTATGGCCAACCCCTTGGCGTGTGCGGTGGCGGCGAAAAGTACAGAACTCCTGATCTCACAAGATTGGCAAAGCAATATTCAACGCATTGAAACACAACTTCATACCGCTTTGACCCCGTTGCAGTCACTTGAATATGTTCATGAAGTTCGTGTATTGGGTGCCATCGGTGTGGTTGAGCTGACGTTTAATGTGGATATGAAAACCTTGCAACAGGAGTTTGTCCGCCGTGGTATTTGGGTGCGACCCTTTGGAAAACTGGTTTATGTGATGCCTCCTTATGTGATTACCTCACAGGAACTCAAGACCTTACTTGAGCAATTGGTTGAAGTGGTGGTGCAGATGCAGGAGCCTGTTGTATGAAGCATGTAGAACATTTTGCAGCACAACTGGATGTACTTAAACAGCAAGGCAATTTGCGCCAGTTTACGTCTAATGTGCAGCAAGGGCGGATGATTCGAATCCATGATCATGAGATGTTGAATTTGGCATCGAATGACTATCTAGGATTGGCTGCAAATATCGAATTACGTGAACAGTTTTTCGATGAAACACCGAATACACAGCGCTGGATGAGTTCAGCCTCTTCACGTTTATTGACGGGTAATTTTCCGGAATATGAACAGTTTGAAGCAAGCCTAAGTCGGGCTTTTCATGGTCGTGCTGCTTTGGTATTCAACAGCGGCTATCACATGAATATTGGTATTTTACCTGCGCTAGCGGACAGTAAAACCCTAATTCTGGCTGATAAATTAATTCATGCCAGCATGATTGATGGTATTCGTTTATCGACTGCGAAGCTGGTACGTTATCGCCATAATGACTTGGCACATTTGACTCAACTTTTACAGAAGTATCATACCGATGATACTTTTGAGCGAATCATTGTGGTGACGGAGTCCATTTTTAGTATGGATGGTGACGAAACTGATTTGGCTGAATTGGTTCGCATCAAAAAACAGTTTGAAAAAGTCATGCTCTATGTCGATGAAGCACATGGTATTGGTGTGCGTGGTGAGCAAGGTTTGGGCTGTGCCGAGCAATATCAAGTGATTGATGACATTGACTTTTTGGTTGGTGCTTTGGGTAAGGCTATGGCTTCAATCGGTGGCTATCTGATTTGTCACCCTGTGATTCGAGACTATCTCATCAATACTATGCGCCCATTGATTTTTAGTACGGCACAACCGCCGATATGCATGGCGTGGAGCAACTTTATCTTGCAACAAGTCTTGCGGTTAAAGACTGCACGACAGCATTTGCATAGTATCAGTCAGACCTTACAGCAAGCAGTTCAGGCCAAAGGTTTTGATTGTCCATCAACGTCTCAAATTGTCCCTGTGATCATCGGTGATTCGAGCAAAACGGTAGAGAAGGCGAAAGCTTTGCAACAAGCAGGTTTTTATATTATGCCTGTACGACCACCGACTGTGCCGCAGCATAGTTCTAGACTACGTATTTCCTTGACCGCTCAAGTTCGCCATACTGATTTAGATCAGTTGATTCAGTTGTTGTGAGTGAGTCGTGAAGAATTTAGAGATTGATAAAGCACAAGTCGCATTGCGCTTTGCTCAGGCAGGGCAAAGCTACAGTGAACATGCGGTTGTGCAAAAACAAATTGCACGCCGGCTTTTTAATTTAATCCAACGTCATGCTGCTAAAACGCAATTTGAGCGGGTGTTTGAAATTGGTTGTGGTTCAGGCAATTTAAGCCATCTTCTGCTGAACGATTTCCAAATTCAGCACTATTTACTGAATGACTTATATGCTGAGGTGCAGCAGCACTTTCAGGGTTATTCAAATATAGACTGGTTATTGGGCGATATTGAACAGCTTGTTTTTCCAGCTCATTTAGAACTGATTGTATCGACCTCTGCACTGCAGTGGATGACGAATCTTGATGCTGTTTTTCAGAAAGCGAATGACAGTCTGCTTCCACAAGGTCTATTTTGTTTTTCCACCTTTGGCGAGCGGAACTTACAAGAGATTAAGACTTTAACGGGGCAAGGTTTAGATTATGTCAACCTCGATCAACTACGGGAAAAATTGCAAAACCAAGGCTTTGAAGTTCTGCATTTGTCTGAACAAATTGAGTACTTAGACTTTGCGACACCGAAACAGGTACTGCAACATTTAAAAGCCACAGGTGTCACGGCAACTGCATCGAGCTTTCGTTGGACCAAGCACTCGCTTGAACGCTTTTATCAAGATTATCGACAATTTTCACAACTCGATACATCAGGACAGATTCATTATCGCCTGAGTTATCACCCTATTTATTGTATTGCACGGAGAATGCCATGACTGGATCAGTTTACTTTATCAGTGGAATCGATACAGGCATTGGGAAAACCTATACCACGGGCTACTTAGCCAAGCTTTGGAATGAACAAGGCCAAAAAACCATTACCCAAAAGCTAGTGCAAACGGGCAATGTTGATGTTTCTGAAGACATTGAACAGCATCGTAAAATTATGGGTATGGGCTGGTTTCCAGAAGATGACAGTAAGCTGACCATGCCTGAAATTTTTAGTTATCCTGCATCGCCACATTTAGCGACTAAAATTGATGGTCGTGAGATTGATTTTGCAAAAATCGAGCGTGCTACTCAGCAGCTGGCTGAAAAATATGAGGTGGTGTTGTTAGAAGGTGCGGGTGGTTTGATGGTGCCTTTAACCACAGATTTGCTTAGCATTGACTATATTGCAACCAAGCAACTGCCTGTAATTTTGGTGAGTTCGGGGCGTTTGGGCAGTATTAACCATACTATTTTAAGTTTAGAAGCACTGAAAAGTCGTGGTTTAGAGCTTTACGCTTTAGCCTATAACCTAAATGATGAATCTCAAGATGAACTCATTTCTAAAGATACTGCGACCTATTTAAAAGCTTATTTGGCGACACATTTTCCGCAAGCATTGTGGATCGACATCCCCGTATTGAAGTAATTCGTAGAGTCATTAAAAAAGAAAAAAACCGCTAACAGCAAAAGTTGTCAGCGGTTTTTTTGACGGTTTTATTTATTGATTACTCACGACTCCAATTTTTTTCACATCAAGGCGTTGGGCTGCGGCCATGACCATCGCAATGTATTTATATTCCGTTGCGCGGTCAGCTTTGAGTTTAATTTGGTCTTGATCTGCTTTTTGAGCAACGGTTTGAAACAAGGCTTCGAGCGCTTGTTTGGACTCCACAGCTTGTTCATTCCAAAACATTTTGCCTTGAGCATCTAAGCGTAGTTCCACGATTTCAGGTGGTTTTTCCTGAACTGGTGGTGGTGTGCCATTCGGGAGGTTGATATTAATGGCGTTGTTTGGCAATGGAATCGTGATAATGAACATAATCAGCAATACCAACATGACATCAATCAAAGGCGTCATGTTGACATCGAGCATGACATCTTCATCATCTTGATTGGAACCAACATTCATACCCATAGCTGAATCCTTCTTTGATTAAGGTGAAGAGGGCGGTGTGGTGACAAAGGCAATTTTGCCAATCCCCGCTTGCTGCGTGGTTGTAATGACTTGGTCAATCGCATCGTATGGCGTAAGTTGGTCACCACGAATGTGGACATCGGGCTGAGGTCTCTTTTGTGCCTCTGTCTGTAACCGAGAGAGTAATGTTGCTTTATCGGCAATGTAACTTTCATTCCAAAAAATATCGCCATTTTTATTGACTGCAAGTTGAATATTTTCAGGTTTGGTTTCATAAGGCACATTCCTTTCTTCAGGCAAATTGACTGGCACGGTATGAATCGCAACAGGCACTGTAATGAGGAAAATAATCAGTAAAACCAACATAATATCAACCAGTGGGGTGGTATTAATGGTTCCGATTACATCATCATCGCTGTCATTTGAATTTACCGTCATTCCCATGGCTGATTCCTCATGTTCTTATTTCATGTCACGGTTAACAGGATTGTTGGTGCTGATTTCACCACTTAACAACACCGCATGCAGGTCTGAACCGAAGGTACGAACTTCTTCCATCACGGCTTTATTCCGACGAGTTAACCAGTTGTAACCAAGCACTGCTGGAACAGCCACGGCTAAACCAATTGCAGTCATAATTAAGGCTTCACCCACAGGGCCTGCGACCTTATCAATAGATGCTTGACCCGATACCCCAATCGCGGTTAAAGCATGGTAAATGCCCCAAACGGTACCGAATAAACCCACGAAAGGTGCGGTTGAACCTACAGTTGCTAGAAAAGCCAGCCCACCACTTAAATGACTGTGAATTTTGTCGATAGCACGTTGAATCGAGATAGTGACCCAAGTATTAAAGTCAATACGCTCTAATAATGTTCCACCATGGTTTTTTGTCGACTTAATACCTTTTTCAGCGATAAAGCGATACACACTGGCATCATCTAAACCTTCAGTTGCAGTATCGAGAGAGGTTGCTTCCCAAAAGTTTTTATCGGCATTTTGGCCTTGTTTGCGAATTTTGCCTTGCTGTAAGCACTTGGTGATGATGATGTACCATGTCCCAATCGACATAATCACCAAAATAAACAGCGTCACTTTAGACACCAGATCACCTTCTTTCCACATTGCTTCTAAGCCATAAGGGTTATGTACTTTTTCTGAAGCAGAAGGTGCTTTCTCAGCTAAGGGTGGGGGAACAGGTGTTGCTGCTTTCTCAGTCGCAGTGACTGGTGTAGTCATTGTTGTAGTGGGCGCAGCGGTTTCCTCTGCGAAAACAGCTTGTAGAGGAAGTAATGTGCTCATTCCAAGTAGGCTTGCTGCGGTAAAGTTTTTTAAATTTTGCATTGTGTAACTCCTAATGTCGGCTGATCTTTTTCAATTATTCGAGAACAAATTCGTATGGGATGTCGAACCAAGCGCTTTGAGCTACGCCATCTTTCATTGCAGGTTTAAATGTGCACAAGCTATACGCTTTCGTTGCTGCTCGGTCTAAAGTACGGTCACCTGTTGAGCGTTTCACTTTGACTTCTTGCGCCTTACCATTGGTATCGACAAAGACCGAAATCAGTACGGTGCCAGAAATGCCACTCATCTCTGCTTCGCGTGGATAGCTTGGTGCTTTGCATCCAGCTTCACCTTCCGATACTCCACGTGTAACACCTGTGGGTTTGGGTGCAGGTGATGGAGTAGCGGCAGTCGGTGACGGAATTGGAGATGGGCTTGGAGAAGGCGATGATGCAACTGGCGTCGGCGTGCTTATCGTCGGTTTAGTGACGGGTGTAGCAACTGTTTTTTGCACTGGGACTACTTTTTCTACAGGTTTGGGGTCAGGCTGCTGCGCTACTTTTTCCACCATTTTCGGTGGCTCTGGTGGAACTTCTTTAGGTGGTTCAGGCTCAGGTGGCTTGATATCTTGCAGAATGACCAATTCCACAGGTTCGGTTGAGGGTTTAACAATATCTTTTGCCAAACCTGCCATTAGCACCAAGCCAACAAGAACATGTAAGAAAATCACAACGCCAATACCTGTGAGTTTTTTGGCGGAGTTTTTTTCTAAATCTTCAAATGTAGTGCCCATAGTTACTCCTAAAATTTAAGCCAAATCTACTTTTTAAAAGCATTGGATTGCACTTGGGAAAATCCATATATATCTGGTTAAAGTTGAGCATGTATAAACATCACCACAGATTGAATACTTCAATCTGTGGCTCAGATCCGCTTAGAACGTATATGTACCTCTTACATAGAAAGTACGTCCTGTTGGGTCGCTGTAACGTGGGTCATAGCCGTATTGGAAGTTATCGAGAACATTCGATGCAGCAGGTTCTTCATCAAATAGGTTTTTGATGCCACCCGTTAGGGTTAAGTTTTTGAAACCTTTATAGGTGCCTGCAATGTTGTAGAGGGTATAGTCGGGGACTTTGTGATTATCAAAGCCTTCTTCACCTGTTGCATTTTGGTCGTGATAGCCTCGGAAAAATTGCTGTTCAAAGACCAATTTCCAGTCTTCATAGCTCCAGTTGATGTTTGCGGTATGTTTCCAGCGCAGTACTGCAGGGTCATCATAAACGCCCACTAAGCCCTCCCAGTCTCCATCTTTTTCTTCTTGGTAGTCATTTTTGATGACATAGGTTCCATTAATTCCAAAGCCAAACCGACCTGTTGATGTCATAGGAGTCAGGTAGTCTAAGCTAATGTCGATCCCTTCTGTTTTGATGCCACCTGTATTCATTAAAGTGGTATTGATGTATTGGATACGACCATCTGCATCTCGCACAAAGCGATCTGCATATTTGGTTGGATCTTCGAAAATGGAGGTTTCACCCGTTAAGCCAATAAGATTCTCAATTTCGATATTGTAGTAATCGACTGCTAAGACTAGGTTCTTAAGGGGCTCAAAAACAAAGCCTGCTGTAAATGTGGTTGATTCTTCGGGCTGAAGCTCAGAGTTACCACCTTGCATACGCTTAAACTGGGTATTACATTCTGTTTGATATTGCGGTGAAGTTGCTACGCCACCTGGACAGAGCACAGGGTCATCGTATTTTGCCCCCGTGTAAGTTTGGCTTTGCGGTGCATTAATTTCATATAAGCTTGGTGCACGGAAACCTGTACTGTAAGTACTTCGGAACATTAATTGCTTTAAAGGTTCCCAGCGTAAACCCACTTTCGGGTTGAAGGTGTCGCCAAAGTCACTGTAGTCATCATAACGTGCTGCAAGTTGCGCTTCTAAAGTTGAGGTAATCGGAATTTGTAGCTCTGAGAAAACGGCTGTAATGTCGCGGTCACCCTTACTGATAGGTTTGTCAGGGTCAATGCCACTACCTGGGACAAGTCGAACAAGATCTGAGTTTACCTTTGCTTCCCAGTCTTGTGTGGTAAAGCTACCACCGAAGGCAAAGCCCACATCACCCGCAGGAAGTGTGAAAATTGGACGGCTGATCGTAAAGTCAAAGGTGGTGGAGTCTAAGGTCGCATCATTGGTCGTACCGCTGACTTCTAATGAACTCCAAACACTTGAATCCGCTGAAGGACCAAAGGGGTTAATGGTACCGTTATCTAGTCCTTCTTGTAGTTGACTACGATTTAAATAGCCACTAACGAAACTGTCCTTTGCTTTACCTTTTGCATAGGTCACGCCGCTGTCGATGTTCCAGCCATATGCTTCACCTTCAATCCCTGCAAAAATACGATGTGATTCATTGGTTGTCTTAGAAACACGGTTACCTGCTTGTGAGCGTAGGTAGAGTTGTAAAGGATCACCACTTAAACCGGGAACAGCAGGAGTGATACTTTCACCTGGATAGTATTGGCTTCCTTTGGGAAGTGTCACAGATCGGCTATAGACATCGGGTGCGATTGAGGTAGTGACTTCATTTTTTGCATATACATATTCAGCAATCGCGTTGAATTGGTCACTGAGTTTGAACGTTGCACGCCCTAGTGCCGATAAGTCTTCTGTTTCTGGTTGAATACCAATCAAGGCTTGAGTGTTTAAAAAACACAGACCATCTTCCGCAACGACATTAGGAGTGTTATTACAGTTGGCATTACCGTAAGGATTGGCTAATACACCACTGGTTGGGTCATAGAAGTTAGCAGGAAAACCATTCGCAGAGCCAGCATCGATCCCTAATTCAGGTAAAAGCCCACCACGACGGCTAACTTTACGGTCTTTGGCCATAATTTCTTTAGACTTTTGGTAGCTGATTGCGCCATATACGTTAAAACCTTGTTCGTCTAAGTCGCCATAGCCACCAAAGATAGAGACATCGTATTCTTCCCCCCCTTTTTCTTCGGGTTTGAGTACACCGCTGCTGATACCGAAACCTTCATATTGTTTTTTTGTGATGAAGTTGATCACCCCAGCAATGGCATCTGCGCCATATACCGCGGATGCACCATCTCGAAGGACTTCAATTCGTTCAACCATTGCTAGAGGAATTGTATTGAGGTTGGTTTCAGAGGTACTAAAAGGGCTATAAGCCAAACGGCGGCCGTTTAATAATACTAAGGTTTTGTCTGGACCTAGGCCACGCAAGTTAGCTGTTGAACCAGAGGTATTACTTGCCCCCACGTTTTGCGCGGTTGTGTAACCCGCTTGGTTGGCACTGATTTTGGTTAAAGCTTCTTCGGCAGTTGTGACGCCTTGTTGCGCAAGCTCTTCAACTTTAATGACGGTAATGGGTGAAGAACTTTGAGCTGCAACTCCTTTGATAGAGGAGCCAGTGACAGTCACTTTAGCAACTTTTTTAGTTGGTTCTGCTGAGACTGAGCTTTCGGTTTCTTCTGCATGAGCTAAAGACAAACACATCATACTTAAAGTCAGGGTACTTAGTTTAAGTAGTGATTTGCTGATGGTTGGGGTCCCCATAGATCGAACAAGTTTGTTTTTTTGCATCGTAAATTCAACCCTTCTTTTTCTATATTTAGCGGTATTGCTGTGCTGATGGAGTGCAAGGCAAATGCCAACTTTCAGGGATAGACAAAAGACTGTGAATTAAGTTATTGGAAAATATTGTTTTATTTTATTATTTGTATGGATTTATGTAACTTTTTTTCATTTTTCTAGAATTTAAAAAATTAAAATGGCAAAAAATTACTTATAAATCGATTAAAAAATAATCATAAAAAGATTATTCATATAATAAGTGATCAAAAATGAGTCGTTATTTTTTGAATTTTTAATACAAAATCTTATTTGTAATTATACTGAAATTTTAATATTTATCTTTAATAAATAAATGCTTGTGATGTTTTATTTGGTTTTTTGTATTTCTTGTGATGTTCGAATTTGAATCATTGGTGTATTAAATCTGTGCAATAGTTTATTTAAATTGAATGTTTAAAAATAGCTACTAATTGGCAAAATGTTCCGATGTGAGTTGAGCCTCTCATTTATAACTAATTAATATCCATATATTTTTCTTACAAAATGTTAAATTAGAATGATAAAAAAATAGGCGTGGCATGATATTCGCTTTATTGCTGAGGTGAAGATTTGCCTATGACCGTTTTTTAAATTTTGATAATTAAAATTTAATTTATAAAACATGGGTTTATGTTTTAAGTTTTTGTCAGTGTTGTCTGAAAAATAAAACACTGACATTGAACATGGATGGCATGAGATCACCTTGCTTAAAAAAAAGATGTGTATAGGTATGAACTTGAATTCAAAAAAACTGAAGCTTGCTGCTTTATCCCTTGCGATGGGTTTTGGCTTTTCTGCCTATGCAAAGTCGCCTGCAGATCCAAACAAAGTATTAAATATTGCTTATGAAGCGCCTGATGATGGTTTTGATACGGTTAAAACCTATAATTTTTATAGTGGTAGTATTGCCCAAGCCATTTTTGAACCACTTTTAAAATACGATTATTTGGCGCGCCCCGCTCAATTGGTTCCAAATACAGCAGTGGCGATGCCAAAAATAGAACAAGAGGGCAAAGTCTATATCTTTAAAATTCAGCCCAATATTTATTTTAGCGATGATGCGGCCTTCAAAGGCAAGCCGCGAGAGTTGGTGGCGCAGGATTATATTTATTCCATGATGAGGATTATGGACCCGAAAAACCGCTCACCGACCTATTCATTTATTGAAGGCAAAATTGTCGGTGGCGATGCTGCTGTTGCTCAAGCCAAGAAAACAGGCCAGTTTAATTATGATGCCGCGATTTCGGGTTTAAAAGCCCTCGATAAATACACACTACAAATCACATTGACCCGTCCTGACTATAACTTTCCCTATATCTTAGCCTATGCCACATTTAGTGGAACAGCGCGGGAAGTGGTGGAGTTTTATGGGGATCGAATTGCGCAGCATCCAGTGGGGACAGGGCCTTATCAACTGAGTAAATATGTACCGCGGAGTCGTATTGAACTGGTGGCCAACCCGAAATATCGTGGTTTTACATGGAACTTTAAATCTACAGGTTCGAGTTGGGACAATCGTCTGGTCAAGGAGATGCAAGGCAAAAAAATGCCGCAAATCGGCAAAGTCAGCGTCAGTATTATTGAAGAAGAACAGTCTCGCTGGCTCGCGTTCAAATCGGGACAACTCGATTTTGACAAACTGACTTCCAATGCGGTACCACAGGCTTTAAATGGTAAGCAACTCAAACCTGAACTGGTCAAGCAAGGCATTCAACATTTTCCCAATAAAGACGCTGAAATCACCTATACCATGTTTAATATGCAAGACCCTACAGTGGGTGGTTTTGGGCTTGAAAAAGTTGCATTAAGACGTGCGATTAGTCTGGCTTATAACCAAGCAGAAGCCATTAAACAACTGTATAAAGGGCAGGCGGTGAAGTCGGAGATGTTGGTGCCTGAGGGGGTACAAGGCTTTAATCCGAATTATCGGAGTAGCGTGGCCTATAACCCACTCTTGGCGAATAAATTACTGGATCGTTTCGGTTATAAGAAGGGAGCAGATGGTTACCGTCGACTACCGAATGGTCAGCCTTTAACGCTCAAGTTTATGACTGAAAACAGTTCCAGTTCGGTGATTCAATCTGAACTGTGGAAGAAAAATTTAGATGCGATTGGTCTGCGTGCTGACTTTGTGGTGAGTAACTTTGCTGACAATTTAAAAGCAGCGATGCAATGTAAATACATGATCTGGGGCGGGGCTTGGATTGCGGACTATCCTGAAGGGGAAAACTTTGCCCAACTGCTGTATGGGCCCAATTCGGCTCAGGGCAATCTCAGTTGCTACCAGTCCAAAGCCTATGATGCACTTTATACGCAGGCTATGGCCTTACCACCTCCTCAGCGTTTGCCATTTTATGAAAAACTCAGTCGTCAAATTGAGGCCGATAATCCATGGATTATTCATAACAGTCGTATTCGAAATTGGTTGTTACATCCACAAGTTCAGGGTTTTAAAGCACATCCGATGATGAACACCAATTGGCAGTATTTGGATATTCAGCCCATAAAAAAATAATTGAGATGTAGAAAATAATGAGAGATCTAAATCAGAAATTGAAACGATGGGGTTTGGGGATTTTGGCAGGCAGCATTCTGCTGAGTAGTTCAGTTTCCAGTTTTGCACAAAGCCCTGCCGACCCGAAAAAAGTTTTACGTTATGTTTTTCCTGTGGCTGAAACAGGCTTTGACCCTGCGGGCGTGCATGACTTGTACTCGGCCCATGTTAATGGATCGATTTTTGAAACGTTGTTTACCTATGATTATTTGGCCTCACCTGCGAAATTGGTACCACGAACAGCTGCGGCTTTACCCGAGGTGAGCCCGGATGGATTGACCTATACCATTCGTTTGCAAAAGGGGATTTATTTTGCTGCAGACCCAGTGTTTAAAGGTAAAAAGCGTGAGCTGACTTCGGCTGATTATGTGTATACCTTTAAGCGTTTACTGGATCCGAGTTTGCATTCACCCAACAGTTGGTTATTTGATGGGCGAATCTTAGGGATGGAGGCTTTGCTGAAACAGGCGAAGAAAACGGGAAAATTCAATTACGACCAATCTGTCGCGGGCTTGCAAACACCAGACCGTTATACCTTGGTTATTCGCCTGACCAGCCCAGATCAGAACTTTCCAATGTTGCTTGCGCATCAGCCTGCAGGCGCGGTTGCACGGGAAGTTATCGAAAAATATCGTGACAAAGCGGGTTTTGTGATGGGGCATCCAATAGGAACGGGGCCATATATGCTCAGTCGTTGGACGCCGGGTTCGCGGATTATTTTAAAGGCCAATCCTGATTTCCGAAGTTTTGTTTGGAACTTTAAAGCCAGTACGCCTGAGGACCAAAAGATCGTCAAAGCCATGCAAGGCAAAAAGATGCCGCAAATTGGCGAGATTGATATTCAGGTAATGGAAGAGGGGCAATCACGCTGGTTGTCTTTTATTAAAGATGAAGTGGATTTGTTTGCCTTAGATGGTGAGTTGACGGTTCAAGCCTTGCAAAATGGAAAACTAAAACCGGAATTGGTCAAGAAAGGCGTACAGCTGTCACGGATCACCGATCCTTCGATTGACTATCATTATTGGAATATGCAAAACCCAATAGTCGGCGGCTTAAGTAAAGATAAAATTGCCCTGCGCCGTGCCATGGCGATGGCATTTTCAGCCGATAACTACATCAATATTTTACAAAAAGGCGATTCGCAAAAACTGCAAGCACCGATTCCAAGTGGTGTGGTGGGCTACGATCCCAATTATCGAAGCAGTATTCCTTACTCAGTCAAAGCGGCAAATTTATTGTTAGATCGTTATCACTATAAAGTAGCTGCGGATGGTTGGCGTACTCAGCCGAATGGGAAACCTTTGGTGATTGAGATGACGCTTTCGGGTAATAATTTACGCAGTCAACAACAGGCCGAGTTTTGGAAGAAAACTTTAGACAGTATCCAAATCAGAATGACCACCAAGTCGATGCCTTTTGCTGAGGCTTTGAAATTAGAAAAACAATGTAAAACCATGTTTAAAGCATCAGCATGGATTGCAGACTACCCAGATGCAGATAACTTTATGCAGCTGTTTTATGGCAAGAACATCAAGATCACCAACAATGGCTGCGTCAAAATTCCTGAATATGACCACCTATATGAACAAGCCCAAAAGATGATACCGAGCCCAGAGCGCGATGCAATCTACGCCAAAATGTCGCGTCTGCTAGAGGTGTATATGCCTGTGCAGGTGATTGGTGCGCGTTACCGTAATATCTTGGCACAACCGCGTGTGATTGGTTTTAAAAAGCATCCCATACTGCCCGCAGAGTGGATGTATATCGATATTGATTTGAAGAAATAGAAATTAAACAAAACTGGAGTCATGATGAAAAAGCAACATTTTAAATTCACTGCATTGTGCATGTTGGGCCTAGGGATGAGTCAGATGGCTTTGGCGGAAACAGCACCGCGCCAAACATTACCCAGCTTTCAAGCCAAAGACATCCCTACAATGTGTAATGCCAAAATTGCGGATGTGAAAAAGCAACTTAAAACGTTTGAAAATAAGCCCCTTAAAAACGAAACGGCGGCAGCGCCTATATTGGCTGAATGGGATCGTATTTTTGCATCATTTGAAGATTTTTACGGCCCGATTGGTCTGTATAGCAATGTTGACCCTGATGAAGCACTGCGTAAAGCGGCTGAAGACTGTGAAATTAAAATTAGCCAATTCCAAACCGATGTGTATCAGAATCCAAAGCTATATCAACAAATTAAGAAAATTAAAATTGCTGATCCGATTGAAGCCAAGTTCCGTGAAGATATTTTGGAGGGCTTTGAAAAAACTGGGATACAGCTTTCAGCGGATAAACAAGCACGCTTAAAAGCGATTTTTGATGAACTGGCAAAAATTGAACAAGAGTATGCGCGTAATGTACGTGATAATCCTGAAAAACTCGAATTTAGCCTTGATGAGCTAAAAGGCCTGCCACAAAGTTATATCGACGGCTTAAAGAAAAATGACAAAGGCAATTATTTACTCGGTTTTGAGTATCCCGATTATCGTCCTTTTATGGAGTTGGCAGATAACGATGATGCACGTAAGCGTTATCAAATTGCATTTACCCGACGTGGCGGTGAGAAAAATCTGGCGCTGCTGAAGCAAGCCATGGACTTACGTTATGAGTTAGCCAAACTGTTTGGTAAGTCCAGTTATGCCGAGTGGGTACTGAAAAGTCGTATGGCGAAAACCCCTGAAACCGTGAATAAATTCTTGGCAGAGGTACATGCTACCGTAGCACCCCTAGAGAAAAAGGAAGTCCAAACTCTACGTGAGTTTAAAGCGCGAAGTTTAAATATTCCTGTTGAGCAAGCTAGTATTGAGCGTTGGAGCGAAGCATATTGGAGTGAAAAATTACGCAAAGCCAAGTATCAGGTCGACCAAGAACAGCTACGTCAGTATTTTCCAACGCAAGCCTCTCAAGACTGGCTATTTGCCATTTCTGAAAACCTGTATGGCATCAAGTTTAAGCCTGCCAAAGTCGAGGTTTGGCAAGATGAAGTGGAATATTACGATGTGACCGATGCCAAAACAGGGCAACTGCTCGGTGGTTTATATATGGATAAATTTCCACGTAAAGGCAAATATGGACATGCTGCTGTGTGGGGTGTTTATGGCGGAAGTAGCCTAACAGGGCGCAAACCAATTTCAGCACTGGTCACTAACTTTAACCGCAATGGTTTAAATAGCGATGAGTTAGAAACTTTTGTACATGAGTTTGGTCATGCGTTGCATGGCATTTTATCTAACACACGTTTTTCATCTCAGTCAGGAACTTCAGTTGAACGAGACTTTGTCGAAGCCCCGTCACAAATGTATGAGGAATGGGCACGACGCAAAGAGACTTTGTCAAAGGTGGCGGACTACTGCAAACCTGACTGCCCACGTGTGGATGATGCGCTGATTGCCAAACTCAATGCCGTGCATAGTTATGGGCGTGGTTTGCATTATGCTCGTCAGACGTTGTATGCGCAGTATGACATGGCGCTACATGGCAGTGATGCACGAGAGGTTCAGCCCTTAAAGGTTTGGGAAAAAATGGAAGGGGAAACGGCTTTGGGTTATGTTCCAACCACCGAGTTTCCGGGGCAGTTTGGTCACATCATGGGCGGTTATCAAGTCGGGTATTACGGTTATATGTGGTCAGAAGTGATGGCGTTGGACATGCTTTCAGCCTTTGGTGATAACTTAAATAACCCTGAAGTGGGACAGCACTATCGTCAAACCATTTTGTCCCAAGGTGGTCAAAAACCTGCCAAAGCATTGGTCAAAGACTTTTTGGGTCGTGAACCTGATAACAAAGCCTTTTTCGATGAAATTACCGGTCAACGGGTGAAATAAGGGGCATTTTTATGCTGGCATATATTATTCGTCGAATTTGGCAAATGATCCCGACCATGCTTGGGGTGGTGTTGCTGATTTTCTTCTTGTTTAACTGGGTCGGTGGCGACCCTGCCTATATTTTGGCAGGGAAAATGTCGAACCCTGAACAGATTGAAAATATCCGACAGCAGCTTGGGGTCGATCAGCCCTATTATGTGCAACTGTGGATTTTCATTAAGCAGATTTTGACTTTTGATTATGGGTTAAGTTGGAGTACAGGAGAGTCAGTATCGCAAATCATCACGACACGACTCGGGCCTTCACTGACTTTGCTCATTCCACTGACGATCTTACAAACCATCATTTCTATTGTGTTGGCTTTGGCGGTAGCAGCGGTACGCGGCAGTTTAACGGATCGTATGGTGATGATGCTGTGTACGATTGGCATGTCGATCAGTATCTTGGTGTATATCATTGTTTTTCAGTATGTCTTTGCCTATCAGCTGAGCTGGTTTCCAGTCCAAGGCTGGAGTGATAGCTTTAGCGAAAACCTGTTTAAGTATGCTTTATTACCTATTCTGATCATGTTGGTGGTCAGTATTGCCCCGACTTTACGGTTGTATCGTAGTTTTGTTTTGGATGAAGTCAATCAAGACTATGTTCGTACTGCACGTGCCAAAGGAATTGGCGAACGGCGCATTTTAGGTGTGCATGTGCTACGCAATGCCTCGATTCCAATTATTACAGACGTGATGGCAAGTTTGCCTGCTTTGCTGATTGGTGCATTTTTGATTGAGCGTTTCTTTGGTATTCCGGGCATTGGTCGTGAAGTGATTATTGCGGTAGAGCGTAGTGATTTTCCTGTGATTAAAGCCATTACTGTGTACGTTGCTCTCGCAACGATGTTTTTCAACTTGATTGCCGATTTGATTTATAAATGGGTCGATCCACGTGTACAGTTGAAGTAGGTGAATTATGCTCAGTGTTCTCACTAAAAGAAAACCAGATACTGCTGAACCTACAACAGCATCTACAGGGCTATGGCAACTCGCCATGCGCCGTTTAAAGCGCGATCGAATCGCCATGTTTTCCCTCCTAATCGTACTGTTTTATTTGGTGCTGTTAATTTTGTCATCCACAGGATTGATTGCAAAAGACTGGAATAAAGAAGTCGCGGTGAGTTATGCACCGCCTACGTTTATCGGTGCAGCAGCGATACCTGCTACGCAAAGTGAAACACAAAAAGTCGAAGCGGCTGTGCCTGAAAACCCTGTCGATCCTTTAAAAGATGTGATTCGTGAGCTCAACGCAGAAATTGCTGCTGAACAGGGTGTAGGTGGTGCTATTGATTACTATGGGGTTGTTGATCCTTTAGCTGAAGACATGAAAGCGATTGACCAAGCGCTGGATGGTCATTTACTAGATCAGCAAGCGGAACTCAAGCAAAGCCTGATTTTAGGTGCCGACAAATGGGGACAAAGTGTTTTACTGAAAACCATTAAAGGCGCAGAAACATCAATTATTGTGGGCTTAGTCGCAGCTTTTCTTGCTGTCGTGATTGGTACCGTTCTAGGTGCAATTTCGGGCTACTTTGGTGGCTGGATCGATGATGTCTTGAACTGGTTTTATAACATTTTTACTTCGATTCCTTATCTGCTCTTGGTTTTAGCGATTGCTGCAGTACTACAACAAAAAGGCGTCTTATCCATTGTTTTGATTTTGGGTTTAACGGGGTGGACGGGAGTATATCGTTTAATTCGTGCCGAATATATGAAGCATACTTCGCGGGAATATGTGCTGGCGGCAAAAGCGATTGGAGTGAGTCATAGCCGACGTATCTTTGTGCATATATTTCCCAATGTCAGTCATATTGCACTGGTTCAAATGTCAATTTTAGTGGTGGCCTTTATTAAGTCAGAAGTGATTTTGAGCTTCCTAGGTTTTGGTGTCCCTGTCGGTGTGGTGTCATGGGGCAGCATGTTGAATGAGGCGCAAAGTGAATTGATTTTAGGCAAGTGGTGGCAGTTAGCGGCTGCATCTGTGGCGATGGCTGTTCTGGTCACTGCATTTTCAATGTTTACCGATGCACTGCGAGATGCATTAGACCCGAAACTGAAATAGGAGCATGAGAATGTCTGAACTCAATCATATGACAGCGCCAGCCTTACTTCAGGTGGAAAACTTGCGTGTCAGCTTTAAAAATGAAGAAAAGCAGTACATTGAAACAGTCAAAGGCATCAGTTTTAGTATTCCAGTGAATACAACTGTGGCCTTGGTTGGGGAGTCAGGCAGTGGGAAGTCGGTCACATCGCTAGCGACCATGGGACTATTGCCTCCTGAAAGTAGTCAAATTGCTTTGGACAGTAAAATTCTGTTTGAGGGGAAAAACCTACTCGACTTACCGCGCCGTGAAATGCGGAAAAAGTGCGGCAAAGATATTGCCATGATTTTTCAAGAGCCGATGTCATCACTGAATCCTGTGTTTACGGTAGGTTCACAAATTGCAGAAATTTTGCAGTTACATTTGGGCATGAGCCGTAAGCAGGCGCGTGTACGTGCTTTGGAACTCTTGATAGAAGTTGGGATTCCATCTCCTGAAACCAAGATTGATGCATATCCGGGGCAATTGTCGGGTGGGCAGCAGCAGCGTGTTATGATTGCCATGGCAATTGCGTGTAAACCCAAACTATTGATTGCCGATGAACCGACGACAGCGCTGGATGTCACCATTCAAAAGCAAATTTTAAATTTGCTGGAGTCGTTGCGGAAGAAGCATCAAATGTCGATGCTGTTTATTACCCATGATTTGGCTTTGGTCGGGGAAATTGCCGATCAGGTTATCGTAATGCGGCAGGGTCAAATTCGTGAACAAGGCAGGGTTAAAGATGTGCTTGAACGCCCTCAAGATGTCTATACCAAAGCGTTGTTGCATTGCCGTCCGCAACTATCTAAACGTCCCATGCGTTTGCCCATGATCAGTGACTTTATGCAACAAAAGGGCGATGACTATATTGAAACGCATACTGTCGATGTCGAGTCACTTCAACAAAGATCTCGCGGCTTAACTGGCCAAGAAGAGATCATTTTAGATGTACGTGACCTTAAAAAGTCATTTTATAGTCGTAAAGGATTATTCGGCAAAGAGGAGTTTCAAGCGGTCAAAGGCGTGAGTTTCCAACTGGCAAAAGGCAAGACTTTGGGCTTGGTGGGTGAGTCTGGTTCGGGGAAAACCACCATTGGATTATTGCTGATGCGTTTACAGGAGGCGACAGGAGGAAAAGCGCTGTTTGAAGGTCAAGATATTTTGGCCATGTCAGAAAAAGAGTTTGCTCGGTATCAACGCAAGATTCAAATCATTTTCCAAAATCCCTATGCATCACTCAATCCTCGTTTTACTGTAGGGCAGATTTTAATGGAGCCGATGCAAGTGCATCGTATCGGGGCGGATGATACTGAACGCAAACAGATGGCTTTGGACTTGTTGGAACGCGTGAGCTTACCTGCACAGGCTTTTTATCGTTATCCACATGAGTTTTCAGGCGGACAGCGTCAACGTATTGCTATTGCCCGCTGTCTAACTTTAAAACCTGAGGTTTTGATTTGTGATGAGTCGGTATCAGCATTGGATGTTTCGGTACAAGCCCAAGTACTGAATTTGCTACAAGATTTACAGGATGAATTTGGACTGAGTTATATCTTTATTTCACATGATTTATCAGTGGTGAAATATATTTCAGATCAAATCATGGTGATGAACCATGGTGATTTGGTGGAAATAGCCAATTCAGATGATTTGTACCAGTCACCGCAGCACGAATATACCAAACGCTTACTCAGTGCTATTCCACAAAGTGTGTCATGAATGGGTGGTGGCTGTTGGCGGGAGAATAAAAACGCTCAATAGGTTGGGCGTTTTTTATGAGGAGCTTGCAGCTTGTTCGTGTTACAGAATAGAAAGTGATTATTGCAGCGTAAACACATATAAAAAGAGCCACTCGAAAGTGGCTCAAATTTTGACTTTAAAAATTAAAACTTTTTAAAGCCTTTATTTCCAAAAGGTTTACGTGGCGCATTTTCATCACGCGTGTCGCGTTGACCATAAGTGCCTTTGTTGCCAAAGTTCTCTGGACGGCTGTCACGTTGTGCATAGCCTGAGTTTTGGCGTGGTTCACGTTGACCATAACCAGTTTGTGCATTGTCCTGACGACGTTGGCTATGTCCATTTGGATTTTCACGGCGTTCACGATTGAAAGCTGGCTTCGCTTGTTGTTGGCCTTCATCTTCATTGTCACGGCGCTGTTGGCGTAAGAAACCACCACGACGCGCAGCCATTGGTTTTTCTTGCATACGTTCAGTACGACGTTTTGCCATGCCGTATAAACCAGTGCCTTGGCGCGGCTTTAGCTCAACCGCTTTGGTTAAGTTGTCGATGTCGTTTTTGTCCAACTCCATCCAACGACCGGTACGTAGTTCGCGTGGTAAAATAACCGTGCCATAACGTGTGCGGAGTAGACGGCTGACTTTTAAACCTTGCGATTCAAAAATACGACGTACTTCGCGGTTACGACCTTCTTTTACCACCACTTGATACCAACGGTTAATCCCTTCACCGCCAATTTCAGAGAATGACTCAAATTTCGCTGGGCCATCATCTAACACCACACCTTTGAGCATGTTGTTCTTAATTTGAGGCGTCACTTCACCCATAACACGTACAGCATACTCACGTTCAACTTCATTTGATGGGTGCATCAAGCGATTCGCGAGTTCGCCATCATTTGTGAACAATAGTAGACCTGTTGAGTTAATATCCAGACGACCCACCATCACCCAGCGATCATTCGCGATTGCAGGTAATTGATCAAATACCGTTGGACGTGACTCAGGGTCATTGCGTGAACAAATTTCGCCCTCTGGTTTATAGTAAATCAGAACACGACGACGAATTTCATCTTCAATTTGGAACGATACTTTACGACCATCGATGCGAAGCTCATCACCTGGTTCAATACGTTCGCCTACTTGGGCAACTTGGCCGTTGACACTCACACGACCAGCGGCAATGACTTCTTCCATATAACGGCGAGAACCCAAACCAACTCGTGCGAGTACCTTTTGCAACTTTTCACTCATGACAGCATAACCTTAGAAATTATCATCAACAGTTCACCTATTTACGACTTCGGTGCATTCGCATCGAGCGCCATAAAAGCTTCCTTGGCATCCTGCAGGGGAGGCAACTGACCTAAAGAATTTAGGCCAAATGCATTTAAAAATTGGGGCGTCGTAACTAACAACGCAGGTCTTCCTGGGAGTTCACGAAAACCAGATTCTTTAATCCAGTTCCAATCAAATAACGTGCGTAACAGTTGACTGTTATTTGAGACTCCTCGAATTTGTTCTATATCTGCTCGAGTGACGGGTTGATGATAGGCAACCACGGCCAACATTTCGAGTAGCGATGGCGAGAGACGAGTTGGTCGCTCTGGCCACGTTTGTGCAACGATTTGACGGTATTTTGCTCGAACTTGAAAACGAAAACCTTGAGCAGTTTCAATCAGTTCAATCGAACGACCATGTTGTAACATGGCAAGTTGTTGTAAAAACTGGCGTAAATCTTGTTTGCTATATTGATTTTGGAACGATTCTTTCAATCGTGCAAGTGAAACAGGCGCATCACTGGCAAAAATAATCGCTTCTAACTGCATCAACACTTCATGCAAGTTATCTTCATTTGTTACAGGAGCGGTTTGTTCTAACATTATTTTTTGACTCCTTGTATCGAAAGCGGTGCTTCAACACCTGAACTCACAATTTGAATACGTTGCTGACGGGTTAGCTCTAAAATGGCCATAAACGTCACGACCATGCCCATACGACCTTGGATGGGACGCAGTAAAGATTCAAAAACTAAAACTTCACCTGAAGCGACTTTGCTTTCAATAAAAGCCATGCGCTCTTCAAGTAAAACTGGTTCTTGTGCAATTTGATGGGTAATCGGCTCAGGTCGGTTAAATACACAGAACAGTGCATCACGTAGCTGTTGCACATCATGACCGTCATTATTATCTAGAGTTTGGCCTAAGCTGACATTGGTTGAGAAGGTGTCTCGCTCTAATATAGGCATTTGCCCCAAGCGTTCAGCCGCTTGTTTAATTCGTAGGTAAGTTTCTAAACGGTCAATCAGCTCTTGTTTTGGGTCTTTTTCAATTTGGATTGCATTGGGTGCTTTTGGCAATAGCAAACGTGACTTTAAATCAGCCAAGAGCGCGGCCATCACCATATAGTCTGCTGTCAGCTCAATGTTAAGCGACTTCATGGCATCCATATAAGACAGGTATTGCGCTGCAATCGGGGCAATATCTAACTGTAATAAGTCAAAGCCATTTTTTTGAATCAGGTAAATCAGAAAGTCGAGTGGTCCTTCAAAATGCTCTAAAAGAATTTCAAATGCAGCGGGAGGAATATATAAATCCTCAGGGATGGAGTCATGCCACTCATCCATAACACGGATTTGTGGGAGATCTTCCATGGCATTATGGACGGATTGATTCATTACAGTTATTGGCCACGCGAATTTTCAAAGGCATGATTATGTTTTTTCGAATCAGTACTTAGGAGAAAAAGTAGAGGTGATTTAAAAAATACATAATTTTAATAGGGCTTAGTGTAAAACAAATTGCGGTGTGAATACATGATTTCACCGACCAAATAACAAAAAAAGCTGTAAATAAATATAGAGTATTTATTTGTGTGATGCTTTTTATCCACTGATGTCGTAGCTAAATTTGCAGAAATGGGGTGGGTTTGAGACAACTTGGCACACTTAGGGCCTAGTCCTGTGGTTTGCAAAATAATCGATTTGCTGCAGATAGTTAGATGGGTGATACAGATTTATTGAGATTAGATTAGTGATGGACAACGCTTTAATTTTATAAATGGTTTGAAAGAGTGAAGAGAGTAGCTGAAGCTCAAGTTAATGTCAGTTGACGCCAAAGAAAAGATTTACTCAGGTGCTTGTAGCGCAAATTCAATGATGCGCTGACAGCTGTCTTGTAGGCAGAGATTTTTGGGTTCGAGGTATTTGAAATATTGTTGGATGGTCGAGATCGGTAGGAAATAGTTGTACAGATTCTTTTCCCACATAATGCAGTTGATTGAGCTATGGCGTTGCACCAAAGTCTCGGACTCAAGCGTCCAAGGACGCTGCACATATAAATTATGTTGCTCGGGAAATTGGTTGAGATTGAGCAAAACCATAAACAGGGTCATGTTGATCTCTTGAGAATGTGAGATTCAGTTTCCCTAGCGAATAAATGCAGCGCATCACTCAAATGCGCTGACATCGCCAAGCCCACGGCGAATCACTTCAGGGTGATCACCTGATAAGTCGACAATACTGGTGGTGCTCAAGGTACCCAGCCCGCTGTCGATAAACACATCAATTCGTTTTGATAGTTGCATTTCTATATCATAGGGATCATCCAGTGGTTCTTCCTGATTCGGCAGGATTAAGGTACTGGTTAGTAGTGGTTCACCCAACTCTTTGAGTAACATTTGGCACACTGGGTTACTTGGAATACGTAAACCAATGGTTTTTTTCTTCGGATGCATCAAGCGTTTAGGCACTTCACTGGTTGCAGGCAAAATGAACGTGGTCACGGCTGGTGTATTGTTTTTCAGTAAACGATACATAGCATTGTCGACTTTGGCATAAGTGGCAATATCGGACAGATCCGCGCAAATGATGGCATATTGATGTTTGGCCCCAAGGCCGCGAATTTGAGCAATCCGCTCCATGGCATTTTTATTCCCAATCTGGCAGCCAATGGCATAAGCGGCATCGGTCGGGTACACCACCACATCGCCTGCGCGAATCCGTTCTACTGCTTGGCTGATTGAGCGTGCTTGAGGGTTATCAGGATGGACTCTTAAATGAAGCATCGTTTTTATCTCCTGATGGTTTTTTCAACATTATCGCGCTTTATCTCGGTGCTGTTCAATGGCCAAAATGTGAATCGTGCTAAATTTAGTCGAGCATTTCTCTTTGAAATTCATCGCTCTGTAATGTTTTGCCAGCACGAGTACATAGGCAAATACAGTCAATGAAGTGTTTTGCATCACGTGGTAATTGAGCTTGGCCTGAAAAATAAGCCTGAACTTGAGCGAAAACATGGTCTTTGAAGCGGTTGCCGTCACCACCTTCACCAGTCAGATTGTCTAAGGAAACACGGAACTTCCGACCAAAAGCTGTGGCAAATAACCATTCAATGGCTTGTGGTTTAATTTCAACCTGTTCAAATAAAGCTTGTTGCTCAGCCGTACGACCATCGGGTGCATACCAGTAGCCTAAGTCTGGGAGTAGACGGCGTTTATCTCCTGCAATGCTCCAATGGCTGATTTCATGTAAGGCACTATTAAAAAAACCATGGGCAAATTGGATGCGTGCAGGGGTGCTGTCAATCGCGGGAAAATATTCAGGTTCAAAGTCACCTTTAACCAAGTTGACATTCAGGTGGGAAAACCAACGATTAAAGTGTAAGATGAGCCAATCAACTTGTTCTGCTTCTGTACACAAATTCTCCCACGTCGAGAGTTGCACTTGGCGGTTTGAAATGTCAGAATCGACAGTTGAAATTGTGCTCACAAGTGATGAAATACTCACTTCTGTTTGCGGCTGCAACAGATGCATGACTTAAGTTACCCAAATGGTCTGTCTAAATAAGTACAAAATTGTATCTTAATCTTTGACAGAGTACTGATGAATTTGTAGAATTGCCGCCTTAATTATGTCAGCAAATACCTTTCCGGCACAGATTGAGCCGTTTAAATGGGCCGAACAAGGCTTTACATGGTCAGGAACACTGCCATTGTCTCGCTTTGCTCGTATAGCCCGTGAAGCTGTTGGATCAATTGATGATCAATTGATTAACATAGACTGTAAGCTATCAATGGATGCGTATCATCGTATTGTATGGCTAGATGGTCACGTTGAAACGAACGTTCCAATGGAATGCCAGCGCTGTTTAGGCACGGTAAACATTGAACTCGTTTCAGATTTTCATCTAGCTCTAGTGGATGATGAGTCACTGATAGAGCGCTTGGATGAGGATGCTGATTTCATCGTCTTAGGTGAAAGTGAAGCAACGACGAAAGGTAGCTATGATGCGCCTGCGACGGCTGATTTACTGTCTCTGATAGAAGATGAATTGTTATTGTTGATGCCTTTGTCTGCTAAGCATGACGCTTGTGAACATAAGCACCAACCTGCCGTTGAAGAACTTGTTGAAGAAAAGCGGGATAATCCGTTTGATGTTTTGGCAAGTTTGAAGGGTAAACTTAACTAATTTTTGTGTTATACTCTTCCGTATAAGACAACTGAATTTGTTCTGATCCATATTTTTCGATTTGTAAGGAGCCATCATGGCCGTTCAGCAAAACCGTAAAAGTCGCTCTCGCCGTGACATGCGCCGTTCACATGACGCTTTAACCGAGAATGCATTAACTGTAGACCAAGCTACTGGCGAGACTCACCGTCGTCACCACGTATCTAAAGATGGTATCTACCGTGGTCGTCAATTATTCGCTAAAGCATCTGCTGAATAATTGTCGAAGCATTAAGCTTAAAGCTTAGTCGAAAAAAGGGGAGCGTAAAGCTCCCTTTTTTTGTTGTCGAATTTTTATCGCTGCTGTTTTTGTTGTATTTGGCAATTACATCGACCTAAATTAAGTGTTAAATTTTCGCTCCATAAACGAGAGCAAAGACAAGAAAGGACTTTTTTATGTCTGCGAAACAACTTGATCAAGTCGCTCAGGCAACAAAAACAGCTTTTGTATTTCCCGGTCAGGGTTCACAAAAGGTTGGCATGTTGGCTGAATTGGCAGAACAATTTGCCAGTGTTGAAGCAACATTTGCAGAAGCCTCTAAAGCGGTTGGATTCGATTTGTGGCACATTGCACAATCTGGTGAAGGTTTAGACCAAACTGAATTTACCCAACCGGTATTGTTAACTGCCAGCATTGCTTTGTGGCGTGTATGGTTAGAACTTGGTGGTGTTGCACCAAAGTATTTGGCGGGACACTCACTTGGTGAATACAGTGCGTTGGTTGCAGCAGGAAGTCTAAGCTTAGGCGATGCAGTCAAGCTGGTAAACTTGCGTGGCAAGTTAATGCAAAGTGCTGTACCTCAAGGTAAGGGTGCAATGGCAGCAATCTTAGGTTTAGATGATGCGCAAGTTGTTGCTTTATGCCAACAAGTTTCGAGTCAAGCTGAAGGTTCAGTTGAAGCGGCTAACTACAATGCTCAGGGTCAAGTGGTGATTGCTGGTGAAAAAGCAGCAGTTGAAGCAGTCATGGCTTTAGCCAAAGAAAACAGCGGCAAAGCGATTGCATTACCAGTTTCTGTTCCATCGCATTGTTCATTGATGAAGCCTGCTGCAGAACAGTTCGCGCAAGCTTTGGAACAAACTGCCATTGAGCTGCCTAGCATACCTGTAATACAAAATGTGGGCGCGGAAATTGCTACAGATGTAGCACAAGTCCGCCAAGCACTTACAGCTCAGTTATATGAGTCTGTACAGTGGACCAAAACAATGCAGTTTATTCAGGATCAAGGGATCCAATATGTTGCAGAGTGTGGTCCAGGCAATGTTTTGGCAAACTTGGCAAAACGTCTACCTAATATTGAAAAAGCATTTCCACTCGATAGTAAATCACGCTTGGAAGATGCACTAAATGCCATTTTAGTGGCTGAAGGAAAAATTGCATGACACAGGAACGCAAAATTGCACTCGTGACAGGTGCAAGTCGAGGGATTGGTGCTGCCATCGCTCAGCAACTTATTCAAGACGGTTATTTTGTTGTGGGTACTGCGACATCTGAGCCAGGTGCAGAAAAACTTGCTGTAAGCTTCGGTGAACACGGTGCAGGTAAAGTGCTTGATGTTCGTGATGGTGCTGCCATTGATGCGCTTGTCACTGACATTGAACAAAACTATGGCCCTGTGTTGGTTTTGGTGAACAATGCTGGGATTACCAAAGATAATTTGTTACTACGTATGTCAGAAGATGACTGGGATGACATTTTAAATATCCATTTAAAAGCAGTTTACCGTTTGTCGAAACGCGTTTTAAAAGGTATGACCAAAGCGCGTTTTGGGCGAATTATTAATATTAGTTCTGTGGTTGCACATTTTGCTAACCCAGGTCAGGCCAACTATTCAGCAGCGAAAGCTGGTATTGAAGCATTTAGCCGTAGCCTTGCAAAAGAAATGGGTAGCCGTCAAATCACTGTAAACTCAGTGGCGCCTGGTTTTATTGCAACAGAAATGACTGAGCAATTAAGCGAAGATATCCGTAAAAAAATGAGCGATCAAGTGGCCTTGAACCGTTTAGGTGATCCACAAGATATTGCAAATGCGGTGAGCTTCTTGGCATCAGACAAAGCAAATTACATTACTGGTACGGTAATGCATGTAAATGGTGGTCTATACATGAGCTAATTGGCTGATGGATAAACTTTCAAAATTTTAAAGATTCAATTAAACTAACGGCATTAAAAACGCCACAAGCAATGAGGAGAATTCCTGTGAGCGATATCGAACAACGCATCAAGCAAGCAGTTGCAGAACAACTTGGTCTTAAGGCTGAAGAAATCAAAAACGAAGCATCTTTCATGGATGACTTAGGTGCTGACTCTTTAGACCTTGTTGAGCTTGTTATGTCTTTCGAAAACGACTTTGACATCACAATCCCAGATGAAGATTCTAACGAAATCACAACTGTACAATCTGCGATTGACTACGTTTCTAAGAAACTAGGTTAATACATATTGTTTCAGCTTTGCTGAATGGAAAAGCCACCCACTTGGGTGGCTTTTTTATGCCTTTCAAAAACGCAAAGCGCCTAACTCATCTTTAAAATCTGCTATTTACTGGGGTAACTTACAAAGCTTTACCTTAAGAGGACTATTCGCTACCAAATCTGTTGTCTTTTTTGGGTATAAAAAAGGGTGTCTCATTTTTGAGCATTCAATATAACAACACTGATATAACAAGATGGAGCATAAACATGGGTCTTTTTGATTTTGTTAAAGGCATTGGTAAGAAAAATACAGCAGCAGCCGAGCCTCAAGCTGCACCAAGCACACCAGCAGAGCCATCTGCTCAAGAAATTGCCAACAAGTTATTGGGTCATATCAAAGCATTGGGCTTACCTGTGACGGGACTTTCAGTTAGCTATAACTCCACCACGGATTTGGCGACAGTGAAAGGGCAAGTTCAGACTCAAGCCGATAAAGAAAAGATTGTTTTAGCCGTCGGTAATATTGACCATGTGGCACAAGTCGATGATCAACTCACTGTGGCTAGCCCTGAACCTGAAAGTAAGTTCTACACAGTTAAATCGGGCGATAATCTATCAAAAATTTCCAAAGCATTTTATGGTGATGCCAACCAGTACAATAAAATTTTTGAGGCCAACCGTCCGCTATTGAAAGATGCAGATGATATTTTCCCAGGCCAGGTCCTGCGTATTCCTGCTTAAATTAAAAGGCTAAAAAAGGCGCATGAAGCGCCTTTTTTATTTGAGAGTGGAATGTTGATCGAGTGCTTAGCGACTTGCTTTCACAACAGCATGCTGACTGAGCATACCTAAGGTAATTTTTTTTACCTCATCTCGACTTTGTTGAATGTGAGCACTGATCTTTTCAACGGCAAGCTCCATCTGTTGCTGTGCTATATAATTCAAAATGGCTTGATGTTCCGCATAGGTGGCTTCAATTCGATCCATTTTTGAAAAATCGAGGCGCCGAATAATGCGAATTTTTTCACTGACTTCTTGGTGAATTTTGATCATTTCTTGATTGCCAATGGCACGAACCAATGCACAGTGAAAATCTTCATCAATTTTCGCCATGGCTTTTAAGCTTGACAGATACTGCTCAGGTGCAACCATCCAAATTTTGTGTAGGTGTTTGATTTCCTTCGACGGCTGAGATGCACTGCTGCATAACTTTCGAATTGCATACTGCTCAATCATGATGCGTAGCTCATACAGCTCATCGTAGTATTGCAAGTTCAACGGACGGACAGTCCAGCCACTACGAAATGCCACCTCTACATAGCCTTCTTGTTGCAATCGATATAGCGCCTGCCGCGCAGGCGTGCGGCTGACCTGATAGTTCAAGGCGATTTCGGATTCGGTAAAACGTTCACCCGGCATCAATTTGAAATCAAAAATATCGTTTTTTATTTGCTGGTAAACAAGTTCAGACAAATTGTCTGAACTTGAACCTGCACGTGTCATATTGGGCATGTGTTATTCCATATAAACCAAAGGCTCACCGCTATGAACGGTTTGTCCAGCCCGACAAATAATGGCTTTGACAGTACCATCATCCGCAGCGTACACCGGTAATTCCATTTTCATGGCTTCAATAATAGCAATGGTTTCACCTTTTTTCACAATCTGACCTTGTTCCACTAATATTTTCCAAATATTACCGGTCATCGAAGCATGTAGCGCTGCATAGGCACTGTAGTCAGTCTCATCAGGTGCTTCTGCAACCAGATGTTCTTGATGATCAACGCTTTCTTTCCATAAGCCCACTTCAGCGCTAAAAGCGTGTTGTTGCTGTGCTTTAAACTCGGCAATGCTGTCTTTTTCATCTTCAAGTAGTTGTAAATACGCTGCATAGTCAAATTCAGTGTCTTCAATTTGAATTTGTGCTTGACCATTTTCAAAGTCGGCACGCCATTGCTCTAACTCTGACTCTGATACGGGGAAGTATTTGATTTGATCAAAGAAGTTTAAGAACCATTCTTTGTCACCAAACTGTTTGTTCTTTTTAAATTTATTCCAGTTGGGGAGGGTGCGTCCGACCAGTTGGTAGCCTCCCGGAGAGTCCATGCCGTAGATACACATATACATCCCGCCAATGCCCACGGTGCCTTCAGCGGTAAAGGTACGGGCAGGGTTGTATTTCGAGCTTAATAAGCGATGGCGTGGGTCAATCGGGACTGCACATGGGGCGGTGAGGTAAACATCGCCGAGGCCTAAAATGAGGTAATGGGCATTGAAAATAATTTCTTTGACTTGCTCACGACTGTCTAAACCATTGATGCGTTGAATAAAATCGACATTGTTCGGTAGCCAAGGCGCTTTGGCACAGACACTTTCTTGATAGCGTTCAACGGCACCTAAAGTTGCGCTGTCTTCAAATGCCATCGGCAGATGGATGATCCGTGACGGGATCTTAATTTGGCTTAAATCTCCCATTTGCTGTTCAAGTTTGAGTAGAAATTCGATCAATTGATGCTGTGGAAGCGTGAGTCCATCATATTTGATTTGCAGCGAGCGTACACCGGGGGACAGTTCCAATATGCCTTTAATATTGGCTGCGCGGATTAATTGTATCAATTGGTGAACGCGCAAGCGCAGGGCCAAGTCTAAAACGTTGTCACCGTACTCCAGTAAGATATAGCTGTCACCCGCTTGGCGGTATACCGTGCGTGGAGATACATCAGTTGCCTCTAAGCTGGCAAGAATTGCGGATGTTGGAATATCACCGCTTGGGGGCTCAGAATTAAGTGCTGCGTGGGCAAAGTTTTCGATCCGTTCAATTTGTTGTTGTTCTAAGGCATTGGCTTGTTCAACAGTTAAAGGATAAAAGCTGATTTTATCATCGGCTTTAAGCTGACCCACTTTCCAAAGTTCAGCTTTGGCAATAGTTACAGGGCAAACGAAGCCCCCCAGGCTTGGCCCATCTTTGGCGAGAATGACAGGAAAGTCGCCTGTGAAGTTAATTGCACCAATGGCATATTCACAGTCATGGACATTCGATGGGTGAAGTCCTGCCTCACCGCCATTTTCACGTGCCCAGCTTGGTGTTGGCCCTGACAGTCGGATGCCTAGACGGTTGGAGTTAAAGTGTACGGTCCATTCAGATGCAAAAAACTCTTCAATATATTCGGGTTTAAAGAAGTCAGGTGCACCATGTGGTCCATACAGCACCCCAATTTTCCACTCTTTGCCATAGCTTGGAATCAGTGCTGAAGATAGAGCCTGTGGTTCTTGCGGGGCTAAAGGTGTATCGCTATTTGGATGCGCTGTGTTGACGAGTTTGATCATGTCACCTGCACGAAGCACGCGTCCTGCATGCCCGCCAAAGTTACCTAAAGCAAAAGTCGAACGACTGCCCAAATATAGGGGGACATCGAGTCCATGACGAACGGCTAAATAGCTACGGCAACCAGATTCGACCTGTTCTAAGCTGAGTACTTGACCTGCGCGAATATGAATCGGCTGCCAAAAGGTCACGGGCTTGTCATCCAGTTGGGCAGGGCATGGCGCACCTGTCAGTGCAATCACACTGTCTTGGTGGAACTTGAGGCTTGGGCCTTGCAGGGTGAACTCGAAACCTGCTGCGCTAGCATCATTCCCTACAATTTGATTGGCCAATTGAAAAGCATAGTCATCCATAGGACCCGATGGTGGTACACCGATATCCCAATAGCCAACACGTCCCGGAAAGTCCTGAATTGAGCTTTGCGTGCCAGCTTGGAGTACTTCAATCACATTTGGTACGTAGTCAAAGTCATCTAGCAAGCGTGTCCAGATTTGCATTTGTGCAAAGCGTTCATCAGAGATCACGCTATGTGCATAGTCTAAATTGGTGCTGATGCCATTTAAACGAGTTTGAGAGAGCACACTTTTTAGTTGCTCAATGGCTTGTTCACGGGTATCCGCATGTACGATGATTTTGGCAATCATCGGGTCAAAATATTGCGAAATTTCTGTCCCTGTTGAAACCCATGTATCAACACGACAATTGTCTGGAAATGCAACTTCGGTCAGTACACCCGGGCTGGGTTGGAAGTTTTTAACTGGATCTTCTGCATAAATACGCACTTCAATCGCCGCACCTTGCGGTTGGATGTTGCTAAGTGCCGTCCAATCCAGTGCATCGCCCGCAGCAACTTTAAGCATGCATTCAATCAGGTCTAAACCCGTCACCATCTCAGTGACAGGATGTTCCACTTGTAGTCGGGTATTGACCTCAAGGAAGTAAAATTCATCGCGTGCAGCATCATAAATAAATTCGACCGTACCTGCGCTGCGGTAATTGACAGATTTGCCGAGTTCAACTGCTGCTTGGTGTAGTTTTTGACGTGTGGCTTCGGGCAGATGAGCAGCAGGGGTTTCTTCCACAACCTTTTGGTTACGACGTTGCAATGAACAGTCGCGTTCGCCTAATGCAACCACTTGACCTTGACCATCACCAAAAATCTGAACTTCGACATGACGCGCACGGTCAATAAAACGTTCTAAAAATACGCCCGAATCTTTAAAAAATTGTGCACCTAAACGTTTGACGCTTTCATAAGCTTCAACTAAGGCTTGTTCATTATCACAGCGGGTAAGACCAATGCCACCGCCGCCTGCGGTGCTTTTCAGCATGATGGGGTAACCAATCTCTGTAGCCGCAGAAATTGCCTCATCTAAGCTTTCAAGTAAGCCTGTACCCGGTGTCATAGGCACCTGTGCAGCGGCAGCTAGTTCACGTGCACGGTGTTTTAAACCAAACTCTAAAATTTGTGTCGCGGTTGGCCCCATAAAGGCAATATTATTTTTCTCACAAGCCTCTGCAAATTCAGCACTTTCTGATAAAAAGCCATAGCCGGGGAAAATAGCTTCAGCCCCCGTTTTTTGAGCGGCTTGAATCAATTTTTCAATGCTTAAATAAGTGTCGGATGGTTTTAAGCCGTCTAGAGCAATGGCAATGTCCGCGTCTTTGACATGTTGTGCGTAACGATCACTGTCTGAATATACCGCTACACTGGTCATCCCCAGTTTTTTTAAAGTGCGAATTGCACGTACGGCAATTTCGCCACGGTTTGCAATCAATACAGTTTTAAACATTTTATAATTCCTAAATTTGACTAAGCTTGTTCTACTTTTGAATTGTTACGGTGCTGGATATAGGTGCGCCAACCGCCAAAGTGACTGATGTTTTCGGCATCGTTTAAGCCATAAGGTTCACAAATGAAACCTTTCACCCATCGACCGTCTGCCAGTTCGACATTGCCCATGCCCAGTGGTGTCGGAATCTCTGCGACAAATTCGCCAAAGCGAGCGGTCGGTACATCCCACAGTTCAACAATGATCTGCTGACCGTGTTCATCGACTCGGGCTAGACCGGGTTTAGGCGGGATCGCGCCATTCAGGGCAAACAGGGCATAGTGCTCAGCGGTATGCGTGGTTTCCACAAGCACAGCATCACGGGTGAGCAATTGGAAGTTCAGCGGCATTCCAGTCAGGTGTGCCCCAACCACCGCAACACGGATATGATGTGGAGAGACTGAGTTCTGTAGCCTTGGAATGGGTGCATAGCGGTCTAAAGCCCCCAGCTTTAAGTTCAAATGCGTCTGCCAAAATTTTCCAAATTCAATCAGAGCTTGGTCATACCATGCAGGTGCAATTAGGCTGATGCCGAAAGGTAAACCGTCGGTGCGGAAACCCGCGGGCAGGGCGAGGGCACTTAAATCGGCGAGGTTGGTAAAATTGGTATAAGTCCCAAACTCAGAGTTCAGACTAATCGGTGACTGTTCCATTTCCGCAAGGGTATGAATGGTTGGGGAGGTGGGAACAATCAATGCATCAAATTGGGCCCAAGTGTCTTGAATTTTTCGGCTTAAGTCTTGCTTTAAGTACTCCGCGTTATAGGCATCAACTGCACTAAAATCATGACCTTTTTGAATGATTGCACGTACTGTCGGATCGAAAACCTCAGGCTGCTGCGCCAACAACTCAGCAACCGCGGCTGTACGTTCTGCCACCCATGAGCCTTGATAGAGTTGGGCTGCCAACTGTTCAAACGCTGAAAAATCAATTTCAGTAATTTCAGCCCCGAGAACTTTTAACTGTTCTACAGCCAGTTGGAAGGCATACTTAGCTTGGTCATCACCAAAGAATTCCAGTTTTTGGGGAATAGCAAAATGTGGTTTAGCCGAGAGTTTCGCAGGTGTAGTTTTGGGGTGCTGGCGTGAATAGCTATCTAACGCATCGTAATGTTCTACCGTTTGGGCAATGGTGTCGGCGTCTGTTACCGTTAATGCAAAAATCGAAATACAGTCCAAACTTTTACAGGCGGGGAGTAGCCCACGATTTGAAAAACGGCCTTTAGTCGGTTTTAGCCCAATAATATTGTTAAATGCAGCAGGAACACGGCCAGAGCCTGCAGTATCTGTTCCGAGTGCAAAGGGCACCAAGCCACGAGCTACAACACTGGCTGAACCAGAGCTAGAGCCACCACTGACATAGTCAGCGTTAAACGTGTTACTGACTGCACCAAAAGGAGAGCGTGTCCCGACAAGCCCCGTTGCGAACTGGTCTAAATTGGTTTTTCCCACGACAATGGCCCCTGCATTTTTAAGCAGGCGAATGGTTTCCGCATCTTGCGTAGCAACAGTTGTCAGGGCCTTGCATGCGGCCGTGGTGATAAATCCAGCAACATCGATGTTATCTTTCACTGCAAACGGAATGCCGTATAAAGGCAATTCTTTGCTGAGGTCTGTGGCTTGCTCTGCTTTTTGCTTTAAGGCTTCAATTTGTTGGGAAAGTATTTCTGTCGTAGCAATTGAAATCCATGCATGATCAGGTTGTGGTAATTGCGCTACATAGTCGATTAAATCTTCAAGATGAATATCTTGGTTGAGATAAGCGGTTTGCCATTCTTGAAGTGTCCAGCCAATGCATTTGTTCTGACTCATTTTTTGCATTCCAACTTGTATACATGATGGAATACAAAAAAGCAGAATCTATGCCAATCTAATCAATTTGATTTATCCTTGGTTATAATTGTTATAAATCAATTGGTTGAGACTGTAAATTTGGTTTAATTGAGTGGTTCTAAGTGTTTTTAGAGTTGCACCAAAATAAGTGCATAGGGGAGCTAATGGTGCTTTTTATGATCAAGCCTTGGGTAGTTTGACGTTAAACTATTTAAAAATAGGGTTTAAATCATATACGTTTTTTATGTGAATTAAAGCCAAAAGAATTGAGGTTAAAACATATTATAAAATAGGATGATTCAAATAAAATATACACACTCAGTTTTTAATTTTTATGTATAACTGAATGTATTTGAGCTATACCAAATCTGGAAAGTTGCAAGTTTTATTTAATTCGTGACCAATATAACCGTTGAAATTTGCAGAGATAATCAATAAATCATACGTATAACTTATAATATAAACTATTATTTTTATCATTTTTCATTCAGCTTTTCTCATCTTTCCTGTGTAATTAATTCTATGCCATATATTGATATACATAAGCTGGCTGGATCCTAATTCAAATACTAAGATGTAAATATCAAGGTCTTTTTTTCGAATAATAATTGATGTACTTAACTTACATTTATCCTGCATAAGATGATGATCTAAACTCTCTGTCGGTAGCAGGTCAATTGCTTCTATTTGTAAGCTATTGGCGTGAATAGCTTACTTTATCTATGTGGGAGAGGCCTATATTATCCTGATAAGCAACAGCTTCAAGAATTGCGGGTTATGTAGAAGGCTGTAATTGTTAACGGGTTAAACGAAGTTTGAGTAAATTGCAAACCAGTTTGAAGAAAATAAAATTTTAATACTTCTATGGCGGATAAAGGAATGAATTGGGTTAAGCTGAATATGACTGGGATAATATCAAAACTAGAAAAATAGAAACTTACAGATGGATCGGTCATTTATTGAAAAAAAGGTTCTGAAATTTAAAAATTTTATTAAAGTTACAAAAAATTAAAGAAATTTTTTGAGACTTTTGTACAATCAGCCACAACTTAAAATTTAATAATAACGATGCCCAATAATATTTATGCTGCAATAGAGCAACTTGGACTTTGTGCACAAAAACGTGCCATTCATATTCAGTTCAGCAATACTTCGCTCAACGAACAAGTATTCCTTCAGCGCATAGATGGAACACATGAACTGAATGCAGGTATAGAGTTACAGCTCCTTTGCTTATCTACCTCCGCTCATATTCCGTTAAAGCAATTTATTGGTAGTCAGGTGGCTGTCGATATTGTCACTGATAAATCAGAACTCAATCGTATTTCGGGCATCATCACCAAGGCCGATGTAGGAGCAAGCGATGGCGCTTTAACCATATACCGTTTAACCGTGGAAGACCCGACAGCTTTATGGAAGCATCGACGTAACTGTAGAGTTTTCATGGCGAAGTCTGTTGTTGAGGTGGTTCAAACTATTTTTGCCGAGTGGCAGCAACGTAGTCCCTTATTTGCTTCGAGTCTGACATTGGATAAAGGTGGTTTAAGCAAAGAATATGATGTGCGCCCATTCATTATGCAAGCGAATGAGTTGGACAGTGAATTTATTCAAAGGCTGCTCTCTTCAGAGGGGATTAACTGGCTTATTGATGAGTCTCAGCTCAAAGTGTCCAGTTCAAGTGAACCTATTCAGCCACAAAAACTTAGACTGATTGATGACAACGCCCAATATCAAAGTTTAGAGCGTCAGAATATTCGCTTCCATCGTAGCAGTGCTGTAGAAAGCAGTGATTCGATTACAAATTTTGTCGGGCAGCGTTCTATACAACCAACATCTGTTTATATTCAACGTTGGCAAGCAAATACTTTAGAAGTAGAAGAAGGTGCGGGTTCAGTTCAAAGCAAACATAGCCATAGTGATAATCAAGACAACGCCAGTCTAGGTTTAGAGCAGGCATGGCATTTCTCACCTGCATGGATACAAGACCTTAAAGGTGAAGATGGAACAACCAAATCAAGCAATGGTCAGATTGAAAAGTTTAATCAAAACCTTGGTCATTATTACGACTTACAAGCCAAGCAATTTATGGCTACCTCGACTGTACGAGATGCACAAGTGGGTTACTGGTTTGAACTCAACGAACACCCTGAAATTGATCAGCATAGTGGTTCAGACAAAGAATTCTTAATCACATCTAAAAAATTCTATAATCAGAATAATTTGCCTAAAGATTTGACCGATCAAATCACAGCTTTGCTGAAACAAACCAATTGGCAACAGGCTGAAATTACGACAAATAATAAAGAAGAACGCCAAACCAATCACCTCGTCTTACAACGACGTAATATCAGTATTGTTCCAGAGTACAATCCGCTGCGACAACGACCTATTGCATCACCACAACGCGCGAAAGTGGTTGGACCAAGTGGTGAAGAAATTCACGTGGATGAATGGGGGCGTATTAAAGTCCGTTTCTTGTTCACGCGTAGTGAAGACAATACTCACGATGGCGGTGCAGGTTCAAATGATAATGACACAGATTCTGCTTGGGTTGATGTGCTCACACCTTGGGCAGGTGAAGGTTATGGTGCACGCTTCTTACCGCGTATTGGTGAAATCGTGGTTATCGACTTCTTTGATGGCAATATCGACAGACCCTTTGTCGTGGGGCGCATCCATGAAGCACAACGTCTTCCAAGCAAATTTGACAATACAGGCAAACTGCCTGATACGAAAAAACTGGCAGGGATTCGATCAAAAGAGTACCAAGGAGAGGGCTTCGGGCAACTACGCTTTGATGACACGACGGGTCAGATCAGTACCCAACTACAAAGCAGTCATGGTGCGACACAACTGAATTTAGGGAATCTGAGTCATCCTAAAGAAACGGACACAAGTGATGGACGAGGTGAAGGTTTTGAACTGCGTACTGACCAGTGGGGGGCCGTCCGTGCTGGGCCAGGCTTACTTGTTTCCACGTATAAACAAGATCAAGCCAAAGGTGAGCATCTAGATGCTGAAATTGCCAAGAAACAACTAGAAGATAGTCAGACGAACAGTAAAGCTTTAAGTGATATTGCTAAAAATCAACAAACCGATCCATTAGAAATACTGGATAATCTAAAAGAGTTTATTGAACAAATTGAACAAGAAAGTGAGGCGAAGGCAAAAGCATTTAAACAAGCTTTAATGATATTGACCTCCCCCCATTCGATTGCTCTGACTACAAATGAAGATGTTCACCTTTCAGCAGATGGTCAAATTGGTCACAGTGCAGGGGACAGTATTAATTTTAGTACCCAAAAGAATTTACTTGCACATGCACAAAGTAAAATCAGTTTGTTTGCAGCACAGGACGGTGCGAAATTCTATGCAGGTCAAGGCAAAGTTGAAATACAGGCTCAAGCAGATGGGGCTGATTTGATAGCACGTAAAGGTGTTCAGATCATTTCAACTGAAGATGCTATTTACATTACCAGCCCTAAAGAAATTAAATTAATCGCTGATGGTTCGGAACTTAAGATTAATAGTTCTGGAGTCTTTGCAACAACTAGTGGAAAGTTTGAGGTTAAGGCGGGGCAGCATTTGTTTATGGGTGGGGCGAGTGTTTCACCTAATTTTCCAGCATTGCCAGCTCTAAATCTATTGCCTAAAGAGCTGGAGTTAAAATATGTCTATGATGATTTAAAGCCAGTAATCCAAGCACCTTATAAGTTAATATTTTCTGATGGTACCTCTCAGGAAGGAATACTTGATTCAAATGGCTATGCTAAGGTTCCTATTCCTGGAGATAAAACACAATCCAAAGTTTATTATGGATTTAGTCATGTAGAGGCAAAGCCTGATAAAGAAAAAGTAGCTAATCCTTTTAAAGATAGGAAAGTTATGAATGTCACAGAAGCAGAACAACTCATTGAACAATATAATCAACAAGAATTAGCAACCTTATTAGATGAATATTTTCCTGATGAGATTGAAGATATGATTAAAGGAGATGATATCGAATATGATGATCATATTAGTGATTATGAAGAACATTTAATTGCATCAGAAAATAATACAGAGGATGTACTGGAGGATGATGCAGAAGAAATTCTATTAAGCAGCGAGGATTCAACTTCTGGGTTAGGGCTAGGAGATAAACAATGAATACAGCTGTAGCAAGAACAACATCTCAAACAATGAGAGTTACCCAGAAAGGTGAGGAGTCGGCAGCTCAATGGATTAAAGGGGTACTTGATGGTAGTGGATCAAGCCCAGCACAGATTATTGTTGCTGTTGTGATTGGTTGTATTCCTTTTGTCGGTCAAGGGGTAGACGTTGGGAATGTCATTGTTTCTGTAGTGAAGATAGCTGAAAAACCAGAAGAGAAAGATAACTGGTTTGATTTGGTTTTTAATCTTGTGGCATTTATTCCTGTAGCTGGAGATGGGTTAAAAATTGTCTTTAAGCAATTACGTTCAGGTAAAGCGATGGGGGCTATTTTAGATGCGATTCCAAGTAAAACCATGCGAGGGAATGTTGATAAGTGGTTTAGGAATGTAAACTGGAATACTTATACCAAAGAGCTGCAAACGACCTGTAATAAGATTATTGATGGTTTAACTGATGTTTTTGATAGCTGGTTAACCAGAGCTGTATTGGGACAAGCCAGATTAAAAACTTTGGTTACTCAGTTGAAGCAAATGAAAAAAGTTGCCAATCAAAAAATTGATATGGTAATGAAAGAATTACAGGCTGCACATCAAAAAGCGTTAGGAACACCTTACCCTAATACTACAGCACGAGCTCCAGTTGTGACGACGAGAGCACCCTCAACACCAGCGGCAAAGACCCCTAGACAACCGAATCAACAACCTGCGCCTCACACACCGCCAAATGGTAGTGTACCTAAAAATACTGGTGGAAATGCGGCAAATGCTGGCACACAAAATAATTCAACCAAAAGAAAGCAAAGAAAGAGAAGACGACGTTCAAATCAAGAGTTAGGCTCTGGTGGTGAACATATAACGGATTACTACTATGTTAAACGCATGAAAAGTAGGACTAAAATCAATTTTAATGGTGTGCTTTATGAATATCATGATAAAGGTCACAACGGGATTGATCATGTATGGCATAGTGCAAGATTAGGGCATAAATACCGAGTAACCGACAGTAAGGCGACCAATGCTTTAAGTCATAGATCATTGATGACCCCCAAAGCTGCGATGATGGCTTTGAGAATGGGCTTAGATGTTTATATGGCTTCAGACGAAGACGATAAAGTAAAGCGTTCCGTAGGTACGACTGTGGGAGATGGCGTGCAAATGTCACATCTCTGGGTTTCTAGTAAAATCGAATCAGCAAGAATTATTCCTGCACATGATAGTTTAATTGAAGCTATTGAAGCTTGGAGACGAGTAGATTTTAAGCCATCAACAGAAAGAGTATTTAAAAATGGTAAAAGACAAACAATGGCTGTCCGTTGTCCTTATGATCGTAGTTTAGTAACTATTACTGGGGACAAATTTGATCATCATCAAAAATGTAAAGGACTTGATAAACCGAAGTGTACACGTACAGTGACAGCACATGGTATTAAATTGGAATTTGTTTTACCAAATGATATGTTGCCGGAGTAAGAAAGTTGAATAACCAAATAAATGATTTAAATATTGATTGGGAACAGTGGTTTAATCAACAAATACTAAATTATGGAAAATATAGAGATAGTTTCTTACAAGAAGATATGTATCAAAGGCGGTTTGATGCTTTTCTTAATGGTGTTTATTCAGTAACTGACGGTTTTCAAAAATATAAGGCAAATGCTAAATCCAGTAAAATGATGGCTGCTGGACATCAAAGAGTAAAAGATGTCTTAAATTTAATGTCATTACAGTACTCTGCTGGTGGAGATATTGCATTTATTCAGGAACTTTATCCATATCTTTTAAACTGGACAGAAGAATATGCCGAAATTCACAGTCAATATCATCAAAGCCCAGAGGCAGATGGTCGATATGTTTGGCATATCAGTTTAGGAACAGAAGACTATTGGTATATTGCTTTACGTCTGATTTGTTTTGGACTGTTGACTGGTTATGCGGATCAGATGGATCGGATTATGCCAATCATTGACTATGTAGAAGCAACGCCTGATGGACAGGAAAAAGATGGATTAATTGAACGTTTAGTTGCTCCTTTTGTTGCAGATCGTGGAACTCCACCAGATGAAGCAAGACGACATTTGCCTTATCGTAAGCTCATTAAAGTGTTTAATGCTTCACCTGAACAGCGTCCAGCTTTAATGCTGCAATACCTAGAAGACTGGTATGAGGCGAGCCGCCGAGAACCTTATTATGATCAACATCCTCAACCAGACATAAGATCTGGAGTTAGCTATTATGGGTATTGGTCATGGGAAGCAGCAGCGGTAACGTGGTTGCTGGATATAGATGATACGTCATATCGTGAACATCAGTTCTATCCAAAAGATTTGGTTAATTTTGCTCGAACACAGTCAAAAGTAGTTTTAGATGATCAACAATTAGAACGAATGAAAGTTAAGGGTGGAGAAGCCTGTATTAAAACAGGTTATTGGAGAACACCAGCACAACCAGATTTACGACAATACTTTAAACAGGGTGAGATTGTTCCTGCATTTATCGAGCTGGATTGGGGGGGAGTATATTGGTATTGGGATGGTGAAAAATAAGTTAATCATTTGAGAAAAGCCATCCTCTTTTGGATGGTTTTTTTACTTTTACCGAATGACATGCTGGAGCGTTAATAAATGTCCATACAAGTAAATGAGCAGACAATAGATTGGCAAAAGTGGTTAAGTTTAGAAATAAAAGACCCTGCTTTATTTAGAGATAATTTGCTTGAACAAAAAATGTATAGCAAAAGATTTGATACATTTGTGAATGGGATATATTCCGTAACGGATGGTTTTAGTAATTATAAAAATGAAAAAAAATATGGTGGCTATATTGCGGCAGGTCATCAGCGTTTAAACGATGTCTTAAATTTAATGTCTTTACAGTATTCGGCAGGCGGAAGTCTTGAGTTTTTAAAAGAAATATATCCATATCTACTTCATTGGACAGAAGAGTACGCAGAAGCAAGCCATTTATACAATTTAAGTCCTGATGCTGATGGACGATTTGTTTGGCATTTCAGTTTGGGAACTGAAGACTATTGGTATATTGCTTTACGTCTGATTTGTTTTGGGCTATTGACTGGCTATGCAGACCAGATGGATCGGATTATGCCAATCATTGACTATGTAGAAGCAACACCTGAAGGGCAGGAAAAAGATGGATTAATTGAACGTTTAGTTGCTCCTTTTGTTGCAGATCGTGGAACCCCACCAGATGAAGCAAGACGACATTTGCCTTATCGTAAGCTGATTAAAGTGTTTAATGCTTCACCTGAAAAGCGTCCAGCTTTAATGCTGCAATATTTAGAAGATTGGTATGAGGCGAGCTGTCGAGAGCCTTATTATGATCAACATCCTCAAACTGACTTAAGATCTGGAAGAGGCTACTATGGCTATTGGTCATGGGAAGCAGCAGCGGTTACTGTTATATCAAGAATAGATGATAGTAGCTATCGAGATAAACCTTACTATCCTAAAGATTTGGTTGATTATGCTCGAATTCAATATACGTCTTTAGATCAACAAGGTAATACTATGATCAAAGAATTACGATAATTTGTTTCTAATAAAAAAAGGCTGCAAATAGCAGCCTTTTTCTATGACAACATATGTGTCGCGTGACGTTTTACCTTACCAGCTCAACGCACCGCCAGTTTGATAGTCTGTTACACGTGTTTCGAAGAAATTCTTCTCTTTACGCAAGTCCATCATTTCAGACATCCACTGGAACGGGTTGCTCACACCAGCAAACTGCTCAGGCAAACCTAACTGAGCTAAACGGCGGTTACAAATGAATTTCAAGTATTCTTCCATCATCGCAGCATTCATACCCAATACACCACGTGGCATAGTGTCACGCGCATATTCGATTTCAAGCATCGTACCTTCAAGAATCATTTGAACGATTTCTTCTTGGAATTCAGCAGTCCATAAGCTTGGGTTTTCGATCTTGATTTGGTTAATCATGTCGATACCAAAGTTCAAGTGCATCGACTCATCACGTAAAATGTATTGGAATTGCTCAGCAACACCATTCATCTTATTACGACGGCCCATCGACAAGATTTGGCTGAAACCACAGTAGAAGAAGATCCCTTCAAGGACACAGTAGAACGCGATCAAGTTGCGAAGCAAAATTTGGTCGTTTTCAGGTGTACCAGTTTGGAAAGTAGGATCACTTAAAGACTGCGTATATTTCAAGCCCCAAGCTGCTTTACGCGCAACTGATGGAACTTCGCGATACATGTTGAAGACTTCGCCTTCGTCCATACCTAAAGATTCGATACAGTATTGGTAAGCGTGAGTATGAATAGCTTCTTCAAACGCTTGACGCAAAATGTACTGACGGCATTCAGGGTTGGTAATGTGACGGTAAATCGCCAACACCAAGTTGTTTGCAACCAATGAATCTGCTGTAGAGAAGAAACCAAGAGAGCGCATAACAATGGTACGTTCGTCTTCAGTTAAGCCATTTTCAGACTTCCAGAGCGCGATGTCATGGTTCATGTTGACTTCTTGTGGCATCCAGTGGTTTGCACAACCGTCTAGATATTTTTGCCAAGCCCATTCGTATTTGAACGGTACAAGTTGGTTTAAGTCCGCACGACAGTTAATCATGGCTTTGTCGTCAACTTGTACACGTTGTGCACCCATTTCTAGTTCTTCTAGACCTGGAGCAACATCTAAGCTTTCTAAGGCGTTAGATGCTCTTGCCAACGGATCGGCTGGATTTGTTGATCGGCTTCGAGCGGTTGAAGCGGGTTGTGCAGTTGCCACATTCTTCTGTGGTTGCTCTGCAGCAGATACCATCTGCGGATTAGCCGCTTTTTGCGGTTCGACGGGCGCAGACTTGTGTTCAGGTGCAGCCGGTTTTTGCGAATCATCTTCGAAATCGTCCCAACTTAGGATAGACATATCAATTCTCTCTACGTTGCTTTATATCTTTTATCGACATCCAGCAGTGCTGAGATGTCTTACTATACGCTTAATTTGTGAAAGCAAAATTAAGTTTTGCCAATCATTGTTCTAAAACTGTGCATAGAACGCGATTCTCACGACTTATTTTGCTTTCGCTTTTTGTTTTGGTTTGCTTTTACCCAAAAGTAGGCAATCGGCATATAAAACAAAACCACAAAGGAAATCACCAAGGTCGCAAGACCTAACATATAGTTATGAGTCATATGAAGCATGGTGATTTCCTAGGTTGTCTTTAATTTTTTAATCTCCCTAAATCCCTCTTTTAAAAGAGGGACTTTCACACCTCAATAAGTTTGGTGTAATTCCCCTCCTTTTAGGAGGGGTTAGGGGAGGTTATTACTGACAAGCCTCACAGTCTGGATTGTCAATTGAACACGCCATTGGCACTGGAGCTGCTTGACCGAAGCCTTCATCTTCAGCAACCACTTCTGGTTTAACTTCCTGAGCAACTGCTGCAACAGGCGCTGCCGTTACAGTTGCAGGTTTTACTGCATTCAATGCACCCGTGTTAATGGTTGATTTCTCAGCAGAAGTTGCACCTAAAGCTCGGAGGTAATACGTCGTTTTCAGACCACGTAACCAAGCCATTTTATAGGTCAAGTCCAGTTTCTTACCGTTTGCACCAGAGATGTAAAGGTTTAAAGACTGCGCTTGATCGATCCATTTTTGACGACGTGATGCAGCATCCACAATCCAGCGTGGCTCAACTTCAAATGCCGTCGCGAAGATTGCTTTAAGCTCTTCAGGAATACGAGAAATCTTTTGAACTGAACCTTCGAAGTGTTTCAGATCATTCACCATCACAGAGTCCCACAGACCACGGTCTTTCAACGCACGTACTAGGTACGGGTTGATCACTGTGAATTCGCCTGATAGGTTCGATTTTACATATAAGTTTTGGAATGTTGGCTCAATCGATTGAGACACACCACAAATGTTCGAAATGGTTGCAGTCGGTGCAATGGCCATCACGTTTGAGTTACGCATACCGTCTTTTTGAACTTTGGCACGTAAAGTGTCCCAGTCCAAACGTTGAGTGCGGTCAACTTCAAACATACGTTCAGGACGTGTTTTTGCAACAAGGTCTAGCGAGTCAATTGGCAGGATACCTTGATCCCACAGTGAACCTTTGAATGTCTCATAAGTACCACGTTCAACAGCCAAATCACTTGATGTTGAAATTGCGTAGTAGCTGATCACTTCCATCGATTCATCAGCAAAGTCTACTGCTGCATCAGAACCATAAGCGAGTTGCATTTCATACAGCGCATCTTGGAAGCCCATGATACCCATACCCACTGGGCGGTGTTTCAAGTTCGAGTTTTTCGCTTGTGGCACAGCATAGTAGTTAATGTCGATTACGTTATCGAGCATACGAACCGCTGTTTTTACTGTACGTGCAAGCTTTTCACGGTCTAACACACCACCTTGAACGTGTTGTACAAGGTTGATTGAACCTAAGTTACATACCGCAATTTCATCTTTGCTTGTATTTAATGTGATTTCTGTACACAAGTTAGATGAGTGAACTACACCAACGTGTTGTTGTGGTGAACGTAAGTTACATACGTCTTTGAATGTGATCCACGGGTGACCTGTTTCAAACAACATCGACAGCATTTTGCGCCACAAATCTTTTGCACGGATTTTCTTGTGCAACATGTTTGTTTCTTTCGCAATTGCTTCATAGTGTGCATAACGCTCAGCGAACTCTGCACCCATTAAGTCGTGTAGGTCTGGTGTTTCAGACGGCGTGAACAGGGTCCATTCAGCATCTTCAAAAACACGTTGCATAAATAAGTCAGGAACCCAGTTTGCTGTGTTCATGTCATGCGTACGGCGACGGTCATCACCAGTATTTTTACGTAGCTCTAGGAACTCTTCGATGTCCAAGTGCCAAGTTTCAAGGTATGCACACACAGCACCTTTACGCTTACCACCTTGGTTAACTGCAACAGCAGTATCGTTCGCCACTTTAAGGAATGGAACTACACCTTGTGACTTACCGTTTGTACCTTTGATATATGAGTTCAAGGCACGAACTGGCGTCCAGTCATTACCTAAACCGCCTGCCCATTTAGATAGCATTGCGTTATCACGCATAGCGCCATAAATGTCATATAGGTCATCATCAATGGTCGTTAAATAACAACTAGACAACTGTGGACGTAGCGTACCTGAGTTAAACAGGGTAGGCGTAGACGCCATGTAATCGAAGCTCGACAATAAGTTGTAGAACTCGATTGCACGTTCTTCACGGTTTGCTTCGTTGAGTGAAAGACCCATCGAAACACGCATGAAGAATAATTGTGGTAATTCGAAACGTACGCCATCTGAGTGGATGAAGTAACGGTCAAATAATGTTTGTAGACCTAAGTACGTAAATTGGTTTGAGCGTTCTGGTTGAATCGCTGCGGCCAATTTCGCAAGGTCAAAGTTAAGAAGCTCTGGTGAAAGTAGGTCTAGCTCAATACCTTTCTTCAGGAAAGTTTCTAAAGCATCGCCTTCAGCTGTGTCTTCAGACAAGCCAAGGAAAGTTAAACCAGTTGCGACCAATTCATCACGAAGTAGGCGAGCTGTCACGTAGGTATAGTTTGGTTCTTGTTCGATACGGGTACGTGTTGCCATCATCATCGTGGTTGCGATGTCAGACGCTTTTACACCGTTGTAAAGGTTTTTAATGGTTTCATCGATGATCGCTTGAACATTGATGCCTTCTAAACCTTCAGCCGCTTTTGTTACAGTCGCTTCGAGCTTACGCATGTCAAGCGGTTGAAGCTGACCATTGGCGTCAGTGATTTGTAAGGTTGGGTGATGGTTTTCACCTGCTTGTTTACGTGCATCAGCACGTTGATCGCGGTAGATGACATACGCACGAGCAACTTTCTGTTCACCTGTACGCATTAGCGCAAGTTCAACTTGGTCTTGGATTTCTTCGATGTGAATTGTACCGCCAGAAGGTAGGCGGCGACTGAACGTATTTAATACCATCTCGGTAAGTTGAGAAATACGATCGTGGATGCGGCTTGAGTCAGCACTTTGTTGGCCTTCAACAGCCAAAAATGCCTTACCAATGGCAACAGAGATTTTTTCTGCGTCAAAGCTGGCAACATCTCCAGTGCGTTTAATCACCTGAATTTGACCAGGGGTTGAATTCGATACGCTCATGCTAGCATAGCTCCATTTTGTCATCTATTTTTATGTCTATGGACCGTTTGAACTGGGCAGTTTTTATGCCACAGTGTTTGAGGTTTAAACACAAGACCTAGTGGTTTAAAAATTAATTGAACACAAGATACGGGAAAATTCAGGGTAGATCAATATTGACATTTTATTAAATATTTTGATCGATCTGGTCTCGAAAAGATCTCAAAAAGATCCCTTTTTTATGATTCTTGTATTAAGCCTTATTAGACAAGGCGATAGCATAACAAAGCTCGGTTTAAGTGCTTATAGATAACATTGTGGATAAGTTCAAAACAGACGAATGAGTGAGTTATAAACTGTTCAAACAGTGACTTGGTATGAAAAATAGCCATTTTGTAAAGAAACGTTTCTTTTGCTTTGGTTGGATATACAGCAAACGCGAGAAAGCGCTCATTTGGAGGCTAAAAAAATGTATAACAAAATGCTACTTTGATGTATCAGTTTGGTGAACAAGATCTTGTTTACAATGTAAACGTGTGTATATTGCAAAATATATCAGAGCGTATCCCTTGGATTTTAAAGGATACGTTAAGTCGTCAAAATAAAGGGGCACTCCATGAGCCAAGAAGAAAAGTTACCAAAAATTTTAATCGTAGAAGACGATGAGCGTCTAGCTCGCTTAACTCAAGAATACCTAATCCGTAATGGTCTTGAGGTTGGGGTAGAACCCGATGGTAACCGTGCCATTCGCCGTATTATTGCAGAACAACCTGATATGGTGGTGTTAGATGTGATGCTTCCTGGTGCAGATGGTTTAACCATTTGCCGTGAAGTTCGTCCACATTATCACCAACCGATTTTGATGTTGACTGCACGTACCGAAGATATGGATCAAGTGCTTGGTCTAGAAATGGGTGCAGATGACTATGTGGCAAAACCAGTTCAGCCACGTGTTTTACTTGCACGTATTCGTGCTTTATTACGTCGTACTGACAAAGCGCCTGAAGATGAAGTTGCACAGCGTATCGAATTTGATGATCTGGTGATCGATAACGGTGGTCGTTCAGTGACTTTAAATGGTGAGTTGGTTGACTTTACCAGTGCTGAATATGACTTATTGTGGTTGCTGGCTTCAAATGCAGGACGCATTCTTTCTCGCGAAGACATTTTCGAGCGTTTACGTGGTATTGAATATGACGGTCAAGACCGTTCAATTGATGTGCGTATTTCGCGTATTCGTCCAAAAATTGGTGATGATCCTGAAAATCCAAAGCGTATTAAAACGGTACGTAGTAAAGGCTACTTATTTGTAAAAGAAACCAATGGTCTTTAAGCCGTTTATTTGATTCGTTAAAACGGGACATTTTTAGTGTTCAAACACAGTATATTCTTGCGTATCTATGCTGGGCTGGTAGTGCTAGTCGCTATTGTTGCCCTCATGGGATATTTGCTTGTACAAATTATTAACTATCAGCGAGTGCAAGAATATCGCGAGTCTTTGACGGACGGGATTTCCTTTATTATTAGTGAAGGTGTATCCCGTCAGACCAATGCACAGCAAAAAGCAGACTGGATTTCAGATGCTTCAGATTTGCTTGAGCTGCCGATTAATATGATCCCTGCCAATAAGGTTGATTTGAGTCGTGCAGAGTTAAAACGGATCAGTGAGCGTAAAGCGGCTGTGCGTTATGATGCGCAAACGCAAGTGGCGTACTTGATCATTGGTCTAAAAGATGATCCGAATCATTTACTGTATATTAAAGTAGATAAAATTGGTGAGCTGCAAATGAAAGCACTCCCGATTTTTATCCTAGATTATTTGGTGTATTACCCAGGTCAAGAAGAAGAGTACTTGGAAAAAGTACAGAAACATTTCTCTTATCCTGTGCAGATTGAAGAAGTACAAAATCTGGCTTTAGAGTCTGAGCAGATTGGTCGTTTGCGTTTAGATCATAGCGTGATCTTATATCGTGATAGTGCTTCTGTGCGTGGTACCACCATTTCTATTGTGTCTCCACCTTTACCTAGTTCACCGAGCAAGGTTTTGGTATTGGGGCCTGTGCCTATTTTCAACTGGATGCCGTTTCAGCTCGCAGCAGGGATTACCTTGTTGAGCCTTTTTGTACTCAGTTTGGGGGTCTATGGCTTGCTTGTACCGATGCAGCGTAAACTGCGTGAGGTCAATTACGGTTTAAATCGTATGAAGGCAGGCGATATGACCCTACGTTTGCCTGTCGACGGCACGGATGAGATGGCCAGTCTAGCCAATAGCTATAACAGCATGTCAGACCATATTCAGCGACTCATCGAGGCGCAGCGCGAGCTGATGCGTGCGGTATCGCATGAGCTTCGTACGCCCGTTGCTCGGATTCGTTTTGGTATGGAAATGCTGGCTGAAGAAGATGATTATGAATACCGTCTTCAACAAGTCGATATGATTGATAAAGACATTGAGGCTTTAAATACCTTAATTGATGAAATCATGACCTACGCCAAGTTGGAGCAGGGCACACCATCACTTGATATTGAAAACATTGTATTGTTTGAAGTCTTAGATCAGGTGGTGGTTGAGACGGAAGCACTAAAAACCCAGAAAGAAATTCATTTAAATGCTCCTCCTTTAACCTTAACGGTTGAGGCTGAACGTCGTTATTTACACCGCGTGGTGCAGAATTTGGTTGGTAATGCAGTTCGTTATGGCGACCATCAGGTGCTGGTCAGTGGTGGTATTAATGACAGCGGTATGGCCTATGTTTGTGTTGAAGATGATGGGCCCGGTATTCCAGAAGACGAGCGAGAGCGCGTTTTTGAAGCCTTTGCACGTTTGGATGATAGCCGGACTCGAGCATCGGGTGGCTATGGTTTGGGTTTGTCGATTGTGAGCCGAATTGCCTATTGGTTTGGTGGTAGCGTTAAAGTGGATCAGAGTCCAAGCCTCGGTGGTGCACGTTTTACCATGACATGGCCGGCACATCGCTTTAGTAAGTCTAAAAAGAAGTATAGTGTTAAAGATAATACAGACTCAAAAAGCTAAGCATTGAAAATAAAAAAGCACCGAAATTCGGTGCTTTTTTATTTTCAATGCTGACTTATTCTTGGATGCTGGCATCGGGAGAAATAATCTGCTTGCCTTGTTTTAGGCTTTCAAGCGCATCTGCATTAAAGTCAATCAATAATGAGTTATTTTGGGTGTCTATGCCATAACGGCTAATGAGCTTCTGATCACCATTAATCGTTTCAATTTTATATTCATCCACAATATTCATAATGCCATCAAGGTTGGTGGTGGCTGAAGCTTTGTCTTGGCGAAAAAGCTCATAAATGTCGCGTAAATCAAAGATGGCATTATTGGCATCGGGGTGTTTACGAACATAAGTTTCAACATGGCGAATAAGCAACTGGGCAAATAAAAAATAGTTAGGTTTATGGGTGAATTCCAGACTCATGTGGTGCTCCTTATTCTTTGTTGTTGGTTGTCTATATCAATAGCACAAGAAAAAGCCAAGTGCATTAATTGATTGGAGTGATTTGCAAAAAAATACAAAAAATATGAGTGACTTAATCTACTTTTGTACTTTTTAAATAAACAAAATGGAGCGGTTGTTGAGCTTAGTTTTTTAAACTGCTGATTGTGTGATTGTTATCGGAATGAGGTTGAAAAATGGTTTATAGGCTTTGTTTGAATGTCAAAATTTGGAAAAATAATAGAATAGTAGTGTTTTATTAGATAAAGCGATTGGTTTCGAAATAAAAGGGCTTTCATCGAAAAAATCTCAAAAAACGAAGAGAAATCATCCTAAAGACGAAGGTCTATAAGCTAGCAACTTACGTCAGCAATCGGGTACAATTGGCGGGATTAATTTTGTGTTTGGTGTATTTGAAGGCCAATACATGCATTCTTTGTTAATAAATTAGGCCTGCCAGGAGTTATCCCCGCATGAGTGCCATTACTCCATACGAATGGGCAATTATTGCCTTCGTGATCGGCGTTACATTTCTTTGCGTCTTTATGCTCACTGTCCCATTACTCCTTGGGGGTAAGTCATGGGGCCGTGCAAAGCAAGAGCAATTTGAATCAGGTGTGGTTGGTGCTGGTGGTGCACGTATCCGCCTGTCAGCAAAGTTCTATTTAGTTGCAATCTTCTTCGTCGTATTCGACTTGGAGGCGCTTTACCTTTACGCATGGGCTACATCGGTTCGTGAAGTAGGTTGGGTGGGTTTCACCACTGCAGCAGTATTTATTTTAGTTTTACTCGTTGGTTTGGTTTATGAGTTGTCTACCGGTGCGCTTAACTGGTCGCCTTCTGACAAACGTAAAGCAGCAGGGATTAAACCTAAAGTTGGTTCTCCAAATATGAATCTTGCAGAAATCACTCGCTTTAATTCAATTGAAGAGTTGGTTATGGACCCTACAGGTCAAATCCCAGCTCAATCATCTGGTCGTGTGAAAGATAAGTCACCGGCTAAATCGTCTGATAAGGAGTAACTCGGGATGAAATATACATTAACCCGTGCGAATCCGGATGCTGATCAATATCCACTTCAAGAGCGTCAAATCGTAACGGATCCGCTTGAAGAAGAAGTGAATAAAAATGTGTTCATGACTCGTTTAGAGGATGTGGCACATACAGCAGTGAATTGGGGTCGTAAGAACTCAGTTTGGCCGTTTAACTTTGGTACATCTTGCTGCTACGTAGAGTATGCAACGACTTTAACAGGCGTGCATGACTTGTCGCGTTTCGGTGCCGAAGTAATCCGTGCTTCACCTCGTCAGGCTGACTTGATGATTGTTGCAGGTACATGTTTCGTCAAAATGGCTCCAGTTATTCAACGTTTATATGAACAAATGTTGGAACCGAAGTGGGTTATTTCAATGGGCGCATGTGCAAACTCTGGCGGTATGTACGATATTTATTCAGTTGTACAAGGTGTGGATAAAATCATCCCAGTCGATGTTTATATTCCAGGTTGCCCACCCCGTCCAGAAGCATTAATCCAAGCATTAATGTTGTTACAAGACCAAATTCAATTAGAGCGCCGTCCACTTTCTGCCGTGATTGGTGATGATCTTAAGCCAGTGTATAAGCCAAAGATGATGCCAGAACGTGACCGTAAGAATGCTGAACGTATTGCAGTGAAAAACTTACGCTCTATGGATGAAATTAAATAATTTAAACGACAGTTGTTTTGATGCACCCGGTCTGGGTGTAGTTGTCGTTTAGGTTGAATGAATTTGTATTAAATAGGAAGCCAAGCCAATGGCTGAAACTGAAAACGCTATGCCAGAGTCAGCGCAAGTTGATTCACGCCCAGCATTTGCAATTGTAGAAGAGCTCAAAACCAAATTTGGCGAGAACTTCTATGTGCAAACGACTTTTGAAGACTTTCCAACAGTCTGGGTTGAGCGCGCGCGCGTACAAGAAGTTTTAATGTTCTTGCGTACAGTGTCACGTCCATACGTGATGTTGTTTGACTTGTCTGCGGTAGATGAACGTTTACGTACACACCGCGACGGTTTGCCTGCGTCTGACTTTACTGTGTTCTATCACTTATTATCGCTTGAGCGTAATAGTGATATTCGTATCAAAGTTGCATTGAGTGAAAATGATGTAAATCTTCCAACTGCAACCAATATTTGGCCAAATGCCAACTGGTACGAGCGTGAAGCTTACGATATGTTCGGGATCAATTTCGAAGGGCATCCAATGCTCCGTCGTATTTTGTTGCCAACCTATTGGGAAGGTCACCCACTTCGTAAAGAATACTCTGCACGTGCCACTGAATATACACCGTATATGCAGAACCAAGCGAAGCAGGATTACGAACAGGAACACCTTCGTTTCGTACCTGAAGATTGGGGTATGAAGCGCGGTAATGACGACGAAGACTTCATGTTCTTGAACTTAGGTCCGAACCACCCATCTGCGCACGGTGCTTTCCGTGTCATTTTGCAGTTGGATGGTGAAGAAGTGAAAGACTGTGTGCCTGATATCGGTTATCACCACCGTGGTGTGGAAAAGATGGCTGAACGTCAAACTTGGCATTCATTCATTCCTTATACCGACCGTGTGGACTACTTAGGTGGTTGTGCGCAAAACATGCCTTATGTGATGGGTGTGGAGCAAATGGCGGGTATTACTGTACCTGACCGCGCGCAATGTATCCGTGTCATGATGTCTGAATTGTTCCGTATCAATAACCACTTATTGTATATCGGTACTGCGATTCAAGATGCCGGCGGTATGACGCCAGTCTTCTACATGTTTGCGGATCGTCAAAAAATCTATGATGCGATTGAAGCAATCACCGGTTACCGTATGCATCCAGCATGGTTCCGTATCGGTGGTACAGCGCATGACTTACCAAACAACTGGCAGCATCTGATACGTGAAATCCTAGATTGGATGCCGAAGCGTATGAATGAATACTACACAGCGGCGCTGAAAAACTCTGTATTTGTAGGTCGTACGCGTAACGTGGCTCAATATGACGCGAAATCTGCGTTGGCTTGGGGTGTAACTGGTACTGGTCTACGTGCAACAGGTATTGACTTCGACGTTCGTAAATATCGCCCATACAGTGGCTATGAAAACTACGACTTCGATGTGCCACTTGAGTACGAAGGCGATGCGTATGCGCGTGTTCTTGTTCACTTCCGTGAAATTGAAGAATCACTCAAAATCGTGAAGCAATGTTTAGACAACATGCCTTCTGGTGCATACAAAGCAGACCATCCATTGGCTGTTCCACCACCAAAAGACAAGACTTTACAAGATATTGAAACCTTGATTACGCACTTCTTAAGCGTATCTTGGGGTCCTGTAATGCCTGCAGGTGAAGCATCTGTAATGGCGGAAGTGGTCAAAGGTGCGTCGAACTACTACTTGACTTCAGACAAGTCAACGATGAGTTATCGTACCCGTATTCGTACACCGACTTTCACGCATTTACAGCAAATGCCTTCTGTGATTAATGGCAGTCTGGTATCTGACTTGATCATTTATTTAGCGACAATTGACGTCGTTATGGCTGACGTGGATCGCTAAGGGGTAAACGCATTATGATGATTTTGACTGATAAAAAGCCACGCGTGAATGTTGAAGGGATTTTGACTGCGGACGAAATCCACGAAATTGAACATCACATTGGTCACTACCCGTACCCACGTGCAGCATCTTTGGATGCTTTGAAGTGTGTACAACGCCGTAATGGCTGGGTAGATGACGCGCAGCTAAACGCCATTGCTCAGTTATTGACAATCAGTGTTGCTGATTTGGAAGGTGTTGCAACTTTCTATAACCGTATTTACCGTCAACCCGTGGGTCGTAACGTCATTTTACTTTGTGACTCGATTGCGTGTTTCTTGATGGGTGCGGAAACTTTAGCAGAAGCTTTTCAGCGCGAGCTAGGCATTCAGTTTGGTCAAACGACTGCTGATGGTCGTTTTACTTTGCTGCCGATTTGCTGCTTAGGTAACTGTGACAAAGGCCCAACCTTGATGGTGAATGAAGACACTCACGGTTTGGTTGAAGTTTCTTCAGTGAAACAGTTATTGGAGAAGTATGTATGAATACCGAACCAAAACCAATTTATGGCGAAGGTAACCCAGAAACGCATCCATTAACTTGGCGTTTGAGTAAACAAGAGCACGTTCGTAATGCCGATGATTACGAAGCGCTTGAAGGTTACGCGGGTCTGAAAAAAGCAATCACCATGCCGCCGAAAGATGTGCTTGAAGTGATTAAAGCTGCGACCGTAAAAGGTCGTGGTGGTGCAGGCTTCCCAGCAGGGATCAAATGGTCTTTGATGGCGCCAAATGACAACTCAGGTCCACGTTACCTGATTTGTAATGCCGATGAGATGGAACCAGGGACCTTTAAAGACCGTTTGTTGATGGAAAAACTTCCTCACCAATTGATCGAAGGGATGTTGATTGCAGCGTATACGTTAGAAGCAACCCATGGTTATATCTTCATTCGTGGCGAGTACATTGAAGCAGCTGCTTACTTAAATGAAGCGCTTGAGCAAGTTCGTGCCAAAGGTTACTTGGGCGAAAACATCCTTGGAACTGGCTGGAACTTCGAGTTGCATGTGCACACGGGTGCGGGTCGTTATATCTGTGGTGAAGAAACTGCATTGATTAACTCGCTTGAAGGTCGCCGTGCAAACCCACGTACGAAACCGCCATTCCCACAAGTTGCAGGTGCTTGGGGTCGTCCTACGATTGTTAACAATGTAGAGACCTACAACAACTTACCAGCAATCATGTTGCGTGGCCCTGAGTGGTATATCGGTTTATCTGCGGGTAAGTCGAAAGATCCAGGCACAAAAATCTATGGTGCATCTGGCAAGGTGAAATTCCCAGGTCTTTGGGAGCTTCCATTTGGTACAACTGCGCGTGAAGTCATTGAAGACTATGCGGGCGGTATGCGTGATGGCTTGAAGCTTAAAGCATGGTTACCGGGTGGTGCGTCTACAGACTTCTTGGCTGCTGAACACATTGATCTACCGATGGATGCTGAGAGCATCATGAAAGCAGGTTCACGTTTAGGTACGTGTTTGCTGATGGTGGTTGATGAAACGCAATGTATGGTTTCAGCGACTCGTAACTTAGAAGAATTCTTTGCACGTGAGTCATGTGGTTTCTGTACGCCTTGTCGTGATGGTTTACCGTGGGCGGTGAAAGCACTGAAAGCATTGGAAGATGGCACAGGTAAGAAAGAAGATATCGATCACTTACAAGAACTTACTCGTAAGCTTTGGATTGGTAAGACTTTCTGTGCGCATGCTCCAGGTGCAATGGAACCGTTGATGGGTGCACTCAAATATTTCCGTGGCGAGTTTGAAGCAAAAGTAGTGAATGCTGCTGCGCAAACTAGCAACGTAGAACAAGCTTAAGGAATTCGACTATGGCTACAATTCATGTCGATGGCAAATCGTACGAAGTCAATGGCTCAGAGAACTTGCTGCAAGCATGTTTGTCTTTGGGTATTGATATCCCGTACTTTTGTTGGCATCCATCCTTAGGTTCTGTCGGTTCTTGCCGTCAATGTGCCGTGACTCAATACGCGAATCCTGAAGATACGCGTGGCCGTTTAGTCATGTCATGTATGACACCTGCATCTGACAATACCTACATCTCGATTGAAGACAAAGAAGCGAAAGACTTCCGTGCGTCAATTGTTGAGTTCTTGATGACGAATCACCCACACGACTGTCCAGTCTGTGAAGAAGGTGGGCACTGTCATTTACAAGATATGACCGTGATGACTCAACACGACCGTCGTCGTTACCGTTTCACTAAACGTACACACTACAACCAAGAGCTGGGCTCATTCATTTCACACGAAATGAACCGTTGTATCGCATGTTACCGTTGTGTTCGTTACTACAACGACTATGCGGGTGGTACTGACTTTGGTGTGTACGCAAGCGCGTCACGTGTTTACTTTGGTCGCCCTGAGTCAGGCACTTTAGAGTCTGAATTCTCGGGTAACTTGACTGAAGTATGTCCGACAGGTGTATTCACCGACAAAACTCACTCAGAACGCTATAACCGTAAGTGGGACATGCAGTATGCGCCAAGCGTATGCCAAGGCTGTTCTTCGGGTTGTAACATTTCTCCGGGTGAGCGTTATGGCGAACTTCGTCGTGTCGAAAACCGTTTCAACGGTGAAGTGAACCAATACTTCCTTTGTGATAAAGGTCGTTTTGGTACAGGTTATGTGAACCGTGCAGATCGTCCACGTCAACCGCAGTTCCGTGATGGTGCTGAAGCAACTACAGTTTCTGTAGATCAGGCATTAGATACCGTTATTGCAAATATCCAAGGCAAAAAAGTTTTGGGTATTGGTTCTCCACGTGCATCACTTGAGTCGAACTTCGCGCTTCGCGAATTAGTTGGTCAAGAGAACTATTCAACGGGGCTGTCTCAAAAAGAGCAAAACTTGGTTGAATTGGCTGCATCGATTATGCAAACCGAAGGTGTATATAACCCGGGTATGCGTGAAATCGAAAGCTATGATGCTGTGCTTATTTTGGGTGAAGACTTAACGCAAACTGCGCCACGTATGGCGTTGTCTGTTCGTCAAGCGGCGAAAAACAAAGCCAAAGAAATGGCTGCGGAACGTCGTACTCAAGACTGGTTAGCAGAGCCGCTACAACGTATTGCTCAAGATGCGAAATCACCGATTTTCATCCTCGCTGCAACGCAAACACGCTTAGCTGATGTTGCAGCAGGTGAAGTGGTTGCTTCTCCAAACGATATCGCTCGTTTAGGTTTTGCCGTTGCTGCAGCAGTAAAAGGTGATGCAATTCTTGGTCTAGCGGATGATGCGAAAGCATTTGCTCAGAACATTGCAGATACATTGAAAGCGGCGAAGAAACCACTGATCATTTCAGGTACAAGTTTACAAGACGCATCAATCATGGAAGCTGCTGCACAAGTTGCGCAAAACCTTGGTGGAAATGCTGGCTTAAGCTTGACGGTTCCTGAAGTGAACTCTATGGGCTTAGCAATCTTCGGTGGACAAAGCTTAGAGCAAGCATTTGCACAAGATTATGACACGGTTGTGATCGTTGAAAATGATCTATTCCGTCGTTTGCCAGCGGTACAAGTTGAAGCAGCACTTTCTGGTAAAGACGTGATTGTTCTAGATCACTCTGAAACTGAAACTGTGAAGAAAGCGGATATCGTACTTTCTGCTGCGTCATTTGCTGAAGGTGATGGTACGGTTGTCTCTCAAGAAGGCCGTGCACAACGGTTCTACCAAGTGTATGACCCTAGCTACTACAAACCTGAACTGGCGATCAAAGAATCTTGGCGCTGGTTACATGCCATTGAAACCGGCGTGAAGGGCAAAGCGATTTCTTGGACCTTGCTTGATGATGTGATTGAGTCAGTTGCGAAAAACGTACCTGCACTTGCTGCGATTCAAGATGTGGCTCCAGATGCGGGCTTCCGTGTCCATGGTTTGAAAGTTGCGCGTGAACCGCGTCGTTACTCTGGTCGTACCTCTATGCGTGCACCATTGAACGTGCATGAACCGAAACAACCGACAGATATCGACTCGGCATTAACATTCTCTATGGAAGGTTATGTCGGGAACCAGACTCCGTCTCCACTGGTACCATTTGCATGGTCAGCAGGTTGGAACTCACCGCAAGCTTGGAATAAATTCCAAGATAACGTGGGTGGTCACTTAAAAGGTGGTGATTCGGGTGTGCGTTTATTCGATCGTTTAGCGAAGCGCCCAGCACGTACTTTCGTTGCTCCAGCAGTTATCGTTGCAAACCCTGAAAGCTTCCGTTTAGTGCCGATGCATCACATTTTTGCTTCTGGTGAATTTACTGTGAAAACACCTGCTATGGAATCGCGTATTCCTGAAGCGGTCTTTGCAGTGGGTGAGCAAGATGCAACTCGTTTGAATGTTCAAGATGGTCAAAAAATCACTGTGAAAGCAGGTGAGACTTCGATCGTACTTCCAGTTCAAGTGATTGATTATTTACCTACAGGTTATATTGGTTATCCAGTTGGTCTTGCACCTACGGTTTCACTTGCTGAGCCTGTATCAGTCGCGGTAGGAGCGTAATTCATGCAACAAGAATTAATCCGTCAAACGCCGCTTTGGGCTGAGAACTGGCCAATTGCCTACTCAGTCATTCAAGCGATTGTGATTTTACTCGTTGTAGTACTCATCGCTGCGTTGATGTCTTTTATTGAGCGTCGTTTACTGGGCTTATGGCAAGACCGTTATGGTCCGAACCGTGTAGGTCCTGGGGGGATGTTCCAGATCGTTGCCGACATGTTGAAAATCATGTTCAAAGAAGACTGGACACCAAAGTTTGCTGACAAATTGACTTTCCGTTTAGCTCCTGCTGTTGCCATGGCAACAGCGGTGATGTCGTTCATGGTTATTCCTGTATCACCATACTTAGGTGTTGCAGACATGAGCATCGGTCTATTGTTCTTTATGGCAATGGCAGGTATTGCAGTCTATGCGGTATTGTTTGGTGGTTGGTCATCAAACAACAAATATGCATTGCTTGGTGGTCTACGCTCTGCAGCTCAAACCATTTCGTATGAAGTGTTCTTGGGTATTTCATTGATGGGTGTGGTTGCAATTGCAGGCTCATTCAACATGCGTGAAATTGTAGAAGCACAAAAAGATGTATGGTTTGTCATCCCACAGTTCTTAGGTTTCTTAATCTTCGTGGTTGCAGGTGTTGCGGTAACTCACCGTCACCCATTTGACCAACCAGAAGCAGAACAAGAATTGGCGGAAGGTTACCACGTCGAGTACGGCGGTATGAAATGGGGGATGTTCTTCGTTGCAGAATATGTCAACGTAGTTCTGATCTCTGCATTGATCGTCACGCTATTCTTCGGTGGTTGGTTAGCGCCATTTAACATCGATATTCCGTTCATTCCACCAGTATTCTGGTTCATTATCAAAACAGCATTCTTTGTGATGATGTTTGTCTTGGCTCGTGGTTCACTTATGCGTCCGCGTTATGACCAAGTGATGAACTTTGGTTGGAAGATTTGCTTACCATTAGCGTTAGTTAACTTATTAGTTACTGGCGCAGTGATTCTGTGGTAAGGGCAGGGAGAATAAAATGTATAAAATTCTAGCTGGGTTCGGGTCAATCGTACGTTCACTGTGGATGGTTTTCTCACACGTGACACGTAAACGTGACACCATTCTTTACCCAGAAGTGCCAGCCGAACAAATTGTTCCACCACGTTTCCGTGGTCGTATCGTGTTAACACGTGACCCAGATGGTGAAGAACGTTGTGTTGCGTGTAACTTATGTGCAGTTGCATGTCCTGTTGGCTGTATTTCACTACAAAAAGCAGAAAAAGAAGATGGTCGTTGGTATCCGGAGTTTTTCCGTATCAACTTCTCACGTTGTATTTTCTGCGGTATGTGTGAAGAAGCATGTCCGACGACTGCAATTCAAATGACTCCAGATTTCGAGTTGGGTGAATACGTTCGTCAAGACTTGGTATATGAGAAAGAAAATTTACTCATTTCAGGTCCTGGTAAATACCCAGATTACAACTTCTACCGTGTAACAGGTATGGCTGTAACTGGAAAAGACAAAGGTCAAGCGCAGCGTGAAAGCGCACCAGTTGATGTACGGAGCTTATTACCATGATGTGGCCATTTTATTTGATGGCACTTGTGGCCATCGTTTCGACGATTCGTGTTGTGACCAACGCGAATCCTGTACACGCTTTATTAAGCTTGATCGTGTCACTTCTTGCGGTTGCAGGCATGTTTATGATCGTAGGTGCGCCATTTGCTGGCGCGCTTGAGATCATCGTCTATGCAGGCGCGATCATGGTGTTATTCGTATTCGTAGTGATGATGTTAAACCTTGGTCAACACACCGTTGAACAAGAACGTAAATGGTTAACATCGTCTGCTTGGGCATATCCAGCACTCATGAGCTTCTTAATGGGCTTGGTGTTGGTGTGGATGCTCGGCTCTGACTACACAGCTGCTGGCCCTGTTATGGGTACTGAAGTTGTGGGTCCAAAAGTCGTTGGCCAAGCACTCTTTACTCACTATTTATTATTGGTTGAAGTTGCTGCCATGTTATTGCTTGCTGCGTTGGTTGCAGCATTCCATCTTGGCAAACGTGAACCAGGTGCAGAAGAGGACAAACAATAATGGGCAACATCCCTTTAGAACATGGTTTGATTGTTGCAACCATTCTTTTTGCACTGGGTTTTTACGGTGTGATGGTGCGACGCAATCTATTATTTATGTTAATGAGCCTTGAAATCATGATGAACGCAGCTGCGCTTGCGTTTGTTTTGGCTGGTAGTGCATGGGTACAACCAGACGGACAAATCATGTTTATTCTGATCTTAACGCTTGCTGCGGCAGAGGCTTGTATTGGTCTTGCGATCGTCCTTCAGTTCTACCATCGCTTCCATCACTTGGATGTGGATGCTGCTAGTGAGATGCGCGGATGAGTTTTTTATATTTAACAGTATTATTCCCGCTCATTGGTTTTGTCCTTTTAGCGGCAGGTCGTAACAAACTTCCTGAAAATGTCGCTGCCATTATTGGTGTGGGGGCGGTTGGCCTTTCTGCATTGGTTGCTTTGATCGCTGGTCTAGACTTTGTTAATAACGGCAAAGTGACCTATGTTCAACATCTTTGGACATGGTTCAATGTAGGCAATCTAAGCCCAGGCATTAGCTTACATCTTGACGGTTTATCACTGCTCATGATGGGTATGGTGACGGGTGTCGGTTTCCTTATTCACATCTTTGCATCATGGTATATGCGTGGTGAAGAAGACTTCGCGCGTTTCTTCTCTTATTTCAACCTGTTCGTTGCTAGCATGTTGCTGCTCGTATTGGGCGATAACTTAGCGTTATTGTTCTTAGGTTGGGAAGGCGTAGGTCTATGCTCTTACTTGCTGATTGGTTACTACTACCAAAACCCTGCAAATGGTTTTGCGGCAATTAAAGCATTTACCGTAACACGTGTTGGTGATGTTTTCTTACTGATCGCTTTGTTCTTAATTTACCAACAGTTCGGTACTTTAAACATTGCAGAAGTGGTTGCAGCTGCACCAACAGTGATGACACAAAGTTCATCTTTAACCATTTGGACAGCACTGATGTTGTTCTTGGGTGCAGCAGGTAAATCTGCACAGATCCCATTACAAACATGGTTGGCCGATGCAATGGCAGGTCCTACACCTGTATCTGCATTGATCCACGCTGCAACGATGGTAACCGCAGGTGTTTACCTGTGCTGCCGTATGTACACCGTGTTTGAAATGGCACCTGAAGTGATGATGTTTATCTCAATCACAGGTGCGGTAACGTTGTTAGTGGCTGGTTTTGCTGCATTGGTTCAAACCGACATCAAACGTATTTTGGCTTACTCAACGATGAGTCAGCTGGGTTATATGTTTATGGCAGTGGGTGCTGAAGCTTACCAAGCAGGCTTGTTCCACATGTTAACTCACGCATTCTTCAAGGCATTATTGTTCTTGTCTTCAGGTGCCGTGATTTTAGCTTACCACCACGAACAAAACATCTTCAAGATGGGCGGTTTGTTCTACAAGAACAAATTCCTATTTGCTTGTTTCGCCATTGGTGGCGGTGCATTGGCCGCGATTCCATTCATTACCGTGGGCTTCTTCTCGAAAGATGCGATCTTGGGTGCAGTTTGGGTACAAGGCGAATCAATCGCAGTGTATAACTCATTGTACTGGGCGGGTGTAGCAGGTGCATTCTTAACGTCGATTTACACATTCCGTCTCATTTGGGTTGTGTTCTTTGGTAAAGAAAATACACCGTATCATGCGATTAAAGGCATTACTTTCTGGGGTCCTTTGGCGATTCTTGCTGTACTTTCAACTTTCGTCGGTGCGGCACTTAAAGCACCAGTGGAAAGCATTTTAAATGCAGCAAAAATTCCAGCATTTGTGATTCCTGAAGCTTTAGAACATGGTATGCACAGCGCAGAATATACTGCTGTGGGTATTGCATTGGTTGGTTTAGTGATTGGTGTGGTCTTGTTTGCGTTTGCTTATAGCGCAGTGAAAGGCTTTGCTAAAACGTCATTGGGTGCAGGTCTTGCAAACATTTGCCGTAATGCACTAGGCTTCGATGCGCTTTATGACATCGTTTTTGTGAAACCATATTTGCTTATTGCGAAGATTTTAGGTCGTGATCCAATTGATCGTTTGTGGTTAGTCTTGCCTGCACTTGTAAAAGGTGGTCATAGCTTCACAAGTTCACGTCAAACGGGTTCATTGCGTGATTACGCATCAAGCATGGCATTAGGTATCTTTGTATTACTAATGGTCTTGATCGTAACTCAGATCGTGGGGAAATAAGATGGAAATCACAAACAACTGGATTCTACCCGCGCTGATCTTAGTTCCGTTCATTGCAGGTTTTATTTGTTGGTTAGTCGACAAACTCGACGACAAACTGCCGCGTTATATTGCGCTGATTGGTATGCTCATTACTTTGGGCTTAACATTTGCGCTGTGGCAAACAGGTACATTTAACTACGAACTTGGCGCGAAAGTGCCATCGTGGTCTGCTGAATTCATGTTGCCATGGATTCAAACTTTAGGCATTAACATCCATTTAGCGGTGGATGGCCTATCTCTATTAATGGTGGGCTTAACGGCACTTTTAGGTGTGTTGGCTGTCGGCTGTTCTTGGGGTGAAATTCAAAAGAATGTTGGTTTCTTCCACTTAAACCTTTTATGGTCTTTGGGTGGTGTGATCGGTGTATTCTTAGCGATTGACATGTTCTTGTTCTTCTTCTTCTGGGAGATGATGCTTGTACCTATCTACTTCTTGATCGCGCTTTGGGGTCATAAAGGGGCAGAAGGTAAATCACGTGTTTACGCTGCAACCAAATTCTTTATCTATACGCAAGTCGCTGGTCTTATTATGTTGATCGGTATCCTAGGCCTAGTGGTTTATGGTTACATGATGACAGGTATGATCGGTTTTGATTACAACTACTTATTAGCTGTAGCCAACACTTTAGACAAAGAATTACCTACCGTTGCTTATGCATTCATGCTGTGTTTATTTGTCGGTTTTGCGGTAAAACTTCCAGTTTTCCCATTACACGGTTGGTTACCAGATGCGCATGCACAAGCACCTACAGCAGGTTCGGTTGACCTTGCAGGTATCTTAATTAAGACCGCTGCATATGGTTTACTACGTTTTGTGATTCCATTCTTCCCAGCGGCTTCTTCACAGTTTGCAGACATCGCGATCATTTTCGGTTTAATCGGTATCTTCTACGGTGCTTGGTGTGCTTTCCAGCAAACCGATATGAAACGTTTACTTGCGTATACGTCAATTTCACACATGGGCTTTGTTTTACTTGCGATTTACGCAGGTAACATCTTAACCTTCCAAGGTTTGATGATCATGATGTTGGCACATGGCCTATCATCTGCTGCATTGTTCATTATGTGTGGTCAAGTGTACGAGCGTGTTCATACGCGCGATATGCGTTTGATGGGCGGTATGCGTGGTCAGTTCCCATATCTTGCATTCTTCCTCATGTTCTTCGTGGCGGCGCTTGTAGGTATTCCGGGTCTAGGTAACTTCATTGGTGAGTTCCTGATCCTGATGGGTTCTTATGCAAAATTCCCAGTGTTTACTATTCTTGCAGCAGTAAGCTTAGTATTTGCAGGTCTTTATGGCTTGATTCTGATCCACAAAGCGTTGTTTGGTACGCCAAACGAAGAACAACAGCAGCACTACAACAACCCATTGAAAGACTTAAATGCACGTGAAGTAGTGATCTTGTTAATCTGTGCTTTCGGTCTGTTATGGCTTGGTTTGTACCCACAAAGCTTCCTTGATATTTCAAATTCAAGCATGGCGTGGTTAGCGAACAGCTACATTCCTGTACAAGAAGTAGTTGACGTTGCGAGTCAAGCAACTGTTCAACTCGAAAATGTGGAGATGCAATAAGTCATGAACTTCACAATGTCATTTTCTGAGCTTATGCCTTTAGCTCCTGTGATGATCGTTGCTTTAACAACGATTGTCGTGATGATTCTTACTGCAATTAAGCGTAACCATAACTTAATTGCAACAGCATCAGTGGTGGGCTTAAACCTTGCAGCAGCATATGTACTATTCACAATGTTCGGTGGTGCTTTTAAACCTGCGAACGTGATGGGTATGTTCATGGTGGATGCGTTCACCTTGCTGTACCAAGTAATTATTCTAATTGCTGCTTTGGCGTGCTGTACTCTGTCGCATGCCTATATTGAAAGCTATAAAGATAACCGTGAAGAACTGTATATCTTAATGTTGTCATCAGTGACTGGTGCAATGTTAATGGTGGCAAGCTCTCACTATGCATCGTTCTTCATTAGCCTTGAGTTGATGTCGATTCCTGTATATGGCTTATTGGCCTATACACACCAACGTTCTAAGTCTTTAGAAGCGGGGGTGAAGTACTTGGTGCTTTCAGCAACAGCTTCAGCAATGTTGTTGATGGGTATGGCTTATATTTACGCGTACACAGGATCAATGTCGTTCTATGACAATGTTCAAGCGTTAATGCAAAATATCCAACAGCCAATGGTACTTTTAGGTTTAGGCCTGATCGTTTTTGCTGTGGCATTCAAACTGTCTTTAGCGCCATTCCACAAATGGACACCAGACGTTTATGCAGGTGCACCAACACCGATCGCAACTTTCCTTGCTACAGCTGCAAAAGTAGCAACGATTGGTCTGTTTGTACGTTACATCCTTACTTCAGGTGCGATCCTTGTTGACTCAATCGTGACGATCTTAACCGTGATTGCGGTGTTATCGATCTTGGTGGGTAACTTCCTTGCAGTGAAACAAGTGAATTTGAAACGTATCTTGGCATACTCTTCAATTGCGCACTTTGGTTACTTGTTGATTGGTTTAATCAGCATGACTTATGCAAGCCTTGGTAACGTATCGGTCTATGTGATCACTTATGTGTTAACCACGATTGGTGCGTTCGGTGCGGTTGCATTGATGTCTAGCCCATACAACAACGTAGACGAAGCAGAAAGTCTAGCGGACTACCGTGGTTTATTCTGGCGTCGTCCAGTGTTGACAGCGGTGTTAACCGTGATGATGCTATCGCTTGCGGGTATTCCTTTGACAGCGGGCTTCATTGGTAAGTTCCTTGTGGTCATGGCTGCAGTAACGACTCAACATTGGTTCCTTGCTGCGATGATCATCGTTGGTTCTGGTATTGGTCTGTACTACTACCTCCGTGTGATGGTTGTTATGTACATGACACCACCAGATGCACCTCGTGTAGACGCTGTGGATCATTGGGGCCAAAAAGTGGGTGGTATTATGGTGCTTTTAGCTGCAGCAGCAGTGCTTGTGATTGGTATCTATCCAGATCCAATTATCAAGTTAGCACTTCAGTCAGAGATTCTATCTCCAATCCACTTTATGCTTTCTCAACAGCACTAATTTTTAAAAACGTTTCGTTTTAACAAAAAAGCCTCCATCAATTGGGGGCTTTTTTGTTTTTATCGCACGATAAAAAGCTTTATAATGTAAGGAATTTTATTTTACCTTTTAGGTGCTCTCCCGTGGCTATCCATGAAATTCGTCATCCACTGATTCGTCATAAGCTTGGTCTTCTTCGTCGTGCAGATATCAGCACTAAAAACTTCCGTGAGTTGGCTCAAGAAGTGACCATGCTGTTGACCTATGAAGCGACCAAAGATTTACCTGTTTGCGACCATGAAATTGATGGTTGGAATGGTAAAGTAACGGTAGATCGCATTGTGGGTAAAAAAATTACGGTTGTGCCAATTTTACGTGCGGGTATTGGCATGTTAGATGGTTTCTTAAACCTGATTCCAAGTGCAAAAGTGTCTGTACTGGGTTTAGAGCGTGATGAAGAAACGCTTGAAGCACGTACTTATTACAAAAAATTAGTTCCAGATGTACAAAACCGTTTAGCGATGATCATCGACCCAATGCTTGCAACGGGTTCTTCATTGGTTGCTGCGATTGATGTATTGAAAGCAAGTGGCTGTAAAGACATTCGTGTGATGGTGTTGGTTGCGGCGCCTGAAGGTATTAAACGTGTTTTGGATGCGCACCCAGATGTCACTATTTTCACGGCTTCAATTGACCAAGGCTTAAATGCCAATGGTTATATCGTGCCGGGTCTAGGCGATGCGGGCGATAAAATCTTTGGTTCAGTTCAAAAAGATTAAGATTGAGCCCCAGCAAAAAGAGGCTTTTATAGCCTCTTTTTTATATACTACAACAAAGCGTGTACATATTAGGATCTGTTTATGAAAGCCGAGCAATATCAAGGAAAAGTTAAGCAATATAACGCTGACAAAGGTTTTGGCTTTATTTCCTCACCTGAAGGCGACGTATTTTTTCATATCTCGGATTTCCCTGCAGACTCAGGTGAGCCGAAACGCAATGAACGCGTGAAGTTTAATGTGGTTGAAAATGGCGATCGCTATAAAGCAATTAAAATTGAGCGGGTTGAAGACAACTCTGCCAAAGCCAAGAAATCGAAAGTCTCAAGTCATAATAAATCGATTACCACAGACTTATTGTCTAATTTTAGACGCTAAGTCAGCGTTGATTCAGAGTTCAATCGTGCAAAGATTAATCTTTGCATTTTGAAGCAAAGAGGCTTTTTAGCCTCTTTTTTATTGATTACAATACGAAAAATACAGTTGAATAGAGCAGATTATGTTTCTGAAAGGAAAAATCAAAAGCTTTAGTACCTCCCGTGGTTTTGGTTTCATTGAGGTGGAAGGGGATATTGATGATGTATTTTTTCATATCAAAGATTTGCCACAGCACAACATTGAACCCAAGATTGGTGAAGTACTTCAGTTTATGATTGTAGAAGACCAAGGCAAGTTTAAGGCTGGCAATATCCAGCGGCTTGGTCTGTCCTCAGAAAGCAAAGCAACGACATCACCAAATAAGAAAAAAGCACGTACCCAAGCCTCACCACGTTACCATGAGGCAGGGCATAAAAGTACCATCATCACCGTGATTGGGATCATCATCGTCGCGGCATTGGGCTTTTTGATCTATGGGAAATATCAAAGTTATTATAGTGCAGAAAAACAGCGTAAAGCTGAGCAGTTGATGCTCGAGCAACAACAGATTGTAGAAGAACAGCGTAAAGCTTTAGGAAAGTTGCCCGATCAAATCCTATCTGAGCAAGGGAAGCGTAATTTAGATGCAGGTCTGCATCAGACCAATCAACCCCGTTCTGAACGCGTAACGGAAAGTATTGATAAACAAAACGGTCGTTTACCTGTCAGCACTGGACAGTTTAAATGCGATGGACGTACCCATTGCTCCCAAATGCGTTCTTATGAAGAAGCGGTTTACTTCTTAAGGAATTGTCCAAATACCCAAATGGATGGGAACAATGATGGTGAGCCTTGTGAGCGCCAATTTGGGAAATAAAAAAGCACCCTTGGGTGCTTTTTACTTACTTACTTATTTTTCGCAGAATTTCATAAAGGCTTTGAGTCCTGGGCCTTGGTACTTCTGACGATGCACCAACATGAACAGTGGACGTGTGAGAGACCAAAACGGCGTATCAAGCACCACCAACTGGCCTTTTTCGCGCAAAGGTTCCGTTGCCAGTTTTGAAATGCATGACATCCCTAAACCACCTGCCACGATTTTTAAAATTGCTTCATTATGACCCAAGGTCAGACGGATATTGGCATCAGGCAAGTCTTTTAAAATAGCATTATCAAACACTTCACGCGTACCTGAACCTTCTTCACGCAAGATCCACTCGACCGATTTAAAGTCTTCAGGTGTTAATGTACGATTTAACTGCGCCAAAGGATGATCTGGTGCACAGCAGACGGCTAACTCATCGTCACGCCAGTGAATACATTGCAGTTGCGGCAAGTGACAAGAGCCTTCAATCAGGGCCAAATCTAGTTGGAACTGATTCACCGCCTCAATCATTTGACGGGTATTACCAACTTGCAGCTGTAAATGGGCTTGAGGTTGAATTTGTAAGAAGTCAGCCATCAGGTCAGGCATGAGGTAGTCACTGATGGTCAGGGTTGCACCCAAACGTAAATCAATGCTTTGTAACTCACCTTTAGCGGCTTGCTCGAAAGCATCACAGCGACCCAAAATTTCTAAAGCTTGTGGCAGCAGGAAACGACCCAGATCATTGAGCTGAAGACGCTTACCTAGACGGTCAAACAGTGGAGCCCCTAAACCGTCCTCTAGATCTGCTAAAGCCATACTCGCAGCACTCTGGGTGAGTCGAACCGCATCACTGGCTTTGGTTACTGTGCCTTCTTGAGCAACTGCTACAAAAACCGCCAACTGGCGTAAAGTCATGCGCATGAATATAGCCTTAACATTTAAAAAATATTAACAAATTATGTGGTCATGCTAACATGAGCAACGTCTTTGATGCCACGCTGAAATCATGTCAATTGAAAAATTTAGCCTAGAAAAGGTTTTATCCGTACACCGTTGGACCAATACACTTTTTAGCTTCACCATGACGCGACCTGCACATTTTAAGTTTACCGCAGGACAATTTGCCCGTATTGGCATCAAAGTGGGTGATGAATTGGTGGTTCGAGCGTATTCGGTGGTGTCTTCTCCCTTTGATGAAACTTTAGAGTTTTTCTCGATTGTGGTGCCTGAAGGTGCATTTACTTCGAACTTACAACACTTAAAAGTCGATGATGACATCTACCTTGAAAAGATCCCGTACGGTTTTTTGACTTTGGCGCGTTATCAGTTGCCGTTACCAAAAGACTTATGGCTACTTGGTACAGGGACAGGGCTTGCACCTTTTATTTCGATGTTGCAAGACTTTGAGACGTGGTCGAAGTACGAGAGCATTACGCTGGTTTATAGCGTACGTACAGCCTCTGAATTAGCGTATGCAACACGTATTCAAGAAATTGCAGAGACCTTTGGTGAAGGACATACAGGCTTTAAATTTGTGCCGATTATTACACGTGATCCACATGCGCCACTGCATGACCGCTTACCTGTACTGATTGAAAATGGTGACTTGGAAAAAGCAGTCGGTTTGAGCCTGAACCCTGAAACCAGTCATGTGATGCTGTGTGGTAACCCGCAAATGGTCGAAGACACCAAAGAAGCCCTAAAAGCACGTGGTTTGACGATGAACCGCCGTGGTGAAGGAAATATTGCGGTCGAAAACTATTGGTAAGATTCAAAAGCTCACATGGATAGCGATATCAAAGTATTGCTAAAACATCGCTTTAGCACAGAGAAAGAGTCGAAATATCGCGCAGGTTTTGTTGTTGACTGAAACACTTTAAACTGAGGAGCAGTGGGGTAAATGCTAAAAATGGATTCATTTCGTAATCGATTGATGGTGTTATTTGCTGGTTTGGCGTTTACTTTGGGGCTCTGTATTACCTTATATATCGGTAAAACTGCTTCGGCTCAAATGAGTAAATCCAGCGGTCAAACCTTATATATTGCTGCGAAGAGTATCAGTAATACTTTGGCAAATTCGTTGACAGAACGTGAACGGGAAATGGTGCTTTTGAGTCAATCACCGTTTATTGCTGAGGCAGACTTTAATAATCCACGTGTTCAACAGCAACTCGATCAAGTTAAAAAATCATATCAATATTATGCATGGCTTGGGATTGCTAACCCCGAAGGTAAAGTCGAAGTTGCGGCAAACCATTTATTGCAAGGTGCAGATGTATCTGAGCGGGATTGGTTTATTCACGGTTCCAAGCGAGTATATTTGGGCGATGTACACAAGGCTGTTCTGCTCGCCAAAAAAATCAAAGCCATTAACCCGAATGAACCGATGCGTTTTATTGATTTTGCGACTCCCATTTATGACCCTACGACGCATAAAATAAATGGCGTTTTGGCTGCGCATGCAGACTGGAGCTGGGCAAGCCATGTGCTGAAAAGTTCATTGTCTGAAAATGCCGCACAACGTGGGATTGAAGTCTTTATTGTGAACCAAGCGGGTGAAATTCTGTATCCGTTTAAAAGTATTGGTCAGGTGAACCCTCCGAGTTTTAGTAAACAACATGGCAATTACTTTGTGCATGACTGGGGAGAAGGACAAAACTACCTCACCACGGATGTTCCTGTATTTTCAAAAACACAGATGAACTTAGGTTGGCATGTCATGATTCGCCAGCCAGTTTCGATAGCCTTGGTAGAAGTTCGGTCACTGCAACATCAAATCTTAGCTATTGGTTTTGTGATTTCATTACTGCTACTTTTTGTGACTTATCGCTTAGCGAATCGTTTTAGCCGTCCAATTGAAAACTTGGCAAAAAGTGCGCATGCAGTCGAGCAGGGACGTGAAGATGTTTACTTTGAGGCGAATACCAGTATTCGAGAAATTAAAGGCTTGTCACAGTCATTAAATAGTATGACCGACACACTGTTGACACAAAAACATCAGCTAATGGATGCCAATACAACGCTTGAGCAAAAGGTTCAGGAACGCACAAAGGAACTTAAAGCGGCCAATATAGAATTAGAAAAGTTGGCACGGCATGATGCACTGACAGGACTATATAACCGCCGTGCTTTGACCGATTATCTGGATTATTTATACGCTCAGTTTACACGTAGTCACGTGGGCTATGCGGTGCTGTTGTTGGATGTGGATTACTTTAAAAAAGTGAATGATCAGTATGGGCACGAGGTGGGTGATCGAGTCTTAAAAGGGGTGGCGCAGGTGTTGTCCTCGAACATCCGTGAGTCGGACTTTGTTGCTCGTTATGGTGGTGAAGAGTTTGTGGTGTTGTTACCCACGACCACGCTTGAAGGTGCAATGGTTTTGGCTGAAAATCTACGACAAACTGTCGAACAAGCCCCAATTTTGGATCAGCATCCCATCAGTATTAGTATCGGGGTGAGTGTGGTTCAGGTTACAGATAGCGATGCACAGACCGCCATGCGCCGTGCAGACCAGCATTTGTACCAAGCTAAAGCGCAAGGGCGTAACCGTGTGGTTGCACTTTAACATTGAGGCTTTGACTGTGGCAGATTGGAGTGATCTGCTACACTGAAGTATCTTCTGCTTTACTGTGCATTGTTGTGATGTCTTACGATATAAAAATGAGCCAACTGCCTAAGGTTGAGCGCTCCCCGCAGCAGAAAAAATTAAATCGTTTAATTGATCAGATTGAACAGCAAAAACAAGAGCTGGCAGCATGGAAAAATGCGCAAGCCGACATTCGAAACTATACACGCAGTAAGCTTTTACCTGTGTATAGCGAGTTACACACGGTTTTATTTGCACAGCTTGATACCCTGTGGAAGCACTTAGCCAGTGACGCCTTTAGCAAAGTTGATCTGGCGCAGATTGACACCAAAATAGCCGCTTTAGCCAAGATGCTAAAAAAATCTCAGATGCTAACTTCCGTGCAGAAAGAACAGGTAGAGAAAGTGGATACTTTCTATATGCAGCATGCAGAGCATGTATGGGCGAAGAAAACCAAAACGAACTCAATACAAAATCATGACCTCGCTGAAACGGTAGTACAAAACGTGGATGTGGACTGGGAAAATTATGAATACGATTCTACCCAGTATGACGCAGAGCGGGAACGTGCCAAGCAGTTAAAACAACAAGAAAAACGTGAGCAAGCAGCCAAAATGGCAGTGCAGTCGCTGAAAACGGTGTATTTAAAAATTACCGCGATGATTCACCCAGACCGTGAACCTGACGAAGCGAAGAAGTTGGAAAAAACTGAGCTTTTACAGAAGGTCAATGATGCTTATGCAGAGCAGGATTTATTTTATTTACTAAAACTTCAGTTACAGCTAGAGACCAATAAAGGCTTAAGCTCAAAAGCTTTAAGTTCTGAACAAGTGAAGTTTTATCAGTTGTCTTTAGAAGCACAGAGTCAGAATTTGCAAAGTCAGTTAGAAGAGATTTTTGCGTCTTTTCACTTAAGCAGTCATATCAATACCAAACAGCTCAAAATGAGTGATGTGTATAAGGTGGTTGATAAGGACGTTGCTGAGTTAAAGCAACAGTTGAAGTGGGAAAAAGAACGTTTAAAGCATATGAAAAAGGTGAGTGGGGTCGAGATGTTGTTGGAGCATGGGGTGCTTTAATGCTTTTCTCCCTCTCCCTTAGGGAGAGGGAGCTGCAAGTGATTTTATAGCACCATGAATTTAATAATGAAAATTCCCTCTCCTTTTAGGCATAGGTATCTACACATCTTGATGTACCTAATGCAATTGTTGCGATTTCATTCAGTTCATCTATTGAATATTCTGAGAGCAGTTGAAGAGTGTTCAGTAAAATCGAAAGTCCTGCCAATATTGCAGGTGCACTTTCCAACTTACCTCTCTTCTGCTGTCGGCCTGAAAGACGGGCCAGAAATATACGAATTTTCTGATTTTGTTCATCTTCAGAACGCTGTATTCGCCAAGTCAGTACACACGCCATACTGCTGATCAGGAGCCGTCTTAAAATCGCTGCAGGTGTGGTCTGAAGCCATGATTCAACGTTATGGCCTGCCTGCTTCAGAAGCTTGAAATAGCACTCAATTGTCCAGCGCCAGTAATACCAGGTGGTTAATTCTACCGCATCAATCTCTGAAGAAACATTGCTGATCAGCGACCATCTCGCGACTGTTTTACCTTGAGCATCTTTCACCACAGCAACAATTAATCTGGCTGTAACTGCCTTGCCTGGCTGGGGAGCAACCCGTTGGCCTAAATCATCTTTTCTCTTCGGTTTTGCTGCACGCGTTATCCGAATATCGGTTTCTCCAACATGCAGCATATGCCTGTTTCCTTTATAAGCAATCGGCTTAACTTGCTGAGTTACTACTTTTTCTGCGACTTCTGCAACTTTGTAGGTTTCCCCTTGATGCTCAATCCGATGGCTTTCTTTGGCCCGAATCAACCATTTGAAACCATGGCTGCTGATTTCCCTCAAGTGGGCAATCGAGTCTCCTTCACGGTCAATGATATGGACTTTTGTTTTCTCAATCGGATACTGTTCAATCGTTTTGATTTGTTCTGCGAGTGAGTCCAAATGGGACTTGCGCTCGCTGTATTGTTCACTGAATGTGGAATAACAGCCGGATGCATCTGTTAGCGTCTGAGCTAATGGCGCAATTGGGAGCCCTGATGACGCATCGACAAGTAAACTGCTTTGCAATTCATAGCCTGAATTCGCCTCTGTTCTTTGAAGACGCTGAACCTTATGACTGTGCTTCACATACTGCAGTTGAGACCAGTCATGAACGATTAATGCATACTGATGCGGTGATGTCTTGATCTGTTCGCATGCAAGAAGCTTAATCGGCTGGTTTAATTGACTAAAAGAGATTTTATTATTATTCAGGAATCGCCAAACAGCCTGTGTAGTTGAGAAACTCGACTTTTGGGTAGAGGCCAGGTCTTTGATTGCGGGAGCAAGTGAAGCAAGAGGATTCATATAGAGTTTTACAAGGCTGTTATAACGTTTGACAAGACGCTGATCCAGACCAGAGATGTTAAATTGAAGAGCATGCTCTTCAATTTAACGCAAAGCTCGGAAATTGTGTAGATACCTATGCCTTTTAGGAGAGGGCTAGGGAGAGGTAATAATAAAAATGATAGACCCACAATTATTAGAATTCGCCAAAACTATGCGAAGCAATGCCACAGATGCAGAACATTTAATATGGCAATTACTTCGTGCTAAACGATTTATGAATCTTAAGTTTCGCCGTCAGCATGTGATCAAACCTTATATTGTGGATTTTTACTGTCATGAAATTGGTTTGGTCATTGAGTTAGATGGAAGTCAGCATGGCACAGACGATGCGATTGAGTATGATGCCGAACGTAGCAATTTTTTAGAGACTTTGGATTTGAGTGTGGTGCGTTATTGGAATCATGATGCTTTGAGTACTAATGTTATAGCCTATGAATAGTTTGGATGGGACTAAAATATACATGACAAGTTTTTCAATCACTTTCTTACTTGCTTAAGTGGAAAAATGATGCTATCTAATCTTAAATTTTTGATTAATAACTAGTTGTTATAGAAACTGGCGGTGTGTTTTGGATTTTAAGAAGAAAATTTTGGAACTTCAACCCACAGAGTTGATGGTTTTAATAACGGTTTTATTAGTGATGTTAGGAGGTTCGAACCTCTATGCATATTTTAGTACTTTGGGGGTGGAATTTTTAATTAAAGATATAACAATATCTTTATTAGTAATGTCCACCTTTAAGCTATTCATATTCTTTTTATTATGCTTTGTTATAGCATATATAATATTCCAATTAGGAGTTCTTTTAGCATTTATATTAAATGTAATTTTAAGTTTTTTCAATTTTGAAAATATAAAAGAACATTCTTCTTTACTTTGGATTTTTGTTGCCTCTCTTCCCTCATTGTTTTTTTTAGTTTATTGTCTTCAATATGAAGATTTTAGATCACTTATTCTATTGATTTTTTTTAGCTGTACTGCATTAATATTTAAAGAAATTAACAATAAGTTTTCAATAGAGGATATAAATGTACTTATTTGTTTGTTAATTTCATGTTTTGCTATAGGGAATTATCAAGCAAAAGTTGATTCAGATGTTACAAGAAGTAAATTAGCCAAAGTTGAAAATTATGCTAAAAATCAAGATTGGAGAATTTTAACTTATCTAAATGAAAATGTAATTCTGTTAAATTTGAAAAAAGTTAATAATAAAACTGAATTTAAAATAGTTAAATTTGAAAATTTGGAGTTTTCAGTTGATAAAAAAAGTTATGAATAATCAGCTCTTTATACTACAAATTAAATCAAACTACCAACACATTAAAGCGCTGCAATCTGCTCCATATTCGCTTTAATTTTCGTTAACTGGTCCGCAAACTCAGCCAATTTTACTTTTTCACCTTCAACCACAGCCACAGGAGCTTTCGCTACAAAGCCTTCATTAGAAAGTTTGGTGGCAATTTGGTCATGCTTCTTTTACTTTTATATGAGTTTTTACGATCAGTTTTTAATTAAAAATTAATATATATTAGATAAATACAGTCTTTTCTATCAAATGATGTAGTTTCATCAACTATTATGAGATTCTCCTTTAGTTCTTTTGATAGATTGATATAATGTTGATTTGCTGCTCTTACTGATTGATTTTCAAGAAAAACCATAAATTTAAAATATTCTGTCGTATTGAATTTTGACTTAGTCTTACCATAAAGTAGGTTATTTAAATCTTTAGTTATACCATTTCGTTGAGCAGACCCATATTTTGTCCCACCATTAATTGGAATATTACACTTAACTTCAGCTATCAATTTTATAATTTCATTTGAAACAAGATCATAACCATTAGTACTAGGTTTTATGGATAAAATTTCATCGGTTAATTTTTGTTTTGACTCTTGAGAAAGATGAAACTTTTTTGAAATCCAATTAACAAATGAAATTGTTATTTTCATGGTTAATAGGTTATTTATATCAGAGAGAGCCATTTTCAAAGAAATTATTTTATCACTGTCAAGACGACTATAATAATCATCTTCTGGAAGAGAAAATTGCGTGATAAAAAAATTATTTAATCTACTTTTAAGTTCTTCTTCACGATGATATTTCATAAAAATAAAGGGCTGAATAATCAGCCCTTTATATTACAGATTAGATTTTTAATTACAACACCTTAAAGCGCTGCAATCTGCTCCATATTCGCTTTAATCTTCACTAATTGGTCAGCAAACTCAGCAAGTTTAACTTTCTCGCCTTCAACTACGGCCGCAGGTGCTTTCGCGACAAAACCTTCATTAGAAAGTTTGCCTGCAATGACGTCATGCTGCTTTTGCACTTTGTCTAAGTCTTTTTGCAAACGACCCAATTCCGCTTTCGGGTCAATTAACCCTTTCATAGGAACAAAGACAGACACGTGACCTACAACAGATGAAGAAGACAATGGTGGTTGTTCACCGTCAGCCAAGAAAGTAATGCTTTCCACTTTCGCCAAGGCTTTAAACAACGCTTCAATACGTGTGATCTGTGCTTTCTCAGCTTCCGTCGTGTTTTGTAGAAGCACTGGTAATAGACGTGCATTACCTAAGCCCATTTCACCACGGATGTTACGTACTGCACCAATCAAACCTTGAAGCCATTGCATGTCTGCTTCAGCCTGTTCGTTTACACGCTCAGGGTTAGCAACAGGGTACTGCGCCAGCATAATGGTTTCGCCAGAAATACCGAGTTTCGGTGCAAGTGTTTGCCAAATTTCTTCAGTCAAATACGGCATGATTGGGTGTGCAAGACGTAAAGATGCTTCCATCACCGCAAGAAGTACACGACGAACTTCAGCTTTACGCTCAACCGATACGTTTTCATCATTCAGAACAGGTTTCGTCAGTTCGACATACCAGTCACAGTATTCATTCCAAATGAACTCGTAAATTGCTTGTGCAGCCAAGTCTAAACGGTAAGTTGCAAAGGCTTGTTGTACCGCAGCTTCTGCTTTTTGCAGACGGCTCAAGATCCACTGTTCAGGCAATTCCCAAAGGTCTTGACGAACTTCGCTACCAATTTCTTGATTTTCACAGTTCATCATTACGAAACGGGTTGCGTTCCAGATTTTGTTGGCAAAGTTACGGTAACCTTCAACACGTTTCATGTCGAACTTAATGTCACGACCTGTGTTCGCCAGTGCACAGAAGGTGAAACGAACTGCGTCTGTACCATAAGCTTGAATGCCTTCTGGAAACTCTTTACGGGTTGATTTTTCAATCTTCGCTGCTTGTTTCGGGTTCATTAGACCTGTAGTACGTTTTTGTACCAAAGTCTCAAGGTCAACACCGTCAATCAAATCCAGTGGGTCAAGCACGTTGCCCTTAGACTTCGACATTTTTTGACCTTCGCCATCACGAACTAAACCGTGAACGTATACCGTTTTAAACGGAACTTGTGGCGTACCATCTTCATTTTTCATGAAGTGCATCGTAAACATAATCATACGAGCAACCCAGAAGAAGATGATGTCAAAACCAGTCACTAACACATCAGTTGGGTGGAAAGTATTGAGGAAATAGTTTTCCGCATCGATCGAAGCATCGCCAGTCCAACCAAGGGTTGAGAACGTCCACAGTGCAGAAGAGAACCATGTGTCCAGTACGTCTTCATCTTGGCTAAGCGCAACATCAGCAGGGATGTTGTTTTTGGCACGGACTTCAGCTTCGTCACGACCCACATAGATGTTACCTTCAGCATCGTACCAAGCTGGGATACGGTGACCCCACCAAAGTTGACGAGAGATACACCAGTCTTGAATGTTGTTCATCCACGCCATGTACATGTTGCTGTACTGTTCAGGCACGAACTTGATGCGACCGTCTTGAACCGCTTCAATGGCAGGTTGAGCCAATGGTGCAATTTTTACATACCATTGGTCTGTCAATAATGGTTCAACGATCACACCTGAACGATCACCACGAGGTGGTTTCAAGGTGTAGGGTTGGATTTGGTCTAACCAGCCTTCAGCTTCAGCTTGTTCAACCAATTTTTTACGTGCTGCAAAACGCTCTAAACCAATATAGTCCGCAGGGGCAGCAATGGTTTTCGAGATTTGTTCGCCCGCTTTCGCGATGTATTCAAACTCTGCCAACACTTCTGCATTTTTATTGAAGATATTGATGATAGGCAATTCACAACGCTTGCCAACTTCATAGTCGTTAAAGTCATGTGCAGGCGTAATTTTCACACAGCCTGTACCGAATTCTTTATCGACATATTCATCTTTAACGATTGGAACGGCACGACCTGTAATTGGCAGGATTATATTCTGACCCACAAGGTGTGTATAGCGTTCATCATCCAGTGCCACAGCAACTGCAGTATCACCTAACAATGTTTCAGGACGTGTGGTCGCGACAACAATGTGGTCTTTACCATCATGGGTACGTAGGTTTTTATCTTCAAAGAAATATTTGAAGTGCCACAGTGAACCTGCTTCTTCTTTATCTGACTCAACTTCGAGGTCAGAAAGCGCAGTTTGCAGTTTTGGATCCCAGTTCACCAAACGTTTGCCACGGTAAATCAAGCCGTCTTCGTGCAGTTTAACGAACACTTCTTTTACTGCATTGGATAGACCTTCATCCATCGTGAAGCGTTCACGCGACCAATCGACTGATGAACCTAAACGACGGATCTGACGGGTGATGGTGTCGCCTGATTGCTCTTTCCATTCCCAGATTTTTTCGATGAATTTTTCACGGCCAAGGTCATGACGGCTGACACCTTGAGCACCCAATTGACGTTCAACTACCATTTGCGTTGCAATACCCGCATGGTCTGTACCCGGTTGCCATAAGGTATTTTTACCTGACATACGGTTGTAGCGGGTTAACGCATCCATAATGGCATTGTTAAAACCATGACCCATGTGCAAGCTACCGGTGACGTTTGGTGGCGGAATCATGATACAAAATGACTCACCTTTTTCAGAGGGCTTGAAATAGCCACGTTCTTCCCAAGTTTGGTACCATTTTTTCTCGATCTCGGTCGGATCGTAAGTTGTAGCGATATTTTGCGCTGAATCAGTCATAGTTCAAACAGTTCAAAAGTAGATAAAAAATTGCATCTATTGTAGCAAAGAAATCGCAAATGGGGGCATGTAAAGCAAATGCGTTGATCTAGCAATTGCGACATGATGCAGAGCGCTTTATGATGTGTCTAAACCTAGAGTGCGCTTTGTTCGCAGTAAAAAATCAAAAAAAGGGGGGATCACTATGACTTATCAAATATCATTAAAATTAAAACCTGAAACTCACCAACGCTTTGCCCACATTCATCAACAGCTTAATGCCGGCGAAAGCCAAAACCTTGCCAAACCTTTGGGTGAGGTTTTAGCGGATATTTCATGTGAAGTGATTGATCAAGTCTTTGGCGATCTTGCACGCTTGTCTACCTCAGTCGATGGGGAGTCTGAGAAAATTATTCAGCACATTGTGGACACTATGCGTAAGTACATGCCGTGGTCTGTGTCTTTTTTTTCAAATGACCGTCTAATTCCAATGGTGAATTATCTAGAGCAAAGGATGTATGACACCGAGAACATGCATTTTTTAAGCTACCCAGTCGAAAAAACCTTAGTTACCGAACTTTTGGGTTGTGCGGAACAGATGGAAAAGGGCAATAACAGTTATGTTGCTCCAGCTTTGAAGGTATTTACGCAAATTGTCGATCAAGGGGTGACCAGTCTGGTCCGTGAACCCAAAAAAATGCTTAAATTTAATCTGGTGGTCGATAAAACACTAAATGGGGTGATTAACTTAACGACCCAGTTGGGCTATAAACGTTTTGATAAGTTAGGGCGTATCTATGATGCGCAGATGATGAGTCAATATTTCGATCATTTCCTGACTTTTTTAAATGATCAATCTGCAAATAAAACTTCGGTATGAGGCAATAAGGACATGGCACAGTTAAACAGTTTAGACGCTAAGGTGGTGTGGATTACGGGGGCATCTTCAGGGTTAGGAGAAGCACTGGCTAAAGAATGTGCTTTACAGGGTGCTGAGGTGGTCCTCACGGCAAGACGTTTTGACGAACTCGAAAAAGTTCGTGTCGGGCTGCTCAATCCAGATCAACATATTTCCATTTGTGCCGACATTACCGATGAAGCTCAAGTTCGTCATGCCTATGAGCAAGTGCTACAGAAAAAAGGTCGAATTGATTGGCTGATTAATAATGCGGGTTTAAGCCAGCGTGCCTTGATTGCTGACACCAGCATGCAGACTGAACGTGCGATTATGGAAGTGGATTATTTTTCACAGGTGTTTTTAACCAAAACCGTTCTACCGACATTTTTAGCGCAAAAATCTGGCCGTATTGCCTTTGTTTCGAGTGTTGCGGGGTTGTTGGGGACGCAGTACCGTGCCAGCTATTCAGCAGCTAAGGCTGCCATTCATATGTGGGCAAATAGCCTGCGTGCCGAAGTGGCAAACGAGGGCGTAGACGTATCGGTGATTTTCCCGGGCTTTGTTAAAACCAATGTCTCGTTTAATGCTTTAAATGGCGAGGGTAAACCACAGGGTCATCAAGACGAAGCGATTGAAAATGGTTTAGAACCTGATATTTTTGCGCAAACGGTGGTGAGTGCTTTGCTTAAAGGTGAAGAATACATCGTAATCGGTGGGCGTAAGGAGAAAATGGGGGTTCTGGTGTCTCGTTTATCGCCTACAACGTTGTATAAAATGATTCGTAAGATGAAAGTGAAGTAAATTGAAAAAGGCAGGAGGAACGTCACTTCCACCTGCCTTTTTGGGGATGTTGTTCCCATATTCCCTATACTTTGATAGGGGAGATAGAGTTGTACTACTTACTGATTTTATTTAAATAGTTTAAAAACAATTCCGCATTTTTCCCACGCACTTGCCAAGACAAACAGCGCACACCGCCGCCCATATGACAGACATTAGAAGACTGTATTGGGACAACAGTACGTTTGGTTACGCTACGAATTTGTTGTAAAGCGACAGTATCCTCTTTAATCCCAAATTGCGGGAAGTAAATCCGTTCAGGCGTCACCAGCATATTGGTGTATAGGCCACATGCAGAACCAAATTTTTCATCGTAGATTTCACTGCCATCATAAGGGGTGATGATTTCACGAATTTTAACATTGGGAATACCGCGTTTTAAATCGGCTTTGAGTTGCTTAGCATAGTCGGGATCTTCAGGGTAAGAGTTAATTACCAAGGTATTTTGGTCGACAAAGCTGACTACGCCATCGGCATGTTCCAAGCCCCCTTGTTCATCGGCTTCAATGAACGCAATCTGTTTTGCACCCGTCAGCGCCATTAATTTCTTACGGGCTTCACTTTCGGTGAGCTTGTTATCCGCTAGGAATTTGGTGCTGAGGACGACATTGCCATAACCATCTTCCACCCAGTTTCCGCCATCATTCAATAGTTTGCTTTGCGTAAACTGTAAGCCAGCCTTTTGGCTGTAGTATTTAAACTCGTCTTGCACTTCATCTGAAATGGCCTGACCTTTTTTAGCGCCACCTTGTCCTGCCGCCGTGTAGCGGAACATGATGGGTTGAGCTGGGTTGGCGCTGGTGAAGTCGCGCATCCAAATGTCATGCATCGGTGCGATTGCCACATGCTTTTTGCCCAAGGCTTTGACATAGTCGGGGTAGAGGCCCTTGTCCGTCAGAACAACGACATTGTCTCCATTTTTAATAATTTTTTTTTGCATAATCGACGTGAAAATCAAAAATATCATCAATCATTTTTGCATAGTACGCATCATTACTTTGAGGGGATGCCAGTACAATTAATTCAGCTTTGGCTACAAGTGGAATCATGCTGAGTACAGCCATACTTATTTTTAGTGCTAAAGATTTCATTATCTGTGACCTATTTACAGTGTAGGTAATGTCCATTTTTATTGTGTTCAGTGTAGAGAATTATGCTCTAGTGAGCAATCTACCATCCGAATGTACGATAGAAGGTGAGCGAGCATGAGCTATTTTGAACGCTCATGCTATTTGAGTTTAGTGAATGGATGATTGGTCAATAGTCGCTGTTTAAGGACTTTGAATGGCAGTCCCATAAGCAAAGACTTCGACCATACCGCCTTGCATGCCCATTTCTGTGGTCGCCAGTCGCATACAAGCAATATGCGTTGCGCCGTGCTTTTCCGCTTCAAGTTTGAGTCGAACGATGGCTTCACGACGGGCGCGATCGATAACACTTTCATAGCTGGTGAGTCTACCCCCAAAAAAGTTTTGCACGGTCGCCAGTACATATTTGAAATAATCATGAGAAATCACAACATTGCTACTGATCATGTGCCCAGACTGCTCGAAGCTTACTTTGCGTAAATTACCTACAGTAATGTAAGCAAGACGCTTCTCATTTTGTTCAAGCTCCGCCAAATGTTTGCGTTCGTTATAACGACCAAAGCCAAAACCGACGCTAAAGAGCACGGCAAAGATCAGCAGTTGGAAAACTAAACTTTCCATGGCTTAGGCCTGTGTTGGAAATGGATCGGGAAGATGGTTGTCTAACGGTGTGACACGGACTGCAGTACCATAAACAAATAATTCAGAGGCGCCTTGGGCAATGTTAGAAGTTGAAAAACGAATACCTACAATGGCATTGGCACCTAAGCCTTGCGCTTTTGCAATCATACGATTCATGGCTTCTTGGCGTGATTCTTCTAAAAGCTCGGTATAGGCAGTGAGTTCACCACCGACAATATTTTTTAACCCTGCCAAAAAGTCGCGCCCGACATGTTTACTTCGAACCGTACTGCCATAGACCACATCCAGTTGTTGAGAAATGGTATGTCCAGGAACAGACTCAAGGTTACTTAAAAGCATAATGTTCAATATTCAAATGATTTGATTATCTTTGAAGATAGGAAAAAGCCCAGCAAAAAGCAATAAAAAAGCCCACCTAAGTGAGCTTTTGATGTTGCAAACCTTAGTTTGCTGTTTTGTTGTATTTCACATCTGAAGAAGAAGGCTGTTTCACCACTTGATCCGTCGTGTTGGCTTTTACACCGCCACCGAGGGTTTTATACACTTCAACTTGGTTGTTTAAGTTTGCTTGTTCAAGCAATAACAACCCTTGTTCCGCTGAGTACGATGTACGTTGTGCATCAAGTACAGTCAGGTAGTTATCGATACCTGCACGGAAGCGAGCAGTTGAAAGTTTATAAGTGGTGTTGGTTGCATCTACCAGACGACGTTGCGCTGCTAGACGGTCACCAATATTTTCACGTACTGCCAAGGCATCATTCACTTCACGGAAAGCGGTTTGAATGGTTTTTTCATAATCTGACAACGCAATTTTTTGGTCAGTTTCTGAAATCTTCACATTGGCACGACGTGTACCCCAGTCAAAGATTGGAATATCCAAGCTTGGGCCAAGTGACCATACAAAGGCACCTGATTTAAACAAATCGCTTAAATCTGTCGATGCATAACCTGCCGTACCTGTTAAACTGATGGTTGGGTACAACTGTGCTTTTGCCGCACCAATGTTGGCACCCGCAGCAGACAATTGATATTCCGCAGCACGGACATCAGGACGGTTATTTAACAAGTCGCTCGGCAAGCCCGCTGTCAATGCCGTACTTTGGGTAATGCGTTTCACCGGTTGAGGAGACAATAAGTTTGCAGGAACAGGCTGACCCACCAACAGGTTGAGTAAGTTCTGTGCTTGTGCAAGTTGAGTCTTGTAGTTCGCAACGTCATTACGTGCGGTTTCAACCGAAATTTGCGCTTGGCGTACAGGAACTTCGCTGTCGATGCCTACATCAAAACGTTTTTTGTTCAGATTGTATGATTCAAGCTGTGCTTTTAAGGTTTGGTCTGCCAGTTTTAAGTTAGCATTGGCAAACGAATAGCTCAGCCATGCTTGCGCAACCTGACCAATCAACGAAATTTGAGTTGCATCACGTGCACTTTGAGTCGCCAAATAGCTGTCTAAAGCATTGTCTTTTAAGCTACGAACACGCCCCCAAAAGTCTAACTCATACGCGGTTACGCCAAGGCCAACATTATAGGTTGTCATGGGTTTGCTGCTGCTGAGTGTATCTTGGCGAAGCACACTACCACTTGCACCAATGGTTGGCAGTTGGTTGTTTTCGCTAATTTGATACGCTTGCTGAGCACGTTGAATATTTAAAGTCGCCGTACGGAGGTCACGGTTATTGGCTAGTGCTAACTCGATGACTTGGACTAAACGCTGATCAGCAAAAAAGTCTTTATAGCCTTGTTCTGCAACAGATGGACCTGTCGTTGAACCAATATATCCTGTTGGGATATCCGCTTGAGCGACGGGTTCTGGACCACGCATGCTTTGACATGCAGTCAAAGCAAGCGCAAGTGCAGATACCGCAATGCTACGACCTGAAATAGACCATACTTTTTGCATCACGATGTTTGCTCCTGATTATTTTGTTTCTTAGGTTTGTATTTGAAAATACTACGAATCCAAACAAAGAATACTGGAATGAAGAAAATACCCAACAGTGTAGAACTAATTACACCACCAAGGACACCAAAGCCTACCGAGTGTTGGCTACCTGCACCAGCACCTGTTGAAAGGGCAAGCGGAAGTACACCAAAACCGAATGCAAGGGTGGTCATGATAATTGGGCGTAAACGCATTTTTGCAGCATGAAGGGTTGCATCAAACAAGTCTTCACCTTGTTCTTGCAACTCTTTTGCAAATTCTACGATCAAGATCGCATTTTTCGCAGAAAGACCAATCACGGCAACAATTGCAACTTGGAAGTAGATGTTAAACGATAAGTTTGGATCGCCCTTAATGATCATACCTAACCATGTCAATGCAAATGCACCAAGAATACCGAGTGGTACAACTAGTAATACCGAAACAGGGATAGACCAACTTTCATACAATGCAGCAAGACATAAGAAGACGATAAGCATTGAAAGAACAAGCAGCGGAGCTGTTTGATTGCCCGAATCACGTTCTTCTAAAGATAAGCCTGTCCATTCATAGTCGAAACCTTGTAAGCCCATAGATGGTAACTTACCAATAATTTCTTCCATCGCGAGCATTGCATCACCTGAACTTACGCCCGGTGCTGGAGTACCTTGAATGTTTACAGAAGATACACCGTTATAACGCTCTAGACGTGGTGAACCATAAGTCCATTCGCCTGTTGCAAATGCTGAGAATGGAACCATTGTGCCACTACTATTACGTACATACCACTTGTTCAAGTCTTCAGGCATCATACGTGCATTTGCTTCGCCTTGCACATAGACTTTTTTCACACGACCACGGTCTACGAAGTCATTAATATATGAACCACCCCAAGCCATGCTCATGGTTGTATTGATATCCGCAATACTGACACCCATTGCGCCTGCTTGTGCTTGGTCAATACTAATTTGATACTGAGGTGTATCTTCTTGACCATTTGGACGCACACCTGTAAGGCGTTTATCCTGTGCTGCCATACCTAAAATCGCATTACGTGCAGCAATCAGTTTTTCATGACCTTGACCACTTGCATCTTTTAACTGGATGTTAAAACCAGCAGATACACCTAATTCAGGCATTGCAGGTAACTGTAATGGCATGATGTAAGAGGCGTCTTTCACGATCATATTCAATGCCATACCACGTTGGATGATGGCACCAATTTGCGACTCAGGTGTCGTACGCTCACTCCAGTCCTTCAGCTTGATAAAGGCAAGACCTGCGTTTTGACCAACACCTGTGAATGAGAAACCAGAAACAGTAAAGATGGACTCTACATGTTCTTTTTCTTTATTCATGAAATAGTCTGTCATTGTGGTGATGACTTTATCGGTACGTTCAAGGCTTGCACTTGGTGGAAGCTGAACTAAAGTCATGACGACGCCTTGGTCTTCGTCAGGCAAGAATGAGGATGGTAAAGCTTTATATAGGCCAACTAAGCCTGCAATCACCAGTAAATAAACCACACCAGAAAATACTTTATGATGGGTCATACGGTTGACACCACCTTGGTATTTTACGGATAGCTTTTCAAAGCTGCTGTTAAACCAACGGAAGAAACGCGCAAAAATATTATTACTTTCTGCTTTATTCGGATCGTGTTGTTTTAACAAGGTTGCACACAGGGCAGGGGTGAAGGTTAATGCCACGATCAGTGACAAAATCATTGCGGTAACTAGCGTAATCGAGAACTGACGGTAAATAACACCGGTTGTACCTGCAAAGAATGCCATCGGTACAAATACCGCAGTTAATACACTGGTAATACCGACCAAGGCACCAGAAATCTGTTGCATTGATTTTTCGGTCGCAGCTACAGGGTCGAGGTGTTCTTCTTGCATTACCCGTTCTACGTTTTCCACCACGACAATTGCGTCATCAACCAATAAACCAATCGCTAAGACCATCGCAAACATGGTGAGCGTGTTGATTGAGAAACCGAAGATGTTAATGACAGCAAATGTGCCCAATACAACCACTGGAACAGCCAATGTTGGAATAATTGTGGCACGCCAATTCTGTAAGAACAGGAACATCACAATAAAGACCAAAATGATCGCTTCAATTAAGGTTTTAACAACACTCTTAATCGAAAGTTCAATAAACGGTGTGGTGTCATAAGCCAGTTGATCTTTTAAACCATTTGGGTAGTTTTTACGAAGTTCACTGAGGCGCTTTTCTACAGCCGCTGCTGTATCTAGTGCATTTGCACCAGTTGCCAGTTTAATCGCAACACCGCCAGCAGCCTTACCATTAAATTTAGAGTCGAACTGATAGTTATCTGACCCGAGTTCAACACGCGCAACATCACTCAAACGGACTTGAGCACCAGAAGATGTATTTTTTAGAAATATATTCTTAAATTGTTCAGGTGTTTGCAACATACTTTGCGCATTGACAGTCGCATTCAGCACTTGACCTTGTACAGAAGGTGCACCGCCTAACTGACCTACAGCCACTTGAGCGTTTTGAGCACGAATTGCAGCAGCAATGTCACTTGGTGTCACTTGCAAACTGTTCATTTTCGCTGGATCTAGCCAAATACGCATCGCATATTGACCACCAAAGACTTGAAGTTCACCAACACCTGCAACACGGCTCAGCGGTTCAGAGATGTTTGAGTTTACATAGTCATTAATGTCCGCCCCAGAAAGACTTCCATCTGGAGAGTAAAATGCAAGTACTTGCATAAAACTTGCGCCAGACTTAGTCACTTTCACACCTTGACGTTGTACATCTTCAGGTAAAAGCGCTGTTGCAGATTGTAATTTGTTCTGAACTTGAACCTGTGCAATGTCTGGATCAACCCCTTGTTCAAAGTTCAAGTTGATTGACGCTTGACCATTACCCGCACTGTTAGATGAAATGTAACGTAAACCATCTAAACCATTCATTTGTTGTTCAATGATTTGCGTTACAGTATTTTCAACAGTTTGTGCAGAAGCACCTGGATAAGTTGCAGCAATTGTCACCACTGGTGGTGCAATTGTTGGATATTGAGCAACAGGCATTGTAGTTAGCGAAAGAACCCCCGCCAACATAACCACCAGTGCAATCACCCAAGCAAAAATAGGGCGATGAATGAAAAATTGAGCCATATTCGTCTACCCCTTATGTATTTGAAGTAGCTTTTTGTTCAGTTTTTGCACCAGCTTCTGTCTTTTTAGCATCCGTTGTTGGAGCTTGAGGTGCTGCTGCTTTAGGTTGATACGGTTTCGCAACAACTTTCTGTTCAGCTTTAACTTTCGCTATTCCGTCAACAATAACTTTTTCACCTGTTTTAAGGCCTTCAGTCACAATCCAGTCTTGGCCTTGAATGCCAACTGTGGTGATTTGACGAGGCTCTACTACGCCTTTGTCATTCACAATCATTGCCATCGCTTGACCTGTTGGTGTGCGAGTCACCGCAATTTGCGGCACTAACATCGCATTCGGGATTACGCCTTGAACGATTTGTGCATTGGCAAACATACCAGGAAGCAACAAGTGATTCGGGTTCGGGAACACCGCACGAATCGTCACAGTCCCTGTATCTGGATTGACACTGGCATCAGAGAACGCTAAACGACCTTCGACTGGATAGTCACTGCCATCTTCAAGTTTCAGCTTCACACGCGTGTTGTTACTGCTGTCTAAGCTACCTTTACTCAATTGTTGACGTAAACGAAGAAGTTCAGAGCTTGATTGGTTGATATCAACATAGATCGGGTCTAAACGTTGAATCGTCACCAATGGTTCTGTTTGGTTTGCAGTCACCAAAGCACCCGCAGTAACTGTAGAGCGGTTGGTTTGACCTGAAATTGGAGAGCGGATGGTTGAGTAACCTAAGTCTACTTCAGCATTTTTAACTTGTGCACGTGCTGCTGCCACTTGTGCTTCAGCGACATTCACTTGACCCACTAAGTCGTCATAGTCTTGTTTCGCAACAGCGTTGCTTGAAACCAGTTGTTGATAACGATTCAGTTTGGTTCTGAGTGTGCTTAAATTCGCTTCTTGTTGTAATAATGCTGCTTTGGCATTATCAAATGTTGCGCGGTTGGTACGAGAATCAAGTTCATAAAGTGCCTGACCTTCACGTACATAACTGCCTTCCGCAAACAAACGTTTTAGAATGATCCCACTCGTTTGTGGGCGAACTTCAGAGATTTCAAATGCCGTGGTTCTGCCAGATAACTCTACAGATTGTTCTACATTTTGCGGTTGTGCAACAATGACACCGACTTCAGTAGGTGGCATTTGTTGAGAAGCGCCAGCTTGCTGCGCATCCTTTGGATCTTTGCTACAACCAACAAGTGCAATACTCGTTGCTAATGCGCAAGCGGTAAGGGCTGGGGCCCAAAGCTTTGCCGTCATCATTGTTCCACCTCGATTAGATTCTTATCTAAAAATAATGTGTATTTAATTGGGTATATCTGCCACACAAGATGTAAAGCAGTGAAATCCAGATAATACTAATGCTCCAACCTGCGAGAACGTCGGATGGGAAATGTACTCCAAGATAGACTCTTGAAATTCCCATCATCAGCATCCATAAAAGAGCAATGCATACAACATGACGATGTGCAGAAAATGGTCGACTTAAGAAAATGGCAAGACACGCCAAAGTGGCAGCATACATACTGTGCGCACTCGGAAAGGAAGCACCATAGCTCGTCACTAGGTGAAACATTTCTGGTGGGCGTGGTCTTGAAATTAGAAATTTAAGTAGCCAAGCAGAAGCAATACTTCCAACAACGCCTAAACCAATAAAAACAACATCTCTATACTTTTTATACCATGCACGATGGAAACACCATAGAGTGGTTAGAAATAATACAAACGGCATGCCACCGAGTGCCGATAAAAGTATTGCAAGTTTATCTATATGCTCAGTTCTTAATGTGCTGAAATATTCGACCATCGCCAGATCTAAAGCTGTGAGTGGTTGAATGCTTAGAGCTAATGCACTGATTATAAATAAAATAATACCGATAAAAAGCAACAAGTAAGGCATGCTGGAACTCGTGTCATTTCAACCGATTTAAGCGCGGTTATTTACTGGGTTAAAGTGTACTCATCAGTACACTTTAATTCAAGTGTTGATTAATCATGTATAAAATTTTGTTCACAGTGTAACAAGAGCTCAAAATCGGTACAAAATCATTTTGTATGGTGTTTTGTATTGTTCGAACTTTCATCAACTTCAAGAGGTACTTTCGGTGGCCAAAAGAAGTCACTTGGTCGCGTTAGAAAATGGGTTAAAACCAATTTTGCTAACGGTTTCCACTGTTCAAAACGTACCCGACGTGCACGTAAAGCCACAATAATCGTGAGGGTAAAACTGACAAATAAGTTCGTCAGACCAATAGCGAGTACCCCGAGGAAAGATACAATAATCAAGCCAATCTCAGGACTACCATTAATATTCATCAGGCCTTGAATGAAGTTTGCTGAAGCAAAGGCAATATGGCGAATATCTAGGGGTAAACCCAAAATATAACCAATGGTTCCCATACTTCCTAACATAATCCCGAACAGAAAATTACCCGCCAACGCACCTAAGTTGCGTTCTATATAGCCTGCAAATTTATCGAGTCGTTCTTGTCCCATGATGGTTTTGAGACGAGGGTGTGCTTTTAAGCGAGGGCCGACTTTGCGATAAACCGCCATATTGTCAAAATAACCCGCCAAAAGTCCCGATAAAAACAAACAGACACCCGCAATCGCGGCATGCGGAATGGCCAAAGAAGTGAAAGGGTTTAAGTCATGTAAGACTTTCGCCGCTTTTGCATGGTTGAGTAGCGGTTCGTGCATACCAGTTGCCCATGCCCAAGTAATAAACGCGGCAACAGGAATGGCAATTGAGATATTGCCTAAAATAGCAATAAACTGCGTGCGAATAATGTTAATAATCAGCGCCGCCAATTCAGCAATTTGTGCTGTTTTTGAACCTTTACGCTGTTGTACTGTTGCCGCGAGTGCCGCCGCGGTCATCGCTGGTTGTTTGGTTGCCACAGTAAAGTGCAACACATGAATCAACATAAACCCTAATGAGTAGTTCATGCTGTAAACAAAGGCTTGCATGAGCGGTGCCATGATCATTCGTGCCGACAAGATTTTCAGGGTGGCCATGGTTGCAATGATGACGCCTGCACCCGCTGCGGACTTATACATGGCTAAAAAGCCTTGTTTGTCTGTACTTACATAGTGTTCGCCCGTTTTACTGGCATTTTCAGTCACCTGTAAAGCAATCAATTCACTATTGGTCGTCAGTAAAGAGCGCACACTCCGTTCACTATAAATCGCAGCGGTAATGTCGACCAAGAGCAGGCTCACCGCTTCATAGTGTGCTTCGCCTTCTTCTACAATTAAATTGAGCAACAGTTCGACGCGGTCTAAGCATTGCTCAAGTAAGGAAATCAGATAAGTTAAACTGACACTGACCCCAATGCGTTTGGTCGCACGACGAATTTTTAATACTACATCACGACACTGCTCAATCATGACCAGTGCTTGAGAGGCATCGGGTGGGGCAACCACACTGGATGTTTCAGCTTCTTGATGTGCCTTTTTATACTGTTGAATGAATTCAACAATTTCGCGGTTCTGCACTAAAAAAGGCGATTCATATTCGGTCAGTTCAGGATGCGCATTAATAAACTCTGGATATAAACCAATACCACTAATCCGATAAGACAGCACCGTAATGGCTTTAATCACTTCACTGCGAATTTTGACTTTTTCTTTTTGATTGGCATGCCCGTGATTGAGCAGGTTAAGCAGTTGTAGCCAGTCACTGTCCCGGATGTTATCGAGCCAATATTTGTCACTTCGGTTGGGAAAAACGCGACGGACTAAATCTTGCAGTTGAGTTTCGTCATTAATCAGCGGGAGAAAATGTGCCCCTAAACGCTGTGACAATTGGTTCCAAAACCCATCTAAAGACAAGATACCTGTATCGGCATAAAGACTGGTTTGTTTATATTGGGAAATAAGCCGCAGTACAAAGCTTTGTAAGGTCGATGCGGCATCGGGAGTGATGAGTAAGGCTTGAATGAGCGCTTGAAATTTTTGATGGATTTCATCGGTTTGATACGCATCTATTGGACGAATACGCTCCACCAACTCAATTAAAAGTTGATCATTTAAAACAGCTTGAGGTTGCTCAAGCTGTTGCTGCATTTGAGAAAACAGATCATTAAATTTTATATGCATAGGCAAGTTAAAAACATTTTAAAGCATCATTTGTTATTGAATTCGATGTAAAGCCAGTTGGGTTAAATTGACCAGTGCTTGACGATATTGGCTGTCAGGTAAAGCCTGTAATGCTTGAAGTGCGGCTTCGGTTTCTTCATGCGCCCGTTGTCGGCAGTAATCTAGTGCGCCAGAACTGTTTACGATAGCAATGACTTGATCAAGATCTGCCGTTCCACCTGTCGCAATACTTCGACGAACAATGTCATGTTCTTCACCCGTTGTATTTTTCAATGCTGAGATTAACGGCAAAGTCGGTTTGCCTTCCATTAAATCATCGCCAATATTTTTACCTAATGTTTCAGCATCTGAGGTGTAATCCAAAATATCATCAATGATTTGAAAGGCATTGCCAAAGTGGCCTGCAAATAAACGTAGTGGTTCACGGTACTGCGGTGTCCCAGAAAGAATGGCAGCCCCTTCAGTTGCCAGTTCAAATAAACGTGACGTTTTACCGTGAATAATATCTAAATAAGTTTGTTCTGTGGTTTCAGGTTGGTGCTGTGCTTGAAGTTGTAGCACTTCACCTTCGGCAATTTCACAAGTCCCTGTAGAAAAATCTTTGAGTAAGGTCATATCACCGAGATCGACCAATAAATCAAAGGCACGTGAAATTAGAAAGTCACCCACCAGTACAGCGGTCTGATTGTTCCAAGTCGCGTTGGCCGTTGGGCGACCACGTCGTAAGCCAGATTCATCGACCACATCATCATGGACTAAAGTTGCGGTATGCAGCATTTCAATGATTGCAGCAAGTTTACGTTGGCGTTCAAGGTCTTCTGCACCACAGGCTTTGGCGGCCAATAAACACATAATGGGACGCATGCGTTTACCACCTGCTTCAACCACATGTTTACTCACCGCCATGACCAATGCCACTTTAGAGGTAATGCCTTCATTAATAAATGTGTCCATCGTGGCAAAGTCTTGAGCTACAGGGGCGAGAATATCTTGCTTAAAGTCGATGGTCATTTGAAGAGCGGCCTCATCTATATAAAGTGATAAAAATCAGCATTACCAGTATTGTGTAAATAGGGATACCTGTCTAAATGATTCATTTCAATCATAAATAAGACTCGCTAGTGTGCGAGGCTGTATTTTACGAAAGACAGTTCCTTATTTCCCCAATGTATAAGCGTACTGCATTTGTAGGCTTATTTACATTTTTAAAATCAATTCATCCATACTATAGCGGATTGATTTTAAAAATCTATTTCATTGTAAGCAAAGTCAAGCCAGAGTTGAACTGTAATTTGTTGATTGAGTTTTTCTCGATTATTAAATAATCGTTAATTTAGTCTAATAAGTTCGGCAAATCTCTTGTTGTTTGAGTCAATATCACTTAAAATCCTTGCCCTTGATTAACCCCAGTGGCGTTCGTATTAAGATCGATATCTTCCTTTATCGGCACGACGACACGGGCATGTTTGGAGTACATTATGTACGCAGTAATCCAAAGCGGTGGTAAACAGCACCGTGTTGTAGAGGGTGAAACCCTTAAAGTTGAATTGTTGAAAGCTGAAACTGGCGCAACTATTACGTTTGATGACGTATTAATGCTAGTAAATGGTGACAGCATTCAAATCGGTGCTCCAGTTGTTGCTGGCGCTACTGTAACTGCTGAAGTAGTTAGCCATGGTCGTCACGACAAAATCCGTATTGTAAAAATGCGTCGTCGTAAACACTACCGTAAACAACAAGGTCACCGTCAATGGTTCACTGAGTTGAAAATTACAGCTATTTCAGGCTAATCACGAGGAGTAATGAGACATGGCAACTAAAAAAGCCGGTGGTTCGACTAAGAACGGTCGTGATTCGAACCCTAAAATGCTTGGTGTTAAAATTTACGGTGGTCAATCTGTGACTGCTGGTAACATCATCGTTCGTCAACGTGGTACAGAATTCCACGCAGGTCAAAACGTTGGTATGGGCCGTGACCATACTTTGTTTGCAACCGCTGACGGCGTAGTAAAATTCGAAGTGAAAGGTCAGTTTGGCCGTCGCTACGTAACTGTTGAAGCGTAAGTTTTAATAGTAAGAAAAACCCACATTTTGTGGGTTTTTTTTCGTCTATTCATATTTTTAGCTTATTTTTCTTGTGTTTTTTGTATTTTGAGATAAAGCACTAAATATTAATAAATAGTGATTTGCATCACAAAAAAATAGGAGTGTAATAAAAAAACAAAACTAAAAGAAAGGCAGACAGATATGAACAAAATAGATACAAATGTCTTGGGCAATTCAGACAGCCAGATAACGAAAGTCTCTGGTCAGAACTTAAAACAAGAACATACTCATATTAGTACTGCAGTTTCTGCTGCAATGAATCTACAAACACTTAAGCCAAACCATTGTCTACAAAGGTTTGCTATGAACGTGCTTGTTTTAAGTGTGATTTTAATGACAGCGAATACAAATGTTTTTGCAAGTTCGTGTAATTCTAATCAAGACACAGATAGTTGTCCCGGAAGTGGAATACCAGGACCCGCAGGACCTGCAGGGGCTGATGGTGATAGTGCTTATCATGTAGCTGTGAACAACGGTTTTATAGGTACAGAGGAGGCATGGTTAGAGAGTTTGCAAGGAACAGATGGTGTGGATGGCATTAACGGAACCAACGGACTGGATGGTAAAGATGGTAAAGATGGCGTAGATGGTCTTAACGGTCTTGATGGTGTGAAAGGAGATACTGGAGCACAAGGTGAACAAGGCCTCCAAGGCTTACAGGGTGAGCAAGGTATCCAAGGTGTGCAAGGTGAAACGGGAGCGACAGGATATAATGCTTATCAAGTTGCGCAAGTTAATGGTTTTGACGGTACCATTACGGAATGGCTCGCGAGCTTAAAAGGCGATATGGGTAATACAGGGATGACAGGTGCAACAGGTTTTAGTGCTTATGATGTTGCAGTTGGTAATGGCTTTGAGGGTAGCATTACTCAATGGTTGGCCAGCCTTAAAGGTACAAACGGTACTAATGGTATTTCTAAAGAAGTGATGGATGCTGCTGACACCTACATCCTGAATGAAGCAAAAACTTATGTGAACCAAGTTGGGCAACAAACTCTCAACCAAGCAAATGCTTATACCGATAGCCGTATAAATGCCTTGAACAGAGACATGCGAAAACTTGAAGATCGAACCTATGCAGCAGTAGCATCAAGTATCGCGATAGCATCTTTACCGCAACCGACAGATGCTGGCTACAACATGTTTAGTGCCGGTGTGGGTACATGGGAAGGTGAGCAAGGTTATGCTTTTGGTCTCAGTGGTGTGACTGATAGTAACAAATATGTGTATAAAATCGCAGTGACAACCAATAGCGAAGGTGATTTCGGTGCAGGTGCAGCAATTGGTTGGCAATGGAAATGACAGTGATAATTCTTAACCTCAGTTAGAAAAGCCTCTGCACATTCAGAGGCTTTTCTATATGTAAAGAGCACATCTGATCTTCATCATGATGGATATTTCACAACATTAAGCACCAATAAATATACAAATCTTCTTATATTCTCAATTATTAGCCATAAAATTTGATTTAAGATAGCTCATCTAACAAATTGCGACTGCGCAAATTATAAAAGGTGAGATTATGAAAATGCTTCGTAAGACTTTATGTGCAATGACAGTAGGTGTAGTAACACTTGGCCCTGTTATGAGCAGTACAGTATTTGCAGCTCCGGTTGCAGCATCGGAGCAACAAGCGACGACGAGTTTAGTGAAACAGTTGAGTGGTATCCAAAGTATCAGTTCTAACTTTGAGCAAACCACCAAAGTCACAAATTCATCTAAAGCACCGAAGAAACAAGGTTTATCTGCCCAGCACATGAATCAGACCTTTAAAGGGGTGATGAAAGTTGAGCGTCCAGGGAAATTCTATTGGGAAACTACAAGCCCTGCAAAACAAACCATTGTGACTTCGGGCAAAACGGTTTGGATTTATGATCCAGACTTACAGCAAGCAGTTCGTCAGACTTTAGATGAACAGGTGGCGAATACCCCTGCACTATTATTGTCAGGGAATACGGAACAGATTCGTAAGTCATATCGTATTACGCAACCAAATCAGAGCAAAACCTACTATACCTTGTACCCAAAAAGCGATGATGGTGCATTTCAAAGCTTGACGATCAGTTTTGGTGCGAAAAATGCGCCGACGCTAATGATCTTAGAAGATTCTTTGGGACAAACAACCTATGTGCGTTTTAATAACACCAAGGTAAATACCAATATTCCAGCTTCAACCTTTAATTTTACTCCGCCTAAAGGCACAGACATTATTGACCAATAATATGAGTCTGTTGTTCAAAACCACCTTCGGGTGGTTTTTTATTAGATCAAGTTCAGTTACATAACGTGGTGGGAAGTTATGGCTGTGCTTTGTATAGTCTGTGCTATTGAATACTTAACTGCGGGTAAATCATGATATTACTTCATAACAATAAAATTGGATCTGTCTTCGCAATGATGTTGTGTACGGGGTTGCTGAGTGCATGTCAGCCACAAAATGACAGTAACGCTGCAAAAAGTGAAGAGACAACTAAACCAGCTCAAGTCACACAGACTTTGCCACTGATTGAGGCAAAAGTTCGACCATTACAATTGGCACATTCTATTGCTTGTGATGAGGAAGGATGTACCCAATACCAGCTGTACAGCTTGGAAACCAATGTCCCATGGATCAATCAATATTTTGATGAACGGATGAAAAAAGCCAATCCTGTGGCATTTGAAAGTTTGAAGCAGTCAAAGCCACAGATTGATGAAAACATGCTCAGTGAAACTTTGTCTGATGTCCGTTATGTGGCGCAGCGTGGAAAATATGCTGATTTTGTCTTGATGTATTATCACTACCCAGCGCGTGCCGCACATGGCATGTATCACAACGAGTACATCACCTTAGATTTGGCAACGAAAAAACGGGTTGCGCTGAGTGATATCGTGGTAGACAAGACAGAGTCTCAATTATTAGATGCATTGTATGGTGCCAATAGCATGTGGCTGTCCGATCATAATATTTCACGCGAGCAATTGAAGCTGACCGATAATTATTATATGAGTGCCAAAGGTGTGGTGTTCGTCTATCCCTTATACGAATTAGCATCTTATGCAGAAGGGATGTCTGAATTGGTTTTACCTTATCAACAAGCCAGTGGCTTAATTAAGGCGGAATATTTGCCAAGTTTTGTCGATTATGCAGCTGAACGAGAAAAAGCGAGCAAAGAAAAGCCATAAAAATTGCTGTAATAAGCCACAGCTAGTGATCGCGTGACTGTATTTTTCGGCTTGAAGCGCTTACACTATAGCCAGTTTTTTTCTTTGCAAAAGATTGGCTATGATCGACCCGAAATTACTCAGAAATAATATTGAGGCTGTAAATTTAGCCTTAGCAAAACGTGGTGTACAACTGAATGTTGAAGAATGGGCATCACTAGAAGCTCGCCGTAAAGAGATTCAATCCAAAACTGAATCTCTTCAGGCTGAACGTAATTCGGGTGCAAAACAAGTTGGCCAAATTAAAAAAGCTGGTGGTGATGCATCTGAAATTATGACGCGTATGTCAGCGATTGGTGATGAAATCAAAGCTGCAGAAGTCGCTTTGTCTGAATTACAAGCTGAACTTGAAGCGAAATCACTCAGCATTCCAAACTTGCCAGATGAGTCTGTTCCTGAAGGAAAAGACGAAAGCGATAACGTGGAAATCCTCACATGGGGTACCCCGCGTACGTTTGACTTCGAAATTAAAGATCACACTGACTTAGGTGAGTGGATGGGTGGCCTTGAGTTTGAAACTGCGACCAAATTGACAGGTTCTCGTTTCAGCGTGCTCAAAGGACCACTTGCTCGTTTACAACGTGCGATTACCCAGTTCATGTTGAATACGCATACTTTGGAAAATGGTTATACCGAAGCTTATGTGCCGTATTTAGTCAATGCTGACTCACTCCGTGGTACAGGCCAATTGCCTAAATTTGAAGAAGATTTATTCAAATTACAAGGTGAAAAAGAGTATTACCTCATTCCAACTGCGGAAGTTCCTGTAACCAACTTCGTGCGTGATGAAATTATTGATGCAGACCGTTTACCACTGAAATATGCAGCACATACGCCATGTTTCCGTAGTGAAGCAGGTTCATATGGTCGTGATACGCGTGGCTTGATTCGTCAACACCAATTCGACAAAGTTGAAATGGTGCAAATTGTTAAACCAGAAGACTCAATGCAAGCGCTTGAAGAGCTTACAGGTCATGCTGAAGGGATCTTGAAAGCACTTGGTTTACCGTACCGTAAGATCATTCTTTGTGGTGGTGATATGGGCTTCGGTGCAACTAAAACTTACGATCTTGAAGTCTGGGTACCAAGTCAAAATACGTACCGCGAAATTTCTTCATGTTCAAACATGGGGGACTTCCAAGCGCGTCGTATGAAAGCACGTTACCGTGCAGATCAAAAGAAAACTGAATTTGTACATACGCTGAATGGTTCAGGTTTGGCTGTGGGCCGTACTTTACTTGCGGTCATGGAAAACTACCAACGTGCTGATGGTTCGATTGAAATCCCAACCGTGCTTCGTCCTTATATGGGCGGCGCTGAGTACATTGACTAATAAAGTCGATGTACTGCACAGTTTTGTGCACAATAATTGCTTTAAGACAGTCAGATAAAACTCATTGAGGTCGTGTGTGGATATTTTTCCAATCTCTTTAAAGTTGCAACAGCAACCTTGTCTGATTGTCGGTGGTGGGCATATTGCTTACCGTAAGGCAGTGTTGTTACATAAAGCAGGAGCGCTGATTCATGTCATTGCTCCTGATATTGATGCAAATTTATTGCAACTGGTTGAAGAAAGCCAAGGGCAATATATCCAAGCGCTATATCCTGCGCAGATTCAACTCAATGACTACCGTTTAGTGATTGCTGCAACAGATGATTATGCGGTGAATACTCAAGTCTTTGAGGACTGTGAAGCGCTGAAAATACTGGTCAACAGTGTTGATGATCCACCACATTGTCGTTTTATGGTTCCTGCCATTGTCGATCGTTCGCCTTTGGTGATTTCAGTGGCCAGCAATGGTACATCCCCCGTGTTATCTCGCCAAATTCGAACCCAGCTTGAAACCAGTATTCCACATGGGATGGGTAAGCTGGCTGAATTTTCAGGAAAATGGCGTGCAGCGGTGAAAGCGAAGATTTCTAATCCTGACGAGCGCCGTGTTTTCTGGGAAGATCTATATGCAAGTCCACTGAAAGAACAAGTTTTTCATGACAATCTGACAGAAGCAGATAGTTTAATCGAGCAAGCACTGGCAGAGTGGAAAACCCCGAAAGGTGAAGTGTATTTGGTTGGTGCAGGTCCAGGTGATCCTGAGTTGCTGACCCTTAAAGCACTGCGTTTGATGCAACAAGCCGATGTGGTGATTTATGATCGTTTGGTTTCCCCTGCGATTATGGAACTCTGTCGCCGAGATGCAACAAAAATTTATGTGGGTAAAGCCCGTTCTAACCATGCTGTTCCGCAAGAAGGCATTAATGCCTTACTAGTGGAATATGCCTCAAAAGGTCAACGTGTTTGCCGTTTAAAAGGTGGTGATCCTTTCATCTTTGGTCGTGGTGGTGAAGAAATCCAAGAGCTTTTTGCTGCAGGTGTACCATTTCAAGTAGTGCCGGGGATTACTGCCGCTTCGGGTTGTTCGGCTTATGCAGGCATTCCTCTGACACATCGCGATTATGCACAAAGCGTGCGTTTCCTTACCGGACATTTAAAAGAAGGTTCGCCTGAGTTACCGTGGGATGAGTTGGTCTATCAGAATCAAACGCTTGTGCTGTACATGGGCTTGGTTGGTTTAGAAAAAATTTGTGAAAAGTTAATTGAGCATGGCCAGCGTCCAGATATGCCCGTTGCTTTGATCTCGAAAGGTACCACGCTAGAACAAAAAGTGTTGGTCGGGACCTTAGCGGATATCGCATCAAAAGTTGAAGAAAATCATATTCAAGCGCCTACATTGACCATCATTGGTGATGTAGTGAGTTTGCGTGAACAATTACAGTGGCAAGATTAACTTTTGCCATATTGAAAGAGTAGAGAAAAGCTGTGATCCATGTTGTTTTATACGAGCCCGAAATTCCTGCAAACACAGGGAATATCATTCGTTTATGTGCCAATACTGGAGCGCAGCTGCATTTGGTTAAGCCACTTGGCTTTGAGCTGGATGATAAAAAACTCAAACGTGCAGGTTTGGACTACCACGAGTGGGCGCGCATGCAAATTTGGGAAACATTCGATGAGTGTTTAGCAAATTTAGCTGAAAAAGGTGTCGATATAAACGCGATTTATCCTCTAACCACCAAAGGAACGGAAACACCGCATACTTCGGATTTGAATCGCCCTGTGGCTTTACTCATGGGACCTGAGACACGTGGTCTGCCTGAACAGGTTCGTATGTTGTTTCCAAAAGAGCATTGGATTCGTTTGCCCATGGCTGAAAACTCGCGCAGTTTGAACTTATCCAATGCGACAGCCGTGATTGTGTATGAAGCATGGCGTCAGCAGGGTTTTAAGCCTTTAGCCTAATCAAATTACTGTGACAGAGCCCGCTTAAGCGGGCTCTGTTTTTTCTAGCTTTTGATCGAATCCAGCTCTGGATTTTAAAACTTTAAGCATATTGGCTTCGACCCAATCTTTCATTTGATAGGCATTTTGAGCAAAGTCTTTGCCAATTTCAGTTAACGCATATTCCACTCGAATCACATTGTCTTCATGAATGGTTCGCGTCAAAAAACCATCGCGCTCTAAGATCTTTAATTTTTGTGACAGTACTTTAGGTGAAATACCTAAAACATTTTTCTTAAGCTCATTAAAGTGCTGTGACTCTTGATCCAGCGTATACACAATCAATAAAATCCACTTGTCTGCAAATTTTTCAAAAAAAAGACGAGCAGGACAATCTGGATGAAAAATATTAAATTTCATTGGCTTATTCATTTCTAATCATGCTCCTTTTACGTTCTATCTTCATTTGAAACAATCAAACAGACCAGTTACTAAGTGGTAACTAATTGATACTAAGTTTCATAAGTGTATCATGAATACAGACTTAATGCAGCGCTGTCATCAGACTACGCTTTCGCAAGATACTGGCAATTGGATGGATCACATAATGAAAGTTTCAGAGGCTGTTGTTTTTATTACGGGTGGGAATCGTGGCTTAGGACTTGCCATGGCTCGGGAGGCACGTCGTCAGGGCGCTAAAAAGATCTATGTGGGTATGCGCCAGATTGGGAGCTTTCAGGAAGAAGGTCTTACCCCGATTCAACTGGATGTAAATGACAAAGCATCTATTCAGCAGGCAGCAGAACAATGCGCAGATACCACAATTCTTGTGAATAACGCGGGCATTGAGCTTTTGAATGAACATCCTGTCGATGCCAGTATTATCACGACTACGCAAAAGATTTTGGAAACCAATTTATTGGGTTTGATGTGGGTGACGCAAATTTTTGTTCCGATCTTGCAAAAGAACCAACAGGCTTATGTGGTCAATATTCTCTCGGATGTATCTTGGGAGCCAAGCACTGTTTTGACCAGTTATGCCATTTCTAAGGCAGCAGCATGGTCCTATACCAACTCAAGTCGTCAGTGGTTGTCTCAATTTAATATTCAGGTCATGGGGGTGCATGTGGGTTTTATTGACACCGATCTGACTCGTTCATTACCTATTCCAAAGATTGCGTCAGAAACAGTAGCCCAAGAAGTCTTTCAAGGCATCGAGCAAAATGCTTATGAAGTTTTGGTCGGTGAAAAGACCCAGCAGTTGAAGCAGGGTCTAAGCGCTGAAGTTGCAAGTTATGTGAAGCTCAAGCCCGATCAGGCCAGTGTTTAAGATATTTCATACTATTTATTTTTAATGGTTTACGCAGCGTCATGCTTGACGAAGCAATGCCAATCAACTAATTCAAAAGAGGAAACTAAAATGTCGAATATTTCAGTGGTTTTTTATTCAGGCTATGGACATACCAAAGTGATTGCACAAACTTTTGCGCAAGAAATTGGTGCAAATTTGGTGGAGATTGACCCAAATGGCGACATTTCAGAGCAAAATTGGCAGACATTGGATCAATCTGATGCAATTGTATTTGGTGCACCAACTTATATGGGTACTGCACCGTGGCAATTTAAAAAGTTTGCCGATGCATCTTCAAAAAAATGGTTTACTCGTGCATGGCAAGATAAAATTTTCGGTGGCTTTACCAATAGTGCAAGCTTAAATGGTGATAAGCAAGTGACCTTAATTCAACTGCAAACACTTGCATCGCAGCATGGCGGTATTTGGGTAAGCTTGGGCTTATTGCCTGCCAACAGTAAAGCGGCAACCCGTCAAGATGTAAATAATTTGGGTGGTTCTGTAGGTTTGTTGGTTCAATCACCATCGGATGCAAGTACGGATGAAATCCCAGCCGGGGATCTCGAAACCACAAAAGCCTATGCACAACGTATTGCTAAAATGACTAAACAATTTAAGGGCTAGTTTTTTAGCTCTAGTTTAAAAAAGAAAAAGACGCACTTGGCGTCTTTTTCTTTTTGAATGAAAGATTAGAGCGGATCGTCAAATTCATTATGTTGTGGTGCAGGTTGCTTAAAGCCTTTGGTTTTATAACCTAAGTATAAAATACCAAACATTGCCCACCATAAACCGAATTTCAACGCGGTTTCTTCAATCTCTAGCCACATGGCAAAGATACTGAGGAATCCACACATTGGAATTATCACAAAGCTCAAGATATCTTTAATATTCTTTGTGCGGCCATCACGCAGTGCATATCTTGAAATCACCGATAAGTTTACAAAGGTAAATGCAGTTAATGCACCGAAGCTGATCATCGAAATGACGATGTCTAAGTCCATGAAGCCAGCGGTTAATGCCACAGCACCTACAATGAGAATGTTATAAGACGGTGTGAAGCTTTTCGGACTAATGTGACCAAAAATCTTCTTGTTAATCACGCCATCGCGGCCCATCACATACATTAAGCGTGAAACGCCTGCATGTGCCGAAATACCCGATGCCATAACAGTTACAATTGCGAAGTACAGCACCACCGTTTTAAACGCAACACCACCGACGGCTTGTAAAATGTCAGGCTGTGTTGCAGCAACATCTTCAAAGTAAGTCTTTGGATCGTTCGGGAAGTAAATCTGCATGAAGTAGGTGCTGATAATAAAAATCACACCAGCCAAGAGTGCCGTTAAGAAAATCGCTTTAGGTAGAGTTTTCTCGGTATCTTTTGTTTCTTCTGCCAGCGAGCTGAGCGAGTCAAAACCTGTGAATGAGAAGCACAGCAAAGTCGCACCTGTAATCAGGGCACCCAGTGAAGTAAGCTCATTCCAGAATGGCTCTAAACTCCATAACTGATATTTTGCATTGACCAAAGTACCATCTGCGTTGACGCCACCAGCAAGTAAGCTGTAAACCATCCACGTGAAGTAAGCAATCACACCTAACTGTACAAAAACGATCAAACCATTAAAGTTTGCAACGAAGCGTGCACCACGTAAGTTGACCGCGGTCATAAATGCAGTTAAACCAACCACCCAGACCCAATGGTTTACATCAGGGAATAAGGCTTCAAGGTAAATCACGGCAAGAATGATGTTGACCATTGGAGACAATAAATAGTCTAACCATGATGACCAACCGACCATAAATCCGACATTCGGATGGATGGACTTTTGCGCATAGGTATAGGCTGAACCCGAGGAAGGGTAGCGACGAATCATGTGACCATAACTGATCGACGTGAATAAAATTGCAATTAAAGCAATGATATATGACGTTGGCACATGATAATGACTTTCTTCTGATACTAAACCGAAAGTATCAAATAATGTCATTGGTTGAATATAAGCTAAACCAATAATAATGATGTGCCAGAGACCTAGCGTTTTTTGCAGTTTAGCTGCCGATTGAGTCCCAGAAATATTAGTCAACGGCGTTATCCTCTTAATCGTTGATCAAGGATCAGTCATGTTTAATAAGGATCGTTTGAGACGAACGATCCCCCCTGTGTTTAATTTCAAAAGTGCGCCAATCTACATTAATTTGGCCGCTTTTGTCAGTAACTTTTTCAGATTTTTTAGCAGTTTTTATGCCAATAGGTATAAGGAAAGCATTATTCCTTATGGCAAATAAAAGCCCGATGTTTAAAAAAGCATCAGGCTAAGATTGTCGCTATATTGGCTGATTTTTTATGAATTACCAAGCTTTTTCTAAAATTGCTTTTAAATCTTTTAAGCTGGCTTCTTTCGGGTTGTAAATGATTGAACCATCGTTGAGGGCCTTTTCTGCGACCTCATCGAGTTGTTCTAAGGTTACTTTTCCTGTTTCACTCAAGGTACGGGGTAACTTGGTTAGGGTAAATAAGCGATCACGCATGGTGAGTAATGTGCTGATAGCTTTGTCTGCACGTAAGTGAGCAGGGGTCTGCGCATAAATGTCTGGCCCTGCAAGCGGTAACAAGAGCTCTGCAATCTTGTCACCATTCACTTCCTTGTTAAATTCAAGGACATAAGGGAGAAACAGGTTCATGCATAGTCCATGCGGCAAGTGTGCAACTGCACCTAAGGCATGTCCAAGTGAGTGTACAAGGCCCACCATCGAGTTTGAAAATGCAATGCCAGCCATGGTCGAAGCTTGAGCCAATTCTAAGCGGCCGTTGGCATCACTTGGATTATCCAGCACATTAAACAAATGATTGCTGACTTTTTTAATTGCTGCCGTAGCATAGGCATCTGAAATCGGATTGTGTGCCATGCATGTATAGGCTTCGATGGCATGGGTCATGGCATCCATTGCGGTCATCGCAGTTAAGTGCGGTGGCAGGGTTTGGGTCATGCGTGGATCGAGAATCGCAGCATGCGGCATTAGATAGTACGATGCGAATGGCAGTTTGACATTTTTCTCTGGATCAGACACCACGGCAACCATGGTAACTTCAGAACCTGTACCTGACGTGGTAGGGATCACAAAAAAGGGTTTGAGTGGTTTAGGTAGGTTGTGTGCCCCAGAGTATTTGAGTAAGTCATCACCACCTTCAGATACCAAAATATTGGTGGCTTTCGAGGTGTCAATCACCGATCCGCCACCGACAGCAATAATTGCATCGCACTGATGTTCACGATATAAATTGGCCGCTTTACGCACCGTCTCTAAGCTCGAATCGGGTGGAACATCATCAAAAATTGCACCAATCACCGCATCGGTAGACTCAAAAGCCGCTTCAATGGGTGCAAGTAAATTGTTGGCACGAACACCTTTGTCGGTAATGATTAAAGGTCGGGTTGCGCCTAATGTTGCCAGTTCAAACGGAATGTGTTCTAAAGCAGCATGACCAGCGATCACTTTTACAGGACAGAAAAATTCGTAATAAGGCTTCGCCATGTTATGCACTCCGTTTTAAATATGATTGGGCTACTTTGAGATAAATATTTGCAGCACCAGTGAGTTTTTCTTTTAAGCCCAATTCAGTTGGGTATTCTTTGACGGCAAGTTCAGCGATCATTTTCGGTAAAATCAAGGATTCCATTTTATTCAGACAGCGTACGAGGCGAATCGCATACGAAATATCGCCATCTGCAATCATACGGTCGTGTGCAAAAGCTTGTGCTGTACTTTCTTGAAATGAAAACACCAAAAAGGCGTGGCTTAGATGTTTAAAGGTGATGGTTAAATCTGCCTTTAAACTTCCCGGAGTGAGTAGTTCGAGTTGATGGTTTTCGGTCACTTTGGCTAAAAAAGCCGGGCCGTTTGGAAAAACATTCATCGATAAGGTGAAATTGGCTGGAAATTTTGCAACTTCTTGCTGAATTTCACTATCGACTTGGCTGGCCATGACCAATCCTCGGCCAATCACATCCATCATAAGTTTGACATAGGTCAATTGCAGAGCGGGTTTCACTGAATTTACGTTAATCACTCGCTGTTGTCCTTTCTAAAAATAATTATTAGTTTAGAGTAAATACTCTAATTTATTTTTCCATGAAAAGCAAAGCCTTTATATATGCTGTACTTGAACTTCTTTAAAGTAACCGCTGTGCTGTAAAGTTTCAATAATGTCGGCACATAAGTTTTCAAAGTGCGGGTAGTCTGGTTTGAGGTCTGAGATACGCACCATTTCTAAGCCCGCATAGCCGCATGGATTAATGGTGTGAAACCCAAATAAGTCACAATCAATATTTAAGGACAAACCGTGATAACTGCGGCCTTTACGAATTTTAAAACCCAATGAGCCAATCTTGCGTCCATCGACATACACGCCGGGTGCATCAGGTTTGGCATAGGCTTCAATCTCATATTTTTTGAGTAACTCAATCATTAGGTTTTCAGCATAAGACACCAAGGTGCGGACGTTCCAACCAAGTCGGTTGAGGTCAAACATAAAATAGGCAACCAACTGACCAGGACCATGCCAAGTGACTTGCCCCCCGCGATCCGTTTGTACCACGGGAATGTTGCTGCTCATGAGGATGTGTTCAGGTTTTCCAGCTTGACCTTGGGTGAGCACGTCATGATGTTGCAAAATCCAAAGTTCATCTGGTGTGTCTGCATCTCGTTGTTCAGTCAGTGCTTTCATTTCTACAAAGCGGTCAGCATATGAAGTTAAATTATCAAACTGGCGAATAATGAGTTGTGGTTTGAGAACGGCATCTGACACGGCACTTGCGTCCTTATAAAACAAAAAGTATGTCTGAAATTATAAAGAAAAGATCTAGAGCGTAGGGGGATTTCTTCAGTGAATAAGCTGAATTCAATAGATCAAAAATTTAGGCACAAAAAAACACGCTCGTAAGCGTGTCTCATTGATACATCATTTGAATTACAGCGCCGTTTTAATTAACGGACAAGCCGCAAGGTCTGCATACAGTTGATGAACTTGTTCTAATTCTTCAAAACGCAATTGAGCAGTTAAAGAATGGTATTTACCTGTGCGTGATGGCTGGACTTGGATCGATTCACCATCAAATTCTGGGAAATGTTTGACTAAAATTTCAACCACTGCAACATGTAACTCAGTGCTGGCAAAGCCAATGAGTTTGATCGGGTAGTCCATAGGGAATACCCAAAGATGTTCTTGTAATTCACGTGATGGTGTACGGTCTAACATAGTCATGAGCGTCAGTCCCCCTTATTTCAAACGCCTGCGAAACTGCAGGCGTTAGGTGTTGCTCTTAAATACTTAATGGAGACTCGAGATTAAATTTCAAGTCTCCAATGTATCGGTATGAATTAGTCGTTTTCTAGGAATGAACGTAAGTGTTCAGAACGAGAAGGGTGACGTAATTTACGTAGTGCTTTCGCTTCAATCTGACGAATACGTTCGCGCGTCACGTCAAACTGTTTACCTACTTCTTCCAAAGTATGGTCCGTTGGCATGTCGATACCAAAACGCATTTTCAAGACTTTCGCTTCACGTTCAGTCAAGTTTTCAAGCACTTCACGAGTTGCTTCTTTTAAGCCTTCAGATGTTGCAGCATCGACAGGTGAAGTGATGTTGCTGTCTTCAATGAAGTCACCCAAATGCGAATCTTCATCATCGCCAATCGGTGTTTCCATCGAAATTGGTTCTTTGGCGATTTTCAGCACTTTACGCACTTTGACTTCGTCCATTTCCAAACGTTCACCGAGTTCTTCAGGTGTTGGTTCACGTCCCATTTCTTGCAGAAGTTGGCGTGATACACGGTTGATCTTATTAATGGTTTCGATCATGTGTACTGGAATACGAATGGTACGTGCTTGGTCGGCAATCGAACGAGTAATGGCCTGACGAATCCACCACGTTGCATAAGTCGAGAACTTATAACCACGACGGTATTCAAACTTATCTACCGCTTTCATCAAACCAATGTTACCTTCTTGGATCAAGTCCAAGAATTGTAAGCCACGGTTGGTGTATTTTTTCGCAATCGAAATGACCAAACGTAAGTTTGCTTCAACCATTTCTTTTTTCGCGCGGCGTGCTTTCGCTTCGCCTACAGCCATACGTTTTGAGATCTCTTTGATGCCTTTAACATCAAGGCCCAAATCTTTTTCAATGTCTGCAATTTTTTGTTGGAACGCTAAAACGTCAGGGCGTACTTTTTCAAGATAGCCTTTTTGGTCTGGCGAAGCTTTCGCAATTTGTTCATCTAACCAAGCAAAGTTGGACTCTTGGCCTGGGAAAGAGGTACGGAATTGAGTACGATCCATACGACCACGACGTACTGCATAGCGCATTACTTCACGTTCAGAGGTACGGATTTGTTCATGTGTACCACGAATCATTTCTGAAATGATGTCAAATAAACGTGGTGTAAATTTGAACATCATAAACACAGTTGCAAGTGACTCTAAAGCGTCTTCTGCTTCTTTGCTTGAACGACCATGTTTCTCGATGATGGTTCGGGTGTTTTTCCAAGCCGCAGTCAGTTCGTCAAAGCGCGCTTTGGCAATTTCAGGATCTGGGCCAGATTCACCTTCAGAATCATCATCACTTTCAGACTCTTCTTCTTCCTCGTCGTCATCCAATTTCACATCTTTGGTAGACTTGGTTGAAGAGTCTTCTTCATCAATTTCTGACTCTTCTTCAAGGACTTCTGGAATCGCTTCATCAGTTTCAGGGTCTAAATAACCTGAAAGGATGTCCGCAAGACGACGTTCGCCCGCTTCATAATCTTTGTATTCTTGTAATACCACTTCAACCGCATTTGGCCAGTAAGCAATCGAGTGAAGAACGTCACGAATCCCTTCTTCAATACGTTTTGCAATACTGATTTCGCCTTCGCGCGTCAACAGTTCAACAGTACCCATTTCACGCATATACATGCGGACAGGGTCTGTGGTACGACCAGGCTCATTTTCTACAGAGGCAAGAACAGCAGCGGCTTCTTCTTCAGCAACTTCATCGGCAGCTTCATTACCACCCTCAAACATTGCATCATCAGATTCAGGCGCACGTTCGTGCACAGGAATACCGACGTCTTGAAGCATTTGAATAATGTCTTCAATCTGTTCGCTTTCAGTGATCGAGTCTGGGAGATGATCGTTAACCTCAGCGTAAGTTAGGTAACCTTGCTCTTTGCCTCGGCTAATCAGAGCCGCTACTTGTGAAGTAGGGGAAGTCATATCGCTCATCTTTGCTTACTCTTCGTTGAATCTGTGGCAGTGGAAAATTGTGCATCTGGGCACAATTCGCTTCATAAACTTATTTGTAAATAACTGCGTATTCCATCAGAGATAGTCAGCCAAAAGCTGCCTGATAAAATATTAAAAATATAAATTCAGTGATTTAGATGGGGGTGAATTTGTTGTTTTCAAGTTCATCCCGAGCGTGCTCAAGTTCAAAACCCAAATTTGAAATCTGAACAATTTGGATTTTATGTGACCATTTTAAAGTCGTAAACTACAAAGACGCAGGGTGGATTATATCATGCCATAAAAATTGGTTAGAAATAAAGACTAAAAATCAAATTAATTGCTCTAAATTCAAATAAAACTTGACAAGGTTCTGGAACCCATATAAATAGCGGCTAAGACCCTTCACATTTTTTCACTATGAGGTAGTTTTAGTGTCTTCTACAGATTTTGAACTAGATGATAACTACGCTGATGATGATGTTAATTTTGATGAGTCATCAAGTAAAATTAGTGCGAAAGAATCATTAGAAAAACGTCGCCTGATTGATGACCTTCTTGCACAGCGCCGTTTGGAACGTGAGCTTAAAGATTTTGATTACGACATCGACGATGATGACGATTTTGACGACGAAGAAGACTAAAATCAGATGTAGCATCGTGTCTGAAAATGCTATGCTAATGCCCTAATCAGTTTCTGAATTTGGATTTGAAATGAGTGCTTTAGATTTAGACTTATTGAGTGAATATCTAGATGGTGACCAAAATGAGTATGGTCTAGATTTTGCAGCGACTCATGGTTTCTTGTGTGCAATTGCAGTTGGTCCTACTTTTGCAAAATGGTTGGATGAACTTTTTGATAATAATCAAAAGAAAGTGCCTGCCGAGATCATCGCGCAAGTGAAAGCTTGGCTTGAGTCTATTCGTCAAAACCTTGCCAATGAAGAAGGGATTGAATTTCCTTTTGAAATTGAAGAGGCAGATGTTGAGTCAAGCCTAGGGGATTGGAGCGTTGGTTTTGTCGATGCAATGTTCCTCAATGAAGATGCATGGTTCACGCCTGAGTTTGAAGAGCAACTGGTCGATCTTACTTTACCAATTATGGTATTTAGTGGGATTGATGAAGAAGATCCGCAAATGGAAACTTTCCGTCGTAACGGTCAGTTAATGGATGAGCTTGCAGAAGAAATTCCAGAGAACTTAAACGAACTTTATCTCATGTATCATACGCCAGCATAATTGTTCTTGCGTCGTGACATCAGCGACGCAGGCATTAGCAAGCAAATAAAAAAACGTCCCTAGAGGACGTTTTTTTATGCCCAAATTTTAGGGTCTAAACGCAGGTATCACTCATGCTTAGTTTGTGAGAAATAAGCAAAGTCCTAAAGTTGCGAGTACGGTACCGGTGACACGGTTAATACTCACTTGTTTGCGTAAAATTTTATTTCGGATCACTGGGGTAGAGCAGAATAGTGAAATGAGCAAAAACCACAGCAGATGACTGGCCGAGATAAACATGCCATAACCGATTAAATGCATCAGACCATGATTGCCTCGCAACAACTGTGCAAAGATACTCATCACAAATAGCGTAGTTTTGGGATTTAAGCTGTTGCCAAGAAAGCCTTGTGTAAATGCTTGCCGTGGATGCAGTAAAGCATGGGTGACATGGTCACTAATTTGCTGTTGGGTAAATGTTTTGTACCCGATATACATCAGGTACAGCGCACCAATATACTGAATGATATGCAATAGGTTCGGAATGTAGTGCTTTAAAAAACTGAGCCCTAGTACACTATAGCTAATGTGTATCCATACAGCACAAGCAATACCATATGCGGTATAGATCCCTTGTTTACGCCCATATAGATAACTATTTCGGCTGACCAAAGCGAAGTCAGCACCGGGACTGATGACTGCAAGTAGGGTGATGATTGCAATCGCTATAATTTCATTCACTCATTGATCCTTGTTCGGGTTGAATTAAAGGATTTATATATTTTTCATATATTTGCTATAGTGAAAATCGATTTTAATTCTTTCCTTTTGATGAGTTTTTGGAATGATTGAGCGCTTATCACTGAATTCTCTTAACTTTTTTTATTATGTTGCCCTCTATGACAGTGTAACCATCGCTGCTGAAAAACTCTTTGTCACTCAAGGGGCGGTCAGTAAGCAGTTAAAAAATTTGGAAGAGGCGCTGGGACGTCGTTTATTTATTCGCGACGGCAAAAAGTTACAGCTGACGGGGGATGGTCTAACACTGTTTGATTGTTGTGAGCAGGTCTTTCCTCAGATTGACCAATGTCTCGTACAGATGGCAAAAGAAAAGAAGAATGAGAAGAAGAGCTTAATCTTATCCTGTGAGCCGACCATCGCCATGAAATGGCTGATTCCGCGTTTAGTTCAATTTAAGCTACGTTATCCTGAGATTGACATCAGTTTGTTAACAGCGGGTGGAGAAGCGGATTTTAAAGCGCAAAACATCGACTTGGCCTTAAGGCGCAATGATTTTGACTGGGGCAAGGCCATTTATAGCGAAAAAATAGCAGATGAGCATATGGTATATGTATCGCGTCATAAGCATTTAGCGCCGATGACTCAGTTGTTTTGTGCATAGAGGCCTCTTTAGAAGGGTTGGGGGCAACAGTGGTTTCAGCTTATATGGTTGAAAAAGAGCTCGATTTTCAAATGTTAGATATGCTTACCCCGATTGTGCAAGATGGCTCCGCTTATTATTTACTTTCCGCATCTCCTTTTGAGGATGATCCGCATAAAGTCATTTTTAAGGATTGGTTGATTGAAGAAATGAGAGCTAGCCAAACAAAGTTAATGGCACTTTCCGCTCAAAAGCACTAATCACGTGCGCATGTGATCGCTATCTATCGAGCATAAAAAACACCTCAAACGAGGTGCTTTTTTATGGCAACTTTTTAAAACAATAGTCTGCGTACCAACCATAGGCAATATGAAAAATAGCGCCATGAATCGCGACCATACACAGCATAACGACAGCGGTAAGTCCAATGCCGGCATTATCGACTGATTTCATAATGGCTTCAGCATTGGGATTCATCAGCACTAAAAACAGCACAAAGAAACTACCGACGATAATTGCGACAGCACTTGAACTCCAAACCAGTTGTATTTTTTCATGATTATTTGGAACACGGTGTTCTTTTTTTACGAAGTGTCTGACACTAATCAGTGCACAAGCCACTAAGGTCGGAATTAAGGTTAAACCGCCAAGGTTTAAACCAAAGACCAGTACGGTGATTAACAGCACCAAAGCAATGCTATATACCGCCGCAAAATGCAGTAAATAGTGTTTCATGTATTTCCCCAAAATAAATTAGCTGCGTGTTTTACGCAAATGCCTGCGATATAAAAACCAAAGGATAATCACAGCGACAATGGCAATAATGACATAACCGACTTTGCTAAAAATTTGATGCATCAGTGCTTGGTTTTCACCAAAGTAATAACCGACTGTTGCTAAAAATGTTGTCCAAATAATTGTGCCGAGTCCACTATAAAACATGAACTTCCAAAAGGGCATACGGCTCATCCCCGCAGGGATGCTAATCAGTGAACGTACCGCAGGAATCATACGACCAAAAAATACAATACGGTGACCATACTGCTCAAACCAATCTAAGGATTTTTTCACATCGGCGGATTTGATAAATAGATATTTACCATAGCGGTCGACCCATCTGAAAATGTACTCTTGTTTAAATTGATAGCCGATCCAATACAGCACTGCTGCGGCAAAGAGTGAACCAATACATCCTGCAATAATGACCCCAATTAAAACCAACTCGCCTTGTGATGCGGCATAACCTGCCGAAGGCATGATAATTTCAGAAGGAATGGGCGGAAAAACATTATCAAGAAACATGAGTAAGGCTATTCCCCAATAACCCAATTGTTCCATGACGGAGATGATCCATGCAGTGAGGTTCATATAGACCATAAAAATAAATGCGATAAGTTATCTTAAGGACTTATCGCATGTGGGTAAAGAATTGAAATGTATTGTTTTCTATTCATCGAAACGGGTATGGGTTAGCGTGTGAATATAGACTTTACGTAAGCTATAGGCCAGCGCAACTGGGATTAAGCTGAGCAATGTATAATTTAAAAGATTTGAGCTTAGATGGTAACCAATGCCGAGCGCGATACTTGAACCAATCAACATGCCCAAAACCACGATAAATAAATGCGTGCGCTGTTCAAGCTTGGCTTTGATTTGGTTGAAGCTGGTACTGTGATATTGCTCGATACGGTTTGCTGCGGCATTGCGAATCAGTGTGCGATGGCGTGGCATGATTATTTTATGCATGGCAATCATCCTATTTTCGTCGTTTAGGCATGTCATTTTTATTGTTATGTGGAGACCTTCAGGACACCACTTTAGCTTATTATTTATACAGTATGACTCAGATTGAGTTCAATGTTGTGACAAAATTGTTAAATATTTTTAAAAAATGCGAACTGCATAAAAGAATAAGCCCTCAAATGAGGGCTTATTCTTGACTTAAATCATCTGAATGATTTTAAAGGCGTTTACGTTTAGCCGCAGCAATTTGTGACTGGCGCATACGGAAGCCTTCTTTTTGTTTTTCTGTGGTGTTGTCGATACAGTATTTGCATGACACACCATGTTCATAGCTAGCTTCTTCTGCTTCAGCAGGAAGAAGTGGCCAACCACAAGCATGACACTTAATGTTAAGGCCTTCTTCAACACCATGAGTGACTGCAGTACGGCCATCAAAAACGAAACATTCACCTTCCCACATACTTTGTTCAGCAGGGGTTTCTTCTAAGTATTTTAAGATGCCGCCTTTTAAGTGATAAACCTCGTTGAAACCTTCTTGAAGGAGAAGAGAGGTCGATTTTTCACAGCGGATACCACCTGTACAGAACATCGCAATTTTTTTATCTTTGTGCTGTTCAAGGTTTTGTTTAACGTATTCTGGAAATTCGCGGAAGCTTTCTGTTTTCGGGTCAATAGCACCTTTAAATGTTCCAGCTTTGTATTCATAGTCATTACGGGTATCAATCAAAATGACGTCATCACGAGCAATCAGGTCATTCCATTCTTTCGGGTCAAGGTAGTGACCGACTAAATCACGTGGCTTTACTTCAACGCCTAAAGTCACGATCTCTTTTTTAAGTTTAATCTTCATTTTACGAAATGGTTTGTCTGCACTGTCAGACTCTTTGTATTCCATTTCGTTAAAACCTTCATTCAGAAGGAATTGATGAATCATATCGATCGCGGCACGATCGCCTGCAACCGTACCATTAATGCCTTCGCCCGCTACAATCAGAGTACCACATAGGTTGATGGTTTTTACCAAGTCTAAAAGACGTTGTTGAAGATCAGCAGGATCTTGAACTTCTTTGAATTGATAAAGTGCGGCAACAACCCAACCAGTCGTCGCTTGCTGTTCTACAGGTGCAAGCTGTTCTACAGTAGCGTTCATGGAGTACTCCAATGTATTTTGATAGATAATTTTAAGGCGCACATTTTACATGGAATTGAATCAAGATGCGAGATAAGTAAACATTTTAAATGGCTTCTCAAGTGGTAGGTGAGCGTGTATATTCAGTTGCCAAAGACAAAATCCGTTTTGTTTTGGTGCGTTTATTAACAGGAGTATGTTTTGAGTACAGATCGTCGAATTGCCTCTTTGACCCCATGTGCAGGGCGTTGTTCAACGGTATTTGGTGATTCTGTGTGTCGTGGTTGTCGTCGCTTTAATCATGAAGTGATTCAGTGGAATACCTACACGGCTGAGCAGCATAGCTCAGTCTGGCAGCGTTTAGATGCGCAACTCGATCAAATTTTAGTCCCAATGTTGCCTTTTGCAGATGTACAGCAGGTGGAAGCGTTTGTTTTGTCTAAACGAGTGCGTTTACGCTCAGATGCATCAAAAGGACGCAAGCTATACCACGCATTAAAAGTGTGTGAAAAGAATAAAAACTTGAGTGAAGAAAGTGGTTTAGGCATCCTAGCCGAACAAGTCAAACCGATTTGGCAAGAATTTGAGCATCGTGTGCTTGCACTGGCGACCGCCAGTTATGACTTGGCATTTTTACGCGCCGACGTGATTCGACAACATCTTATCCAGACTGTAGAAGATGAGTAAGCTCTCTTTGTTTTTGCGTCAAAAATAATATGCGGTTATTGCAATAGTTGCCCAGTGTAACTGGGGGAAAGGGTTTTTTAGATGGTCAATGTATTTGAGCTGATGCTGTACTGCATGGCCGTGGTGGTCATGATTGCAACACCTGGCCCAGTGATGTTGTTGGTTGCCAGTGCAGGTCTAAAAGGTGGATATAAACAAGCCTTAAAAACCATTTTTGGGACGAATTTAGCCTCTTTGGTTCTCATTGTACTATCTGTGCTCATCTTAAAAGGCTTTTTAAACATTGCAGAGCATTGGTTAAATGCGATTAAGATTTTAGGCTGCGTATATATTGCTTATCTTGGCTTTCAAATTTTAAAAGAAGCCATTGTACAAGAAACAGAAACATCACCTGTGCAACTAAAGGCGGTGCAGGGGGGCTTTAAGCAAGGTTTTTTGGTGGGTATTTCGAATCCGAAGGATATTATTTTCTTTGCTTCATTTTTCCCACAATTCATTGGGGTAACCAGTGATGTTGATGTCAGCCTTGTACTATTGACCATTCTCTGGATTATTCTAGACTTCAGCACGTTGTCTTTGGTTTATTTGGGTTTTAATAAACTATCGCAGTCCGCTTTGTACAATAAGTTATTAAGCGTTTGTGGTGCGATATTGGTCAGTATTGCGCTCTATGGTATTTATACTGTGTTTGTTTGATGCTGATGGTATTGCATAAAAAAAGCCTCCAATATGGAGGCTTTTTTGATCGGGAGCCTGAAAATTAAACTCCGTGTTTAATGCGATATTGCGCCAATTCTTCAATGGTGATCACCGTCAACTGATGCGTTTGCGCATATGCCAACACTTGAATGCCAGAGGCCATAGTCCCATCGGCATTAGTCAGTTCACACAAGACACCTGCCGGCTTCAAGCCTGCTAAACGAGCTAAATCGATGGTCCCTTCGGTATGACCGCGACGGGTGAGCACACCGCCTTGGCGTGCACGAAGAGGGAAGACATGACCAGGGCGATTTAAGTCGCTGGCAACAGCCCCATCTTTAATTGCTGCTTTGACTGTGGTGGTACGATCTTGCGCAGACACACCTGTGGTCACGCCAGTTGCAGCTTCAATGGTCACCGTGAATGCAGTTTTAAACTGACTTGAGTTATCTGACACCATAGGCACAAGCTCTAAGTGATCGGCCAGTTCATCGGTCAGACATAAACATACAATACCAGAACCATCACGAATCATACGTGCCATTGTTTCGACGGTGAGGGTTTCAGCAGCCACAATGAGGTCGGCTTCGTTTTCACGGTCAAAGTCATCCATCACCAAAACGGGTTTGCCTTGGCGGATATCTTCTAAAGCTTGTTGAATACGTTGTTCAGCTGGAGAAAGGGCTGAAAAGAAAATTTCGGGTTGAATCAAACTAGACATTGAAACGCTCGCGTAAAATTGAAGTACGGTTGAACATTTCAGGACTTTGAAAAATTGGCGTAGCAATAAATCCTCATAGGTTTGCACCTGCGATTCTATTGGTCACGTCGTCTTCTTTCATCCGGACTATACCGTCGGCTTTGGAATTGAACCAAATCTGCGAGCCAAATAGATGATTTCTGCTTGGCTGGCTCGTGGGCTGATTCAGTCTGAGTCATTCAAACTGAACTTACCACCGGTGGGGAATTGCACCCCGCCCTGAAGCGATGTAAGCCCATTATAGTGCTAAATATTTAGAAAAACAGGGGGAGTTTTAGAATGATCAGTTTTATACATAGAACAATTTTTGCTATAGCGTTGTTTATGTTATTGGTTTGCTAAAGACCAACACTCTCTATGTATGATTTCACTTAGTATGAGTTTAATGTTCAAAAATGAATATCTGAGAAAAACCATAAACATGAATAAGAAGTTTTTCTATAGTTTGAATGGTTTGAAATGATCAAGATAAAAATAAGAGTGAGGAGTTAGAATTGATCAAAATTCAACAATATGATTACCCTTGGAGTGCTGAATCCTTCATAAAGCATCTGCAAGTTTTTGGTTTTACCCTCATCGCGATCAGTATATTGTATTTGGTTGCCGCCAATTGGTTTATGTTGCCACACAATATTCAGCTGGCTATTCCCCAGTTGTTATTATTCCTCAGTGCGGTTTGCAGTTTGTGGCTGACAAAACATGATTTTCTAGTGCAGTGTTTACATAGTATCTGTGGTTTGATGATTGGTTTAATTCTGGCTGTGATTGGTCAAATTTATCAAACGGGTGCTGACAGCTATTTATTATTTTTACTTTGGTCTGTGCTGCTTTTACCGTGGTTATATCGCCCGAATATCGGGATGTTTTTCCTTTTATGTATTACCAGCCAGTTGGCGTTGTTTCTGTTTTTTATCCAAACCTTTTGGGGGGATCAATATCCAGATCTCTTTTTAATCAGTATTCATGTATTTGCGCTGATTCAATTCTATTTCTGCAATAAATATTATTCGAAACTTCGTTATTTATTCTTGCTGTGGTTTGCCGTTCTCTCGATTTGGCATATGGCGATGTATCTTTATGCGGATAAAAGCATTCTTTATTTCATCGTGTCTTTTATCTTGTTGGGCATTTCACTGGTTTACTATTATCAAAATAAAGATCAGTTGTGTAGTGCACTTTCAGCCGTTGGCTTGGGCATTAGCTTTACCTTGATCATTGTGAAGGCGGTGACGGAGTGGTTTGGTCAGAATGAAATTGTTGAATTATTTTTTATCGCACTGATTATTTTTGCGTGGTTTGCTTTCATCACTTACATGTTGATTAAATTTATTCCACATAGTCGGTTCAACGCTATTCCCCTTGCTGTGGGAGCTTGGATTGCGGGCATCGTCTTTGCTACGTTAATGCTGACCTTTTGGGGAAATTTCTCTTTGCTTATGGGCGTTGTCTTTGTGGCTTTGGCGGCTTACTTATTGAAAGCTAAACAAAGTTTGTTTTTAAGACAATTTGCTTATTGTCTCTGGGTTGCAGGACAAATTGCGGTGATTTTTCACACCGTTGATTTAATGAATCACATTCTTCCTATTCTATTTTTACAATTGGCGATGCTAGCACTCGCTTATTTTATGCGAACACATTGGTTCTTTGTTTTTGTTCAAGTTTTGGGTTTATATGCAGCAGGTGTAGCGTGTATTTGGGATATTAATGCATATCTCAGTTGGCGTAATATTGTTGAAAATTTTGTCTATTTAGCACTTTGGAATTATGTTTTTTATTTGGGAATTCTGGCCATAAAATTCATACAGCCAACTGAATATCAACGCAGTTTATTGCTTGCGGCACTTGGCATTATTCTATTTTCTATGGGTTTTTATACTTTATTTGGGAAATACGAATTAGCGAAAATTGAGCACATTCCGATATTGACTTTTGGCTTACCGATTTTATGGTTTGTACTGTTTGTCTTTTTACATATTCAAAACCAGTTTCATTTATTTGCGCATTTTATTTTGACTGCTTTTGCAACTGGGCTAATTTATTATGGTTATTTCGATATTTTTATTTGTTTGGCCATCATTTCATGGGCATTAAAAACACAAGATAAAGTGATCTATGGATTTGCGCTGGCAACTTTCGCTGTAATTTTAGGGTTTTTATATTATTCCCTCGATGTAACTTTTTTGATTAAAAGTTTAAGCATGTTACTGTCAGGTCTGATGTTGCTCTTGCTGACCTTGAGCTTGATGCTATTTAAGCAAAAAGAGGAGTTCGGCATATGAAGAAAATGACTCCTCTTGCTTTGGCATTACTCAGCATCGCGGTATTTCTAGGCTTAATTTTTAAAAATGAATGGCACTTAAATAATAGTCAAACCATGTATGTGCGTTTGCAACCTGTAGACCCGCGTTCGATTATTCAGGGGGATTATATGGCGCTGAATTATCAACTTTATTTTGCGCCTCAACATTTGAGTCCAGAAAGCACCAGCCAAGCAAACATCAATCAAGAAGATCAGATTTTTTCAGGTCATTATTTTGATGAAGTGATTAAGAACAAATCTTCGGTGCTCACTTATGTTGAACTCGATTCACAGAGGCGCGTGATACATAGCTATTTTGAGTTGCCGAAAAATGTTCGTACAGCCCGACTGATTTTACAAAACCCGAATAATCGATATAGCGAGCTTTATCCTGCGTCGAGAAGTTTTTTGTTTGCAGAAGGTTTAGCGGATTGTTATCAGCAGGCAGAATATGCTGAGTTTAAAGTCGATGAGCAGGGCAGTGCGATACTCACGGCATTGAAAGGTGATCAGCTACAAGATTTAGGCTGTGAGAGCAAACGAGATTGGTTGAGCGGGTTTCGTGCTACTCAGAATTGATACAATTGCATTATTCTGCTCATAAAAAAATCCGCACGCAGCGGATTTTTTTAATCTATTGGGCTTAAGCCACTTGGACTGGAATACAGTTTGCCATGTGACTTACAGTATTGTCTGGATTTGCATAAACTAAACGTGGTTTATGTGCATTTGCTTCAGCTTCTGTAAAATCACCAAATGTCGCAATAATCATTAAATCGCCTACATCGGCCTGATGTGCTGCACCACCATTGACTGAAATGATGCCAGAACCTTCTTCGCCACGAATTGCATAGGTACTGAAACGCTTACCATTAGTCACGTTCCACATGTGAATTTCTTCATATTCGCGGATACCGGCTAAATCCAATAAAAGACCATCGATTGCACATGAACCTTCATAATGAAGTTCAGCTTGGGTAACAACACAACGGTGGATTTTTGCTTTTAATAAACGAGATAGCATGGCTAGCGTCTCCTGAGTGGACCTAAGATCGTTATCTTATGGTTGAATCAATCTGAACTTGCTGGATAAGCAATCAGGCAAGCGCATTTTGCCTTTAAAATGACAGTATGGCAAGCAGCATGGTTCAACATTTTTTTGACTAATCAGTTTGGTTTGTAAGCATTGATTTGATTCATGGCAGGCTGAATCTCACCATTCACCAGCATTTTAGTGCGAGCCAATGCGTGATGGATTGCGTCATCCATTAAATTTTGTTCATTGCTTGGTGCTTTGCTTAAGACATGTCCTGAAACACGTTCTTTTGAACCGGGGTGACCAATACCAATGCGTAAGCGATGGAAGTTTGGACCGATATGAGGGACTATGTCACGTAAACCATTATGACCACCATGACCACCACCTGTTTTTAGGCGAATGACACCAGGGTTCATATCCAGTTCATCGTGAGCAATCAGTATTGCTTCTGGAGCAATATTGTAGAATTTTGCGAAGGGAACAACACTTTTACCAACAAGGTTCATAAAGGTTGTGGGTAATAGCAGACGGACGTCTTGACCTTCGATATTACCACGCCCACTCATTCCATTGAATTTTGGGTCTTTTTTAAGCGTAATGCCATATTGTTCTGCAAGGCGTTCAACAAACCAAAAGCCTGCATTATGGCGGGTTTGGGCATACTCAGAACCTGGGTTGCCCAAACCAACAATCAGTGAAATATTTGACACTAATTACACCAATAACACTTATGCGCGAACGAAGTCAGCGTGCATAGGCGTGTTTTTAGCTGGGTGACGTTGTAACGCTTTGATTTTAACGCTTTCAACTTTGTCGCCAACTTTGATTTCAACAACTTCTTCGAAGAAAGCGTTGTTTTCTAAAGCTTTAACAAGCTCACGAAGTTCTAAAGTAACAGCTACAGGTTCAGCAGCACCACCGTAGATGATAGCTGGAACTTGAGCAGCGTGACGAAGGCGGCGGCTCGCACCTTTCCCTTGGTTAGCTGCTTCACGCGCTTGAGCGTTTAATACGAAGTTTGCCATGATAGACATCCTTAATTTAAGTTTTAAATAAACTAGATCTGCGACCGACCTAGTGAGACAAAGCCCTGCACTGGGCAGGGCTTTTAAAATTCAGCGCTATATTATAGATAAGAATCAAACATTGCACTAATAGATTCTTCGTTGTTAATACGACGAATTGTTTCAGCAACCATACTCGCAACTGAAACTTGGCGAATCTTACCAAGAGCTTGAGCTTCTTCAGAAAGAGGAATGGTGTCTGTAACAACCAATTCATCAATCACAGAGTTTTTCAAGTTTTCGATAGCTTTACCTGATAAAACAGGGTGAGTTGCATAAGCAACCACTTTGCGCGCACCAAATGTTTTCAATGCATCAGCAGCTTTACATAACGTACCTGCAGTATCCACCATGTCATCTACGATGACGCAGTCACGGCCTTTAACATCACCAATCAAGTGCATGACTTGTGATTCGTTTGCCTTTTGACGACGTTTGTCGATGATAGCAAGGTCAATATCGCCCATTTGTTTAGCAACAGCACGTGCACGAACGACACCGCCAACGTCAGGAGAAACCACCATGAGGTTATCATGTGATTGTTGACGAAGGTCAGCTAAAAGCGCTGGTGTACCGTAGATGTTGTCTACAGGGATATCGAAGAAACCTTGGATTTGGTCAGCGTGAAGGTCGATCATTACCACACGATCAATTCCTACAGTTGTCAGCATATCTGCGACAACTTTTGCAGTAATTGGAACACGTGATGAACGAGGACGACGGTCTTGACGCGCATAACCGAAATAAGGAATCACTGCGGTAATACGACCAGCACTTGCACGACGCAAAGCATCAGCCATAACGAGGATTTCCATCAGGTTATCATTCGTTGGGGCACAAGTAGGTTGTACGATAAATACGTCTTTACCACGAACATTTTCAGTAATTTCGACAGCAATTTCACCGTCAGAAAATTGACCAATAGATGCAGCACCTAAAGGGATGTGCAAGTGGCTTACGACTTTTTGGGCGAATTGTGGATGTGCAGATCCACTAAAAACGACAAGATTGGGCATGAAGCACCCTTGGCGGTTGGCAATTTAGGAATTAGATGGCAGGGGTAGCTGGATTCGAACCAACGGATGCCGATATCAAAAACCGGTGCCTTACCACTTGGCGATACCCCTAATGCGGCAGAACTTTAATATTTTTGCGTCATTCTGTCAAGGTAAATTAACAGTAGAACAGCAAAGTGTTGCTCTGTCTTTTTTGGAAAATGGCAGGGGTAGCTGGATTCGAACCAACGGATGCCGATATCAAAAACCGGTGCCTTACCACTTGGCGATACCCCTAAATTTGATTACTGTAAAATGGCAGGGGTAGCTGGATTCGAACCAACGGATGCCGATATCAAAAACCGGTGCCTTACCACTTGGCGATACCCCTAGTACAGTCATCTACAGGTGAAATAAAATGGCAGGGGTAGCTGGATTCGAACCAACGGATGCCGATATCAAAAACCGGTGCCTTACCACTTGGCGATACCCCTATCAGGTAACGTGGAAATGTCTTATTGGTGATTCATTCAAGCTGTTGACCAAGTAAGCTTTACATGGTGCATTTGCAAGAACATCATCAATGTTCATATCACTCGTTACTTCAGCAAAAACACAAGCACCTGTACCTGTAAGTTTTGCAACACCGAACTGGTCGAGATATTGCATCGCTTCATCTACTTCTGGATATAAACTTCTTGCCAAAGGCTCAAAATTATTTCCAAAATCAGATGGCTTTAACTGATAGGCGCAAAATTTAGAGCTCTTCGTGTTTCTTGTCAATGTTTTTTGTGAAAAAAGCAATTGAGTGCTGATAAAACAATCAGGTTTTAACACAATGTATTGTTTTTGATCTAAGTCTATGAATGTTAAGTGCTCACCTATGCCTTCAGCCCAAGCATTGCGACCATGGACAAAGATGGGAACGTCTGCGCCTAACTGAACACCCAAGTCTGCTAATTGCTCAGTATTTAGCCCGCACTGCCACAGTTGATTGACTACGATTAATGTCGTTGCAGCATCCGATGAACCACCACCTAAGCCTGCACCCATCGGAATATTTTTTTCAAGACGAATGGATAAACCGGTGGCTGTTTGTGCATACGGCTTAAGTATCTGCGTCGCCTTATAAATCAAATTTTGACTCAAATCGACACTGTTTAAGCCTTCAATATGAATTTCTTGATCTGTACGGAGCTCAAACTCTAACCAATCACACAGATCGATCAACTGGAAAATACTTTGCAGTTCGTGGTAGCCGTTTTCACGACGACCCGTAATGTGTAAAAACAAATTCAGTTTTGATGGGGCAGGGACACGGATCATAACGAGATAAACTAGCGGTTTTGAATGACCATTGTAATACGGTTTTCTGCACCATTTTCAAGTGCTTGTTTTAAAATCAACCGATTTGGCATATGGGCTTGTTCGTTATAGCTCAGCTCAACGCTCCAACCATCTTCAATGATCTTTACCGCTCGTTTGGCACTGTCACGTTGGATTTGTGCTTGAACTGTTGCAGGTTTGGCTTGAACCCAATTGACTAAATGGGTGATGGGTGCCTGCCAACCTGTTGCTGTTTTTAAAAGTTCTTCAGGAGTTTCAGCTTGGATGAGGCCAGTTTTAGCACTATTCAGGCTAACTTCACCTGGACGACCAGTAATTTGCGTTTTACCAACGCCTAAAATTCCACTGAGCTCAATATCAAACTCTTGTTGCTGTTGTACCCATGTGAAAAAAGCACTGCCTGTCTGTTCAGGCGTACGCACCCCAATTTTACCCTGTAAGCTAAATTGTTGATCAGATTCGGTTTGTATAGTGTTTGGATCAAGCTGTGGTTTAGTAAATTGTTGACAGCCTGTTAGTGCTAAGCTACTTGCAGCAAGTAAGCTTAAGCTCAGATTTGAGAAAATACGCATAAAAACTATGAGCTCTTTTTCAGTTGTTGGGGTAACAATAAAGTATTGAGTTGATCCAATTGAGGATCATTTGGGTGTTTTTGTTTGAGTTGTTGTAACACAGTGGAGAATTTTTGCAGATCACCGAGCATATAAACTGAACGCGCATAACGCACGCCAATATTGACACTACCACTGATGAGGTAGGCTTTTTCTAAGACTTTGGCTGACGTGCTAAAGTCATTTTGTAAGTAACAAATAAAGCCCAAGGTGTCTAAGATGGAGGCTTGTTCAGGGGCATATTCTAAAGCATGTTCAACAAATCTACGTGCATCATCTAAGCGTCTGTTTTGCAAGGCTAAAGTATATGCATAAGCATTGAGATAGGTTGGGCTATTGGGCTCGATACTTAACAGTTGGTTTAGCAACTTTTCAAGTTTGTCTTTATCCGTATGTGGATCCAACATTAGCACTTCAGAATAGATCAGTTCAGGATCATCCGGTAAGTTCTTAATCGCCTCATCTAACAGTCGCATGGCTGCGGCTTTGTTATTCATGCGCTTTAAAATATCGGCTTGCGCCTGATACAAAAAACTTGCATGTTGTGGATAGTTCACCCGTTCTTGGGTTAAAAAGCGCAAAGCATCATTGGGTTTGTTTTGCTGAGTATAGATACTGATGAGGCTACGACGTGATACGGTATACAGACTACCATCGACTAGACGATAGTAGGCCTTGGCTGTTTCAAAATGCTGTTTTCGTTCAGCATTCACTGCTAGATAGTAATAGGCTTCATTTTGATATTCGGCTGAATTACGTAGTTCAACCAGATATTTTTCCGCTTTTTCGTACTTTTTTAAGTCAATACTGGTTAACCCCGCAATAAACAAGGCTTCTTCTTGGTTAGGCCATTTTTTAATCAGGCTCTCAAGCTTGGTTAAGGCCTCATTCGACGCATTAATTTTAATCAGATATTTGGCTTCGGCTAAACGGACATCGACATTGTCACGGTGTTTACGACTCGATTTTGCATACCAATTACGGGTTTCTTCTTCTTGACCGAGTGCGCTGAGTAAGTTGGCTTTCATCAGGATGTAGCCTGTGACTTTTCCGCGCTTTTTTAGGGCTTTATTGATGGTGGTTAGGGCTTGGTCAAGCTGGCCATTTTGCGCCTCTAAACCTGCAATCAATGCCAAAATAGAGGGATTGTTCCGCTCCTTACTTGAACGTAGTGCTTGGATGAGAATTTCTTGATCTTCAGGTTCTTCAGGGGCAATCCCCGCAAGGATTTGCTCTAAATCAGCATTGGCATCAATGTTGAGAATTTTATCGAGTGTTTCAGCTGCAAGTTCATATTCATGTGCTTTGAGTGCAATGTGAGATAAATAAAATAAGGCTGGAACATCGGTAGGCTCTTGCACCACCCAATGCGTTGCAATGTCGAGTGCGGCATGCAAGTCATTTTGTTCAAGGGCAATATTTAAAGCGCGCTGTTTAATGGTGGTGGAATTACTTTTAATCGCCAACACAGTATAGTTATGCAGGGCAGTCGCGCTGTCTTGATAAGCCAGTGCAAATTCGGCAATCATACTTTGTTGAATTGCATCATAATTAGATAGCGAAAAATCTCCAGCTGCTCTAAGATGAGCACTAGATGCCATGCTACCGACGAGTAAGAATGTGGTAGAATATTGCTTAATTCTCGCGCCGCTCAGTCGGCAATGTGTTTGACGCAATTTTTCTTGATCCAAGTAATGCTTTTTATGACACCGTTATTGCACAATAGCATAAATTTAGCGAAATGATGATCTGATATGTCTTTCTTTGCATTGGGTGTCAACCATCAAACCGCCTCCGTAGAATTGCGTGAGCAAATTGCATTTAACCCTGAAAAGTTAACACAACTGCTTGAGCAACAAGGCCAAAACCAAGACTTAAATGAAATGGTAGTGGTCTCTACGTGTAACAGAACAGAAGTGTATGCCATGTCTGAAAACTCAGATATGGTATTAAACTGGCTCGCCCAAGCAAATGGCATAGATGTTAAACAATTGTTGAATCATGTATACCGTTATGAAAATGCGCAGGCTGTCACTCACTTAATGCGTGTTGCAAGCGGTTTAGATTCACTCATGCTTGGTGAACCGCAAATTTTGGGGCAGGTTAAATCAGCACTATCTCTAGCGAAGACGGCTCATACTGTTTCTCCTCATTTAAACCGAATTTTTGAATATGCTTTCTATGCGGCGAAACGCGTCCGCTCTGAAACGGCTGTGGGTAGTCATGCTGTATCGATGGGTTACGCGGTGGCTCAGCTTGCATTACAAGTGTTTAGTAAGCCTGAAAAGTTGACAGTCATGGTGGTCGCTGCGGGCGAAATGAATAGCTTAGTGGCGAAGCATTTGGCTGAAATGGGCGTCGCAAAAATCCTCATTTGTAACCGTACCCGTGAACGGGCTGAAACTTTGGCTCAAGAAATAGCCCATCGTGTAGATGTGGAAATCATTGAGTTTGATCAGTTGGCTAATAACTTAGCGCGTGCAGATGTCATTTCCAGTTGTACCGGTAGTTTACATCAAGTGATTCATTATCCAGATGTAAAAGCTGCCTTAAAAAAGCGTCGTTATCAACAAATGTTGATGGTCGATTTGGCTGTTCCGCGTGATATCGACCCGAAAGTGGAAAGTTTGGATGGCGTCTATTTATATGGCGTAGATGACTTGCAGTCGGTGATTGATGAAAACCTTGCTCAACGTCGTCAGGCGGCGGTTGAAGCTGAGGTGATGGTCAACCAACTAGCAACGGAGTTGGTGACCCAGCAGAAGGTTAATCTCGCAGGTGAAACCATCCATGCTTACCGTCAGCAAGGTGAACACTTAAGACAAGAAGAACTAGATCTAGCGCTGGCACGGATTGCGAAAGGAGAAAAACCGGAGCGGGTGATGCAAGAGTTTGCACATCGTTTGACGCAGAAGTTGCTACATCCGACCTCGATTATGCTGCGTGAAGCAGCCAAATCAGAAGATCCGAGTCATTTTGAACAAATGCAAACATGTTTAAATGAGACTTTTACTAAACGTCGTAAAACTAAAAAGTAAATCTAAATACAAAAATGCAATAGGTTTAAGTAATCAGTCTTAAGCCTATTTTTTTGGTCAGTTCAAAGAGTTTATGTTTTAAATTTCGTGTCTCAATTAATGAATTTGGGGCTTTAAGTTTAAGTTTTAAATATTTTTCTTCAAGCGAAAGAGCATATTCACTGGCCAGTTTATCCGCCAGTTCTGGTGTTTTAGTTAGTTCTTCAATATTGGTACGCTGCATAATATCGGCAATCGCGTTGGCATAACGGCTACATGCACCCAAAACATAATAGGTTGCCAGTTCTTGGTCGTCGGGTAAATCATCAAAGATGCCATCTAAGACTTGTAGCACATGCGCTAAAAGTTCATCTTCAGGTAAATAGGCGCGTAGAGTTTCAAAGTGAATATACAAAAACGGATGATGGATCAGAACGGCGAGGGCGAAGTCTTCATCTTTGGTGCGAATATTAAAAGACAACGAGGCATCGTTGCTGACTTGAGGTGTCCAGCGACGACCAAAACCAAGCTTTTCTTTGAAGGATTGATTTAGCAAATAACGGAAAGAGCCCGTTTTCGGCAATAAGTCCGTCAGTTGGCGCAACTCACTCATGACCTGACTTTTACCTTCAGGGCTACTAATGTCATGGTTCTGCGTCAGATGTGCAAAAACAAAATCTGACAGTAGTGGGGCCTGTTGGAGCAGTTTATTAAAGTTTTCAATACCTTCGCGACGAATCATTGAGTCAGGGTCATGATCATTTGGCAGCACAAAGAACTTCAGCTCACGACCATCATTGAGTAACGGTAATGCAATTTCTAAAGTACGGCGTGCTGCTTTTTGTCCAGCCACGTCACCATCGAAGGCAATGGTAATCCGGTTGTTTTGTTTAAACAGAATATTTAAGTGTTCGGTGTTACTGGCAGTTCCCAAGGTCGCCACAGCACCTGCAATGCCATACTGCTGTAGTGCAATCACATCCATATAGCCTTCGACCATTAGGCAGTCTTGGGCTTTTTGTTTACGACCTTCATATAAACCATAAAGCAATTGGTTTTTATGAAATACCTCAGAGTCTGGCGAGTTGATGTATTTGGGCTTAATTTCGTCATTTAGAGCACGACCACCGAATCCCACCACACGACCTTTGGCATCACGAATCGGAAATATGACGCGATCCCGTAACAAGTCAAAGTCACGACCGTTGTCGCTGGTACGAATCAATCCGAGTAGCTTTAAGCCTTCGATATCTTGCGGGAAGGCTTTTTCTAAGTGTTGCCAGTCCTCAGGTGCATAACCTAAACGCCAATATGCAATGGTATCTCGGCTGAGTCCACGTTGCTTAAAGTACTGCTGAGCAGAGCGACTATGCGGTAGTTGCTGCTCATAGTATTGCGCAATATTTTCTAACAGGTCGTATAAGTTGCCTTCTTGAACGGGGGCAGTGTTGAAGCCCTCGAAAGTATCAAAATCAGCATAACCCTCTTGGTAGTCCATGGACTGAAATTCAGCAAAAGGATCATGCTCAATTTGAAACTCAGGTTGTACCAGAGCTGGCTCAGTTTTCTTGGCTTCTGCGACATCGACCTGTGGTTTTTGGACAGGTTTAGCTTCTCGCTTATACACCAGTTTTTTCGAGTCACGGTTGTCTTTTGGAAGTTCGATGCCTGTTTGACTCGACAAATCCTTCATCACATCAATAAAGCTACGACTGTCGATGTCCATTAAAAAACGAATGGCATTACCATTGGCCTGACAACCAAAACAGTGGAAATACTGTTTGTCACGATACACGTGAAAAGATGGTGATTTTTCTTGATGGAACGGACAACAGCCTGAATAGGTGCGACCTGACTTTTTAAGTTTCACACGTTGACCAATCAGGTCGACAATGTCGGTCCGATCTAAAATTTGGTCAATGGTGTGTTGAGGAATAGCCATGTCGAATCGTCAGTCGCTGATGTTTTGAACCGTGAAAAGAAGCAGAGATGGAGGTTTTAAAATGCAAAAAACCATCGAATCTAGATTGTTTTGTATACCTTTTAAGCGTTTTGATCAAGCGGAAATCGCACAAAACAAAAGGGCAAGTATGATAACTTGCCCTTTCTAAAATAGCGAATATTTCAGAGGAATTATTCGGTTTCAGTATTGATGTTTTGCTGTGTTTCAGGACGATCGAGTAGACCGAAACTGATACGGTTGGTAAAGCTGCGCTCTGTTGTTTGTTTCGGCTGTTCGATTGTTTCTTCAGAACTGTTTTGTTCTTCGCGACCAAACACACCTAAAGTCGCGCGGTTGACCCAACTTGCTTCTTTACGTGCAGCGCGTAAGTTCACTTCACCATTCGATTTCACTAAATTTGGATAATTTAGTTTCAAGACATCGGTATATTGTTGCGCAGTTTGCTTGTCGCCCAATTGGTCATACGAATAAGCAACAGTTGCTAAAGCTTCAGGCACTTGAGGGCTTTGTGGATAATGTTCAATCACCCATTGCGCACGCTCTAGTGCTGCGACCCATGCTTTACGTTTGATATTAAAACGTGCCGCATTCATTTCGCTTTCAGCCAACTCATTGCTGATAAACTTCATGCGCTGTGCGGCATCAACCGCATAAGTGCTTGAAGGGTAACGACGAATAAAGTCTACGAAGTTTTGATATGCCACTTTAAGATAGCTCACATCGCGATGTGCTTGCTTTAAAGAAGTATAACGAATCAAACCATCATAGTTTTGTTCCATATTGGCTACGCCACGGACATAGTAGGCATAGTCCACGTTTGGATGCTGAGGGTTCAAACGAATGAAACGATCAGCCAGTGCAATCGCACCTTCATAATCTTTCTGCTGAAACTTCACATAGAGCAGCTCTAGTTGAGCTTGTTGCGCATATTCACCTGTAGGGTAATAGGTATCTAATGCTTCTAAGTGTTTTGCAGCGTCGGTATATTGACCACTTTGCAGTGCTTTTTCTGCTTTTTGAATATAAACCTGTTCACTCGATTGTGGACCGGTATCTACCACTTCTTTCTTGGGATTGCTGCTACAGCCTACCATTGCAGATGCAATGCCAATCGTTAGAGCAAGCATTGTCATTTTATAATGTGGTAGCGACATAAAAATTCCTCTGTTAATACGGGCAATGAGCTACAATTGCGCTATTAAATCACTTTTATTTGAATGATCAAATGGCTCAAGCACAATCTTCCGATCCAAATTTCCCTGAAACCGATTTCAATTTACTTGAAGATTCTGAGGATGCAGATAACCATACTTCAAGCTCTACTGCAACACGTTTATCGTTGCAATTTCAATTGGATGAAACTTATCTCGGACAACGTATAGACCAAGTTGCAGCAACGATTTGGAGCGACTTTTCGCGTGAAAAACTCAAACAGTGGCTAAAAGAAGGCCATTTGTTGGTAAATGGTAACAGTGTCAAACCCAAATATAAATGTGAAGGATTTGAACTGTTAACCCTTGAAGTTGAGTTAGAAGCCCAAACTCGTAGTCTGCCTGAAGACATTCCGCTGGATATTGTCTATGAAGATGAGGACATTATTGTCGTTAATAAACCTGTTGGGATGGTGGTTCACCCAGGTGCGGGCAATTCATCGGGTACGTTGGTAAATGCATTATTGCATCACTATCCAAAATCGGCAGAACTGACCCGTGCGGGTTTGGTACATCGTATTGATAAAGATACGTCAGGCTTGTTGGTCGTTGCGAAAAATTTAGAAGCGCAATTTTCACTGAGTAAGCAATTGGCGAAAAAAACGGTTTACCGTGTTTATGACCTGATTGTGTATGGCAATGTGATTGCGGGTGGCACGGTGGATGAACCGATTAAACGTCACCCTGTAGATCGTGTCAAAATGGCGGTATTGCCGGGCGGTAAAGATGCTGTAACACACTACAACGTGAAAGAACGCTTCCAACATTTCACCCGCATCCAAGCTCGTCTTGAAACTGGACGTACGCATCAGATTCGTGTGCATTTTAGTTATATTGGTTTTGGTTTAGTTGGCGATCCTGTGTATATGCCGCGTGTGCGCGTGCCCGCAGGTGCAACAGAACTTTTAGATGAGACTTTACGTGGTTTCAGACGCCAAGCCTTGCATGCAGCAGAGCTCGGTTTGAAACACCCTCGTACAGGTGATGAAATGTTGTTTAAAGCGCCGTGGCCAGCAGACTTGGCGACCTTGGTCGATGTACTCCGTACGGAAAACAAAGCCTACTAAGTTATAGCTGAATCATCATAAGGACAGTATATGCAATTTGTTCAAGGACTTCCGGCAGGTGTTTTTGTGGGGCAAACCCGTGTGCATCATGATCGTGCTTTAGAAACCACTCAAACTGAACTGCAAGGCTTTAATTTGGCTTTGCACGTACAGGATGATGCCGCACGTGTGCAACAGCATCGCATGATCTTGCTCGAAGAGTTTGCGGGCTATGGGGTCGATAAAATCACATGGATGACGCAAACCCACAGCACCATTTGCCGTGTAGTGAATGAGCAAATTGACTTTGATGCTCAAGAAGGGGATGGTTTGGTGACGCAGCGCCCGAAGCATGCCCTGATGATGATGACAGCCGATTGTTTGCCAGTGGTTGTAGGCAATGCAGATGGAACTGAAGTAGCCAATTTGCATGCAGGTTGGCGTGGGTTGGCGCATGGCATTATTGAAAATACCATTGCCAGCATGAACACTCAGCCGACATGGGCTTGGTTGGGTGCGGCCATTAGTCAACCTTGTTTTGAAATTGGGGCGGAAGTAAAAGAAGCTTTTTGTTCAAAGTATGCTGAGCTTGAGTCTGCATTTCAAACTGGTGCGCAAGCTGGAAAATATTATGCTGACTTATATGCGATCGCAAAATTCATTCTAAAACAGCACGGTGTTGAGGTAGTCTCTGGTGGTGATCAGTGTTCATTTAGCCAGTCGGATGAGTACTTCTCTTATCGACGTCATGCCAAAACTGGGCGTATGGGGACATTCGTGTTTATGCAATAGTTAGGCTTTTGATGAAGTGCTTGGCTGTTTTAATCCTTGCACTTACTCCCCACTCAGCGAGTGGAAGTGTTAAACTTAACTCAATTCTTTGGTCTTAAAAATTTCCATGTCTGTACCTGATCTTGTTTCTGCTACACCTGTTCATGTGTGTGTGGTTTATCATAGCGCCTATGGTCATACGGCGAAAGTCGCTCAGTATATTGCACAAGGTGCAGAGCAGGCGGGTGCTGATGTGCATTTAATTTCTGTTGCTGCAGTGCAGTGGGACTTGTTAGATCAGGCCGATATTATTGTGATGGGTTGCCCAACGTATATGGGCAGTCTTACAGCAGCGCTTAAGCAGTTTATGGAAGATTCCTCTAAGCGCTGGTTAGCACGGGCTTGGCAAGGAAAACTGGCTGCAGGCTTTACCAATGGTGGGGGCTTAAGTGGCGATAAACTGGCGGTATTACAGCAGATTAATTTATTTGCTATGCAGCATGGTATGTTGTGGGCTGGTTTACCGTTTATGCCGACGGGACGTAGCCAACACGATATTAATCGGATGTCGAGCTTTTTAGGTTTGATGACTCAGTCAGACAACGCTAGTATTGAAATAACCCCACCTGAAGGTGACTTGGAAACTGCTCGAAAGTTTGGAAAATATTTGGTTGAGCTAAAAGCTGACTATTAACAGTTCTGATAATAAAAAACCTCCACATGGGAGGTTTTTTATTATTTATGCATAATACGGGCTTTATCACGTTGCCAGTCACGGTCTTTTTCCGTGGCACGTTTGTCATGCAGCTGTTTGCCTTTCACTAAAGCGATTTCTAATTTCGCACGTGGTCCTTTCCAATAAGCAACAAGTGGAACACACGAATAACCTTTTTGATTCACTGCGCCGAGTAGCTTATCCAGTTCACGACGGTTCAACAGTAACTTACGGGTACGGGTCGCTTCAGGAACAATGTGCGTAGATGCACTGAGTAAAGGCTGAATTTGAGCACCGAACAGGAAAGCTTCACCATTTTTAAAGGTGATATAACTCTCAGACAGCGTCATACGACCTGCACGTAATGATTTCACTTCCCAGCCTTGCAGTGACAGGCCAGCTTCAAATTTTTCTTCAATAAAATAGTCGTGACGTGCACGTTTATTCTGTGCAATCGTCCCGCTGGTATTTTTTTTAACTACAGTTGCTTTCGCCATAATCAATTACTTCCAACAATGTACCTATTGTGCCTTAAAGCATGGTTAAGGTGAAGTTTTTTCAAATTTATAGAGTTTCTTCACCTATAAAACAAGTTTTTGCTAAAATATGGCTCTACAAAATCAACAGAGTAAAAATGGATGTCTAAAACTCGCGTCATTTACCCGGGGACTTTTGATCCAATTACCAATGGTCATATTGATTTGGTTACACGTGCATCACGTATGTTTGATGAAGTGGTGGTAGCCATTGCCATTGGTCATCATAAAAACCCTCTCTTTAGTTTAGAAGAGCGTGTGAGCTTGGCCAAAGCATCATTAAGCCATCTTGATAATGTTGAGTTTGTAGGTTTTGATGGTTTGTTGGTGAACTTCTTCCGTGAACAAAAAGCAACGGCTGTACTGCGAGGATTGCGTGCAGTGTCTGACTTTGAATACGAGTTCCAGTTAGCCAATATGAACCGTCAACTTGATTCACACTTTGAGGCGGTATTTTTAACGCCGTCAGAACAGTATTCATTTATTTCATCGACATTGATTCGTGAAATAGCACGTTTAAAAGGTGATGTGACGAAGTTTGTACCACAAGCGGTGGTTGCTGCTTTTGAACGTAAACATCAACAAGGTTGGTAATGTGTCTTTATATATAACCGATGAATGCATCAATTGTGATGTTTGTGAACCTGTGTGCCCCAATGAAGCCATTTTCATGGGGGAATTGATTTATGAAATCAATCCAGACTTATGCACAGAGTGTATCGGACATTATGATAAACCCCAGTGCCAATTGTTCTGTCCAGTGGATTGTATTCCGCTAGATCCTAATCATGCGGAAACTGAGGATGAGCTCATGGATAAATATAAAAAACTAATTGCTCAAAAAAGCGCAAGCAATTAAGTCTAAAATTTGATACTATGCGCCTCGAAGTGAGCCAGACGATCGCTGCTGTGGAGATCTCCGTGATTGAAGCAGGGGAGGAAAGTCCGGGCTTCATAGGGCAAGGTGCCAGGTAACGCCTGGGCGGCGTGAGCCGACGGAAAGTGCAGCAGAGAGTAGACCGCCTTCATTATGGTTTCGAGCAATCGAAATCGGAGGTAAGGGTGAAAGGGTGCGGTAAGAGCGCACCGCATGGCTGGTAACAGTTCATGGCATGGTAAACCCCACCGGAAGCAAGACCAAATAGGGATCCTTTAGGCATGGCCCATGCTGGATCCGGGTAGGTCGCTTGAGCGTATGAGTGATTGTACGCCTAGAGGAATGATCGTTCTCGACAGAACCCGGCTTATCGGCTCACTTCAACAAATTTTGATCAATTAAGCGCGCAAGGTACTTGACGTACTGGTGAGAAAACCACATAATGCGCGCACAGTTTACGGCTATGTAGCTCAGTTGGTTAGAGCACCGCACTCATAATGCGGGGGTCACAAGTTCAAGTCTCGTCATAGCCACCATTTTTATAGACCACGTTCCAAAACGTGGTCTTTTTTTGTCCTTATTTTGGGCTTAATACCCACCTCCAATTTGCGTTTGTTGTTGTGAAGAAACTTCCTGAGCAGTAATTTTCTGCTGATCATCTGTTTCAATTAAATAGGTGGAAGAACGTTTTTTTGAAATTAACCCAAATTGATAGCGAGCGGTGAGTTGAACATAATTTTCTAGATATTTTGCACGATGACGTGGTTCTAATTTGAAAATATATTGTGCAAATTCTTCAGCATAACTTGGATTATTGAGTAAATTAGGATCGGTAATCGTGGCTAAATAATAATGTTGAGTTGGATTTATACCTTCCTCATTTTTAGGAAGGATGAGATAACCATAATCAAATTGGCTTAATTCCTTAAATTTTAGATTTTGTAAAGAAATAGGAATATAGTCTTGGTCACTTGTAATACTGTTCCAAACTTGTAACCCTGAAAAAATGAAAACTAAAATAGTTACGATGTAAAAATGTACATTCCATGTTGTAGAAATAGTCTTAGGTTCAACCCCATTTTTTATGACAATTGTGTGTGCTAGATAGTCGTGAATAGAGCGGCGATTTTTCCGATTAAAAATATATAAATAAATTATAGAAATCAGTAAGCTACCTAAAAGTATCGTAAAGATGCTATTCAATACTGGGTGAAAAAGTAGCGTAAAAGACATTAAGCAGAAAGGGGCATATAAAATTGCCGAGCGTAGAAATGAGGCGGATAGGCTGAGATACTGCTGATCTAGTTTGACGACTTTAATGGATTGAAGAATTTTGCCGATTGTTTGTCCATTATTGTTAACGCTGTTGCAATAAGTAAAGTATAGAATAACGAAAAGATAACCAATTAATGTTATGAGTATAGGGTATTCATAAGGAAATTTACCTAATAGGCTAGAGATAATGTTACAGAAAGCACCGATGAGCAAAGCATCAATGATAAATGCGAAGCTCCTACGCCAAAAGCCTGCAATATAAGGTTGTGTATCAGGTGATACATCATTTTCAATTGTATTATCCAAAATAATGACTCATGCTGTTATAAAATTATTGGTTTTGATGTTAAAAGTAATCAGTGATTAAAGTTTTAAGCACTTTATTAAATAGTGAGCTGTTTTACAGAATTGTAGAGATGAAATCAATAATTCGAAGAGATTCTTTTTATTTATATTGAGTTGATACTTCTGTGATTTTAATCCTTGGAAGCTATTTTGGATCTGCATATAGGCAGTACATTATTCTGCAAAAATTTATTTTTTTAGCCTGTAATTTTATTCTTTGTTCAGTTTAGTTGCGCATAGCATTTAGCATTTAGCATTTAGCATTTAGCATTTAGCATTTAGCATTTAGCATTTAGCATTTAGCATTTAGCATTTAGCATTTAGCATTGCAATTTCAAGTTGCTTATATGGTGATCTTTTTGAACATGATATAAGCGTTGTTGGGCTTTGCTGAGCTATGCCATGCATCGTTTTTTGTTACATGTTCTATAAGTGTTGATTGATGATTCATTTGGCAACATTCATGTAAGCGTGATTATAATTGACCAAGGCTGGACTCACGAGCTGGCATGCACTTAGTGCTGTTAAGAGTGTAGTAATAAGCAAGGATTTGATCTGCTTAAGGATAGTTTCCTTTATATATTTAGCTATTGTGCCCGATGTTTTTTACTAAATATGTATTAATTTTAAACATTTAATTATCAGTTGTTTAAATGCTGATCATTGGGATGGGGTAGGGCTTGACGGGTGTTTAATATGTATAGATAATGCCCCCACAGTTTACGGCTATGTAGCTCAGTTGGTTAGAGCACCGCACTCATAATGCGGGGGTCACAAGTTCAAGTCTCGTCATAGCCACCATTTTTAAAGACCAAGCTCTCAGCTTGGTCTCTTTTTTTGTGCGTAAAAAATAGATTTGAATATGTCGATATAAAAAAGCCCAAACATCTGTTTGGGCTTTTTTATTGGAACAGCAGCTTATATGCCAGCTTTCCAGCCATTCATGATTGGGTAACGACGTTCACGGCTAAATGCGCGTGAGCTGATACGCGGACCAATTGCACCTTGGCGACGTTTGTATTCATTGAAATCGACCAAACGAATCACTTTTGCAACCACTTCAGCATCAAAGCCTTTGGCAATGATGTCATCTTGGCTCATATCTTCTTCAATATAAGCATACAAAATGGCATCCAGTACATCATATGGTGGTAAAGAGTCTTGGTCCTTTTGATCTGGACGTAACTCTGCTGAAGGTGGGCGAGTAATCACACGCTCAGGAATCACAGGCTTGTCTGAAATGCTGTTTCGGTATTTCGCAAGTTCAAACACAATGGTTTTATACACATCTTTTAGTACGGAAAAACCACCCACCATGTCACCATAGAGCGTGCAGTAGCCCACAGCCAATTCTGATTTGTTGCCTGTAGACAGGACTAAATTACCAAATTTGTTTGATAAACCCATCAGCAGTGTACCGCGGGCACGCGCTTGTAAGTTTTCTTCAGTTGCATCCGCAGGGCTGTTGCCAAAGAACGGATAAAGCGTTTGCATAAAGCTGTTCACAATCGGGTTGATTTCAGCAATCCCAAAAGTCACCCCCATACTCTTCGCTTGTTCAGCAGCATCTTCTACACTGATTTGGGCGGTATAGGTATATGGCATCATTACGGCTTGGACTTTGTCGGCGCCAATCGCGTCGGCTGCAATGGCAAGGGTTAAAGCAGAGTCGATCCCGCCTGATAAACCCAAAATCACCCCAGGGAAACCTGAGCGCTGTACATAGTCGCGAGTCGCCATCACTAAGCTTTGATAAATCTCTGCCATAGTGTCTAAAGCAGGCGGCAGCGCATTGGCCTTAAAGGCTTGTTGTTCTGCTTCGTATTCAGCGAAATACAGGGATTCTTTAAAGCTTTCAGCTTGAAGTACAACTGAACCATTTTTGGCAATCACGAAGCTTGTACCATCAAAGATCAGGTCGTCTTGACCGCCGACTTGGTTGGCATAAACCAAGTTGAGGTTCATTTGTTTTGCCAGTGCAGACATGGTTTCAACGCGGTGCTGTGGCTTACCGACTTCATATGGTGAAGCATTTAAGACTAAAGCTGTTTCTACATTGAGCTGTGCTAGTTGTTGTACCGTTGAAAGTGACCAAACATCTTCACAAATCAACACACCAAACTTATGCCCCAGATATTCAAAAACAAGGTGTTGATGCCCTTCGGTGAAGTAGCGCTTTTCATCAAACACGCTATAGTTTGGCAAGTTTTGTTTGTTATACACACCCAAAACTTGCCCATCTTTCATGACCGCAGCGGCGTTGTAGCGTTGACCGTCTTCAGTTTGATTGACAAAACCAAAGACCATCACAATGTCTTTTACTGTTTTAAGTTGTTCAAAAACTTGTTGCGTGCGTTTGGTTAGGCTAGGACGTAGAAGTAAATCTTCTGCTGGGTAACCAATGCTCGAAAGTTCTGGAAAAATAATTAAATCAGCATTTTGTTTTTTTGCTTCATTGGCCTGCTCCAACATTTTTTGGGCATTTGCTTCAAGGTTGCCAATGTGCGGAGAGAACTGTGCAAGTGCAATTTTAAAACTTTTCATTTCCAACTAAATCCTATACCTATAGGGATATACACGACGATTGAGTTTGTTATAGCTATAAGTTCTACGTGGTGTAAGTGACGATAAACAAATAGAAGTATTAATCAATAATAAGTGCGAATACTATATACGAAATGCGATTTTTTTTAAGGGATATTCTAAAAAAAATCCGTAAATGTCCTTAAAAAGAACAAATTATTCTAATGTCTTTATGGAGTGTGATTGTGTGGTTTCAAGCGCTTTTACAAAAAATACAGCAAAAGTTTGAACTTAAAAATCGGCCCTTGACTGAAGCGGAGAAAAAGCTCGCCAGCAGCATTTTTGGGAACAGTCTGAACACGGATTCAGTTCGAATTATCGCGCATCGGGCAGTGCTGCCTCATTATGCGATTAGCCCCAATGGACATGTCTATTTTAATATCAAAGACTGGTGCGAAAATTTTGCCGACCAACCGATTCATCAACAAGCTTGGTTGATTCATGAGCTAACACATGTTTGGCAAATTCAGCAGGGACTCGCTGTAGTCCGTAAGGCACTTTTTAACCGTCAATATCGTTATGCATTAAAACAAGGAAAACAGTTTTTAAGCTATGGCATTGAACAGCAGGCGCAAATGGTGCAAGACTACTTTCTCAAAAAACACTATGGCGAAGATTGCTCAGCCTATGAGCAGTGTATTCCCTTTGTGGCACACAAAGCCTCGTTCTGACCCCGATAGATAAATCTGTGGAGTGATTGTTAGACAACAGATTTTAAAGTCATAAATTGCAAATCATTTGAAGAAAAATGCCAGTGGCATAGGGGAAACGGCCTCTTATTTTGAATGCAAAGAGATGGTGAAAATCGTGAGATTGAGCCTGAAAAACGAGCTAAAAATAAGAAGGAATGTCCTATGCGTATCGCTCTTCCATTGAAAGGCAAAGCCAGCCAAATTTTTAAGGGACCCGTATTCGATGCTGAAAAACAGTCTGCGATTATTCCGATTCGGCATATGAAATTTGACTTTGAAGCTGAGAAAATTGATCCCAAATTCTACCTAAATGCGGAGTTGGCCAGTGCTTACTTTGCATCACTCTCGATCTTTCTGACCTATGGTGAAGACTTGGTGATTGATACCGCCCGTTATCACCGCGATTTCCTTAGAGACCCTGTATTAAAACAACGCGTGACGTCTTTGATTGGACAGGAGGCACTGCATTCAAAGCTACATGAAGAATTGAACGATACTTTTAAACAGGTTGATTTACCCGTTGGTATTTTTCGTTATTTAGCTGAAATCGTTTTTGACTACGGTTTTAACCGCTTACCGCAGCCGATGAAATTGTCTTTGATGGCAGGCATTGAACATTTTACCGCAGTGCTGTCTGAATACATGATGAACCATGAAGAGATTTTTTTCGATTCTCAAGACGAAAAGCAACGGGCGATTTGGATGTGGCACATGCTAGAGGAATCTGAGCACAAAGACATTGCATATGATGTGTTTCAATCACTTTCCAATAACTATGCCTTACGTATTACAGGCTTTTTTCCAGCCCTTATCACCATTTTGCTATTGATTTCAGTGGCGTCAGTTTTTGTCCCGTTTTATCGCAAACCGTCTAATTTGGTGAGTCTCAGTTATTGGAAGGATGTACCGCGCAGTTTCAGCCTCTTGTTTGGGCTGAAACGAGGTGTTTATGGCAGTAGTTGGAAGCATATTTTTGATTATTTACGCCCGAGTTTTCACCCGAATGATTATGACACTTCTGCATTTTTAGATTATTACAAAGAGCGTTTACTACATCCTGAAACAGGAGTGTTAACCCCCTATTTCACCAAAGAATTTACTCCAATACTTAAATCATAAGAAGGAGGTTATGACATGGGACTGTTGAGTAAAAAAAATAAACCAAGTCAAAAGGCCTACGCAGTTGTAACGGGCGCAGGTAGCGGAATTGGTCGTAGCTTTGCACTGGAACTGGCAAAGCGCGGTGGTGATGTCATCTGTGCAGATATTGATTTAAGCTCGGCACAGGAGACTGTAGATTTGATTCAGTCGATGACATCTACGTCAGCCTACGCCGTGCATTGTGATGTTGGATTAAAAGAATCTGTACACGCTTTGGCCGAGCAAGCGGAACAGCTTTTGGGACATCCTGTTACTTTGCTCATCAATAATGCGGGAGTGGGGCTAGGTAGTAAGTTTGATGAGGTGTCGCTGGAGGATTGGCGGTGGTGTATGCATGTCAACCTGTGGGGGGTGATTCATGGTTGCCACTACTTTGTACCCAAATTTAAACAGCAAGGCTTTGGTGCCATTATCAATGTGGCATCGGCTGCGGGCTATACCGCAGCCCCTGAGATGACAGCGTACAACGTGACCAAGTCTAGTGTTTTGGCTCTATCAGAAACCTTGGCTTCAGAGCTTCATGCTTATAACATTGCAGTCAATGTGCTGTGTCCGACCTTGGTGCCCACTAATATTATGAAGAATGGTCGCTTGCCAAGTCGCTATTCTGGACTGGCTGACAAACTGCTAATGAACCATGCGTTTACCACCAGTGATGCTGTTGTAAAAAAAACATTAAATCGCTTAGATGCAGGCAAGCTTTATACCATTCCGCAACCCGATGCCAAATTGTTTTGGTGGATGAAGCGGGCATCACCAAGCTTATACGTCAAGCTTTTAGGTTTGGGTTATCCACTGTTTAATCAAATCACAAAATAAGAATAGAGAAAAATGAATATGGAAACGCAATTAGAGACAGAGCAAGCAGATGTGCAAGCACCGTCTGATCAAATGCGAGATCAAACTACGACGCCAAAAAGTACGGAAGCTCAACCTAAGCAAACCCGTAAAAAGGCTGTGCTTCGTCCTAAAGCCGCACATACTTACGATACCATTGTTGTAGGTGCTGGGATTTCGGGCATTGCTGCGGCTTATAAAATGAAACAAGTCGGCTATCAGGACTATCTGGTTTTAGAAAAGGCAGAGAGAGTTGGTGGTACGTGGCGTGATAATAATTACCCCGGCTGTGGCTGTGATGTACCTTCGGCATTGTATTCATTTTCCTTTGCACCTAGTCATCAATGGAGCCATTTATTTGCGAAACAACCTGAAATTTTAAGTTACTTGGAACAGGTGGTTGAGCAGTTTGAATTACAAGACAAAATCCGCTTTCAGCATGAGTTGCTCAGTGCAAAGTGGAATGAAGAGGCGAATATTTGGCAACTTGAAACTTCTCAAGGGGCATATCAAGCACGAACCGTGATCTTTGGCACAGGGCCGATTACAGAACCATCTGTACCTAAGATTAAAGGGATAGAAGGATTTAAAGGAGAAATGTTCCATTCAGCCCGTTGGAAACATGATTATGACTTAACGGGAAAGCGGGTTGCAGTGATTGGAACAGGTGCGTCTGCCATTCAGTTTATTCCACAAATTCAGCCATTGGCGAAAGAGTTGATCGTATTTCAGCGGACTGCGCCGTGGGTTTTGCCCAAAGCGGATATGCAGCTCAATGCTACAGTAAAGTCGCTGGTGGCCAAATTTCCGATGATTCAGCAAGGCTGGAGGAACAGTGTTTCCAGTATTTTAAATGGGATCAACTTTGGGCTGCGTCACCCGTCACTGCTTGAACCAGTCAATATTTTAAGCCGTCAATTATTAAAATTACAAATACAGGATGACTCCTTACGTAAAGCCGTAACGCCTAACTTTTCGATCGGCTGTAAGCGACTTTTATTTGCCAACAATTATTATCCAGCACTGCAACAAGACAATGTCACGCTGTTACCCCAAGGTTTGGTCGAGATTGATGGGCAGAGTGTCATTGCGGCAAATGGGGAACGATTTGAGGTTGATGTCATTATCTGGGGAACTGGTTTTGAAGTGGCACATCCTCCAATTGGCCAACGCGTATGGAATGCCCAAGGTGAGCGACTGGCCGACCTTTGGAAGAGCGGTTCTCCAGAAGCGTACTTGGGTACAAGTTTGGAAAATGTGCCGAATGCATTTTTGGTACTGGGGCCAAATATCTTGGTCTATGACTCGTTTATTGGCATTGCTGAAGCGCAGATTCAGTACATTGTAGATGGTCTACTAAAAATGAAGCAGCAAGGCTTTAAACGTATGATGGTGAAACGAGATGTTCTACGTTATCACAATGCCAAGGTACAAACTCATTTAAAAACCACCGTATTTAACCGAGGCGGCTGCTCAAGCTATTATTTAGATCAAAATGGGCGTAACTTCGCGGCTTGGCCGTGGTCCTTGGCCGAGTTAAAGCAACGTTTATCTACGCTTGAGCTAAAACACTACGATGTTGTTGAAGCTTAAAGTAGTCACATTAAGTATTAAAAAAGCCTGAGTCTGTTCAGGCCTTTTAATACTTTAAGTGTGTCATTCATAAATGGTAGATTTAAAGTTCAACATATAAAAAACCACCCATGCGGGTGGTTTTTTTTGTCTATCAACGCAGACCGAATTAACGGTTGATGTCGCGTTGAACTTCGCCAGTGTAAAGCTGACGAGGACGACCGATCTTGTACGGACCGCTGTGCATTTCTAACCAGTGGCTGATCCAACCAACAGTACGTGCAAGCGCGAAGATCACTGTAAACATTTCTGTCGGGATACCAATCGCTTTAAGGATGATACCTGAGTAGAAGTCTACGTTCGGGTATAAGTTACGTTTGATGAAGTATTCATCAGAAAGCGCGATACGTTCAAGTTCCATAGCAAGAGCAAGCTGTGGATCGTTGATGCCAAGCGCACCAAGAACTTCGTCGCAAGTTTCTTTCATTACTTTCGCACGTGGATCGAAGTTTTTGTACACACGGTGACCGAAGCCCATGAGTTTAACTTCTTTAGTTTTCACTTTTTCCATGAAGTCAGCAACGTTCTCTACAGTGCCGATTTCATCAAGCATCTTAAGAACAGCTTCATTCGCGCCGCCGTGAGCAGGGCCCCAAAGTGCAGAGATACCCGCAGCGATACATGCATATGGGTTCGCGCCAGTAGAACCAGCTAAACGTACTGTAGACGTAGAAGCATTTTGTTCGTGGTCTGCGTGAAGCGTGAAGATACGGTCCATTGCTTTAGCAAGGATAGGATCTACTTTGTAATCACGGTCTGCTGGAGTAGCAAACATCATGTATAAGAAGTTTTCAGCGTAGCTTAAGTCATTACGTGGGTAAACGAATGGTTGACCTACAGTGTACTTGTAGCTCCACGCAGCCAAAGTAGGTACTTTAGCAATTAAGCGGATAGCTGTAATTTCACGGTGATCAACATTTTCGATGTCTAAGTTGTTGTGATAGAACGCAGAAAGCGCACCAACTACACCAACCATGATCGCCATAGGGTGAGCATCGCGACGGAAACCATTGAAGAAGCGGCTAACTTGATCGTGAACCATAGTGTGGTTACGAACTTTAGCATCAAATACTTCTTTTTGTTCAGCTGTTGGAAGCTCGCCATTGAGAAGTAAGTAGCAAGTTTCTAAGTAGTCAGCTTTAGTTGCTAACTGGTCGATTGGGTAGCCACGGTGTAAAAGCACACCTTTGTTACCGTCGATGAAAGTGATTTTAGACTCGCATGCAGCAGTAGCCATAAAACCAGGATCAAAAGTGAAGTGACCTGCGGCCAATACATCCTTAACGTCGATTACATCTGGGCCCAATGTGCCGCTGTAAATTGGTAATTCAATTTCTTTGCCATCAAGCTGTAAAACGGCTTTTTTGCCAGTTGCTTCAGACATTCAATAGATCTCCTGTCCTGGTGAATGATTTATCTGACTCGAAATACTCATCTTTTAATGCACGAATCAGACGGATTAAAAATTTGCTCTAAGAGTAGAGAGTGCTGAAATTTTGTCAATTATACTTATGGATAAAATGATGACTTCCGAAGTTATAGTTAAGATTTAATCCATTAAAATTTGCATAAAATCACAGCACTGACACACTATAATAAGTTAATTCAAGGAGCAAGTGCATAAATAAAAAATGTTGCTGGCGCAATTGTAAGCAGTTTTATATTGAAAAAAGCGCTTGAAAAGAAACAGAATTCAAGTCGTCATATATTTACATTTATTATGATTCTCGTAACTTACGCATCATTTTAAAAAGAAAATGCTGCTTTCGTAGTCATTGTTAAAAACAATAAGTGACTCAAATAAAATGATTTAATTGTATAAAAAATAGCTTATTTGGTATTTCGAAAACGATATATAAGTCACTTTTTTTATTTATACGGATGTGAAAAAATTGTTTTAATTAAAATTTATTACGAGATATTTCAATCTTGTAGGGGATTAATCTGTTGCACCAACATCATGCATATTTATGTCACTATATTAAAATAAAATAATGAACATTTTATATATAAATAAAAAATGATTAAAATAAAGCAGTGAAATTAGCTAGTTTTAAAAACAAGACTTTTTTGTGCATCTTTAGTCTAAAGTCGAATTTTACCGTTTTTGTATAAATTTTAGCGCTTGAATTTGGTGTTTATTTTATAAAAACCAACCATATAGCTGAGATTTGAAGCTAAAGTATTGTAGCGCAAGGCATTTATCTATGTGTTAATGATTCTTATTTAAAGAATTTTTATGCAAAAAGGCCAAGGGCATTGTTTGTATTTTGATAGTTCACGTCTTATAATTCAGTGTCGTTTTAAGTTCAAACGCTATTTAATTTAGAGTTTTAAAGTAGCTGCTGAACAATGCCAGCTTTCCTTCGAATTAATTCCAACAAACTCCGGATGGAGTTTTTACTTACAGGATGCCCGCTGTGAAAAGCAACAGACCTGTCAATTTGTCCATGGGTCAAGTTTTAGAAGTAAACTTAAAATCCCCTGTGGCTATTGCATCAATCTTACACCGTCTATCAGGTGTCATCGTATTTTTACTCGTACCGGTACTTCTATGGATTTTAGACAAGTCATTGTCTTCGCCTGAAGGATTTGCTCAAGTTCAGGCTATTTTTAATAGCTTCATTGTGCGTTTTGTCGTATGGGTATTTGTAGCCGGCTTAATTTTCCACTTTATTGCGGGCGTTAAGCACTTACTTGCAGATATCGGTATTGCTGAAGAACTGCAAAGTGGTCGTATCGCAGCTACTATTTCATTGATCTTGTCTGCAATCGGTATCGTTGCGGCATTTGTATGGATTGTTATCTAATGAAAAGTGCTACTGGTTTAACGGGTTCAGGTTCTCGCGATTGGTTTATCCAACGTGTAAGTGCTGTCGTATTAGCGGTTTATACAGTTGTTGTTTTAGGTTGGATCCTATGCAATGGCGGTTTTAGCTATGAACAGTGGTACGGCTTTATGATGACAGCTCCAATGAAGATTTTATCTTTATTGGCCGTCTTATCTCTTGTTGCACATGCTTGGATTGGTATGTGGCAGGTATTCACGGATTATGTGACTACTCGTCAAATGGGTCCTTCAGCTTCAGGTTTACGCCTTGTACTGACTTCAGCAGTAATTATTGCTGTATTTGCATATGCGATCTGGGCAATCCAGATTTTTTGGGCGAATTGATAGGAATAGATCATGGGCGCTATAACCCCTAAAGAAGATTACACAAATATTCCACACGAAACTTTCGATGCTGTCATCGTTGGTGGTGGTGGTTCTGGTATGCGCGCGTCTTACCAACTTGCTCAAGCTGGTTTGAAAGTTGCTGTTTTAACTAAAGTATTCCCAACTCGTTCGCACACAGTTGCAGCGCAGGGTGGTATTGGTGCATCTCTTGGTAACATGCAAGAAGATAACTGGCACTACCACTTCTATGACACTGTTAAAGGTTCTGACTGGTTAGGCGACCAAGACGCGATCGAGTTTATGACGCGTGAAGCGCCACAAGTGGTTTATGAGTTAGAACACTTGGGTATGCCATTTGACCGTAACGCAGACGGTACGATTTACCAACGTCCATTCGGTGGTCACTCTGCAAACTACGGTGAAAAAGCAGTTCCACGTGCATGTGCTGCTGCTGACCGTACAGGTCACGCACTTCTTCACACGCTTTATCAAAGCAACGTGAAAATGGGTACGCAATTTTTTGTTGAATGGATCGCACTTGACCTGATTCGTAACGAAGCAGGTGATGTACTAGGTGTAACAGCAATTGACCAAGAAACGGGTAAAATTGCAGTATTCCAAGCCAAAGCGACATTGTTTGCTACAGGTGGTGCGGGTCGTGTTTACCGTGCATCAACCAATGCTTATATCAACACTGGTGACGGCCTTGGTATGGCGGCTCGTGCAGGTATTCCATTGCAAGATATGGAATTCTGGCAGTTCCACCCAACGGGTGTTGCTGGTGCAGGCGTATTGTTAACTGAAGGTTGTCGTGGTGAAGGTGCAATCCTTCGTAATGATGCTGGTGAGCCATTCATGGAGCGCTATGCACCAACTTTAAAAGACTTGGCGCCACGTGACTTCGTATCACGTTCTATGGACCAAGAAATTAAAGAAGGTCGTGGTTGTGGTCCGAAGAAAGACTACATCTTGCTTGATATGACGCACTTGGGTGCTGAAACGATCATGAAACGTCTTCCATCTGTTTTTGAGATTGGTAAGAAATTCGCGAACGTTGACATCACCAAAGAACCAATTCCAGTTGTACCAACAATTCACTACCAAATGGGTGGTATTCCAACGAATATCCACGGTCAAGTGGTTGTGCCTGAAGGTTCTGAAACTGAAGCATTTGCAGCACATTATGACAAAGATAGCGATATCTATTCGACTAATGCGGGCGATCGTAACTTTACGAAACCTGTTAAAGGCTTCTATGCAATTGGTGAATGTTCTTGCGTGTCTGTACATGGTGCAAACCGTTTAGGTACGAACTCATTACTTGACTTGGTTGTATTTGGTAAAGCTGCGGGTGAGCACATCATTGACTACGTGACTAAACATCACGGTGATGAATACCAACCGCTTCCTACGACTGTACTTGAGCAAACTGTTGCACGTATCCGTAAATTGGATGACTCAACAACTGGTGAAAATGCTCAAGAGGTTGCAGATGCAATTCGTGACATCGTTCAAGACCATGCTGGTGTATTCCGTACAACTGCACTTCTTGAAGAAGGTGTGAAGCAGATTCTTGCGATTGAACCACGTGTACGTAACATTCACTTGAAAGACAAATCTAAAGTATTTAACACTGCGCGTGTAGAAGCTTTAGAAGTTGAAAACTTGTATGAAGTGGCTAAAGCGACATTGATCTCAGCAGCAGCTCGTAAAGAGTGCCGTGGTGCGCATACGGTTGTAGATTTTGAAGAGTCGCCTGATCACCCAGCTTACCCATATGGCCGTCGTGATGATGAGTGGATGAAGCACACATTATGGTTCTCTAGCGATAACCGTCTTGAGTACAAGCCAGTACGTTACAAGCCATTGTCTGTTGCTGCAATTCCACCTAAACCACGTACATTCTAATTGGGAGAAGTAAGATGAGTAGAGGTACTCGTACATTTAATATCTACCGCTACGATCCTGATAAGGATGCAGCGCCGTACATGCAAACTTTCAAGTTAGAATTGACTGATAAGCACCGTATGTTGCTTGATGCACTTCTTGCATTGAAAGTACAGGATGAATCATTAACATTCCGTCGTTCATGCCGTGAAGGTATTTGTGGTTCGGATGGTGTGAACATCAATGGTAAAAATGGTTTAGCATGTCTTTGGAACCTAAACGACTTACCAGAAGTGATTACAGTTCGTCCTTTACCTGGTTTGCCTGTGGTTAAAGATTTAGTTGTGGATATGAACCAGTTCTACGATCAGTACAACAAAATTCATCCATTCTTGATCAACAACCAACCTGCGCCACCAAAAGAGCGTTTACAGTCTCCTGAAGAGCGTGAACACTTAGATGGTTTATATGAATGTATTCTTTGTGCATGTTGTTCAACTTCATGCCCATCATTCTGGTGGAACCCAGACAAGTTCTTGGGTCCTTCAGCGTTGTTAAATGCATACCGTTTTATCATCGACTCTCGTGATACAGCAACTCAAGAGCGTTTGGCTCGTCTAGACGACCCATTCTCGCTATTCCGTTGTAAAGGTATTATGAACTGTGTATCAGTGTGTCCTAAAGGTTTGAATCCAACTAAAGCAATCGGTCACATCCGTAACATGCTTTTAGATGCTGCGGGTTAATCTGTAGGCTGATCTTCAGTTAGAAAAAGCACACCTTTAGGGTGTGCTTTTTTATTTTATAGCTAGATTTTTGCTGTAGAAATAAAGTTGAGTGAGAGTGTGAGGTTGGCACTATTTTTGTTTGTGATAGGTGGCTTTTTTGGAAATTGCACCAGATTGGTGAAAAGCGCGGCGATTTAAAACAAATGTCATAAATAAGTGCAAGTATGAGTCTGCAAAAAAAGTTATGAAGATGTTAATATGGATGTTGTTGATGGGGAGGGCATATTGAAAGATGATGCTCTCTTTTCGTATGTGTTTTTTGGAGTAGACTTTGGTCTACGTTGAAACTCGGTTTTATTTAAAGCACCATATATTAGATGAAATTTTGATATGTGTATTTCGCCAATTTATGAAAGGTATGTGTCAAAAAAATCAATTGAAATATGGGGAGTATGTTAAAATTTTTGCACGTTTATATTTAAAAAATGCGCGCTAAATATGTACATTAATTCAACATTTAAGCAGCATTAGAGCGAGTATAAATGAAGGGTTAGTCGCTTTAGAAAAAATAATGCATCGCCTTATTTTTTCTAAGTCGATTTGCAAAAAATTGCTCGGTTTTGGCCGGGTATGAATGAGTGATGATGCCGCTGAGGGCGTTATGATTCATTGTCACATTGGGTAATTCTAATGTAGTGATAACGCCTCATGGCATCCGCCTTATGGGGACTAATGTCATGTTACCAATTTGACATTACTAATCATGGGTTCGCTTAAAAAGCATCCTGAAATGTTTTTGCAATAGGAAATGGGTCCACAAATGCAAGAAGTTGCTGACGCATTGCGTCTTGACACTGAACTTTCCGCTGATAGTGCAGCGTATATTGAAGAACTTTATGAGCAGTACTTGGCTGCACCAGACTCAGTAGAAGCTGACTGGCGTGCATACTTCGATAAATACCCGAAAGGTGATCAACCACACAGCAATGTACGTGAGCAATTCTTATTACTAGGTCGTAATTCAAGTCGTGTTCAAGCAGTGGTACAGAGTTCTGTTAGTACAGAACATGAGCGTCGTCAAATTGGCGTACTACAACTGATCGCAGCGTACCGTAACCGCGGTCACCAAAAAGCGAAGCTTGATCCTTTAGGTTTGGCAAAACGTGAAATCGTGCCAGATCTTGACCTTGCTGCACATGGCTTAACCCAATCTGATTTAGACACTGTATTCAATACAGGTAATCTTTTGATTGGTAAAGACGAAGCAACTCTAGGTGAAATGGTTCAAGCCATGGAAGCAACGTACTGTGCTTCAATTGGTGCAGAATACATGCACATTGTTGATACCAAAGAAAAACGTTGGATTCAACAACGCCTTGAAGGTGCACGTGGTCAATTCAACTTCACTGCAGAACAGAAAAAACACGTATTAGAGCGTTTAACTGCGGCTGAAGGCCTAGAAAAATTCCTAGGTAATAAATACGTTGGTGCAAAACGTTTCGGCGTGGAAGGTGGTGAATCTTTCATTCCAATGGTTGATGCTTTAATTCAGCGTGCAGGTTCTGTAGGTTGTAAAGAAGTGGTCATTGGTATGCCACACCGTGGTCGTTTGAACCTTCTTGTAAACATCATGGGTAAAAACCCAGCAGACCTATTTGGTGAGTTCGAAGGTAAGAGCTTACATAAAAAAGGTTCTGGTGACGTTAAGTACCACCAAGGTTTCTCTTCAAACGTAATGACTCCAGGTGGCGAAGTTCACTTGGCATTGGCGTTTAACCCGTCTCACTTAGAAATCGTCGGCCCTGTGGTTGAAGGTTCAGTGCGTGCACGTCAAGTTCGTCGTAAAGACATTGGTGGCGATGACGTATTGCCAGTAATTGTTCACGGTGATGCTGCATTTGCAGGTCAAGGTGTTAACCAAGAAACCTTCCAAATGTCACAAACACGTGGCTATACAGTGGGTGGTACGGTTCATATTGTGGTGAATAACCAAGTCGGTTTCACAACGTCTGATCCACGTGATGCGCGTTCTACAGAATACTGTACGGACATCGCGAAAATGATCCAAGCACCGATCTTCCATGTGAACGGTGATGATCCTGAATCAGTATTGTTTGTTGCGCAATTGGCACATGACTTCCGTCATACTTTCCGTAAAGACGTTGTCATTGATATGTTCTGTTACCGCCGTCGTGGTCACAACGAAGCGGACGAGCCAGCTGCAACTCAGCCAATGATGTATCAAGTCATCAACAAGAAAACGACAACGCGTGCGCTGTATGCAGACCAATTGGTTCAAGAAAGCGTATTAGACCGTGCTAAAGCAGATCAAATGGTTGAAGACTACCGTGCTGATTTAGAAGCAGGTAAGCACGTTGCAAATGCATTGGTACTTGAACCAAATACAAAAATGTTTGTAGATTGGGCACCGTACTTAGGACATGACTATACAGACGTATGGGATACAACATGTTCTGAGGATCGCTTAAAAGAGCTTGGTCGCAAAATGCGCGAGCTTCCTGAAGGCTTCGTGATGCAGCGTCAAGTTGCAAAAGTGATTGATGATCGCTTAAAAATGCAAACTGGCGAAATGCCATTGAACTGGGGTGCTGCAGAAACTTTGGCTTATGCATCTATTTTAGATGATGGCTATTTGGTTCGTTTGACTGGTGAAGACGTTGGTCGTGGTACCTTCTCACACCGTCATGCAAAACTGCATAACCAAGTGGATGGTTCAACGTACATTCCACTTTGCCATATCAAAGAAAATCAACCACGTACTGCTATTTATGACTCATTGTTGTCTGAAATGGCGGTGTTAGGTTTTGAGTATGGTTATGCAACGACTCTGCCTAAGAGTTTGATCATTTGGGAAGCACAATTTGGTGACTTCGCAAACTGTGCACAGGTGGTAATCGATCAGTTCATCGCATCAGGTGAAACCAAGTGGGAGCGTGTGTGTGGTTTAACCTTACTTCTTCCTCACGGTTTTGAAGGTCAAGGTCCAGAGCACTCATCTGCACGTTTAGAGCGTTTCTTGCAGCTATGTGCTGAAGACAACATGCAAGTGATGACACCGACTACGCCTGCACAGATTTTCCATGCTTTACGTCGTCAAGCGATTCGCCCAATTCGTAAGCCAATGATCATCATGTCACCGAAGTCTTTACTTCGTCACAAGCTTGCAACGTCTACTTTAAGTGAACTTGCAAATGGTACATTCCAAACTGTGATTGATGAAATCGACAACATCAACAAAGCAGACGTAACACGTTTAGTGCTTTGTGGTGGTAAGGTTTACTATGACTTGCTTGAGAAACGTCGTGAGCAAGAGTTGAATAACACTGCAATCGTTCGTATTGAACAATTGTATCCATACCCTGAACAACGTATTGCTGAAGTTCTTGCTCAATATCCAAATGTGAAAGACATTGTTTGGACGCAAGAAGAGCCGAAGAACCAAGGTGCTTGGTTATTTATTGCCCCTCGTTTATATGATGATGTAATGAAGTCGGCTAAACCAGTACGTATCAGTTATGCAGGTCGTGAAGCTTCTGCTGCACCGGCTTGTGGTTCACCATATTTGCATGCAAAACAACAAGCTCAGCTCGTAAATGACGCTTTAGCGATCGTAGCTGAATAACAGGAGATTCTTAGTAATGGCAACCGAAATTAAAGCACCGGTATTCCCTGAGTCAGTTGCGGACGGAACAATCGCAACTTGGCACAAACAACCAGGTGAAGCAGTATCACGTGATGAAGTGATCTGTGATATTGAAACAGATAAAGTTGTTTTAGAAGTTGTTGCTCCTGCTGACGGTACAATTGCATCGATCATTAAAGGTGAAGGTGACACTGTTCTTTCAAATGAAGTGATTGCACAGTTTGAAGAAGGTGCTGTATCTGGCGCTGCGCAAACTGAAGCAGTTCAGTCTGAAGCGAAAGTAGAACAAGCGGTTGTTCAAACTGAAGCGGGTGCTGCACCAGTCGTTGAACGTGCTCAAGTTGCTGATCAAGCGCCTGCTGTGCGTAAAGCATTGACTGAGTCTGGTATTCCAGCTGCTGATGTTGCAGGTACAGGCCGTGGTGGTCGTATCACAAAAGAAGATGTGGCAAATCACCAAACTAAACCAGCAGCTCCAGCTGCAGCACCATTAAGTGTTGCTGTGGGTGAGCGTGTTGAGAAGCGTGTTCCTATGACACGTCTTCGTAAGCGTGTTGCTGAGCGTCTGCTTGCTGCAACGCAAGAAACTGCAATGTTGACGACGTTTAACGAAGTGAACATGAAGCCAATCATGGAAATGCGTGCTCAATACAAAGACGCATTTGAGAAGCGTCACGGTGCGCGTCTTGGCTTTATGTCTTTCTTTGTTAAAGCTGCAACTGAAGCGCTTAAACGCTACCCAGCAGTTAACGCTTCAATTGATGGTGATGACATTGTTTACCACGGTTATTATGACATCGGTGTAGCGGTATCTTCTGAGCGTGGTCTAGTTGTACCTGTGCTTCGTGATACAGACCGAATGAACTATGCTGAAGTTGAAAATGGTATCCGTGACTTTGCTTACAAAGCACGTGATGGCAAATTGGGCATCGAAGACATGACTGGCGGTACGTTCACAATCACCAACGGTGGTACTTTCGGTTCATTATTGTCGACTCCGATCTTGAATACACCACAAACTGCGATTTTGGGTATGCATAAAATCCAAGAGCGTCCAATGGCTGTAAACGGTCAAGTAGAAATCTTACCGATGATGTATTTAGCGCTTTCTTATGACCACCGTCTAATCGATGGTAAAGAAGCAGTTGGTTTCCTTGTAACAATCAAAGAATTGTTAGAAGAACCAGCTAAATTGATCCTTGACCTTTAATTCTAAAGAATAAAACATGGGCTTAGAGCGATCCTCTAAGCCCATTTTTGGAGATAAAAATGTCTCAACAATTTGATCTTGTTGTAATTGGCGGTGGCCCAGGTGGCTATGAAGCAGCGATTCGTGCAGCGCAGCTTGGTTTTAAAGTTGCGTGTATTGAAAAACGTATTCACAAAGGCAAACCATCATTAGGTGGGACGTGCTTAAACGTGGGTTGTATTCCGTCTAAAGCATTGCTTGATTCTTCTCACCGCTACGAAGATACAGTGCATCACTTAGCTGATCACGGTATTACAACAGGTGAAGTGAACTTTGATTTGCCTAAACTCCTTGCGCGTAAAGACAAAATCGTTGACCAATTAACTGGCGGTATCGACCAATTACTTAAAGGTAATGGTATCGAGTGGTTAAAAGGTACAGGTAAATTACTTGCAGGCAAAAAAGTCGAGTTTGTATCTCACGAAGGTGAAACTCAAATTTTAGAGCCTAAATATGTGATTCTTGCGACGGGTTCTGTGCCTGTGAACATTCCTGTAGCTCCAGTAGATCAAGACATTATTGTTGACTCTACAGGCGCACTAGAATTCCAAGAAGTACCTAAGCGTTTAGGTGTCATTGGTGCGGGCGTAATCGGTCTAGAGCTTGGTTCAGTATGGCGTCGTCTAGGTGCTGAAGTTGTTGTATTTGAAGCGATGGACGCATTCTTACCAATGGCTGATAAAGCCTTGGCGAAAGACTACCAAAAACTTTTGACGAAACAAGGTCTTGATATCCGTGTTGGTGCTAAAGTTGCTGGCACAGAAGTTAATGGTTCTGAAGTCACTGTTAAATATACTCAAGGCGGCGAAGAAAAAACTCAAGCGTTTGATAAGTTGATCGTTTGTGTAGGCCGTCGTGCATATGCTGAAGGTCTATTGGCTGATGATTGCGGCATCAAACTCACTGAACGCGGTTTAGTTGATGTGAACGATTGGTGTGCGACGTCTGTTGACGGTGTATATGCAATTGGTGACTTGGTCCGTGGCCCAATGCTTGCGCATAAAGCGATGGAAGAAGGTGTAATGGCTGTTGAGCGTATTCACGGTCATGCAGCTCAAGTGAACTATGACACGATCATTTCTGTGATCTACACACATCCAGAAGCAGCATGGGTCGGTTTAACTGAAGAGCAAGCCAAAGAAAAAGGCCATGAAGTTAAAACAGGTCAATTCGGTTTTGCTGTCAATGGTCGTGCTTTAGCAGCTGGTGAAGGTGCTGGTTTCGTGAAGTTTGTTGCTGATGCAAAAACTGATCGTTTACTGGGTATGCACGTGATTGGACCTGCTGCATCTGACATCGTACACCAAGGTATGATTGCACTTGAGTTTGTATCTTCGGTTGAAGATCTACAGTTGATGACTTTCGGTCACCCAACATTCTCAGAAGTGGTTCATGAAGCTGCACTTGCAGTGGATGGTCGAGCGATTCACGCAATCCAGCGTAAACGCAAATAAGACAACGAAAAGAGCGACTACGGTCGCTCTTTTTTGTTTCAGGTGTTGTCTTCTCATGAAGAATCATCTAAAAATAAAGACAAGAAGTTTTAAAAATCCAAAATGGTTACTGTGATAGTAAACAGTTTCGGTGCAACAAAAAGTAAATAAGCAGTAATAAAAAGGTTAGTCGATGAATTTACATGAATATCAAGCTAAAGCGCTATTAAAAAAATATGGTATGCCTGTCCAAGAGGGCGTACTTGCCACCACTCCAGAAGAAGCAGTAAAAGCCTTTGATCAAATAGGCGGAAAATTTGCTGTAATGAAAGCCCAGGTGCATGCGGGTGGTCGTGGTAAGGCGGGTGGCGTAAAAGTTGTAAAGTCAGCAATGGAAGCTGCTGAATATGCAAAAAGCATCATCGGGACCAACCTCGTTACCTATCAAACCGATAGTCATGGCCAACCTGTCAACAGCGTACTTGTCGCGGAAGATGTTTATCCTGTGGAGCGTGAGCTGTATTTAGGTGCAGTGGTTGACCGCTCAAGCCGTCGTGTGACCTTTATGGCTTCGACCGAAGGTGGCGTTGAAATTGAAAAGGTTGCTGAAGAAACCCCTGAAAAAATTATCAAAGTTGAAGTCGATCCTTTGGTTGGCTTATTGCCATTTCAAGCACGCGAAGTTGCATTTAAGTTGAACCTTAAAGATGGTCAAGTGAATCAATTTGTGAAAGTGATGTCTGCTGCGTATCAAGCATTCATCGAGAATGACTTTGCTTTATTTGAGATTAACCCACTATCTGTGCGTGAAAATGGTGACATCCTATGTGTCGATGCCAAAGTGGGGATTGACTCAAACGCGCTGTACCGTTTACCAGAAATTGCTGCGCTGCGCGATAAGTCACAGGAAAATGAACGTGAGTTAAAAGCGTCTGAATTTGACCTCAACTACGTCGCGCTTGAAGGCAACATTGGGTGTATGGTTAATGGTGCAGGCCTTGCGATGGCAACCATGGATATTATTAAACTTTATGGCGGCCAACCTGCGAACTTCCTTGATGTCGGTGGTGGTGCAACTAAAGACCGTGTAATTGAAGCGTTTAAAATTATTCTGGCAGATACCTCTGTACAAGGGGTATTGATTAATATCTTCGGTGGAATTGTACGTTGTGACATGATTGCTGAAGCAATTATTGCAGCGGTTCAAGAAGTAAATGTGACCGTACCTGTAGTTGTTCGTTTAGAAGGGAACAATGCTGAATTGGGTGCCAAATTACTTGACGAATCAGGTTTAAAACTTATTTCTGCAAATGGCTTGTCGGATGCCGCAGAAAAAATTGTTGCTGCAGTAAAAGCGTAAGGAGTATCAATATGAGCGTATTAATTAATAAAGACACCAAAGTATTGGTACAAGGTTTTACAGGTAAAAACGGTACATTCCACTCAGCACAAGCACTAGATTATGGAACTAAAGTCGTTGGCGGGGTAACTCCTGGTAAAGGTGGCACAACCCACCTAGATTTACCTGTATTTAACACCATGAAAGATGCAGTTGCAGGCACAGGCGCAGATGCGACTGTGATTTATGTGCCAGCACCGTTTGTATTAGATTCAATTATTGAAGCAGTGGACTCAGGTGTTGGACTGATTGTGGTCATCACAGAAGGCGTGCCAACTTTAGACATGCTCAAAGCCAAGCGCTATCTTGAAACCAATGGCAATGGTACACGTCTGATTGGTCCAAACTGTCCGGGTATTATTACTCCAGATGAATGTAAGATCGGGATTATGCCGGGTCATATTCACCAACCGGGTAAAATTGGTATTATCTCGCGTTCAGGCACGTTGACTTATGAGGCAGTTGCTCAAACGACGAAACTAGGCTTAGGGCAATCGACCTGTATTGGTATTGGTGGTGATCCAATTCCGGGCATGAACCAAATTGATTGTTTGAAACTGTTCCAAGACGATCCACAAACTGAAGCGATTATCATGATTGGTGAGATTGGTGGTACGGCTGAAGAAGAAGCCGCGGAATATATTCAATCGCATGTGACTAAACCTGTGGTGGGTTATATTGCCGGTGTAACAGCACCGAAAGGCAAGCGTATGGGGCATGCGGGAGCGATTATTTCTGGTGGTAAAGGTACTGCGGAAGAAAAGTTTGCAGCATTTGAAAAGGCTGGGATGGCCTATACGCGTAGCCCAGCAGAACTCGGTTCAACGATGTTCCAACTTTTAAAGGACAAAGGTTTAGTTTAAGCCTTTTATATTTTAAAGGAAAAAGCCGTATGTCTTAATTGCACATACGGCTTTTTTGTGGAGAGCATATTGGTTTGCCCTAATACATTTCTCTGTATAAAAATAATATGGGGGTTAGAGTGTTTAATCTTAGCTGAAAACTATATTTAGCCATATTGGACAAAAAACAAAATGGGTAAATTAGTGCAAGATTTGCTATGTACTTAACAATCTGAGAGTTGATAAATATTTGGTGTACACTGTTTATATAGGAGACTATGCTATATTCATAATTAAAATAATTCTTTTGAAGACATAGTATTGCAGATGTTAAAGCCTATTCATTTATTGTTTTGTCGTTGCTTATTCTTGTTCGGGCTAGCGATGAATAGCGCTTATGCTGAAAATGAAGACGTCTACTTGGCTGAGTCTTTGAGTGATGATATTTTCCACTATTATCAGCAGTTAGCGGCACAACATGATGAAGAAGAAAACGATTATACATTGATCAATAACGATTTTTATGAGAATGAATATATTCGTATATTTAACTACTCGGCCTACAACTCGGATGGTTTGAGCCATAAATTAGGGACAGGGGAATTTCACAGTTCAGACTTGGATGTACTCAGTATTTCATTCGGGTATGGTATTGAAATTAAAGTCAACAAAAGAAATAAAGTGGGATATGAGTACCTTTCAAATTTTCCTTATGATCGTGGGCAATTGATTCGTTTCTTTTGGGTGCGTTTGCACTAAATAGCTTAATTCTATTTATTCATTAAAAAGTTTTTTCCGTTACTGTTTAGAATATTTTCACTCAATTGTAGCGTCTAGGATGTTCATATTACTTTTTGGACTTTTCTGATGGTCGGCGAATCTATTATCAAGCTAAAATAACTTAAATTTTTATAATAGATGATGGGCTTACTGCGCTGGGCAAATTCTTAGGTTTATCGTTTTAACAGCTTAAATGTGTATTTTATTGAAAGTTAAATATTAAAGTAGATAAAAAACGCGACAGATCGTCGCGTTTTTTGCTTGTAAGTATAAGTGCTATTGAGTTTTGCTTTGCGGTTTTAAGCTTTGGGTTAAACCATTGATGTCGCCGCCTTGAATCCCTAGTTCATTCATCAAGCTATCAATTAGTGGTGCTTGAGTACGATAGCGTAGCGCACTATTTACCACTTGATCAGACAAAGCAACTTGTGAAGATTCCGCACCATCAACCCCAGATGCTACTGAACCGACATTGCCTAAACCATTGACCTGTAAAATTTTGATGTCATCAATATTTTCCATCGGTTTAACACTTTCACGAATGATTTCAGGTAAGTATTTTAACAAAGCTAGCCGAATTTGCATTTCGACTTGCTCAGGAGATAAGACGTTGTTGGCCTCATTCACCGCACGTGTACCATCCGCGTCGACTTGGTATTGTTTTTCCATTGCTTGAGCCAATAGTATTTTGGCATCTGCTTCACCTTTGGCTTTTAAGCGAGCTTGTTCGGCTTGAGCTTCCGCTGCAATACGAACGGCTTCGGCATCATCGGCAGCGGCTTGTTTGCCTGCTTCAGCTGCAACCGTAATCGCAATCGCATCTTTTTCTGCAGCTTGCTTCGCAGCAACCAACTCAACTGCTTTTTGACGCTCAGCACGCTGGGTTTCACGTACGGTAATCACTTCTTCTTCGGCTTTAACGGCTTCAGCACGGGCACGGTCAGCAGAAGCTTTGGCTTCAGACTCTTCACGCGACTTTTCAGCAATTGCAATGGCACGTGACTGTTCAGCCAGCTCGATGGTTTTCTTTTGTTCAACCTGCGCTTGTTCAATAATTTGTGATTTTTGAATATTTTGGCTTTCCACATCACGTGCTGCACCAATACGCTTTAACTCTACTTCACGCTCAGCTGCAATACGTGCTTCTTCTGCTTCACGTTTTTTCTCTGCTTCTTGAGAGGCAATTTCAGCCAATTGTTCTGCACGGCGAATTGCAATTTCACGCTCTTGCTGTAGTTTGGCGTATTCTTCTTCACGAATGATTTGTAGGCGCGCTTGTTCTGCTTCTAAGTTTTTGGTCTTAATGGCAAGGTCAGCGTCTTGCTCAATGTGATTACGTTTACGACGACGGTCTTCAATTGTTTCGGTCAGCTTGGTTAAACCTTCGGCATCGAATGCATTTTGAGGGTTAAAGTATTTGAAACCTGTTTGGTCTAAACCTGTTAATGACACAGTTTCTAGCTCTAGACCATTTTTATGTAAGTCTTCGGACACGACTTGTTGTACTTTTTGCACGAAATCCACGCGTTTTTCATGCAACTCTTCCATCGCCATTTCAGCTGCTACAGCACGCAAGGAATCGACAAATTTACCTTCTACAAGGTTCTTCAACTCATTTGGAGACATGGTTTTCTGTCCCAAAGTCTGCGCGGCCACTGCAATTGATTCTGCTAGTGGCTTCACACGGACATAGAACTCAGCCATGACATCGACGCGCATACGGTCCCGGGTAATGAGCGCTTGATCATCAGCACGGCGAACCTCTAAACGTAGCGTGTTCATGTTGACAGGGATAATTTCATGTAATACAGGCAGTACAATTGCACCGCCACCTAAAATGACTTTTTCGCCGCCAAAACCGGTACGTACGAAAGAGATTTCTTTGCTGGAACGACGGTACAGACGGGCAATAATAATGCCGATAATAACCAGAGCTGCAAAGATAATCCCTGCAAGAATAAGAATGTTATAGAAATTGTTGCTGAGCATAAGGGTCCCGATTTTATTTAAAGTTATAAGTACAAAATGAAAGAATTAAAGTGAAATGGCTTTAAAGCCAATCTTGGTTTTTTGAGTCAAAATGACTTCTTGACCTTGAGAAAAATGAAGGTCTGTTTCAGGTTCAACCAGCACATAATGCGTTTGCCCAAACTGATCTTGGACTCGTGCTTGAGCAGGTGAGTTGACTTTAGCTTCACCTAAAATAATCAGTGCTGTTCGTCCAATCAGCTCTTCACTGTAAATTGCTGTGGTTTCATCTTGTGGCAAAATTTTAGCAATCAGCATGGCGCTGTAACGAATCATAGGCATCGAAAGTATGAGGCAAAGTGGTGCCATGATCCATGCACTCCAATAGCTTCCCGTCCAAGTTTGAAGAATGGACTGTAGAATAAAGCCACTTAAGCTATATAGAGTGAGGAAGATAATCAGCCAAACCAAGAGAGGAACACGGCCAATAAACAACCAATCCAGCAGGGCGTTGAGCCAACCTTGATCGGCATCTAGTGCAATGTCGACGTCTTTAGTACTGCCTAAGTCATCAGGTAGGAATTGGTCAAGTAGGCCTTGTGAGCCGCCCCCTAACACCAATAGAATCAATTCGAGCAGTCCCAATAAAAACATCAGACTGAGGCAAATACTAAAAATTAAATTGGATGGGTGAGTAAATAATTCCCACATTCTAAAGGTTCTCTATTTTTATGCTGTTATCAGTTAAGTGTAAATTTTTAAAAAGAATTGTATTGAAATTGGGCTTTAGCATAGCATTCAAAAAACAGAATGTCTAAGTTTGTTGGCACGTAATGAGAAAGCGGATTTAATTGTGATTTGACAAATTTTAGGCAAAAAAATACGCAATGATTGGGGTATTCATTGCGTAGAACTACGAATCTGTTGTTACACAGTTTCGGTAAAAAGGAGAAACGTTATATCTCAGGGTTAATCTAAGCTATGGACTTATCATAAGGGCTGTGCATTCTTATTTCATGAGTATTCACGTTAATTACTGTAAATTTAGGTTAACAAACGACACTAAATGTCAGTTTTTGAGATGCATGTGGCTTATTTTTGTTTGTTTAGTGATCAAAAAAGCCTTTCTCAGTGAGAAAGGCTTAAATATGCGCTTTAGTTTAAGAACGGATTAGAAATGAAACACCCCTAAACCCGATTTAACTTCATCTAGAGTCTGTTGAGTAATATCACGACATTTGTCTGTACCAGTCTTCAAAATATCCATGATGTAATCAGGATCTTTCGCAAGTTCCATACGACGTTCACGAATTGGCGTGATCAGCTCTTTCAATACGCCTTCAAGACGTTTTTTCACCGTACCATCGCCTAAACCGCCACGGCGGTAATGTGCTTTCAGTTCTTCAACTTCTTCTTTGTTTGGATCAAACGCATCTAAATACGTAAATACGATATTACCTTCAACCTGACCTGGGTCTTCAACACGCAGGTGGTTCGGGTCGGTGTACATCGCATTAACAGCTTTTTTAATGTCTTTATCGGTTGCATCCAACACAATGGTATTGCCCAAAGATTTCGACATTTTGGCTTTACCATCAAAGCCAGGTAAACGACTCATATTAGAAAGCAGGGCCTTACATTCAGGCAGTAATTCCTGACCAATCTGACGGTTTAAGCGGCGTACGATTTCATTGGTCTGTTCGATCATTGGAATCTGGTCTTCACCCACAGGTACAACCGTTGCTTTAAATGCGGTGATATCTGCTGCTTGTGCAACTGGGTAGCATAAGAAACCCGCTGGAATATCACGTTCGAAACCACGCATCTGAATTTCAGACTTGATGGTTGGGTTACGTTCTAAACGAGACACGGTCACAAAGTTGAGATACAACATGGTGAGTTCATTTAGCGCGGGTAAGCTCGACTGCACGCAAATGGTGGTTTTGGTTGGGTCGATCCCGACTGCTAAGTAATCTGTGGCAACTTCAAGAATATTGCGGCGAACTTTTTCAAAGTTATCGGCATTGTCAGTAAAGGCTTGCGCATCGGCCAATAATAAATGCTGATGGTGTGAATCCTGCAACCCCACACGTGAACGTAAAGATCCGACAAAGTGCCCTAAATGAAGTTGTCCCGTTGGACGGTCGCCTGTCAAAATAACAGGACGGTTGTCTTGATTACTCATTATCTATTTCCAAAGTCGTCGTAGCGACATGCTATTTTCAAAGAATGCAGACATTGTACGGCATAATCTTTTTCAATGTCAGTCTTAAAAAAACTGCAGTGAAAAAATTATAAAATCAGTTAAATTTCAAAAAACAAATATTCAAAAGCTTAGATCACAGATTAAAATGTCAGAATTCTCAAGATGGATAAAAATAAATGGCGAGTAGCTTATTAATATTACTAGATGATATTGCCACGATATTAGATGACGTTGCGGTCATGAGTAAAATGGCGGCAAAAAAAACGGCGGGTGTTTTGGGCGATGATTTAGCACTCAATGCTCAACAGGTCAGCGGGGTTCGTACTGACCGTGAGCTGCCTGTGGTTTGGGCTGTGGCAAAAGGCTCTTTTGTTAATAAATTAATTTTAGTCCCTGCGGCGCTGTTGATTAGTGTGGTTGCACCGTGGCTGATCACGCCACTGTTAATGATTGGTGGTTTATTTCTATGCTATGAAGGGGTAGAAAAAGTCCTACATAGTTTGCATCACAAAAAAGCCAAAACCGAAGAAGAAGCCAGCCAAGAATTAACTGCGATTGAAACCGATATGGCGACTTTTGAAAAAGATAAAGTTAAAGGGGCGATTCGTACCGACTTTATTTTGTCGGCAGAAATTGTGGTGATTTCACTGGGGACTGTGGCTGCTGCAACTTTTTCAACCAAAGTCATGGTGTTGTCTGTAATTGCCATTTTAATGACCGTCGGTGTGTATGGTTTTGTGGCGATGATTGTTAAAATTGATGATTTAGGGCTGTATCTAGCTCAGCAAGCCTCTTCATTTAAGCAAACTATTGGCCGTGGTTTATTGGCTTTTGCACCAAAACTAATGAAGACCTTAACCATCGTGGGCACTATCGCGATGTTTTTAGTGGGTGGTGGCATTATTTCCCACGGCGTGCCTTTATTGCATCATTTCACTGAAGGTTCAGTGGATTATGCTGAACATATTCCAACTGTGGGAAGCATTGTGGGGGCATTAACCCCAACACTGATTAACTTAGTGATTGGTTTTGTGGCTGGTTTGATTGTATTGGCTATTGTGAGCTTGATTAAAAAAGTTTGGCCGAGCTCAAAAAAGGCATAAACTGGATCGGGTCAGCATGTATTAGAAGAAGGAAGAGTGCTATGCGTTGGAAGGGACGTCGTGTCAGTAGCAATGTCGAGGATCGCCGCGGTGGTGGCGGTGTCAAGGCGGGTGGCATCAGTATTTTAGGGCTGATCGTAGCCTTTGTGGCATGGAAATTTCTAGGAGTCGATCCGCAGCAAGCCTACCAAGCCACTAAACAAGTGACCGCACAAACTGGAGCGGCAGAAACTCAAGGTTTGGATAACCCAACGCCTGATCAGCAGGAAGCGATGGACTTTGTCGGTACTGTACTGGCCGATACTGAAGACACATGGAGTCAAATTTTCCAACAGCAATTGGGACAACAATATGTTCCGCCCAAGTTGGTGATGTTTTCAGGAGTGATCAATTCGGGTTGTGGTACTGCTCAGTCTGCAATGGGGCCGTTTTACTGTCCAGCAGATCAGAAGGTGTATATCGACACCGCTTTCTTTAAAGACATGCGGACTCAAATGGGTATTGGCGGTGAGCAAAACCAAACGGAGTTGGCGCGCCAAGATCAAGCGGGTGACTTTGCTCAGGCTTATGTTGTGGCACATGAGGTTGGACATCATATTCAGACCATTTTAGGGATTTCTGAACAAGTGCAAAAAGCTCGTGCACAGGGCTCAAAAGCGCAAGGCAATGCTTTATCGGTACGCCAAGAGTTACAGGCTGACTGTTTAGCAGGAGTATGGGCGCATCATAACAATCAACGAACTCAGTTCTTAGAGCAAGGCGATGTTGAAGAAGCGATGGATGCTGCACATAAGATTGGTGATGATTACCTACAAAAGCGGGCAACAGGGCAAGTGGTGCCTGATAGCTTTACCCATGGAACCAGTCAGCAGCGTATGACTTGGTTTGGCACGGGCTTTAAGTCGGGGCAAGTTGAAAGTTGTGATACTTTTAATCAAGCCATTTAAGTCATAAAAAAGAGGTGATTAATCACCTCTTTTTATTTTAACCAATTCATTTCTATCGGTTTAAGAACTGCTTAAAGTTTCGAGCAATACGGACGCTCACATATAACGCAATACAGGCAAATAACAACACCCCAAACACCACATACTTTAAGTTGCTCATATCCGCACGGTAAAACTGCTGAATTTGCTCAGGCGTATAACGCAATGTTTTAACATCTTGTGTACGTGTATCGAGATAACTGACTTGCTGAATGTAATTAAATTGCCCTGCTTTGAGTAGTTCAATTGACTGAATTTGGCGGGTATGTTGTTCGTTGTAGTCATCTACACAAATGTCGGTTAAATAATGATTACAGCTGAGTTTGGCGATATAACCATGATTGGCCACATGCAAATAAATATGATCATCGGGTGCTTTATTGTTTGAAAGTAGAACCAGAGTTTGATCGGGACGAGAGTTCATTTTAAAACTTTGTGCTGAGGCAAAAGTTTGCTCGGCTTGTAAAATTTCTTTGGTTTTTGCAAAGCAGGTCAGAAACAACGCAAAGGTGGTTAGGAAAATAATCAGTGCGAAGAACATCCGAAAGATGGTTTTAAAAGTGAATTGCATAGGAGATCAAACTTGGCCAAAGGGAACGTTCACGCATAAAAAACATGCATATGCGCTATGTTAATTCATCATCAGGAGAAATGTTAAAAAAATTATTTTTTTCGGGCGTTGATGTGAAAAATGATTAAAATATTTCGAGCATCAATGTGTATGAAATGAACTTTTATTCCATAGATAAGCACTGAAAGCCACCGTCTCCCCAACCGCCCAATTTGGAAGTTCAATGGGAAATTATTTTTTTCTACAAGTTTTTACCGTTATTTTTGCATTATCTATTGCAACGACTATTTTTAATAAACGTATTTTAGGTTTTCCTCAAGCCATTGGCGTACCCATCGTTTCTGCCATTTTTGTCTTTATTTTACAGTGGGGCGCGAGCCTGCTGAGTGGTAATCAGTTTATTACCATCAATATTCATAACATTGAAGAAGCGGTTCGTCACATTGATTTTTATGACTTTTTAATCAATGGCGTGATTTGCTTCATTTTGACCTCGTCGGCACTGAAGTTCAAAGTCTCAGATTTACGTAGTTATTGGAAGCCGATCAGCATTTTAGCCAGTATTGCGTTGGTACTGTGCGCCGTGTTCTTTGGGGTGGTGCTCTACGGTTATCAGTTCATTATTGGACAACATGTCGATTTATTGGTGCTTTTGCTGTTGGGGGCTGCATTGGGTGCAACGGACCCGATTGGGATCAAAGGCGTACTTAGTTCGGTACGTGCGCCCCATCATTTAATGGTCAAGCTTGAGGGTGAATCACTGTTTAATGATGCTATGTGTATTGCCTTGTTCATGACGCTCTTAAACGTATTACAAGGTGAAAACTTTACCGTCATGGGCGTGTTGCAAACCTTACTCTATGAAATTTTTGTCGCCGTCATTATTGGTTGGGCCTTTGGTTTAGGGATCTTGCGACTGCTGCGTGGTAAGCACGAAATGGAGTCTCTCATTTTGACCACAGCACTCTTGGCCTGCGGTTCGTACTTGGTTGCACTGTTTGCACATGCTTCAGCACCGATTGCTTGTGTCATCGGTGGTTTGATTGTGGGGAATAAATGGAAAGAAATTTTACAAGAACGCGAAATACGGGAAGTGAACCATTTTTGGCATACGGTTGAAGGAATTATTAACTCGTTCTTATTCACCTTAATTGGTTTGGAACTGTTTATTTTAGATCTCAGCTTTAGTCTAATTTTTGGCGGCATCGTCGCTTTTATTATTCTGCATGCTTCACGTTTTGCAGCGAACTATTTATCTTTTGCCTTTTTTCCCTCTTTCCGTAAGAAAAGTTATAACGGAAGTTTGGCGATTTTGTCATGGGGCGGAGTGCGTGGAGGGATCTCCTTAGCACTGATCTTAGCCGTAGCTAACGTACCTGAGCTAAGTGAATACAGCAGTATCTTGATTGGTTATACTTTTATCACCGTGTTGCTTTCAGGTATGGTCTGCGGTCTAGGATTGCCTGCTGTAATGAATGCGTTCTACTACAACCCGAATGAAGAAAAGACAGGTTTTAAAGGTTGGTATCAACGTCTGTGTAATAAAATGAACCGTAAAGGCTTCAAGTATATTATTGGTGAAGATGCACAGGGCTATGAAACCATTATCGTCTATCAACCTGAAGCATTGATTGATGTTAAAGCAGATGATGGCATTGCTGCGGTGCATAACCCTGAGCGAGTTCAGGAAGTGAAACGTCTGGAAAGTCCTGATAACTTTTAGTGATTTACTCAACTAAAAAGCCCCTGTATTGGGGCTTTTTAGAATGAATGAGCTGGTTTATTTGAATCATATAACGATGTCATTATGGAATAATTAGAACAGGATACCTTTGAAATGGCGGAATCGATAGTCAAAGAACTGGCACCGATGATTTTTCAGGTGATCGCCCAGATTCCTTATGGGCGGGTAGCTAGTTATGGACAAATTGCACGCTTAGCAGGTATTCCCAAACATGCACGTTTAGTAGGCTATGTGCTAAAACATATGGATGCAGACAGTAGTTTACCTTGGTATCGTGTAATCAACTCCCAAGGAAAAATTAGCCTAAGTAAACTGAATGATCAGGGACAAAACATTCAAGCACAGTTACTTCTGGCGGAAGGTATTTTAGTGATTGGGGACAAAGTGAAAATGAAAGAGTTTCAGTGGAATATTTAAAATAGCAAGGCTCTACCTCCGTGGAAGTAGAGCACTCGATGTATTACTGACGAACAACTAAAACAGGAATGTGCGCTTCACCTAAAACACTTTGTGCAACACTGCCTAGGAATAAACGTTTTAAACCTGTACGACCATGAGAGCCGATCACAATCAGGTCTGCTTTAGATGTTTCAGCTTCTTTGATAATTTCACGGTGCACCACCTGACCTTCAAGTAGTTTTGCTTCAACTGGAATGCCCAGATCGCTAAATTTAGCCGCTGCTTCCTCAAGTGTTTTCAAAACTGAAGTACGCGCACGTTCAATTAAGTCATTGGTTTGAGTTGCAGAAATGTATTCGGCAGCAATGTAAGGGTCAAGTGCAAGTACTTGAACGACTGTAATTTTTCCGCCAAATGCTTTAGCAAGTTCAGCCGCTTGCGCAACTGCTGCATATGATGTTTCTGAACCGTCTACAGGGACTAAAATGTTTTGGTATGCCATGGTTGTTTCTCCTTATTATCAACTGATTATACGTGCAGATTTCTGTTTTAATGTATCACGGGTTAAATACAGCTTATGCCTTGATATTAGCTGTATTTTTTAAAGAATAAAACCTAGTAAATTCATATGGATATTTGCATATGAAATGCTAATTTCTCACTTCTAAATTAGCACAAAAGCGTGTGAATAATAATCAATTTAACACTAAAGTTGAATGTATATGTAGCGTTTAAGAAACATAGGCTTTGTCTAAAAAATAGCTTATATTTATGAATGGCTTACTACTTTATAAATACGATGACAGATACGAATCAACTGAATTGGCAACGAACAAATTTAGAGAATATAGAAACAGCTTGGGAAGGTGACCTTTGGGATCGTAAGCGTTTGGGTATTCAACTAACGAATTATGTTGATCGTTTGCAGTGTGGAGCTGTACTCGCTTTAGATGCTCGTTGGGGGGAGGGTAAAACTTGGTTTGTTCGACACTGGCAAAAACATTTAGAAGATGAAAATCATAATGTGATTTATTTAGATGCATTTGCAAATGACTATTTAGATGATCCATTTTTAGTTGTGACTTCAGAAATTACAAATACTTTAAGTAAAGACAAAAAGACCAAAAGTAAGGTTAAAAAACTAATAGATCTATCAGCATCTGTAGGAACAGCATTGTTGCCATCTTTACCGAAAATTGCATTAACGCTTGGACTTCATCTTGTTGGAGCTGGATTTTTAGGTGGAATCTTGCAGCAAGGTTATGAAAATGCGCAGGATGAAATAGATAAATTATCAGATGAGACGAGTGATCGAATTAAAGAAAGTATTCAAGAGAAAATTGCAGGTCATGAAGCTGAAAAGAAAACTTTAGAAGAATTCAAAAAACATCTAGCTCAAACAGTTGAAAAGTTAGACAAACCACTAGTTTTTATTATTGATGAACTTGATCGTTGTCGTCCTGATTTTGCAATTCGTTTGATTGAGCGTATTAAACACTTTTTTGATATTCCTAAAATTGTTTTTGTTTTGGTGATGAATAAGACTCAGCTTATACAGTCTGTACACACTTTATATGGCTATACTATTGAAACGAATGGTGATTACTTCGAAAAGTTTATTGATTTCACGATTAAATTTCCTCAGTTGGATGCTATAAATAATTATGAAATGCTCTTAAAAGAGCAGCTTTTTAGAATAGGTGAAATTGAAAATAAAGAGCATTTTAGTACTTTTTATTTTTGGGTATTGGCATTGCAATTATATAAAAATTACAATTCGCGAGAGCTTATTAGAAAAGTCAATCAATATGCCCTATTAAGAACAAATAATTTAAATAAGGATATGATTGTAATAGCAATAATATTTGATAGGGATTTCCAAGTTACAGTGCAGTATTTTAGAAGAGTTCTAAAGAGATTATTAGAATATATAACTAATCATACTCATCAACGGGATAATGAAAGTTATATAGCAAGAAACTTAATAAATAATTTAAATCAAAAATATAAGTTAACTAGCTTGGGAATTCTGGAATTAGCTGATCAGTTGGAAAATTTTATGAAACACTACACAACTTCTGGACAGATGGATGAGAAGGAAAGAGCTCTTTTAGATTTATATTCAGATTATTCCGTGACGAAATTGCGTAAATCTGATGATCTTGTCACGAGTTGGAAAAATTATATTGAATCTGGTTTTATTTCAGAAACTCAAGCAGAGAGTTAATATCATCTGTCTGTAACTGCTCACGCATTTTTAAAAACTGCTTTTCATCTAAGTCATAGAGCTTCAGTGCAAGCAGTTTTTCTATATCTGCTTCGGGAAAGCGATACTTAATAATCTTGGCAGGTACTCCACCCACAACGGTATAGGGTGGAACATCCTTGGTCACGACAGCGCCCGTTGCCACCACTGCACCTTCACCGAGTGTTACACCCTGCATAATCATGGCACGTGAACCAATCCAGCATCCATCTCCAATGATGGTATCACCCGCGAGCACAAAACTACGTGTATCAAAAGGAAAGGCCGAAATCCAGTCAGTACGATGCAGTTGGTTACCACCCATCATAATGACGCATTCTGCGCCAAAACAGACGAAGTTGCCGATATAGAGTTGATCAATTGGTTTGTCTATGGTCGAGGGCTTATCATGCAAATAACGCACGACACAACGTTCAAAACCTTGATCCCAATACGCTGAATAGTAAGAGTAATTCCCTTTAATGTGAATATTCGGATTCTTCACCGTTTTAGAGATGAACTCAAACTCACACCAGTGTTTGACAGGAGAATTAATCAGTGGCTCAGACATAAAAAGACAGCGTTGAAGAGTGTGAGAAATTATAACAAATAAAAGTCTTGCTTTGATAAAGAGGGGAAATGAATACCCTAAATCTATCTCATTCTTGGGGTGAAATTTCCCACGTGCATAAGAAGAGGGCTAGGAAGAGCTATTTGGTAAAATACAAAAACAAAAAACCCCTCAATCGAGGGGTTTCTACAGCCGTAAATATCAAAGAAACTTAGATATATGCAACTTTTACAATTTCGTATTCAACTTCACCCTGAGGGGTTTGAATTTTTGCTTCGTCCCCTTCACTTTTGCCCAAAAGGCCGCGCGCGATAGGAGAGTTCACTGAAATTTTATTGATTTTAAAATCAGCTTCGTCGTCACCAACGATCATATAGGTCTTTTGTTCTTCGGTGTCTAAGTTTTCGATAGTGACTGTCACCCCAAAAACCACGCGACCGTTCTGTTCAAGTTCTTTTACATCAATCACTTGAGCCGCACCCAATTTACCTTCGATGTCTTGAACACGACCTTCACAGAAACCTTGTTGCTCACGCGCAGCATGGTATTCCGCATTTTCTTTTAAATCCCCGTGCTCACGTGCTTCAGCAATTGCCGCAATAATACGTGGACGTTCAATACTTTTTAATTGATGTAATTCTTTCTCTAAGGCTAATTTGCCTTGGGGAGTCATAGGATAACGTTGCATTGTTGTCCCTCAAGTCTGTGAGTGTAAAAAATATAGGTTTATAAATGAAAAAAGCCCGCCACCGAGAGGTGACGGGACTTCTCGGTAAACGAATTAACCTACAGTTTGTAAATCTTGCAAACGGTATACATCCATTGGCAATTGAATCGCAAAAGCTTGGCATACAGCATCAGCACCGTTCAAGGTCGTAGTGTTATACACTTTCGCTTGAAGCGCTGAACGACGAATCGAGAACGAATCTTGTTGAGCTTGTTTGCCTTCAGTTGTATTGATAATGAGGTGAACTTCGCCATTTTTCAAGCGGTCCACGATATTAGGACGGCCTTCAGTGACTTTATTTACACGTTCACACTCAATACCTGCAGCTTTAATGAACTCATAAGTACCGCCAGTCGCAAGTACTTTGAAGCCAAAGCCTACCAGTTGCTTCGCAATACCAACAGCACGAGGTTTGTCTGAATCACGCACAGAGATAAATGCATGCTTCACTTCGCCTTCTGTAGGAAGACCTGGTACGCGTTCATTCGAGCCTAACACAGCTTTGTAGAATGCTTCACCAAATGTTTTACCTACACCCATTACTTCGCCTGTAGATTTCATCTCAGGGCCAAGAATAGGGTCAACACCCGGGAACTTGTTGAACGGGAACACCGCTTCTTTTACAGAGAAGTGAGTCGGGATGATTTCTTTAGTGAATCCTTGAGATTCTAAAGACTGACCCGCCATACAACGCGCAGCCACTTTCGCTAAAGACTCACCGATACATTTAGAAACGAATGGCACAGTACGAGACGCACGTGGGTTCACTTCTAGGATGTAAACGTCTTCGCCTTTCACAGCAAACTGTACGTTCATCAAACCAACAACGCCAAGCTCTTTCGCCATAGCAACAGTTTGACGACGCATTTCGTCTTGGATTTCAACTGAGAGTGAGTATGGAGGAATCGAACATGCTGAGTCACCTGAGTGAATCCCTGCTTGTTCAATGTGCTGCATAATACCGCCAATCACAACGTCTTTACCGTCAGATACACAGTCTACGTCAACTTCGATCGCATCATCTAAGAAACGGTCAAGAAGAACTGGCGCTTCATTTGATGCTTGTACCGCATCACGTAAGTAGCGTTTAAGCTCTTCGTCGTTGTATACGATTTCCATCGCACGACCACCGAGTACATAAGAAGGACGCACCACCAGTGGGTAGCCTACTTTCGATGCTTCAGCCATACCTTCTTCAGCAGATTTTACAATGCTGTTGTTTGGCTGGCGAAGTTGAAGACGTTGAATCATTTGTTGGAAACGTTCACGGTCTTCTGCTCGGTCAATCGCATCTGGTGATGTACCGATAATTGGCGCACCTGCTTCTTCTAAAGCACGAGCCAATTTAAGCGGAGTCTGACCACCATACTGAACGATAATGCCTTTTGGCTTTTCAGTACGAACGATTTCAAGTACATCTTCCAATGTGATTGGTTCGAAGTACAAACGATCAGAAGTGTCGTAATCCGTTGAAACTGTTTCAGGGTTACAGTTCACCATGATGGTCTCGTAACCATCTTCACGCATTGCAAGCGCAGCGTGTACACAGCAGTAATCGAATTCGATCCCTTGACCAATACGGTTAGGACCACCACCGATCACCATAATCTTATCTTTATCAGATGGGTTTGATTCACACTCATCATCGTAAGTTGAATACATGTATGCAGTGTCAGATTCGAACTCTGCTGCACAGGTATCCACACGTTTGTAAACTGGCGTTACGCCCAAGTTCCAACGGTGCTTACGGAATTGTTTTTGTGAAATACCCATCAAGTTCGCGATGCGAAGGTCAGATAAACCTTTACGTTTGAACGAACGGATGTTGTCTGCGTTTAGATCACCAAAACCTAAAGTTTTGATTTCATTTTCAGTTTTGATGATGTCTTCGATTTGGATCAAGAACCATTTATCGATTTTCGTCGCTTGGAACACGTCTTCTAAGGTGAAACCATGACGGAATGCGTCAGCCACATACCAAATACGCTCTGGACCCGGAACTTTAAGTTCAACCAAGATCTTTTCTTTCGCGCCTTCAGTTCCTACTGCGATTTTTTCATCAAAACCACACGCACCCACTTCAAGACCACGAAGTGCTTTGTTTACAGACTCTTGGAAGTTACGACCAATGGCCATTACTTCACCCACAGATTTCATCTGTGTGGTCAGTGTTGCATCTGCTTGTGGGAATTTTTCGAAGTTGAAACGTGGAATTTTTGTTACCACGTAGTCAATTGCAGGTTCGAACGAAGCAGGAGTCGTTCCGCCCGTGATGTCATTTTTTAATTCATCAAGGGTATAACCGACAGCCAATTTCGCGGCGATTTTTGCAATCGGGAAACCTGTTGCTTTTGATGCAAGGGCAGATGAGCGCGATACACGCGGGTTCATCTCGATGATCACCATACGGCCAGTATCTGGGCAAATACCGAACTGAACGTTAGAACCACCTGTTTCTACACCAATTTCACGAAGAACTGCTAAAGATGCATTACGCATCAATTGATATTCTTTGTCTGTTAATGTTTGCGCAGGCGCAACAGTGATTGAGTCACCTGTGTGCACGCCCATTGGGTCAAAGTTTTCGATCGCACAAACGATAATACAGTTGTCGTTTTTGTCACGAACAACTTCCATCTCGTATTCTTTCCAGCCAATTAAAGATTCATCAATCAATAATTGTTTGGTTGGAGAAAGATCGAAACCGCGTTCACAGATTTCAAGGAATTCTTCTTTGTTATAAGCGATACCGCCACCTGAACCACCCATCGTGAATGACGGACGGATAATCACAGGGAAGCCGAAGCGCGCTTGAATCTCTAAAGCTTCTTCCATGTTTTCAGCAATCGCAGCTTTTGGACATTCAAGACCAATTTTACGCATTGCTTCATCAAACAGTTTACGGTCTTCAGCTTTTTCAATCGCTTCTTTGGTTGCACCAATCAATTCAACATTGTATTTTTCTAAAATACCGTTGGCATCCAGTGCAAGCGCACAGTTCAATGCTGTTTGACCACCCATTGTTGGAAGGACAGCATCTGGACGCTCTTTTTCAATGATTTGAGCAACAGTCTGCCAAGTGATTGGCTCGATATATGTTGCGTCTGCCATCGCAGGGTCGGTCATAATGGTAGCTGGGTTAGAGTTCACCAAAATAACACGGTAGCCTTCTTCACGAAGAGCTTTACACGCTTGCGCACCTGAGTAGTCAAACTCACATGCCTGTCCGATGACAATCGGACCTGCACCAATAATTAAGATACTTTTAATGTCTGTACGTTTAGCCATGATCGCTTCCTTAATTACTTCTTAGATGCTTCGATAAGTTCGATGAAATGATCGAACAATGGTGCGCAGTCATGCGGACCAGGGCTTGCTTCAGGGTGACCTTGGAAGCTGAACGCTGGTTTGTCTGTACGATGAATCCCTTGAAGAGTTTGATCGAACAAAGACTTGTGCGTAGCTTTCAAGTTTGCAGGAAGTGTTTCTGCATCCACTGCGAAGCCGTGGTTTTGAGAAGTAATCATCACTGTGCCTGTTTCCATGTTTTGAACAGGGTGGTTAGCACCGTGGTGACCATGCGGCATTTTCACTGTTTTTGCACCTGAGGCAAGTGCAAGAATTTGGTGACCCAAGCAAATACCAAAGACGGGTAGGTTGCGAGCGTCTTCTACAATTGTTTTTACAGCTTCAATTGCGTAGTCACATGCAGCTGGATCGCCAGGGCCGTTCGATAAGAACACGCCATCCGGATTCAATGCAAGCACGTCAGCAGCAGGAGTTTGTGCAGGCACGACAGTGAGTTTACAACCGCGGTCTGCAAGCATACGTAAGATGTTGGTTTTGACACCGTAGTCGTATGCAACAACATGGAATTTAAGTTCAGGTTGTGTGAAGCCTTTGCCTAATACCCAAGAACCTTCTGTCCATTCGAAACCAGTTGGGTCACAGCATTCTTTAGCTAGGTCTAAACCATTTAAACCACCAAATGCGCGTGCTTTTTCTAAAGCCTGCTCTTCAGTAATATTTTCACCAGCAAGGATGCAACCATTTTGCGCACCTTTGTCACGCAAAATACGGGTTAATTTACGCGTATCAATATCTGCAATTGCGACAACATTATGTTCTTTTAAGTATTCGCCTAAAGATTGCGTTGATCGGAAGTTGCTATGCAATAAAGGTAGGTCACGAATAATTAATCCGTTGGCCCATACTTTGTGAATTCGACCTGACTCAGCGTCTTCATCATTACAACCTGTGTTACCGATATGAGGGTAAGTTAAAGTCACAAGTTGCTGTGCATAACTCGGGTCAGTCAAAATTTCTTGATAGCCAGTCATGGCAGTGTTGAAAACGACTTCACCAGTCGTACTACCCGATGCACCAATAGACGTTCCTTTAAAGATCGTACCATCGGCAAGGGCTAAAATTGCTGGGGTGCTCAAACCAAAGCTCCTGAAATTTAGGCTGTAAAAAAGCGAGTAGACGAAAAAAAAGGAAGGCTATCTAAAAACCTACCCTCCCTATGTCTGCTCGCTTGAACTTAACATGGCACTATACGCAACTTCACTAACAAAGTCCATGCCAATAAGATGGAATTAGCAAGATAAAGTGCTTTTATTTTGTAGCGGAAGCTGTTTCTAAGTTTTGTAAAGAAAAATGTAACAACAAATAATTGTCTAACAAATCAAAATCTAAATTTTATCGAATCACGCTAAGCTGTCGCTGTGTATATAACAACAGGAATAACATCATGACTGAACAAGACAAAGTGACCAAACCAAAGCCAGCGTTGAAAGAAGTCGTTGCAGAAAGCACTGAAAAGCTTGAGCAAGTGGCGAAAGAAGCAACAGAGCAGGTCACGGAAGCGGTAGTTGAAAGCAAAGAAAAGCTTGAAGCTGAAGCGAAGCAGTTGAATGCCAGTGTGCAAGAGCAACTCCGACAATTTAAACAAGATCTTTTACTGCGCTTAGAAACCATTAAAGGGCAGCTATCGAACTCTCAAAAAGACTTAACTGAACTAAAAGAGTTTGTTAAAACTGAGTTTACGGCCGTTTTAGATGACTTGACCAAACTAGGTAAAGAGTTAAAAGGTGATGTCAGCGAAATTTCAGTAAAACATAAAGATCAGTTGACTGAAACGTTTAAACGTTCAAAAGAACACACCTTAGATGCGTGGAATAAGGTTTCAAGCAAGTAATCTCGCTGTACGAGACTCAAGATTAAGTGCATAAAAAAGTGAGGTCATGGCCTCACTTTTTTATTGCTCGGGTTTATTTGTCTGGATTAAAACTGATGCAACCAATCACGTTTATTGTGAAAGTCAGCTTGTTGACCACTATGCTGCATGGCATAGAACTGTTGACCTTGTGAAGTATTCAACACCGCGGATAAACCCAGATATAGGTCAGCCCATTTCAGTTTGTGTTGTAGCATAAACTCAGTCAGATCAATGCTGACATTTAAACCATAGTGGGTACGCTTCAATTGATTGAGTTCAATATCGTAAGCGACCTGTGGCGGCATATCTTCAGGATACCGATATTCCTCAAACTGATAGGCCTGCCAAGCTTGCGAAGGGGAGAGATTGATTTCGCGATAATAATCTTCGCCTTTTACCCCGATAAAGACTTCAATACAGGTGTTTTCCCATAAAAAGTCTTGACGAGGATTTGCATTCACGACTTCGGGCCAGTGCATGTACAAATTGGGATCGCGTAACCAAAAGCCGATATTGAGAGCATATGGGCTTTGTTGTTCAATCGCACCAACAAGCGAAATAGCTTGAAAGCGACGATCAAATGCACTGAGTTCGTAACTTGCCATAAAAAACTACAATTATTTTGCTGCGTGAGCGAAACGGACTAAATTAGACAATTTGGCATTTTGTTTCGCCGCTTTTTTGTAAAGCAATGCAATTTTACCAATGGTCTGTACAATTTCTGCACCTGTAGTTGAGGCAATTTCTGCAATGATTGCAGCGCGCTCTTCACGGTCTTCACCCGCGATTTTGACTTTAATCAATTCGTGGTCGTTTAAAGCACGTAAAATTTCTTCAACGACATTTTCAGTCAGACCTGAACCGCCAAGCATTACCACAGGGTTTAAAGCATGACCGATTTGACGCAAACGCTTGCGTTCCTGAATGGATAAAGTCGCCATAAAGATAACCTAATTTTAAAAACGGCTTAGTATAACAAACTGCGAAATTAAACGCTGTATATTCTGTGGAAATAATCGATTTAGATAATAGAAAAAAACAACTAAAACCCAAGATTTGGATACAGATGTATACTGCAAGCCTAGAGAATTTAACGTACAATTAAGTTTAAGAAATTTTAATGTTTTAGAGAGATATGGCAACACGCATTACCAACCAAAAGTTATCCAAAAGTAGCCGTGCGTGGATGAGAGAGCACCTTGATGACCATTTTGTGAAAAAAGCGCAAAAAGAAGGTTATCGAGCACGTGCAGCTTATAAGTTACTTGAAATTCAAGAAAAATATAACATCATTCGTCCTGGCATGACCGTGGTTGACTTGGGTGCTGCACCTGGAAGTTGGTCACAAATTGCAGGAAAGCTGGTCGGTGATCGAGGATTGGTGGTTGCATCTGACATTTTGGAAATGGATGCACTTCCAGATGTGACCTTCTTGCAAGGTGACTTCCGTGAGCAAGAAGTATTCGATAAATTGTTAAATATTTTAGATGGACGTAAAGTAGACGTTGTAATTTCAGATATGGCCCCCAATACTTCAGGTAACAAGGCTGTAGATCAACCTCGCCAGATTTACCTCTGTGAATTGGCCATCGATTTTGCTACGAAAGTGCTCGGTCCAAATGGTCAGTTTGTTGTAAAGGTATTCCAAGGTACAGGCTTTGACGAGTTCCGTAAGCAAGTAGTCGACAACTTTGATGTGTTAAAGACAGTAAAACCTGCTGCATCACGTGCCCGATCTAAGGAAGTATTCTTAGTTGGGCAAGGCCGTAAGAAGGCTTTCAAATAAAGTTTACTTGCCAAGTCGTTAAAAATTGTGCATTTTGTACCTTTTTATTATTTTGCGAAGCTGATCTTCAGCAGAAACTTTAAGGTCACCCGATAGGGCATGATCAAATTAGATTGATATGGGAATAAAGCTTTGAGCGATCTCTTCAAGAATGCCATATTGTGGCTAGTGATACTGGGCGTACTGATCCTTATTTTCAGTAATGTCAGTAGCAATGAAAAGCCGACAGCGATGAATTATTCAGAGTTTGTTGCTGCGGTGAATGCTGGTCAAATTAAGCAAGTGACAATTGATGGCGAACGAATTCATGGCCAAAAATCAAACGGTTCAGAGTTTGAAAGTATTCGTCCTGCGGTTCAAGACCCAGAGCTTATGCCTAATCTGATTAAAAATAACGTTGTCGTTGAAGGTACTGCACCTGCACGTCAAGGTTTATTGATGCAACTTTTGATCGCAAGCTTCCCTGTACTTTTAATCATTTTGTTATTCATGTTCTTTATGCGCAACATGGGTGGCGGAGCAGGTGGTAAGAACGGTCCAATGAGTTTTGGTAAGTCAAAAGCAAAAATGTTGGCAGAAGACCAAATTAAAGTGACTTTTACCGATGTCGCTGGCTGTGATGAAGCAAAGCAAGAAGTTGTAGAAATTGTTGATTTCTTAAAAGACCCTTCAAAATTTAAACGCTTAGGTGCAACAATTCCTAAAGGCGTGCTAATGGTGGGTCCACCGGGTACAGGTAAAACTTTACTTGCAAAAGCAATTGCAGGCGAAGCGAAAGTACCATTTTTTAGTATTTCTGGTTCTGACTTTGTTGAAATGTTCGTGGGTGTGGGTGCGTCTCGTGTCCGTGACATGTTTGAACAAGCGAAACGTCATGCACCATGTATTATCTTTATTGATGAGATTGATGCTGTGGGGCGTCATCGTGGTTCAGGTACAGGTGGTGGTCACGATGAGCGTGAGCAAACCTTGAACCAAATGTTGGTGGAAATGGATGGCTTTGAAGGCAATGAAGGTATTATCGTCATTGCTGCGACAAACCGTGCCGATGTACTGGATAAAGCTTTACTCCGTCCAGGTCGTTTTGACCGCCAAGTAATGGTTGGCTTACCAGACATTAAAGGTCGTGAGCAAATCTTAAATGTTCACATGAAGAAATTGCCTTCAGTGACTGGTGTCGATGTACAAGTGCTTGCACGTGGTACGCCGGGCTTCTCGGGTGCACAATTGGCGAACCTTGTGAACGAAGCTGCATTATTTGCTGCACGTCGTAACAAGAACACTGTCGATATGCATGATTTTGAAGATGCAAAAGACAAGTTGTACATGGGCCCTGAACGTAAGTCGATGGTGATTCGTGAAGAAGAACGTCGTGCAACCGCGTACCATGAAGCTGGTCATGCGATTGTGGCTGAAATTCTACCGGGTACAGACCCTGTACATAAAGTGACCATTATGCCGCGTGGTTGGGCGCTGGGTGTAACTTGGCAGTTACCTGAACATGACCAAACCAGCCACTATAAAGACAAAATGTTGAATGAACTTTCAATTTTGTTTGGTGGTCGTATTGCTGAAGAAATCTTTATCAACCAAATGTCGACAGGTGCTTCAAACGACTTTGAACGTGCAACTAAAATGGCACGTGCGATGGTGACCAAGTACGGTATGTCTGACAAACTGGGTGTAATGGTGTATGAAGATGATTCTCAGCAATCATTCATGGGTAGCATTGGTAGTCGTACGATTTCTGAAGCAACACAGCAACAAGTAGATGCTGAAGTTCGTCGTATCATCGATGAGCAATACCATGTAGCACGCAATATCTTAGAAAACAATAAAGATATTGCTCATGCGATGGTGAAAGCTTTGATGGAATGGGAAACGATTGATCGCGAGCAAATTCGTGACATTATGGAAGGTCGTGAGCCACAACCACCAAAAGTATATGTTGCAGAAAATCCTGTGATGGATGTAACTCCAACGGATGGTCCAAGCACACCACCACCATTACCATCTGCAACTTAATTTTAAAAAGTTAAATAAAAAGCCACCTTCGGGTGGTTTTTTATTGCGCGATTTTACACTTCCGATGAAGAAAAATAAGCGCGTAAAAGTGGGGAACGCGTTAAGATAACGCGAGTTGGACTGGAGAATATCACATGCAATTGATGGCTTTGCCAAAGAAAATCCTACGTTGTGGAGAGCTATCACTGGATCTGTCTGTACCGCATGTGATGGGTATTTTAAATGTGACGCCAGACTCGTTCAGTGATGGCGGCAAACATAATGGCAAAGCACAAGCGCTTGCGCATGCTCAGCAAATGATTGCGGATGGGGCGACAGTCATCGATGTTGGGGGTGAATCTACACGTCCAGGTGCATCTGTAGTTGAGGTTGAAGAAGAGATTCGTCGTGTCGTCCCAGTGGTGGAAGCTTTGGCTGAACTTGATGTAGTCATTTCGATTGATACCTCTCAACCTGAAGTGATTCAAGCTGCAGTCGCAGCAGGCGCACATATCTGGAATGATGTGAGAGCATTAACACGCCCGAATGCTTTAGAGACGGCAGCTAAACTGAATATTCCAGTGATTATCATGCATATGCGTGGTGAACCGACTACCATGAATGGTTTAGATCAATATGATAATGTCACTCTAGATGTCATGACTGAGCTTTCCCAGCGCGTGTCGGATGCACTCAAGGCTGGTGTCAAAGCTGAAAATATCATGATTGATCCGGGTTTTGGCTTTGCTAAAAATGCAAAGCAGAACCTTAAGCTTTTAAAAGAATTCCATCAGCTAAATCAGCTCGGGTATCCTATCTTGTCCGCATTGTCACGAAAGCGCTTTATCGGAGAAGCTTTAGGCGGGGCAGAGGCAGGGCAGCGGGCCGTGGGTTCTGTAGCGGGACATTTGCTGAGTATTCAACAAGGCGCGTGTATGGTGCGCGCCCATGATGTTAAAGCCATGAGTGATGCGATCAAGGTTTGGCAAGCGATGAATATGGCTTAATGGGGCGGCGGAATGCCGAGGTAATGATTTAATTTGAAAATTTGATCTATATCAGATTGTTAGACTGGCAGCATCTTCAGATGCTGCTTTTTTATTTGGTGATTTGTTTGGTTTATGTTATACAGACTCGTTTTTTAAGTTTCTCATTTTGAGTGCCTGTATGTTTGCAGATTTACTTCTCCCTATGTTTGATGATGAATATTATCCCGATATTCTTGTTGCTGAAGTGAAGCAGCATGTCGAGACTTTTGCTAAAAAAATTGTAAAAGCAAAATCTGAGGGTGATATTTATCAATATGCCAATGCCGCAGTGGCTGAAATTAATGAAATGAAGCCGCATTTTGAAGATCTAGATTCATCATTAGATGACTCTGCTGCTGATTTTATTGCTGAAGCGATGATGATGGTGGTACAAGATGCTGGGTTTATGGATATTGAAATGGAAGAATTGGTGGTGAACAGAGAGTGGTGAGCCACTCTCTCATTTCAAGTTCTGTTGGTTTTGCTTTAGAAGCTGAGATTGCTGTTATAACTCATCTAAAAGATCGGTGAGATGACAATTTTGGTTCAAATGTTCATCTTGAATCGTATCGACTGTCATCACATATTCACCTTCGACCATTTCAGCATTTGCACTGAGATTCAGCCAAAATTTTGGATGCTTTTTCATGACCTCACGAATATGTTGCTCATCTTTAGTGTGATTAAAGCTTAATTTAAAATGAGCATCTACTGATTTACACGCATGTAAATAGAGTTGACGGTCTTTTTCAATAATTGTGCCTGCAAACAAGTCATAAAAAGTATCGCTATCTGTTTGCTGTGAGGTGGGGTTTGCATGGCTGATGTTTGAAAAAATTAGGCATAAGATGATAATGAGAGTGTTCTTTTTCATATTGTGATTGTTATGTGCTTCGATGCATAAATTATAGACATAAAAAAACCAGCATATTGCTGGATTTTTTATTGCACCATCTTAATTAGCTTAATAATGGTGCCCGAGGCCAGACTCGAACTGGCACGCTTTGTGGGCGGGGGATTTTAAATCCCCTGTGTCTACCGATTTCACCACTCGGGCATGAGCGCAATAATAGAGGACGAAATAAAAGTTGGCAAGTCTATTTGTGATTATTTGCTTTCTTTTCAAACAATTCAGCGGTTTATGTTTAAAAAATAGCAAAATTATCTGTCTGCACTTGTTCAGGCGTCATAAAAATGTCATCGACTTGAGATATGCATGTCATATTTTTCGCATAAATTTCAAGTCCATATCGTCTTTAGGCAATCCACATGACAAAAAAAATGAACCGCCGAGAACTTATTCAAAAAACTTTGGCAGGATTTGGTGCTTTATCTTTACCTATTTCACTGACCGCTTGTGGTGATGACGCCGATTCAAACACACAGCCCACTACGCAAGTGCAGTTTTTGCATGGGGTTGCCAGTGGTGATCCTTTACAAACTCAAGTTATCATTTGGACACGCGTAACACCATCGGATAGCAGTGCGCGTTTAGAGGTGCTCTGGGAAGTGGCAAAAGATGCAGACTTTAAACACATTACAGCAACAGGAAAGGTGCTGACTACAGCTGCACAAGATTTTACTGTGAAAGTGGATGTGACGGGACTTGCTGCGGGGCAAGTTTATTTCTACCGTTTTAAATCGGCGTCGACATATTCAACCACAGGGCAAACCAAAACTTTGGCAACGCAAGTACAGTCGGTACAGTTTGCCGTATGCTCATGTTCAAATTATCCAGCGGGTTATTTCCATGTTTATAAAGAAATTGCAAAACAGGATGTGGATGTTGTGATTCATTTGGGGGATTACATTTACGAATATGGTATGGGCGGATATGCAACGGAAGAGGCTGTAGAGATGGGGCGTGCACTGGCGGATGATAATAGCTTAGAAATTATTCGCTTAGATGACTATCGCAAACGTTATGCTTTATACCGACTAGATGCAGATTTGCAGGCCGCGCATCAACGTCATCCTTTTATTGTGATTTGGGATGACCATGAACTCGCAAATGATACATGGGAAAAGGGTGCTGAAAATCATCAGTCAGATACTGAAGGCGATTTCCTTGAACGTAAACTTGCGGCACTGGCGGCCTATTTTGAGTGGATGCCAATCCGTCCGCTTTCTGAAAAAGATCATTTGAATATTTATCGCCAGTTTAACTTTGGTAATTTAGTGCAGTTAAATATGTTGGATACGCGTATTCTAGCGCGGAGCAAACAGTTAGATTATGCAGATTATTTAACCGCATCGGGTTTGGATGCTGTGCGCTTTACTACAGATATGCAAGACCCAAATCGAACGTTACTGGGGTTGAATCAACGCGCATGGTTAACACAGCAACTTGCGAGCTCTAAAGCCACATGGCAAGTTTTGGGTCAGCAGGTGTTGATGAGCAAAATGCTTGTTCCAGCCGAGATGTTACAAGTGCTCAGTGCAATCAGTAGCGGCGCGGTGACTCCAGATGTTTTGGCGCAGGTGAATCAACTCATTAAAGAATTGGTGGAAATAAAACTTCGTTACTTAAATCATGATCCATCTTTAACAGTAGAGCAGTTGTCTCGTATTAAAACTGTGGTTCCTTACAATTTAGATGCATGGGATGGTTATGCGGTTGAAAGGGAGACGCTGTACGGCACACTGCAGTATTTAAATAAAAAAGTCGTGGTCTTGGCTGGTGATACACATAATGCATGGGCATCGGACTTACACGATTTAACAGGGCAATTTGTGGGTGTGGAGTTAGCGACAAGTTCAGTTTCCTCGCCAGGTATGGAAAAGTATTTGTCTATTCCAATGCAACAACTCCAAGAGTTTGAGTTTGCTTTTACAACCTTGATTGATGAGCTGAGTTATTGCAATTTAAATCAGCGCGGTTATTTGAAAGTCCGTTTTACCGCAGAGCAGGTGCAAGCGGATTGGATTTTCGTAGATAGTATTAAGCACAAAGAATACATCGTTGACGAAACTCGCTCGCATCAAGTGATATTAGACTCGACATTATTGCCAGTCAGTGCATTAAAACAAACGGCATAAAATGACCTTAGAAAAACCGAGCATCATTGCTCGGTTTTTTATAATTTTTCATCGATATAACTGTCGAGATCGATGTGCTTAATCTGCTTACAGTAAGCATGCTCATACTTCAGCAGTTGCACGTATAAATCTGCTTCACGCCCCAGCTGAAGTTTTCGTGCCTGATAATCTTCAGATTGATGGGAGCTAAAGCGTAATTGGAGTCGTGATTTGAGCGTTTGTTTATAGGCCCAAAAGCAGACACGTCTGAGTTGTTGTAACTGGTGATGTTCAACCGACTGGCTGTGGTCTCGAAATAAATTTTCTTTATAGAAGCGCACAAAACCAAAGTTCACACCAAAATAAAACAAGATCCACATCAGCAAACTGCTTTCAAGGAACATTAGATTTAGTCCACTTAAAAGAATCACCGCCGCGAGTTTGATGGGTGTATGGCGTTGCAGTTGATACAAGGAGTTTGATGAATGTTTAATTTGCTTAATGACAAAAGGTAAGACCCACATCAGCACCAATAAAATAGTGATAATGGCGTAACTATGACTTTGGAGAGGATCGATATTCTCCAAGTGAGTTAAGTAAAAATTTTTTAGAATTAAGCTGATTGGAATAAAAATCATCACCGCCAAAACCCACGGAATAACTTCACGCTGGTCATCTAAAATACCGCGTGTTTTGATTTGACTATAAAGCAAGTAATTACGTTTAAATGCGGCAGGGTAGCGGGTCTCTAATTGTTGCAGTAACAGTTGAACTTGTTTGGATTGCATCGTCAAAAAAGAGCGTATGAGAAAAATAGCCTTTACTATAGTAGATTTGGAAGGGGATGGCTCAAAAAAATACGTGAAACAGAATATTCACAGAGAAAAGCACAACAATTTCGCTTTTTCACTCTGAATTATGCGAAAATGTCGGATTCAATTTTTTTGTCTAAGGGCAGTTCATGACTGATCATTCTCCTGAATCTTTAAGTGATATCGAAATTTTAGACATTTTGCAGTCTATGAAAGACGATGAGCTTGATACAGAGGCAAAAGAAGAGATTCTTAAGGGTGGTAAAGCGGGTCGTCAAGAAGCACATAAACTTGCGATTGTGGCTTTGAACCAATCTTTTGAAAGTAAGTTTGTTGAAGCTGTAGCTTTGGCGTTGGGCCTGAATGAAGGTCAAGCCAAAAAAATTCGCTATAAGAAAGACCGCATCCGTATTTTAAAAGTACGTGGGATTGATTACATGGCGATTGATGGTGCGGAAACAGCACAAGTCTTGTCACAAGTTGCGCAAGCAATTGTACGTGAAGATGCGACCGTGACCCATGATTTGCACAACATCTTCCCATTTTGGAAAGAAGGCTGGCCAATGGTTCAGTTTGACAGCGCATATAAAATTTTATCTGAAGATATTACCATTCACTATCAAGCGACTTTAGATACATTACTTGAATTGTATGGTCGTTAAGATCGCAGTATCAAAGGCACCTTCGGGTGCTTTTTTATGGCTTCTATTTAACTATGAAAAATCCAAGCCAGTAATAAGCTGATGGGCCAAATGAACAGTCGCCACCATGTAATCAGTGGATCCCAAGAATACTGTCCAAAAGACAGAGTATCATTAAAGCTTCGTTGCCCACGTTCATAAGCATAAGGTGTAATCCGCCATGCTAAAATCAGCAAAACAATCGCACTTACGATCAGAAGTGTGTGGTTGTATTGGGCAAAATAATAGTAAATCAGATACAGCGCAGAATAAAAGAAAGTACATGCCAACACAGCGGGCAATGAAAAAGACATAATCTTGACTCTATTGTATTGTTATATCAAGGCATTATAAATGAAAATACCCGATGTATCACATCGGGTATTTATCGGTTGTTGAGCTTAAGGTTCGTTATAACTCAGTGTAGGTATTTAATTAGCCCAGCGTTGAGTAAAGTGGGAAAATACCAAAGACCATTGCTGTAACCAGCATCACTAAACAGGTAATCACTGCCCATTTGATGGTAAATTCTTGGTGTTCACCGAAGTTAATTCCTGCCAATCCACAGAGTAAGTAAGTCGATGGAACCAATGGAGACAGCAAGTGTACAGGTTGACCGACAATCGATGCACGAGCCATTTCCACAGGAGTGATACCATAGTGTCCAGCAGCTTCAGAGAGTACAGGCAGTACACCAAAGTAGAAGGCATCATTCGACATAAAGAAGGTCAGTGGCATACTAATTACAGCCGTGATAGGTGCTAAATATGGCCCCATACTTTCTGGAATAATGGCAACCAATTCTTGAGACATAGCTTCAACCATACCTGTGCCCGACAAAATACCAGTAAAAATACCTGCCGCGAAAATAATCCCGACTACAGCTAAGGCACTAGCAGAGTGGTTACCAACCAAACGCTTTTGCATGTCTAAATCAGGATAGTTCACCACCAATGCAATGCACAGCGCCACCATGAACAGAATGGCCGCAGGTAAAACACCCATCACTAAGCAGACCATCAAGACCAAAGTCAGTAGTGCGTTAAACCATCTTAAGTGGGCACGGTTAGCTTCTGGTTCTTGCGAAATTTGAATACTGTCACCATGACTAATATCTAATTCCACAATACCAATGCGCTTACGCTCCATACGGCCATACATAAAGCCGAGGAAGTATAACCAACCAATTGCAACCAGCATTGGTAAAATCATCGGAACAAAGACATCGTTTGGATCGACATGCAATGCCGTTGCAGCACGTGCTGTTGGTCCACCCCATGGGGTTAAGTTCATGATTCCGCTCGCAAGCATCATCAGACAAGCCATAATTAAAGGACTCATACCAATACGTTTATACAACGGTAGCATTGCGGCAACACAGATCATATAAGTGGTTGAACCGTCACCATCCAAGGAAACAATTAAAGTCAGCGTAATGGTGCCGAGGGTCACTTTTAAAGGATCGCCTTTAACCTGCTTTAAAATCCACTTCACTGAAGGGTCGAATAAACCCGTGTCGATCATAATTGCAAAATAAAGGATTGCGAAAAGAAGCATTACGCCCGTAGGAGCGAGCTTTTTAATGCCTTCCATCATCATATTGCCAAGTTCAGCAATATCAAATCCAGCAAGGTTGTCAACAAAGAGACTTAAAACATAAGTAAGTAATGCAAAAATGATAGGGATTAAAGTTAAAGCAACGAGAGCGCTCAGTCGTTTGGACATGATTAAGTACATGAAGCACATAATCATGCCTAAACCTAAAATGGTCAGCATGGATCAATCCTTTGAACGTGTTAAGTCTGTTTATTCATCAAGTGACAGCGATAGTATGCAATTCAGCATGATTTTTAAATGCTCTTAAACATATGTGATTTTTCATTCTATTTTTCTAATAAATAATATATATCTGTAAAGTATGGTTAAGATACTTATTTTGTATAACTTCATATGGTTAAATCTGAAGCAAAAAAAACCTTGCAGTTGCAAGGTTTTAATTTAAGGAGATGTTTCTATTCCTCGACTGTTTGGGTTGCAGGCTGTAGTGTTTCTTCAAGTAAGCGCGTCACTAAAAGTTGGTCAATCTTAAAATGATCGACATCGACCACTTCAAATTTAAAGCCTGCGTATTCTACGGTATCGGCAGGGCGTGGAATTTTGCGCAGACGGTACATCATAAAACCAGCCAAAGTTTCATAATTTTCTTCATCTGGCATTTCATCAATGGCCAGTGCATGCTTCATGTCTTCAATCGGTGTGCTGCCATCAATTAGCCATGAATTATTATCACGTTTAATAATCTGTTGTTCGGCTTCAATCGGAGTCACCCAATCGCCCATCACCGTAATCATAATGTCCGACAGGGTGATGACACCCACGACCAAAGCATATTCGTTAATCACAACGGCAAATTTTTCTTTGGTGGAGCGGAAACGGTCTAATAACTCAGACAAGGTTAATGTGTCTGGAATGGTGAGAACATTACGAATAGTGCTTTCATTGAGTTGTAGTAAAGATTGATTATTCAGAATACGGACCAGAATGTCTTTGGCATCGACATAGCCAATTACATCGTCAATATTTTCACTACACACCAAGAACTTAGAATAAGGATATTCAGCCAATTTTTGACGAATACTGGCTTCGGATTCATTTAAAGTAAAATACACCACATTTTCACGCGTAGTCATACTTGAAGGAACGTTCCGCTCTTCAAGCTCAAATACGTTTTCAATGAAATGATGTTCTTGCTTTTGTAGCACCCCAGCTTGCGCACCCGCATCCATCACTGCAGAAATGTCATCAAAGGTAATGTTGTCATCACGTGTGGTATTCACTTTAAACAGGCGGAATAACAAGTTGGCAAGGGCATTAATAATCCAAGCCAAAGGTTTGCAGACCTTAATAAACACCTGAATGGGGTTAATCACCGCAATAGAGATTTTCTCTGGGGCAATCATGGCCAAACGTTTTGGCATGAGGTCGGCAAACAAAATAAATAGCGAGGTGACTAAAGTGAAAGATAGCGCAAAGCTAATAGTTTCAGACCAGGGGCCAGTATAAAAACGAGAAACAAAGCTCATGAAGTAAGGACGAAAAGCCCCTTCACCTAAAATACCGCCCAAGATCGCCACTGCGTTTAAGCCAATTTGTGAAGCGGCAAAGAAGTCAGCAGAATTTTCTTGTAAATTCAAAACTTTCTGTGCGCGATCATCGCCCGACTCAGCCAAGATTTTCAGCTTGACCTTACGTGCTCCTGCCAGTGCAATTTCTGTCAGAGACAAGAAACCCGCCCCAGCAATCAGGACTAGAATGATAACTATGTTTTGAAAAAGGCTCACGGAATCCACCTGTGATTCATCGTTATTATGAATATTTTTAACACAAAAAAATAAAGACAGTAATCACTTACTGTCTTCTATCATACCTGAGTTATTGGTATGAAAATGAATTATTTAGAGCTTGAGTGCTTAATAATGTGAGAATTGCGAGTTATTGCCTAAAAACTCACGATTTTCTTCCTCAATCATTTGACGTGCCACATACAAAATCAGCTGTCTGAGCCAGCGATGTGCAGGATGGTGATGCAACAGTGGACACCATGCCATTTTCAACTCAAATTCTGGAATATAAAAAGGTGGGTCTTTAATCAAGAGATTTTGACTTTTGGCTTGTAAGCGTGCAATACGGGTCGGTAAAGTCGCGATCAAATCTACATTTGAAGCCAATAGTGCAGGCATTTGATAATGTCGAGTGAAGACCGAAATTTTACGTTTTTGGCCAATACGCTCTAAAGCTTGATCAATCCAACCTAGACCTGCTTGTTTTTCAGGGTTAACGCCGAAACCAACGCCCATACCTGTTTTAGAGACCCAAATATGCTGTGCATCGAGGTAACTTTTTAGGTTTAAGTTGCTGGCAGCAGGGTGTTTACCATTGAGCAAACATGAAAAACTGTCACGCCAGACCAAAACTTGGTGGAAGCTTTGTGGAATTTCATTGAATCGGTTAATGGCTAGATCAACTTTACCTTGTTCCATATCACGATATGACACATCACTTGGGGTTAAGAAGTCTAAAACCACATTGGGTGCTTCTGAACGCAGTGCTTTAACGAGGCGGGGAACTAAGGTGGCTTCGGCATAGTCCGAAGTCATAATACGAAAAACACGATTTGAGGTATAAGGACGGAACTCGGTACGAGGTTCCAAAATCATGGAGAGATCAGAAAGAGCGTCACGTATGCGGGGTTGTAATTCTAAAGCCCGTTCGGTTGGTGTCATACCTTCAGAAGAGCGAATTAGCAGGGGATCATTAAATAAGTTACGAAGACGACGTAGAATATTACTCATTGCTGGTTGGGTGACACCCAATTGTTCAGCTGCTCGGGTTACATTTTTTTCGCGTAAAAGTACGTCCAAGTAAATTAAGAGGTTTAGATCAACCCGCTCCAGATTCATAAAATAAATACCGAGAATAAAATCATGAAATTATTTGCATTATGCCATAAGCCATCGGGCTTGTGTAATAAACTGACGAAAAAAAAAGCATCGGGTTGTATAAAGAATACCCCCTTCATTTTCACAGAAAATGGGTTTTTATGCTTAAAAACGGAGGGCATATTAGTCCTAAGCAATGTTTTAATATGTGTGAATTGAGGCTTAGAGTATCGCCTAGAAAATGGCTTGAGCTGGCCTGTTGTTGGTGGAATAAAAGCGTGATAAATACTCTTTTTGCTGAATATTGAACTTTTGTCATTTGGGTCAAATTAAGTATTGATTTTCGGTTTGAACTCTTTTTTCCAACGGCCGAGACTTAAGTCTAATGAAGAAATATTCGACAAAGGATGTATTTTTCACGGTTTTCTTATTTTATTTAAGTTTAAAAATAACAATTACTTAATTATGTTTTATCGAAATATAATTAGACTTTTATCTATATATTTTTTAAATAAATACTGAAAATTAATGCAGAATATTGGATTAATTTATTCTGTCAATCTAATCTGTATTCATCGCAACGAAGCGCTCTAAATCTAAGCAAAAGCTTGAGGGTCTGATTTTAGCTTTTCGTTGAAGAAAATCCTAATATTATTACAGGAAATATCATGACTACATATCAAACAGCGATTGATGCAATCCGCGAATTAAAAGCAAAATTCGGTAGCACTTGGGCAGACATCAGTCCTGAAGATGCTGCGCGTATGCAAATCCAAAACCGTTTCAAAACTGGTTTAGATATCGCTAAATACACAGCTGCAATTATGCGTCGTGATATGGCTGCTTATGATGCTGACTCTAGCAAATACACTCAGTCTTTGGGTTGCTGGCACGGTTTCATCGCACAACAAAAAATGATTGCGAACAAAAAATACTTCGGTACGACTGAACGTCGTTACATCTACCTTTCTGGTTGGATGGTTGCTGCACTTCGTTCAGAATTCGGTCCACTTCCTGACCAATCTATGCATGAAAAAACTTCAGTACCTGCATTGATCGAAGAAATCTACACTTTCTTACGCCAAGCTGATGCTAAAGAATTAAACGACCTATTCCGTGCGCTTAAAAAAGCTCAAGAAGCTGGTGATACTGCAAAAGCTGCTGAAATCACTGCGCAAATCGACGGTTTCCAAACTCACGTTGTGCCAATTATTGCGGATATCGATGCTGGTTTCGGTAACGAAGAAGCGACTTACTTACTTGCTAAGAAAATGATCGAAGCTGGTGCTTGTGCACTACAAATCGAAAACCAAGTATCTGACGCGAAACAATGTGGTCACCAAGCTGGTAAAGTAACTGTTCCACACGAAGATTTCATCTCTAAAATCCATGCATTACGTTATGCATTCTTAGAAATGGGTCTTGATGACGGTATCATCGTTGCGCGTACTGACTCTGAAGGCGCTGACTTGACTCAAAAAATCCCAGTGGTTAAAGAGCCAGGCGACATCGCTTCTCAATACATCGGTTTCCTAGACACTGTTGAAATTGACATCGCTGATGCTCAAGAAGACGAAATCCTAATCAAGCGTGATGGTAAATTACACCGTCCTAAGCGTTTGGCTTCTGGTTTATACCAATTCCGTCCAGACACTCAAATTGACCGTGTTGTTCTTGACTGTGTATCTAGCCTTCAAAATGGTGCTGACCTTCTTTGGATCGAAACTGCGACTCCAAACGTTGACGAAATCGCGCACATGGTTAACCGTGTTAAAGAAACAGTTCCAAATGCGAAACTTGTTTACAACAACTCTCCATCATTTAACTGGACGTTGAACTTCCGTCAACAAGCTTACGACCGTTGGGTTGCTGAAGGTAAAGACGTTTCTGCTTACGACCGTGCTAAATTAATGAGCGCTGAGTACGATGCAACTGAATTAGCTGCTGATGCTGATGAGAAAGTACGTACGTTCCAAGCAGATGCTTCTCGTGAAGCGGGTGTGTTCCATCACTTGATCACACTTCCGACTTACCACACTGCTGCGCTTTCTACTCATGAGCTTGCACAAGGTTACTTCGGTTCTGAAGGTATGTTGGCTTATGTTGCTGGCGTACAACGTAAAGAAATCCGTGGTGGTATCGCTTGTGTTAAACACCAAGCAATGGCGGGTTCTGACATCGGTGATGATCACAAAGAAATCTTCTCTGGTGACAACGCTCTTAAAGCGCACGATGATGCTAAAAACACAATGAACCAATTCGCTGCTCACTAAGCACTGAACTGATTCAAAAAAAACCCTGCGAAAGCAGGGTTTTTTTTTATGACTTAATTTTGAGCTTGTTGAACAACTTGCGCGTGAAATATTGAACAAAAACATTAAGGCATCAGAATCAGTAGCCAAACAATAAAGATAATACTTAAAGAAACAAACTGTGCAGCACTGCCCATGTCTTTGGCATTTTTTGAAAGCTCATGCCGCTCCAGAGAAATACGGTCTACAATCGCCTCAATCGCTGAATTGAACAATTCAACGATAATTGCAAGTAAACAAACGGCTACCATGAGGGCTTGTTCTGAGCGACTGACATCACAGAAAAAGCTTGTTGGAATCAGAATCAGGTTAATCAACAGGACTTGTCGAAAAGCTGCTTCGTGCGCAAATGCGGCCTTAAAACCTGAAATAGAATAATGAGTTGCATTAAAAATACGTTTAAAACCTGACTTGCCTTTGAGTGGGGAATATTGGTTCATACCATCAACCATTTTAAAATTTCAGCCACAATACATGATCTATATTAAAAGTTACTTAATTATAGTATTCAAAAGGTGCTTAATCTATGTACACCTAAAATAAGAGAAAAGAGATTAAAAAGCCTGCTTTTTAATCTCTATGGTTAAAGGATGGATATGGGTTTGACGTCAACAAGATGCTTTAATGTCTTGTTTACTTTGTGTGACTTATTCTATTTTTTCAAAAAAGCATCGGCGGCTTGACGTCCCAAAGCAGGATCATCGGTAAAAACACCATCCACTCCCGCTTTAAAGAAAATTTCAAACTCTGCCAGCGTGCCTTTTTCGCACTTTTCAGAGGCAATCGCGCTACAGTCTAAATAGTCTGGTAAGAAATTGTTTTCAGGGCGTAGGGTATAAGGATGTACTTTTAAGCCCACTGCGTGTGCATCGTTCACAAAACTGGTCGGGGTCGCTGGCTGAGTATTCGGCACGATATAGGTTTTACTTGGTCCGACACCATGCGCATAGCTTGCGACGTCTTTCAGTCCTTGAGGTGTTGCCATATCACTATAGCGGAGTGTTGATTTGGCAAGCACAGCATCGGCAGGTTGTTCGGACTTGCCACCATAGAGTTGAATAATTTTGGCATGTCGAATCGATTTTAATTGATCTAACTGCTGACGCATTTGTTTTAAGTTGCTGACTTCAAACGACTGAATATAGACCGGTGCAATGTCACGACTATAGGTGTGTTTGGCCAGCGTGGATAATAGGCGTTGCTCCATGGCCAAATTGAGACCTTGGAAATAGCTGGGATGTTTGGTTTCGATATACAGGCCCACAATTTTTCCTGTCTTTTTATAGTGCGCATCTACGAGTTCAATAATTTCATCTAAAGTTGGAAGATCAAATTGATCATTATATTGGGCATTTGCTGGACGAATCTCTGGAATACGTTCTCGTGCCTTCAGTTGCTTCAGCTCGTTTAAAGTAAAGTCTTCAGTAAACCAACCTGTGTAAGTCACACCATCAACGACTTTACTGGTCTTCCGTTCTGCAAACTGCGGTAAGCTGCTGACATTGGTGGTTCCTCCGATTTCATTTTCATGGCGAGCGACTAAATAACCGTCTAGAGTTGGCACCAAATCAGGCTCAATAAAATCCGCACCATCATCAATCGCTTTTTGATAAGCGGCTAAGGTGTGTTCAGGGCGTAGTGCGCTGGCGCCGCGATGTCCAATAATAAGCAATTTAGGCTCAATGTATTCGGCGTTGTTTGATGGTGGCTGGGATGTTGCATTGTCTTTCTCATCATGATGACAGCCCAATAAGCCTAAAAAAATAAAACTCAATAATGTTCTTTTTAACATGTGTTCCTCAACATTTTATTGTGGTGTTGCGGACTCAGTGTTCAATTTTAATATCTCAGATCAATGACAAATTGCGAAAAATTACAGGATGTCATCAATTGGTCAAAAAGCTTTCTTCATAGTTTCTTCATATTTAGCTCTAATGTTCTATTTCATGTTGTTAAGTCTTGTTTTTTAATGATTCGTCATAGAAGATCAAGCATAAAGTGATGCCCAGTTTCTAGATCTAGCCTCAGACCCAAGAGTACCGCAGACCCATGCTGTCTAAATTTTTTATTCATCGTCCAATTTTTGCTGGTGTGCTGGCGATTATCGTGATGGCATTTGGTTTATTTGCCACCTTTCAGTTGCCTGTAGAGCGCTACCCAGATATTGCACCTCCGCGAATTACGGTGAGTGCAACATATACAGGCGCGTCGGCAGAGACGGCGGAGGAGAGCGTTACTCAGGTTTTGGAACAGCAAATTAAAGGGATTGATCATTTACTGTATTTTAGTTCGAGCAGTGACTCGAATGGCCGTAGTCGAATCAGCATTAGTTTTGAGAATGGAACTGACCCAGATACCGCTCAGGTGCAAGTTCAAAATGCCATCAATGGGGTGATTAACCGTTTACCAGAAGATGTACAGCGTCAAGGGGTCAATGTCTATAAATCGCTTGGTGATACGCATATGGTGATAGGCCTATATGACCAAACAGGCAAAAGCAGCAATATTGCACTCTCTGATTATATGATGACGCATTTGGAGCAAGATTTAGCCCGTATTGATGGAGTTGGTGAGGTTGATGTCTTTGGCGCGCAGTATGCCATGCGCTTATGGCTGAATCCGCACAAATTGCGTCAATATGGACTGATGCCAAGCGATATACGTGCATCGGTTGAAGCGCAAAATACGCAAGTGGCCGCAGGGGCAATTGGCGAGTTACCCAGCCTGTCAGACCAATATTTAAATGCCAAAGTCACCTCCGGTACACGTCTAAAAACCGTTGAAGAATTCGAAAACATCATTGTTAAATCGACCCGCGATGGCAGTTTTATTTATTTAAAAGACGTCGCACGGGTGGAACTAGGCGCGGAAAATTATCAGTCATTTAATACCATCAATGGCTTTCCTTCAGCGGGGATGGGTATTTCATTGTCTTCAGGAGCTAATGCATTAGCAACTTCGGCATTGATCAAACAAGAAGTCAGCCGTTTGTCCTCTAAACTTCCTGAAGGCTATCAAATTGTTTATCCACGTGATAACACGCCTTTTGTGCAAGAGTCGATTAAGGAAGTGGTCAAAACACTGTTTGAAGCAGTGCTTTTGGTGATTGTGGTCATGTTTGTCTTTTTGCAAAATTGGCGTGCAACGCTGATTCCGACCATCACAGTACCTGTTGTAATTTTAGGCACGCTGGCCATTCTGTATGTGCTCGGGATGAGTATCAACACCTTAACCTTATTTGCATTGGTCTTAGCCATTGGGCTTTTGGTGGATGATGCGATTGTGGTGGTGGAAAACGTTGAACGGCTGATGCATGAACAGCAGATGAGTGCTCAACAAGCTTCGATTGCATCAATGCAGGAAATCAGTGGGGCATTGATTGGGATTACGTTGGTGTTAACCGCAGTGTTTATTCCCATGGCATTTTTCGGTGGTTCGACAGGAGTGATCTACCGTCAGTTTTCAATGACCTTAGTTGCTGCCATGGCGCTATCGCTGCTGGTTGCACTGATTCTGACACCTGCACTATGTGCCTTAATTTTAAAACCCAATGATAAATCGGCACGATGGGCAACTTGGTTTAATCTGAAGTTAGATCAGCTAAAGCAGCGTTATTTAAAACTGAGTACGCAGACCATTCAGCACAGTAAAATCATGCTGGTGGTTTTTGTAGCGTTAATTGCCGTCTTTGCATTGTTTTATCGGGCATTACCGACCAGTTTTATTCCCAGTGAAGATCAGGGTATTTTAAGTGTTCAGTTTAAACTGGCCGATGGTGCACCAATGAGTCAAAGCCGTGTGGTGGGAGAAGAAATTCGCCAATACTTTTTAGATAAAGAGCAGGCCAATATCGATTTAGTGATGATCCGCTATGGGCGTAATTTTTCAGGAACAGGACAAAATTTAGGTCAAGGTTTTATTGCGCTGAAACATTGGGATGAACGTAAGGGGAAAGAGAACTCTGCACAGGTGATTCGAGAACGGGCAATTGCTCATTTTAGGTCACATCGAAATGCGCAAATTAATGTAAATATGCCGTCCTCAGTCAGTGGCTTAGGACAAACCGACGGCATGGAGTTTTGGATACGTGATATCAATGGCGAAGGTCGTGCCTATTTAGAAGCACAGTTTAAAACTTTGCAGGAAGCATCCAAGCAGTACTCTAGTTTTAGCAATTTAGATAAACGTTCTAACCCAGATAAAGCCGAGCTCAAAGTGGATGTAAACCAAAAACAAGCTTTGGCCAATGGACTGAGTCAGACCGCCATTAATAGCACCTTATCCAGTGCTTGGGGAGGAAGTTATATCAATGACTTTATTGACCGTGGTCGGATTAAACGGGTAATCATGCAAGGGGATGCCGAGTTTCGTTCAAAACCTGATGATCTTCAAGCATGGACCGTACGTAATGATCTGAACCAAATGATTCCTTTTACAAATTTTGCTCAAGTATCTTGGAGTGGAGGCCCTGAGGTAGTGAATCGCTTTATGGGCTATACCGCACTAGAAATGGAGGCGGATACAGTACAAAATGTTAGTTCTGGACAAGCCATGCAAGACGTACAAAACATGGTACGAGGGCATGATGGTATTGATCTAGCATGGAGCGGGTTATCGTTCGAGGAAAACAAGTCCAATAACCAAGCATTGCTGCTGTATTTGGTCTCCATAGGCTTTATCTTTTTATGCCTTGCTGCACTTTATGAAAGTTGGAGTATTCCAACAGCCGTCATGAGTGCGATTCCACTCGGTATCGGTGGCAATATTCTGTTCAGTTATTTGACGGGTTTTCCGAATGATATTTACTTTCAAATTGCCTTGCTGACCACGATTGGTTTGTCCTGTAAAAATGCGATTTTAATTGTGGAATTTGCTTCATTGGCGCAGCAAAAAGGCCAGACCGCAATTGAAGCAGCGTTGGAAGGAGCAAGCTTACGGTTACGCCCGATTTTAATGACGTCTTTGGCTTTTGGCGCGGGTGTCACACCTCTGGTCTTTGCCTTTGGGGCAGGGGCAGCAAGTCGTCAGGAAATTGGGGTGAGTGTACTCGGTGGCGTGATTTTTGGCACAGTATTGGTGTTGCTGTTTATTCCTTTAATGTATGTCTTGGTTCGCCGTGTGTTTCATGGACGAACACCTCAGGACAAAGTCTAAGATCGAATCTGAATCATTCGTGTGCAGTATGAATAAGCAAAGCGAATCTTTAAGCCATGTAGGCCGAAAGGCCTGACATTTAAAGATCCTTTGCTATACTCGGACAGATAAAGAAAAACAATATTTGAGTGGTGTATGCCAAATCCGTCATTTTCACAGCAAGATTTCCAAGAGCAATTAAATCAGCCCGATAACCATGCTTTTATCCAAAGTTTGAAACAGTACAGCACTGCGGATTTGGCTGATATTTTAATGGGCCTGCCTATAAATGATCAAATTCGGCTATTGGAACAATTACCCCAAGCCAGTTATGTCTTTGAGTTTTTAGCATTAACCGAGCAGCAGCAGCTAGCAGCGCAATTGCCTCAGGCTTTGCTGGTGAAGCTACTGGCTCATATGCATTCGGATGACCGTACTGATTTATTTCAAAGCTTGGCACAAGAGGTTCAAGGTCAGATTTTTCCGCAGCTAGATGCGCATGTTCAAGCCCAGCTGAATGATTTAATGCACTATCCAGCTGAGTCTGCGGGTGCAATTATGAGCACTGAAGTCATTACGGTACATGCCGAAATGACCATGCAACAGTCGATTCAACATATACGACAGCATGCAGCGGAAAGTGAAACTTTATATCTCATCTATGTGACCGATGCCTCGCGTTATTTACACGGGGTGATTTCGCTGCGGCAAATTATTCAGTCTCCGCCTGAGCAATTGATTGGACAGGTTATGACCAGTCATGTCATTACGGGTTTAGTCAGTGAGGATCAGGAAAGTATTGCACAGAAACTGGCTCATTATGATTTTATGGCTTTGCCCATTGTCGATGAGCAGCAGCGTCTATTGGGGATTGTGACTTATGACGATGCAATGGATGTGGTGCAACAAGAAACCACAGAAGATATTCTAAAAAGTAGTGCGGTTGCGGCCAGTCCGCAGATGAGTATTAAAACGGCTCCAATCCTATTACTGTATCAGAAGCGGGTGTTTTGGTTGGTGTTTCTGGTTTTTGGTAGTTTACTCTCGGGACTAGGAATTGCACACTTTGAAGACTTGATTGCGGCACATATCGTTTTGGTATTTTTCCTTCCTTTACTGGTGGGAAGTGGGGGAAATGCGGGGTCACAGTCCGCCACTTTAATGGTACGTGCACTGGCAACTGGCGACGTACATTTTAAAGACTGGTTTTATTTGCTAGGGCGTGAAAGTCTGGTTGCGCTGTGTCTAGGCGGAACTATGGCAACAGCTGTTTCCATTTTGGGCTATTTCCGTGGGGATATTCTGGTCGCTGTAGTATTGGCACTGAGTATGATGGGCATTGTGTTGATGGGTTGTTTGATTGGTATGAGTCTGCCGTTTATCTTAAACCGCATGAAACTCGACCCCGCCAGTGCATCCGCACCTTTGGTCACCTCAATTTGTGATGCGTCAGGCGTGGTGGTATATCTGCTGATTGCATCGCAAATTCTGACCTTGTCTTAAGCTTATAAGCTATTGTTTCAGCACAAAGTTAGCACAGAAAAAAGTCATGAAAAGCAGCATAATTCAGTGGTTTTATGATGTTAATGTGGTTGAAATGATGGAGGTCAGTAACAACATGCCTGAACCCTTAGAACAAAAAAAAATGAGCCAGCAAGATGTCATTCGTTTAGAGCGTGATTTGGCCAAATATGCCAATATGATGGATTCTGTGGTGCGTATCCCGTTCACCAAGCAGGGGGTCGGTGCAGATGCTGCGTTGAGTACTGTTCCGATTGCTGGGGATATCGCAGGTTTTGCCCTAACGTGTTATGCCATTTATAAAGCCAAGCAAATTGGTGTACCGCAAGAGAAATTGAGTCCAGTATTGAAGCTGGCTATGATTGATGCCGTCGTCGGTTTTATCCCTGTTCTAGGGACACTGTTTGATATTTTTATACGTCCGAGTCGTAAAGCACTGGATGTGGTTCATGACCATATTCGGGAAGAATACCAAATCCATTCAGAGCATCATGTGACTCATCCTTTTCTCCATGAAAAATTGGAAAAGAAACAGCAACAGTCCGCATTTTGGCGAAACCCAGTAGTGGCATGGCTTTGGCTACACATCCCCGATTTGTTTGGCCTGATCTTTTTGGTGTGTTTTATGGGCTTATTGTGGTGGGGTGGTAGTGTGATGTGGCATTGGTTACAGGGACTAAACTTAGGATAGCCACTCATGAAATTTGAAGGTCAGATTACGGCAAATTTGCCATCGATTGATTTAGCGCGCACCGCTTCATTTTACCAAGGCTTGGGCTTTAATCTGGTTTATCAGTCCGCAGAGTGGATGATTCTGCGTTTGGGCGAAATGACACTGGAATTTTTCCATCATCCGCATTTAGACCCAAATAGTTCATGGCATAGTGCCTGTATTCGCGTAGCGGAGATTCAACCCTATTATGAATACTGGTCTAAAGTGAATTGGTCGTTGTGGGAAAGAGCTCGTATGACCGATATTCAGGATTTTGACGAGATCCGCCAGTTTTGCATCATTGACCCAAATGGCAGTTTATTACGCTGTATCCAAGTGACGATTGAATAAAAATGTTCTGTTATGCCGAGTCACAAAAAAGCCTCCAAGTGGAGGCTTTTTAAAATCTTGTGAACGAATTATTTATGGACAATCGAGCTGTTGTAAAGCAGCAACACGTTGTTCAATCGTCGGGTGGGTTTGGAACAATGCGGCTAAACTAAAGCCTTGTTCTTGACCTGCCGCGATTGCAAATGCTTTCATTTCTTTAGGCATCGCATCTGGAAGTTGTGACTCCGCTTGTAAGCGTAACAAGGCTGAAATCATTGCTTGTTTGCCTGCAAGACGCGCGCCTGCTTCATCTGCACGATATTCGCGGTAGCGGGAGAACCACATCACGATTGCAGAAGCTAAAATACCAAAGACAATATCAAGTACGATGGTAATGGCAAAATAAGCTAAACCTGGTGCTTCACCGTCTTCACGACCAAAAACATTACGGTCAATAAAATCACCTGCGACACGTGCAAAGAACATCACAAAGGCGTTCACTACACCTTGAACGAGCGCCAAAGTCACCATGTCACCATTGGCGACGTGACCAATTTCGTGAGCCAAAACTGCACGAAGCTCGTCTTTATTCATACGCTCAAGTAAGCCGGTAGAAACTGCAACTAATGCATCGTTCTTGTTCCAACCTGTAGCAAAAGCATTAGATTGGTAAGACGGGAAAATACCGACTTCTGGCATTTTAATACCAGAACGTTGCGCCAATTGAGCGACTTCTTGTAACAACCATGCTTCAGCTTGGTTGCGCGGGGCATTTGGGTCAATTAACTCTGTACCAGTTGTTTTTTTCGCCATCCATTTTGACATGAATAGAGAAATCATTGAGCCAACCATACCAAAGACAAAACAGATAACCAGTAGGTTACCTAGATTTAAGCCACCCGCGCCATGGTAACTACCGACACCGAAGAGTGACAAGATAATGCCAGCTACAACCAGTACCGCGAGGTTGGTTAGCAAGAACAAACCAATCCGCATCATTGAGAAAATCCTCTTATAATAAAAAAATAATCTGATTTATAAATCGAAAATCATTGATCTCAATATGAGGTGAAACTCTTCAAAATTCAAGAAAAAATAATAAAACTGCTATAAAAATTATTCTGAAATTTGAATGCGGGCAGAGGCGGTTGCATTGGCTGTGGCATAGGAACCCGGCGCATCAGTAAAACTGCCATCGGCTGCGAGGATAATTTGACGTGAAGGTGCGCTACGACTCACACTGAGTTGCGTGCTTGGAGAAGAGTCTGCATCGTAATGTGCAGATTGTGCAATGACTTGAGCATTGGCCGGTGTGCTATTTGAGCCTGGAGAAATGTTGATCCCCCCTGCATATAAATTGCTATAACGGCTACTCACCCGGCGAACATAGTCTTGAGTTTCACGGAAGGGTGGAATACCGCCGTACTTTTGTACATTGCCTTCGCCAGCATTGTAGCCTGCAAGCGCAAGACTGGTGTTGCCGTTAAAGCGTTTCATCAGCCAAGCCAAATACTTGGCACCTGCATTTATGTTCTGCTGTGGATCATATGCATTAGAGACATTAAAGCGCCGTGCTGTCGCAGGCATGAGTTGCATAAGCCCCTGAGCCCCAACAGGTGAGCGTGCGTTGACATTAAAGCCTGATTCGGTATGCATAACCGCTTTAATTAAGCCTTCAGAAACGCCATGGGTTTGAGCCGCTTGGCGAATAATGTGGTCAAAAGCATTTTTGTTACGACTATAACTGGGCAACACGGAAGATTCAGAAGCCCCCCAGTTACTATAACTATGGATATTACTGTCTGGATAATAAGTTTTCTTTTCGACTTTTAAGTTGCTATAACGACTTTGTTTATTGGTTAACAAGGTCGTTCCGTTGGAATCTCTCAATTGGTAGATGGTTTGACCCGCGTGACAATCTAGTGCCATGAACGAAATCGTCATACACCCCAAAACGTAAAAACGACTCAAAAGCAGCTTATTTTTCATTATCTATTATTAATCGTAAAAAAATCGATTTCAGTGACTAGAAATGAGTTTAGCAAAAAAAGAACCGTCTGAAACTATTTTAAGTTCAAAAATCCATGTCTTTGTAAAAATCAAGTCAAATTGTTGAGCAAGTAATCAAAAAAAATAATTAATTTATTTTTAATGAGGATTGCTTGACTGGGTTAAGTTATTGAAATTTAATAGTAAATAAATTGATCAAAAAATGATCAATTTAAATAGAAGCCTTAAAGAGTGGGGGGAACACCCTGTCAAGTCGATTAGAATCCACAAAGTTATCCCCAGCTTTTGTGGAAAAATGTGGAAAAGTCCAAAACATAAGCAGTTCAGCTAAAATATGAACGCAATCGTTCAAAGTTAAACCGATTTCAATACATGAATATGACAGCAATGACAATTCATGAGAATTTACATTCTTTAGGTGCGAGATGGCTGTGAATCGGATAAAATTGCGCGGTATTTTTTTTTAGGTTTAACTCGTCTATGTTCTCGCCAGTTGAGTCCAATCAGGGATTTAATTTTAAACCAGAACTACCCACTAGCTCTGCGTATTATCGTTTGTTGAAAAAGTTACGCCGTCAGGTGGGTCATGCTATTCGCGATTTTAAAATGATTGAAGAAGGCGATAAAGTGATGGTCTGCATTTCCGGTGGTAAGGACAGTTATACCTTGCTCGATATTATGTTGCAGTTTAAACGCATTGCACCGATCAATTTTGATGTGGTGGCTGTGAATTTGGACCAGAAGCAACCCGGCTTCCCTGAGGACGTATTACCACGTTATTTAGAAGAGAATAATATTCCCTACTATATCTTAGAAAAAGACACCTACAGCATCACCAAACGTTTAACGCCTGAAGGCAAAACTTACTGTGCAGTTTGTTCACGCTTACGCCGTGGCTCTTTATACGGCTTTGCGCAAGAAATTGGCGCGACCAAAGTGGCGTTGGGCCATCACCGTGATGATATCTTGGCGACTTTCTTCTTGAACTTATTTCATGGCGGCAGCTTAAAGGCGATGCCTCCTAAATTGTTATCGTCAGATAAAAAGAACATCTTGATTCGCCCACTGGCTTATGTGGAAGAAAAAGACATCATTAAATATGCGGAAATGCGTCAGTTCCCGATTATTCCGTGTAACTTGTGTGGTTCTCAGGAAAATCTGCAACGTGCCATGTTAAATGACATGTTGCGTGAGTGGGATAAAGCACATCCAAAGCGTCTACACAGTATTTTTGGTGCCTTGCAAAATGTGTCACCATCGCAGCTGGCGGATCGTGAGCTATTCGACTTTGAAGCGTTAGATAGCGAACGTGAATTCGACTTTAAAGGTGAAAGTTGTTCAACAGAAGATGAACCGGAGAACAAACGTATTAACATGGTTAATCTTGGCTTTGCAGCAGACTAATTTTGTCAGTTAGGCCAATGCAAAACACCAATCAATGATTGGTGTTTTTTTTATGTGGATGATTTTGATAAACTTTGTATAAGAAATATAAAATATGAACGGTACGTACAAAAAACTTTAGGCACATGTAGGATATACATGCTATAACAATCTGCGAGCGTATTTAGCTTCACAATGATGCCGTCTGGATAGGCAGCACACAACGAACAAAGAATTGAGGAAACATCATGCCTGCTTTTTTAACTGATGATTGGTTTTCAACTGTAGAAACATTAACTGCTCAAGCGGGGAATTTGAACCTGCCGCCAGCACTTGCGAATCTTGCAATTAACTTAGTTGTTGCTGACAATGCGGGTAATACCGAATTATCTTTAGATGGTGGCGCAATTAAAAAAGGCTTGTCTTCAAACGCGAAAACAACCTTGAACATGGATGCTGAAACACTACGTAAAGTGTTCCTTGAGTTTGATATGGCTGCAGCAATGCAAGCGTTCATGACGGGTAAAATAAAAGTTCAAGGCGATATGTCACAGTTGATGGCATTGCAAACAGCGAAACCAAGCCAAGAGCAAAAAGATTTATTTAAGAAAGTGCTTGAGCAAACAGCTTAAGTGTTCTGAAATAAAAAAAAGCTTACCTTTATAGGTAAGCTTTTTTTTATGCCGATAGAGATGATCTTTTAGATATTGACCAGCTGCGGCGTGGTTTTAATGTGCTCAAGATAAGCACGGATACGTGTCACATACTGTAGTGCTTGACGGTAACGGCCATTCTTCGCTTGGTTCTGTTGTAAGTAAGCATACAAATTGAGCCAGTTATTTGGGTCTTGACCTTGTGCCTGAATGCGTTTTTGAATCTGATTCACCGCACCCGGTCCCATATTGTACGCAACCAGTGCATACCAGTTCCGGTCAGGAAAGGGGATATCATCATAGCGACTCAGCATTTGGTCGTAGTACTTGGCACCACCTTGAATGCTTTGCGCTGGATCGGTACGGTTACTCACACCCATGGCTTTGGCTGTGCTATTGGTCAACATCATCAAACCACGAACACCCGTGGGAGAAACAGAGTTCGGTTTAAGATAAGACTCTTGATAACCAATCGCTGCCAATAAGTGCCAATCTAAATCGTACTTTTGCGCTGTGCTTTTAAAACTGGCCTTATAGATTGGCATACGCTGACGCAAATCGCGTTGAATCGTATTCCAGTTTTCAGGCTTCACGACATTACGGTTGTAAAAAGAGGCCAATTGACCAATTGAACCAGATTGTTTACCACGGCAGACAAATCCGCTCGCCGTTTGCGTTAATGGATCATTCGCATGTTTAAACACCCAGTTCAGTTCAGTATTGAGGCCATTTTTACGTAAAACGTTTAAATCACCACAAGTTGCAGAAAAGGTTGCGAGACTTTTTTGTTCAATCGTTTGAACACTTGCCGTCGTCATTGCAAAATTTGCTTTGCCCTGTGCTACCCATTTCAGTGCTGTAGCGTTATCGGGGACGGTTTTGAAGTCTAGCTTTACATTTAAGCTGTCTGCATAGTTACGTGCAAGGTCATAACCAAAACCATGCAAATGCTGACCATCTTTAAAAACGGTCGTTGGGTTTTCCACTGAAACGACAGTCAATTTATTATGATTGACGACGTTATCATACTGGTAGGTCTTACTTGCATTAATACTATGAAATGGAATTAACAAAGTACTTAAAGCAAGGGCTTTCAACGGGAGAGAGAAAGTTAATGAATTAAGGCAAAGCCTCGATCCAGAAGTTGAACTACTGTGCATGTTGTCTCCGCTACAAGTAATTTATGCCCTAGAACGCAAAGGCAAAAACATGCCTTAAAACGAGTTCAAGTTGTCTAAATTCAATAAGAGGTTGGGCATTCATGACGTCATTCAAAATGACATGGGATTAAGAAGATTATGTAGAAAAACTACATAGATTAAAAAATAGGCAACTAATTTAAGATGTGCGCATAATATATAGCAATTTTAAAAGTGTCAAATTTTGTGCAGTATTTTTTAGAAAAATGTAACATAACGATTTAATTTAATTCAGGAATTTATTTTATAAACTTCTGTTGTGGAGAAATAAGGGATAAAATAATCCTTTGTTGTAAATCAATAAGCAGATTTAGACGGCATTCATCATGAAATCAAACTTAATTACACGTGCAGGTCACGACAAATTGGTGGCGGAATTAAAGCAGCTTTGGCATGAAGAACGCCCTGAAATTACCAAGAAAGTAAACTGGGCGGCGAGCCTTGGTGATCGTAGTGAAAACGCGGATTATCAGTACAACAAACAGATCTTACGTAAGATTGATCGACGGGTTCGCTACTTGGGAAAACGCCTCGAAGAACTTCGTATTATCGACTTTTCTGAAGAGCAGGCTGGCAAGATTTATTTTGGCGCTTGGGTCGAAATTGAAAATGACGCAGGGGAACAAAAAACCTTACGCATCGTCGGAGTAGATGAAATTTATGATCATCACCCGCAGCACATCTCTATCGACTCGCCGATGGCACGTGCTTTACTGTCCAAACAAGTCGATGATGAAATTGAAGTGTTGACGCCAACTGGAAAAAAACACTGGTATGTCAATTCAATTCGTTATGACAGACCTGAAAGTTCAGAGAACTAAAAGATTTTGTTTTAATTTTAGCCACTTGGTGTGATTTTTGAAGAAAAGTATTTGCCAAGTAGATTGAATGTTTATATGATGTCGCCCATGGAAGCGTGGCAGAGCGGTTTAATGCACCGGTCTTGAAAACCGACGAGGGTGTGAGTCCTCCGTGAGTTCGAATCTCACCGCTTCCGCCAAATTCAAAAAACCCTGACTAAGTCGGGGTTTTTTTATGCCTTTTTTAAATTAATTTCTAAAAGATGCCAGAGTTATCGCTCATTTTTCCGGGATATGCAGGCTGTAAAGTTAATATCTTATTGAGATTGAACATTTTTTAGCTGAATAGTGGCTTTTTGAAGGCCGTGAGATGAAAAATATTTGCCAAAAAATATTTTTATTTATATGATAGCGCCCATGGAAGCGTGGCAGAGCGGTTTAATGCACCGGTCTTGAAAACCGACGAGGGTGTGAGTCCTCCGTGAGTTCGAATCTCACCGCTTCCGCCAAATTATTTTTAAATACAAATTAAAACGAATCATTAATCGATAACCCAAGTTTAAGTTGGGCCATTACGTCAAGTAGTGTGGGGAACACCACATAAATCGGCAGTGATCAAATTCTAAAAAAAGCAGTCAGACCTTTTCTTGCTGCTTTTTTTATTTAAGGTATTGAAGTCTTCTTTTATAGTATTCAGCTATAGCTTGAGTTGTCCAACTCGATCCTTTTTTAGATTCACTATTCGTTTCAGACAAGCAATTATAGAGACTATGCAGTTGTACTGTGTAGCAGTCATTTTTGTAGATCAGTTTTTTAATTTCATCTGAGCGGTTTTGAGCACGCGTTGTTCAGCCTATATAGCAACTCATTGTATATAAGTTGGAACTACATATGCTGTGTAAAAGTATAGAGCGATTGTTCTGTTTCGCTTTTTATCCACCGCCATTGTAATGGGGTGATTGAAGGGTATTCTCCCGTATTTGATTCATCTGATATTTCCTCCATTAAATAAGCAAAGGTGACTTGTATATTTTTACAGATTCTATAGATTAGGTAGATCGGTCTACTTAGTTGAGTGTGATGAATACCAAAACTGCGAAACAGAAAATTTTAGATGCAGCCGCGATTTTGTTTTATAACGATGGCATCACCAGTACAGGGATTAATAGCATTACCGATAAGGCCAAAGTTGCTAAAATGTCCTTATATAATAATTTCGCGACTAAGGCTGACTTGATCACTTCTTATATAGAAGCACGGCATCAAGAGTGGTTAGATTTGTATGCGCTTCGAAACCAACAAGCCCATACCCCTATTGATAAAATTGTCGCGGTTTTTGAAGCCTATCAAGACCATGCCGAGTTTGCCTATGAAAAAGGCTTTCGGGGCTGTGGTTTGTTGAATGCTGCTGCTGAGTTCCCAGCGCACAGCGCCGAGCGCTTGGCTGTGAAAGCGCACAAGGATGAAATTGAAAACATTATCTCTACACAGCTTGCCCTTATCATTTCGGACGCAGACAAGGTCAAACAAATGGCTTTGTTGTTGTCTTTTATTCTAGAGGGATCGATTGCGCGAGCAGGCTTGGAAAGCTCGAGTGAAAAAGTACAAGCTGCAACAGCGATGGTGAAAATACTTTTAACACAGGAAATCAGTACGTGAATCAGTCTGTTTCTGCGGTACCGAATTATGGTTTTATCACGGTGCTGTTCGCTGCTTTTCTATGGGGAACGACGGGCACAGTGGCATCTTTTGCACCTAATTTGAGTCCTTTGGCTATTGGCGCTGCTGCGATGGGTGGTGGTGGACTGTTACAGGCACTTTTGGCGCGAAAAAGTATTATCTACCATCTGGTACATGTCAAAGCCAATGTTGTGATGCTCGGTGTAGGCGTAATTGCGGTTTTTATTTATCCTTTGGCCTTTTATTCATCGATGCACTATGCAGGCATCACCATTGGTACGGTCGTGTCGATTGGTACGGCGCCTTTATTTACCGCACTTTTAGAAAGGGTATTTGATCGAAAAGAACTTTCGATGACATGGCTGATGAGTTTTGTATTGGGGGTGACGGGCGTTGCGCTACTTTCTCTCGGGGAATCACATGCTGTAGCAACCATGGAGCATTTGTCCCAAAATCGACCAATGTTGGGTATTGCTTTAGGGGCGGTTGCGGGATTGACCTATGCTTTATATTCTTGGGCGGCAAAACGAATGATTGACCAAGGAATGGATGCAAAAGCGTCTATGGGGCTCATCTTCGGACTTGGTTCTTTATTATTACTTCCGACTTTATGGATAACGGGTTCAAACTTGTTTGAAGAAAACATCAACCTTTATGTCGTAGGTTATATGATGTTGATCCCCATGTTTTTAGGCTATGTTTTATTTGGATATGGCTTAAAAACCGTGCCTGCCAGTAAAGCTATTACTTTGACCTTGTTTGAGCCTTTGATTGCCGCTGTATTTGCAATCCTGTTGGTGGGAGAACAACTTGCACCAATCGGCTGGATTGGGATGGTTTTAATTTCAATCTGCTTAGCATTGCAGACTAAAGCAAAGTAAATTTTTTGCTTCAGACATTCGTTGGCGCATAAAGCATAATTGCTGGGTGTCGGGAAATCTGATGCCTAGTTGGACTAAGCATCAATCTTGTTTCAGTGAAATTGGCTATACACCTTAAATCCTTAGAGGTATTTAAGAATGCGAATGTGTTTGTTTTTATGTTTAAAGGCTGAGAATTTCAACATCAACGGATAGAAAGCCACAGTTAAAATAATCGAAATGAGCCAGAGGGTGGAGACATGATCGACGCCGAAGTATTCGCCATGGGTCGTGCCAAACAGTGCGACTGCAATGAGATAGAGGGCTTTCAGCACATATAAGTGTACGATATAGAAAAACATCGGCACGGAACCAAAGACAATCAAGGGCTTGATCCAAGGTTTACTTTCAACCTTTTGAAGTAACACTAACAGGATTAAACCTAGTCCGACATTCCACAAAATAAACAGCAGCGATGGCGGATACTTGGTCAGATTTAAAAAACTCATAACGGTTTCAGTGCTGGTCGGCATGACTGACCATGCTTGGTCGCCATAGAGATTGATCATTCTTAAAACGATAAATAAACTGATACTGGCAAGCCCGAAGCCTAACAAGATTTGATTTCTTTTCGCGACATCATGTGTACTGTTAAATACAGTATGACCGATGCAATAGCCGAGGGTAATCACCCCAATCCAAGGCAGTACTGGGTAGGAGGTTCTAAAGCGAATCAGATCTCCAAATTCGATCCAACCACGTTCATGCAAAATAAACCACAGATTTTGCAGGATAGGTATTTGTGAAAATGACACTTGATCCAGTGCATTATGTCCAAAAATAATGCTGAGACTGATCACCCAGAGCCATTTTTGCGATAGCCCAATCAAGCCTGCTAAAACCACCATACTGAGACCAATGGCCCAAATCACTTGTAAATAGATGACATCGGGCGGGAACTGTCCAGTCCAAGCGAAATTGATAATGATCAGTTCGAGAAAAATTAGAAATAGACCGCGCTTGAGTAAAAATTCACGGGTCATTTGAACACTGTTGTTTTTTGCTTGGTAAAGATAAGCCGATAAGCCTGTTAAAACCACAAAAACAGGGGCACATAAGTGAGCCAAGATCCGGCTAAAGAAAAGGGATTCTTCGGTTCCTGGAATCAGCATCGGGTCGGGGACTTGCTGGTGCAGATAAAAAGTTTCTCTGACATGGTCGACCATCATAATCAGAATAACCAATCCTCTGAGGGCGTCAATCGCTTGTAAACGTTGTGAAGGTGTAGACATAAGATGAATTAAAAACTAATGTTATGGTATAATGTAACATCTATTTCAATCATTTATATCTAAAATTTAATCAGTAAAATTTATATGCAATCCAATGGTTCGAGATGAAGTATCGAAAAGATGCATTATTTTATAGACGACTGGTCTATTATTAATTTATAGTGTGGATATGAAACGATCAGATAAAAGTGAAGCAACACGACTACACATTTTAAATAGCAGTTTTCAACTGGTGTTACATAAAGGTTTTGTCGGAGTGGGCTTACAGGAAATTCTAAAGAATTGTGATGTACCAAAAGGTTCATTCTATTATTACTTTGCTTCGAAAGAGGCTTTCGGCTGTGCGCTACTTCAGCAGTATCTAGCCGACTATAAGGTCAAAATCGATCAGCTGATACAGCAAGAACAGCGAAGCGCCTATGCAAGCCTCGTGGCACTTTGGCAAGCATGGATTGATAACCCATCACATATTGAAAGTGATGTTGAACATCATAGCGATGGGGGATGGGCGGAGAATTGTTTGATCGTCAAATTGGCAGCAGAAGTCTCAGATTTGTCTGAAGATATGCGTCAGATTTTGAACTTCGGGGTGCGTAAGTTAACAGAACGTATTTCGGGTCTAATCCAAGCAGGGCAGCAAGACGGTTCAATTCCAGCGCATATTGACGCTGAAAAAATGGCACAGACGATGTATCAACTGTGGTTGGGGGCAGCTTTATTGGCAAGACTGGCCCGAAATAAGCAGCCCCTTTACCTTGCTTTGGAAACCACCCAACAACTATTACAACCGATAAAGGAATAGCAAATGCAAAGTATTATTCATCACCATTTTGGTGAACCTGTTGAAGTCTTGGAAGCTGCGGATATGCCGCAACCTGAACCGAAAGCGGGTGAAGTGCGTATTAAAATGATTCTATCGCCAATGCATAACCATGATGTGTGGACAGTGCGTGGCAGTTATGGTTATAAACCGACACTGCCTGCAATTGGTGGCAGTGAAGCTGTGGGTGTAATTGATGCGCTTGGTGAGGGTGTACAAGGCATATCGGTAGGGCAGCGTGTAGCGGTTGCAGGAATTCATGGCAGTTGGGCTGAGTATTTTATTGCACCAGCGCATGGTGTCGTGCCTTTAACTGATGCGATTGATGATGAAACGGCAGCTCAGTTGATTGGGATGCCGATCAGTGCACTGATGCTTTTAGATTTTATCGACTTGCCAGCAGATTCTTGGTTGATTCAGAACACTGCCAATGGTGCAGTGGGTAAAACCGTGGCAATGATTGCAAAAGCGCGTGGTCAAAAGGTCATTCATTTGGTTCGCCGTACTGAGGCTGTAGCTGAAATGCAGGCTTTAGGCATTCAAAATGTGGTGGCAACAGACCAAGCCGATTGGAAAGAACAAGTCAAAGCGATTCATGCAGATCAGCCATTGATTGCGGGTGTAGACTCCATTGGTGGTCAGGCCAGTGGTGAAATGTTGGCTTTACTGAGTGAAAATAGTCTATTGGTTTCATTTGGTAGCATGACGGGTGAGACCATGCAGATTTCTTCGGGAGATCTGATTTTTAAACAAGCTACAGTTAAAGGTTTTTGGGCGAGTGTGGTGAATAAGCAATTATCTGCTGAACGCAAAAAGGCGTTAATTGTGGAGTTATTGACGCTTGCTGCACAGAAAAAATTACTGCTGCCTGTTGAAGGTATCTTCAGCTTTGCACAAATTAAAGATGCTGCACTGAAAGCGACGCAAGGCGCACGTCAGGGTAAAGTACTTTTGAAACCTTAACTGTTTTCGACCTAGATCAGCTGTGAAGCTGATCTAGCATCATTCATCAAAAATAAGGATAAAGCGTATGATGGGACAAATTTTGATTGCTTTAATTGCACTGTTGCATGTGTATATTTTAGTTTTAGAGATGTTTTTATGGGATAAGCCCTATGGTTTAAAAGCCTTTGGCAATACGCCTGAAAAAGCACAGCTGACCAAAGTCATGGCGAAAAATCAAGGCTTATATAATGGTTTCTTGGCTGCAGGTCTATTTTGGGCGCTATGTGCACCTGAAACTTACGCACTACCACTGGCCAATTTCTTTTTAGGCTGCGTTTTGGTTGCTGGTATTTATGGTGGCCTGACCGCCAGTAAGAAAATTATCTACATTCAAGCCTTACCTGCTGCTGTAGCATTACTTGCGGTGAATTTTCTCTAAGCCAAGGGAAAAAAGCTGCTTGAGTTTTGTATTAAAAAGCCAACGTCTAGACGCTGGCTTTTTAATATGAGTGATGACTTATTTGCCTTCAGGCAAATCAAACCAAATCACTTGTGCATCTTCCACAGCTTTAACATTGCTTGCTTCTAAGAAAGCAATTGCGTCACCTGCATGAAGAGTATGTTCTGCAATTTGGATTGAGCCTGAAATTACATGCACATAGTTAATATGCTGTGTAGCTTTAACTTCTAGCATTTGATCTTTTTCAATCACAGCTGTTTTGACTTCGGCATTTTGACGAATATGCATTGCAGCATTGTCATTTGGGCCACAAATCGCATGCCATTGATTTGGCTGCTCATGCGGATCAAGACGAATCTGTTGATAGTTTGGCGCTGCATCTCTTTGATTTGGGGTAATCCAAATTTGTAGCAAATGTACTGGCTCATCACCCTGATTCATTTCGCTGTGCTGCACACCCGTACCTGCACTCATCAGTTGCCATTCACCTGCTGAAATACCACCATGGTTGCCCATGCTGTCTTTATGGGTGATGGTGCCTTTGAGTACACAGGTTAAGATTTCCATATTGTCATGGGGGTGTTGCCCAAAACCTTGATGACCCGCGATCACGTCGTCATTGATGACACGTAAAGCACTTACGCCCATATATTTAGGGTTATACCAACTACCAAAAGAAAAGCTATGTTTCGACTCTAGCCAGCCGATATTGACATGACCACGGTCTTGACTGCGATGAATGAAAGCATCCATTTTGAACTCCAATCTTATTTTTAATCTATGGAGTAATTTTAGCGTTTTATATTTATCGCTAAAATAGTGAATTTGCAATGTTGCGTTTCAATATTGGAATGATTAAACACAACATTGCAGCCTTAGTTTAAATCACAATACCGTACGCGGAAATCTTTCCAGACGTAGTTTTTGCCTTGCGCATATTCAGCTAAAAATTGTTGATGTAGATTCGGCTGCTGTTGCATCCAGTCATTGCCCCATTTCACACCGAGTGGAGCCGCTTTGTCCTTAAAAACAAAATAGTCATCAAGGCAAGTACTGCTTTCAACGGAGAGTGGTACATCTTGATCATCGAGATAATTTTCATAATTAATCGAGTTCGGTGAATTCTTTAAGAACACTTTGTCACTGGCGGTGAGCAGAATTTTTTGTTCAAAGTGCTTCAATTGACCTTGTTTGTATTCATAACGGGTTTCAATGTTATAAGGATGCACGGTTTGGTAGTCGCCCGGGGACTTGGTGCTGTATTCAAGTATTGCATGATTATAATCTGATAAGTCTTCATCCCATTTGGGGCCAAAACTCATTCCATCTTCAATGATTGGAGCCACAAATTGCACGCGGTGGAGCTGTTTGCCCTTCGTGTCGATTTCAATAATTTCATAGCTGTATCGGTAGCGATTGTTGGCATAGGTGGCGTTCATGGCCGCATTGGCTTTTAACTCTGTAGGAGTATAGGCATAGCGAGTACGAAAAATCAGTGCGAGATGCTTCGCGACGGGCATAATCGAAAACAACTCATGATTTTTGACTGTATTGTCGAGTTGAGGCTGTAGGGTGATTTTTTCTCGATTTTCAGCATAAGCCTCGCCTATTGAAAAAACTGCCGAGTGGGGCTGGTTTAAATAAAGTAGTTTAGGCTTTGCTCCTGTTCGAATCGCGTAATAGTGAATCGGAGATTTACCTGCGATGACGTAATAGCGTGCATTCAAAAGAGGCTCTCTGAGACTGTCTTCCTCTGGAATGTATTGGGGATGGCGGATTTTTTCATGATCATTCAGACTGTCAAATGGATAGTCAGATTCCACCGCATAAGCAGAAGCATCCACGCTGGTCACGATTTCTTGATCTAATTCGGCAAAGCTATAAGGTGAGAAAAACAGTAAGCAGGCCACGGGCAGTATTATTTTTAAAGCGTTCATCGTCATTCTATGTTGTTATAATTTAAAAAAGGTGCTCTCAAGAGAGCACCTTTTATAGCGTAAATACCTTAGAAAGCCAATTATTCTAAGAATTTAACCGTAACACCTGACTTCACTTTTTTGCCAAGATCATTGGCATCCCAGTTGGTCAAACGGATACAACCGTGTGATGCTGTTTTAGAAATAGCAGAAGGGTTTGGTGTGCCATGAATACCAAATGATTTTTTGCTTAAACCAATCCAGATATTCCCTACAGGACCATTCGGACCCGGTGGTAGAGAAAGTGGTTTTAAGTTTTTGCCCTGTACAAAGTTACTTGGTGAGTAGCTATACCAAGGATTTGGCGCAACACCAGTGACTTTATAAGTACCCGTTGGAGACGGAGTATCTGAGCTACCAATAGTTGCAGGGAAAGAACCGATCATTTGGTTGCGGCTGTTAAATAAATACAGCTGTTTTGCACCTTTGTGCGCAACGATCAAATGAATGTCTTCTGGCACTTCATTGCGGATATTGGCCACAATAATTTTTTCGCCCGCTTTTTTGAAGGTTGCTTTTGGATTTAACTTCTGCAAGAAGTCTTCATCCATATGGAACTTTTCACCCAACATTTCAGTCACACGGGTGTAATACAAACCTTTCATTTTGGCTTGTAGTGCATAATCGCGTGGAATAGATGCAGCATAAGGACCTTTTAGGTCTGCTTCGGTAATGGTGTATTCAATAAATGCAGGCTTAGAACCTTGGCTTGCAAGTAGAGCATCCCAAGTTTCTTTGGTTAAGGTACCTGTTGCTTTTAAACCGCTCATTTGCTGGAACGAAGCAATGGCTTTGAGGGTATTTTTACCGCTCATGCCATCAATTGCACCTGGAGACGCATGCGCATTATTGAGCATCACGTGAGCACGTGCATAGACAGGAAATTGGCCTTTACCAATATTGTCGAACCATTCTGCACTGTTTAGACCATTTAATGTCCACGATGCTTTAGCCGCAGCAGGATTGGTCGTCGTGGTGGTCGGTGCAGTGGTGGTTTTGCTTGGTGCAGCACCAACGTCAGCGGTTTTATCTTCAGATTGTTCAAGTTGATCTAAAGTTTGCGAAGCTTGGTTTAAGTCTGCTTGTTCTTTTGCTGTAATTTGGCTGTTTGCAACCGCAGTAGAAGCTGAAGCGACATCTGTTGCTAAAGGATCAATAGGGTCTTGAACTGAAGTATCAATGATCTTTTTTGGCGTCAAGGGTTGTTCAGTAGTAGATGCAGCAAACGCTGTACCAGCAAGAATGCAACTTAAACTCATCGCGAGTATTGTGCGAACGAACATGTAATTCAACCTTAAGAATTATTCATTTACAAAGTAAAAACTAGTGAAGTATTACAGAAAAAAGATGGAGATGCAGTATTTGTTTTGTGTAAATATTCGTTTGCATCTTTGTCCTGATCGAATTTTAGTGTTATGAGAAGTTATTAAAAATTCGACCTTTTTGTTATGATGGTGAGCAAATTTAATTGAGATGGGAAAGTAAATGACGACGCTTAAAAATGATCGTTTTCTACGTGCTTTATTACGTGAACCTGTAGATACCACACCCGTCTGGATGATGCGTCAAGCAGGGCGTTATTTACCTGAATATCGTGCAACCCGTTCTCAAGCGGGTGATTTCCTTTCGCTGTGTAAAAATAACGATTTTGCTTGTGAAGTGACTTTACAGCCTTTACGTCGTTATGAACTAGACGCTGCCATTTTATTTTCAGATATTTTAACTGTGCCCGATGCTTTGGGTTTAGGGCTTTATTTTGAAGCTGGGGAAGGGCCTAAATTTCACAAAGCGGTTCGTACTGAACAAGATGTGGCGAATTTACCTCAGTTTAATGCCGCGTCTGATCTTGATTATGTGATGAATGCGGTCAAGACGATTCGTTCAGCACTTGGTGGACAAGTGCCATTAATTGGCTTTTCAGGTAGTCCTTGGACGCTGGCAACTTATATGGTTGAAGGTGGTTCGAGCAAAGATTTCCGTTTCACCAAGCAAATGATGTATGCGCAACCTGAAGTTTTACATGCACTGCTCGATCGTTTGGCTGATGCGGTGATTGACTATCTAAATGCGCAAATTGATGCAGGTGCTCAAGCCATACAGATTTTTGACAGCTGGGGCGGGGCGCTAGCACACCGTGAATATTTAGAATTTTCTTTAAAATACATGCAAAAAATTGTTGCAGGTTTACAACGTGAAAATGAAGGACGTAAAGTGCCTGTGATTTTATTCACCAAAGGTGGCGGTCAATGGTTAGAGCCAATGGTGGCAACAGGGGCGGATGCTTTTGGTCTAGATTGGACGACGCCATTAAATGTGGCTCGCCAAACGGTGGCTGGCCGTGCGGCACTGCAAGGCAACTTAGACCCTGCAACATTATATGGTTCGCATGAGACCATTGTGAAAGCCACCAAGGCCATGCTAGATGACGCTTATGCAGGCGGTGAGAAAACGGGTTATGTTGCAAACTTAGGTCATGGCATTACTCAGTGGGTTGACCCTGAAAACCCGAAAGCCTTTATTGATACTGTGCATGAATACAGTGCCAAATATCTCTAAGTTTCACAGCTTCAATTCAATTAGGGTTCATGCGTGATCACGATTTTAAAATCATGTTTTGAGTTCTCATCCAAGGCAGCTTCGGCTGCCTTATTTGGGATATTACTGTTATTGGCTTTTGCCTTCACAGCCAGTATGGGAAGTCAGGAATATTTCGGCTTTTTCCGTTATGACTATCTATTGTTTTATGCCGTGCTGATTCAAGTTTGTCTGTTGTACTTAAAACTTGAGTCTTGGGCCGAGGCCAAAGTGATTGCATTATTTCATGTGATGGCAATGGTGATGGAAATCTTTTTGACCCATCCGCAAATTGCATCTTGGCAGTATCCGCATCCCGCCGTGTTTAAAATTTTAACAGTGCCTTTGTTTGCAGGTTTTATGTATTCGGCTGTGGGCAGTTTTTTTGCGCGTTCATTACGTCTTTATCATGTTTCTTTTGAACACTTGCCCCGTTTCTCCGCCATGCTGACATTGGCGGTGTTGTCTTATATCAACTTTATGTCCAAATTTTTTGTTCCAGATATTCGTTATCTTTTGTTTGCGTGGAGCATAGTGCTGTTTTGGAAAACCAAGATTGGCTTTGAATTACAGCAACACCGTTTTCAACTGCCGATGTTACCCGTACTTTTACTGTTGGCTTTTATTATTTGGATTGCGGAAAATATCAGTACGTTTTACCAAATCTGGTTGTACCCAAGTCAAGTCGATGCATGGCATATGGTCGGTTGGGGCAAGTTGGGTTCTTGGTATTTATTGCTACTGCTCAGTCTGGTGTTGGTGCTAAAGATTTTAGGGAAACGAGATCTACGTGGCAGTTGGTCCTTATACCGCTAAAGCACATTTTTAAATATTCACTTCACTTTAGTATAAATTGTTTTGCGTTATGCGCTTGTTACCGCTATCTTACAAGGGTGTAGCTCAAAATACACACAATAGGAACAATAAAAATACTCGGAGATAATCGAGTCTGGAGAACCCTTATGTTGAAAAAAATAGCATTGGCTGCGGTTTTGGCTGTTGGTTCTACCGCTACATTTGCAGATAATGACGTCGGTTGTGGTATTGGTTCACAAATTTGGGCTGGCCAGTCTGGTAAAGTCGCTAAAATTTTAGCGGGTACAACCAATGGTCTTTTTGCTAACCAACTTTTCGGTATTACCTTTGGTACTTTAGGTTGTAGCGGTACAGGTACAGTGACTGCTCAGGCAGTAACATTTACCAACGAAAATGCGGAAGCATTGGCGCGTGATATGGCAGTTGGTGACGGCGAAAGTCTAAATGTACTGGCTGAATTACTGAACATCCAGTCTGAAGATAAAGCACGTTTCTTTGAAGTGTCTAAACAAAACTTCGCAAAAATCTATTCAGCTGAAAACCAAGATGCGCTTCAAGTATTAGCATCTTTACAAGCAGTCATGGCAACGGATAGCGTATTAAAAGCATACGTTTAATTGCACCATAAAACCCTGCCATTCAGGCAGGGTTTTTCATATCTAAAAAAGAAGAATAGCTAACACTGCATGAAATCTGTTGTCCTCCTCTTTAGTGTGCTATTCAGCACCAGCATCTTTGCTCAAGCACCTAGCTCAGCAGAGTTTTATATTGAAAAAGCACAGCAGCTTAAGCTTGCCTCAAATGTAACTTGGCAACGTTTGATGTATGCCAATACTTCATCAGGACAAAGTGAAGTCAGTTACCGTCCGTTCTTTTATAGTGCGCACGGACAAACTCAGCTCAAACAAGAGCTTGATGCCAATATTGCAGCACTCTTTATTCCAACCGAAGCTAATCAATCGATTCAATGTCGCTTTCCAGCCCGGTCAAAATGGCTCATAGGACAACTGAATATTGCATCAAACCAACTGCCTAAAGCCTCATGTCCTGAGCTGGATGAGTGGCTTGGGCAAATTAAGCCGTATAAGGCGACTTTAATTTACGCCACGGACTTTATGGGCAATCCCAGTTCGATGTTTGGGCATACCCTGTTAAGGCTCGATCCTAAAGACCAAAAACAGCTGAACTTAGTCTCTTATGCCGTGAATTACGCAGCGACAGTGGCCAATAGCGACAGCTTTTCTTTTGCATGGAAGGGCTTAACCGGGCAGTACCCAGGTGAGTACTCACTCATGCCGTACTATCGAAAAGTGAAAGAATATGGTGATTTGGAAAGCCGCGATTTGTGGGAGTACGAGTTAGCCCTGACGCCAGAAGAAACCAAAACCATGGTTGAGCATATTTGGGAACTCAAGCATGTGCAATTTCCTTACTATTTTATCAGTGATAACTGTGCCTATCGTTTACTGGGTTTAATTGATTTGGTACGGCCAGAGGTCAACCTACAAAAACAATTTAAAACCGCTGCGATTCCTGTTGAGACAATTAAGGCGGTCGATGAAAACCATCTAATTGCGGAAAGTGTTTACCGTCCAGCTTTAGAAACTCAGTTGTTGGCACAAGCCAAACAACACGGACAAGCCTTGGCAGCGGCTGCGCATCAGGTTGCGCAACTTGAACCTGCTCAAATGCAAGACTATTTGAGTCGCTATGCCTTGGTGGATCAGGCACGTATTTTAGAAATGGCCTATGACCATGTGTATTTACAGTTAATTGCACAAAAGATTGCGGCAGAAGACGCCCAACCGCGTATTCGACAACTGCTGGGTTTGCGGAGTCAGATTGACTTGGAAAAGCAACGTCAAGTGGTCGAAGCGCCAAAAGTAGATCCAGTAAAAGGCCACCATGCGCGAACCGTTCAGCTTGAAGCAGGTGAGATACAAGGTGACACTTATTTCCGACTGAGCCATCGTCAGGCCTATCATGACTTGATAGACCCGCAAGGCGGTTTCCGTTTGGGTACACAGCTTAAGTTTCTAGACGGCAGTCTCGAATACCGTGATGATCGACTAAAACTGCAAGAACTAAATGTGCTGGAGGTCAATGCCTACAGTCCATTGACTGCCTTTAAAACACCATTAAGCTGGGGTTTTAACATGGGTTGGCAACAAGAGGCACTAAATCGAGATGGTGCATTTAGTGAACAGGATCAACACGGTGTATTCAATCTATCCAGTCAGTTTGGCTATAGTGTGGCAGATCAAGAGCGTCAACATTTATGCTATGCACAATTGCAAAATCATGTTCAAGCAGGCAAAGCTTTAGACCGAGGTTGGCGCGTGGGACTTGGGCCAACGGTAGGCTGCCAGAACATCTGGAGCGAACATATCAATAGTTTGGTACAGGTCGAGCTGCCATATTGGGAAGATAGCCATCAATGGCAAGTCAGACTGAATACTCAGTTGCAATATTTATTCAATCAGCAAAATGCGTTGAGGCTTCATTGGCAGTATCAACAGCAAAAAGGCAAGGATTGGGATCAGACGGGTTTGAGTTATATCCATTTCTTTTAGTTCGGTCCTCTTTTCAAAGCTCCAATAAAGGGGCTTTTTTTATGAAAGTCATTGCTGTTAAAACAACCAAACGTGAGCCTTACTTTTTATAAAGTGCTGAAAATGAAAGCTGATGGTGAAAATAAGTATTGAAATTTGTTATATTAATCACATAAATGTCTAGTAAGTCTCAAAAATATATAAATAGGTAAGTTTTATGAATGATGAATGCATGGCTAAATTGGCCGAGCAATGGGGGAAAATTTGCCAACATTATTCAGTGAATGATCACGTTAAAGCGCAAAATTTTATTCAGCAGCATTCGTCTGTATTGGTTAATGAATTTTATAGCAATATTGTCTTGGAGCCTGAGGCTGCAGATTTTTTTAAAGATGACATCATTCAACAACGTTTAAAAAACAGTTTAAACCAATGGCTCATTGAAAGTTTCGACGTGGCTGTGAATGAAGCTTATTATGCAGCAGTTGAAAAACAACAAAAAGTTGGGCAGGTACATGCGCGGGTGGGCATTCCTTCTTGGTTGATCATGCGCGGTATTCGCGAGATTGAAAACAAGATCTTGGAACTCTTGGCTGAACTTCCGCTGGAAAATAACCACCACATGCTGAGTTATATGCTGCAAATTATGGGCTTTGCGACAGAAATCATGTGTAGATCCTATGAAGCCAATACAGAGCGAAGCCATGAAGTTAAGCATAGCTATCGTTTATTTTCTGCAATGCAAGATGTCGCAGTACAAAAAGATAAGCAGCGCAGTATTTTGCTTGACTGGGAAAATGAGTTGATGTTCAAAGTCTTCTCCGAGCATCCGCAGTTACAACACATTGCTTTGTCTAAGTCGGAATTTGGTCTATGGTTTGTGCATAAAGCAGCGTATGCCTTTACGGGTGCAGAGCAGGTTGAGACCATTATCAGGCTGATTCAACAGGTCGATACCCTCAATTTTGACGTGCTCGACTGTCAGGATCAGACTCAGAAGGTAGAACGCATTCAAGAAATTCGTGATGTGAATCGACAGATTCAGCATTTGGTCGATCAACTGTTTCAAGTGACCGAATATATAGATTCAGGCAATGACTCGCTGACTCAGCTGTTAAACCGTCGATATTTAAGTACGATTGTGTCGCGTGAAATTAATTTTTCCCGTAAAAATGATGCTGCGTTGAGCTTACTAGCAATTGATGCGGATTATTTCAAACGTATCAACGATAAATATGGGCATACCGCAGGGGACTTGGCACTGCGTTTTATTGCTGAAGTCTTGTTAGATGTTGCGAAGGGTAGTGACTATGCCTTCCGTGTCGGTGGCGAAGAGTTCTTATTGCTGTTGGTCGACAGTGATCTCACACGTGCTTTACAAATTGCTGAAACGATTCGCATGCGGATACAGGAAACCCCAATTCGTACCGCTCATGGGCAAAGTTTTAGTTTTACCGTCAGTATTGGTTGTACGGTTTATAATGGTCATCCTGACTATCAACGCTTTTTAGACACTGCCGATTCGGCACTCTATGCCGCCAAAAATAAAGGGCGTAACTGTATTCATGTGACTGAAAAAGTGCTAAGTGTTTAAATCTCAGACTTAAACACGAGCTGTTCTAAGACGTTTCCAATCGGTTGTTGAGGTACTTATACCTCAACAATCACATAGTATTTTTTAACAGCTTCAACCACTTCAAATGTGCCGATAAAACTCGGTGGAATAATTCCTGCCTGACCGGCCTTGACTTCAATGAAGTCTTGAGTGTGGGCATCATGAATACGGATGCTGCCTTCCATCACTTGAAAGAATTCTTGTTTATTGTCGGCAAATTGAATATTCCATGAACCAACCTCACAGTGCCAAATCCCGCAGCCCATGTGTGGGTGTTCATATAGACTATAGGTCTGGCGCTGTGGATTGCCTTGAACCAAACGGTCTGGACGTGGAAAATCAATACTCTGTTCGCCTTGGGTCAAACCATGACCTGCTAACCAAATTGCTGACATTGCGTATTCCTCTAAACAAAAAATGAATCGTTCAATGATATATGCATAAAAAAAGCCCCAACAGAGGTTGAGGCTTTATGTTTCAATTAATAGCTTTCAGGGACTGCACTTAAAAACTCACGACGCTCTTCTTTATTGGTTTTAAAGTCACCAATAAAGGAAACGGTACGTGTAGTCGATTCTTGCTTGCCGACGCCGCGCATCATCATACACATATGTGCTGAATCAATCATAACAGCCACGCCACGTGCACCTGTCACTTCTGCAACCGCTTCTGCAATCTGCTGCGTCAGGTTTTCTTGAATCTGTAGACGACGTGCAAACATTTCGGTGATGCGTGCAAATTTAGAGAGTCCAAGGACATTGCCTTCAGGTAAATACGCAATATGTACGCGACCATAAAAAGGCAATAAATGGTGTTCACAGAGTGAATAAAACTCGATATTTTTAACCAGTACCATTTCACGGTTGTCCGATGGGAACACCGCATTATTGGTCACTTCTTCTAAGCTTTTGCTATAACCAGACGTTAAATACGAAAAAGCTTTAGCAGCACGCATAGGCGTATCGAGGAGACCTGGACGGGTTAGGTCTTCACCAACGGCAGTTAAGATGTTAGCGTAGGATTGCTGCATAGACATAAGACGTGTTCACTTACACTGATATTGAACAAGGACGGCATTGTAGCAGAAAACTATTCCAATGCCTTATTTTGGACAAAAATCCGATTACTGTTTAAACTTTGGGTTCTTTTCAGCACGTTTTAGCAACACTAAAACTGCACCTGTGCCACCTTGCTTCTCCGGCGCACTGACAAAAGCCAGCACATCGCGGTGTTGACGCAGCCAACCATTCACATAGGTTTTTAAAATGGCTTCCGGACCTTTGCCATGTACAATTTTAATGACATTTTGATTTTCATCTTTGGCCATTTGAATGACTTGTAAAACTGCGACACGGGCTTCTTCAACGGTGCAACCATGCAAGTCGACTGCTTCAAACCAACGAATGTTACCCGCTTTTAAATCTTCAAATACTTTGTGTTGTAGTGTAGCAATGCGATAACTGAGTGCGGCTTGGCTCGCTACAGGGTTGAGCATTGCTTGAGTATCGGACAGCTCAGTTGCATCGGTATGCATTGGGCCTTCAGCCGCTGCACGTTTTGCTAAAGTTTGCGCATCGATTTTTTTCTTTGGATTTTTTTTTATTTTGGCAATGTTCGCGGTCTCCATCTTTTGGACACCTTGCATTTGTTTTTGAAACAACGCGAAATCATCTTCTGGCTCGGGCGGAGCAACTTGAGCTTGGGCCTCAGACTGTTTGATGGCAGTCGAATGCGGATTGGTGATTTGCTTTTTAAAGTCTTTCAGTAAATTAAACTGTTCTTTAGAAAGCGATGAATCATGTTTGCTCATAGTGTCAGAAAAATACGCAAAATAAGGAATTAGGCGATAATTATAGTCTGATTTTCCCTATATTTGAACTGAATTGCATCATGCATAGAGGGTTGTATAAACTGAAAGCAGTGTTGAAGCTTTGATCGGCAGTTCTGGGCTTGAGGCCTTATATAGCTGAATACTTAATTTATTATCACACCTAAAAACATAGAAAATGAGGTTTTACAGATGTTTCCATGTGCTAGTGTTTTTAGAATTTAGCTATAGAAACGTGAAATCCAAATTTTAGAAAAATTAAGCCGTGGCTGTACCGATGCTGAAATATCTGAGTCGATTTTTTTGTCCATCAATACGGTGAAATGGCATCTGCGTAAAATCTATAACAAGTTGCAGGTCCGCTCTCGAATGGAAGCGGTGAATGAAGTCAAGAAGCAGGGTTTCATTGAGTAATTTAAAATTGAACAATTTTTTATATGTTACTGTTTAAGCAGATCTTCAACAGCTTTTTGAAAGTGCAAATCATAAAGTATTCAGGGCAAGAGCATGCCTTACCCTGAATATGCGATTAAAGTGATTTAGGTGTTCCAAATAGCTCAGTAAAGGCGTGATCTGGACGGGGCTGCTTCATAAAGCTTTCACCGACCAAGAAAGCATGAATGTCATGCTCTTGCATCATCGCAACATCCGCTGGGGTCGCAATGCCGCTTTCCGTCACCAGTAGACGAGATGGTTCAAGTAGTTTTTTCAGACGAATCGAAGTGTTTAAGTCCACATCAAAGGTTTTTAAGTTGCGGTTATTGACACCCAATACGCAACGCTCGGGTAGACGCAAAGCACGTTCAAGTTCTGCTTCATCGTGTACTTCAACCAAGACATCTAAATTCTGCTCAAAAGCCGTTTTAGACATTTCTTCGAGTTGTTGATCTGACAAGCATGCCGCAATCAGAAGAATACAGTCGGCATGTAAAGCACGTGCTTCAATCACCCCATAAGGGTCAATCAAAAAGTCTTTGCGTAATGCAGGCAGGGCACAGTGAGAACGTGCAATTTGAATATTCTCATCGGCACCTTGGAAAAAATCGACATCGGTTAAAACCGATAAACATGCTGCACCTGCAGCTTCGTATTGCTGCGCGATTTCAGCAGGATCAAAGTTTTCACGAATGATGCCTTTAGATGGTGATGCTTTCTTAATTTCAGCGATCACACCCGGTTGTTTGCTCAGTAAAGACTTTGCAAAACCACGTACAGGAGTTGCCTCAAGTGCCCATTCTTCAACATCTTTATAGCTACGTTGTTTGAGGCGTGCAGCAAACTCTTCCTGCTTACGATCCACAATTTTGCCTAAAATCGTATTTGCGATATCTACCATGACAAAATCCTGTCTATCAAGCGTCGTATTGTTTAAGGGTTTTGCTGAATTCAGCAAGGATGCTCATCTTTTCTAAGGCTTGTCCGCCGTAGATGATGTCATGTGCTAAAGCCACGCCTTGCTTATAACTGGTACAAAGTCCAGAGACATATAAACCGGCACCTGCATTTAAAGCAATCATATTGGCTGCTTTTTCACCTTTATCGGATTTGTTTTTACCTAAGGCATCTTTAATTAGGCTTAAACTTTCAGCAGAATCTTGAATGATTAAACCTGTTAAAGTTTGCGATTCGATTCCGACATCTTCAGGTTGAATTTCCCACTCGGTGACGTCGCCATTTTTGAGTTCAGCCACATAGGTGCTTGATGCAAGGCTAATTTCATCTAAACCATCTTTCGAATGAACCACCATGACATGTTCTGCGCCCAGTTGTTTCATCACTTCTGCAATAGGACGGCATAATTCAGTCGAAAACACCCCAATCACTAGACGTTTTACTCCAGCCGGATTCGTAAGCGGGCCAAGTAAATTGAAAATACTGCGAATGCCTAATTCACGACGCGGGCCTACCGCATACTTCATCGCTTTATGATGATTTGGAGCAAACAAGAAACCGACACCCATTTCACGAATACAACGTTCAGTTTGTTGCATGTTTAAGTCAAGTTGGATGCCCGCTTGTTCTAACAAGTCCGAGGAACCCGATTTGGTTGAAACACCACGGTTACCATGTTTAGCAATGGTTGCACCTGCCGCTGCAATCACAAAAGCAGATGCAGTCGAGACGTTAAATAAGTTCTGACCATCACCACCTGTACCGACGATGTCGACTAAATAAGGCACATCACTGACATCAATTTTGATGGCAAACTCGCGCATGACACGAGCCGCTGCGGTAATTTCATCAATACTTTCACCTTTTAAGCGAAGACCCATCATCAGCGCACCAATTTGGGCATCTGTTGCTTCACCATTCATGATGGTGCGCATGACGTCTTCCATTTGCGGCTGCGTCAACTCAATATTTTTAGTGATGTTATTTAAAGCTTGTTGCATATTCATTTTTCACTGCACTCATTTATGCGTAAATTTCTAAAAAGTTCTTAAAGATTTGATGGCCATGCTGACTCAAGATTGATTCTGGGTGAAATTGCACGCCTTCAACGGCAAGCGTCTTATGCTTTACACCCATGATTTCTTCAATTGAGCCATCTGCTTCATTGGTCCAGCAGGTCACTTCTAAGCATTCAGGCAAGCTTTCTTGATCAATCACCAGTGAGTGATAACGCGTTGCTGAAAACGGGGAAGGGAGGTTGCTAAAAATGCCTTGATTTGAGTGATGCATGTCAGACAAACGCCCATGCATCACTTTTTTGGCACGAATGATTTCGCCACCAAATGCTTGACCAATGGCCTGATGTCCTAAGCACACCCCTAATAATGGAATTTTTCCAGCAAAATGCTGAATAGCTGGAATAGAAATTCCTGCTTCCGAAGGTGAGCATGGACCGGGGCCAATCACAAGATACTTAGGTTGCCATCGCTCAATATCCTCCAATGTCACGGCATCATTACGTACTACTTTTACTTCTTGATTTAACTCGCCAAAATACTGGACGATGTTGTAGGTAAAAGAGTCATAGTTGTCGATCATTAAAAGCATGAGCTTAACCTATTGAAATTTATGCATATAAATGTGCTTGAAGAGTCCTATGGTATTCGTGCGTTTACATTATAATGCTATAAGTAAATTATTTTTCTCATTCAATGACTTGAATGGAGGCACAAAACCGAAATTATCATAGCAAAAAATACACAGCTAGGGCGCGACATTTTTTTCCGGACCTAAAAATTACAATGGGTTTTGTTACTAACTGATATAGAGTTTATGAATATCTCAGATTCAAATCCTAACGAGAAACCTCGTGGACTATGTGTAAATATCATGAAGTATGTACATTCAAGGAATATAAAAGAATATCTTTTAATGCAGTGAGCCAAAAACTCCCCTAATGTCACCAAAACAGAGCATATTTTTTTGCTTGCTCACATCTGAAATGTCGGCTTTATATTTAGTTTGAAAGGAGAGGTTTTTTGTTTTTTGAAAATCAAATAAAAACAGTTAATTACACCGCTTATATTTGATTTCAGGTATATCGCTCGCCGTGATATGAGGTGTTGAAGTCAAATCAAGGCGAAAATAACAGCTTAAAAAGCACTCTAATTTATAAAAAACGGGTGTAAATCGACCCGTGATATTTAAAAATGCACCATTATGATCCACACTCAAAATCTTTTAGATTAAATGTGAAGAAGCGTGCTTGAATATGGTGCATTTACTTTTTAGCTCAGTATAATAGAGTCAAAGCAAACAGCTTAAAACTGTTATTCTGATAATGAATTCAATATTTTAGCTAAGCTTTTTAAAGTTGGTACGGTAATTGCTTTAGAACAACCAACTACTAACACGCACTAAAGAGTGCAACAAAAATTCATCGGAGCAAAATGAGCATGGCGAACAAGGTCCTACAACTCATCCAAGAAAGTGGCGCAAAATGGGTCGATTTCCGTTTTACGGATACTAAGGGTAAAGAACAACACGTAACTTACCCAGCAGATACTATCGACGAAGATACTTTTGAAGACGGTAAAATGTTTGATGGTTCTTCAATTGCTGGTTGGAAAGGCATTGAAGCATCTGACATGATCTTACGCCCAGATGCTGCAACTGGTTTTATCGACCCGTTCTTCGCTGAGCCTACAGTAGTTGTTACTTGTGACGTTATTGAGCCATCAACAGGTCAAGGTTATGACCGTGACCCGCGTTCGATTGCTCGCCGTGCTGAAGAATACCTAAAATCGACAGGTATTGGTGATACTGCATTCTTTGGTCCAGAACCAGAATTCTTCGTATTTGACGAAGTAAAATGGGAAATTGATATGTCTGGCGCGCGCCATACATTGATTGCTGAAGAAGCTGCTTGGTCAACAAACAAAGATTACGAAGGCGGAAACTCTGGTCACCGTCCACGTGTTAAAGGTGGTTACTTCCCAGTTCCTCCAGTTGATTCTTCACATGACATGCGTGCTGATATGTGTGCGCGTATTGAAGACATCATGGGCCCAGGTCGTGTAGAAGTACACCACCACGAAGTTGCATCTTGCCAATTAGAAATTGGTGTAAGCTTCAACACAATGGTTCGTAAAGCTGACGAAGTACAACAGTTCAAATATGCGGTTTGGAACGTTGCACACCAATATGCTAAAACTGCGACTTTCATGCCTAAGCCAATGGTTGGTGATAATGGTTCTGGTATGCACGTTCACATGTCTATCTCTAAAGATGGCAAGAACTTGTTTGCTGGTGATGAATACGCTGGTCTTTCAGAAATGGCGCTTTACTTCATCGGTGGTGTAATCAAACACGCTCGTGCATTGAACGCAATTACGAACCCTTCTACAAACTCGTACAAGCGTTTAGTTCCACACTTCGAAGCGCCGATTATGTTGGCATACTCAGCACGTAACCGTTCTGCTTCTATCCGTATTCCTTACGTTTCTAGCCCTAAAGGCAAACGTATCGAAGCTCGCTTCCCAGATCCAATGATGAACCCGTACTTAGGTTTCGCAGCATTGTTAATGGCGGGTCTTGATGGTATCCAAAACAAGATTCACCCAGGTGAAGCAGCTGACAAAAACTTATACGACCTTCCTCCTGAAGAAGAAGCGAAAATCCCTACAGTTGCGCACAGCCTAGATATGGCTCTTGAAGCGCTTCAAGCGGATCATGAGTTTCTTCTTAAAGGTGGTGTATTCACTAAAGAAATGCTTGATGCATATATTGAACTTAAAACTGAAGAAGTGCGTCGCTTGAACACGACAACTCACCCAGTTGAATTTGATATGTACTACAGCTTGTAATTCTGAACTGAATTTCACTGTAAAAAACCCGCGCTAGTCGCGGGTTTTTTTGTATCATCTGTTTAACTTGAAAAAAATTGATGAGAGCAATGGCACAGCGTAAGAAGCACACCAGTTTTTATCCTTGGATTGACCCTAAAGATCACGACAAAGGTTTTAAGCTAAATTTTTCGATGGTGACTTATATCGAAGTTGGTCGCACCCCTGAAGGCTACAAGCAGGCAGAATTTGTTGCATTGAAAAGCCCAGAGTTAGCACTGGATTATGATTATCCTCAAAGTTTTTATTTGAGTGCTGAAGGTTTTATTTTGGTGAAAACTCCGCAAGGTAAATTTGAAACCATTGCAAAAACAGATAATTGCTAAAGATTGATCTTAGAATTGAATCAATGACATTCTTCATAACTCAAAAAGCGTTTAAGCGCACAGTAAATCAATGGTACAGGTAGGCTTATGCAGCAGATTCCAGCTGAACTGAAAACATGGTTATATGCTTCAGGTTCACTTACTCAGCAACTGACGGATTTGGCTGATGGAGCGTTTAGGGTTCAACCAACCAAAGAGCATTTTCAGCGTCTTCAGTTTATCGATGCAAAATGGATGGGCATGCCGTTTCAGCATACGTCATGGGTACGAGAAAGTTTTTTATATGGCAGTGATGCAGAGCCTTGGGTTAAAGCTAAAAGCATTTTCCCGATCTTGAGTTTGCAAGGTCGCGCACGGCTTTTTAAACATATTGGTAAAAAACCGATTGGCTGGTTCTTGTTTCAGCGCACCAATCCAGCATGTGAACGTCGTGTGATTTGGCTAGAAGATGGCTGGACTAGACAGAGCTGTTATACTTGGCACGGCTGCAAGTTTATTGTTCAAGAAACTTTTTTAGCGAGTTTTGAGCAATTTTTGCAAAAGCAGAATTCAGCATCTGAAGGACAGTCATGACAACTGCGCATCAAATTACTTGGCGTGAACGTTTAGAAGCCTATTATTATTTATGTCGTTTTGATAAGCCTGTTGGCACAGAATTGGTGTTCTGGCCTACCATGTGGGCACTATGGATTGCAGCAGAGGGCATACCGCCAATTGGTATTCTGATTCCGATGGTACTTGGCACGATATTTATGCGTGCGGCTGGGTGTGCAATTAATGATTTTGCTGATCGTAAGGTCGATGCGCATGTAGAGCGCACTAAAATGCGGCCTTTAGCAACAGGGATTATTACGGCTAAAGAAGCCATTTATGTGTTTTTAGCTTTAGTCTTTGCCAGTGCTTGTATGTTGTTGTTTCTACCGATTGAAACGTTTTATTGTGCTTTAGGTGGGCTTTTTCTCGCATTTATATATCCTTTCATGAAGCGCTATACCCATTTGCCTCAGGTTGTTTTAGGCATGGCTTTTTCGTGGGGAATTCCGATGTCATTTACGGCCATGGGTAAACCATTAGATTTAACCTGTTGGTTGCTGTATTTTGGCAATCTGGCTTGGACTGTGGCGTACGATACTCAATATGCGATTACCGACCGTGAATATGATTTAAAAATTGGGGTGAAGTCTACAGCCATTTTGTTTGGTCGTTTTGATATTCAAATCATTGCACTTTTACAGGCGATGAGTGTGGTTTTGATTGGTATGGCGCTTTACCTTGAAAATTTATTGATGCCATTGGGTTTAATCGCATTGCTGGTAGTCGTGGCTGACTTTATTTATCAATGGTCAAAAACTAAAGACAGAGATCCACAGTATTGTTTTTGGGCATTCCGTCACAATCGTTGGGTGGGATTCATTATTTTTACTGGAATCTTTTTAGAATTAATTATTTAAAGTGATTGTTTGGTTGAAAAGCGTCCTATACAGGGCGCTTTTTTTATGTCTTAATAAAACGGCATGTAGTTTCATGCTTAAAAAAACAACGAATAAAAGGATATTTTATGAAACGCTCGAAAATAGCATTAGCCCTTACAGTTGCCGTTTCAATGCTGTCTTTAACTGCTTGTAATGACGATGATGATTCGCCCGCTTCAAATCAAAAACAGACCTATGTTTCTGAAAGTACCTATTCAGAAGACACATTAACCACTGCAGCTTCTATTAAGGTAATGACGTATAACATGGAAAATGTTCAAGGTCAGACCGCTAAAGCAACGGCGCTGGTGATGTTCCCTAAAGTAGCACCACCTACAGATGGTTATCGCGTAGTGGTTTGGGAGCATGGCACGGTTGGGGTTGGTGATAGTTGTGCGCCAAGTAATAATATGATTCACCCACGTTTTAAAATTTTAGCAGACAGTCTACTGGCTGCTGGTTATGTGGTTGTTGCGCCAGATTATGAAGGTTTGGGCACGCCAGGGATTCATCCATATTTAAACTTATCTAGTGCTGCGAAGTCAGCGCTTTCTGCTGTACAAGCGGCAAAAGATCATTATGGTAAGCAGTTGAATGGTGCGTGGATGTCTGTGGGCCAATCTCAAGGGGGTCATGCCTCATTAGCGACCGCAGAATATGCAAATACAGATGCAACCTATAAAGGTGCTGTGGCGGGTGCACCAGCTTCGAGTTTGGGTAAAATTATTTTAGAGGTTGCACCAGCAGCTTTAGCTGGCATTGAAGAGCAAGAAATTAAACTTGGTGTACCTTTGGCTGCACGTACTTCGGTCGATTCTTATGCAACCTTATTGGCTTATGCAGCATTAACGGGCGTTGGTATTAAAGCTTATGAGCCGCGATTTAATTATCAGGACATTTTCCAATCACGTGCCAAATCTTTGGCTGAGTTTGCAGAAGGTTCAACAGGGGATAATGGTCTGTGTTTAGATAATGATAATGACCCAAGTCTAAGTCTAATTAATAAGTTTAAAGATGATATTATTCAGTTTATGACTGCAAATCCTGATAAAAAAGTCATGGATTATCCTGGTTTAGATACTAGTGTGTTTGCGACCAATGAAACCGTAAAAAACTTCTTAATTAGTAGTCAGCCAGGTACTAAACGAATTGATAAACCAGTTTATGTAATACAAGGCACAGCAGATACAAATGTACCCTATCCAATTACCCAAGCTTTGGTTGCAAACTTGAAAACATTGGGTTCACCAGATGTGACACTTGATCCAGTTATCGGTGCATCTCATACCCAAGCCATAATTTGTCGGAATGCGGAGGCTGTAGACTTTATTCAGACCCATATGTCTGCGGGTACGGGTATTGTACTAACTGATGCACAAAAAGATGCTAGCATCAATGAAAATTGTACAGGTATAGCACCGACATAAAATTAACCATTTAAACTGAAGATAGAGCCTCATGATTGAGGCTCTTTTTTTGTTATAGTATTGGCCCATCAAAATCTAGATATTGGAAATAGGCTGGCTATGACGAAATCAACTCAAAAACTAACGCCAAAAGTGATGTTTTTGGCGAGTCTTGGTATTGTGATTCCATTGCTTATTTTAGGGATTGCTTTTTTAGCGGTAAAAAGCGATGCAAAAAACCAAGCGGAGTATCAGCGTATTAAGGAAGAGCAACAACAGCGTATTCAAGAAAAGTTGGCTACCGAAAAGCAATTCACACAGCAGGAAGCGAGCAGCGCGGTCTCAAAGTAATTTAAGCACGCATTGCAGGCGTGATACCAATGTGTTTGTGCAGTTGGCGAATACTTGGAATTTCTGTAAAACGCAGAACAATGTAACCTGCTTCATTGAGCATGGCATCACGTTCTGCATCTTCTTGTTTTTTGCCGATGTGGGAATGATCATCGAGTTCAATAATCACCACAACCGCTAATTGTTCATCTAATAAAACGAAATCGGTGACTTTGCGGTTAAATTTGGCCCGTATTTTATAGTGGTCACTGGTAATCAGTGAGCTAAATGAAACTTGAGCTAGAACATGATGGCGTGGGAAGGCTTCTTTTAAGCGAATAAACATTTTACGTTCAAACGGCGTAATGACGTGTTTGGCATAAAACTTTTGCTTACGGCGAAACAGGTCAGGGTAGACCGTCATCACTAGTGTAATAGTGGCAAAGCAGCCGATGATAAAAAAGATGATTTGACTCAGATCGAACACAATATTTTCTAGCACAAAGAAAAAACCCACTCGCATGGAGTGGGTTTTTAGAATTTTGGCTCTCCAACCTGGGCTCGAACCAGGGACCTGCGGATTAACAGTCCGTCGCTCTACCGACTGAGCTATTGGAGAATCTGCACGCATTCTATGTGGCAAAGCTCAAAGGGTCAAGTCCTTGGCCTGATATTTTTATATAATCTGCTTTAAATGATTTAAAAATAAACGGTTTAGCTTTTATTGATACGATTTGATTCAATCTTTTTGGTTTTCCATGGAGATATTTGGGAGATTCAAGCTGAGAAGAGCCTGTATGGAAAGCTGCTTTGGAGTGATTTTGAGAGATTGGTTTTACGTATGGGTGAATGTCATTTTTATAGACAGAAAAAAGCCCAAGTCATAATGCTTGGGCTTTTTAAAATTTGGCTCTCCAACCTGGGCTCGAACCAGGGACCTGCGGATTAACAGTCCGTCGCTCTACCGACTGAGCTATTGGAGAATCTGAAATGCAGTATAGAGAAAATTACACATCGGTCAAGTTACAATTCTAAAAAAAGTCGAATTTTAGATTAAATGTTTTTTTTATAAACAATTTGATATGTCATAGCTGTATACCAGAAGGGTATAGGGTGTGGATCAAAACAATGAGTGATAAAAAAGCCCAAGTCACGATGCTTGGGCTTTTTAGAATCTTGGCTCTTCCACCTGGGCTCGAACCAGGGACCTGCGGATTAACAGTCCGTCGCTCTACCGACTGAGCTATGGAAGAATAGTGGCTCTCCAACCTGGGCTCGAACCAGGGACCTGCGGATTAACAGTCCGTCGCTCTACCGACTGAGCTATTGGAGAATCTGATGCGCATTTTAGGGAGGAAAGGAAAATGGGTCAAGCAAAAAATATTGAGAAATGAATTGTTTGCTTTATAAATATGCGTTTAGGCAGCAAAAACAAAAAAACCGCTCAAAAAGAGCGGTTTTTTAAACAAGACGAATCTTATTTTTCAACGCCAGCAGCTTGGCCTGCATATTTCGCGTTTGCATAATCCCAGTTTACAAGACTTTCAAGGAAAGTTTTGATGTAAACAGGACGCGCATTACGGAAGTCGATGTAGTAAGCATGTTCCCAAACGTCTATGGTTAACACTGCAACTTTACCGTGTGCAAGTGGAGTGTCTGCATTTGAAGTTTTAAGGATAGAAAGGTTGCCATTTACTTCGTCAGCAACTAACCAAGCCCAACCTGAACCGAATTGAGTTGTTGCCGCAGCAGCAAATTCTTCAGCGAATTTTTCGTAAGAACCGAACGCTTCATCAATTTTAGCAGCTAAAGCACCTGTTGCTTTACCACCACCGTTTTTAGCCATACAGTTCCAGTAGAATGTGTGGTTCCAAACTTGTGCTGCGTTATTGAAGATACCTGCTTTAGATGCATCACCAGCAGAAGCTGTGATGATTTCTTCTAAAGTTTTACCTTCAAGGTCAGTACCCTTGATTAGGTTGTTTAGGTTAACAACATAAGTATTGTGGTGTTTGTCGTGGTGGAATTCTAAAGTTTCTTTGCTGATGTGCGGAGCAAGATCTTCGTAGCCATATGGAAGTGCAGGTAAAGTAATGGTTGTCATGTTTCATTCCTTGCAGATTTGCTGGGTTTTACTTTAAGTGCATTTATTGTAAATGATTCTATGGACAATAGGGCAGTCTTTTAATACACAAAATATGCAAAAAACTTCGCATGGAGACATATACGATACACAAGATATCGTTAGAGTCTTTCGTGCAGAATATATTCATTTTAAAAGACTCTAAGCTCTAGATGGATTGAGGTGGTGATTAATTTTTAGTCTGCAACGCAGCATGGTAACGGCGATTTACTTCATCCCAATCGACCACATTATAAAAGGCATTGATATATTCAGGACGGCGGTTTTGGTATTTTAGATAATACGCATGTTCCCATACATCTAAACCGAGAATAGGGGTATGACCGTGCATCAGTGGTGAATCCTGATTTGCACTGCTTTCAACAATCAGCTGGTGTTCAGGTGTTACGCTCAGCCATGCCCAACCACTGCCAAAACGGCTAATCGCTGCTTTGGTAAATGCATCTTTAAAAGCATCAAAACCACCGAGTTGCTCATCAATAGCCTTTGCCACAGCCCCAGTCGGTTGCCCACCACCTTGTGGACTCATAACTGTCCAAAACAGTGAGTGGTTGGCATGACCACCTGCATTATTGATCACCATATTTTTAAGATCAGTAGGGACTTCATTGACTTTGGCAACCAAATCTTCCACAGACAGTTTCTCCCATTCTGTGCCTGCAATCGCGCCATTAATGTTATTGATGTAGGTTTGATGGTGTTTACTGTGATGAATTTCCATCGTTTTCGCATCAATATTGGGTTCGAGTGCATCATAGGCATATGGAAGAGCGGGTAAAGAATAAGCCATGTGTTTGATTCCTTTAATCATCAAAGTTTGTTTTATTGGGAGTTTTTAAAGCAGTTTTATTATCCACCTAAAAGTTAATGAGAATCAATATGTTTATTATTTGCATTTTTAGGGTGGAAGGTAGCAAGTTTTATTGTTCATATTGGGTTGGAAGTTCAGTATGTATAACAAGAATGAGATGCAAAGCGTTTTTTTGAAATGATGCTATGTTTTGATTTAAAAAGATGAAAGGCTAGGAATAATATTTTAGAAATTAATAATTTGCTGAAATGGAAGTGATATCGGATGCCATGCGATGTAAGCGCATTGAAAGGACTGGGATGAAAGAAGTCTCATCCCAGTGATTGCTTAAATCGGGTTATTTAGCTCGAAATAAACGTATTCAATATCAAATTGTTCTGAAATGGCTTGACCTAATCGCTGCACACCATAGCGTTCAGTCGCATGATGTCCGCAAGCAAAATAATGTACGCCTAATTCTTTGGCTTCATAGAAGGTACGTTCACTGACTTCGCCTGAAATATAGGCATCACAGTCTTGTTCAGCTGCTTTTACAATAAAATCTTGTGCACCACCGGTACAAAAACCGACTTTTTCAATCATGGTCTTGTCCGCAGGAAGATGGGTGACATCAAACTTTAATTTCTCAGACACAAACTTTTTAAACTCTTCTACAGGCATAGGCTGGTTTAAATAACCAATATTGCCAATAGGATGACGCTCAGATGGGTCAAGCGCTTCAATACGTTCTAGTTCGAGCAAATCTGCAATCGCTGCATTATTTCCAAGACTCGGATGGCTGTCGAGGGGGAGGTGATATGCCAACAAAGAAATGTCATGTTGAATCAGACTCTTGATCCGTTTACCGCGCATACCTGTGATGGGAGAGGCTTCACCTTTCCAAAAATAACCATGATGCACCAGTAAAAGATCTGCATTTTCTTGGATCGCGGCATCTATGGCATCTTGCGATGCTGTCACCGCAGCTAAAATTTTACGTACTTCGGTCTTACCTTCAATTTGAAGGCCATTCGGTGCATAGTCCTTAAACTCAGGTGATTTGAGGGTTTGATCACACCACTGAATAATGTCTTGTAATTTTGCCATATCGACTTAAAAACTCTTTTAAATTGATTACATCGGAACCTATTGTTTATTGTAACTAAAGCATGACAAAACTCTTGCTTATTTTTGTGCTTCGGCTTGAATTTCGCTTTACAATAGGCATAAATTACTTAGTCATCAATGAATTAAAACATTTTAGAGGGTGAAATCGTGCGCAGGACCTTTTCCTGGTTACCTTGGGTATTACTCATTTTAGTCATTGCTGGATTTTTTGCTTGGCAGCAGTATCAAAAGCCAAAAGCGCCTGTGGCGTCCGATGGGATTAAAATGCCTGCTGAAAAGGTGGAGCCTTTAATTAACACCACGCGTACCGGTGGTGTAGTTTCTTATAGCGCTGCAGTGAAAGTGGCTGCACCAGCAGTAGTAAATATTTTTACCACGCAAAAAGTCAAACAGCTTGACCATCCGTTACTCAATGATCCTGCGTTCCGTGAATTTTTTGGCAATCAAATTCCAGATCAGTTTAGCCAAAATAAAAATGAAAACAGTTTGGGTTCAGGTGTTATTGTTCGCCCAGATGGTTATATTTTGACAAACAACCATGTAATTGCTCAAGCTGATCAAATTGTTGTGGCATTGCAAGATGGTCGTCGTGCAGTGGCAAAAGTGATTGGTACCGACCCCGATACCGATTTGGCTGTGATTAAAATTGAGCTGGCAAATCTGCCTGTTTTACCCTTTAAGCTAAGTGGCAACGAAGTGGGTGATGTGGTCTTGGCTATTGGCAACCCATTTGGCGTAGGTCAAACCGTTACGCAGGGTATTATCTCTGCTACAGGACGCTCTGACCTGGGTATTAACACTTATGAAGACTTCATTCAAACCGATGCTGCGATTAATCCCGGCAATTCTGGCGGTGCTTTGATTGATGTCGCGGGGAATTTGATTGGAGTGAATACAGCAATTTTCTCTCAGTCAGGTGGGTCTTTAGGTATTGGTTTTGCCATTCCTGCAAGAATTTGCCAGCAAGTACTGAACTCTATTCTTAAAGACGGCCGTGTGGTACGTGGTTGGCTAGGTATCAGTTTATTGCCTGTTGAACAAGTCAATATTCTAGAGCCTAAAGGGCCAGGTGTGGTTGTCGCGGACGTATTAAAAACGGGACCTGCTGCAAAAGCTGGTTTAAAGAAAGGCGACAAGATTGTGAAAGTGAATGATGAAGTGATTACTTCAACCTCACATTTGATTAATTTTGTGGCTCTACAACCGCCGAATAGCACCATTCAGATTTCACTTGAGCGCGATGGCAAACCTTTAGATGTTGCTGTGGTTGTTGGGGAAAGAAAAGAGCAAAATCAGGACTCTCAATTTATCCCATTACCTGAATAAGACTAAAAAACGTAAATAAAAATGCCTCTTTTATAGAGGCATTTTTTATGTGTAGATGATTTACAGTGTAAATATTAAATGCAGAGCATGATCAGTAGAAAACCTTGTGCATTTTAAATGCCTAAGATTGGTAAATGATGATCTTAGTTTGAGTCGAAAATCAAAGCTCACTTATTTTTACATATTGCCCAATGGCATCAAGCATTCATAACGCGATTAACTTATGTGGAGTGGAAATATAAGTCTAAGTAAAATGAAAGTGTGTGGCTGAGGGTGCATTGTACAGCCTCTCATTACGCTTCTTATTTAACATCGATGATAGTTTTACTTCTAGGAAATGTTGAGCGTAACTTTTAAAAAACCATTGCTGTTATCGTTTTGAATGGTGTTTTTGTTTAAGCGAGGCGCTGATGACTCGGTTGAATCGATCGGAGGATTTATTAAGGCACAAAAAAACAGCAACCGAAGTCGCTGTTTTTATATATCTAGAAATTATGCTTCTTGTTGGATACCCGCAACGAGCCAGTCTTGGGTAGAACCAGCTGGTTTTACAAAGTGCCAAACTTCAGCAAAAGGTTGCGGTAAGCTGTTGAGATCTTCACTTACTGTACCAGTAAAACGTACGCTAACCACGTATTGGCTATTTTCTGTCGCAGAGTCCGCAACCATCGCATTAAGGTTTGAAAACTCAGCTACATCTTGATCTTGATTCGCCATAATGTCTTGATACATAGACTGGTAAAGATCAGGTGTTAAGTAACGCTGAATTTCAGAAATGTTACTTGCAGTGTTCATCGACTGAATATGATTGAAACGTTGACGAGCAATACGTAAGAAAGCCGCAGGTTCTGTACCGTCTGGCAGCTGACTACCACTATTGGTATAGGCAGCGCCAAAAGGTGCGTTGTTTTGTGGTGTAGCAGCTGAACCACCTACAGACTGACCAAAAATATTGCTATTGTCATTTGATGTACGTGGTGCAGCTTGTTGGCCAAACGGTGCTTGAGTTGAACCATTGTTTGGCGCGTATGGATTAGCTGCTACTTTTTTTTTTGCGCCCATTTTACGGAAAATGAAGAAGGCAACAGCAGCGGCAAGAAGAATCCAAATCCAGCTCGGAATACCACCTTTTTCTTCCTGTGCTTGCGCTTGAGAAGCAGAGTTATCATCTGCCAATGCATTTGCAGCAACAGCACCAATTGCAGCACCAGCTACACCAGCCGCAACCATACCGCCGACGCCTGGACCAGATTTAGCTGGAGCCGTAGCAGGCGCGCTAGGTTGTTGAACTGGAGTTGCTTGACGAGGTTGTTGATAAGACTGAGTTGGTGCAGCTTGACGGCTCATGCCGTGGCTTTTACCACCACCTGCACGTTTAGCTTCTGCGGCTAAGGGTGCAACTAAAAGAGCCGCTGTTAAAAAACCAGCAATCAAACCACGCTGTCGAACTTCCATCAAATTTTCCTACTCTATAAAAAATAAATTTTAACTCTACCTTTATGCAGTCTTTCAGCCTAAATTTCAATAAAAAACGTGTTTATTTTATGAGAAATCCAAACGAATGGAATTTAGCTTAGTTGAGTTCGTCACTTAAGCCCATGGCTTCAGTGAGCGCCTCATGTAAGCGCGCCACAGCGATGACCTTCACCCCAGCAATGTCTTTTTGCGGTGCGTTGCCTCGCGGTAGAATAATGTACTTAAAACCATGTTTAATGGCTTCTTTTAAGCGTTCCTGTCCATTGGGGACTGGGCGAATTTCCCCGGAGAGCCCTACTTCACCAAAAACAGCCAGTTGTTGTGGCAGCGCTTTACCTCGCAGGCTAGAGGCACAGGCCAATAAGACAGCCAAGTCAGAGCCTGTTTCCGTGATTTTTAAACCACCGACAACGTTGACATAGACATCTTGTCCAGATGTTTGCACGCCACCATGGCGATGCATTACCGCCAAGAGCATATTTAAACGGTTTTGTTCTAAACCTAAGGCGACTCGGCGCGGTTGACCATGTGCATCATCAACCAAAGCTTGAACCTCAACCAACAGAGGACGTGTGCCTTCACGGCTGATCATCACGATTGAGCCTGCAATGGCTTCATCATAACGACTTAGGAAAATGGCTGAAGGATTCGCCACTTCTCTTAATCCTTTATCGGTCATGCCAAAAACCCCGAGTTCATTGACTGCACCAAAACGATTTTTAACGGCACGAATCATCCGATAACGTGAGTCGGACTGACCTTCAAAGTACAGAACACAGTCCACCATATGTTCAAGCACACGCGGGCCAGCCAGTGCACCTTCTTTGGTGACGTGTCCGACAATGAACAAGGCTGTACCACTATTTTTAGCAAAACGTGTCAGTAAAGCTGCGGACTCGCGAATTTGAGAAACGCCGCCCGGCGCTGACTGGAGTGTTTCGGTATATAGGGTTTGAATGGAATCTAAAATTGCCACGGCGGGACGCTCGTGGGCAAGCATTTCACATATCCGCTCAACACAGGTTTCAGCCATGACTTTGAGTTTATCTGTGGGTAGATCAAGACGATTTGCACGCAAAGCTACTTGAGAAAGTGATTCTTCACCTGTGACATACAATGCCGCACTGTTGGCCGCGGCCATATGCGTTGCTGTTTGCAATAAAATGGTCGATTTCCCAATGCCCGGATCACCGCCAATCAGTACCACGGAACCCGTGACGAGACCACCGCCAAGCACACGATCAAACTCACCAATTCCTGTAGCCAGTCGAGTCTCATGTGAAACTGAAATTTGATTTAAGGTGCTAATAGCAGCAGCTTGACCTGCATAGCCGCCCCCCATTTTGGGCTGCGCACGATGTGTGACTGCAGGTGCAATATTGACTTCAACTAGACTATTCCATTCTCCACATTCAGAACATTGACCCGCCCATTTTGAATGGTCAGCGCCACATTGTTCACAGCGGTAAACACTTTTTGCTTTTGCCATGCTTTATTTGATGCACTATTTGGAGTATTCGATGGTTCAACAGCATACAGAGGATTGCATTTGAAATGAATGCTCTGAATCAAAAAGCCACCCGAAGGTGGCTTAACTATTGAAGATTTTAAAAATGTGCTTTGAAAATAGCCTTAGTACAACTCACCTGATTTACGTTTTTCGACAAAATCACGTGACTCTTTCACAATCACCGTCGACAGCAATAACAAGGCAATTAAGTTTGGAACCGCCATTAAACCATTAAAGGTGTCAGCAAATAGCCAGACTAAATCAAGTGATGCTACACAACCAATAAAGACTGATGCGATGTAAATGAGACGGTACAACAGCACATACTTTTCACCGAGTAAATAAGTACAGCATTTTTCGCCGTAATAGCACCAACCTAAAATGGTGGAATAAGCGAAGAACACAATACCAAAAGTCACGATCCAGCCTCCAACACCCGGCAGTAATTGGTTAAAAGTATGGGTAGTTAATACCGCGCCTGTTTCGCCACCAAAACTATTGCCCGCCATAATAAAGCCCATAACCAAAACGATCCCTGTAATACTACAGACGATAATGGTATCGATAAACGTACCTGTCATTGAGACTAAGCCTTGACGTGCAGGGTGGTCGGTTTTTGCAGCAGCTGCGGCGATCGGCGCCGAACCCATCCCTGCTTCATTTGAGAAGACGCCACGAGCGACACCGTAACGAATGACAGCACCAATTGCGCCACCTGCTACAGCTTCACCCGTAAAGGCATCACGGAAGATCAGTTCAAGTGCAGGCATGACGAGTTCAAGATGGTTGAAGATAATAATGAGGCCACCGAGGACATAGCCAATCGCCATAATCGGAACGATGAAAGAAGCGGCTTTAGAAATAGATTTAATCCCGCCTAAAATAACCAAAGCAGAAAATACCGTAATGACGATACCTGTGATCCATGTTGCAACTCCCGTACTGTTTTCAACAGCGAGCGCAACTGTGTTGGATTGTACTGAACTACCAATCCCAAAAGACGCCAAGGTGCCAAATAGTGCAAAAATCAGTGCTAACCATTTCCATTTTAGGCCGCGTTCAATGTAGTACATTGGACCGCCAGACATTTCACCTTTTTCATTTTTGATTCGGTATTTAACTGCCAGTACGCCTTCACCATATTTGGTTGCCATACCGAACAGGGCTGTCATCCACATCCAAAACACCGCACCTGGGCCACCAAGGACACAAGCGGTTGCAACACCAGCGATATTACCCGTACCAATGGTGGCAGAGAGTGCTGTCATGAGGGATGCAAAGTGGGAAATATCTCCAGTATGAGAATGTGCTTGGTCATGTTTGCCAAATACTTGTTTAAAGGCCAGAGGCAACATGCGGATTTGCCAGAAGAACAAGCGTAATGTGAGGAATATCCCTGTTCCGACAATGAGGACCAACATATAGGGTCCCCAGACCCAACCACTGATGGTTTCCATAAAAGTTTGTAAACTTTGTGTATTCATTTTTCTTTTAGTCCTCTATGTTTTAAAACTTGAAATTTCTAGAAAAATTTTGAGTTTTATTAAGCAATTGATATGCCACAGTCATGCTTCCTGCACGATTTTTTATTGATTTTTAGTCTTGTTGTATTTGTTACACGGAAATTTATTTTTGACAAGTGTTTTGCTGATTTTTTCAACAGGAACTTTTACGTGTCCTTTGTCGTGTTAAATATAAGAAAAATTAATTAACTTTTCAAAAGATGTTGAAAATATAGATTAATACAATTTTATTTTTATTTTTTTGTTCTTTTCGGGTAATTTTGGCGACTGGAAATAAAAGACGACATCAAGAATGAGTTTAGAAAATACAGAATCGACCTCTGAACAAGGTGATTTAAAACGGAGTTTATCCAACCGCCATTTACAACTCATTGCGATTGGCGGTGCGATTGGTACAGGTTTATTTATGGGGTCGGGGAAGACGATTAGTCTCGCTGGGCCATCTATTTTAATCATTTACATGATTATTGGTTTTATGGTGTTTTTGGTCATGCGCGCGCTTGGCGAATTACTGCTGTCTAACTTGAAGTACAAATCGTTTATCGATTTCTCTACCGATTTGATTGGGCCGTGGGCAGGCTATTTCGTTGGCTGGACCTATTGGCTATGTTGGATCACGATTGGTATCGCGGACTTATCAGCCATTATTTATTACCTTCAGTTCTTTAATGGAGGGATGCCGTTCACACCTGGGGAAGGGGTGATGATCAGTGTTGCGGCCATTGTGTTCATCATGGGCTTGAACTTGGTCACGGTGAAACTGTTTGGTGAGCTGGAGTTCTGGTTTGCACTGATTAAGATTATTGCCATTGTGGTGTTGATTGCCGTTGGTCTATGGATGATCTTTACAGGGTTCACTTCAACGACGGGTGAAATTGCATCATTTAGTCATCTTTGGTCACATGGAGGAATGTTCCCAACAGGCGTGACAGGCTTCCTTGCTGGTTTCCAAATTGCGATCTTTGCCTTTGTAGGTGTAGAGCTGGTCGGTACCACGGCTGCTGAAACCAAAGACCCAGAGAAAAATTTGCCTAAAGCGGTGAACTCGATTCCAATTCGTATCATTGTTTTCTATGTACTGTCTTTAGTGATTGTGATGTCAGTGACACCATGGAACGTGATTGATCCAGCGGTTTCGCCTTTTGTGAACTTGTTTAGTCAAGCGGGTATTGCAGCAGCAGCAATCATCATGAACTTGGTGGTATTGTCTTCTGTGATGTCATCAATGAACAGTGGTGTGTTTTCAACGTCGCGTATGTTGTTTGGTTTGTCTCGTGAAGATCAAGGGCCAAAAGCATTTAGCCACTTAAACAAGCGTGCTGTTCCTGCAAATGCATTGTACTTTTCAGCCATTTGTTTACTGTTAGGTGCTGCACTACAGTACTTTGTACCAAATACTGTTGAAGCCTTTACTTTGGCAACTACACTGTCGACGATTTTGTTTATCTGCGTCTGGATTATGATTATCTGGAGCTACATTGTGTATTACAAAACACGTCCAGAGTTACATGTAAAATCGACCTTTAAGCTACCGGGTGGTCTGTTTACCTGTTGGTTTGTGATTGTTTTCTTTATTGGTGTGATCTATGTGTTATCACTAGAAGCCGATACCATGAAAGCTTTAATGGTGAGTCCGATTTGGTTCATCATTTTGATTATTGGTTATTTTGGTTTCTACAAACCGAAACATAAATAATCGATGCGATTGAGAAAAACGCCAGTCTTTAACTGGCGTTTTTTTTTAACTCACTATAATCTTTAGCGCTTAGTGGTTTGGTCATGTATGTTGATCAGGTTATACTTCTTCAAAATATCAAATAGGTGATCAGATGCGTTCTGTCATTTGCTGCATCAGTGTCTTGGTGATGAGTACTGCATTCGTCGGTTGTGGTCAGTCTGGTACATTACATATGCCAAATGATCCAAACTACGACAAGCGAGCGAAATATTTGCTTTATAAAGACGCAGCATCTAAGCCGTCTGTACAAAAGGAAGATACAGCGCCCGTTAAGCAAGAGTTTGCTGCACCTTCAGTTGAAACCAATCAGCCTTAATACCTTAAACGCTTCATAGAAAGGATACATTCATGAGTTTTACCCGCAATCATGGGGTTTTGCACGCTGAGCAATGCTCGCTGCAACAGCTTGCGCAGCAATTTGGTACACCACTGTATGTTTATTCAAAAGCGACTTTTGAAAAACACTTTACAGAGATGGATCGTGCTTTTGACTTTATCGATCATCAAATTTGTTTTGCGGTCAAGTCGAACTCAAACATTGCGGTATTGAATGTCCTTGCGAAGCTCGGTGCAGGTTTTGATATTGTGACCGGCGGAGAACTGGCTCGTGTACTAAAAGCGGGTGGCGATGCTTCTAAAATTGTCTTTTCGGGTTTAGGTAAAACTGAGATCGATGTTCAAAAAGCATTAGAAGTGGGTATTGCATGCTTCAATGTCGAGTCTCATGCCGAGCTAGATCGTATTCAAAAAGTTGCAGCGAAGCTCGGCAAAAAAGCACCCATTTCACTGCGAGTCAATCCAGATGTAGATGCGAAAACGCATCCTTATATTTCAACAGGCTTAAAAGAAAATAAATTTGGTATTCCTTCAGATACGGTGTTTGAAACCTATCAATATGCTGCAACGCTGCCGAATTTAGATATTATTGGTATTGACTGCCATATTGGTTCCCAGTTGACCGAAACACAGCCTTTTGTGGATGCGCTAGATCGTGTGATTGTGATGATCGATCAGCTGAAAACCATGGGTATTCAGTTGAAACACATCGATATTGGTGGTGGTTTAGGCGTGACCTATAAAGATGAAGTACCGCCTACCGTTTTTGAATATGCCAATGCAATGAAGCCCGCTTTAGAAAAATTGGGTTTGAAAGTGTATATGGAACCAGGACGTAGTATTTCGGCAAATGCAGGGGTCCTCCTGACCAAAGTTGATTTACTCAAACCGACTATTCACCGTAACTTTGCGATTATTGATGCAGCCATGAACGACTTGATTCGTCCTGCACTGTATGAAGCATGGATGGATATTCAGCTCGTTACCCCGCGTTCAGATGTCGAGGCAAAAGAGTGGGATGTGGTTGGTGCGATTTGTGAAACAGGTGATTTCTTGGGTAAAGAGCGTCTGCTTGCACTCAAAGAAAATGACGTACTGGCGGTATTGGGTGCTGGCGCTTATGGTTTTGTCATGAGTTCAAATTACAACAGTCGCGGTCGTGCCGCTGAAGTAATGGTGGATGGTGAAAACGCACATTTGATTCGTGAGCGTGAAACCATTGAGTCGCTTTGGGACAAAGAACGTTTATTGCCTGAAGGATAATTCAAGATGTTATTAGAATTTACCAAAATGCATGGTCTAGGCAATGACTTTATGGTGGTTGATTTAATCAGCCAAAGAGCATTCCTTGATACTGTTACGATTCAGCGCTTGGCGGATCGTCATTTCGGCATCGGTTTTGATCAGTTATTGATTGTTGAGCCACCCGATTTACCTAATGTCGATTTCAAATACCGAATTTTCAATGCCGATGGTTCTGAAGTTGAACAATGTGGTAATGGCGTGCGTTGCTTTGCACGGTTTGTACATGAGCGCCAGCTCACTACAAAGACCAAGATTAAAGTGCAAACCAAGGCTGGAATTGTAGAACCTGAACTCGGTCAAAATGGCTGGGTACGTGTGAATATGGGTTATCCAAAGTTCTTGCCACAGGAAATTCCATTTATTGCGGATGCACCAGAAGCTTTGTATGACATTGCTTTGACGAACAATGAGCAATTGACCATTGATGTGGTGAATATGGGTAACCCTCATGCAGTTACAATTGTTCCCGACGTAATCACAGCTGATGTTGCACGTCTAGGGCCTCAGGTTGAATCGCATGAGCGTTTTCCGCAGCGTGTGAATGCTGGGTTTATGCAAATCATTGATGAAAAGCATGCGCGCTTACGTGTGTTTGAACGGGGTGTAGGCGAAACCTTGGCCTGTGGAACTGGAGCTTGTGCGGCTGCGATTTCAGGTATGCGCCGTGGTTTACTCGATTCATCTGTTGAGATTGAGCTCGCAGGTGGTAAGTTGCATATTGAATGGCGTGAAGGTGATGTGGTTTGGATGACGGGACCAACCTCAAATGTCTACGAAGGACGTATCGATCTGAGTTACTATCAAAACTAAGTTTAGCGTCACACAAGAAGCACTGATTCATCAGTGCTTTTTTTATGAAAAATGTACATAGGTATAGAAAGAGCTGAGACAGTGCTACTATGCAAAAGAAAATCAATCTTCCACAGAATAGAACTATAGAGGCTGACTTGTGACTTTTGAGCCCATGCAACTGCTCGCGATGTGGTTAAAACAACGAGAAATACAAAATCAGTCTACCCATACTTTGCAGGCTTATGAACGAGATGTGTCTGAATTTCTGCTATTTTGCGAACAGAAAAAGCTTGAGTTGGGCGATGTTGAAGCTACTGATTTGCGAGAATTTATTGCACAAAAAGTTGAATATCAACAGTTGAGCTCTAGTAGTTTACAGCGGATGTTGTCCTCTATTCGTCAGTTTATGAAATGGGCTGAGCAGGGGCAACATTTGGCTTTTAATCCTGCCGATGACTTTCAACTTAAACGTAAACCTCGTCCTTTACCAGGTCTAGTGGATATTGAAACCATCAATCAAATTTTGGATCAGGCCTTGCCTGAGAAAGAAGTCGAACAGCAAATGTGGTATCGAGACAAAGCTTTGCTTGAGCTGCTTTATTCCAGTGGATTACGCTTAGCGGAAGTGCAAGGCTTAAGAATTAAAGATATCGACTTTAACCGACAGTTACTGCGTATTACAGGTAAGGGTAATAAAACTCGGGTTGTGCCTTTTGGTTCTAAAGCCAAAGATGCAGTAATGAAATGGCTGAGCATTTATCCGCTGTGGAATGGTGATTTTGTGCCCGATGCACAAGTTTTTATTACTCAAAAGGGCAATCCTTTGGGGATGCGCCAGATTGAAAATCGGGTCAAGTTTCAGGCACAGCGTGCAGGCGTAAATATCGATCTGCATCCGCATTTACTCCGTCATTGTTTTGCTAGTCACATGCTGTCAAACAGTGGTGATTTGCGCGCAGTGCAGGAAATGTTAGGCCACAGTAACTTAAGTACCACCCAAATTTATACCCATGTCGATTTTGACAGACTGGCTCAAGTGTATGATCAGACACATCCACGAGCACAGCAAAAGGTGAAAAATTAGTTCATTCATACTTTAAAAATAGTGTCACAGAATGCATGCACTATAGCACTGTGTTTTAGGTTATATGCCAAAGGTCAGAACAAACGGCGTAAACACATTAGGGGATATCTATGAAAGCGCTAGGATGGACTGTGAGATTTGGCATTATTCTTGCTTGAATCAACTAGATCAATAAGTAGCAATGATCGCTCACTTTTGTTAGAAAAAGTGTGATTATGAACTTTTGTAGAATAATAAATCGGCAAAAAATAGAGTATAAACTTAAAAGAGGATGGGCTTAATGTTCCAGTTTAATGAAACGGTAGATTTAAGCTTATATTGAAGATGACAAATGTGAAAATAGGTCAGTATATGATTTCAGATATACAAGCAAAGTATGATCAACTCAGCTCCGCGCAAAAAGATATTTTTGCGGGCTATGGTTTGCGTCAGGTCAAACACTTTGTTGAAATTAGTTTAGCCAATATTGAGCCTGTACTGCCTGAAAATGCATTTGTTCAAGGTGTCAATGCAGCAGGTAAAGTTCAGGCTTTTAATGCAGAGACTGGGCAATACTATTTATGGATTTCCGATTTACAGTGGCAAGCGACTGCACAACCCTCAAATAGCATTGATTTAAAAGACGACTTTCTTGAAGTCTGGAAAATTTTTAATCTTGGACAATATGAATTGATTGATTTAAGTCATATTCATCGTGATTTTTTAGAAAGTCAGTTGGCTTAATGGCATAGAGCGTATATCGAAGCAGTGGGCTATTTTGATCAAGTTTAGGATGATTAAAATAGCCCCGATGTTGCATGCCGAGACGTTTCATTACCGCTTCAGAAGCCCTATTTTGAACTGCGGTAAAAGCAACAACCTCATCCAAGTCTAAAACCGAAAAAGCGAAATATAGGCAAGCCCGTGCAGCTTCTGTAGCATAGCCCTGATGCCAAAACTTCGAGTCCAATCGCCAACCGATTTCGACACAGGGTGAAAAATCAAAGCGTTCAGGTTGAGCATGTAAACCTGTAAATCCAATGAATTCCTGACTATGCTTTAGTTCAACTGCCCAGAAGCCCCAACCATTTTGATTGATGAATTGCTGAAACGTTTGCGCAAGGGCATCGCTTTCTGTTTGTGTGAGTGAACTAGGAAAATAACGCATCACTTGAGCATTGGCATTTAACTGTGCAAATGCAGGAAAGTCATCTGCGCGCCAAGCCCTTAGACGTAAACGCGCCGTTTCTATCGCAAACTTTAAATGCGTTGACATTAGATTTCATCAAGTGGGAGTTGGAAACTTTGTTTAATGATTTGACTTGGCAAGTCTGTTTTGACACTGGTAATGCCATTCTTTTTGGTCAAATGTGTGGATTGGAACTCGCGATAACTTTCTAAATCAGGTACTACAACTTTCAGCATTGCATCGCATTCCCCTAAAATAATGTAGCATTCCATGACTTGAGGGAGCTCTTTCATGGCTTCAATAAAGGTGTCGATGGTTTCGGCATCTTGACCGACCAGCCAAATACGTGAGAACAGAATCAGTTGAAGGCCAATTTTTTGTGGATCGACCACTGTGGTATAATTTTGAATAACACCTGCTTCTTCTAATAGTTTGACGCGTCTTAGGCATGAAGACGGTGATAGACCGATTTCTCGTGCTAAGTCATTATTTTGAATACGACCATTGTCTTGTAAGTGGCGAATGATATTTTTATCAATACGGTCAAGTTTTATGCGCACAGACTTTGGTGATTGTTTCATATCTTAGAATATAATTTGAAAAATACGTTTTATTATAGAATAAATTGAAAGCCAATTTTGTATTATTTCGCACATACTAATTTTCACTTTCTAATGGATGAAAGGGGAAAGGAAATGTCTGTATATGTACTCTTTGCACTGACCGTGCTGCCGCTGATTTTTACACCTGGGCCAGATATGTTATTTATTCTGTCTCAAGTTATGGGCAAAGATGCAAAAGCAGGCATGATGGCGACTGTCGGCGTATGTACAGGCTATTTACTACATTCAATTTTAGTGGCTTTGGGTATTGCTGCCATTATTGTGTCTTTCCCGCTTTTATTTGAAACCATCCGCTGGTTAGGCATTGCATATTTGTTGTATTTGGCCTTTGGTTTATTAAAGTCGGTTTTTAGTACTAAAAAATTGCAACTAGACCGAAAAACGGAAAATAACTTGATCAAAAAAGGCTTTTTTACTGCACTATTAAATCCCAAAGGTATGCTTATCTATTTTGCGATCTTGCCGCAATTTATCGACAAATCTGCCAACACTGTCAGTCAAGGTTTGATTTTATCTTTACTTTTTATCGCGATGATTTTTGTGGTCTACTGTAGTTTGAGTCTGGTTTTTGCAAAACTGACACAGAAGTCCCCAATAGATGAACGTAAACAAAAATGGATTGATGGTACTTCAGGTGGTTTGCTGGCATTGGCCGCGACATGGCTGATTGCCAATTAAACTCAGAGAAGCATGTCAAAATGGCATGCTTTTTTTTTGAGGAAGTTTTTTAGAATGGTTAATAAAGCAGCAATATTGTGTCATCGTATATCTAGAATAATGAGTATTTGAATCTAAGGCTGTGTGATCTATCTTAAATGACAGATTTGTGAAGCCTGATAAAGATGTGAACAGACAGTCAATAATCTATTTGATGGTGAATATTAGAGAAAAGAAATCAAATCTTTGAATAATGTAAATCAGATAAAAATATAATAAAAATCATAACTTAATCTGAGTGCGATTTTGTGCAAATATAGTGCGTACAAAAAAGTATGAACGCGTCGTTCAGCTAAATTTACGCATTTTTACAGCTCTTTGGTGAATTGTGACTTGACCGAAATGCCGTACACATTGCAAGATAGGGCACCTAAAAAAATTTAAGTGAAGAGTTAAACTAACTTTTCTCAACATTTACATTTGCTAAAACAGCCGAGGATTACATGAAGGCTCTTGTTGCTGTAAAACGTGTGGTTGATGCCAACGTTAAAGTTCGCGTTAAGCCGGACAACAGTGGTGTTGACTTAACCAACGTTAAAATGTCAATTAACCCATTCTGTGAAATCGCAGTGGAAGAAGCGGTTCGCTTAAAAGAAAAAGGAACTGTTTCAGAAATCATCGTTGTTTCTATTGGTCCTAAAGAAGCGCAAGAGCAAATCCGTTCTGCTATGGCGCTTGGTGCTGACCGCGGTATTTTAGTTGAAGCTGATGACAGCCAACTGGGTGCTTTAGAAATTGCGAAAGTGTTGAAAGGCGTTGTTGACGCTGAACAACCTCAGTTGATTCTTCTTGGTAAGCAAGCAATTGATGATGACTCTAACCAAGTCGGCCAGATGCTTGGTGCGCTTTTAGGTGCAGGTCAAGGTACTTTTGCTTCTGAAGTTAAAGTTGATGGCGACAAAGTACAAGTAACTCGTGAAATCGACGGTGGTTTACAAACTGTTGAACTTGCACTTCCAGCGATCATCACCACTGACTTACGTTTGAACGAGCCACGTTATGCTGCTCTTCCAAACATCATGAAAGCGCGTAAAAAACCGCTGGATACGAAGTCTCCTGCTCATTTTGGTGTTTCTACAACAACTAAACTTAAAACAGTTAAAGTTGAAGCGCCTGCTGAACGTAAAGCTGGCGTACAAGTGAAGTCTGTAGACGAACTTGTAGAAAAACTAAAAAATGAAGCGAAAGTGATCTAATACAGAAGGATAAAATCATGAGTATTTTAGTTATCGCTGAGCACGACAACAAAGCACTAAATGGTGTAACTTTAAACGTTGTTGCTGCAGCTCAAAAAATCGGTGGTGATATCACTGTATTAGTTGCTGGTTCTGGCGCTCAAGCTGTTGCTGATGCTGCTGCAAAAGTTGCGGGTGTAAGCAAAGTATTACTTGCTGACAACGCAGTTTATGCAAACCAATTGGCTGAAAACGTTGCAGCTTTGGTTGCAGATATTGCTAAAGGTGGTTTCAAACACGTATTGGCTGCATCAACTACAACGGGTAAGAATATTCTTCCACGTGTTGCTGCTCTTCTTGACGTGAGCATGATTACAGACATCATTGCTGTTGAATCTGCAAATACGTTCAAGCGTCCAATCTATGCAGGTAACGCGATTGCAACAGTTCAGTCTGATGAAGCAATCATTGTTGGTACTGTACGTGGTACAGCATTTGACCCAGTTGCTGCTGAAGGTGGTTCTGCTGCGGTTGAAGCTGTAAGCGAAGCAAAAGATGCGGGTATCTCTAAGTTTGTTGCTGAAGAGATCGTGAAATCTGAACGCCCAGAATTAACTGCTGCGCGTATTGTGGTTTCAGGTGGTCGTGGTGTGGGTTCAGGTGAGAACTACCATACTGTTCTTGATCCATTGGCTGACAAATTGGGCGCTGCTCAAGGTGCATCACGTGCTGCGGTTGACGCTGGTTTCGTTCCAAACGACATGCAAGTAGGTCAAACAGGTAAAATTGTTGCGCCTGATCTGTATATCGCTGTAGGTATCTCTGGTGCAATCCAGCACTTGGCAGGTATGAAAGACTCTAAAGTGATCGTTGCGATCAACAAAGACGAAGAAGCACCTATCAATGCAGTAGCAGATTACTGGTTAGTAGGTGATTTGAATACCGTTGTTCCAGAGTTAGTATCTAAAATCTAATTCCTGACAACGTTTCAAAAAACGCTTTTGTGCAAGCAGTTTAAGCAATGCTTAGCTGTCATGTGCAGGAGCGTTTTTTTATGTGCGTAAATCAATCTCAATATTATAAAAAATCAAAATCACTCGATATTTATTTTGTTATTTTAAGTCCTTGTATTTTGCAAATAATAATGAAAATTTAAGCATTTCTTAAGATGAGTGTGCATCTGAATATTCAGATTTATGATACTATTTGCCATCCATTTTTAAGCTTAACTTACACAAAACATTTTTTGTTAAGTTGGGAGTTGTAATCTTGCTGATTGATACGCGTGTATCTTGGTCTGTTCTGATCCTTGCTGTTCTGTGTCTAATTTTTCCATTTTTAGCTGATCTGCAGTTTCCACTTTTAGGTGGTGCTGTTGTACGTGGCGTCGAAAATATTCAAGCATTACTTTTATTGATATTTGCTGTATTTAGCTATTTTTACATGCAGCCAATGCGTCTTTCTGATGGTAAAAAGTATTTTTGGATCTGGGCTGTGCTGTGGTGGTTGCTTTTGTTTGGACGTAGCACCAGTTGGGGTAGGGACTATTTCCCTGAAGTCCCAAAAGTATATTTTCGTGGCATCTCGGTGGTTTTGATTGGTTCAGTCGTATTTATGTTGTTGGTTAAACCATTGCGCCATGAGATTGCGATAAAAATGAAGAACATTACGATACCTGCTTGGGCAATGCTGCTCACGGTGTTGGGTTTGATTATTTCTGACGGCATTGAACACAGTCGCATTTATGGTGGAATTTTCTTACATCAGATTGCTTATAAAGACCTGATGGAGGAGCTATATGAGTTTCCTTTAATACTGGGCTTGTTTATGGTGGCATTTCATATTATGCAGCGCGATAAGCAAGGGATTGATCAGTAAGTTCAAAGATAGGCAAGACATGGCTTAAAGCTCTCAAAAATGAGGGCTTTTTTGCATTTTACGCAACGTTAATAGGGAATGTGATCGGCTGTAAATGTGTATCCTATACATGTGTAAAAAATAACCCCTAAATTAAAGAAAATTAACGAGATTAAGTGTTGTGACGTGACACAAAAATCAGAGTGTTTATGCTATAATTTGCGGCTATATTTCAGTTTTTAGTTCAGTATTTTGAACTAATAATTTTGCAAGTTTTACGACATATAAATGCAAGCGGTTTTACGTTTGTAGAATAAGGAGTATGCATGAGCGTATCGGAAATCAGACCGATTGCGATTGAGGATGAACTCAAGAACTCGTATCTTGACTATGCAATGAGCGTGATTGTTTCTCGTGCTTTGCCAGATGTTCGAGATGGTCTAAAACCTGTTCATCGTCGTGTGCTTTATGCAATGCACGAATTGGGTAATGACTACAACAAAGCTTATAAAAAGTCTGCCCGCGTGGTTGGTGATGTGATCGGTAAATATCACCCACACGGTGATTCTGCTGTTTATGAAACCATTGTTCGTATGGCTCAAGACTTTAGCTTGCGTTATCAATTGGTTGATGGTCAGGGGAACTTTGGTTCGGTCGATGGTGATAGCGCAGCTGCGATGCGTTATACCGAAGTTCGTATGCGTAAGTTGACTCATGAAATCCTTGCCGATCTTGAAAAAGATACGGTGGATTGGGAAGACAACTACGACGGCTCTGAACGTATTCCGCAAGTGATGCCAACGCGTATTCCGAACTTACTGATTAACGGTACTACAGGTATTGCTGTGGGTATGGCGACCAATATGGCGCCGCACAACATGACTGAAGTAGTGAACGCTTGTTTGGCCTATGCTGAAAACCCAAATATTTCAATTGAAGGATTGATGGAATATATTTCGGGTCCAGACTTTCCTACAGGTGGCATTATTTACGGTAAAGCGGGCATTGTTGATGCTTACCGTACGGGTAAAGGTCGTTTGCATATTCGTGGTAAATACCACTTTGAAGAAGACCAAAAAACAGGTCGTACCACGATCGTTTTCACAGAAATTCCATATCAAGTCAACAAAGCGAAAACCATTGAACGTATTGCTGAGTTGGTGAAAGAGAAAAAACTGGAAGGCATTTCTGAGCTACGTGATGAATCTGACAAAGACGGGATGCGTATTGCCATTGACTTAAAGCGTGGTGAAAACGCTGAAGTTGTGGTAAATAACTTATTCCAAAACACGCAGTTGGAAAACTCTTTCAGCATTAACATGGTGTGCTTAGACAACGGCCAGCCAAAGTTAATGAACTTGAAAGACATTGTTGCGGCATTTATTCGTCACCGCCAAGAAGTAGTGACGCGTCGTACTATGTTTGAGTTGCGCAAAGCACGTGAGCGCGGCCATATTTTAGAAGGTTTGACGGTAGCATTAGCAAATATTGATGCGATCATTGAAACCATTAAAACTTCTGCAAACCCAGCTGAGGCGCGTGAGCGTTTACAAGCAGGTGAGTGGGCAGCAGGGAATGTGATTGCATTGCTTGAAAAAGCAGGTTCTGTTTCTGTACGTCCCGACGAAATTGAAGGTGAAGATCCAAGTCGTCCGTTTGGTTTAGATGGTCAGATTTATCGTTTATCGCCTGCGCAAGTTGGTGCGATTCTTGAGCTTCGTTTGCACCGTTTAACGGGTCTTGAACAAGACAAGTTACAAGCTGAATATACTGAAATTTTAGGTCAAATTACTGAACTCACAGCGATTTTAAATGACTTCAATTTATTGATGGCAGTGATTAAAGAAGAATTAGCTTTAATTTTGCAACAATACGGCGATGCTCGTCGTACCGCAATTGTTGAGTCTCGTATTGACTTCTCGCGTGAAGATTTAATTCCTGAAGAGCAAGTGGTACTGACTGTTTCAAAAACAGGTTATGCGAAAACTCAACCACTTTCAGACTATGCTGCGCAGCGTCGTGGTGGACGTGGTAAATCTGCGACCTCGATGAAAGAAGATGACTACATCCAGCATCTGATTGTGACCTCTAACCATGCCACAGTGTTGTGCTTTACCAATGTTGGTAAAGTCTATCGCCTGAGAGTGTTTGAAGTGCCTCAAGCATCGCGTGGTTCAAAAGGTCGCCCAATGGTGAACTTATTGCCACTAGATGCCGATGAGACAATCACAGCAATTCTTCCTGTGATTGATGCGCCGAAGAAATTTAAAGAACGCTTAGCTGAGTTCAAAAACTTTGTGCGTAGCAATGTCGCGACATTACGTGAAAATAGTATTATCGACGCGCATTATGAAGCGTTAAAAGCTTCATTCGATGAGTTGGCTGAAGATGCTGATGAACTCTCTGATGCATTACGTAAGCAATTGAAAGAGTTGGGTGTTGAGCTTTCAACAACTGATTTAGACAATGAAACCGTTGTTGAATTTGCTGATCTTGCAGAGAAAATGCGTAAGAATTTCTTTGTATTTATGGCAACAGCATCTGGTACAGTCAAGCGTGTTGAATTAGAGCAATTTAGTAATGTTCGTTCAAACGGTTTACGTGCAATTGAGCTGAAAGAAGAAGATACCTTGATTGGTGTTGCAATCACCGATGGCGAACAGCAAATCATGTTGTTCTCAAATGAAGGTAAAGCAATTCGCTTCTCTGAAACTGATGCACGTGTGATGGGACGTACTGCAAAAGGGGTACGTGGTATGCGCGTCACTTTAGCTGCAGCTCAGGCCGAAGATGATGGTGAAACCGACACAGATTCAGATGATGAAGAATCTTCTGATTTAAGTGTGGCGAGCCGTATTGTTTCATTGGTTGTTGTGCCTGAAACTGGCGAAGTACTGTGTGCTTCTGCAAATGGTTATGGGAAACGTACGCCAGTTGATGACTTCCCAACCAAGAAACGTGGTGGTAAAGGCGTCATTGCAATCAAAACATCTGAACGTAACGGTGAGTTGGTTGGTGCGGTTGCCATTGATGAATCTAAAGAGTTGATGTTGATTTCTGATGGCGGTACTTTAGTTCGTACTCGTGCCTCTGAAGTTGCTAGAACGGGTCGTAATGCACAAGGTGTACGTCTGATTCGTTTAGGTAATGAAGAAATCTTGGTCGGTGTCGTTGCTGTTGAAGCAGTTGAAGTCGAAGATGATATTTTAGATGCTTCTATTGAAACAACTGAAGAAACTGTGGTTGACGAAGTAAATGTAGATGCATTTGAAAATACAACAGATACCAACACATCGAACGAAGACTAACTGAATGAAAAAGAAAAGGGCGCTTCGGCGTCCTTTTTCGTGTTGGCGATGACCGAGTGGTGGATAAGATTTTATGAAAGCAAAATTACTGGTTTTGAGTTGTGCGTTGGCTTTAACAGCGTGTGATAAATTGGGACAACAGGCATTGGATTCGATCCCAAATCCGAGTCCTGCTCAAGAGAAAGCAGCTCAGCAGGCTTATCAAGCCTTTACTCAGGGCGATTTTCCGCAGCTATATACTTATTTTGAGCCAGAGTTACAGCGTAAATTTAAAACTCATGAAAAAGACATGCGCAAATTTGCAAAATCGATTCCTAAACAAGCCATAACGACTCAAAAAATTGTATCGAAACATATTGAAAAATCGACAGAAAAACCAAGTTTGTATGCAGTTACCTATGAGTATGCTTATAGCAATAAAAACCTAGTTCAATATGATGTTGGTTTTGACAAAGCCGGCGGAAGCACAAAAATTCGCAGCTTTGATGTCAAACTTTATGGGGCTTCAACGGATTAAATGGATAGGATTGCTATCAATACGTTCTAAAATTTAGCGATGCTTGAGACGCCAATAAGCAAATGCTGCGCAAACTATACCAAACACAAAGAGATAGAGTAGTTTCGACAGAATAAGTGCAGTTGGTACACCCATTTGGTTCAGTTGAATAAACATTTGAATCCCTTGGGTCGATGGCAAAACATTGCCCAAGTGTTGCATCCAAACCGGCATTGCGGCGTGTGGCCATGCTGTTCCTGAAAGTAGAAATAGCGGAATAGAGGTAAATACAATGACATGTCCTGCACGCTCAGGCATATCGAAAAATGTTGAAATCAACATGCCTAAAGCCACGATACAGCCTATAAAAATCGGCACGGCCAGTAACATGCCACTAAAATTTCCTCCATGTGGGTAGTCATTTAACCAATAAATAAAGCCAAATAAATATAAACAACCGAGCATACCAATGGTCAGAATGGCGCAAAAAATCGCAAAAAATTCTGTCGTCGTTGGTCGCCATTTCTGTTCGCGGTATCCGGCCAATAACATTCCTAAACCGAGCACGATGGTTTGATGAATAATCAGCGGAGCAATGGCGGGGAAAATATAACTGCCATAACCCGACATGGTGTTAAAAAGCGGCGTTTGATGAATGGAAATGGCTGGAGAAAAGTGCGAAATATTGCCAAATTTTTCCACATGCTCACGTACAGTATTTTCAATTGAGGTGGCCAGACCTAGTCCAATTTGCTTGGTTTTTAAAAAGTTTGCCGCGCTGAGATAGAGCCCAATCCCACCGACTTCGCCATGCCGAAGACTATTGGAAAGATTTTCGGGTAAGAGCAAAATACCATCGGCTTGCTGTTGTTTAATCATATTTTCAGCATCGAGGAAATTGCCCGTCACAGCCTTCACTTCAACATTTGGACTGAGCGAAACTTGCTGAATGATGTTATTGGTCACGGTACTTTGTTCTTCATCCACAATCACAATGGGCAAAGCTTCTGCTTGCTGTGCTTTGTAGGCAGTCGGATAGAAAACACTATAGAAAATCACCGAGAGGATGAGCGTGGTTAAAATCGACTGATTGGCGATAATGTCTTTAAATGTCTTGAAGTAATAGTGCAAAAATGACTTCATGATACTGCTCCTTTGATTCTTTTTTTGAGCAGCAGGACAGAGGTCACAACGTAAAAGACCACATAGAGGATAAGTATGAGTAAAGGCAACAGCGATGAACTGATTGGGCTACCAATGACCCATTGTTCGGTTTGTAGTTTGGCATAAGGTGTGTAAGGGATAATATTGGCCCAAAATTTGGTAAATAGTGGTGCGTTATTTAAGGGGAGGGTCACTCCTGCAAAACTGAGTGATGAGCCGCCGTACACAGCAATTAAACCAAAGGTTTTGGATAAGTTATTGGTGGCTAAAACAATGGTACTACTGATCAAGGCATAGGCACTATAAAATAAAAGCTGTGCCAACATGATCAACCAAAGTTGACCTGCAACAAACCAGCCGCGAATCTCAATCAGCCAAAACATCCACGCCCATGTCCATAAGCTAAAAATTAGTACATAGGTCAGATTCTTAGAGAGGATGGCTTTAAAAGCAGATTGGTTGTTTAGCCAATTTTGCGCTGTATGAAACTTAAATTCTTGACCGACTGAAAATGCGACACAGCAGCAGAGTAGTAAATGCAAAATTGCAGGAATCATAAAGGGTTCTAAATAGAACTCATAACTCAAATTTGGGTTGTATAAGGTCGAAATTTTAACGTGTGGTGTAGGTACATCTAAATAAGGGATCGTATTTTCTAAATAGCTTTCACCAGCATAGTCTGCCATTGCTTCAACTGTGCTGAGTAACATGGCTGATGAAATGGTGTTCCCCACACTAAAGTAACTTTGGTTATAGGCGATGCTGATTTCAGCATCTTTAGCTTGAACAAAACGTTGTTCGGCGCCATTGGGAATACTGACGTAACCCCAAACTTTGGTTTGGTTCAGCAACTTTTCAACTTCGGTATTTTGATCACTGACGATGACGACATCTAAAGTATGGTTGAGTTTTAAGTAGCGCTGTATGTTTTGGCTGAGCTCGCTTTGGTCCTGATCAATAATCGCAATAGGCAAATGTTCGGGTTTACCTTGGGCAAACATGCTGGAAAACAGCACGATAATAAACAGTGGGGCAAGCGTGACTAAACATAGATCCCACTTATGCTTCAGTAAATAGTTCAGTTCCCGCAGTAGCCCGCTTAGCATTATTTGATCTCTTTGACTTTAAACAACACACTCATGCCAACTTTTAGGTCTGGAATGGCTTGCGCAGGCGTCAAATGAACTTTAAAGCTACGAATGTCATAGCCTCCTGTTTGGCGTGTGGTCTTAATGGTGGCAAATTCGCCTTCGGCATCAATATTCTTAATATTAAAGTTGGTATGTAGATTTAAGGCTGGAATAAAGCCTTCAATTTGTTTTGCTTGATAGATGTTGGCGTATTGGTCTTCACGAATATTCAGTGATACCCAAAGCTCGCGATCTTGAATAATACTCACAATCGGCACCCCCATCGCTACCAATTCGGAGGGTTTGCCATAAGTTTTAGAGACAGTACCGTCAATGGGTGAGAGTAGTTTGGTTTCAGCTTCAAGCGCATTGACTTCAGCAACAGCTGCTTTTGCAATTTGCACTTGCGCATCTGCTGAACTTTTTTGCTGTGGGGTGCTGCCACGTTCAGCCCGAGCATATTGTTGATATGCTGCTTCTGTCATTTGAGCGGCTGATTGTGCCGCGGCTTGCATTTCATCGCGACGTTGGCGTGAGATGACACCTTGTTGGTACAAGTTTGCACCACGTTGATAGGTGGTTTGTGCCAAAGTTTGCTGTGCTTTCAGTGCTTGCCAGTTGGCGTATAAACTCGCAATATTTTCTTCCTGAGAGCCACGGTCAGCAGTGGACTGGAGTGCTAAAGCAGCCTGTAAGCTGGCCAATGCTTGCTGTTTTTTGGCATCGACTTCAGGGCTATACAGTCGAACGAGTTCTTGGTTTTTACTGATCTTTTGTCCGTCATGTACATAAATTTCATCAATTCGACTGGGCACTTTGGTGCTAACATGGATCGTTTCTGCCTCAACCCGACCTTGGATTTCAACCGTTTTGGGTTGATAGGCCTTCCACAGTCCAAAAGCAATCACGATGAATAGAATGATGAGAGCAAGCCCCCCAATCAGCTTGATTGCTTTGGACTTTTGCTCGGTGTTTGTATTGGCTGATGCTGGCTTAGTCTGTTCGGTCTCAGCTTGTACCTGCTCTTGAGTATCATTTGTGGTTAATTCCTCTGTTGATGGCACCGCTTGATCTTCTTGTTTTTCAGGTTTTTGCGGATCAGATTGGTTTTGATCTTGATTCATTAAATGGCTCTCATCAAAGAATTAACGAATAAATCGCGTATTGGGTTGCAGAAGATAGGTTTGGAACTGATGGATCGAACCATGACTTTGTAGAAACGTCGCCAGTGACATGACATATTTATAGGCATTCAGTGCGGTTTCTGCTTTTAAAGCACTGAGCATATTTTGTGCATCGATCACTTGGGTCGCTGTTCCCATATCTTCTTTAAAGGACAGTTCTTGTATACGTAAATTTTCTTGCGCTGCTTTTATATTTTGCTGTAATAACTGATCACTTTGCTGCGCTGTGGTGGCTTCGCTATACGATTTATAAATCACATTTTCAATTTCTTGTTTAGTCCGTGCTGTCATCAGTTCAGAAGCGTAGCGTTGTAACTCTGCTGCTTGGACATTTTTGTTTTTATCAATGCCTGAGAACAGATTGTACTGTGCGGCTAAGCCAACGATCCAGTTATTTTTATCGTCTAGACTGTATTCACCAAAGGCAAAAATATGTGGTTTCTTGGCGGCGTTTTGTGCGGTGACATTGGCTTGTGCCAGTTGGGTGTCCATTTGCAGTTTTTGTACTAAAGCCGATTGATCTGCATATGACCTGAGTAGGGTATTCAGATCTTGGTTTTGGGTACTGTTAATAAAGAGTGGTGTGGTGAGCTCAGTAATTTGGCTGCTTTGCAAAAGGTTATTCAGTTGAAATAAACTGGCTTTTAAATTGGCCTGACTGGCTTGTTCACTGCGCTGTGCATTGTTTTTTGCCACTTCAAATTGCATGCGCTGGCCTTTACTAATAAAGCCCTGTTGTTCAAGTTTAAGTGCATTGTCATAGTGTTTTTGCATCGCATGCCAATTATATTGGCTAGACGCGAGTAACTGTTTTTGCAGTTGAACATTGAAATAGGCTTGAATCAGTTCAAAGCGTTGTAGGTCTTGCTGTTGTTTTGTATTGAGTTCGCTACGTTTTGCTTTGATTTTGGCGACTTGTTTCGCACTTGAGGTTAATCCGCCTGTATAAAGCGGCATCATTGCAGAAATGGTTGGGCGTATGACTTGATCTTCTAAGGTAATTTGCGAGCTATTCGGAATAAGTCCCACACCTTTGTGGATGGTTTGATCAATACCTTGCTCTAAACCACTTAAATCGCCCAAATTTGGATAGGTGTTTTGCCACTCATCAATTTTCGTGGCTACACCATCAGTCAGTGTGTGTTCTAAATTATTTTTGAGTGCACCCAGAGGCACATCGAGCTCATTATGAAAAGCATAGGCACGTACGTTCAGATCGATACGGGGTAGCCCCAAACCTTTGACAGCTTCAGCTTCTAGTTTTGAGGCTTGTTGTAAGGCTTGGGAGGCCTGTGTGCTAAACGAGTCTTGTAACACACTTTGCTCAGCTTGTTGATAGCTGATTGATGCAGCAAAAGTTGTCGAGCTGATTCCGAGACTGAGACCGAACATGCTTAATGACAAGATTGATGGCAGTGATGTACGCAATAAGTATTTGTTGGCTGGTGTATTAAGCATGTTGATTGGCTGGTGTATTAAGCATGTTGAATAGTCTTTGTAGCATGAGCACGACTCTTTTCTATGTTTTTGCACATTATACGCATAATCTAACTGTTCTGAATGCTGACTCAGTTACTGAATTGTTTAATTTGCAAATGTATATCAATAGATTAGCGACATTTTTAAGCAAAGGAAATGCTTTCGTTTGAGCTTAGGTGAATGGGACAGCGCTGCTGTAATTGATTGAGCAGTGCTGAGTTAAAACTGAATCGTTGATCTTGATTGAGTTTTTGACTGTAAAGGTGAGATTACATTGAAATATTTTCAGTTGAATTTACTGCAAGCACTGGCTATCTGTGGTTAAATGCCATCATTTTATTGTGTTTCACTTTGAAAGGAAAAATCATGCGCGCGTACAACTTCTGTGCTGGTCCTGCTGCATTACCTACTGCCGTTTTAGAAAAAGCACAAGCTGAAATGCTTGATTGGCAAGGCAAGGGTCTTTCCATCATGGAAATGAGTCACCGTAGTAAAGACTATGTTGCTGTGGCTGAAAAAGCAGAAGCAGATTTACGTAAACTCATGAACATTCCAGAGAACTATAAAGTCTTGTTCCTTCAAGGTGGTGCTTCACTTCAGTTCTCCGCGATTCCTTTAAATTTGTTGGGTAAAAACAGCAAAGCGGACTATATCCATACTGGAATTTGGTCTGAGAAAGCACTGAAAGAAGCGCAGCGCTATGGCGATATCAACGTCATTGAAGCGGGTACGCAAATTGATGGAAAACTTGCCATTGCAGACTCAAGCACTTGGAACTTATCTCAAGATGCGGCTTATGTGCATTATGTAGACAATGAAACGATTGGTGGTCTTCAGTTTTCGGCTATTCCAGAAACCAATGCGCCATTGGTTGCAGACCTGTCTTCAAGTATTTTGTCTGCACCTGTTGATGTGACTAAATTTGGTATCATTTATGCAGGCGCGCAAAAGAACATTGGCCCAGCGGGTTTAACCTTGGTTATTGTTCGTGAAGATCTGCTAGATCAAGCCAAACCTGAAATTCCAAGCATTTTGAAATACGCTTCGCAAGCGAAGAATGATTCGATGGTCAATACACCGTCGACCTATGCTTGGTACTTATCAGGTTTAGTGTTTGAATGGTTGCTTGAACAAGGTGGTGTTGAGGCGATCCATAAAGTGAACCTTGAAAAGGCAAAACTGCTTTATGGTTATATCGATGCAAGTGATTTTTATGCAAACCCAATTGCTGTGCAAAACCGTTCAATTATGAATGTGCCGTTTACTTTGGCGAATCCAGACTTAGAAAAACTTTTCCTTAAAGAAGCTGAAGAAAACCATTTGTTGAATCTTGCGGGTCACCGCTCAGTTGGTGGGATGCGCGCAAGTATTTATAACGCAGTTCCACTAGAAGGCGTTCAAGCGCTAGTGAATTTTATGGATGATTTTGCGAAACGCAATGCTTAAGTCATAGAAATAAAAAAGCCCATCAAACGATGGGCTTTTTTATTGGTTTTTTAACAGATTATCTAAAACAATCGTGACATTTTGGTGTCATACCAATCAATTATTCATTTTATTTATCGCTTAGTAAGGACGTCCACCTGCAAGACTAATACGTTTGAGTAAGCGACGTTGATCGACAGGAAAGGGACGACGTGAATGTAGTGTCACCTGATTATCCCAAAAGACAATATCTCCAGTTTCCCAGTGATGTTCATAACGAAACTCAGGTTTGAGGATGTGCGCACGGAGGGCAGCAATCAGTTCACTGCCTTCGCTATCATCGACATTGAGTAATTCAACTTCCGAACGGGTATTGAGCCAAAGCGCTTTACGCCCAGATTCTGGATGTGTGCGGACTAAGGGATGAGGATAGGCATGACCTAAAATGGGTTGATCTTTAAAGCGATAATAAGGGCTGTCTCCATAACCCGTATTGCCTGTATTACTTTGCGCACGGACGAATGGGTTATAAGTAATCAGCTGTAGCTGGTCGATCTGCTTTTTGACGTCATCGGGAAGTGCATCATAAGCTTTGATGGTATTGAACCAAGAGGTTTGTCCGCCGTCTTGAGGAAGCTCAAGGGCATAGAGCAGAGAGCCAAAAGAGGGAAGCGGTGTCCACTGGTGATCGGCATGTGGGGTGAGTTCGCCATGGCCGGTGTAGTTGCCTTGACCGACCGCATTGGAAACAGGAACCACATCGGGTGGAACACCAGTGTCAGTCTGGCTAGCCAGCACAGGATTGTCTGCACTTGGGCGGAAAATAGAACCAAAATAGCTGGCAAAGGCTAAATATTGCAGATCATCCAAAGTTTGGTTTTTAAAAATTAAAATCAGATGTTCAGCCAAAGCTTGTTTTAAGCGATAGATGGTCTCTCCTGCTTGGGCTTTACGGGCATCTAAACCAAAAACCATAGCACCTAAGGCTTCTTCCGCCAGTGGGATAATTTGTATTTCTTCTGGGTTTTGAAATTGTTTAGCCTGATGCCAACGCGGAGCATCATAAATCGCTTGTGAAAGTTGGGTTAGTGCGGTCATTTTGATTATTTTCTCTAGATATAGGGTCTAGAGAAAATGTAATCAAAATATGTGTAATCTTAAAATTAAAAGAAGTTCTAAAATTATGAAAAAATTTAAAAAAACAATAATTTATTGATTGTATTGCTTTTCTTTTATAATGAAATATTGAGCTCAAAATATGCAGATTTAATGTGCGCAAAATGCCTGATTAAAATACTCAAACAGATCAGGCGTATTCAGCCAAAGGCTAATTGCCAGAACAAACAAAGCAACGACGCTAATGCCGATACCACACTTGAGCCATAAAAATGAATTAGTCATGGACAACCGCCTTTTCATCGACAAAGAAATGTACCAGTACGCCAAAAACACTCAGAATAATGGAAAACAGCCAAATCAAGTCATAATTACCTGTCACGTCATGGTTCACACCACCCAGCCATCCACCGAAAAATGAACCAACTTGATGGGTAAAGAACACGATGCCACTCAGCATGCTGAGGTATTTAATACCAAACATATTGGCCACAATACCATTGGTTAAAGGCACTGTAGATAACCATAATAAACCCATCACCACACCAAAGCTATAGATGGTGACTGTGCTGAGTGGGAGCATCAAAAAGGCAATAATCGCAATGCCTCTGAGCCCATATAAGCCCATCAGTAACTTTGGTTTAGAATATTTCCCACCTAGCCAACCCGCAGTGTAAGTGCCAACGATATTAAATAAACCGACCAACGCTAAGAAAACAGTTCCTGTGGTTGCATTAAAACCATGGTCAATCAAATAGCCAGGTAAATGGATACCGATAAAGACCACTTGGAAGCCACAGACTAAAAAACCGAGTGATAGGAACCAAAATGGTTTATGGTTTTTCGCAATCACTAAGATATCTTTAAAACTGAGCTGAACTTGGTTGGTTGAAGCATTCGGTATAACAAAGGCGGGAGCTTTGAGCATCCAAGCCAGCGGAACAATCATCGCAATTAAAAGTGCACTAACGACCAACGCCGCAGACCAGCCAAAGTTTTGTAACAGCAGTAAGGTTGACGGCAGCATAATGAACTGCCCAAAAGAACCCGCTGCACTGGCAATACCCATAGCAAGGCTACGTTTTTCAGGCGGTGCAGCACGACCCACCGCGGATAATAATACAGAGAAAGAGGTCGCAGATAATGCTAGGCCCAAAATAAGACCGACACTTAAGTTGAGTAACCAACCCGTAGAGCTGACTGCCATGAGCAGCAAACCAATGGTATACAACACACCACCGACGGCAACCACAATTTTAGAGCCATATTTATCTGCTAATGCGCCTGTAAAGGGCTGCGCAGCGCCCCAAATCAGGTTTTGCATCGCAATCGCTAGACTAAAAACATTATGTCCCCAGCTAAACTCATCACTCATAGGCACAAGGTAGAGTCCAAAGCCATGTCGGACACCCAGTGATAATGCCAGAATTATTGCACTTCCAATGAGCATATAAATCAGCGGTTTGGAAAAACGAGTTTCTGACATATTTCAACCAAAAAATGAGCTTAGAGTTCGCTATATTAAGTGAATTATTTGCTGAAAGCGATGATAAAAAATTGACTATTTGATCAATAAAAACAATGAATATTCATGAAAAAAGACGACTTGGTGTCGTCTTTTTGGTAGTTGTTTGAAGCTTAGAACCGGTAGCCGACACCTGCATAAGCCAGAATGGGGTTAATTTCAATATCGGCTGTAGATTTGATTAGTTCACCGTGCGTAGCATCTTTGACGGTGATCGTGGTTTCATTTTTAAGATGAGCATAGGACACGGAACCGACAGCAAACCATTTATCATTAAAGTCATAGGTGAAACCGACGGTTGCAATAGGGGCGAAGGCATCGGTTGCTTCTAGCTTAACTTTGGGATTGGCTGAACTTTTTTTCCCTTCAAGTGATGCGCCAGCATTGCCTTCTTTAATATTGGCAATCATATGGCCTGCTGCAATCAAGTCTTTTTCAGTTTGTGGGTTAATTTCCAGCTCATTAAAGTAGGCATACATCATTCCAACACCGACATACGGACGGAATTTATTCACCCCTGTTTTACCAAAGTGATATTGGAACTCGAAAGCAGGTGTCCATGCACGTGCAGATGCCGCAGGGCCGTGTGCTTCCAAATCGGTAATGAAAATATCATTTTCAAGTTCTAAATTGCCTAAAGCTCCGCCCATAGGTGTTGCAGTTGCTGAAAAAGGTGCATAAATTTTTCCTTTACCTTGTAAATCAACTTTAGGCGGAATACCAGCTTTCATTTCAAAAGAAATATTGTCGGTAAAAAAGTAATTGGTCATGATGCCCAATGTGGTGACATCGTCGGCTTCTAAACCTGTACCTGGATTATCCCATTGACTGAGTCCACGGATTTCAGCAGTTCCACTTAGTGCTGAGGGGACATCAGCATTAATTAAAGCTAGCCCATCAATAGTAGCCTTTAAGAGAGGATTGACGCTACTTCCTGGCTTGATATTGTCGAGCACCGTTTGTGCTTTGATATCTCCAACTTTTGCAGTTTCACCTTCTTTAACCGATGTGTTAACTCGGAAAGGTTGGGCTTTACCTTGTGGCATGACATGTAAAGCACCGACCGATACAGAAAAGCGTTTAAATCCATCACCATCTTGTAGACTAAAATAAGGTGAATCTGCATGTGTGAGCATAGGTAAAGCAGCAATAGACGTTGCTACACAAAGCAATGTTTTTTTCATTCTGGGACTCCATGTCCAAATTAGCTATTCGTTTTTATAGAGCGTATTATTAAGGTTGCTGCTACGATAAAGCTGTTGTTTTTGAAGGACATGTGTTTTTGACATTTGTGAATGTCAAAACCTGTTTTGTGTGATCGTGTTACTTGCTTGCAATCTTTGTTACAGATGAATGAATATAATAGAGCGCTACTGTTGAGTATTTTTTGATTATAAATGTTTGTAAAATAAAGAATAAATTTCAAATCCAATATTTGCTCAGCCATAAAAAAGACCACCAGAAGGTGGTCTTTTTGACAGATGGCATCATATTTCATGCCAATGACAGCATTTTAAGACTGAAAGCGTGATAAATCTTCTTCAGGACGTGCAGTTAACACTTCAACCCCGTTTTTAGTGACCAACAACGTATGTTCATACTGTGCAGACAAACTATGGTCTTTGGTCACTACCGTCCATTTATCCCCCAGTAATTTAGTTTTCCAGTCACCACCATTGACCATTGGCTCAATGGTAAAGGTCATGCCTTCTTCTAAAATCATGCCTGAGTTTGGCTGACCATAGTGTAAGACTTGAGGTTCGTCATGGAACACAGTCCCAATACCGTGACCACAATATTCACGCACGACACCAAAACGTTCCGATTCGACATATTGTTGAATGGCGTGACCAATGTCGCCAATGGTTGAACCCGGCTTCACTGTTGCTATTCCACGGTACATTGCTTCTTGTGCCACTTTACATAAACGATTCGCAAGAATAGAAGTTTCGCCACCCACGATGTACATCATGTTGGTATCGCCGTGGAAACCATCTTTAATGACCGTCACATCAATATTTAAAATATCACCTTTTTTCAACACTTTTGCATCTGAAGGAATGCCGTGACAGACCACATGGTTTACAGAAGTACAAATCACATGTTGGAAAGCAGGGCGACCCGGTGCTGCACCGTAACCTAAACATGCTGGAATCGCGTCTTGTTTATTGACAATATAATCGTGACAAATCGTATCTAACTCAAGTGTAGTCACACCTGGTTTAATATGTGGCTTGATCATATCCAAGACTTCAGCCGCCAGTCGTCCAGCCACACGCATCTTTTCGATGTCTTCAGCGCTTTTGATGAGTCGACGGGGTGCTTCGTAAGTACTGTTCATGATCTCTAAAAACTTTTGGAAATTTGTGTGTGACTATGGTATAAATAGCCGCCCATTTTATCAAATGCTTTTTCGTGAATAAATTTCACGGGCTTTGTGCGATGGGGCAATAAAATCCGCACATATATCGACACATTTCTCTGGGTGCCCGTTAGGGTGGAGGATGCGGATATATGGAGGCCTAACCCAAACTTTAAGGTAAAGAAAATGGCAGATTACAACGTAAGCATGCGCGACCTTCTTCAAGCAGGCGCACACTTCGGTCACCAAACACGTTTCTGGAACCCAAAGATGCGTCAATACATCTTTGGTGCGCGTAACAAAATTCACATCATCAACCTTGAGCACACTGTTCCTGCGTTAAATGATGCTTTGAACTTTGTTAACAACCTTGCTAGCAAAAAGAATAAAGTATTGTTTGTTGGTACGAAACGTGCTGCTTCTAACATCATCCGTGAACAAGCACAACGTGCTGGTCAACCATATGTTGATCACCGTTGGTTAGGTGGTATGTTGACGAACTGGAAAACACTTCGCCAATCTATCAACCGTCTTAAAGACCTTCAAACTCAATCTCAAGATGGTACTTTCGCTAAGCTTACTAAACGTGAAGCTTTAGAGCGTACTCGTGAGATGGAAAAACTTGAACGCGCTTTAGGCGGCGTTAAGAACATGGGTGGTTTACCTGACGCATTATTCGTAATCGACGTTGATCACGAAGCAATTGCAATTAAAGAAGCTAAAAACCTTGGTATTCCTGTAATCGGTATCGTTGATACAAACTCTAACCCAGACAACGTAGACTACGTTATTCCGGGTAATGACGATGCGATCCGTGCAGTTACTTTGTATGCTTCTGCTATGGCTGATGCGATTCTTGCTGGTAAAGAATATGCTCAATCACAAGCAAATGCACAAGCTAAAGTTGAAGAAGCTAAAGAAGCTCCTGAGGCTTAATGCGTTTGACGTAAGCTTGTCATTTTTGCGACATGTGATGGTGGCAAAGTAAGCGTCATGTATGCAGACGGCCCAAGAGACAGCTCTGGGCCGTTTCTGTTCTAAAAAGAATTCATTTTCTACCGTATTTAGGAGATTGACATGACTGCAGTTACAGCAAGCATGGTTAAAGAATTGCGCGATCGTACTGGTCTTGCAATGATGGAATGTAAAAAAGCATTAACAGAAGCGAATGGTGACATCGAATTAGCGATTGATAACCTTCGTAAATCTGGTCAAGCTAAAGCGGCTAAAAAAGCGGGTAACATTGCAGCTGATGGCGCAATCACTATCGCTCAAGACGGTAACAAAGCGCTTCTTTTAGAAGTAAACTGCCAAACTGACTTCGTTGCTAAAGACGAAAACTTTGCTGGTTTCTCTGCTCAAGTTGCTGCTGCTGCGTTAGCTGCTGGCGAAACTGATGCTGCTAAAATTGCTGAATTGAAACTTGAAGATGGTGCAACTGTAGAAGAAGCGCGTATTGCACTTGTTCAAAAAATCGGTGAAAACATCCAAGTTCGTCGTGCTCAAATCATTGAAGGCGAAAACCTTGCAGTTTACAAACACGGTTTAAAAATCGGTGTTGTTGTATCTTACACAGGTGATGCTGCGACTGGTAAAGGTATTGCAATGCACGTTGCTGCATTCAACCCAGTTGCTATCTCTGCTGAAGGTGTATCTGCTGAACTTATCGCTAAAGAGAAAGAAATTGCTGAAGCTAAAGCAATCGAATCTGGTAAGCCTGCAAACATCGTTGAGAAAATGGTAACTGGTTCAGTTGAGAAATACTTGAACGAAGTTGCTCTTGATCGTCAAATGTACGTAATCGACAACGACAAGAAAGTTGCTGACGTTCTTAAAGCAACTAGTACTACAGTTGTTCAATTCGCTCGCTTTGAAGTGGGTGAAGGTATTGAGAAAAAAGCTGAACTTTCTTTCGCTGAAGAAGTTGCTGCTGCTCAAGCTGCTGCAAAATAATTGAAAAATTATTTTGAGTAAAAAAAGCCCCTTTGGGGCTTTTTTTATACAATTAATAAAAATAAAACGGGGGAAGTAGATAAGTGGCCAACAAAACCAACCTGAGTATTGGTGCGGTGATCGTACTTTTGATTGCTGCATATTTCGGAATCGATCTTCAAGAAAATCAATTACAAACATCGACACCATCAGTCACGGTAGAACCCACTACACAGACCAGTCAACCGCAAAATCAAGTGCTTGATGGCACAACAAAAATTGCCCAAGCGTTTCAAAGCCGGAAAAGTAATATTCAAGTTCAATCACAAGGGCGTGTTGTGGCTGTGCTTAAGGATGATAATGACGGTTCTCGTCATCAAAAATTTATTGTAGAACTCCCTAATGCAATGACGGTTTTGGTTGCACATAATATTGATTTGGCACCACGCATTGAGCGCTTACAAAAAGGCGATACCGTTGGTTTCAATGGTGAATACGAATATAGTGAAAAAGGCGGGGTGATCCACTGGACACATCACGATCCACAACAGCGCCATGAAGGTGGTTGGTTAAAACACCAGGGGAAAACCTATCAGTAGTAGAGCAATTTTGTTCTATACGTTTTGCTGAATCGCAGTATGCTGAGTGTTCAGGAGAGGTCAACTCATGCACGAAATCAGACCCAGTGAATTTGTAAATTACCATCATGTTCAAGAACTTGATGGTCTTGAAATGTTAAAAGCCTCCTATCAACATACGCAGTTTTCAAAACATACCCATGAAGGCTATTGTATTGGTTTAATTGATGAAGGTGCGCAGTCCTTTTTGCGCACAGGGAATCAGCATATTGCGCCGCAAGGCGATATTATTTTAGTGAATGCTGATGAGGTACATACGGGTTCTTCTGCTGTTGAAACTGGTTGGTGTTATCGGGCAATTTATCCGACCCCTGAAATGATTCAAGAGGTGAGCCAAGATTTTTTTCATGAAGCAGGTACTATGCCGTGGTTTCCACAAGCTGTGGTGCATGATGAAGGATTAGCCGAGCAATTGAATTTGCTGTTCGATTTGTTGTTACAGCCAAAAAATACATTGTTTAAACAGAGCTTATATATTTCAACTTTGGCCTATTTATTAAGTCGTTATAATCAATCTAAAAAAATATTAAAAGATTTGCCTGAAGCGCAGCGTAAAGTGGTCTTGGTACAAGAGCTACTTGCTGCGGAACCTGAAAAAGAGCACCAACTTACTGAGTTGGCGGCTGTGGTGGGGATGAGCCCTTGGCATTTACTACGTCAATTTAAAAAGTTTACTGGACTTCCACCTCACGCATGGTTGATACAGTTTCGTTTACGTAAATCATTATCTTTACTCAAACAAGGTTGTGAGATTGCGACAGTAGCACAACTGTGTGGCTTCTCCGATCAGAGTCATTACACACGTCATTTTAAAAAGGCATTGGGCTGTACACCAGCACAATATCTGGCACATAAAATTTAAAATAACAGCAATTTCATACAAGAAAGCCATCTAAGGTATGCCGCATATTGACTCTAGCGAAATGAAAAATGGAGTCTGCTGTGCAGTCGCAATTGATCCAACAGAAAAGTTTAGGTTTTTTCCGTGGTGTGCAAGATATGTTGCCGCTTTCAGTCGCCGTTATTCCATGGGGAATATTGGCTGGCTCAGCGGCGATTAATGCGGGTCTGAGTGTCATGCAAGCTGTAGGCATGTCAGCGTTAGTGTTTGCAGGTGCGGCACAATTAGTCAGTTTGAGCATGCTCATGACGGGTGCATCTTTACTGAGTATTCTGATCACCGTGTTTTTTCTCACCAGCCAGCACTTTATTTATGCACTGAGTCTAAGAGAAGAGGTGAAGCCTTGGTCACTCAAAAGAAGACTGAGCATCGGCTTTTTGCTAACCGATGAACTCTACGCCACCGCGATGCTGAAGGAAAAGCCGTCTTATGCCTATATGTTGGGTGCAGGATTCAGCTTTTATGTCAGTTGGGTGTTGTTTAGTCTAATGGGTATTTTGCTTGCAAATAAAGTACCTGATCTTTCAACTCTCCACTTAGAATTTTCAATTGTGGTGGTGTTCTTGGTTATGGCGGTGATGCTGATTGAAAATAAGGCTGCAATTTATGGCGTGGTGAGTTCATCGATCATGGTGCTGATTTTGAGTTGGTTCGAGCTTGGATCAGCTATTTTGCTGGCTGGATTTAGTGGGATGTGGGTTGCTGCGCTCTTTGATCAAGCAGAGGACTAAAACATGACCTGGTTATTTGTTTTGAGTTTGACCTGTGTGACCTTTTTTAATCGGTATTTATTTTTAGAGCCTAAAACTCAAATTCGACTGCCTAAATTTGCGACACGCATGTTGAAATATGCGGCGCCTTGTCTGATGGTTTCGATTTGTTTGCCACTGGTTTTTTTCGAAGGCGGGCACTGGAAAGGGATACTTCAAAATAGTTATTTTTATGGGGCAATTTTTACGCTGTTAATTACTCTTTTGACGAGAAAATTATTGCTCAGTATTTTGCTGAGTTTAGGATTTTTTTACAGTCTGAATCTGTTATTCGATTTCTAGCATTTCATCAGCAAATAGGCCCATAAAAGACCGAAAAAAGCATGAAAAAGTGTGAGATCTCGATCTTTTTCATTGCATTTAAATTTGTGTTGCTCTAAATGCTCACCATTTGCGATTTTTTCTATGTCTATCAAATTGGTGTGGCTTCGATTGGGAAACTAAAAAAGTTGAAAATAGAGCAAATGAGGCAGGGTTTGAGAACTTTGAAGAAATAAGAAGGTTTTCTTTTGAGTTTTGGTTTATAAAACTGCCCTAATTATACAAAAACAAGCAGGGCAATAATGAATCTAATATCGCAAAAATAGCGCTTAATTTACTAGGTAATTCATAAAATCATTTTAATTTGACGAATGCTTAAAACTACAGTTCAGGGTGGGTAGAAAATTGGCTTTGATCAGATAAGAATGAGCTGAGAAAATATTTAATTCTGCTAGTCTTCCACCGCTGTAAAAATGTGAGCACACTCACTTCAAAAAATCGGATCGATTAGATTTCGCATCTTATTCAAACTAAGCATCTGGGAGGGATCAAATGATGGAGATCGAGCTGTTTACGATTGTGTAAAACATTCGGCAAAGATAGGACAATAAAAAAGCCACATTACTGTGGCTTTGCTGTCAAATGCGTGCTGTAGGAAAGAATCTTAAGAGTTTGGTCCATCAATACGTTCAATGCTGACTTTTGCAGTCCCTGCATTGGTAATACCCAGTTGCTTAGCAGCACCATAAGAAAGATCGAGTACACGGTTACCGTGGAATGGACCGCGGTCATTTACTTTAACCACAACACTTTTACCATTGGTTTTATTCGTTACACGAATAAAGCAGTTTAGCGGCAAGCTACGGTGAGCTGCAGTTAATGCATTCATATCGAATGTTTCACCACTTGCTGTTTTACGACCGTGGAACTGACGACCATACCAAGAAGCCATACCCGTTTGACTAAACTTACGGACTGTATTTGATGCAACAGTATTTAACTTTTCAATCACTGAAGGCTCTTCTTCAGGGATCTCAATTTTTGCAGCGATTGTTTCGCGACGAATTTTATCGCCTGAACGTTCAGTGATTGAAAGGCTATTTAAATTTGAGAAGTGTGAGTTGAAGCCTTGAGCATCTTTATTCAAGACACGCGCAGCTAGGCGAGAGTTATCATTATCATTGGTAAATGATGACTGAACCATCTCTGCTTGCGATTGGCTCAGCGCGATGGTCGAGGCAATGGCCAGTATATATTTAAGTGAAGACTGCATTTATAAACTCCAAAAGACAATACTTTTTTCTTTAAACTAAGTGGTTGAAAGATAAAAAAACTTGCCTGTTAATTCACTTTTGCAACAACATTTGACGAAATGGATAATATTCATGCAGTCATAAGCATGTCTAGTGTTTAATTAAAATAATGATAAAAACTACATAAACCGAACATTTTTTGATTAAAAAACAATCAATATTGTAACAATGTATGAAAAATGCCGAAATTTACATCATTTTTAAATATTTTTTTATTGACATCTCAAGCTTGAGTAAAAAGCTAGCCCTATCGGCTAGCAATTTCAGCCCCTAATTGCCACACTGCAGTCGCATACATACGGCTCTTGTTATAGGTCGTAATCACTTGAAAGTTAGGGTAAGTGATGTAATAACTTTGCCCATAATTTTCCTGTAGTTGGATCACATTCACCATATCTAAATCATCGATTTTGACAATCGGATTGGTCGGTTGAATGCCCTGATTTTTTAAAACACCATAAGGCGTCGGTAAAGTTAAATCTTTAGCAATGACCGTTTCAGGATTTGAGCCACTATAGCGTGCTGCGAATCCAATTGGTTGATTACGTTGCCAGCCATGATTTGCTAAATAGTTGGCAATTGAACCAATCGCATCGACTGCTGAGTTTCGTAAATCGACATGACCATTGCCGTCATAATCCACCCCAAACTTTGGAATATTACTTGGCATAAACTGTGGGTAGCCCACCGCACCTGCATAAGAACCTACAACCGAGTTGGTTGGCACGCCATCTTTATAGCTCCATGCGATTAAAGCACTGAGTTCATCTTGGAAATATTGCTTACGACGTTCGTAACCAAAACCTAAAGTGGCTAAAGCATCACGGGTGACAAAATTACCTTTATTCGTCCCAAAACCTGTTTCTACCCCTAAAATGCCGAGAATGACTGATTGCGGCACACCAAATTGTTGTTCGGCACGGTTTAAAGTATCTGCGTACTGTGCTTTAAAACGGACACCACGCTGAATGGTGCTCTCTGCCATAAAGTTGGTTTTATACTCGTACCACGGTTTACTTTCACCTGGGCGGTTCATAATGTTGATGATGTTGGGTAGATTTTTAGAACCATTCATAGCCCAATCGACTTGTTCAGCAGACAGACCATAATTCTGCATGGTTTTTTGTTTAAAGCTGAAATAGTCAGGATGAGAGGCGAAATCGTTGGCTTGGCAAAAACTGGTGATCGACAAAGCGCCAATCAATAAAGGTAAACGTTTAACTTTGTTATAAAAGTTTAAATTTAACATAGAAGTCTAATTTCCAGAGTCGTTATTGGCAGTGGAGCAAAGCGAATAGGGGAATGCCCATAGTTCGCGTTTCTGTTATGTCGAAATTCTTGTGAACGGAGTCTAGCGTGAATAGGCTTTAAGATAACATTGTCTGTACTGAAGCGGGCAAATAGGTATACAAAAAAAGACAAACTCAGCCTATATAAAGGACAGATTATTCAAAATGGCGCAGATTTTTGTGCAGAGTATTTACGTGACTATATAAGTCAAGTTTTACTGACTGATATAAAAAAGTCTTCTATATATAGAAACAATTAAAACTGTAGTGTTTAGAGTCTAGTGACAATGACAAAAAGATCTGGTCTCAGCTTATATATCGCCTTTATATAGCTTTATATAAAGACTAAGAAATTACAGCTTAGAAACCAAAATGACCCTACACAAGTAGAGTCATTTTGATCTGAAAAGCATTGAAAGACTTTTAGTACTTAAGCATGAAATAAGGTGTCGTGATATTCAGCTAAAGCTAAAAGTTCATCTTTGGTTAAATTTGGGATGATTTTATTGGCAGCAATATGCACTGCTTTAATGACAGCTGCAGAACCGATATCGGCCGCTTTACGCTTAATCATGCCCAAATCGAGGGTTTTATTAAAGTCATTCATGAAGTGACGTACAGTCGCTTCAGCAAACTGTTTATACAGTTCGGTTAACGCGGCTTTATCTACTTCATTGCCTGCTTTAATTTCAGCATAGTTATATTTGAGGCTGGTCACTAAGCTTGCATCTAACGCTTCACCCACACGGAACTGACCTTCAGCATCTTTAAACAAGCTTTTTTCAGAAAACTGAATCGATGCTTGAACCACATCATTCGATGATTTGCCTAAAAGCTGCTTCAACAAAACCGCAACTGTTGACTTAATATAGCCAGCCAGTTTCTCGGCTGTGTCACGTTTATCACTCGGTGGAAAACGGCGAACTAACTCAGTCAAAATGGCATCAATAATTTCATCATTGATGAGTAGTGCTGTTTTATCTCGAAGTGGATATAAAGGCTCACTTGAGTCTTTCTTCTGCTGAGCAGTTTGAATAGTCTGTAAAAGTTCAGTCGATGGAATAAAACCAAAAAATGGCATCGTGTATTAACCTCAATGTTCTTTATTTTATTGTCGCGCCAATCGAATTGGGCGGGGCATCCATGACACATCTGACACACGACAAGGGTTAATGTCTAAACCACCACGGCGTGTATAAGCTGCGTACACCATCAGCTTTTCAGGTTTCAAATTTTGCCAAATATCGGCAAATATTTGTTCCACACATTGTTCGTGGAAACCGTTGTGCTGACGATAAGAGATAATATAAGCCAGTATGCTGTTATAACAAGGCTTTTTACCTTTATATCGGATAAATACCGTGCCCCAATCAGGTTGTCCAGTGACTGGGCAGTTACTTCTGAGTAAATGTGAGTAAATCTGTACTTCAACATCTTCCGCAGTATCATCTAATGCCAATAGATTTGCATTGGGATGATTTTCCAATTGGGTCGGAGTCAGTTCATCAATACAGATACCTTCAGGTTGACTAATTTCCACATCATCGACATGAAAAAGATCAATATTCACATCTGCGCCAGCCGCTGCCGATAAATCCTGTTCGACTGTTTCTTTAAACGTAGCTTTAGACTCAAACTGAGTAAAGTTCATGCTATTAAAGTAGAGTTTTAATGACTTTGACTCAATGAGGTTGGGCGATGTGGCCGGCAGGCTGATGCGACCAATGGCAACTTGCGGAACACCATGGGTGTTTAACCAAGAAATTTCAAAAACATGCCACCAGTCTTTACCTTGTTGAATACCTTCAACATGTGCATAGTGCTCACGTGCTGTAGCACGGGCTATAGGAAAAAGAATATCGGGTTGATAAGTTGGAGGGTAATTGGTGTCTTTACCCAAAAGAGAATGTTCTACACTCATTATTCACGCATTCCTGAACCACGAGAAAGTAAATAGTAAGCAATGCCATAAAGCACTGCACAGCATATGGTCATAACAGATAGGGAGACGACGACGTTAACATCGCTATGACCTAAGATACCGAAACGAAAAGCATTGACCATATATACAATCGGATTGATCAACGATAAATTTTGCCAAAAAGGGCTGAGTGCTGAAATGGCATAAAATACGCCACCTAAATAAGTTAAAGGCGTCAGCACAAAGGTTGGGATGATGGAGATGTCATCAAAAGATTTGGCATACACCGCATTGATAAAACCACCCAGTGAAAATAAGAACGAGGTGACCAAGACGGTGTAAATGGTAACAAACCAATTGGTAATATAAAGGTCAGTAAAAAATAAACTCATGGCCGTCACAATGATACCGACCAAGACCCCGCGACAGACACCGCCTAAGACAAAGCCCCATAAAATGGCATGCAAAGGTACAGGACTCATGATCAGCTCTTCAATACTTTTTTGAAATTTGGCACTAAAAAAGCTCGAAGAAACGTTAGCATAACTGTTGGTAATCACCGCCATCATAATCAGCCCAGGCACGATGAACTGCATATAGCTAAATCCGCCCATCTCGCCAATACGAGAACCGACCAAATTACCAAAAATTACGAAATACAAACTCATGGTAATGGCAGGCGGAAGCAAGGTTTGTGGCCAGATGCGCATAAAGCGACGAATTTCTTTATGCACCAGAGTATATAAAGCTACGCTAAGTTGATTTAAGTTCATGGCGTAGTTCCTTCGAGATTTTTTTCGACCATCTTCACAAACAGTTCTTCTAAACGGTTGGATTTGTTCCGCATACTACGAACTTGGATCCCTTGCGATTCGAGCAATTGAAATAAGTCATTGAGGGTATGCGCTCTATCCATAGTCACCTCTAAAGTCACGGCGTCGACTAAATGGAAACGAACCCCAATGATGTCGATATGAATCGGTTCAATCGGTGCTGCCAAATCAAAAATAAAGGTTTCCTCATTGAGTTGATTGAGGAAATTTTTCATGCTGGTGTCTTCTTTAATGACACCACGGTCAATAATGGCAATTCGACGACACAGCATTTCTGCTTCTTCTAAATAATGTGTGGTTAAAATGATCGATGTGCCTTTATTGTTCATTTCTGTGAGGAAGTCCCACATCGAACGACGTAGCTCAATATCAACCCCTGCTGTGGGTTCATCTAAAATAAGGAGTTTCGGTTCATGCATCATGGCACGGGCAATCATCAGGCGGCGTTTCATACCGCCTGAAAGCATACGGGCTTGAATGCCGCGTTTTTCCCATAAGCCGAGTTTTTCTAAATATTCTTCGGCACGAACTTCCGCAATTTTTTTAGGAATACCATAATAGCCTGCTTGTGTGACTAAGATATCGAAGGTTTTTTCAAACTGACCGAAGTTAAACTCTTGAGGTACAACCCCTAAGCACTGTTTGGCTTGAGAGGGGTGCGTGTCGAGATTATGTCCAAAAATTTCGACAGTGCCTGAGGTTTTCTTGGTCAATGAGCTGATAATACCAATCGTTGTAGATTTGCCTGCACCATTTGGTCCAAGAAGGGCATAGAACTCGCCTTCAGGAACAGTTAAATCGATGCCTTTTAAAGCCTGAAACCCATTTTTATAGGTTTTGGACAAATCCCTTAACGTCAATGCATCAGTCATGAAATTCTCGAATGATTAATAGTGGCACTATTGTGAGCGATTATGCCTAATAAACCAAGTAATCTACTCGCAATTCTGTGTTGCAGATATGGAACATTGTATAAAGCATAAGCAGGAAAATCACTCTAAGCTAGATAGATGCTTTACCTTGTGATTTTTTTTGATATGATGTGCTCGCGCGCTCATAGCTCAACTGGATAGAGTACAGGTCTCCGAAGCCTGTGGCGTGGGTTCGAGTCCCGCTGAGCGCACCACTTACCTATTTCAATACATACCAAAATAACCTCAAATGCCTATAAATACTGTATTATCTGCCTCTCTTGTTTCAACTTGTTCCATGTTGTACCGCTATAATCCATTTTTTTAGTGGTATATTTAGCAGTACATCAAAACAATAGTCTAAAATCTTTGTAAAAGCTTATTGGCTCATTCATTCGTGTGGCTTTACCACCCGCTAAAATCACTAGTGCTGTTGCTGGGTAGTTTTGCATGCCTTTGATCTAACATTCGTATGTAGGGATAATAATGCTCGTTAAATATTCAAGGGTACGGTCTAAGACAAAGCTGTCCAAGCCTTAGACCGTGTGCAAAAAGCATTTGGTTTGTATCACTATCCAATCGATGTCCTTAGATCGAGATGAAATCGACATAGTCCAATGTTACAGGAACATCAGATCGAGCAGGGATTCGAACAATACTATTGGCTCGATTTAAGTTACTGAGCATGTGGGATTGTTGTTTACCGAGTTTGGAAACGGTTAATTGTCCAAACTCGTTGACATCTAATACCATGCGAACCAGTTGCTCACGGCTGTCTTGTTTAATGCTGTCGTTGAAGCGAGCTTTTTTCCACGCGGGTGCAGGAGACGTAACTCCCTGTAAAGCCGCCAATAGTGTCGATACATGTACAGCAAGACAGGTGAGTACAGCAGCAGGGTTCCCAGGCAAGCCAATCAAATAAGAATGATGATGGTCTGTCTGATATTCAGCAAAATACAATGGTTTACCCGGTTTTTGCGCAACTTGCCAAAAAATCTCTGTTGCACCTACAGCCATTGAAACAGGTCGAATCAAGTCATAATCGCCTACCGAAACACCGCCTGTAGTAATGACTACATCATAATGATTCATGGCATTCGAGAGCGCTTGTGTGAGTATCTTCTCATCATCAATCACATGCTCTAAATGGGCTTCAGCAAAATCGTGTTCTTTGAGCCAAGTACGGATCATTGGGGCATTGGCATCGAACACTTGAGAGTCATTGTCCAGTTGCGTATTGACTTCATCACCAGTAATAAGCACTGCAATTTTAGGTTGGCGATAAACCTCGACATGCGGAACACCCGCCATACTGAGTGCCGCAATTAAACCGCTGCCTAAACGCTGGCCTTGTTGCGCAAGTGTTGTCCCGATGGACAACTCCTCACCTTGATAACGAATGTCTGCGCCTTTGTCCAAAGCTTGGGTTAGAGTCGCTTGATCATGGCTACGCGTGATAATTTCCTGCCGAGCCACAGTATCTGCTGAGTTTGGCAGCTTGCCCCCAGTAAAAATACGAACGGTTTGTCCTGCTTGAATCTCAATATGTTCTTCAATACCTGCACGAATTTCACCAACCAATTCAAAGCGAGTAATTCCTGCTTGCAAGTCTTCAGAGCGCAGCGCATAGCCGTCAACCGCACTTTGGGTAAATAGAGGCAAGGCAACTGTTGATAAAACATCTGCCGCTAAAACATGTCTATGCGCCTGTACTAAAGGCAAAGTAACGACAGGCAATGTTTGGACGGCGCTATAGTGTTCAAGAGCTTGATCGAGTGTAATTAAACCAACGCCAGAGCAACTCATTCATAACCTCCCGGGTGAGGTAGATCACGGCAGACATCAAAAATATGAACCAAAGCAGGTAAAATGGCTGCCATAGATTCACTTGCACCACCACGGCTGCCCGGAAGGGTAATCACCAATGAACGGTCGATAAAACCTGCAACGCCACGTGACATCGCAGCATAAGGGGTACGTTTTTGTCCGAAAGCACGTGCAGCTTCCATTAGTCCATTGAGTTCACGTTCAAGTAAAGGCTCAAGTGTGTCTACTGTAATGTCACGTTTGCCGATGCCTGTTCCGCCTACAGTAATAATGCAGGCATAAGATTGAGTGAGCTCTAAGACCAATCCTTTTAACTGATCGGCTTCGTCAGGTAAAATTTGATAGTGAATGGGATCAAAACCAGCTTCGGTTAAGGTCTCGACGACAGAGCGGCCAGCAGTATCGGGTTTACGCCCTGCGGCAACGGTATCTGATAGAACCAATACTGCCGCAGAAACAGGCTGACGCAAATGACGTTTAAAGTGTGATTTTCCGCCTTTTTTCAGATCGAGTTTACATTGTTGAATGATCAACTCATGCGGTTCGCAATGTGGTTTGAGCATGTCGTAAATGGTGAGAGCTGCAATACTGGCAGCGGTCAACGCTTCCATTTCTACACCTGTCGGCCCAATCGTTTCAACGGTTGCACGAATAACTACACGGTCGACAAGCAGTTCAAAATCGACATCGGCGCGGTAAATAGGCAGGGGGTGGCACAGCGGAATCAGTTCATCGGTACGTTTTGCGGCTAAAATCCCAGCAATGCGGGCTGTTTTGAGGGCATCACCTTTTTCGGTATTGCCGTCAGCAAGAAGTTGTAAACAATGTGCAGGGGCAAGCAGTTCAGAGCTTGCAGTTGCAACGCGATAGCTTTCTGGCTTCATGCCAACGTTTTTCATAAAGTATTCCGAAACATTGAAGTGTTGATCTAAAGTGAAACTGTTCGATCAAGAGAAAAAGTTTATGACGTATTTAGATAACACAAAAATAAAAGCGGATACAGTCGAATGACTGACAAACTCAAAATTAACTAGTTGATTAACCCCCTATGGCATGCATACTGATTTTGCGTGTTGGGGCATGTTGATGTTCAATAAACCCCGCTTTTTTATGCCATACCGCCTTCAGAATCTGAGCTTGTAATAAAGTGGGATCTTTTTGTTGAAGTAAATGACGCAGCGGTGTTCCGGTATTGGCAAATAAACAGGTAAAAAGCTCTCCCGTTGCAGTGATACGTAAACGGTCACAGCTTTGACAGAACGGTTTACTGATGGTGGAAATAATGCCTAATGTGTACTGATCATTAAGCAGATAAATGGTTGCTGGGTCATGTTGTCTGGCTTGTTTCTGAATTTGAAAATGGGGTTCAAGTATTCGGATAATGTTATCTTCAGTGATGACTTTTTTAGGCTGCCAGTGCTCAGGTTGATCTAAAGGCATATATTCAATAAAACGTAATGCGATATTCTGCTGATAAGCCCATTGAGTCAGTTCAAGCACTTCATGATCATTTTGTCCTGCGACTAAAACACAGTTTAATTTTATCGGCAGATTGGCTTGTTGAGCTGCAGCGATGCCTTCGAGGACTGGTGCTATCGGACGCTTGGTCATGTTCATAAAGGTGTCTGCATGAATGCTATCGAGACTGATATTAATATCATCTAGTCCTGCCTCTCTTAGCGCTCGTGCATACTTGTTTAAATAAAAAGCATTACTGGTCGTGGAAATACGTTCTAAACCGTGTGGCTTGAGCCGATTCAAAGTATCAATAAAATTGACCACGCCTTGACGCATTAAAGGCTCGCCACCTGTTAAACGAATGTGCCGAATGCCTAAACTGACCATCATTTCACAAAAGGTTAACAGCTCTTCAAAGCTTAAGATGTCTTTTTTGGCTAACCATTCAGGCGTATCGGGCATGCAATAACTACAACGAAAGTTACAACGATCTGTCAGAGAGATTCGGAGTTTATGTTTATGTCGGCCAAATTGATCGATCAGTTGTGCTGACCTATGTTCTAAGCGTGTAGTAGTCGAACCGTCCATAGTCGCTCCACCTCGTATTTACATACGATTTAGTTTTTATAAACGAGAGTATGAAATGTTTTATTTCAAAGATCAAACGGAGTCTTGAAGTCGCTTAGTTCGTTCATTCATTTTCAAAAATTGAGTTGGTGTTCCTCGAACGCGATCCATTAAGTCTTTGCTCTTTGTAATAATTCATCTATTGAAATTACATGCCAAAAGGGCGATATTTTTGATCAGAAGTGTTTTGGAATGGTGCCAAGAAACGCGGGCATGATGAATAAGAAATAGACAACAAAAAAGAGATGAGAAATCCAAATAGCTTACGAATGCTATGAGCAAAGTGAACAGTGAATTGATCATTGCAGAACTTTTTACCGAAGATAAATATTGAGGGCGGTGAGATGGAAAACACTGAAGATAAAAAGCATGACGATGAAGAAACCAGCTATGCGAGAATAGAGCCTTATACCAACCCTGCGGGTGGATGGGGCGCGTTGTTAAGTGTTGCAAGAAATTTAAAGAGACAGGAAGTTTTCAAAAAAGGTGCGATTACGCTTCTCAATATTAACCAACCCACAGGTTTCGACTGTCCAGGATGTGCATGGCCTGAAAAAAAAGATGCACATGCCTTTAACTTTTGTGAAAACGGTGCGAAAGCCGTTGCCTTTGAAGCCACTTCAAAACGTGTTACACCTGAATTTTTTGCGACCCATACGGTCAGTTGGCTGTCTGAACAAAGTGATTTCTTGCTTGAAGATTCAGGTCGTCTAACCGACCCAATGCGCTATGACAGCGTGACAGATAAATATGTGCCTATCTCATGGGATGATGCTTTTGCCTTAATCGCAAAACATTTACATGCCTTGGATCATCCAGATCAAGCGGCATTTTATACTTCGGGTCGTGCCAGTAATGAAGCAGCATTTCTGTATCAACTTTTTGTCCGCGCTTTTGGTACCAATAATTTTCCAGACTGTTCCAATATGTGCCATGAGACCACCAGTGTTGGCCTACGTGACTCAATTGGTTTGGGTAAGGGAACGGTGACTTTAGACGATTTTGATATCGCCGATGCGATTTTCAGTTTTGGGCATAATCCGGGCACCAACCATCCGCGGATGTTGGGGACTTTACGTGAAGTGTCGCGCCGTGGTGGCAATATCGTTGCCATTAACCCCTTAAAAGAACGTGGTTTAGAACGTTTCCAAGATCCTCAAGCACCTGTTGAGATGATGACCAATGGCAGTACACCTATTAGTCGTTATTATTTCCAACCCAACGTGGGCGGTGACTATGCACTCATGTTCGGGATGCTGAAACATTTACGTGAGTGGGATATTCAAGCACTGGCAGCAGGAAAAAAGAGCGTGTTTGACCGATCTTTTATCGAAATAAATACAGTCGGTTTCGATGCCATGATGGAAGAAATAGATCGTACTGCATGGTCCGATATTCATGCACATACGGGACTTAGCCCTGAGCATTTAGAATCTTTAGCTAAAATGTATTTAGATGCCAAAACGGCCATTTTCTGTTGGGGCATGGGGATTACACAGCATCGAAACGGGACTGCAAATGTACATATGCTCGCGAACTTAATGTTGGCAAGAGGGCATATTGGTCGTCCAGGGGCAGGCTTAGCACCGATTCGCGGGCACAGTAATGTGCAGGGCGATCGAACCATGGGGATCAATGAACGACCAAGCCCAAAATTGCTGGATAGTCTGGACCGAGTATTTGGTATTAAGTCGCCACGTGAACATGGTTTTGGCGTGGTGGATACCATTAAGGCGATGTATGAAGGTGGTGTAAAAGTCTTTATTGGTTTAGGTGGTAATTTTGCTGTTGCCACTCCAGATACACCGTATACACAAGAAGGCTTACGTCGTTGTGATTTGACGGTACAGATTGCAACGAAGTTGAATCGTAGCCATTTGGTTTGTGGTAAAGAGGCATTACTTTTACCCTGTTTGGGGCGTACCGAAATTGATATGCAACAGCATGGGCCACAGGCAGTCAGTGTTGAAGATTCCATGAGTAATGTGCATCTTTCAGCAGGGCGTAATGAGCCTGCTTCTAAGAATTTACTTTCAGAGCCTGACATTGTGGCGCGTATGGCAGCAGCCGTCTTGCCAGACAGTGATATCAAGTGGAAATGGTATGTAGAAAGTTATGACCGTATTCGAGATTCGATTGAAGACGTGTTTGATGAATTCCATGATTTTAATACACGTGTCTATCAGCCGGGTGGTTTTCACTTAGAGCATCCTGCCAATCAGCATGTGTGGAATACGCCTGTAGGCAAGGCACAGTTCTTAATTACGCCGTTGGCTGAAGTGTATGCCGATAAAGAGAATAAATACGCTGAACAATATACTGGGTCAAAAGTCTATACCCTAATGACCACACGCTCTCATGACCAATACAACACAACCTTGTATGGACTCGATGACCGTTATCGTGGGGTATTTGGTCAGCGCCGTGTTTTGTTTATGAATGCAGAAGATATCGCTGCGGCTGGTTTTGTTGCAGATCAATGGGTGGATATCGAAAGTATTTATTCGGATGGTGTTAAACGTGTGGTTCAAAGCTTCCGTATCGTACCGTATAACATTCCACGGGGTAGCCTTGCAGCCTATTATCCGGAGACCAATCCATTGGTTGCACTTAGTAGCCATGATAAATACGCCAAAATACCAGCTTCGAAAAGCGTGCCTGTGATTTTGCATGCAGGCCAAGCGCCTGAACATTTCAACTTGGCACAAGCGGTTGATCCTGAAGATGCCAATCAGATCGTGAATCGAGAGGTTAGTTGATTCAATGCTGAAATGACGCCTGATTTGCAGGTGTCATTTTTTTCATGATTGAAGGGTTTGGTGTTTAGGGAATATTGGAAAATTATTATGGATATTCGGGCGTTGATGTTGAATTCTCTCGGCTATGAAACTGTTAATATTCAGCGTTTAAGTGAAAATAGAGCTGTTGAACAATCTGATTTTGTGGTGCAAGAATACCCTATTGCCTTGGTTTATAATGGGATTTCGCATGCAGTAATGATGGCAACGCCAGCTGATATTGAAGTCTTTGCGAAAGGTTTTAGCTTGTCTGAAGGTATTTTGACGAGTTTGAAAGAGCTTTACTCTTTAGACATATACGAAACGGAATTTGGGATCCAAGTCGAAATGACGATTTCTACCCGCGCCTTTATGGCGCTCAAACAACATCGACGGATGATGGTTGGACGCACGGGTTGTGGTCTCTGTGGGATTGAAAGCTTGCAGCAACTTCATTTGGATTTACCTCAAATTACCACAGCCCTTTGTGAGGGATGGCTAGTTCAAATTCCCCAAGCCATTGCTCAACTCAATACCCGACAGAAAATCACCCAAATGACGGGCGGTGCACATGCGGCTGCATGGGTTGAAGCGGGGGAAATAGTGGCTTTGTTTGAGGATGTAGGCCGACACAATGCTTTAGATAAACTATTGGGTTATAGTGCAGAACATCATTATGATGTAAATCAAGGTTTTGTGGTGATGACCAGCCGAGCTAGTTATGAGTTGATTCGTAAGTGTGCTCAACTGAATATTGCCTTGCTGGCGTGTATTTCAGCTCCAACCAGTATGGCGATTAATATGGCAAAGCAGTCAGGTTTGACCTTAGCGAGTTTTTGTCGCGGCGATGGTTTTGTTTTATATACTTGATATTCAAAATTTTGCTGTATAAAAAGTAAAAGGTTTTTCTTTAGGTCATCTGCTTTGATGACAGGTCTTTATTTGAGTGAATGTATGCAGGACGTCAAATTAAAATTACAGCTCAGAATACTTCTCAATCAAGACATTGCATTTGGGCCGGGTAAGGCAGAATTATTGGAAGAAATTCGACGTACAGGCTCAATTTCTCAAGCTGCAAAAAGTATGAATATGAGTTACCGCCGTGCATGGCAGTTGGTTGAAACCATGAATCATAGCTTTCAGTCAGGATTAGTCGAAACTCAAAAAGGTGGAACGCATGGGGGTGGGGCAAAACTCACGGACTTGGGCGACAGTATTTTAAGTCAATTTAGACAAATGGAAATAAAAGCACGCCTTGCGATTGAACAGGATTTTGCAGAAATAGCTCAACACCTTAAACCATAATCTAGTCAGGTCAGCTAGATTCCTCTCGTATTCATTTATGACATACACGAATAGGCTTCCTCTATTTGATAAAAGCTCTTATTTCTACTGACTAGACTTCCGTCATAAATCAAAAAACGTACAATTTATTTGATCTTAAATTAGTCAGCAAAATTATTTAATTCAAGAGATAATCCTTGGATGAAATTCAAAGATATTCAAAAATTATCAGACGTTAAGTTTCGTAGGCTTACCGGTGTTAGTTGGGCTACATTTAACCTCATGTTGGCCGAGCTAAATAAGCATTTACCTCGTCATATTGGTAAAGGACGACCGCATAAATTACCGTTGGAAGATCGTTTGCTCTTATGTATAGAATATTGGAGAGAATATCGAACATTTTTCCATCTTGGTATGAGTTACGGTGTATCTGAAACGAGTGCAATTCGTATCACACGTGTTATTGAAGATACCTTAATCCGTTCTGGAAAATTTAACTTGCCAAAACAACTTCCTAATCGAGATGAAGTGGATTGGGAAGTTGTTGTGATTGATGCAACTGAAATATTAGTTCAACGTCCAAAAAAAACAGAAGAAATGGTATAGCGGTAAAAAAAAGCGACATACCTTTAAATTTCAGCTATCTATGCACTATACAACAGGTGAAATACTGAGTGTATGTGGAAGTCATGGAAGCATGCATGATTTTAAAATATTTAAAAAAAGTATGAGGAAATTAAAATTTAAGCCCTTTTTTATCGTTGATAAGGGTTATTTAGGGATAAAGAAATTGGGTTTTGGATGCCTCATGCCATCTAAAGCAAAGAAAACTGAAAAACTAGATTCTGAATTAAAAAAGTTAAATAAAGAGATTGGTCGTAGACGAATTCAAGTAGAGCATGTATTTGGAAGGATGAAATGTTTTAAGATTTTATCTTGTGTATATAGAAATCGTCGTAAAAGATTAAACCTGCGGTTTAATTTACTTGCTGGCATATACAATTTAGATTGGGTGAAAGATAAACAATTAAATTGATTGAAAAATGATTTATGAAGGAAGTCTACTAAATAGCAAGAGTAGTATCAGTCACGTGATTAAGATACAAATCCTTTAACTTGAACGATAAATAATCTGTTTCTAGAATTGACGTTGCTTATGTATCCATATATTTTTAAAAACATATCGGTCAATTTATAACGCTTAAGGGGAACATGGTGCTGCTTAATTTTAAGAATAAGTATATGCAATATGCGATGTTATGTTGTGGTTTGACTCTTGGGGTACAGGTACATGCAGAGCAAGCTATTACCGTTTATGCAGCAGCCAGCTTGACCAATGCTATAGCAGATGTCGATGCAATATTTGAACAACAAAAAAGAGTACACGTGAAAACCTCTTATGCAGGGTCGTCGACTTTGGCCAAGCAAATTGAAGCGGGTGCACCTGCGGATGTTTTTATTTCGGCAGATGAACAGTGGATGAATTATCTGCAAAATAAAAAGTTAATTGTGCCGAATAAACGTGTGAATTTATTGGGCAATCGTCTTGTATTGATTTCGCCAAAAGCTAAGCCCGTCAAAATAAAAATGGATAAAAGTTTTGATCCTTCTACTGCCTTTCAGGGCAAGCTTTGTACAGGTGACACCAAAAGTGTCCCAGTCGGAAAATATGGTAAACAGGCACTGACCGCATTGGGATGGTGGTCAAAACTTGAACCAAGATTGGTTGAAACTGAAGATGTCAGAGCTGCGCTCAACTTTGTAGCACGTGGTGAATGTCAGCTTGGCATTGTCTATGCAACCGACGCTGCTATCAGTAAAGATGTCACCGTCGTTGGTGTTTTCCCTATTAATACCCATACCCCGATTGTTTATCCCTTAGCTCTTGTCAAAAATAATCCCGATGCGCTAGCGTTTTATCAGTTTGTACAAAGTAAACAAGCACATGCAGTCTTTAAAAAATATGGCTTTACCGTTTTATCTGCTGCTAAGTGATGATGTTTTCTTTATCGGCTGAAGAGATAGAGGTACTCAAGTTATCCTGCCAAGTGGCTGCAACCTGTTTGGCATTTAGCCTGATCCCTGCGTTGGTAGTGGGTTGGGTTTTGGCACGTAAAGAGTTTTTTGGCAAATCCTTATTTGAAACCTTTATTTTTCTACCGCTGGTGCTGCCGCCTGTGGTGCCGGGATATTTGCTGTTACAGGTTTTTGGAGGAAACGGAATACTGGGTAAGTATCTTGAGCCCTTTGGACTCAATTTTGCATTTAACTGGAAAGGCGCAGTTTTGGCCTCAGCCGTGATGGGCTTTCCACTCTTGGTTCAATCGATTCGTTTGGCCATAGAGTTGGTGGATCAACGGCTAGAAATGGCGGCGAAAACGCTTGGTGCTTCCTCCTTGGGCACTTTTTTTTATGTCACTTTGCCTTTAGCCAGCAGTGGCATATTGGTGGGGGCGATTTTATGTTTTTGTCGCAGTCTGGGCGAGTTTGGCGCAACCATTACCTTTGTCGGTAATATTGCAGGGGAGACCAGAACTTTGCCCTTGGCCATGTATAGCTTGATGCAGCAACCTGACACAGAACAGGCGGTCTGGCGATTGATTATTCTGTCATTAACTGTGGCATTTTTGGCGTTATGGTTTGCCCAGTGGTTCCATCGCTATCAGAAAAACAAACGAGGACATTAAGACGATGATCGACTGTCATATTCAGTTAAATTTAGGCAAATTTAAACTCGATCAGACATTTTCATCTGAACATCCTGTCGTTGGTTTATTTGGGGCTTCAGGTTCAGGAAAAACCAGTATTTTGCATGCCATTGCAGGACTTAATACTCCAGTCAAGGGCTGGATTAAAATCAATCATCAGACATGGTTCGATGCTGAAAATAAGATTAATTTAAATGTACAGCAACGTCATGTTGGTTTGGTTTTTCAGGATGCACAACTGTTTCCACATATGACGGTGATGCAAAATTTATTGTTTGGCTATAAGCGAATTCCGCCTGAAAGCCGACGTTTTGATCCCGATTATATTATTGAACTGCTTAAACTTAATCATTTACTCAGTCGTATGCCGACGAAGCTTTCAGGTGGTGAAAAGCAGCGAGTTGCATTGGGTCGGGCACTGTTGTATTCGCCAAATTTATTATTATTAGATGAACCCTTGTCTGCGTTAGACGCTGCACATAAACAGGAAATCCTTCCTTTTTTTCAAACCGTCCAAAATGAAACCCATATCCCGATGTTGTATGTCAGCCATGATATGGATGAAATTAAGCAGCTGACCGAAACAGTTTGGTTGCTTTAATTAAACACATTTCAACTTCAACTTTTAAAGAGGGAACGAATAAAAACAGAAAAAATGGGCCTCCGTATCAGCTTAGGATCATTCGGTACCATTTTTATAAACAGACGGCGCTTGGCCTGTCCAGCGTTTAAATGCCCGACGAAATTCACGTACTTCTCTAAAACCTAAAGCTTGGCTAATGTCCCCAATGGAGAGATTATTTTCAAGCATCTGTTTCGCTTTTCGTTCTAACACGGTTTGTCGAATTTGCTGAAAACTAATGCCTTCTAGCAATAAGGAGCGTCGAAGATGACGCTCACTCATTTGTAAATAGTCTGATGCGAGTTGCATATCAAAGCGCACAGGAAGATGCTGCTCGATAAGCTGTTCTAATAAATATGCATATTGTGCATCACTGAAAAGAATTGGAGAGTAGGGTTGTAATTGAGCATTCAAGGGGGGATTATCGGTCAAAATAAAGGACTTATTTTATAAATTGAGCCTGTGAGAAATGAATGCTTTGATTGAGCTATTGGCGAGTGTTGATTACTTTTCATTAGAGCAGATGGTGATGCCGTTTAGTGAACGTTGATGCAGCCTAAGTAGATGGCGTGGTTGGATGTAATTAAGGAGTGTCGCTCTTATAGGGATTTTGGGCGAGTAACCTTAACAATAGCAATAATCGTCAGATTTCGATTAAACGACTGCCCTAGAAATAGATAGGACAGTCGCATTTTTATTTACCAGTTTACGCGCTTTAGTAAAATGTCTTTATACATTTTAAAGTCACAAACGAAACTGTAAAAAGGATATGTAAATGTGGCTGGTTTGTTATGTTCAAAAAAGAAATGACCGACCCACGCAAACCCATAACCCACCACAGGCAAAGCCCAGAGTAGTTTTGGATTTTTGGTCATCGCCGCAGCCGCGGTAATCCCGATCACACAGGTGGTTCCCACAAAGTGTAAACGTCGGCAAGTGGGATCTTCATGCTGAGAAAGATAGAAGGGATAGAATTCTTTTAAGGTTTTATAACGGCCATCACTTCCTTTAATTTGCACAGCAGGGCTTGCAACCGGTGTAGCAGAGAGATGGGCGTTATTCACCAAATCTTGCATATTGTTTTTAATTTGGGTTTGGGTATCCTGTAACATGTCCTACTCCTTTAGTGTTTACTAGGCGTAGTTTTAAACAGTAAACCAAAGATGGTCTTGAACGAATATGCTATCGCAAAGCAAGGATGCGAGTTTAGGGTTAGCGCTCCAAAGCAAAATTTACACTTGGGATGGTGTCATTTTGTATGTGACTCATGAGCAGTTGAATAATGCCCATGCCCATTTTCCAGCACTTTTACAAATTGGCTTGGGCATACCTTTTGCAATCACTTTAGACGACCACGTACGTCGTTATCACGATATTGTGGTGATGGCACCCAATGTGATGCACAGTACCGATTCAGAACATCAACCTTATCTTGCGCTCATGATTGATCCTGATCATGCACTTTATGGACACTTGTATCCATTGCTGAATGGCGAACAGATTTGTTCTTTACCTGCCGCTTGCCTTGCTACGTTTCATTCACAGTTTCAAAAGTTGATCGCTGGGCAACTCAGTCCTGATGATGCCAAACAATTGGTTTTAACGCTACTGTCGACGTTAAATCCAAATCCGTTGCAGGTATTGCCATGGGATGCCCGCGTTTTACAAGCTTGTCATTATATTCAACAACTTGTACCTCAGCAGATTCCCACAGTAGCTCAAGTCGCGGCATATACGGGACTGTCTGAGTCGAGGCTGATGCACTTGTTTAGTCAGCAACTGGGGATTTCAATGCGGCGCTACATTCTTTGGTTGCGTATTCGCTATGCCATCAAACTCTGGGCCGCAGGTCGGAGTTTGATTGATATTGCCTTGGAAGCAGGTTTTGCCGATCAGGCACATTTCACCCGAACTTTACGTAGCATGGTTGATTTTGCACCCTCGATGCTGAAAGGCAAAACTATCTTCGTGAATGACTCCATTAAAACACCATCGACGTCATAGCGTGTTAAGTTGCTTGATAGCACACGGAAATAGCAGAATCATTCAAGACAGGTTTCGCTATTTTACGAAGAATCAGTTTATGTTGAGAGAAAGACTTAAGCAGGGTTGGGCTTTTTCCTTCAAGCTCAATGTTAACTTTAATGGATAGAGATAATAGGGATAACAAATGACCAGTTTACATGCGATGAAAAGTCTAAAAGATGTCGTGTCCGAAAAAGAATGGGATGCACGTTGTCAGCTTGCGGGGTTGTACCGTCTAATTGCACATTTCCGCATGACCGATTTAATTGATACACATATTAGTCTACGTGTACCCGACGAAGATGGTCATTTTCTGATTAATCAATACGGCATTCCCTTTGAAAAAATGACGGCTTCGCATTTGGTTAAAATTGATTATGCAGGCAATATTATTGCGGATTATGATCAGGGCAAATTGGTCAATACCGCAGGTTTTGTGATTCACTCCGCGATCCATGATGCACGTAAAGATGTGCACTGTGTGATTCATACGCATACCGCAGATGGCATTGCAGTGTCTGCACAAAAACAGGGTTTATTGCCTTTGTCTCAGCATGCTTTGAAGTTTTATAACAAAGTCAGTTATCACGAGTATGAAGGGGTAGCGTTATTGACCGAAGAGCGTGAGCGTCTCGTGAAAGACTTGGGGCAAAACCGAGTCATGATTTTACGTAATCATGGTTTGCTATCGACAGGAGATTCGATTCAACGTGCTTTCCACGAGATCTATTTCCTTGAACGCGCATGCCAAGCGCAGATTAAGGCGATGGCGGGAGGAGCAGAGCTTCATCTTCCGTCTGAAGCTGTACGTCAACATACGGCTCAACAGTTTGAAAGTGAATTGATTGAAATGGTGATGCTGAAAGCATGGAATGCCGCGCTGTCTTTAATTGAGCATCAACGCAACGAGTATTGTTCATAAGCCATTCAACCATTTTAATAAAAGCCTCTATTTCTAAGTAGAGGCTTTTATTATGTTAAGTTTTGCTGTTGAGCTAACACATTTTTGAGCGTTTCGAAAATACGCGGATCTACCGATTGTGCGACATTGAAGCGTAAGAAATTCTGTGCATTTAAGGATTGGCTAAACGCATTTCCTGGTGCTAAAACAACGCCGTGTTTTAAACACTCTCGCGCAATGAGCGCAGCATCGAAACCGTCGGGAAGTTTACACCACAGGAATATGCCCGCTTGTGGGACGAGCCACGGGTGAATATTTAAAGCCCCGAGCTGAGTGATGACTTTTTGCATTTCATGAGCTAGGCGTAAGCGCACCGTTTCCATATGCTTACGATATCCACTGTCTTTTAAGGCAATCAGCACCATATCGGCGGCAAGTCGGCCTCCACCAAAAGAGGTGGCGATCTTTAAATCGATTAGATTTTCAATCCATTCATTTTTGGCCACGATATAGCCACAGCGCAAAGAGGCTGAAATCGTTTTTGAAAAACTACTAACTTGAATGACACGATTGAGTCCATCAAAAGCAGCCAGTCGTGGGGCAGGGGTATGTTCAAAGTCGGCAAAAATATCATCTTCCACAATGACTAAATTGGTTTGATCGACCAATTTAAGTAAGCGATGCGCCGTGACGGGGGAAAGCACTGCACCAGTTGGGTTGTGTATGCCTGAGTTGGTGATATACAGCCGTGGTGAGTGTTCAGCTAAAACAGACTGAAAGATCTCCAAATCTGGGCCATGGGGAGTATACGGCACACTCACAATATTAATGCGATGAGCTTTGAGGAGAGCATGAAAATTAAAATAACAAGGGTCATCGACAATAACAGTATCCCCAGCTTCCAATAAAAAACGACAGATCAAATCAATTGCTTGCGTGCCAGACTCGGTGAGCATGATGTGTTCAGGCGAAGCTTCAATGCCAATGTGAATTAAACGACGAGAAATTAATTGTCGCAGTTCAGGATGTCCTGCTGGTGTTGCATACTCCACCAGTTCTAAGCTATCTGCTTTTGCCATGCTACGCAGAGCACGTCGAACACCTGTCTCATATAACCATTCGGGTGGTAACCAGCCGCAACCTGGTTTGAGTGTGCTGTGATCTGTATCTAAGGCTTGTCGAGAGACCCATAAAGGGTCGACCTCTCTATCGAGCTTAGGCCCTATTTGGGCTAAAGCCAGTGGCGCGACAGGGCCAGACACATAAAAGCCCGATCCGGGTTTAGACAGAATGATGCCTTCGGCCATTAAACGTTCATAGGCTTCGACAACGGTTGAAACAGAGACCTGCAATGTACGTGCTTGTTGGCGTACAGAGGGAAGGCGATGACTGGGGAGATAAGTGCGTGAGCTAATTTTGAGTCTAATTTCATCCATAACTGCATCAATTCGAGTTTGGCTACGCATTCCATTTCTCCTAAACTGTATGGGCTTTTTATACATAACAGTTTTTATTTATTGTATTGGATTGTATCTCGATTCAAACATGCGGTCTATATTCAAATTGAGCGATTAACGATAAGAGAATCACGCCATGAAACAGGCAACCAGCGGCTGGGTAAACGGATTAATCGGTGTCGCTATTTTTGCGGGGTCTTTACCAGCAACACGGGTCGCCGTTGCCGATTTTAACCCCATCTTTTTAACCAGTGCACGGGCCACAATTGCAGCGCTATTAGGATTGTTTTTTCTGGTTTTACTTCGCCAAGCACGCCCGACCATTTCAAACATATCTGCACTTGCAGTCAGTGCATTGGGCGTGGACATCGGATTTCCACTCTTAACTGCTTTGGCCCTACAGCATGTAAGTTCTGCACACTCCATCGTTTTCTTAGGATTATTACCTATTAGTACTGCGATTTTTGCAGTTCTACGCGGGGGTGAACGGCCCAAGCCACTTTTTTGGTTGTTTTCAGTGCTAGGAGCCATTTTTGTAGCAGGTTATGCTGCACTTGGGGAAACGAGTACTGCATGGAAAGGCGACCTATACATGCTGGCAGCAATTATTTTATGTGGGCTGGGCTATGCAGAAGGGGCAAAACTTTCGCGAACACTGGGCGGTTGGCAAGTCATTAGTTGGGCTTTAGTGCTCTCGTTACCAGTGATGTTGCCAATAGCATTATGGAGCATGCCTATTTCATTTCAGCATGTCAGTACAGCCGCATGGATAGGACTGGCTTATGTTTCTGTCTTTAGCATGTTGCTAGGTTTTGTGTTTTGGTATCGAGGATTAGCACAAGGTGGCATTGCATCTGTTGGTCAACTGCAATTATTTCAACCCTTTATGGGTCTTGCACTTGCCGCTCTATTACTACATGAAAGCGTGAGTTGGATGATGTTGGCCGTCACTTTGGCAGCCATTGTTTGTGTGGCTGGGGCGAGAAAATATGCTTGAACATACGACGTCCAATTTTATCTGGATGGAGTAAAAATTACGAATGTCAGTCCTATCATCAAAGGTGTCATTTATCTTTGATGGTGGAATCATACTAAATACAATTTTTAAGTATCTATCTGTTATAAAAATCTGCTCTTGATTATCTTCTGTTCATATGTAGTGATGTGTTTTGTATTCCTCGAATAAAATCTTGCTGTATAGCAACAATGCTGTATATAGTTTTAAACATAGGCTGGTCAAGCGATGCTTAAATTCGCAGTATGTTGAGTGTTGATGGTAAGTCTGCGGACATGCAGAGTGAAAAGATCAGCGCTGAGACATCCTATCCGTACTGACATAGACTTTAGTGAATAAAATTAAAATAGCGTGAAATTGGCATGGATTGCCAACAACCAAGATGAGAACAAAATGAGTGCAGAAGTAGATTCACTAGGACTGGTTGGGCCTGTTGTACTGTTGAGTGCAGCGGTCATTGCCGTCCCTATTTTTAAACGTATTGGTCTAGGTTCGATATTAGGCTACTTAATTGCTGGATTGATTATTGGGCCGTTTGGTTTTGCCTTTTTTAACAATCCCACAGCTATCTTACATATTGCTGAACTCGGCATCGTGATGTACCTCTTTATCATCGGATTGGAGATGCAGCCTTCGCACTTATGGAGTTTGCGGAAAGAGATTTTTGGATTGGGCAGTTTGCAAATCCTTATTTCGGTCATTGCCTTAACGGGTATGGGCATGTTGTTTGGCTTTAGCTGGAAAATAGCGTTCATTGGTGCTGCGGGCTTTGTTCTGACGTCGACTGCGATAGTGATGCAACTGTTAAATGATCGCGGAGAGCTGCATCAACGACGTGGTCAAAAAATCGTTGCGATCTTATTGTTTGAAGACTTATTGATCGTTCCCTTATTAGCATTGGTTGCATTTATGGCACCTAATCAAGCGGCGGAAAGCTCATCTATCGATTTACAAGGGATTGGCATCGGACTGTTGGCCATCGCTGGATTAATTGTTGCAGGGCATTGGTTACTCAATCCATTATTTAAAATTCTAGCTGCTGCCAAAGCGCGTGAAGTGATGACTGCTGCAGCGTTATTGGTAGTACTGGGTGCGGCATTACTGATGCAACTCAGTGGTTTATCCATGGCACTGGGCGCATTTTTAGCGGGAGTGTTACTGTCCGAGTCGACTTTCCGTCACCAAATTGAAGCGGATATTGAACCCTTTCGAAGCCTATTACTGGGCTTATTCTTCTTAGGTGTCGGAATGTCTTTGGACTTGGCAGTGGTCAGGCAAAATTGGCCGCTGATTGTCAGTGGTGTAATTGCATTGATGTTGACCAAAGCACTGATGATTTATGTGGTCGCGCGTTTGACCAAGAGTAATCATCCCGAGGCTTTAGATCGTGCCTTACTGATGGCACAAGGGGGCGAGTTTGCCTTTGTATTGTTTAGTGCTGCGACGACAGCTCAAATTATTGACAATACCATCAAGTCGAATTTAACCGCGATTGTCGTATTGTCTATGGTGTTGACGCCAATCATTGGGGTGTTGTTTAAACGCTTTACCCTTGAGCAGAATGAAAGTTCACTCGATCAGGTCAGGGTTGCCGATGGCTTAACGGGTAAAGTATTGATGATTGGTTTTGGTCGCTTTGGTCAAGTGGCGAGTCAGCTGTTATTGGCGCGTAGTGTGGATGTGACCATTATTGATAATGATGTCAACATGATCCAAAATGCGGAAAAGTTTGGTTTTGATGTCTACTATGGCGATGGATGTCGTTTAGATATTTTACATGCGTCAGGGGCAGATACCGCAGAAGCAATTTTAGTCTGTGTCGACCACAAAGAAACGATTAATAAAATTGTAGAGTTGGTGAATGCTGAATTTCCTTTGGCTAAGCTGATTGTTCGTTCCTATGACCGTGAACACGCGCTGTATTTGTCTAAGAAAAATGTCAGTCTGATGGTTCGAGAAACCTTTGAGTCTGCATTGGCTTTAGGTCAAATGGCCTTGCAGCAACTGGGCGCAAGTCAGGATGAAATTCAGCAGGTGAGTGAGGATATCCGAGCTTTAGATAATCAACGTTTTGAAACCGAAGTTGCAGCTGATGATGTCAAAGCGGGCATAGGTATACAATATACGCAGCGTAACCCACGTCCGACTGCACCCTTGATTAAGCCGCAACATACGGGGCAGTTGTTAAATGATGCAGAACTAGAAAAACCGAGCGAAGTAGATGATAGAACTTAAAAATATAAGTTGAATCATCTTGCATGAAAAGGCCTATTTTAGGCCTTTTCATTTTTGAACAGATGGATCTGAAAAGCACTGCATGATTTGGCCTAATTTTATATTTAATGAAAGTTATATCAGTCCAATGATGTCGAGCGGATACAATTTCGACCATCATTCTTGGCTTGATAGAGTTTTTGATCTGCCAATTTAATCACCTCTTGAATATTTTCTGAGTCTTGAGGCCAAGAGGCGATACCAATTGAAACCGTGATCGTTCCAATTGGGTCAATGTAGCTTTGTGCTACTGTTTTACGAAGTCGTTCAGCCGCTATATAGGCAATTTTCGGATCTTCGTGCACCACAAAGACAATAAATTCTTCTCCACCGACACGGCAGCACACATCATGTTGACGAAAGTTGCTTTTCATATGAGACGCTAACTTTTTCAATACGTTATCACCTTGATCATGCCCATAGTTATCATTCACTGCTTTAAAGTGATCGATGTCCAATGTCAGTACCGAAAAAGGCGTATTGGTTGCTTCTAATTCATTTAAGAATAGTTTCATACCGCGGCGGTTATAAAGTCCCGTCAGCGGATCGGTATTCACGTGTTGTTTAAGCTCTGCAATTTCATCTTTAAAATGTTTGGAGCTAAGCAAGAGAGCGGTGCGAAAGCGTAAAGCCTCAAAATACCAAGGATCGATGTTTTTAATGTCTTGATCAATATTTGGGCGCGTCAACATGCTGGCCATTTGTGCAAGCTTATTGAGTGGTGACGAAATCCAGTAAGAAAGTTTCCACACAAAAATGAACAAGAGTAAATAGAAGCCGAGCATAGCCAGTGTTACTTTAATGATGATCGAGTTGGCTTGGCTTAATAACTCTAACGTCGGTTGTTGTGACACAACAACCCAATTCACACTTGGAATTGACGCAAACCCGGCAAGGTTTTCGATCCCTTTACTATTGACCAGTGCAATCTTTCCAGTGGGGTGGGAGGTAATATATTGCATCCCTGTGTTATTTTTTAATGAATCTCCAATGCGAGCTTTATCTGGATGGAAGATGATCTTATTTTTATTATCAACAACATAAGTATAACTTTTCTTATAAGAATAAGTGGTAGCTAACAGCTCACTCACCAAGTTTTCTTTATTCAAATAAATCGAGCCCGTGACGATACCGAGGAACTCATTTTTACGATTAAAAATAGGCTGAGCAATCAGCACAATTAAATTGTTTGACAAGCCTTTGTATGGAGAGGAAATATAGGTTTTCTTGAGTTTTAATGCTTCGGTAATACCTGGAGTTTTATATTGCTTCTTTTGATTAACATGTAAGGTCTCGGGTGAGTATTCCAAAATAAAAGCATTTTTATCGATAATCGTGATTGAGTTAAATTTTTGTGATTGACCTTTAAGACGTGTAACTTCAGCTTTTAAAACCTGTTGATTAGAAAAATCTTGACCAACAATTTGAGCACTATAGCGGAGCTCACTCAACATACTTTCAAAATATTTGTCGGTACTAAATGCAATTTTTGAGGCATAGCGTTGATTGGCAGCTAAAGAGTTTTCGGTTAACTGCTCTTTGATGACATAGTTCAGAACAAAAATTGAAATTAGAAACAAGCTTGAGACACAGCCAATAATTAAAATCAAAATAAGTTTTTGTAAATCTAAACTATGAAAAACAGATTTCTTGATCACTCATGCCCCCAAGACAAGAACAGATTTTTTAAAGTTTTGTTGTGACGCCTGTAGAAGCTCAATTCTCATGACTGAAATCAATCTGGGTGAAAATTGCTCGAATTTGCTTGCTGGTATTTTTCTAAGTATAGAGAAACTTCATATTAATATATATGTAATTTTTATATAAAAATTACATTAGTTTTCATTAAGATAATATGAATAGTACACAATAGCGCATAATCAATCAAAAGCACTATTAAAGTTTAATGAAAACAACATTAAATTGACATGCCTAAACGCAATAATGAGCTCTTTATTATTTCGGTCATTGGAGAACAAACATGAATGTCTTAGGCATCGGATTGATCATTTTATTATCATTAATCGGCTTAGGGGCACTCATTACAGGTTTTGCTGTGGGCGAAACATTCTTTATTGTGATTGGATTACTTATATTTATTATGACCTTTTTGGTTTGGTTAAGCCTTAAAGATAAAGTTTCAAATCCTTTTAAAGACTAAGAATGTTGTAATTGAGTGAATTTTATACCTTTGCTATAAGTGAATATTCATCGAACTTAGATAGGCATTATGTTCTTTGTATCTACTCAGTGTGTATATCATATGAACTACCAGCCCAAAGGCTGGTAGATTTGTAATTTTTGAACCTATGCTTCAATCCAATTATCTTTAATTTCTTGGGCATCTTTGCTTAACATGACCTGATCCTCTCGAATTTCTCTTACCCATGCACTTGGGATAATATGGTGTTTCCCATCGCCATGTTTGGTGAGTTTGATCTCTTTACCTTCTATGTGGTCAACATCTCCAATCTTCGTTCCACATACGGCAATTACACTAGAATGTTCTTTAATGTCTGAAATATTAATCGTGGTCATGATATACCTCTATCTTATTCATAGAACAAAAACGAAGATTTACCCTAAGCTAATTTCTCGTAGTCATGAGCTTTTTAAATACAACAGCAACATATTATGTCTTAAAATTTACGGAGTATAAAAATTGTCAGCCTGTGTTTTATTTATAGAGTGCTAAATTGATTCAATTATGCTGATGTTGTTTTAGTTGCAATTCAGCCAGCGTTTATTTACTGAATTTCCAGCATTATTATAGTGAATGACTTTTGCATAATTACCTACAGCTGTTGCATTATCAGGAATATCTTTGGTGACCACACTACCTGCACCGATGGTGGCATTATCGCCAATTTTAACATGATCGATAATACAGACATTTGGGCCAATATATACATTGTTGCCAATTACAGCGGCCTGATGACCGCCATTGGCACCAATCGTTTAAACTGCGATAGGTTGCATTGTTTCCAAGAACAGTAGTTACGTTGACTATCAAAGGTCTCTCATAACAGATGAACAAGCCATAGCCCATTTTTGTGGTGCAGTGGATATCGATCCCGTATTTTTTCTTATAATAAACAATAGAGTAGGCCAGTTTGCCGATCTGCTGTTTGCAAGCCGAAAGATGTAACCAATGCTAAAGTTCAAAACTGTAATTAAACAAATCAGTTTTGATAAATGAGTTTAGTTTTGTATTGGACAATACCGATATAAATCACTCAAAATGGATTGAACTAAGATGGAAAAGAACTCATAGGTTGAATGCGCGATTTTACTTGATTTGACGCTGAGATGTTATCTCGATTTTACCTTTCAGTAGGGTCTCTTATTTTTAAAAAATATCAACTGGCTTTTATTTGTACAGTTGTTTCGAAATGTCATAGGCTCTTGTCGAGAGTAAAAAATGCTTTTATATTGTACTTACAGTAGGTCGATAACTAAGACGCTACGATGTAGTTGGACGGATCAATGACAGCTCGTTGAGTTTGATACGAAATGTTCAAACAATAAATCAGCACTAGCCTTCCAACATAGAAAAGCTCGCAGCAATGCGAGCTTTTTTTATGTGAAAAAATATGACTATGTATCTCGGTTGTTAAGCATATTTGATTTAAGTTTATGATTTATAGTTATGATTTTGAAAATATTTATATAAATTAACATTGCGATAAATTCTAACAACTCTAAGGGCAGTGTTGGAAAAAACTTGTGCTATAAGATTAAACAGAGCTAAAAAAAGAAAAGGAAAATGACCATGACTCAGCTTGTAGATGTAAAGGTAAAGGACCAATACAGCCAAACGTATAATGTGAAGGCCCAGTTAAGACAAGTACCTGAAAACTCCGAAGCAGAACGTTTGGATTTGTTTAAACGAATTGAACATATCGTTGTTGATGGTGAAGTGATTCTGCCTAGTATTGAACTGTTATTTGAAAGTCGGCAAACGGAAAATATATACCGAGTTGTTGATTAACCCTATTGAAAAAAGCCCATGTTTACATGGGCTTTTTTATGGGCGATCTATATCAAGTTAAGTTATCCCATCGCAGAAGATAAGGGATAAATTTTTTGAGCGATTATATTGAAGATCATAAAGTGAAATTAGGATATCACTTCACACATAGTTCCTATTTATCAAGCTATTTGATGAATGGTTCGAGTAACCATTGTGCCAAAGTCTTAAACAGTCGATGAAAGACGTTAAGATTTATTGCTTGAAGAAAATATAAAACTTGTAGTCTTTAAATCTTAACTAAGACTCAATTATTCGTTGAATTTATTTAAGCTGCCTGCAAACGCAACAGTGAATGATTGATCTGTTGTAAGTGTTGGTTGAGTACTGTGGGTTCTATTCGACTTTCCTGTAACGTCGTAATCCATTGCATTTGGCAGCGTTTGAGACTGTGTAAGTCTGTCGCCGATTGAATTTGAAGAATGAGTTGTTTTGCCATTAAGCCACAATAACATTGTAATAAGCTCATCATCAAATCGCGTGTTTCTTCAAAGCTATAAGCTTTAAGTGGTGGGGCTGGGCTTTGTGTAGGAGCGGGTGGTGCAGGAGTCTGCGCTTTGCTGTCTAAATCTATTGGATTGACGTTATTCTGACTATTTTCGAGTACAGACGTCGATGATTGAGCCTCCGATGACGGTTGTATTGAGCTAGAGACGCGAGATGTTTGTGTGGAATGAATTAAACCCAATTCAATTAATTGTTCGAGGATTTCAGGCGTTGCAATGCGTTGTTTGAACTGATCAGCCAATTGTTCAAAATCTTCTGTACCAATTAAAACCAATAGTCGTCTTTGACGCGCATTGAGTGGGATATGACGTTGTTGTAAAGCATCTAAACCTAATGCTGTTTTTTGATAATGATTCATACCTTAATTTACTCCCCCGAACAAATAAATTAAGGCTGAACATACAGGGTGAAAATTACAACAATATTAAGAATTTATGACAATACATTTTAGAGCGTTTTAATGCTCGTATTCTCTAAAGCTTTACGTAAGTAAGGATCGAGTTCATCTTGACGCATTAACCACTGAATATAGTCAGCAGGGAGTTCGGCAATCGCTGTTCCGCGATGCTTGCCAAAATTAATGACTCGCGGAATACGAGCATCTTCAGAGACAGCAAATAACTGCTCCATGCTGTTTATTTTTAATTGATGAACCACATGCATTAAAATATTGGCTGTTAAAATAATATCCATATCGGCACGATGGGCCTTTTTAATCATTTCACGGGCTTTTTCACTGCCTTTTGAAATCATATAAATGAGTGCTGAAATATTGTGGGCTTCAGCATCAGGCCAGACCAAACGTGCAAGGGCGAGTGTACAAATCGCTTTAATATGAGAAGTATCGACACCACATTTTTCGATAGCACGAATATCATAATCAATATTATGACCAATGATGTATTGCGTTTCGGCGGGTAGTTTAAAGGTCGTATAGAGGGGCTTCCCAACGAGGTCTGACTCTAAAATATGATGCACAGCCATCGCTGCGAATGAGATTGGTTCATCGACGGTATAGAGCTGATCAAATACTTGGCTTTTGTCTAGGCTTAATTTGCCATTTGTAATTTCAATCGGTGCATATGCAATCTCAATGGGTTGACCATTTAGGGTATGGGTTTCTGTGTCGAGAATAATGGCTTGCATGTGCATATCCGAAAATTAAAAGCTGAATAAATTTATCATTTTCAAGACTATCAAGACAGCCTATGACTGCCAGATTTGTGGTTTATTCGCTGATTTTGTGCAGTGATGGTGTTTAAATCATCTGGTGAAGCTAGGTGATTAGAGATCAGGCTTTATTAAGCAAGGGAAAAGTTGGAAGCTACTTATCGATTTATTTAGGCGGGTTGAAAAGGAAAATGATTGCTTAAAATTAAAATAATTCTTTGGGATTCGGTTCAAACAAAGACTAGAGAAGAGCTCACTGCCTGAATTCAGTTGTGGGATCAGGATTTATTTTAAATTCCAATGACCAGTTTTTATAACAATGGTGAGTGTGCATTTGCAGACAATGTTCACTTTGTATCATTCTCGTAACTGGTCTTGCCATGCGTCATTTTGAGGCGTAAATCATTAATCTATTCAAGTGATTTGAATCGTTACAACAAGAAAAAATGTCATTAAGGAATTTTAAGATGAAAAAACATATATTGGCCGTGTTCGTCAGTAGTTCTATGCTTGTTTTAACAGCCTGTGGAGGAGGGGATGGCGATTCAACTTCTGTTGGTGTGGATGATGGGATTCCTAAAAATAATATTGTTAATCCAGTCGTAACTACGCCAACAGCATATACAGCTACAGATATGTCAGCTACGGCTGGTGAAAGTGTGGTCATGACTTATAAAATGCTGGGTCAGGACAATAAAGAAACTCGCGCAACTGCATTGCTTTTTACTCCTAAAACAGTAGCTCCGGCGAAAGGTTGGCCAATAGTGGTGTGGGCACATGGTACTACTGGTGTTGCTGATATTTGCGCGCCAAGTAAATCTTCTATGGATCCTGATGTAAAATCGATGATTAATGAGTTACTTAGCGCGGGATATGTTGTTGTTGCTCCCGATTACGAAGGACTGGGAGAGCCAAGTGGTACAGAAGCCCATCCTTATCTTAATTTAAAAAGTGAAGCTTTTTCGATTACAGATGCAGTAGTTGCAACACGTGACTACTTAACCAAGCAAGGTAAATCGGTTTCAAAAAACTGGGTGACGGTTGGGCATTCACAGGGCGGTCATGCTGCTTTAGGTGCTGGTGAATATCAAAGTCGCGCGCAGTTAGATTATAAAGGGACAGTTGCGATTGCACCTGCGTCTAATTTAAAAACGATCTTTCAAGTGGGGGCTGCAAGTGTTGCAAATTTGCCAGCAACTCAACAGGTTGCTACTTATACTTCACTGAATACCTATGCTGCACTCATCACTGCAGGTATGCAAAATCCACCCAATATAACTTTGTACGGGCAAGTGTTTGAGTCTGAAGCAGCCCGTATTGCACGAACAGCTGAATCGGCATGTTCAGGGACTGTTTCTGTAAATTACTATACGGAAATGTGGGCTTTAGCGACTGGTTATAACACATTAAATGGATATTACCCAAAAACAGGATTTCTAGATTTGCCAGTCATAAAAAACTTTTTAGATAACACATCTCAGCCTTTGAAGGTCAAACAAACAGCGCCAATTATTATTTATCAAGGCACCAATGACACGACTGTTCCAAGAGCGATTACGAATATTTTATATGCTGGAGCTTCTCAAGCTGGAAACAATATTCGTTATGTGACTGATGACAGTGAAACGACGAAATGGACCCATACCACATCGTTTAGTGAAAATATCGATGATATTGTTGACGATGTCAAAACTCTCATGCCAATTCAGTAATTTGCTTTGACCCAAATCGCTCATGGAGTTCTGCTTCGTGAGCGATTTTTTATTTAAAACTGCGTAAAGTTCGTTCTCGAAATTTATAAACTTCATGCTACAATACGCGCCAATCTTAGCACGGCTTAAAAGCCCTAATTTCATAGGACCTCGCTAATGTTTGCCAATATCTCAATTGCTGAATTTGATCCAGAAATCGCGCAAGCAATCACAAATGAAGATGCTCGCCAAGAAGCGCACATCGAACTGATTGCTTCTGAAAACTATTGCTCTCCAGCAGTAATGGAAGCGCAAGGTTCAAAACTTACAAACAAATATGCTGAAGGCTACCCAGGCAAACGCTACTACGGCGGTTGTGAATATGTAGACGTGATTGAACAATTAGCGATTGACCGTGCTAAAGAGCTTTTCGGTGCAGATTACGCAAACGTTCAACCGCATGCAGGTTCACAAGCAAACTCTGCTGTTTACTTAGCCCTTCTTAACCCAGGCGACACTGTTTTGGGTATGAGCTTGGCTCACGGTGGTCACTTGACTCACGGTGCAAAAGTTAGCTTCTCTGGTAAAACATATAACGCAATTCAGTACGGTTTAAACCCTGAAACTGGCGAGATTGATTACGAAGAAGTTGAACGTTTAGCAGTTGAGCACAAGCCACGTATGATCGTAGCTGGTTTCTCTGCTTATAGCCAAATTGTAGATTGGCAGCGTTTCCGTGACATCGCGGATAAAGTTGGCGCTTACCTATTTGTAGATATGGCTCACGTTGCTGGTCTAGTTGCTGCTGGTGTTTACCCAAGCCCAGTTCAAATTGCTGACGTAACAACAACCACTACACACAAAACACTTCGTGGCCCACGTTCAGGTTTAATCCTTGCGAAAGCAAACGAAGAAATTGAGAAAAAATTACAATCAGCTGTATTCCCTGGTAACCAAGGCGGTCCATTGGTTCATGCGGTAGCGGCTAAAGCAATTTGCTTTAAAGAAGCAATGGCTCCTGAATACAAAGTTTACCAACAACAAGTAGTGAAGAATGCTCAAGCAATGGCTGAAGTTCTTATTGCTCGTGGTTATGACATCGTTTCTGGCGGGACAGAAAACCACTTGTTCTTGTTATCTCTTATTAAGCAAGATGTAACAGGTAAAGAAGCAGATGCATGGTTAGGTGCAGCTCACATTACTGTGAACAAAAATGCTGTACCAAATGACCCACGCTCACCATTTGTGACTTCTGGTATCCGTATTGGTACACCGGCTGTGACGACTCGTGGTTTCGGCGAAGCTGAAGTACGTGAACTTGCTGGCTGGATCGCTGATATCTTAGACAGCAAAGGTGACGAAGCTGTGATTAACGCTGTTAAAGCGAAAGTTGAAGCTGTTTGTGCGAAATTTCCTGTTTACGCAAACTAAGTTCTGACTTGAGAAAGCCCCCTCAAGGGGGCTTTTTTTATAGCATTAAAAAATCAAAATCAGTTGAAATGTAATTTAGACTGCATTTCTGATATAACAGAAGTTATAGGCTAATAAATTATTTTTAATAAGAATTTTATTCATACCGTATTCAAATAGGAATGCAGCACATGGCAAACCCAGCAATTATCATTTCTGAGCAGGATCTTCATCGTTTAGAAACGATGTTAGAACATCAGCCTAAACTTACACCGACCATGCAGTTGCTTGAAGAAGAGTTGGCACGCGCCGATGTTGTTGCTCCACAAGATATGCCTGCCAATGTGGTAACGATGAATGCAAAAGTTTTACTGACCATTGCGCCATCTACAGAAGCATCTGAAATTACTTTGGTTTATCCGCATGATTTTAAAGGCGAGAAGGGACAGGTCAATGTTGTAGCCCCAATTGGTGCAGCAATTCTTGGCTTAGCTGAAGGTCAAGAAATTGAATGGCCGCAGCCAGATGGTCAAATGATGAAAGTCAAAATTGAAAAAGTGGTTTATCAACCTGAGCGTGAAGGAGATTATTTATAATTTCGAAACACCCCATTTTAAAGCCATGTTGATCATGGCTTTTTTATGACTTCAAATATGCGTTTTGTTTCATAAAGGATTGTAACTCCACAGAAGATAAAAATAGAGTATGTATTGATTGGATCTTTTATTTCTACTCAATAGGTTTGAGTCCTAGTACGAATAGAGTACTGAATAACAGATATAACCTTCGTGATAATTTCTACGGCACAAAAGATGTCACAGCATTTTTGCAAAAATCTACATGTTATTTGACATAAAAGCTGTACTATAAAAATGATTTTATTCAATTTCTTTATTGGGTTAAAGCACTATGGCACAAATTGACGTTCTTGTTCCTTTAAGGAATATACCAGTCAATTCAGATGAACTTTTAAGTATCCAGCGTAATGATTTGGTTCCGTTGCTGAACGATCAATATCGTCTCAATCATTATGCAGATAGTGTCATTCAAGCACAGTCTGTGCTGTTAAATGGAGTGGACCCGCAGCTCACTTTACAGTTGAGTCAGACCATTGAGCAACTGATACAGTCACTGGCTGACTCAAAAAAATACTTGAAGAAGCGCAAATTTAATGGGCTGCAAAAGTGGCTGGGAATTGATATTGAATATGGTTCAACCCAAGTTGAATACTATAAAAAACTGGATCAGTTGTTGGATCGAGCCAATCATCTCAGCCAAAAATTACAAATTGAAATTCAAAAGTCACAGGCGCGTTATCAGCAGTTAACAGGCTTACGTGAGCAAATGGCCAAATATGTATCTGCGGCTGAAGCATTTTTAATGGAATATCCTAAATTTGTGAAGAATGCACATCCTTTAGATAATTTTGCAGAACGTTTATCCAAGAAAATAAATAGTTTACAAACTTTGCAAAGCAGTAATGATATTGCGATTACACAAATGCAGTTGTCTCAGCAGCTTTCATTGAGTTTGTTAGATCGTTTTAAAGAAGCGCAGCAGGTCTTGATCCCAGCATGGCAATATCATGTCAAACAATCGCAGCAATCAAGCTCGACAATTGAACTGGAAAAGCTCGATAATAGCCGTGAAAAATTGATTCGTACCTTAAAAAAATCACTACAGAAACCAACACTTTAAGAAATAGATTAGGTGAATTATGACCAACTCAGAACAAAACAGTCTTGTGGTAGAGCCAACCACCGAAGTGATTGAACATAAGTTTCAACAGTTAAATTTGCAAGAAATTGGCTTGCAACAAGATGACTTCAATGCGGTCTTGGCAGCACGGAAAGAGTTGGCAGAAATCAACCATAACGCCGTGGCGGAGTATGGTAAAAATATTGCGACACAAACTTCAGGATATACCGATGAATTGTTAAATTTAGTGCAAAACAAGGACCTTGATGAAACAGGGCAAAAGCTGAATCAGGTGGTACAAGTCGCACAACAGCTTAATACCTCAAGTATCTTAAATAAAAAGAAAAATTCAGGTTTCTTCGGTGGCTTGATGAGCAAAATTAAAGGGGCAAAGAATAATATTGATATGCACTTTAATACCACCAAAGAACAAATAGATACTTTGGTGAAAGAAATTGAAAAATCGCAGTCTGGTTTAAAAGCACGCGTTGATACACTCGATCGGATGTTTCATGGTGTACAAAGTGAATATAAACAGCTCGGTGTGTATATCGCAGCGGGTCAGTTGAAACAGGATGAAATTCAGCAGGAAATCTCAACACTGACTGCACAGGCGCAAGACCAAACCACAACGCAGAGAGTTTACGACCTCAATCATTTAGCCAATAATTTGGAAAAACGTGTAAGTGATTTGCAGGTTTTACAACAATCAGCCATGCAAACATTACCGATGATTCGTATTATCCAGTCTAATAATTTGATGTTGGTCGATAAGTTTTATGCGATTAAAAACATCACATTGCCTGCATGGAAAAATCAAATTAGTCTGGCGATTTCTTTAAATGAGCAGAAGAATAGTGTGCAGTTGGCCAATACCATTGACGATGTGACCAATGACTTGTTGAAGCGCAATGCTGATTTGTTACATCAAAACTCAGTAGATACAGCAAAAGCCAATCAACGTTCAGTGATTGATATTGAGACGCTTGAACATGTACAAAACACCCTCATTAAAACAGTAAATGATGTGATTCAAATACAAAAAGAAGGGATGCAGAAACGTGCTGAAGCAACCACACGTTTGCGTAGTTTGCAGGACAATTTGAATCAACTGGTTTTAGACTCAAGTTCTAATCGTACGACACCATCTTAATGCCAAGGTGGGTGGTCGATAGAGGAGAAGTATTTGCCTTCCTTAGATGAGTATGTTGTTCAGCCTCAGCACATTGAACAAGGCGTGGTTGCACTCAAACAACGTCAACGTAAACTGAGTTTATGGTGTATGTTGAGTGCCGCCTTGTTTATTGCCTCCAGCATTAGCTATTTTCTACAACCTGATTTTGTCTATAGCTTTTTTGGACTGAGCGCTGAAATACAGCAACTACATATGCCCATGAGTGTCGATGCAAATTTAGCATCACTTGGACAACAGCCAGATTATTTTCTGAATTTGCTGTCATGGTTTGGTTGGCTTGTAGTCAAGATTATGGTGTCTTTTATTGGAGCATTCATACTGGTGCACTATGCACGGAAAATTCATTTTTTCTATGTACGTTTTCAATCTTTTATACTGAAGTTTGTGGCATGGCTGATTGCCTTTATTCTGCTTTGGTCAGGGCTGACTTATGTGCAATATGATTTAAAAGATGATGAAAGCGAGGCTTTTCAGCAAATCGTACACTACGATAAAAATATTCAGCAAAGTGAAATAGCGCAGTATTTGCAGCAGTCTCAAATTCAAATGCCCGTAAAACATTATTTGCTTGCGCAAACGGCATTGTTACATCAACCTGTCGATAAAAATGCAGCCATTCCGCATGTGCTTGCTCTGGTCCAAGCAGAAAAAAACGATTCACATTTTATTGAATATGGGTTTAAGCCTGAACAGTTATGGACGATGCAGCATCAACTCTATGGCAAAACACTCACACCGATGGCTGCAAGTGTAGAAAAACAAGTTCAGCAAGCAGCGCAGTTCACTAAGGTCATGCAATTCTTCTCGCTTATCTTGATGCTACTGATGGCAGTGCTGAGTCTTGTGTTGTTTGGTCTGACGCGTCAGTTAAAAGCCAGAACTTTAAGAATTGAACAGCGGATGCAGAGTGAATCCTAAGCTTTGACTTCATTTAAAGTCCTGCGTTTAATGGGACTTTTTATGATGAATATCTTTAAATCTATAAAACCGATTATTAAAATAAAAACAAACTGTTTTATCTATTTTTAGATTTACTCTATGATTCTTCTATCAAATAAATTTATAGACTGCTTTGGAGAGCTTAACAATGTTAGATCAAAATACTTCAGCTCAATTAAAAACACTTCTTGAACGCCTAGAAGGTCCGATTGAATTGGTTGCGACTTTGAACGGTTCTGAGAAATCAGACAAAATTAAAGAATTGGTTGAAGAAGTTGCAGCACTGTCTCCACTGGTGACTGCACGTTTTGATGGTCAAAACTCACGTGCACCTAGCTTTGGTGTAGCAAAAGCCGGTGAACAGCCGCGTGTCTTCTTTGCGGGTTTACCAATGGGACATGAGTTTACCTCTTTGATCTTGGCATTGTTACAAACCTCTGGTTATGCACCCAAAGTATCGGATGAAGTTTTGGCTTCAATCAAAGCTTTGGGCATCCAGTCTAACTTTGACGTATTTGTCTCTTTAAGCTGTCATAACTGTCCAGACGTGGTGCAAGCGTTGAACCTGATTGCTATTTACAATCCGGGCACGACAGCAACCATGATTGATGGTGCATTCTTCCAAGATGAAGTTGAAGAACGCAAAATCATGGCTGTACCAATGGTGTTCCAAGACAATAACCATATCGGTCAAGGCCGTATGACCTTGGAAGAGATTGTTGCCAAACTGGATACCAATTCCGCTGCCAAAGAAGCTGAAAAACTCAATGCCAAAGATGCTTTTGATGTTTTAGTGATTGGTGGTGGTCCTGCGGGAAATACCTCAGCCATTTATGCTGCGCGTAAAGGCATTAAAACCGGGATTGTGGCTGAACGTATGGGTGGTCAAGTCATGGATACCATGGACATTGAAAACTACACCTCGATTCAAAAGACCCAAGGGCCGAAGTTTGCTGCTGAAATGGAAGCACATGTACGTGAGTACGGTGTGGACATCATGAACTTACAACGTGTTTCTAACATCAAAGGTGCAGATGAGGCAGCAAATGGCTTGGTTGAAGTCACCTTAGAAAATGGTGCGAAGCTTGAATCTAAAACGGTAATCCTTTCAACAGGCGCACGTTGGAGAGAAATGAATGTGCCGGGTGAAGCAGAATACCGTACTCGTGGTGTTGCCTACTGTCCACACTGTGATGGTCCACTGTTTAAAGGCAAACGTGTAGCAGTAATTGGCGGGGGGAACTCAGGTGTCGAAGCTGCGATTGATCTTGCTGGGATTGTTGAACATGTAACTTTGGTTGAGTTTGATACCAAACTACGTGCCGACCAAGTGTTGCAAGACAAATTGCATAGCTTGCCTAACACTACGGTGATCCTGAATGCACTCTCGACCGAAGTTGTGGGTGATGGTTCACAAGTGACGGCATTGAAATATAAAGACCGTGCAACTGATGTAGAACATACGGTTGAGCTTGCAGGAATCTTTGTGCAAATTGGTTTATTACCAAACACTGATTTCTTAAAAGAGACTGCTGTTGAGCTTTCAAACCGTAATGAGATTATGATTAACGATCGCAACGAAACCAATGTCAAAGGTGTATTTGCCGCAGGTGACTGTACGACTGTGCCATACAAGCAAATCATCATTGCCACAGGTGAAGGCGCGAAAGCATCTCTATCTGCTTTTGATTATATTATTCGTTCTGGGCTGTAAGTGTGAAATGAAAAAGCCAACGCTCTCCCAAAATATACGTTGGCTTTTTCCCTTTATGTTGTATCGCTGATCTTTGGTTTTACCCTTGATAGGAACTGAGTCGCTAACAGCTCAGTTCCTTTTTTTTCGTTTAAAGCAAATATTTTGTACAAAGAAAAAGCCAAAGTGCTCCCCAGTCACTTTGGCTTTTTCATTTAGTTTTTGTTTATTGTTATTCTTTGCCCAGTTTTTGTTTTGAAACTCTGAGTGTGGTCAGTACTCGGTTTCTTTTCTACTTTCCCCAAGGTTAGATGTTAAATAATTTCAATCCTTTAAATTTTTCTAACAATTGTTGCTGTGTTTCAACGTGTTCTGGATGTTGCTCGATACAAGCAATTGGGCAAACATCCACACAGGTTTGGGTATCATAAAAACCAACACACTCGGTGCAGCGGTTGACGTCTATTTCATAAATTTTATCACCTTCAAAAATAGCGGTATTGGGACATTCAGGAAGACACATATCGCAGTTAATACATGCATCCGTTATTCGTAGTGCCATGGCATTAACCCCAGTCAGCTTGCAACATAAGCCAAGGCAGGCGCTGAAATGTCGGTACTTGAATGCGGTAAGTTGCGAATGAGCAGGGCATAGTGCATGTCGACATCAGCAGGAACTGGGATTTCAACCACATGACCTGAGCCTTTCGCTTCAAGTATTGGATTCCCTTTTTTATCGAGGATTTCTGTTAGTTCAAAAGTGATGTTGCCTGAAGTGGTCATGAGTTCGAGCACATCACCCACTACAAAACGGTTTTTGACATCGACTTTCAGATAATCGCCATTGCGCTCCAAAATTTCACCGCAGTATTGTTGATGGTCAAAACTGGATGAACCATTTTCATAATTTTGATATTCGCTATGCACGTGGCGACGTAAAAAACCTTCGGTATAACCACGGTTGGCCAGACCTTCGAGTTGTGTCAGGAGTGAGGAATCGAAAGGTTTACCGGCGAGCGCATCATCTATGGCTTTGCGATAAATTTGTGCTGTACGCGCACAGTAAAAATAAGACTTGGTACGTCCTTCAATTTTTAAAGAATGTATCCCCATTTGGGTTAAGCGCTCAACATGCTGCACCGCGCGCAAGTCTTTTGAGTTCATAAAGTAAGTGCCATGTTCGTCTTCTTCAGCAGCAAACATGTCTTCTTCATTACGTTGTAGTAATACGGGTTCATCGAACTGATGCTGTGCTTGCATATGCAGTTCATCAGCATCAGGGCTTGAACAGCAATTGGAGTCTGTATTCAGATTTTGGACTGGGATCACATCACCATTTTCATCTTGCGTAGTCTCATGAACTTTATATTCCCAACGGCAAGCATTGGTACATGCCCCTTGATTGGCATCACGCTTATTCATATAGCCTGAAAGCATGCAACGTCCTGAGTACGCCATGCATAACGCACCATGCACAAAAACCTCAATTTCCATGTCAGGCACTTGTTGCTTAATTTCTTCAATTTCATCAATGGATAATTCACGGGACAAAATGACACGAGTCAGTCCCATATTTTTCCAAAACTTCACAGTAGCCCAGTTGACTGGATTGGCCTGAACGGAAAGATGCACATCCATGTCTGGAAAATGCTCGCGTACCATCATAATCAGGCCTGGATCCGACATGATCAGGGCATCGGGTTGCATCGCAACCACAGGTGTGAGGTCGCGAATAAAGTTTTTGAGTTTCGAGTTATGCGGTTGAATGTTGACGACCACATAAAACTTTTTTCCTAAGTCATGCGCTTCTTGAATGCCGATAGCCAGATTGTCATGATCAAATTCATTATTGCGCACACGTAAACTGTAACGAGGTTGTCCGGCATAGACTGCATCTGCACCATAGGCAAATGCATAACGCATATTTTTAAGCGAACCTGCAGGAGAAAGAAGTTCAGTAACGTGATGAATGCTCATGATTAAACTAAGGCATAAAAAAAATATGGGTTTATTGTAGGGCTTTAAAAAATAGATTCAACCTAGTAAACAACTCGGAATTTAAACGGTTATAGACGCGAAAATTACATGTTCAAACGCTGGATTTGAGTGCTTAATGATAAATATCTAGATCTATGGTTTTATGTGGCTAAGGATAGAAGTAAATTTAAATATCCTTGTTTTATAAAGTAAAAGATCGGTTATATAAAAATTACCTGAGGCGCTAATCATCAAAAAGCTAGAGTTCTTTGCGGCCTTTTATCCGAAATAATTAGGGATTATTTTATTAGATTTGATGTGAAGCTAGATTCTTTTATTTGTGAATTTATAAAAAAATTAAATAAAATAAGGATAAAAATCCTGCATTGCCCACGAATGGTTCAAGTAAATAGGTAGCAAAACTGAGTAATACCCATATTCTAAATTCTACGTTGATGTGTTTTATGCATCTGTAAGTCCTGCTTCAAGATGTCTTAGAATTTGACAATCATCAATGGTTGATTGAGTTGAGCAGGACTGTCGAAGCTGTTGTAGCTGTATCTGGAATTTTTGCAATTCAATGATTTTTCGTTCGACTTGTTTTAAATGTTCATCGATCAGTTGATTGACCGCACTACAGTCTTGTTGAGGCTTTTGTTCCAGTTCAATCAGGTATTCAATTTCTTTGAGTGAGATATCTAGCGCGCGGCAACGTTTGATAAAAATGAGTCGTTTAAGTGCATCATCTTGATAATAGCGATAGTTATTGTCCCCGCGAAAAGAAGGCTCTAATAAATGCTTTTTTTCATAAAAACGAATGGTATCGGCACTTAATCCTGTTTTATGGACTAAGTCTTTCATCAAATAAACAGGAGATGAGTTTTGTTGATTCATTTTGCTTGACCTTAGAGCGACTCCATAGTTTTTAATCATAATAGAAAATGATTAGGTCTGGATAGAGGTTGTGTATATGGCATGTTCTTCTTGCAGTTGTGCACCCGCACCGCAAAAGCCAAATAGTAAGTTTAGAACGGTATTGTGGATTGCCTTATTGATCAATTTAGCCATGTTTGTGGTGGAGCTTATTGGTGGAGCTTATGCACATTCATCATCCTTATGGGCCGATTCTTTAGATTTCTTTGGTGATGCAGTCAACTATGGTATTTCACTTGCGGTGCTTGGTGCGAGTTTGTATTGGCGGGCGACAGTGGCACTGCTCAAAGGCATGACCATGGCGTTGTTTGGCTTGGTGGTGATTGGTAAAGTGATCTATGCCTATGCTTTGGGAATTCCACCTGAAGCTATGACCATGGGGGTGATTGGTGTGATTGCTTTGCTTGCGAATGTGGTTTGTGCCGTCATTTTATATGCCTTTAGAGAAGGTGACTCTAATATGCAATCGGTCTGGCTCTGTAGCCGAAATGATGCGATTGGAAATGTTGCGGTTATTTTTGCTGCAATAGGTGTGTTTGGTACAGGTAGTTTGTGGCCAGACATAATCGTGGCAGGCATTATGGCGACTTTAGGTATGACTGCAGGTTATCAAGTGGTGAGCAAAGCATTATCTGAGCGTAGATTACAGCTCGAGAATTAAGAAAAACGCTAAATTTCTTAATCAAAGTGAAATTATTTTCCATAAAAATGCTCCGCAGTTGCTCGGAGCATTATGTTGTTTACATAATAAGAATAAAACTCTGCTCATTTGTCGGATTGATCTGGCTATAATGGCGCCTAATTTATGATCGCTGTTTGCGATCAATGATGACTGAAACTTACTTTTTAAAAATATAGACGATGATAAATACAATCACTCAAGTGCTTGAGCAATTGGGGTTAAGCGCACAAAAACGTGCCATTCATGCACAATTTTCACATGCTGCATTAAATCATGACACCTTTTTGCAGCATATTGAAGGCACACATGCATTAAACCAAGGTTTAAACGTTGAATTGATCTGCCTCTCAACCAATGCCCTGATTCCACTCAAACAATTTATCGGGGTACAAGTCGCGGTCGATCAGGTCACAGACCAAGGCACATTATTTCGCAGTACAGGGATCATCACCCACGCCGAACAAGGACAAAGTGATGGTGCACTGACCCTGTACAAACTTCGCTTAGAAGACGCAACGGCACTTTGGCATAAACGTCGCAACAGCCGAGTGTTTATGAATAAAAGTGTGCGAGATGTCAGTGAAATACTCTTTAAGGAATGGCAGAGCAAAAGTCCGCTATTTGCTGCTAGCCTCAGTCTTGATCTTTCTGGTTTAAATACAGAGACCGATGTTCGTCCCTTCATCATGCAGTCAAATGAAACCGATTATGACTTTCTAACACGGCTCTGGCGCAGTGAAGGCATCAACTGGCTGATTGATGAAGCTGAACTCTATGTACCTCATACTCGTCATCCGATTCAAGCCCAAAAACTTAGACTCTTGGATGACAACAGTCAGTTTCAAGCCTTAAAGCGTCGACAGATTCGTTTTCATCGTTCTAGTGCTACCGAACAACAGGATAGCATCATCAGTCTGAGTGCACAGCGCAGCCTGCAACCCACTGCAGTCCATATCCAACGTTGGCAAGCCGATCACCTGAGTCAAGAAGAAGGCGCAGGTTCAGTCCAAAGCCAACATCAACACAGTACACAGCAAGACAATGCTAGCCTCAGCTTAGAACAAGCGTGGCATATTAGCCCTGCATGGATGCAAGATTTAAATGGAGAAGATCAGGCGACAGCAGCATCAAACAGCCAAATTGAAAAACTCAATCAAACCCTGAGTAATGTCTACAACCAACAGGCGAAACAATTCACTGCACAGAGCACCGTACGTGATGCCCAAGTGGGGTATTGGTTTGAGTTACATGAACATCCTGAACTTGATCAACACAGTGACGCAGACAAAGAATTTCTGATCACGACCAAGACTTTCTATAATCAAAACAACTTGCCCAAAGATCTGAGTGAGCAAATTCAGCATTTACTGAAACAAAGCCAATGGTCACTCAAAACCAGCGCAGTGCCAAGCGAACGCCAAGCCAACCACCTAAGTTTACAGCGTCGTCACATCACGACCGTTCCAGTTTATAACCCGATAGAGCACCGACCAGCCACACACCCACAGCGTGCCAAAGTCGTGGGACCAAGTGGCGAAGAAATTCATGTGGATGAATGGGGACGGATCAAAGTTCGCTTCCTCTTTACCCGCAACGATGACCACAGCCATGATGGCGGTGCAGGCGCCAATGACAATGATACAGACTCGGCATGGGTTGATGTCTTGACCCCATGGGCGGGTGAGGGCTATGGCGCACGCTTTTTACCACGCATTGGTGAAATCGTGGTGATTGATTTCTTTGATGGCAATCTTGACCGTCCCTTTGTGGTTGGACGGATTCATGAAGCGCAGCGCAGCCCAACGAAATTTGATCAGAAAGGTCAATTGCCAGAGACCAAGAAACTGGCAGGGATTCGCTCTAAAGAAATAGGGGGTGAAGGCTATAACCAACTCCGCTTCGATGACACCACAGGTCAAATCTCGACTCAACTACAAAGTAGTCATGGGGCAACTCAGCTAAACCTCGGTAACCTCAGCCACCCCAAAGAAACGGAGACAAGTGAAGGACGAGGAGAAGGCTTCGAGCTTCGAACTGATCAATGGGGCGCGATTCGAGCAGGCGAGGGATTACTGCTCAGTAGCCATAAACAAGATCAAGCTGCAGGTACACATCTGAATGCTCAACCTGCCAAACAACAACTTGAAGGAACTTTAAACAATAGCCAAGCTTTAAGTGAAGTGGCGAAGAATCAACAGACAGATCCACTAGAAGTTTTAGAGAACTTAAAAGGCTTCTTAGAACAGATTGAACAACATGATCAAAACAAGGCAGATGCATTTAAACAAGCCATCATGATTCTCTCTGCACCGAACTCAGTTGCTGTCAGCAGTAATGAAGACCTTTATCTCTCAGCTGATGGTCAAATCAGCCAAAGTGCAGGGGAGAGTATTAACCTTTCTACACAGAAATCGTTGATTGCACATGCCAGTGAGAAAATCAGTCTCTTTGCAGCACAGGACGGGCTAAGAGCCTATGCAGGCAAGGGTAAGGTTGAGATACAGGCTCAAGGTGATGCACTCGATGTCATTGCGCGGAAAGACATTCAAATTATTTCCACGGAAGAACAAATTGAAATTAAGGCCAATAAGAAAATCGTGCTAACTGCTGGTGGTAGTCAAATTGAGATTAGTGGTGCAGGGGTATTACCGACCACTGCTGGAAAGTTTGAGGTCAAAGCAGGGCAACATCAGTTTTTGGATGGGGAAAGTGTTCATGCAACCATTCCCTTAATACCTAAATCGGGGTTACACAAAATACAATTTGAATTGAGGGATACTGAAACCCAAGAGTTGCTGCCTTTCACTTTTTACATGTTAATGAATGATGATGGACATATAAGCTATGGAAAAACAGATGCAAATGGTTTGACACAGGCATTTGTCACTGACAAGCAAGAGAATTACTATCTACATGCAATCAATAACAAAATAAAGAAATTGGATAACTAAGATGGCAAAGTATCCTCAACCTAAGATTATACAAGCTGCATTAACGAATGTTCCAAAACATATTGCTTTGCCACGTTTGAAATATGTGATTACAGCTAAAACATCAGAAGCCAAATCTACCTATGTATCTAAGCTGACATATTTCAATAAGTTTATGAAAACCCATAAAATTGAGGTTAACTATGATACTGCGGTTGTTCAAGTTGATATTTTCTTAGATGGTAAATGGTATCAGGGGGCAATCCTCCCACACTTAGCACAATCTGAAAGCGGAAAATTTACAGAGGTCAAGTTTAAGTACCATCAAGCAAAAAGTTCCCCTATTGATGAAAATAAAATCCAAAAAGTTTATATAAAAGAAGGTGCCGAAGTTGGGTGGAAGCTGATAAAGAAAGAACAAACGTTTGATGAGTTGTTAAGAGAAATTTATAAAAAAGTACCAAATCATACTGAACGGGATATTTTCAGGCATGCTAATGCTCACCTTAGTGATCTACAAGATTTAAATTTGAGTAAAAAAATTAAACCTGGTCAGATTGTTCTTATTACAAATAAAAAGAGTTCACCTGAACTAACAGAGTATAAAAAGTTAGCATTAGAGGCTGAAAGAGTATTTCAATTTCTATGTACGCAGAATGGATTTGATCCTAAATTCTTTGCAAATAATTTTGAACTTTTAATGGATTATATAGCTTTAGCTCAGCAAGTTCAGATTGCTAGAGTTGACTATCTTAAAACTGTGGAAGGACATAAAGAAAGCTATTGTGGTGATGTAGCCCTGAATCAAAAAGTTGAATCTGCTAATGCTGCTGCTATTTATTCTGATCAAACTAAACATAAGATGGATGATCATAAGCTGCAACGGCTGAATCAAGAACTATTAGCTAAATTAAATAATGATATAACTGCCCTTCAAAGAGCTTATAGTACTGAAGCACAAGGAAAGACCAAACTTGGCAATCCAAAGCATAATGCTGATTTTAAAAGAAAAAATTATCATTTGTATCAACGTATTGAACAAACGATTGCTGGTAATTTTGTTCGATTACAAGATAATAAAGAGTTTGCAAAAACCCTAAAAAATATTGTGAGAGACACATCAGGCGTAAAAGCCCCAGATTTCATGGGGGGATTAAAGCTCAATGTTAAAATGATGGAGACGATTGGACGGGCAACCATAAGCCTTAAACTTGGTATGAAGTTAGTATTGTATTTTTATATCGCAGAGTCCGCAGTGAAGGTTTATGGAGCATCACAGACAGGGGATACAGCCTATACGATTAAAGTAGCGACAGTAGAGACAGCAAATATAGGAGGAGGAATCTTAATGGGAGGGCTAGGTGCTACTGGTGGTGCAAAGCTCGGTGCGTTGGCGGGAGCAGAGATTGGCTTGATATTAGCACCTGTAACAGGGGGAACATCTATCGGTATAGGTGGAGTTATCGGGGCAGGTATCGGTGCTGTAATTGGGGGAGTTGGTCTAGGTTTTGCTGGTAATTATGTAGGTACAACTGTTGCAAGAAATATTACAGGTGTATGTAATTAGGAATATAAGTTATGTTTGAAGATTTAAAAAATATTAGAATTAGAGATATTATAGTTACTGATGATATATTTCTTATTTGTGTTTTTTTAATTATTCCTTTTGGTCTTTTATTGCTGTTATTTACATATATGTATAATAAAGTCTATATAAAGAATAATAAGAGAGATTTTTTGGTTTTTTTCTTTGGAGAGAGAGGTGGAGAAGAGTTTTCTAGAGTTGGAGGAGATCTGGTTGTAGTTGCTTATTGGTTTTTAATATATTACTCAAATTATAAAACTTTGTCTGTAAAGTTACACTTTCCATCTATAAATGATGAAAAAAATAAACCAATACCAATTATTCCAAATACATATAGAGAAAATTTGAAAGTCTTTGAAGAAAAACATAAGGGGTGGCTATTAATTAATCTTTCATCTATGTATCTAGGATTTATTCTTGGGATTATATTCTTGGTATATGGTTTTTTTATGGAAAGTTAAATTTAGCTAACCTAAAAATTTATTTATTTTAATATGTTTATGTCAAAAATGGGTGGTCGATGAGCCTGTTAAGGCAGTTGCTAAAAAGAATAATCGTATTTACATTTGGAAAGTGGTTTTATTTATACGGCTAAAGTAGAATTTTTTTTAGTGTCTTGAAAGTCAATTTTAAAGTGAGAAGATCATTTATTACTTTGAACCGTGTTTGAGTATCGTAAGGCTTTGTTGCACAAACATTCAAAAGCTAAACTTCTTCCAAGTTATCTAAATTTAAGTGGCAACTTGGGTGTGAGGTCGGCCTAAATCTGTAAATTTATTTAATACGGCCACACGTGCATGAATCTCATTGACTTGGCTTTGAAAGTTTCTCGCACGGAGTTTATCGCCTAATAATTTGATGCAATGCATCTTGGTTTCTATCAGACTTCTGCGATGATAGCCTGACCAATTTTTCCATATTGTTCTTCCTAAACGTTTAACTGTTCGAAGTAATTCATTTCGCTCTAGCGAGCTGGTCTTTGTATCTTTCCAAGGTTTCGCATTTTTTCTTGGCGGAATCACCGCATGTGCTTGTCGGTCTGCAATTACTTGACGGCATTGCTTGGTGTCATAAGCCCCATCAGTATAGACAGAGTCAATCTGCTCATCTTGTGGAATCTGATCGAGTAAATCACCAAGCACTTGTGAATCACTCACATTATTTGTAGTGAGTTGAATAGCGCGTATTTGAAGGGTTTCAGCATCTATACCAATATGAAGTTTACGCCATTGGCGACGATATTCAGGTTGGTGTTTCTTACGCTTCCATTCACCTTCGCCTAGAAACTTTAAGCCAGTAGAATCGACGAGTAGCTGGAGACCATTACTGCTTTTTTGATAGTTAATTGCAATATCAATATGCTTTTGTCTTCTGCAGATGGTGGAATAGTCTGGTGCTGTCCAATCTAATCTACAAAGATGAATGAGACTTTGCACAAAGCCAGTGACCATGCGTAAAGAAAGACGAAATAAGGATTTGATCATTAAACAGCATTGGATGGCTGTATCTGAATAAGTTTGATTTCGACCATGTTTACCTTTGGGTTGAGCGTACCATTGAGTCTTGGGATCAAACCAAATTGAGAGATTTCCTCGATTTATTAATGCACTGTTATAAGAAGACCAATTGGTTGTACGATAGATTTTAGGTGTGGGCTTATTCATTTGAGAATTATATTGTGGAATAAGCCTTTAGAGATAGGTTTGTGCAACAAAGCCGTATCGTAAGCTTATTGAAAGTGCTCCCTATCCAGAAAATTATATAGAGCAAAAAGAACGGAATGTATAACTAACTAGAAATTAAAAGGTTATTTAAGGTAAATTATTTGAAACTAAATTTAAAGCTTGTTCAAGGCCCGATCCATTCTTTAGAAAAAGTCAAGTCCAAAATACCAGTAAATCAAAATGTAGGAGGAATCGCAACTGGCACCGCTTTTGCAGGTGTACTGGCTGAAAGTAGTTCTTTGCTTACCAGTGCTCCCATACTAGTGATGGCAGGTAAAGCTAAAGATGGCATCACGTTTACTGGTGAAATAGAAGGATATTCCTTGCTAGGACAATTTACGACGACACGTTTTAAAGAAAATGATGAACTTATTGCTGTAATTAGTGAAAAACCTGTAGATGGACGTCATCAAGTTTATGCCATTCTGGATCCTAAATCTGGTTTGCTTTATATGATCTATGAAATGGGCCGTTCAATAAAAATGGGTTATAAGGCTATTATGATACAAACTTATTACTTCACCTTAATTACATGGGGAGTAATAGCAATTTTAATGCTACTGTTTTATATATTTAAGTTTTCTTATTCTTGGGATTCTTTTTTACGCCTAATTATATGGACATTTTGGGGGATTTTTGGAGTGGGTACCTTAATGGGATTTGTAAACTATTTTGGCTATAAGAAGTCATATGAAAATTTTGGAACATTATCAGAGCAAATATTTAAAAAACTTGGTTTTGAATGTCCAGAAGAACAGGATTTTTATAATGATTTTTTAACTGATGATGGTGTTCAGATTAGTGTAATGAAATATCGTAATAAGTTAAAAGGACAAGACCCTTATCCAGAAGATTATTTTGATAAAAAAAGAACGGTTGAAACTTTGAATTAAGCGTTGAGAAGACTTTTCACACAATGTTATTGACTACAATACTTATTCCAGCATGGCTTTTCATGTATGAATTGAATGATTTTTCCAAGCTTTAATATACCATTTTGGACTAAATTTAGATTTAAGTTTAGCTTAATACCAAATTCATCTTGCTCCAAAAATTATTCCATAGACTTAAATATTCAGTTTGAAGTTGCTGGAAATACAGAGCCTGTTCAGGTTTATAGCATTGTGTGAATAGCACCCAAATATCGTCTTCATGATTGTCATCGTTAGCAAGGGTTGTATCACATGTTTCTGCAAGGCCATGACATGCATAGTAGCCTTGGGTAAATAAAGGATGATAGGCTGCGAGATTAGTTCTGAGTGCTTCACTAAACTTAATCACTTGTAGTTCAGTACAAGCCAAAATGAGTAGCAAGTCTGAATAAGAATGAATATGTTCTTGAATAAATTGTGCGATTGCAAATGCTTCAGGCTCGGTCTGTTTTTGATCGGTGACATTGAGTTCAAGTTGCTGCATCAGTTGAAGGAAATAGACCAAATGCGATTTAGAGGGTGAGCTTTTCTCAAGTTGGTGGGTATTAAAACCCAATTCATCTAGAAGATTTAGCGACAACAAATAACGTGCATATATCTTGGCTGCAATGCGGTCTTGCTCCACGATATTACTGTCGTGCTCAAGTTGCAGCGCTTGATACATAACCATACTCAAAGCATCAGTGAAAATTTTAACAATGGCTGTAAAATAATTCAGATGAATAAATTTCAGCTGTTCAAGGCTCAGTTGGCATTGATGCAGCCGTGTCAGTATCGGATGTTGAAATAAAACATGTTCGGTTGTCATTTGCTTTAAATGGCTGATCGCTTGAGTGTTGGTTGCCCATGACGCTGAGTTTAAGGATTGTTCAATAAAGCGCAAAACTTCTGCGCGGGTATGTTCAGACTGGGTGAAGGAGAGAGCATTCATATACGAGGTAAATTTTAATTGTCATCATTTTTATCATAGTGAAAAAGACTCGATTCTTCTAGTGTTTTATTTATCTTAAAAGCCATATATTTCAAATGCTTATTTTAATATTGATATTGTTTCTTATAAAAAAACGGTGTTGGTCTAAATTTGATATATAATATCGTCTTCAATCGATGTATTTCGTTTTCATGTGCTGTTCTTTTGGGTTAATGGCTTAATTTTAAAGTTTTGTGCATCAGGTAAAATAAATGTCAAAAAAAGAAGACATCATTAACACAGCGCTTAATCTCTTTAACTCACATAGTTATAATTCTATCGGTGTGGATCGGATTATTAGCGAGTCTGGCGTTGCTAAAATGACGTTTTACAAATACTTCCCATCTAAAGCTAAATTAATTGAAGAATGCTTAGTGACAAGAAACCAAAATTTACAGCAGTCGCTTGAAGCGACGATTGCTGCATGTGACCCAAGTGATTATCTCTCCCATATTCGTGCAATTTTTGAATGGTACCATGCTTGGTTTCATAGCGCGGATTTTAATGGTTGTATGTTCCAAAAGGCAGTTGAAGAAATTTCAAAAATTTATCCTTCTTCGCTACAGCCTGCAATTGATTATAAAGAATGGTTAAAAGGCAAGTTATGTCAGGCTTTGAATCGTCTAGGTGTGAAGCAGGATGAACAGTTGGCGGCTTTTTTATCCAGTATTTTGGATGGCATGACCATACAGGCGCAAATCGATCCGAACCAAGTGCATTTGGAAGATTATTGGAAGCGTGTGAATACTTTAATCCAAATGGAACTTTCAGCTGTCTAATGTATAAAATTTCATCTTAAACTTAACCCAATACACATTATATTGCTGGCTTAAATGAGTTTAAAATAAATCAAGTACAAATAAATAAGCGCGATAACGGTTAAGTTATCGCGCTTTGCTGATAATGATTATGTTCCATATCGCACATTATTTGACAATAATGCATGATATGAATATGAGCAACTTAATGTGCCTTCTTATATTTTTTGTACCCTCTGAATGTTTTCGGTCATTCAGTATTTCAGCAAAAATAGACAGACTTGTCTGTTTTGTTGAATTATAGAGACTTTGTGGAGAAAAACAACCAATCTCTCATTATTTTGGCTGAAATTTATTCATTATGCTTAATATTCCTTAAAATATGTAGGGTATTTATTATTTGTTGCGTTATTTACCCAAATGATTTAAGCACTTTGGGGGTAAATAAATGGTAAATTCATTGATTGGTTCAATCAGAACACTATAGGGCTTGAGCTGATCTTCATAGCATACAAGATTGAGCTTTGCTAAAAGTTCAAAGCGAGCGTAATGCAGCGTTGCAGGTTTCGGATTTAAGCGACCATGCCACACACGATAGCTGCCGAGTTTTCCATCGCGGCGATGGTAAAATCCTGCCAAAGGATGAGTCAATAAGACCTGATAACTTTCTAAATTGGGAAAGCCTTCAAAATGCCATCTCTCATGTTCGGACTGAGACAAATGCACATCTGCAGTGGCCCATGCCGATTGGGTACGCATTTTATATTGTGTATATCGACCCTCTGCATCTTGCTGACAATCAAATTCAATCTGTGCAGGATGCCACGGTAGTTGCCAAACATAACGAGGAACGATCAGTGTCCAAGAGTCCAAGGTCGTTCCTAAAAACCAAACGCAACGTTCCTGTGTCTCCTGATCAATCACGTAGACCCGATAATTGGTTTGTCCCATCGTGAATTTTGGAAAAGGATAAACCGCAGAGCTGAAATCGACATCGATGAAGGGTACTACCGACATCAGTGCGTGTTGTTTGCCTTGGTACTGGACCGTGTCTAACTTAAACCGTGCTGGAATGATCTCTTTAAGCCGCGCTGGGTCGACGGCATAAGTAATGAGGGCAAAATGCTGGAGTTTACACTGTACATCGAGGCCGCTGGGCTTGGGTTTCGGATGTAAATAGTCTTTAAATTTGAGTTCTGGAAAGGTCATTGGTTTAAATTCTAGATTTTGTTATTTTTTAATATTAGATAAAGCTATACGTAGAGTAAATAAAAAACCGAAGCCTAAGCTTCGGTTTTTTAATATCTTTATATGATCTTATTTTTCAACGAATGCACGTTCAATCACGTAGTCACCAAGTACACCCATACGTGGCGATTCTTTTAAACCATGTTGGTCTAGAAGTGCAGCAACGTCATCGAGGAATGCAGGGCTACCGCAAAGCATTGCACGGTCTGTTTCTGGGTTGAAACGTGGTAAACCGATCTTCTCAAAAATCTCGCCAGTTTCAATCACAGTTGTGACACGACCTTGGTTTGGATACTCTTCACGAGTAACCGTTGGGTAGTAAACCAATTTGTCTTTAATGCCTAATTCTTCAAAGAACTCATTGTTCGGAAGTTCGTCTAAAATGAGGTCTTGGTAAGCCAACTCAGAAATGAAGCGTGTACCATGAACCACAATCACTTTCTCAAAACGTTCATAGGTTTCAGGGTCACGAATGGTTGCCAAGAACGGCGCAAGACCTGTACCAGAAGAAAGCAGGTATAAGTTTTTACCAGGGTTTAAGTCATCAAGCACTAAAGTTCCAGTTGGTTTTTTAGATACCAAAATTTCGTCGCCCACTTTAACTTTTTGTAAAATAGAGGTTAACGGGCCATCAGGAACTTTAATTGAGAAAAACTCAAGTTCTTCTTCGTAGTTTGCACTAGCGATAGAATAAGCACGCATTAACGGTTTGCCATTTACTTCAAGGCCGATCATCACAAATTGACCGTTTTTAAAACGTAAAGCAGTGTCGCGCGTCGTTTTAAAAGAGAATAAAGTATCATTCCAATGGTGGACGTGAGTAATCTTTTCGACGTTGAAAGCAGCCATTAAAGGTCTCAATAAATTATCAAATTAGAACAGGTTGCTATTCTAATCTAAAATCATTCTCGATAAACTGAATATATTTAATTGAGCTTATTAGAAAAAGTGATGATGACTGAGTTAACCTTGCCAATTATTGGCTATATGCACTCTTCTTATAAGGAAAAGTTTGGTATTCCTCGTCAGCCTAATTTGGTTCAAGTGGAATCGTATATTGAAATGCTAGCACCCTATAATGATGTTCTGGCCTTTGAAGGAATTGAGGCATTTAGTCATTTATGGTTGGTGTGGCAGTTTCATGACAATAAAAATCCAGAAAAAACCCAGTTTCGCCCACAAGTTCGTCCACCACGCTTAGGAGGGAATAAAAAAATAGGGGTGTTTGCTACGCGTAGTATGTATCGTCCTTCACCGATTGGTCTATCGGTGGTAAAGCTCAAGTACGTTAAAAAAGAAGGGAAGTCGGTTCGGCTGTATGTCACAGGAAGTGATTTACTAGATGGCACCCCAATTGTTGATATTAAACCTTATATTCACTACTCAGATGCAGTTATAGATGCGGAAAGTGGCTATGCGCAAGATGAACCTAAACGTAAATCGGTGATGTGGTCGGATCGAGCAATCGAGCAGAAGCAGCAGCTCTTGATGAGTGGGAAATTGTCTGTACAGACCGTACAAGAGCTTGAAGCCGTTTTATCTTTAGATCCTAGACCGGCGTATCAGGATGATGAAGCACGGGTATATAAAATGAAATTTGCTGCTGTTGATATCGCTTTTACAGTGGGTGAAACTACAGTGAATATCACGGCCGTAGAATGAGAGTCTTAAAGAGAGAAGCTCCAATACAACAGCCCAATCAAAACCATCATATGCAAAATCTGAATTGGGGCAAAAGCAATAAAGTATTGTTGACCACCTGTTAAGGCGGCATTAACGGATTTAGCAACAGCGTGTGCAGCCAAACCTAAGATAAATGCAGACATTGCTGCCGTGTCTGCTGGTGCTCCTTGCATGACCACAGTTGCCATCGCTGCATGAATTTCAAACAAAGAAGCCAGTAAAGTCCCAGCGATTAAACCTGCATCTCCCAGCCAAAGGTTGAGTCCATACACACCCGCTTGGATGAACGTCAAAGTCAGAGCAATAATGCCAGCCTCTTTTAGGCTAAACATGCGTGAATCAGTGGGTTGATGTTGTTCTTGCGCAGGCACAGATCGTACCAACATGTAGGCACAGATCCCTAAAAGGACACTTGCCACAAGGGTCGGAATCAGTATGGTCTTGAGCCAAGGCATACTTACACCAGCGACGATAATCAGCAATTGTAACAAAGTGGCAATACAGGACATGAGTGCTGCACCTGCATTGGGTTTGGCGAGTGCTCGACCTGCACGTACTTCCATACCTAAGCTGGCAACAGTCGCTGTACTGGATACAAATCCTGAAGCGATTGCCGATAAAATCATGGCATTTTTAGTGCTCAGCAGTCGTTTGGCAATATGTGCAAGCGCTTGAACAGCAAGAATGAGTGTAACTAATTTTAAAATAATATAGGGATTCAACACAGCACCCCATAAAGGCGTATTCGGCGTTAAGGGCAAGGCAATTAAAATCAACGCTAGGAGAAAGATACCGTCTTTAAACTCTGCCTCAGTAATCCATTTCCCCGCAATGCTGTGCATCGGATGTTTGGTCATTAAAATAATGGTCAGGAGCACGGCTAAACCCGCAGCAAGGGGGGTATTCCATAAGCACATCGCCCCGATAAAATAAGTCATGACAAAGGCAAGTTCGGTGGTTGAACCCAAATCTTCTATTTGGTTTTTCATTGAAAATATAACTATGCCGCCGATGATCAGCGCACCGACAATGCCAATATTGACACCAAATAAAAAACAAATAGCACCGAGGAGTGCACAAATGGCAAAGGAGCGTAGTCCTGCAAAGCTCTGTTGGTTTTCACGTTGTTTACTTCGTTCACGTTCTAAACCAATCAATAGGCCACAGCCTAATGCTGAAGCCAAGGTGATGAGGACCTCAGATAAAGCCAAGCTGTTGATGGAAATTGCGCTGAAGTCCAAGCCTATCTCACAAAAGCTAATGATCTGTCTAAAATATAGGCGAATGCTGAAGGTGGATTCAAGTTAAAAGAGCAAGATTTGTGAGTAAATTCGTGATTATATTTATGAGCTTGGCTACTCCTCAATATTTGTGGGATTTGCTTATGCTTTGTGCGAATGAATACAGAAAATCTTGCTATAGTGGGGTTATGTTTGGGGACGTATAACAATGAATTTTAATTTTGAAATTGATACCACTTGGTGCTTAGATCAACTCTTTAAAGATGGGCGAATTACTGAAAAAGAAAAAAATCTAGTACAAACCTCGCACCGTCAACGCGATCAATTGAAGTGGCATCCACTACAGTGGATTGCTCATTTTAATCTGGTGGATCAGTCGCATCCACAGTCGAGACTGACATTAAATCGGCTGTGTCAATGGTTAGCCGAAAAGACCCAATTACCGTTTTATGTGATTGATCCACTCAAAGCCGATGTGCAAGCGTTGACTTCGGTGATGTCTCAAGAATTCGCCTTCCGCAATAAAATCTTGGCAGTTGAAGTTCAGGCCAATCAAGTGTTGATTGCAACAGATCAGCCCTATATGAAAGATTGGATTGCAAATTTGGAGCAGAATGTTGCACCGAAAAAAATCCAGCGTGTATTACTTAGCCCTGAACAATTACAGCGCTATATGGTCGAGTATTATCAGGTGAGCCGTGCTGTCAGTAACTCCCAGAAGTCTGGGAGCTATGACCGTGATAATAAAGGTGTTGAGGCACTTTTACAGTTGGGCGATAGTCAAAATCCAGATGCCAATGACCAACACATTGTTAAATTAGTTGACTGGGTTTTACAGTTTGCTTTTGAGCAAGGTGCCAGTGATATTCACTTAGAACCACGTAAAGACAACGGCAAAGTTCGTTTCCGTATTGATGGGGTATTGCATACGATTTATAACATGCCAGCCAATACTTTAACCGCAGTGATTTCGCGGATTAAAATTTTAGGTCGAATGAACGTGGCAGAGAAACGTAAACCACAAGATGGACGTTTAAAAACACGGACACCGAAAGGGCAAGAAACAGAACTGCGTCTTTCGACTTTACCGACTGCTTTTGGTGAAAAGTTGGTGATGCGTATTTTTGACCCTGAAGTTCTAGTGCGCAGTTTTCAGCAGTTGGGTTTTGAAGGGCATTTGCTCAGTAATTGGCAAGCGCTGACTTCGCATAGTCACGGCATTATTTTAGTAACAGGGCCAACAGGTTCAGGCAAAACCACCACGCTTTATTCTTCTTTGAAACAATTGGCTACGGAACAGGTGAACGTCTGTACCATTGAAGACCCGATTGAAATGTTAGAACCGAGTTTTAACCAAATGCAGGTGAATACAGGTATTGATCTTGGTTTTGCTGATGGTGTTCGCGCGCTGATGCGTCAAGACCCCGACATTATTATGGTCGGTGAGATTCGTGACCATGATACGGCCAATATGGCGATTCAGGCCGCACTTACAGGACATTTGGTGTTGTCAACTCTGCACACCAATGATGCACCTTCCAGTCTAACGCGTTTGCATGATTTGGGCGTACAACCGTTTTTAACCGCGGCAACCATTTTAGGGGTATTGGCACAGCGTCTGGTACGTCATCTATGTCCACATTGTAAAGTTGAAAAGCAAATCAACAGCCAAGAATGGGAGCATCTGACTTTTGATTACATCATGGAAATGCCTGAAAAAGTCTTTACCGCAGTAGGATGTGAAGAGTGTCGGCAAACGGGTTATAAAGGACGAGTCGGTATTTATGAATTTATGCCGGTGAGTTTAGAAGCCAAGCAACTGATTGGTGCCAATGGTGACTTGACTGCACTGCGTCAACAAGCCAAAAAAGAAGGCATTGAGCCTTTAAGAATTGCGGGTGCACGTAAAGTTTTAGAAGGCGTCACCACGCTAGAAGAAGTGTTACGTGTTGTCCCACTCAACTAAGCGTTTAATGCATTACTTGAAGCTTTCTTAAGATTCAGCTCATCTAGCTTTGGTTTAATGACTTCATCGAATAGGTGAACAATTAAATAGAGGTACTGGATATGAATATGATGATGAAAGCGTTATTGGTTGCAGGTGTTATTGGCTCAACCACTGTCGCTGTAGCAAACACCGCAGTGAACCAAGCGGCAGTTGCTGCTTCAACACCAACTACAGTTAAGCATGCGTTAACATTAAAAGATGACAGTCACGTCCAGTTAAAAGGTTATGTGGTCAAAGCCATTGGGGATGAGAAGTATGAATTCCGTGACCAAACTGGTTCAATTACTGTCGACATTGATGATGAGTTATGGGGTGGCAAAGCAATTTCGGCTAAAACACCTGTAACCATTATCGGTGAAGTAGATATTGACTACAAACCAGCAAAACGCGTTGAAATTGACGTAGATCAAGTGAAATTCTAAACACACTTGCCCAAGTTCAATTCAATTTTGATTGGGCATTCTTAAAAAAACCACAGGGCTTTGAATGGATATTAGCCCTGTGGTTTTTTGTATTTTGAGCCATTTCACGGCATGATCTAAACAATAGTGATTAGGCAGGTTAAGCAGTGCGGATATTATTAGCAGAAGATGATGCCTCTCAAGCTGAGAGTATTAAAACTTGGCTTGAAATGGATGGCTACAGTGTCGACTGGGTGGAACGGGGCGACCATGCCATTTTAGCCATTGAACAGCATCAGTATGACTGTGTGCTTTTAGATCGTGGTTTGCCACATGCCACAGGTGATGACATTTTGCTGAAAGTCCGTGGCAAGAACCTATCGACTCCTGTGATTTTTTTAACAGCGCGTGACAGTATTCGAGATCGAGTCGAAGGGCTAGACTTGGGCGCCAATGATTATTTGGTCAAACCTTTTAGTCTAGAGGAATTATCCGCTCGAATTCGTTTACAACTTCGACAGCAACAGCATAGTAGCTCGCAGGTATTGAGCTATGCCAATATCCAACTCGACCCACAGGCCAAAAGTGTGACTCAAAATGGTCAAGCTGTTAATTTAACCGCCAAAGAGTTTCAAATTTTGCATAAATTGATGCTCAAACCCGAATATGTCGTTACGCGGGAACAACTCGAAGAAAGTCTTTATGCATGGGGTGATGAAATCGAAAGCAATGCAATTGAGGTCTTTATTTATCAATTACGAAAAAAACTCGGTAGTCAGTGTATTAAAACCATTCGTGGTTTGGGCTACAGAATGAATCAGGACACATAATGGCTCAGCCAATTTCACTGCAGCGTCAGCTCGTTAAAAGTTCGCTCCTCAGTTCGATACTGGCGGGGCTTTTGGCATTGCTGATGTTTATGGGGGTGTCGGTTTATCAGACTATGTCTATGCAAGATGAAATCATGGATGAAATGGCCGATATGTTGCTGGCAGATGATTTAACGGTCAGCAATGGTCAAGCCTTGGCAGAGCTTAGTGATGAGTTTGATATTCGCTATCGACTCGATAATGCACAGCAACTTTTGACTGCATCCGAAGATGTGCCTGAAAAAATTACCGTGGATCATTTGAGTTTGGTTTCAGATGCACCTTATGGTTTTTATTGGTCAGAGCATAAACTGTGGCGTATTTATACTGCACAGGATAATCACGGTTTGCAGGTTCAAGTGACCCAGTCGATGTCCGAACGTTTCCATGCCTTTTGGCAAAGCATCCTAGTTTTCAGTGGTGTGTTGTTTTTAGTCTGGTGTGTACAGTGGTTGTTGATGCATTTTGCCATTCGACGTAAATTTCGGGTGATACACCAAGTTTCAGAGCAAATTTCAAATAAATCGGTCAATGATTTAGCACCTATTTCTATGCCAGAACCTGAGCTGATTGAGTTACAACCGATGCTATCGCAGCTGAATGCTTTATTGGAGCGTTTAGACCAAGCTTTAGTGGCAGAGCAGCGCTTTACCGCGGATGCTTCACATGAGTTACGTTCTCCACTGTCTGCGATACAAATGCGACTTCAGGTGCTCAAGCGCAAGTTTCCTGAACTTGAAAGTGAGTTCAAACAGATCCAACAAGATGTCAGTCGTGGGGTGCAGGTGTTGGATAATTTGTTGTTGCTGGCACGTCTAGACCCTGAGCAAAAGGAAAGCTTAGCGAAGACTAAGTTTGACTTCAGTCTGCTAATGCCGGACGTGATTAAAGCTTTACAGCCGTTTGCGGACTCAAAACAGATTAAAATTAACGTGGTGCTTGCAGAGCAAGCCTGTGTCTTGGCCAATGAGCAGCTCTTATTTAGCGCACTTCGCAATTTGCTCGACAATGCCATTCGCTATAGCCCCGAGCAGGCACAAGTTTTTGTCAATCTCACGATCGAAAAACAGCAGCTCAGACTGAGGATTGAAAATAGTGGAAATGGGGTCGATACAGCGGTTATCCAGCGTTTGGGTGAACGCTTCTATCGGGCTTTAGGTACAAAAACACAAGGTTCAGGTTTGGGCTTATCGATTTGTCAGAAAATTGTCGATTTACACGCAGGGCAGTTGTTATTTAGTTCATCCGACTTAGGCGGTTTAAAAGTGGAACTGCTGTTAAATAGGGTTGAGGCTTAGATATGCAGATTGTGATCTGTGATAAAAACAGCATAAATGATCAAACTTAAAGACATTAAAAAGCAGTACGCGCTGACATACTGCTTGTTTCCACGATTATTGTTATTGGGTTTTTATAGTTCTTATTTGGTAAGAATGAGTCGATTATTGCGAGTGAGTCGTAGACGATACTCTTCTCCAGCATGCATAATGCGAATTTCACGGCCTAGGGCAAATAAGTTGTTTGAGTGTAGCATTGGTAGTGAAAGGGCTGTTTCGTTACGAGTAAATAAGCTAAATGGTGCGTTCATTCTGGCGACTCCGTGGTATATGTTGAACGATTTAAATGATAATCATTATCGAATGAGGCTGTCAACATTTTCTCGCTGAAAATATAAAAAACTTCAATATCGTTACATGCAGTCACTCAATACACCACACATCTGAAATGGAATCTGATTATGTCAAAACCTTTGGTTCAAGTCGCTATAGCCATCCTTTTACATCAAGGCAAAGTGTTGGTGGGTTGGCGGCAGGCGGAACAGCATCAGGGCAATAAGCACGAATTTCCTGGAGGGAAGGTGGAAGCAGGTGAAACGCCTGAACAAGCCTGTCGCCGTGAAGTCTTAGAGGAAGTTGGAGTTGATATACAAGATTGGCATGCTTTTGACTGTATTCAGTTTGAATATGACGATGTGATTGTCAATTTGCATTTATTTCATACCACAGTATCAAATCATCTATTGGCAGACATTCACTCACCATGGGCGTGGTTCAAGCGTGCCGAATTACAAGATCTTAACTTTCCAAAAGCTAATCAGGCCATTTTGAAGCGACTTTATATTGCACCCGTGATTAAAATTTCAGATCAAATCGATCTGTTGAAGGGTTTGCCTGAACAACAAGTGCTGTATTGGCGAGTGCCTGCGACTCCTGAACATATTTTAAAAATTGCAGAACTGAGTGTAGAGCAATTGGCACGGGTGATTGTAAATATAGAACTATGGAAAGGTTTAAATCCACTACAACAGCAGGCAGTTGCGGCCATACACCTGAAACAATCTCAACTGATGCAATTGAGTAAAGGGGAGCTAAATGTTGGGCAGCGTTATATAGCGGCCTGTCATGACCGTAGCAGTGCTGAACATGCACAAGAAATTGGCTGTGATGCTCTTTTACTCAGCCCTGTACTTGAAACACTCAGCCACCCCAATAGTGAAACTTTGGGTTGGGAGAAGTTAAGCTTGATTGCAGAAGAGATTCATATCCCGATTTTTGCTCTCGGCGGCTTACATTTAGCCGATTTAGCCAAGGCAAACAGTTATGGTGCTTATGGTATAGCAGGGCAGCGCTCCATCTAACGGAGCGTGCTTTTAAGACAGACTTTTGATTGCTGTTTGGGCTTGTTGAATGGTTTTCTGATTCTTCTGCATTTGACCTGCTTTTAAGATAACGCTCCAAAGCTGCTTTTTCATGGCATTGCTTTGGGCATAACTCAAACCGCGACGTGCAAGCGATTCCGCATTTGCAGGTTGTTTTTGTTGATTAGCAATTAAAGCCAAATACAAAAAGGTCTCACTCGACTGTGGTGCTAAACGCTGTGCTTGCATGGCGTAGCTTTGTGCTTGACTCCACTGGCCTTGGCGATAGGCCGTTTGTGTTTTTTGCATCAGACTTTTAAAAGCAGGAAGCTGTCGCCCATCATCAAACTGTTGTTTGCTTTTCTGCTCAGGAATCACAATCTTCTGACGTTGAATTTCTTCGCGGTCATAAGGGTGAATTGTAACTCCTGAGGGTGTTTTCTGCTCTTTATCCGCCTGTGTCGGCTTTTCAGGTATCTTTTTTTCAGATGGCTGTGGGAGGCTTTGACAGCCTGCCACAGTCACGATGGTTGCTAAGATACTTAAACGTTTAAACCACATCAAAATTTAAATCCGTCCTATTTATTCAGGTTGATAGCTACCACTCGAAATGACTTGCGTCTCATCTTCTAAGTTACGCTGCATGTTCGATTCACTTTCACGAATATAGTTGTCTATGCTGTCGCCTTGTTCAGGTGTAGCTTGGTAACCATCTGTTTCAGGATTGTAAGTGGGTTCAACTTGATAATGCGGTAAGCCACATGTGGTTGCTTTGCGTGGTACGGTGTTTCGCAAGAGGGGAATATACATTGCACCCTCACAACCTTGCGCGGCAAGATAACCCGTGCCACGATCAATCCAATGCCATTGCACATCATCCGGTTGGCGTAAGTTGACTGGTTTTTGACGCAGCTGGCTCATTACACTTGTCCACACTGGCAACGCACCTGAAGAACCTGTTAAGCCAGTTTGTTTATTGTCATCTAAACCTAGCCAAACCACAGAAACATAATTGCCCGAGTAACCTGCAAACCATGAGTCACGGGTGTCATTGGTGGTTCCAGATTTGCCTGCAAGCTGAAGCGAGTTCGGTAGAGTGTTATAAGCTGAACGACCTGTACCTGAGGTCATCACTTGTTGTAGACCATAGTTCAGGACATAGGCAGAAGCAGGGTCAATGGTTTGTTGGACATTTAAACCATAACGGGTCAGCAAGCGACCATTTTGATCGACAACAGTACGAATGGATTTAGTCGGATACTTAAAACCGCCTGTGGCAAAGTTGCCATAAATGCTGAGCATTTCCATCGGAGACATGTCTACCGCACCCAAGAAAATGGATGGATAGGTTGGGATGTTACTGGTCACACCAAAACGTTTTAGGTGGTTACTAAACGTCGATAAACCAAACTCTTGACCAAGGCGAACTGCTGACAAGTTATATGAATTAGACAGTGCCTGTACCATTGGTACAACGCCGTGTTCGCCACCACTATAGTTCTTGGGTGTCCATGCTTTACCATTGGCTTGAATACTAATGCTACTGTCTTCAATTGGGCTGGCCCAGTTGTAACGTCCCGACTGAATCGCACTGAGGTAAATCACCGGTTTAAGTAGTGAACCGACTTGACGTTTGGCATCGAGTGCACGGTTAAAACCAGTAAAGTCTTGGGTTGAACCAACAGCTGCAACCAATTCACCATTTTCAGGATGAGCAACCAACACCGCACCTTGCAGCTCTTTTAGACGACTTGAACCACGGCTTAAGCGACCAACAGTCGATTTAAACGCATCTTGAATTTTGGTTTGTGCAATTGGATCGAGCGTTGTAAAGATGCGTAGACCTTGGTTGGTCAAATCACCTTCTTGGTATTCGGTACGTAACTGACGGCGTACAATGTCTAAGAAATCTGGGAAACGTGAAGGGCCGAGAGTCGGTTTGGCAATCACATTTAAAGGGCGAGCTGTTTCAGTTTCATATTGTTCTTGGGTCAGATAGCCCATGACCAACATATTGTTTAAAACAATATTACGGCGCTTTTTCGCAGCTTCTGGGTTACGCCAAGGGTTATATAAGGTTGGACCTTGTACCAAACCCACCAAATAAGCTTGTTGCGCAATATTTAGCTCACGCAAAGGCATGCCGAAGTAAAACTGTGAAGCCAAACCATAACCATTAATAGAATAGTTGCCGTTTTGCCCGAGGTTCACTTCATTGAGATAGGCTTCTAAAATTTCATCTTTGTCATAGTGAAACTCAACCAATAATGCCATAAATGCTTCATTGACTTTACGCTTAATGGTTTTTTCAGGGGTGAGGTAGAAGTTTTTCACCAACTGTTGGGTCAGTGTTGAACCACCTTGACGTTTTCCACCCGTTACATTACTCACAATCGCACGTGCCGTACCACGAATTGAAACGCCGTGGTGACTATAGAAATTACGATCTTCTGTTGCAATTAAAGCCTCAATTAAAGGCTTAGGGACTTTGTCGAGTTTAATCAGGACACGGTCTTCATTATGCTGCGGATAAATCCCGCCAATCAGCATCGGCTCTAAACGTGCAATCCCTGTAGATGAGGGTTTAGTTGCACTGACTTCAGCCACTTGCTCATTGGCAAAGGTGACTTTAAGCACTTGTTCAGGCTCGACACTATCACCGAAGTCAAAGCCACGGGTATGTACATATAGCTCATTGCCAGAACTGACAAAGTTCCCTGATTTGGTATAGTTTTCCGAGGACTTATAGCCCAAAAGTTTTAACTCTTGAGTGAAGTCAGCCTGATTGACAGGGGCATTGGTATACACTTCGAGTGGGCGTGCGAATACCTTCGCAGGAATGTCCCAGCGCTTGCCTTCAAACTTGTCACGTACAACGGAGTCGAGTCTTATTAAATAAATACTAAACACCAAGAATGCTGCAATGACTAAGATGCAGAAGATCAGTGCAATTAAACCTATGCCACGTTCTGACTTCATAAATACGAATAAGATCCTGAGAAATTGTGCTAATCATGCGAAGCTTTTCGCTAATTTGCAATAATTAAACTGTGAACAAACTGAAATATAGACAATTCCGCGAGTAGGAGCAGTCACTTTAGTTTTTGAATCAATTTAAATAAATAATGTTATGATAGGCGGGAATCGTAGCGGAGCGATGTTGCAGGTGCAAATTTCACATAAAACATTTCGAAACATAGGCTTAATTGGACGTCCAGATAAGTCTTCAGTCGTCGAAACCTTATGTCTTATTCATGATCATCTACTCAGCTTAGGGTTACATCCCGTTTTTGATGCGCAAACCGCTGAACTGGTTCCTTATAAAAATACACAAACGGTGAGTCGTGCACTTCTGGGTGAAGTGGTCGATTTGGTGATTGTGGTGGGCGGGGATGGCTCACTTCTGCATGCTGCACGTGCCTTGGTTAAATTTAATACTCCTGTAATGGGTGTAAACCGAGGGCGTTTGGGTTTTTTAACCGACATCAAGCCGACTGAAGTGATTTTTAAGCTCGATCAAGTTTTAAAAGGTGAGTTTCAGTTAGATCGTCGTTTCTTATTGGAAATGGAAATTCGCTCAAAGGGCGAGACGATTTATGATGCGATTGCCCTAAACGATGTGGTACTACACTCGGGTAAGTCGGTGCATATGATTGACTTCGAACTGAATATCGATGGTCAATATGTCTACCGTCAACACAGTGATGGTTTGATTGTATCGACGCCTACGGGTTCAACAGCCTATTCGTTGTCAGGTGGTGGCCCAATCGTGCATCCGGGGATGGATGCGATTGCTTTGGTACCGATGCATCCACATACCTTGTCTTCACGCCCGATTGTGGTGGGTGGACACAGTGAAATTAAGCTTCTGATTCGTGAAAACCGTGTCTTGCCGATGGTCAGTGCCGATGGTCAACACAGTGTTTCACTCAATGTGGGTGATAGCTTACATATTCGTAAGCACCCCTTTAAACTGAATTTATTACATCCACCGGGTTATGATTTTTATATGTCATGCCGAACTAAACTTGGGTGGAACCAAGATTTTGACTCTTTTCAACAGGATTAAATCATGAATATTGAACAGATGCTTTCTATTTTAGATGCCGATATTGTTGAGCGTTTAAAAACAGCTGTAGAAATTGGTAAATGGCCAAATGGCGTTGCGTTGACTGCTGAACAACGTCAAACTTGTATGCAAGCCGTTATTGCTTGGGAGCATCAGAATACTCCTGAAAAAGAACGTACGGGTTATATCGATAAAGGGCATAAAGAAGAAGGAGAGGAGTGTGATTCTCATGAGCCTGAACCAGAATTTAAACCTATTCGTTTTATTTAATTGATTAAAATACGTTGAATCGCTCAGCAACAGATGCTTGGTGATTCAACAACTCAATTTAAAAGAATAACCTTCAAAACTGTTTCAATCATTATGCTTATAAAAATAATAAAGCTCACTCGACTCAGTTTGTTCTTCATTACTGTAATTTCGAGCAATGTATTTGCAGAGCCAATAAGTGATGCAAGCAAAATTGAATGTTTATTAGATGTTTTTGTTTTACCGAGTCAAAATTTTCAAAATCCCGTCACACAATACACATCAATGAAAAATGATGGTTATCCGATGTTATTGATTGGAATAAAGATCCATAACGCCTATGCAGGCGAAGCATCGAAAAAGATAAAAAGACATCAACTCTATTGTTCAAGCCTCATTGGACAACAAAAAGATGTTTATTTATCTGGCCATCATGAATCTCAAAAAATCGACATTCATATTGGTGATCAGTTGAATCTCAGAAATATTCATTCTTTAGGAAAGCATTATCCTTACTGGGCCGACTTTTACTGGGTCGAAAAGCGTGACGAATAACGTTCACGCTTTTGTTTGTCCTCTCAGCTTAGAAACGGGTGTGCCAAAGCTGCTTGGCTTGTTGCATGGCATCGCCATACGTATCGCACACTCCCATGGTATAGAGCGCAATGCCAATGGTTTCAGTCACTGCCATTTCACCATATTCATGCTGTTTTTCACCCAGCCAAACTGCTTTAAACTCAGCCAAATCTAACTCTTCTTCAATTGGGCTTCGGTTGTCGGTGAGTTTAGGTAGCTCATGTTCGTAGAGTTCACCATTTTTAATGCCGCAGATCAGTGTTTTGGCATCTGGGTTACGTTCAAATTCGCCGCCTTCACCTTTAATGACCGCACTATTTTGATAGCCCAGTTTAAATGCTGCTTGCTGATGCGAACCACGATAGGCAGGGTGGAAAATAGCTTGCAAGGTCGCTTTAGCATTAAATGGATTGATCAAGCGCGCAAGTGTATGAATGGGTGAACGAAGACCCATAACATTTCGTAGTGAAATTAAGTCACTTAAAATCGGGGAGATGGCGTGCAGCGGTAAATACGCAAAATTACACTTCGCTAATTCCTGTTCCACATCTGCTTGAGTTTGGCAAATATTAAAATCGAGATATTCTAATACCTGTTCAGTATAAATACGGTTAATGGTATGACCTGATGCTCCGTGCATCACGACCTTATAACCTGCTTTAGCTAAAGTCAGTGCCGCTAAGAGAAACCATGGATAGTGTTTACGCTTGCCTGCATAAGAAGACCAGTCTAAATCGACCTCTAAAGGCGTGAACGGCAGTTGATCTCGTGTGGCTTGAACAAAGCCTGCCAGTTCATCTACAGACTCTTCCTTAACTCGTAGTAGCATCAGAAATGCACCGAGCTGTACATCTAACACTTGATTTTTCAAGATCATATCAAAGGCTTGGTAAGCTTCTTCATAACTGAGTGAGCGTGCCCCATTTTTCCCTTTGCCAATAATGCGAACAAACTGGGCAAAAGGGTGCTCAGCATCTTTATAAATATTTCTTTTGTTGTTCATGGAAAAACCAAAGTAAGTGAAGGCTGTGTTGTGCTATTTTAGTGGAACAATCAAAAAAAACAGCACTTTTAATTTTAAATAAATTTTCCACTATTAGACTAAAGTATAAGTCATATTGTTTAGATTTTATACATTATGATTGAAATCAGTTTACTTTGATTAAAGAATGTTAGGTAAAATTTACCCAATAATTGTGACTCGCTAGTTTTTAGTCTCTCCCATTGCAGTAAATGTGAATGAACTGTGATTTTTGTCACAGTGCTGTTGTTTGTACACCATGATTTTTTACCCGGTGTTTGGATGCGGTCCAAACTGTGGGCTTTTTTGTGTTTATCAGAAAGCCAACTACCTATGAGGAAGTATAGGTATACCGATTTTTTTCAGTCTTTTGATTTACAGAAGTATTCGTTATGACTAAGAAACCAATCTATAAGTCACTATATTTTCAAGTTATTGTCGCGATTATTGCGGGTATCTTAGTAGGACATTTTTTCCCTAGTGGTACGCAAGTTATCAATGGCGTTGAAAAATATGTACCTGGCTGGGGCGAGCTTTTTTATCCTCTAGGTCAAGGCTTTATTAAGCTGATCAAGATGATTATTGCGCCAGTAATTTTCTGTACCGTCGTGAGTGGTATCGCGGGTATGGAAAGTATGAAGTCTGTGGGTAAAACAGGCGGTGTTGCGCTACTTTACTTTGAAATTGTATCGACGATTGCACTATTGATCGGTTTACTGGTCATTAACATCTGGAAGCCAGGTGTGGGCATGAACGTTGACCCTTCAACATTAGATACTTCTGGTATCTCAAAGTTTGTTGAATCTGGTCAGCAGCAATCGACTGTCGATTTCTTTATGCATATTATTCCAAACACCGTAGTTGGTGCATTTGCTGAAGGTGAAATCCTGCAAGTGCTACTTTTTGCCTTGATGTTTGGTTTTGCATTACATAAGTTGGGTGATGCAGGTAAACCTGTACTGAAGTTCATCGATCAAATTTCTCATGTGTTCTTTAACATTGTAAACATGATCATGAAACTTGCTCCAATTGGTGCTTTTGGTGCAATGGCATATACCATTGGTAAATATGGTATTGGTAGCTTGGCGCAACTTGCTCAGTTGATCATCTGTTTCTACATTACCTGTTTACTTTTCATTTTCTTGGTTTTAGGCACAATTTCACGTCTTTGTGGCTTCAGTATTTTGAAAATGATTCGTATGATTCGCGAAGAGTTGTTGATCGTACTGGGTACCTCATCTTCAGAGTCGGTTTTACCGCGTATGCTGAAAAAGCTTGAAATTGCAGGTTGTGAAAAGTCAGTGGTTGGTTTGGTTATTCCAACAGGTTATTCATTTAACTTAGACGGTACCTCAATCTACCTGACAATGGCTGCAATTTTCATTGCACAAGCGACCAATACTCAGCTGGATCTTATGCACCAAGTGACTTTATTGGGTGTGTTATTGATTTCATCGAAAGGTGCTGCAGGTGTAACAGGTTCGGGCTTTATTGTGATGGCAGCGACTTTGTCAGCCGTTGGCCATATTCCAGTGGCGGGTCTTGCGCTCATTTTAGGTATTGATCGTTTCATGTCTGAAGCACGTGCCTTAACCAACTTGGTGGGTAACTCATTGGCAACGATTGTTGTTGCGAAATGGGTCGGTCAGTTAGACCAAGAAAAATTAAACTTCGCACTTGCAAATCCAGAAGAAGTAGACCGCTTGATGGCTGTTGAAGAAAATGCTCACGCATAATTTCAGTTCATCTTAAAAAGGAAGCCCAAGGGCCACTGCTGTCCCATAGTTTGCTTTAAATAAAAAAACCTGAGTCCTAACAGTTAAAATATGAGTGCAAACAAACACTTTAACGACCAGGATTCAGGTTTTGTCACATCAGAATACCGTATTTCATGAGCTAATTAAACCTGTTGTGCGACAGGATTTTGAACAACTTGCTAAAGTACACCATGTTGGACAGAAATTTAGAGCGGCTTCCCGGTGGAATCAGTTTATTGCCATATTGATGTCTCAATTCTCTTGTAGGCAAAGTCTGAGAGATATTCAATCCAATTTGGAGTGCCAACAGGAAAAGCTAAGTCATCTCGGAGCAAAGTCTATTCCCCGAAGCACGCTGGCACGAATCAATGAGCAGCAGCCTGCTGCCTTGTATCAACAGCTATTTTACAAGTTGCTTAAATACTATGAACACTCAAAAGTAGCTCATAAATTTCGCTTTAAGAATCCCTTGTATTCCTTGGATGCCAGTCATATTGACCTGTCGCTTTCCCTATGTGAATGGGCCAAAGTTCACGACTCAAAAGCCAGCATGAAACTCAGTATAGGATTGAATCACAGCAATGATATTCCTGAGTTTGTTGCAGTTGAAAATGGCAAAGAAATGACATGGTACAAGGCCGCAAATTCCAGTTTCCTACTGGCAGCATTGTAGTTTTTGATAAAGGCTATGTCGATTACCAATGGTATGCAAATCTGACTGCTCAAAACATTGGATTTGTCACACGTTTTAGGCCTAAATCTGTGTATCAGGTGATCCAGCAACATCCAGTGCTTGAATCCAAAGGTATTCTAAAAGATGAAACCATTCAGCTGAATAGCGCACATGCCCTAAAAAGAAAAGCCCCAGTGTTAAGAAGAATTGAATATAGAGATCAGCAAAGTGGCAAGCACTTTAGCTTTCTCAGCAATAACTTTCATTTAGCCGCCTCCACCATTGCGGCGATTTATAAAGATCGTTGGAAAGTTGAGCTGTTCTTTAAGGCGATTAAGCAGAATCTCAAATTAAAAGCGTTTCTAGGCCGCAGCAGGAACGCAATTCAGACACAAATCTGGATTGCGATGATCGCCTATTTATTGGTGAGTTTCGCTCAACATTTAGGAAAAACAGGTTGGACAGTTCAACGTTTACTCAGAATAATTCAAGTGAATTTGTTTGAAAGAAGAACTTTAAAAGCTTTATTTTCACCCGATAAAATACCCATAAAACAAGAGGAAGCTCATTTGAGCTTCCTCTTGTGAAAAATTGTGGGACAGCAATGGCCCAAGGGCTTCCTTTTTTATTGGAATATAAAATGGCCTGATGCGTTCATGACAGTTGCCTTAAAAATGGCTAGCATGTGAGCTGAATAATAAAATAACGTCACTACAAGGAAGAAGCATGTTGAATTACGATGCAGACCTAGAACTATTTCGCGATAACTTTCGCCGTTTTATGAATGAACACATTGCTCCACACTATGAACAGTGGGAACTAGAAGGCTTAATGCCGCGCTCAGTCTGGAATGCCTTGGGTGAAAATGGTTTCTTATGTGTCGATGTACCTGAGGAATATGGCGGTTATGGTGTTCCAACGCATTATTCACTGATGTTGGTGGAAGAGTCGGCACGTGCGGGTTTTAGTGCTTTATCGACAGGTATTTCTTGTCACTCTGAAATTGCTGCGCCTTATATTTTGCACATTGGAACGGAAGCGCAGAAGCAGTACTGGTTACCTAAAATGGTGTCAGGTGAAGTGGTCGGTGCGATTGGAATGACGGAACCGGGTGCGGGTTCAGATTTGCAAGCCATGCGAAGTAATGCCATTTTGCAAGGGGAGCATTATATTTTAAATGGCTCTAAAACTTTTATTTCCAATGGGCAGCATGCCGACCTTGTGGTGTTGGCGGTAAAAACTGATCCGCAAGCCCGCGCAAAGGGTGTTTCGCTGATGTTGGTCGATACCCATTTGGATGGGTTTAAAAAAGGCACCAACCTCGACAAAATTGGGCTGCATTCACAAGATACTTCTGAGTTGTTTTATGACAATGTGAAAGTCCCGAAAGATCAATTATTGGGACAAGCAGGTCAAGGTTTTGCTTATTTGATGCAAGAGCTACCACGAGAGCGTACAGCAATTGCAGCAACGGCTATAGGTGCAATTCGCGGTTCGATAGATGTCACTATCCAATACGTCAAAGAGCGTCAAGCCTTTGGTCAACATATTTCGCAGTTTCAAAATACACGCTTTGTTTTGGCTCAAGCTAAGATTGATGAACAAGCTACAGCTGCTTTTTATAATCAAAACGTTGAGCTTTATATGCAAGGTAAGCTGGATGTCGAAACCGCAGCTGCGCTAAAAAGTTTTTCAACAGATATGCAAATGAAGGTGGCAGATAATTTATTGCAGCTCTTTGGGGGCTATGGCTATATGAGTGAATATCCAATTTCACGTTTCTTTGTCGATGCACGTATTCAACGCATCTACGGCGGGACCAATGAAATTATGAAAGAAATTGTCGCACGTAGCTTACTTGGCCGCTAAGCCTTAGGTGTTGATATAAACATGTGTCTAAAAAGAGCCTCAAGTAGGCTCTTTTTTATCGGTTCAGTACCAATAAACTTTCTTGTATAAAGGCGGGTAGGTCATATTGGGTTTGCGATGAAATGTATAAATTATTGTCATTCATAACACCTGTGTCATACAGCACGGCACCTGCATCTTTTAAGTCTTGATGAAGGTGATGGATACACGTCATGCGTCTACCTTTCACAACTCCAGCATGCATTAAAATTTTGGGTGCATCAGCACTGCATAAAATAGGTTTTTGCGTGTTTGCAAAGTGCCTGACAAATAAGATATAGCGTTCATCTTGGCACAGGTTGTCTGGCGAAAAACCGCCTGGAATGAGTAAGGCATCGAAGTCATGTACGGAGGCGTCATCGATACTTTGGTCGATGGTGACAAAGGCTCTACGCTTTTTGCCATAAATGATTTTGCCAGCCTGACTTTCAAGGTTAATAATACTATGCCGAGCTGCTCGAAATGCTTCTACGGGTTCAGCATATTCGGCATCCTCAAAGTCATAGGTGACCAAGACTGCAATTTTTTTGTGCATGACAGTACCTACAGTTCATTATTGTTTTGTTTTATTGAGACTATAGAGCAATCGCTGCTGCTGCATACTCTCTTTGTTATGAATACGTCAACTTAAGTAAAGCATATTTTAAAAGATATTCTAACGCACTGAAATACGGATGAATGGTGATTTTTGTGAAGGTGTAGCAAAAATTTTCAAAATCTAGATACAGCTTTAAAAGCGTTGAGTTAAGACCCAAATACCATCGTCTTAGTGTTTTGCTTGAGTGTTGTTCTATGCATAACAGCAAGAAGAAAATAGGCAGGGCTCAGTGGTTTTATTGATGTCTATTATTGGGGCAGTTTATTGATAAACTTGATGATTAAATCAACTGTATGTTTTTAGCACTGAAACATGCAAAGTCTTATTGCGCAAGATTTCAAAGCTAACTATTGTTATACTGTTTGCACAATGTATATGAAGGGCGACATAACAATGATCCAAGACGATCAAAACACAACGACTTCTCTTGACCTCAACCAAATCCGTCAGGATATCGACTCTGTTGATCAACAGATTCAACAACTTATTAACCGTCGAGCGAAACTGGCGGAAGCTGTTGCAAAAGCAAAATTTGCTTCTGAAGAGAATCCAATGTTTTACCGTCCAGAACGTGAAGCGCAAGTTTTACGGAATGTTATGGAGCGTAATGAAGGCCCTTTATCTGATGTGACCATGGCACGTTTGTTCCGTGAAATCATGTCTGCATGTTTGGCTCTAGAAGCACCGCAAAGTATTGCATTTTTAGGTCCTGTTGGTACTTATACGCACTCTGCGGTGTTGAAGCATTTTGGACATGATGCTGTAGTTCGTCCTTTACCGACCATTGATGAAGTGTTCCGTGAAGTGGAAGCAGGCAGTGCCCACTATGGTTTGGTGCCGGTAGAAAACTCGTCAGAAGGTGTGGTCAACCATACTTTAGATTGTTTTAAAGCCTCACACTTAAATGTGATTGGTGAAGTTGAATTGCGTATTCATCACCAGTTTCTTGTGTCTGAAAACACGCGTAAAGACAGTATTAAACAAATTTATGCACATCAGCAAACTTTGGCGCAGTGCCGTGCATGGTTGGACGCACACTATCCAGGTGTGGAACGTGTTGCTTTAAGCTCGAATGCTGAAGCGGCACGTCGTATTCGTACTGAATGGCATTCGGCTGCTATTGCATCTGATGTTGCAGCAAGTATTTATGACTTAGAAATTTTACACAGCAATATTGAAGATAATCCTGAGAACACTACACGTTTCTTGGTGATTGGTCGTGAAAGAATCCCGCAAAGCGGTAATGATAAAACGTCATTGCTGATTTCTGCACATGATCGTGCAGGTGCATTATTGGAAATCCTTGCACCATTTGCAAAGCACAACATTAGTTTGACCAGTATCGAAACGCGTCCTGCATTGCCTGAAAAATGGGCTTATGTCTTCTTCATCGACTTAGAAGGTCATGTGGAACAAGACAATGTTAAAGCGGCGATTGAAGAGATTCGTCCACTTGTGAAAGAAGTTCGAGTATTGGGTTCATACCCGATTGCAGTACTGTAATCTCTAAGGTGGTTGGGTTTGTTCCAAACTCAACCATGTACACCACTTGTAAGAATGGAAAGGTCACATGTCGTTTGCTCCAGCCAATGAAGGTATTGCGAAGTTAAAACCATATCAACCAGGTAAGCCAATCAGCGAATTAGAGCGTGAATTGGGAATGACCGATATTGTTAAGCTTGCTTCAAATGAAAACCCTTTGGGTTGTTCGGACAAAGTAAAAGAAGCAGTTGCTGCTGAATTGGCGGAAATTGGACGATATCCAGACGGTGGTGGTTTTATTTTGAAGGATCAAATTCATGCGCAGTTTGGTGTAGCACATGATTGTATTACTTTAGGCAATGGTTCAAACGATCTACTTGAAATTTTTGCCCGTGCATTTGTTTCAGATAAAGACTCGGTGGTGTATAGCCAACACGCATTTGCAGTTTATGCTCTGGTCACGCAAGCCATCAACGCTGAAGCGATTGAGGTACCTGCTCAAGGTTTTTCGCATGACCTTGACGCGATGGCGGCGGCAATTAAAGACAATACCAAATTGGTGTTTATTGCGAATCCCAATAATCCGACAGGAACTTGGTTTGAAGAGGCTGAATTTGAGCGCTTCATGCAAAAAGTACCGAGTCATGTGATCGTGGTTTTGGATGAGGCTTATGTGGAATATTTCCCAGAAAACTTTAATAGCTTAAAGTTTTTAGCACAGTATCCGAACCTGATTGTTAGCCGTACCATGTCAAAGTGCTTTGGTTTAGCGGCATTACGTGTTGGCTTTGCTTTAGCATCGGCAGAAGTGACAGATTTCTTAAATCGTATTCGTCAGCCGTTTAACGTCAACCATTTAGCCATGGTGGCAGCAGTTGCTGCACTAAAAGATGAAGATTTCATTGAGAAATCACGTGTGGTCAATAAAGCGGGCATGGTGCAACTTGAAACAGGTTTTAAAGCGCTAGGCCTAAACTATGAGCCTTCTCGTGCCAACTTTATTTTGGTCGATATACAAGCCGATCCTGCACAAACTTTTAATGCTTTATTAAAAGAAGGGGTGATTGTTCGTCCTGTGGGCATCGCCAATCATTTACGAGTATCGATTGGAACTGAAGCTGAAAATACGAAATTTCTAACGGCTTTGGCCAACGTACTAGGTTTAGAGGCGAACGTTTAAATTATGTCTGTGCCACTATTTGAAAAAGTTGCATTTATTGGTCTTGGACTGATTGGTTCAAGTCTTGCACGGGTGATGATTGCTGAAGGTTTAACCCAAAATATTGTAGCCTCTACACGTTCGGAAAAAACCTTACAGGATGCCAAAGCTTTGGGATTAATCCAACAGGGGTATAGCGATCCTGTACAGGCGGTTCAAGGTGCGGACTTGGTGGTTTTAGCTTTGCCTGTTCGTGCAACGCAAAAAGTATTGGAAACCATCAAACCATATTTGCAAGAACATACGATTATTACCGATGTGGGCAGTACCAAAGGCAATGTGGTCGACGCGGCCAAAGCCGTGTACGGCGAAGCATTACCTGCTGGCTTTGTACCGGGGCATCCAATTGCGGGTGCAGAACATACAGGTGTGTATGCAGGTAAGGTCGATTTATTTGCAAATCATAAAGTGATTTTGACACCGTTACCAACCAGTGCTGATTGGGCTGTAGAGAAACTGATCCAACTGTGGCAAGCTGCGAAAGCAGAAGTGATTTGTATGGATGTGGCCAAGCATGATGAAGTCTTGGCACATACCAGTCATCTTCCGCATTTGATGGCTTTTAACTTAGTTGAACAACTGGCAAACCGTGAAGATAATTTAGACATTTTCCGCTATGCTGCGGGGGGATTCCGCGATTTTTCTCGAATTGCGGCAAGTGACCCACAAATGTGGCATGACATCTTTTTTGCCAATAAAAAAGCCATTTTAAATGCCGTAGATGGTTTTGAAAACCAACTGGCTACGATTCGTAAACTCATTGAAGATGAAGATTCACATGCTTTAATGGGCTTGCTTGGACATGCGCAAGCAGCACGCCAGCATTTTAACCATATGCTGGCTCAAAAACCTTTCATGGAGAGCAATAAAGTGACGACACAGCAATTCACCATATTACCGGGTAAAAAGAGTTTCCAAGGTAAGTTTAGCGTGCCAGGCGATAAATCTGTGTCACACCGTTCAATCATGTTTGGTGCAATTGCGGAAGGAACGACGCATGTGACAGGTTTCTTGGAAGGTGAAGACGCGTTAGCAACCTTACAAGCCTTCCGTGATATGGGCGTCAGCATTGAAGGTCCTAAAAATGGTGAAGTGACGATTCATGGTGTGGGCGTAAATGGCCTAAAAGCGCCAGCAAGTGCGCTTTACATGGGTAACTCAGGGACTTCAATGCGTCTGCTTTCAGGGATGCTTTCTGCACAAAAATTTGACTCTGTCATGACGGGTGATGCATCACTGTCGAAGCGTCCAATGGAACGTATTGCTAAACCGTTACGCGAAATGGGCGCACAGATTCAAACCACAGGTGAGCGTGGTACACCTCCTGTTTCGATCACTGGAAACCAAGCTTTGCAAGGCATTCACTATGATTTGCCAATGGCATCTGCGCAGGTGAAATCTGGGATTTTATTGGCAGGTTTGTGGGCAGCAGGTGAAACATCTGTTACCGAACCAGAACCTACGCGTGATCATACTGAACGTATGCTACGTGCATTTGGTTATGACGTGAAAACAGAAGGCAACCGTATTTCACTGCAAGGTGGCGGTAAGTTAGTTGGTACAGAGATTCAAGTGCCATCAGATATTTCATCGGCTGCTTTCTTTATGGTGGGTGCTGCGATTACTGAAGGTTCAGACGTCACTTTAGAAGCAGTGGGCATTAACCCAACGCGTACAGGTGTGATCGAGATTTTGAAACAAATGGGTGCAGACATTACGGTTGAAAATGAACGTATTGCAGGCGGTGAGCCGATTGCAGACATTCGTATTCAAGGCACACGTACACTCAAAGGTATTCATATGCCTGAAGATCAAGTGCCATTGGCGATTGATGAATTCCCTGCATTATTCATTGCTGCGGCATGTGCTGAAGGGCAAACAGTATTAACGGGTGCTGCTGAGCTGCGTGTGAAAGAATCAGACCGTATTCAAGTGATGGCAGATGGTTTAAAAACCATGGGTATCGATTGTACGCCGACTGACGATGGCATCATCATTGAAGGTAAAGGTCATTCGGGTGAATGGGGTGCGATTTTCACCGGTGGCGAAATTGAATCACATCATGATCACCGTATTGCGATGAGTTTCTCAATGGCCGGCTTACGCACCTCTGGTGAAATTAAAATCATTGGCACTGAAACGGTTGCCACGAGTTTCCCGACCTTCACGCAATTAAGTAATCAAGCTGGTTTAGCGATCCAAGTCACTGAATAAGACTAAAGCTTAGAGATTTTGTGTGAAAACAGCCAAGCTTTTGCTTGGCTGTTTTGTGTTAAGTCATTATGCTAAACCCATATAACAAAAAAGCCTTTGGAATGATCAATGAGAAAATTACAATTTACAGCACAGCATGGACAGCAGCAGGATGTAAATGAAAGCGGTGTAGTACAGAAGCAAGTACAAGACTTGCTGGTTCAAAAGTTAGGTCAATTTGGTTTTGAAACTTTGCCACAAAGTGGTGATCAGGTGGCTGTGAGTGTTGATAATCATACTTTGCCCCTGTCTATTACGTGCCAAGGTCATGACAGCGAAGGAAATCTGGTGTGCGAAATTGCGTCTTATCCAGATGAAGAGCAAGACTGGTTAGACCGAATTGCTGAACGAAGCTTGTTAAATCAATTGGCACAAGCGGTTGAAACCACACTAAAAACAGATAAAAGTTTTACTGAGTTTGAGTGGAAAGGCCAATTGAATAGATAAAAAATGCTGAATTGGTTTTTCCTAATTCAGCATTTTTTTAGAACAGAACACGTTTAATATTTTGATGGATCAACGCGCTTATAACTGGATGTGCTATAAGACTTATTCCACACGTAACCAAGTTTGGCTACGTCCCACAGCAGAAACGCCTAAATATCCTCTTAAGAATAGCTTTTTCCCATTTGGGCTAATTTTACCTTTTAGGCTATACAGCTTGCCTGAAACGGGATCAATGATTTTGCCATGTGTATAATTAATATTGTTTTCGGTCTTTAAACCGGTAATCACTTGCATACCAATAATAGGCTTATCGGTGTAGGGTGCAGGGCAGTTGGTGCAGAATTCTTTAGCTGTATAGCCTGGACGAGGAGTTGCTTTTAGTGCAGTTCCAGCATAAGTCCCATTGGCTTGCTTTTCAATTTTCACCAGACCTTTGGGTTCTCCAGTTTTATCATCGATATAACGCCAAGTCCCTATAATGTCCTGAGCACAGGCTGACGTGGTGGCTATAGTGACTAAAACTGCCCCGAGAATTGTTTTCATAAAATCCCTGAATATTTTAAAAATTATTTAAATGAATAGCTCTCACGAGCTAAGATGTTGATTGTATAATTTATTATTTGAATAATGATGTGCAGAATATATCAAGTTCAAGCGTAGATTGTTGCATAAAGTACCATTAGCAGGATTAAATCCTTACTTATTTTTAAAACAGGTATTTGATGGAGGTAGTGCTGATTGAGTTTAGCGCTCAAAAGGAAACTTAAAATTATTTTGGGAACAGAAGATATATAAGGGACGACTAATGAAGCTGCTGGAAATGGCGTATTAAGCGTTGGAATAGAAAAAGAGATACATCTAGATTAAAAATAAAAAGTTCAAGAAAGAAAGGGACTAATGTTAGACAGCCATTTCTTTCCTGAACTGAGTGATGCGTTAAATCCACAAGAAACGTGTAATCGCAATACGTAACTGTTTTAAGTAACCGGTAAAGAAATGGTTTGCACCAGGTAATACAGTCACTAAATGGCGCTGCGGTTTAGCCCACGTAATCATGTCAGACAGTAAGGTTACTTCATCGGCTTCGCCATGAATGAATAAGATGTCACCTTTAAGCTGTGGTGTTACATAGTGGCGTACACCAGCGACCGTTGCCGTTGGTAGACCACATAAAATGGTTTGTTTTGGTCGAATTTCTTCTTGTAAAGCGTCATAGCATTTCGCCATGACATGCGCACCGAAACTAAAGCCACCTGCATAGAAGGGTAAAGTTGTATGTGCTGCACGAGCATGCTTAATCACTTCAAGAACATCATCAGTTTCGCCATGACCTTCGTCGTGTAGACCAACACTTTGACCTGAGCCACGGAAACTCGGACGGTACACAATACAACCGCGTTCTAAGAACATTTGCGCAAGCAATGCTGGAACCTTGTGTTGAGGTGTACCACCTTGGAGTGGATGGGGGTGAGTAACTACCGCGAATCCTTTCACTTCACCCTGTGGATAATCTACAAAAACTTCAATTTGCCCAACTGGACCTTGAATGAACATCTGCTCAGACATAGAGAATCGATACATATAACAGGAGAATGGGCTAGTTTAACCGTTTATGCTTATTAAAAACACAGATTGGTAATAAAATAAGTCTACTGATATAGTCTGTTTAATTGTTTTTTAATCAGGTTATCTATGCTTGCCCTTGTTTCTCCTGCCAAAACTTTAGATTACCAAACTGCTTTACCTACCGATACGTATACACAACCCAGATTGCTGCAACATTCCCAAGAATTGATCGAAGTTACTCGCAAACTGTCAGCAAGTGAAATTGCAAGCTTAATGAGCGTCAGTGAAAAAATTGCCACCTTAAATGTCGATCGTTTTCGCGATTGGCAGCCAGAATTCAACTTTGCCAATGCGCGACAAGCCATGTTTGCTTTTAAGGGCGATGTCTATACTGGTTTAGATGCTTATCATTTGTCAGAGTCGAACATTGAATATGCACAGCAACATTTAAGAATGCTCTCAGGTTTATATGGTTTGCTACGTCCATTGGACTTGATGATGCCGTATCGTTTAGAGATGGGAACCAAGCTGGCTAACCCACGCGGACATAATCTGTATGAGTTTTGGGGCAATCACATTACCGATTTAATTAACCAAGATTTAGAACAGGCAGGTTCGAAAATTTTGCTGAATATTGCTTCGGATGAATACTATAAGTCTGTGAAAGAGAGCAAAATCCAAGCAGAGATTATTAAACCTGTGTTTTTAGATCAGAAAAATGGCAAATATAAAGTCATTAGTTTCTATGCTAAAAAAGCGCGTGGTTTGATGGCGCGTTATATGATTGAAAACCAAATTGATCAAATTGAAGGGTTAAAATCATTCCAGACAGATGGTTATTATTTTGATGCTGACAGCTCATTAAAAGGTGAGTTGGTCTTTAAACGAGACGAACAGGCCGCATAATGCATGGGCATTCCAATGGTGCAATATACAAAACAGTTTCAGGACTATTGGGCGCTCACCGCAAGGCAATTGAGTTTAGATGACGATACCACTCAAAAGTTCCATGCCATGCTATATGATGCCTATAGTGAAGTACAGCGGCATTATCATAGCATTCAACATATTGTTGAATGTTTAGAGCATTTTCATCAGATCAAAACCTACTTAGACGATACTTTATCTGTTGAGTTGGTCATTTGGTTTCATGATGTCATTTATAACCCGCAAGCACATGACAATGAGCAGCAAAGCGCTGATTATATGCAACGGATGCTTAAAAATGTGCTTGGAGCTGAGCAAATTGCAAAGATCTATGCATGGATTTTGGCAACCCAAGCACATGCACCGACAGCTGATACTGATTTGGCTTATCTATTGGATATTGATCTGGCTATTTTAGCCAGCGATCCTATGCGTTTTGCTGAATATGAACGCCAAATTCAGCAAGAATATGCTTGGGTTGAGCCCTCACTTTATGTGCAGAAGCGTCAACAAGTGTTAAGGCACTTTTTAGAAATGCACCCTCTGTACCAGACGCCACTTTTCCAAAAGCGCTATGAGCCTCTGGCTAAGCAGAACTTAACCCAAACTTTAGGTATTTAAAGCCCTTTAAATGCTTCGATGGCACGAATACGACTGGATTTCAAATCGACGATTGGTTTGGGGTAGTCCAAATCCATATTCGGCTGCTTCGCATAAGGCTCATGAATGCTTTTGGCATCTAAATGTGCAAGCTCTGGCAGCCACTGTCGAATATAGTCACCATTGCTATCAAATTTCTGAGATTGGCTCACAGGGTTAAAGACTCGGAAGTAAGGTACAGCATCGGTGCCCGTGGAGGCACACCACTGCCATCCGCCATTATTGGCAGCTAAGTCACCATCAGCCAAATGTTGCATAAACCATTGCTCGCCCAAACGCCAATCAATCAACAAGTTTTTAGTTAAGAACATTGCAACAATCATACGGACACGATTGTGCATCCAACCAGTCGCAAGGAGTTGCCGCATACCTGCATCTACAATTGGAATACCAGTACGACCTTTTTGCCATGCGTTTAAATCTTCAGGCGAATCTCGCCATACAATACGCTGCGTGCTGGCTTTAAAGGGCAGGTGTTTAGAGACATGTGGAAAATCAAATAAAATATGCTGATAAAACTCTCGCCAAAGTAATTCATCTAACCAAGTCTGCTGGCCTGTGTTATCAATCATAAATTGACCGTGTTGAGCACGAAACAGGGCATTGAGACACTGGCGAATCGACACGATCCCGAGATTTAAATAGGTTGAAAGTTGGCTGGTGCTATTTAAAAATGGAAAGTCTCTCTCTTTTTGATAGTCACTAACTTTGTGATCAATAAAATCATCGAGCACTGAAAGTGCATATATTTCCGTTTCAGGCCAATAGGCTTTAATTTGATTTAATTCATTCGTATTCACATCAATCAGTGATTCAATGTGTGGAATGGTTGTATTTAAATCGGCAGGAAGCTGTATAGGTTGCTGTGCAGAAGGGAGAGGATAGCACTGCGGTAAGCCAATATTTAAGCGTTCATAACAGGTTTTTTTAAAAGCACCAAAGACTTGATAGGGCTTATCAGATTGGTTACGAATACTGTTTAAGGGAAAGAGGGTTCGATCCTGGAAGAGCGTAAATTCAATGTGTTGCTGATTTAAGCATTGTTGAACTTCGGCATCGCGCTTAAGCTCATTCACGCCCATTTCGATATTTGCAAAAATCTGTTGTACTTGCAGTGTATGACACAAAGATGAAAGCCGACGTGGAATATCTTGCCACAGCGGAATATTTAGAATGAGCAAAGGAATATTCAGCTGAGCAAGGCTCTGTTTTAAATCGTGCAATTGTCTGACATATAAATCAATTTTTACAGCTGCATCATGATGTAATAGCCACTGTTGTGGGGATAGGATCACTAAAGCCAGCATAGGTCCATGTTGGCTTGCATGCCAAAGTGCGGCATGGTCGTGTATGCGAAGATCTTGTCTAAACCAAATTATGTTCATAAAAGGTTAATCAACTGTAATTTTTTGAAATATAAAATATTACAAAATTGAGCACTTTGATCATATTTTTTTCTCACTCATTTAATTTAATCTTATGTTATTGAAATAATTAAATCAGAAAAAACTATAAAGTGTGAAGATACTTTTTATCTGATAAATGTGTGGCCCTTTGTATTATTTGTTATGATTTGTAATCATGCTAAAGCAGTTGTGGATATTGTGAATGTCATGAAAAAAATTCTAATCCCTATTTTTGTGGCTGCTGTTTGTTTGCTTGGGTTTGTTGTTTTTCAGGATACAGAAACGAAAAAACAGCAACAGTTGAATCAACTCATGAACAGTACTGAGCCTAAAGTGCAAAAGTTGAGTCCTCTCTCAAAGGCAAACGTCGTGCCTGAAAAAGTCAATAGCTCGTTTTCAAAGTGATGCTGAAGCAATAATCGATCAGGTCTCCATTAAAGTAATTTGAAGCTTAAGATAGAATAAAATCATGTATAAATGACTTATCGTGTTGAATTTTAATTAAAAATAAATTTAAAACAATTAAAAATCAGTGTGTTATAATTCGCGCCAAGATATATTGAATTTTAGACTTTGAGTCTAAAATGACGTTTTTGTTGAAAGCTGCATACGGTTTATGCGGCTTTTTTGTTTAGGTATATATGGTTCGACCATACGTTTGAATCATTCATGGCTAAATAAACTTTTCCTGAATTGAGGAAATTTGGCATATTCATTGCTTTAACTTCCAGAAATTTAATCAGATTTTCATCGTACTGAGTGTCGAAATTTTTTGGCAGTTATACAGTTTTAAAAGTTTATTTACAGGGGCTAGGTCATGACGACTCCTAATCCATCTTCAGAAAATATGCTCGAGCGTATGTTCAAACTGAGTGAAAATAAAACCAGTTTTCGTACAGAGCTTCTTGCAGGTGTAACCACATTCTTAACCATGTGTTACATCATTATTGTGAATCCAATGATTTTATCCGAAACGGGGATGGATCATGGTGCTGTCTTTGTAGCGACTTGTCTTGCAGCCGCAATTGGCTGTTTGGTTATGGGTATTGTTGCAAATTATCCAATTGCATTAGCACCGGGTATGGGCTTAAACGCTTACTTTACCTATTCGGTGTGTATGGGTATGGGTGTGCCTTGGCAGACTGCTTTAGCTGCAGTGTTTATATCAGGTTTGGTGTTCATTGCGATCAGTATGTTTAAGATCCGTGAAGCCATTGTGAATGCAATCCCAATGTCGCTTAAGCTTGCGATTGGCGGCGGAATTGGTTTATTCCTTGCGCTGATTGCTTTAAAAAATGCAGGCGTTATTGTGGACAATCCAGCGACTTTGGTTGGATTGGGCGACTTAAAGCAACCGACGGTTCTTTTGGCTTTATTTGGCTTCTTGATGGTGGTTGTACTGCATCACTTTAAAGTGCGTGGTGCTATTATTATCAGCATCTTGGCTTTAACTGCAATTTCAACAGCAATGGGCTTAAGCGAGTTTAAAGGTGTTGTTGGTGAGATTCCATCAATTGCTCCAACTTTCATGCAAATGGACTTTGAAGGTCTATTTACGGCAAGCTTAGTGGGTGTCATCTTTGTATTTTTCTTGGTCGATTTATTTGACTCAACAGGTACATTGGTTGGCGTGTCACACCGTGCAGGCTTACTGAAAGATGGCAAGCTTCCACGTTTGAAAAAAGCATTATTTGCAGACTCAACCGCAATTGTTGCTGGTGCAGCATTAGGTACATCTTCGACGACACCATATATTGAGTCGTCTGCGGGTGTTGCTGCTGGTGGCCGTACAGGTTTAACCGCAGTTGTGGTCGGTGTGTTATTTATCTTATGTTTGTTTTTAGCACCTCTAGCTCAATCTGTACCTGGTTTTGCAACAGCTCCAGCATTGTTATTTGTTGGTGTGTTGATGATTCAGGGGATTACCCATATTGATTGGGATGATATTACTGAAGCTGTACCTGCGTTCTTAACCATTGTATTTATGCCATTTACCTACTCAATTGCAGATGGTATTGCGATGGGCTTTATTAGCTATGCATTGGTTAAATTGTTCACCGGTAAAGCGGCGACTGTACCTTACATGGTGTGGATCGTGGCTGTGCTTTGGGCATTAAAATTCGCGTTATTTGGTGGCTAATTCATCAAATAGTGATAAGGGTGTAAACTCAGTTTACGCCCTTTTTTATTTTTAAAGAGGAAAAGATATGAGTCAATTGGAGCTCATTCGTGCTTTACCAAAAGCTGAATTGCATGTGCATATTGAAGGGACATTTGAGCCAGAACTCATGTTTGCAATCGCACAGCGTAATCAAATAGACATTCCTTATATGTCGGTTGAAGAAGTGAAACAGGCTTATAATTTTCACAATCTACAATCATTTTTAGACATTTATTATGCAGGTGCAAATGTACTGATTCATGAGCAAGACTTTTATGACTTGGCTTGGGCATACTTTGAAAAATGTGCCGAAGATCGTGTAGTGCATACCGAAATGTTCTTTGATCCACAAACGCATACTGACCGCGGTATTGCTTTTGAAACAGTGATTAATGGTCTGCAACGCGCATGTGATGATGCCAAGGCAAAATTTGGCATTAGTTCGCATTTGATTATGTGTTTCTTGCGTCATTTAAGTGAAGAAGCAGCCCTTGAAACTTTAGCACAGGCATTGCCGTATAAAGATCAAATCATTGGTGTAGGCTTGGACTCAAGCGAAGTTGGGCATCCTCCTTCAAAGTTTGAACGTGTCTTTGCTAAAGCACGTGAAGCAGGCTTTTTAGTGGTTGCGCATGCGGGTGAAGAAGGTCCAGCAGAATATGTGTGGGAAGCTTTAGATTTGCTTAAAGTGAATCGTATTGACCACGGTGTGCGTTCTGAAGAAGATCCTGTATTAATGCAGCGTTTGATCGCAGAGAAAATGCCACTGACCGTTTGTCCGCTCAGTAACTTAAAGTTATGTGTCGTTGACGATATGGCACAGCACAATATCCGCCGTTTGTTGCAACAAGGTGTGCAAGTAACAGTAAATTCAGACGATCCATCGTACTTTGGTGGTTATATGAATGATAACTTTATTGCCATTACAGATGCGTTAGACTTAACAGCAGCTGAGCTAAAACAATTGGCGTTGAACTCTTTTGAAGCGTCGTTTATTTCGGCAGAAGAGAAGCAAAAATGGGCGGCTGAAATTGTAGCCATTGCTTAATCTAATGTCCTTTTAAAGACAGAGTTCGCTCTGTCTTTTTTATGTGAGGTCGATATGAAAAAAATCATTGCATTGCTTGTGGTTATTTTTGTGCTCTTTGCAGTTTATTTGCTCAAAACGGATATTGGGTTAACGCAAAAACTACTAAAGCCAGTGGTGGTGTATCAGTGCGGTGTCGAGCTTGAAGCGACAAGGCTGTGGAAAGTCAGTACAGCATTGCTTGGTGAAGAGAAAAAGAATCAGCTCCAAACGCAAATCTGTGGTTGCGTGGGTGAAAATGCGTTAAAGGATATTCCAGCAATAACTTTGTTGCGCGCAGTGGTTGATGAACAAGTCAAAAAACAGGTGGTCCAACAGGGTGTGTTGAATACGCTGAAAGGATGTGTGGTGGATGAAGTCCTAAAAGCAACAGATTGATGCTTTTAGGCTAATTCAACTTGGTCTTACTTTGCTTGTTTGGTCATGCTATTTAACACATTATCTTTATCAATAAAGTGGTGTTTCAGTGCTGCTGCAATATGACCCACTAACAGCAATCCTGCAGCCCATGAAATCCAGATATGTAAAGGTTTTACGATTGCGAGTAATTCAGGGGTGTCTTGTACTAAACGGGGAATTTCAAAAAGGTACAATACAGGCGCAGGGTGCCCAGCACTCCAGCTAAATAAACAGCCAGTAATTGGCAAAGCCAACAAAATGAAATATAAAGCCAAATGACCGAGGTGTGCCATTTTTTGCATGAACGGTGACATACTGTCTGGAAGTTTGGGTGCAGGGTGGGTATAGCGCCAAAAGATACGAATCACCACCAGAAAAATAATCGTGGTTGCAATGTTCTTATGTAAGGTAATGACATCCCCTTTAAAGCTACCATCAGCATCATAGCTGAGGAAGTTTCCGCTATAAAAACCAATCAGCCAAGCAGCAATAAAGATAATTGCCATGAGCCAATGCAGGATTTGAGCAGTACGCGTGTAATGGGTATTTGCCAAGTTCATTAGATTCACATCCATTTTTATGTTGCGCTATTTTATAGAGCTATAGATATGTCAAAAATGTAGTAGATGCAACATAGCGTTGATATTCTGCAACGCTGCACAGACCAATGGCGCATGACTGATCTAAAACTGTGTAATAAGCGAAAGATATTAAAATGGTATGGAAATAGTGTTTCCGTAAATAGCAAAGATTCGGCAAAATACGCGCACTTTAACTGTTATAAATGGATATATCCGTGAAAAAAATGATTGCAGTGCTTGCTCCTTTGGCTTTGATCCTTTCGGCTTGTACAACGACTGATATGGCAACGACCAATACGACGACCACCACGCAACAACTGGGTACAGCAGCGCTTAAAATTGCCATTAATGCAAAATGTACGACTGAGTTGAATAATCTACCAGCATGGAAAACAGCAACCAAATTTATGACGGCTGACCAAAAAACCGATATTCAAACCGAAATTTGTGGTTGTGTCAGTGAGAAAGCCCCACAAAATATTACGGCTGTCGACCTGGCAACAGCGGCCATTGACCCTGCGGCGCGTACAACTATTATTAGCAATGCTGTGACGAAAACTATCAATGCATGTGTGGCTGAAGCGGTGAATTAAGTTGTGATATATCAAAGAAGTGGGGGACATGCTTCGCTTCTTTGCGGTTTTTTTGTACTTTTTGGTGTTTATCTTTTATATTGATGTGAATAATAACAATTTAAGCCTGATTTCTTTTACAACAAAGGGTGTATCTGTATGAAAAATGATAAGTTAATTCTCTGTTTGTTTGGCTCGCTTATGCTTTCCGCGTGTGTGTCGAATCCTTTATCTAGCTCAGATGATGATGGAATCTCGGCTATTAAAATGGCCTCACATGCAAAATGTATGGATGAAATCGAAACTAATCCGACATGGATCATGGGCAGTAAGCTGTTATCAGAAGACCAAAAACAAAAGAAAAAACGTGAAGTATGTAACTGTGTAGGTGATAACTCTCCCAAAGTATTGTCTAAAGAGCAGTTGGCTTTGGCGGCAATTGATCCCAAAGCAAAGGCAACCTATGGTACTTTAGCCGCAACAAAAACAACAGCCACATGCGCCTCCGAAATGCTAAACTAAGCCGAATAAATTGTTAAATTTTTAGAATGGCTGTTATCAGCCATTTTTTATGAGAGTAGAAAATGCAAATTGCAGGTGCAGATGAGGCAGGGCGCGGCCCTTTGGTGGGTTCAGTGGTCGCTGCTGCGGTAATTCTAGACCCCAATAACCCAATACAAGGGTTGAATGATTCCAAAAAATTGACTGAAAAAAAACGTGAAAAACTTTTTGTCGAAATTCAGGAAAAAGCATTAGCATGGGCGATTGCTGAGGCGAGTGCTGCTGAAATTGATGAGATCAACATTTTACAAGCATCTTTGCTTGCGATGCGCCGCGCGGTTGAACAGCTTGCAATACAGCCTGAACATGTCTTGGTTGATGGTAATAAAATTCCACAAGGCTTGAGTATGAGCTGTGAGGCAATTGTGGGCGGGGATGCTTTACATGCTGAAATCTCAGCGGCGAGTATTTTGGCCAAAGTGACACGTGACCATCAAATGATTGAGATGGACCGAAAATATCCTCAGTTTGGTTTTGCCAAACACAAAGGTTATCCAACCAAAGCGCATTTTGAGGCGATTGCTGAACATGGGGTCATTGACGAGCATCGTCGTAGTTTTGGGCCTGTAAAGAAAGTAATTGAGGCATTTGAGCAAAAAGAGACTGTATAAAAATTTAAAGCGGCCAATCGGGCCGCTTTATATCTGAATGTTTCAATCTTAACGATTGAAATTATTCTGCTGTGCACCTTCATCTTCAAATGCAGGCTGGTAGTCCTGATCAAGATGTTGAAGATGTTCATGCATTGCACGTTCATGCTGAATGCGTTGATAAATCTCTTCACGATGTACAGATACTTCTTTGGGAGCATTGACACCAATACGAACTTGGTTGCCTTTGACACCAAGTACAGTAACACTTACTTGATCCCCAATCATTAATGTTTCACCGACGCGTCGGGTCAAAATCAGCATGTTTATCTCCTTGCAAAACGCTAAACCTGCAGTTGTACTAAAGTAAAATACATAATTTTTTGTATTTAAAAAAATTTAAACAAATGTTTAATACAACCGCATGACACTTGAATTTTTAGATATCTAGTGACATTAGGTATAACATTCATCTAAATTTAAGAAAGCCTCGGGCTTAATATAACAGAGCCACTATAGAAAAAACTATAGTGGCCCCTGATTTTTGTAGTCTTTTGCAAAAACTGTCAGACAATGACAAGTTTTTCGCAAGATTGCTTAAGCACGTGCGCTTGATTCACCATGTTCACGGTCTAAACCGAAAGCAGTGTGTAAAGAACGTACAGCAAGTTCTAAGTAGTTTTCTTCAATAATCACAGAAATTTTGATTTCTGAAGTTGAGATCATCAAAATGTTGATGCCTTCATCAGCCAAGGCAGTAAACATTTTACTTGCAACACCTGCATGTGAGCGCATACCTACACCTACGATTGAGACTTTAACAATGTCGTCACGTGTAGCAACTTCGCGCGCACCAATAGCTTGAGCAGTTTCTTGAAGAATTTTTGTTGCTTTTGCAAGTTCGCCACGGTTTACCGTGAAAGTGAAGTCAGTTGTACCATCTTCTTCAACATTTTGGATAATCATATCCACTTCAATGTTGGCATTACCAATAGGCGATAAAATTTTAGATGCAATACCTGGTTCATCAGGAACACCTAGAATCGTAAGTTTAGCTTCGTCACGGTTAAATGCGATACCAGAGATAATTGGTTGTTCCATGTTGTCTTCCGCCTCAGTGGTGATTAGTGTTCCGACGTTCTTTTTAAAGTCTTCGTCGAATGCGCCATCATCGTCATTATCAAAACTTGATAATACGCGTAAAGGCACTTGGTATTTTCCTGCAAATTCAACCGAACGAATTTGTAGAACTTTAGAACCAAGTGATGCCATTTCCAGCATTTCTTCAAATGAAATACGGTCTACTTTTTTCGCTTTTGGTGCAACGCGTGGGTCAGTGGTATAAACGCCATCTACATCTGTATAGATTTGGCATTCATCTGCTTTTAATGCCGCAGCAAGTGCTACACCCGAAGTATCTGAACCGCCACGGCCGAGGGTGGTGGTGTTGCCATCGGCATCGAAGCCTTGAAAACCAGCAACCACGATCACACGACCAGCATCTAAATGCGCAGTCATGGTATCGGTATCAATTGACTCGATACGTGCTTTGGTAAACGCATTGTCCGTCTTGATACCGACTTGGCGACCTGTAAGTGACTTAGCTTCGACGCCAATAGAATTGAGCGCCATTGCTAACATTGAAATCGTTACCTGTTCACCCGTAGAAACCATTTGGTCTAATTCTCGTGGGTCAGGGGTTTCGGTAATGGCTTTCGCTAAAGCAAGCAGACGATTGGTTTCGCCACTCATTGCTGATACAACCACCACAACCTTGTGGCCGTGGTCATGCCAACGCTTTACACGACGAGCAACATTTAAAATGCGCTCTGGAGTACCCATAGAGGTACCGCCATATTTTTGAACGATTAATGCCATAGTTGTTCCATATAAACCATGACCCTGAATGCATCATTCAGGGTCAGTTACACAAAAGGTGAAGTTTTATTTCGCTTCAAGCCAAGCAGTTAAATCTGCCATCACTGTTGCAAACTTCTCGTTTAGTGGCGCGCCACCTTGTGCTAAGTCAGGTTTGCCACCACCTTTACCACCAAGCTCAGTTGCTAGATGTTTGATGATGTCACCTGCTTTAATAGAAGCAGTAAAGTCTTTTGCTACAGATGCGATCAGGCTAACTTTGTCACCTTCAACACCAGCAAGTACGATGACTGCATTTTCTAATTTTGATTTCACACCGTCATGTAGGTTGCGAAGTGATTTCGCATCCATGTTTTGAACAGTCGTGATTAGCGTTTGACGACCTGCAAGCGTTTGAACTTGGCTAAGCAGTTCAGCAGCTTGGAAGCTGGCAAGTTTTTGATTGAGTTGCTCAATCTGTTTTTGCAAGCTTGATGCTGTGTCGACTAAGGCTTCAACTTTTTCTAAAGTTTGGTCTTTTTGAGCTTTTAATAAACCGTTTATGGTATTGATATCACGGTCAGCTTTTTGAGCAACTTCAACGGCTTTGGTACCCGTTACAGCTTCAATACGGCGTACACCCGCAGCTACACCACCTTCAGAAGTGATTTTGAACAAGCCAATGTCGCCTGTGCGTTTAACGTGAATACCACCGCATAGCTCGATTGAGAAGTTTTTCTCTTCAATGATTGAACCCATTGAAAGTACACGAACTTCATCACCATATTTTTCACCGAACAACATCATCGCACCTTTTGCTTTCGCAGATTCGATGTCGAGAAGTTCAGTACTTACTGCTGTATTTGCAATCACTTCAGCATTGACCAAACGCTCAATTTCTTGAAGTTGTTCAAACGAAACGGGCTGATCGTTGGCAAAGTCAAAACGTAAGATGTCTGACGCAACCAATGAGCCTTTTTGTTGTACGTGTTCGCCTAAAATTTGACGTAGTGCAGCATGCAAAAGGTGAGTTGCAGAGTGGTTACGCGCAGTTGCAGCGCGGATATCTGCTTTGACTGTTGCTTCAACATTTTGAGCAAGCTTAATGCTACCTACAGTCACGATACCTTGGTGTACAAAAGCGCCGCCAGATTTCTTGGTGTCTTGGACTTCAAAAATACCTGTGTCATTTTTGAAAATACCTGTGTCACCAATTTGACCGCCGCTTTCTGCATAGAACGGGGTTTGGTTCAGTACGATGAGGGCTTCGTCACCTTCAACGATTTCATCAACTTGTTCGCCATATTTATAGATCGCGATAATTTGACCTTCACCAACCGTTGCGTCATAGCCGTTAAACTGAGTTTCGCCTTCAACTTTAACAACAGAGTTGTAGTCAATTGCGAATTTACCTGCATCGCGTGCACGTTGACGTTGCGCAGCCATTTCAACTTCAAAACCGGTTTCATCAATGGTTAAATCACGTTCACGAGCGATGTCAGCAGTCAGGTCAGTTGGGAAACCGTAAGTATCATACAGTTTGAAAACCACTTCACCTGGAATCACTGAACCTTTGAGTTGAGCCAATTCACCCTCAAGCAATTTCAAACCTTGCTCTAAGGTTTTAGCAAATTGTTCTTCTTCTTTCAGCAATTGCGCTTCAATACGTACTTTTTGCGTTTCAAGTTCTGGGTAAGCTTGACCCATCACTTCAATTAAAGGTTGCAACATTTTATGGAAGAATGAACCTGTAGCACCCAGCTTGTTACCATGACGAACTGCACGACGAATAATACGACGTAGTACATAACCACGACCTTCATTTGATGGGTTTACACCATCAGCAATCAGGAATGAGCATGAACGTGCGTGATCCGCAACCACTTTAAGTGATGCAGGGTACTGAACAGGTGTACCTTTTTCGCTAGCTTCTGCTTCATGTGCAGCGGTATCTAAACCAATAATTTCAGCGGCTGCTTTGAGTAAGTGTTGAAACAGGTCAATTTCGTAGTTTGAGTTAACGTGTTGTAAAACAGCAGAAATACGCTCTAAGCCCATACCTGTATCCACAGAAGGCGCCGGAAGAGGGTGTAATACGCCATCTGCAGTACGGTTAAACTGCATGAAAACGTTGTTCCAAATTTCAATGAAACGGTCGCCATCTTCTTCAGGTGTGCCTGGTAAGCCACCCCAAATATGGTCGCCATGGTCAAAGAAGATTTCAGAACATGGACCACATGGACCTGTATCACCCATTGCCCAGAAATTATCTGATGCGTATTGGCCACCTTTGTTGTCGCCAATACGGATAATACGAGATGCATCTAAACCAATTTCTTTGTTCCAGATGTCAAATGCTTCGTCGTCAGTGTGGTAAACCGTTGCATAGAGTTTGTCTTTAGGCAGCGCTAACCAAGCTTCACCTGTTAGAAAATCCCATGCAAATTTGATCGCATCACGTTTGAAGTAGTCGCCAAATGAGAAGTTACCTAACATTTCAAAGAAGGTATGGTGACGTGCGGTATAACCGACATTGTCTAAGTCGTTGTGTTTACCACCTGCGCGGACACATTTTTGTGAAGACACCGCACGTACATAATCACGTTTTTCTAGGCCTAAGAAACAATCTTTAAATTGGTTCATACCCGCGTTGGTAAACAACAAAGTAGGGTCGTTGGCGGGAACTAGAGAACTCGACGCGACACGTGTATGCCCTTGCGATTCAAAGTAGCTTAAAAAAGCTTCGCGAATTTCAGCTGATGTCATAAAACGAGTACTCACAACCAAGTCACTCCATAATTTCGATTTGGCTAATAGTAGCTGAAGAAAGTCTTATTCTAAATACGCTGACTTCAGATACTGGCTTAAAAATTTTAAAACGCCAAATTATAACGGAAAAAGGATGTTGCACCAATCACTTTAAGGCGAATTGATGACATTTCTATGTATTCGATGGTTCTAAGATTTTGCTTGTTATTGTTGGATATTTATATCATTTCATGGAAATGAGTTGATTAGTGCGAGGTTGTCAGGCTGGTCAATTTATGACTTAAGGGTTCATATTCATCATCTTCACTGATGGGGGATAGAAAAAGAAAGCTTAACCAAACCTATATAAATCCATTAATATAGGCCTGCTTTATCTTTCATCATTTTATAAATAAGGGCAAGTCATGCAACGAGTGGCGATAAATGGATTTGGTCGAATCGGACGTAATGTACTACGCGCTTGGTTTGAAAATCCAAAGAACTTTCAGTTTGAAATCGTCGCAGTAAATGATGTAGCAGATGTAGAAACCTTATTGCATTTATTTAAATATGACACCACGCATGGGCGATTTCCGGGCAAAGTCGATTTAAGTTATGAAAATGAAAGGATTTATTTACATCTTTCTAAAGATCAAGCGCAGCTCAAAGTTGAAGTATTGTGTCAGGCAAACCCGCAGGATTTACCTTGGGCAAGTCTCAATGTCGACGTGGTTCTAGAGTGCACAGGTTTATTTCGCTCGCGTGAAGCGGCAACAGGGCATATCAGCGCAGGTGCAAAGCGCGTGATTATTGGTGCAGCACCTTTTGATTCGGTTGATGCTGCAATTGTGTATGGGGTGAATCACCATGAGGTCAAAGTGAGTGACCAAATCATTTCCAGTGTGTCATGTACCACGCAGGCCTTAGTGCCTTTGGTTAAAATCATTGATGATGCTTTTGGGATTGATACCGCGCTCATGACCGAAATTCATGCAGTGACTGCCGATCAGTCTGTATTAGATCATGCGCATCGTGATTTAAGACGTGCCCGTGCTTCAGGTCAAAATATTATTCCCACCACATCGTCAGCCCTCGGTGCTTTAAAACAAGTTATGCCAAAAATGGCCGATCGTATCGATGGTTATTCGATTCGTGTGCCAACCATTAATGTGGCGGCAATTGATTTAACTTTTATTTCGCAAACACCGATTACCGACCATAAAATTAATGAAGTGCTGATTCAGGCGGCGAAGTCAGACTACCGTGAAATTATGGATGTGACGGATGAACCTTTGGTATCTTCAGATTTTAACCATTCACCCTATTCACTTATTGTTGATTTAACGCAAACCATGGTGGTGGGGCATCAAGCTAAAGTCTTTGCGTGGTATGACAATGAATGGGGCTATGCAAACCGCTTATTAGATTTGTGTGAATCTTTTAGTGCGTCAACTACCTAAAGGTCTTTATTTTTAAGCATCTTTTACTCTGAAAACAAGATGATAGGCATAGACCGAATACAGACTTGTGGTTATCATGAATCTATAAACGAAAATAATGTAGAGCGGTGCTTATGTTGATCTTAATTTGGGGATTTATTTTGCTGTTGGCGGTCGCTGTCGTATTTTTAATTTGGTTTCAATTTAAAAATCAGGCAGATAAAACCGATCCAAGCGTACAGCAGAATCAACTGCAAGAAAAAGTACATCATCTTGAAGAAAACTTAAAAAAGACCTTGGAAATTATGCAAGATCTTGCAAAAAAGATGCATGTTCAACAGGAAGTGATCGAGCAGACCACTTCTAAGTTGCAAAAAGTTGAGCTACAAAACGCTGAGTTGGTGAATATTCTCGCTAAAGCTGTACAGCATGAACGCTAAAAATTAAGTTTAGATGAGCACGGTACGTAATAATGCTGCGCTCAGCATACTAATCACAACGGTTGGTAAGAGTGAAAAGCGTGAAGCTGCAAGTAAAGTGATGGCAATGGCGAGTAGGTCTGCGACATTGTCTTTGACAAAATAAGGTGCAATTACTGAAATAAGTACGCAGCCCGGCACAACTTCCAAAATCTTTCGTTGTTTGTTGCTTAAAGTTTTATTTTTCAGCAAAACATAGCCCAATATACGCGTCAGATAAGTGGTGGCTGCGACCAATAAAATTGCGACAAGTGTAGTGCTGTGGATCATAGCTCATCCTCCTGAATAAATAAGAAAGCAGAGGCGATGCCACAGATTGCCCCAATAGGCACATACCAACCCGTCGGTAAATATAAATAAGCAATGGCCGCACTGATTAGACTGATAAGCCAAGGGCGTGCTGCACTGAATCCTTTCCACATACCACGCAGTAAAACCAAAAATACTGCAGCAAAGGCCATATCAAATCCATAACGGTGAACATCGCCTAACAAAGGACCAAGAATGGCACCTAAGCTGGTAAAACTGACCCACATCAAGTACAGGGCAAAACAGATACCTGCGTAGTAGGACATGCTAAAGGCCTGTTGTAGCCCAAATCTTTTCTTTTGTTCTGCATCGGCAAGAGCTGCGGCCCAACTTTCATCACACATGAAAAACAGGGCAGGGAAAACCTGTCGATTAGGCAAATGGCGTAAATAGGGCACGAGACTTGCACCCATGAGTAAATGACGGCTATTAACTAGAAAAGTAATGAAAATTAAAACGAGAAAATTTGGTGGATTGGTCCAAACCTCGAGCACTGCAAACTCGGAACCGCCCGCAAAGTTTAGACCAGTAAATAATGGAACTTCTAAATGGCTAAAGCCTTTTTGAGTGGCTTGTGTTCCTAAGACCAAAGCAAAAGGAATAATGCCCAGCAGCATGGGGATAGATGTTTTAATACCGCGTTTAAACTCGACGTAATCTGTAGAGTCATTGAGTTCTTGAGTCGTATTTCTAAGGGAGAACATTTTAAATCGCCTATGCGTGCTAGGTTTTGGTGCAGTAGGTGAATAAGTTTAGGCTTTTTCCGAAGATATTTTTTGCTTTATTTAGCTTAATATAGAGCTTGTTTGGAATAATATGCTGCGATTGCTTAAATATGAGCAAGATTATGCTTTAAGGGTGGGATTTATGGATCAAACAGATAAGCGGATATTGCAAGTACTACAAACCGACGGAAAACTTCAAAATAATGAGTTGGCTCAGCGCATTGGACTGTCTGCCTCACCGTGTTTAAGGCGAGTAAAACAGCTGGAAGAAGACGGGATTATTCGGGCTTATGTGGCTTTGGTAGATCCTGCTAAGGTGAATCTGCGTTTGACCGTGTTTGCACGCATTTGGCTAAAAAGTCAGGATCCGCAAACGGTGAACCAATTTGTTGAATCGATTCGTGAAGTTCCTGAAGTGGTCGAGTGTCATTTAATGGCAGGGGATTGTGATTTCTTTTTACGTATTGTGGTTGCAGACTTAGACGCCTATCGACAGTTTCAAATCCATCGTCTAAATAAAATCCCCAATATACAAAGTATTAAAACAGAAATTCCATTGCAAAATATCAAACAAACCACAGAATTGCCGATTTGGTAACTCAAAAGTTGATAGCTAAATCGCCCGTGAATGTGACAGCATGACTAAAAAATAGGACTTGTACTCTAGTCATGCTGATTAGGATGTTATGACTTTTCGTTTAAAAAGCCTTCTTTAATTTCTTTAGGCAGATCTGCGTGCCACCATGCATAAATACTGGCTTTAATTTCTTCATCTTCTTCAGGGTCATTTAGAGGTTCATCATCTTCACGAACCAGTTCATCACCTTCAAATTTGAACCAAAACTCCCAAGGATCATCATCACCGCAACCCCATGCTTGCGCATGGATGTCTGGAAGCAAGGCTTTCAGGAAGAATAAAATCGCTTCCATGAACTCATCACCTGATGAACCATGGACAAAGTGTGCGATGGAATAACCCGCGAGGGAGTATAGCGATTCAGGACCCAAGTCAAACTCGATATTATCGACGGTATTTAAAATATCTTTGGCCAGTTCAGCACCATGTTCTGGATTGATGTCACAGACTAAAGCTGAAAATTGACTCGCATCGCCGCGATGTTCTTGAAATAATCGGTCTAACTTTGACATGATTTGAGCATCTGCATGCTTGTAATATAAGTTGCTGTGCATTTCCATCGAACTTTCCCCAAGTAAAAAATATGTGATTAAAAGTGCTATCTGTATAGCGCCGTTGTATTTATTTTTGCTGTCAAATTGAGCTGAAGTATAAAAGAATGTGCCTTTTGTGCAAGTGTCGATATAATTGGAAATAAAATATAAAACAAAGTCTTATATGAATTTTTCCAATCTGTGCGGAGCACTAGGATGAGTTAATATTATTGATTATGATACTTGGGCATTGTCTAAAGACATGTTTTGAATGGCTCGCTCAAAATCGGTCAGAATGTATAAACTTGTTAACGATGACATCGAAACGATAAATTAAATTTTCCGAAATTGTCTAATGCACAGCACATTGTATCGTGATAGACTAAGAGAAATCGGGTGTGCCCCGATTTTTTTATGCGGATTCGTTCCGCGCAGACAAGATTTTAGGTTTACAACATGCCCATTTCAGAGACATGGTTATTACCTGATGGTGTAGCTGATGTACTACCAGAACAGGCGCAAGTGATTGAAACTTTGCGTCGTCAAGCATTAGATTTCCTCGCAAATCGAGGTTATCAGTTGGTGTACACGCCATTCATTGAATACATCGAATCGTTATCTTCTCTTTCAGAATCGAATCAAGATTTAGACTTAGCCACTTTTAAAGTGATTGATCAGCTTTCTGGTCGTTTGCTTGGTGTGCGTGCCGATATGACACCACAAGTGGCTCGTATTGATGCGCATGTACATCCAGTTGAAGGTGTTGCTCGTTATTGCTATGCAGGAACAGTCCTACATACCAAACCACAAGGCTTTAATACCACGCGTACACCTTTGCAGTTAGGTGCTGAGCTATTTGGTTCAGACAGCATTGATGCCGATGTGGAACTGATTGATGTGATGATCAGCCTGCTTGAAAAAACAGGTTTTGCAGACGGTATCCATTTGGATTTAGGCCACGTGGGCTTATTCCGTAGTATGGTGAAGGTTGCGGGTTTAAACAAAGCGACTGAACGCCAACTCTCTGATTTATACCAACGTAAAGCTCTGCCAGAATTGGCTGAATTTACCCAAGATTTAAACTTTGGTGCTGACTTTTATACTTTAGGTCGTTATGCAAGTGACTTAGCTGCCTTGCAAACGCATTTAAGTGCAGAAGTCATTGCCGATGCAGAATTTAAGCACGCTTTTGATGCATTAAAAACTACACAATCTGAGATTCAAGCACGTTGGCCAAATCTTCAGATGGGTATTGATGTGGTTGAGCTACGCTCATATCACTACCATACGGGCTTAATGTATGCCGTTTACGCACCAAACCGTGCTGCGCCATTGGCACAAGGTGGACGCTATGACGGGATTGGTGAGCACTTTGGGCGTGCACGTCCAGCAACTGGCTTTAGTTGTGACTTATATGCACTCAGTGCAGGTCGTTTTCAGCAAAACAGTCTTGTGGTTGCACCCAAAGGTACCCAAACAGATTTGATCCAAGCGATTGAACACACGCGTGCTCAAGGTATGAGTGTGATTCAACTTTTGGGGCAGGATGATTTAACTACGCTTCCATATGCAACGCACCAGTTGGTGAATGTTGCAGGTCAATGGACTGTAGAACAAATTTAATCACTTCTTCAGGTAAGCTAAAACCTGAGAAGTTCTTCAATTTTAACAGCATGATGCAATGAGGCTATTATGGGCAAGAATGTTGTGGTACTCGGTACCCAATGGGGCGACGAAGGTAAAGGTAAAATCGTCGACCTGCTCACAGATCAAGCGGCTGCGGTCGTTCGTTATCAAGGCGGACATAACGCAGGTCATACACTTGTCGTTGGTGGTAAGAAAACTGTATTACACCTCATTCCATCTGGTATTTTACGTGAAAACGTACTGTGCTTAATTGGTAATGGTGTGGTGCTTTCTCCTGAAGCGCTCATCAAAGAGATGGACATTCTTGAAAAAGAAGGTGTGCCAGTTAAAGAACGTCTACGTATTTCTCCGAACTGCCCACTGATTTTGCCAAATCATATTGCTCTTGACCAAGCGCGTGAAATCAAGCGTGGTAATGCAAAAATTGGTACCACTGGTCGTGGTATTGGTCCTGCATATGAAGACAAAGTTGCACGCCGTGCAATTCGTGTTGCAGACTTGGTTCGTGGTGGCGAGCATCTTAAAGCTCAGTTAACTGAACTTCTTGAGTACCATAACTTCCAATTAACACAATTCTACGGCGTAGAAGCAGTTAAATTAGAAGATGTACTTGCGCTGTGTGATCAATGGCGTGAAGTGGTTGCACCACTTGTGATTGATGTCACTACAGAGCTGCATAATTACCGTAAAAACGGTGACAACATCATGTTTGAAGGTGCTCAAGGTTCACTTCTAGATGTTGACCATGGTACATATCCGTATGTAACGTCTTCAAACACGACTGCTGGTGGCGTAAGCTCAGGTTCTGGTTTGGGTCCATTACATCTTGACTATGTATTGGGTATTACCAAAGCATACACAACACGTGTAGGTGCAGGTCCGTTCCCAACTGAGTTGGTTTATGACGCTGCAAATGACGTAGGTGATGCGATTGGTAAGCACTTAGGGACTGTAGGTTCTGAATTTGGTGCCTCTACAGGTCGCCAACGTCGTTGTGGTTGGTTCGATGCTGAAATCCTTCGTCGTTCTGTAGACGTAAACTCACTTTCAGGTATTTGCTTAACTAAGCTTGATGTTCTTGACGGTTTAGAAGAAGTGAAAATCTGCGTAGGTTACGAAGCAGCGGATTCTGGTTGTGTTGGTTCTTCTGATGCGCTTGCATTTGAAACTTTAAAACCAATTTACGAAACAATGCCAGGTTGGTCTGAGTCTACGTTTGGTGCGAAATCAATGGATCAATTGCCACAAGCAGCGATCAACTATGTAAAACGCATTGAACAATTAATCGAATGCCCAATCGATATCATTTCTACAGGTCCAGACCGTGAAGAAACGATTGTTTTACGTCATCCATTTGACGCTTAAACGATAAAGCATTGAGTAAAAAACCCTGTCTCGTACAGGGTTTTTTATTTGTGCGATCCATCTGTACAATGAGCGTTACAGATATTGATTTAAGCTGCTGAGCTGGAATGATTTTCCCGACTAAAGTTGCATGAATAAGCACGACATAGTGTATAAGTGCTTGTTAGAATAAAATGCACAATAAACAGATGAGCAGGCAGGATGCAAAAGAATATCGCGGGAACTATTTTTTACTCACTACTTTTTGCTATGGGTGGTGCGCCAACAATCGCGATGATGATTATTCAAGGGCAAACCACCGATCCAGACGTGATTTATAGTGCGCTCATTGGATTGTCTGTGATTATTGCTTGTATCTTGGTGCCGATCATTCTGCTCCAAAATGCATTTCTGTTTGCAAAGCGTAAAAGTGCGACCCTTGAGGAAAAAATTGAACCTTTAAGCCACCTGTATTTGGGTTTAAATATCCTGTGTTTGGTTTATTGGCTTTTAATTCAGTTTATGTAACTAGGTTTAAGGTGGCGTGTAGATAAGGCTTTACCGCTGAAATTTGGCTTATTGTACTTAATTGTGAAGATATTTTTACATAATTGCTATGATAAAACGCGGTGATGATATTTAACACTTTAAATCTATTCAATATAATTCAGCACATTATGTAAAATGCTTTGAGATGGATGGAGTTAAGCAATAATGAAAAATAAAATATTAATGAGTTTGTGTGCAGCAAGTGTGGTTACCATTTCAGGTTGTGCAACTTTTGCGGAAGTGGCAGGTGCAGACACTGCAACATTAAATGCAGCAGCAACCCAAGGCTTCAACAAAACAGTGAATGAAGCGCGAAGCACAAAGACCTTAGATACCTCATCTACGACCTATAAGCGTATTTATGGTGTATTCAATCGCTTGAAGCCATATGCCGATCAAATGAACCAAACTGGAACGAAATTTGACTGGCAGTTGGCAGTACTTAAGTCAAATCAGGTCAACGCCTATGTTGCACCTGGTGGTAAGGTAGTATTCTACACAGGTATTGTAGATAAATTGAACCTAACGGATGCTGAAATTGCAGCGGTGATGGGACATGAGATGGTGCATGCTTTAGAAGAGCACTCGAAGAGTAAAGTGGGTGCGCAGGCATTAACGGATTTGGCATTGGGTATTGGTTTAAGTGCGGCAGGTGTAGGTCAAACAGGTTCAGCAGCAGCGCAGCTAGGTAGTCAAATTGGTATTGGTTTGCCTTACTCACGTAGCTTAGAAAGTCGTGCAGACCAAGGTGGTTTAATGTTGATGGCTAAAGCAGGCTATAACCCTCAAGCCGCAATTAGTCTGTGGGAAAAAATGAATAAGCTTGATGGAGCAGGCGGTTCTTCATTCCTGTCGACACACCCATCAAATAGTCAACGTATTGAAGCAATGCGTAAGAATTTAGCTGCTGCTCAAGCGGTTTATAATCAAAGACGTTAATTTATCTTTGAGTAAAAAAGGACGCTAAGGCGTCCTTTTTTAATGTCAGTTGATGATTTTGAAAAGTATAAATTATTTGTGACAGGTGAAGTCGTGTTTCACCTGAACAGCTAACTAAGAAATATCTATGGCGCAGGATTAGGTTGTTGCTGATGGATAGCTTGAATACCCTGTAAAACTTCTTCCGATAAATCTATCTCAAAGGCTTGGATATTTTCTTTCAACTGGTCTAAGTTGGTCGCACCAATAATCGTACTGGTCACAAAAAACTGCTGCTTGATGAAGGCTAAAGCCAGTTGCGTCGGCGTTAAACCGTGATGTTCAGCCAGCTGTGCATACTGTTCTGTTGCCCATTCACTCTCTGGGTTGCTATAACGACTAAAGCGGCTGAAAAGCGTCACGCGAGCATTCGCTGGGCGTGCACCATTGCGGAATTTACCTGTGAGATAGCCAAAAGCGAGTGGGGAGTAAGCGAGTAAACCAACGTCTTCATATTTCGCAATTTCTGACATGCCAATTTCATAAGTACGGTTCAATAGGCTATATGGGTTCTGCACACTGACAAATTTAGATAGACCAAGCTGCTCTGCAATTTGTAGAAACTTCATGGTGCCCCATGGTGTTTCATTAGATAAACCAATATAACGAATACGCCCTTTTTGAATCTCTGCTTCTAATGCTTGTAGTGTTTCTTGTAAAGAGGTCACGGTTTGCGTGTTTTGGGCTTCACTGTTTTCATAGCCTAATTTGCCAAAAAAGTTGGTTGGGCGTTGTGGCCAGTGTAGCTGATATAAATCAATATAATCGGTCTGTAAACGCTTTAGGTTGCCATCTAGGGCAGAAGAAATGTCGCTTGCATTAAAACGAGTCTGTCCATCACGAATATGACTACCACCTTGAGATGGCCCCGCAATTTTAGAGGCTAAAAATAGCTTGTCTCGACCGCCGCGCTGGGCAATCCATTGGCCAATAATACTTTCGGTTGCACCTTGGGTTTCAGGTTTTGGAGGAACAGGGTACATTTCAGCAGTGTCCCAAAAGTTAATGCCTTGCGCTAAAGCATAATCAAGTTGTTCAAAGGCTTCAGCTTGAGTGTTTTGCTCACCAAAGGTCATGGTGCCGAGACAAATTTCAGGGACCAAAATGCCTGTATTGGCTAAGGGTTTAAATTGCATTCAACATTTCCTTTTATGGACTGCGTTTTTTCGGTCGAATTAGGTTAAACAGTTATGCCCAGTAGGTTAAATCACTATTTTTACAAAGTTTGTCATGATTTTGTCAAAGCAGAAGCAGATTTAAAGACATAAAAAAAAGCAAATCCTAAGATTTGCTTTTGGCTGTATCAGCTATGGAGAAAAGTCTTATTCTTCGTCTTCATAGTCATCAGCATTCGCTTTTGACTCTTCTAAAGAGGCATCAAAAATTAAGATGGCTTTACCATCAGTTTCGATCATGCCTTGCTCTTCGAGTGTTTTCAAAACACGACCAACCATTTCACGTGAACAACCGACAATACGTCCAATCTCTTGACGCGTAATACGAATTTGGCGGCCATTTGGTAAAATCATCGCTTCAGGTTGCGAAGATAAGTCGATTAGGCAACGTGCAATACGACCTGAAACGTCGATAAATGCAAGGTCAGTCACTTTACGAGTGGTATTTTTTAAACGGCGAACTAGCTGTGCAAATACTGCATAGCTTAGGTCAGGGTATTGTTTGCTGAGCTCATGGAAGTTTTCATAAGTCACTTCAGCAATTTCGCAGACATCACGGGTACGCACTTCTGCAGTACGTTGTGAGTTTGCTTCGAATAGACCCATTTCCCCAAAAAAATCACCCGCATTTAAATAAGCGACCACGATTTCACGTTCATCGTCTTCACGCAGAATAATGGAGACCGAACCTTTTAAAATCAAATATAAAGATTTAGATTCTGAGCCTGCATCTACGATGGTGGTACGCTTAGGATAACGATTAATATATGCGCGTTTTAATAATGCTTTGACTGACTCGGGGAGTTGACCTGGAGACAGCGCATCAGTGCTTAATTGTGAAAAGCTTGAAGTCATGCTAACGGTTCCGAAAATGGATAAAATATAGATCGCACAGACCTAGGGTGAACTTGTCACACAGTCAGAGCTGAAATTCCTTATCAACTCAATTTATGTTAGTGTACAGTCACTTCGTCAATCTATAGCTTTTTTTAGGTACTTGCAATGCAAACAACTGTTCATTGGTTAGAGAATGTTGCTTTCGAAGCAAAAACTCAAAGTGGTCACAGTGTTATCATGGATGGATCGCCAGAATATGGGGGTGAAAACCGTGGTCCAAGACCAATGGAATTGATCCTGACAGGGCTGGGTGGTTGCGCTTCTTTTGACATCGTAACCATACTTAAAAAATCACGCCAAGAAATTAGCGATGTACGCTGTGAACTCAAGGCAGAGCGGGCAGATAGCATCCCTGCAGTGTTCACAAAAATCCACTTACATTTCGTGATTACGGGTCATGCGGTGAAGGAAAAACAAGTCGCAAAAGCTGTGGAATTATCGGCAGAAAAGTACTGTTCTGCGAGCAAAATGTTGATGGATGGTGGGGTTGAAATTACCCATGATTTTGAGATTATTGAAGCAAATTAAACGCTGACTTTTAAGTCATTTGAGGCTGATCTAGTGATCGGCCTTTTTCATGCTTCACGCTTTTGTTTTGATTCCGTAAACTGGGACACAATTCATCACACGAATAAATAGAAAAATGCGTTGCTTGTTTGATTAATAATTGATCAAATGATTTTGGTTGTCACGGATTGATAGGTCGTCGTGGTCTTTAATACATAAATAATCTAGGTTGGCGCTTGAAAATAAGGCGGATAAGACCCATCTTATAACCGAGTCTTATGAGTTTATTCTTAAGATAAACTAATGAAAAATAAGTTAAAATGTAGAAAAATTAATTAAATTTGAATTGAATTTTGAGCAATTGTTCCCATATATCCATCAAGTTCGAAATTTGTTGTGAGGAAAACAAGAATGCGATTTGAAAAATTCACAAACCGCTTACAGCAAGCTCTCTCAGATGCTCAATCACTTGCAGTGGGGAAAGACCATACCGCAATTGAAGGTATTCATATCTTATCAACATTGTTAGAAGAAACCTCTAATCTGAGTTTGTTGCAGCAAGCGGGTGCCAATTTACCTGCTTTACAAAGCAAATTAAAACAAGCGCTAGCTGATGCACCAACACTGACAAATCCTACAGGAGACGTCAACTTAAGTTCAGAGGCAGTCAAAGCACTGAATTTGGCAGATAGCTTCGCGCAAAAAGCAGGTGATGAGTTTTTGTCTACCGATTGGGTGATGCAAGCCTTGGCCGAAGTGGGGGCAACTAAAACGCTACTCAACAGCGTGGGCGTACAAGCAGACAGCTTACGCAAAGTCATTTTAAAAATTCGAGGTGATGAGAAAGTCATGAGCAACAATCATGAAGATCAACGTGATTCTCTGAATAAATACACCATTGATTTAACTGAACGCGCACTTGCAGGTAAGTTAGATCCTGTGATTGGGCGTGATGACGAAATTCGTCGTACCATTCAAGTTTTGTCGCGTCGTACCAAAAATAACCCCGTGTTGATTGGTGAACCAGGGGTGGGTAAAACAGCCATTGTTGAGGGCTTAGCACAGCGGATTATTAACCGTGAAGTGCCTGAAAGCTTACAAGGTAAACGTGTTTTATCCTTAGATTTGGGTTCATTGCTTGCAGGTGCTAAATACCGCGGCGAGTTTGAAGAGCGCTTAAAAGCAGTACTGAAAGATTTGTCTAAACAGGATGGTGAAGTCATTTTGTTCATCGACGAATTACATACGCTGGTAGGCGCAGGTAAAGGCGATGGTGCGATGGATGCAGGCAATATGCTCAAACCTGCTCTGGCACGTGGTGAGTTACGCTGTGTTGGTGCAACAACATTAGATGAATATCGCCAATTCATTGAAAAAGATGCTGCACTAGAGCGTCGTTTCCAAAAAGTGTTGGTCGATGAGCCGAGTGTGGAAGACACCATTGCGATTTTACGTGGTTTGAAAGAGCGCTACGAAGTGCACCATGGTGTGAAAATTTTAGACTCTGCCATCATTGCAGCAGCGAAAATGTCACATCGTTATATCACCGACCGTCAATTGCCTGATAAAGCGATTGATTTGATTGATGAAGCGGCTTCTCGTATCAAAATGGAGCTGGACTCTAAGCCAGAAGCTTTGGATAAACTTGAGCGTCGTTTGATTCAATTGAAACTGCAACTTGAAGCAGTGAAAAAAGATGAAGATGCAGGTAGTCGTGCGGAAGTCGCTCATCTTGAAAAGCAAATCAGTGAAGTTCAACACGAATACAATGATCTAGAAGAAGTTTGGAAAGCTGAAAAAACCTTAGTTGAAGGCACCAAACAAGTTCAAGCTGAATTAGATCAGGCGCGTATTGCGTTGCAAAAAGCGCAGCGTGAAAACGACTTGGGTGAAATGTCGCGTCTTCAGTATGGTGTGATTCCAGAGCTGGAAAAACGTCTCAATGAAGAAGAAGTCGTTGAGGAAAAAGAAGAGCCAAAACTACTGCGTAACAAAGTCACTGACAATGAAATTGCAGAAGTCGTTAGTGCTGCTACGGGCATTCCAGTGGCTAAAATGATGCAAGGTGAACGTGAGAAACTTCTCCATATGGAAGAGTTCTTACATAACCGTGTCGTCGGGCAGGATGATGCTGTGGTTGCAGTATCTAATGCGGTTCGTCGTTCGCGTGCGGGCTTGTCTGACCCGAACCGACCGAGCGGCTCGTTCTTATTCTTGGGCCCAACTGGTGTTGGTAAAACAGAGTTGACCAAAGCACTGGCAAACTTCTTGTTTGATAGTGACGATGCCATGATTCGTATCGACATGTCCGAGTTTATGGAAAAACACTCTGTCAGCCGTTTGGTGGGTGCACCTCCTGGTTATGTTGGCTACGAAGAAGGTGGTGTGTTAACCGAAGCTGTACGTCGTAAACCGTATAGTGTCGTGCTGTTCGATGAAGTGGAAAAAGCACATCCTGATGTGTTTAACATCTTGCTCCAAGTGTTGGATGATGGTCGCTTAACGGATTCGCAAGGTCGCGTGGTTGACTTTAAAAATACTGTGATCGTCATGACATCGAATTTAGGTTCGAGTGATGTGCGTGAGTTGGGTGATAATCCTTTGGATGAAGAAGTTCGAGCAGTGGTGATGAATGCCGTGGCGCAACATTTCCGTCCAGAGTTTATCAACCGTATTGATGAGTTAGTGGTTTTCCATTCACTCAAAAAAGCGCAAATTCGTGGTATTGCCGATATCCAATTGGATCGTTTACGTGATCGTTTGGTTGAAAAAGATATGCGCTTAACGGTGGATGATCAAGCCTTTGACTTATTGATTGACGCTGGTTTTGACCCAGTTTACGGTGCTCGCCCATTGAAACGTGCCATCCAGCAACAGGTTGAAAACAACTTAGCTCAAAAAATATTGTCGGGTTACTATGTGGCTGGAGACAATATTATGATCACTGCACAAGATGGTCAGTTGAGCTTTGACAAAGTGAAAATGAGTTAATTGTGTAAATGATTCATTGAAACTAAAAACCCAGCTTCGGCTGGGTTTTTTATTGCGGGATAGAAATGTTAAAAGATGACATTTTTAAGCCAAAATGTGACCTAAGTTTTCACATTTATGTGATGGGTGTGGCATCTAAGTGATTTATTTGCAAAACAATTATCTTTATTTGAAGATTCTCTTTATAATTTATTTTAATAAAAAACAAACAACTTGAGATAGAAGAAATGACTCAATTGAAGTGGGGTATTGGAGGCGTACTTACGCTTGCTGTGGTCGCAGTAGGGGGTAATCTTTATGCGGATAAAAGTTTGAAGGCTTATTATCAACACAGCACCAAACAGTCGAATGATTTAAAGTTGCAATATCAACAATTTCAAATGGGTGCTTTAAATGGCAGTGCGAACTGGACCGCTGAATTAGTACTAGACCCATGTAAACCGAAAGAAGTGATCCAATTGAAGGGGCAGGATCATATTCAACGGAGTTGGAATGGATATGCGATTCGTTCAGATATTAATATTATGCAAGCACCTGGCGCACTTCAGTCTTTGTTGAAGGAACCACTTAAAGTACAAAGCAAAGTGAATTGGTTGGGTACTTTGAATAGTACCTTGACTACGCCAGTGATTACCCGCAATGAGGCTCAACTCCAGTCTAGATTAGATCCGATGACATTAAAGTTTCGGGCAAAACCGATCGAACAACAGTTAAAGATACTGGATTTACAGCTTGAAATTCCGAATCTCACAGTCACCGATCCAAATATACATTTGCAAATGGTGGGGCTAAAGCTAGAAAGTAACCAAGGGCTGAATGGTGAGTATCTTGAGGCGGGTGAAACCAAAATTAAGATGGATCTACTGAAAATGTCAGATCGAGATATCAATAAACCGATCAATGCCGAACTAAAGAATTTTAGTATAGAAACACAAAGTGAACTGACAGACCGAGTTGTAAACACTGAAATGTTATTGCGTCTAGATGAAATGAAAATGCCTTCAGCGCCCGCTGTCCAAAACGTACAGTTTAATTTTAATGTACTCGATATAAACCGACAGAAATTACAGACGCTGTTTGATATTTTGGCGAAAAGTGAAAACAGTTGTTTGGCAAAAGAGGCCGTGGAAAAAGATATGGAGCCTGCTTTATTGGCAGTGATCAATGAAGGTTTCCGTTTTGAATCCAAAGAGAACCAATTTGCTATCGGGGAAGGGGTTGCACAAGCGAGTGTGACGGGGCGTATTATGCCGAGTCATCAATCGACGGTGATGGGTATGGTGAAAATGATGCCGAGTTTAATGGAATACAAAGCAGATATTCAGTTTGATAAAAATATGATCTCGCGCATCATGAATAATTATCTGCAAAAAGGAGGCATCAGCATGTCTGATCAAGAGATCGAAAGCATGCTTTCGACGATGCAGAGTTCAGGGCAGGTGAAACGTGAAGGGAATGTCATGAAAATGTCAGTTGATTACAAATATGGGCAAACCAATTTCCTGACTGAATAATGCAAAATATGATGATCTAACATAATAAAAGGGACGTATTTCGTCCCTTTTTTATATCTGAAAATTGTCTAATGCAAAATTTAGCGAAGATGAAAGAGCTGCTGGTATTTCATCTTCAGTGCATTAGTTTTTTGGGTGGGTAATTTTCCAAGCACGGTGAATTTTCTGATTGCGCTTGAAATCTGGCCCAATCGTCTCTTGGGTGATTTCTTCGACATCAAAGAACGCCAAAATTTCTTCGTCCATTTCAAAACCACGGTAGTTGTTTGAGAAGTACAAAGTACCGTCCGTGGTTAAACGGTTCATCGCGCGTTTGAGCAAGGATAAATGGTCGCGTTGTACATCAAAGGTACCGTAGAACTTCTTCGAGTTTGAGAAGGTTGGTGGGTCAATAAAGATCAGCTCATATTGCTCATGACCTTCTTTTAACCACTCAAAACAGTCGCTGGCAAAGAACTGATGTTGTTCATCGGCATGATCGACCGTTAAGCCGTTCAAGACGAAGTTCTCTTTAGACCAGTTCAAATAAGTATTTGAAAGATCGACGCTGGTGGTACTTACTGCACCGCCTAAAGCTGCATGTAAGCTGGCTGTAGAGGTATAGCTATACAAGTTCAAGAAGTGCTTACCACGTGCTTCTTGTGCAATGCGTAGGCGGATTTGACGGTGGTCTAAGAACAAGCCAGTATCTAAGTAATCGGTTAGGTTAACTAAGATTTTTGCTTTGCCTTCCTGCACGATAAAACGCTTAGAAGCAGTACTTTGCTTGGTATATTGAGTTTTACCTTCTTGGCGAGCACGTGTTTTGATAAAAATCGCATCACGGCCTAAACCTGTCACCGCACGAATTGCCTGTAAAGCAAGATTGAAACGCTTTTTGGCTTTTTCAGGATCGATTTTTTTCGGTGGCGCATATTCTTGGACATGTAAGCGTTCGCCATACAAATCGACTGCAACGTTAAAGTCTGGAAGATCGGCATCATATAAACGTAAACAGTGAATGTTTTCTTTCACTGCCCATTTCTTTAAGGTCTGCATGTTCTTTTGTAAACGGTTAGCAAAGTCTTCAGCGCCTTCAATTGCTTCAAACTGTTGCGGTTGCCATGTTTCCAAGAACGGCTTGATCACTGCAACAGGTTTAACTGAACCTGAACGCACGTAAATTGGCAGTTTACCATTCATTAAACGCATGGTTTGCGGGTCATTCAGCGCCAATACATCGGCTTGCTCAACGGCTGCTGCGATAACTGCTGCGGTTTGATTTGGGAAGTTCTTTTGCAGTAAAGCAGATAAGCCTAAATATAAAGCACGGTTTGAAGCTTTATCACCTAAACGCTCACCATAAGGTGGGTTGGTCACAATAAAGGCTGTTTTTCCTTCGGCTTCAAAGTTCGGCCAGTCGGCTAAAGTCCGTTCTTCGATTTGGATCTGGTCAAGTACACGTTCAAAACCAGCAGCAATAATATTTTGCTTGGTGGCTTTTACTGCTTCCCAGTCTGCATCAAATGCGTAGAACTTAGGAAGAGGTTGTTCCAAGGCTGTTTGATGGCGTTCAGCTGCTTCTGCTTTAATGCTCATCCACAGATCATGATCATGGCCATTCCAGCCATTGAAACCGAAACGACGAACTAAACCAGGTGCGCGGTCAGTCAGCATCATCAATGCTTCAATAATGAACGTCCCAGAACCACACATGGGGTCAAGGAAAATATCGGGTCTTTTTGCAAGGAGCTTAGCTTTTTGTAAAATCGCAGCAGCTAAGTTTTCTTTAATTGGGGCATCGGTCATATAACGACGGTAGCCACGTTTATGCAATGAATCACCAGATAAGTCTAAACAGTAGGTGTGTTCAGTTTTTCCTGCGAGTGCATAAATGGTAATTTCAGGATGCTTAATATCAATACTTGGACGCTTACCGACAGCTTCCATGAATGAATCGACGATACCGTCTTTTACACGTAGAGTTGCAAACTGGCTGTTCACCTTAATTTCACGTTCAATATGTAAACGAACGGCGAAGGTGCTTTGTGGTGCAAAAATTAGCGACCAATCAAAGTTCATTGCACCTTCATAGAGCTCTTCAGCAACATCACGTGCGTCATGGCTAAATTCCAGTTCATGGACATGAATTGGTGTGAGTACACGCGAAGCAAGACGCGACCACATACAAATGCGATAGGCATGTTCCAGTGTACCTTTGAAAACTAAACGCCCAGGAAAACGTTCAATGTTTTGAACACCTAAACCTTCTAATTCTTCTTGGAGTAAGGTTTCTAAGCCATCGGCACACGTAACCCAATAGCTGCTTAAACGCGAAGCGGTTTTCATAAATTTGAGAGACCAAAATAAAACAAAATAAACTTGCTAAAGTTTAACGTATTTTGCCTCTGAATGGTTTTTTAAATATGCCTCTACTCAGCGGAAATATCAAAATAAATGAATCACCATGTGAACAATAACGTTTTTGGTACGTATTTTGCTAAATCCTTGCAAGTTTAATTTGCTGACTGATTTCTGATAGATCGTTAGTAAATATTTTTCACTTGAAAGGGGATGAATATGTCGACCAAGTTAGATCGCGGTGTTGTAAGTCATGCTGATGCTTTTTCAATTGCAACTTTACTTTATGCACGTCTGCGCCGTGTATCGGGGCGTGTAATTGATGTGATGTATTTGGTGGAAAATCCAAGTTACGCACGTCAGATGGCAGAGCTTGCTTTAAGTACAGAAGATGCTGAACTGATTCGATTGGTGAGTCGTTTAGACAGTGTCATGGATGTTTTTAACTATGAAGAAACAGCCGTGATCGAAAAACCTAAACAGGTCGACACGACACGACATGAGTTAGATGCCACTGAAGAAGAAATCTACCGTGCCCAAGTGTCACATCACTATATTGGCGCTTTACGATAAGAATCGCTAAAGTTGGATCGCTCTCGCAAGAGAGCTTTTTTAAATGTCCGCTTGGGATAAATGAGATAAGAAACTCTATGGAATTGATATTTATAGCAATTTGATGAACTCTGAATTTGGCTAATTTAGCCTTTGATGGTTTAATTTAACTGGTTGAAATAATAGATAAGAATTTCATAATCTTAGTTTTGAAGCCGATGATAATTAAGGCAATTGTTTTAAACTGAGGTCCAAATCAAAAAGAAAATCTGTATAATGCGTTAACTTAACGTACAAGGAATCTCTCATGCACTTGGCAGCATTGCATACTCCGAGTCAGATTCAACTCAACCAAGATGGTCATCTCAAACACTTCCTCACCATCGAAGGCCTTTCTAAAGAAACTCTTACAAAAATATTGGACACCGCGCAGTCCTTTTTTAATGACCAAAATCAGCTGATTACCAACAACCTCTTAGAAGGTCGAACGGTAATGAACCTTTTCTTTGAAAACTCAACCCGTACTCGTACCACTTTTGAAGCAGCGGCAAAGCGTCTTTCTGCAAATGTATTAAATATCGATATCGCACGTTCAAGTACTTCCAAAGGGGAGACGCTCAGAGACACTTTATGGAACTTAGAAGCGATGGCTGCGGATATTTTTGTAGTACGTCATTCTTCGTCGGGTGCGGCACATTTTATTGCCCAAACCGTTTGTCCGCATGTCGCAATTATCAATGCAGGTGATGGCCGTCATGCGCATCCAACACAAGCTATGTTGGACATGCTGACCATTCGCCGTGAAACCAAAAAGAAATTTGAAGATATTTCAATTGCCATCATTGGTGATATTAAACACTCACGCGTGGCGCGTTCAGATGTTGCTGCATTACAAACTCTGGGGTGTAAAGACATTCGCGTAATTGCACCGAACACGCTACTGCCATACGGCTTTGATGAATATGGTGAAGGTGTACGTTTATTTAATAACATGGAAGCTGGGATTCAAGACTGCGACGTGATTATTACCTTACGTATTCAAAATGAACGCATTGATTCGCCTGCGCTGTCATCTCAAGCCGAATTCTACAAAATGTACGGTTTAAACAAAGAACGTCTTGCGATGGCAAAACCTGATTGTATCGTGATGCATCCGGGGCCTATGAACCGTGGTGTAGAGATTGATTCCAGTATTGCTGATGGTCCACAGTCTGTGATTTTAAATCAGGTGACCAATGGGATTGCTGTACGTATGGCAGTTTTGGCGCTTGCAATGCAAGGTCAACTGCAAGAGCAAGGTTTGTTAGACGCGATTGCGGGATAAGGAATAAGTCATGACTGTTGTAAAAATTGAAAATGTACGTGTTCTTGACCCAATTCATCAAACAGATGCGGTTCAAACGGTGTATATCGAAAATGGCAAGTTGGTTGCTGAAACAGCCAATGTCACTGAAACAATTGATGGTCAAGGCAAGTGGTTGATGCCGACCATGGTAGACTTATGTGCACGCCTACGTGAGCCGGGTCAGCAACAGCACGGGACATTAAAATCAGAAGGTCGTGCTGCGCGTGAAAATGGTATTTTGCATGTGTTTACACCGCCAGACTCAAAACCGATTGTACAAGACAATGGTGCTTTGATTCATGGTCTGATGGAAAAAGCGATGCTGGATGGCGGCATTTATCTTGAAGTGATTGGTGCTCAAACCCAAGGCTTACAAGGTAAGCAACCTGCAAATATGGCGGGTCTCAAAAAGGGTGGTTGTACAGCCGTTTCAAATGCCAGTGCGCCTTTTGCAGATGACGATGTGGTGCTGCGCACTTTAGAATACGCAGCAGGCCTTGGTATGACGGTGGTGTTTTATGCCGAAGAACCGCAAATTGCCAAAGATGGCTGTGTCCATGAGGGCTTTGTGGCATCGCGTCAGGGCTTACCAACCATCCCTGCGATTGCCGAAACCATTGCCATTGCCAAGTATTTGTTAATGATTGAAGCGACAGGTGTTCGTGCCCACTTTGGTTTATTGTCTACAGGTGCTTCTGTTGATTTGATTAAAATCGCTAAAGATAAAGGTCTACCAGTCACATGCGATGTGGCGATGCATCAGCTGCATTTAACAGATCAGCTGATTGATGGCTTCAACTCACTTGCACACGTCCGTCCGCCACTACGTGCAGAGTCGGATAAAGAGCTTCTTCGCCAAGGCGTGAAAAGTGGCGTGATCGATGCGATTTGTACGCATCATGAACCGCTGAGCAGTTCGGCAAAGCTGGCACCATTTGCTGAAACACAACCGGGCATCACCGCTTTTGATACCTATGTAGCTTTTGGTGTGCAATTGGTACGTGAAGGTTTATTTAGTCCTTTGGAATGGGTCGAAAAAGTCACGATTGCACCTGCCACGGTAGCCAATATGCTTGAACGTTGGACTGCTGAAGCAGGCTGGGTATTGGTTGATCCTGAGTTAGACTGGATTGTGAATAAAGACAATATTTTGTCGCAAGGTAAAAATACACCTTTGATCAATCAAGTGGTGAAAGGAAAAGTTCTAAAAACTTTTGCAGCTTAAATATTGCATTAAATGTGGATTAAAAAGTCAGCTTCGGCTGGCTTTTTTATTGGGCCTAGATAAAACTGATGCAAATACAATATTTTACAAAGTATAAAAAATGAACAGATAAACTGGAAAATGACGATGAAAACAATGAGAAAAAGTGGGGTAAGACTTCATGAATGTCGATTTTATGGATTTACTAAAACAAAATGTCTCTGCAATTGTTTTAGAGGGTGATACACAACATTTACTTGAAAAAAATCAAGCAATTCAATCCTTTTTACCAATTTTACTGTCTATATTAAAGTCAAAATCTGAACTGATTCCTGCATTTCAGCAGCAGTTGAATCCACGTCTCAATGATGCTTTTGCCTCGAATGTCAGTCTCAAGCAACAGTTTTTGGAGCATGTCCGCGGGGCAGCACCCGCAGATGAAATTGAAAGTACCTTGAGCCGTTCGATTACACCTGCATTAGCATTTTTAGCCACAGAGGCAGGCTCTTCAGAACCTGAAGCGATTTCCCATTTACTACAAGTCAACACAGATTCCATTAGTCGTGCGTTACCTGAGTGGGCAACTGCATTACTGGCCGGATTGGGGGTAAATATCTTACAAGGACAAGCTACACATGTTGCACCTGCAAGCGTACATGCTACAAAAGTAGATGAGAAACGGTCATTTTTACTGCCAGTTTTGGCTTTAATTATTTTTGCGGCATTGTTTGCTTTTATTTTTAGAGCCTGTACCGAAAAAGCCACAACTGAAACAGCACCTGCTGCAAATGTGAATTCCAGCCAACCTGCTAAATTTCAAATCATCACAGGGGCAACAGGAGATTTGGTCACTTGCCAAATTTTCTCAGCCAATGCGGCTTATGTTGAAATTTTGCAAAAAGAAGTAAAGCAAATTTTTAATAACAGCATCGGCTGTGGTGCCGATATGCAGAGTATGTATCACACTGAATTTATCGACCAAGATGCGATACCCAGTGTAATCAGTGCATTGAAAGGTGTGCCGAATGTAAATTTAACCTGGTTTGGCAATCAGTTATCGATTCAATCACAAGATCCAACCAATGCACTTAAAGTGGCAGATCAAATTAAACCTTTACTGCGTAATATGACAGTTGTGACGCAGCAACCACTGGATGTCAATCGTGCCGTGGATACCAGTATTAGTGATGCTGAGCGTGCGCTGGCAGAAATTAATCCTGAGCAAGTTCGAGCATTAGATGTTGCCACGGCATTGAATTTGCAAATTATTAACTTTGATACAGCTTCATCGACGATACCTGATGTCAATAAGTCGATCTTGGATCAGGCCGCAGCGCTGATGCAAAAAGCACCGCAAGTCAAACTGACCGTGATGGGGCATACAGATGCAACGGGAGATGCGGCAGTCAATAAAACTTTATCGCAAAATCGAGCACAAGCGGTGGTGGATTATTTAATTTTTAAAGGCGTCGATCCTGCGCAGTTGAGAGCGATTGGTTATGGGCAAGAAAAGCCAATAGCAGATAATCAAACCGATGAAGGCAAATTTAAAAACCGTCGTATTGAGTTTGAGGTTTTAAATACAGACTCGGGTGTGGTGCGTGAAGTGGATGATCGTGGTGTTGAAAAGGCCAACTAAACGATATTTTAACCCTGCTACGGCAGGGTTCTTTTATATAGCTACTCGCATAAAAGCTTATTTTTTGGTTAAATACGCTGCGAAAAACAACAGCCTTATGGTTTTATAACAATGATGAAGAAAACAATTTTTGCCAGTCTAATCTTGAGCAGTTTATTTTAAGTGCTTGTAACCGAACCGAGAATAAAACAGAAACGGTTGCTGAACCGCAAGAAATGTCAGATTGGAGTTGTACGGCTCCTGCCAACGTTGAACAAATTCAAGCGCATTTAAAAGCTGAATACTTAAAAGCCCTAGACCGCCGTCTGCGTGATAGCCGTGAATATGAGGCCGATGAAAAATTATTAACACAGATTAATAACGGTATTCGCTTTGAAATTAAAGGGATTTCAACGACTACAGAAAAGCCTGAAACTGCGAAGCAATTGGACTGCGAAAGTCAGTTGGTGGTGATTTTCCCGAAAGGTTTACAGAAACGTGCTGAAAATGCGTTTTTAGCGCGTCCATGCGAAGAGTGTGAGGACGGTTATCAAAGTACTTTGCGTGATGTCTTAGAAGAGGGGGAATATTCACTCAACTTAGACAACGATCAGCTACAAGGTGCATTTAGCTATAACATCATTAAAACGGATAAAGAAGGCATTAGCCTCAATGTACCGAATCAAAATGGTGTGATTGATGGTGTAGTGTTGGTGACTCAGCATGCGGTTCAGTTTGCGGCGTATGAAAAAGAAAATGCCGAAATACAGAAAAATATAAAACAATATAATGAGCAAGAAGTTGCGCAGATGGAACTGGCACAGAAAGCCATGAATATTCGTAAGAAGGAATTGGACGCTGACCAAGTCAAAGTGGTGGAACGTCTGAACCAAACTTGGGACAATTTCACTGAGGAACAAAAACAGCAGCTACAACAAGACCAAACGGAGTGGTTTGAAAAGCGTGATGTGGACTGTAAAGTGATTTCCCAAAAAAGTGTCTACCAAATGACGGATAGTGAAAAAGAAACCTATCAAAAGCAGTCGCAATATTGGGATGATGCTTTACGTGCCCAAGATCAACAATTGCAATATACCAAGTGCTTTAATCAAAAAACTAATGAGCGCATTGTGTATTTAAATAATGTGTTTAATTAGTTGGGCTACATTGAAAATATGCTTTATAGAATGAGAAAAGGACGAATATGATTCGTCCTTTTTTATTTAGATTGTGTTTTTTGTCCTTGTTTAGAAGGTAGGTGGCATATAGGTCAGGCTGCGGCCTAAAATCCAAAGCAGGAACAGCACCAAAGGCAGATGGAAAACCAATTGAGTGACGGTAAAGCCGATTACATCTTTGGCTTTTAATTTGAGAATGCCGAGCATGGGCAGCATAAAAAATGGGTTGATTAAATTCGGCAAGGCTTCAGCAGCATTATAGATTTGCACCGACCAGCCTAAATGCACTTTCAAATCATGTGCAGCTTGCATGACATAGGGTGCTTCAATAATCCATTTACCGCCGCCAGAAGGAATGAAAAAGCCTAAAATGGCAGAATATAGGCCCATCACAATGGCAAAGGTTTCTTTGGAGGCAATCGAAACAAAAAACTCAGCAATATAATGTGATAGTGATAAATCATGACTGTTCAAGGCTTGCGTCATCATAAAGGCGATACTGCCATACAGAGGAAACTGAATAAGAACACCTGAGACCGCTGGCACGGCTTTAGTGACAGCATTGAGGAAATTTCGTGGCGTACCATGCAGTGCAATACCCAGCATCAGGAAAATAAAGTTGTAGGTATTTAGGCTTGAAATGGCCAAGATCGGATTACTTTTGCTGAACTCATTGAACATCCAAACTAGACCCAAGAGCACAATCAATATACTCAATAAAGGTGAGTTCTCTAACCAGTCTCCTGGGCGTTTTGTGGTTGGTGTTGGTTTAGCTTCTTCCTCAAACTGGATGGAGAATTGATCAATGGTTTTAATGTCTTGCCCTTTGGGTGCAGACCAAAATGCAATAGCAATCGATGCAATAATCAACACAGCCGTCATGATCATCGACTGAGGTAAGAAAATGGTTTCGGTGAAGGGAATCACGCCGGTTAGATTGTAAATTGATTCGGGCAGGCTGGCTTTGTTGGCTTGCAGTTGTGCCGCAGAAGAACTAATATCTAAGGCCCACGTCGCTCCCATACCAATAATCGCGGCGGCAGCGGCAGCACGATAGTCCATATTGAGTTCTTTGCGTTTAGCTAAAGCAATCACCAGCAGGGCAGTCAGTACTGTACTCATGGCCCAGTTAATCAGCGAAATTAATAAACTGACCGTCGCAACAAGTACAATCGCACCACGTCCACTATGGGGAATTCGAGCCATTTTTTGAATCAGCAGCTCTACAGGCTTTGAAACAGAAACCACATAACCAACCACAATCAGCATACACATTTGTAAGGTAAAAGGAATCAGACTCCAAAAACCATCACCAAAGGACACTGCGACATCTTTGGCAGGTGCGCCAATGCTGATGGAAGCAATTGCGACGATCACGACACCCAATAGGGCAAAAATATAAGAGTCTGGAAACCATTTCTCCGACCAATCACTGACACTTAGTGCAAAACGTTGCAAAATATTTTGAGAGTTTTCCATGCATTGATTCCATTTTTATCTATAAGGTATGAATTTTTGATTCAGCCTATCCGTGCTGATAGAAATGCCTTTAAAACAGGATCGCTGCTTTAAAGACATTGGATTATTTTTCTATTGTATAAATGATGTCGAATTAGCGGATGAGGGGAACACCTGTCACTTTTTGAATATCTTCAAAACTGACATCTTTCGCCAGTTCAACTAATTTCACACCTTCCTGCGTAATGTCCATGACACCGAGGTCAGTAATCACGCGATGTACGACATTTTTACCTGTCAGAGGCAGGCTACACTGCTCGACAATTTTCGGTGTACCATCTTTTGCAGAGTGTTCCATGAGCACCACCACTTTTTGTACTCCAGCAACCAAATCCATTGCACCTCCCATACCTTTGACTTTTTTACCCGGAATCATCCAGTTGGCCAAATCGCCATTTTGTGAGACTTCCATTGCCCCTAAAATGGCGATATTGACATGACCTCCACGGATCATGGCAAAAGAATCTGCACTAGAGAAAAATGCGGCGCCCTGACGTGCAGTAACAGTTTGTTTCCCAGCATTGATTAAATCGGCATCGACTGTTTCGGCTGTTGGAAACTCGCCAATACCTAACAATCCATTTTCAGACTGCAACCAGACGTTGACGTTTTCAGGAATATAGTTGGCCACCAGTGTGGGTAAGCCAATGCCTAAATTGACATAAAAACCATCTTCCAGCTCAAGCGCTGCACGTTGTGCCATTTCATTACGAGACCAAGCCATGGGTTAAGCCTCCTCTTTTAATGTGAGTTGTTCGATACGTTTTTCAGGGTTTGCATTCAGCACAATGCGATTGACATAAATACCTGGCAGGTGAATCTGGTCTGGATCTAAAGCGCCAATTTCAACAATTTCCTCAACTTCGACAATGCAGACTTTTCCAGCCATCGCACATACAGGGTTAAAGTTTTGTGCGGTTTTACGGAAAATTAAGTTACCTGCAGTATCGGCCTTGTAAGCCTTCACGAGTGCAATGTCAGCGGTGAGCGAGTTTTCTAGAATATAAGGTTTGCCATTAAACTCACGCTCTTCTTTGCCTTCGGCAATGAGTGTGCCGACACCTGTTGCGGTAAAGAAGGCAGGGATACCCGCACCTCCAGCACGGAGTTTTTCTGCCAGTGTACCTTGAGGGGTGAGCTCCACTTCAAGCTCACCACTTAAAAACTGACGTTCAAATTCTTTGTTTTCACCTACATAGGAAGCAATCATTTTTTTGATTTGTTTACTTTCTAATAAGAGCCCTAAGCCGAAACCATCGACGCCTGCATTATTTGAAATACAGGTGAGGTTTTTCACGCCCGTTTGTTTTAAGGCCGCAATCAGACTTTCTGGAATACCGCATAAACCAAAGCCACCAACCGCTAGGGTTTGACCATCTTGAACCACATCTTGCAGTGCATCCTTTGCACTTGAATAAACTTTATTGACCATAGTGTTCTCGTTATCAATTGAATGGCTTAGGCACAGCGCTTTTGCCAGTAGGCATTGGCATAATTAGATGGATTGGTGCGTTGTAGTATCTGGCTGATGTTTTGGCTGGCAATCATCAGTGCATCAAGATCAATCCCTGTGATATAACCCATGTTGGAGAGTAGGTAGTAAAGGTCTTCTGTGGAGACATTGCCCGATGCGCCTTTGGCATAAGGGCAGCCGCCTAAACCTGCAATGGACGAATCAAATACACGAATGCCTTGTTCTAAAGACTGATAAATATTGGCAATCGCCATGCCATAGGTATTATGAAAATGTCCTGCTAGACTCGCAGCATCCATTTCCGCTAAACACGCCTGCCAGACTTTTTTCACACGGTCTGGTGTCGCCGTGCCAATCGTTTCACCTAAGGACACTTCATAACAGCCCATGTCCAGCAAACGTTGACTGACGTGTGCAACTTTGCTCGGTGCAATTGCACCTTCATAGGGGCAGTCGACAATACAAGACACATAACCACGCACTTTGATGTTATGGGCTTTCGCCGCAGCCATGATGTCTGCAAATTTTTCAAAGCTTTCGTCAATGGAGCAATTGATGTTCTTTTGGGTAAAGCTTTCGGAAGCTGCGGTAAAAACGGCAACCTCCTGACAGCCAACTGCCAAAGCAGACTCAAACCCTTTCAAGTTCGGAGTCAGTAAACTAAAACTGATATTCGGATCTTTGGGTAAGCTGGCAAAGAGTTCATCACTCTGTGCCATTTGTGGAACCCACTTTGCAGAGACGCAAGAACCCACTTCAATGGCACTGAGTCCTGTTTGCATTAAATCTAAAATCAGTTTGCGACGGTCATCCAAAGTGAGCGGTGTCTTTTCATTTTGCAAACCATCTCGCGGCCCGACTTCGACAATTTTGACAAATTCATTCATGCGGCACCTTCCAAGCTTGAAAACTCAACCAATTCATCACCCGCTTTGACCTGATCACCGACTTGGAAGTAAGCCGCAGAGACAATGCCATCATGTGGAGCACGAATTGAATATTCAATTTTCATCGCTTCAAGCGTGAGGAGGACATCATCTTTTTTCACTGCGCTGTTGTTTTGTACCAAGACTTGTGTGATCACACCTGGCATTGGTGCTTTTAAGTTGTTGGCATCAGAAGCATCATCTTCAGTATTAAAGTTAGGCTGAATATGTGAAAATTTATAGCTTTGACCATCTGCATACAGGGTTAGGCCCTGCGCATTTGAACTATAAGCATAGGTCTTTTTGTTTGTTGCACATTCAATTTTAGCTAAATGTGCTTCTAACAATTCACCCTGAATGAAAACGCTATGTTCATTGTACTTTGCTGTAAAGCCTTTTGCCGCTGGACTGAAATAGACTTTATGTTCTTTATCGTTTAGTGCAAGTTTAATGGCATAGCTGGCATTAAGATTTAAACGCCATAGAGACTTGGCTTGCCATACAGGATTTACAGCGGCTTTATTGCTGGCAAAGCGAGACAAGAGTTCAATCAATGCCGCCGTGATGATGAGTTCTGAAGAGGCTGTTTCATTGTGTTGCAGTAAAAATGCTTCTTCACGTTGAATTAAGTTGGTGTCGAGGTTGGCGGTTTTGAACGATTCTGAACGGACCAAACGGTCTAAGAATGCTATGTTATTGCCCAAGCCATCGACATGAAATTGACTCAGTGCGTGGTGCATTTGGGTGAGTGCGGCTTCACGATTCTTTGCCCAAACAATTAATTTGGCAATCATTGGGTCGTAAAAGGTCGTGATTTCATCCCCTTCAACAATGCCACTGTCTACGCGGACATGCTCATTTTGCTGAGGGTAGTGCAGGTAGTGGATTTTACCAATTGCAGGTAAGAAACCTTTTTCAGGCTCTTCAGCATAGACACGCGCTTCTAATGCATGACCATGAATACTGAGCTCATGTTGTTGTTTAGGCAGCGGTTCACCAAAAGCTACACGTAGTTGCCATTCCACCAAATCCTGCCCTGTAATCATCTCTGTTACAGGATGCTCAACTTGCAGGCGAGTATTCATTTCCATGAAATACGCCGTGCCGTCTTGTTCCACAATAAACTCAACTGTCCCTGCACCGACATAATCCACTGCACGTGCTGCATCAATAGCGGCTTGGCGCATGGCTTCGAGTTTTGGTTCTGCCATTTGGGGTGCAGGTGCTTCTTCTAGTACTTTTTGATGGCGACGTTGTACCGAACAATCGCGTTCAAAGAGGTGCACATAGTTACCATGTGTATCACCAAAAACTTGTACTTCAATATGGCGCGGTTGTACCACATAGCGTTCAACCAAAACATCGTCATTGCCAAAGCTTGAACGCGCCTCACTTTTACATGAAGCTAGATGGCTTAAAAAGTCTTCGCCGCGATCAACTAAGCGCATGCCTTTACCACCACCGCCAGCACTGGCTTTAATCAGCACAGGGTAGCCAATGGTATCGGCTTGTTGTTTTAAAAAATCAGGATCTTGGTTGGTGCCATGGTAGCCCGGTGTCAGCGGTACACCTGCTTTCTCCATTAAGGATTTAGAAGTGGCTTTGAGGCCCATAGCTAAAATGGCATCTACAGGTGGACCAATAAAGACAATGTTGTTTTTTTGGCAGGCATTGGCAAATTGGTCATTTTCAGATAAAAAGCCATAACCTGGATGAATTGCTTCAGCACCTGTGTCTAAGGCAGCTTGAATAATACGTTCAATTTGTAGGTAGCTTTGTGCAGCAGGGGATTCGCCGATATAAATGGCTTCGTTGGCTTGTTGCACGTGCTGCGCCTGAGCGTCAGCATCTGAATAGACTGCAACGGTGGCAATGCCCATTTTTTTTGCAGTTCGGATCACACGACAAGCAATTTCACCACGGTTCGCAATTAAGATTTTATTAAACATATCGATATCCTTTCTTGTTGTTATGCCGTCGTCTTGATCCAGACTGGACTGTGTTTATTTAAAAAAGCATTTAAGCCACTTTTCGCCTCTGATCCTTGGCGTACATGGGCAATATGTTGTGCTGTTTGCAACAATAATGCTTCGGTTAACACTTGCTGGTCGACCATTTGGATGAGTTGTTTTGAAGACGTTTGTGCTTCTGGCCCACCCAAAAGTAAGGCATCGACCATTTCTGCGACTTTTTCATCTAACTGTTCAGCATCGGCCACTACATGCGCCAGACCAATGTGTAGGGCTTGCTCCGCAGAAATACGCTCTGCGGTTAAAAAGTAGCGTGAAGCCTGACGTGCACCAATCGCACGAATCACATAAGGGCTAATGGTTGAAGGGGCTAAACCTAAGCGCACTTCAGAGGTTGCAAACTTAGCATCACTGCTTGCGACACAAATATCACAGGCAGAAGCCAGGCCCATCCCACCACCAAAAGCAATGCCTTGCACACGGGCAATGGTTGGTTGTTTTAATGTTGCTAAACTTTGTAGCATTTTCGCCAGTTTTAATGCATCGGCTTCATTTTCAGCCTGTGAGGCTTGTCCTGCTTCTTTCATCCAGTTCAGGTCAGCACCCGCTGAGAAGCTTTTGCCACGTCCAGCTAAAATCACCACACGTACATCATCACGTGTGTTGAGTTCGCTAAAGCAGCGGTGCAGTTCTTCAATCACTTGAGTATTGAAGGCATTATGCATTTCTGCACGATTAATCCATACCGTTGCCACTTGGTCGCGTTGTTCGAGTTGTAAATATTGAAAGCTCATCACTCATCTCCTACATGCGGAACACGCCGAATTTGGTCGGTTGGATGGGTGCATTTAAGGCTGCGGCTAAACTTAAACCGAGCACCTGACGGCTTTGTGCAGGATCAATCACACCGTCATCCCACAAACGCGCCGATGCATAATATGGATGGCCTTGGCGTTCAAATTGGTCACGGAAGGGCTGTTTAAAATCATCTTCTTCTGCCGCAGACCAAGACTCGCCACGTTTTTCGATTTGATCACGCTTTAAGGTCGACAATACACTTGCCGCTTGTTCACCACCCATAACCGAAATACGCGAGTTCGGCCATGTCCACATGAAGCGTGGAGAATAGGCACGACCACACATACCGTAGTTGCCTGCACCAAATGAACCACCAATCACAAGGGTAAGTTTCGGGACATTTGCGGTTGCAACAGCCATGACCAGTTTGGCGCCATTTTTGGCAATGCCTTCATTTTCGTATTGGCGACCGACCATAAAGCCAGTAATGTTTTGAAGGAACAGTAGGGGAATATTGCGCTGCGTACAGAGCTCAATAAAGTGAGCCCCTTTTTGTGCAGACTCTGAAAATAAAATACCGTTGTTGGCAATAATGCCAACGGGCATGCCATATATTTTGGCAAAACCTGTGACTAAGGTGGTGCCAAAGCGAGCTTTGAATTCATCAAAACGTGAACCATCGACAATGCGCGCAATCACTTCACGAATATCGAATGGCTTGCGTGCATCACTTGGCACAACACCATATAGTTCTGTTGCATCAAATAACGGTTCTTCAATCTCTGTTGCACGCGTATGTGGTGCTTTATTCAGGTTGGCTACGATGTTACGAGCAATGGCAATGGCATGTTCGTCGTTCTCAGCCAAATGATCCGCCACACCAGACAGGCGAGTATGCACATCACCACCACCTAAGTCTTCACTGCTAACCACTTCACCCGTTGCTGCTTTCACCAATGGTGGGCCACCTAAGAAAATCGTCCCTTGATTACGCACAATAATGGTTTCATCAGACATGGCAGGTACGTAAGCACCCCCAGCTGTACAGCTCCCCATGACCACCGCAATTTGGGCAATTCCCATGCTTGACATGCGTGCTTGGTTATAGAAAATACGGCCAAAGTGATCACGGTCAGGGAAAACTTCATCCTGCATCGGCAAATATGCACCGCCTGAGTCCACCAAATAAATACAGGGCAGATGGTTTTGCTCCGCAATTTCTTGAGCACGTAAGTGTTTTTTCACCGTCAATGGGTAGTACGTGCCGCCTTTCACTGTCGCATCGTTGGCGACGATCATGCAGGTCACACCATTGACCTGACCTACACCAGCAACGACACCAGCCGCAGGCACATCGTCTGCATAGACGTTTTGTGCTGCCAACTGACCAATTTCAAGGAATGCGGTGCCTACATCAATTAACTGATCAATACGATCACGTGCTAATAGTTTTCCGCGTGCCAAATGTTTTTGTCGCGCCGCTTCACCACCGCCTAAAGCAATTTGTTCTGCTTTTTGCTTTAAGTCATCGACCAAGCTTTGCATCGCGGTTTGGTTAGTTTTGAAGTCTTCACTTCGAATATTGATCTTGCTATGTAATTGATTCATCACGAACATCCTTGTCATTTTTATTGTTGTGGAGGGTTAAGCTGTTTCATTAAACAGTTCACGGCCAATCAACATACGGCGAATTTCAGAAGTTCCCGCGCCAATTTCATAGAGTTTTGCATCGCGCCATAGACGGCCTGCAGAAAATTCATTGATATAACCATTTCCACCTAAGGTCTGAATGGTTTCACCTGCCATCCATGTGGCTTTTTCCGCGGCATATAAAATTGCACTGGCTGCATCTTTACGTAGGCTACGGCTATGGTCAGCCTTGTCGCACTCAGCACCCACAGCATAAACCAACGCTTTACATGCCAACCAAGTCGAATACATATCGGCAATTTTGCCTTGCATCAACTGGAACTCACCGAGCGCTTGTCCGAATTGTTTACGGTCATGGATATACGGAATCACGGTGTCCATGCAGGCATCCATAATGCCTAAAGGACCTGCGCTTAAAACCGCACGCTCATAGTCCAAACCACTCATGAGCACTTTCGTGCCGTTTCCTACACCGCCCGTCACGTTTTCTTTTGGCACTTTCACGTTGTCAAAGAACAGGGGGTAAGTGTTCGAACCGCGCATACCTAACTTGTCTAAATGTGTGCCGTGGCTAAAACCTTCCATGCCTTTTTCTACAAGGAAAGCCGTCATGCCTTTAGCACCTGCATGCAGATCAGTTTTGGCATACACCACAAGTACATCAGCATCACCACCATTGGTGATCCACATTTTTGAACCATTTAACAGGAAGTGATCGCCACAATCTTCAGCTTTGAGTTTCATGCTGACTACGTCTGAGCCTGCGTTTGGTTCAGACATGGCAAGTGCACCGACATATTCACCTGAAATCAGCTTAGGTAAATAGCGCTGCTTTTGTTCTTCGCTGCCATTTCGGTTAATTTGATTCACACATAGGTTAGAATGTGCACCATAAGAAAGACCTATCGAAGCTGAAGCACGTGAGATTTCCTGCATGGCAATGATATGCGCTAAATAACCTAGGCCTGTACCGCCATATTCTTCACTGACGGTTAGACCGAGTAAGCCCATATCGCCAAATTTTTTCCACAACTGAGCCGGAAATTCGTTGTTCTGATCGACTTGTTGAGCAATAGGAGTAATTTCTTTGGCACAAAAAGCCGCAACGGAATCACGCAGTGCAATGAGTGTTTCATCTAAACCGAAATTTAAGCTTTGTAGGGTCATTTCTTCATTCGTCCTATGAGTGTATTTATTGTTCCTGATAAAGCATTTTTGTTGTGCTTGATTTTTACAATACATCGAATTTTTAAAAAAGTGAACTAAAATTCACAAATTGATTTACAATTCATTTTATCTGGTTGAGAATAGAATTATGAGTTATAAAAGATCATCGTTGATGCAAGAGCGAATGGAACAAAATCGTGAAGCGATTTTGCAATCCGCTCGTGAACTTATTGCTCAAGGGGGGATTAAAGACGCGCAAATTCAAGCAATTGCTGAACGCGCGGGTGTTTCGAGTGGTTTGGTGTATCGATACTTCGATAACAAAAGCCAAGTGTTAATTGAGGTTTTGTCTGAGGCCATTCAGCATGAGGTGAAAATTTTAAATCACATTGCTGAAAGTGAGCTTACGTCAAAACAGAAATTGGACAAGGCGGTAACCACGTTTGTGAAACGTGCCATGAATAGCCCCCAACTTGCGTATTCACTCATGTTTGAGCCAGTCGATGCTGAGTTAGAACATGAACGTTTTCGCAGTAAACAGCTGATTAAACAGAGCATCAAAGAAATACTGGCCGCAGGGAAAATTAACGGTGAGTTTGGATTTGAAGATTTAAATACCGCAGCACTTTGTGTGGTCGGCGCCATGACTTTTGTGGTGATTGAGCCTTTAAATCCGTCTCGAAATGTGATGTTTGATCAAAACTATAAAGACTACTTTGTGAAACAAATTGCCGAATTTTGTGTCAATGCAGTTCAGGTTCAGGAGGAAAAATAGTAGCAGGTGTGAACACAAAGGCTTGGTGTTTGAAGGGAAGTAGTCATAGAACAATTAAAGTTGAATAACAAGATTACAATGAATCAAGGAGATCGATTCGATGACACAAGAACGGTTAAGTTATGCCTATGGAACGAGCAGTCAGCCCCTATTAGGCATGACAATTGGTGAGAAATTTGATCAGGCTTGTCAGCAGTATGCGGAACAAGATGCTGTTGTCAGCCTGCATCAAAATGTCAGACTCACGTATAAGGAATTACAAGCTCAGGTCAATGCGTTTGCCTGTAGTTTACTAAAACTGGGCTTGAAGAAAGGCGATCGACTTGCGATTTGGTCACCGAACTGTGTGGAATGGACGATCACCCAGTTTGCTGCGTTTAAAGCGGGTATCATTTTAGTCAACTTGAACCCTGCCTATAAAAGTAATGAGCTCGAATATGTGTTGAATAAAGTTTCTTGTAAGGGCTTGGTCATTGCATCGCAATTTAAAAGCACGAATTATCAAGATATTCTAATGAAAATTGCACCTGAAATTAAAGGTGCTGAAAATAAAGTGTTAAAGGCAGAACGACTGCCACATTTGAAATATATTATTAAAATTGATGAAGAAGAGCATACGGGTTTGCATCGTTTTAGCGATTTGCTCACTCCCCCCAGCAAGAGACAGCTCAATCAATTAGAGCTCGTTGCAAGCGAATCGCAGTTTGATGAAACCATCAATATCCAGTTTACTTCGGGCACCACAGGTAACCCGAAAGGCACAATGCTGACACATAATAATATTTTAAATAATGGTTATTTTGTTGGTGAAGCCATTCACTTAAGTCCTGCCGATCGAGTCTGTATTTCTGTACCGCTCTTTCACTGTTTCGGTATGGTGATGGGTAATTTGGCCTGCATTACGCATGGTTCAACCATGGTCTATCCATCGGCGGTGTTTAATCCTTTAGAAACGTTAAAAGCCATTCAGCAAGAAAAATGTACGGCCGCATACGGTGTACCGACCATGTTCATTGCCATTTTAGAGCATGAACAGTTTGATGATTTTGATCTTTCTAGTTTACGTACAGGCATTATGGCGGGTAGTCCGTGCCCACGTGAAATTATGCAACGTGTTATTGATCGGATGCATATGTCTGAAATTACCATTTGCTATGGTATGACTGAAACAGCACCTGTCAGTGCACAAAGTTCAACTTCAGATTCAGTTGAACAACGAGTCGGAACCGTTGGGCGCGTCCATCCACATCTTGAAATTAAAATTGTAGATGAACAAGGCAAAGTTGTGCCGCGCGGCCAGTTGGGTGAACTGTGTGTTCGTGGCTATTCGGTAATGTTGGGGTATTGGGAAGACCATGAAAAATCGCAAGAAGTGATTGATTCAGCACGCTGGATGCATACAGGTGACATCGCAGAAATGGACGAAGCAGGCTTTGTGAAAATTAAAGGCCGAATTAAGGATGTGGTCATACGTGGTGGAGAAAACCTATTCCCGAAAGAAATCGAAGACTTTTTATATACCCATCCTGATGTCAGCGATGTCCAAGTCATAGGTCTGCCAGATGCGCGTTATGGTGAAGAATTGTGTGCTTGTATTATTTTACATGAGCATCATGAAATTACTGAAGAGTCGATCCGTCAGTACTGTGCTGAACATATTTCACACAATAAAGTTCCACGTTATGTCCGGTTTTTTAATGAGTTCCCAATGACGGCTTCGGGCAAAGCGCAGAAGTTTAAATTGCAGGAATTTATGCGTAATGAACTGGATTTGAAAGAAATCGCATAAGGTTGAAGACGGACTTTCCTTTGCTGGGTTAAAGCCAAAGGAAAGTCCGAAGTGAAAAGCAAAAGGAATAGCATATGCACCTGAGAAATGATTGGACTCGCGCTGAAATACAAGCACTCTACCAACAGCCTTTTTTAGATTTGGTCTTTCAAGCACAGCAAATTCATCGTCAGTACTTTGAAGCGAATGCGATTCAAGTCAGTACTTTACTATCGATCAAAACAGGCAAATGCCCTGAAGACTGCAAATACTGTTCACAGTCTGCGCGTTATGACTCAAAGCTCGAAGCTGAAAAAAGAATTGCGGTTGAAAAGGTCATTAGTGAAGCACAGCAGGCGAAAGCCTCAGGTTCTACTCGGTTTTGTATGGGCGCAGCATGGCGAAATCCACATGAACGCGATATGCCTTATGTCTTGGATATGGTGCGTGAAGTCAAAGCATTGGGTTTAGAAACCTGTATGACCCTAGGCATGCTGAATATCTCCCAAGCCGAACGTTTAAAAGGTGCAGGACTCGATTATTACAACCATAACTTAGACACGTCTCGTGAGTACTATCCAAATGTGATTAGTACCCGCAGCTTTGACGATCGTCTAGATACCTTAAGTCATGTTCGAGAAGCAGGCTTAAAAGTGTGTAGTGGCGGGATTGTTGGCCTAGGTGAAGAGACCAAAGATCGAATTGGATTACTGTTTGAATTGGCGACTTTACCGATACATCCTGAGTCTGTGCCGATCAACATGTTGGTTCCAATGCAAGGTACGCCTTTGGCAGAAGTTGAAAAGTTAGATGTGACCGAGTGGATTCGCACTATTGCAGTAGCGCGCATCATTATGCCGAAAAGCTATATTCGTCTGTCCGCGGGACGTGAATCGTTGTCCGATGCCGACCAAGCTTTGGCTTTTATGGCAGGTGCAAATTCGCTGTTTTCTGGTGAGAAATTGCTGACTACGCCAAATACAGCACAAGGCAAGGATCAACAACTCTTTCAAAAACTGGGTTTACATGCAGAAAAAGCCAAACCGCAACTTGCTGAGTTAACGGTCGATGCTATGGCTGTGGCTTAAGTGCTAGAACATGCGGTGATGAACGTGTAGATTTAGGGCGGTGAATAAAAGTAGATGAGTGAACAATAAAATGGCGAAAGACTTTCAGAGTCAAACTGTAGTGGATGGTTATGATCAACATATTCGTAAGCTCATTCCAGGTTATGAGTTGGTTCATCTGCAAATTCAAGCCATTTTAAAAACACATCTACCAAAACATGCGCACGTATTGATTGTGGGGTGTGGTACAGGTTATGAGCTTTCATATTTGTTGGCGCAGCATCCAACTTGGAGTTTTACCGCGGTTGACCCATCTTTGACCATGATTGAAAAAGCGCAGCAGTTATTGAACACGACCCATGGTGATTTAACACGGGTTCGCTTTGTGCATGGCGATACAACCGCATTACCGGAAAATGCACAGTTTGATGCAGCTTTGGCTATATTGGTGGCGCACTTTATACCACTGCCAGAAAAGACCTTTTTCTTTGCCGATATTTTGCGCTGTTTGAAAACGCAAGCGATATTACTCAGCTATGATCTTATGCATTCAAGCCATGAAACTGAACTCGTGGTTCTACAAAACCTGTGTCAGCGCATTGGACTGACAGTAGTACAAAGTGAAAAGATGCTCGAGCGCCTGCAACAAGATTTTTATTTGGTTTCGGCCAGCCAGATGCGAGAGCTTCTGACTAAAGTTGGATTTAATGAAGTGCGAATTTATAGTCAACTGTTGAATTATTATGGTTTTTTTTCACAAAAGTAAAAACCAATGGCAGTAAAAAGATACATTTTAAAGATAAGAGTGAAGGAATATACATGGCAGCCTATTATCAACTTTTAAATCGTGAACAGCACAGTGATGGGAGCTGTACGGCGTCTTATCTGTCCAATATTCATGCACAAGGCGCATGGAATCCGCATGAACAGCACATGGCACCTGCAACAGGGGTTTTGTGTGCGGAGTTAGAGCAGTTTCAAACACGCCATGAGATGCGCATTGGACGCGTGAGTTTAGATATTTTTGGACTGATCGCTTTTGGTGAGTTTACCGTGCATACCCGTGTCATTCGTGCTGGAAAAACCATTGAAATGATCGAGGCGGAAATGAAAGCAAACGGGAAGACTTGTATTGTGGCCCGTGCTTGGAAAATGATGAAGCAAGATACCAGTGCAATTGCAGGGCTGGAAGATCAACCGATTGTAGATCCTGAAACTTTGCCAGTATGGGATGGGATGAAATGTTGGCCGGGTGGTTATATCCAGAGTATTGAGACACGTGCAGCAGAAGGGCACCGTGCGGGTAAAGGCATTGTTTGGTTACATAATGATTTGGACATGGTGGAAGGTCAGGACACATCGAGTTTTGTGCGCTTATTGGGCATGGTCGATACAGCCAACGGTATTGTCCCACGTCAAAATCCAGCATCTGGATGGGGCTTTCCCAATTTAGACCTACAACTGCATTTATACCGTTTACCCCAAGGGAAATGGTTAGGTTTGGAAGCGACGCAGCAATATGGTGATGATGGTATCGGTTTAACCAGTGCGGTTTTGCACGATGAGCAAGGGCCATTTGGTCGTAGTGAACAGATTTTGACCCTGCGTAAGTTTTAGTGGGTCAGTGTTAATTTAATAAAAAAGGATGAATTGCTTCATCCTTTTTTTATTGGCATGCTGTAGGCACTTTAAAATAGTGAAATGAAGATGCGGATCAGTTTAATTGGAGCGGGACGGGTGGCTCATCATTTGGCCAAAGCCCTGATGTCTCAGCATGAAATCATCAATATTTATAGCCGAAGCTTCGACAAAGCTGCGGATTTAGCGCAAGTCGCACATGCAAAGGCGGTCAGTCATTTTAAGCAGTTAAATGTTGATGTGGATTTGGTGATGATTGCAGTAAGTGATCAGTCTATTCCGAATGTGATTTCGGCATTGACTGAATATCTGCCGAATGTGTTGATTGTACATACTTCAGGGAGTACAGCTCTTTCAGTTTTGTCGACGAAACATGCACGTGCAGGAGTTTTTTATCCCTTACAGACCTTTAGCTTAGAACGTGAAATTGATTGGTCAAATACACCGTTGTTTGTAGAAGCCACTGAAAATACGGATCTTCAAAGACTACATACACTGGCAGAAAGCCTGAGCCAACGCGTGTATAGCTACAGCTCTGCACAGCGTCTAAGTTTGCATTTAGCGGCTGTCTTTGCCTGTAATTTTAGTAATTATTGTTATGACATGGCGAAACAAGTGGTGGATGCAGAGCAGGTCGATTTTAGTCTGTTATACCCCTTGATTTTAGAAACCGCGCAGAAAGTCACACAGAATGACCCGAAGCAGATGCAAACTGGCCCTGCGATGCGTCAGGATCAGAATATTCTACAGATGCATCAACAGATGCTTGCACAAGTTCAACGAGAAAATCTTGCCGAAGTGTATGCCTTAATGAGTCAGCAAATCAGTCAACGTCACAGTTAACATTTAAAATAAGAAACGATGATGCAAGCCACAAAGAACAAGCAAAGCCACTGAAAACGTGGCTTTTTTTATGTCCTAAGATTCGGTACAGTATTGCTTAAAATAAATACAAACAAATAGAGGGCGTATGCGTTCACATTCATTATTAGAACAAGTGCAGTGGAAAGATCTCGTACAGTTAGGCCGTACCGATGTTGTCAGTGAGTTATTTATTTCTTTACCGTGGTTGATTGTCTCTTTCATTTTTGCAAGTTTACAGTGGTATGTCTTGGCGCTGTTTTGCTCGTTTATGTTTTTCTTAACAGGACTCAGACAGGTGCATAACGCTTTTCATTTTGCCCTAGGTATTAGCCGTCCTGCGACTCATTGGGTCATGTTTTTTTTGAGCATCGTCATGCTCGGCTCGATGCATGCTGTACAAATTAATCACCTGCGTCACCATCAGCATTGCATGCAGGAAGAAGATATTGAAGCGAAAAGTGCAACCATGAAGTGGTGGCAAGCTTTGCTTTTTGGCCCAGTTTTTCCATGGATGTTGCATAAAAAAGCCTTTGAGGTTGGGACTAAAACCCAGAAAAAATGGATGTCTGCTGAACTGGTTGCCAACGTCATTGTATTGTTTTTGGTTTTTGTGATCTTGGATATCAGTATTTTAAAATATCATGTCAGTGCCATGTTAATTGGGCAATGTATGACGGCGTTTTTTGCGGTGTGGACGGTACATCATGATACAGAAGATCATGTGTATATGGCGCGTACAGTGCGTAATGAGTTTAAACGGGTCGTGACCTATAACATGTTTTATCATGTGGAGCATCATTTGTTTCCCGCAGTGCCGACACGACGTTTACATATTTTGGCAAAACGCTTGGATGAACATGATCCAACGGTTGAAATTCGACATGTGTTTTAATCATTTCAAAATAAAAAATAGGGCACTAAGCCCTATTTTTTTAAACACAAAACTTATTTAATTTTCTTAAATAAGAAGTCGTTGATCTTATGACCCTCTTCGAGTCCACGACGTTCAAATTTAGTTTGTGGACGCCAGTCTGGACGTGGGTAGCTGTTGCCTTTACCTGCCATATTTTCAAGATTTGGACGGTTATCGAGTACATCAATCATCCACTCTGCATACGGCTCCCAGTCAGTTGCTGCGTGGAATGTGCCACCCATTTCCAACTTTTGCTCAACCAGTGGCATACGGTCATGTGACACGAAGCGACGTTTGAAGTGACGTTTTTTCTGCCATGGGTCTGGGAAGTACAGTTGCACAGCATTGATGCTGTTGTCTGGCATTTCACGTAAGACTTGAATAGCATCTGCATCTAAAAGACGAAGATTGGTTAAGCCTGCAATTCCAGCTTCATACACACATTGCGCGATCCCTGGAACATGCACTTCAATCCCGACGTAGTTACGTTCAGGGTTGGCCTGCGCCATCAAGACCAATGAACGTCCCATACCAAAGCCAATTTCAACCGTGAGCGGACGCTCTGGATGTTCAAACTGCTGGCGTAGGTCACCTACAGGGTATTCCAAAATCATGTGACCATATTGTTCAAGCGCAGTACGTTGCGAGGTATTCAGCGGAGATGAACGACGCATAAATGTCACAATTTCGCGGTGTTCATTTAAGTTGTCTAGCTCGACGACTTGCTGGTCTAATTGATCATTCGTCATAATTTTGGCAGATGTAGAAATTCGAAAGCGGTATTGTAAGTCCTGAGCAGGACAAGTCAAATTTTTTACTCAGAATTTATTAAATTCAGCACCACCATGTTTGCGCAGCCTAGAAATTGTCATCATTTATTAATCATGATGTAACGAATAAAAATTAACCTGCCAGCTGATTTAACCAACTGATAAAAAAATGATGAAAAATTTTAAGCCACAGATATTAAGCCTGAGCCTGATTTTGGCGGGTTGTTCCTTTCCTGCCTATGCACAGTTATTGTTTAGTCAGTATGTAGATGGAACTTCAAATAAGAAAGGATTGGAAATTTATAATCCAGATCCGACGACGGTCAACTTGGCAGAATATCAGATCAAGCAATACGCAAATGGCAGTAACAGTGCAAATTTGACGGTGAGTTTGACAGGGCAATTGGCAGCAAAGGGGCATTATCTAGTCGGGCATTCTGCTTTAAAAGAAGCTCTAGGCGATACGGTGCAACAGCAGGCGAACTTAGCTTTCAATGGTGACGATGCTTTGGTGCTTTATCATAATGGCGTTGCGATTGACCGCTTTGGCACAGTGGGTGAAAGACCAAGCACTGGATGGGGTAGTGTTGCAACAGCGAATAGTTTTAAACGCACACTATTAAGTAATAATGTATCCAGTGCAGGGATTGACGTTAGCGCACCGTTTGATTTGGCATCGGCATGGGAAAAATGGTCAGACCGAAATGCATTTTCCAGTTATCTTGCTGGAAATACGGCACCCCCTCTAAGCTCCGTGAGCTGTAGTACGACAGCGACCCCAATTGCGACATTGCAAAGTGCAGCGCAAGAGGAGGAATATGTGGTGAAAGGCGTAATTACGGCAGATTATCGTTATAACAATGGTTTCTCAGGTTTCTTTGTCCAAACCCCAGATGCTCAAGCCAAAGCCAATAGCAGTAATGCGGTGTTTGTCTATGTTCCTTCTTCAAGTAGTGTGACAGGTGGTCAAGTGGGGCAGGAAGTCATTTTCAAAGGCAAGTTAAAAACCTATCAAAACCAATTACAGCTTCAAGATTTAAGTAGCGATATTAATGTCTGTAATCCTTCGGCAAGTGATTGGGTTAAACCAACGGCGATCAATTTGCCTTTTGATAGTTTGACTGAAATGTCAGGTCATGCACCAAAACGCTATCAGGGCATGTTGGTGAACATCCCTCAAACGCTCACGGTCAGTGAAAACTATAACTATGGGCGTTTTGGAGAACTGGCTTTAAGCCCTGCGCGTTTATATATTCCAACCAATTTATATCCTGCCCATTCAACCGAAGCCAAAGCACTGGCACAACAGAATTTGCGTTCTAAACTTATTTTGGATGATGGCTATAACAATCAGAACAGAACGCCGTGGTTGCCAACTTCCTTTAGTGCTAAAAACACCCTACGTACAGGTGCACAACTGCAAAATGTACAAGGCATTTTAGAATACCGCTATAACCAATGGCGAATTCAACCTGTGCTTGGTGCAACAGCGCCACAAGTCTTAGACGCGACAAACCCACGTGCAAGCGTTCCAGCAAAGGCTACACAGCAAGTTCGTGTTGCAGCATTTAATGTACTGAATTATGACAATGGTTTGGCACAAGGTTTTCCAACTGAACGTGGTGCAAGTTCCGAAGCTGAGTTTAAAAAGCAACATCAGAAAATTGTCAGTGCATTAAAAGCGATTGATGCGGATGTTTATGGTCTGATGGAAATTGCCAACAATGGTTATGGCGAGCGTAGTGCAGTTGCTTATTTAGCCCAAGCGCTGGGGAGTGACTGGAAATATGTAACGCCTCCGAATGCTGACAAACTTGGAACCGATGCGATTGCTGTTGCCATTATTTATAACGCTAAGCGCGTCAAACCAATCAATGTTGCAGCGGTCTTTGATGACCAGAGTCAGAAAAATCGAGTCACGATGGCGCAAACCTTTCAAGCCTTATCAGGCGGGAAGACTTTTACGGTTATTCCCAACCATTTGAAGTCTAAAGGTAGCTGTCCAGATGATAAAACCTCAATAGAGGCAGATCAGGGCGATGGTCAAGGTTGCTGGAATCCAACCCGCGTTAAAGCGGTACAAGCGTTAATGCAGTGGGTCGCGAAGAATCCAACACAGGTGAGTAAACCGAATGTCTTACTGTTAGGTGATCTGAACAGTTATGCCAAAGAAGATCCCATTTTGGCGCTTGAACAAGCCAACTATAAAGTATTGTTGAATGATGAAAAAATTGGTCAGGGGAAAGCAGCTTATAGCTATGTTTTCGGCGTAGCCAGTAATGCTCAAGGTTATGGTGGTGCAGGCAATTTAGATCATGCGATTGCTGATGTAGCACTTTATCCTTTGGTGAAAAAAGCATTTGCATGGCATATCAATGCGGATGAGCCGACCGCATTAGACTATAACGAAGAATATAAAACGGAGGAGCAAATTGCTGCATTCTATGCAGACGATGCTTACCGCTCTTCTGACCATGACCCTGTGATTGTGGATTTAGACTTAAACGATGCAGTGGTTAACGATGATGATAAAACCCATGCCGGAAGTACAGGGCTGTGGTCTGCATTAGGGTTAATTGGTTTGGCCTTGTATGGCAGTCTAAGACGTCGCAAGAATCAGTCTTAACTCGCTTTATGGATAATAGTAAAAGGGCGTCATCGCCCTTTTGTTTTGTCTATGGTTTGAACTTTATGAGCTGATACGGTCAATGAGGGTGCTGCTGGCTTCATTTAAGCCTAACACCTCGACCACTACACCGTGGGCTTCAAACTTTTCAATTACAGCATTTAACATTTGGACTGAAGTCATATCCCAAATATGTGCATGGCTGAGTTCAATTTCAACCTTCTGAATATGTTCATTAAAGTCAAAAAACTGAAAGAATTTCTCTGAACTACTAAAGAAAATTTGACCGCTTACTAGATAGCGACGGGTATGGTTATGTAGTTCCGACTGGACATGAACCGTACTTTCCAGCTTGTTAATGAAAAATAATGCAGACAGTAAAACTCCGACAAAGACACCTAAGGCAAGATTATGTGTGGCTAAGACAATGATCACGACACTGAGCATCACTACATTACTTTGTAGCGGGTGTTTAGCGATGTTTTTAACTGAGTCCCATTGGAAGGTTGTAAATGCCACCATGATCATGATTGCAACCAGCGCCGCAATTGGAATATAGGACAGCCAGTCTTTAAAAAACACCACCAAACACAGTAAAAACACACCAGCCACTAAGGTTGAAAGTCGAGTACGTGCACCTGAGCTGACATTAATCACAGACTGTCCAATCATGGCACAGCCTGCCATACCGCCCATAAAACCGCTCACAATATTGGCCATACCTTGTCCGCGACATTCTTGATGACGGTCACCTTCAGTGCCTGTAACTTCATTTACCACCGTGGTGGTCATCATTGTTTCAAGCAAACCGACGGTCGCTAATGTGATGGCGTAAGGGAAGACAATTTGCAGCGTTTCAAGGGTTAGTGGAATATCAGGAAGTAGAAAAATAGGTAAAGTATCGGGAAAATGCCCTAAGTCACTGACCATACGCATATCCGTGCCTAAAAACAGCGCCAAAGCAGTCAGGACAAGAATACAAATAAGTGGTGAGGGAATGTTTTTTCCCACTTTAGGTAGATAGGGAAACAGATAAATTACCGTGAGGCCAAGAGCGACAAATGCATAGCCCCAGTAATTCATTTGGCTGAGCTCTGGAAGTTGTGCCACGAAGATTAAAATCGCTAGCGCATTTAAAAAACCATACACCACTGACTGCGACACAAAACGCATCAGTTTGGCAACTTTAAAATAACCCGCAACGATCTGAATGACACCTGTGAGAATGGTTGCCGCCAGTAAATACTGTAGGCCATGCTCTTTGACCAGTGTGATCATGAGTAGGGCCATCGCACCTGTTGCTGCTGAAATCATGGCTGGACGACCGCCAAAAAAAGCAATGCTCACTGCGATACAAAAGGAGGCATACAGTCCGACTTGAGGGTCTACACCTGCAATTGCTGAAAAAGCAATAGATTCGGGAATCAGGGCAAGTCCTACCACTAAACCTGCTAGAACATCGGTACGAATGTTAGAAAACCATTCATCTTTTTTAAGGCTAATCACAGATCAAATTCATTTTAGGGTCAAGGGGGCTATGTTAAAACAACTCTGTTGCAAATTGCAGTGTTGTTGTACTTGAAAAAAAATGTGAATTAGACAATATTCAATAGGCGAACGAATGATTTTTCGTTTACGCTTTTTTGCAATTTACAGGTTTTGATCACTTGAAAGTTTGTTAGAAGCCATTTAAAACAGAGAATAGAGTTATAACAAGGATCAGATATGAAGCTTTATTATGCACCGGGTGCGTGCTCGCTTGCGGCGCACATTATCCTCAATGAAATTAATGTTGACTTTGATTTAGTCCGAGTAGATTTAAAAACACATAAAACAGAAAAAGGTGCTGATTATTACGAAATTAATCCAAAAGGATATGTACCCGCTTTAGAAATTAATCCAGGTTTGATTCTGACTGAAAATGTAGCCATTTTGCCATTTTTAGCACAACATGATCCAAAACAAGATCTTATTCCGCCATCGGGTTTGGGGCGTGCCAAAGTTTTAGAATGGTTAGGTTATTTAAACTCTGAATTGCACGATGCTTATGCCGTTTTCTTTGGTGCGCCATTAGATACAGCTGCCAAAGAAAAAGCTTATGCAGAGATTGATCGTTTACTCAGTTATATCGATAAACAAATTGGTGAGTCGGATCATGACTATTTGGTCGATGATAATTTTGGCCCTGCGGATGCATATTTATTTGTCCTCACCAATTGGTCAAATGGCATCGAACATGATTTATCACCGTATAAAAATATTATCTTTATTCGTAATAAAGTGGCTGAACGTCAGTCAGTACAAATTGCAATGCGAGATGAAGGTCTAATTCCTTAATTTTGATGCATTGAAGAAGCGCCGAAAGGCGCTTTTTTTATACTTTAAAGTTTATTGTTGATAATTAGTCAATAATATTTTGCAAATTCACTACTTTTTAGCGCTGAACAGAGTCTCTATAGTGCGTGCATAGATTTTGGCTTTTAGGCTCTTCCCATGAAAAATATTTTATTAATTAATGGTGCGAAAACTTTTGCACACTCAAATGGTCAGTTGAACGATACCTTAACTGAACTTGCACAAGAGGTGTTGTCAGACTTAGGACATCAGGTTCAAGTGACACGCGCCGACAGCGAATATGATGCAAAAGTTGAAGTGGAGAAATTTCTGTGGGCAGACACCGTGATTTACCAAATGCCGGGTTGGTGGATGGGTGCGCCGTGGACTGTGAAAAAGTATATCGATGATGTCTTTACCGAAGGGCACGGTAGTCTGTATGCCAATGATGGTCGCTCACGTGCAGATGCTTCAAAAAAGTATGGTTCAGGCGGTCTGATTCACGATAAAAACTATATGCTGTCGTTGACGTGGAATGCGCCGATGGATGCATTTAACGACGCTGAACAATTTTTTCATGGGGTTGGGGTCGACGGGGTTTATTTACCTTTTCACAAAGCCAATCAATTTTTAGGGATGCAAACCTTACCGACTTTTATTGTCAATGATGTGATTAAAGCACCTGAAGTTGAAGCCTATATGGCACAGTACCGTGACCATTTGACGCAAGTTTTTGCTTAATTGGGAGATGCGAGTATGTTAACTGTCATTGCTGAAATTATTTGTCATTCAGAGCAAGATTTTAAAACGGTTCTTGATTCATTCAACAACATCCGTGAGCAAGTATTACAAGAGCCCGGTTGCCATCTCTATGATGTGTATATCGACCATCCTGCTGTTGAGAGTGCATTACAAACCAAAGTACCGTTTTCAATCATGATGTATGAAAAATGGGAAAGCATGAAGCATTTAGAAACACATATGCACAGTGTCAATATGCAGCAACATGCTCAAGCAACCGAAGGTGCAGTTGCTCATGTACAAATTCGTATTTTAGAAGCGCAATAAGTGATGCATATGAGTTTGACAGCGCTTTTCTTCGCTCTGTTTATTTAAACTCCAGTGGCTCATTGAACTGAACCTGTTCGAGTTTCAATGTGTAGCGCTGTTTGAGTGTTGTCCATTGAACTTTGACAGGTTGAGTGCTTTCAGCAAACTCATTTTGGCCTGTCGTACTTTTTACTTTGCCTGTCATAAAGTTGATACTTCGCACCGTGATGTCGCCTGATGCACGGTGGAAATCATCGACATCATAACCAATCAGTTTAAATGCACGGTCTTGGTATCGGAAGGTATACGTGTGATTGGTCACATACCACGAACCACAGCTTAACCAGTAGTGCAGATGAATTTTGAGCACACCTTTTTGAATGCTTAACGCTTCAGTCTCACCGAGTGGATCAGCGAGGCAAGGGGACTCTATGTCACCTTCTGTCGGCAAAGTAGTATTAGTCGCCGCAAGTTGATAACCATGCGTTTGCTTCAATAAAACCAAAAGCTTTCGTTCATTGATATTGAGGACATCACTCCCTAAACGATCATTTTTAACAATATGTTCAGGATTGGTGTCTTCAATAATCAGGGCAATATCCGCTTGACCATCTTGGTTTAAATCGCCTTGGACTTTTTCTAAAATCTTCCAGTTTTTTGGCACAAAAGATTGGTAGCTTGTTTTGAGAGTCGGTTTTTCCTCTACTTTGGCCCAAGCATTGCTTGTGAGTGTTATGAAAAATAGGGTGTTGAGTATGAGTGTTGGTCTGATCCATTTTTGCATGGGCATCGTTTCCTCTCATTTTTATATGGTTATAGATATTTGAAGATGGATATTATTGAGTGTATCAAAGAGTATGGCGGAATGTCCCTACAAGCTAAGTCAGCATAAAATACTGACTTTATATTGAAATAAATAAAAAAGGACTCCGAAGAATCCTTTTTATCGCTTAAAACAGATTAAGAGATTATTTAAAGAAATAACCTGTTTCTGGTGAGCTTGCATTGGCCATACGTTTGCGAGGCATACGACCTGCGAGGAACGCTTCTCGACCCGCTTCAACTGCTTTTTTCATAGCAGAAGCCATTAAAATTGGCTGCTGAGCGACAGCAATCGCGGTATTCATCAACACGCCATCACAGCCGAGTTCCATGGCAATGGCTGCATCGCTTGCCGTTCCCACACCAGCATCCACCAATACTGGTACTTTGGCATTTTCTTTAATAATAGAAATCGTGTGTGGATTCAAAATTCCTAGACCAGAACCAATCAAACTGCCTAAAGGCATGATGGCAACGCAGCCCATGCTTTCAAGTTCTTGTGCCACAATTGGGTCATCCGAGGTATAGACCATGATTTCAAAACCATCGTCAATCAAGGTACGTGCCGCTTTCAATGTTTCGGTAATGTTTGGATATAGCGTTTTTTCATCGCCTAATACTTCAAGCTTGACCAAGTTATGACCGTCTAATAATTCACGCGCCAACATACAGGTACGCACGGCACTATTGGCATCAAAGCAGCCTGCTGTATTCGGGAGAATGGTGTATTTTTCAGGTGGGACCACGGACAATAAGTTTGGTTCGTCGGGGTGTTGACCAATATTGACGCGACGAATCGCAACCGTCACGATTTCTGCGCCACTGGCTTGGATGGCTAAATCGGTTTCTTGCAGGTCTTTATATTTACCTGTGCCCACCAGTAGACGAGATTGAAATGATCTAGAACCAATGATGAGAGGGCTGTCTTGCATGTGAACTCCGTATTAACCGCCACCGACGGCATGAATAATTTCAATTCGATCCATTGCACAAATTGGGGTGTATTCCAATTTACTTTTACTAATAATGTTTTCATTTTGCTCAACAGCAAAACGTTTGCCTTCAAGTGCAAAGGTTTGCACCAGTTCAAGCAGGTTTTTACATTCGGTGTGCTGTAGTTCGCCGTTTAAATAAATCTGCATCGTGCTCATCCCTAGTTGTTTACTTGGCATATTTCATGGCATTCCATGCCAGAATCAACCAACCTGCAATCATCAATGCCCCACCAATCGGGGTAATCGCACCTAGGCCACGCGGTAAGCCCAATGCCATAACATAGAGGGAACCACAGAAAAAGAAGATGCCGACTTGAATCACTAAAAAGCTGGTTTTGATGGGAAGTTGCGGGATGACTTTGGCCAAAATACCAAGCGCCAGTAAACCAAGCGCATGATAAAAAAAGTAATCAGTTGCAGTTTGCCACCAAGCCAATTGGGCTTCAGTAGCACGTGCTTTGAGACCATGTGCACCAAAGGCACCTAATATAACGGCAAACGCTAAATTCAGAGCTGAAATCGCAATCCACATATGCAATGCTTTACTTATATCACTGTGCGCAACAAAATAGCATATTTTGAAGAAAGGTTAAAAGACAAAAAGCCTCATTTATTGGTAAAAAGAAAAGGGCATTTCGCCCTTTTCTGTATTGGTATCATCTTAGTTCGATGACATCGCCACTTTAATTTTTTCCATGGCATTTTTTTCAAGCTGACGAATACGTTCGGCCGAAACATTATATTCAGCAGCCAGTTCGTGCAGCGTCGATTTTTCATCATCTAACCAACGGCGCTGTAAAATATTACGCGAACGGTCATCAAGCTGTTCCATCGCATCATGCAAAGCATTGGTGCTCTGTTCTTCGTAATCTTCTTCTTCAGCCAAACGCGCTGGGTCGTAGCGGTTATCTTCAAGGTAAAGCGCAGGTGCAACATGGGTTGAACCTTCATCGTCATCATCGCCCTGAACTTCAAACGCTGCATCATAAGCAGTTAAACGACCTTCCATTTCTAACACCTGTTCAGGTGTCACATTGAGGTCATTTGCAATCGATTGAGCTTCTTTTAGAGTGAGCTTTTTAGACGATTTTTTTAGACTACGTAAATTAAAGAACAGTTTACGCTGTGCTTTAGTCGTCGCAATTTTGACAATACGCCAGTTACGAATCACATATTCGTGAATTTCTGCTTTAATCCAGTGCACCGCAAAAGAAACCAAGCGTACGCCCATGTTTGGGTCGAAGCGTTTAACGGCTTTCATTAAGCCCAAGTTACCTTCTTGAATGAGGTCACCTTGAGGTAAGCCGTAGCCTGCATAACTGCGGGCAATATGAACCACAAAACGCAGATGCGACATGACTAAAAGTTTAGCGGCATCGAGGTCTTGGTCATAATAGTAGCGTTCAGCTAACTCTTTTTCTTGTTCCGCTGTCAAAATCGGGATTTGGTTGACAGTACTAATATAAGCGCCCAAGTTTACACCTGGTGCCGATAATGACAGGGGCATCAATTGATTGCTGCTGTCACTCATGTGTTCTCCTTAGGGATTTCATTTTTACCCAACAATTGAATTTATCTTAATCCAATCTTCCACTGAATAACGGAAAATTGGGTATAGAAATGTAAACTTTTATGCAAATGTGAATAGACTTAGTGTAATTGAAAAGAATTAAGATTCAATGAAGTAGTGAAATTCATGCTCATTAATTTGTTTCAAAACGCAAGTTAAATGATGGATTTCGCAATAACGCGTGATATCGATCTGACTGTGCGGATCAGACGATTTTAATAGAAAATGCTGCGCCGGACTCTTCTTAAGTGCGCGTTTAAGCAACAACAGAGGCATAGGACATGGTTGCCCCATTGCATCAATAATGTTGGTATTTTGTTCGATATCACTCATATAGCTTAGTAAGGCTTCACAACATTTAGGTGGGTAGAAATATTAGCAAATTCAGTGCCAAAACCCAAATATTTCATGTGTTATAGGCCTATAGTCGCTATATCCAAAATTACAAATAACTAGTTAAAAAATATGCTGAATTAAAAAGACGATTAATCAAAAAAAAGGGTATGAATTGTTTTTAACCCATGTTAAGCTCGTCGCGTACTGGGATTTAACACAACCATAAATTGTTTTAAATCCTATTTTACAAATGGATGTAACCGGGATTTTGTTAATAGTTATACAGAATGATTACAAGCTTAGAAATAATAAATATTTTTAAACCTTGTTTGGTCTGCTGTTTGCAACACCGGGTGGTCCTTCTTTTAGATACAATGAGGATTAACTTATGACAGCTCGTGAACAAGGCGTAGTTAAATGGTTCAACGACACTAAAGGCTTCGGCTTTATCCAACGCAATGGCGGCGACGATGTATTCGTTCACTTCCGTGCAATCCAAGGCGACGGCCACCGTTCACTACGTGACGGCCAACGCGTTGAATTCAGCGTTGTAAAAGGTCAAAAAGGCTTCCAAGCTGAAGAAGTACAACCTTTAGACTAATTGTCTGAACGTACTTTAAAACGCCCCAATGTAAATTGGGGCGTTTTTGTTTATACTACAGATCAATTTTCGTGATTTTTCGTCAGAGCGCACTTATATGTCATCAGGTTTTGAAACCTTAAATTTACATCCTCAACTTAAACGAGCTATTGATGCTTTAGGTTTTAAGGATATGACGCCTATTCAGCAAAAGGTTTTAAAATTCACTTTGGCGGGACACGATGCAATTGGTCGTGCGCAAACAGGGACTGGTAAAACAGCGGCATTTTTGGTGAGCGTGATTAACGACTTGCTGAACAACCCAATTCAAGAGCAGCGCTACCGCGGTGAACCTCGCGCCTTGATTTTAGCACCGACTCGAGAACTTGCACTGCAAATTGAAAGCGATGCGAAAGAACTCACAAAATTCTCAGATTTACATGTCGTGACGCTTTTAGGCGGCGTTGACTTTGATAAACAAAAAGCACAACTCGATAAAAAACCTGTCGATATTATGGTGGCGACGCCAGGTCGTCTGATTGACTTTGTTGAGCAAAAAGAAGTTTGGCTCGACCAGATTGAGTTTTTAGTGATTGATGAAGCCGATCGCTTATTGGATATGGGCTTTATTCCTTCAGTCAAACGCATTGTTCGTTTCTCACCGCGTAAGGAACAGCGTCAAACTCTGATGTTCTCTGCAACGTTTAGTTACGATGTTTTAAACCTTGCGCAGCAGTGGTTGTTTGAACCTGTAACTGTTGAAATTGAGCCAGAGAAGAAGACCAATGCGGACGTTGAACAACGTGTCTACATGGTCGCAAAGTCTGATAAATATAAATTGCTACAAGACATTCTGCGTGATGAGCCCATTGAAAAAGTGATGATTTTCGCAAATCGTCGCGATCAAGTGCGTAAACTCTATGACAACTTAAAGCGTGATGGCTATAAAGTGGTGATGTTGTCAGGTGAAATCGCACAAGACAAACGTTTGAAAATGCTGGATCAATTTAAAAATGGTCAACATAACATCATGATTGCAACCGATGTTGCAGGTCGTGGTATCCATGTGGATGGTGTATCGCATGTGGTGAATTTCACCTTACCTGAACAGTCGGATGACTATGTACACCGTATTGGTCGTACAGGTCGTGCAGGTACGCGTGGTGTGAGTATTAGTTTCTTATCTGAAGATGATGCATTCTATCTACCAGAAATTGAAAAAGCCATTGGGCAAAAACTACCACTGACACGTTTAGAAGGTTATTGCTAATCGTTTGACGTGATTGGTGTAAAAAAAACCGCTCAGATGAGCGGTTTTTTTGATGGTATCTTTATTTTGCTTTACACGAAAAAGTCAGGATTGTTTGATAGTCACTGTCTTGGTTAATGCCTGAGTTTGTACCCGAAATAGAACCCAGTACTGAAGCAGCTGCTTGGATCATTTTTCCAGTTTCATCGCTCACCACGCCTTTTAAAGCGCCTTGATATTCGGTTTTTTCATCACTCACAATCGCCGTTGCTTTAGAGCCACACGTTTTAGCTGCTGCTTCAATGGCGTTGTTTTTTGCAATCAATGCAGTTTTACCAATACCCGTAACTTCGTATTGATTGTCAGCTTTTTGGATCGCTAAAGAGTTGCTTGGTGTCGATGCGCAAGCGCTTAGAAGTAGTGTTAGTGCTGCTGCTCCAGCAATAGCGATATTCTTTTTCATTTCATACCCCAGTCATGTTTTATTAAATCATTGTTTATTGGAACATAGCTTGTAGGATGAATCATGTAAGAAATGTATGAAAAATGCAGTCTTATCGAACAGTTTGAAAAGTGCTCAAAATTTTAAAATTAGTTTTGCCGAAACTCGGTATTTCATACTGAAGCCCTAGAGCAAACTTTTCAGAGTGTGCTACTCTAAAACGTATTGTTTAATTTGAAAGATTAAGAGCCTAATGACGGAACTCGCGGTAGATATCGTTCACCAGAATATGCATCAACGTCAATCGATTGGCCATTTGGTCGAGCCTGCTCCCAATGCAGAACAATTAGAGCGGGCATTTCAAGCCGCATTGACTGCACCAGATCATCATCGTTTAAAGCCGACACGTTTTATCGTAATTGCTGAAGATCAACGTGAGGCATTTGGTGAGTTATTATCACAAGCCTTGGCTGATTTGGGCGAAACGGAATCAGCACAATTAGAGCGTGTTAAAAATCATCCTTTTCGTGCCCCATTACTGGTTTTGGCACTGACTAAATTTCAATCGCATCCGAAAGTCCCTAATTTTGAGCAGACTTTAAGTAGTGGGGCGGCTATTCAGAATTTTATTTTGTCCTTACAAGCTCAAGGTTTTTCGAGTATGTGGCGTAGTGGGGCAGTGGTGGAATCGGTGCATTTCAAACAGGTTCTAGGCCTCAGCGCAGATGATTTGATCTCAGGTATTTTATATATTGGTACGGCAGTTAAAGCGATTCCGCCACGTGCTGAAATTCAAACCCAAGATTATGTAAGTTATTGGAATCAATAGTTCCATTTTAGGATATAAAAATAATGTCAGAGTTAAAGTTTTCAGATTTGGTTGAACCTGTAGCAGTAGATCAAAAAACGGCACTACGTATTACAGTTTTGGGTGGTGGTAGTTTTGGGACGGCCATGGCGAATACCGCGGTTCGTAATGGCTGCGATACCATGATTTGGATTCGTGATGAAGCCGTTGCAGCTGATATCAATGCGACGCACGTAAATAAACGCTATTTGCCCGATTTTAAACTTGAAGATGGTTTACGTGCAGTTTCAAATATAGAAGAGGCTGTTCGTGATCGCGACATTATTTTGGTGGCGATTCCGAGTCATTCTTTCCGTGATGTCCTTAAACAAATCAAACCGTTTATTACTTCGCAAGCAGTGGTGTCTTTGACCAAGGGTATTGAAGCGAATACTTTTAGTTTTATGAGTGACATTATTCGCTCAGAGCTACCAGAAGTGCCTTATGGCGTGTTATCTGGGCCAAACTTGGCCAAGGAAATTGTGGCAGGACAACCAGCTGGGACGGTCATTGCAAGCCAGTCTGACTTGGTGCGTTATGCGGTACAGCAAGCTTTGCATAGTGCCTTGTTCCGTGTTTTCGCCAGTGATGACGTGCATGGTGTAGAACTCGGCGGTGCGCTTAAAAACATTTATGCGGTTGCGATGGGAATGGCTGCTGCATACAAAGTCGGTGAAAATACCAAGAGTATGATTTTGACTCGTGCTTTGGCGGAAATGAGTCGTTTTGCTGTGAAGTTGGGAGCAAATCCACTGACCTTCTTAGGTTTGTCTGGTGTCGGTGATTTATTTGCAACGTGTAGCAGTCCACTGAGTCGCAACTATCAAGTCGGTTTTGCACTGGGGCAAGGCAAGAGTTTGGAACAGGCGACCACTGAATTGGGACAAACAGCAGAAGGCATTAACACCATTGTACAAGTCAAAGCACGTTCTGAAGAGCTAGATGTGTATATGCCGATTACCAGTGCTTTATACAGTGTTATTTTTGAAAATGCGCCACCAATGACAATTGCATTATCCTTAATGAAAAATGGACACCGCAGTGATGTGGAGTTTGTCTTGCCGCATCATGAGGTTTAAAGTCACTTAAAAACCGAAATAAGATGAGCGTTTAAGTGGATAGAGTGACTGAATTGTCATAAAAATTAATTAAAATAATCAGGATTTGAATAAGGATTTTTTATGCAACTGACTTTGGTACGTCATGGTGAAGCTGCGCCACCGATCATGGGGAATGACACTAAACGCCCACTCACCGAACGTGGGCATGCACAAGCGGAGCAAACTGCTGACTTTTTAAAGTCGCGTATCCAACCAGATGTCTTTGTGGTTAGCCCATTGCTGCGTGCGCAGGAAACATTGGCACACATCAAACAGCACTTTGCGGATGTACCTGTTGTAATCTGTAATACCATTAAGCCAGATGATGATGCAAAAGCGGCTGTGGAATGGTTATCACATTTGCCGTATGAGTCTATTGTGGTGGTGTGCCATATGAATGTGGTGGCGCATATGGCTTCGATTTTGGTGACAGAATCTTTCAATCCTTATGCTTTGGCTGAAGCGCGGATTTATGAGCAAGCAGTTATCGCGGAAGGCTTGTCGACACAAACAAAAGCATTTATACCTAGCATATAAAAACCAATTAAAACGGCAGAATATAATACATGTTGCAAATTTGGATGCCCGAAGCCGATGGAACATGGCACTGGTCTATAGGGGAAAGATGGCAATCTGCTCATACACTTGAGCAATTGATCCAAGATATACAAGCGCATCATGGTGAGGAAGCAACTGTTTTCTTTCCAAGCCGTGATGTGCAAATTATTCAGCAAAATATGCCTAAGGCCCAATACAAGCAGTTGGGGGCTGAAGGTGTGAAGTATTTGCTCGAAGAATATGTATTGAGCTCAATCGAACAGATGAAAGTATTACATCACTTTCAAGTGCCTGAGCAACTCACTGTTTTGGGTATTTCAAAGCATCGTTTAGAGACTTTGCAGCATGCCTTGAGTTTGATTCCTGTGAAGCTGGTCAGTCTATTGCCTGATTTTCTGATTTTGCCTGTGCCTGACGCAGAACAGGTAATCTTGGGCTATGTTGAAGAGCGACTTCTGTTTCGCGCTAATACTTGGTTGGGCGGATCAATTGATGATCTTGCTGTATTTTTAGATTATCAAGCAGTCAACCAAAAATATAAGATTTGTAACTTTAGTGCTTCACACATGCATAGCTTAAACGCCAGTGTGACGCAGGAGCAGCTTGAGTCTTTCCATTATGAATGGGCGGCATTGCCAAGAGCAAAACAACATCCATGGAATCTTTTGCCGAAGGTGAAAGAGCAACATGTTTCAACGGGCTATTGGAAAGCCTGTGCAGCGGTATTGGCTACATTGATTGTGACGCAACTGACCTACGATGCGACCCGTTGGTATCAAAATCAGAAGCTTGCAGAGCAAGTGGCTGCTCAGGCGGTCGACCAATTTAAATATTGGTTTGGTGCGAATTATCCTGTGAGCGAGCAAACCCTGCGCAGCCAGTTTGAATATCAACTGAATATGAATAAACAAGCGGATGCTCAAGCTTTGTCTTTATTGAGTCGCGTTGGGCCTGTGCTCATGCAACAGCAAATTGTGGCGAATCAGGTGGTGTATGAAGCGAATAGCCTAAATATGCAACTTAAAGCCAACTCGGCAGAGGCTTTACAGACACTCACTCAGCAGCTTAATCAACAGGGTTTTCAGGTTGAATTAGGCAATATTCAGCCGACCACGGGTGGGGCAATTGGAATGGTGAAAATACAATAATGAAAGCCATGCAAAATTTACAAACTGTTTTGGATCAGCGTTTAGAGCTGATCAGTGCTTATTTTGATCGTCTTACACCGCGCGACCGTGTATTAGCCATCTTCTTGGTCATTTTTGTCTTGGTGACCTCGATAGGGACTGCGCTTTGGTATACCCATGCTGCGGCAGAGAAACAGCAAAAACGCGTGAACCAGCTCAAAGAAACCATGACATGGATGCAGAGCAATGCAGTCACCATGAAATCGAGCTCAGATGGGCAACTGACTCCGATGGAGCAGATCCAACGTATTGCACAGCAGCAAGGTTTGTCGGTTGCTTCGCAGCAGAATGCTGAACAAATTCAGTTGGTGGTAAGCCACGCAAACTATGTGGTGTTGGCCAACTTTTTGACCCAACTGACGCAAAATGGTTTGAGTATTGAAAAAATGGAGTTGGTCCCAGATGCAGGGCAGATTAAATTATCGGCTAGCGTTAAATAATCGCTAAAAATAAAGCCAGACGAAGCATGGTGTTTTAGCGAGGCTATGCCTATAATATGGCGACTTAAAAAGCAGTAGACTTTTACAGATATGTTGTATTCTCTTGCCCGCCCTTTGTTGTTTACTTTAGCACCAGAGCGTGCACATGAGCTAACACTATCGCTATTGAAATCAACGCATAAGCTAGGCTTAATGCGTCAAAATATAGCGGCTAAACCGGTGACATGTATGGGCATCGAGTTCCCCAATCCTGTAGGTTTGGCTGCTGGTCTAGATAAAAATGGTGCTTATATTGACGCACTGGCAGGTCTAGGGTTTGGTTTTATTGAAATTGGAACCATTACTCCGCGTCCACAGCAGGGCAATCCTTTACCGCGTTTATTCCGTATCCCACAAGCTAAAGCCATTATTAACCGTATGGGTTTTAACAACGCTGGTGTGGATCAATTGATTGAAAATGTCAAAGCGGCAAAATTTAAAGGTGTTTTGGGGATTAATATCGGCAAAAATGCGGATACCCCAGTCGAAAAAGCAGTAGATGACTATCTCATTTGTTTAGAAAAAGTCTATAACTATGCGTCTTATATTACCGTTAACATTTCTTCTCCAAATACTAAAAACCTGCGTAGTTTGCAAAGTGGTGATGCTTTAACCGAGCTGCTAGAGACGCTGAAAAAACGTCAGTTAGAGTTGGCTGAAGAGCAGCAGCACTATGTACCCTTGGTGCTGAAAGTTGCACCAGATTTGGAAGCGGAAGATATTCAATTTATTGCGAAACAACTGCTTCAGTTTAAAATTGATGGTCTGATTGTGACCAATACGACTTTGTCTCGTGAAGGGGTGGAAAACTTACCTTTTGGTGATGAAGCGGGTGGTTTATCTGGTGCGCCTGTGTTTGAGAAAAGTACAGCGTGTTTAAAAGCCTTTGCTGAGGTTTTAAATGGTCAGATTCCTTTGATTGGTGTGGGTGGGATTTTGTCGGGTGAGCAGGCGCTTGCAAAACAAAATGCAGGGGCAAACCTTGTACAAGTTTATAGTGGCCTCATCTATACAGGACCAACCTTAATTCAAGACTGCGTCTCTGCAATGAAAACAACATGAATGCCATTGATATCTTCATATTGATTGTATTGCTCATTGGAGGGCTCAACGGTTTGCGTCAAGGATTTGTTAAAGCCTTTGCGAACTTGATAGGATGGATTTTAGCGCTAATTGTTGGTGCTAAATTTGCAAGTGTCCTAGCACCTTCGATGGTCTCACTCAGTGAAGATCCAGTGGTTCAAAAAATTGCAGCTTTTGCATTTATTGTATTGGTTATTGTGGTTTTGACGTGGATAGTCACGGCATTACTGAATAACATATTGAAGAGTTTAAAACTCGGGCCTTTGAATCGATTAGCCGGAGGTGCTTTTGGTTCATTAAAAGGGTTGTTAATTGTTCTGATTACGATGCAAGGTGTCGGGTCTTGGGTTGAAAGCTCTCCATATTGGAGACAATCCAAATTTGTCCAAACACTTTTGCCTTACGCGCCTTGGGCGATGGAGCTTTCTAAAGAGGCTGCAAGCGAGGCGATGTCACATATCAAGTCTAAAGATACACATGTATCTTCAGATTCTTCACCGAAAATTTCCTCGAAAAATGCTGAGGGACAGGGTGAGTCAACAAATAATCCTTTTTATTAATCCTAGCTTGTCTGCGAGGTTGCTATGTGTGGAGTAGTTGGTATAGCTGGTAAATCAGCTGTTAACCAAATGTTGTTTGATGCATTAACGATGTTACAACATCGTGGGCAAGATGCAGCTGGGATAGTAACCTGCCACGAAGGTCGTTTATTCTTACGTAAAGACAATGGCATGGTTCGTGATGTGTTCCACACTCGCCATATGCGTGCATTACAAGGTAACTATGGTATTGGGCATGTGCGTTATCCTACTGCGGGTTCATCGAGCAGCGCTGAAGCGCAGCCCTTTTATGTGAACTCACCTTACGGGATCACGTTGGCGCATAATGGTAACTTAACCAATGCTGAAGAAATTCATGACGATCTGTTTAAAACAGACTTACGTCATATGAATACGGATTCAGACTCAGAAGTACTTTTAAACGTGTTTGCGCATGAGTTGCAAAAACGCGGCAAATTGATGCCTACAGCAGACGACATTTTTCATGTCGTTAGTAAAGTACATGAACGCTGTAAAGGTGGTTATGCTGTAGTTGCAATGCTTACTGGGTATGGCTTAGTCGGCTTCCGTGATCCAAATGGTATTCGTCCACTGATTTACGGTTCGCGTGAAACTGATGCTGGTATGGAATATATCATTGCATCTGAGTCTGTCGCTATTACGGCACTCGGCTTTAAAGTTGAGCGTGATATTGCGCCGGGTGAAGCGATCTTTATCGACTCACAAGGGCAGATGTTTACCAAGCAGTGTGCTGAAGCGCCTGAATACCGCCCATGTATTTTTGAATATGTTTACTTTGCGCGTCCAGATGCGATTATTGATGGCATTTCAGTCTACAAAGCACGTTTAAAAATGGGCGAAAAGCTTGCGCAGAAAATCCTGACGGAGTGGAGTGAAGAGCACGATATTGATGTCGTGATCCCAATTCCAGATACATCGCGTACCTCTGCACTTGAACTGGCAAATATGTTGGGCGTGAAGTTCCGTGAAGGCTTTATGAAGAACCGCTACATTGGCCGTACCTTCATTATGCCGGGTCAGCAATTGCGTAAAAAATCAGTACGTCAAAAGTTGAACCCTGTTGAACTTGAGTTCCAAGGTAAAAATGTACTTTTGGTGGATGACTCGATTGTACGTGGTACTACGTGTAACGAAATTATCCAAATGGCACGTGATGCGGGTGCGAAAAAAGTCTTCTTTGCTTCTGCTGCGCCGATGGTGAAATATCCAAATGTGTATGGCATTGATATGCCAGCAAAAGAAGAGCTGATTGCATCTGAGCGTACAGTTGAAGAAATTCGTGAAATTATTGGTGCAGATCGTCTAATTTTCCAAGATTTGGAAGACTTAAAAGCAGCTGTGCGTACCAGCAAAGTGCCAGATTTACAAGAGTTTGATTGCTCGGTATTTGATGGTAAATATGTTGCTGGTGGTATCGATGAAGCTTATTTAGATGAATTACAAGCGAAACGTCGTGAAACATCGAAAAAGAAAGACAGCTATATTGATGTCAATATTGATGCAGCTTCCGTTGATTTGACAGGTGTGAAAGAAGTCTAATTGATTTAGATTTGAGAAAAGCGGGAGTTTCCCGCTTTTTTCATTTATGATGGTTTGATTCAAACAATGTAAGAAAAGGGATTTACATTGAAGGGTGTAAGTTATTCAATCATAAAGAATAAAAACATGTTGTGGTCTGCCAGTATCTGCTTGCTGGCGGTACTTTTGTCGCTATTTATTTTAAATACTGTGGCTGGGCTGCTGGTTTTTTATTTTGATTCGAGTCAAAGCATTTTTTGGCACAGCTTGAGTATTTATATCATTGGTTTATTGCTCTTGGTGATGAGTTATTCCGTGGTATATGAGTTGTATGTGTTCCGTTCGGGTGGACACAGTCTTGCCAAGCAACTGCGTGCACGACGTTTAAGTTTGATTGAAAGTACACCAGAAGAAAGTATTGCACTGAAAATTACAGAAAAACTAGCTGATACTTTTTTAATTGAAACGCCTGCTGTGTACGTTTTGCCCGATGAAGTGGGGGTGAATGCATTAACCGCTGGTTTTTATCCCAAAGATATTGCGATTATTTTAACGTGGGGCGCCCTGCAAAATCTTGATGAGCTTGAGCTGACGGGGTTATTGAATCATGAGTTTAATCAAATTTTATCAGGTGAGACCGCTGAAAACACACGGTTAAAAATTCTATATAGTGCTCTCACCACCTTTAGTCAGTGGGGCAGTAAAATTGCTAAATTGGGATTTTCAACTCATCATAAAAAATCGCAAAGTTTTGAAACCACTTTTGTCGCAACAGGTGGTGTGATTTGGCTGATTGGTAGTTTGGGGGTGCTGGTTACCCGCTGCATTAAGTTTCTGACGTTGGGGGGGCGTACTTTAAAAAATGATATGAAAACACGTCGCCTGATGCAAAATGATGCCAATATTCAAACCTTGATGCGTATCTATGTGCATCACGCAGGTTCGCAAATTCACAGTGAATATTCTGAGTCGATTGCACACATGTGTTTTGCCAACTCATTAAGTGCACAAAGTTGGATGAATATTCATCCAAGTATTGAAGAACGTATTTATGAAATGAATCCGAATTTGGTTCAAGAGATACAGTTGGAAAATCTACAAAAACTGCGCAACCGTCCGTTATTTGGTTTGTTTCGTTCCTTAGAAGAGCAGTACGCGGATTTTCAAGCCCCTTGGACTTCACCGCAGCCTTTGCCCTTATTACGACTGTCTCCGATTAGTTTTGCCATTAAAGATGCAATTAAACCGCTTAACCCTGAAGTACGTGCGCATATTGAACGTCCAGAGCTAATTCAGCGTGCTTTACAGACCGCAACAGGTTCACGCGAGCTGATGGTCGCGATTTTGATGATTCGGCAATTCCGTGAGTTTATTCCTGCTGAGGCTGAAGTCAGCCGTGCCATTGTTGATTCATTGTTAAACTTAGATGGTCGTGTTCATATTTCAATTTTCCATGAGGCATGCCGAAATATTGGTGGCATGCCAGCGACAATTGCACGCCAGTTTTTATTAAAGTTGGCGAGGATTATTCAAGAAGACGGTGAAATTGGACTGTTGGATGCACTGCTACTTGAACGGGTCAAGTTTGAGTTGAATTTGTTGCCTGTACATACACCTGCGGCCCTAGATGAAGTTAAACCGCAGATTGTGCGTTTAATTGATGCTTTGTTGCATGTGCAACAAATCAATAGTGAAACACAGCTGGAAGTACGAGAGAAAATCTTGCGTCGAGTTTTAACTGTGCAAGAGTTGGAGCAGTATGCGGAAATTTCAGATGAGCCGATTGATTTGGCTGAAATTTTAAATGATATGGCAGGGTTGCTGCTGCGAGATCGTTTGAGTATTTTGGGAGTGGCTGAAATTTGTTTATGGAATGACCGCATTATTACTCAAGATGAGCAGGATGTTCTGGAGTTGCTCTATTGGCGTCTCGGTTTTGACAGTGAAGAGATTGTTGAACAAATGCAAAAGAAGAATCGCTTGATGATTGTTTAATTGAGGGTTTAATGCGTTCTTAGTATTTGCATACTGTCTATGCGAATATAATGTGAAAAGAACAGCATCTCTAGGCATTTCTCGATAGAATATGCACTGAATTAAGTGTGAAGGTATAAGATGATCGGGCATCAGCGTGAGGTTTTGGCGAGTTTAGGAATTGATTTGTGGGTTCCTGATTTTTTGCCGTCTCAACAAAATGTAGCCACATCGATCTGGCGAGATCAAAACGCGACTGAGATTATTTCTGAAATTGTGCGACCTCAGTCTCAGCCCGAAGCCAAAAGCATTCCTGAACATCCACCTGTAAAGAATAAGCTTCCACATCCAGCGCCTCTTGCTGAAATTGCAACACAACCGATTGAACAAGAAACTGTTACAGCATTAAAAGAAGAGATTGTCCGAGAGGCCATCCATGTTGAGGCTTTTCAGTTGCAAGCTGTTGCCTTGGAGCACTGCGCCTTGGTCATTGAAGCGACACAATTGAGCTTGGAGCAGCAGCAGCTGTGGCAAAATATTGTGCAAGCCTTACCAGCGCAAAAGTATGCGCTGACTTGGCCTTTTCCTTTGTTGAACTTACAAGATGGGCGCGGTGTCCAGAGTTATATTCAAGGTTTCTTTGATGGTTTAAGTCAGGGTAAAACTGTTATTGCATTGGGCTCTATACCAAATGCTAATGGTATAAAAGTCACACAAGCAGCAAGCTTACAAGAAATGCTTGATCAGCCATTACTTAAAAAAGCCCTGTGGCACATGATGCGAGCAAAACAACAAAATATGGAATAGGTATGAAGCAGAAAGTCGTTGTTTTTAGTCAAATAGATGCAGAAGTATTACAGCGCCTAGAGCAGCGTTATCACGTGGTGGTCATCAACCCGAAAGCAGGTGATGTAAATACGCAAATCCGCGAGCAAGTTGCGGATGCGGATGCCATGATTGGTGCAGGGCGTTTACTGAATCAAAACAACCTAGAAACGGCGAAACAGCTCAAAATTATATCTAGTGTCAGTGTTGGCTATGACAACTATGATTTGAACTACTTAAACCAAGCAAAAATTTGGCTCAGTCACACCCCTCATGTGCTAACTGAAACGACTGCCGATTTGGCCTTTACTTTGTTGATGAGTGCGGCACGTCAAGTGCCTTATTTAGATCAATGGACCAAAACAGGTCAGTGGTCGCGTACTGTCGGGCAGGCACAATTTGGTCAGGAAATATTTGGTCAAACATTGGGTATTATAGGCTTAGGAAATATTGGTGCGGCAATTGCGCGACGGGGTTTTCATGGTTTCAATATGAATATTTTGTATCACGGGCGCCGAGAAAAATTAGAATTGGCACAACCCCTAAATGCACGTTTTTGCGAATTAGATGAGCTGTTACAGCAATCGGACTTCATTGTTGTGGCGGTTGATCTAAACGCGCATACGCAGCATTTGATTGATGCAGAAGCCTTTAAGAAAATGCAATCTCATGCTGTTTTTGTAAATATTTCGCGTGGTGCCGTGGTGGATGAGCAGGCACTTATTCAGGCCCTGGAGCAAAAGCAAATTTTTGCAGCTGGGCTGGATGTTTATGAGAAAGAACCCTTGCAAGATTCAGTGCTGTTTCAGCTGCATAATGTGGTGACGTTGCCGCATATTGGTTCTGCAACGTCTGTAACACGTAAAAAAATGGCTGAGTTGGCTTACCAAAACTTGGTGAAAGCATTGGAAGGTGGTCAACCTCAATATGTGGTGAATCCTGAATTTAGATAAAAATTTGATAACACTTCATTGCATTTTCATTCAATTATCAATGTTATATTCATTCGATTCCTTTAAATAAAGTCGGGGTGAGGGTTGAAGCGTTTTCTGTGTGCGTGCAGTTTAAGTCTTATTTCGACTGTTGGTTTTGCAGAAGGTCAATTTCTTACGAATGCCCCACAGTTTAATGTGCCTGAGATTGGTTCGGGTATAGGTTTTATTGATCAATATAACGAGCGCTATATTGGTGAAAAAGTTTATCGTGAAGTACAGCGTCAGCTACCTGTTACGCAAAATCCGTGGCTAGAAGATCAACTGATGAATGCTTTTTCAAGCATTTTGAGTCAAACCCAACTTGGTCAACCCATAGGTCTGGTGGTCATTAATGACCCGCAAATTAATGCCTTTGCAGTTCCGGGTGGTTTGTTTGCATTAAACGCTGGTTTGATTACCAATGCCAGTAATATGGATGAAGTTGCTGGTGTAATGGCGCACGAAATTGCGCACGTCACACAGCGCCACTACAGTCGTTCGCAAGAGGCGTTTAAGGGGCAGGGGTTACTCGCGCTGGCTGGGATTTTGGTTGGTGCTTTGGTTGCGTCTCAAGCCGATGGTGATGTCGGTTCAGCGGTCATGGTTGGTACGCAAGCCGCACTCATGGACAAGCAGCTGTCTTATAGTCGTAACCAAGAGCGTGAAGCTGACCGTATAGGGATGCAGTATATGTATAGCGCTGGTTATAACCCGCAAAGTATGGCTGATTTTTTTGAAGTGATGCACCGTGCAACCAGTCGAGTGAGTTTTTTACCCGACTTTTGGTTCACACACCCACTCACGACTGAGCGGATGAGTGAGGCAAGACTTAGAGCGAATCAGTTGCCTAAAGTGAAATCTACTTGGCGTGATGAAGACTTTGAAATCTTGAAGCTGTATACCATGGTGATCTCGAATCAGGCGACAGAACAGCAACTACAGATGCTGGTGAGTCGTAACAGTTATGCAGCACAACTGGCTTTGGCCAGTTTTTACCTTAAACAAGGTGACTATAAACTTGCTCAACAAGTCTTAGATCAGGCCAAGTCACATCAGAAATTACATAACCTACAAACCTTGATTCAAACTGATATTTTACTTGGACAAAATCGGGTGAATGAAGCTCTTACCGTGATTCAATCACCTGCGAGCATCATGCCTGAAAATCGGGCTTTAAATTATAAATTGGCTGAAGTTTACATTCGTCAGAATCGACCTGAGCTTGCGCAGCCTGTACTCAATCGGTTTTTGAAAAATAATCCGCGTGATATGAATGCGTGGAGACTGATGCAGCAAGCTGCGAGTTTAGATAAAAAGTCGCCAATGCATACCATTAATGTTTTGCGCTATCGGGCTGAAGTGCAGTTCTGGTCGGGCTTTGAAGAAGAAGCGATTAAATCTTTGTTGCATGCTCAGCGTTTAGCGAAAGATAATGAATCAATGTCAGCGACCATTAAAACGCGTTTAACCCAAATGCAAAAGGATCGACAATTTAGAGCTTAGAAAAGTGGTATTGCAAATAGAGGGATAAAACAGAGATGAGTCGGAAGCTGTTTTGAAGCTGAGAATAAATAGATAAAATAAAAAGAATAATAATTTTTATATAAAGTAAAACTTTGAACTGCCTTTTTTAAGGTCAGTTCAACGTAATCGATTTAAAGATTTTTAAATTAAGCCAGTTTTGCTTTAATTTTTGCTGAAACTTGAGAAGGATCGGCGCGCCCGGCTATGAGCGGACGCAGAGAATTCATCACCTTACCCATATCTTTCATGCTAGTAGCTTCTTGCGCTGCAATCGTTTGCGCAATCATGGAATCAAGTTCTTCCTCAGTCATAGCTTCTGGTAGAAATTGAGATAAAACCTCAAGTTCGGCTTGTTCCTTACTAGCTAAATCTTCTCGACCAGCGCCTTCAAAGGCTTTGATCGATTCTTTACGTTGTTTAATTTGTTTTTCAATGACCGCAAGAACTTGAGCGTCGTCAAGTTCTTTGCGCTCATCGACTTCGATTTGCTTAATTGCTGCCTGTAGACCACGAATTACCGTTAACTTATCCATTTCTTTAGCACGCATAGTGGCTTTCAAAACTTCAGTTATTTGGCTTTTTAAAGTAGTCATTATTTAGTCCAGGCAGTCAATCACAAATTAATCTTAGTAAAGGCGAGTAGTACGTACTGATTCACGCGCCAATTTCTTTTGGTAGCGTTTAACAGCAGCAGCTTTTTTGCGCTTACGTTCTTGAGTTGGTTTCTCGTAGAATTCGCGCTTACGAACGTCAGCTAAAACGCCCGCTTTTTCGCATGAACGTTTGAAACGACGGATAGCTACGTCTACTGGTTCGCCTTCTTTCAATTTAACTTGTGGCATGAAGAATCCTCATTAAGTTATGGATAAGATCTGGGCGACATTGCCCTGATCACAAGTGAAGGTCAGTATTTTACTCATTTACATCTCATACCACAAGTCTATAATGGTTCACGCAATAGATTTGATACAGGTTATAGGCAGTTTAATGATCGTTTTAGGCTTAGAAACATCTTGTGATGAAACAGGACTTGCCCTTTATGACAGCGAGTCGGGTTTGCGTGGGCAAGTGCTGTACAGCCAAATTAAACTGCATGCAGAGTATGGTGGTGTGGTGCCGGAGTTGGCATCGCGTGACCATGTGCGTAAGCTGATTCCTTTAATGAATCAACTGTTTGAAGAAAGTGGTGTAAAAAAATCTGAAATTGATGCCGTGGCATATACGCGTGGCCCTGGTCTGATGGGTGCGCTGATGACAGGCGCGCTGTTTGGTCGAACTTTGGCCTTTGCTTTAAATAAACCTGCAATTGGTGTGCATCATATGGAAGGGCATATGTTGGCACCACTTTTATCGGAAACGCCGCCAGAATTTCCTTTTGTAGCACTTTTGGTCTCAGGCGGACATTCTCAATTGATGGCTGCCTATGGGATTGGACAGTATGAATTGTTGGGGGAGTCGATTGATGATGCTGCAGGTGAAGCCTTTGATAAGGTTGCGAAAATGATGGGATTACCGTATCCAGGTGGCCCAAATATTTCAAAACTGGCTGAGCAAGGTGATCCGAATGCCTTTGCTTTCCCACGCCCAATGCTGCATCAAGGTTTGGAGTTTTCATTCAGTGGGTTAAAAACAGCCGTATCTGTGCAAATGAAAAAACTCGGTGACGAAAACCGTGATGCGGATATTGCAGCGAGTTTCCAAGAAGCCATCGTGGATACCTTAGTTAAAAAATCTGTGAAAGCGTTGAAGCAAACAGGTTTGAAACGTTTAGTGATTGCAGGTGGTGTTAGTGCAAATAAACGTTTACGTGAGCGTTTGGAAGCAGATTTAACCAAGATTCGTGCTCAGGTTTACTATGCCGAACCTGCACTTTGTACGGACAATGGCGCTATGATTGCTTTTGCTGGTTATCAGCGCTTAAAAGCAGGGCAGCATGACGGTTTGGCTGTAACGACAACACCTCGCTGGCCAATGACTGAGTTGACCAATCCCAGTGAAGTCTAAGACTTTCATTTGATAAGCCTAAAGCCCGACGAAATGTTGGGCTTTTTACATTTAGGTCTTACCAAAGGGATGTTAAAAATGCTCTGCTTAGACTCTAAGAATATTTTTTTGACTCATTTAAATGTAGCTTAGCATCAAGTTAAAAGTATTTACCCATAGGTTTATCCATAGAAATTGGGGATAAGTATGCCTAGCGTAGTTTTTGATTGATCTCAAAAGATTAAAACTTTGAGTATTTTGACTTCAATTGAAATTCTATTTTATATGGTTTTAAGATATTGATTAATATTGAGAATTTATATTTTTCTTAAGTTTTTATTTCTATACGGGGATAAAACTCAAAGCCACGAAGGCCAATTACAACACGTAACATGATTTAGCTTCCTGAGCTTAAGGATATTCTTTAGTTTATATGAAATGCAGATGTAGATTTCGTTAAAAATATCTTGGTCGTATAAATCACAAAGCTATGACGGTCTGTCTTAGGAACTTTCATTACAACAATGGAAGTACATAATTAGAAGAAAATTTTAGAGGTGTTACCCATGGCGGCTACTAATGGAATGCTAGACCCTGATGATTCGATAATTCTACTGATTGATCATCAAAGTGGACTTTTTAATACCGTACGCGATGTACCTGTACCCGACTTACGCAATTATGTGATTGCAATTGCAAAAGCGGCAACTTTATTAAATATACCTGTAATTACTACGGCTTCTGTACCTGATGGCCCCAATGGCCCTTTAATTCCTGAAATTCACCACTTTGCTCCGCATGCAGTTTATGTACCACGGACTGGACAAATTAATACTTGGGACAATCCATTATTTGTAGATGAAGTTAAAAAAACGGGCAGAAAGACACTGATTATTGCTGGAACGCTGACCAGTGTATGTATGACTTTCCCTGCTGTAAGCGCTCGTAAAGAAGGTTATAACGTCTATTGTGTTGTGGATGCATCAGGTAACTGGAGTAAATTAGCCACAGATACATAAATTGCTCGTGTGACCCAAGCGGGCGCAATTCCAACCGATAATTTTGCGATTGTGGCCGAGTTAATGCGTACTTGGAACCGTCCTGAAGGCTCCCGTTTTGCCGAAATTCTTTCAGATCATGTCTGCCCAGAATATAAATGCTTAATGGAGAGTTATGCAAAAGCGCAAGCTGTGGTCAAAGATGGGCCAGAAACAAACTTAGATAAATATCAATAATCAGATCAAACCTATTTGAACTGATATTCATCCCTCATTTTTTCAAAGAAATAACCCAAATTCTAATGCGGAATTTGGGTTATTTCTTTGATTAGACTGAACTGTTAGTCGTAAAAAATTAGATAAAATATATACTTAAGTTCCTATTAGTATTTTTATACTAAAGTTGCTTTAATTGTTGTGAACCGACCCAGTGTTTAGAAAATTGATACGCGGCACGTCCAGAGCGTTGTCCACGTGCTTGACACCAACGAAGCGCTTCGGCTCGTACCATATCGTCCATGGCGATTTGAGCTTTTGCTAAGTAGTGCTGCACAATGTCCAAATATAAGTTTTGATCCATTGGATAAAAAGAGAGCCATAATCCAAAACGATCGGAGAGTGAAATTTTTTCTTCAATCGCTTCTTGTGGATGTAGTTCAGTGTACTGCGGTACGTCGACTCGAGTCACAGGCGTGTTTTCATGCATAAACTCAGGCAGCAAATGACGACGGTTACTGGTGGCATAAATAATAAAATTACTTGAAACTGACTGCAAAGACCCATCTAGCACACTTTTTAAACTGCGATAGTTTTCATCTTCGGCGTTAAAAGCCAAGTCATCACAATACACAATAAACTTTTCAGGGCGCTCTGCAATTAGCTTTTGAATTTCAGGCAGTTCGGATAAATCATCACGTTCAATTTCAATCAGCCTTAAGCCTTGCTCTGCGTATTCCGTTAATAAAGCACGCACAATAGAGGACTTGCCTGTCCCGCGAGAGCCAGTAAGCAGGACGTCATTGGCAGGTAAACCATTGAGAAACTGTTCTGTGTTTTGCAGTACTTTTTCTTTTTGACGCTCAATGCCTTTTAAGTCATTTAATTCGATTCGTTTGAGTTGATGAATGGCTTTTAACTCGCCATTTTCCCATTTAAAGGCAATCGCTGAAAAATCAGGTGCTTGTTTAACTTCTGGTAGGCTTTGCTGTAGTTGTTGGAGTACAGTCGATAGTGCTTCTAAGATATTGTTCGGTAGGTCAATGGTCGCCATGATTAATCAGCTTATAATTACACTTGTCGTCGATCTTAACATCCGATTTAGTCGCATCAAACCCTTAACGTGGAGTAGATTTGCCAATTTTAGGGTTGAAATGGCAATTGTAATGCTCACATAATTTGCACATAGTCAGTTAGACTGACGGTTGAACGTGTCAGTGAAATTTTAGGAAAACAAAAAAAGTGGGTGAGGATGAATATGTTGTTTAAAGATTTCACACGGGAAATCAACCCGCACCAAGCCTATCGAATCAAAAAACTGAAAAACCAATTGGCTCAGGCAGACAACTATACTGAGTGGAAAAGCATTGCACTTAGAATTGATGAAGAGTCAGGGGCGCAAGAGTGGAAGTATGACAACTGTTCACCTTATTTCGATGCAGAAGTGATTACCCATCGTTTGGGTTTGTTGAAGCGTTATCGCCAACAAAAGCGTACGACTGATTTGATGTACCTGCTACGAGAAGGTTTGAGTTACGACATTGCCAATATTGCTCATCCCATGTTGTTTACCGCAACCTATGTCGGCACCAAAAAAATTATTGAAGACTATATTGAAGAAGTCAGTTTGGGTTTAGCATTTGTAGCATCTACGGATTGCCAATGTTTAGATAAACAGCAAAAAATTGAATTTTTTCAGCACTGCCAAAAGGCCTTTGGCCAACCGGCCATGATGTTTTCAGGTGGTGCAACATTAGGACTGTTTCATACAGGTGTGTGCAAGGCTTTGCTTGAGCAAGACCTGATGCCGAAAGTACTGTCTGGTTCAAGTGCGGGTGCCATTATGACAGCGATGCTGGGGCGAGCAACGCCTGCAGAAATGCTGAGCATCTTAAATGGTGAAAACTTTTTCACCGACGCATTTCAGTTTCGAGGCTTTCGTGAGGTCTTAAAGGGCAATGGCGGCTTAGCGGATGTAAAGCATTTAAAAAACTTTTTAATTGCAAATTTGGGTGACGTTACCTTTGAAGAGGCATTTAAGCAGTCAGGCTTGTATAACAATGTCGCGGTTGCGCCTTATGATGCCTCACAAAATCCACGCATTATGAATACCTTTACTTCACCTGACTTATTGGTATGGAGTGCGGTACTCGCGTCTTGTGCAGTGCCGATTCTATTTCCGCCAGTCAAGCTCACCAGTAAACGACATGATGGCTTATATACCCCCTATATGTCTTCTACTCGCTGGGTTGATGGCAGCGTGCGTAGCGATTTTCCGCAGGAAAAAATGGCGCGTTTATACAATTTAAACTACACCATTGCCAGTCAAGTGAACCCGCATGTGGTGCCGTTTATGCAGTCAGATGAAGCGCGGTTTCGGAAAGACATGTTGAGCTGGCCTGAACGGATTGTACGCAGACAGGGTAAAGTGATTAGTAAAGGGGTGATGGACTTTGCCCGTGAGCGTGTGGGTATGATTCCACCGATTCGTCGTTTACTGGATCATGGCTATGGCGTGGTCGATCAGCGTTATTATGGCGATGTAAACATTGTAGGGAAATATGGCCTGCGCCATTATAGCTATATGCTGCAAAATCCAAGACCACACTTATTTAAACTCTTACAACGTGAAGGCGAACGTGCAACTTGGCCAAAAATCTCAATGATTGAAACACATGCTCGTGTCGGGAAAACTATACAACATTGTTTAGAGGTCTTAACTGCATTGGATACGGCAGAGATGAATGAATCCGAATTCTTGGCAGTTTAATCGTCAAGAATTAAATGCTCTCGCGATGTCGCTTCATACTCCGACTCAGCGTTTGGGCTGGGGGCGAAGGCTTTATCGCTTTGAAGTTGCAGGGCAGGGGTATTGGTTAAAGTATCAGTCGCTATCAGAGCATGTGGCGCTAATTAACGGCTTTGACACTGAACTTAGTTTTTATCAACATGCACTTGCGATGCTGCAACTGCCGAAGTTCTTGCCTGAAGTGCAAATCCTTGAAAATTTTGAGCTTCACTCAGAGCAGGTGAAAGTCGCACTCATCTTAAAAGATGTTCCATCATTACTTATGGCGAATCCCCATCAGTTAAGTCGTGATCATGTCATTCATATCATTTTTAAAATGCTGAATGCAGTTGAAGAATTACATCAGATGGGGTGGATTCATGCTGATTTAAAAGCTTCGCATTTTTTGTTAGACGGTTCTACATGTAAATTAATTGATTTTGAGCAGAGCCAAAGAATTGGTGAAATAAGCTGTCAAAAGGCTCTAACGGCGACACCGCGCTATATGGCACCTGAATTATTTCATGGTAAAGCAAAGACCGTACAAACCGACCTGTATGCACTCGGGATCATTCTACTTGAGTGGTTGACTGATCAACGTTTGCAGGCATCAAGCTACCAAGATTGGGCGTATTTACACTGTCAGTTTTTGAAGATAGCACTTCCAGAACCTTTTCAGGGTTTTAGTCCATTATTACATGGACTTTTAGCTAAGCAAAAAAGCCAAAGATGGCAAAATACCATGGCTGCAAAACGATGCTTAATGACTGAAATTGAATGAGAAAAAGCCAAGTATAAAGTTTTTGTTTCTTATTTAATCAAATGAGTGTGTTTTTCTTAAAAATTGCTTGTCATGCGAAAATGATCCCTATAGTATACACAGCCATTGGGGACGTGGCGAAATTGGTAGACGCACTGGATTTAGGTTCCAGCGCCGCAAGGTGTGAGAGTTCGAGTCTCTCCGTCCCCACCATAAATCATTTGAATTAAGATGGTTTATAAGGCAATAGAGGATTGGTGTAATGGTAGCATGACGGTCTCCAAAACCGTTCGTCAAGGTTCGAATCCTTGATCCTCTGCCAACTTAAAGTCTAACGCAAAGTTAGCACCCTGATGGGGACGTGGCGAAATTGGTAGACGCACTGGATTTAGGTTCCAGCGCCGCAAGGTGTGAGAGTTCGAGTCTCTCCGTCCCCACCATCAGTAATGAAGCAAGGTATAAAACCTTGCTTTTTTATTGCCTAAAATTTAGTGAAGAGCTGAATAGCCTTTTTATATAGATCGAGCATAAAAATAGATTCAACTGCTGATTTTATGACAGAAAAGCGGGTGATTGCTTATAAAAGCGCTTGTCATATAGTGTCTATCGCTATAATATACACAGCCATTGGGGACGTGGCGAAATTGGTAGACGCACTGGATTTAGGTTCCAGCGCCGCAAGGTGTGAGAGTTCGAGTCTCTCCGTCCCCACCATAAATCATTTGAATTAAGATGGTTTATAAGGCAATAGAGGATTGGTGTAATGGTAGCATGACGGTCTCCAAAACCGTTCGTCAAGGTTCGAATCCTTGATCCTCTGCCAACTTAAAGTCTAACGCAAAGTTAGCACCCTGATGGGGACGTGGCGAAATTGGTAGACGCACTGGATTTAGGTTCCAGCGCCGCAAGGTGTGAGAGTTCGAGTCTCTCCGTCCCCACCATCAGTAATGAAGCAAGGTATAAAACCTTGCTTTTTTATTGCCTAAAATTTAATAGATGATTCATATATAAAAAAAGCCCCTTTAAGGGGCTAAATTTTGATTCATCACGCGAAGTAAGTATGGAGCAATTTTAGGCTTTCAAATGGTCTTCGAATTCTTCACCGAGCTGCATGGCTAAGTTATTGCCCGCTAGGTCGCAAGTCACCAGTCCATATTCTTTTTTAAAGCTAAAAGTAAAGCCACGGTTGTCTGCTAAAGTTTTAACTGAATAACCTAATTTCTCTAGCCAAATACGAAAGGCGATGAGGTTTTTTGCTTTCACTACTTTTTTCACGAGGATATTCCTTTTTCACTGATAAATTATTAATAGGGATATTTCACGCTTTTTTAAAGGGGATTTTTTTATATATTTTTGTTTTTGTCTCTTTTTAAAGCAATCTAAACTAAGGCGAAAACGTATAGAAAGCATAAACGAGAGTCTTTCATTGTTTAAAATAATTTTATCATGATGAAAATAATAATATTTTGAGATGAGTCTCAATACAATAGAATTATGTGCGTTCGTGATAGAGAAGTATTTTGTCATAAATAGAAATGTAATGATTTTTTTCAAAGGCTGGGTTTTTTGTGACAGTATTTTCAAACAGCCTTGCTCGTGATCATTCGATTCAGGCATCGTGTGGCTTGAAACTGCGTAGGTTGAAATTTTGAGAGCTCAAAGGTTAAGGGTGGGAGCCCAAACTGATCGTTATAACTCAATAGAAGCATACATACATAATAGGAGACTGCGTTAGTCAGCAGTCTCTAGAAGGCGGAGACCAATTAAAATTGATCCTTCAGATCACGCAGTCGTTTAAACTCTTCAACATTTTCTGTACGTAAAAAAGGATTGGTTTCGAGTTCGATCTCAATACTGCTTGGAAGGGTACATTGCCCCAAATAACGCATGGTTTCGACACGGTCTAAACGTTCTTGAATGGCGATATTGTCTGGTTCAACATGGATGGCAAACTTCGCGTTAGAGAGCGTGTATTCGTGCGTACAATAGACTTTGGTTTCGGCAGGTAAAGCCGCTAAACGATTGAGCGAATGGTACATCTGCTCATGTGTACCTTCAAACACTCGCCCACAGCCCATAGCAAACAGGGTGTCACCGCAAAATAAAGTCTGGATGGATTCGATAAAGTACACAATATGGCCTAGTGTGTGGCCAGGAACTGCTAAAACGTCGACATGTAAATCATGAAATGAGAAATAGTCATCATCCATCAATGCATGGGTGATGAATGGAATTTTAGATAATTCCTCACGTGGCCCATACACAGGAATATTCCGACTCGCAATCAGGTCGGAGACACCGCCAATATGGTCTTTATGCCAATGAGTCAGCCAAATTTGAGCAATGTTTAAGCCATGTTCAGTGCAATAATCTTCAACTAATCCAGCCTCAGTTGGATCAACCACCACGACTTGTTTTGATGAGCTGTGTTCCAGCAGCCAAATATAGTTTTGGAGTTGGTTTTTCACATCAATCATATGAACTTGATAAGTCATCTTTCTTCTTCAAAGAGCTGCATGTATTCATTCTACTGTAGCGGGTACACGCACTGAATTCCAGTCATGAATCATTTACAGCGCATAGAGGACAGGTGTTTATTGTTCTGTATTTTTCTCTTTCTTGTCATATTGTACTGTTATCTTGGACATAAAAAACCACGCTAAAAAGCGTGGTTTTTTATGTGTTCAATCTAATTTAGATTAGATTTTACCTACTAGGTCGATTGAAGGAGCAAGAGTTGCTTCGCCTTCTTTCCATTTAGCTGGGCAAACTTCACCTGGGTGAGCGTGAACGTATTGAGCTGCTTTAACTTTACGAAGTAATTCTTGAGCATCACGACCAATACCACCAGCGTTGATTTCAACGATCTGGATTTTACCTTCTGGATCGATTACGAAAGTACCACGGTCAGCAAGACCAGCAGCTTCGATTAGAACGTCGAAGTTTTTAGAAAGAGTCCACGTTGGGTCGCCGATTAATGGGTATTGGATTTTACCAATAACTTCAGAAGTGTCGTGCCAAGCTTTGTGAGTGAAGTGAGTGTCAGTAGAAACACCGTAGATTTCCACGCCTAATTTTTGGAATTCAGCGTAGTTGTCAGCAAGGTCACCAAGTTCAGTTGGGCAAACGAAAGTGAAGTCAGCTGGGTAGAAGAATACTACAGACCATTTGCCTTTAAGATCTGCTTCAGTTACGTCAACAAATTGACCGTTGTGATATGCAGTAGCTGCGAATGGTTTTACTTCAGTATTAATCAAGCTCATCATTGTCTCCATGATTGGGGTTTGTATTTAATGTTGAATAGGGTATCGAAATTTTTGTTATTGCTGAAACAGTATTTTTACATTACAAGAATCGGAAAAACCGAATCTTGCTCCAGACTATTTCAGCGAATGTGATCATTCTGTTCATTTAGCATGATAAATATGATGACCAAATGACAAAATCATCTATTCCGCAACTCGTCTACAGACATGATGCCCCTAGGCTTAAAATTCAAGGGGATATTTGAAAAAAAGTTAAAATTAAAAAATTATGCTGTACTTTCGCTTCGCTGTATTACCACGTAAACTAAGCGATTGATGTTTTTGATGTAGGTATTTTTTCTGTGCAGCGTCCTTTAAATATAGAGCAATTGGTGATGGTCAAAGACCGTCATCGTTTAAACCGACTCAAAAAAGGAAAAGATGCCAACGAAAAGCAATATCAAGCATTATTTGAACAGTCGCATTTAAAAGTTCTAGAGCGTATTGAACGCATTCCGAATATTAAACTGAATCAAGACCTGCCTGTTACGCAGTATGCAGATAAGTTAATTGATGCCATTCAAGAGCATCAAGTGATTATCGTTGCAGGGGAGACGGGTTCGGGTAAAACCACACAGCTACCGCAAATTGCAATGTTGGCGGGTCGTGGTTTAACCGGTCTGATTGGTCACACACAGCCACGTCGTTTGGCTGCACGTAGTGTGTCTCAGCGTATTTCGGAAGAAGTTGGTGAAAAACTTGGTGAGTCAATTTCTTTTAAAGTTCGTTTTAATGAACAAGGGTCGCAGGATTCGATCGTCCGTTTAATGACGGATGGTATTTTGCTGGCAGAGCTGGCCAATGACCGTTATCTCAATAAATACGACACCATTATTATCGATGAAGCGCATGAGCGTTCGCTCAATATCGACTTTATCATGGGGTATCTCAAACAGCTTTTGCCTCGCCGTAAAGATTTAAAAGTCATCATTACCTCCGCAACTTTAGATGTAAACCGTTTTAGTCAGTACTTTAATAATGCACCTATTTTTGAAGTAGAAGGTCGTAGCTTTCCAGTCGAACTACGTTATCGCCCTGTATCTGAGATGAGCATTGTCGGTAGTGATGATGATGAGTTTGATGACTTTGAAGAAAATCTACCTCGTGCTGTCGTGCAAGCTGTAGAGGAATGTTTTCGGGATGCACAAGAAAAAGGCCATCCTGAATATGCCGATACTTTAATTTTTGCCAGTACCGAACAAGAGATCCGTGAGTTACAAGAAACTTTGCAAAAGCATGGGCCGCGACATACAGAAATTTTACCTTTGTATGCGCGCTTGGCCTTGGCTGAACAACAAAAAATCTTTAATCCATCGGGTGGTGGGCGACGCATTATTATCGCCACCAACGTTGCAGAAACAGCGTTGACTGTACCCAATATTCGTTATGTGATTGACAGTGGTTTTGCGCGTATTTCTCGCTATAACTATCGTTCACGCGTACAGCGTTTACCGATTGAAGCGGTTTCGCAAGCAGCGGCAAATCAGCGTAAAGGCCGTTGTGGTCGTATTGCCCCAGGTGTATGTATTCGTTTGTATTCTGAGGAAGACTTTCAAAGCCGCCCAGAGTTTACTGAACCCGAAATTAAGCGAACGAACTTAGCTTCAGTTATTTTGCAGATGCAAAGTTTAGGGCTAGGTGCTTTAGAAGATTTTGATTTTATTGAGCCGCCAGATCATCGTTTAGTCAACGATGGTCGTAAGTTGTTGGTTGAACTTGGGGCTATGACGGAGAAAAGTAAAGCCCCTCTTTTGCAAAGAGGGGGTGGGGGAGATTCATCTGAAGTCAATCCCCCTCAGTCCCCCTTTTCCAAAGGGGGAAGTAAAGGAGATTTAACCAAAATTGGTCAACAAATGGCCAAAATGCCAATTGACCCACGTTTGGCCCGTATGATTTTGGGTGGAGCACATTTTGGTGTGTTGAATGAAGTCTTGGTGATTGTTGCTGCTTTAGCCGTACAAGACCCACGTGAACGCCCTGCGGATAAACAAATGCAGGCAGATCAAAAACATGCGTTGTTCCGTGAAGCCGATTCTGACTTTTTATTTTATATCAAACTTTGGGAAGCGCTGGTTGCCAACCGAGACATGAGTGAAAACAAACGCCGTACTTTTGCGCGTAATCACTTTTTAAGTTGGTTGCGTCTACGTGAGTGGAAGAAAACTCATGAGCAATTGGTTGATTTGGCAAAAGGCTTAAAGCTGTCTTTTAATGAGAAAAAAGCCAGTTATGAAAATTTACACCGTGCACTTTTAACAGGTTTGTTGTCTTTTATTGCCAATAAAACCGATGAACGCAATGTGTTTATGGCGGTGCGTCAGCAAAAGGCCCGCATTTTTCCAGCATCTACCTTACATAAGACCAATACGCCTTGGGTCATGGCTTTTGAGATGGTAGAAACCTCACAGGTCTACATTCGTACACTGGCAAAAATTGAACCTGAGTGGATTTTGCTTGCAGCAGGTGATTTGCTGAAGCACCACTATTTTGAGCCACACTGGTCGAAAAAAGCAGGTGTGGTCAATGCCTATGACCAAATTTCACTATTTGGCTTAATTATTGAGCCGAAACGTCAAATCAACTATGAAAAAGTCGACCATGTTGCAGCACATGAAATTTTCCTTCGAGATGCACTGACGACAGGGCATTTGGGCCTTACGCCACCATTTTTAAAACACAACCTGCTTAAACTTGAAGAAGTAGAGCGGGTCGAAGATAAGCTACGCCGCCGTGATTTGGTGGTAGATGAAGAAACCATTTACCAGTTTTATGCGGCTAAAGTTCCTGAAGAGGTCGCAAGCCGTCGTAGTTTTGAAGACTGGCGTGCAACGGTTGAACCGCAAAACCCACGTTATTTATTTATCGATGATGATGCGCTGTGGATGAATGACCGTCCAACCACGCAGCAGTTTCCTGATTTTTTACGCAATGGCGAACTGCGCCTTGCGGCCAGTTACCGTTTTGATCCAAGCCATGACGAAGATGGTGCAACAGTAAAAATTCCGTTGCAAGCTTTGCCTCAGGTGGATGAAAACTTGTGGTCTTGGGGTATTCCCGGTTGGCGTCAGGATTTAATGGAGGCGTTACTCAAGGCGCTGCCTAAAGATAAACGACGTCATTTGGTGCCTATCCCTGATACGGCTGCAAAGCTAATGGCGAAAGTAGATGCGATGCATTTGCAGCAGCATATTTTTAGTTTTTTAGCCTTCCAGCTACGTGGTGAACAAATCACTGAGAAAGACTTTAGCTTTGATCGGGTTGAACAATATTTATTGCCGCTGATTAAAGTCATTGATGACAAAGGCCGTGTGATTGAACAAGGTCGTGACTTGTCTGAGTTAAAAGCGCGCTGCCGAACGGAAACCCATAGTCCAGTCAAACAGCTCAAAGGAGAGTTTCAAGCTTTTCCTGAAAATTTTGTGTTTGAAGCATCACAAAAAGTGACGGGCGTGGTGGTGAAGCAGTATCAAGCTTTAGTCCCGACCAAGGCCTTTGCAGTATTGGAACAAAAGGATGAGTCCGGTGTCGTGATTCAGACTTTTAATGATCAAGCTGAGGCGATTAAACAGCACCGCGAGGGTGTACTTCGTTTGGTGCATATACAACTAGGGGATTTGGTCCGTCAGTTGAAAAAGCAAATTTCCAAACCGTTGGCATTGGCGTATTCACCTTTGGGCGATAAGGCGCAGCTGGAGCAAATGTTAGTTTATGCCACACTGCAAATGTCGATTCATGAACTGCCTGTTAATGCACAAGAATTTGAAAACTTAGTTACAAATGTCAAAAAAACTTTTCTGACCCATGGGCAAAAAGCACTGGCAGATGTGACAGAGATCTATATTCAATGGCAGGATATACGTCGAAAGTTGTTGGTCTTAGATGATGCAGTGTTTGGGAAAAATATTGATGATGTTGAAGATCAGCTAGATTTGATGTGCTTATCAAACTTTGTTTATGTGAAATCTTCCGACATCTGGCTTGAATTTCCTCGATATTTGAAAGCATTGGTCTTGCGTTTGGAGCGCCTGCCCAATAACCTACAGAGGGATAATTCTGCCATTGATCAAGTTGACCCGTGGATGGAAAAATTATTTAAGTTTAAAAATGACACTCGCCTTAAAGAATTGTATTTCATGGTTGAGGAGTTTCGGATTTCTTTATTCTCTCAACCGATGAAGACAAAGATGCCCATTTCTCCGACTCGCTTGCAAAAAGTATGGGAAAAACTTGGAATCAGTTAAGATATAGGTAATTTAAAGAAGGAGTTTTACATGGGCATCCGCATTACAGGTACGGGTCTTTATCATCCTGAAGACATCATTACCAATGAAGAGTTAGTTGAAAGTTTAAATGCTTATGTGGAACAGTATAACCTAGACAATGCTGACAAAATTGCTTCGGGCGAGTTGGAAGCCCGTCGTGGGTCAAGCGCAGAGTTTATTGAAAAAGCATCTGGTGTAAAACGTCGTTATGTGGTTGAGAAAACAGGGATCTTAGATCCGAAGCGTTTACGTCCATTGTTACATGAGCGTTCAAATGATGAACTCTCGATTCAAGCCGAATGGGGCGTAATCGCTGCAAAACAAGCGATGGAAAATGCAGGCGTGACTGCAGAAGATATCGATGTCGTAATTTTATCGTGTTCTAATTTACAGCGTGCTTATCCTGCTGTTGCAATTGAAATCCAAACAGCATTGGGTATTCAAGGCTATGCCTACGACATGAACGTGGCATGTTCAGCCGCAACCTTTGGCATTAAACAAGCGTATGATGCGATTAAAGCGGGCGGACGCCGTGTATTATTGGTGAATGTAGAAATCACCTCTGGTCATACCGACTACCGTTCACGTGATTGCCACTTTATCTTTGGTGATGTTGCAACGGCTTCAATCATTGAAGAAACCGACAGCAAAACTGGTTTTGAAATTGAAGACATTAACTTATTTACCCAGTTCTCAAACAACATCCGCAATAACTTTGGTTTCCTAAACTTAAGTGAAGTCGATGCAGACATTGAAAATAATCGTTTCGCTCAAGACGGTCGTAAAGTGTTCAAAGAGGTTTGCCCACTGGTTGCCAAAATGATTACAGCGCAACTTGAGAAAAACAACATTGCACCGACTGATGTGAAGCGTTTCTGGTTACACCAAGCCAATGCCAGCATGAATGAGCTGATTTTGAAATTGGTTGTGGGCAAAGAAAATGCTCAGCCTGATTTAGTACCGATCATTTTAGATGAGTTTGCAAATACCTCTTCAGCAGGTGTCATTATTGCGTTGCACCGCACAGCAGACCAAGTCAATGATGGTGAATACGGTGTCTTGTGTTCATTCGGTGCAGGTTACTCTGTTGGTGCTGTGCTTGTGAAAAAACACGTCGCATAAGCCCGTATGTTGCAGGTTGAGCATGATGCAAAATGGATTAAACGCCTGAGTGCTTTATCCAAAGTTTATTTCACACCGACATTTATCGGTGCTGAACAGTTAGATGCATCTCAACCTGCAATGTATGTAGGAAATCATTCTATGTATGGTGTGCTTGATTCACCTATGTTGATTGATTATCTCTACAATGAGCATCAAGTGGCTGTGGTCAGTATTGCTGATCATAGCCATTTTTATTTGCCACTGTGGCGCAGTGTGGTGAAAAAATTTGGTGCGGTCGATGGCGTTCCAGCCTATGTGCGTGAAGCCATGCAACAAGGCTATTCTATTTTGGTTTTTCCTGGTGGCGGACGCGAAGTTCTAAAACGTGAGGGCGAACAGTATCAACTGATTTGGAAACAGCGCTACGGCTTTTTAAAGCTCGCTCAAGAATTTGGCTATGACATCGTGCCGTTTGCCGCGTTAGGCGGAGATGAAGTCTTTGATATTGGTTTTGATGCAAATAAAGTGGTTCAGCACCAATATTTTCAAAAGTTGCTACAAGTGCCGCAGTTAAGTCGCTTGCTGCGTAAAGGGGAGGTGATCCCATCTTTACCGAAACATTTGATTCCGAAACGATTGCCTTTTTATTTTAAGTTTATGCCCAGACAACGTTTGATGCATATTGAAAACCTAGAACACTTACAGCAGTTCCGAGACCTGATTGCAGCAGAAATTTATACTGGGCTTAAAGACTTAAGAGTATTGCGTCAACAGCAGCATGGTGACCGATTTGATTGAGCATTTACATGCGTAAAATCTGCTTAGTCTTCCTGTAAATCTTTCAACAAATGTGCAATTTTTAAAGTATGGGTCTTATTCCCTTTGACTTCCATAACCTTATTTTCCACCCACCATAAATATTCAAAAATTTCAGTTTCACTGGCTTGTTCACAAATGAACCGAAATAAACTGGGTAAGTATTCCTCATATTCATCTTGTAGTGCAGGATTACGATAGATCCGCAGGGGATCCCAGTCTTTAATCAGTATTTTGTTAATCGCATGTAATAAAGAAACATGTCGATTTTCCTCGGTAAACATAATACACCCCGCTGTCCTTGGGTTGGTTTGACGTTTAAAAAGAAGTTGTGATGAAGATTATTTATCTATTGTTTTCATGTTTTAAAAGATATTAGCGTGCTTTTCGCATGAGTAAATAGTGCGCTCAGATAAATGGAAGCTAAAGAAAAATGCCCAATAAAGTGGCAGTAAAGTTAGATCGCAGATTTACTTCAAAATATTATTCAGAATAAATGTTTCAAAATAGTGCGTAATTACGTCTTAAGTAACATGTAGTAATAATTTAAAAAATCAAGTCTTTGTTTGAATGACGCAATTTTCACTAATACCGTGAATTTCATCACTCTCTAAATTTACATCATCCCATTTTTGCATTTGCTGTGTGAGCCAAACAAAATCCGAAACTTGCGGCTGGGCTTGTTTGGGAATAAAACCACGAATGATGTTCTGAATCAGGTGATATTTTTCGACGTGAACACTTGCTGAACATGCAAAGCGAATGATGTTGTAATCGACCAAGACTTGCCAAACAGGCTCAAGATCTTGCATTTGTTTAAGTTCAACTTGTGCTTTTTGGATGGCTTGGACGAGGGCTGCAAGCGTATTGGGATTGGAGATAGCCCATTCTTGAGTCACAGCCAGTACTTTGTCTGCGACGCGAGGAATAATGTCTGAGCCAGTCGCAATGATTTGGCTATAGCCTTGAATTTCCGCTTGTGTGTTCCAAGGTTCCCCAACACAAAAACCATCGATCAATTGATTTGAAATGGCTTCCACCATATAGGGCGGCGGTAAAGTGCGTAAATGTACGCGTTTGGCAAACTCAGGATTGGCCAACGCCAACCACTCGCGTAAACAATAATGATGAATAGACTGCTTAAACACATGGGCAATCGGAAGATACTGTTCATGCTGCATGGCACTAAAGAATTTCTGTGCAGTGGTGGCTGCATCGTCAGTTTTTTTGATATCAAGCGCGTAGCATAGTTTTTGGCTTAAGCTGATAAAAGCACTGTTGTAGCTTAAGACGAGAGGGGTTTGTAGCGGAATACCTAGTTGATCTTGAGCGAGTGCGGCAGTAGGCAACATAGCAGATAAGCAATGTGCTGCGTCTAGGAAACCAAAAGCCAAACGATCTCTTAAACTTGCCCAAGATGCTTCTTTGACTAAGCTCACGTCTAAGCCCACTTCTTCAAAAAAACCGCGTTGTTTAGCCCACAGTAAAGCAACACAGTCTAAAAGTGGAATATAGCCCAGATGAAGTTGCGACTTTTCGAGTTGAGCCATGACTTAGTCCTTGAGTTGAGATTGTAAAAGCTGTTGAGCATCCAACAGACGTCTTGCCATTTCACCGATGGTCATACGGTGGCTCATGGCATTTTTACGCAGCAATTGAAAGGCATCATCTTCAGATAGTCCATGTAATTGCATCAGCAAGACTTTCGCACGCTCCACATCTTTACGGTCAGCCAGTTTATTTTTAGTGTCTTGTAAGTCTGTGAGCAATTTTTTGTGTTTACGAAACTGTTCGATCGAGATTTCTAAAATATTTTCTAATTTTGAAGGATCGATCCCATCCACAATATAAGCTGTCACCCCAGCATCTATGGCACTTTTAATGGTGTCTTTATGGCTATTTTTAGTAAATAAAACAGTGGGCAGATTAAATTGGCTTACACAGCTTTCAATGATGTCACGTTGCGGGTGGTCCATATCTAACAAAATGACGTCAGCACTTAATTGTTCAAGACGGCTAATATTGATGTGATCGATAATCAGGCAGGCAACTACATCGAAATCATGTTCGATGAGGGAATTTCGAATATATTGTGCACGTTCTTGATTGTCATCAATCAATGCAATTTTCAGTTTAGGCATACTGTACAGTGCTCAGGAAAACCTGAAAATGAGATCTAAAAGTATACAAGCAATTTAAATGCCAAACTTAACAAATGCCAGCTTTATCTCGAATCAGGCAGTCAATCTTTATGGTCGCGATTACAGACCAAGTATGCATGTTGGCATGAAGACGATTGCGGATATGGGTTTAGTAAATCGAAGTGTTGATGTTCTCAGTCGATTTGTACATCTAAGGGCGAATTTCTAGATGTCGTGCTTAGAACAAAGCAATGTCGTTTATTTGAGAAAACAGATGCTCATCGATAATGCAAAATGCACCAAGAGGTAGCAGTGTTTTAAAAAGTCGGAAAAACTAGCTGTTGTGCTTTAAAAAAAAAGAGCTGATTATATCGAATTATAAGATTTTATTTTAAATAAATCATTAAAAAACAAAATATTAAAATTAAATTATAAATATTGGCACACTCGTTGCATTATCCCTAATGAGTCAAAGACGACTCTAAATCAAATTTGTAAGACGGCCAACGACGTCCGTTCTGATCGCTTCTACATCCCAAGTGTTTGTGCTGTAGAAAAACTATACGCTCAGTTCAGTCTGGAGAAGGTTATGTCTTCAAATTTACATGCTAAAAAAGCAACAAAAATAAGTCTTTTCAGTTTTAACGGCGCAGCAATGAGAGCCTTCCACATGAGTTGGCTCGCCTTTTTTGTTTGCTTCTTTGCTTGGTTCGCTTGTGCTCCGCTGATGCCAGTGATTGCGGGTGAATTTCATTTAACCAAAGATCAAATTGCCAATATCAATATTGCAGCTGTCGCGATCACCATTTTAGTTCGTCTTATTGTGGGGCCATTGTGTGATAAATACGGCCCGCGTAAAACCTATACCGCACTTCTTGTACTCGGCAGCATTCCAGTCTTTGGAGTAGCGTCTGCAAATAGCTATGAATCCTTCTTGTTCTTCCGTCTATTGATTGGTGCGATTGGGGCAAGCTTTGTCATCACTCAGTATCACACCAGCATTATGTTTGCGCCAAACGTAGTCGGGACTGCAAACGCAGCGACAGCAGGCTGGGGTAATGCAGGCGGTGGTGCAACACAAGTACTCATGCCATTGATGCTTGGTGCCTTAGTGATGTTTGGTGTAGAGCAAGCGATGGGCTGGAGAATTGCACTGATTGTTCCGGGTGTACTGATGCTGATCGTGGGGTTGATGTATTGGAAATTTACCCAAGACTGCCCACAAGGCAACTTCAAAGAACTTCGTGCAGAGGGTGTCAGTGTTGGTTCAGATAAAAAAGGTGGTGTAGCGATTCTGATGCATGCTGCGAAAAACTACCGTGTTTGGATTTTATTTGGTGCCTATGCCGCGTGTTTCGGGATTGAAATTTTTATTCATAACATTGTCGCGATGTACTACGTTGACCACTTTAGCTTTGGTTTAAAAGAAGCCGGGATGGCGGCTGGTATTTTCGGTTTACTGGCACTGTTTGCTCGTGCTCTGGGCGGCATTGTGTCAGACAAAGTCGCAACTAAAAAAGGGCTTGATGGTCGTACTAAAGTGTTGTTTGGCATGATTCTGCTGGAAGGTATCTTCCTCGTCTTATTCTCTCAAATGAATACCCCTATCTTTGCGATACTCGCAATGACAGTCTTCGCATTGTTCACCCACATGGCATGTGGTGCAACTTATGCTTTGGTACCTTTTATTGATCGTGATGCTTTGGGCGGTGTGGCAGGCATTATTGGCGCAGGGGGTAACGTGGGTGCAGTGGCAGCAGGTTTCCTACTCAAAGGTATGTTGGATATTCAAACCACACTGATGATTTTAGGTGGCTTGGTGGTCATCGCTGCAAGTTTTGTCCTTATGATTCGGTTCTCTGTTGAGCATAAAGAAAAGGAACAGCGCTTATTCGAACAAGCAGTACATGATCGTAGCATTGCTGAAGCGCAAAACTAAATAAAGAGATTAAACCCAAGCCTCAAGGCTCAGGCAGAACAAATGAAATATTGCGGAGAAAGAATATGAAAATCATCATGATTGGTCATGGCATGGTTGGCCACAAATTTATCGAATCAGTACTCGAACATGTGGGTGATGATGTTGAAATTACCATCTTGGCCGAAGAACCGCGCTTGGCTTATGACCGCGTACATTTGACTGAGTATTTCAGTGGTAAATCAGCAAAGGATTTAACCCTTTGTCGTGCAGATTTTGCTGATGCTTATGGCATAGATTTACGTTTGAATACCAAAGCGGTTGCAATTGATCAAAGCCATAAAACGGTGACGACGAATCATGGTGATGTTCTTAGTTTTGACAAATTAATCTTGGCAACAGGTTCATATGCTTTTGTTCCGCCTATTTCGGGTAATGACCGTGAAAACTGCTTTGTTTACCGAACCATTGAAGACTTAGATGCGATTCGTGCTGCAAGTCTCAATGCGAAATCAGGTGTGGTAATTGGCGGCGGTTTATTGGGCCTAGAAGCCGCTAAGGCGCTACGTGATTTGAACTTGGAAACCCATGTCGTTGAGTTTGCACCGCGTCTTATGGCGGTTCAAATTGATGACTTGGGCGGAAAGGTTCTACGTGCAAAAATTGAAAACTTAGGCGTAAAAGTCCATACCCAAAAAGCGACTTCATCAATTGAGGAAGGTGCAACGACGAAGCATGTGATGAAATTTGGTGATGGTTCTGAGCTTGAAACAGACATTATTTTGTTCTCAGCGGGTATTCGCCCACGTGATGAGTTGGCACGTCAAAGTGGTTTAGCCCTTGGAGAGCGTGGCGGGATCATGATTAATGATTATTGCCAAACGTCAAATCCAGATATTTATGCCATTGGTGAATGTGCGCTGTGGCAAAACAAAATTTATGGTCTGGTGGCACCGGGCTATGACATGGCACGTATTGCAGCAAAACATGTCACTGAACAAACTTGTGCTGAGTTTGCGGGTGCAGACATGAGCACCAAATTGAAACTGATGGGCGTTGATGTGGCTTCTGTCGGTGATGCACATGCGATGACACCGAATGCACTCAGTTATTTCTATGCCGATGAAGATACACAAGTTTATAAAAAAATCGTGGTGAACGGCGAAAAAACCAAGTTACTTGGCGCGGTTTTAGTGGGCTGTGCAAAAGAGTACAACGACTTACTACAAATGATGCTGAATGGTTTAGCGCTTCCAGAAAATCCTGAAAGTTTAATCATGCCGGGTTATGCACAATCTTCCGCTAAATCTGGCGGTAGTGGCGTCGATTTACTGCCAGACAGTGCAACCATTTGCTCATGTAATAACGTCTCTAAAGCCGATATTTGCAGTGCAATCGCCGAGGGCTCAACGTCTCTAGGGGCCCTAAAAAAATGTACCAAAGCAGCTACTGCATGTGGTGGATGTGCACCATTAGTGACCCAAGTTTTAAAATCTGAATTACAACGCCAAGGCGTGACCGTGAATAACCATATTTGTGAGCACTTTGCCTACTCACGTCAAGAGTTGTATCACTTGGTACGGGTTAATGAAATCAAAACTTTTGATGACCTGATTCAACAACATGGTCATGGTTTGGGCTGCGATATTTGTAAGCCAACTGCAGCCAATATTTTAGCGTCGTGTTGGAATGACTTTGTTTTGAAACCAAGCCATGCAGGTCTACAAGACAGTAACGACTACTACCTAGGAAATATTCAAAAAGATGGTTCTTATTCTGTCGTCCCACGGATGGCAGGCGGTGAAGTGACGCCTGACGGCTTAATTGCTGTGGGGCAAATTGCTAAAGAATATGGCTTATATACCAAGCTCACTGGTGGGCAACGTGTCGATATGTTTGGCGCGCAAATTCACCAACTTCCTGAAATTTGGGAAAAGCTCATCGCTGCCGGCTTTGAGTCAGGCCATGCGTATGGGAAATCGTTGCGTACAGTGAAGTCTTGTGTCGGCAGTACATGGTGTCGCTACGGTGTGGATGACTCGGTGGGTTTAGCTATTTTCCTAGAAAACCGCTACAAAGGACTGCGCTCACCGCACAAATTAAAAATGGCTGTTTCAGGCTGTACCCGTGAATGTGCCGAAGCACAAAGTAAAGATGTCGGTGTGATTGCCACTGAAAAAGGCTGGAATCTGTATGTCTGCGGTAATGGCGGGATGAAGCCTCGCCATGCCGAGTTATTGGCTTCGGATCTCGATACCCAAACTCTAATTAAATACATCGACCGATTCTTTATGTTCTATGTGCAAACCGCAGACCGTTTACAACGAACTTCGGTATGGCGCGACAACATGGAAGGTGGTTTAGATTATCTCAAAGATGTGGTTGTGCATGATTCTTTAGGTCTAGCGGCTGAACTGGAACGTCGTATGAGCTATGTGGTGGGGACTTATCAAGATGAATGGCGTACGGCTGTTGAAGACCCAGAAGTACGTAAACGCTTCGTGACTTTCATCAATGCCAAAGCTGAGCAACAACAAGATCCGCATATTCAGTTTGCAGAAGTTCGTGGCCAGATTCGTCCTAAAACTGAGGCTGAACGAGATCGTAGCCGTATTCCAGTGGTTGAAGCTTAACAAATTAGGGTATTCAAACTTCTTTCTTCAGCACTCTCTCAAAAGCAAAGATAGAGGGAATAAATGAATGAATAAGTTTAAAAAGGATCAAGATGATGACAATTTTAAAAGAAATGAATGAGCTAAATTGGGTTGATGTCTGTGCGTTAGATGATGTAACGCCAAACACTGGCGTAGGTGCACTTATTGAACATCAGCAAATTGCTATTTTTCGTGTCGGTGCTGAAAAGCGGGTATATGCCTTGAGCAATCAAGACCCATTTAGCCAAGCTTTTGTAATGTCGCGCGGCATTATTGGTGATTTGCAAGGTGAGCGTGTGGTGGCATCGCCCATTTATAAACAGCATTTTAGCTTGGCGACAGGACGTTGTTTGGAAGATAAAGATCAGAAACTGTTGGTTTTTCCAAGTAAAATTGAAAATGGCCGAGTGTGGATTAGTCCGACACCACAAAAAACCTACATCACAAACACAGGTGCATCTCAGGAAAAAATGAAGTTGGTGCTGGTTGGTAATGGCCTAGCGGGGATGCGTTGTTTGGAAGATTTGCTCGATATGGCACCAGATCGTTATGAAGTGACCGTAATTGGTGAAGAGCCTTGGGGAAACTACAACCGTATTATGTTATCGCCTGTATTGTCAGGCGATAAAACCATTGACGACATCATGTTACATCCACATGCATGGTATAGCGACAAAGGGATTCGTTTCATTGCGGGTGACCCTGCGGTACGTATAGACCGTCCTCGTAAGCAGGTCTATACCGAAAAAGGTGAAGTGGTTGATTATGATCGTTTAATTTTAGCGACAGGCTCGAAACCATTTATTCCTCCAATTGCTGGATCGGATTTGAAAGGTGTCATTAGTTTCCGAGATATCTACGACATCAACACCATGCTGGATTACTGCAAGACCAAGAAAAATGCCGTGGTAATCGGTGGTGGACTGTTGGGACTTGAAGCTGCATATGGCCTCAAACAACGCGGGATGAATGTCACGGTTTTACATCTGATGGATCGTATTATGGAGCGCCAATTAGACAGTAAAGCCAGCCAAATGCTACGCCATAGTATTGAACAAAAGGGTATCTCCATTATTACTGAGGCCAATACTGAAGCATTGGTGGGTGTAGATGGTCATGTCACTCAAATTCGCTTGAAAGACGGTACAGTCTTAGAGGCGGATCTTGTGGTTTTTGCAGTTGGTATTCGTCCGAACATGGCACTTGCACAAAGTGCAGGACTGCGCTGTAACCGTGGTGTGTTGGTGAATGACACCATGCAGACTTTTGACCCAAGTATTTACGCCGTGGGAGAGTGTATTGAACATCGTAGCCAGACTTTTGGCTTGGTTGAGCCACTTTGGGGGCAGGCGTTCATTTGTGCCTCACATTTGGCGGAGCATGGCAGCTTAACGTTCAAAGCACCAACTGTTCCAACACAGTTAAAGGTAAGTGGTTGTGATGTGTTCTCAGCGGGTAATTTTGAACCGAAGGATGACTTTGAAGACATTATTTTAAATGATGAAAAACGTCAGATTTATAAACGTATTATTATTCAAAAGGATAAGGTCGTTGGTGCGGTGTTGTTTGGGGATACCGAAGATGGTGTTTGGTATGCAGAACTTATTTCGGATCAAACCCCAATTTCTTCAATTCGAAATAAATTGTTATTTGGTAAAGATTTTGCATTAAAAAAAGCAGGGTAAAACCTTCCACTAACCCCTTCTAAAAAGGAGGGGTGATTTTAAGTATTTGCCATAGATAAAGGAGCGAAGCAGAAATGAATAGTATCCCTGTAATGGAACTGCATAGCTCCACAGAAAAAATGATTACAACTACACAAACCACCTGCCCATATTGTGGGGTGGGATGTGGGGTAACAGCAACTGTTGAAGAAACGGCTTTAGGGCAAAAAGTCTCTGTGGAGGGTGATGCTCAGCATCCTTCTAATTTTGGAAAGTTGTGCATTAAAGGCAGTAATTTAGCCGATACCGTAGGTTTAGAAACACGTGTCTTACATCCCATGTTAGGGCGTAAACCGCAACGTGAGGTAAGTTCATGGGATACCGCAACAAATTTAATCGCCAATAAATTTCAACATTATATCGATCAATATGGGCCTGAAAGTATTGCTTTTTATGTGTCAGGTCAGCTGCTGACTGAAGATTATTATGTGGTCAATAAATTTGTTAAAGGCTACTTAGGTACGGCCAATATCGACACCAATTCACGGTTGTGTATGTCTTCAGCCGTTGCTGCGCATAAACGCGCTTTTGGTGAAGACTTAGTTCCAGCCAGTTATAGTGATTTTGAACATACCGATATGGTGGTTTTGGTGGGTTCAAATACTGCATGGTGTCATCCTGTGCTGTATCAACGCATCATGAAAGCTAAAGAGGAGCGAGATATTTTCGTCGTCGTGATTGACCCGCGTTTTACTGCCACCTGTGAGGCGGCTGATTTACACTTACCGATTTTACCGGGTCAAGATGTCGCGCTGTTCAATGGTTTATTACAGTATTTAGCAAACAATCATTGTACCGATACCGATTTTATTGCAAAGCATACTCAAGGCTTAGAACAAGCGTTGGCAAGTAGTGCATCGGAAGCATCAATAGCGAGTGTGAGCGAACGGACGGGGATTTCTGTTGAAAAATTAGCACTCTTTTTTGAAAAATTTGCTCAAACAGAAAAAGTGATGAGCTTATTTTCAATGGGGGTGAATCAGTCTTCACGTGGGGTAGACAAAGCCAATAGCATTACCAACTGTCATTTGTTAACTGGCAAAATTGGAAAATTAGGCGCTGCGCCTTTTTCCATGACGGGCCAGCCGAATGCGATGGGCGGGCGTGAAGTAGGTGGACTTGCCAATATGTTGGCTGCCCATATGGATTTGGATAATCCAAAGCATCAACAATTGGTACAGCAGTTTTGGCACAGTCCAACCATTGCAAAGCAAGTGGGTTTAAAAGCCGTCGACCTTTTTGAAGCGGTCGAAGCCGGAAAAATTAAAGCCATTTGGATTATGGCGACCAATCCTGTGGTGAGTTTGCCCAATGCCGATCAGGTGAAACGTGCACTAGAGAAATGTGAGTTTGTGGTGGTGTCAGACATTTGTCTGGATACCGATACCACTCAATATGCCGATGTGTTACTGCCTGCATTGGGTTGGGGTGAAAAAGACGGCACGGTGACTAATTCTGAACGCCGGATTTCTAGACAGCGTGCCTTTCTAGAACGCCCAGCCCAAGCACAAGCGGATTGGTGGTCAGTTTCACAAGTTGCTAAAAAATTAGGATTTCAGGGTTTTGACTTTGAAAGTAGTCATGACATTTTCAAAGAACATGCACAACTTTCAGCTTATCAAAATGCAGAAATCGATTTACGTTCATCGACTGAAACATTTCGCTATTTCAATTTGGCAGGTCTGACGAATCTTTCATTTGATGACTACCAAGAGCTTGAACCGACGCAATGGCCTGTGCTCGTACCTTTGAAAAACGGCCAAACCAAACCAAACATTTTTGCCCAATTATTTAAAGATGGTCAGTTTAGTCATCCAGATGGTAAAGCCAAGTTTATTGCAACAACGGCAGTTGGTGCGGTGAATCCAATTAGCAGTGAGTATCCATTGGTGCTGAATACAGGACGCATCCGCGATCAATGGCATACCATGACACGTACAGGTTTATCAGCTAATTTAAGCACACATAAAGCAGAACCCTATTGTGAGATTCACCCAAATGATGCCCTGAAATATGGTTTAAAAGATGGCGAACTGGTGGAGATCAAATCGGCTTGGGGAAATTGCGTACTGCGAGCTACAGTCAGTGACAATATCCGCCGTGGACAGATTTTTGCACCGATTCACTGGAGTGATCAATTCGCATCTGATGCACGGATTGGAAAAGTGGTGAATCCTGTGGTGGATGCGATTTCAGGAGAACCTGAGTTCAAACATACCCCTGTGATGATTCATCCGTTTTATACGCAATGGCAGGGCGTATTTTATGTCAGAACGGGCTTTGAACATTTGGTACAACAAAGTATTGAACAAAGCATTTGGTGGACCAAAATCAAAACGTCCAAAGCTATTCGTTATGAGCTGGCAGACCGTCGACGTTTTACGGAAACGACGGAACAACTCAAAGCTTTATTGCCTTTTGATGATGAAAGTTTTGAATGGCTCAATGTAGAAGATCAAACCGCCCATATCAGTCATAGTGTGGTGTTACAAGATGGACACCTCATTGCGAGTCTGTATATTGCACCTAAAGCGTTATTGCCAGATCGAGACTGGGTGGCAAGTCTGTTTAAGCGCGAACGCTTAAGCGCGATGCATCGGAAGGCTTTATTAGCAGGGCAAGCCATGTCAATGACTAATAGCGATGGCCCACTGGTCTGTAGCTGTTTTAAAGTTGGGAAAAATCGTATTATCGATGTCATTAAAGAAAAAAATATCACCCATGAAAAACAAGTCACTGCATGCTTAAAGGCAGGAGGCAATTGCGGTTCTTGCTTACCTGAAATTCGAGGTCTGATCAAAGCGTGTCAAACGGAGGAGGTAGAATGAAAAGAAAAATACTCAAACCCGTGAGCTACCCAGAAACTGAAGTTGTTATTTTGGCGGGTGGTCAGGCGCGCCGTATGAATGGCATTAATAAACTCTTGCAAAAATTTGATGATGAAATTCAACTTATCAAAATTCATCAGCAGTTAAAGTCACGTGCAACCAAGTTATGGGTCAACAGCCATCGCGATCATTCCATTTATGAGCGGTTGATTCCGTCGATTGGCTTTTTTGAAGATGAGGCAACAGGCTTTCAAGGGCCCTTGATGGGGATGAAAAGTGCATGGACACATGTGCAATCAGACTATGTGCTGTTCGTGCCCTGTGATGTAACTTTTATTCCGAAAAAAGTGTTTTCACGGTTACATCAAGCGATGCAACAAGATCCGAACTGTGGTGTCGTTATTGTAGAAATCAATGACCGTGCACTGTATCCGTTTTGTTTGTTAAAACGGAGCAGTTTACCGACATTGATTCAGCACCTTGAGCAAAATCAGCGCAGTTTAAGGCAGTGTTTTGCAGATTTGCACCCACAAGTGGCACGATTTAAAAATCATGCACTGTTTTTTCACAGCATTAACTCGTTGGATGAGTTACAACAGCATCGGCAACTCAATTTTTTATAAATACCTCAGATATTGAAGAGAGGAGGTGTGTTGAGAGCAAAAGATGTTGCCATAAACCGATTTGACTGTTTAAATAAAAATCTATAAAAGAACCAAATAAGTATTCGTGTTTATATTAAATTTATTATAAAACAAAAAATTAGAATATATTTATGGGAGTCGTTATTTTATTTAGATTATAAACGTATGTAGCAGTGATCACTCATTACGGCGGTGAACTGAAAATACTCAAAATGTAAAAAGTGCACAAAGTTGGAACAGTTATTGCAATTTATACTTTAGAAAATAGGGCGTGAAATATGAACTGCACCGACACCGCTCAAAGGACGCATAGGTAAGACAGATGAACAGCATGACCCATGTATCCGCAGTTAGAGTATTCCAAGATCAGTTTGGACGTGAAAAGCGCAAACTACGAATCTCTGTGACGGATCGTTGTAATTTTAAATGCGTCTATTGCATGCCCGAACATCCCGAATGGATGAAAAAGCACGACTTGCTCAGCTTTGAAGAACTCTACCATTTTTGCAAATTTATGGTGCAGCATGGCATTGAGCAAATTCGTATCACGGGCGGTGAACCGTTAATGCGCCAAGGTGTGGTGCATTTTATCGAACAGCTACAAAGCCTAAAAAAACAGGGGCTGAAGCGTATTTCCATGACCACCAATGGTCACTATTTAAAACAATATGCCGCTGCTTTAAAGCAAGCAGGGCTGGATGATTTAAATATTAGTCTAGACAGTCTAGATGCCGAACAATTTCAACACCTCACTAAAAAACAATTACATACAGTGCTGGAAGGAATTCAGGTCGCACAGCAGGTTGGTTTTAACATCAAAATCAATACCGTGCTGATGAAAGGCATCAATGACGATCAAATTGTTCCTTTGGTTCAGTGGGCAAAGCTGCAAAAGGTAGAACTGCGTTTTATTGAGTTTATGCCTTTGGATGGCGATCAAAATTGGTCGCAAGCCGATGTCGTCACTGAACAAGAGATTTTGTCCCAACTCAGCTCGCAATTTACGGTGCAAGTGCTTGAAGGACAAGGTGCCAATCCTGCACGTAGTTATCGGGTAGATGGTGAGAAGGTTGGGATTATTTCTACCATTAGCAACTCATTTTGTGGGGAGTGTGATCGACTACGGTTGAATGCGCAAGGTGAGTTTTATAATTGTCTTTTTGCCAAGCAAGGCTTAAATTTAAAGTCAGATATTCAGCAACTTGCCCAGCTCAATCAGCATGAACCCTTTGTTTTAGAAAGTAAACTTTCAACTTATGTTTGGCATAAAGAGCAAGGCTTTCATGCTATTCAAAAACAGCAGTTGCATCAGCCCGTGCGAAAAATCAGTATGCATATGATTGGAGGTTAGGATGACTCAGGAATTAAACAACGTGATTAAAGTGAAGATTGAAGCTTTTGGTGCGATTGAACGCCAGTTACCCCCTAATTTAATGCTGCAATGCGAGCCTGATTCATCGGTTACGGTGGTTTTAAAGGATCTCGTTACTCAGTACCCAGATGTCCACACAGTATTGGAGCGCTGTGCCTGTGCAATCGGTGAAGACATTATTCCAAGGCAGACTATTTTAAGTCGAGATTGTACTTTGGTGTTGTTGTCCCCTGTGGCAGGAGGTTGAGATGGAATTAAAACAATTTCCACGGATTCAAACCGTGACTTTTAGCCAAAATGACTTTGATGGCATCCAGCATTTTCCTGAGTGCGGCGGCATAGGCATATTCATTGGTACGGTGCGAAATCACCATCAAGGTAAAGCTGTAAAAGCATTGAAATATACCGCTTATGCACCTGTCGCTGAAAAAATGATTCGTCAAATTGAACAAGAGATCCAATTAAAATATGGCGTGTCTTATGTTCGGGTGGTGCATCGCATTGGCGCTTTAGATATTGGCGATACTGCCATTATTGCGATGGCTTATGCCGCGCACCGCCGTGAAGCCTTCCAAGCCTGCGAGGAAGCGGTGGAACGGGTGAAACATGAAGTTCCTGTATGGAAAGAGGAATTTTATATGGACGGTACCAGTCAGTATGTCGAGGGTTGCTGTATTCGAACAGATCATGAAGCGCCAAAACCTCATAGCCATGAGCATTGCGAGCATGTACATGTTCATCCCTAGTAAATGCATCATGCAATGCCAATATTTACCAGTAACCCGTTTAAGATTTGGATAATGGAAATTTGGAAATAGTTGCGTATAAATGAAAAGCGGCGAGATAATTGAAAGAAAAATCTTCTGAAAACTTTATGAAAAATAATGCTTAGGTTAAGATGATCCATTCTTATATTTGAAGTCTTTTGAATCGCTATGCAACCATTTGTTCTATATAACTCAGAGCAACGCAAAAAAGTAGAATTCGTACCTCGTGTTGAGGGGCATATTGATATGTATGTTTGCGGTATGACGGTATATGACTACTGTCATATTGGACATGCGCGCGTGATGGTTGCATTTGACTATATTATTCGCTTCCTGCGTAGCCAAGGTTGGAGCGTTAAATATGTACGTAACATTACCGACATTGACGACAAAATCATTAAACGTGCCAATGAAAATGGCGAGTCGATTACGCAGCTGACAGACCGCTTTATTCAAGCGATGAATGAAGATGCTGAAAATCTAGGGTGCCTACATCCAGATGAAGCACCGCGTGCGACGGATTATATTGATCAAATGCAAAGCATGATTGGTAATCTGGTTGAAAAGGGTACAGCTTATCCATCTGCCAATGGTGATGTGTATTTCCAAGTGGAAAAATTCGCTAAATATGGTCGTCTTTCAGGACGTAAATTGGAAGATATGCAAGCGGGTGCATCTGAACGTGTTGATGTTGAAGTTGAGAAAAAACATCCCTTTGACTTTGTACTTTGGAAACATGCCAAAGAAAATGAACCTGCATGGGCTTCGCCATGGGGCAAAGGTCGTCCGGGTTGGCACATTGAATGTTCTGCCATGTCGACTTGCTGCCTAGGGAACCATTTTGACATTCATGGTGGTGGTTCGGACCTCATGTTCCCGCACCATGAAAATGAAATTGCACAGTCTGAGGCTTCAACTGGCGAGCAGTATGTCAACTATTGGATGCATGTCGGTTTTATCAACGTTGATGGTGAGAAAATGTCGAAGTCATTGGGCAATTTCTTTACCATTCGTGATGTGATGGATAAGTTCCACCCTGAAGTGATTCGTTACTTCATTGTGTCATCACACTATCGTAGCCCTGTGAATTTCTCTGATGTTGCTTTAAAAGAAGCAAAAACAGCGCTGTCACGTTTCTATCATTCATTCAAAGCTTATCAACAAGCCTATGGCGATACACAAGTCGATACCTTAGATGAAACATTGCTTGAGCGTTTCAATAGTGCCATGCGTGATGACTTCAATACCGCTGAAGCCATTGCGGTATTGTTTGAAGTAAACAAAGAATTGAACCGTGCCGTAAAAGAGCAACAAACTGAGCAAGCTGCGATTTACTATGCAACTTTGCGTCATTTAACCAATATTCTAGGTTTGGTTCAGCACAATGTTGAAGAATTCCTGAAGTCTGATATTGGGCAAGAGGCTTTGGCTTTGTCTGAAGAGCAAATTGAAGATTTGATTCAACAACGTCAAGATGCGAAAAAAGCGAAAGAATTTGCCAAAGCGGATGAAATTCGTCAGTCTTTGTTGGATCAAGGTGTGGTTTTGGAAGACACTCGCCAAGGGACAATCTGGCGCCGCGCTGATTAATTCAGCAATTGCATTATAGAGTGTTGACAGTTTGATGAAACTCTCTATAATGCACATCCATATTGCGGGAATAGCTCAGTTGGTAGAGCACAACCTTGCCAAGGTTGGGGTCGCGAGTTCGAGTCTCGTTTCCCGCTCCAAAATTTAAAAAGCCTCAAGTTCAACTTGGGGTTTTTTTATGTCTGTAATTTGAGTGTATTGAAAATAATTCATTTAAATGTGAAATTATCTCGGCGTTTCAGCCCATAATTTTGACAAAAATATGCTTAAATCATTCATCTTCATTTGTGAATAAAATTGTGTTTCTTCAACCCAATAGTACTGTAGTACCGACCGAAGCTCGAGACTATCCTGAATGGCATTTGGGACGAGAACGCTATGCACTTTGGTATATTGAAGTGGATGATCCCGTTTTGATCAGCTATTTAACAAAGCTTCGTGAGCAGTTTTCAGATTTGCTTTATCAATCAAATCAACGGCAGTTTCATATCACTTTATTTGTTGCAGGTTTTTGGGTAGAACAGGCAACACAGTCGGATGACTTTAGTCGAGTGCAACTGAATCAGCAGCTTGAACGCCTTAAAAAATTAAAGCTAGAATCTTTTCAGTTACAGATAGGTGGATTAAATAGTTTTGAAAGTGCCTTATTTTTAAAAGTGGATGATAGCGCAGGCGTATTGGATAAAATTAGAAAAACATTGCTGCAAACCTCGCAGGAAGTCGCAGCATTAAGTTATTGTCCACATATTACATTAGGTCTATACCGTGAAGCAGTGGGTAGTGATCATGTATTGGAACGTATGGCTGAAATTGAAGATATTAGGTATAGCTTAAATGTCTCAAAGCTCACGTTTGGTTTTTATCAGTCCCATGTCCTACAAGGGGCATTGTTTTCACAGACACAAATTGAGTTGGGGAATGCGCAATGCAACTGATTTTAGGTGGTGCACGTTCGGGGAAAAGTCGCTTGGCGGAGCAGATTGCCCAACAGCTGGCGCAGCCTGTGATCTATGTCGCCACAGCACAAGCCTTGGATGGGGAGATGCAAGCGCGTATTCAACACCATCAGCAACAACGACCCGAAGATTGGGGGCTGTGTGAAGAACCCATTTATCTTGCAGAGCAGTTGCTCAAATTAGATCGCCCAAACCAAACCATTTTGGTTGATTGCCTGACCTTATGGATGAGTAATTTACTGATGCATGCTGACCCAGATTTGCAAGTTCAAGAATGCCAGAAGTTGTTAGATGTTGTCGGAAATTTACAGTCCGAGCTGATTTTAGTGAGCAATGAAACAGGCTTAGGTGTGGTTCCAATGGGACAAATCAGCCGACGTTTTGTTGATGAAACAGGGCGATTGCATCAGCAGTTAGGTCAAATTGCAACAAAAGTGGTGTTCTGCGTAGCAGGATTTCCAATGATTTTAAAAGGAGAGCAAGTGTGAGTTGGTGGTTAGAAGCATGTCAAAGTCCGAGTGAGTCTGTATTGCCTCAAGCCCTAGCACGCCAGTCACAGTTGACCAAACCGACAGGCTCGTTGTCGGAGCTTGAATCGGTTGCAGTGACCTTAGCTAGTTTGCAAAACACTGTAAAACCCAAGATTGACCGCCCATGGATTACAATTTTTGCAGGTGATCATGGGGTGATGGAAGAAAATATTTCTGCCTACCCACAAGCGGTGACACGTCAAATGTTGCAGAACTTCGCAACTGGCGGGGCGTGTATTAGTGTGATTGCCAAAGAGTATCAAGCCAAGTTACAAGTCATCGACTGTGGTTCAGTCGGTGAAGCGTATGAATATGTCGGGGTTGAACGCCACTGCATCCGCGCGGGGACGGCTAACTTTGCTCAAACCCAAGCCATGACTGAAGCTGAATGTGAAGCAGCTTTTGCTTTGGGGCAAAAAAGTGTGGAAGATGCCATCGCTTATGGGGCAGATATCTATGTCGCGGGTGAGATGGGCATTGGAAATACCTGTTCAGCCTCAGCCGTGGCTTGTTTTTTATTGGCTGAACCTGCTGAAAAGCTCACGGGTGTTGGAACAGGTATCCGTACTGAACAATTAATACATAAAAAACAAGTGATTGATCAAGCACTTGCATTGCATACCCAATATGTCGATAACGATCCGTTTAAAGCCTTATGTGCAGTGGGTGGACTTGAAATTGCAGCCATGACAGGCGCGTATATTCGCTGTGCACAACTGAGGCTGCCAATGGTGGTAGATGGGTTTATCAGTACCGTTTCGGCATTGCTCGCAGTACGCTTAAATCCACAGGTTCGTGCTTGGATGCTCTTTGGGCATCAGTCGGCTGAATATGGTCATGTCCGTTTATTAGAAGAACTTAAAGCGATGCCTTTATTGAAGCTGAACCTACGTTTGGGTGAAGGCAGTGGAGCAGGAGCTGCACTGGGGTTGATCAAACTCGCCTGTCGCTTACACAATGAGATGGCAACATTTGCTGAAGCAGCCGTGATTGGTGAGAAAGTTTAAGGATGTTGTATTTAGATTTCCTACGCCACGGCGAAACTAATTTAAGCCATACTCTACGGGGTAGAACGGATGATGCTTTGACTGCGAAAGGATGGGCGCAAATGCGATCTACCATAACACAGTCTGAGCAGACTGGTCAGGCGTGGGATGTCATTTATAGCTCACCATTACAGCGCTGCCGTCTATTTTCAGAGCAGTGGGCGGAGCAAAAACAGCTTCCTTTGTATATAGAACCGAATTTGCAAGAAATGGATTTTGGGGAATGGGAGGCTCAGTCGACTGAGCGACTCTATCAACTCTACCCAGATGAATTGGCTCAATTTTGGCAAACACCGTTAAGCTTTACCCCGCCTCAGGCGGAAAGTTTATTGACATTTAAAAGTCGTGTTCTAGAGTCAGTAGAGACCTTGACTCAGCAAATGTATGCGCAGGGCTGGACACGCGCATTGATTATTTCCCATGGTGGAGTGATTAAACTCTTAAAATGCCAAGCGCTGAAACAGCATGATAATGATCTTTTAAAAATGTCAGCAGAGTTAGGGCAGTTGAACTGCTTTGTATTCGATCAAGGGCAGCTTCAGTTTATTCAAAGTGAGGACGTGTAATGACACCGTTTTGGATTGCATTACAGTTTTTAACGACCTTTCCAGTTCGCCTAAGCGTAATGCCAACGCCTCAGCAAAATGCGCAGGCATTGTTGTTTTATCCTGTAGTGGGTTTGCTTATGGGAGGAATTCTATATGGGATCGCCCTGTTATTGCATGCTTTGCCACTTGTGCTGTTAAGCAGTGTGATTCTGGTGTTATGGATTTGGTTGACGGGTGGTTTGCATCTGGATGGTTTAGCCGACACTGCCGATGCTTGGATCGGTGGTTTTGGTGATAAAGCACGCACACTTGAGATCATGAAAGATCCGAGTTGTGGGCCGATAGGTGTACTCAGTCTTATTGTGGTATGCATATTAAAGTGGTCTGCACTGTGTGTGTTATTGCAGCAGCAGTGTTATAGCGCACTCATTTTATTTCCTGTCTTAGGACGTCTCGTACCGCTATTCTTCTTTTTAAGTACAGACTATGTGCGCGATAAAGGACTCGGCAGTCAGTTGAGCCAACATTTAGCACGACCAATTGCAATGGCACTTTTACTGCTGATGCCTTTGGTGGCTTTGTATTGGGCATGGGTTGGTACTGTGGTGATTGCCACTTTTTATCTGGTACTGTGGTATTTGCGGTATAAATTTATACAGCGTATTGGCGGTGTGACGGGAGATACCATTGGTGCCAGTATTGAAATGATTGAATTAGCGACACTCTTTAGTTTTGTGATGGCTACTTTTTATTTCACTTAAGTTAGGGGATATATAAGAGCCTCTCAGTGTGAAAGTTGTGCAGTCATGCGTTGCCGAAAGAAAAAAGAATAAAAAGGTAGCGAGCTATATGCATTTGAAACAAAGGTCTTTCATCATCAGCAAAACACATTTGTAGATATGTTGTGAAAATCCAAAGATTTCCGCGCTAGTTGTCTACAGAGATATGATAAAATTGCGAAAATTATTTTTTATGTGCTGATGTTTCATTTCGTCACACGGTTCAGGTAAAACAACGTTGAATTCTGAAAATATGTCAAATCCCATTGATTTCCAAAAAGTTGCTTTAGAAACACTAGAGATAGAGCGTCAGGCACTCTCGGTACTTGCTCAGCAAATCGATGATCGTTTTAGCCGTGCTTGTGAAATTATCTTAAAGTGCAAAGGTCGCTTAGTCATTACTGGTATGGGTAAATCAGGGCATATTGGCCGAAAAATGGCAGCCACATTTGCCTCTACAGGTACGCCATCATTCTTTATGCACCCAGGTGAAGCGGGGCATGGTGATTTGGGGATGTTGGTTGCAGGTGATGTGTTGATTGCGATTTCAAACTCAGGCAAGAGTGATGAAATCATGATGCTGATGCCTTTGATCAAATATTTGGGTGTGCCTTTAATTACCATCAGTGGGGATGACCGTGGGCCGATGCCACAGAATGCTGATGTGGCGCTGACGTTGGGCAATATTCAAGAAGCTTGTCCATTAGGTCTAGCACCAACATCGAGTACAACGGCGACTTTAGCCTTGGGTGATGCATTGGCTGTTGCACTGTTAGATGCACGCGGGTTTACTTCAGATGACTTTGCACGCTCGCATCCTGCGGGTGCTTTGGGTAAACGCTTGTTATTACATGTGAAGCATTTAATGCACACTGGAGACGAACTACCGAAAGTGTCTCCAGATACAGCAATGAACAAAGTTCTGTATGAAATCTCTAATAAACGCCTAGGTTTAACCACAATTGTAGATGAAAATGACCGTCTATTAGGAATTTTTACCGATGGTGACTTACGCCGTTTGATTGATAAACAGCAAGGTTTTGATGTGAACTTGGCGGTGTCTGATGTGATGATTAAGAGCCCGCTGACGATTTCACCGGAAGCACGTGCTGTTGAAGCCTTAGAGCGAATGAATGAAAAGAAAATTAACCAATTTGTCGTTGTTGATGAGAGCAATAAAGTCATTGGTGTTTTGAGTATGCATGACCTGATTCAAGCTGGGGTAAATTAAAAAATGGCTTCTTATATTTTGTTAGAACAAGCGCGTTATGTAGAAGCTCTAGTTTTGGATGTTGATGGTATTTTAAGTGATGGTTTTGTGACTTTGACTAACTCGGGAGACGAAATCAAATCTTTCGATATCCGTGATGGCTTAGGTATGAAACTGGTTCAGCAAGCTGGTGTGAAAGTGATTATTATCACAGGACGTAAAAGTCAGATCGTAGAAAAACGGATGTCTGATTTGGGCGTGGACCTTGTTTATCAAGGCCGTGAAGACAAAGGTGTTGCATTGCGCGAGGCTTGTGCAAAATTTGGTATTTCACCCGAAGATTGTTTATACATGGGTGATGATTGGCCTGACCTATCTGCATTTGCCATTGCAGGCATGAAAGTGACCGTGCCAAATGGTCATTTAGAAGTACGTCGCCGTGCCGATTTGGTAACTCAAGCGATGGGTGGACGTGGCGCGGTACGTGAAATCTGCGATATGATTTTACAAGCCAAAGGTGTATACGAAACTTTACTTGAAAAGTACACCGCAGTCCCGCATTAATCTGTATGCATGCATGAGAGTTTAGTTAACATTTATGGATACTAAAGTTTTATATATCACTGCTGTAGCCATTGCGGCTATCAGTAGTGGTTATTACTATTACAGCGGAAAAGGGCAAAAGCTCGAGGTCGATGGTGCGCAAAGCATGACCTATTCTGCTGAGCAGATCCAACTGACTCAAACAGATGAGGAGGGTAATTTATACGTCCGCGCAAAAGTAGATCGTCTTGAGCAGGACATGCAAAAGAAGACCTCTAAGTTAGAGAACTTAAATGCTGAGATGTATAAAGATGGAAAAGTGGATGCGACTTTCTATGCCAAGCAAGCCAATGGCATCAACGACAACGAAAAAGTCGTTCTGACAAACCAAGTGGTTGCAAAGAAAATGTTGGATCAAGGTCAGATGCAGTTTGAGACCGCAGAATTGACTGCGTTTCCACAGACGCGTGAACTTGAATCTCAGCATCAAGTGGTTGTTACGACACCACAAGCCGAATTTGTTAGTCAGGGCTTAAAAGCGAATTTAAATACGGGTCAATATGACTTTTTCCATATTCGAGGGAAGTATGAACCATAATCCAAAATTTTCTATTTCTAAAACTTTCCTCAAGCAAACACTTGCACTGAGTTTAGGTGTGGCTGTTTCAACTTTTGCTTTAGCACTACCAAGTGACCGTAGTAAAGCGATTTCGTTGGTGGCAGATCGAGCAACGTTTAATGAAAAAACTGGTGTTACGACGTACACAGGCAATGTCATCATTGAACAGGGTACGATGAAACTACAAGCAGATTCAATTGTTGCCAATTTAAATCAAACCCGTCAAATTAGCACCATTACGGCCAATGGTAAGCCTGCACGTTTCCAGCAGCAAGTCAGTACCAATAAAGGTATTGCCAAAGGTCAGGCGCAAAAAATTATTTATAATGCAGAAACAGGCATTATTACCTTATCGGGCAGTGCACTTCTAGAACAAGATGGTGCCAGTATTCGCGGTAATACATTGCGTTATAGTATGAACAAAGGTGACATCGAAGCGATTGGTACACCAAATAACAGTGGTTCGTCGAGTGGTCGTGTTCAAATTGTGATTCCACCTTCAAGTTCTCAATCCTTCCCAGGAGCGCGTGACTAATGGAGCAAACTCTCAATCAGCCACAAACCCTATGTATTAAGCATCTTGCGAAAAACTACAGTAAGCGTTGGGTAGTGAAAGATGTATCGTTTAGCATGCAAAGCGGACAAATCGTAGGTTTACTTGGCCCTAATGGTGCAGGGAAAACTACCAGTTTCTATATGGTGGTTGGACTGGTGCGTATGGACAAAGGTGAAATTCATCTTGATGACCTAGACATGTCTGATTTGGCCATGCATGAACGTGCGCGTAAAGGCATTGGTTACTTACCTCAAGAAGCATCAATTTTTAGAAAACTCACCATTTCTGAAAATATTATGTCGATTTTGGAAACGCGTAAAGACCTGAACAAAGAACAACGTAAACAGCGTCTGCATGAATTGCTGGCCGATTTCAAAATTAGCCATATTAAAGATTCATTGGGTATGAGTGTATCTGGTGGTGAACGTCGTCGTGCTGAAATTGCACGTGCACTTGCAGCCGATCCAAAATTTATGTTACTCGATGAGCCTTTTGCTGGGGTTGACCCAATTTCAGTGGGTGACATTAAAGATATTATTCGTACTCTAAAAGACCGTGGTATTGGCGTTCTAATTACAGATCATAACGTTCGTGAGACTTTGGCGATTTGTGAACGTGCTTATATCGTGAGTGAGGGTGCGGTGATTGCTGAAGGCTCTCCAGATGAAATCTTAGCCAATGAAACCGTGCGTCAAGTTTATCTTGGTGATGATTTCACTGTATAAGATTATTCTGCGCCAATGAAAATAATTGGCGCAGATTTCCCTCTCATATTTTTAATCCATCGCTTTGTATTGAATTAAGAATAGGGCATTCCCTTTCTATCATCCTTTTGAAATCACTTCTTTCAGCATGCTACATAGGATGCATATCTATTTATTTTGTGTGGGCTTAAAGCGAAAAGCCATTTTCATACGATAGCTGATTGAAAATACGTTATAATTTTTTGTGAAATTTTTAAAAATTACGCTATGCCATTTACCATCTCTAGTTTAGTGAGCTATGAAGAAGACATTAAAAAAAGTCGTTTTCAAGCTTTTGCTGTGCCTGTAGAAAATGAACAAGCTGTTAAAGATTTTCTAGAGCAATATAAAGATATCGGTACCACGCATCAGTGCTGGGCATGGAAAATTGGCCACAATGTTCGTTTTAATGATGACGGTGAACCCTCAGGTACTGCAGGTCGTCCTATTTTAGCGACCATTGAAGGCAATGAACTAACCAATATTTTGGTTTTAGTCAATCGTTGGTATGGTGGTGTCAAGTTAGGTACAGGCGGGCTGGTACGTGCTTATGGTGGAACAGCAGGACAGTGTTTACTGTTGGCTGAAAAAATAGAGCTTATTGAGAAGAAAAAAGTGTATTTTGCCTGCCAATTTAATGAATGGGCGATTTTCCAGTACGAGCTGAATAGCCAGCAGATTGAATTTAATGAGCAATATACTGCGGATGGCGTGCTTGTAGAGGCATTATTACAAGTGCATCAGATTGAAGCGCTCGCACTTAAAATACAAGATGTAACCCGTGGACGTGAAGCGTTAAAAATTGTGGATGACCATCATGACTGATCCCTTATTAAAATATCGTGAGCAGCATAAGCACCGCTTAAACTATATGCCCTGGTTGTATTGGTCGCTCAAGCCTAAAAACCGCGTGTGGGCGGAAGAGTGGCAGCAAGAATACCAAGCTTATCTAATGGAAATGGAAACCGTTGAAATTGGTCAAAACTGTTTTATTTCTCCATTGGCACACATATTTGCAGAGCCTGGTCGAAAAATTGTCATTGGGGACAACACGTTTATTGCTGCCGATTGTACTTTGCATGGGCCTTTAGATATTGGCAGCGAAGTCGCGATCAACCACCATTGTATTTTAGATGGTGGTCGTGTGGGGATTAAGTTACATGATCAAGTGCGTATTGCGGCTTATTGTCACTTATATGCCTTTGATCATGGCATGGCACTCAGTAATCCGATTTATCAACAACCTGTGCGTTCACAAGGGATAGAAATTGGACGGGATGTTTGGTTGGGTGCGCATGTGGGCGTGAAAGATGGAGTGAAAATTGGTGCACATGCAGTGGTGGGAATGAATAGTATGGTAACCAAAGATATCGCGGAGCAATCGATTGTTGCTGGCAATCCTGCTCAGTTTATTCGTTTACGTGATTAAGATATCAAAGAATATTGAACATTTATCAATACTTAATTACATAAAAACCTGCCATCAAAAAAAAAGATATGCTAAGTTTAGAACAACAATGAGACCTTATACCAAATGCGGTGTAATGAGAGGCGATAATGAAACGAGTCATTGCATGTATCGATTCTTCCCCTTGTATCAATGCCCTAGCAGAAGCTGCGGCGTGGATCGCAAAGCAGACTGGGCGGGAATTGGTCCTTTTACAAGTTTTGGATTATTATCCTGCAAGTTATCACTTAGGTGAAATTAGCGGGGTAATTGGATTTGAAAGCAATGCAATGTTGCTCAAAGAGCTGGCTGAATTAGAGCAAAAACAAAGTGAACTTGCGCTCAGTTATAGCAATAATTTACTCGATCATATTTCGAAACTCATTCTCGAAACGCATGGCCTACATACAACGCATATTCAAGAAAAGGGTGACTTTCTAGAGCAAAGTTTTAACTTATTGCACGAAGATGACATTGTGGTGATTGGCCGTGTGGGTGAGAAATCGGCTGAACGCAATAAACCATTGGGCAGTAATGTTGAAAACTTTATCCGTGGTGCAAATTGTACCGTCATGACGGTAGGTGATAGCTTTAAGCCACCTACGCGCTTTATCTTTGCCTACGAGTATTCACCGACGTGTGTGAAGATGATGAAGCGGATTGCGCAAAGTGATCTACTGCACCTCTTACAATGCCATTTGGTCTATGTCGGTGACCACCCTGAAATTTTAAGAGAACCTGAACAGTATTTGAAAGATGCGAATTTGGATGTGATTACAGAATATCGTTATGGTGACGTGGCTGAAAATATTCTGGAATACCAAAATGAGCATGGCATACAACTGATTGTGCTCGGTGCGTTCAGCCACAGTAAAATTCATCAGTTCTTCTTGGGCAGCATTGCAACCACTATTTTTAGGAATGCCAAAGTTCCTTTACTGGTTGCCCGTTAATTTAGAGTGATTTCTCTGAATTGGAACTGTTTTATCCATAGTTATCCTCATTAATTGTGGATAACTATATGGACAGTAAATGTAAGTTTATAATTTATATAAGCTTAAATTAATCGATTGTTTTTTAATCTAAGTTTTGGCTTATTTTACAATGGCTAAGGCAAATCCATCATGTCCTTTGCTACCGACCGTTTGAAGTGCGGTGCACGACAAAATTTTCGGATGGTTTTGCATCGCTTTGAACATATCTCGAATCCCTTCAATACTTGGTTTATGATTTTCAGGATTGATAATATCGCCTGCACGAATTACGTTATCGAGGAAAATCAAAGTACCTGAATGAGATAGGTTCAGGCTTAATTCCAAATACTCTGGGTAGCTTTGTTTATCGGCATCAATAAAAATAAAGTCGAAAGGTTCAATGTCTGCAGGCAGTGATTTAAGGATATCTGCTGCACGTCCACATTTGAGTTCAATGGTTTGTTTAAGCTGAGCTTTGTCAATATTTTCTTGACCCATCGCGGCATGCGTATCACGCCCTTCAATCGTTAAAATATAGCCGTCTTCAGGTAAAGCACGCGCTAACCACATGGTGCTATAGGCAGCAAAAGTGCCGAGTTCTAGCACACGTTTACACTGATTCATTTGAATCAACATCTGTAAAAGCATACCTTGGTTGGGTGCAACAGCTAAGTGATCTGGAAAACCATGCTTCTCTGTATTTTCTAAAGTTTGCAGTAGAATGGGGTCTTCAGGAATTAAATGTGCATCGATATAGTTATCAATCTCTGTCCACATTTGTTGCATAGCATGTTCACCTTGGTTGCGATGTGGAGCATTTTAAACTTTTATTTTCAGAGTGCAATTTTTCCGACCATATTTGTTGAAATCAATGCTCAAAAAAAGAGGTCATATTGACCTCTTTTAATTTTTAAAAACTAGTAACTACACATCGAAGAATTGCGACTGAGGTCTGGGCCCCATGTACGATATCCTTGGGTATCAATGTGAATCTGACCAGAAGCATATAAACCTAAGCCCATGTTCAAGCTCTGACCATGTTGGGTCCAAAATTGGCATAGACGATATTTTGTATTTTCAATATAAGCATAATCTTCGGGTTGCGGGTTTTCAGACCCAATTCGAAAATCGATGGCAGAATTGAATAAGTGGCGGGATGAGTTTGCACCGCCAGCACATTGGTTTAAAGGTAGATCACGATAAACTGAAGTGACTTCAAAATCAGTCAGTACTTTGGCTGCAACTAAATATTTAAATACTTTTAAGGTCGCAATTTGGTTTTTCCAAAGTTCACGGTTCGGGATCATGTATTGTGAACGACCACATTTTTGCCAGTCACGTGCTGTTCTGAGCAGTTCAAAGCTTGGGATGATATTTCCCACGCCATTGCGTTCAAGAAAAACTTCATACTCACGTACGCGTGCTAGCGTGTCACCGACAGACATCCAAGCATTGTAGGTATAAGGAATAATTTTAGGTGGAGCAGGGCGGTCAAAACTAATTTTCTCTTGTGGGATAAAAATACGTTTTCCATCAGGAGTTGTGATGGTCTGGCCTTTGTGGGATGAAGTCGTACAGCCAATCATCACCAAGGGGATTATGCTAACCGCAAATAATCCCTTTAAAAATTTCTTCATTATAGAAATCAAATATTTAAAAAATACGCCTATTATTTTAATCCAAATTTGTGAGGAAAAATTGGAAATATTGCAATCAAATGTGTGTTTTAGGTATAAAAAAAGATCAGCTTATGCTGATCTTTTTCTGGCTTACTTTTCTAAATATTGTAACTTATCTGTTTTACCGTTCCATTCTTCACGGTCAGCAGGTTGGTCACCAATCTGGGTAATGTTCGGCCAAGTTTGTGATAACTCAGCATTTAGTTCAATAAATACTTCTTGACCTTCTGGCAGTTCATCTTCAGAGAAAATTGCATTTGCTGGACATTCAGGTTCACACAGTGCGCAATCGATACATTCATCAGGATTGATCACTAGAAAGTTTGGACCTTCATAGAAACAGTCTACTGGACAAACTTCTACGCAGTCTTGATATTTACATTTAATACAATTTTCAGTGACAACAAAGGTCATGGCGAAGGCTACCTAAAAATATGGTTCTAATAACTAATGTGTATTTTAGGCAAAAACAGCACCAACTAACAATTGCTTTTATTGATATTTGTTATATGCACGGCTGTTAAATTTGATAAAAACTGAACATTCTGCTGAAAATTGCTTTTTACAATAAAAAAGACCGTCATTTTGACGGTCTAGACGGTTTACAAAAATAGAAAACTACTATGAATGTAGCTGATCTTTCAATGCATAAAGCTGCTGTAAGGCTTCACGTGGACTTAAGTTATCGACATCAATGCTCTTGAGTAGTTCAAGTGCGGCAGAAGGCTTCTCAATTTCGACCACACGTTCAATGATTTCAAGTTCAGGTGTTTCTATCGCGGCAAACAAATCATTTTGAACGACTTTAGGTTTTTGCAGCTGTTGCTTCTCTAAAATTTTCAGACGATTTTGTGCTTCTTTGATCACACTGGCAGGAATACCCGCCAATTTTGCTACCTGTAAGCCGTGACTTTGGCTCGCTGGCCCATGTTGGACTTTATGTAACAAAATGAGGTTGCCATTGAGTTCTTTTGCGGTGACATGGTAGTTATCAATAGCAGTTTCTTTGGCTAGCTCGGTTAGTTCAAAGTAATGTGTGGCAAATAAACATAAGCATTTAATGCGTTTGGTTAAGTCAAGTACGCAAGCCCATGCCAAGGATAAACCATCATAGGTACTGGTGCCACGACCAACTTCATCCATCAGAACCAGCGACTGATTGGTTGCATGATGTAGGATTTGCGAGGTCTCAGTCATTTCCACCATAAAGGTCGATTTGCCTGTAGATAGGTCGTCCGCAGAACCAATACGGGTAAAGATTCGATCAATAGGACCTAAGACTGCTGATTGGGCTGGTACATATGAGCCACAATAGGCCAATAGGCTAATTAAAGCCGTTTGACGCATAAAGGTTGATTTACCGCCCATGTTAGGACCCGTAATAATGGCCATGCGGTGGTTAAAATCAAGTGTCGTGTCATTCGGTGTAAATGAGGCTTTGTTCAAAGCCTCAACCACTGGATGACGTCCCGCAATAATTTTAACCCCAATTTCTGGACTATACTCAGGACGTGACCAATTGCGTAAGCGAGCCTGATGTGCAAAGTTGGCTAAGAGGTCGATCTGCGCAATAGCGCTGCTCATCATTTGTAAATGCCCAATCTCGGCGCGCAGTTCATCTAAAAGCATTTCGAACAGCATTTTTTCGCGAGCTAATGCACGGGATTCACTCGAAAGCACTTTGTCTTCAAAGGTTTTTAGCTCAGGGGTGATATAACGCTCAGCATTTTTCAAGGTTTGACGACGAATGTAGTGATCAGGTGCTTGCTCGGCTTGTGCACGGGTCAGTTCAATATAATACCCACTGACACGGTTATAACCAATTTTTAAGGTCGAAATTCCAGTATTTTGACGTTCTTGAATTTCAAGGTCGATCAAGTACTGTCCTGCATGATCGCGGATTTTACGGAGTTCATCGAGTTCATGATCAAAACCTTCCGCTATCACATTTCCATCTCGTAAAAGCACAGGTGGATGTTCAACGATGGCAGACATTAAACGTTGATGTAAGCCATGGAAATCACCCAATTCCTCATTCAATTGGGTAATGAGTGCGGACTGTTTACTTTGAATCACGGGTTGAATGGCATGACGTAAATAAGGGACTTGCGCACAGGCTTGGCGCAGTTGCACTAAGTCACGCGGACGGGCGCTACCTAAAGCCACCCGACTGAGGACACGTTCGATGTCTCCAATCTCTTTTAATACTAAACGGACTGGTGATTCATGGTAACCATCCACAAGACTCTTAGTGGCATCTAAACGTGCGTCTAAGAGCTTGGTATCACGTAACGGTTGCATCAGTGTACGACTAAGTAAACGTCCACCCATTGCCGTTTGACAGTCATTGATGAGTTGAAATAATGACGTGCCGTGTTCAAACAGAGGCTCAACTAGCTCTAAGTTTCTACGTGTCACAGGGTCAAGCGCAATGAAATCACTGCTTTGTTCAAGCTGAATAGAGCGAATATGCGGTAAGGCTGTTTTTTGCGTTTCTTTGGCATAATGAATCAGCGATGCTGCTGCTGCTTTGGCAAGCGGCAAATGGTCAATACCGAAACCAGCTAAAGTCGATACAGCAAACTGATCACATAAAGTTTTTTGTGCATTGTTTAAATTAAAGTCGACATTGGGACGGCGTGTTACAGGGCAGTCGAGCAGTTTTTTAATGTGTTCAATGATATTGGGGTCGACAATATTTTCATCGACCAAAATTTCACTTGGCATCAGACGAGACAGTTCAATACCGAGTTGCTCAAGCTGAAACTCTTGTTGCTGAACTTTGAATAAACCTGCACTTAAATCTAACAGCGCAATACCAATTTCGTTTTGTTGTACGCAAAGCGCGACAAGATTTGAACTTTGATGTGCAGTCAGTAAGGCATCATCTGTCAGTGTACCTGGGGTAATAATCCGGACAACGCCACGTTCAACAGGGGCCTTACCTGTGACTTCACCAATTTGCTCGCAAATAACGACGGTTTCGCCTTTTTTCACCAAGCGAGCAAGGTAGCCTTCAGCTGCATGGTAAGGAACACCTGCCATAGGGATGGGTTCACCATTGGCTTTGCCACGATGGGTCAGGGTAATCCCGAGAAGTTTAGCGGCCTTGTGTGCATCTTCAAAGAACAGCTCGTAGAAGTCACCCATACGATAGAACATCAAAGAGTGCGGATGTTGCATTTTGACGCCCATGTACTGTTGCATCATGGGTGTGAGTGTGGACAAATCAGTTATGATTCCCGAATTGCTCATGTAGGTGAAATCCTTAAATCTTTGAAAATGCACAATATAAAAATAGACCGAGCGACACCGCTTACCGTGTGTATTTATGCGCTATGAACAGCTATTGTATGAATGGCAATATCTTAGCAAAATTGAAAACGACTAAACAATAAATCATCTATAAAGCGAACAGTTGTTAAACAGCCAAGTGATTATTGCTGTAGGCATTAGGTGTAAAGCAAAAATAAAAAAGCCTAAACATCTGTTTAGGCTTTTTAAGATTTAAGGCTTATACAGACCGAGTTCAGTCAGCTGCAACCGTAGGATACGACGTATCTCAAGAACAGCTTCAGGCGTTTCTTGAATAGAATGTCCACCTTTAATAATCTTCTCAGACAATGCACCATCTAGATGGGCACTCGTATAAGGCACGACATCGTCTGTAATGATATTGATGTCATCACTTTTGGTCGCATTCCCCATGATGCTGTGGAATTTCATGCCTTTGTATGGAACGACGTTTTTAGTTAACCGAGTGAAGTTAGAGTTCTTGCTGAGATCACTTGGCCCATTTTGTATGAGTCCATTATCTACATCTTTAATAAATTCTTGTAGGTCAGGGTCACTACTTTGTATAACATCGGTCAGTGCCCCCAAAAATGCACCTGGTAGACGAATGACTTTACGCGCCGCGAGGGTAAACCAGCGGTCAGCAAACTCTGTCCCACGATGTGGCGCTGCTAAGAAAATGGCCCGACTGAAATTTGGAATCGGTTGAATGTCGAGGCGCGATTTAAACAGAGGATCATTTTTAAATTGTTGCACACGTCGATTGGGTAGCAGTTTCATTGCCGCAGGGGTTAAGTCAGCATCGCTTACCAAAAGCCGCGCAATAATACCGCCCATACTATGACCCACTAGCACGGCATCCTTTTTGGCAGGCGCTTTGCTATCGACCAAATTAAAACTTTGTTGAATGATTGCATAGATTTGGAAACGACTTTCCAAAATTGGCATATTGGTCGAGTAGAACACTTGCCAGACTTGATAGTGTTCACGTAGCACGGGATCGCCCATGACATCATTCGTCAAACGAATCCATGCCTCTGGACTACTGGCTAGTCCGTGAACGAGCACCACCACTTTTTTATTTGGGTTGTACGGCTCAAGCATGTATAGGTGCGGCATAGTGAGGCGTGCATCACGATCAATCAGTGATAAATACGCGGCTTTACCTAAATTGTTTTGTGCCAACCATAAGCCATAAGGCGCAGAAAAGTTTGCAGCAAGAGGGTAACTTTTGCCTGCAATTTTCGCAGATTCAAACTTATAGGGATCATAAGCTGAGATTTCAAACTCAGGGTTGTTTAAGATCTCATCGATATTGGATGCAGAGCGTGGTTGTGCGGTAATAGTCGCTGCTAAATAACGGGCATTGTGAATGTTAGGATTACGACCATTGGTGTACTGATAATGCAGTGGATCGACAATATATTTGGCTTTTTCAGGTGAGGTATCGTTATGCTCAGGTGGGAGAACAATCAGAAACTCTGAACCAAAACCATCGCGACGCGTGATAGAGCGGAGGCCTGAGAAGTTCATATTGTAAGTTGACATTAGTTGTTCAACTTGACGGTTTTTTAAAAGTGGGTAGTTATCGTAATTTATGCGGTAAATACTTTGTCCCACTTTGATTTGATTACCGACTTCAGATGGTTCATGGCGTAGTCCATAACTATGTACAAGTTTAGCGATAGCTTGGTTATAAAAGTCACGCAGTTGGACTTGTCGGTTATCAAAAATACGATCTTGGGGACCACGTTTGGTGTTAAACATGTAGGCATAACTATAGCGAATACTTTTATCCAACATGCCGAGTTGCTCATCTAGGCAGCTTTGGTAGTTTTGTTTTTGTAGCGCTTTTTTTTCTTCGGACTGAGTCTTGGCTAAAATACTCACTTTACAGGTAGATGATTTTTCTAAGGAAATTGCTTTAGCGAGATACAGTTCGCTGGCAGTAGAGAGGAGTTGTTCATCCTGAATTTGTGGAATTTGTCTGAGTTCGCTGACACATTCTTCAGGTTGCTCTGAACAGATTTTGGCTTCTCGACCTGTCATGGACAACACGTTTAGACTCGCTTCACTGAGCTTATCTCGCGTTAAAATACTCTCACGCTCATTGGTAATCGTGACGTTCAGTGATTGATTTTTCACACTGACCACTTGGCAACCACTCAAGAGCGAAAATAGAGCAGTTACTATCAAGGTGCTACGGATGTATTTAGGCATAAAAAGCATCGACTACCGTTTATTCTTTTGAATTTTTTAAATCATACGATAATTTTCGGATTTATCAATTCGCCTAAAATAAAAATAGACCGAAAATTCGGTCTATTTTTTAGGTACATCAGAAGTGATGGAATTATTTTGCAGTATTTAGAACTTGCCAAACATTCCAACGACCTTGTTTTTCAATTTCATTAATCAAGCGATCCGCAACTTCAGCTTCTTGTGGATATTTCAATTTGTAGTTTTTCAAGGTTTGCACCGCATTTTTCTTTTGTTCCATCGCGATGTAGTTATTTGCTGTCGCTAAATATGCTTCTTGAACACCAGCTTTCATTGCTTTATCGAGGTATGGCATTGCTTCGCGTTGACCACCACCTTCAGACAAAGCAAAACCGAACCAGAAGTTTGCTTCAGGGTCTTCTTGGTTAATTTTTAAAATACGCTGTGCATAAGCCAAAGACTTGGTGGTATAGACTGAACCAAGGTCTAAATTACGTGCCATAACGCTGGCTTTGAATGCACGGACCAGTACATCAAATGAAGCATTGTCTTTTGATGCTAACGTATCAAGCTGTTGTGTCACTTCTTTTAGTTTTAACTCAAAACCTTTACGTTCTTGGCGTTCTGTAAAACGTGGTGGGTAGTGACGGGCTTTGCCTTCAGCCAACTGTAAGAAGTCATCAATTTCAGTAATGTCGACTTCATTGTCGCCTGCCAGTACGGCAAACTTTAATTGACGGTCTTTGCTGTTTATGGTTGGAATAATCAGTTTATTGGTGTCTAAAACCATTTTTTTAGATGGATCGTCAGAGCGAGTCACTTCCATTTTTGTTACAGGCTGAGCCGCTGCTTTTTTTAAGTTAATTTCAAATGGAGGTGGCGCATCATAATTAAATGGATTGAGTGCATAAAATGGTGCAGTTAATTCAGGCTCTGTAAAAACGATGGTATCGTTGTTATTCTTCGTTGGGTTTGAGCTACACGCTGTTAAAAACGAGACAGCAAGAACAGCAACCGCTAAGGGTTTAAGCATCATAAGGTTCTTCCATTCATTATTTTAAGAAGTGGTATAAAAGGCATGTTCGTCAGTCTAAAAAAACTCTGATGAACATGCAAGGTTTGCTATAGGCAGGTTTTCAAAAACTAACACTTTTCATGTTTAGTCATTGGATGGCAGGCTTTGAGCTTCACATTCGCGGCGTACATCTTCCAAAATTTTCAATTCTTCAGCACTAAAGGGTTGTTCATTTTGTTGTTGCTTTTTAAAGGTTGGATCAAGCAAAGACAAACGTTGGCATAAGGTGTTCATCCGTTTTTCATTGAGCTGAATGCGGTCAAGTAGAACACGCATACCTTCAAGAATTGGATCAGACTGGTCTTGTGTTGCAGCATAAGGTTGGAAACCAATACTTTCTGCATAATCACGACGACGTGTTTCTGCCTCATCTTTCGGTTTATCTTTAGAAATAAAGCGTGCAGGGTTACCAACTGCGGTCGTGTCGGCTGGAACTGCTTTGGTGACGACTGCATTTGAGCCGACTTTCGCATTTTTACCGACAGTAAAAGGGCCTAAAATTTTAGCACCAGCACCAACCACTACGCCGTCTTCTAAGGTCGGGTGACGTTTGCCTTTATTCCATGTAGTTCCACCTAAAGTGACACCGTGATATAAGGTCACATCGTCGCCAATTTCAGCGGTTTCACCAATCACGACGCCCATGCCATGGTCAATAAAAAAACGACGACCAATTTTAGCACCCGGGTGAATTTCAATACCTGTTGCAAAACGGCTAAAAGAAGACAATAAACGTGCTGAGCCTTTACATTCTTTTTTCCATAACTCATGCGCCATACGGTGCATGATCAAGGCATGAATGCCTGGATATGTGGTTAGAACTTCTAAAGTGTTTCGTGCCGCAGGATCGCGCGCGAATACAGCTTGTATATCTTCTTTGAGCTGTTTAAGCATTAGATTGATCCTCTGTTTGATCCGTATTTGACTTTTTCCATGTGCCATTGTTTAAGGCTTGTACACGACTAAAAATACCACGAAGTAAATGATATTCCATACGATCTAATTGTATACGTCCAAAAAGACGACGCAAGCGTAAAGGCAGTAATCGTGGATTTTTGGGGTCTAAAAATTCAATCTCGGCCAACATTTTTTCAATGTGCGGGTAGAACTGTTCCATTTGCTCATGGGTGACCAAAGGCTCATCCCATTGCATAGACTCTGTATCTGTGACAGGCATGGTTGCAGCTTCATCTTCACCGCTTTCCACAGCAGCCAGTGTGGCCATACGCATTTCATAACAAATCACTTGAATGGCTTGAGCCACATTTAGTACACCATAGTCTGTATTTACAGGAATGGTGACATGATAGTTAGCCATGGCCAGTTCTTCGTTGGTCAGTCCGCGGTCTTCACGGCCAAATACAACAGCAACGTCTTGCTGATCATTCACCACTGCTGAAATTGATTTTTCAGCCGCAGGGCGTGCGTCAAGCAAAGGCCAAGGAATGGTACGACTACGCGCACTCGTGCCAAACACTAAATGGCAGTCTTTGATGGCATCGGCAAGGGTTTCAACGATTTCAATCTGCTCAATTAAATCAGTTGCACCCGCAGCCAAAGCATCAATATCGGGATGTGGATAGGTTTTTGGCGCAACCAACACCAGCTTTGAGAGTCCCATTGTTTTCATGGCGCGCAGTGCGCTACCAATGTTCGCAGGGAGTGTGGTATTGACCATGACAATACGCACATGGGAGAGATGCGCTGAAACAGCGGCATTGTCAAATTGGCTCATGATTTTTCCAATGAATCTTTAAAATTTAAATAATTAAGAGAACTGACCGACTTCAGCTTGATATAAGTCAATGGCATCATCCATGCTCATATCCGCAGGGGGCGGTGGTACATCTACAGGTTTGGCTTCTTCATAGCTCACCGCTTTGGCTGCTTTGGATTTGACTTGATATTCCACATGAAGATTTTCTTTACCAAAATAGTCACGCAGTTTAGAAAGTAGTTCATCCAGCGGTGCCACTTTCCAATTGATCCCTAAGTGCAATTCAGCCGTGGCATACGGGTAGTCCAATAGCAATTGCAGCGGGATGTGATTACACATATCGACATTACAAAAGGGTGCAAGTATATTTTTTAAATCTTGACTCAGTGTTTTTGTACTATGTGTTGGGTCGAGACGAATTTGAATACAGTTGGCGCGTTTTTGACGAATTTCATTCAGAGTAAATGCTTTGGTTAAGCGTCCCATTGGACGGTCAAAACCTTCACGCTCGTAAATTTCGCCTTCAATTACCACGACTTTTTCATTTTGAATGATGTCTTTAAAACGCATAAAGCGTTCATGATTCGCAGAGACTTCAATTCGTGAGGTACCATCATCCAACGTCACCATCATTCGGTTCGGGAAGTTGGCTACATCGACCACGAGACCTGCAAAAACCGTAGTAACACCACGACGGGTTGGGGTAAGTTCATTGATTTTGTTCGGAATAAACGCTTTCAACTCAGTGCGATAGACATCAATTGGGTGGCCGGTTAAATACAACCCTAGAGTATCTTTTTCACCTTTGAGACGGACTTCATCTGACCAAGGTTTAACGGGTTTAGCGGGTTTACGTTGTACTTCTTCAACTTCACCAAACAAGTCCATGATACCTGTTTCACGGTTTGAGCGAGCTTGTTCAGCCGCTTGTACCGCTTCAGGTAGTTGCGCCATTAGACTTGAGCGTTCAATGCCGAGGCAGTCTAAAGCACCTGATCGAATCAACGCTTCTAAAGTCCGTTTATTAATTTTTTTCAGATCAATACGGTGGCAGAAATCAAACAAATCACGATATGGCCCATCTTGAATACGTGAGTCAATGACTGACTGCATCGCCGCTTCACCGACGCCTTTAATCGCACCGAGCCCATAGACGATTGTTTTATCGTCCGAAGCATGGAATTGATAGATAGACATATTGACCGAAGGCGGCAATACCTCTATATCGTTGTGTCGACAGTCATCAATCAAGAACACCACGTTATCGGTGTTTTGCATTTCCGATGACATCACCGCTGCTAAGAATTCAGCTGGATAATGCGCTTTGAGCCATGCCGTTTGATAGGCCACTAAGGCATAAGCTGCGGCATGCGATTTGTTAAAGCCATAACCTGCGAACTTTTCCATATAGTCAAAAATATGGTTGGCAGTGGCTTCATCAATGTCTTTTTTCGCTGCACCTTCCGTGAAAATTTGGCGCTGTTTGACCATTTCTTCGGGCTTTTTCTTACCCATTGCACGACGAAGTAAGTCCGCACCACCCAAGCTATAGCCCGCACAATACTGTGCTGCCTGCATTACCTGTTCTTGGTAAACCATAATGCCGTAAGTCGGCTCAAGTACACCTTCAAGTAGGGGGTGAAGATATTCAAACTCGCCACCATGCATACGGTGGATAAAGTCTGGAATCAGGTCCATCGGACCCGGACGGTAAAGGGATACGAAGGCGATAATTTCTTCAAATTTGCTTGGACGTGCTTCCTTGAGCATTTTTTTCATGCCCACGGATTCAAACTGGAAGACCGCTGTGGTGTTGGCATTGGCAAAGATAAGGTATGCATCTTTGTCATCAAGCGGAATGAACGCAATGTCTAAAGGCACATCTAACTGAATGCGCTTATTGATATTCTTCACGGCATCTTCAATGACCGTTAAGTTACGTAGACCCAAGAAGTCGAACTTCACCAGACCTGCAGATTCAACGTCGTCTTTATCGTACTGCGCAACACGGCCTGTACCATCTGCGTCACATAGAACGGCAGAAAAGTCGGTAATTTTAGTTGGGGAAATGACCACGCCACCTGCGTGTTTACCTGTGTTACGGGTAATGCCTTCGAGTTTTAATGCCATTTCCCAAATTTCAGCGGCATCGTCATTGTCTGGGTTAGATGGGTTGGTGACAATGTCTTTAAGTTGTGGCTCTGCTTCAATGGATTCTTCGAGGCTTAAACCTAAAGGTTTAGTCGGAATCATTTTTGAGATTCGGTCTGCCAAACCATAGGATTTACCCAAGACACGTGCCACATCACGAATAGCACCTTTGGCTGCCATGGTGCCGAAAGTGGCAATTTGTGATACTGCATCGCGTCCGTATGTACGCGCAACATAGTCAATCACACGATCACGACCAGCAATACAGAAATCGACGTCGAAATCGGGCATTGAAACACGTTCTGGGTTTAAGAAGCGTTCGAACAGTAGTCCGTATGGGAGAGGATCAAGATCCGTAATTTTTAAGCTGTATGCAACAAGTGAACCTGCACCTGAACCACGACCTGGACCAACGGGAACGCCATTACCTTTGGACCATTGGATGAAGTCCATGACAATCAAGAAGTAGCCTGGGAAACCCATTTTAAGAATGGTCCCGATTTCATACTCTAAACGATCATCGTATTCTTTACGTTTTTGAGGCCAGTATTCATCACGCGTTTCTGGTGGATATAAAAAGTCTAAACGCTCTTCTAAACCTTCTTTGGATAAATGTGCAAAGTAGGTGTCAATGGTATGGCCTTCAGGAATAGGGTAGTCAGGCAGGAAGTATTTACCTAATTGCAGAGTGACGTTACAACGCTTCGCGATCTGATAAGTATTTTCAATTGCAGAGGGAATGTCTGCAAATAACTCCGCCATTTGTTGGCCAGATTTAAAATATTGCTCTGGAGAGTAATTTTTTGGTCGGCGGTTATCCCCTAATACATAACCATCGGCAATACAGACTCGGGCTTCGTGTGCTTCAAAGTCTATTTCTTTCATGAAGTGCACATCGTTGTGCGCAACTACACCAATATTGTATTTTTTAGCCAGTTTTAGGGCTTCATAGTTGAAGTCATCTTCACCTGAACGCTCTGTTCGACATAAAGCCAAATAAACACGATTGCCAAACTTTGCAATCCATTCTTCGAGTAAAGGTTCGGCTTTTTGCGGATTCGATGTACAGAGCATTTTGCCGACATCAGATCGCATGCCAAGTAGCGCAATCAGGTCATGGTTTTGTTCTAAAATCCAGTCTTTTGCAACGCAAGGAATATCAAGCTGTTGACCTCGGATAAAACCTTCTGAAACCAGTTCGGTTAGATTACGCCAGCCAACATTGCTCATCGCCAATAATGTCACGCGATGTTCAGCATCGTTCAAGCGAACTTCTGAACCCATAATCGGTTTGATACCATTATCTAAGCATTTACCATAAAATTTTACAGCAGCATGTAAGTTAGATAAGTCAGTAATGGCAAGGGCTGGCATACCTTCTGCCTTAGCAGCTTTGACTAAATCAGGTATACGTACAATTGATTCTGTGATTGAAAATTCTGTATGAATACCAAGATGTACAAAGTGCATAAGTGAGTCCCTGCAAAAACCGCTGAATAGTTTAACATGCTCTGCCTTCATTCTGAGTGCGATTCAAATGAATTGGCAAAATTTAATAGGCTACAGTGTTTGGACTGTTTATTTTATTGTCAGTAAGTTCTAAACGACTTAAAAAAGCCAATGTCAGTCGCATTGTTTCTTGGAATAAAAGCCTTTATCAGGCCACTGCTTGCTGAAGGGCAAAATTACTTAACCGTCCATTTTTAAAACCAAAGTTGAGATAAGCTGTGTAGGGTGGGGCAAAGTCTTGGGGTTTTTTTAGAAAGGCTTTGATTTCATTGGGCTGCAAGAGCAAAACTTGGGCTTCACCTGATGCTGCCATACCTTGTGCACTGTATTTAAAGTCTTGTTTAAACTGCTGCAAAGTATAATTCGGTGTGATCTGAGTATTTTGCACGCGTATATTTTCGCCCATCGCTTGAGTGCTTTTCCAGTCAAGCCAAACACGGCCTTTGGTTTGACCGAGTTGTTTTAAACTCGCTTTGTCTTTATAGAATTTTTCAGCCTGAATCTTGGGATTATCTTCGCTAAAAATCTCAAATTTTAGGGTTTTGGGTTGGGTACTGGTAATACTGTATTCATAGTTGCCTGTACATTCGGCATATTGTTTGCTGGTTTTTCCATTCGGAGGAGCGAGTAATTGACTGACTTGATGTGCTGTCACAGGTGCATTGAGTTCAACCTGATTCACTTTTACACTGGTGACGTAGTTATAGGGATTTGAAGCTGCATGGCTGAGCATCGGCAAAAGACTTAGACTGATCAATAGAGTTGTTATTTTCATCGTTATAGCTTTTAAAAGTGTTGTTTGCCAGATTATATAAAACTTAGACCTGAAAAAAAGCTCCCAATATTGAGAGCTTAATTTTGTTAGCGTAGTTTAGACAGCCAATCGCCAACGGATTGTACAATTTGCACCATGATCAACAGCACAATCACCGTGAGGATCACGACACTGGTGTCAAAACGTTGATAACCATAAGAAATAGCAAGGTCGCCAATACCGCCTGCACCCACTGCACCAGCCATCGCTGTGGCACCAATTAAGCTAATCGTGGCTGTGGTTAAGTTTAAAATCAGTGAACTGCGTGCTTCAGGTAAAATAAACTTAAAGATGATTTGTAGCGGAGTTGCACCCATGGCTTGTGCAGATTCGATAATCCCTTCATTCACTTCAAGTAATGAAGTTTCCACCAAACGACCAATGTAAGGTCCAACATAAATGGTGAGCGGAACAATTGCAGCCCAAGTGCCAATCGATGTACCGACGATGAGTTTGGTTAAAGGTAAAACCGCAATCAGCAAAATAATAAAGGGCAGAGAGCGCAGGGCATTCACAATCGGGTTGAGGCTGTGATAAATCGCTTTATTTGGCAAAATACCATCAGGACGTGTGACCAATAAAATGATAGCTTGAATAAAGCCCCAAATACAGCCAAACAGCATTGCAAAAAACACCATATGAAATGTTTCTTGCAAAGCGGTAATAAACTGATCAATCGATAAAGAGCTTTTCCAAAAAGGTGCTGTGATTTGAGTTAACCACTGGACAATTAAATCTCTCATGCCAGCTCTCCTGATTGTTCAACAGCCACACCATGTTGTTTTAAAAACTCAACTGCTTCAGCGATCAGGCTTTCATCGCCCAAGAGCTGAACAAACATTTGTCCAATCACATTGCCATCAATTTCAATCATGTTGGCAAATAGGATATTCAGACTAATATCAAACTGCTTAATTAAGTTTTGAATTACGGTTTCGTGGGCAGAGTTACCCAGAAATTGTAAGCGGTAAATACTATGATGATGCTTATGTTCGAGGTTATTCAGAAGCTTAATAGGTAGTTGTTGATGCAAAATCGTTTGAATAAAATTCTGTGTCGTTGCATGTTGTGGACGACTAAACAGGTCCACTGTTTTTCCAGTTTCAACCACTTTACCGAGTTCCATCACGGCTACATGTGAGCAGATGCTTTGGATCACATCCATTTCATGCGTCACCATGACGATGGTAATACCTTGCTCTTGATTGATTTTTTTGAGCAAGTCTAAAACTGACTTGGTGGTTTGTGGGTCTAGTGCAGAAGTCGCTTCGTCACAAAGTAATATTTTAGGATGGTTGGCAAGCGCACGTGCAATACCGACACGTTGTTTTTGACCACCCGAGAGCTCGTCTGGATAAGCTTCTTTTTTGTGTTTGAGATCAATAAACTCAAGTAGCTCATTCAAACGTTTTTCACGTTCAGCTTTGCTATAACCTAAAAGTTTCATTGGCATTTCAATATTGGCTGCAACGGTTTTGGTTTGCAGTAAATTAAAATGCTGGAAAATCATGCCAATATTTGCACGTTCTTGACGTAATGCTTTTGCATCTAATGCAGTAAAGTCTTTCTGATTGATAATTACTTGGCCTTCGGTTGGACGTTCAAGTAAATTGATCAAACGAATGAGGGTACTTTTACCTGCACCACTATAGCCAATAACGCCAAAAATACTACCTTCTGGAATATCCAAATTGATTTGGTCCAGTGCAAGAATGGTTTGGCCTTTCAGCTGATAGTGCTTTGAAATGTTTTTAAATTGAATCATATCGTCAAAAACTACACAAAAATGAAAAAACAGGCAAAGAGACTTTGCCTGTTTCGTTGATTTGATTATATTACTATTTAGCTTGAGTAAGGTAGCTTACTGGCTTGTTCACATCAATTTTTGTGCCGCCAAAATGTTCTTGAACATATTTGCCTACTGCAGCGACATGGTAAAGCTCACCAACTTTTTTCAGTACAGGGTCGTTTTGACGCGCTTCAGCCACAGCAAGAACGTTGACGTTCATTTTCGTGGTTTGGTCGATTGGCTCATAATAAATCGCATCTTTCAATACGTTTAGACCACCTTCCATTGCAAGGGTATTACCCAAAACAATTGCATCAACTTCGTCTTTCACACGTACAGCTGTTGCCATTTGAATTGGCTTGATGACGAGAGCTTTGTTGTTTTCAACAATGTCTTTCGAAGTGCCTTTCACGAAGTCAAAGTCATTTTTTAACTTCACTAGACCCGCAGATTGTAATAATAACAATGCACGTGATTCGTTCGCACCATCATTTGGAATTGCAATCGTAGCACCATTTTTAAATTCAGCCAGAGTTTTTACTTTGCTTGAATAGATGCCCATTGGCTCTAGGTAGGTCGTTGAAAGTGGAGCAATCTTCGCTGTGTTCGCTTCGTTATATGCTACAAGGTAAGCATAAGATTGGAATGCATTGACATCGACTTCATTGTTTGCAACAGCAGTGTTCATTGCAACATAGTCAGTGAAGTTTTTAATGTCTAGCTTTAAGCCAGCTGCTTTAGTTTCTGGCAAAGTTGCAATATAGCGCCAAATGTCTGCATCAGACCCAGTCGATGCGATGGTTACTGTTTGCTCAGCTGCTGCAGTATCCGTTTTAGCCGCATCTGCTACAGGTGCTTCAGGTTTGCTACAACCCGTTAAAACAACAGATAAACCCAGCGCAATTCCTAGAATTTTTTTCATTTTTTCTTCCCGAGTAAGCACCCAAACGAGGCTTAACTTAGCTGAACAATAGAGAGATCGATTGATTTTAAATCAGGTATTCCTGATTTGATGCATATGACTGTAATGTGAGTTTTGCAAGTGTGCAATTCGATATCAGTCGAATATGTACTTTCACTTTGGAAAAGATTAACTTTTTCAACTCACTAGAAACATCTTTGCTCAATCGTTAAATTTTGCACATCATATCAACAAAGTAATATTCGATATAGAGTATAAAAGTTCAATACTTATCTTATTTAAAGATTAGTAATTTGAATTTTGTTTATAATTTTATAATGAAAACAATATATTATTTTTAATTAATCTATTTAAAAAATAATAATTTGCATAAATTTTGTTCTTTATAAGATTTTATCTAAACTAAATACAAAAAATAGATATAACGAGTATAAAGTGCAAAAAGTATGTCTCAGAATACAGGATGAATATAGCTACATCTGTAGAACTTGATTTATATTCATACGGATATATTTAAAAAAATTCGCAGCGGTTTGCAATAAAAAAACCCGCATTTAGCGGGTTTTTACGGTATGAATGTTTTTAAGTATTTTCACGCGCAATCGCACGATAACCAATATCTGTACGGTATTGCATACCCGTAAATGTGACTTGACCACAAACCTCTAAAGCATTGACTTGCGCTTCAAGTACGGTATCACCAAGAGCTGTCACACATAAAACACGACCACCTGCAGTCAAGATGCGACCGTCGGCACTCATTGTAGTGCCCGCATGGAAGATTTTTGTGTTTTCAGGAGATTGACCAAGACCAGAGATGACGTCACCTTGACGAACGGTTTCTGGGTAACCTTCTGCTGCTAGGACAATACCAATTGATTTGCGTTCATCCCATTCAGCTTCTGCTGGAAGATTACCTGCAATACCAGCTTCAACCAGATCAACCAAAGAAGATTTTAAACGCATCATAATCGGCTGAGTTTCAGGGTCACCAAAACGACAGTTGAACTCGATCACTTTTGGTTGACCTTTGTCATCAATCATCAAGCCTGCATATAAGAAACCTGTATAAACGTGACCGTCTTTTTTTATACCTTCAACGGTAGGACGCATCACTTCATTCATGGTTTTTTCAAATACGTCTGCAGTCACCACAGGAGCAGGAGAGTAAGCACCCATACCACCCGTGTTTGGACCTTGGTCGCCTTCAAAAATACGCTTATGGTCTTGAGATGTTGCCATTGGTAAGATGTTGTCGCCATCAATCATACAAATGAAAGACGCTTCTTCACCAGCAAGGAATTCTTCGATCACAACACGAGAACCAGCATCACCAAACTTGTTGCCCGCCAACATGTCATCAATCGCATCAAAAGCTTCTTGATTAGTCATGGCTACAATTACGCCTTTACCCGCAGCAAGACCATCGGCCTTGATCACGATTGGCGCGCCATTTTTTTCAACAAATGCTTTCGCTGCATCGACTTCAGTAAATACATCGTAGAACGCAGTAGGAATGTTGTGGCGTTTTAAGAAGTGCTTAGCAAAGGCTTTTGAGCCTTCTAACTGGGCAGCAAATTGAGTTGGCCCCCAAATTTGAAGCTCTGCCGCGCGGCAAGCATCCACTACACCATTTACAAGCGGTGCTTCTGGACCCACAATAATCAAATCTACTGCATTATTTTTTGCAAAGTCGATAATTGCAGCATTGTCTAAAATGTTGAGTGCAACATTTTCACATTTGTTTTCTGTTGCAGTTCCTGCATTACCTGGTGCAACAAAAACTTTTGCAACTTTTTCATCTTGCGCGATTTTCCATGCCAACGCATGTTCACGACCGCCATTACCCAAAACTAAAATGTTCATCTTACTATCCTTTTTTAATCCCTCCCAACCTCCCTTTGAAAAGGGAGGGGCATCACGAATTTAAAGAGTCCTTTAATTCATGACAAGTCCCCCTTTAAAAAGGGGGATTTAGGGGGATTTTTGAATATGAATTATTGTAAATTAATGACGGAAGTGGCGCATGCCCGTGAAGACCATTGCAATACCTGCTTCATCTGCAGCAGCAATGGTTTCTTCGTCACGCATAGAACCGCCTGGTTGGATAATACATTTAATGCCTGCTTTCGCTGCATTATCAATACCATCGCGGAATGGGAAGAATGCATCAGATGCCATTACAGCACCTTCAACCACTAAGCCTGCGTGCTCCGCTTTAATCGCAGCAATACGCGCTGAGTTAACACGGCTCATTTGACCTGCGCCTACACCAATGGTTTGACGACCTTTAGCATAAACAATGGCATTTGATTTTACGTATTTCGCAACTTTCCATGCAAAGATCAAATCATCAATCTCAGCATCCGTTGGTGCGCGTTTCGTCACGACTTTTAAATCATCTTTGGTGATCATGCCTAAGTCTTGGTCTTGAACCAATAAACCGCCATTTACGCGTTTATAGTCAAGTTGTGGCGCACGTTCATCAAGTGCCGGTAATTCACCACAAACGAGAACACGAACATTTTTCTTCGCGCCAGTGACTTCAAGTACGCCTTCAGCAATGCTTGGTGCAATGATCACTTCCACAAACTGGCGGTCAACAATCGCTTGTGCAGTTGCAACATCTAATTCACGGTTGAATGCAATGATACCGCCAAAAGCTGATTCAGGATCTGTCGCATAAGCCAAGTCATATGCCGCTTGAATACCATCTAAAGACACAGCAACGCCACATGGGTTTGCGTGTTTAACGATGACACAAGCAGGTTTTGCAAATGATTTCACACATTCAAGTGCGGCATCTGTGTCTGCAATGTTGTTATAAGAAAGTTCTTTACCTTGAAGTTGTTTCGCTGTTGAAACAGATGCTTCAGTTGCTGTACTTTCTACATAGAATGCTGCTGACTGATGCGGGTTTTCACCATAACGCAAGTCTTGAGCTTTATTTAATTGTGTATTAAAGGTACGTGCGAACTTGTCTGCTTGACCTTCTTCTTTGCCTACGCGAGCGCCTAGGTAAGAAGCAATCATGCCATCATATTGTGCTGTATGTTCAAATGCTTTAACGGCTAAGTCAAAACGAGTTTCGTAAGACAAAGCACCATTTGCTTTTAGCTCAGCAATAACAGTGTCATAGTCTGTAGCATTGACCACAATACCGACAGAAGCATGGTTTTTCGCAGCAGCACGCACCATGGTTGGGCCGCCGATGTCGATATTTTCAATCGCATCTGCAAGTGAGCAGTTCGGTTTAGCGACAGTTGCAGCAAATGGATAAAGGTTCACAACCACAAGATCGATCGCATCAATATTGTGTTCAGCCATCACAGCTTCGTCTAGACCGCGACGAGCTAAGATACCACCATGAATTTTCGGGTGTAGCGTTTTTACACGACCATCCATCATTTCTGGGAAACCCGTATGCTCTGAAACTTCAACTACAGCGATATTGTTGTCTTTTAACAACTTATATGTACCGCCAGTAGATAAAATTTCTACCCCTAGAGCAACAAGGTTTTGAGCGAACTCTACAATGCCAGTTTTATCGGAAACAGAGATTAAAGCGCGTTTAATGGTCATGATCTTCGTCACAGTTATCAAGAATTAAAACAAAAAGTCAAAAATAGCAGGTAAAAAAAATGCCCGCGGAAGCCGCAAGCATTTTATCATTTATTCACTCATTAAACCGTGAGCTTTTAACTTTTTACGTAAAGTTCCACGGTTAAGTCCTAGAATCTCCGCAGCACGTGTTTGGTTACCGCGGGTATATTCTAAAACTACAGATAGAAGAGGTTTCTCCATTTCTGCCAGCACCATGTCGTAGACCTGAGATGGTTGCTCGCCTTGCAGTTGTGCAAAATAGTGGCGAACTGCGCGATCTACGTGAATACGAAGAGCGACATCAGACTGTGCAGTAAAAATAGGAGATTTGCTATTCATGCGAAGTAATCCGAAAAATCTAAATATCACTTGGGTAAAGTGACATATATAAAGTGGTCTAAAATTAAAATGAACTTCGTTTTAGATCCTAAAACGACTAGTTCTAAAACTGTACATTTAGCATGCCACAATATCGCTAAGTTGGTCGAAATATAAGCGTAACAATAGTTAAATATTTGTTACCGACCTTTTTTTAACAAAAAAATCTGCTCAATACGCGATATTTCGATAACGCGCATTTTTGCTGATGTTCTATTTGTATTAAAAGACTGAGGAGATTGCAGCACTAAGCTTTTGTGGCGCGTATCATACCATTGTCTAAGAAAAAGTGAGCAAGAAAACTGCATTTTTTTTCACTTTTTTTACATTTTTTTTAAATTTTAGGGCTGGACTATTTCTAAACTGTAATGATTGAAGCTTTTACGGCTAACTGGCAGGCTAAATTTGAATTTGAACGGACTATTTTTAGGAATTCGTTTGATTCCAACGAGACTATCAATCAAATATTCATTTGCATGTAGTTGATAGGTTGAATCGACTTCACCATCCACTTTTAAAATGACCTTAAGATCTGGTAGGGGAAGACTGGTGTCATGATAATTGATCAGTTCACCTGAAAATTGAGTTTTCTGTGCGTCTACACGTTTTACTTTTAATTTATTAATGCTGATCAGACTGTAACGTTCTTGTAGGCTGCTACAGTTCAGTACGAGACAAATTTTATTATAGGTTGCACCTAATGCGGGGCTGTTATTGAGGATATGTGGGTTAAACCATAAGTATTGGAAACACAATAAAGCCAATAAGCTGAAGTTAATCATACCCCAAAGCATATAGTACATCGGGCTTTTTTGCGGTTTCGCTGGATTGTTGTCTGCCAAATTCATGGCAGGATAGTTACCAATCGGGTCGGTACTAAAATAGTTTAAATTGTTTAAATAAGTTTTGAGGTCAATGTTGGAGTGCTCAACTTTCAGGTTGAAAATATCAAGCAAATTTGATGTCGACATTGAAAGTGCAGCAGATTGTGATAAATCAAAATGAATGCTGTCTATACGAGGAGAGGAAAATGCTGAATTTGAAGACATGCTCATGTCATTCTGATTCGACGATCTTTCCTCACCTGTGTCAAAAGTATGACCCGTGGTTAAATGCGAGAGCGCATTAAAGGTCATCGAACACTTTGGGCAACAAACCATACCTTGCGCAACAGTGAGTTGTGCAACACTTACTTTGTAGATGGTTAGGCATTTAGGGCAAGAGGTTTGTTTGTCGCTCATAGTGTATTAAGAGTTCATTTAAAGGGTGTGGCGTTTACCCGAGATTCGGCACCAGTTTTCATCACGTTTCTCGACCTCTAATATATCAAAAAACTCAGAATAAACACTAGAAACATCAGAAACTTGCTCTTCAATTACACCTGCAAGTGCGAACTCTCCCTCAGATTTGACCAAAGTTGCGAATTCTGGCGCTAACATCATAAGCGGGCCTGCCAAAATATTTGCAACAAAGACATCTGCTTTTTGGTCAGCCAGCTCTAAATTGAACTCGTCTGGTAAGCCGACATAAAGGTTCTCAGCCACGCCATTGAGTGCCGCATTTTGTTCAGTGGCTAAAATTGCTTGTGGATCAATATCTGTCGCATAGACTTTTTTTGCACCTAGGAGTAGAGCAGCAACCCCTAAAATACCTGAACCGCAACCATAGTCGATCACGATTTTATCTTTAACATCAGTTTTACCTAACCACTGCAGGCAAAGAAAAGTAGATGCATGGTTCCCCGTACCAAACGCTAAGCCTGGATCAAGTTTAATGTTCACTGCATCCGGTTCTGGTGCTTCCATCCATTCAGGAACGATCCAGTATTTGTCTGCAATTTGAATTGGTTCGTAGGCATCCATCCATGTGCGTTCCCATTCTTGGTCTTCAAGAAATTCGCTACGCATCGGTGCATCAGGCATTTGAGTGCGAATAAACGTTTCTAATGCATTGACATCAATTTCTTCGTCGTCTTCTTGCGCATAGATACCTGTCACAATGACTTTATTCCAAAGTGGCGTTTCACCTGGAAGTGGTTCAAGTAAGTCTTGGTTTTCTGCATCATCTAATGTGACACTGACTGCACCCAAAGATTCTAAAAGGGTTTCAGTAAAATCGACTTGCGCTTGATCAACCGTAATATGAATTTGTAACCACTTCACAGGAATAACCTAATATTTATGTATAAATAAATATTGTAGCGGAACAGGGGGCAGTTCGACAGCATTCCTCAAAATAAAAAAGGATGCCGAAGCATCCTTAGATCTACACCTGTTCTAGGCTTGTTCTGTACTGGTTTGAACCGATGGGGCAAAACGGTTGAGTAATGTCCCAAAGATGGCAGCAAAGATATACATAAAAATAGAATAGACCGCTGCAGGCATGGCAATGGTGGTACTGGCCATCACGGTGAGTGCAATGGTCATGGCAAGGGTGCTGTTATGAATGCCAATTTCAAAGGCACAAGCCCGTGCTTGAGCACTGTTGATCCCCAGTAGTCTCGGTACAAAATAACCAATCATTAAACTACAAATACAGAAAATGACGGTGGCTAAACCGACCTGAGTCAGATACTCCAGAATATGTGCGCGTTCTTTGGCTATTGCTCCAACAATGATTAAGACCAAAAATACAACAGAAAAAATACGCAATGGCTTATTCAGCTTCTTGGTAAAAGAAGGTGCATAGTGGCGAATCAACATACCAATACAGACGGGGATAAGAATAATCGAGAATACCTGCAAGATTTTACTAAACTGCATACTGACGTGTTGTCCATCCTGCATAAAGTACTGAATGGCAAAGTTGACAATTAGCGGCAAGGTAAACGCTGCAATAACGGAGTTAATTGCGGTTAAAGTAATATTGAGCGCAATATCACCTTTAAACAAATAGCTAAATAAGTTTGCAGTACTACCACCTGGAGAAGCTGCTAAGAGCATTAAGCCGACGGCAAGCAGTGGCGGTAAGTTGAGTACTTTGCAAATTACAAAGGCAATCCCAACAAGAAGTACCAACTGACAAAATAAAGCAACCAATACTGCTTTGGGATGTTTGCTGACGCGTGCAAAATCCTTCGGGGTTAACTCTAAGCCCAAACCAATCATGATGATGGCAAGAGCTAGGGGTAACATAATCGTTATAATTCCTGAATCCATAGGTGTATATTCTCCTTAAAATTATATAAATCATGACCGTGAAATTATTCAGCTGCGGTCTCTTTCTTCAAAAATAAACTGTCATTTCTTCGCGAGATTAATAGGCCCAATAACGCAGCAAATACAAACATGAAAATAGAATAAATACCGGCAGGAATAGCCATGGCGGTGTTGCCTAAGACTGACAGGGCAACCGTAATGGCAAGTGCGGTGTTGTGAATGGTGATCTCAAAAGAGCAGGTTAAGGCTTGTTTTTCTGGAATATTGGCAAGATGTGGCACAAAAAAACCAATAAACATGCTACAGAAGCAGAATAAGGCTACGGCAGGCCCAATCTCAAACACATATTCAACAAAATTATGTCGCTCTAAGTACAGTGCGAGAAAAAAGATAAAAAGAAGACAGCTTGCAGACAAAATACGCATTGGGCGGTTTAATTTGTCGGCAAGTTTTGGAAAGTAATAACGTAAAAACATGCCCATACTGACTGGAAGTAGAGTGATGAAAAATACCTTCATCATTTTCATGGCCGGCATGTCAACGGGTTGTGATGTTTGTAGAAAGTACATCAGTGAAAAATTAATAATAAAAGGAAGGGTCAGTGTTGAAATGATGGAGTTCGTGGCTGTAAGAGTAATGTTGAGCGCAACATCACCTTTAAATAAATAGGTCAATAGATTTGACGTTGGTCCGCCCGGTGAGGCTGCAACGAGCATCAAACCAATCGCGAAAATAGGCGCTAAATTTAAAAATTGACAAATCAGGAACGCAATGCCCACCAGCAGTACCAACTGTGAAAATAACGCGATGAAAATGACTTTGGGGTGTAGTGTGAGGCGATAAAAATCAGCTGGGCGTAGGTGTAAACCAAGACCCATCATCATTAATGCCAAAGTCAAAGGCAAAAAAACTGTAAACAATTCCGAATCCATGGAATACCTTTTTTATTCGTTTTTATCTTTTGTGTTTTTGAGTGTATACAGAATTCAATAATTTACAAGGTAGAAAAAAGGGCAAAAAATGGACTATTTTTTACCCTCAATACAACATGAACTTTAAGTTGTTTTGCTTACATTCTTGGTTTAGGTGCTACAAAACCAAGGGCACATTTGCCTTTGATTTCTTTACCTTCGATATTGATTGATGTCGCTTTTGAGTCGCCTTGGCAAATGCTGGCTAACTCAGCTTCATCACCATGAATATTGGCATTTTTTGAGCTTGGGAAAAATTGAGGTTCACAGGTACCATTCCAAATAATGCCTCGATAGGCAAAACTAACCGCTGTTCCTTGTGACTTACCTTTACAGACTTGTTGATAACGTTGACTATCATAGACCTTTTCAACTTTGTCGTTGGCTGATACAAAAGGCGAAAAAAATAAACCGCAGAGAATGGATGAAAAAAGAATCTTCTTATTCATAATGCTTACCTTTGGTTGTTGTATGATCAACTTATAGGATAAAAAATGATCAAATTAATACAAGGCTTTTCAGGTAACAAAACGCATCCTTTGTTGAGTTTTTGCTACTACTCTGCAAGTAAAATTACATAAACCTAGCGCTGGCGCAGTAAGCACAGCACCGTATATACAATAAATTCCACGGAATCTGTCAACTTACAATCGAAAATTTGCTATAATCTTTCGTTATCATTTTTTAATCTCCTTTACCACTATGCATTATCCTAAAGTTTACGATGTCATTGTTATCGGCGGCGGTCACGCAGGTACAGAAGCAGCATTGGCTGCGGCACGTATGGGGCGACAGACTTTACTCTTAACTCATAATATTGAGACTTTAGGGCAGATGAGCTGTAATCCAGCAATTGGTGGTATTGGTAAATCGCATTTGGTGCGTGAAATTGATGCCTTGGGCGGTGCAATGGCATTGGCTGCCGATAAAGGTGGTATTCAGTTCCGTATCCTAAACTCACGTAAAGGTGCAGCCGTTCGTGCAACACGTGCACAGGCAGACCGTATTCGCTATAAAGCCGCGATTCGTGACACTTTAGAAAACCAAGCAAATCTCGATATTTTCCAACAAGCCGCAGACGACCTGATTGTTGAGGGTGATACTGTAAAGGGCGTTGTAACTCAAACGGGTATTCGCTTTGATGCGAAAACAGTTGTACTCACCGCAGGGACGTTCTTGGGTGGTGTAATCCACGTTGGTCTTGAAAAATCAAGTGGCGGCCGTGCAGGTGATCCACCTTCAATTTCACTGGCACACCGTTTACGTGAATTGAATTTGCCAGTGGGTCGTTTAAAGACAGGTACGCCACCACGTATTGATGCGCGTTCGGTTGATTTTTCTGTGATGATTCCACAGCCGGGTGACTTCCCATCACCGACTATGTCATTCATGGGTGATGCATCTATGCACCCTGAACAAGTGAATTGTTATATTACCCATACCAATGAAAAAACCCATGACATCATCCGCGGCGGTTTAGACCGTTCACCGATGTACACTGGTGTTATTGAAGGTGTGGGGCCACGTTACTGCCCATCCATTGAAGACAAAATTCACCGTTTTGCAGATAAAGACTCACACCAAGTATTCTTAGAGCCTGAAGGTCTAGATACACATGAGCTTTATCCAAATGGTATTTCAACTTCACTTCCGTTTGATGTGCAGTTTGAGCTGGTTCGTTCAATTCGCGGGATGGAAAATGCGCACATTTTACGTCCGGGCTATGCTATCGAGTACGATTATTTCAACCCGCAAGCATTGAAGTTTACTTTAGAAACCAAAGCCATTAATAACTTGTACTTTGCTGGTCAAATTAATGGTACGACAGGTTATGAAGAGGCAGGTGCACAAGGCTTGCTTGCAGGCTTAAACGCTGCGCGTCGTGCGTGGGATCAAGAGCAATGGACACCAAAACGTGATGAAGCCTATATGGGTGTATTGGTAGATGACTTGATTACGCTCGGTACGAAAGAACCGTACCGTATGTTTACTTCACGTGCCGAATATCGTTTGATGCTACGTGAAGACAATGCGGATCAACGTTTAACGCCAGTGGGTCGTGAAATGGGCTTGGTGGATGATGTGCGTTGGGCAGCTTACTGTGAAAAAATGGAAGCCGTTGAACAAGAAACTGGTCGCTTACAACACCTTTGGGCTGCACCAAATAACCCGATGGGTAAAAAGTTTGTCGAAATGACAGGTGCGGATTTATCGAAAGAGTGTTCTGCGATTGATTTGTTAAAACGTCCGAATATTTCATTTGCTCAAATTGCGGAACTCACAGGTTCAGAAGTGTCTGCACAAGTGGGCGATCAAATTGAAATCGCGGTGAAATATGCAGGTTATATTAACCGTCAGCATGAAGACGTTGCGCAAATGAAGCGTTTGGAAGAAACTAAAATTCCAGCCGATTTTAATTATGATGTGGTTTCAGGTTTATCTCGTGAAATTACTTTAAAATTGAAAGATGTACGTCCTGAGACATTGGCTCAAGCAAATCGTATTCCGGGGGTAACACCTGCAGCAGTGCAATTGATCATGATTACGATCCGTAAAAATACACAAGCGAAAAAATCTGCTTAATCTTTGAAAGTTATTGAAAAAGTCCGCTTTATGCGGGCTTTTTTTTTGGGTAAAATCTGCGCAGGGGTAATATACAATAAAAAATAAGGTGAATTATGTCATTACATTATAAAAGCGGAGAAGAGATTCGCGCGGGTGATGTGGTTATCTGGCTCAATCAAAGTGGTGAGTTTTATCAATTTGATCAAGCCATTATGAAAGTTTGGGAGGTTGCTAAAACCAATAATGGTGAGGTGGTTGGAGTGAATTTAATGCCACCACAAGCTGAATCTCCTATGCAGATGCTGAGAGCTTTAGTCCGACCCGAAGATCCTGAGCCATCTTCTGACATTGTGAAAATGCAAGATGTTCCGGGACTCTATACCATTACACGATGGTTTCTACCCTTGGAGCAAGTGTCTAAAAGTTTGGGATTGATTGAACGAATTGAGTATTTCTCTGAGCATGAAACTGGACATGGAGCGTTAATCCTTCAATTAATTAGAGGTAAAGCCGAGCAATATCGGGGTATTTATCAATATTATTTGGCAGATCAAGCCTACCAAGAGCGTGAGTTTCAGCTCTATATTGATTTCCTACGTCAATCCGCTCAGTCGGGTTATACCCCTGCGATGTGTCAGTTAGCACAGTAATTATTCATTGGTGGAATTTTACAAAAAAGTCTGGAAGGAAGTTTTAACTGGTATCGAGAAGCCGCATCCAAAATGGATAGCATTGCGCTATATCAGTTGGCGGGATGTTATGCACGAGGTCAAGGCACTGAACAAGATTTACAAAAAAGTTTGCAGCTCTTGGAGCAGTCCTCCGAACAGGGTTGTTGGGCAGCCACATTGGGGTTGGCGGCTAATTATCGTTTTGGTTGGTTAACCTGTTTCTTGGTAAATTCAGTTTATCCAAATTATGGTGTGGTGAGCGAACATGTGATTCACTCGGCACGAGCATTCTATTTGTATCATCGAATCTCATCACAAGCGCCTGAAACTGAAAAAGCTGTTTTAGCAAATGCTTATTATCATTTAGGCTGGATGTATCAAGATGGTATCGGGACAAAGCGAGACTACGAACAATGTGTCTATTGGTATCAAAAATCTGCTGATCTGGGTAATCCCGTTGCGATCAATAATTTAGCGGATAAGTATGAGCAAGGTTTAGGTGTACCGCTGGACCTAGATATGGCAATTGGACTGTATCAACAAGTAGTAGGTCAGGTCATAGCGGCAGATTTAAGTTTGGGCCGTATGTATTTAGAGGGGCGAGGTGTTGAGCAAGACTTCGAATTGGCTCGAAAACATTTAAATGTCGTACTGGATGCGCGTATCAGTGGGATAGATGAGATGCAGGCAGAAGCAATGCAATTAATCGCATCCTTTACCGAAGAAAGTCCACTGCAACAGGCTCAACATGTTCTCAAAAATGCACGGGACTACTCAATTGATCAGATTAATGAACAAATCCGAAAGATTGATTCATTTCTGCATATGGATGAAGCCAAACAACTATTCTTCAAACTATTTTTACTGAATGCCCAAAAAGGTGAGGCATCTTCACAATATCAAGTGGGATATTGGTATTTAAATGGCTTGTACACTGAGAAAAGTTTGGAAGAAGCCGTATATTGGATTCAAAAAGCGGCTGATCAGAAAGACCAACATGCGGAATGTAAAATTGGCTATTTGTATGAAAAAGGGCTCTATTTTAATGCCGATTTAGACGTTGCACAAAAATGGTATGAGCGCTCATTACGAAAACCTTGTACATCGTATACGCCTGAATATATCGGAGAGCAGTTGAATCCTGAATATTTAAAAATGTATGACAGAATCAATAATGAAGCACTCAAGGGATTGGTGCGTATTGAAGAAAAGCGGCCTAAACGTAGCAAGTGGCAATTTTGGAAGAAATAAAAGCGGATGATTTGTAACGATTACTGCCGAAAGGTTCTTGCAATCCATATTGGAAATGCAAGGGTCTAATCATAAGCCTGCTGACCATAAGGCTGGCTTTTTGTTTTGAAAGATAAACAAAGCAAAAGAGTTGTTTAAGATAAAAACAGATAAAAATAGCCAATCATGTTATTTCACAAAAGTATCGCCATATTTTAAATTGATTCTACGTTCTTAACATGAGGTCAACACTATGACGATGAAATCGATCCGTTTTAACAGTGGAGAGCTTGCATGCCAATGCTAGTTTGTATCAATCACCAAAAACAGCACACTTATCTTGGTTTAGGGGAGGCATTAAACCAAGATGAGCAATGAAAACGACAAACCCAAGCAATTCAAATATCTAATACCAAAAAGACTGTAAAGCCCCGAATACTTGGGGCTTTTTTTATTTTAGTCGGTGATGGTCTGATTAACTGCATCACGAACTTCTTTGGGTTCAATGTGGCTAATCTTATGACCAAAACTACGTAACCACCACACCAGTTGATTGGTAAAAGGGACGGTCGCATGAACCAAGATTTGCCCATTTCCAAGCGGTTCTAAAACCTGATTGGTACTGAGTTTGGTTTCTTCCAAATACAGCGCATCTATTTCATTCATGGTCAGGGTAAGTGCAACGGTTTCTGTAGGTTTTGAAAAATCTACACGGAAACCTAATGCACCTGATTCGATGTATTCATCGATATCAAAATTGACTGGGTGTAAGGCACGAGTGTTTAAAACCGTCGCTGATTTGAAACGGTGCAGTGCAAAGGTTTGAATATCAGTTTTGTCGTGGCGGGTACAAATCAGATAAATAATTGCACCTTTTTGAACCAGTGCCAGAGGGTTGAGGGTATAGGTTTTTGCTTCAGCCGCTTGGTTTAAGCCTTGATAAACGCATTCCAGCTGTTTGTCTTGGAGTAGTCCTTCATAGATGGCTTGTTGTGCTGTTTTCTCCACAATCGGGGGAATCAGCGGTTGTGTCGCAGGGACAATGCGTACGCGGTTAATCCATTGGCGCACATTATTTTGGGTAGAGAGGCTACGACGTGCTAAGTCAAACCATGGATTCATTTCTTCAATTAAGCTTGGAGGAAGAAGATGTTTAAGGTGTTCTTCAACCATCATAAACGTCACCGCTTGAGAGCTGGTCATGTGCGGTAAGCTTTGAATTGGAGCATCAGAACGCCAACGCCAACCTTGAGGCACAGCCCCATTGTTTTCAATCGGGAAGCGTTGAGAGATTTGGTTTAAATCACGTTGAATGGTTCGCAAAGTAATATCGATGCCTTCACGTTGTAAAATCTCTTGCAGCTCTCGAGTCCCCATCCATTTTCCAGTGGAAAGGCGAGACAAAATTTGCCATTGGCGATAGAGACTATTGGACGTTTCTTTTTCTTGTATAGACATAGTTTAATAAAATATAGGAGTCGAAATTACTTACTTGAATGTGAACACAATAAGAAAACTCATTCGTTTAAGCAAGCTTTGCTTGAAATTTTTCAGTTATATTTTTTGACACAACTTAATGCGAAATAGAATTGAAGCAATGCGTTTTTTATCGATTAATAAACAAAGCATCTTTAGAAATCCATGGCATAGATATTGCTACGTATGGGTTACATATCGATAACAATTGAGAGGTTTGTATGTTTAAAGAAGATAAAGATACAAATGTAAATACGATGTTGGACGGATATAAGCTTAACTCTCCTGTATTAAATCCGATTCACTCTCATGATCGTCTATCGAGCCAGTCTGCTGGATTGTTTCATCAAATGACCTCGAATTTCTTTAATGAAATGACAGATGACCAAGCGATGTCTGGTGAGGCTTGTACGCGTATTGAGCACTGGTTGTCACAGCATAGTGTAGAAGAACTCGAAGAACTGAACCAAATTGCCAAACAGCATTTTTTATATGAAGGTATTACGTTTACTGTATATGGTGAATCTGAGGGCATTGAGCGCACCATTCCTTATGATTTAATTCCACGTGTGATCGCCAAACAACAATGGAATAAAATCTCCCTTGGCTCTGCACAACGTGTGCGAGCTTTAAATCTATTTTTACATGATATTTACCATCAACAAGACATTCTCAAAGCGAAAATTATTCCAGAACTGCAAGTGTTGACGCATGAGGCTTATCAACCGCATATGTATGAGCACCGTTTAAAAGGTCAGATTTATAGCCAAATTAGTGGAATTGATATTATCCGTGATGGGCAGGGTGAGTTTTATGTACTCGAAGATAATTTAAGAACGCCATCGGGCGTATCTTATATGCTTGAAAGTCGTAAGATTAGTGAAAAACTTATGCCTGATTTGATGCAGAAGAACCATATTTTAGGCATAGAACAATACCCACAATTACTAAAAGAAATCTTGGCTGAAAATGCTTATGTCGATCAGCCTTTCATCGTGGTGTTGACACCGGGACGTTTTAATAGTGCCTATTATGAACATGCTTTTTTAGCCCGTGAAATGGATGTGCCTTTGGTGACATCACGCGATTTATTTGTAGAACATGATAAGGTCTATGTCAAAACCATTCGTGGCCGTCAACGAGTAGATGTAATTTACCGCCGTTTGGATGATGCATACCTTGACCCGCTGTGCTTTATGCCGAATAGCACTTTAGGTGTCGCAGGGTTGATGTCGGCTTATTTGAGTCATAACGTGGTTATTGCGAATGCACCAGGCACAGGGGTTGCGGATGATAAATCGATTTATCCTTATGTCGATAAAATGATTCAGTTTTATTTAGGTGAAAAACCTATCTTAAAAAATGTTCCGACATATCAATGCCGTAACAAGCAAGATTTGGCTTATGTACTGGAGAACCTTGAGCAGTTAGTGGTCAAAGAGGCGCAAGGTTCGGGTGGGTATGGTATGCTGATTGGACCGCAAGCCTGTAAAAGCCAAATTGAGCAATTTAGAGATAAGCTCATGGCGACGCCGCATTTATATATTGCCCAGCCCACATTAGAACTTTCTGTCAGTCCAACCATGACTGAATCGGGTGTGTCTGAGCGTCATATTGACCTTAGACCGTTTGTGCTCAGTTCACCGTATCGTACCGAAATTGTCCCTGGCGGTTTAACACGTGTTGCGATGAAAGAAGGTTCGTTGGTGGTCAACTCATCCCAAGGAGGAGGAATTAAAGACACTTGGGTCGTGGAAAACTTACATTCATAAAATAAACAAATATGAGGGTAGAACTATGATTTTATTAAGCACCAATGCTGAAAATATTTTTTGGTTAGGGCGTTATTTAACACGTACTCAATATTTGTGTGCTCAGTTTCCTTTTACCCAAGACCAGCCTGCAATGGATTATGCGCATGCATTTTGTTTGCCTGCTTTTGATGCGTGCTCACTGAATGAGCTGATTTTAAACCCAAACAACCCTGCTTCATTTAACCAGCAATTTCAAAGTGCTAAGAGTAATGTACAAGACTTGCGCGGGATTTTATCTGCAAAGGCCTACGCGGAACTGAATCAATTTATCAAAAATGCCACTGAAAACACCGCCTATATTTGTGATGTGGTTGGAGAGTGTCAGGATGTACTTGAGTCTGAAGCCAGTGATGTCTTTTTATTCTTTAGTTTGGGGCAAATGATTGAGCAGCTCGACCGTCAAATCCGCCTGAAACAAGATGCACAAAATACTTTAGTTGAAATAGAAAACATCGTTATGTTGTTAAAAGAAATGGGCTGGCTAAATTTGGCACAAGCTTGGCTAGAGCTCAAATCACAACCTGATGCGATGAGTTTTTATCATTTTAGTGATTATATTCAACAATTGTTTGAGGTTGATGTATGAAACTTATGATCAATCACCAAACGCATTATCAATATAGTGAATTGGCCCTGAACAGCATTCAATATATCAAAATGACACCCACGAATAATTCGCACCAAAAGGTATGTCACTGGCATGTGAGTGTGCCAGGAGAGCGTGAAGAAAAACGGGATGCCTTCCAAAATATTTGGATTACTAGTTCGCAACGTGAAGCCTATCAACAGCTGACCATAATGGCACAGGGCATTGTTGAAATTAATAGCTTGGCAGAACATGGTATACAAGATCGGCTGAATCCCAATTTATTTTTACAGCCGACGCTCAATACCCAGTGCAATGCTGAAATGAAGGCATTTGCACATCAGTATGTGCCTGAGTTGAATCGGGAAAATTTGATGAAACTGTCAGAAGCAGTTTTAGTGCATATTCCTTATGTACCTGCCGAAACTTCGGTGTTAACTTCGGCAATTGATGCATTCAATGGGCAACAAGGTGTATGTCAGGACCATAGTCATGTTTTTATTGCTATGTGCAAGCATCTGGGCTTACCGGTACGTTATGTATCGGGGTATTTGCATGTGCCTGAAACTTCACACCTCGCCAGTCACGCGTGGGCCGAGGTATATATTGATGATGCATGGTATTGTTTTGATACCAGTAATCAATTATTCAAACCACAGTCACATATCTATGTAGCTATTGGGCGCGATTATTGGGATGTGGCTCCCGTTCGTGGCGTACGTGAAAAAGGTGGGGTGGAATCGATGCATTCCATGGTACAAGTTTTAAGTTGTTAAGGTTTAGCTGAAAAAGGATGTTCTATGACCTATTGTTGTGCACTTCGTCTGCAAGATGGTTTGGTTTTTATAAGTGATACACGTACGAACGCAGGTGTAGACCATATATCCGTGTTTAGGAAACTGTATACCTTCGGTGTGGAGGGTGAACGCTTTATTGCGATTCAAACCTCAGGAAATTTAGCAACGACCCAAGCGGTGATTGGACATTTAAAAAATCATCTGGAGTTAAGCCAAGAACCGAATTTATATAGTGTCAATACCATGTTCGAAGCGGCTGAGTTGGTTGGACATACTTTGAAAAAAGTCTTGGCGGATATGGCGCCGGACACGCAGGAACAGAGTAATTACTACTGTAGCTTATTGGTCGGTGGACAAATTAAAGGGGCAGAAATGCAACTTTATAATATTTATCCGCAGGGGAATTTTATTTGTGCGACCAAAGATACGCCGTATTTTCAAATTGGTGAAAGTAAATATGGCAAGCCGATTCTAGATCGTGCATTACGGTATGACATGCCCTTAGACGAAGCGGTGAAGTGTAGTTTGATTTCTTTTGACTCAACTTTACGTTCCAATGTTTCTGTAGGTTTGCCTTTAGATGCTTTGGTGTATACAAGAGATAGTTTACATATTCCAGTGGGTAAGCGGATTGATGAAGAGGATCCGTATTTTTCAAGCATTAGCAAGCAATGGTCAGATACCTTAAGAAAAGGATTGCAAGAATTGGCAAAGCCGACGGATGACTATTTAGTATAAACGTGCTAAATGCTAAAAATAATGAAATCAATAAATTGGGGAAGTCTATGCAGCAAATTTGCTATGCAAGTACTTCAACTTTGGATCATGTACAGCTTCTTCAAGATGTTCGAGACATTTTAAAGGAAGCACGTGATTTTAATGCATTGCATAATATTTCAGGCATTCTTTATTATGCAGATCAGCATTATTTCCAGTGCTTAGAAGGGGGTGAAGAGGTTTTAGAATTATTAATGTCGAAATTATTGAAAGACCCTAGACATAAAGATATCAAAGTCTTTGAGGTGAAAACGATTAACGCGGCACATTTTAGAGCTTGGGGGATGAAGTATGTGCAACGTATGAGTAGCGTACATACCAAAATGCGTGAAATGGGTTTTGCAACATTTGAACCGCAGATCATGAGTCAACAACAAATTGATCAACTATTGCAAGACCTTTATGATGCCCAGTCTGATGAGAGTCTAGGTTGAAAAAAGCCCAAGTATAACTTGGGCTTTTTTGTTTAAATTTGCTTACGTGTAGGGCGATTGCTTAACCGACAAAGTAGCTCATAACCAATAGTTCCATTGGCTTCCGCAACATCGTCAACTAAGCGGTTTTTACCCCAGAGTTCAACCTTTGTACCGAGTTTGGCGTTTAAACCCGTCACATCGATCGCAATCATGTCCATTGCTACTCGGCCCACAACAGCTGCAGCCTGACCATTTATAGCAACATGGTTTTGTTTTGGAAATGCACGTGGGTAGCCATCTCCATAACCAATCGCAACAATCGCCAATTCAGTTTCTTGGTTCGCGACAAAATGCGAACCATAACCCACACCTTCACCTGCTTGAATGGTATTTAATGCAATAATTTCCGCCGTGAAGGTCATAACGGGCTTTAAGTCTAAGTCATGTGCATTTTTATCGGCAAAAGGGGATGCACCGTACAGCATGATACCGGGGCGGACAAAATCAAAATTAAGTTCTGGCCATTTAAATATAGCAGCTGAGTTACAACATGAGGCTAGGATGGGTGAACAGGCTTCTTTGATGTGTAGGAATTGCGCACGTTGCTGCTCATTGAGTGGGTGATCCGCATCGGCGTTGGCAAAGTGCATTGCTAGGACACATGTAAAGCCTTCTGCTTTCAATGTGTTGATGACAGCAATGATTTCAGCAATTTTAAAGCCTAAACGGTTCATACCGCTGTTGAGTTTGACCCACACTTTGAGCTTTTGTGCGATATATGCGGTTTTATGTGCGATCAACCAATCGACTTGCTGTTGCTGATGAATCACGCACTCGATATTTTGCTCAATGACGGTTTGCATTTCATCTGCTGAGAAAACACCTTCAATCAGGGTAATAGGCTGTTTAAAGCCGAGTGCACGAATCTCTAATGCTTCTTCTAAACAGGCGACGCCAAAGGCATCGGTTTCACTTAAGGCTGCTAAACAGTCTTTGACTCCGTGTCCATAAGCATTGGCTTTGACCATGCTGACGATTTTCGCGTTTGGGGCAAGTTGTTTGACACGGTTTAAATTATATTGCAGCGCTTGGCTATCAATATAAACTGTTGCTTGACGCACCCTAATTACTCCTACAGGGTCATGGAAGGGCGACGATGAGTTTTTAATTATTCCTCATCATCGTACTGAGCATAAAACTCAGGGGATAAGTTACTAAAGCGGGTATATTGGCCTTCAAAAGCAAGTCGAACGGTACCAATAGGGCCGTTACGTTGTTTACCAATAATAATTTCGGCAGTGCCTGCTTCTTTGGATTCTTTGTTATAGACTTCATCACGGTAAATAAACATGATCAAGTCGGCGTCCTGCTCGATTGCACCAGATTCACGTAAGTCTGACATCACGGGACGCTTGTTGGGACGGTTCTCGAGGGAACGGTTAAGCTGCGATAGTGCAATCACAGGACACATCATTTCTTTGGCAAGAGCTTTTAAGCTTCGTGAAATTTCCGAAATCTCACCGACACGGTTATCACCCATGCCTGGTACTTTCATTAGCTGTAAGTAATCGACCATGATGCAGCCGAGTTTACCATCGTGCTGTTTGGCAATACGACGTGCGCGAGCACGAACTTCTGTAGGTGGAAGAGCAGAGGAGTCGTCGATATAGAGCTTTTTCTCTTGCAGTTGCAAAATGGTGCCGGTCACTTTTGACCATTCATCACCATCGAGTTTACCTGAACGTAAATGTCCCTGATGGACTTTCCCGTAAGATGAAATTAAACGCATGGCGATGGAGTCGGCTGGCATCTCCATGGAGTAAACCAAGGCAGGTAAGTCATTATTAAACAGCACGCTTTCCACTAAATTCATGGCAAAAGTGGTTTTACCCATCGATGGACGCGCTGCAACAATAATCAAATCACCTGCTTGCATGCCCGAGGTTTTATTGTCGAGTTCAAGAAAGCCTGTAGTTAAGCCTGTAATGCTGCCTTCCATTTGCGACAGCTCATTAAGCTTATCAAATACATCAGCTACAACTGTATTGATGGCTTTAGGCCCTTGAGCTTTGGCATTGTTATTGTGTTGTTCAGCCAAAGAGAAAATATTAGTTTCGGCCAAATCTAAAATTTCACTGACGTTACGACCTTTGGTGTCATAGGCATTTTGTAAAATTTCAGAACTAACCTTGATCATGCTGCGCAAAGTCGAAAATTCTTTGATCTTGGTGGCATAAGTTTCCATGTTATAGAAACTAGACGGGGAGTCTGCCATCAATTGCATCAGGTACTCTTCACCACCAACTGCATCGAGTAGGTTTTGTGTAGTGAGCCAGTCATGCACTAAAACCGCATCATAGGGTGAGCTGTCTTTGGAGAGTTGTGCAATCGCGCGAAAAATATATTTATGGCGCGTCGCATAAAAGTCATTTTCAGTGAGTACATCGCCAACTTGTTCAAAGGATTCAGCAACCGTCATTAAAGCGGCAAGTACGGCTTGTTCCAATGCTAAGTTATGCGGAGGTGTACGGAATTCTTTCAGTTGCCCTGACTCATTCGGTTTATTGTCTTGTTTCGATGAGCTCTTTTGAGCAGTGGCATTCGCCTGTGACATATAACGCCCTGATTTTTAATACAGTAAGAGGGATAACTTAAGATAAATTTCACTGTAAATTTGGGAAAAAATACAGTCATTTAACTCTATGCACTTTATCAAAAAATGCAGCTGCTGTGTGCTGAATTCAAGGCTTATGGATAAAACCCATAATATTCAAATTTGGCATTTTGTGGGGCAGACTGATGAAGTTTTAAGCTGAGCAATGAAACTACTTTTTCATAGAGATAAAAAAAAGAGCATGCAAAAGCATGCTCTTTTTTTTGCAAGAAATTACTCAGATACGATAGTAACGAGAACTTCAGCAACAACATCATGGTGCAATTGGATTGCGATGTTGAATTCGCCAGTGTGACGAAGTGCACCGTTCGGTAAACGAACTTCTGCACGGTCAACTTCAAGACCAGCATTTGTTAACGCGTCAGCGATATCACGAGTACCGATAGAACCGAATAGTTTACCTTCGTCACCAGCTTTCGCAGTGATTACGATGTTAACTTCGTCTAATTGGCTAGCACGTGCTTGAGCAGCAGCTAAAACATCAGCTTCAGCTTTCTCAAGTTCAGCGCGACGAGCTTCAAAAGCAGCAGTGTTAGCTTCAGTAGCAGCTACTGCTTGACCTTGAGGGATAAGGTAGTTGCGGCCGTAACCAGCTTTAACTGAAACTTTATCGCCTAATTTACCAAGGTTTTTAATGCGTTGTAATAAGATAATATCCACAGCTCAACCTCACTTATGATTGTCAGTGTAAGGGATCAAAGACAAGTAGCGAGCTTGTTTAATAGCAAGCGCTAATTGACGTTGGTAACGAGCTTTAGTACCTGTAATACGGCTAGGAACAATCTTGCCGTTTTCAGTGATGTACTGTTTTAAAGTGTCGATATCTTTGTAGTCGATGTACGTAACGTTCTCAGCTGTAAAGCGGCAGAACTTGCGACGACGGTAAAAACGTGCCATTGATGTTCTCCTTATGCTTCAGCAGAGTCTTGAGCTTGTTGTGCTTCTTCACGTTGAGCTTTACGCGCACGTTTTTCTTCAGCACTCTTAGCCAATAGTGACTCTTCAGTGATAGCGTTCTCACGACGGATGATAAGGCTACGAATAATTGCATCGTTGTAACGGAACAATTCTTCTAACTCATCAAGAGTAGTTTGACCACACTCAACATTCATAAGAATGTAGTGAGCTTTGTGGATCTTGTTGATTGGGTAAGCCAATTGACGACGGCCCCAGTCTTCAAGACGGTGAATTTGACCTTCAGCTTCTTTGATGTGAGTTAGGTAGCGTTCTACCATACCAACGACTTGATCGCTTTGATCAGGGTGTACTAAAAGTACGATTTCGTAATGACGCATTGTCAGCTCCTTACGGTTTAAACAGCCCCTAACAAAAAGTTGTTAGAAGCAAGGAGTCACAACCTAGGTTGTGTCGCATTAGATGCGAAGGGGGAATTTTAGAGACTTTGCTCGCCAAATTCAAGAACTTCTCTTAAAAAGCCCTAATTATTTTGAGGTTTTGAGCGTAAAAGGAAGACAACATAGCCTTTAAAGTTCGTATCATTTTCAAGCTTTGGCGGTCTATGCCACTCACCGTATTGAACGATGCCAATTTTATAAGGCAGTTTCAGTGCTGAAACTTTTTTTAGATAAGCTGCATAGTTGGGTATGGTGGTTGAACCTTGATAAGTTTGAATGACCAACTCGTCGATGGTGTTATTCAGGAGGTTTAAAGTCTCCTGATTTGTGACATTGGTCCAGTCCATTAAGCCCGTGATACTGAGTTGATAGTGTTGAGGCAATTGTTTTCTTAATTGACTTAAAAATAGGGCATATTGGTGAATGTGTTTGGTTTTGGCATCGAAATCAATTTGTATGCCTTGAATATGATTCCCTGCATTTTCCCATTGCTGAACGCGTTTTAGAATGTGTGTAAGCTCTTGGCCATTCCAGTTTAAATGATAATTACGAAAAACCAGCCACACCTTTTGCTGAGGAATCGTTAAAACGCTTACACCTTGCGGTATGAGCTTAGAGTGATGTGTTTGGGAATCTAAACGGATCTCACCTTGTAAAACATAAATTTCTTTAGCCGCATTTAGATAAGGGGCAGATGAAATATTGCCCCAAATCCAAAATGCATCATAGTCTTCGGCATTTACCCGACTAGATGTTGAAGCTGACTGACTCGGCTGACAAGATATGATGCTCAGCATACAGATCAGCGTCATAACAACGGAAAAAATCTGCTTCAACATATAGTCTTACCAGTAATACTTTAAAGATTGTGCCCAAGAGGTACTTGGATAGTCGCGTTTAATGTGGTCGAACCATTGTTTCCGGGTGGATTTTTCAACTTCTGCATCCTGACAGTCATTCATCCCGCTTGGTGAATAACACATGATTGAGCGATAAAGAGCATATGCTTTTAAATCTGGTACAGAACTGGATTTGATGATGTCTTTATACACTTGGCCACGGGTAAAAATTGCACCTTGGAAGCTAGCAGTTTCTTTTTCTAAAGTGGTGACATAGCTTATGTTATAACCTTGAGGCGAGCGCGCATATTAACCCAAACAAAGTCGGAGTTTTGAATCTTGAGGTGAATTTTCAAGTTTCTGAGTCAGACTGAATAAGTCAGGGCATTGAATCTGTGACGTAATTTGCGTTCCTGCCCAAATGAAATCACTAAGGGGCGGTTGATTTTTATAGTTTTGATATGTTTCTGAGTCATATTTATACTTTGCGGCATCTTGTGGTAGCAGTACAAAGGCTTGATTAAACAGTTTAAAGTTCTGATGTACCAATGACTTTTGCAAAGTTTTATATAAAGCTAAATTTTTTTGATCTGTACTTGATGCTTTGCTCTGTACAATTTGCATTAAGCTTTTTTCATTGGCTTGATTTTCAATAAAGCTTTTTTGCAATGAAGCTTGTTTGATTTTAGCATTTGAACCGATGAATAGGTTTGCACTTTGCTGCTGAGCATAATGTGGATACAGCATCAGCTCAAATAAGCCACGCTGTTCAATGGATTTTGATTGACTCAGCCAGCCTTCCCAATACTGCTGCGCATTTTGAGTTTGTCTCAGTTTTTCTAAAATACGCCCTTTTAACAATATTTGACTGAGTTGAAGGTAACTATTAATTGAATTAGAGGAATGTTCTGGCAAATATTTTAAAGCTTCAGTTGGTTTGTTCTGTACAAAGAATAAGTGATTGGCTTGTAGGTATTGGAACAGTTCTGGCTGACTCTTAAATAGTGTTTTTTGGTTGTTGAGTTCAGACCAACTTAAGACTTTATCTTCTGCCGATGTTACCTGACGCATTTGCATTAAACCTGAAATGGTCAGAAAGAAGGGATCTTTTAGATTTTTTGCATTGAATGAGCGGCTTTGAAAAACATGGCGATCCATTTCGAAGGCTAGATTATCGAGCTCTAAATTATAGTATTTGGAATCAGGATGATTGATTTGCCATGCGAGTTCGTTGGTCAGGAGTTCGGTATTTCCACTCAGCCAATAACAACGACGTAGTAAACCGCGTGCACTTGCAGCATATTTTCCCTCAGGAAAGCGTTTGAAGTAGGTAGTAATATGCTCATAGGTGTTTTTGAGTAAAGTCTGATCTACTTTATCTATTTTTAAGTCGCCATATTTACCTACACCCGACTGATAGCTTTCATTGAGGCTGCTACGAATCAACATATATTGTGATGTTTCTTTGATCCAAGGCTGATCAACCGTAGTTAATACTGAGTAAATTTTAGTAGCTATGGAAAAGTTACTATTATAAAAGGCAATGGTTGCATTTAAATAAGACGCATACTGACGTGCTTGTATAGACCAGTTCGGATTGACTTGGATGAGGGCAAGATCACGGTCGCAGGCCGAGATATTTTGTCTTTCTTGAATTAGTAAATCTTTTTCCGCTTTGCTGAGATTTTTGTCGGCTTTCACCTGCTGGGTAAATTGATCCGCACCATTGTCTAGGCTACTACAATGTTCTTGGTAAGGCGTCTTTTCATTGTTCGGTTTTAATCGGGCATTCGGTCGTTTATTGGTTACGCCTTCAAACAATGTTTTAGCCGCAAATGGTACGTTGCTATATTCAGTTTCCCAAAGCGGATTATTTGGCTGATTAAAATTCAATTTGGCCAAACCCATGTCGCTCAGAAGTAAGAGCATATTGGTTTGATTGTCATTGGCGGGTGTGAGTGCAGGCAAATTGTCACAGGCTGTATAGGCATTGGTTTGAATGTTGGTCGATGGGTAGCAAGAAACATCGAAACCAGAAAAACTGTGCGTGCTATAAGCAAGAGTGATAGGGAACAGACTAATAAAAATAGATTTTTTAAAAAATTGTGATGGCATTTTCATTGCAGAGCATGAGTTATTATTGTGTCTGCTATGGTAACAACTTAAAGACTAGACTTAAATATTGAATAAGTTGAAATAAAAAAGATAGAGAGAACTCTATCTTTTTTAAAACAGCGGCAAATGTGGAGCAGGTGAGACATAGCTAAAACTAAAACTAAAACTTAATGCAGTAATTAAAATCACTGAATATAAGAAATAGCGTTTTGCCCAAACCTGATCATTTTCAGCTTTAAAACCAATGATTGATAAATATACCCAATAAGCACAGAGTGCGTTAAAGGTGATAAGAAAAAACATATTGGTATAGCCAAAACAATACAAACCATTTAACACCGCAGCAAACAGCAAGACATAAATCAAGCTTTCAACTTTCGTGCGGAAAATTGAACGTGCTACAGGTAAAATTGGAATGCCTGCATTTTTATAGTCATCAAAGCGGTATACCGCAATTCCCCATGAATGAGGCATTTGCCAAAGTGCATATGCTAAGAAAAGCAACAATGCGGCAACATCAAATTCATTGGTCACAGCTGTATAGCCGATCACTGGTGGACTAGCACCAGAAATACTTCCAATCACGGTTTGGTGAATGGATGTGCGTTTGCTCCATAGACTATAAAAAATCACATAAACCACAAAACCAAGTACAGCAAAGCCAAAGGCATAAGCATTAACAAAGAACCAGAGTAGGGCGAAACCTAATATTCCAAGCGCAGCAGAAAATGCCAAAGCTACGGAAGGACTGATGGTTTTTTTAACTAATGCACGGTTCATCGTCCGTTCCATCTTTTGATCAATATCTTGATCAATGACGTTATTGACGACACAGCCAGAAGCAACAACCAGTGTTGTACCGAGTAGAGTGATGAGAAGAAGGAGGAAATCTACAGACCCCTGAGCGGCTAAAAAGAAGCCGCCCAGAGTGGTAACGAAGTTACCAAAGAGAATTCCTGGTTTAGTCAGGAATAAATACTTTTTCAACATGACGATCAGTTTAGATCATCATGTTGTAGTGTAAGTAGTTCATAATCCATACAGAGCCGACTAGAAGTACAGCAATACAAAGTACTGTATAGATAAATGCAATCACGTTCCAACGTTGCTCTGAAGATGAGTTCATGTGCAAGAAGTAAACTAATTGAACTAGAACCTGAGCAACCGCTGTAATTGCGATAACTGCCATAACAATACCGCGACCAAAACCACCAGCCATTACCATACCGAATGGAATTACGGTCAGGATAACTGAAAGGATAAAGCCGATCGTGTATTGCTTGGTGTTACCGTGTGAAGCACCAGCTGAGTTATGATCGTGACTCATTATAGAACTCCCATCAAGTAAACTACGCTGAATACACAGATCCAAACGATGTCAAGGAAGTGCCAGAACAAGCTTAGGCAAGCAAGACGACGAGTGTTTGGAAGAGTCAAACCATTTTTCTTGATCTGAATCATCAAAATGATCATCCATACCAAACCTGAAGTTACGTGAATACCGTGCGTACCTACTAAAGTAAAGAACGACGATAAAAACGCACTTACGCTTGGACCGTGGCCAGCATGAACTAAGTGATTAAACTCATATAGTTCCATGCCGATGAATGAAGCACCGAATAACCAAGTGATCGCTAACCAAGTTAAAACTTGGTTGACGTTCTTTTTGTATGCAGCAAGAACCGCAAAACCAAAAGTTACAGAAGAGATCAAGAGAGCGAAAGTTTCAGTTAAAACGAAACCTAAAGACTCACCGAATAATTCTTTTGCACTTGGTGTGCCCATAGGCACATGGCTACTTAAAACAGCGAATGCAATGAAGAGTGTACCGAATAGAATCAAGTCACTCATCAAATAAGTCCAAAAACCAAAGACGGTGATGTCAGTATCATCGTGGTGATGATGCTCATCGTGTCCGTGGTTTTCGTGATGAAGTACGTCAGCCATTGTCTTAGTCCTTCTTCAAATGTTTTTCAAGAATCGCGTAACGTTCATTTTCAATACGCTCAACTTCAGCAGCAGGAACATAGTAGTCCACTTTCTTCGTAAACGAAGATGCGATGAAGCTGATAATAGCAGCGATGAACATCACAACAACTAACCACCAGATATGCCAGATTAAACCAAAGCCCATAACAGTAATGAACATGGCAATCACAACACCAGCAGCACGATTCGTTGGCATATGAATGTCTTCGTATGAAGTAGGTTTCGCATACGCTACGCCATTCTCTTTGTCATTCCAGAACGTATCAATACCATTGATTGTTGGAAGGTGAGCAAAGTTGTAGAACGGAGCAGGAGACGAAGTCGCCCATTCAAGTGTACGACCATCCCATGGATCGCCTGTAAGGTCGAGGTTGTCGTTGCGTTGTAAGTAACCAACAACAATCTGCATAACGAAACATGCAATACCAATCGCGACTAACACAGAACCGAAGAATGCAATAGCAATGTACGGATCCCATTCAGGGTTGTCATATGTATTCAAACGACGAGTCATACCCATGAAACCAAGGATATAAAGTGGCATGAATGCAAAGTAGAAACCGAAGAACCAGAACCAGAACGCAGCTTTACCCCATGCTTCATTGAGCTTCCAACCAAACATTTTCGGCCAGTAGAAAATGATGCCGGCAAACATACCAAACACCACACCACCGATAATTACGTTATGGAAGTGAGCAATCAAGAACAATGAGTTGTGTACAAGGAAGTCCGCAGGTGGAACCGCCATTAATACACCAGTTAAACCGCCAATACCGAATGTTACAAGGAAGCCAAGCGTCCATAACATAGGAGTAGTGAAGGTGATACGACCCTTATACATTGTGAATAACCAAGAGAAGATTTTCACACCAGTAGGAATCGCAATAACCATGGTCATGATACCGAAGAACGCATTCACGTTCGCACCAGCACCCATGGTGAAGAAGTGGTGAAGCCATACTACGAACGCAAGTACTGTGATCGCAATTGTTGCATACACCATTGATTTGTAACCGAACAACGTTTTACGAGAGAACGTTGATACAACTTCAGAGTAAATACCAAATGCTGGTAATACTAAGATGTAAACTTCTGGGTGACCCCATGTCCAAATCAAGTTTACATACAACATTGGGCTACCACCCATGTCATTTGTAAAGAAGTGGAAACCGAAGTAACGGTCAAGCGTTAACATCGCAATTGTTGCTGTTAACACTGGGAATGACGCAATGATCAATACAGCTGTACACAAAGATGTCCAAGTAAAGATCGGCATGTCCATAAGTGACATACCAGGCGCGCGCATTTTAATGATGGTAACGAAGAAGTTAACACCCGTTAATAGCGTACCTAAACCTGAAATCTGAAGTGCCCAGATATAGTAATCCACCCCCACGCCTGGAGAGTATTCGATACCTGAAAGAGGAGGATAAGCCATCCAACCTGTTGCAGCGAATTCACCAATTGCAAGAGATGCCATCATTAAGCCTGCAGCACCAGCAAATAACCAGAAGCTTAGAGAGTTTAATAATGGGAAGGCAACATCACGTGCACCAATTTGAAGTGGTACAGAGATGTTCATTAAGCCAACAACTAGACCCATTGCTACGAAGAAGATCATGATTACACCGTGTGCGGTGAAGATCTGATCGTAGTGTTCTGGGTGTAAATAACCTTCACCGCCACCTTTTGCAAGGAACAGTTGAAGACGCATCATAATCGCATCGGCGAAACCACGCAAAAGCATGATGATCGATACGAAAAGATACATGATACCAATTTTTTTATGGTCGACTGATGTGAACCATTCGTTCCACAAGTAGCCCCATTTTTTAAAGTAGGTAATACCAGCAACAACTGCGATACCACCTAAGATCATCATTGCAACTGTGACCAGTACAATTGGATCGTGCGGAATAACGTCCGGACCTAACTTACCTAAGAAGCTCATGTCTTATTCCCCTACAACTGATGAAGCAGGTTCAACAGCGGCATGTGCTTCAGATGAAGCAGCCCCGTGAGCACCCGCAGTCGCTGAGTGATCAGCACCGTGATAGTTGCTCATATATTTGCTGATGACTGACTTAAACAAGCCTTCCTCTACAGAAGAGTAGTAAGTCACAGGGTGTGGCTTAGTTGGATAAGGCTTCATTGCCTCAGCAGCAGCCTTCTCTTCAGGAGTTTTTGCTTTTGAAATCAAAACTTCAATTTGGTGTTTACCACGGTTACCGTCACGTAAAGACTCAAATTCAGCTTGATCTAAAATTGTTTTTTGTACAGCTTTAGGATTAATGCTTGTACCGTTACCTGCTTTAACTGCAGCAACCCATTCAGCGAATTGAGCGTCAGTTACAGAGTGAGCACGGAAGCGCATTTGCGAGAAGCCGTAGCCTGAATAGTTCGAAGAGAAACCGCGGTAGCCTTCAGCTGGGCTAGTTCCATCTGCTAACAAATTCAAGTGCGTTTGCATACCTGCCATTGCATAAATTTGACCACCTAACGCAGGGATGAAGAACGAGTTCATCGTGAAGTTAGAGGTAATTTTAAGTGCAACTGGAGTTTTTTCAGGGAAACGAATTTCGTTAACCGTCGCAATGTTAAGATCAGGGTAAATGAAGATCCATTTAAACTGTTCTGCAATGACTTGAATATTTACAGGTGCTTTATCAGATTCGAGCGGGCGGTAAGGGTCATACTTGTGTGAACCCCACCAAGTTAACCAAGCCAGAATACCAATAATAATGACAGGAATACCCCAAACTACAATTTCAATTGCAGTAGAGTGTGCCCATGTAGGTTTATAGTCTGCATCTTTATTCGACGCGCGATATTTCCAACCAAACCATAATGCCATTACGACTGATGGAATAACCACCAATAGCATTAAATAGATCGCAGTCATCATTAAGTCAGATTGACCTTGTGCAACTGGACCTTTTGAGTTTAGAAGTACCATATCACCACCACACCCAGTTAAGAGCGCGGCGATCGCAGATAAAGACAATACAGCTAAAATCGTTTGTCTCATTTTACAACCTCGGTGAAGAGTCCCATTCCCTAATAAAATTGGGATAGCGATTAAAGTGTCGCATGGTTGAAAAGTTTCTTTTTAAGTCTAAAACACTTCTCAATCATAAGACACCGCTACGTTGTAGGGCATTATGCCTCATATCGACAAACTAAGCTATACGTAAAGGTGCTTTAAATAACTGTTATAAAAACCGATTTTTTCACTCGGAATTTTATAAATTATTTAGGGATTTATTTTGAATATCAATAAACTGCAGAAAACTGAGGTGAGCCAAACCTCAGCTTAAATATGCTCAAATTAGTGCTTAATGACCTTAGTTTTCGCCAGCTTATCGTGCAAAGTTTGACGCTTTGCAGTTAAACCAAAGACGTGATCGGCGATGGTAATAAACGGCATGAACAGCATATTGAGTACAATAAAGACAACACTGCGTAATGTGAATACACGTAAAAGGCTGACTTTTTCGTTGGTTTCAACGTCTACAATTTTAATTTTGGTGATTTTTTTACCAATACTTTGACCATTTTTTGCTAAGAAAAAGGCCTGTATACCGAGCATAATCAGCAGGTAAATGCCCATGGTGGTCCATGCTTCAGTTGGAATCAAACTGAACAGTTGTGCTTGCAGTTCACTGGCCTGTGTTGCTGTGGTGGCAGCTTGCATTTTTTGCTGAATTTCAGTGAGTTCACCAAATTTATCTGCTTGTAAAAAGAACGAGGGAATCGCAGCGGCAGGGAGCCAAAGAAGTAAATCAATGACTTTGGCTAAGACACGTGTGCCTATTGATGCCAGTTCAGGTTGAGCAACTTTCGCCGCTGTGTGGTTTGGCTGTGAAAATTGATTTGGCGTATGTATTGGCTCAGGAATAGGGGGCTGAGGTAGATAACCTACAGGTTCATACGCCAGTTTTCCTTGGGTGAGTTCACCTAAAGCTTTCCATTCAGGCATACCCTGATGCCAAACTAAATCCGTCAATAAAACTTGTTGGCTTGCGAGCATCTGATTCAATTGCTCTAAGGTATATGGACCGGCTTGTTGATTATTTCGTGCCAAGTAAATCTGCATATAAACTTAATCTCAAAATATAAATTGGGATATTAAAATAATAAATGTATTTGTTTTTAGATTAAAAACAAATAAAAAATCTATGATAAAACATGCGGATAGTCTAGAGAATTTCAAGCTAAAATTAACCAAAACTACACAAAATGCAGGACAGTGTAGCAAGGATTATGCTGCTTCTTCTAGCTTTATCGCAATGCGATCTCTTCTCAATCAAGATGTTGGTGCATGAATGCCAGACTTAGTCTAAGTTTTTGTATAAAAACGTTTGTTTCAATGCGAATGCGTTGAAAGAGTGGATATAAAAAAAGACCCTTGAAAGGGTCTTTTTTATCGGATCAAAAAGTTAAGCTTTTTGAACTTTCTCTTCAGCAAGGAAGAACCAAGTGTCTAATACTGAGTCAGGGTTAAGTGATACAGATTCGATACCTTGTTCCATCAGCCATTGCGCAAGATCTGGGTGATCTGATGGGCCTTGACCACAGATACCCACATATTTACCTGCTTTACGGCATGCATGAATTGCCATAGAAAGAAGCGCTTTTACTGCTGGATCACGCTCATCAAATAGGTGAGACACAATACCAGAGTCGCGGTCTAGACCAAGTGTTAACTGGGTTAAATCGTTCGAACCGATAGAGAAGCCATCAAAGTGTTCCAGGAACTGTTCAGCCAATAATGCGTTTGTTGGTAACTCACACATCATGATCACTTTCAGACCATTTTCACCACGTTTCAGGCCGTTTAACGCCAATAATTCAATTACACGTTTCGCTTCATGTACAGTACGTACGAAAGGAATCATGATTTGAATATTGGTTAAGCCCATTTCGTCACGTGCTTTTTTCAACGCGCGGCATTCTAATTCGAAGCAGTCACGGAAGTTGTCAGACACATAACGGCTTGCACCACGGAAGCCCAACATTGGGTTTTCTTCTTCAGGTTCGTATAACTTACCACCGATCAAGTTTGCGTATTCATTTGACTTAAAATCAGACATACGAACGATCACAGGTTTGTCTGCAAATGCTGCAGCAAGGGTAGAAATACCTTCAACCAGTTTTTCAACATAGAACTCGATTGGCGATGCATAACCCGCTGTACGTGCCATCACCGCAGCACGAGTTTCACGTGGCAAGCTGTCAATGTTCAACAATGCTTTAGGGTGGACACCGATCATACGGTTAATGATGAACTCAAGACGTGCAAGACCAATCCCTTCATTTGGAATTTGTGCAAAGTCAAATGCGCGGTCAGGGTTACCGACGTTCATCATAACTTTGAACGGAAGCTCTGGCATCGATTCGATAGAGTTGGTTTGAATCTCGAAATCTAAAGAGCCTTCGTAGATGAAACCTGTATCACCTTCTGCACATGAAACAGTCACTTCCTGACCGTCTACTAGAACTTCAGTTGCATTACCGCAACCAACGATTGCTGGAACACCCAATTCACGCGCAATAATCGCTGCGTGACAAGTACGACCACCACGGTTAGTGACAATTGCAGCGGCACGCTTCATTACTGGTTCCCAGTCTGGGTCAGTCATGTCAGATACAAGCACGTCACCATCTTGTACTTTGTCCATTTCTTTAATAGATGTAACAATACGGACTTTACCAGAACCGATACGTTGACCGATTGAACGACCTTCACAAATCACAGTACCTTTTTGTTTTAAAAGGTAGCGTTCCATGGTGCCGACATTTTCACGGCTCTTCACAGTTTCAGGGCGCGCTTGAACGATATAAATTTGACCGTCATCGCCATCTTTTGCCCACTCGATGTCCATTGGAGAACCATAATGGTTTTCAATGATCAGCGCTTGTTTTGCAAGTTCTTGTAGTTCGTGGTCGTTTAATGCGAATTGTTGACGCTCTTGTTTTTCAACATCAACCACAACAACTGATTTACCTGCAGATGCTTCTTCACCATAAATCATTTTTTGGTGTTTAGAACCCAGATTACGGCGGAGTACAGCGTGCTTGCCTGCATTTAAAAGAGGTTTAGAAAGGTAGAATTCGTCAGGGTTTACAGCACCTTGAACAACCATTTCACCCAAACCATAAGATGCAGTGATGAAGACTACGTCACGGAAACCTGATTCAGTGTCGAGTGTAAACATTACACCTGCTGCACCAGTTTCAGAGCGAACCATACGCTGAATACCAGCAGATAAAGCCACAACATCATGCGCAAAGTTTTGGTGTACGCGGTAAGAAATTGCACGGTCGTTATACAGTGATGCAAATACTTCTTTGATCGCGATCAATACGTTGTCGATACCGCGAATGTTTAAGAAGGTTTCTTGTTGCCCTGCAAAAGAAGCATCTGGTAAATCTTCTGCTGTCGCAGAAGAACGAACGGCAACCGCGATGTCTGGGTTGCCGTTTGAAAGCTCTGCAAATGCTTTACGAACTTCTTGTTCGAGTTCTGCCGTAAGTGGAGTATCTACAATCCATTGGCGAATTTTCGCGCCTGTTTCAGCAAGAGCATTTACATCATCAACATTGAGGACTTTTAACTCTGCATTGATTTTAGCGTTTAGGCCACTTTGCTCGAGAAATTCACGATATGCTTGAGCTGTAGTAGCAAAGCCACCTGGTACAGATACACCTGCATTTGATAGGTGGCTGATCATTTCACCTAAAGATGAGTTTTTCCCACCTACAAGTTCAACGTCGTGTTTCCCTAATTTTTCTAGACCAATTACGCGCGCTTCCAAAGTTGTTACTCCACTTTTGCAGTATTTAATCACTATCTTGGCATCAGATTATAACAAATCTACTTAGCTTTTTGATTTTACTAAGCGACAGTCATGTAAGATCGGTTTACTATAAAGATTATATAGCACTAAGACAAATTTTTGAGGAGAATTTTAATGTCAGGAAGTAAACAATTTAAGCGGAGCGTTTTTTTTGTATCTGATGGTACTGCAATTACCGCTGAAACCCTTGGGCACTCGCTATTGGCGCAGTTTCCAAATGTTGACTTTGACATTCATATTATTCCTTATATTAGCTCTGAAGAAGCTGCTACAAATGTGGTTGCTGAGATCAATTTAAGGGCACAACAAGACGGACAAAAGCCACTGGTTTTTGACACTTTAGTTGACCCGTACGTGCGTGACATTATTAATACTGCAAATGCTATAAATCTTGATGTATTTGAAGGGCTTATTAGTAAATTGTCTGAGGAGCTGGGAACACCGCCTACAACTTTAGTCGGACAGACCCATGCGGTGACCGATTCGGAGTCTTATAAAGCACGTATTGATGCGGTGCATTTTGCTTTAGATAACGATGACGGTGCACGTACACGCCACTATGACAAGGCCGATCTGATTCTGATTGGGGTGTCACGTTCGGGTAAAACACCGACGTCAATTTATTTGTCATTACAGTTTGGGATTCGTGTTGCAAACTATCCATTGACTGAAGAAGACTTGGATGACAACCGTTTACCTGCGGTACTTCGCGCGCATAAACAGAAGCTTTTTGGTTTGATGATTGATGCTGAACGTCTTGTTGCTATTCGCTCTGAACGTAAAGCCAATAGCCGTTATGCAAGCTTCAGCCAGTGCCAAATGGAGCTTCGTGCAATTGAAGGGATTTATATCTCTGAAGGGATTAAATACTTAAATGTCTCGGAAATGTCGATTGAAGAAATTTCAACTCGTGTACTCCAAATGACGGGTTTAAAACGTCGCATTGGTTGATATTGTCATTACATTATAAAGCGTCATATTGATGATGCTTTATAATGTTGATCAATATAAAAATACAGATTAGATCAAATGAAAATAATATCAAAATGCCTATTAGGTGTATTTTGTTTTGCTCATTTTAATATGGCTGTATATGCGCAAAATATATCAATTCAGCAGGCTGAGCAGGTGATTGATCAAAAATATGCAGCGCTAGATTTTTATGCAGTGAATCAACAGATCGAAAGTGATGTGGTTGATTTAATCCGTGAAAATGCAGAAAGTTATGCTTATTCTTTCCCCAAATTGACTGAGAATCTTAGACTAAAGATTAATGCCTCACCGGACCAACTGCTTAAATTCTATACCTTTGATGTAGGTGGTGGCGGTACCATGGGTGAATTTTCATCCTATGTGCAGATGAAATCGAGCAATTCCACTAAACTTCAGCCTTTAGAAACAGGCTATATTTTAAAGATTGATCAAGTGAAATGGGGTGCACAGCCGATTTATCTGATTCAAAGTTATTACAAAGGCGATAGTTGTCACGGTCTCTATCAAATTCAAGCCTTTAAAATGCATGCCCAAGCTTTGACAGCAACACCAGTTTTTCAGACCAAAAAACAGCAGTTAAGTTCAATTGAAGTAGATTATGACTGTCATTGTGACGAAGAGCAGCGCGGTTCATATATTCGTGTTTCAAAAGACTTAAACAAGCTTGATATCACTTTATTGGATCAAAACAGTCGACCGACTGGAAAGTACTTACGTTATCAGCGTTCAAATACAGGCTATCGGTATACAGGTGTGACGAAATAAACAACGGGTAAGTAGGGAAACTTACCCTATATGGTTAATGGCTATAGGTGGTAATGATCACATCGACGGGATATTCAGCTCCATCTAAACTTTGAATATCATGTTCTCGAATTTTGACGATCGGCCAAGTGATTAGCTTACAGTTGTCGCGCTGTAAGGCATGATAATAATGATCGGACTTAAAAAATTTAAGTTTATCGGCAGCGGAGTTAGGTTTGAGTTGGTGTCTAAGCCATGGGTCTTGAACTTGGGTTTCTAAGAAGCGTAAAGCCAGTAGGCATTTGATACGTGTGTTAAATAGGCGTCGGTTCTTAATAACCAGTGGATGTTGAATTAAGCGCTGAATTCCACGCTCTGTTTTTGGCAAGATAAATTGTGGCGCATTTTGAAAAACATAGACCGATTGAGCGACCTGACAAATCGATTCAAGGGCAGTTACTGTATGCTGGTTGGTACCAATAATTGCGACACGTTGTTCAGTAAAAGCATGTTGTTTAATTTCTGAAGCAGTAATCAATTGCCCTTTAAAATGCTGAAAATATTCGGGATGGTTTTGAAATAAACCAGATACGTTGTCAGTTGAATGCAAATTGACCATGCTTGATCCTTAATTGTTTTTTATCGTCTTTCCTTAATTTATTATTTTTAGTGCTTTTGCTCTAAAAAAGCAAAGTGATAAATTGTCTGAGCAGTCACGCTAACTTTAGTCTAGACATAGCAGCAGTTTTGCAGGGCTTTAAGGATTTTTTAAGTATCGGCTAAGATTTTGGTTATTCATTTATGCACGTCGCCTTATGGGTATGCATTAATACGCATAAGGCGATTCACTTCATTTGTACTTAGTTATTTTTGATCTGCATGAGACGTTCAAAGTTTTCTAAACGCTTGTCCGTGTCATAGATGTCACAGGTGAAAATAAATTCATCGACATCATATTCTAAAAGAAGCTGTTTTAAGCCTTCTTTCACCGTGCCATTGGAACCGATTTGGGCCATGGCATAAAAACTGTCTACTGACATTTTTTCCGCAGGTGACCATAGACCGTCCATACTGGCAATCGGTGCTTTTAACTTTAAACTTTGACCGCGCATGAGACCTAAAACACGTTGGTAGGCACTAGTCGCTAGATATTCAGCTTCAGCATCGGTTTCAGCAACGACCGTCGGGACACCCATAGATACATAAGGTTTCGATAAGTATTCGGAGGGTTCAAAGTTTTCACGATAGAGCTGAATCGCTTGTTTCAGCATACGCGGTGCAAAGTGTGATGCAAAAGAGTAGGGAAGACCGAGTTTTGCAGCCAGTTGTGCACTAAATAAACTTGAACCGAGTAGCCATACAGGCACATGTGTCCCTTGCCCTGGAGTTGCAATGATGCGCTGATTCGGCTCAGCGTCTTTAAAGTAATGCAGAATTTCTAAGACATCTTGTGGGAACTGATCTTCAGTTTCTTGACGGCCACGGCGAAGTGCTCGCATGGTCACTTGGTCTGTACCTGGTGCTCGACCTAAACCTAATTCGATCCGGTTTGGATAGAGTGTCGCAAGCGTACCGAATTGCTCCGCTACGATCAGCGGGGCATGGTTCGGGAGCATGATGCCGCCTGAACCCACTTTTAAGGTTGAGGTATTCGCGAGTAAATAGCCAAGTAGTACCGCAGTTGCAGAGCTGGCAATACCATCCATATTATGATGTTCTGCAAGCCAAAGACGGCTATAGCCTAAATGCTCAGCTTGTTGAGCCAATTTTAAGCTATGTTGTAGAGTGAGTTGTACAGTTTGATCTTCGCGGACAGGAGCTAATTCTAAAATAGAAAATTGAGTCTCGGACAACGTGCGCATTCTAGTTCTCAGTTTCGTTTCATATATCGAAATAATACGATATAACTGCTATTTTGTATATCGATTTTATTCGATATTGTAGTTGTTTTATATAAGGTGTTGATTTAAAAATGAAACTAAATATCTATTCAATATCGTTGAACCGCACTAGCCACATATGCATTTAAAACAAAAAAAGGGGATTACTGTATTTAGCATAACAATGTAGTATTTTTTTGAGTGTAGTTGTCAGATAAATAAAAAGCACCCGAAGGTGCTCTTTTATTTGAAAATGTTTTATGCGGTGCTTAACGTTTCCCGTTTTTGTACCAGCCCAAGTGACGGCCATTGTCACCACGGTAGTTGCGACCATTATATTTATAATTGCTATTACGGTAGCCACGGCTGTCATAACGACGATCATAACGGTCGTCGTAACGGCGGTCATATTCGTCATCATAACGACGGTCTTCAGAGACTTTTTTACCCAGAACTGCACCACCCGCTGAACCTAGACCTGCGCCAATATACCCACCATTGGTACCGCCCATGTTTTTACCTACGGTATAACCACCAGCACCACCGAGTGCTCCACCAATGATTGCACCATTACGGTCACGTTTGTTGGCTGAAGCAGCTGCACCTGCACCACCACCAATGGCAGAACCAATCATCGCGCCTGTTTGTCCACCCATTTGGTTACCAATCGCGGCACCGACAACACCACCTAATGCAGATGTTAGTGCAGTATTGGTTGTATTACCTGCATATGTTGTGGTCATCGTTAATGCTGAAGCTGCAATTACGGTACTCATTAAAATTGATTTAATTTTCATTTTTAAACTCCTAAGAGCATGTCTATTTTGTCTTGATTTCACTTTAGCGAAACAAGTGGGAAGAATAATGAAGAGAAATTTTATCGAAACCGTTGCTTTGGTAAGTGCTGTGTAACGACTCTTCGTATTTTCTACCAGTTTGGCTGATGTGTTGTTGCGTCTAAATCTGTGCCATAAAAAAGCACCCGAAGGTGCTTTCAATGACATCTTTACGATGCAGCTAATTAATGGTGTTTATGTTTTTTCTTCCATTTTTTACCATGGTAAGAGTCATACTGTTTATCTTTTGAGATTTTGTTGCCGAGTGCTGCACCGCCCGCTGCACCTAATGCAGAACCCACGTAGCCACCATTGGTTCCGCCCATGCTTTTACCTACGGTATAGCCCGCACCACCACCGATCGCACCGCCAATAGCAGATTCAGTACGATGACGTTTGTCACTTGCAACTGCTGCACCACCTGCACCACCAAGTGCTGCGCCAATAGTTGCACCAGTTGTGCCGCCCATGTTTTTACCAATTGCTGTCCCTGCAACACTACCTAAAGCACTGGCTGCTGCAACGCGAGTTGTGCTGTCTGCATACGCAGTTGCAGTAAACATAGATGCCGTTGCTAATGTTGCTGAAATTAAGAGTGTATTAAGTTTCATGTGTTTCTCCATGTCCAACATTGGTTGAACTGTCTTACTTTTTTCGATGTGGCTAATGTAACAAAAAGATTCCAGTTAATTGTGGAGAGTTAAAACTAAATTGAAACCCGTTGGTTTCTTGTTTGTATCAGTTTTATTACAAATGTGAATAAGCAGAATGAAATTTATCCAAAACCGTGCAAATGTGGATAAACCTAGGAGTGATGCAGTTCACACTCTGAATTTTGAGCTGAAATGACCTATTTAAAAAATGTATATGAAATAAGCTGTTTTGCATTTTTTAAGCGTTAGTAAGTGCATAAACACGCTTTAAAAGTGTATCAATCTACTGAGGCGTATAAAGTAAACGTCGCTCAGGATTGAATAAAGATGTTCTTTGCGTGATAGAGCCGTTAAACTAAGCGCAAATTTTTTGGTGCTGTGAAACTGTATTGCAGCCTTTATATTGAGATATTTTCCTAATGAAAGAATCGTTACGTTTACGATTAGATCAACTTTCTGACCGTCACGAAGAATTAACAGCATTACTTGCAGATGTAGAAGTCATTTCGGATAACAAACGCTTTCGTCAGTTGTCACGTGAACATAGTGATTTAAGTGAAATCGCAGAAGTGTGGACCAAGTACAAACAAGCAGAAGCTGATATTGAAACGGCTGAAGCGATGCTGTCAGATCCTGATTTTAAGGAAATGGCTGTTGAAGAAATTAAAGAAAATAAAGCTATTATTGCGTCTTTAGAAGCTGATTTAAATATCTTAATGATTCCGAAAGATCCAAATGATGCGAACTCTGCATATTTGGAAATTCGAGCGGGAACAGGTGGTGATGAAGCCGCTATTTTCTCGGGTGACTTATACCGCATGTATAGTAAGTACGCTGAATCACAAGGCTGGCGTATTGAAGTGTTGTCTGAAAATGAAGGCGAACACGGTGGTTATAAAGAAATCATTTGCTTGGTGAATGGTGAAGGCGTTTACGGCCGCTTGAAGTTTGAAAGTGGCGCGCATCGTGTACAACGTGTACCTGCAACAGAGTCTCAAGGTCGTGTGCATACTTCGGCGTGTACCGTTGCGATTTTGCCTGAAATTGATGTCGATACAACGGTCGAGATTAATGCATCAGACTTACGTATTGATACCTACCGTGCCTCAGGTGCGGGTGGTCAGCACATCAACAAAACCGATTCGGCTGTGCGTATTACCCACATTCCAACAGGAACCGTGGTGGAATGTCAGGAAGAACGTTCACAACATAAGAACAAAGCCAAAGCGATGGCTTTACTTGCTTCACGCTTGGAAAGTGCAAAACGTGCAGCAGCTGATGCAGCAACTTCTGAAATGCGCCGTGACTTGGTTGGCTCGGGCGATCGTTCAGAACGTATCCGTACCTATAACTACCCGCAAGGTCGTATGACCGATCACCGTATTAACTTAACTTTATACAAGTTAGACGCAGTTATGGAAGGCGATTTAACTGAACTATTAGATAGCTTACATCGTGAATATCAAGCAGATCAGCTTGCGATGCTTGCACAGCAGAATGGTGGATAATGAATATTGCCCAAGCTTTGGCTTTACGTGGTGAAGCCGAGAGTTACGAACGTCAAGAGAACGCATGGTTGTTGGAACACATTACCAAAATTGATTCTTTCGATTTGGTTATGAAAAAAGATCAAGTGCTGACCGATGAACAAGAGCAAGCATATGTTACTGCTTTGGCACGAATCGAAGCAGGTGAACCTTTGGCCTATGTGACAGGTTCACAGCCGTTTTGGACATTGGATCTGATTGTCACTCCTGACACTTTAGTACCACGTCCAGATACCGAGGTACTGGTAGAAACTGTATTACGTTTAGACTTACCTGAAGATGCCCGAATTGTCGATTTAGGTACGGGGACGGGTGCGGTTGCGCTTTCGTTGGCCTGTGAACGGGACACATGGGACATCACGGCGACCGATATTTATGAGCCAACTTTAGCCGTTGCGCAGCAAAATGCAGAAAAGCATGACTTAAATGATGTGACTTTTGTGTGTGGCAGTTGGTTTGCACCGCTAAATCGAAAGTTTTTTGATGTGATTGTCTCGAACCCGCCGTACATCGATGCCGATGATGCTCACATGCAAGACTTAGCAACTGAGCCTGAACGTGCTCTAGTTGCTGCGGATCATGGTTTGGCTGATTTAAAAGTCATTATCCAGCAAGGCAAAAAGCATTTAACCCTCGATGGTTGGGTGGTGCTTGAGCATGGTTATGATCAAGCTGACGCTGTACAGAAAATCTTTAAAGAGGCGGGCTATAAACAAGTCCGGACTGTGAAAGATTATGGTGGGAATGACCGCGTTACATTAGGGCAGTGGACACAATAATTTCATTGTTCCCTCCAAAATAAAAGCGCATTCGATGCGCTTTTATTTTTTCTACCTTATGTTCCAAATACGTCACGCCAACGCAGGAGCCAAGTCTCAATGGCCTTCATGATGCTATCACTGAGTTTTCCGAGCACGGCTAGAAGAATAATTGCTAAGATCACAATATCGGGGCGTGAAGTTTCTCGGCCATCACTCAGTAAGTAGCCAATGCCTTGTGTTGCTGCAATGAGCTCTGCGGCAATCATAAACATCCATGCCAAACTTAAACTGTTGCGCAGTCCCGTTAAGATCCCCGGAGACGCTGCAGGCAAAATAATCTGTTGTACTTGCTGCCAGTATTTCAGCCGATAGACTTGTGTAACTTCGATGAGCTTACGATCGACACCTTTAATAGCCGCGACCGTGTTGGTATAAGTCGGAAAAAATGCGCCAATCGCAATCAAGGTAATCTTCGATGCTTCATCAATTCCCAGCCACAGTAAAAGTAGAGGAATCCAAGCTAAACTCGGGATGGATTTAATCGCTGAAAAACTGGGTTCTAAAAACGCTTCAACCTGTTTATTGAGTCCCACCAAAATCGCAAATATTAAAGCCAGGGCACTCCCAATAAAAAAGCCTAAAAACACTCTCCATGTACTGGTCCAGACATGCATCCATAAATCTGCCTGCCATAAATCTAGAAAGGTTTGCCATAGACTACTGGGGGCAGGCAATAAATAAGGTTCAATAAAACCTGCACGGACCAGATATTCACAAGCAATCAGTAAGAGCACTGGAAGGGTGATCGCTTTGAGAACACTCTTCAATTTCAACTGAAATGAGGAACTCTTTTTCACTACAATAGGGCTGAAAGAGCTCGCGACTGACTTGGTCATTATTTGCTTACAACCTTTTGTGCATATTGTGGTTTAAACAACTGAGTCACGATTTGATTAACATTGGTGCCTTTACGGACTAAGTCTTCTTCATTTAAAATGCCGCCAGACTTTTGTAATTCGGCAATCTGTTTGGCTGACGGAATGTTTTGATCAAAGTTGGTACGGCTTAATTGTAATTTTGCGACATTCAACGGAAGTTTGGACTCACGTGCCAGTAACTCCGCCAATTTCTCTGGATTAGCTTTGGCCCATTTACGTGCTTGCTCATAAGCTTTAATCACTGCTTCAATGGCTTCGGGACTTTGCTGAGTAAAAGACTCTTTGACACTGAGTACGCTATAGCTGTTAAACCCAATATTTCGATACAACAGTTTTGCGCCAGATTGCACTTGTGCCGATGCCATCAATGGATCTAAGCCTGCCCAAGCATCGACTTGACCACGTTCTAAAGCTGTTTTTCCATCTGGATGTTGTAAATGAACCAGTTGAACATCACGTTTATTTAGACCCACTGTATCCAGCGCTTGTAAGGTAAATAGAAATGGATCTGTGCCTTTGGTTGCGGCAATTTTTTTTCCTTTTAAGTCTTTTAGGCTTTTAATTTGGGAGTTTTTAGCAACCACCAAAGCAGTCCATTCAGGTTGGCTTTGGATATAAACGGTCTTGATTGGACTGCCGTTGGCACGACTGAGTACGGCTGCAAGTCCAGCGGTTGAAGCAAAATCGACACTGCCGCTATTTAAATATTCCAGCGAGCGGTTACTGCCTTGGCTAAACACCCATTTAATTTCAGTTTTAGGTAAGGCTTTTTCTAACAGTTTTTGTTCTTTCACCACAAGGCTGGTTGGTGCGTAGTAGGCATAATCGAGTTTGAGCGTGTTTGGAACAGCGGCATGGGTATAAGTGCCGATCAAACCTAAAATCAGTGAAGTGCTCAGTAGTTTAAAGTTTTTCATTTTGCATCATTTAAATAAGTTCATTTGTGAGTTCTTTTAACCTGATGTATGCGAAAAATAAAAAAAGAAAAATGGATAACAAAATACTAAATTGAAATAAGTAGATAATCTTGATTTAAGTGTCTGAATTTTAATAAGTATGTTGAGCTTTGTGTAGTTTTTGGAGTATAGAATAACTTTAAAAAAGCATAGAATAATTTCTTCTTATATGAAGATTGCATAACTAAATCATTCATTTTGAATGTAAAAAAGCGACTGTAATAGTCGCTTTTTTAAGGGCTTGCAAGTTTACATAGGATAGTCTTGTAAGCTGTCAAACACTTCAACTTGCTCTAAAGCATCTGTTTCAAGTGCAAGACAAAGTGTCACAATTTTCTTTAGATCAGCTAAATATTGTTCATCTTTAAACGATGCACCTAACTGCAGGGCTTGAATACGGTCAGCGCTAATATCCAACGCTTGAGCAGCTTCAATCGCATTAACTTCATTAAAAAATGCAGTAACAGCATGATTTAATTCAAGGTCTGATGCATTGAGAATACCTTGATCCAGTTGCTCTTCAAATTGTGGGGTAGGAGACTGCAAAGCTTGAGTAAAGTTTTGCACCAGACGTTGATCGAGAACATCAATCATTTTAAGCATGTCATAACCTTTAAAAGAAATAAGGTGATTAAACAGGGGGAGTACAGCCAGAAAATAAGCATTAAAGAATGCTTTAAAATTGGTTGAAAAATAATCCATTTTGGAACTTTTTGCAAATAGATTCCGATAAATGAAAGATGGATTTGTTAAGTAAATGAAAAGATTAAATTTATTAAATTGAGAGCATGTTTACATTTTACACTACTGTTGCAATGGTCTCGGATCGATCAAAAGAAGTATTCAATGCGGACTATCGAGGGACTTCAATTGAAAAGTTATTGGAATTATTTTTAAAGTATTGAAAAGTAATAACTTGTTAATATCTTTGTTGCAATGGTCTTTATTTTACGCATCACTGATGCGAACTCAAAACATTGTGGAATTGCAATTTATAAGGACATGCTAAAGCAACATGAGGTATATCACCTTGCTTTAGCTGTCTTTGTTTGATGTGGAGAATGATGAACGTTTAAGCCACTAGTTAAAGTGCTTTTGCCTCAGTTGTTCTAGACGGAGTTGATATTGCTGCTGCCATGCAATTTCAGCTAAGTTTTGTTTTTGCTGGTTCATTTCTTGGTTGAGAGCAGCAAGTTCAGATTGATAACTGGCGATCTGTTGTTGTTGTCGAGCGACTTGTTGTTCGCGTTCAGCCAACTGCGCCGCTTCTTTGCCTGAAAAGTAGCTGTTACGAATTTGTTGGGTAATTTCTTGCTGTTGTATTGGGTCGGTGACGCCAATTAAAGCCAATTTAAGGGCTTTATCATAACTACCACTTTGACCATCAATATTTTTGCTCGGGTTTTTATATTGTTGCTGTAGTTGTGAAAGTTCACTCAGCCGTTGTTGTAAGGTCATGTGTAGTGCGCGGCTCAAGAGCTCACCATAAGCAAACTGATAGCTGGCAAACTCTTTTTCTTCAGCAAAGCCGAGTTGTGTTTCTTGCTTACCTAAAGTCTGTTCGCGTAAGTTCCAAATCTCCTGATAACGCTGTTGCGGTGTCATTTGTGTGGACATGGTTTTAGCTTGCATTTCTTTTTCGTACAGTGGTAGGCGTTCTATCAATTGTTTTAAAGTCTGGGCAAACTGTTGATCTGGATATTCGGCCAGTACCTGTTTTAATAACGCCTGACAGTTGGTATCAGGGCAGTTTTGCTGTAACTGGTTTAAGAATTGTGTGATATTGCCCGGATTTTTTTGAAAATGTTGAATGATTTGTTGGATGGATTCTTGTTGCTGTTGTTGCTGCATTTTTGACTCGTCATTGTTTGCAGCGGCAAGCTTCTCTTGCAAACTGCTGGGTTGAGCAGTCTCTGTAAGGGACGGTGAGGATGCCTGAGTTTGACCCGATGTGGCATATGATGAGCCAAGGCCCAACCATATCACCACACCGATCACCAATACACTCAGCACCAAAGCGATAAGCCCAAAGCGCTTCATTGTTCTTCCTTATGGGTTGTATTGGAATTGACCCATTACTGGGAAGTGGTCAGATAAGTCCCAAGTCATAAATACAGGGTCGGCAGCCGAGCGAAGAATGCGGACATCATTACGTGCTTGCATAGGCTGACGGTGGTTATTGGATGACACCACGTAGTCTAAATACTCTACGGTAGAGCCACCCGTGAGTCCTGCACCTGCGAGTTTATTCACTCGTGGATCGAAGGTCGATGCGGTATATCCTGTGCTGACTGGTACTGTACAATTCAAGTTAATTTGCATTTGCGCATAATCTTGCGGCCACAGGAGTTTGTTGACATTAAAGTCACCGCCCATGAGCACTGCATCAAATGATGGAATATTTTGCTTATCGACCAAAGCGCGGATTTGCTTAAATTGTTGCTGGCGCATATCACGTGCCGCGTCGGTATCAAACGATGCGGTATGTGTGGAGGTCACATGATAGGCTTTGCCATTCTTGAGAATTTCAGCATAAATCACGCCTTTATCGGCAAAACAGTCAATCCCTGTACAGCTCGGGTAAATAAAATGATCCGTTTTTACAATTGGATGGCGACTTGCAACCAATATGCCGCTGTCATAGATATTGAAACCTGAACCGATTGGAATATAGGTTTGGTACGGATATTCCTGCGCTAATTTGGCCAACATGGCGGTACGACCAGAAGCAAAGGTTTCTTGGAATAAGATCGCGTCGTAGCCTTTTAGGTTTTGCGGCAGTTGCTCTAAACGCGAATCAATTTTACTTCCTACTAAAGGAAGCGCATAAATATTGTAGGTTAAAACTTTAAACTCATCAGCACTGCTGGCGACGGGTTCTGGCACGGTATTTTGATGGATAGTGTAGTGGAAGTCGTCATAACCACCAGTGTACTCAGCTTTAAACGCAGTCTGTGCCGTTTTTCCTGCATAATTGGTGTTGAAGCGCTGAATGTTACGGTCGTTAAACCATGGTGCAGAAAAATCACTGCCAGATGCAGAGTGTTTAATATCACTGCCAGACCAAGTGCCGGTCATGGATTGCTTCAGGGTGACGCTTGAACCACCGCCTGTAATCACGGTATCAAAATTATAAGTCTGACCTGACTTTACCCCTGTATAACGGTTAAAACGCAGTACACGTTTGGTTTCATAAGGTGCAATTTGGGTGGCTTCTTGGGCCCATTGACTCCCTTGCGTTAAGGTGCGTGTACCGTGATGGTTAACATTAACGGAGACTGTTTCAGGGGTGGTATTGGTCACATAAACGTATGAGTCGGCTATCACTGGCTGACTGCACAGCAATAATAATAACCATCCGATATTTTTCATTAAGTTTTTATTTAATTGGGTGCTCATGTGTTCCCTCCATGATGTTTTTATTCAATATTGTGTAAAACAATATGACGAGATCACTATGGCAGGTAATTTTTTTAAGTCAGTGACAAAGTGCGACAGCGCCCTGATTTTCCGATGAATGAGCATCAAAAAATCAATTTAATTTATAAGCCCTGTTGACATTTTATTTGGAAAATCAAAACCAAAGCTAGAACAATAGAATGATAAGGTTTTACTTTAACGAGAGAATTTTATGGGTCGGTTATTTGTTATGTAGAAAGAGCAAGAGCGTTTCGTAGTTGCTTATACCAATCGACTGAAGTTAAGTATCCTTATTTTGACGATAAGCGCCAGGGCTGACCCCAGTCCACTTTTTAAAAGCACGATGAAAAGCACTCGGATCATGAAAATTGAGTTCAGTGCTAATGTCTTGTAATGATACTTGGCTGTTACTGAGCAGCTCAATCGCCATATCACGGCGTATATCATTTTTGAGCTGTTGATAACTGAAACCCTCACTTTTCAGTCGACGCTGAATAGTTGCCTCAGACATATTGAAATGATGGGCAATTTCAGACAGTTCAAGCCACTGTATCGGGGGGTCTTGCATTAAATAGCGACGAATTTGGGCACTGGTTGAATGTGGGTTTTTATAACGGGTCAGTAAAATATGTGGGGTTTGCTGAATAAATTGATACCACGATTTACTGTACTGTTTTATGGGCATTTTTAAATAATTGGCATCGAACTGAATATAGTTTTCAGCCATTTGATACTGGATATTTTCACAAAAACGAACTTTGTAGTCGATGTCATCTGTAGGTGCATCACATTTGAGTTGAATTTGATTCAAAATCACCCGTTGACCCACTAGCCAACACATTAGGGCATGAATCAGCATGATGTAAGTTGCGTAACTAAACATACGCTTGGGCTGTTGTCGTTCATAAATCACAATATAGGCATAATGCTCTTGCACCATGAGTTGACTGCTAAAGTCGTCTAGTACCAGATTCATAAACTGCAAAATATGCTGAATGGCTTGGTCCAACTGGGTGGTGTGTAATAGTGATTTAGATAAAAACTGAAAACTGCCACGGCGCATAGCATGGCGATCCATCCCAAAGAACTCATCATTCATCACATTGGCCAGTTCAGTCCAGAGCTGTGCATATTGATTGACTGAGACTCGTGCTTTTGTCGCACTTAACAATTCGCTATTGATGCCTGCATTTTTCAAAATATCAGCAACTGCATATCCCTGCTTTTCAGCTTCAAACAATGCTTCGTGTACCAAAGCAATTGAAATGGAATCTTTCTGGGCGTTTGCATGTTCCGATGCAGTCATAGTGGCTTCCATATTTTTATTGTGCATTTTGAGCATTGTCCAAAACCATCATGGAAGATGCAATATTTGGAAATTGTACTCAAGTGCTTCTGTGTTTACATTTCTTCTTAAGTCGTAGCATTCAATCATACAAGGAAAAATAAATGAAGATTCAAGGGAAGGTTTTTGTCGTCACGGGTGGAGCATCGGGTTTAGGTGCAGCAACAGCACGTCATTTGATTGAACAAGGTGCGAAAGTCATTTTGGTGGATATGAACCAAGCTTTAGGTGAAGAGCTACAGCGTGAGTTGGGTGAAAATGCTCAGTTTAAAAGCCTCGATGTTACTGATGAGCACGCTGTGCAAAGTTTCTTCCAAGAAGTCGAGGCTGAATATGAGCAATTGAATGGTTTGGTGAACTGCGCAGGTGTAGCGCCTTCAGCCAAAGTGTTGGGTCGTGATGGTATTCATGAGCTGGCGTTATTCCAAAAAGTATTAAACATCAATGTCTCAGGTACTTTTAATATGCTGCGTTTTGCTGCGCAGTTAATCGCGAAATATGAACCTCAAGCCGGTGAAGAAGAACGCGGAGTGATTGTGAATACAGCTTCGGTTGCAGCCTATGACGGACAAATTGGCCAGACCGCTTATGCAGCCTCTAAGGGCGCTGTGGTTTCAATGACTTTACCGCTGGCACGTGAACTAGCACGTGAGAAAATTCGAGTGATGACCATTGCTCCAGGCATTATGGAAACGCCAATGTTGAAGGCGATGCCGCAAAATGTACAAGATGCGTTGGGTGAAATGGTGCCATTTCCGAAGCGGTTGGCAAAACCTCAAGAGTTTGCTCAGCTTGTGGGGCATATTTTTGAAAATAGCTATTTGAATGGTGAAGTGATTCGTTTAGATGGCGCGATTCGTATGCAGCCTAAATAATCTATTTTGACTTGTGATCTTTGAGTTTATGACGGAGTCTTTGCTTCGATAAGTAAGGGCTTCTTATAACCTTCGGTTCGACCTACTTTTCTTTCGGGAAAAGTAGGCAAAACCATCTCCATTCGCAAAACCTGTTTTATTAAATTTACAGACTACTTTCTCGCAGAAACATTATCTTTTGAAAGGCTTTCAGGTTGCGAATGGGTCGCCGTGTATCAAATATTTATTAAATTTAATAACCTGAATAGAGAAGGGATACTCCATGCTTTTAAATGAAGAACAAAAAATGGTTCAGGATATGCTGCGTAGTTATTCGCAGGAAAAACTGAAACCAACTGCAGCTGAACGTGACAAAACCGCACAGTTTCCTGCGCAAGAACTTAAAGAGCTGGGTGAGTTAGGTGCTTTGGGTATAACTGTTTCACCTGAGTGGGGTGGTGCAGGCTTAGATTATATTTCACTGGTGGTGGCACTTGAGGAAATTGCAGCAGGTGATGGTGCTATTTCGACCATTGTCAGTGTGCAAAACTCACTGCCGTGTGGCATTACCCAGCGTTATGGAACTGATGAGCAAAAGCAGAAATATTTAAGCAAGCTTGCCACAGGTGAGTGGTTAGGGTGCTTTTGTCTCACTGAACCACAAGCAGGCTCAGATGCTGGAGCGTTGGAATGCAAGGCCGTTCGTGAGGGCGATGAATGGGTGCTGAATGGAACTAAACAATTCATTACCACAGGTAAGCATGCTCAAGTCGCTTTGGTTTTCGCAGTCACAGACAAAGCTGCGGGGAAGAAAGGCATTTCTTGCTTTTTAGTCCCAACCGATACCGAAGGCTATATTGTCTCTCGTATAGAAGAAAAGATGGGGCAGCACTGTTCGGATACGGCAACCATTGTTTTGGAGAACTGCCGCATTCCTGCTGATCATTTGCTAGGTGCTGAAGGCGAAGGTTATAAAATTGCGCTTTCAAATTTGGAGTCGGGACGCATTGGTATTGCTGCGCAATCAGTGGGCATGGCTCGCGCCGCTTTAGATGCTGCGGTTGAATATGCCAATGACCGTAAAGCCTTTGGTGTTGAAATTGTACAACATCAGGCAGTTGCTTTTCGTTTAGCCGATATGGCGACGCAAATTGAAGCTGCACGTCAGTTAATTTTCCATGCAGCCACTTTGAAGGATGCAGGATTGCCGTGTTTAAAAGAAGCCTCTATGGCCAAACTGTTTGCCTCAACCATGGCGGAGCGTGTTTGTTCTGATGCGATTCAAATTCATGGTGGCTATGGCTATGTTTCAGATTTTCCTGTTGAACGAATTTATCGGGACGTCCGTGTGAGCCAGATTTATGAAGGAGCGTCTGATATCCAGCGTCTTGTCATTGCACGTGAAGTCACCAAGGTTTAAGTCGACTTAGTTTTAGACCTTGGTCGATGTTCAAAGCCTGCATTTTCATTGAGGGATTTGGAAATTGTAGGCGCATTTAAAACATGGTTATCTAGGTACAGCGGTTAAGTACAGTCATTAAATAGAGCAACTGAACCGCTCTAAGTTTTCAAATAATATGGGACTGACAATGAGGTCAGTTCAATGCTTAAAACGATAAAGAATATGGACGGCCAAAGTGGATTTGGTCTTAAAAAATGGATAATGCGAGGTTGTCGTGATGAAGACATTAGAACAAGCCCATCAAGAATTTAACTATGATCAACTGGTTCAAGAACAACTGGTAGGCCAACCCAATGCAGTGAATGCTTATATTGAGTGCTGTCAGCGCTATGTCGGGCTGCAAAAAACAGCACTCATTTGGGAAGGAAAAAATGGCGAGTCAGAGCAATGGAGTTTTGAACAGCTCGATGTTGCCTCAGCTCAGTTGGCAAATTATTTTAAAAGTAGTGGGATTCAAGTGGGTGACTGTATCGCAGGGCTGTTACCGCGTACGCCTGAGCTGTTGATTACGATTTTAGCCACATGGCGGATCGGTGCGATTTATCAGCCTTTGTTTACTGCTTTTGAGTCGAAGGCGATTGAACATCGAGTGTTAACTGCAAACACCAAATTGATTGTAACCAATGCAGAGCAACGTCCAAAGCTAAATCATGTTGAAGTCAAACATATCCTGACTGTGAATGCAGGAACAAACTTAACTAGCAATGAAGCTGATTTTTGGCAGGAAGCAGAACAACATTCCGATCAATGTGAAGCTGTTTTACGTAGCTTTGATGATGATTTCCTGATGATGTTTACCTCAGGCACCACCGGTTTGGCGAAATCCGTGCCTGTTCCTTTAAAAGCAGTTTTGGCTTTTAAGGGCTATATGCAACATGCAGTCGATTTAAGAGAAGACGATTCATTTTGGAATTTAGCTGATCCGGGTTGGGCTTATGGGTTGTACTATGGCATTACAGGACCGCTCAGCTTGGGGCATAGCATCATTATGGATGAGCGCGCATTTAGCGTCGATCATGCGGTTGAAGTCATTAAAAAGTATCGCATCAGTAATTTAACAGGTTCGCCTACAGCTTTTCGGATGTTCTTTGGTTTTAAAGAAAAGTTTGATCCTTCCATTAAAACCCACCTACGTGCTGTTAGTAGTGCGGGTGAGCCTTTGACCCCAGAAGTGATTCATTGGTTCAATAATGATCTGAATGTCAACATTTATGACCAATATGGACAAACTGAGTTGGGCATGGTGATTGCCAACCATCATGCACTGGAGCATGAGAAAAAAGTCGGCTCGGCAGGCTTTGCTAACCCCGGACACCGCTTTGCTGTACTTGATGCGAACCACCAAGAAGTGAAGTACGGCGAAATTGGAACGTTGGCGATAGACTTTAGACAGTCACCACTGACATGGTTTAAGGGCTATGGTGGCAATAATCGTAAGTCCTTTGTGGGGCAGTATTATTTAACAGGTGATACGGTCAAGCTGAATGAAATTGGAGGTATCGACTTTATAGGTCGTGCTGACGATGTCATTACAACGTCAGGCTATCGAGTCGGGCCTTTTGATGTCGAAAGTACCTTACTTGAGTGTGCGGAAGTACTCGAGTCAGCTGTGATTGGTAAGCCTGATCCAGAGCGCACTGAAGTGGTGAAAGCTTTTGTGGTACTAAAGCCACAGTACCAAGCCTCTAAAGAGTTGGATAGCAAACTCCAAGCCTATGTGCGTTCACGTTTATCTAAACATGCGTATCCGAAAGAAATTGAGTTTGTTGAAAGCTTGCCAAAAACGTCGAGTGGAAAAATTCAACGTAATTTGCTGAAACAGCAAGAAGTGGCAAAGATGCAAACTTTACAAGCTGCCATTTAATTTACAAATAAAAGGGTCTTAAAGAAAAAGCCAGTCAGTTCTAAATAGACTGGCTTTTTCTTTTAACCGTTTATAGTGGTATGTGATTTGTGGAACACCGCTCGAAATATAGCTAGAGATATAAATAGCCTAAGTAAATTAAAATAGGCAACTAGTATGATTCAATCTCCATTACTTAAAAATGATAAAGTTGAGTCATCTAAAGCACATAGCATTTATTGAATTTGTGCATAGCTAACCTTGGTTTCATGGGTATAATTCGCCATCAACATTTTCTTTAGCAAAAGGCTGAATCATGGACGAGTTAGATGAAAGTCTAGAACTCAGTAATGCTGAAATGCATCTCTATAGCCGCCAAATTTTATTGGACGGATGGGATATAGAGGCACAAGAAAAACTCAAGTTGGCCAACGTCCTCATTGTGGGTTGTGGAGGCATCGGTTGTTTGACTGCGGAGTTACTGGCACGTGCTGGCGTAGGGAAAATCACTCTGATTGATGCAGATACGATCGAAGTAAGCAATCTACAAAGACAGATTGCCTATGTAGAAAACAATGTCGGTTTCTATAAAGCAGAGGTTTTGGCCCAGCGTTTAAAGCAGATCAATCCCTATATTCAAGTCCATACGCATACTGTAAAACTTGATACAGCCAATGCAGCCAGTTTAATTGCAGGTCAAGACTTAGTCCTTGATGGTTGTGATAATTTTACGACACGGTATTTGGTCAATCAGCAGTGTAAAGTGAGCAATGTTCCACTCATCAGTGCATCTGCCATTGGTTTTCAAGGGCAACTGTTTATGGTGGAAGGTGAGTCTGCTTGTTATGAATGTCTGTTCCCGAAAGAAGAACATGCGAATGAAAGCCTACGCTGTGCAGATTCGGGCGTTTTAGCTACCACCCCAAATGTAATGGCCAGTCTTCAAGCGCATCATACACTTTTATATTTGGGTTTAAATGTGACTGCACTCAAACAACGCTTGTTACTTTGGGATGGCTTAAGTATGAAACAACGTTTGCTTGCTTTCGAAAAAGATACAGATTGTCCCGTTTGTCAGGCAAGATAAGCCTACAATTTTTTCATTCTTTGATACACTCAATACAATTTATTTTTGACCGATATTATGAAAAACAATATCTTTTTAGATGGACTGCGTTCTGTTGCCCGCGTTGGGGAAACAGCAGTCATTGCAGCGCGTGCGGGTATTAAGTACGCCACTGAAAAACCAAGTAATGCCAAATTGATGCGTGAAACCTTTGAGTCTCTGGGCTCAACCTATATCAAGTTGGGTCAGTTTATTGCGAGTACACCTTCACTTTTTCCACGTGAATATGTTGAAGAGTTTCAGGGCTGTTTAGACCAAACTCCATCTTTACCGTTTAGTTATGTACAGGGGGTTTTGGCGTCTGAGTTTGAAGGCCGAAACCTGTCTGAGATTTTTGCATCGATTGATGAAACACCTTTAGCTTCAGCGTCTATTGCCCAAGTCCATGCTGCAAAGCTGGTGACGGGTGAAGATGTAGTGATTAAAGTACAAAAGCCGGGTGTAGAAACCATTCTCTATACCGACTTAAATGTTTTGCACTGGGCAACCAAGGTTTTAGAAAAAGCAGTGCCTAAAGTCAAATTTGCATCGCTTGCAGACATTGTGGAAGAAATTAAAACCCGCATGGTTCGAGAAGTCGATTTTATTGAAGAAGCCAGTAATCTGGATGACTTTGTGAACTATCTCAATATCACGCAAAACCATAAGGCGATGGCACCTAAAGTTTATCATCAATATTCGACTCGCCGTGTGCTCACCATGCAGCGTCTTTACGGCGTGCCATTAACTGATTTTGAAGTGGTTAAAAAGCGCTGTAAAGATCCTTCACAAGTCCTGATAACTGCCATGAATACATGGTTTGGTAGTCTAATGATGTGTAATAGCTTCCATGCTGACTTACATGCTGGAAACCTAATGCTGCTTGATGATGGTCGTGTGGGTTTTATTGATTTCGGCATTGTGGGACAGTTGAAACCTGAAGTATGGACAGCTTGTATCGCCTTTATGGATGCCTTACAAAAAACGGATTATGCACTCATGGCGGAAAACATGCTGAAAATGGGCATGACCGCAGTGCAGATTGATACTCAGGTGTTGGCCGCAGATCTTGAGCGTTTATTTAGTGGTGTGTTGTTGGCAGATCCGCAAGAATTGCTGAGTTCAAATCCAGCAGATTTGAATGACATCATGATGGATATGGTTGCAGTAGGTGAGCGTCACGGTATTCGCTTCCCACGTGATTTTGCCCTGTTATTTAAACAGATGCTGTATTTCGATCGTTTCATGCGCATCCTTGCACCGTATACCGACATCTATGCTGACCAGCGTTTGCAAATGGTGCAAACTATGGATCCAAATGTGTTGTTAAAAAACTAAGTTCTTTGGAAGCACACTCACCAAAAAAACCTTTCAGTCCTTCTTTTAAAAGAGGGACTGAAAAACGCTTTCCTGTTTAAGCGGTGAGAAACATGGTTTCGCAAGGCAGGGATTAAAAGTCAAAATCTGTTAAAGGTAATAATGTGGACGCAATTATCATTGAAGGCTTAAAAGTTGAAACAGTGGTTGGCTGTTTTAACTGGGAACGTCAGATTATTCAGCCTTTAATGTTGGATATGATTATTCAAACAGATTTGGAACAAGCTTCAAACTCAGATGACTTAGACCATACCTTAAATTATGCTGAAATTTGTGAAATTGCAGCAAAGGTCATTCAAGATGCTAAGCCTGAGCTGATTGAACATGCGGCAAAATTGGTCATCAACGCACTTTTTTCTACCTTTCATGCGATTGAATCGATTAATATTACCATCCGTAAGCCTGCCATTATCGCGCAAGCAAATTCTGTAGGAATTCGTCTTGAACGCCACCGAAACAATTTTCGCCCTAGCTCTGGCGAGTAATAATAATCCCAAGCAACATTTTTTATATGCCTCTGAGCAACTTGCTAAAATTGGGCAACTACATTTTTCGAATATTTATTTAATTCCATGCCGCGATGGGGTTGGGGCAGATTATTGGAATGCAGCCTGTTTGCTGAAATCGTCTTTGTCGGTTGCCGATATTTCGGTATTGCTGAAAAATATGGAAGCCACATCTGGGCGTATTCGCCCATCGCATCAGATTTCACTAGATGTCGATTTGATTGCATGGGGGAGTGACTTAGAACATATGCAGTTCAATCCCAAAAAATTACCTTTAGCTTTAGACGTTAAAATTCCAATGTTTGATGTGTGGAAGGATGCTGCATTTCAGCATCAAACACATGCATTTCCAACGGTGAGCTGCTTGGAAGCCAAGTAACATATCGAAGTGTGATTGACACTTGAACTGGCTTAACATACTTATAAAATATAATTCGCAGAGAGCTATTTTCATGAAAATACAAATTTTGAGTGCTCTTTCTTTAGCAGTGTTTTTAGCGGGCTGTCATTCAACTCCGTCCAAAACGACAGCGACACCTGCTATGGATATAACGAGTGTATCTCAAACGACTGAAAAACAAGGGTTAAAACTAGCTGTTCATGCCTATACCCAAGATCAATCGGATTATCAAACTAGCCTATATGATTTAAATCAAGATGGTATCGATGATGCCGTGGTGTTGTTAAGTGGGATGGAGTGGTGTGGTTCAGGTGGCTGTACGTTGTTGGTCTTTAAAGGTCTTGCAAATGGAAGTTTTCAACCGCATAGCAAAATGACTGTGTCATCTACACCGATTTATGCCTTAAGTACCCAAACCCAAGGTTGGCGTGATTTGTCGGTTTATACCCGTGGTTTAGGACAGGTCATACTGAAGTACAATGGGAAAAGCTATCCATCTAACCCATCACTGGCGTCAAAATATACGGCGAATTTAAAGCAAGCGGGTAATACCTTATTACTGCCGATAGCAGCGGAATAAGCAAATTGGAGTAAATAAAAAAGCAGTGGTTATTCCACTGCTTTTTTATTGGGCTACATCATGTTTGTTTAAATAAAATAACTGGTCTTGGTCATGAGTTTTGAAATAGCCGTCATGGTGATTTTGACAGGAATCGGTAAATCGACACCGCCAGCATTCAGTGCTGTATCACGGTGGTGTAATTCATCTTCATTCATTTGCACAAGGATATTACGTGAACGGTCATCTTGAGCTGGGAGTTGGCTGATGTGATGCTGTAAATGTAGGCTCACTTGGCGTTCAGTTTCTGCAACAAAACCTAAGCTATATTTATCACCTGCAATGCCTGCAATTGCACCCATACCAAAGGATAAGCCGTACCAAATTGGATTGAGCAGACTGGTATGGCTGTCTAGCTCTTTTAAGCGGTCTTCACACCATGCAAGATGGTCTTGTTCTTCAATCGCAGCTTGTTCCATTTCACGGCGTACATTTGGCAGTTTTGCTGTTAAAGCTTGCCCATGATAAAGCGCTTGCGCGCACACTTCACCACTATGGTTGACCCGCATTAAACCTGCAACATGACGCGCTTCACTCACGGCGAGTCGGGTTTCGACCGCCTTGCCTGGGTTTTCACGTTGAGCAGACGTTGTGCCCGGAACTAAGCTACGCAGGGCTTGATCAAAAGAATTGATAAATTTATCGATGCCAGTGTAATGACGCATAACTTTAGTCCTCTAACTCAGGTTGTACAGTTTTTAGCATGGGTTTGAGTCGATATAACAACCACAGCGTAAAGCCCGCACTTAATACAGCAGTAATGCTGAAAAGTATTTTAATATCAATCTTCAAAACACTTAAAATGATAATCGAAAATATAGCAGAAGACACCATAAACACCGCATTTAATATATTGTTTGCGGCAACCACACGTGCACGGTGTGAACGCGGTGAATAGGCTTGCATCATGGCGTATAGCGGCACAATATAAAAACCGCCACTGATGCCGAGCAAGGTCACCGCAAGCATGACATGGTAGTAAATTGCACCGTGGTTAAACATATCCGCAACATTCATCATCGCGCCTGTACGTTCAGGTACAAAAGCTAGACTCAAAGCCAAGTAAAAGGCAAATAGGGTGAGTCCAATCGCACCGATTGGCACCATTTTAATATTCACTTCAGAGCCACCAATTCTACGACATAGCAGTGAGCCGACCCCAATCCCGACAGAAAAGAACGTGAGTAAAAGACTGACGACATTTTCTGATGCATGTAAGTTTTGTTGAGTCAGCTGTGGAATTTGGGTGAGATAGGTTGCACCGTAAAACCAATACCACGAATTCCCCAGTAAAATCATAAAGATGAGGGGGAGGCTTTTGGCATATTTGAGTGTTTGAAAACTGGTTCTAAAGAAATTCCAATCAATTTTTAAGTCGGGTGAGCTGACTTGCTGTTTTAAGATAAATCGGCTGGAGAGATAACCCAAAATGGCAATGATAACGACAGTCAGGCTGATCCAAATAAGATTGCCTTGAGAAACCGAAATGACTGCGCCACCCAAAATCATCCCGATTAAAATAGCAATGGAGGTACCCGACTGAAATAGTGCATTACCTGACATGAGTTCATTCGGTTTTAGAATCTCAGGTAAAATGGCGTATTTAATGGGGCCAAAGAAGGTGGAGTGTGTGCCCATCATAAATAGAGCCAAGAGCAGTAGCCATAAATTGCCCAACAAGAAACCCGCGGAACCGATGAGCATAATCACAATTTCTAGAACTTTGATGCCACGAATAAGTTGTGAGCGCTCAAACTTATCGGCAATTTGTCCTGCGGTTGCAGAAAAAATGAAGTAAGGCAAAATAAATAACAGTGCGGCTAAATTATTTAAGGTACTTACATCTGCAGCTTGTTGATTAATCCATCCATAAGTAATGACTAAAAGCAAAGCTTGTTTATAGACATTGTCGTTTAAAGCACCAAAAAATTGGGTAATAAACATGGGAAGAAAACGACGGGTACTTAATAGATGTTCATTGTTTTTCATGCTTTTTGCGCTGTATTAAGTTTTATTAAGAAATGTGACTAATTGCTCAAACGTTCAATAAAATCATGTAAGATATTTAAAACCTGAAATTGGGTAAAATAATCAATAGATTTCAGTTCTTTTGTGACAATTCATTAGAGCAAATCCATAACGATTAAATAAATTTAGAGTTTTCTATGCTTGCCAAAACACAATTTAAAAAGTCGACTCTTTCATTGAGTATGAATTCTTTCATACCGTGGAATCATAACAATAAATATTTGTGTCTGAGTATCTTTTTAACGCTTTTGTCACAAGCGGCTTTGGCTGAAACCCCCGTTGCGATTGAACCAAGTAACGTACAAGTCGAGCCACAAAATTCTACAGAATTCACTGAAGACATTAAAAAAGAAGCGATTCGTCAAGGTATGGGTAGCGCGGACGAATTAAAAAAAGTTGAAAATTCTGTAGTTCAGCCCACGGTTCCAGACAGTATGCAAATGTTGCAACAGCAACAGACGGCTTTAAAAAATTTACCTGAATTTGCACCGATTGAGTTTGATGATCTTGAGGACTTGCCAACTGTACAAGTTGATCAAGGCATGGCCAATGATATTTATCAGGTGGCTGAGCAAGCGAAAGCAGAAGCTCAAGCTTACCGAAGTGGTCAAACGACAGAGTTGGTGCTAAGCGATGCAACTCAACAGGAAATGGCGGAAATTAATCAAGCTCCAGTCAATGTTGATCAACTGATGCAAAGCATTCAAGCAGACAGTAAAATTTCAGTAGAAGCCAACACTGAAGGGAATACCTTAGATTTTGGCATGAGTGCTGAAGAGCAAATTGCCAAAGAACCCAATTTCTTTAAGCGCATGCTTTATAAAATTCGACCACCAAGAGCATTAGATACTGCAAAAGTGCCGCGAATCAATGCAGATGTTGAAATCATCAATGCGAAATATGAAGGCGAGATATCCAATAAAGCGTATCAGGCTGCTTTGGTCAATTTAAAAGAAAATATTGAAGGCAAGGTTTCGAGCTTTACTGAAGAATCTTTTGAAGACTTTCCTTCAGCACTGCCACAGTTGCGGACACTTTCCAACCAAGCTGCTCAAGCCGTCGGGTTTTATAATGCTGAGTTTAAGTTTGAAAAAACCAGCAGTAATCGTGTGCGCATTCAAGTGGTACCGAATAACCCTGTGCGGATTGAAGAACAAAACATCGAGTTTAGTGGTGCAGGTCAGTACTTACCGCAGTTCCAAGTGATTAAAGTCTTACCAGAGCAAGATGTCGGTGATGTATTACACCATGGTTTATATGAGTCGACCAAAGCACGAATTAATGAAGCTGCTAGCAATAATGGTTTCTTTGATAGTTACTGGCGTTTACATGATGTGAAAGTTGAACAGCCGCAAAATACGGCAGACATTAACTTACGTTATGAAACAGGTGAACGTTATAAACTCGGCGGTGTTGAGTTTGTGATGAGCGACCCAAGCAAACCACTGCCTATTGATTTAGATGTTTTACAAAGTTTAGTGACTTGGGAGCCTGGGGCGGATTATACTTTTTGGCGTGTTAATGGTTTGGCTAATAATTTGACCAACTCACGTTACTTTAACTACAGCTTGGTAGATGCTGTTCGACCTGATCCTGTAGAAAGGGTTCGTGAGTTACCCCCTGATTTACAGCAGTTGGTCGATGACCAACAACTTTCTCGTCAGGATGTTCTGGTTCAAGAAAAACAGGAAGTTGTTTCAAGCCGTGAAGTGACGCAGTCTGTGGTAAGTGAAGCACAGTTTGCTGGTGTCAATGATGCCGAGCAAAATCAAGCACAATTAGAGCTTCGCAGCGCACAAGAAACCAAAAAAAGTGAAGAAGAACGTTTAAAACTTGAAGCTCGAGAAACAAAAGTGATCCCTGTCAAAGTCACTTTAAACGCGGACCAGTTAAATAGTGTAGAAGTCGGTGCTGGTTATGGTAGTGACTCAGGTGCACGCTTACGTACACAGTATCGCCGTGCGATTGTGAATCAACGTGGTCACTCTTTTGATGCCAACTTAGAACTTTCAGAAATTCGACAGGCTATTGATGGTCGCTATAATATTCCCTATAAGCATCCACTAAATGATTATATCAGTCTCGTAGGTGGCTATGAGCGTGAAGAACGAGATGACATCGGACAAGGCGTAAACTTACTCACGGAGTCTGCTGTTGCCGGGGCTGATCGTGTTATTAAAAACCCAATGGGAAATTGGCAACATACTTATGGTGTACGTTACCGTTTAGATCGATTGACGCAAAAGGGTTCAGCGAATGTAGATGATTTGCCGGATGCATTTATTGCAAATAATGACCCTGAGCAAGAGTCGCTTTTATTGGGTTATGAAATTTCTAGAATCGATAGCGATAAACGTGTAAACCCAAGTAAGGGAATTAAACAAACTTATAAAATTGAACTTGGAAGCGAAAGCCTACTTTCAGATGCAGATATGGCCATCGTAAATGCGGGTTGGCGCTTTATCTATTCATTGGGTGAAAATGACAACCATCAGTTTGTCGGACGTGGTGATCTCGGTTATATCTTTACTGAAGACTTTAATAAAGTTCCTTATAACTTACGTTATTTCACGGGTGGAGACCAAGGCATTCGTGGTTTTGACTACAAGAGTTTGTCACCTGTGGTCGATGGTTTTAAAGTGGGTGGTCAGGCCTTGGCTGTTGGCTCCATGGAATACAATTACCAATTTAAAGAAGGCTGGCGTGCGGCAGTATTCAGCGACTTTGGTAATGCTTATGATACAGATTTTAGCAATGACACCGAATACAGTGTCGGTCTTGGTGTGCGCTGGGCATCGCCGATAGGCCCGATTCGTATAGATGTAGCTTCAGGAATTTCTGATGATAGTCATCCGATACGTGTGCATTTCTTTATTGGCTCATTATTATAAAATTTAACACTTTTTGGGAAGACTATGGCTGAAGTAGAACAGCAGCAAGAACCAACACCACCTACGCCGCTTGCCAAACAGCGACGTATTTTTAGAAGTGTCCTTTTGACGCTGTTGTTGACGCTCATCTTGTTGGTGATATCGCTTGCAGTCATGTTTTCTACCGATAAAGGCAGTAAGTTCTTACTTGACCAAGTTTTACAACGCCAGCAGATTATCCAATATGAATATGAAGGCGGTAATCTGTGGAAAGGCATTATCCTTAAAAATGTGGTGGTCACCTTAAAACCTGTTGATGTCAAAATTGACCGTGCCGATGTGGTTTTAGGCTGGCGCGCCATCTTAGATAAAGAGATTCATCTACGTGAAGCTGATGTGCGCAATTTGCGCATCATTACCAAAGGTGAACCGAGTGATGAACCCTTTAAGTTCAGCGAAATTAAATTACCCTTTGTTTTACGTTTAGATACAGCAGATGTTGATCATTTAAATATCCGTACCGCATCCGATGCCCAAGTAGATTTTTATGATGTGCATTTAAATAATGCCCTCTGGTCGGGGACAGAACTTGAGTTTGAAGACTCTCGTATGGACATGGGCTATTTAGCAGTTCGTAATGCAACTGGGAAAATGAAATTCTCAGGGAAATATCCACTTGAGGCGACTGCTATAGCCAACCTACCGGCACTGCGTGATAGTTTAAATGTGCATGATATTGCTGTACATGCAACAGGAACACTGGACACCATCCAAGCGGGTTTTGCAACGCGGACGCCTGACCTGTTGACAGGTTGGGCCATTTTGCACCCTGTACGTAAGCATGTACCGATGCAAGGTCAGCTTAAATTTAATCATTACAACTTACCACTCCTGACCGATTACAAACTCTATGCTGAAAAAGGCGTTGCTAAATTTTCAGGTGATATCGAACGTTTAAATATTGACTTAAATACAGATCTGAGTGGTAAAGATATTCCAAAAGGTCAATATACTGCTTTGATGCATACCGATTTGGTTCATCAACTTGATATTGATAACCTAAATGCTCAGTTAATGAAAGGTTCGGTCAATCTGGGTGGTGTGGTGAGTTGGGAAGATCATGTCACATGGGATGTACAAGGTCGTTTAGATAAAATCAATCCTAAAGATGATGTACTGCCACAAGTGGTTTCTGACTTTCTACCGCCAAGTTTGGATGCAAAAATTGCATCTAAAGGCACGCTTGAAAAAGGCTTATACTTAACCGCAAATTTAGACTTTGATCGTTATGAAGCATGGCATCTCGCACTAGACCAAAACCCAGAGAAAAATAACAAAGTCCAGCCAATGTTGATGGATGTCTCTTGGAAAAATATTGACCGCGCCATGCCTTATATCGGTTGGTTAAGTAGTGCTTCAGGGGATGTAAAACTGGCGTTGGTTGAAGGTCAGCAAGATATTCATGTTGCTACTGTTGTGAGTAAACACGAAAACGCAACTTTACCTGCGGGTAATTACCTCGCACAGTTAAATTTTAAAAATAATAATTTAAATGTGCCGAGTTTTAGTTATGTAGCAGGTAAGGGAAGCTTAAGTGGTAATGCTGTGGTTGAGCTGCCAGATGAGAAACGTCAACTGAAGTGGAAAGCCGCTTTAAATGCGAAAGATTTTAACCCGCAAATGGTTGCCGAAGCTTCACCAGTTAATCTATTGAATGGAAAGCTCCAAGCAAGTGGCTATGCCAAACCGAATCAGCAAATCATTCAGCTACAGGGCATTGATCTGACTGGAAAACTGGTGGGCAATAATGAAACGGTTCACTTAACTGGTCAGTCAACCGCGGCACTCCTGTTTAATGATGAAAAAGCTGGTGGTGCTTTCAAAGGCTATGCAGTGAACTACGATGGCGCTTTAAAAGCCAGCCAGTTTGAAGCCAGTCAGGGTGCGTTAAACCTAAAACTTTCAGGAACGCCTGAGTTTATTAAAGTAACTGAGCTGAAACACAATGGTGTGGCAGGTCAAATTAATGCCAGTGGTTTGGTACATTTTATTCACGGTATCACTTGGGATGTGAATGCAGCATTCATTCGTTTTAAACCACAATATTTTGCATCTAGTGTTAAAGGCGAATTGTCTGGTGTAGTGAAAACCAAAGGCACATGGTCGGATGCTTTAAAACGCATTAACATTGAAAGCTTAAACCTAGCGGGTACACTGAACAATAAGCCAGTCCGTGGTACAGGTAATTTAGCTTTGGTGCTCAACTCCAGTGAAAAGGGCTTTTTACCGCAACAGTTTGAAGCGAATAACCTACTGTTGGCTTATGCCAAAAACCAAGTGCAAGCAACGGGTAATGCACAAAACCTAAGACTGAATATTAATGCGCCTGCACTGTATGAAATTTATGCGGGCTTACGTGGCCGTGCTTACGGCTATTTAAATATCCAATCTCAACCGCGTTTAAGGGCTACCGCAAACTTAGCAGTGGATAATTTTGGCTTTAAAGATCTGATTGATATGCGTAAATTACGCATTGTCGGGCAATTGCCGACATCGGAAACAACGCCGTCATTATTGACTGCAAAAATGGAAAGCTTAAGAAGTGGTAATCGTGAAATTCAACAAGGTGAAATTTCACTGGCAGGTATTCGTAAAGCCCATTTATTAAAAGTTTCTGCACAAAACGAAAAGTCGAAATTTTATGTGCAATTGGCAGGTGGTTTTAATGCGCAAAATGATTGGTTAGGCCAGATCCAAAAAGGTGATTTTGACTCTTTGCGTGCACGGTTGGTACAGCGCCAAAGTGCAGCCGTGGTCTATAACAGTGCCAAAGCAGATTTGTTGATTGGTGCGCATTGTTGGATGAGTCAACAAAGTCAGTTGTGTTTTGACCAGCCGATTCGAGTCAGTAAAACACGTGGCAATATTTCATTCTTGACTCAAAACCTCGACCTAAACGACTTTGCTGCCTTTATGCCTGAAGGGTTAGCAATTACAGGTAAGTTAAATGGTCATGCTAAAGCGGTTTGGGCACAAGGGTCTAAACCGAAAATTGATGCACGTTTAGTTACTCGAAATGGTGTGATTGGCTTGGCGGCTGATGACCCACAAGACATGGGTTCAACCTTAAAATACGAACAAGTGGCTTTGGTTGCCAAAAGCATCGCAGAAGGGTTACAAATTCGTTTGGATGTCAAAACGCCTGAAATTGGCGTGGGCTATGCCAATGTCGTTATTGATCCGTATCGAGACAACATGCCTATGCGTGGTGAAATTGCATTTGATCAGGTGCAACTCAAAGTCTTTAAACCGTTCATTGCTGATGTACGTTCGATGGGCGGAACACTTTCATATGCAGGTAAAATTAATGGAACGCTAAAAGCACCACTACTTACAGGCGATGTTCGTCTGAAAGACGGTTCAATTAGTATGATCTCACTGCCAGTCAATTTGACCAATATTCAGTTGTATTCCGCTATACGCCAAGACCAAGCCACCATTAATGGTGCTTTTAACAGTGGTCGTGGTGTAGGCACACTTACAGGGGTAGTAGATTGGAAAAATGATCCACGCATTCAGCTTCAGTTGAATGGAGAAAATTTACTGATTCGCCAAGCACCATTAATTACCGCGCTAGTGACACCAAAAATCACACTGGATGTTTTACCATTGAGTAAGAAGTTGACCTTAAACGGTGAAATTCAAGTTCCTCGTGCCTTGATTTCGATGCCTGAAGCATCTGTACCTGTGGTGAATGTATCATCTGATGTACGCGTGGTCAGAGAAGGTCAAAACCAATTAGCGATTTTAAATAGCGCAAAACCTTGGGATATTCGTGCCGATGTGATGGTCGGATTAGGTAATCAAGTTTTCTTCCAAGGGTTTAATAGCCGTATTCCATTGTTAGGGCGTTTATATCTATCGCAGCGTGGTGCTGAAACCGCAATGCGTGCCAATGGTGCAATTGGGGTAAGTCAGAAAGTTAAAATTGAAGCTTATGGACAGAGTTTGGATTTAAACCGTGCCATTGCACGTTTTAACGGTGTGTTGAGCAACCCAACACTGGATGTTGATGCAAATAAAAATGTACAAGGCAGTACGGTGGGTTTCCGTGTAACGGGTACAGCAACATCACCCAATATTCAAGTCTATAACGATGCAGGGCTTTCTGAGCAAGAGGCTTTGAATGCATTAATTACAGGTCGTATTAACGAAGGTACAACGGGTTTAAGTCAAACGGAAGGCTTTAAGTCAGATGTCAACAACACCATTGCTGCCGCAGGGATCAGTTTAGGTTTAGGCGGTACACGCGCTTTTACGAACCAAATTGGACGTACTTTTGGCTTAAGTGGTTTGGCGTTGGATGCGCAAGGTACAGGGGATGACACACAAGTCAGTCTGACGGGGTATATTACACCTGACTTATATATTCGTTATGGTGTGGGTGTCTTTACACCAGTCAATAAACTGACTCTGCGTTATCAAATGAACAAACGTATGTACTTAGAGGCGAGTCAGTCATTAGAGCGTGCCATCGACGTCTTTTATAACTGGAAGTTCTAATGGCGGGAAAGTGTAGTGTGATGCAAGTTATTGTTATAAAGTAATTTATTATGCATCACGTCTACACTAAAAAATAACATGTAGACTATATGTAGACTGTTGAGTAATTTCAGGCTTAAAATGCAAGTGTCGAATTTGTAAATTAAGCTTGAAATGAAACTCAACAAATCTAATGTTGATGCTATTGCATTGACTGAAAAAGGGCAAGCCATCTATCGTGACTCAGACTTGATTGGTTTTGCAGTCCGAGCCACTACCAAAAGTAAATCTTATATTGTTGAACGTCGGCATGCTGGAAAGTTATTCCGCGTGACGCTAGGCAAGACCAACGAGATTACACCTGTAGAAGCCAGAAAAAAGGCCCAGTCCATTTTGGCTGATATAGCCAATGGTGTTTTTGAGAAAAAGAAAGATGCCTTAAATGGTGAAATGACATTAAGCCAAGCATTCGATCTATATCTCAAACAAAGAAAATTAAAACCGCTTTCTGTGAATACCTACAATCACTGCATCAATACCTTCCTTTCAGACTGGAAAGAACGGCCTATATTTGAAATCAATAAAAAGGATGTATTTGACCGGTTCATTAAACTAACCGAATACAGCCCCACTCAAGCCAACCTTACTTTAAAAATGTTCGGGTCCATCTGGCGCTTTGCTCAAATCCATTGCTCCACTGATGAAAATCCAATTCTCAAACAAAATCCAGCTGATATTATCCCTGCAAAACGTGGCTGGAATAAAACCAAAGCACGAACACGCCACTTAGATGAAAGCAATATCCACACTTTTTACAATGCGGTCCTGAATTACTTCACTGAGCGTTCTTTATATGAAGACGCCTCCAAGAATGCTACACGTGACCTTGTGTTATTCATTATGTACACAGGCTGTCGAAGAAATGAAGCTCAAACCTTGAGGTGGGAAAATGTAGACATTGAAAAGGGTTTATTTGTATTTAAAGACCCAAAGAACGGTGATGACCACTTATTGCCAATGGGTGACCACTTATTTGAAATTATCAAACAGCGATATGAATTAAAAAGTAATGAGTATGTCTTTCCGGGCTCCAATATGTCCACCGAAGCAAAACACATATCAGGTGCTCAGGGCATGTTAAAGACGATAGGCGAGCAGACAGGAGTTGAAATTTCACTGCATGATTTGCGTCGAACTTTTGCCACTATCTGTAATAATTTGGACTACGGCCCATATACGATTAAGCGATTACTCAACCATAGATCTGGCGCTAAAAATGATGTTACTGGTGGCTATGTGCAGGTATCACTCAAAAAATTACGGCTTGCAATGAATGACATTGAAGCCGTGTATCAGGGTGAGCTCAACTGCTTCGATTAAGAGGCAAGTTGAGCCGTATTCATTACTGTTTGTCGTTCTTGGTAGGCCAACACATCCGACTTCTTGTAAGTTACACATCGACCTACCTTGGTGTAAGGGATTCCACCACCAGAGCAGCGCAAACGCTGCAAGGTGTGGACAGAGCAGGATAGGTAAATTGCTACATCTTCCTGCGGAAATAACTGTTGATCTGATGCAGCAAGGAAGCGATCTAAACGCATATCTTTATCTTGCTGCGACATTTCATTTAGCTTAATTTTCACTTTCCACCTCCAATCTTTTACCTGCTTTGATTTCTGCATCTGTCGCGTGTCGCCATGCTGACATATACCACTTGCCAATATGCTCTTGCTCCACGGTGAGAATCACATAATCTTCAGGCCAAAACGGGTGAGCCTTAACAACCACCTTATCCCCAACCTCAAAAATATTGTGCTGGCGGCGGTATTCGAGAAGGGCTTTCTTCAATCGCTCTGAATGAAACGAGCCATTATCTCTTGCCTTGGATTTAGCACTTTCGTATCCACCTAAGTTTTCAATTAGATTCACTGAACACCTCCATACAACTTTCTACATCTGCGATGGCTTGTTTTAATCGATCATTAAATTCTTGCGTATCACCATAACGATACATACCCCATCGAACGCGAAATCGAATACCACGACCACGCTTGTATTTCTCAACCAACTCATGACTTTCGACAAGGCGTTTTAAGTCGCCAGTCAAAGCATCTTCATAAGCTGCCACATACGACCGAACAGCCTCAATGCCAACCTTTTTAAAAAACTCATTCGCTTTCACGACACTTCTCCCAAAGACTTCACCACACTTTCTGGTATGCCAAACACATCCTTAAAAGCCTTATCAAATTCACCGCTTGCGATAAACTTATCAATATTGTTTGCAGTCTGTTCGTGCTCTGCGATATAGCTACTCAGCACGTGATAATACAAATCAGCATTGCAATTAATCTCAAGAATCACGCCAGTGCCATTATTTACGCGCTGTCTTAAAGTTGCTTCTAGTTTACGAACAAAGCCGCTATGCAAGTGATGCGACTCGCTCGTTATGTTGTATAAAGCGCCTGTTTGACCTGCATCTAACACCAAATTAAAAGGTTTTTCTTTGTGTAGTTCGCCGATGATGAAATTGGCTACTGCAATGTTTGTTTGCTGAATTTCAGTCATTGGCTGGCTCCTGTGTTTCGATCATTACAATCTGAGTTTCAAATTCATTACGCTCATCATTAAGATCACGGAAATAATCACCTAATGCTGTCACACCAAACATACCGCGATCATCCCCGGTGGCCGTATAACGTGCATCCTTACTGTCAAGAAAACCAACACACTCATCCTTGTTTTCATTCCAGACAAGATGTAATTTCACTGTCTTTTCAGGCACCGCTTGGGCTTTGGCTAACCAACCTTTTTTAAACAAATTAAACGCTAGGGCAGTATCACTGTTTTCATAAGGGTTTTCATAATCTCCCCATAATTGATCTAAGCAGAAACCAATTTCCTCTGCTTCAATTTCAAAAGCCTCTTTGATTAAATCATCTTGTTTTTGAACATCCATCACGCCACCTTTAAACTTTTGAAATGTTGACAAACATTCCGAATGATTTTGAAAAGCCATTTTTCTTCACGTTGAGTTGTATGTCGTGAATTGGCTGTGAAGACTTGAACAAGATGTTCCTGAATCTCACGCTCATACCAGCAATCAATAAAATAATCTTCGATTGCATCATGACCGCAACTGCCACGGTAACCAGTCCAAGCGCAATCCCAGCAGCGAATAGTTACTTGGAATGCCTGATTGCCATACCAAGCAATAAACACATCAATTGGATCAACACCATTTGAAGCAGGAATGTGGTGCGTTCGCACTTCTTGAATATCCATTACACTCTCCTGAGCAAACATCTGCGCAAAATCCTGATTTATTGTTTAAATTGCGCAAATAATTGCTCGAAATCTTTATTTAACCACTGGCACAATCGTCAATTGACCGCCTGTTGTTGATTCAATCAATTTAGTGAAATAACCAATTGCATTACCTAATGTTGTTTCATCAGCTTGAGCAGGGCGCTTTATCAAAATATCAATCGCTTCTAAGAGTTTTCGCTTTTCATGCACTTCCATCACGCCACCTCGCATTCACGTTTATTTCGAGCGAAAACGGCATAGGCATCATCTTCACTAAAATTGATATCAATTAAGAAAAAGCCGTTTGGTGCAATCGGGTCCCACTTGGTGATATCACAATCATCCATCATGATTTCCCAATCATCGGGATTAACAAGGCTCTCCATCCAGAACACCACAGTGTCTACACCAAAGTGACTTTTGAATTTTTCCCACTCTTCACGACTTACGTATTCTTTGTTTTCCAGATGCTCATTCATGTATTTTGAATAAACTGAATGTGTCCAAGTTCCTATTTCACTGCGCACAATTTCAGCTGGCTCTAGTTTGTTATCTTCCATCACGCCACCTTCGCTAAGTTAATCTGACGATGCACTTCAACAAATTTAGACATCATCGAACTATCCAGATCATTCACAAAAGATTTGCCATATTTAAGCCACTGCAAGCTGAACAACTTAAAGCGCTCAATCATGTAGCCACTCATAAAATAGCTCGGCTGAATTTGACCGCGCTTTGCAAATATCTCACCAGTTTTCGCGCCTTTTCGGATAACGACACGGTCTTTTTTAACTTTTATTTCATGCCCACCACGCACACACCACTCCATAAATGCAGGGCATAGCTCGTTCGGTAAACGAGAAATTGTATTGATATGCTCAGTCATGACGATAACCCCACGTATTCACAAAATCTTTAATGCAAGCTTCAATCCCAAAGAGATCGATGTCGCTGTAAGTTTTTACCCGCCCTTTGTGCTGAATTGACAGCACGCGGGTAATAGATGAGTAGGTGTAATTCATATCAATCGCCCACCCATCTTGAGCCTTTGCGGTAGTATTCGATTTCACGCTGAACTCCATCTTGAGTAACCACTTTTTGCAGACTTGGACCATTCGTTCTAGGCGGCTCAAAGTGACCGATCTTGGTCACAGTCCAAGGCTCAAATCCTTTGTGGTGTCTAACCCAATTAACACCATCTGAATAGAATGAGCCTTTTGCATCAATGCGGTGGTGAGTAAGCACCCCGCCAAAGGTGTCATAGTGAGTGGCATCGGTCGGGACACCATTCACCAGAACCACTTTATTCAGACCATTTTTAGCCATTTCGAAATCCATAAGGATTAGATCCAGTGAGCTAATGGCAGTGAAAGCTTTTAGAACTGTCATGATGGCGCTCCTTGTGGTGGCACAAGTTGAGCCTTCTTGTTTGCACACTCAGCAATAATTTGCTGCTCATAATCGGTGCCTCGGAACTGCGAATAGATGATGCCAAGCTCTGCAATGTCTTTGGTATCCCCGATGCGCTCAACAGCTTCTTGAAAGGCTTCGAGCAATGCTTCTTCTTGTGACTTACCATCATTAAGCCAAGCAAGAATTCGCTCACCAGTTTCTTTAGTGATCTGCTCACCATCTGGATTAAACAGCTTGGTACGGTCTTTTGTAGGCACTGCAACGTGATTGTCATGTACTACATCTAAAGCAACAGTTAATTCATACTCATAACCATCGCGCTGTTCAGCTTTCATACCCAACTTGAGGATCTTCTTGCCATCACCCTGAACCGTTTCAGTTTTAGCGCGAGTAGTGGTGATGATGTGCATATCAGTTTGCAAGATTGCATCAATAAAACGTCTATGGCGCGGAGTGGTATCAGACCAAGCAGACCATGTATTGCCTTTAAATTTGGTGCGCGCTGACTGGTCGTTAATCTCAAGACAACCACCAGTGCCGATCCACTCGTGCGAAGCGCTGTCGATGATTAGCACCTCGTAGCCCATGTGATAAGCCGCCTGAATCGCTCCTGCAAAACGCTCTGGCGTGTAGGGTGGGCGAAGTGGCAAGGTGTCGAATCTAAACTCATTGGCATACAAAGACGCAGATTCATTTTCAGTATCAATTACTGCGACTTTAGATCCTAGACCGCTTGCCATAGTTAAAGCACTGTAAGTCTTACCACTGCCTGACGGGCCATTAAGATTGAGCTTTAATTTTGCTTTTTTACGTTCCGCTTTGGTGAACGTGAAGTTTTCAATATTCATAATCTTCTCCTGATCATCAAGCACTTAGTACTTGATCGATACATGTGGAATTTGATTTTTAGCGATAGCAATCACAATCAATTTGGCTGTCTCTATATCAACCCCACCAGCCAAAGAGATAGCATTCAGAGCTTCGTTATTGATGGTTCGCATGTGCTCAACATTAGCCTCACGCTCTTCGGCAGCTTTGCGCTCGGCTTCAACCTTTGCAATCTGCTCAGCTTCGATGCGCTTACGCTCAGCCTCAATCGCATTTTGACGGTCAATTTCAGCTTGTTTTTCACGCTCAATGGCTTGCTGTTTTAACTGTTCTTCGCGTAAAAGAGCGGCTTCTTTTTCAGCTTTCAATCGAGCTTCACGCTGTTCTGATTCAAGTTTTTCACGCTGTACACGTTCAGCTTCAAAACGTGCTTTTTCTTCTGCCTCACGCGTCGCTTTTTCAGCAGCTTCACGAGCAATACGCTCTTCATGTTCGCGCTGCAAACGAGCTTGCTCGGCTTGGCGTAATCGCTCCAACTCAGCTTGTTCAGCTTCGTATTTTTCACGGCTGACAAGGGTAGTGCGTAATGCTTCCAGTGTTTCTAGTTTTGCAATTTTTGCCTCTTGCTCGAATTCCTCAAACAAAGGGCAAATCTCCAAAACATCAAGCATTCTGATTTGCTCAGCAATACGATTTGCGGGCATATCATGGAGGATAGATGGGTGGGCAAAATCCCGAATCTTTTCAATGTCGGACTTATGCTTTTCTACACGATCCTTTTCCGCCTGTTCCCAAGCATCACGCGGTGCAAGAATTTCATCACGCAGAGCATCCATGCGCTTCACAAACTGAATACGGTCATCATCAACCAGCTTGATTCGAGCCTTTTCTTCTGCAACCAAGTCTTTTGCATATTTTTCAGCAAGTGTTTTTGATTTACTTACTTTTGCAGCGAGAGATCCAATTGCATCGCGGCCTTTTTTAGTGGTCACATCTGGAACGTGTTTTCGAACTTCTTCAGCAATACGATCAACCAATAAAAGACTTCCGCCTTGAGTTGCAAACGCCTGAACAATGACGTTTTGTTCTAATACTTGTAATTCCATTTTTCTCTCCTAAGCAGCCCACAAAACAAGATCAGATTTAATCTTCTCAAGTCGCGCCATGTTTTCACGCGCATACTTAACGCGCATCTCGTCCGAGTAATTACCATCAAGGCAAAGCGCGATACTTTCAGTGCCACGCCCCACATAGTTCAGATTGATCGTATTACCTTCAACCTTGATCACGTCATCAGCCGTGGAGAGCATGACCATCTCGTGCGCCAGTTCTAATAATTGAACTTCAGCGCGTACCACTTCGATTGATAAGAAATGATTCATGCTGGCACCTCCCGAACTTCCAATCGATATGTTTTGCCCTTAACCTCAAACTGCAAGCAAATTTCTTCTTTCAAAAGATGCTGAGCCACAGCACTGACAGCGGTATCAGTCACATCATCTTTTTCGCCAATAAACATTTGGTTTTTTGGATTAACTCGACCTGCATAAATTCGGCCAGTCAGCATCGACGACATGACCTTGATAGGGTTTTTACTCACTTCACACCCCCAGCAATCGCAGCGTTAATCTTTTCAATCTCATAACGATCAACATAGGTATTCACAGTCTCGTCATGACGAACCACGTTCAGAATGTCTAGAAATTCGACTGATGCATCATCCAAGCGGTACTCGACATAAATGCTGTAATCGTCAGCTTTGACGGTAGCGACACAGGTTTGATTGCAGTTAATGCTTTCAACTTCGTATTGCTTTGCAGCGATATTTACTTGTGGCTCTGATAACTCATCAGCAGTCTTAGCAGGCTGGAATGCGTAAGCCGTTACCAGTGCCGCGCTTATGGATGCTGCAATTAATGCAGACTTGAGAATATTGGATTTAGTGTTCATGCCAGCCACCTGTTAAAACAAAACGCAATGCAGTAACAACCTGTTTAATTTCTTCTTCGGTACGCCATGCTCCGAATTGTGCATAGCTTTCTGCAGGATCGTAGTCACCATCTAAATAACCACAACCATAATCAGGATGTAAAAACCAAATCTCATCCCCATGCTTAGGCTCAAAAGGCGCAGGCATTTCAATCCCATTAATGGTGATGGTGCGTGGTTTTAGGCGGAATTTCCAACCCAAATCATCATCAAGAAAATATTGCAACTTAGCTGTTTTTTGGGGAACTTTGTGCCATTCACCAACACTAAAATGCGTCCACTCAACCTCATCACCATTCGCCAAAGCAATCAGCGCATCTTTGCCGCTAATCAACTTGCCTTCATTAACTTTTGTATTCATAATGACCTCGTTGTGTTGAAGCCCAGTTCCCGTCTAAAGTTGCTGGGCTTTTTTATGTTTACGAGGTAAATATCGCATTACCGATATTAATAGTCAATAGGAAAACCGATAAAAATATAGAAAAACCGATATTTTTATTTTTTACTATGTTTTAATAGACAAAAGAAAACCCATCACTGGGATGGGTTGTTTGGAGTTTGTTATGGGTAAGAATCAAGAATTAGAACGTGGCATTATTCCTGCTGGAACACACATCCGACTATATGAAGGCTCAATCACACTCCTGCAAGATACTGTGGTAAATGCAGATCAAGAGTGGATTGATAAAGCGATTCAGGATGAGAAAGATTTTTATAATGGTATTGGTTGTGTAGGTAGTAATTCAGCCAAAGGTTAGATGGAAGGTTTCAAAAACCAACTTTCAACATTCTTGGAGATATTCCAGCTTGCCCAAGTGTCAGGCTTTATCTCTACCACAAACAACTTATCATCCGTATCAATACACCCAAGCAAATAATCACGAACTTGCGCAGATGTCTTTGTTGAGCTAATCAACCACTGCGATGCTGTAGGTCTAGCCCAGTTTCCACCTGAAATTAGCTCTATACCTTTGAATAGTTTCTCGTAATCCTTAGTCTTTATAAGATCATAAGTAATGGAATATACAGCCATATGGTTCTCCACCCGATCCAAGAGCCGCTCGGGTATGCGGCAAGGTAATTGTTATGAAAAAGAAATCTAATTATTCATTACTAGTTGTGTGTTTAGCTGCTATTAGTGCTTCACTTCCCGCACTCAATGTTGACCGATTTTTTGTCGGCCTGTGTTTCGGGGCAGCGCTCATGCTTTTGATTGTTGATGTGGTATTGGTAATAAAAAGATCCCGCAGTTAGAATGACTATTAGGAAGGCGAAAAACTGGGTGGTAAACGTATTTAGATTTCTTCTTATCGCCAATAAAATCGTTTTGAACAAACCTACAGGCTTGCTAATAATGATAGCCAGCCAGTGTCTTTTAGGCGCTCTCTTATACTCATATTCTTGAGTTACAAAGTTAAATTCAGGCTCCCCATCATCACCCCTGTACCAGTCTTTTATTGTTTGGATTATTTTTTTCATAAAACACCTAAGCCGCATATAGCGGCTTTTATTTTTTAAATCTTGCGTGTTTTTTTCTTAGCTCGATAAACGTAGCGAATACAATCCACTACTTCACCAACAAACTCACAGTCTTGATCAAGCGGAATGATATTTGGTTTAAATTCAGGATTGATGGCTTGTAGGTATTTAGTACCATCTGGCTCAATTACCAGGCGCTTAAAAGTCGCATCATCAAACTTTCTAACAACAATAATGTCGCCTGAGTTCATATCACTAAAAGGCAGAGTAGGGTCTACAAGAATGTAATCGCCTTCATGGAATTCTGGGTAGTTACTCAAGCCCTGTACTTTCAGGTAAAAGCACTTCTCACAATCACCATCTGGAATAGGTAGCCATTCCTCCACCTGTGACATATCAACAGCTTGAACATTGGTCATAGTTCCAGCTTGAACCCATGACAAAACAGGAGCCATGCGTGGAACTACTGTTGCAACGTTTGTTAATGAGGTTTCATCAAAAACACCTTTCTTTAATTCTTCAGCGGTCACGCCAAGCGCATTAGCTAACTCTAAAATCGATCCAGTAGATTTTGCATTACCCGTTTCCAGATCAGAAATAACAGACTGTTTAACTCCAGATTTTTGAGCCAATTCTTTCTGGGTCATTTTTTTCGCTTTGCGAATTTTCTTTAAATTTTCACCCAAAGTTGTCATGAGCTTTTCCTTAAAACCACTATCGGAATTGTGATACAAATTTCAATCGGTTTGGCTATTGTATAAATATCGGAAAACCTATATATTTATAAAAAATATAGGAGGTGTTCTATGAGCCAGTGGCAAAAAATGATCATTGATTTGAAGGAGCAGGGATTAACCCAAACCCAAATCGCTACTGAGATTAACTGCTCTCAAAACTATGTGAGCAATCTTGAAAACGGCTTATGTGGCAAAAGGATCGGATACGACTTGGGTAAAAGCTTGGAGTGCCTATGGAAAAAACACTGTTCACACAGTCCAGCAGCATAGGTGAGTAAATGTGGATTAAGGGATTTATCAAATCAATTGCAACAGGAGGACTTATGTCTCTACCAAAAAGAGAGGTTCGGGCTAAAGGGGTTTTACCCGAAGCGCATGACCGTTTGGCATTACTTGCCATGTCTCGTAACGAAACCATAGATAAAGCTGCATCTGACATTTTGAATACCGCCTTGCTTGGTACTGGGTATACAGAAAGATTAGCAGCTGAGCGAATGGCCCGCTTGGGATTGTTAGGGAGTAACTGGGAAACACAAAAAAGCTCATCTGCTGTAACAGATGAGCTCGATGTTCAATAAGGAGACTAACCAATATGAACATGCCAATTTTAACACAGTTTGGAAATTCTGAACAAAAAACTATGTCGAGTCGCGTTATTGCTGACTTGACAGAAAAGCGTCATGACCACGTTAAGCGTGATGTTGAAAACATGCTTGGGCAGCTTGGTTTAGATATCCCCAAATTTGGGGGCATCTATTTTGATACTCAAAACCGCCAGCAAACCGAATATTTGTTAGATGAAGAATTAACAATGACTTTGGTTACTGGTTACAACATCGTTTTGCGTAATCGAGTTATTAAACGCTGGAAGGAGCTTGAATCACAAATAGCTCAACCAGTAATGGATTTAAATAATCCTGAATTTTTACGCCAAGCGTTACTTGGTTATACAGAAAAAGTAATCGAGCTTGAGCACAAAGTTCAGGCGCTTGAACCAAAAGCAAAAGGCTTAGACCGCATTGCTGATTGCACCAATGTATTAGGTATCCGCGAATCTGCAAAAGTTCTCAAGATTGGTCAAAACCAACTTGCTCAATACTTGATTGACCACAAGGTTGTTTACCGTGATCAATATTCAAAAATTCAAGCTTATCAAAAGTCTATAGATCAGAAGCTCGTGCATGTTGTGACTTCAGCACCTCGTTTATTTGAGTCGGGTGAAAAGGTGTTCACACAGGTAAAACTTACTCAAAAATTAATTACTCGCATTGCGAAGTGGTTAGAGAAGGGAGTGGCGGCATGAAGAATAGATTTTATTTACGTTCACCACACGGAAACACCGGATCAAATATGGTCTTCCATGCTGCAGATGGTCAAGGATACACAACAAATCTCGACCTAGCTCACATTTATTCCTTGGAAGAAGCTCAAAGAGAATATGAGCTTGCAAGAGATAATGAGTACCCAATTTCTGCTGATCATGTGGACGCTCTAGCTACACAGAAAGTAGATCATCAACACCTGCCTTTGAGTTCAGATTTAAGCCCGAGCGATCGATACGTTGCTTTTGTGAAAGGCATATGGGATGGAAATGATGTTTATTGGATTGATTTAAATGGTACGAGAACAACCAACTTTCTACACGCTAAAATTTTCGGGAGAACATCGGTAGAGTGCTTCAACCATACTGATTATGTTGTAGTGCCTTTTGAGTTAGCTGACGCAAGAAAAAGAAGTACGTTTAATTTTGCACTATTCAATAAGCGAAAAATGATTACCGCTGCAGGCTTAAAAACTCCAGAGCGTATAAAAAAACAACGCCGAAGAGTCAGCAATCCAATGACACGCTTTAACTGCCCTGAATGCGGAAAGATCAATTGGCAGCACAACCCGTATGATTTTGAGGTGTGTAATCACTGCTACCATCATGGAGATGTTGCCTAATGCACTACTACAAAAGAAATCTGGGTGATTACGCAAAGAAAGCAGGTCGCTTATCTATGCTTGAGCATGGTGCTTACACTTTGCTTATGGATGCAATTTATGACCGTGAAATTTTCCCAACATTAGAGGAAGCTTTGGATTGGGCATGGGCGCGTGATGAAGCAGAAGTGGCGGCAGTTAAGTTTGTTTTGACCAAGTTTTTTGAGCTGCAAAATGATGGTCGTTATGTTCAAAAACGCATTCAAGATGAGCTTATGGATTATAAAGCCAAAGCTGAAACTAACGCACGAATCGCCAAGCAGCGTGAAGAAAAACGCAAATCCAAGAACGAAGCGTCACGAATCTTGCACGAACCGTGTGAAGAAAAGCACGAATCGTCACCTAACCATAAACCATTAACCAATAACCAAGAACCATTAACCAGTAACCAATATATATATACGTTCGACCTCGATTATGTGAATGCCAATTTATTGAAGTCTGGCCGTAAACCAGTTGACCAGAAATATATTGACCAACTGCAACCGCAGTTCGAGCTTTACTATGCAAATCAATCCATGGCTGCCAACAAAGCATTGGTGAAATTTGTCCAGTGGATTATGCGAAATCAAGATTCTGAAAAACAGAATGCTGAAAAGCCGCAAATTCAAACCCCTCAACAACGCACTGCATCTGAAATGGATCGCTGGAGACAGGCCGAACGTGAAGCATTTGGTGAGCGCGATGTAACGCCAAAAAAGTCATTGCTGATTGAGGAGGTGGGTCATGCGTGAGTTCACCAAAGATGATGCTACGCGTCTGATTTCAAAAATGCGTATCAACTACGGCAAGAAGTTTGCGGATCAGTGGGTTGGTGTTGATGTTGAAGAACTAAAGCAAGCCATGGTCGACGCATACCAAGGCTTAACAGTTGAAGACTTTGCTCGCGGTGTGAATCGCATGAAGCATGAGCAGTGGCCACCAACCATCCCCGAATTCCGTTCTTGGTGCGAACCAAAGACCGATGACTGGCTTGGCTCACATGAAGCATGGGCAATTGCTGAAAAGTCGATTGGCTTTGATGGTCAGGAATTAACAGTAATTTGGACTGAACAAATGGCTCAAGCATTCAGTCGTTGTGAAGACTTGGTTAAGACTGGTGATAAATACCAACGTGCTGAAGCCAAGAAAATCTTTTGTGATGCTTATGACCGCCTTGTTACTCAAGCTAAAGACCAAGGTTTGAAGCCGATTTATGTGACTTCGCTTGGTACTGACAAAGATCAGCAGATTGCAGCGATCAATCAGGCGACTGTAGACGGCTTTTTAACTGCACCCGATGCAACTGCACTGCTAGAGCATAAACAGACCAAATTGGAGCAACTGAGCGAATCTGAGCGATACAAAACGATAGCTCAAGAAGCGCTGGCGAAACTTGGATCACTGATTAAGCGCAATCCGATTAACAGGATGGCGGAAGAACACAAAGAGCCGCAGCCGTGGGAGTCAATAGAAATGGAGCATATTGATCCGTTTGACAACTTTGAGGAATACAAAGCGGCACTACGAGCTGAGCAAAAGCAATTGCCGAATGCGGTGCGTTTTATGGATAAGCAAGTAGGGGGTGGGGTGTGAAGAACAAAACCGAAGCAAATCAAATTGCAATTTTTGAGCGTGTCATTGCAGTTTTACAGGCCATTCAAACTACGCCAGTCGCTTCAACTTCTGCGCTAAGAGAACAAGTAATGCCTGATTTAAGTCAGAGAACCGCACAAAGGTACTTAAAAGGCTTGGAGCGTGCGGGATATGTAAGTCGGGTGCTAGATGCTGGTTGGCACAAAAGCGATGCACGTTATTTTTTGACAGAAAAAGCAAAACAATTATTTGGAGCGTCAGCATGAAAAAGCGCAATAAGAAATATAACCCGAATAAGTTGGTCAATCTGGTGCAGCGTGAATCGCAAAAGCCTTATGAGCTTTGGATGAGTTTTGAAGCTGTGGAAGTGGAAGAAGCTTGTCAGAAATACAATGCAATGGGCTTAACCAAGTCGGAAGTCATCAAGAGGATTTACGCGCTGCATGATGGTGACTTGATTGTGCCACTCATTAACGACCTAACCAAAGATGCCTATGAGTTTTTTGTGGGTATCGACTCGTATTACTACCGCGAAGATGATCCGAGCAACATTGTTGATGATGCGCGTCAGTTTGAATTGCCAGTGATGAAATGGGATGAGTTCCGTGTTGGTGGCAATCCAGAGTTAAAAATTGTGGATGGCGACATCAAGCGCCGATGGAAAGGCATTAGTGAGGAGATGGATGGTATTCACGCTGAATATCGGAAGAAGGGTTACAAGCTTTTCAAAAGCATGACTTACATCAAAACAGAAGTGACTTTCAAGGATATTGAAGCCTACAACATTTTCAAAGCTGAACGAGTGGTGCGTGGAATGTGTCGCAAGTATGAATTGCAAGGAGCAGCGGCATGAACTTAACAATCGAACAAATGCGGAAAATTGTGGATGGGGCGCCTGAGTGGGCACAAGGTTTTTGTTTTGAGCTAAGTATTTATGCAGCATCCAGTAAGGGGAGCAAACTCAATATTACTTGCTTGGACGACATCCGCAAAGCCATTGCTGACCACGACCGCATTGATACGTGCACGGACATTAAGAACCACATTAGCCCAAATACAAAGGTGATTGAACAATGAAAGCAGGTGACCGCGTAAAAGTAGATTTTATTGGTGAATCCGCAACGATTTATTCAGGCAAACGCTTCACTGGGTACGGTGTATTAGACCGAGTTGAAGATGGTCGGGTATTTGGGCGCTTAGATGATGGAACGCCTTTCATGTGTTTGTGTGCTGATGTGGAGGTGGTTGAGCATGAGTGATTTTGAAGAATACATCAAAGTGAATTATCCACGTGACTATGAGCGTCAAAAGCGGATTTATCCAGATCAAAGGGTGGAGGAGCTGTACTCAGAAGATTACAAGATGTGGAACCACCAACAAACCATCATCGACGACCTAAAAGCCCAACTCAACAACATGGAGCAGTGTTATATCGGGAAGAAAAAACAGGTTGAGGCTGTAGAGCACGTGCTTTGCGAGCTTAAGGAATCCATGGTTGATTTTCGGGAAATGGATTTATACGACAAGGGTCATCGGGTTACTACTGAATATGTGATTACTGATTTAGAAGAAGCTCTGCGAGGTGCCAATGACTAATCTCCGCATCACCGCAGCACAGGCACGAAAAGCTGGTATTGGCCCTCGATTTGGTGTAACAGCCAAGTCGGGGAAAAAGAAATCCAATCCAGATCCAATGCCAAAGGTTCCAGCTCATCTGGTCGAAGGGAAAGGGTTTGGTGTGATGAATGATGAATTGCTCTGGTGTGAAGTTTTAATTACACCTCCTTTGGTAAATCACTACTGGATACGTGGGGCGAACAAGACCAATCGACTAAGTAAGCGTGCAATCCACTTTATTGACGTTATGAAGCGTTTTATTGAGCCAGCGGGGTATCAGGGCAGAGTTCGCGTAAAGATCGAATACGCGCCACCTGACGCGAAAATACGTGACATCGACAACATCGTAAAACCATGCTTTGACGCTTTGTCAAAAGGTGGGCTGATTCTGGATGATTCTCAGGTGGATGAATTGCTTGTGAAGCGGTTGCCATCAGAAAAAGGCGGGAAGTTGATTATTCAAGTTGAAAAGTTAAAGGTTTAAGGGGATAGGGATGAATGCGATGGTAGCTGAAAAGATGACAAATATTGAATGGTTGGGGCAGCAGTTAAGAGCCAAAACAGCAAATTACGAAGCAGATACACCACCAACAAATGAAATCCCTGTCAATTGGGAAGATCGTTGTGGCGCAATTGCTTTAATGCCAAATGATGAAACCAAGGCTTATGCGTCAATTTTGGTATGGGGTGATTTCCGGGATAATACAGATAATTATTCCGTGGTCACAAGATACATTTCTGATTATTTGTGGCGCATGGCGCAGGAGGAAATGGATAAGCAGCGTGAAAGCTTTGATATGCAGCAATTCTGCAAACATATTGCACGTATGGAACTGTTTTATTCATTGCGTCCAAAGTTGCGTGAATACCATACATTGAAAGGCCGCTTAGTATTTTCAGGAATTGATTATATTGAGCCAAATACTTATTCAAAACGCTATGCATGGCTAGGTAATGCAGTTGAACTTTTGCTCAAAGAGTTGAATGATGAGGTAGAGCATTATGTAGGTCAGTACCGGAAAAATTTAAGAAAATTGAGTGTTTGACATCCTATATGGATGTAAGGTATTCTTTTTCTATACTGGTCGTATTACGGTTCAACCGAGACCAAGTCATTAAAGCTCATCGAAAGGTGGGCTTTTTTAATGCCTGAGATTCTATAAACCCGACTCACTGGTGATCTTATGAAATAACGTCAGCCATTAGGTAATTCGGATTTGTGACGCTGCTATACGAATTTGGTATATCGGCTAGAAGCACAAACGGTGAGATGCGGAAACCAGCCGTATAAATTGGTTTGAATCCAATGTGATTTCGTCACATATTGAGTTAGCCTTAGAGCCATAAATTGTGGGTGACACCCCGACTAATCAAGATGAAAGACGCAAAGCGGATCAATAGCTAACTTTGAGAAGTTTATTGTGTCGAGTAGCGGTAGATCAGTTGCTGAGCTGGTCAATATCGTAATCTAAGGCAAGGGTGTGGCAGATCACCACATCCTTTTTTAAGCGCCATTAGCTCAACTGGAAAGAGCATGGGTTTTCTATACCAATGGTTGTGGGTTCGAGTCCTACATGGCGTGCCAGATTTCAAAAGAAAGCAAACCTGTCATAGATAGCGCATTACCGGAAATATTGCGCTGAGGCATCCGGTGGTTTGCTTTGCTTATGAGATCAAAAGGAGATCCACATGCTCCAATTCCTATTCTGTTTATTCGGCCTACATGGTGCGACTGAGATCGATTACACGGTTGATGATGAAGAAATCAAGGTGTGTCGGGATTGTTTGAAAGAAGTTGAATGAACCCTTGTCACTTCGGTGACTTTAGCCGAACGTATTACGGCACATAGAACCCCGCTAAATATGCATTATTGGCGGGGTTTTCTTTTTTATTGGTGGTGAATATGCGATTAAGTCGAATTGGTTTGGGTATGGCTATGGCTTATATGGGAATGATGATGGTTGATGAGGGGATGCATCGAGCTACAGATAGTTTGGGTGCATTATCGCTGGCTATGCGTTTGACCCAGCCATCAAAATATAAATCAAAGCCTAATCGTGTAAGTCAGGCGAAAAGACGTAAATATAAACGTCAAGGTCGGTGAATATGGACATCGTAGAAGCAAAACGGAATTTGGAATTACTAGGAAAGAACCGTAGCCGATTGATGAATTACAACCATTTGTTTTCAAGCTATGCATTTAAAGAGTCTTGCGGTGCTGAATTGCGCAAGATCAATAAACAGATTCATTGCATAGAAGAACAGTTAAATGCGCAATCCCAAAAGACTCGCAGCAATACGCACACTACCTTGCGTGAGGTGTGGTAATCCACATAGCCAAGCTGCTCATTCAAATAGTGCTAAGCATGGTAAGGGCAGAGCAATTAAAGCAAGTGATGAGTTCACAATTCCCCTTTGTTTTAAATGCCATGCTGCATTTGATACCTTTCAATTGGGTAATCGGGCAGAGAGTGAGGCAATGTTTGAGAAGTGGTTGGTTAAGACTGAGTTGATGATGAATATTAAAGATCGGGATGTTTTTTAAGTGTGCAGCGATATAATTAAAAACAAACCAAAAGGGGCAACACATTACAGAGTTGATGTGGAATATCCGACGTATTGGATTGTTGCGCCAAACGGGATTTTTTACTTTACCAAAACTGGTGATATTAGACGTTCCTATACAGGCAAAACATGGCTTGAAATTAACCTGAAAGCATTTTAAGCTATTATTTCTGACAGCCAGATATAACATGCGGTATGTAGTGTTTTTCTGCAAAGCCTATCATTAATTTGATGGGCTTTTTTATTGGGATTAGGAAATGCAAAAAGCTGTTTGATCAGTGGCTGGTGAAAGTGGATCGGATGTTGAATCAAACAGACAAAGAGATTTTTTAACTGAGCCAGATGGCTCTTTTTTATGTGAGAAGAATATGGAAAACCAACATCAAAAAATCAAAGGCTATCGTGATTTATCTCAAGCTGAAATCGATCTAATGAATGAGATCAAAGCTATTGGCCCGCAAGTTCAGGCCGTGATTGAGAAAGTGCAAAAGCACTTATCAACACAACGGTACAATTGTAAGTGTGATGCAGGTCAGCAAGTTGTCGATGCGGAGGAATGGGATCGCCTTGAAGCTGCAACACCTGAGCGATTTGCTGCTATGGCTAAGACAGACTTTCAAACAGGTCTAATGTATCTGGTTCGTGCTGTAGCTCAACCAACCAGTTTTTAAATAGAAATGGAGATAGGAAATGCAAAAAGCCGTGTTTCCTATCCAGAGTCATGCCGACATCACCAAAGCCATTAACTACATGCATACCAATTACACCCAGGCGATTAATGAGGGTAAGCCGTTAAGAGTGGTAATTGATCAGAAGCAGGATGATAGATCCACTGCACAAAACAGACTCATGTGGATGTGGCTTGGTCAGATAGAGAAAAAGACTGGTCAGGATAAAGACTCGCTGCATTACGAGTTTAAGAAGCGCTTTCTGATTTATATCTATCGTCGTGATGATCAAGAGTTTGCTGAGACCTGCAATGCGATTGCAATGCTCAAGCAGAATGAATGTGAAGAATATCGAGTGATTGCAGAGCAAGTGATAAGGCTTTGCAGCACAACCAAATTAAGCGTTAAGCAGATGACCGAGTATTTGAATTACGTGCATGATTTTGCAGTAGTGAAGTTGGGTGTGCATTTAACTGTGCCGGATGATTTGAAGTGGTGTTATCAGGAGTAAAGATATGGCGAACCTAACGCCTAAACAGCAAAGGTTTGTCGAAGAATATCTGATAGACCTGAATGCTACGCAAGCGGCTATTCGCGCGGGATATAGCGAAAAGACAGCAAGAGACATTGGTTGTGAAAACCTAGCAAAACCCAACATTGCAAAAGCAATCGAAGAAGCGCAAAACAAACGCGCTGAACAAACCCAAATTGATGCAGCCTATGTCTTAAAGCGCTTAGTCGAAATTGACCAGATGGATGTCTTGGACATCATGGATGATCAAATGAAGATTCGACCCGTTAATGAATGGCCTAAAGTTTGGCGACAGTACGTGGTAAATCTTGAGAATCTTGAACTGAGTGATGGTGAAGGTTGTTTTAAAAAGATCAAATGGCCTGACAAGGTGAAGAATCTTGAGTTACTAGGTAGGCATGTTTCGGTTGGGGCGTTTAAAGACAAGGTGGAACATTCAGGAAAACTTGAGATTCAATCACTATCTGACCTGATGGATGAGCTAAGCAACGTCTGAAAATAAGGAGGGCATATGCTTAAACCTGAGCATAGAGCAAAACTTATTGACCAACATTTCCGTTTAAATAATCTCTACTACATCACTGATAAGAACGGTAAACAAGTTAAGTTCAAGATGACACTTGAGCAGCTTGAGTACTTTGAAAACGAGTGGTCGAGAAACATCATCCTAAAAGCGCGTCAGCTCGGCTTTACGACTGAGATGTGCATCATTCAATTGGATGCTGCATTGTTCATGTCGGATAAATGTGCCTTGATTGCACATACCTTGCATGATGCTAAACGTCTGTTCCGGGAAAAGGTCAAATACGCTTATGAGAAACTGCCACATCCATTACGTGCAGCCAATCCATTAAGCATTGAAACCAAGGAAGAGCTTGTATTCTCCAAAGGTGGATCGGTCACAGTCAGTACATCATTCCGTGGTGGAACGCTAAAGCGATTACATATTTCCGAATTCGGTAAGATCTGTGCCAAGTATCCAGATAAGGCCCGTGAGATTGTCACTGGTGCTTTTGAAGCGGTTGGCTTGGGCGGAAAGATTACCCTTGAGTCTACGGCAGAAGGTAAGTCGGGTTATTTCTATGACTATTGCCAGACCGCTGAGAAGTTGCAACTGCAAGGTAGAACGCTTGGCATTCTGGACTGGAAATTCTTTTTCTTCTCATGGTGGAAGAATCATGATTATGCCTTACCAGTTACAGCTGAGATTCCGCAGCGTCTAAAAGATTACTTTGCTGAACTAAAAGCCAAATACAACATTCATACCACACCAGAGCAGCAGCAATGGTACTGGCAGAAAGAGAAAACGCTCGGTGAAGATATTAAGCGTGAGTATCCATCTATTCCATCGGAAGCCTTTGCTCAGTCAGTAGAGGGCGCTTACTACAAGAAGCAATTCAAGTTCTTGTACGAGAATGGCCGTATTGGTCAATTACCTGATAATTCTCATTTAGATGTGATGACCTTCTGGGATTTAGGTGTATCGGATTCTATGGTGATCTGGTTTATTCGCAAGATCGGTGAAGACCGCTATCAGGTGATTGACTACTACGAAAACTCAGGCGAAGGGATGCGTCATTACTTCAAGGTACTGAAGGATCGCGGCTATACCTATTCATCACATTATGCTCCACATGACATTCAAAACCGCTCACTGATGAACGATGGTAAATCTCGTTTAGACATTGCCAAAGAGGGTTATGAGATTGACGGGGTGAAATATTCAGTTCGTTTCCAAGTGGTTCCTAATATTGGGATCATGGACGGCATTGAATTGGCCCGTGAAATCTTACCGCGATGTGAGTTTGATGAAGCTAAGTGTGGAGAAGGTATTTCTCATTTGGAAAACTACCGCAAAGAGTGGGATGACAAGAAAGGCTGCTGGAAGGATAAACCTCTGCATGACCATACTTCGCATGGTGCCGATGGTTTTAGATATTTTGCTGTGGCGATGAGTAGAAAAGATCGTAAACCACAACAACAACGAATAGGTTTTATATGAGTGTAAATACACAACACCCAGAGTATGCAAAGCACTACCCTAAGTGGGTGATGATGAAAGATGCACTCAATGATGAAGTTATTAAAAAGGGCACAGTATATTTATCAAAAACGCCTGGTATGTTGGCGCTTGATAGAGAAGGCTTAGATCCTGAGCAAAATGTCTATTGTGGATATAAGAGCCGCGCACAGTATCCGCTGTGGGTTTCTGACTCTGTACGCACAATGAACGGCTTGCTAACGAGATTAAAGCCTGAAGTTAATCTTGTGCATAAGCAACTAGAGATCCTTAAAACCCAAGCAACTAATGACGGTTTTGGTCTTGACCAGTTGTTTGTCCGTTGCTGTGTTGAAGCACTTGGTAAAGGTCGCTATGGCTTGCTTGTTGATTTTGACGATAAAGGGCAGCCGTATATCTCAATGTACGACAGTTTAAGCATTATCAACTGGAAGTCTGGCGATGTTGGTGGTCGTCGTGATGCAAGGCTTATTGTTCTGCAAGAGAGCCATTTAAAGGCAGAGCAAAGCAAGTATGGTCACGAATCAGAAGTGCTTTATCGTGAGCTTGAATTGGCAGATAACCAGTACGAAGTTCGACTACTTAGCGAGAGTGGAAAAGAAGTAGAGAGCTTTGAGCCTAAAATGGGTGAAAAGCGGCTTAACTTTATCCCTTTTGTTTTTGGGGGTTCTTTAGATAACTCGCCTGAAATTGACGATATTCCACTGTACTCAATGGCGAAGTGTGCTGTTAAGTATTATCAATTGAGTGCTGATTATTACCAAAGTCTTTACTTGACCGCACATCCGCAGCCTTACACGATTGGCGCTGACAATGTTGATCTAAAAGTTTCAGGACCAATGATGCTTTGGGTGCTACCTCAAGGCGCATCATGTGGATTCATGGAAATTCAAGGTAATGGTATTGAGAAAACCAAAGCCGAAATGGATTCTCAAAAGACCGCAGCAGTCGAAGCGGGTGCGAAAGTTCTTGATGCTGGCTCAAATGAATCAGGCGAAGCGCGTAAAGCTCGTCAAAACGATCAGCATGCATCGCTCCATACCGTTGTCAAAGCAGCAGCGGAAGCGATTGAGCAGGCGTGTAAATATGCCGCTTTGTGGCTTGGTCTTGATGATTCTGAAATTAGATTTACAGTTCCGCTTGAGTTTGCCCAAGACATTGACCCGCAAATATTGGCGCAATTATCTAATTTGATGATGGCAGGTAAAATCAGCTCTGATACGGTTTGGACTTATTTGCAAACTGGCAAGATTCCAGAGCGTGATAAAGAAGCTGAAGATGATTTGATTGAAGAAGATTCAGCTAAAGTGCCGATGGGTGGAAATATCCCAACTGAGTAACCTATGAACACATCACAAGACGCAATTCTAAGCGCCATAGCTCAACATGCGGCATATAGCTATAGATTATCTAGCGGTGAAGTAAATAAGCTTATATCGCTGTTTAATGGCGAATCAAACGCTATGGTAAGCAAGCTTCGAGATTTGTTGGATGAATTGTCGGATGCTGAACGAGTTGCGTTGAGTGGTGGGCAGTACACAACACCACTTTTAAAAGAAATTCAGGGGTTGTTTGCAACATGGCAATCAACACTTGCAACAGCATTGCCTGAAGCTTTCGCGGTATCTGCTACAGCACTGGCCGTTCATGAAGCAACCTTTGCAGCCAAATTGGTTGGCGATAGCATCAAAGCTAATGGCGAGAAGCTATTCAAGAAAGCTAAAAAAGTGCCTGTAGTTGGTGGCGCTTTAGTTGATGAGTTATTCGATAAGATTAAAGATGATGCTCGGCTTCGAGTTGAATATGCAATCCGACAAGGCATTAATGATGGTTGGACGAATCAGCAGATTGTGCAGCGCATCAAGGGCAAAATGGCTTTCGATTATCAAGATGGTATCTTTCAGCAGTCGAGAAGTGATATTGATCGAGTAGTGAGAACTGCAAGGAGCCATGTAGCCAATACTGCTTATATGGATACATACAAAGCGCTTGGATTCACACACGTTAAATTTGTGGCCACATTGGATGGTCGTGTATCAAAAACATGCGCCAGTCTTGACCAATCCATGTGGGAAATTGAAAGCCCTAAGATTAGACGACCACCACTTCACCCGCATTGCCGATCCGTATTGGTTGGAGTTGATGCTGATGGGAACTTAGCAGGCAAGCGTCCTTTTGTGATGGACGAAAGAAAGATTAAGGATATTCCAAAAGACGAGCGAAGCGGCCTGATTGGTCAATTGGACGCCAACACCTCATTCGAGCAGTTTTTTAATAAAGCAGATGACTTTTTCCAAAAAGAATGGCTTGGTGAAAAACGCTATAAGCTATTCAAAGATGGAAATTACAGCATTGATAAATTTGTCGATCCGCTAGGACGTCAGTACACACTCGCTGAACTCAGAATATTGGATGAAAAGACTTTTAAAAATTTAGGTATCTAAATCAAATTTTAACCATGACCCGAAAGGGTCTTTTTTTATGTCAAAAAATCCGCTAGGCGGTAACTCTAGGAGTTTCAAAATGTCTGACGACAACCAAAACCAAGATCAAGAAATTGATCTGAATAACCCGAAAATCCAAGCCTATATCGAAGAACAGGTTAAAGGTCTAAAGAATAAAAACTCTGAGTTGCTAGGCAGTCTCAAGGATTTAAAAGACTTTAAAACCAAGTTTGATGGCGTGGATGTAGATGCAATGCTTTCGCTTGCTGAAAAAGCCAAACAAGACGAACTTACTCGAAAACTTGCTGAGGGCAAATTTGACGAAGTTCTTGCACAGAAAACCGATTTAATGCGCCAAGACTACGAGCAGAAATTAAGTGAACAAACTTCACGTGCTCAAACATTGGAGAGCAAGGTTTTAGGTGGCTTTATTGCAACTTATGCAGCTCAAGCAGGGGTACAACCTGAAGCGATTGATCTGGTGAACATGTTGGCTCAAAGCCAATTCAAGCTAGATGCAAATGGCGATCCTGTGGCGGTAAATGCTCAAGGTGAAGTAATCAATGGTAAGGATGGCAAAACACCGCTTTCAATTACTGATTGGCTAGCAACACTTCGAGAGACTAAACCGTTGCTATGGGGGAATCCGCAGGGTTCAGGTGCTCAAGGGTCAAAAGGTAGCGGCAAGGTAGACATTCTAAAAGCTGACGGCTCGGTCAACCTGACCAAGCTCGGTCAATTACGAAATGAAAATCCACAGCTTGCTAAGCAGATCGCTGCGGAACACGGCATTCAATTAAATTAAAAGGATGAAGCTCAATGGCTGAAACTAAAATTAGTAATGTAATCGTACCTGAGTTATTTAATCAGTACGTTTTAAATAAAACCGCAGAAAAGTCTGCATTATGGCAGTCGGGTATTGTTGCTGGGTTGGATCAACCTATTGCATTCGGTACAGCAGGCGGTACAACTGTAAATCTTCCTTTCTGGAACGATTTATCGGGTGAATCTGAAGTATTAACCGACGCCACAGCTTTGACTGTGAACAACATTACAGCATCAAAAGACGTTGCAATTCTGCATGCTCGCGGTAAAGCATGGGGCGCAAATGACCTTGCGAAAGCATTGTCAGGTGATGATCCGATGGGTGCGATTGGTGACTTGGTTGCTGATTACTGGGCACGTCAAATGCAGGGCATCTTATTAAGCTCGCTTGGTGGTGTTTTTGCTGCAACAAACATGACTGGCAACGTGCTGGACATCTCAGGCGGAACAGGTGCAGCAGCCGTGATTGATGGCGCATCATTCATCGATGCATCTTACAAGCTTGGTGATGCTACGGATAAGTTGACTGCGGTAGCAATGCATTCAGCAACTATGGCAAAACTTGCCAAAGATGGCTTGATCGAAACTGTACGTGATGCTGATGGTGTTGAGTTGTATAAAACTTATATGTCAAAGCGCGTCATTGTTGATGATGGCCTACCAGTTGAATCAGGTGTTTATACCACTTACTTATTCGGCGAAGGCGCTGTTGGTTATCAAAACGTGGGCGCTCCAGTGGGCGTTGAAACGGATCGCGATAGCTTGGCAGGTTCGGATATTCTAATTAACCGTCAACACTTTGTGCTTCATGCGCGTGGTGTGAAATGGGCAGGCACTACAGGTATTGCGCCAAACAATGCAGGTCTTGCAACTAGCACCAACTGGTCGCGTGTTTATGAGAACAAGCAAATCCGTATGGTTGCTTTCAAACATAAACTCGCTTAACTGAATTAAGGGTGTGGCAATCCGCCACGCCCTTTTTATTGGAGTATAAGACATGGGATTAGCAGCATTTAACCGCATGCGTCGCGAAGCGGAAGAGAAAGCAAAACAGGAAGCTGAAAAGCAGCCTGAGCCAAAACCAAAAACAACCAAGCCAAAACCCGAACCAAAAACCGAGTAAGCATTATGAGCTATATCACTGAACAAGAAGCCTTAGACAATGTAACCGAGTTTGCTAGTCAGACGGCTAGTGATAAAGCTCGCTTACTGGCTCAATCAGAAGCGTATTTACGCGCTCGTAACGTCAAAGAATACAAAGATGGTGCAGATGTACCGCAAGCCTTAAAGCTCGCCTGTTATGAGGTCATTAAGGGCATTATTGCAGGGCAGTTATATCAAGGTAAAAAAGCCACCGTAACAAGCAAGATTATTTCAGCACAATCAGGCACCAGTGTTTCAAAAACCTTTGCTGATGGCTCGGAAGATTTGAATGTGTATGAGCAATTTATTAGCGAATTAATTGCACCATTCACCAAGACTCAAGGCGCGCAATGGCTGGATCGAATATGAGAGATGAGCTACAGGAAGAACTTGCAGCAGCCTTCAATGATGACCTAGCTGACGCAGTTGACACCTTCACCTGTGAAAAACCGATTTATTCAGGCGTATTTGATTTTGAAACACAGACTTATCCAGTCGTAGGTAGTGAATCATACTCAGGGCGTGGCGTACTGTTTGGCTCGTATTTAAAAGACTTGGTGAAGCCTGCTGATTATCAAGCCGAAGATGCAAAAGCGATTGTTCTGCAAAATGAAGTAACCGCTGTGCCTCAGATTGATGATGTTTGGGCAACCAGTAACGGCGATTTTAAAGTCGTGAATATTGGTGCAGACCCAACGGATAGTATTTGGACTTGCCAGCTTAGAAAGGTGTAGTAATATCCCTCTAAATTAAGGGGGATTTATGGCAAAGAAATCATTAAAAGAAAAACTACAAGACGCAATGTTTTGGACATTAATTTTCTTTATTCTATATTTAATAGTTGGGTATTTGCTTGAAAGTTCGTGGCTATCAAGTCCGCTAAAGCTGGGTGATATATATAATTTATTGAAAGATGGCTTTAATATTACAGCAATGTTTCTAGCCCCAGTTGCTGCTTTTCTGTTATTTAGTGACTGGAGGGAGCAGCATAATAAGCAGGTCAGAAATGAATTCGCAATCAAGGTCTTTAATCAGTTTGAGTTATTTGAAAAACTGATTCAGGAGGCAAATATTATAAATATAGAAATGGAATATCTGGTGCCGGAAGAATCAAGAATTGAGCTTAATTATGACCGAATACCAATTTATTTAGATAATAAGATATTTAAAGAAAATCAAGAGCTAATTCTATCTTTTGGTTATAAAATTAGAGAAATCCAAGAATGTTATAATATTCTCTTAGATAAAATTAGGTATTTTGGGATCGTTGCAGGCAAATTAGAAGATATTTCAAAAATTCTCTTATATCTGATAGCTAAGCTTGAAGAAATTAATACAGTCGATGAAGATAATGATTTTTATGGTGAATATTTACAATTATTGGATTTTAATTCAAATAAGCTTCAGCAATATTTTGAGTTACGAGATGATGTATCGGAGTTAATTATTACAAGTCTACTGGCATCGTTAAAAGCTGTTTAGTTTAAGTAAGATTAAAACCCACTTCGGTGGGTTTTTTAATGGGTGGAATTTATGATCAGCAACAACTATGTGCCCGAATGGCATATCTCACCTTTTGAACATTCAAAATACACTTTAGTCCGCAATCAAGATCAATTCGACCTGTTATTTGATGATGTGACTGACACACAAGAGTTTATGCATTTAGGTGCGGGTGCTCAGGTCGATTATTACGATGGTGGCAAACATTGCATTGTTCAATTGGGTGATTGCGACGAAAGAACACTGATTGAAGTGCATGGGCTTTTATTACATGAAGCTGTTCATATCTGGCAGCGAATTAAAAAGCTGATGGGTGAAAAAAAGCCCAGCACTGAATTTGAAGCCTATTCAATACAGCGGATTGCTCAGGATCTTTTTGCAATGTTTCAGGAGAGTGAAACTGATGATTTACATTGATGATTCAAACCTAATTCAACGTGCAGTTGATTCAGATCAGGCGTTTCATGCTGATGTTCGCGCTACTAACATTAAATCGGTGTTTTTAAATGGCGAGCAGATTAGAGATGCCTTTTATGTGGATTTGGAAAAAGGCTTCTTAATTCGAATCAAGACTGATATTGAATGTCGGCCAGTTATGATTAGTGGTGAATTGGCGCATGAAATTTTATTTGGTGATGTGACTGTTGAATATCGAGAATAGCTATGGGATGGAAAAACAAACCGACTAATTTTGCGCTTGAAATAAAAAAGATTGGTGATGAACATTTGCGAAAAGTGAGTGCTGAAATGTTGCAAGCCGTAATTATGGGTAGTCCAGTAATGGATGGCTCATTCCGTAACTCAAACCTAATTACAATTGATCGGCCTACCTATCACTACATTGAAGGTGAGGGTAATACAGCGCCTAAAGGCACTTTAGATCAGAAAGCTTTTGATCGAGGTGCTCAGAACATCCTTAAAGCAAAACTAGGCAACTGTGTGTATTTGACCAATGCCTTGCCTTATGCACTCAGGATTGAAAATGGTCATTCAGATCAAACCCCCCATGGTGTGTATGCGCTTGCATTCCAATCAGTAGCGAGTAAATACAAATGATGACACTCTCTCAAGCTGAAACTGAAATTTATAAAAAAATTGGTCAATTCACTGGTGTAGAAAAAGCAAACCTTCGCATTGAGAATCAACCCTTAAATAATGGCCAGCCATTTAAGGCGCCAACAGATAAGTCGTGGTGTAAAGTTTTTGTACAGTACGCTGATAGTCAGGTGGTAGCGATTGGTAATGGCCCGTGTATTCGAGATCAAGGCATTATTTCAATCCAATGTTTTGCGCCAAAAAACAAAGGCACTCTTGCCATGACTACATTGTGTGATTCTTGGCGTTCGTTCCTGCAATCTTTCGGCGTATCTCATCTTGAAATCTATAAGGTTCATGCACCGCAGAGCATGACTGCATACAATGCCAATGGCTCAAATGAGGATGATTTTTATGGAAAAATCATTCGGGCTGAGTTTCGAGTCAACTAAACAAATTTAAACCCACCGCCTACATGGCGGTTTTTTTATTGTAAATTTTTTACGGAGTAAGTCATGTCATCTAAAGGTACTGACGTTTCACTTTATATTGCTAAAGAGCAATCACCAAACACATTGCCATCGACACCCGAGTGGCACACATTGCGACGAGTTTCCGACTCATTAAAGAAAATTGTCGAATTGACTGCATCTGGTGAAGTCATTGATTCCGTATTTGAGCAGGGTTCTGTTGCATCATCCGCAACAGCCGCAGGCGCAATCAATTTTGAGTTTTCAGCATTAAGCCAAGATATGTTTTTAGAGGGGGTATCTCGGAATGTGTTTATTGTGGATGCGATTGATACTGATAAAAGCGTTTTAGAGATTGGTGGTGATAACGATCTAGCAACCTTCACTATTGTTAAGCATGACCGAAAATTAAGTCGTATTGAGGTGTTCTCTGGTGCCCGTGTAGGTGAGCTAACCATCTCTGGAGGTACTGACGGCATGATTGAGGGTGCTGCAACAATTACAGCTACAGGCTATTCTGAGCCAACAGCATTACCAGTAGCCAATCCATTGCCAGCAACAGACACCCCATTTATCTCTGCATTGAATGTAACTGCATTTAAGATTAATGGCGTGAATACAGCTGGGACTGCTTGTGCTGAAAGCTTTGAAATCACTATTAACAACAATCTTGATGCTAAAGGTTGTCTAGGTGGTGCAAGTTTGATTAAAAGCCGTGTAACAGAGGGTCGTGTGGCTGTTGGTCTAAATTCTACGGTGCTTTTAACTGCGGCATCTAAGGGTTGGATTAAGAATGTAGAAACCCGTGACCGAATGACTGCTGAAATCGAAATTGTAGATAAGCTCGGAAACTCTTACGTGTTTGGTTTTACAAAATTAGAGCTTGATAATGACGGCTTGTCTGATACCACGGCAGATGATGAGCACACATTAAGCTTAGAGTTTAAGCATGTAAAAGAAGCACCAACAATCACACGTACAGTAGTTTAAATCTAGCCGCCTTTGGGCGGTTCTTTTTGGGATATAAAAAATGGCTTTAAAAGTAGCGATTCAACAAAGCAAAGAAGTATCACTCTGGAAAGAATACAAAGATGCTGAAGGCAATGTTTTAGCAGAATTTAAAATCCGTGGTGAAGGCTATAAGCCTTTCCGTGTGGCTCTTGAGCGGGCTAACAACCAAGTCACATCAAAAGGCTATAACGTATCCACAGCAGGCAAAGAAGATAAGCTCTATCATGAGTTGCTTTTAGAAGCTGCGGCCTGTCACTTAATTGCAGACTGGAAAGGCGTGGTGTTTGTTGAGGATGGCAAAGAAATTGAACCATCTTGCACACCTGAAAATACGACCAAGTTGTTTAATATGGGCGATATTGGTGTTGCGATCTGGGCTTTTGTAAAATCACATGCCGAGCAAATCCAGGCGGAAGCAGACAAAGTTCAGGCCGAAACACTGGGAAAGTCATTGAACTCTACGAATACTCAGAGCGATACGCAGGACTCACCGAGCACCAAATAAAGCAGCGTGAGGCGATGGGGCTAGAAATTCCAAAACCACCACGATACAGCTACACAGCAAATGCAATACTGAGTGCTTATAACACGATTGCACGCGCTAGAAAGTATGAGCAAGGTGTGCCATTGGCTTTGGGTGCCACCGATATTGGTGCATACCTTGAGTTGTATGAAGCGCCTTGTGAATTACATATTTTGGTCGAGTGCGTATTCGCTTTAGACAACAAGTATCTAGATAAGGCGCATAAACGGTTGAGTAAGAAATCAGCTTAGGTTGGTTTCTTTTTACAATTAATTTTTTTATTCATATACTGACGCTCAATTATAAAGATATTCAACGACTAATAGTGTCGCATTAAGAACATGTCTTTTATTTTGAGGGGTGGTAGGTGGGTACAATAGAAATTAATGCCAATGAAGATCAGACTATGTTGACGGTTAATATTAAAAATAGACAGCCAGTTGAGTTAGTTGATTTCGCACAAAGTATGATAAGTCTTGGTGCTGAGTACTCGGACTACATAGCAAGCTCTCAGAATCACCTTGTGTCGGATGAGATTAAGCTTTACATCAAGGAAATTAGGCCCGGGTCAATTATCACTGAATTGGTTGCGCTTGCTCCTGCGCTTATGCCTTTTGCTGAGCATGCCAATACAGTTATAGATTTTACAAATCACCTTAAATCTTGCCTCGACTACTTAAAAGGTACTGGCCCCAAACCCAATGATCTTGATAAGAAGACCCTAAACAGGGTTGTAAACTTTGTTGAGCCCGTTGCCAAGGATAGTGGTGCTGTATTGCAGTTAGATGCTTCCAATAATACAGGAACAATTACTGTAAATATAAACAGCATGGAGGCGAATGCAATTCAAAATAAAGCAGCCAAAGAAATAGACAAGATAAATGAGCCTATTGTTGGCTTGCACAAGCAAGTATTGTTGTATTGGGCGCAAACACGCGCTGACAATAGAAAAGGCTATAAGGCGGTTATTGAGAGTATTTCAAAAAAAGAAGTGAGAGCGCTTTTCGATAATGATGAAATTCAATATGAAATGATCCATGGTGAAGAGCAACTGTACAAAAAGGCTTACATTGTGGATGTGTATGTTGAAACCATCAAAGATAGGCCGGCTGTTTATAAGATAAAAAAATTCTATGAATCCATTGATCTAACAGACACAGATTAACCATCCTTCGGGATGGTTTTTTAATGCTGGAATTAGTATCTTATATTTACTTATAAGAGGGTATTCACATGAAAAAATTATTAATTGCAGGGGTTTTGGGTTTTGGGTTGGTTTTGAGTGGGTGTGGAAAAGCACCCCAAGTAATGAGTGCTGAATTTAGCTCCATGGATGATTGTTTGGCTGCAATTCAGAGAAATACTGGTGAAAAATTAGATATTGTGTCAAATGAGTTTGGCGAGGTTTCTGGGTTTTTAAAGGGCACAAAGCTAGGATTTGGTTGCAAAACAGAATCTACAGGAACGAAAGGGTTGATTGTTAATGGTTGGTATCAGGTAGAGGGTTGATTGCTATGGCTAATATACAAATACATGCAGGTGACTTTACAAAAGGAAAGGGTGTTATATCTGCAAGTGATATGGCATTTTCATTCACGGCAGCATGGGCACCAGGAGATGGGTTGTTGGGTAAATCAAACACTTTTACTAAGCATGATGTTGAGGAGGTGTCTGTTGCCACAGAGGAGAGCGTTAAACGCGTCGGCGGAACGGTTGGATGGGGTGCGGTTGGAGCATTGGCGCTAGGTCCAGTTGGTTTGCTAGCAGGTCTTTTGCTCGGCGGAAAAGGGAAGGATGTGACGTTCATCATGAAGTTCAAGGATGGGCGAAAAATGCTAGCTACAACAGATAGTAAAACATTTACCAAGCTAGCAGCCATGGTTTTCTAATAATCGAATTTAAAACCCGCGCAAGCGGATTTCAAATACTTAAAACACAGCTCGCATCTTGCGGGCTTTTTTATTGCCCGCAGGAAAGTGAAATGGCTCAAGAATCTGTATTAAGAATCATAATCGACTCAAGAAATGCTGAGCGTAATGCGCGTGCCTTGGCGAGTGAACTAGACAGCATCGAAAAGAAAGGTGATTTTGCTAGCAAATCTATGGATTCGATGTCTGTGGCAACTCGTCAACTTGCGGGTTATATGGCTGGCGTTGTGACTGTTGGTGCTGCTATCTCTAAAATGGATGCCTACACAGGTATGCAGAACCGCTTAAAACTGGTCACCCAGTCGCAAGAGCAGTTAAACCTAGCGATGAGTGACACCTTTAGCATTGCGCAAAAATCTTACCAATCATGGGATTCTGTAATTCAGGTGTATCAACGCTTTAGTGATAATGCGAAAACACTCAGAATTGATATGGCTAAGACAGCTGAACTTACAGAAACAGTATCAAAAGCTGTGGCAATTAGTGGGGCTTCAACTCAAGCAGCAGAGGCCGCATTAACGCAGTTTGGTCAAGCATTGGCATCGGGTGTACTACGTGGCGAAGAACTTAACTCGATCTTAGAGCAAACACCAGCACTCGCAAAAGCTATTGCTCAGGGTATGGGTATTACAGTTGGTCAGCTTCGATCTGTAGCTGCTGAAGGTAAAATCACTGGCGAAGTACTTGTTGATGCATTAACAAAATCAAAAAAATCAGTAGATGAATTATTTGCAAAAACCGATGTGACAATTGGTCAATCCCTTCAACTATTAAGCAATGAAGTCACCAAATTTACAGGCGAAGCAGGCAAGGCTTCAGGTGTTGCAACAACCTTAGCTAGTGGCATCCAAATATTAGCCAATAATCTTGATGCTATTGCGGGCATTGCAGTGGTTGGTGGTGTGGCTTTATTAACCAAAACTATTGCTTCTCAAACAGTGGCGATTCATGGCTCCATTACCGCAGTAGTGGCACGACGAGCAGCAGATACAGCAGCCCTGCAATCTCAGATTCAATTGACTGCGGTGGAGGTGCAACGTACTCGTCAAGTAGCAGCGTTAGCGCTTACTGAGATCAATCTAGCGCGCCAAGAATTAAACAGCGCAACAACACGACAAGCGCGTGCAGCCGCAACTATGCGACTCACTCAGGCAGAGATTGCACACAGTATTGCATTGAAGCAAAGCGCGGCGGCCGTAGCTACTCAAACTGTTGCTGAAAATGCACTGAATGCTAGTCGGTCACGTGGAGCAATGTTGCTTGGTTTGGTTGGTGGCCCAATCGGTGCAATCACAATCGGTGTGGCTGCATTGACTGCTGGATACATGTACCTTCAAAAACGCACAGCAGAAGCAAATGCAAAACTTGAAGAACAAGGCCGTGTTGCTGAAAAAACCAAACAGGAGCTTTTGGCACTAAAAGGGGTTCAGCTTGATGTCGCTAAAGATGATTTAGCAGCATCATTTGAAGACCAGAACGACAAGTTGAATAAGTTGAACTTGTCGTTTAATGGCTTTATTCGCACAGTTAAAAATGCGAACGCTGGCAATAAAGAGGTTTATGAAATCTCAGATCAAGTGCACAAAGGATTAATGTCGCAAGCTGATGCTGTCGAGAGATTGAATAAGCTAAAACTATTAACACCTGAGCAAAAATCCCAAGGTCTGGATTTAATTAAGAGTTACGAGGAGGCTAGGGTTAAGGCCCAGCAAAATGCAGATGCTCAAAAAACTTTAGGTCAGCAGGTTACTTTATCTGGCAATGCTGCATCTAATGCTGTTGGTAAAGTAAACGATAACACCAATGCTATGTATAACAATGCTGATGCGGCGAACGCAGCAGCAGATGCACAGTCTAAGTATATTTCAAACCTACAGAAGGGTGCCGCACAGACCATTATGACCAACAAGCTAATTGCTAAAGGTTGGGAGATTGAGCGTGCAAAAATGGCATCACAAGCGGCTTTTGAGAATGGAGGAAAGGTTTCGGCAAAAGATATTCAGATTATTGATATGAATATTGCTGCAAATAAAAAACTACAAACCTCTGAGGATGCAATCGCTAATGCTAAAAGAGGATCGGCTAAAGCAACGAGTGCAGCTTTGTCGCAACACCGAAAGGATGCAAAAGAAGCAAATCGCGTAGATGAGGAGCAACGTAATCTTAGAGAGCAATACATTTATGCTTATGCTGATAGAGAGAAGCAGATTGAGTTGAATTTAGCTAAAGAAATTGCAGAAATTCAAAAGGCAAATTTCGCTAATCCTGAGCCATACCTAGAGGCAGCAAATAAGCGCGCTTATTATGAAAAGCAAATCTATTTATCTCAATTGCAGTTTGAAATTAATGAATTCCAAATGAGCGAGGAGCAAAAGCTTAAATACTCTTACGATATAAAAAACTTACAACTTCATCAAAATTCAGAAATAACCAAGGAAAGCAAAGAGGTTGCTATTAATGCACTCGAGGAGCAATACAACCAAGAGCTCAGCTACATTAAACTCGCCAAAGAACAGCGCATCTTTCAAGTTGAGCAAACGATGTATAGTGAAATGGAATTAATCCAAAAACGCTATGCATTTGAATTGCAAGAGATAGCGAAAGTTCAAGATGCTGATGAGCGATCAAGATTATTAAATGCCGCCTCTTTTAATAAAAAGGAATCCGAGAATGATTTAACAAGATCATTAACTAGTGACTATATGAATGTTATGGGTTTTGAGGAAAACCCATTAATTCAGCAATTTGAGGTTCTGAATAAATTACGTGAAAACGACTTGATTAATGAGGAAGCATACCAAAATGCAAAATTACAACTTCAAGCCAAATCTACAGCTGGATATATGGAGGGGATGCTAGGCGGTTTTGCCTCACTGGTTGATGAGAACTCTAAAACCTATGCGGTACTGTTTGCTGCTCAAAAGGCTTTCGCAGTTGCCCAAGCGATGCTGAATATTCCAGCGGCATACTCTAAAGCCTATGATGCGGTCGTTGGTACACCATACATTGGTCCGTATATCGCACCTGCGGTTGGTGCGGCCGCAGCAGCCTTACAGGTGGCTCAGGCCGCAAGCATTAAATCTACCAATATGACAGGCTTCAAATCAGGCGGCTACACTGGCAACATTGGCTTAAATCAAGAGGCGGGTGTGGTTCATGGTCAAGAGTATGTGTTGAATGCTGAAGCCACTAAACGTGTCGGCATCAATACTCTTAACGCCATCAATAACGGTGGAACTATTCAAGCTGAGAAGCAGGCTCAGGCGAGTGCTAAAGCTCAATCAGCTAATCCTCAACCTATTGATAATCAAATTCGAGTTGCTATCTTTGATGATCGTGCTGATATGATGAATCAAATGTATGGGCGAGAAGGTGAGAAAGTTGTCATGTACCATTTAAAAAGAAATGGTATGTTAAAGGCTTAAATTTATTCAGTATATTTAATAAACGTGAGGGAAAATGAAAAATATTTATTTAGAAACTTTGGCTGCAGTTGTATGTGGCAGTGAGAGTAAGACTGACAAAGGTATTGGAATAACTCTTAGCATTAATGGAATGTTAATTAGCGGTGAATTGGTGTCAAAAGGAACATTTTTTGATCATGAAGGCAATTCAACGCTAAAAGCTCTACGAGATAAGCTTATTCATACTGCTGAAGAGCATAATCTCAATGAAACAGATGGCGTCACTCCTGATCATGAGTTCGAACCAACCCTTTATCTGAAAAATGCAAAATATTTTTCAGGTGGTAATCAGATCCCGACAAATGGTGGTGCATTAATTACAGTTGATTTAAATTCTGTAGACGCTTTTAGTATGGGGAAATTTGAACAGCAGTAAGTTAGATTTAAGATCCAAATAAGCCCACTTCGGTGGGTTTTCACTACCAAGCGACAGCATGTGGCGCAACAATTGCATCACAAATCTTGACATGCGGCTAACTATGGCGTATTGACGAAAAACCATATAGGCAATACTATACTAAACATATAACCCTGTTATCTGAGGATAAGAGGGTATTTTTGTCTAAGGAGTTTCCTTATGAACTTTTCATTTGGGTTTAGTGGTTCTAAACAAAAAGAAAGCGTAAATAGCTCCGCGCGCTTATTAACTGAAGCTGTTGAATCATATAAAAAAGCTATACAGGAAAGCACAGCCCAGTACAATGAGCATAGAAAAAAAGCTGAGGAGCAAATAAGTCGTGGCGCAAGACTCACAAAACATAGAATCGATCTTTGATTTCTTTTATTTAGACAATCCAAAAATAAAATCTTTCTATGCACAGCTTAACGGCTTGGGTGCTCTCAATACCCTAAAAAATACCAGTCAGATCGGCGATACTCGTAAAATGGAGGCCACAGTAGGTGTGCCTACTGTAACGGGTGGTAAGATGGGTAATGACCACACAGTTAATACGACATCTGAGCAGCTTTACGATGGCTTGCCAACTATGCCACGCGAGATGATTAATAGGCTGGATCAATTGGGTTATATTAACCGTGAACTAACCCCTGATAATCTGGGCGCCCTTGTTTTGTTAAAGGGGTATTTAAATATTACTGATATTGAAGTTATGAAAGGGGTTATTGATCCAACTATTAAATTCACTTTGAACTCAATGCCAAATACAACTGGTGCCCATAAAGAAAAAAGAAAGAATTTTGAAAATACCATAAATCCAGTAATTGAGTTCATGAAGAATGTCCCTTTTGCCTTGAGCTGCAACTTATTTGTTCCTTCTGAGTCAGATGATCAGTTAACTCAAGTCTGGATGAGCCTGGCTCGTGAGGATATGTCGTCGGTTATCCATGACATTAATTTTAAACATGGTGAAAAATTAGCAGGCAAGTGGTATGTATTAGGGATATTAGATGCAATCCCTAATTCAATGGATAGCAGTAATATTGTTTTACCTAATAGTGGTGAAATGGAGCAATTTAAAAAAGCCATGTCTGAAATGATGAAAATGTTTGGAAGAAACGATGGGGCTTACGGCATGACACCAATTGCAATTTTTAGAGTTTTAAAGCCAAAGCAATAAAACTAGATGTATATCAAGCCGCCGAAAGGCGGTTTTTTAATGCTTAAACTTTGAGGACAAAATGAAAATACAAACCAAATATGGTGAGGTGCACGTATTAACAAATTGCCCTCTATTAGATTCGACTGAGCGATTGGAGTTTAAAACTGAAGTTCATGAGGCTTATGACAGTAGTGAAGACCGTTACATCCAGCGGGATGCACCAAGGCAGGTCTTGAGCTTCAATTACGTGAATATGCAGAAAGCGATGGGCGACATCTTCCATATGCTCTATGCAAATTTGCGTAAACAGTGGGGTATTCCATTACCACAGTTTCAACAACACATTTCAGATATGGTAGACAGTGATTTTATTATCATGGACACGAAAGCATATTCAGCCGACCTTAGAGTCGGTTTTATTTTGCTTGAAAGTTCTGAGGGTACTCAAGTTGCTGAGATTGTGAGCATAGGTCGTTACATTATTGTGCAAGAAGAAATTCGAGATCCTGAAACGCAAGAAATCATTCAAGAATTGATTACTGAATATCAGGATGGCTTTCGACTTGCAGCCGATGTAACAGCAACCAATGCTTCAATCATGCCGCTGCGGATCTGCATCACTGATGGTGATGCCTCTATCAATACGGGTGGTTTTTGGTCCAATTCGAGTGTTGTATTTCGTGTGATTGCAGAGGATTCACCTGAATTTGAAGCTGATGTACCTGAACAATTTCTTGGTGATGATATTTACTTCAAGCCTTTGCTATTGGATGGCGACTCATTAGAAATGACGCTGACGCAGCATCAAAATATTGTTGATGGTGATGTTGGTGGATTTCAACAATTCACTCATTGGAAGAAACCACGCTACTTAAAACCGTTTAAGTCTGTGCTGAAAGGGTGGGATCAATATAGCGAATACCGCCGATTCTTATTTCGACGCATGGGTCGTTATCAAGCTTTTTGGATGCCTTTATATGAAAAGCATTTGAATATTTTAAACACGGCAAATATCACTACCTCATTGAGTACCAATACCAAGTACTTACTGGACGCTGATCGTAAGCACATTGCAGTTAAACGGAAAGACGGAACGTGGACCGCGCATGAGATTACAGCCAAAACTGGTGGTTCACTGACTGTTTCACCAGCGATCAATTCGCATCGTAACGACATCCAAACCATTTGCTATTTGGGTTTACACCGTTTTGATGCAGATCAAATCGAATTTCAATTTTTAGGTGCACAGATTACGCAAGTGACAGTGCCTATTGTGGAACTATCATCATGAGAAACAGAGCCGAGTTATATCAACTCAAGCATGGTGCACGTGCTTGGTATTTTACGGATCAGCGCAAAGCAATCACACATGCAGGGATTGAGTATCTGCCGATCCGTGGCCTACAGCGTACAGCGATTGAAGATGAAAGTATTGATAAATGTGATACGGAAGTGACTTTTCCGCAGGTGCATTTACTCAATGCCGATGGTGAAGATTTAGCCGCCATCTTTGCAGGCAAGATCTTCTATGGTGGTGTGACCATTACCATCCTTGAACTTTACCAGGGCGAAACACTGGTCCTGCATAAAGGCCGTGTGACACAGCCAAAATATGATGAAGATGCGGACATATTAACCTTGGTGTGTGAAACGGGTGAATCCTATCTAAATCGCAATATTTTGACACGCAAGTTTCAGTACTCCTGCCCAAATTCGATCTATGACCGTTGGTGCGGACTAAAGTTTGAAGAATGGTCATTTGAGGTTGAAGTGACTGCGATCGATGGCTTAAAGATTTCTTTTGATGTGGTGCCCACTCAGGTTTTGGATACAGAAGGCAATCCAATGTTTGAGCAGGTCCCAGTATTGGATGAAGAGGGAAATCCTGTTTTAGATGATCAGGGCAATCCCACTTTTGAAAATGGAGATCCGATCATGGAAACCAAGAGTTATCCGGATCAATGGCTGAATTTGGGGTTGATGCTGAAAGGTGGTGTACATACCTTAATTACGACCAGCAGCGCAAATAGCTTTACGCTGTATCGTCAACATGTGGGTTTAGCGGTGGGTGATGTTTTCTCAGTTGTACCGGGTTGCGACCAATCTAAAAAAATGTGTGATGAGAAGTTTAACAATTGGGCGCGTTATGCTGGGCATCAATTTATCCCGAACAGCAACCCAATTTTTACCCAATTAATTAAGTAAGCGAGGTGTCGAATGATTATTGCACCATGGGTGATTTACGCCATGCTTGCGCTGATGGTCGTCACAATGGCTTACAGCTATTACGCCATGCGCAAAGCCCAAAAGAAGAACCAACAAACAGCAAATCAGCTTGATGGAACGATTGCAGATGAAGGCGTTTCTTTCTCAGATATAGCAGGTAGTCCACATATGTATGGAAACATCACCCATATTTGGGGACATGCAACGACGGATATCAAACAGAAAGGTGGCAAGTGAGAATTTACATGTCCGATATACGAGAAGCAGGAATGTGTGCTCGCGGATCGCGGGCATTTTTTTTATCTCAGGGTTGGGACTGGACAGCTTTTCTTGAAAACGGCATCGATATTGAAATTGTTGAACAAACCAATGATGCCATGGCGCAGCAAGTTGTGGAGTATGTAAAAAATGGGCGGAAGCAGTAGTCAAACAATTGGTCAAAGATACTTCGCCAAACTTACGACATTTATTGGTAATCCAATTGAGAAGTTGATTGGGATTAACTTTGATAACCGTGGCTGGATTTTTAAACCCGATAATGATGAAACCTTTCTGCGTGTAGAAAGCCCAAATCTATACGGGGATAAAGAGGGCGGTGTTGCTGGGTTTATCGATATACATACGGGCACCGCAGATCAATTGCCGAATGCCACTTATAGCGCTGACTTTCCAAAAGTTTCAGGCTATCCATTTCAGTCTTATTTATTGTTCCGTGGACTGGGCAGAGGGGTTTCAGCGGGTGGCGTAGTTGGTGAAATTGCGGGAATTATTGCGAAACGACACCATTACAATAAATCGTTTTATCATGGCAACTCAGGCTACATGAAAGAAATGTTGCTTTGGCCGAAGCGCACGCGAATCAGAAATGATGGTCGCAGACAGTGGTATGAGGTGCGTGGGGATGGTGCGATTGTTTGTGAGATTAATGGCTATTACATCAAAAATAATGAGGAATTTAATCCACAGCCATTTACTTTAAACGCAACTAGGACGTATACAGGCGGACAAGACCTAAATGAAATTAATTTCAATAAAGTAACAATGAATTTCTCGCCTAATAAGTCAGGTGGTGGATCGGGAGTGTCGGGTCAAAGCTACTTTGATGGCTATCATGAGGAAAAGCAGTCTTTTGTAAATACATCTATTTTTGACATTCTTGTTAGGGTTCATTCATCTTCACAGGGTGAGAGCTCATCAGTAGAAAAAGACTATGAAACTTGGGTTGCCCCTGGTGAAGCTCTTATTGAAACTTCATATTGCAGTAACTCAGTCTATGATCATGAATCAAACTCTTATGTAATGGGTGCAGCACTTGATATTTATTTTCTTGATATAAAAATGCATAGAGATTTTATTGAAATTGATGCTCCCGATATAAATCCAATTCATAAGATTAGGGAAATTCTTACGGATGATACCGCGATGGGCAAGCCTGAATCAGACATAAATGACGTGAATTTTATGAAAGCTGCGGATCGAATTTTTGATGAAGGTTTGGGTATTTCATGGTCAATTACTGAGAAGTCATGTCTTGAAGCCATCAATGAACTTTGTGGCCATATCGAAGCGGGTGTGCGGATGAACCGTCAAACTGGTTTATATGAGATGGTCTTATTTCGTGATGATTGGTTTGCAGATAATGAAGTTCACACACTGCCTGTCAACAAAATTAAGGGTATGCAGCTGGATGGAGCAACATCTGCAGATGAACTGATTAATAAGTTGAACGTGAGTTATTACAATCAAAGTGCGATTAAAAACTCTTCATTTTCAATTGCCGAGAATGCTGCAATTCGGAACTTAAATGGACATGAAAACTCTGATGAGGTGAAGTTTCCTTATTTCATGCATCAGCGTAATGCAGCAATAGTAAGTCAGTGGAAGCTCAAGCAGGTATCTACTCCAGTTTGGCAAGGAACTTTCACAACTGGGTTTTATCAGGCACGAAAGTGGAATCGGTATGACTTGCTCAAACTGGAATGGCCAAGACGTTGGAGCGGTACCATTTTAGTTCGGATTATGAAAATCAACTTAGGCACCGGTACAGATGTATCGATTGATTTTGTAGAGGTCGTGCCTTATTCAGGCAATCTTTCTTCAAACATTGTGAATGATACACCTGTAGACACCACACCAAAACCTCCACAGCCTGCATTGTTTAAGGCTTTTGAGTTGTCCTATTTAGAAGCAGTGCAGCTCAATGGGCAGAAAGCTGTGGACGAGGCTCTAGCTTATAACCCCGATGCAGGCTATGCGGCGGTGATTGCTCAGCGCCCACAAAGTAATTCATTAAATGCTCTGATGTATACAGATATTGGCAATGACTTTGAGCGAGCAGGTGCGATTGTATATAGCGAAACAGCTGAGTTAGATCAGAGTCTTTCAAAAATGGATCATGCATTTATTGTAAAAAAGGCTGGTGATATCGACATGGTTAGCACAGGTACACAAATTACCGTAAATAACGAAATCATGGTCTATCAATCCTATGATGAGGAAACGGGATTGCTTACGGTAAAACGCGGTGCGCTAGATACCATTCCTCAAAATCACTTAGCTGGGAGCGTTTTGTATTTTGCAGACGATTTTGTCACGGTGGATCCAACCGAATATGTTACAGGCGAGATAGTCAATGTAAAAACACTAACCACAACACCGAGTGGAATTCTAAACCTTGATGATGTGGATGCGCAGCAAGTTGAAATTAAAGCTCGTGCCATCCGACCATACCCACCTGCTAACGTGAAAATTAATGGTGAGTATTTCCCTGATGAAATTGAAACTGATTTGATTGTGACTTGGGTTGATCGTAATCGTTTGCAGCAAACTGGTGGTGAGATTATCGGTTGGTTTGATGGCGGTGTGACGATTGAAAGTGGCGTGACATATCAATTGATTTTAGTTGAGCGTGATGAAAATGAAGTTGAATTGCGCACTCAAAGTCTGAGTCTTAGTGCACTTAATGCATTCACATTTGCAACATCTTCGATGGATGCGAATACACGCACGATTGAAATTACATTGAAGTCATTGCGCGATGGGTATGAATCATATTCTGCGTTTAATCACATAGTTGAGCTATCTCAATTCTTTAGTGAGCCGCATAACATCAGCTATGTCGTTAGGGAGGTATAAGAGGTGGGTATAGAAATAGATTATGCATATAGTGTCGATGGGTTGTTCCATAGTATTAATTATTATCGTTCAGAATCACCTTTAGATATAAATAATATGCCATCGCCTGCAGCTACTGGAATTACCGAGCTGAATTACACTGATACGGAGGCCGAATCAGGGAAGATCTACTATGTCAGGTTCGGTAGTGTTAAGGCTGATATTGAAAAAATTAGTGATCAAATTACGGTATCAACCGGTGGAATTATTGAGTATGCAGATACCTATCTAAACCTATTTGCAGATGTTGTGGATAGAGGATTAAAACCAAAAGTATTTACTGGATCAGACATTAGTTTTAGTGCTAATTTTGCGGTGTTTAATGGATCATCATCCTCAATCACTTCACCAGCAAGCAGCGATTTTGGTTTTGGAACCAATGATTTTACAATTGAGCTTGCAATAAAAAGCACTGGTGCTGCATCCAGATGTCTTATTGATTTTCGAGATGCGTCAAATGGTAACGTGTCGCTGTGGTATGCACCAAATGGCGTTTATTGGCTAGATGATCTAATTTTTGAAAAGACGTCTGATGTTGTTATGAATGATGGTTCTGTGCATCATATTGCTGTTGTTCGTAGATTGAATAATCTTAAAATTTACATTGATGGCATTCAGAGTTTTAGCAAAACAACAACCAAGAACTACGGTGCTTCAAGACTTGTATCTATCGGAAAAACTTTTAACAACGCATCATATTTTTCAGGGTCTATTCGGAAAGTTCGAATCACAAAAGGAGTTGCAGTTTATCTAACCAACTTCACTTCAACATATCAAATTTAGCACCCTCGGGTGCTTTTTTATTGCCAAAAATTAGGGGGCATCGTGTCTAAACACAAAACACAAAACACAAGCTGCTGCTGAAATCGAAGTGTGAATTTTTAAATTAAAGCAAGCGTCCGAAAGGGCGTTTTTATGTCTGGAGAAAAGACAATGCAAGAAAACACGTTACCATGGGTCATTAAATTAGTTCCAGCAGTTGTGGGGGCAATCCTTGCTTTAGTGCTAAGTGGGGATATTGATAAAGAGGGGAAAATTCAGGTCACGTTAGGCTTGATTGGCAAGTTCTTATTTAGTGTGTCAGTCAGTTTGTATGGCGGTGCTGCATTCATTGAATACTACGAATTAAACCAATATTCACACATGGCGCAAGGCTTTGTGATGTTGATTTTCGCTGTATTTGGATTATTGACGATTGGTATCGTTTATCAATCAATTGCACTGATGCAGGGTAAATCAATCGCAGAAGTCATTACGGAAGTGAAAGCTGCTTTCGTTGCGATTATCGGGGGCGGAAAATGAAATTAATTGATAACTGGAAACAAGCTTGGAAACTCAAGTCAGTACAAGTGGGCGCATTAAGCGCCTTTTTTTACGCCTTCATGTATGCAGCTTTTGAGTTTCTTTGGCAATTTGGCACACATTTCCCACAAGTATGGGCTGTGGTGCCAGAAGAAATTAAGCAGTTAATGCCGCATTCATGGGTTGCTTGGCTGGGTTTTTTAAGTAGTGTTTTAGGTGTTTTTGCACGGTTAAAAGCGCAGCCTGAATTGCATGGAGAGTCGGATGAATCCAACCCAAATTAAAAAACTTCAAAAAGCTGTTGGTGTGCATGATGATGGCATCATTGGCCGTGGCACCTTGACTGCGGTATTTAAAAAATTGGGTGCCAGTCAAGCGCGTGCTGAAGAACTTGGACTTGCTGCTAATGTTCATCTGCGAACCTTTGGTATTCTGGACAACTCGCTTCGATTGATTCACTTCCTTTCACAACTGGCGCATGAATCTGGCAACTTCCGTTATATGGAAGAAATTGCGTCAGGTGCAGCTTATGAGGACCGAAAGGATTTAGGCAACACACAACCGGGCGATGGAAAGCGATTTAAAGGTCGTGGGCCAATTCAATTGACTGGGCGTGCCAATTATCGCAGATACGGTCAGCAGCTCGGCATCGACTTTGAAAACAATCCTGAGATTGTGGCGCTGCCAAGTGTGGGCTTATTGGTGGCTTGTAAATTTTGGGCAGACAATGGCTTGAATACCTTGGCTGATAAAGACGACGTACTGACCATTACACGTCGGATCAATGGTGGTACGAATGGTCTAGCGGATCGTAAAGCTCATTTAGCAAAATTGCGCCAATGGGTGTAAGAATAATTTTGCTGTGTATCCTCCTATCAGGTTACACAGCTCATTCGATTACGACGAATGTGAGTGTGGGGATTTGCATTGGGATTGTTTAATTACACTCAAATTCTCACCTATATATAGTCATTAAAAAATGTAGACTGATTTGTAGACTGTTGAATTATATTTGTAGACTGATCATGGTTGTTAGTGCGAAGTGTTGCATATATACAATATATTTAAAAACAATGATCTACTGTTATTTATAGCCAATTAGATTAATCGCAAAACAATGTTCTCAGAACTGGAAGTTCTAAAGCCAGCCTCCTGCTAAATAAAGCCTCCATCATGTAGGCTTTATTTTTAGGGGTTAAAAAAAGCTTAATCTGCCATTTGATAAAACTCTTTATTTGATAGATGAAGAAAACCTATGAATAACAGACACTAGATACTTAAAATCAATTAAACCATAATGAAAGTAGGTGTATAGTAAATGGACTTGCTAAATTTAGAGTGATGATCCTTATGCCGATCAATTTTGTAATACGCTTTGCAGCGATTTTATTTTCAGTTTTAATTTTAGTGGCGCTTGCTATTCGGTTCTTCTTTGATCCGCACTATACCGTGGTCTTTTGGATCTTTGCCATGCCGTTTATTTTAGGTACTCCAATTTTAGCATCTGTAGTTTTAGCGAAAAATGAAGAGCTTGATATTCACTCAGTCAATTAAAAATGACGTAAAAATACAGCTTTTCAATATAAAAAAGCCCGTCAAGTGATGGGCTTTTTTATGCAATCTTAAATTTTGCAAAACTCGCACAGTTTTTTAAAAATATATTTGCTATGTTGATCTTTTATTTAAAGAAATATTTTTTATGAAAAAAATCTTAATGCTTGGATTAATGGTTGCTGCTATTTCGGGTTGTAGTACTGTGCAAAAGAATGAAACTGAAAAGCCAACTTTGGGGATGGCTAATCCTGCCAGTACGTACTGTGTTGAACAGGGTGGTAAATTAGAGATTCGAAAAGAGGCCAATGGTGAAGTAGGCTATTGCCATTTACCGAATGGTCAAATCATTGAAGAATGGGCACTTTTCCGTGCTAGTCAAAGCAAATGTGTTGCTGAGCAAGCAACATCCTTGATTGGTCAGTCAAATTTAACTGAAGCACAGATTAAGCAAAAAACCAGTGCGAAGATGGTCCGCTTAGTACAACCAGGGCAGCCTGTGAATATGGATTATCGCGAAGACCGTGTGACAGTAACAGTCGATCCGAAAACCAATAAAGTGGTTCAAGCAAGCTGCGGTTAATTTTTCTAAGAATAAAAGCCCGAATTTGGGCTTTTATTCTATTTAAAGTGGGTAATGGTTCTTCATTTGAAAAAGTTTGATTATGATAGGGCGAATAGGAGAGTTGTAATGAAAAAGTTATTCGCTTTGGCTGCTGTGATTGCACTGGTGGGTTGTGCTGAAAAAAAACCGCTAACACCAGAAGAGCAATGGCATGGCTATTGTAAAAGTATTGGTAATGCGGCACGTTCAATTATGTTAGACCGCCAAAATGCCATTGAAAAAGAGAAAGCGATTGAGCATGCCAATAAAGTTGAAGACGAAATGACCAAGGCATTTGCGTTAGAAATTATTGAAGATGTTTATGCTTTACCTGAGGCTGAAATTAAATCCGATATTGAAGGTGCGCGTGAAAAAATTCGTGTGAAATATACTGAAAAATGTATTGCAACACCGCATACCGAAATGCCAGATTACAAACCGTTCTAAGGAACGGTTTTTTTATTTTTTGGATGGAACTTTTTGTGACAAAACTCTAAATCATATATATAGCAAAGCATATAAAAATAAAGAATAATGAACATAGAATAAAAAATGAGAGGAGCAGAAAATGGAAGTTGTTGGCTATTTAAATCACGCTGATTTACTCTTGGAAGATGAAAATGGTGTGGCCGTAATTGGCGGTGGTCATTATGTCCTTAGCTTGGGTGACCATGTATACTTCAAACACGCACTTGACCATGAACCTACACGAATTTCAGTACAAATTTCTTTTGCAAGCTCTGCACATCAAAATTTGCATGAGGATGAAATTCAGATGAAATTTGAAGGCTGTCGTGAAAGTTTCAAACAATATATTCAAGCCACAACAGTACACTAAGGTTGAATATTGATATTGCGTAAAAAGAGGCAACATAGGTTGCCTTTTTTGTTTTTAAATGGCAGTTCAAAGTTAATGTGAAACAATTCCAAACGATCTGACTATATTGCTGTTTTTATGTCCAATCGATATGAACATCATTTAGTTAGAAAATAATGGGCATCACGAAGAAACACTTGTAGCGCATTAACTTTTAACTGGAATTTTAGTAAAATTAAGCAGTCCATATTATTTACGTAGCTTTATTTAAAGCAGGAATACGTAAATAATTTTTTAAAAAAGAGGAATAACACCGTGCTAGAAGCTTACCGCCAACACGTTGCAGAACGTGCCGCACTCGGAGTCCCACCGAAGCCACTTGACGATGCTCAAACAGCTGCATTAGTTGAATTATTAAAAAACCCACCAGCTGGCGAAGAAGCATTTTTAGTTGATTTACTAGAAAACCGTGTTCCAGCGGGTGTTGACCAAGCTGCATATGTTAAAGCTGCATTCTTAGCTGCTTTGGCTAAAGGCGAGGCGACTTCACCATTAGTTTCTAAAGAACGTGCGGTTTACTTACTAGGCACTATGCTTGGTGGTTATAACGTTGCTCCTTTAGTTGCTCTTCTTGATGATGCTGCACTTGCTGAATTAGCGGCTGAAGCATTGAAGAAAACGCTTCTTGTATTTGATGCGTTCCATGACGTTGCAGATAAAGCAAAAGCGGGTAACGCGAATGCACAAGCGGTTATGCAATCTTGGGCTGATGCTGAATGGTTCACTAGCCGTAAAGATGTTCCAACTGAAATCAAACTGACTGTTTTCAAAGTAACTGGCGAAACCAACACTGATGACTTGTCACCTGCACAAGACGCATGGAGCCGTCCAGACATTCCATTGCACGCAAATGCAATGTTGAAAAACGTACGTGACGGTATCAACCCAGAAGTTCCTGGTGAAGTTGGTCCATTAAACCAAATCAAAGACTTAATCGCGAAAGGCAACCAAGTTGCTTACGTAGGTGACGTTGTTGGTACAGGTTCAAGCCGTAAATCAGCAACTAACTCTGTACTTTGGTTCTTCGGTGACGAAATTGCTCACATCCCGAACAAAAAAGACGGTGGTTACTGCTTAGGTTCTAAAATTGCTCCGATTTTCTTCAACACAATGGAAGATGCTGGCGCGTTGCCAATCGAGATTGATGTTGCAAACATGAACATGGGCGATGAAATCGTTCTTAACATTGATCATGCTGCTGCAAAAGTTACTGCAACTAAAGACGGCGCAGTCATTGCTGAAGCTGAACTTAAAACTCCAGTGCTTCTAGACGAAGTACGTGCGGGTGGTCGTATCAACTTAATCGTTGGTCGTGGTTTGACGACTAAAGCGCGTGAAGCTCTTGGTCTTGCTCCATCGACTTTATTCCGTGCTCCAGTTCAACCTGCTGCTACTGGCAAAGGTTTTACTCAAGCACAGAAAATGGTTGGTCGCGCATGTGGTCTTCCTGAAGGTCAAGGCGTACTTCCAGGTACTTACTGTGAACCTAAAATGACGACTGTTGGTTCGCAAGATACCACTGGTCCAATGACGCGTGACGAATTGAAAGACTTGGCTTGCCTAGGTTTCTCTGCTGACCTTGTTATGCAATCTTTCTGTCACACAGCTGCGTATCCAAAACCAGTTGACGTTCAAATGCAACACTCGCTTCCTGATTTCATCATGAACCGTGGCGGTGTGTCTTTACGTCCAGGTGACGGTATTATTCACTCTTGGTTAAACCGTATGCTTCTTCCAGATACAGTTGGTACTGGTGGTGACTCACATACGCGTTTCCCAATTGGTATTTCATTCCCAGCAGGTTCTGGTCTTGTAGCCTTCGCTGCTGCGACTGGTGTTATGCCATTAGACATGCCTGAATCTGTACTTGTTAAGTTCAAAGGTAAAATGCAACCTGGTATCACACTACGTGACCTTGTACATGCAATTCCTTACGTTGCGATTCAGCAAGGTGACTTAACTGTAGAGAAGAAAGGTAAGAAAAACATCTTCTCTGGTCGTATCCTTGAGATCGACTTAACAGAAATGGAAACAGACCTTACTGTTGAGCAAGCATTCGAACTTTCTGATGCATCTGCTGAACGTTCTGCTGCGGGTTGTTCTATTACGCTTTCTGAAGAGAAAGTTGCTGAATACCTCAAATCAAACATCACAATGTTGAAGTGGATGATTTCTGAAGGTTATGGCGATGCGCGTACTATGGCTCGTCGTGTTGAGAACATGGAAAAATGGTTAGCGAACCCATCACTTCTTAAAGCTGATGCTGATGCTGAATACACGAAAGTGTATGAAATTGACCTTGCGACAATTACTGAACCAGTTCTTTGCTGCCCGAATGACCCAGATGATGCGAAATTGCTTTCTGATGTTCAAGGCGTGAAAATTGACGAAGTATTCGTTGGTTCATGTATGACAAACATCGGTCACTTCCGCGCAACTGGTAAGTTGCTTGAGAAAGTTCCTGGTGGCGTACTTTCAACTCGTTTGTGGATTGCTCCACCTACGCGTATGGACGAACGTCAATTGATGGAAGAAGGTTTCTACAATACTTATGGTAAAGCTGGCGCACGTACTGAAATGCCAGGTTGTTCATTATGTATGGGTAACCAAGCACGTGTAGCTCCGAACACTACTTGTGTATCGACTTCTACTCGTAACTTCCCGAACCGTTTAGGTCAAGGTGCGAACGTTTACTTAGCTTCTGCTGAACTTGCTTCTGTTGCTGCTGTACTTGGTAAATTACCAACTCCAGAAGAATATCAACAGTATGCAGCTCAAATTGATAGCATGTCTGCTGACATCTACCAATACTTAAGCTTCGACAAAATGGGCGACTATACTGACGCTGCTGCGAATGTTGATACCAAGAAAATTGCTGCTGCTCAATTGACTTAATTGATTGATAATTAAGTTTAAATGAGTTAAAAATAAGGGCTGATTTATCAGCCCTTATTTTTTGGATTATAAAATGGATAAACCAAATATTTTTAAATATGCTACAAAAGAATTATCGCAAGATGCTTTTATTTTTTGGCTATTAGATCATGCAAATCCTAAATATGAGAATGTAAATCAAGCTTTAAAAAATTGTGCTTTGAGTTTAATATCAGAATTTTTTAAATTGGAAAATAAAAAAATACCTGAAAAAATTGAACAGTTCAGTCTTTCCAAACAATACAAAAATATTGATATCTTACTTAAAATAAACAATTTTTCTATTATTATTGAAGATAAAACTGGAACCCAATCACATGGAGATCAGCTAACTAGATATCGAAATATTATTGCCTCAGAGGTAGGTGAGGAAAATGTTTTAGCTATATTTTTTAAAACACACGATCAATCTAATTATAAAAAAGAAATAGACGATGGGTTTAAGATTTTTTCTAGAGATAAATTAATTTCAGTTTTAAATATTTATGAGAATGTGCTCAGTGATATTTTTAATGATTTTAAAGACTATATAAATTCAATTGAAAATGAAGTTAACGCATTTGTTCATAAAGAGAAATGGAATCATAAAAATTGGATCGGATTTTTCAAGTATTTGCAAAAAGAGTTGAATCGAGGTAATTGGGGATATGTTCCTAATCAAAATGGTGGGTTCATGGGGTATTGGTGGGCATTTCAAAAAAATGAATTTTGTACACAGTATTTGCAAATTCAAGAAGAAGATCTAGTGTTAAAAATTAATAGTAACAAAGAAGAAAATGACAAAAAATTTAGAAATATTTGTTACAAGCATTATTTAGCTAAAGCTAAGGAGGATGGTTTAAGTTTTGAAAAACCAACCCGATTTGGTAAAGGTGAAACAATGACGATTTTAACAACTAAGTATCTTATTAGAGATGAAAGTTCAGAATTAATAGATATCGAAAGTACTCTTGAGAAACTGAAGAGGTACACTCAATTTATTGAAACTAATTCTTTAAGTCCTGCACAGTTTGTTGATTAAATGAAATAGGCATCTCTTGATATTACAACATGAGGTCATTTGTGTATTGCTTATGACTTCAATCTTTCAGTTGAATATTCACTTTGATAGATTGATATTTCTTTTTATAGATATTGTTTGTTCCACTTTACAGTCCATCTAATAAATCGTTTAATCCACGAATTGTTAAATGATTTAAAAAGTTGAAGTACACAAATGGCTAAACAATCCCGATTTCTCTGTATAGGTGGTTTCCTCAATGGGACACAAGTCAAAGACCAAGGCGATAGCTTTATCTGTGTGGAAAATGGTAAACAAGTGACCTATCGAAAAATGGAAATTTTCCATCAAGACTCGTGGGATCAAGACTACTACGTGTGTGAAACGACAACAGACCAACAAGCCAAAAATTGGGTCTATGACATCGAGTAAGTCGTCGATAAGACCATGAGTTAAAAATAGACCAAAATACACTTGGTCTATTTTTTTGTTGTCATATTTATAATTATAAAAAATTAGAGCATTATAAATAGCGATTGTTTGTTTTTCACTCAGTTTTTCTGTGAAAAGGAACGTATATCGGCAATACAAATATCTTAAATCTAAATTAAAGATGTATTTGCTAATGATAATTAGTATCACTTGCGTTATTTTTTGTTTATAATTTTTCGAAATGGATTGATATGTAATGACTCAAACCACTGAGATGTTCGAAAAGGATTTTACGAATCTTAGTACTTGTGATGCTACAAAGGTGCTTGTTTTACTTAAGCATAGTAGGTAGGTGCGCACTTTAAAATTATCAATTCATTGTCTTATTTTTTCTCATTAGCTGTGAATGTCCTGATATGTTTAAACGTCCTCTGTCTACACAAAAGCCACTCTATTTGGCGATGCAAATCATTTTCCTGTCTTCAACTGCCATGCTGTCTATAACACACGCAAACACCGTGGAAGAGGAGGAGTCAAATACAACGTCTCAGCCAAATGCACAGTTGGCGACCATTACCCTTACAGCCCAAGATAAAACAGCCGTCACAGAAAATACAGGTAGCTATACGACCAGCAGCACAAATACCGCAACCAAGTTAAATTTATCCCTACGTGAAACCCCACAAACAGTCAAAGTCTATACCCGTGAATATTTAGATGACCGTAATATCGAATCTTTTCAAGATTTACTCAATAACATTACTGGTGTTTCTACAGTTCGTACTGATGAGCGTCAAAGTGCATTTGCGCGTGGTTTCCAAATTGATTATTACTTAGTAGATGGTTTACCAAGTACGTTAACTTTGGGTGCGGGGGACCCTGACCTCAGTATTTATGACCGTGTCGAAGTGGTAAAAGGCGCGAACGGGTTAATGACAGGTGCAGGTAACCCAGCCATGGGCTTAAACATGATTCGTAAGCATGCCAATGCCAAAGAATTTACAGGTAAGGTAGATGCTTCTGTTGGCTCATGGGATAGTTATTCAAGCTCGGCAGATTTGTCAGCACCTTTAAACAGTGATGGTTCACTTCGTGGGCGCGTTTTTGTAAAACATTCTGATGAACATTCGTACATGGATTTTTATGAGAAAGAACGTAATGTGGCTTATGGTGCAATCGACTACGACTTAAGTGATAAAACCGCATTATCGTTTGGGGCGACCTATCAAGAATTAAATCGGGATGGTGTACGTTGGGGCGGGTTACCAGCATTTTACACCGATGGCACACGTACCAATTTTGATCGTTCTCTCACGGTGAGTTCTGATTGGACATATTGGGATGTCACCTCTGCTGCATTCTTTGCAAGTTTGAAGCAAAATCTATTTAAGAATGTTGATTTGAATGTAGCTTATTCTTATCGTCGTGATGATACTGATAGCTTTATTTTCTACACTTCAGGACAAGTTGATAAAGCAACCAATACCATCGGTATTGAAAATGCATCAGTTTATAAAGATCATAAACAAAATGATGAAAACAATGTTGATGTGTATATTTCTGCACCTTTTACCGTTGCAGGAAGGAATCAGGAAATTGTCATTGGTGGTTCGTGGAATAAAGCCGAGCTGAAAAAGAATACCTATGGTCAAACCTTTGTTTCAAATAATCCAGCGCTAACTAAACAGAATAATATTGATTTATTAGGACAGGATGTTATTGATTTTAATAACATGAATACCCATTTGGTTGGTTCCTTGGAAATGGATAAGACCAATCCGCTGAATGAAACCACGCAAACTTCGGGTTATATCTCAGGGAAATTCCATATTCTAGACCCATTAAAAGCAGTTGCTGGCTTACGCGTATCGAGTTGGGAATATGAGTCCGAAAATGGTGCAGGTAATCGTAAATTTGAAAATGAGTTAACGCCATATGCAGGTATTATTTTTGACTTTGCTAAAGACTATTCATGGTATGCAAGCTATACCAGTATTTTTAAACCGCAGAGCAGAAAAGAACAATCAGGTGATTATTTAGACCCGATTGAAGGTAAAAGTTACGAGACAGGTTTTAAAGGCGAGCTGTTTGATGGCCGTTTGAATGCTGGATTGGCAATATTCCGTATTGAACAAGATAATGCTGCGGCGCTTTTACTTAATGAAAAAGGTGAAAATATTAAAGTAGATGGCTTAGCTGAAAATGCTTATTACGGTACTGATGGTGTTGTGAGTAAAGGGGTTGAGTTGAATGTTGATGGTGAAATCAATGATAACTGGGGTGTGAGCTTTGGTGTGGCTAATTTTGATGCTGAAGATGCCGAAGGAAATGATTACAACACGACCAGTTCACGGAACACAGCAGATCTATTTGTAAAATATAAAAATGAAGCATGGTATGCAGGTGCAGGTGTAAATTACCTAAGCAAAATTTATACAGGTACTGGTGCAACTCGTATCGACCGCGGTGATTTATATCTTGCCAATGCAATGCTCGGTTATAAGTTTGATAAAAACTTTAGTACGCAAGTTAACGTGAATAATATCTTCGACAAAAAATATTATGAAGGCATTGGTACGAGTGCAATGGCGTGGGGTGCTCCGCGTAATGCAACACTTAGCTTTAATTATAAATTCTAATTTTAAAGTAACGCTGCTATAAAAATAAAAAGACCCAATGGGGTCTTTTTATTTTACGATGATGAATTCCTATAATACTGAGCTCAGTTTTAAAACATCATGTAATCTAAAGCATAGAAATTGTACATTGAGAAACTTTAGCCTGTTCATCACTGACTTATCTGTTTTAGAATTAATGCAATAAGCATCATTGGATATCTCATGAACTATCAATTCGATGCATTTATGACAATTGTTGCAGCAGTTGCTGTGCTATTGGTCGGTTATGTATTTGTGAATAAAGTCAGTATTTTAAAAAAATATAACATTCCCGAACCTGTTGCGGGTGGGTTGGTTGCAGCTGTTATCACTTATATCTTATTTAAAGGTTCAAACATAACTGTCAACTTTGATACCAATATTCAGCAAATTTTTATGCTGATGTTCTTCACCTCTGTGGGGTTAAGTGCAAGCTTAGTTAAGCTCAAAGAAGGTGGGAAGTCGCTGCTTATATTTTTAGTCTGCGTTATTGTATTTGTCCTGTTGCAAAATGTGGTTGGTATTAGTCTTGCCAAAGTTTTAGGTCTAGACCCGCTGATTGGTTTAATTACAGGCTCGGTCACACTCACAGGTGGTCATGGGACAGCAGGTGCATGGGGCACGATATTTGAACAAGAACATGGTGTGCATGGTGCGATTGTGCTGGGTATGGCAAGTGCAACATTTGGTTTAATCATTGGTGGGGTAATAGGTGGACCTATCGCTAAATTTCTGATACGTCGCTACCAGTTGGCTGAAGAAATTCCAGCAGCAACAGGGCGTAATGAAGCGCCACCTTCAGCACAAACGGCTCCATTTGAATTTCCTGAAAAAACACGTCTAATTACGGCAGATGATGCGGTCAAAACCATGGGGATGTTTGCCATTTGCATCAGCTTTGCATACTTCATGACAGGGGTAGCTAAAGGGCAGTGGTTTGAGCTACCAAGTTTTGTTTGGGCGCTAATGTGTGGTGTGGTTTTACGTAATATTTTAGAGCATGGTTTGAAAGTTCAGGTCTTTGACCGCTGCATCGATGTATTTGGCAATGCTTCACTGGCACTGTTTTTAGCCATGGCGTTGATGTCCTTACAGCTTTGGTTGTTGGCAGATTTGGCTGGTCCACTGGTGATTATCCTGATTGTTCAAACTATATTTTTAGCACTTTATTTGTACTTTGTAACTTTCCGTGTAATGGGCAAGAACTATGATGCTGCAGTACTGTGTGCAGGTCAATGTGGTGTCAATTTAGGTGCGACACCGACAGCAATTGCCAATATTCAAGCGGTAACCAATACCTATGGACCATCCCATAAAGCCTTTTTGATCATTCCGCTGACGGGCGCATTCTTTGTCGATATTGTGAATGCTTTTGTGATTCAGCTCTCAATTGGTATTTTGGGTTAATATTTTTAGAGATGATATCGTTAATAAAAAAGCACCTTGGGGTGCTTTTTTATTGGCTACCATTTTGTATTTGAATAATGTGTACTATTTAAAATATCAGTATTCTAAAACGTATAGACATTAAAAAGCCCCATGGTTAGGGGCTAGTCGTATGCACATCTAAGGCACATACTGTAAGAGGCTCATCTCATACTGAGTGTATTAAACCACATTTACACAATATTTGCAGCAATCACTCAATCATAATGAGGTCTGATTTATTTTCGAGCTTCAAAGGGCGTAAGGCAAAAATGGAGCGTGTATGTCGTACACCTTTCATTGAGTATAAGTTCTTACGTAAAAAGCGTTCATAGTGTTCCGCATTTTTCACTGCAACTTTGAGTAAGTAGTCGTAATCGCCAGTCACTAAATGTGCTTCAACCACTTCAGGCATGTAAGCCAGTGCTTCACTAAATTGTTCTAAGATTTCATCATCATGGCGTTCAAGCGTAATTTCAATAAAAAACAGCTCATTAATACCAATGGCTTTTGAATTAATCTTTGCTGTATAGCCTTCAATGATGTTGAGATTTTCTAGGCGTTTTACACGTGTCCAGCAAGGAGAAGAGGACAGCCCAACTTTCTCCGCCAACTGGGTAACGGTCAGACGGCCATCTTGGCGAAGTTCAGACAAAATACGACGGTCAATTTTATCTAAAACGTAGTGAGCGTCATTCATAACGTATTCCTGCGTATAATTTTCTTTATAAACTATTTTATGTGAAAATATTTCTCAATAAATACTCAAAATAAGCAAATAAAAGAGAAACACTCTGCATCGGTCATGACTACAATAAAGTGATTCAATCAAAGTCATTTGGGAGATTGGCTTTGATTTGCAAACAGCGCCCTTAAAGGGAAGGGTGCCTTTTAACGGCGCTGTTTGCTGACTTATTTATTGTACTTTTTGTGTTTTTGATCTTTGTTTAAACCAGTAAGTTAGGGTTAAGCAGCCAATCCAAAGTGGAATCAGCATCACTGCAATTCGCATATCAGGTGTGAGCCACATCACCACTAAAATACCAAGCATAAATACAATACAGATATAGTTGCTGATGGGGTAAATCAAAGTTGGAAACAAGGTTGATTTTTTCAATGCCAGCATACGTTGCTTGAATTTTAAGTGGGTCAATGCCAACATCATCCAGTTAATTACAATGGCTGAAACCACAAGACTCATCAGTAGTTTAAAGGCTTTTTCTGGAAAGATATAATTCAAGACGACACACAGTAGGGTCACCAATGCAGAGCATAAAATGGCTGCATAAGGAATGCCACGCTGGTTAATTTTCTTTAAAAACTGTGGGGCATTGCCTTGTTCTGCCAGACCTAGCAGCATACGACTCGTGCCATAGCTGGTACCGTTATACACCGATATAGCTGCGGTTAAGACCACAAAATTCAGCACAGTTGCAACGCCTTGACTACCTAAGGAGTCAAAAATCAAAACAAAAGGACTACCGCCTTCTGCGATTTGATTCCATGGAAACAATGAGAGCAGAACGATGATCGTAAGCACGTAAAACAGCAACACACGATAGACAATTTGATTGACTGCTTTAGGAATAGTTGTAGTCGGATTTTTGGTTTCCGCAGCAGCAATACCAACGAGTTCAATCCCGCCAAAGGAAAACATAATGATGGCCATCGCCATGATTAGGCCAGAAATCCCGTTGGGAAAGAAACCGCCTAGAGCCCAGAGGTTGGAAATAGAGGCATGTGCACCACCATGACCACTTGCCAGTAACCAAGCGCCATATCCAATCATGCCAATGATCGCGAGAATTTTAATCATGGAGAATAAAAATTCTGTTTCACCAAAGACTTTGACATGTAACAGATTGATGGCATTGATCAGTACAAAGAAACCAAGTGCTGAAATCCATGTGGGAATTTCAGGCCACCAATACTGGACATAGAGGCCTATGGCACTTAGTTCCGCCATGCAGACCAAGACATTGAGCACCCAATAGTTCCAACCCGACATAAAGCCGGCAAAAGGGCTCCAAAACTTATAGGCAAAATAACTAAAAGAGCCACTCACGGGTTCTTCAACCACCATTTCACCCAACTGGCGCATCATGAAAAATGCAATTAAGCCCGCCAGTGCGTAGCCTAAAATAACGGAAGGGCCAGCCAGTTTAATGGTTTGCGAAATGCCTAAAAATAGGCCTGTACCAATAGAGCCGCCTAAAGCAATCAGCTGAATATGACGGTTGCTCAGCCCATGCTTAAGCTGGGGTTGCTGTTGTGCAGACATGATTCATCCATCTCTAGCACATGCGATAGACATCACATGAACTATGACTTAATAAAAATTCGTGGTGGAAATATAATATTTATTTATCGATTAATGAAATTAAATTTATCAATAGCGTTGGTTTTTATCTGAAAGCTGCAATTTTGCGGTGAAAATAAAGCCAGTCAAGCAAGTGCTGCTTAAACTGGCGGATAGGCTTGGCTTGATATGTGCCGCCTTAAGATGAAAGCTGTGCTGCAATTTCAGGCCATATGTTTTGATGGGAACGCTTAAACATCGCCATATGACCAATGGCTTTGTGGCCATAAGCCTGTGGTTTGAGTTCAATTTGATCTGTTTGTGCATTTGGGTAAAGGCTGAGTAAGCTTTTGACATTCACTTGCGTGGCAATTTCATCATCCGAGGCCCAAATGGCTGTGATTGGACAGCGAATATCACGGTGGAAGTCATCTTGTACTGTTTTGCCTAAGGCATTAATTACATAACCTGGTTTGCTGCAAAACTGTGCCCAATCACGCGCCACATCTTTGGGTAGGTTTTCGCCCATGCCAATGGCATTGGTCGGCCCATAACCTAAGGTATAACGTGCAATAGGAAAGATCAGTTTAAACATCACAGGAGCCAAGAGTTTGGTACGACCTTTCAAATCTTTTACGTGGCCTGTTGATCCTGCAACAGCAACGACTTTTGCGACTTTTTCATAGTTTGGGTTAATGCCTAAAAGTTGCCCGCCTGCACTATGACCTAGCAAAATCACTTGTTTCGCTTGGGTCTTATTCAATAATACCTCCATCGCCGCTGGGATATCCAATTGCCCCCATTGCACGATGCTGGCTTTCGACTTTTTCAGTGGTTCATGCAAAGACTCACCAATGCCGCGAAAGTCAAAAACCAAAACGGCATAGCCTTGTTCTGTAAGCCATGATGCAAAATGGTGGTAAAACTGCTGGGTAATACCTGTGGCAGGGCAGATTAAAACAGGTAGGGCTTGTTGTGTACCTTGGGCTGCATAAAAGCGTCCACTGAGTGAATAATGGTCAGAGCAGGTAATAGCTAAAGTTTCGTAATTTTGCATAATCGGTTAAGCATTGAATTTTTTTCTACTCTATCTAAGTTCCAAAAAGAAACTGGTCTAATCTATGACTTTGAAGTCAAGTAGATCTGTATAGAATAGGGTGAAAATAAAAAAGGAAAACACATGCAGTTTGTTGAATTAGATATGTCGGTAAAATTTGCACTTTTATTTAGTGGGATTTTTCTATTTGTTGGGATGCTGACAGGGGTATGGAAATATGCACAAATACGCCATTCACCGCAGTTTCGCGCGCACTATTATGTTGATATCGCCCACCGCAGCAGTTTGTTATATGCACCTGCAAGTTTAATTATTGCGTTAATGGCCGCAATTTCAGTCTGGACAGAGCCTGTGAACATACTGTTTGTGGGAATCAATTTATTCTTTTTTAGCTTCTCTATACTGAGCTATATTGTGCATGGGTTATTGCAAGACACCAATAACCAGTTCCGTAGTCCGCATGTTTTAGGCAAATGGACTTTACCCAAATCAATTATGCTAATGGCAATGATGGCATTGGTTGTGGGGGAAATTGTGGCGACGTTAGGCTTGTTGTGGGGAATGTTTTTAGGTTTATTTTAAGTTGTTCTTATAGTTTTTTTAATTTTTATACTTTTACAAAGGTGGATGACTAATCATCCACCTGTTTGCTAGTCAATTGACTGTGTGGCCTTTCGGAATTTTTGATCGACGACTGCCCATAAATAAAAGGCAAATGATACGACGATAGCGTAAGCAAAATATTCAGCTTTAAGGTTACCTTGAATTAAGCCATGCATGATCATAATGACCATTAGGGCAATGGTGGTACTTAAATACGTCACCATATTCTTGTTTGCCTTCAGAGCGTTAATGAAGACTTGCTTGTTGAAATGTAATGATAACATCTCCATCCCTCCTTGAGTTTTTGACTAAAAACCAATGTGTTTAGTCGGATTAGTTCTTAATGTTGTACTGCTAAAACTTGCGTTGATCAAGAGCAAAAACAACTATTTTCAGAGAAATTATGCTATACCAATCAGAAAATATGTGTGTAGCATTTTTTTAGTGAATAAATAGTATTTCGTTACCGTATAAGGTGACAAATGAATGATGCATGTAAGCTTATACATAGATTGTATAAAGCAATATTGATGCCATGAATGGCTTGCTAGGACAGGCTTTAAAGAATTTTTTATTTTCTAATATTAAATTTATAAGAGATATGAAGGTGTTGATATACGACTTTAGCGGTGTATATGAAATGTGTCAGTATGTACAAAACTGATGTATAAAGAAATGAAACAATATGTGTCCATTTGGATAAAATGTGACAAATATTGATCATGCTTAAAATCAGGTTTGGGTAAAACCAGACTTTAACAACATCAGTTTTTGCTTACTTTTTCACTTTGTCGATTACAACGGCAATTGCAAAAACCACTAATGATGGAATAAGCCATGCAAGGTTTTGTTCTGCAAGAGGTAAGTGAGTCAGTGCATAAGGTAGTTCAAAGTTTGCAACTTTTAAACCGTCTAGAATACCAAAGACCAAAGACACTGCGGTAACAGGTGCAATCACTCGTCGAGGATGATTAAAGAATTTCCAGCCAAAGCTCAGCATAATCACCACAATTGCAGGTGGATAAATTGCACTTAAAACAGGCACTGAAAAGGCGATGAGTTTGGTTAAACCTAAGTTTGAAATAATGAAAGAGAAACCAATCAGAATGAAAACCCAAACTTTATAGCCAATTTTAGTGATCGAACTGAAATATTCAGCACAAGCACAGGTCAGGCCAATCGCAGTGACCATACACGCAATAAAAATCATGGCAGAAAGGAAAATAGAACCTAAGTCACCAAATGCATGTTGAACATATGCATGCAGGATCACTGCACCATTGCTCGCATTTGCTGCGACTTCATGGCTTCCAAGGCCAAGTTTAAATAAGCTGAGATAAACTACAGTTAAACCAATACCAGAAATGATACTCGCAATAACCGCATAACGCGTGATCAGTTTAGGGTTGCTGACACCGCGTGAACGAATGGCTTGAATAATCACAATACCAAAAACCAAAGCGCCTAAAGTGTCCATGGTTAAATAACCATTTACAAAACCTTCAGAAACAGGGCTGTCGACATAATTATTGATGGCTGGCGGAACGAAACCCGTTGGAATCATCATCGCCGCAATGCCAAGGATGGCTAAAGATAAAATCTTCAGTGGCGAGAGTACATAACCAACCGTGTCTAAAATCTTGTTTGGATACAGTGAAATGAGGGTGACTACACTAAAGTAGATTGCACTGTAGATCAGCAAGCTACTGCTTGATGTTCCAAGATAAGATGAAAAACCAATTTCATAAGAAACGGTTGCAGTACGTGGTGTCGCAAAGAGTGGCCCGACAGTTAGGTAACACGTAATGGTTAAAATCAGGCTGGCTATTTTACCCAAAGGTGAACTTAAAATTTGAATCGAACCTTCGACACGTGACAGCGCAATAATGGTGATTACAGGTAAGCCCACAGCAGTGATTAAGAAACCAAAAGCTGCTAGCCATACATGCTCACCCGCTTGTTGAGCCACAATCGGTGGAAAGATAATGTTGCCCGCACCAATGAAGAGTGCGAAAGTCATAAAACCCAAAGCAACAATATCCCGAGTACGCAGACTTGTCATAAAAGGGAGATCGAGTTGAACAAAGGGGACGATTTTAGTGCATAAGTGTTTTTTTGGCTAATTTATTTCATGGGTAGTATTAAATTTTTTTATAAGATGAAAAGTGAATATATCAACTTGTAAAAAATAGGTTGATATATGTGATTGATTATCCATTTTAAAATAGAAAAATTATAAATATTAAAAGCTTGAGGCGCTATTTTTCCTAAATTAAAAGTTGTAGTGCAAATGCTTTAAAATTACACAAATTTTTTAAAGGCCGGTTGTTGGAGGCTACCCTAAGATTTAAGTTTGAACAAAAATATTGAGAAAAGGTCTATACTTGCGACTTCATAATTGAGGATATTTCAATGCGTGGCTTAAATGTGAGCATAAAAACTGAACAAGATGTAGAAAAACTTCGTATATCTGGTCGTTTGGCTGCCGAAGTTTTAGCGATGATTGGTGAACATGTAAGGCCGGGTGTTACGACTGAATATCTGGATGATATTTGTCATGACTTCATTGTAAATACCTTAAAAGTGACGCCTGCCAATATTGGTTATCATGGCTATACCAAAACCACCTGTATTTCTCCAAATGAAGTGGTCTGTCACGGTATTCCATCGCCGAATGTTGTACTCAAAGATGGCGATATTATTAATATTGATGTGGCGATTATTAAAGATGGCTACTTTGGTGATACCAGTCGTATGTATTACGTGGGTACAGTGAAACCAGAAGCCAAAAAGCTAGTCGATACGACTTATGAGGCGATGGTTGCAGGTATTCATGCTGTGAAGCAAGGTGCAACGCTTGGTGATATTGGTTATGCCATTCAAACAGTTGCGCACCGTGAAGGTTATAGTGTGGTACGCGAGTATTGTGGTCATGGTATTGGCAAGGTTTATCACGAACAGCCAAGCGTATTGCACTATGGTCAACCAGGTAAGGGGATGCAGCTTAAAGCGGGCATGGTGTTCACGATTGAACCGATGATTAATATGGGCAAAGCGCATGTCAAAGAACTTAAGGATGGTTGGACAGTCGTGACTGCAGATAAGTCTTTAACTGCGCAATGGGAGCATATGGTACTCGTGACTGAAACAGGTTTTGAGTTACTATCACCTTGGCCTGAAGGTACGGGCAGTTATCCAGAAATTTAAGTTGATGTTTTGTAGGTGATTAAATTTTAGACTTTGGTCTAGTTTTGTGGCTTAAAAACTAAATTAAGTCTTAAAATCAATAACTGATATTTTTGAAACCATTTATTTATCGGGTTTTTGATATTATATGATTAAAACTTATACATGTAAGCTATTGGCCTAGACTTTATTTTGTCACTAAAATTGTTTCCAAGATACTCGCTGTAGTTTCTTATTTTGAAAGTTTATGAGCTTATCCACCTCGGTTAAGCTCTTTTTTTTTGCCTCATGGATTGGCTCAATGTCATTGAGCATGAGTAGGGTTTAAAGTGATTTATTTGAGCTAAGGTGTTCAATTAAATAGTCAATAAACACACGGACAGCAGGCAGTAAACCACGACGTGAAGGATACACAGCATGAAAAATACCGTGTGGTGCTTTCCAGTCGGGTAGGACACGAACCAGCTCACCACTTTTCACCATATCTTGTACGATGCTGTCTGGAAGTAAGGCAATGCCGCAGTTTTTACGGACCAGTTGAGCCAACATGCTCAAATCAGAGCCCATCACTACAGGATTGACGCGTATTTTCTTTTGTTGCTGTGCATCATTATGCACGATGATATGTTGATCTAAATGCTCATCAACCATACTCAGTATATGATGTTGGCTTAAATCTTCAGGTTGTTTCAGTTCGCCAAATTCATTTAAGTAAGCTTGGCTGGCAAATAAATGCTGCTCGATATTTTCAAATTTACGAATTACCAAACTTGGATCATCGTCTAGATTGGAGCGAACCCGCAGCGCGATATCAAAACCTTCGTTAATAATATCCACACGGCGATTGGTCACCATCATTTGCACTTTAATTTCGGGATAGGTTTTTAAGAAGTTAGGTAAAATACGTGCAATTTCGTTTTGTGCAATCGATACAGGCAAGCTGAGTTTAATGACACCACGCGGTTGTAAACTGAGATGATCGACCAAGTCGTGTGCGGCTTGTGCAGCATTCATCATCACTTGCGCATGACGGTAAATGTTCATGCCAATATCGGTCACTGCGAAGTGTCGAGAGCTGCGTTGAATTAGGCGTACACCCAATCGTTCTTCGAGGTTATACACGCGTCGACTGAGCTTGGATTTAGGAATATCTGTTGCGCGTTCGGCTGCGCTAAAACCACCATGTTCAACCACTTGAGCAAAACAATAAAAATCATCTAAATCGCTTAACATTCACCATGTCCATTTGTGCAACGATAGGCTTAATTAAAAAGTGATCGTTGCAGTTTGTCAATTTTGAAATTGTAGAGATTTAATTGAAAATACTCAGTTATTTTAAGGGTTTCACTGAGTTTTCGCTTGTTTGAGTATTTCAAGCACCTCTTTATATTCTTCAAGTCGTGCAAAGTCGCGTGCTGTTGGGTTGTTTATGCGCGAAAGGTTCATATTATCGAGTACATCGACATATTTTACTTGGGTTGCAAGAGGGTTTAATGTAGTGCGCTTAGCTGCTTCCAAACGTGATTCACCTGTTTGTTTGGTCAGTGCTTGTATGGATTTAATGATCTCGGCACTAAAGCCAAGCGCTTCTAAGTCTTCAGCAGTCGTTGCGGTGTCTTCCAAAATGTCATGCAACACCGCAATGATTTGTAGGGTAGGATTGGAAAATTGCAACATGAGGCGTAATGGATGCAAGATGTAAGGTTGTCCGCCCTTATCGAGTTGCCCCGCATGTTGGGTTGCAGCCAGTGCAATGGCTTTTTCTAAAGTCGACATGATTATTCTAGGCACTTTATCCTATGCTAAACTTCGCAGCATCTTTGTTTAAAAGCTAAATTATGACTTATCAATTGATCCCACTAGACTGTGAAGCGACAGATCCTGTAGCGTGCCCACACTGCCAACAACAGGTAATTGATTGGTCTCAGGAACAATACGTTCAGCCTTGTGAACATACCTTATTTATTGCAATGGACATTGGTTTCGAATATATCACAGATGAATTTGAAGCGACCATGCAGCGCAGTGTTGATGATCTCCATGCGCATGATGATCAAGTGATTATGTTTGAAGAGTTAACCCAAGCCAGTTACCCAAAATTTATCATGTTAAAAGCACCACTTGGTGTTGAAGGCTATTCACGTTATTTGGGTTTTACGGCTTAATAAATAAAAGCGCCATTGCGGCGCTTTTAATTTGAGTTGGCTATCACGTAGAATCTGCTTTTAGTTTTCTAAAACTTCTTCTTCACTTTCATCATCCGCTGTATCCATACCTAGTTCTTTGAGTTTACGTGTAAGGGTGTTGCGCCCCCAACCGAGTAACTCAGCCGCATGCCGTTTACGGCCACGGGTTTGTTGCAGCGCAGCAATGATCAATGTACGTTCGAACATTGGGGTGGCGATATCGAGAATTTTCATCTCGCCATTTTTTAGTTTCTGCACAGCCCATTGACCCAACAACTCATCCCAATGGTGGACTGCAATCCGATCTAAGTTTTGCGCGGCTTGCGCATCTTCACCTGAGCGGGTAATTGGAATTTGCTTCAGCTCTGACGGTAGGTCTTCAGGGTAAACTTCACGTCCTGTAATCATGACCGTTAACCAGCGGCAGGTGTTCTCGAGCTGACGTACGTTGCCTTGCCAAGGCAACTGTTGCATATATTCTTGCGTTTCAGGGCGAAGGATTTTAGGGCTGACGCCTAATTCTTTGCCTGCACGTGCCAAGAAGTGTTGCGCTAACATTGGGATGTCTTCGCTACGATGCGCCAGTTTTGGAATGTGAATGCGAATCACGTTCAGACGGTGATATAAGTCTTCACGGAAGCGACCATCATGTACCAATTTTTCTAAGTCTTGGTGCGTTGCCGCGACAATACGTACATCCACTTTTACCGGGATATGCCCACCGACGCGATAGAACTCGCCATCAGCCAGCACACGCAGTAAACGTGTTTGCGTTTCGAAAGGCATATCGCCAATTTCATCTAAAAACAGTGTTCCGCCATTGGCTTGTTCAAAGCGACCTTGGCGTTGGGTATTTGCCCCTGTAAAGGCACCTTTCTCATGACCAAAAAGCTCTGTTTCAATTAGGTCTTTGGGAATCGCGGCCATGTTGAGCGCAATAAAAGGTTTACTGCTCCGTGGTGAGTGGCGGTGTAAAGCATGCGCAACCAACTCTTTACCTGTGCCAGATTCACCATTAATCAGCACTGTAATGTGCGATTGAGACAAACGACCAATTGCGCGGAAGACTTCCTGCATAGCAGGAGACTCGCCAATGATTTCGGTTGATTGAATCGGTGGTACAGTTTTTGCCGATTCTTGCTGCTGCATTTTGGTAATGTGCAAAATCGCACGATTCACTAAAGCTAAGGCTTCATCAATGTCAAAAGGCTTGGGTAAATACTCAAATGCGCCTGTTTGATAACTTGAAACAGCAGACTCTAAGTCGGAGTGGGCCGTCATAATAATGACAGGTAGGTCAGGATAGTTAGCTTTAACTTTTGCTAAGAAAGTTAAGCCATCAATGCCGGGCATACGAATATCAGTCAAAATTACATCGGGTGCATCTAAACTGAGCTGGTCTAAAGCAGATTGAGCTTCTTCAAAACTTGTGACGTCGAAACCTTCTTCTTTGAATGTTTTTTCCAGCACCCAGCGCATGGCGCGATCGTCATCAATTACCCATATTTTATTTCGCGACATGGTTTAACTCCCAAGGTATATATAAGCTAAAAGTTGTTTTTCCGGGAACAGATTGGCATTCAATCATTCCGTTATGTTGATGCATAATATTTTGCGCAATACTTAAACCTAGTCCTGTGCCTTTAGCACGACCCGTGACCAGCGGGTAAAACACAGATTCTAAAATTTCTTCTGGAACGCCTGGACCATTGTCTTCGATATCAATCCGCACTACGGAGCGTTGCAGGACACCATTAATGGTCACTAAACGTTGAATACGGGTACGTAACATTAGCTCAGGTTGATGGTCGACAAAGAACTCTTTATTTTCAGTCATGGCTTGCACTGCATTAACGCTAATGTTCAACATGACTTGGATCAGTTGATCACGATCAGCCATCACTTCAGGTAACGACAAATCATAATCACGGGTGATCTTAATTTTCTTTTTGGTTTGATTGGTAATGAGTGAGCGGACACGCTCTAAAGGTTCATGTACATTGACCAACTCATAACTTGGGAGCTGACGAGAACCAAGCATGGTGTCTGCTAAATTACGTAAGCGATCGACTTCACTGATAATAATGTCGGTGAACTCGCTATATTGCGGATCATTGAGGCTACGCGCTAACAGTTGTGTAGCGCCGCGAATTCCGCCCAACGGATTTTTAATTTCATGTGCAACACCACGAATCAGTTGGCGTGCAACCTGATGTTGTTGTAAGAAGTTTTCTTCCTTGGAAATTTTGAGCATCCGATCAATCGGATTGATCTCAATTAAAAGCAAAGGATGGTAGGGTTTATTTGAATTTAGCTGTGACACGGTATAGTCAACATGAATATCTTTAAAGTTGACCTTAATGATGGCTTCACGGCGGGTGTAGTGTTGTCCCGAGTTTAAAGTATTGAGAAGAGCTTCTTCTGTATTGAACTCATCATTGGGTGCATGGAGTAAATTAAGCGCTGGTTGGCCAGAGGCACGTAAAAGACTGATATCAAATAATGCTTCGCAAGAGGAATTTAAGTAAAAAATATTTAATTTACTGTCGACCAATAAAATCGCAGTGGTCAAATTGTCCACTAAAAGGCGATAGTCGATAGAAATAGGGTGATCCATTAGCGAATGTATCCTGTATTAAAATAGCGCAATGGCATCTTGATAAAGCATTAATCGTTCCAAATAGCGGACTGAATTGATGCAAATAAAGCAAAATGCACGCCAACTTTGATTTTGTATAGTGAAATGAGCACACTTTTTTTGCGGAATGCGCTGTAAATGAACGATTAGCTAAAGATATAGCGGATTCTAAAAATCAAGTAAACTGAAAGTGACTTAAAATGGTGCGTTACGTTGATTCTACTACAGTGTTGGTTTTATTTTGGTGCATTAAACAAAGAGTGTGGAATCGATCTGTTTTTATAAACAGAAAAGACATACAATACGCGCATTCTAGTGGAGCGCAGATTCATGAAATCCCCCAAAGTCGGTTTTGTTTCTTTAGGTTGTCCTAAGGCATTGGTTGATTCCGAACGAATTTTAACTCAGTTGAAGACTGAAGGTTATGATGTAGCATCAGATTATGATGGTGCGGATTTAGTTGTTGTAAATACCTGTGGTTTTATTGAATCTGCAGTGCAAGAGTCTTTAGATGCCATTGGCGAAGCCATGAGTGCGAACGGTCGTGTAATTGTTACGGGCTGCCTAGGTAAAGACGAAGACAAAATTCGCCAAATGCACCCAAATGTCTTAAAAGTGACAGGGGCGGCTGCATATCAAGAAGTGATGGAAGCCGTGCACCAATACGTGCCTGAGCCACCAAAACACAACCCATTTATTGACCTTGTTCCAGAACAAGGGATTCGTTTAACGCCGAAGCATTATGCGTACTTAAAAATCTCAGAAGGGTGCAACCATCGTTGTACCTTCTGCATTATTCCAAGTATGCGTGGTGACTTAGTGTCTCGCCCAGTCGGTTCTGTTTTAGAAGAAGCGGCTGCGCTTAAACGTGCCGGTGTAAAAGAAGTACTCGTTATCTCCCAAGATACTTCTGCTTACGGCCTCGATACCAAATACAAATTAGACTTTTGGAATGGTCAACCTGTTAAGACAAAGTTCTATGACATGTGTGAGGCCTTAGGTCAACTCGGTATTTGGGTACGTTTGCACTATGTCTATCCATATCCACATGTGGATGCAGTGATTGACTTGATGGCACAAGGCAAAATTTTGCCTTATTTGGATATTCCATTCCAACATGCAAGTCCAAAAGTTCTAAAACTGATGAAACGACCTGCGCATAGTGAAAATACACTTGAGCGTTTAAAGCTGTGGCGTGAAAAATGTCCTGACTTAGTAATTCGTTCAACCTTCGTTGTGGGTTTCCCTGGCGAAACTGAAGAAGATTTTGAAATCTTACTTGAGTGGTTGAAAGAAGCACAACTTGATCGCGTAGGCTGCTTCACCTATTCACCTGTTGAAGGTGCAACAGCAAACGACTTGCCAGATCACGTGCCAGAAGAGATTAAGCAACAGCGTTATGAACGCTTTATGGAAGTGCAACAGGCGATTTCTGCTGCAAAACTTCAAAAGCGTGTTGGTCAGAAAATGACGGTGCTGGTCGATGAGCTGGATGAAGAATTTCCAGTTGCGATTGCACGTTCATACGCAGATGCTCCTGAAATTGATGGCAATGTCTTTGTGGAAGATATTGATAAAAGCCAGATTAAATCAGGCGATTTGTTAGAAGTCGAAATTACCGATGCAGATGAATATGATCTGTATGCACAATTGATTTCGATTAAATCGAATTAAGACACAAATAAAATTTTAAAATTTAGATATTGGAGTTATTGCGATGTTGGATTCTAAAAAACCACGTTTTGAACGCATCTTACTGAAACTTTCTGGCGAAGCATTGGCTGGAAATAAAGATATGGGTATTGATGCTCAAGTACTTGATCAAATGTCTTTGGCAATTGCGCACTTGGTGGGTTTGGGTGTGCAAGTCGGGATTGTTGTGGGTGGTGGTAATTTATATCGCGGTAGTCAATTACAAAAAGATGGTTTGGTTGGTCGTGTAACGGGTGATCAAATGGGTATGCTTGCAACCGTGATGAATGGTTTGGCATTACGTGATGCTTTGGTACGTCGTAATATCAAAACCCGTTTGATGTCAGCATTGCCAATTGGTGCTGTGGTTGAATCATACTCAAGTCGTGATGCGATTCGTCACCTAACACAAGGTGAAGTTTGTGTGTTTGTCGCAGGTACAGGTAACCCGTTCTTTACCACAGATACAGCAGCATGCTTACGTGGTATCGAGATTGAAGCCAACCTGATCCTAAAAGCAACGAAAGTTGATGGTGTCTACAACAAAGACCCAAGCAAATACGATGATGCCGTTAAATATGACACCTTAACTTTTGACCAAGTGTTAGATGAGAAATTGGGTGTGATGGATTTAACCGCGATTTGCTTGTGTCGTGACCACAATGTGCCGCTTCAAGTCTTTGACATGAACAAAGCTGGTTCATTGCTTTCAGTGGTTATGGGCGAAAAAGAGGGTACTCACGTAACGAACTAATGTACGTGACCTCGAAAGCTCTTTATACTACACGCTATTTTAGAATTTATATCTTTTCGAATTAAGTAAGGAAGATCACATGATTAACGATCTTAAAAAAGACGCAGAAGACCGTATGAACAAGTCACTTGACTCGTTAGAACACGGTTTTGCCAAGGTTCGTACAGGACGTGCGCATCCATCTATCTTAAACGGGGTAATGGTTCCTTACTATGGCTCAGATGTGCCATTAAACCAAGTGGCAAACGTGGGTGTTGAAGACTCGCGTACATTGTTGATTCAGCCATTTGAGCGCACGATGGTTGCAGCAATTGATAAAGCCATCCGTGAATCAGATTTGGGCTTAAACCCAATTACAGCTGATGCGATTCGTGTTCCAATGGCTGCATTGACGGAAGAAACACGTCGTGACATGCAAAAAGTTGCGCGTAACGAAGCTGAAAATGCAAAAGTTGCAGTACGTAATATTCGCCGTGATGTACTGGGCGACATCAAAGCATTGTTGAAAGAAAAAGAAATTTCTGAAGATGATGAGCGTCGTGCATCTGATGATATTCAAAAAATCACAGATAAGTTTGTTGCTGAAATCGACAAACGTCTTGCGAATAAAGAAGCTGAGTTGTTGAAGGTCTAACTTGTATAATGACCGATTCAGAAGATAAGCTTACTCTTCCAAAACATGTTGCCATCATCATGGATGGCAACAATCGTTTTGCCAAAAAAAATGTAATGCAAAAGGGCGATGGTCACCGTGAAGGAAAAAATGTCCTTGACCCGATTGTAGAGCATTGTCGAAAAAGAAATATTCAAGCATTAACCGTTTTTGCTTTTTCGAGTGAAAATTGGAAGCGCCCTCAAGCTGAAGTTGATTTGCTCATGAAACTGTTGGAAGACACGATTCATGAACAGCTGCCTCGTATGCATCAATATCAAATGTCCTTACGTTTTATTGGTGATCGTTATAAATTATCTCCGCAATTGCGTGACTTAATGTTGCATGCCGAACAAGACACTGCTAATTTCGACAAGATGACTTTGACCATCGCAATTAGTTACGGTGGGATGTGGGATATGGCGAATGCGGCTAAGCAGATTGCACTTGCTGTTCAATCTCACGCGTTAGATCCTGAGCAAATTGATGAACATGTTTTTGGCCAATACGTAAGTTTGAGTGATTTACCCGCTGTAGATCTATTGATTCGTACAGGTGGGGATTTTCGTTTATCGAACTTTATGTTGTGGCAAGCAGCTTATGCAGAGCTTTACTTCACTCCGACTCTTTGGCCAGAGTTTAGTGTAGAAGAGTTTGATGACGCCTTGGCTGTATTTGGTGGGCGTGAACGTCGTTTCGGAAAAACGACGGAACAAATTCTACAAGATAAAATTGAGAACTAATAAATGTTAGAGCGGATTATAACCGCATTGGTTTTGGTGGCCGTTGTACTGAGTTGTATGTTTGCAACCCAGTCACACTATCCAATGTTTGTGCTGATGATTATTGCGGCAGGGGTTGCAGGCTATGAGTGGTTTAAACTCATGCCCCGTACAACAAAAAATGTTAATAAACCTCTAGCATGGGGTTTTGGTTTACTAAGTGCTGGCCTTGCTACACTTGCCTTATACTTTAATGATATTGCACTTCTACTTTGGGCTGCCTCTATTCTATGCTGGTTGCTCAGTCTGTATTGGGTTAAATCCTATCCAAATTATGATGCTTGGTATAATTCAACCCTTAAAGTGGTTGGGATTGTTCTGATATCTTCGGCTGTGACTGCTATTTTTGCACTCTGGAAGATGTCTCCATGGTGGCTGATGTACCTGTTTTTATTGGTATGGGGTGCTGACAGCGGGGCATACTTTGTTGGGCGTAAACTGGGTAAGCGTAAACTTGCACCTGAAGTGAGTCCAAATAAATCGTTGGAAGGTCTCTATGGTGGTGTGATTACGGCCATGATCATTGTGGTCGCTGTTGAAATCCTCTATTTAGACCTAACGTACGCACAGCATTTATTATTTCTTATTTTATCTGTAGTGACTGTATTTAGCTCGGTGCTCGGTGATTTGTTTGAGTCTATGATTAAACGTCGTGCTGGAATTAAAGACTCAGGTCGTATTTTGCCAGGGCATGGTGGGGTATTGGATCGTATTGACTCGCTACTGGCTGCGGCACCTATCTTTGCTGCGGGTGTATATGTGTTAAAACTTATTGGCGTAGATTTGTAAATGTCTCAATCTGTTTGTATTTTGGGTGTTACCGGTTCGATTGGGCAGAGCACCTTAAAAATATTGCAACAACATGCTGAACACTACACTGTGTTTGCTGTTACGGCACATAGTCGGATGCAAGAACTTGTCGATATTTGTCAGCAGTTTCAACCTGAAATTGCAGTTGTACCTCAAGCCAAAGTAGATGAACTGCGCCAGCTTCTAGTCGCAGCTAATTTACAAAACATTGAAATTTTGGCGGATGAGGCAGGCCTCATCGCAGTTGCTGAACATCCAGAAGTGGATGTGGTAATGGCGGCGATTGTTGGTGCGGCAGGTTTAATGCCGACGCTAGCAGCGGTAAAAGCAGGAAAGCGTGTCCTTTTGGCAAATAAAGAAGCGCTGGTGATGTCGGGTGACATCATGATGCAAGCTGCTCATGACCATCAGGCTCTTTTACTTCCTGTAGATTCTGAACATAATGCAATCTTTCAATGCTTGCCCCAGACCTATTTACAAGCTGAGCGTCACGGAAAGCCGAAACTTGGAGTGTCTGGTATCCTTCTGACTGCATCCGGCGGGCCATTTCTAAAACATAGTTTAGATGAATTACACAATGTAACGCCTGCACAGGCGTGCAAACACCCGAATTGGTCCATGGGGCAGAAAATTTCGGTTGATTCGGCGACCCTCATGAACAAAGGGTTAGAGCTAATTGAAGCTTGTCATCTTTTTTCAATCGAAGAACATTTTGTTACAGTAGTTGTGCATCCGCAGAGTATTATTCATTCCATGGTGCAATATGTGGATGGTTCAACATTGGCGCAAATGGGAAATCCTGATATGTGTACGCCGATTGCACATGCGTTGGCATGGCCTGAGCGTATTCAAACCCATGTTCCAGCTTTAGATTTATTTAAAAATCATCAGTTGGATTTTCAAGCGCCAGATACGCATCGATTCCCTGCATTAAGCTTGGCACGTCAAGCGATGAAAACTGGGGGCACAGCCCCAGCGATTTTAAATGCAGCCAATGAAATTGCGGTTGCTGCATTTTTAAATCAACAGGTGGGGTTTATGGGTATTCCTGCTATTGTTGAACACACTTTGAATACCATCCCACATCAAGCAGCAACACAACTTGATGTTATTTTAGAAGCCGATCAAAACGCACGTCATGTTGCTCAGCAATATGTGGTGAATATAGGAATTTAAGCATGAGCGCCTTGTTTATGATTGTTGCGGCAATTTTGCTTTTAGGCCCACTTATTGCAATACATGAGTTTGGGCACTATTTTGTTGCGCGTAAATTGGGCGTAAAAGTTTTAGTTTATTCCATTGGTTTTGGGCCAACGGTTTTAAAGTGGACTTCTAAAAAGTCAGGTATTCAATATCAGCTTTCGGCATTGCCCTTGGGTGGTTATGTCAAAATGCTGGATGAGCGTGAAGGTGATGTTGCTGAAGAGGATGCGCCCAAAGCATTTAATCGTCAGTCACCTTGGAAGCGTATCGCAATTGTTGCAGCCGGCCCATTGATTAACTTGGTATTTGCAATCTTTCTGTTTTGGATTTTGTTTTTGCCTGCACAAGAGCAGTTGAATACACGTGTGGGTAAAGTGCTACCTAATACACCTGCAGCACAAGTTCAAATGCAAGTGGGCGATAAAATTACCGCTGTTGATGGCTTAACGACACCCACTTGGGAAAAGTTGAATTTTGCCTTGGTTGATCGTGTAGGTGAAACGGGATCAATCCAAATTCAGGCCGAACGTGCGGGACAAGTTAAGACATTTAGTTTGCCTATTCAAAACTTCTTGAAAGATCAAACACAGTCTCCGCTTGATGTTCTGGGTTTTACGCCTTATCGACCTAAAATTCCTGCGGTCGTGACTAAGTTGAGCGAAGATGGTGCAGCCATTCGTCAGGGTATGCAACAAGGTGACAAAATTGTCGCGATTGATGGCATTAAGATGAATGATTGGTTTGATGTGGTTCAAGTGGTTCAAGCTTCACCTGAGAAATTGTTAAAAATTGATGTGCTTCGCCAAAATCAATTGGTACAAGTTGAAGTGATGCCACAAGGTAAACGCGACAATATGGGCAAGGTTTCTGGTGTCTTAGGTGTACAAAGTGACCCTGGGAAAATCAGTATTCCTACAGAATATAAACAAACGATACAATATAATCCTGCCGAAGCCTTCATGATGGCGGTAGATAAAACCGGTCAACTGTCGAGTATGATTTTGAACTCGATTGTAAAAATGGTGCGCGGTTTGATTGGTCTAGACAACCTATCAGGACCGATCACGATTGCCAAAGTCGCAGGACAAAGTGCGGAAATGGGTTGGCAAACTTTTATCTCATTTATGGCATTGATGAGTGTAAGTTTAGGGATATTAAATTTATTGCCTATTCCTATGCTTGATGGTGGACATTTGGTCTATTATTTTATAGAACTAATACGTGGTAAACCTGTTTCTGAACAAATACAATTGGTTGGTTTAAAAATTGGTATGGTATTGCTCGGAAGTATGATGCTTTTGGCACTATTCAATGATTTTATGCGTTTGTAAAAAAGCGTAGATACGGAATTAAATTTTACATCGGAAAAAACTGGCATGCAGCACACACATTTATTTATGCCTTTGGCGCTCATCAGTGCTATGGCAACAGTACAACAAGTATATGCAGCAGAAGATTATATAGTACGTGATATTAAGGTTGATGGACTTGTTCGTTTAACGCCAGCAAATGTCTATGGAATGATTCCGTTGAATAGTGGGGATCGTGTGAGCGATGCAGCACTTGCCAATGCCATTCGTAGTTTATATGCAACAGGTTTGTTTGATGACATTAAAACAGAAAAGCAGGGTGATACGCTGGTTTTCAAAGTTGTCGAACGCCCACTGATTTCTAAAGTTGAATTTAAAGGTAATAAACTCATTCCTAAAGAGGCCTTGGAAGAAGGCTTGAAGAAGATGGGGATTACCGAAGGTGAAGTGCTGAAAAAATCAGCGCTACAGACGGTTGAGTCTGAGCTTGAACAACAGTACATGCAGCAAGGTCGTTATGATGCTGATGTAAAAGTTGTGACAACAGCGAAGCCGAATAACCGTGTAGACCTCACTATCGAGTTTGTTGAAGGTAAGGCTGCAAAAGTTGTAGATATCAATATTATTGGTAATACCGTATTTAAAGAAAGCGAAATTGAACAAGCGTTTGCAGTAAAAGAGAGTGGTTGGACGTCCATTATTTCACGTAATGACCGTTATGCACGTGAAAAGATGGCTGCAAGTTTAGAGTCTTTACGTGCACTTTATTTAAACAAAGGCTATATCAACTTTAATATCAATCACTCAAGCTTAAATTTAAGTGAAGATAAAAAGAATATTTTTGTTGAAGTTTCAGTGGATGAAGGCGAACAGTTTAAATTTGGCGAAACCAAATTTTTGGGCGATGCTTTATACACCCCAGCAGAGCTGAAAGCTTTACAAATATATAAAGATGGCGATATCTATTCGCAAGAAAAAGTGAATGCGGTTAAACAGTTGCTTCTACGTAAATACGGTAATGCAGGTTATTACTATGCAGAAGTGAACGTCGTACCTCAGATCGATAAAGAAACTCATCTGGTGGATTTAAATTATTATGTGAATCCAGGTCAGCAAGTAACTGTGCGTCGTATTAACTTTACCGGCAACACGAAAACTGCGGATGAAGTATTACGTCGTGAAATGCGCCAAATGGAGGGTGCACTTGCAAGTAATGAGAAAATTGATTTATCTAAAGTTCGTTTAGAGCGTACAGGCTTCTTTAAGACTGTAGATATCAAGCCTGCACGTGTTCCGAACACAGCCGACCAAGTTGATTTAAATATTAATGTTGAAGAACAGCACTCAGGTACCAGTACTTTAGCAGTTGGTTTCTCGCAAAGCGGCGGTATAACCTTCCAAGCGGGTCTAAGTCAAACTAATTTCATGGGTACAGGTAACTCTGTTGCTATTGATTTATCACGCTCAGAAACACAAGATTACTACAACCTAAGTGTGACCGATCCGTACTTTACGATTGATGGTGTACGTCGTGGTTATAACATGTACTACCGTAAAACCAAGTTGGATGAAGACTATAACGTCAACAACTATGTGACGGATAGTTTTGGTGGTGGTATCAATTTCGGTTATCCAATTGATGAAAACCAAAGCATCAGTGCAGGTTTAAACATTGACCAAACTGAAGTGACTACAGGTCCGTATGTATCGACCTATGTACGTGATTATTTATTGGCAAATGGTGGAAAGGCAACGGGTAGTAAAGGGTCATATTGTCCAGATGCGAATTGGGATGAGACAACTAGTGAGTGTTCTGCAACAGAATCATTTGATAACGAGTTTAAGGGTGATTTCTTAACGTATAACTTAAACTTAGGTTGGTCATATAACACCTTAAACCGTCCAGTATTCCCTACATCTGGTATGTCGCATCGTGTAAATGGTGAAATTGCCTTACCAGGTAGTGATGTTGAATATCAAAAACTGACTTATGATGCTCAGGCGTACTTCCCATTAGGCAAAGACTTCGTACTTCGCGGTTATGGTAAGTTAGGCTATGGTAATGACTTACCATTCTATAAAAACTTCTATGCAGGTGGTTTTGGTTCAGTCCGTGGTTATGACAACAGCACATTAGGTCCAAAGTATCCAGGTGTAACGTACAGTGAATCTGATGATGTTGATTATGACCCTGAAGAAGTCGGTGGTAATGCGCTGATTCAATTTGGTACAGAATTGGCTTTGCCTTTACCATTTAAAGGGGATTGGACACGTCAAGTCCGTCCAGTGCTGTTTGCTGAAGGTGCACAAGTTTTTGATACTCAATGTAATGTATCGAGTTCAACCATTTATGTGAATGGTGCCGATGTAGACTCTAAGCAATATTGTAAAGACAACTTCGGTTTCGATGTTGATAACATGCGTTATAGCGTGGGCGTTGGCTTTACTTGGATTACCATGATTGGTCCATTGTCTCTCAGCTATGCATATCCATTGAATGATAAAGAAGGCGACGAAACAAAGAACATTCAATTTGAAATCGGTCGTACCTTCTAAAGTCGATCTTTTCTCTCCATGAAAGATATAAATATGAAAAAACTTCTTACAGCTTTAACACTTACAGCGCTAACCTCTACAGTGGTGAATGCTGCTGGCTATGGTGTTGTGGATCTTGAGCGTGTTGTTGAAAATAGCATCTATTTAAAACAGCAAAATTCGAGTTTTCAACAGAAAATTCAACCGCAGAGTACGAAGCTTGATCAACTTAGTAAAGAGCTTCAAGACTTACAACAGCGTTTACAAACAGGTGATAAGCTGAGCGCTACGGATAAGCAAAAAATGGTGACTCAGTATCAAACCAAAATGAACGAGTTCAATACTTTGCAGCAAACCATGCAAAGCAGTGTGCAAAGCTCTATTCAGCAAGTACGTAGTGTATTTGATGGTCGAGTGAAGCAAGTTGCTGAACAATTGCGTAAAGAAAATCAATTAGATGTTGTTTTGAATAAAAACTCAGCACTTGCCTATGACGCTAAGTATGATTTAACTGATAAAATGATTCAAAAGGTTAACGCAATTAAGTAATCAATGAATCCTCAACAGTATCGCTTAGAAGATCTTGCTCGTTTAGTCCAAGGTGAGTGTGTAGGTCAAGCTGATTTAATCCTTAAGGGATTAGCAAGTCTAGATTCAGCAGAATCTAGACATCTTGCATTTGTAAATGGTGAAAAGTACTTAGAGCAAGCACAGCAGTCTAAAGCTGGAGCATTTATTGTTACAGCTGATCTGAAGGATCACTTGGTTGAACATCAAAACTTTATTGTTGTTGCCAATCCTTATTTAGCCTTTGCCATTTTAACCCATGCTTTTGAGGTTAAACACACTGAGCAGGGTATAGAAAGCACTGCACAGATACATCCATCAGCAATCATCTCAGATACTGCTTATATTGGTCATTATGTGGTCATCGGTGAAAATTGCGTTGTTGGCGATGACACGATTATCCATTCACATGTCAGCATACATGATGGGGTTGAAATTGGCCGCGGTGGTTTAATTGAATCGCATGTAAATTTGATGTCATGCAAAATTGGTGATCGTGTCCGTATTCATGCCAATACTGTGATTGGTAGTGAGGGTTTTGGTTTTGCCCCTTATCAAGGGAAATGGCATCGAATTGCTCAATTGGGTTCAGTCATCATTGGAAATGATGTACGGATTGGTTCAAATTGTAGTATTGATCGCGGTGCATTGGATGACACAATTTTGGAAGATGGTGTCATTATTGATAACCTTGTGCAAATCGCCCATAACGCTAAAATTGGTGCCAATTCAGCTTTTGCTGCCAATACGGCAATTGCGGGTAGTACAACTATTGGCAAAAATTGCATCGTAGGTGGTGGGTCTGCAATTGCAGGGCACCTAAATATTGTTGATAATGTCACTTTAACTGGAATGTCAATGGTCACAAATAATATTTCTGTGGCTGGAACATATTCTTCAGGAATTGGACTGTTTGAAAATCAAAAGTGGAAACGCACCGTTGTTCGTTTAAGACAATTAGCAGATGTGCCATTGACCCAATTGGTAAAAAAACTTGATCATATGCAGGCTCAAATTGAGTCCCTTGAATCAACAATTAAATTGCGTAAATAGAAATATGATGACTGAGTCGAATTCTACTAGTTTCACGAAACCTGAATTGCCAATGACGATTCAAACTATTCGTGAGTACTTACCACACCGCTATCCTTTTTTATTGGTCGATCGTGTTGTTGATGTGACTGAAAATGGAATTGTGGCGTATAAAAATGTGTCTATTAATGAAGAATTTCTTCAAGGCCATTTCCCTAATTATCCAATTATGCCTGGTGTTTTGATTGTCGAAGCATTAGCGCAAGTTTCAGGTATTCTTGGTTTCATCATGAACAATGAGAAACCAAGTGAAGGTTCTTTGTTCTTGTTCGCAGGGGCAGAGAAAGTTCGCTTTAAAAAGCAAGTCGTTGCAGGTGACCAATTGGTGTTAAAATCAGAATTGGTTATGCAGAAACGTGGTATTTACAAATATAATTGTATTGCCACCGTTGACGGTGTAGTAGCAGCATCTGCGGAAATTATGGTTTCGCATCAGAAAATAGAGCAATCATGAGCAATAACGAATTTATTCACCCAACAGCAATCATCGATGCATCTGCCGTGATTGCAGCAGATGCAAAGATTGGACCGTATTGTATTATTGGTCCAAATGTCACTATTGGTGCAGGTACGCAGTTACATTCGCACGTAGTGGTCGGTGGTTATACGCGTATTGGAGAACACAATGAAATTTTCCAATTCGCAAGCGTGGGAGAGGTCTGCCAAGATCTAAAATATGCAGGTGAAGAAACCTGGTTAGAAATTGGTGACCATAATAAAATTCGTGAACATTGTAGTTTACACCGTGGCACGGTTCAGGATCACGGTATAACCAAGATTGGTAGCCATAATTTATTGATGGTAAATACGCATATTGCGCACGACTGTGTGGTCGGTGATCATAATATTTTTGCAAACAACGTCGGCGTGGCTGGCCATGTTCACGTAGGTGACTATGTGATTGTCGGCGGTAACTCGGGTATACACCAATTCTGTAAGATTGATTCTTATAGCATGATTGGTGGTGCATCATTGATTGTGAAAGATGTACCTGCTTATGTGATGGTTTCTGGTAATCCTGCACATGCTTTTGCGATGAATGTTGAAGGTATGCGTCGTAAAGGTTGGTCTAAAAATGTGATTCAAGGTTTACGTACAGCATTTAAACTGATCTATAAAGAAGGTTTGACGACAGAGCAGGCTTTAGAACGTATCCGTGCAGAAATTTTGCCTGAAGTCGCTGAGGTACAATTGCTCATTGACTCCTTAGAACAGTCAGAGCGTGGCATTGTGCGTTAAGTTTAATCCAAAGATAAAAAAAGACACTTCGCGTGTCTTTTTTTATATCTGTAGGAAAATTATTTTTTAAAGAAAGAGGCTTCTTCAGACTTGGGATATTGCTTAAGAAGTTTGGCTTTGTATTGGTTGGCCTGAGTCGAGTTTTTATCCACTTCTTTGGTAATATTATAGAGTTGATAGACGGCTCGAGGTGCGCGCGAAGAGTTTGGGTATTGGTTTGCCACAATCCCGTAGTTCTTTTTCGCTTCTGCATAGTTGGTAGGTTCAATCGCTAAATTAAATTCCGCTAACCAGAAATATGCATTGCTGATGTAAACACTGTTGGGATTGTTTTTAATAAAATTTTGCATGGGTGCAATCGCTTTCTTCGCACCACCTTGCTTATAGGCATCCAATGCGACAGTATACGCGGCTTTTTCTAGCTCAGATGGCTCTGATGTGTTTTGTGTACTGACCACTACAGGTGCTTTGTTTACTGCGGCTGCGGTTGTGTTACTGCTGGGGTTGGTGATTGTGGTGTTACTGGGAGGAGTATCCTGTTGGTTATCCTCCGTTGTGGTACTCGCTTCAGGGTCTACTTTTTGCTGAAGTAACTCTAAGCGTTGATCTAGGTCAGCGTAACGATTTTCCAACTCATGTTTGAGTTGAGCGATCTCGTTGTCTTGCTCTTCAAGTTTACCGCGTAAGCTACGCAAATCACTTTCTAATTGTTGGTTCTTTTGCATGATTTGCCAATTAATATTGGTTGCTGTTGCACTCGCACCTGTGTCTACTGCGACGCTGGTTGGATTGACACTATTGTTCGTTGCTTGGCTTAAGCCGCGAGATTCAATTGGAATATTGGCGAAAACAGGCGTTGTGCAAAGTAGGGTGAGGGCACATAGGCTATGCTTCTTTAGCATCATAAAATATCCGTGTTATAAGGCTTTGATGGGGGACACATCAAACAAAATTCATTTCCCTCATTAAAAACGGCAACGTTATGAATTGCAATAACCTTTTACATTGTTGTCGTATATTTAGGTAAATGAATGTAGCCTAGTCGTTACCAAAAAATGAGCGATTTTTCTTGATTTTGTTTTATAAATAGTCAATTGAATGAAATACTTATTGAAAAGTCGTTTATAGGCTTGCAACTTAGGGAAAAATCTCTATACTCTGTTCTTGCAATGGTAGCCCTGCCGGTTACTTCGCAATTGTACTCTACGAACCCCGCCAGGACCGGAAGGTAGCAACGGTAGTAGAAATATGATGTGCCGAAGGCTTGCTGGTAGGGTTGCCACCATATTTATAAATATATAAGAATAAAAATGAAAGATTACTATGGCATTGATGCAGGTCTAGTCGTAAGTATTGAATCCTCTGAGAAAGTGAAAAGTATTCTTCTATTTTTTGCAATTACCATTATTTTTATCTATTTCTCAAATCTATATTTTATTTCAAATGGATTCTCAAATTATATTGTCGTAGGTATTTTTCTATCTTGCTTGTGTGTTTTATTCTGTATTTTTTATTTGTTGTTGGAAAGTATAAATACCGAAATTGTTTTTAATGAAGACCATCTTCTCTATCGTAAAGTTTTTTCAGTCAAAAAAGTACTCTATAGTGAAATAAAAGGCTACCAAATCTTACATTTTAAAAAAGAAGTCGTCTATTGTTGGTCGATCAGCATCATCAAGTTGTCAATATTAGTTCAGATTTTGAGTCATATAAAAGAATTTGTAATATGTTTATGGCGCATTTTGAAGATATTGAGGCCGTCAATAAGCGAGAGCAAGAACAAAATTTTATACAAGAACATACAAAAAATATTTCCAGTGAACAGCAACAAAAATATTTAAAATATGCATTAAGAATTAGAAAAATTTTAGATTCATTGACGGTTATTATTTTCTTTTTAGCTACTATATTTGATTGGTCAGATTTTTTATTTCATGGTATGGCATTGGTTTATCTATATCTTAGTTATCCAAAGCATCGTAATTTTTATATTGTTTATATGCAAAAGGCTAAAATCTCTACCGAGATGCTGGCTTTTCTAATTATGCTTGCATGCAATATTTTATTTTTACGGGATATTATCCAGCACCACGATTTAGCTTTTTTATTTTATTCATTGATATGTATGAGCTTTTTGCTATCAGCTCTATATGTTGTATTTAAAAAGAAGTTTGCTCAAAAAATGAAGCGGCAAATGATCATGGTGATCGCACTTGCTCTACCTATTGTCGGTATTTATTCTGTGAGTTTGGTAGGTATTGTGTATAACATAAATGATAACAGTATTTTAAGTTCTTAAGATGTGCAGGTCATAAATAAGGAGAAGAGTGAGAGCGGTACGAGAAGAAATAGATATCCAAGTTATTATTTGGATGTTCGAATGTTTGATGGTGAGGTGCGACGTCTCAAAGTAAGATCTAGTGAATACTATAATACGAGTGTTGATGGTGGTTTTAAGATGACACTACATAAAGGTAACTTAGGCATCCCTTGGTCAGCTTATGAGCTACAGTAAATTAGATTTTAGCATCTAAGATTTAATAGATCATAAGCCTGTTTACGTTTTCTTGATATAGCTAGATGATAGATCAATCATGTGTAGGCTAGTGCAGGTAAATAGCCGTTTAATCTTCCACTTTTCTAGAAATCGCTTTCATAATCGCGTCCATTTCAAAGCCACGATACATTAAAAAACGGATTTGTTTGGCTTTTAGTTTTGGATCTGTTGCGACCTCAGTTCCATACTTTCTAACTTTGAGTTGATAGGCTTGTTCGACCCAATCTGTTTCTTTCAGTTCTTCTAAAATTAAACCAGTGTCAATTTTTTTAGTTTTAAGCGCCAGTTTAATGCGATTAGGGCCTTTGCCTTTACGCTTTTGGCTCGATAAAGTGATCTCAGCCACACGTTGATCACTCTGATAGTTTTGTGCTGAAAGCTCTTCAACCAGTTTAATCACTTCTTCACGGTGCATCGCCCATGTAGCCAATTTTTCAATCAATTCTGCTTTTGAATATTCCTTACGTGTTAATACAGCAAAGGCATAAGAGCGTAGACGGGAACCTGTTAAACCTGTGGGTTTGGGCTGATTCTCTTCATCAAAATCTAAAGCATCATCAGTTTCTTGTGTTACCTGCGTGTGGCCGTATTGAGTAGGAGGGGATTCATCCTCACCAAATTGTTGTTTGAGAGCATCATAGTCAAGAAGTTTGGGGAATTTTGAATTAGGCATAATCGGCTATGAAATAGATCTGAATAAACAAAACGCCCCGTAGGGCGTTTCTTAGTGTAAGCCTAAATGTCGTCTAATAACATTTAATCTTTTTCGATACCTTTAATTAAGCATCTAAAAAGTCTGGCTCTTCTTCATTCTCTTCTACAGGCGCAGCGTTTGCAGTCGTCAGTAGTTTTTCTCGAATGATTTTCTCAATGGTTTCAGCCAACTGAGGGTTTTCTTCAAGGTGACGGATCACATTGTTTTTACCTTGACCAATTTTATCACCTTGGTATGAATACCAAGCACCTGCTTTTTGTACGATTTCTTGTTGAACAGCTAAGTCTACAAGTTCGCCCAAGTGGTTGACGCCTTTACCATATAGGATTTGGAAAAGCGCTTCGCGGAATGGAGGTGCCATTTTGTTTTTGACAACTTTTACTTTGGTTTCAGAACCAACGATTTCATCGCCTTCTTTGACCTGACCTACGCGACGAATGTCTAAACGCACAGACGCATAGAATTTCAACGCATTACCACCAGTCGTGGTTTCAGGGCTACCAAACATTACACCAATTTTCATACGAATTTGGTTAATGAAAATCACCATACAGTTTGAACGTTTTGCATTACCTGTAATTTTACGTAATGCTTGGCTCATTAAACGTGCTTGGAGCCCCATGTGCGAGTCGCCCATTTCACCTTCAATTTCCGCACGTGGTGTCAATGCTGCAACAGAATCGACAACGATGAGGTCAATAGCACCAGAGCGAACCAGCATGTCTGCAATTTCAAGTGCTTGTTCACCATGGTCAGGCTGAGAAACCAAGAGGTTGTCAATATCTACGCCAAGTTTACGCGCATACTGTGGGTCTAAAGCGTGTTCTGCATCGATAAATGCACATGTACCACCTGCTTTTTGACATTCGGCAATCGCTTGTAAAGTCATGGTTGTTTTACCTGAAGATTCAGGACCATAAATCTCAACGATACGACCTTTCGGTAAGCCGCCAATGCCTAGTGCAATATCAAGTGTCAAAGAACCCGTTGATACCGCTTCAACAGCTTGTACGGTGTTATCGCCAAGACGCATTACTGTGTTTTTACCAAACTGCTTTTCAATTTGGCTTAGCGCAGCATTGAGCGCCTTGCTTTTATTATCATCCATCTTACAACCTCAAAACGATGTCACGGATATTTACTGAATATGCTCAGTATAGTGACAGATTTAGTCTGTATCTTCTATAAAAGTCAGATCGTGTGCGACACAATATGACGCATGTCATTCATCATCATTATAAGACCAATATTGGTCAAATTGTTGATCATTTTCTTGTCTAAACTTACTGATATCGCGTCGGTCTTTTTTACTTGGACGATGATCAGGTCGAGCTAGATTATGCAACTTTCTTTGGCTTGCAATCAATTCCCGTCGTGTAATACTGACTTCAGTTTCTTCATATAATTTTTGTGCAACAGGAGCGGGGCCACGCACGTCAGAGAGTTCTTTAATCACTACGGTTTTCTTGTCAATACCTTGTTGTATGGTGAGTTCCATTCCAACCCGAACTTCTCTCGACACTTTGACACGTTCGCCATTGTGGTGAACTTTGCCCCCCTCAATTGCATTTTTAGCAATGGAGCGCGTTTTAAAAAAACGTGCTGCCCATAACCATTTGTCAATGCGCATGCCGACAGTATCTTCCGCTAAAGTGGATTTACGCATATTTGGCCGTGACCTCAGCTTGCTCTAAATACGGAATTAAATCGGTGAGCTGATTTAAGATAGGATAAGGGCTGGATGTCTTGCTTTGACCTAGTGATGAGGGTTGAGCAATGGTAAATAGGTTTTGAATACCATAACTTTCAGCACCCTTTAGTACTTTTTCAGTGTCATCGATAAAGTAACACTGTGTGGTTGCAAAAGGATGGCGTTTATGGAGATGTTGCCAAAACTCAGTAAACTCTTTGGCATGACCGAGGGTTTCGCTGCTAATAATGACATCGAAATATGAGGCTAGTTTCGTGTGTTCGAGTTTGAACTTGAGTCCCTCACAGTCCGCATTGGTGGCAAGCCAGCAAGGGTAGCCGTTACTTTTTAAATAGTCGAGAAGTTCAAGACAGCCTTCACGCAGGCTAACTTTATGCTTAAATTCCTGCTGTAAGGCGAGTGTATCTACGCCGACTTTGGCTGTCCAAAAGCGCGTAGAATACCAATTGAGTGTGTGATTATGGGTTTGATAAAACTGAAATAGCGCTTGAGTACTTTGTTCTAAAGAGCACTGGTGTTGTTCAGCATAACGGATAGGAAGCTGATGATTCCAAATAAAATCATCATAGGCAAGATCCAGTAATGTACCGTCCATATCAAAAATGATAATTGGCTTTTCCACTCAAAAAATCTCCAAGGTTTCAAAGTTCAGCAATCGCGATAGAAAACAGTTAGCAACCGATTTAGCAGTTTTGCTTTATGCAAATATGGCGTAATTATAGCGTATAGCTGTATAAGATTACGGGCTTGCATAGCCCATTGTCAAAAATTGAAGAATACGAGATCTCAATTTTTTAAGTAAGAACATATAAGATGTGTTAACTGCACATTGATCCACTGCAATATTGAAATTTCAGCATTAGGAATGATTCACTTTAATGAAGAAGGAAACGCTTTTATAAATATTCGATGAGAACGCTTAGAGCTGCCATTATTCTCCAAAAGCCGCTACTGTTGCTGCTGACCTAAATCAGCCATGGATTACAACGGACTGCATCATTGGTTTTGTCAGCTTTTCAGTACCACTTAGCTATTCGGCTTTCATGTCTATCTAATCTGTTTCATCAAATGTTCATTTTACATCGATACCATTAACACCACCTGAGGGTGATTTTTTATGTTTGAAACTAAATATAAACCACCTCAGCTGACGGAGAAAGATTCGTTGTATCCAGCTCAATAATGCAATAAAAGTAAGTTTTTTGACAAAAATAAAAATAAAGTGGTTTTGCTGGTTATTTACACAAGAATCGGTTAAAAAAGATGTGGCGAATGAGAATAAAATAGAGAGGAATGGATGAGTGAGTTAAATTTAGATTTTTTAGATGAAACCTTAGATAAATATGAAGCAAAAGGTAAGAAAAAGGCCATTAAAAAAATCCGTATTGGTTATATGCTCTATGCAAAATTTATGTCGAATAAAAAATTTGCAGAAAATGTAATGAGTTCATCTTTAGATCCAAATAAGCGGACTTATCGCAATACCAAGATTAAAATTACGCATGATGAATATGAGTTAACCTTTTTACGTAATGATGATTAAGTATTCAATTGTGTTAAAAACCCTAAGGTTTCATTTATTTGAAATATTTGGGCTGTAAAGTGTGCGACATAAAGTAATGAAAATATAATGATTAGATGATGTTTGTGCAGTTAAGCCTGTTTATTTGGAGAGAGGTAAACAGGTTTTTTATTATAATAACTTTCTGGTCTAAGTGATTACAGACAAAAAGCCCGATTTGTTTTGATACTGATCGGGCTTTCATTTTGCTATTGAAATGAAAATAGTGAGAAAGATGATTTCTGACATCTTTTGATCATATTGTTCATGGATAATCTTTTTTATTTTGAGTTGCTTCGATATGTCAATTGTTACTGCAAATGAACTAGACGATATTCTAAAAAAATTAATTTCCAAAAATAAAAAGCCTGAAAAGATTTTGATTGGTTATAAAGCATATAGCGAGCTTATGAATGATCGAAAGTTTTTGCATGAAGTCGCTAGTTCGGCTATGGATCCGAATAAAAGAAAGTATCAAAGGATTAAGATCAAAGTGACGCAGGATGAGTATCAATTAGAAGTGAAGTGTTCAGATAAAAATGAGTAGATGTACCGTAATTTAAAAAAACTGCAGGTATAACGCATTTTTTAATTGATGTATTTAAAATACAGGTTTATACTGTACTCCAAATTAAAGCGCTGTAGCTTTTCTTGTTTTATATCCCACGCTCCCATGCGTGGGATTTTTTTGCGCGATGATTTTTCCTAAAGTAATCAATTGGATGTATAAAGCTGAAAAGAAATTAAGAGTAAGCACAAATTAGAAACGGTCAGCTGGTGACTTTCTCTAGTCTCAATATTTAAGGTGTGGGTAAAGGTAAAGTCAGGTTGATTGGACTACTCAACCCAAAGTCAAAAGAAGAATTGGAATTGAGTGATATTTCCTGAGTGTCTTAGGCGTATAATATTTTTAAGGCAGTGTTGAAAAAGTGTTCGCGTGTTCTCACTCTGAGGTGACTGTATACCGTTGAATACGAGGCGATCAGTAGGCTGCTATCCCAATAGATGAACTTCTCAATCTATAACTTAATGAATAAAAGGCGGTCTCATGTTTAAGCCCACAACTGCACCTCAAGATGCGCTGATATTGCAACTTGTACCGATTGTGACTCAAGCGTGCGAGATTTTACGAGCAGAGTATCAAGCTTATGTTGCAGGTGGTGATTTTACAGTTGAACGAAAATCCGATCATTCACCAGTTACGCAAGCTGACTATCGTGTCAATCAATTTATTACCGATGCTTTAAACAAAGCCTTTCCTCATTTGCCTGTTCTTTCTGAAGAAGGGCAGCATGTGCATAGACAGCAGTGGCAGTCTTTTTGGATGCTTGATCCCTTAGATGGTACGAAAGAATTTTTGCATCAACGTCCAGAATTCACTATCAATCTCAGTCTTATCGAAGGTGCGCATACAACTTTTGCGGTGTTGGCTATTCCATGTGAACAGCAAGTTTACTTCTGTCCACTACACGGTCAGCCGTTAAAATACAATATGGAAAAAGACGTATGGTCTGAATATGTTCCAGTTGAAAACCACAGTGCTGTTCAAGTCGGCTTAAGTCAAAGTAGTCAGAGTAAGCCGCAGTATCAAGTATATTTAGAGCAGTTGGAAAAACTTACGCCTATTCAAGAGTATCGTGCAGGGAGTGCATATAAGTTCTGCATGGTGTTGGAAGACCGAGTCGATATTTACCCACGCTTTCACCCAACGAGTGAGTGGGATACCAGTGCTGGACAGTGTTTATTAGAGCGAATCGGTGGTGGTTTAGTTGATTTTCAGGGACGACCATTCGTATATAACCAAAGATTGAGTTTATTGAATGGCGGTTTTATTGCATATCGAAATAACGATATGAAAAAACTGGCATTACAAGCACTTGAACTAATGCCTTCGTCGGCTTGAGCTAAAAACTGAGCGTGCTATAGTGTTTTTTGAATTATTGAGTTGCTAGTGATTATGGCCTTAGAGTTACTCCCGCCTAGTATGTTGAAGGCAATCGATTTATTGCCAGATGCAAAAACGCCAGTGACGTTATTTACACGTCATTCCATTCGTGAAGTTGTTACGGGTCAGGGGCTTGCAGGCTATGATTTACAGTTGACGCATCAAGGGCGAGATTTGGCGGAGGCGTGGGGTTCCTATCTGATCGATAATACAGATCGAGTGATACAACACTGTATTTCTAGCCCAATTCAACGTTGTATTGATACCGCTGCACTAATGATTCAAGGGGCAGATGGACAAACCCTTGAGCCGAATACCCACCGTATTGAAATTATCGAACAAGGTTTATTGGTTGAGCCAGGCAGTTTTGTTTTGGATATTAAGCAAGCCGGCCCTTATTTTCAGCGTCAAGGTGCTCTAGGATTTATTAATAGCTTTGTGAATAATGCCTTACCCGGTATGAAGCATCCGATTCATGGCGTCGTAGATGTATTGGAGCTTATATATAACACGCATCCGAACAACCCTTATGGTTTGAGCCTTGCGGTCAGTCATGACACGATTTTAGCTGCGATTTTGGCGGTTATTTCAGGGCGCACGATTGTGACCAAAGAAGACTGGCCGAAAATGATGGAAGGTCTTTTTGTGTGGTTTGAGGGAGATGTGTTTTTGGAATCAAAATTGAAATGGATTTGGCGCGGAGAAATGAATGAACTGAATATTCATGAGTTTCAAAATCTGTAAGTGATTTGTTTATTAATAAAAATCAGCTATAAATCTCGTTGCTTCATTTAGACAGTTGTTTGAACGAAAAAAGAATATACGAGATTTATAGATCGATCATTTGTCACCGTTATTGAATGATATACCACATAAGTTTAACTTTTTGCTTTGAGTCGATTGGGAAAATCGAGCAAGTCGATACTTAGGCCTTCATCATTTAAAGGCCATAATGAGGTATTCACTGCTACGCTGTGCTGATGAATACGATTGTATTTATCTGCAGCAATGAGCGTGGCAATCTCATGATTCGAAAGGGTATAAGCATTGACAACATCGGCTGGATATTGAGTACGGTCATAAAACTCAGCTTCCGTTTCCCCTTGGTGCAGTGCAAAAATACGTTCAATTGCAGGTAAATAGACGCCATAGCCTAACCATGCGTCAACGCCCTGAGAGGCCTGAATTTCTGCGGTTCCGCGCATATTTGAGATGACTTTGGCGAGTATGTCTTTTTCACCTTTGGCATGAAAATACTCAATATATTGTTGTTCTGTCGGTTGGAATTTTTCAAGTGTTGGAAGAAATTTATTAATCATGCTATTCCCCAGTAGAACATTCTATGTGGTTTCATTATAAGAAAACAGAATACCATAATTTATTTATGGGATTTTAATCATTTTGGATTTAAAAATTAGAATAAGCTACGTGCTTACAAAGAAAATTAATTGAAATATCTTTTTTTAAAAAATTAACTGACAAATATTGGCACTATATTGGTGCAAATTCAAATGTATAACTCATCATTATTTTTCATAAATTCAAGCCCTGTCACAGAACTTTTATTTTTCGGACATTAGTTTCAAGACCGATAAAAAATATGTCCTGAAGTGACAAATTATGTAAATTGAATATGTATAGAAAATAGTGTTAAATAATTAAGCTTTTGATTTATATGAATTATTAATGATTTTTTAATTTTTATTTGTGACTATTTTGGGGGAAGATGTGAAAAGTGTGAATGAGTTCTTGTATTGCAAGCTAAGTCTTTGCGTTGTAACACTGATGTTAGCTGCGTGTGGTGGAGGTGGTGGAGAAAGTGGAACCGAAAACTCTACAACGCCTGTAGTGAAAACCTATGCGGAGCCTACACAGGATGTGGCTGATGTAAATACATTGGGTTATTTTGATTACGATGCAAACTCAAAAACACGTGTGATACGAAATGACTTAACTGGTAGTTTCGAAGCAATGCTGCAATTTGGTCAGAGTCATGTGGTTGATCCAAATGGTAATGAAAGTAAAAAAATGCCACGTCTGACGATGGAAAAAGAAGCGCTATTGTTAGTTACGCCAACTGATAGCATGGGGAAAGTTGATGGTCTGAGTGCTGATATTTACATGAATAATCAGTTGCTCCGCACAGTTACATTTAACGATCCAACTCAGATTCCTCAGTCTGATCAAACCAATACCGATGAGCGTGCACGTGTGCAATATAGTAAGCGTGCGTGGAGTGCTCAACTCAATTGGGATGAAATACGTCCGGGTTTGCGTATTCAGCTTAAAGATTCTCATGGTCGTCAGGGGCAAATCGCGGAAGATAAAATTGATTTTGCCTCTCCGGGAGAGTTGGTCTTAAACAATATTCGTATCGGTATGTTAACGGCTCCTCCTGTTTCCAATGGTCACTATATGCTGAATGATCCTGTTCGGGCAGGTTCAGATTACTTTCAAACGATTCCAGCTGCTGAAATGACCGTTGCAAAATATGATGATATTCAGTTGGATCGCGTCATGATTGCAGACGGGACGATTTACGATACGGCAAGCACCAGCCAAGGCGGAGTTTATGAGGGTGACATGCGTGAAAACGTGGGTAAGTCGACATTTAGCGTGGGCATTAACCTAGCAAACTGGGGCATTACCAGTGCTTCGATGGCAAGTCAGAATCAACCACAATTAACCCAAACCGTAGTTGCACACCATAGTCGTGGAAAATATGCCAATGGCGAAAGTAATCATGGCTTAAGTGGTGGTAACGGCATGCTGACGTTGTATGATTCGGTTGGAAATGAGTTTAGTCATGAAATTGGACATCACTATGGACTGGGGCATTATCCTGGGCAGGAAGGTGATAACCAGTTTTGGACTTCACATCATGCGGATAGTGGTTGGGGTTATATTCCGTATCGCAATATGATGCGGGGAAATTTGATTTGGAATAATAAGGATTTATGGGCTTCTTCTACAGGAATTGCAAATTTTTTAGCTTTATATCCACATAGCCGAGATGCAATGTCTGGTGGTTATGCATCAAGCTCAGTTTCACGTTATACCCACTATACGGGTTATAGCACTTATTTAAAAATTCAACCGCACTTTAACCGCTATGTGTGGGATAAGACTTCACCTACGGGCTATAAAAAATGGAATGAAGTAACAAGGCAGATGGAAGTGGTTCAGCCGACTATGCCAGATTCTGCTGCACCTGTTTGGTATCAACCAAAGCAAAACTATTTACGCCCACGTGTCTTTGGTGAGCCTGTAGTGACCATTTTGGGTGGCTATGACCCTGTTGCAAAGGTTGGGCTACTATATCCTGCGGCACGTTCAAACTGGGGCAATGTCTATGATTTACCCACTGCAAATACGGCGTTAAATCAGGATGCATGTTGGTTAAATGTACAGTATCCAAATACAGTAACCAATATTGCACTGGCTCCGACACGATTAGGTAGTAATGCCAATAAATTACATGTCAATTTAGCGCTTGCAGATCACCCTCAAAAAGTTGATTTATATTGTAAGCAGGCCAATGCTGCTGCCAAATTATTATCGACTACAGTGATTCCCCAATATACTACGGCTATTACACCTGCTGTTAAGATTGGGAAAGCACAGGGTTATAAAGCCTTACGCGATGTAGAGTTGCCCCTACTTGAGCAAGAGCTACTGAATCAAGCGGCGAACAATCTTATTGTTTTGTCACCAAATGGTTCAATGCTTTATCAGGCTTATAAGTCATATAAAAATGAGATGAGTTTAGCTGCGCAGCAGGTAATTGAGCGTTATGAAGAGCAAGAAACTAGGTGGATGCGTTTAAATCGTTGGGTAAATGTTTATTATGATGATTTAGCCAAAGATGTACCTGCTGCGATTGATGCACTCAATGCTTTTATCAAACAGCTAGGTTTACAACAAGATGACCCACTTGCACAAAGTGGATTGTTGAAAAATAACAAGAATTGCTTGAAAACAGAGCTGGCATCTAACCAAAAAATGGATGTTTACATTAGTGGCCCATCGGCTTGTACTGCTGATGATACTGAGCAGTGGGTTTATGACAGTTTAGGACGTATCCATAGCAAAGCGGCTATGGGGCAGTGTCTAACGGGTAATGGAGGAAGTGCTAAAGTCACCTTGACTGACTGTGTGGCGAATAATGCAGCACAAGTGTGGTCAATGGATGCCACGACGTCTGCCATTAAACAATCAGGACAGTGCTTAGATTTAAACTCGGGTAATTTGGTAAATAACCGTCAAATTGCAATTCGATATAGTTGCTCTGGAAATAATAATCAAAGATGGACAATGCTGAACCAAAATACAAGCTTGATTCTAGCTGGGGCAACATCAAGAAACATTGATATTTTAGTGAAAAACCTGAAAACTCAATCTTTGAATTAAACCACTGCTCATCTGACAAATGCTTTAACATGAAATGAAAACGAGCTCCCTAAAAGGGGGCTTTTTTTGTAGGTAGGTGTTCTCGTAGGTGCTAGAGAGCACTTGCTAGATTTTATTTGGGTTTTAAGCTGTATTGTTAAGGAACAGATGTGCTAAAAAGGTGTGCGCACTGTGAAATTTCAAAAAATAGATACAAAAAAAGCCCTTTAAAAAGGGCTTTTTTTAATGCATAAATTAGTTAGCTAAAGCTTTAACTTGTGCATTTAAACGGCTCTTATGACGAGCAGCTTTGTTCTTATGGATGATGCCTTTATCAGCCATACGGTCGATTACTGGTACAGCAGTTTTGTATGCTTCAGAAGCAACTGCGTAATCACCAGCAGCGATAGCAGCTACTGTACGTTTGATGTAAGTACGAACCATAGAACGTAAGCTTGCGTTGTGTTTGCGTGCTTTAACGTTTTGACGAGCACGTTTTTTAGCTTGAGCAGAGTTTGCCACTCGTGCACTCCTTGAAATAGATTGGTCTGGGCGGGCTGAAATTCAAACTGAAAACCACATCAGAAGAACAATCACCAGCCCGTAAACAAGTGGCATATTTTGATTAATATACGCAGTGAAGTCAAGTCTTGACATGCTTTGACTATATTTAAGATACATAAAAATTCTAAAGAAAAGGTAAGATTAGCCATCTGCATGGGAGTTTGTATAAAAATGAAACAAAATATAGAACAAGCGATTGTGATTGGAGCAACCGGTTTGGTGGGCTTAAACCTGATTCAACAATTACAACAACTGCCAAGTTGTAGCAAAATTTTGGCTGTGGTCAGAAAGCATAATGTGCAGCTCGATCACTATGACAAAGTTCAGCAACTGGAGTTGGATGATTTTTTATTACTCAACCATGAAGATGTTCAGGGCTACAGTCATGCTTTTAGTTGTTTGGGGACGACTTTAAAGAAAGCTGGCTCAAAAGAGCAGTTTTATGCCATCGACTATGTGGTGAATGCACATTTTGCTGAATTGTTTGTTTTGACCAAAACCCATTATGTGTTGATCAGTGCCTTGGGGGCGCAAGCCAATTCAAAAATTTTCTATAATCGCGTCAAAGGTGAGCTTGAAGAGACTATTCGAGGACTCGATTTATATAAGGTTAGTATTCTGCAGCCATCCTTACTGATCGGACAGCGTAATGAAGGTCGCATGTTGGAAGATATTTTCCAAAAGGCTTATACCAAACTATCGCATTTTATACCAAAGCATTTTAAATATAAGCCAGTGACAGCAGAACAAGTGGCTCATACTATGGTCGAGGCTGCCCAAACGCAGACCGAAAAATTTGAAATATATGATAATTTACGCATACAAAAGACAAAATGAGGGGAAGTGTAGTGACGACAGCATTTGTGACATGCGATTTATTGGATGATCATCCTGAACTTGATTTACAAGTGGTCAGCCCATCAATGGATGGTAAGTTCTTTAAGAGCTATGGTGCGCGTAAAACCTTTGGTGGTCAGGTGGTTACGGTTAAATGCTTTGAAGATAACTCTCGGGTGAAAGAGCTGTTAGCAACAGATGGTACGGGTAAAGTATTGGTTGTGGATGGTGGCGCTTCGATGCGCTGTGCCTTGATGGGAGACTTAATTGCAGAGTCAGCAGTCAAAAATCACTGGAATGGTGTGGTGATTTATGGCTGTGTCCGTGATGTAGATGCGATTGCTGAACTAGATTTAGGTGTGCATGCTTTAGCTGCTATTCCACAAAAAAGTAACCGTAAAGGTGTAGGGGAAGTTGATATCAGCTTGCATTTTGGTGGTGTCACCATTCAATCAGGTCATTATCTCTATGCGGATAATAACGGCATTGTCATTGCAAAAGAAAAACTGGTCGATGCATAAGCACCAACCAGACTCATAACAACATCAACAAAAGATATGGACGTGTAATATGGTGAAGCATCAAATTAAAGTGATTCAGGCTCTTTTTTCTGGGCTTGCGCAAGGTGGACGTGGTGTAACAGGAACGCCGCATCCTAAACAACCTGAGCAACCTTTAAAGCTCTATGAGTTTGAAGGCTCGCCATATTGTCGTCGTGTGCGTGAAGTATTGACTTTGTTGAACTTAGATTATGAAGTGTATCCATGTCCTAAGGGTGGAACTAAATATCGCCCTTTGGTGAAACAGTTGGGTGGGAAAACCCAATTTCCTTTTTTACTTGATGAAAATACAGACACCAAGCTGTACGAATCTGAAGATATTATTCACTACTTATTTGAACAGTATGGCCGCAGTGGTAAAACACCGAAAAAGTATGCACATTATCCCAAAACACCTTATGTTGCTTATGTCGGGACATTGGTAAATGGTGCGAGTGGAGTGTGGATCAACAAGAGTATTAAAGATCGCGTAGCGCCAGAACAGCTGTTACAACTTTGGGGATTTGAAGCCAGTCCTTATACTCGGATTGTCCGTGGTTTGCTGACCGAGTTGGAGCTCCCTTTTAAGTTTCATAATGTGCCTAAAGAACGTTGGCAAGATCAAGGCCCAGCAGTACTGCGTTTAAAGCCGGGCAAATATGTACCTTTGGCAGGTGGAAAGCGTGAGCAAGTTATGCAGGTGATGGGGCGTGATATTCAAGTGCCATATTTGGTTGATCCGAACACTGAAACAGCTTTGTTTGAGTCGGCAGATATTGTTGCTTATCTCAAGCAGACCTATGCAGCATAAGAAAAAGGCATCTCTTAGAGATGCCTTTTTTAATTCCTAAGCATTGATGTTTTATCGGACTGATCTGATTTTTTGTCATTACAATGGAATGATTAAGTGTATTTATCTTCAGTTGTTATAAAAATATTCATTATTTGGTTGATAATACGACACACATTCAAACATCCGTAGCGTTGAGGAAACGTGTAATTTCTTGAGAGAATTTGCGCGGTTCACTCAATAAAGGCGTATGCCCAGATTTTTTAAAGATCACCGTTTTCGCATGCGGCACACTTGAAGCAATCAGTTTTTGTCCTTGAGCAGGATAAAGTTTTGAGTCTTCACCAATAAAAAATGTAGCTGGTCGGTCAATCTGACTGAGCGCACTGCGATAGTCTTCTTGATGGTCAAGATAATTTTGAATATACCAAGCCATATAGTCTAAACGCTGGATTGGGAGCATGAATTTTTGCAAGTGTGGCTGTTGAAATGCTTTTTGAAATAAAGCCGCAGTTCGAGATGGTGTGGCTTGCAGTTGAATAAAAGCCAACCACTGGTTAACCAGTTCTGTACGCATAGACGCTGTTAAGTCTGAGACCAAACGGTACTGTGCATTTTGGGCCAATAGGTCTCCAATGTTTTGTAGGATGGCTTTGAAATCGGAATGCTTTTCAGCAAATAAACCATGTGGCCAGTCTGCATCTACGCTAATCTTGGGTGTTTGGTCGATGTGTAAATAGCTGCGGATATGGTTTTGAAAGCGACCATATTGCATGCCATGCATGGCTGTCGTAGCGCCCATAGAATAGGCAATGACATGGAATGCTGTATCAGCATATTGTTTTAGAAAGCAGTTTAAATCTTGCCAGTGGCTGGAAATCGCATCCAGTGTGGGAATTTTGCACTGCGCTGAACCACCAAAACCCCGCCAGTCAGGAATGTAAAAACGGTACTTTTTACGGTGTTGATATAAAAAAGGTAGCCATTGCCAACTTTGCATCCCTAAGCCAGATAAAACCAGTACAGGTGTGCCTTGTCCAAATTCTCGAACATAGAGTTTTTCGCCATCTGGCATTAAATAATGTGACATGGTCAATCCTTTGCGTTGTTTATTATTTTTCGAAGTTTTTAAGAGCTGGAATCATGGTCTCTAGCCACTCAATCCAACCACTTTCTAAATTAATTCCAATTTGTAAAATCATCTTATGAATATATAAGGTACGATCATTTTCTTCAGCATGACCAAAATCTTTGGCAAAAATGCTTTGGTAAATTTGTAGTTTTTCTTTGTGTAGGATGAGATGTCGTTCCAGTTCAGGCAAAACTGTATTGCCACCAAGTTGAGCCTCAACACGCAGTCTCACCATCAGTTCTTCGCGGAGCTGGGCAGGTGGGCTTTGCTTTACGAGCCAGTCTGCAAGTTCTGTACGTCCGAGCTGTTCTGCCTGATAGGTTTTTTTACGCGAGGTTGCACCATCGTCTTCTATCGTTGAAATCCAGCCTTTGCTCTGCATAGCGCTGAGTTCTCTATATATCTGTTGATGTGTTGCATTCCAAAAGAAGCCCATTGAACGGTCAAAACGACGCGCTAACTCAATACCTGTGCTTGGTTTCTCAATCAAACTGGTCAATAAAACATGAGCTAATGACATTTCGGTAATATTTCGCAATTAAAATGGACGTAGAGTCATTATGCAACATGTTGCATAAAAAACAAATCTCGATTATAAAGATAAACATTATGCAACTTGTTGCATTAAATAATTTGATCTAACCTTGTATTTAAAATACCAGCCAGCGAAAGCACGCCAAGGAGTACACATGTCTAATTATCCGCATTTACTTGCGCCTTTAGATTTAGGCTTTACCACATTAAAAAACCGCGTATTAATGGGATCTATGCACGTTGGACTTGAAGAAGTTGAAGGTGGTTATGATCGCATGGCGGCATTTTATGCAGAGCGTGCCGCTGGCGGTGTAGGGCTAATCGTAACAGGTGGTATTTCACCGAATGATCATGGTGTGACTTTTCACGGTGGTTCTAAGTTAGATACTTTAGAAGAAGCGGAAAAGCATAAAGTCATCACACAAGCTGTACATGATGCGGGTGGTAAAATCGCATTACAGATTTTACATACTGGGCGTTATTCTTATCAGGCTGAAAACGTCGCACCATCTGCAATTCAAGCACCGATTAACCCTGTAAAACCCCATGCTTTGACTTCGGCTGAAGTAAATCAGACTATTGCTGATTTTGCCAATTGTGCAAAATTGTCGCAAATCGCTGGCTATGATGGCGTTGAAATCATGGGTTCAGAAGGCTACTTAATCAATGAATTCATCGCGGCACGTACCAATCATCGTGATGATGAATGGGGTGGAAGCTATGAAAACCGTATGCGTTTCCCGATTGAAATCGTAAAACGAACTCGTGCAGAAGTGGGTGAAAACTTTATTATTATTTACCGTCTTTCAATGTTGGATTTGGTTGAAGGTGGTTCGACTTTAGAAGAAGTGATTCAGCTTGCCAAAGAAATTGAAAAGGCGGGTGCAACCATTATCAATACAGGTATTGGTTGGCATGAAGCGCGTATTCCAACGATTGCAACCAAAGTGCCACGTGCTGCATTTACATGGGTGACCAAGAAGCTAAAAGGTTCGGTTCAAATTCCTTTGGTGACGTCTAACCGTATTAATACCCCTGAAATGGCTGAACATGTTTTGGCTCAGGGTGATGCGGATATGGTGTCGATGGCACGCCCAATGCTTGCAGATGCTGAGTTTGTACTCAAAGCAGAACAAGGCCGTAGTGATGAAATCAATACGTGTATTGGTTGTAACCAAGCCTGTTTAGATCAAATTTTCTCCATGCAAATTGCGACGTGTTTAGTCAACCCGCGTGCATGCTATGAAACTGAACTGATTTTTAAAGAAAGTGCGGCTAAGAAAAATATTGCGGTGATTGGTGCTGGGCCTGCAGGTTTGAGTTTTGCGACTTATGCTGCTGACCGTGGACATCAAGTAACTGTTTTTGATGCAGCAAGTCAGATTGGTGGTCAGTTTAATATTGCGAAGACTATTCCTGGTAAAGAAGAGTTTTACGAAACACTGCGTTATTTCAAACGTAAAATTGAATTACAACCGAATATCAAATTGGTGCTGAATCATACCGCAACTTATGAAGAACTGAGCGCTGAAAACTATGATGACATCGTGGTTGCAACAGGCGTTACTCCACGTGAGCTAACTATAGAAGGGATTGATCACCCGAAAGTGTTGAGTTATATCGAAGTTCTACGTGAGCGTAAGCCTGTCGGTAAAAAAGTCGCGATTATTGGTGCGGGTGGTATTGGTTTCGATACAGCAGAATACTTAAGCCATGAAGATGAAAGCGGTAGTTTAAACCCACAAAAATTCTATGATGAGTGGGGAATTGATACCAGCTATGCACATGTCGGTGGCTTAAAACAGCCAGTCTTGGAGCAATCGGATCGTGAAATTTACCTTCTACAGCGTAAAGCGAAGGCAGTCGGTGCAAGCTTAGGTAAAACCACGGGTTGGATTCACCGTACAGGGCTAAAACATCGCGATGTAAAAATGATTGCAGGTGCAAGCTACGACAAAATTGATGATCAAGGTCTCCACATTACAGTGAATGATCAGCCAACGGTTTTAGAGGTAGATCACGTGATTATCTGTGCAGGACAAGAGTCTTATACTGCAATGTACGACCAATTAAAAGCCGATGGTAAAAATGTGCATTTGATTGGTGGTGCGAAAGAAGCAGGTGAGTTGGATGCGAAGCGTGCGATTCGTCAAGGCGCTGAACTGGCTGCGACCATTTAATCGATAACAATAATTTATCAGCTTAAAATTTGTAATAAAGCTCCCTCTCCTATACGGAGAGGGTTTGGGAGAGATATTTTCTAAAATATTATCTTTTCCCTCGTGTAGCCTTTTCCATGAAACGTATGTGGTGTAAGAGAAGGTGCTTTTATTGCAGATTTGAGTGGATTCACTTTCATAAGGACATAAGAATGAGTTTAGCAACAACAAAACAAGCATTGGTACGCTGGCATGATATGGCCACGACTCGTGATATGAGCATCTTAAATGAGCTTTTAGCAGAAGATGTCGTGTTCCGTTCACCTGTGGCATTTAATCCTTATCCGGGTAAGCAAGTGGTTTTTTTATTTTAAGTAATGTGATTCAGGTTTTTGAAAACTTTACCTACCACCGTGAATTTTTTACAGAAGATGGTTTAAGTGTCGTCCTTGAGTTTTCTGCCAATGTCGGCGAAAAGAAACTCAAAGGGATTGACATGATTCGTTTTAATGAGCAAGGTCAAATTGTAGATTTTGAAGTGATGATCCGTCCTAAATCGGGGTTAGAGGCCTTGGCTGTACAAATGGGACAGCGAATGGCAGCTTTTGCACCTCAAGCTGGATGATAAACGTGTGACTTGTTATTTATAGTTAGGCACGAAAATTGATGCATCACCAAGAAAGATAGGAAAAAAGAAGGTACTGATATGAATGCTGTGTTCAGTTTGCTAAACCAATTAAGCCAAACGGCGTGGGATCGAGTGACTGGTGCGGAACAACCGAAGCTCTATATTAATCCGAAAGGGCAAATTCAAGAGACTGTTGGGGCGCTTACACAGCTTCAAGAAAAGTACCGACCAACACCGTGGTTATCCAACACGCATGCCCATCTTTTGTATTTTGATGTGATTCGTAAGCGTCGGATTCAATTGGAATACGATCATTTTGATCAGTTAGAGATGCAAGACGGTGGGGTCACTGGCATTATGTGGTTCGGTTATGACTTGCCTGAAGCGACGCCAACGGTTGTGGTTATGCATACGATTACAGGCTCTCCTGAAAGTATGCGTGAGGTGGTGCGTGACTTAAATCGCTATACGGGTTGGCGTGTTGCACTGTGCTTACGCCGTGGACATGCAGACCTTCCAATGCCTGTACCCAAAATGAATCTTTTCGGTTCAACCGATGATTTACGTGAGCAAATTGCCTTTATTCAAAGCACATTTCCAAGTTCAACGTTGTATGCGGTAGGCTCTTCTGCGGGAACGGGGCTTTTGGTGCGTTACTTAGGCGAAGAAGGAAGTCAAACCCCTTTTAAGGCGGCCTTTGCCCTGTGTCCGGGTTATAACACGGAGTTGGGTTTTGTAAATGTGCATCCCTTTTACAGTAAGGTCATGACCAAGAAACTGTTTAAGAAATTTATTTTTCCTTATCAGCAAACGTGGCAACAAACAGCGTCTGTGTCGCAAGTTTTAATGACCAAAACCTTGGCTGAGTTTGAGTCGAGTTATTATGAAATGGCGGGTTATGTGAACTATGACAGTTATAAACAAGCCACAAACCCAATCTATGTATTTGAAAATGTCACCATTCCATTGCTGATTTTAAATGCAGAGGATGATCCCGTCTGTCATATTAAAAATTTTGAACCGTATAAAGACATGATCCGTCAAATGCCGAATATTGCGGTAGTGACCACCAAAAAAGGCAGCCATTGTGGCTTCTATGAAGGGGTACTCAATACCGAGTCTTGGGCAACCAAGCTGATTGCGGACTTTTTGAAACTGGAACATCAAAAAACACTAAAAAAAGACCTACAGCAGTGTAGGTCTTTTTTGATTGGTTCAGCAGTGTAAAGGCTTAAACGGCTTCACAGGCTTTCTTGCTAAGACCGAACTTCATTTGCAGTAAGACCAAGATCAAGGCCATAAAGCTGAGTGCGGCACCTGCATATGAAACTGCTGCATAGCTGAGTTGCATACTCAGTACCGTTGCACCTGCAAAGGCACCTAAGGCATTACCTAAGTTAAACGCACCAATGTTGACTGAAGAGGCAAGACCAGGCGCATCTGCTGCGACTGACATGACGCGCATTTGCAGTGGTGGTACTACCGCAAATGCTGCCGTACCCCAAATCACTAAGCCAATCGCTGCACCAACGGTTGTTTGCGCTAATACTGGGAAAACAAGCATCATCACCATTAAAAGTATAAGGAAGCCTATCAGGGTTTTCTCTAGGGATAGATCGGCAAACTTTCCACCCAAATGATTACCAATGGAGAAACCAATCCCGATTAAAACCAACATTAAGGTGATGGTTTGCGGTGATGCCTGCATAAATACATGTAGGCTCGGAGCAATGTAGGTATATAACGCAAACATTGCGCCCGCGCTCATGACCGTGGTTAATAAAGCAAGGACGACAGGCGCACGTGTTAAAACACGTAATTCTTTTGCTACATTCGGTTTAACCACATCGTGATCTTGTGGGAGTGCTTTCCATAGTGCCAATATGGTCATAATGCCTAAGATTGAAATCGCAGCAAAAGCCATGCGCCAACTGGTATTTTGACTGAGCCACGTTGCAAGTGGCACACCGCCAATATTGGCAATGGTGAGACCCATAAACATCATGGCGACTGCACTGGCTTGTTTGTCTTTAGGCACAACACTGGCCGCCACCACCGAACCTAAGCCAAAGAATGCACCATGGTTTAAACTTGTAATTAAACGTGCACCCATTAAGCTCATATAATCAGGTGCAACGGTCGCCAACACATTCCCAATCGTGAAAATAGCCATCAATAGGATTAAAGCGGTTTTCTTAGGAAAGCGTGCCAGCCATAAGGTCATGAGCGGAGCCCCAATCATGACACCTACTGCATAGGCACTAATCAGAAGTCCGGCTTGTGGAATTGAAACGGACAAATCGTTGGCAATTTCAGGCAAAAAGCCCATGGGTGAAAACTCGGTGGTTCCAATGGCAAAAGCACCCACTGCAAGTGCCAAAAGTGGAAAATTAATTTTCATAGCGATGCTCAATCCCACATCGGTGCTAATCCCTCAGGACTAACTTCACGTTGATTTCGGTCTAATTGCGTAATTGCCATCATTTCTTCAGTCGACAGTTGAATCTCTTGCGCCTTTAAGTTGGACATCAAGTGTTCACGTTTGGTTGAAGAAGGTATGACTGCAAAACCACGTTGTAATGCCCAAGCCAAGCTAATTTGTGCAGTCGATACTTGATGTTGCTGCGCGATGTGCATTAAAACAGGATCATTCAAAACCTTACCGTAAGCCAGTGTCATATATGAAGTGACATCAATGTTTTGTGCTTGGAGGAAATCAACCAGTTGATGGTTTTGTAGGTAAGGACTGAGTTCAATTTGGTTGGTTGCGATGTTTTCTAGCCCAATACTCTCAATCGCCTGTTGAGTCAGCTCAATATTGAAGTTAGAAATACCAATGTGTTCGGTCAAACCTTGTTGTTTCGCTTGCAATAAGTTCTGCATGAGTTCTGTAATGTTTACATCTGTACTTGGGGCAGGCCAGTGGATCAAGGTTAGATTCACGGTATCGGTTTTTAGTTTATGCAAACTTTCTTTTAAGCTTGGAATCAATTTTTCTGCTGAAAAATTTTCCGTCCAAATTTTTGTGGTGAGAAAAAGATCTTGATGATTGATACCACTGAGTTCAATGGCTTGACCAACTTCGGCTTCATTACCATAGATTTGAGCAGTATCGACCGCACGATAACCGACTTCTAGTGCAGTTTTCACAGACTCAATGACAGTGTCACCTGTTAAACGGAAAGTACCTAGGCCGAATTGAGGAACGATATTCATTTTTTACTCGATAACTTGTTTCATGGAATGAGGCTATTTTGTAGAAAAAAGACTTGCTTAAAAACTGGGTAATTTGCAAAATATTATTGACTATTAATCAATAATTACACATGAAATCAACCATAGAAGAATTAACGGCTTTTGTGAGCATTGTTGATAGTGGCTCTATCGTCAAAGCTGCGCAGCAATTGGATCAAACCACATCGGGTGTCAGCCGAGCCTTGCAACGTCTAGAGTCAAAGTTGAATGTGACTTTGCTAGAGCGAACGACACGGAAGCTCAAGTTGACCTATGAAGGGCAGCAGTTTTTGACAAAGGCACGTAAAATTTTACTCGACCTGACCGAAGCTGAAGAAAGCCTGCAAAATAATGATGCTGAGGCATCTGGTTTAATTCGGATTGATTCAGCAACGCCTTTTGTGCTGCATGTAATAGTGCCGTTGATTGAAGAGTTTATGCAGCGCTACCCAAAAATTGATATAGAAATTACCAATCACGATCAGGTTATAGACTTACTTGAACATAAAACCGATGTCGCGATTCGATTTGGTGAGTTAGCGGATTCCAGCTTACATGCCAAGCTGCTTTGTAAAAGTCGGTTATATATTGTGGCTAGTCCTGTTTATGCGCAAAAACATGGTCTACCTAAAAATGCAGCAGAATTAAGCTCACATACTTTGCTTGGTTTTAGTCAGCCTGCACATTTAAATACGTGGCCTATTCAGTTGGAGGATGAACCTTTAACAATTCAGGCCAAAATTAAATGTTCAAACGGTGAAACGGTTCGTCAGTTGGCATTGCAAGGGGCAGGGATTGCGTGTTTGTCACGTTTTATGGTCGAGCAAGATATTCAAGATGGGCAATTCATTGCTTTGTTGGAAGATCAAATCCAGATCAAAGAGCAGAAAATACATGCGGTCTACTATCAACAAAACTATGTACCAAAGCGTATTCGCTTATTTATTGACTTTCTTGCAGAAAAATTAAAAGCTTATTTATAAGCCGGCAATAAAAAAACCCGATATCAATCGGGTTTTTTTAATCATCTAATATAGCGATGATTAGTTTTCTAAAGCTGGTGTCGCTGCTGCAATGGCTGCTGCAACCGCATCATCTTCAGTTTGCGTATTTGGGTTTGTATTACTTGGGCGTGCTTGCGTTGGTTTTTCTTCAGCTTTTGGTGCTTCTGCTTTTGGTGTAGGCTGAGCTGCTGGAGCAGGTGCTGGCGTTTCACGACGGATCTCAGTAGTTGTATTCGGTGTTTCTTCGCGAATCACTTCAACTTGCGCTGGAATCTCAGGCTCAGATGCTGCTAAAGGTTGAAGTTCAACAGTTTGTTGTTGCTCTGTAGTAACGACTTCAACTTGTTCTTGTTCATCTTCTTTAGGTGCTTCTTTCTTTACACATGCTGTTAATAGTAAGCCTGCTGCAATGGCACCACAAATTAAAAGTTTTTTATTCATAATTACATAAAATCGAGTGTTTGAAGGATCGCGCCATTATAACAGCAAAATGCAAGATGAAAATCCTATGAACTTAGCTTAATTTTATCTGCCAAATGCTGATAGAATATCCAATTGTTTATTGTTCTATGAATTGATGCGGATTGACTTTGCTTTATTGGTACAAGGTAAAGTAAAATTGCGCAACATTGCAGGCCGAATTAGGCTCGATTGTACGAGAAACCCAATGACCCATTTTATTTTCGTGACTGGTGGTGTAGTTTCATCACTAGGTAAAGGTATTTCAGCTGCTTCAGTTGCTGCGCTTTTAGAAGCCCGTGGATTAAAAGTAACCATGGTAAAAATGGATCCATACATTAATGTCGATCCAGGGACTATGAGCCCGTTCCAACATGGTGAAGTTTTTGTCACAGAGGATGGTGCAGAAACCGATTTAGACTTGGGTTATTACGAACGTTTCTTGCGTCGTGCGAAAATGACCAAGTTAAATAACTTTACTTCTGGTCGCGTATACCAAGACGTTTTAAATAAAGAACGCCGTGGTGACTACCTTGGTGGAACTGTTCAAGTTATTCCACATATTACAGACAACATCAAAGAACGTGTACTTCGCGCAGGCGAAGGTTATGACGTTGCGATTGTTGAAATTGGCGGTACAGTAGGTGACATCGAATCTCTCCCATTCATGGAATCTGTACGTCAACTTATGGTTGAACTAGGTCATAAGCGCACTATGCTTATGCACTTAACTTTGCTTCCATATATCAAATCTGCGGCAGAGTTGAAAACTAAACCAACTCAGCACTCGGTAAAAGAATTGTTATCGATTGGTATTCAGCCTGACATTTTAATTTGTCGTACTGAATATGATGTTGATGCAGACACGACCCGTAAAATTGCCTTGTTCACAAACGTTGAAGCACGTGCAGTTGTGGTGTGTAAAGATGCGCGCAGCATTTACCAAATTCCGCGTACATTCTATGAGCAAAATGTTGATGACTTAATCTGTGAACGTTTTGGTTTCAATGACTTGCCTGAAGCTGATTTAACAGATTGGGACAATGTTGTAGAGGCGCTACTAAACCCTGAATACACGGTTCGTGTTGCAATGGTTGGTAAGTATGTTGAACTTCCAGATGCGTATAAGTCTGTGAATGAAGCGCTTTTACATGCGGGCATTCAAAATCGCGTTAAAGTTCAAATTGACTATGTCAATGCTGAAGAACTTGAAATCCAAGATGTCAATGAAGTATTGAAAGATATGGATGCAATCTTGGTACCGGGTGGTTTTGGTGAACGTGGTACTGAAGGGAAAATGCAAGCGATTAAATTCGCACGTGAAAACGGTGTTCCATTCTTGGGTATCTGTTTAGGTATGCAGTTGGCTGTGATCGAATATGCACGTAATGTCGTGGGTATTAGTGACGCGAGTTCGACTGAATTCAACCGTTCGACTAAGTCTCCATTGATTGGTCTAATCACTGAATGGTTAGATGAGCGTGGTGAAGTTCAACAGCGTAATGTTGACTCTGATCTTGGCGGTACGATGCGTCTTGGTGCTCAAAAATCAGAATTGGTTGAAGGGACTAAAACACGTGAAGTGTATGGTTCAGCAGATATTATTGAACGTCACCGTCACCGTTATGAGATGAATAACCGTTTTATTCCAGCGCTTGAAGAAGCTGGCATGAAAATTTCGGGCTATTCACCTGTACAGCACTTAGTAGAAACAGTTGAAATTCCTCAACATCCTTGGTTTATTGCTGTACAATTCCACCCGGAATTTACAAGTTCACCACGTGATGGACACCCATTATTTGCTAGTTTTATTGATGCTGCAAAAGCACAGTACAAAAAAGCGAAGTAATTTGGGTTAAGCAATAAACTAGGAAGTTTAAATGTCACAATTAAAACCACAAGAAATTGTACGTTTAGGCGATATACAAATGGCAAACCACTTGCCATTTGTACTATTCGGCGGCATGAACGTACTTGAGTCTAAAGATTTGGCTTTTGAAATTGCAGAGACCTATGTCGATATCTGCAAGCGTTTGGAGATTCCTTACGTATTTAAAGCCAGTTTTGATAAAGCCAACCGTTCAAGCTTGAACTCGTTTCGAGGGCCAGGCCTAGAAAAAGGGATTGAGTGGTTAGCTGACATTAAAAAACATTTTAATGTACCCATCATTACTGATGTACATGAGCCTTACCAAGCTGCACCTGTAGCGGAAGTTGCGGATATTATTCAACTTCCTGCTTTTCTAAGTCGTCAGACTGATTTGGTTGAAGCGATGGCAAAAACTGATGCCATCATTAACATCAAAAAAGCACAATTCCTTGCACCACATGAAATGCGCCATATTTTGCATAAGTGTTTAGAGGCAGGGAATGACAAGCTCATTATTTGTGAACGTGGTTCGGCATTTGGTTACAACAATTTGGTTGTAGACATGTTGGGCTTTGACATCATGAAAGAAATGAATGTCCCTGTGTTCTTTGATGTGACCCATGCGCTTCAAACTCCGGGTGGTCGTGCGGATTCTGCGGGCGGTCGCCGTGCGCAAATCACGACACTTGCTCGCGCGGGTATGGCAACAGGTCTAGCAGGTCTATTCTTAGAAGCGCATCCAGACCCAGAAAAAGCCAAGTGTGATGGACCATGCGCATTGCGTATGTCTCAACTTGAGCCTTTCTTGGCACAGCTCAAAGAATTGGACACCTTGGTTAAAGGTTTCAAAAAGCTAGATACACACTAAATTATAAACTCATTGATGCCATCTAAAGCATCTCGTTATTAATCAACTGAGGAATTGTTCATGAGCCAAATCGTTGACATCCGTGCACGTGAAATTTTGGACTCTCGTGGTAACCCAACCATCGAAGCAGACGTAATCTTAGCATCTGGCGTAGTTGGCCGTGCATGTGCACCATCTGGTGCTTCAACTGGTTCTCGTGAAGCTTTAGAACTTCGTGATGGCGACAAAGCACGCTATTTAGGTAAAGGTGTTAAAACTGCGGTTAACAACGTAAACACGATTATCCGTGATGCTTTAGTGGGTAAATCAGTATTTGAACAAAAAGACATCGATAACACGATGATCGAACTTGATGGTACTGAAAACAAAGAAAAATTGGGTGCGAATGCAACTTTAGCGGTATCACTAGCTGCTGCACGTGCTGCTGCCGATGAAAAGAAAATTCCTCTTTTTCAATACATCGCAGACTTACGTGGTCAAACTATTTTGACTATGCCTGTACCAATGATGAACATCATCAATGGTGGTTCGCATGCAGACAACAACGTTGATATTCAAGAGTTCATGATCGAGCCTGTAGGTTTCACTTCATTCTCTGAAGCATTACGTGCGGGTGCTGAAATCTTCCATTCTCTAAAATCAGTTTTAAACAAAAAAGGTTTAAACACTGCTGTAGGTGATGAAGGTGGTTTTGCGCCGAACTTACGTTCAAACGAAGAAGCAATCACGGTTATTCTTGAGGCGATTGGTCAAACTGGCTACAAAGCAGGTTCTGATATTATGCTTGCACTTGATTGTGCATCTTCAGAATTTTACAAAAATGGTCAGTACATCCTTGCTGGTGAAGGCAATAAAGCATTTACAAGCAACCAGTTCTCTGACTATTTAGCGGGCCTTGTAAACCAATATCCAATTATCTCAATTGAAGATGGTTTAGATGAGTCGGATTGGGAAGGTTGGTCTTACTTGACGTCTATCCTTGGCGACAAAATCCAGTTGGTGGGTGATGACTTGTTCGTTACAAACCCGAAAATCCTTCAACGTGGTATTAATGAGAAAGTGGGTAACTCTATCTTAATCAAGTACAACCAAATTGGTACGTTGACTGAAACTCTAGATGCAATCTATCTTGCGAAAGAAAATGGTTATTCTACAGTAATTTCACACCGTTCTGGCGAAACTGAAGATTCTACGATTGCGGATCTTGCGGTGGGTACTGCAGCTGGTCAAATTAAGACAGGTTCACTGTGCCGTTCTGACCGTGTAGCGAAATACAACCAATTGCTTCGTATTGAAGAATTGACAAATGCTGCTTACCGCGGTAAAGCTGAGTTTAAAGGTTTAAACTAAGCGACTGATGTCAATGTTCAATGTATTCGACTCGTTGATGAGTAAAGTACTACTAGGCCTTGCGATCATTTTGATCGCAGGGTTTCAGTATTTATACTGGTTTGGTGAGGGTGGTTATCAAGACCATTTACAACTCACACAAAAAATCCAACAACAAACTGAAATTAATAACGACTTAAAAGAACGTAATCGTGTCTTGGCGGCAGAAGTGTATGATTTGAAAAATGGTATTGAAGCCATTGAAGAGCATGCGCGCTTGGACTTGGGTTTAATCAAACCTCGAGAAACGTTTATTCAAATGAGTACTATCAGTACTCAATATAAGCCTGTTTATATTGATCCTAACGCCCAAATTGATTTGCGAACCAATGAAGACGATGAGCCTGAAACCCCTCCAGCTACCCCATAAATTGTGGGCTATTATTCCTGCTGCTGGCTCGGGTAGTCGCTTTTCTAAAACTGAACTAAAACAATATCAAATGATTGGACAAAAGACTGTACTTGAACATACGGTTTTACGTCTTAATCAATTGCCCTTGCAGGGCTATGTTTTGGCGATTGGTTTAGATGATGATGTTGCTCAAAGTTTACCCTTTACCAATATTGAAAAAGCACATTTTTGTGAAGGTGGTGCTGAGCGTGTAGACTCAGTGCTCAATGCGCTCAATTATCTTTCCACAATCGCTGATGCTGACGACTGGGTCTTTGTGCATGATGCAGCACGTCCATGTGTCACGCAGGATTGTTTATTAAAACTGGTTAGTACGGCTATTCAGTCCAATACAGGGGCGATTTTAGCTATTCCTGTTAGAGATACTTTAAAGCGTGTGATCTCAGCGCAAGATATTCAAGAAACGGTTGATCGTTCACAACTTTGGCAGGCGCAAACTCCGCAGATTGCTAAACTGGGGGTGCTGAAAAAAGCAATTGAGCATGCACTAGAGGCACAAGCCTTAATTACAGATGAAGCCAGTGCTTTAGAGTTTGTTGGTGAAAAGGTTCAAGTTGTACAAGGGCGCTCCGATAATATTAAAATTACCTATCCAGATGACCTTGAGCTTGCACGCCTGATTTTGGCGGCACAATAAAAAATTATTTGGATTTATTGAGCTAAAACTACAGAAATATGGGTTTGAATGATGTTATCTAAAACACTTTGAACTTATAATTTGCCCTGTCTTTAGCTCATTCAATTTACGCAAATGATACCATCACAGCAGTATCGTTTTTTACGTCAGTCTTTACGTGACGGTAGAAGCATTAAACATGACTCATCTCGCTGGGCTAAATTGCATTTAGATCCATGGCTTTTATGCTTTCTGATTTTAAATGCCGTGTTGGGATTGTTGGTCATTTATAGTGCTTCAGCGCAAGATATGGGTATGGTGTTTCGCCAAGCCACAAGCTTTGCTGTGGGCTTCATTGTGATGATTATCTGTGCGCAAATCCCACCCAAAGTCTATCAGGCCATTAGTCCTTATTTTTTCATCTTCGCTGTGATTTTAATGGTATTGGTCTTGGTGGTGGGCGAAACCCGCATGGGAGCCAGACGTTGGATTAGTCTACCAGGTATTGGTAGCATGCAGCCTTCTGAGTTTATGAAGTTTGCCATGCCTTTGATGATGGCGTGGTACTTTGCAGGCCGCGCATTCCCGCCTAAGTTTATGCATATTGTGATTTCGTTGGGTATCATGATGTTGCCGTTTTTATTGGCAGCTTTACAGCCCGACTTAAACCTAGGTCTCTTGATTCCTGGTGTGTGCGTCATTTTCCTCAGCGGTATCTCTTGGCGGCTCATTGCTTTGGCCTGTGGAGCATTGGCTGTTGTCGCTCCCTTACTTTGGATGTTCTTTTTGCAAGAGTACCAAAAAAAGCGAGTGCTCACTTTATTTGACCCAGAGTCGGATGCATTGGGTGCCGGTTGGAATATTATCCAATCCAAAATTGCCATTGGTTCAGGTGGTTTAATGGGGAAGGGATTCACGGAAGGCACGCAGTCACATTTAGGGTATTTGCCTGAGCACCATACCGACTTCATTATGTCGACGTATGCGGAAGAGTTTGGCTTTATTGGGGTGTTCTTGCTGTTTAGTTTGTTTGCAGCCATTATCATTCGTTGTTTGATTATTGGTATGAACAGCTTCCATAATTTTGGGCGTTTATACGCGGGTGCTGTGGGCTTAACGTTCTTCTTCTTTGTATTGTTAAACTCGGGGATGGTCAGTGGGATTTTACCTGTAACAGGTGATCCATTACCACTGATGAGTTATGGTGGAACCGCGGTGATTACTATGCTGGCGAGCATGGGTATCGTGATGTCAATTCATACCCATCGCTAAAGTTTAAAAGAATCAAGCCAGCGGTATTGCTGGCTTTTTTGTGTTTAAAATAAGAGGAAAACTCTAACGTTTTTTTGATCTTTATAAAGCACCATATTGTTGCCATGTTTCGCCTGTATGCAGGCTGTCATAATAGTTTTGCAGAGTATTCAAGTCATGGTATTGCGTATAGGCTAATACTAAAAGCCCAAAAATTAAAGCCGCCTTCAATAGATTTAAATGCAAGTGCTGCTGTGAAAAATAGCCTAAGCTAAGTGCGGTGAGTATGACTGAGGGAAGAATGGCAATACTTTCAGGCTGAGAAAGAAGCCTCCAATCATTGAGATAAATCAGAATTAGAATGAGTCCAATCAATCCCATGTAGTTATAGATCTTTTTATTTACAGATGCTTTAAAAACAGTAACTGTTTGAAATATTAAAATCAGACCACTGAAAAGGTACGCACTTTTTCCACCAATAATCACACTATAGATTGCATTGAATAGGCAATAAGCCAACAACACGGATAGTACGAGAGAATAGAGTTTGGCATAGAGTGTGTGTGAAAAGGGGAGAATCTGTTTCATAATTTGCTCTATTGAAAACTCACATCATATTAAAAGAAGATTTGAAGCTTAACATGCTATTCGCTTCTTGCGGCGGTGGCATGTTTTTGTTGTGTTGTAGATGGTTTGAATAAATGTCGCGTACGAGTAGAGCTTAGACCACAGATTATTAAACACAGCATCCCTCCAATAAGTACTGCTGGCACTACCGAAAAATAGCGCGTCATCAGGCTCATGTGTAGGGCACCGAGTTGATTACCTGAAGTCACTAAGATGCCATTTAAAGCGGCTACACGTCCTAATAGTGCTTTTGGGGGGAGTTGCTGTAATAAAGTTTGTCGAATGATCATGCTGATGCTATCAAAGGCGCCAATCAAAACAAGGAAGAAGACTGAGAGCCAAACATGGGGGGATAGTGCAAAGGCCAAAGTGCACAAAGCAATTGCAAAACTACTATAGAGCATGTTTCTCCATGCATTTTTCATCGGAGAATAACAGGTCAACATCAACATCATGATACAGGCGCCAATGGCTGGGGCCGCTCTGAGTATACCTAAGCCTTCAACGCCTAGATGAAGGATATCGTGTGCAAAAATAGGCAGTAAGATAATGACACTACAAAAAAGCATGGCGCTGAGGTCCAGCAACATACTCCAAAACATTAGTGGATGTTTAAAGATAAACAAATAGGCTTCTTTTAAGCTTTTGCTTAAATGTTGTTTATGTGGGCTTGGGAATTGACGAGCGCTTAATCCGAATAAGCAGATGCTACCCACGCAACATAAGAAAAAAGCAATCAAGAGAGTTTTTTTAAGCCCAAGTTGGCCGAGTAAAAGTCCTGCGCATAAGGGCGCCAAAATACCGCCCATTTGCCAAATGAGGGTAGTCCATGTGGCTGCATTGCTATAGGCTGACTCTGGGGTTAGAAAAGGGCGTAATGAATTAAAAGATGGGCTGTAAATGCCTCTAAGTATGCCTAAGCAAAAGATGAGGCTATAAATGCCGCATAAAAGTGTATTTTGTTGAATGTGCTGTTGTTGGTACTGAGAAAAAAGAACAATAAATAATAAGGGAATTAAAGTGCTACAGCTAAAACTCCACTGCACAATTTTTTGTCGGTTATAGCGATCAGCCCAGTCGCCACTGAACAGGGAGAGGCAAATAAAGGGGAGTAACTCAATTAAGGCAATCATGCCAAGGCTGAGTGGATTTTGAGTGAGTTGATAGATACTATAAGCAATGACGACTTCTTGAATCATGATGGTTAGAATTAAGCACAACTGATTGACACTCAGAAGTGAAAAATCACGTGAACGAAAAGCCAAAAAAGCATCGGAATGGAAAAGCGACATACACAGAATAGTTTCAAATATGAATTAAAAAAGGATGGCGAAAAGTCCATCCTTTTTAGGGTTTAAAGCAGATTACTGTGCTTTTGCTACCGCAATAGTTTCGTCATATGCAGCTTTAGCCATAGGTGTATATTTCAAACCAAGGGTTGTGCTGGTGTATTGGCGAACTTGGTCAAGAAGCACAGGATTAGTGCTGAGTTCTTGTTGGTACGATTTTACAATTTCATGTAATTTCGGATTCCATTTACCTGCTACTTGCTGAGGGAATGCTTTTTCAAGCAAGCTCAACATAATATAAGGGGAAGTTGAAGCACCAGGAGACGCACCTAATAGGGCAGTCACAGCACCGTCTTGTGATGCAAAAATCTCGGTACCAAATTGTAAGCTTGCAGGTTTGCCTGGTTCTTTCTTAATGATTTGAACACGTTGACCACCTTGATTCATACGCCAGTCTTCTGGTTTTGCATCAGGGTAGTATTTTTTCAATTCATTAAAACGGTCGGCATCGTTCATCATGACTTGGCTAACTAAGTATTTCACCAAATCAAGATTTTCCATACCCACAGCAGTCATTGGTAAAACGTTGTTCTTCGTGGTTGATTTCAATAAATCAAGCTGAGAACCTTGTTTTAAGAACTTGTTTGAATAAGTCGCAAATGGGCCAAACAATACATATTTTTTACCGTCGATATAGCGTGTATCAATATGTGGAACAGACATTGGAGGCGCGCCTAATTCAGCACGACCATAAACTTTTGCAGTATGACCTTCAGTGACTTTCGGGTTGTCGGTCATTAAGAACACGCCACCTACAGGGAAGCCAGCATATTGCTTCGCTTCTGGTAAGCCTGTCATTTGTAAAAGTTTAACCGCTGCACCGCCTGCACCAATGAAGACAAAGCGCGTTTTCACGTGATCTGTTTTACCGGTAGTGAGGTTTTTAAATGCAACCGTCCAAGTTTTATCATCGTTTTGGCTAATGCCAGTCACTTCAGTTGATGTTTGTAGTTTGAAGTTAGATTGTTTTTTAAGGTGATCGACCAATTGAGTGGTGATCGAACCATAGTTCACATCTGAACCGACATCCATGCGTGTTGCAGCTACTTTTTGTGCAGCATCACGGCCATTCATCACCAATGGTGCCCATTGTTTAATTTCAGCAGGATTCTCAGAGAATTTCATGCCATAAAACATTGGGTTTTTAACCATTGCAGCATAACGTTTTTCGAGGAAATTCACGTTATCGCCCCAAACGAAAGCAATGTGCGGTACAGGGTTGATGAAACTATTTGGTTGCCCCAAAACACCTTCTTTGACTTGATAAGACCAGAACTGTTTTGCAACTTCAAATTGTTCAGCCACTTTTACAGCTTTGGTAATGTCCATTTTCCCATCTTTTTCAGAGGTGTAGTTCATTTCCATAAAGCCAGAGTGACCTGTGCCTGCATTGTTGAAGCCATTAGAGCTTTCTTGTGCAACTTTATCTAGGCGTTCATACATGCGAATTTGCCAGTTTGGCTCAAGTTCACTAAGGTATGTGCCTAGGGTTGCGCTCATGATGCCACCACCAACTAGGACTGCGTCAACAACAGGCTCATTGCTGGTGGTTTGAATTTTTTTAGACGTGATAGGTCTAAATAAGAAAATTACGACTGCAATAATAAGCAGTACGATGGCGAATTCAAACATGAGGTGCGACAGTTTCAAAAGCCATATGATAATCAACAAGCTGAGCAAATTTCTCTAATGGTGTAAGCCAATCTAACGCCTTTCTAGGACGAGTATTCAGTGACATGGCAACTTGATTTAAATAATGCTGATCTGCCTGATTTAAATCAATCCCTTTAGGTAAATATTGCCTAATTAAACCATTCATATTTTCGCATGTGCCTTTTTGCCAAGGTGAATGTGGGTCACAGAAATATACATCTATGCCTAAATCTTCTTCGAGTATTTTATGTTCTGACATCTCGCGTCCACGGTCATAGGTCAACGTTTTACGCAGTTCTGCAGGTAAATATTTCAGAGCTTCAGTTAAAGCCTTGCGCACTGATTCTGCCTTTGCATCAGGTAATGTTGCCAAGATACAGAGCCGTGTATTTCGTTCAATAAGTGTTGCTATCGAACTTTTATTGTCTTTACCTTTAATTAAATCAGCTTCCCAATGACCCGGTATTTTTCTTTCTTGAACTTCGGCTGGGCGCTCATGAATAGTTTTAATATCCTGTAATATAGAATCTTTTTTAGGTTCACCGTTAGCTTTTCGCTTTTTATTTTCATGACGCAGACAGGATAATAAGTCTTTTTTCAACTCACCCTTGGGTAATGCTCGTATCGTTGAATAAATCGTTGTATGGCTTACATTCATTGTTTGATCCAAATCAGGAAATGTCTTTAAACGCTTTGCTATTTGCTGAGGAGACCATAAACAACGGATCGCTTCAACAATAAATTTCCAGAGGATTGAATCGATTTTGAGTTTTCTGTGACCACGTCTACGTCTAGCGAAGGTGTTATCAGAAGCATATCGAGCTTGATAAACGTCATTGATGCTATTTCTTTTAAGCTCACGATAGATCGTACTAGGATGTCTTTTAATGAGTTCAGCAAATTTTCTGGCTGAAAAGCCTTCTTTTCTTGACTCAAGCATTAATGCAGTACGATCTTCAAAGTTAAGATGATGGTATGACAATTTTATATACTCCATAAACCCTTTAAATTAATTAGGTGGTTTATGTCGCACTTCAAGTTTTACTCTGCCGATTAATACCAAAAGGTATTTTAAAAATTTGTTCATGCGATTATGACCTTGGGGAGCAGGTTTTGGATCGCTTTATAGCGAAGAGAAAATAACAATTATGGTGATAGAGGTGCTTGTAAAAAATTAGCTTGGCAGAATTGAAGTAATACTTAAAATCTCAAGTAGCCAAAGCTTAACTTTTTAAGCTATCACGCATCTTGACTTATGGGTATTTTAGACTAAATATGTATTGACTTAGTAATTTTTATTGTAAATGGTTTGGGTTGAATTATAAATATCAGTGATGTTTGTTTTTAGCTCTTGTTTTTATTGAGTTTTATTTAGGTATAATTTCTGTATTTAAAATACAGACGTTGAATATCTATACAAGAGCATAATCTTTTTAACGTTTAAATGTATAAGTTGAGATGGAAAGTAAGTCCTAAAGATAAAGCAAGTTGTGATTATGGTGTTTTAGAAAATATGAATAATTGCCTGACCTAATTATTCTAAAGTTGAATAAAAGGTCAGGTTTTACACCATTAAGAGTTATGTGATTTCGGCGCGGTAAAATGGAGCAGTTGAACGTGGTAAAGCTTGATGACCACGTATTTGATCCGCGATTTTCTCAGCCATCATAATGGTGGTTGCATTTAAGTTACCTGTGATAATCAGCGGCATAATCGATGCATCAACAACACGTAAATTTTGCATGCCATGCACACGACCTTGTCCATCGACTACTGCCATATCATCTTCGCCCATTTTACAACTACAGGATGGATGATAAGCAGTTTCAGCGTGATTTCGCACAAATTCATCTAATTCAGCATCGGTACTCACATCTTTTCCAGGGCTGATTTCTTCGCCTCGATAAGGATCAAGTGCAGGTTGGTTCATAATTTCACGAGTAATCCGGATAGCATCACGAAATTCCTGCCAGTCTTGTTCGGTCGACATGTAGTTAAATAAAATACTTGGATGGTCGAAAGGGTTTTTAGATGTTACCTGTACTCGACCGCGTGAAGGTGAGCGCATCGAACCGACATGGGCTTGGAAGCCATGCTCTTTGACGGCATTACTGCCATTATAGTTAATTGCAACAGGCAAGAAGTGGTATTGAAGATTTGGCCAAGCAAACTCTTTGGAGGATCGAATAAAGCCACCTGCTTCAAACTGGTTGCTTGCTCCAATCCCTGTTCCGTTAAACAACCACTCTGCACCAATTGCAGGTTGATTTTGCCATTTTAAAGCAGGGTAGAGAGAAACAGGTTGCTTACACTTATATTGTAAGTACATTTCTAAATGGTCTTGCAGGTTTTCACCGACACCCGGTAAGTCATGCACCACTGGAATGTCGAGAGATTGAAGTAAGGTGCTTGAACCCACACCCGAACGTTGCAAAATTTGCGGTGATGCAATCGCTCCAGCACAGAGTAGGACTTCTTTATTGGCATAGACCTGAAGCAAGTTGTTTTGATTAGCACCTTGAATATATTCAACACCAATCGCTTGTTTGCCATTGAACAAAATTTGATTGGTCATGGCATGGGTGATAATGGTTAGATTCGCTCGACCTTTGGCCATATCTAAATAGCCACGTGCAGTGCTTGAGCGTCGACCTTTGGGGGTTACGGTTCGATCCATTGGGCCGAAACCTTCTTGTTGATAACCATTTAAATCATCAGTGCGTGGATAGCCTGCTTGCACACCTGCTTCAACCATGGCATGGAATAAAACATTATTGTCTGCTTTAGGCGTGGCGACAGAAACAGGGCCAGCATCGCCATGATAGTCATTGCCACCAATATCACGGGTTTCTGCTTTTTTGTAGTAAGGCAGACAGTCGGCATAGCTCCAATTTTCAAGGCCTTTCAAGCTAGCCCATTGTTCTAAGTCCATGGCATTACCACGGATATAGCACATGCCATTAATGAGGGACGAACCGCCTAAGCCTTTGCCGCGACCACATTCCATGCGGCGGTTATTCATATGAGGTTCTGGGTCGGTTAAATACGCCCAGTTATAACGACGACCTTGTAAAGGATAAGCCAAAGCGGCAGGCATTTGAGTGCGAAAGTCGAGACGATAATCAGGTCCACCTGCTTCGAGTAAGAGCACTGAAACATCGGGGTCTTCGGTTAAACGAGCAGCCAGTACGTTACCCGCAGAACCTGCGCCAATAATAATATAATCGTAGTGTTGAGAATGCATAATGATCCTTTTTCTATGGCAGAGCCACGTTGCATGAGAACGTGGCTACATGTTGAGTTGAGGATGAAAAAAAGAATAAATAAAAAGGAAGTAAGGATTTAGATAATTAAAATTCAGACTTTAAAAAATACTTTGGTATTCGCCCAGTTCAACTTGAACCGATTTGATACGGGTATAGTGTTCAAGTGTGGTGATGCCATTTTCACGTCCGACTCCTGACTGTTTATAACCCCCTACAGGCATTTCAGCAGGGGATTCGCCCCATGTATTGATCCAGCAAATACCTGCCTCAAGCTGATGAATAATGCGATGCGCTTGGGAAATATCTTGTGTTACCACACCCGCAGCTAAACCATAACTGGTGTTGTTGGCACGTTGAATAGCTTCTTCAATACTGTCATAGCTTAAAATGCTCATGACCGGACCAAAGATTTCATCTTGCACAATGTGCATGTCGTCATGACAGTCGGTGAACACGGTCGGTAATACATATGCGCCCTGAGCAAGCGCTGCTTCAGTGGCACGTTGTCCACCAGTCAGTAAGGTCGCACCTTGTTGTTTGCCCGACTCAATATAAGACAAGACTTTTTCCATATGGGGAAAGCTGACTAAAGGTCCAAAGTTGGTTTCAGCCTGCATCGGGTCACCTATGCGGATACGTTTTACACGCTCAATCACTGCTTGTTCAAATGCAGCCTTGAGGGTTTGTGGTACAAACACACGGGTGCCATTGGTACATACTTGACCTGAGCTAAAGAAGTTTGCCATCACCGCAATATCGGCTGCGCGGTCAAGGTTGGCGTCGGCACAAATAATCAGAGGTGATTTGCCACCGAGCTCCATGGTGACTTCTTTGAGACTAGAAGCTGCAGCACTGGCCATGACCTTTTTACCCGTTGCCACACCACCTGTGAACGAAATTTTTTGGATATCTGGGTGTTCAGTCAACCATTGACCCACTTCAGCACCCAAACCTTGTACTACGTTGAAAACCCCAGCAGGTACGCCTGCTTCAGTATAGATCTCTGCTAACTTTAAGGCGGTAAGAGGGGTCACTTCGCTGGGTTTAAAAATCATGGTATTCCCAGTAGCGAGGGCTGGAGCTGATTTCCAAAGTGCAATTTGGATGGGATAATTCCAAGCGCCAATGCCTGCCACCACACCTAAAGGTTCACGGCGCGTGTAGAAAAAACTACTTTCACGTAGTGGCACTTGTTCACCTTGAATGGCAGTTGCAAGTCCTGCGTAGTACTCTAAAACATCTGCACCAGTGACAATATCGACGGTAGAGGTTTCACTGAACGCTTTACCTGTATCCAGTGTTTCTAGGCGTGCTAACTCGTCATTACGAGCGCGTAAAATATCGACGGCACGACGTAAAATACGGACACGTTCGACCGCTGTTTTGGCAGCCCATTCACGCTGCCCTTTTACAGCACTGTGCACGGCTGCATCGACATCAGCTTTAGAGGCTTGTTGAATGGTAGCAATGACTTGACCTGTGGCAGGATTGATACTGTCAAAGGTTTGACCACTGGTGGCATTGACATATTGTCCGTGAATATAAAGCGAGTGAAGCTGTACATCATTCATTTTGTTGTTCCTGCCGTATCTGTTGAATTAAGCGAAGTTGCATATCGACATAGTCGTATGCAATAGAACGTGCCAAATCACGATCAAATGCTTGATGACCACTTAAACTTCCACGTAACCATAATCCATCAATCAGTGCTGCTAGCCCTTTAGCGGCTGGGCTTGCCTGTGACTTCGGCATGAGCTGCAAGAAATGAAACTTCAAATTTGAATAAAGACGTTGGTCATTGATTCGTTGTAGGCGACCTAAGTTGGGTAGGTGCATACTGGCAGACCAAAAATCCAGCCAAACCCGCATAGCAGTGTTGTTGACCTGACTGATGTCAAAGTTGGCATCAATAATGGCTTTGAGCGAATGTTCCGGACTGGGCTGCACCACCTTTGCCTTATAGCTTGCCGTGGTCTCGGCTAAGACATTGAGCATTTGGCGCATGCAACTGTGAATGAGGCCTTGTTTATCACCAAAATAATGACTCACAATGCCCGTAGAAAGCTGTGCTTTTTTCGCAATTTGAGCAATGGTGGTGTTGGATAAGCCCACTTCATAAATGACTGCATAGGCAGCATTAATGATTTCTTTACGGCGCTCATGCTCAGGTTTTACTCTACGTTTATTCATGACAATCCAGAACAATTTGCCTTAAATTTAAAGGCGTTAGATTCAATAACTTACATGGAAAGCATCATAGCATTTTTTTATGATACTTTTTATTGATTGAACGTTCAATCAATAAAAAGTACACTTATGGTTAAATTCAAAGCAAAATACTGCTAAATTGCTTTGAGTATTCGACATAACTTTTTATTTATCAAATGGATGTGCCATAAGGGTTTAATCTCAGGACATCATTCAGAAAAGTGAGCTGATGAGCTATAGGTTACGGTTTTATACTTTTTTCGAGTTGAGAAAGCTCTTATAGTCATTTTGAGGGGAAATATGTGTAGGATTCCTATCAAAATATCAATGAACAAGGGTGGCTCACATTTTAAAAATGTGTAGAAAATGCACCTCATAATTGATTTAGACCTTCGGGTTTAAAGAAGATAGCGTTTTTATTTCTGATAAAAGTACTGTCGTTTTCGTTAGTCGATTTTTAAGCTCTCGACCACGAGAAGTTTAAAAATTGGCTTTTGTCTTTTTTTATTTACTTTCTTGAGGATTGTATGGCAACAGATAATCCAAGAGCAGTTGATGATCAAACATTAGCGCCTAAAGACCGTTTAAATGGTGTGGTCTTTTATATTTCAGCTCTCATTATTTTAATTTTTTCTATTACCACCATTTTGTTTAATGACTTTGCCAATCGAACCTTAAATACAGTCTTGGCGTGGGTGAGTTCTACTTTTAGTTGGTATTACTTACTCGCAGCGACTTTGTATATGGTCTTTGTCATTTTTATTGCCTGTTCTCGCTATGGCAACATCAAATTAGGCCCCAAACATTCCAAGCCAGAATTTAGCCTTTTAAGTTGGTCTGCAATGTTGTTCTCAGCTGGGATCGGCATCGATTTGATGTTCTTCTCGGTGGCGGAACCTTTATCTCACTATATGCATCCACCCGTGGGTGAGGGGCAGACCCTAGAGGCTGCACGTCAAGGCATGGTGTGGACGCTATTTCACTATGGTCTAACTGGATGGTGTATGTATGCCTTGATTGGCATGGCATTGGGATATTTTAGTTATCGCTATAACTTACCACTGACTATTCGCTCTGCCTTATATCCGATTTTTGGCAATAAGATTCATGGGCCGATTGGTCATAGTGTTGATACCGCAGCGGTCATCGGGACGATTTTTGGTATTGCGACAACCTGCGGGATTGGGGTAGTACAGCTGAACTATGGCTTACATGTGTTGTTCGATTTACCTGAAAACCTCTGGATGCAAACCGCATTAATTGTGGTTGCGGTGGTAATGACCATTATTTCAGTGACTTCAGGGGTGAATAAGGGACTGCGAGTTCTCTCTGAGATCAATATTTATGTTTCTGTTGGGTTGATGCTGTTTATTTTGTTTTTAGGCAATACCGAATTTTTACTGAATGCTTTTGTGCAAAATATTGGGGACTACATTAACCGTTTTCCAAGTATGACTTTGGAAAGTTTTGCCTTTCAACAACCCAAAGAATGGATGAACAGTTGGACATTGTTCTTTTGGGCATGGTGGGTGGCTTGGTCACCATTTGTAGGTTTGTTTTTAGCACGGATTTCACGTGGTCGAACCATTCGTGAGTTTGTTAGCGGAACGCTCATTATTCCTTTATTTTTCACACTCACGTGGTTATCAATATTTGGAAATAGTGCACTACATAGTGTGATTTTTGATGGTAATTTAGCCCTCGCACAGAGTGTCATTGCCAACCCAGCACATGGTTTTTATGACTTGCTGGCACAGTATCCGTGGTTTCCGTTTATTGCAGGTGTAGCCACAATTACTGGCTTACTGTTTTATGTGACCTCGGCGGACTCTGGTGCACTGGTATTGGGTAATTTCACCACTCAATTTACCAATGTCGATCATGATGCACCGCGATGGTTGAGTGTATTCTGGGCCATAGCGATTGGTTTATTGACCCTTGCAATGTTGATGGCTAACGGGATTACGGCACTACAAAATGCCACGATTATTATGGGGTTGCCGTTTAGTTTTGTGATGTTCTTGGTGATGGCAGGTTTGTATAAATCACTGCGGTTAGAAGACTACCGACAAGCCAGTAGCAGTTTAAATGCCGCACCCGTGGTGGGCAATGTCGACATCCTCAACTGGAAAAAACGTTTGTCCCGAGTCATGCACCATCCAGGAACAACTGATACTCGGCGTATGCTCGATGACATCTGCCGACCTGCGGTAATGGCCGTTGCAGAGGAAATGCAAAAACGAGGTATCGACATCAGTGTTCAAGAGAGTGCACTAGAAGAAGACCCAAATCTATATCATTTAGATTTGATGATACATTTGGAAGAAGAACAAAACTTTGTCTATCAAATTTGGCCAGTGCGTTATATCGCGCCGACCTTTAGTGAGCGTGGCAAACTGGGTAAACGGTTCTACTACCGTCTTGAAACCTATTTGTATGAAGGTTCTCAAGGCAACGACCTTGTTGGTTATACCAAAGAGCAAGTGATTAATGATGTGCTGGATCGTTATGAACGTCACATGACCTTCTTACATATCAATCGAATCAGTCCAGGGAATCGTCCCTTATTTCCAGACCCTCAAGGATAATTAGGAGGAACCATGTTGACCTCATATTTACATGCTTTTGCTTTGTTTTTCTCATTGCTGAATCCATTTTTAATGAGTATTTATATGATTGGCATGATTCGGAACTCCGAAGCTAAAGTATTTAATAAGGCCTTGGTTCAGGGCTGTCTTATTGCTTTTATAGTATTTATGCTCTTCGCATGGGGCGGAGAAGCGATTTTTAGTAAATATTTAAATGTACGCTTTGAAGCCTTTCAAATATTTGGTGGTCTGATCTTCTTGGTGATTGGTTATCGTTACGTGTTTCAGGGGGCAGATACCATTGGTGAAATGCGTGGTGCGCCTGAGCATTTGGCAGGAACCATCGCCATGCCTTTTATGATTGGTCCAGGAACCATTAGTGCTGCTGTGGTGACAGGTATGGCATTGCCAATCAGCGGCGCAGCGATGATTATTTTCCTGACTTTGGCGTTGACCTGTGGCTTGATGATTTTAATGAAATTCGCGCATGACCATTTGCGTTATAAGCATGCCAAATATATTGACCGCTATGTTGATATTGTCGGGCGACTGTCGGCTTTACTGATTGGAACTATTGCGGTAGATATGATTATTAATGGCATTATTGGTGTCATGGCTGAAATGTAGAATCCACGAATAGCGGACCATAAAAAAGCCCTCAGTCAATGAGGGCTTTTTTATTTAACTGAAGAACCAAGTGTAATAACCCCAGATCATCAGTGGCCACGATAGAAACGGGCTAAATAGCCATTTCCAAATCCAGTGGCGTGGTACAAACCCGACGCCGTGGATAAAGCCACCTGAGATACCAATCATGATATACATCAGTGCACTATGGCTATAGTGACCATTGTCATCCAACATAGCAGCAGGATGCACTAACAACACCGCTGCAAGTGGAAAGGCCAATAGGCAGGAAATTAGCATCGCAAATTTGTTCGGCTTTTTATCTACAGTTTGGTTTTCCATAGCAACGTCTGTCATGGTTTATTCCTCATCAAGGTCTTGATGATGTTCGATATACAGAGCACTGAGTACACCTGCAAAGCAAGCCATCAAAATGCCGAGAATCCATGCAAAATACCACATAATTTGATCTCCTTAGACACAGCCTTAGTAAAGGCTGTGTGAATTCTCTTTAATGTGTGTGTTGGTAATAACACCCCACATTTTGTAGTAACACCAAGTGGTATAGCACAAAATAAGTGGGACAAAGATACATGCCGCAACTGTCATTACAGTTAACGTCGTTTTACTTGAAACTGCATCCCACATGGTCAAGCTTGCAACAGGTTGAATGCTTGATGGCATTAAGAATGGGAACAGCGCAAAACCAGCAGTTAAAATTGCACCCACGACCGCTAAACTCGAACCTAAGAAGCTAAAGCCCGCTTTGTTTTTGCCTGCTGCAAGCACCACAATTAAACCACCTAAGATACCAGCGATAGGCGCAATCATGGTAATTGGGTAAGTCGAGTAGTTGTTCATCCAGCCATGGTTGGCATTGGTCAACACTTCTTTTGCCAATGGGTTAGCAACACCGTTGGTGTCAAATGGAGTGACTAAGGTATAACCTTCGATTCCACCAAAGTACAACCAAGCACCAGCACCTAAGAAACAGATGAGGTAAACAATGCCCATAAGTTTCGTTGCTTGAGCTGAGCGTCTGCGTAAGTCACCATCGGTACGAAGCATGAGCCATGCACCGCCGTGTGCACATAGCATTGATAAGCTAACGAGACCGCAGACTAAAGCAAATGGGTTGAGTAGGGCAAAGAAGCTCCCTGTATAAGTTGAACGGACGGTATCATCTAAGCTAAATGGCACGCCTAAGAACATGTTCCCAAACGCCACACCGAAGACCAGTGCAGGCACAGCACCACCCACGGCTAAACCCCAGTCCCATGACGTACGCCATTTGGTATTTTGTAGTTTAGAGCGGTAGTCAAAACCTACAGGTCTTAAGAATAGAGCAAACAGTACCAACAGTAGCGCCCAATACATGCCTGAGAATGCTGTTGCATAAACCATTGGCCATGCGGCAAACAATGCACCGCCAGCAGTAATGAACCAAACTTGGTTACCGTCCCAGTGCGGAGCAATGGTATTGATGGCTGCACGGCGTTCTTCATCTGTTTTGCCCACAAATGGCATGATCGCCATAGAGCCCATATCGAAGCCATCGGTGAGGGCAAAGCCAATCAGCAAGACGCCGACTAAAACCCACCAAATGATTTTGAGTAATTCATATTCGATCATGCTTGAGTCTCCTCATTACGAGCTGCTTCAAGTTTTTCAAAATGGTATTTACCAGTGTGAAGCGAACTTGGACCAAGACGTGAGAATTTGATCATTAAATACATTTCAATAATCAAAAGAACGGTATAGAACGCAGCTAAGGCAGCGATAGAACCCCATACATCACCTGTGCTTAAGCTTGATGCTGACAAGTGTGTAGGTAGAACTTCACCAATCGTCCACGGCTGACGCCCTACTTCTGCAACATACCAACCTGTTTGTGCAGCAATCCATGGCAGAGGCAAAGCGAAAAGCGCGAACTTCAGTAACCATGGTTTGTTTTCTGCATTGCGTTTTGCCACAGCAAAGGTTGCTAGAGCAAATAACAACAGCATAAGGAAACCAGATACAACCATGGCACGGAATGCCCAGAATAAGCTTGGCACGTGAGGAATCGTGTCTTTTGCAGCAGATTTGATTTGATCTTCAGATGCATCAACTACATTTGGTGTGTATTTCTTCAGCAGTAAGCCATAACCCAAGTCTTTTTGAGTTTCAGCAAAGGCAGCTTTTAGCTCTGGAGAAGTATCACCTGCGCGTAGTTTTTCCAGTTGTGAGTAAGCCACCATACCGTTACGAATACGATCTTCGTGTTGTACGATCAAATCTTTAATACCAGTCACTTCTTTGTCTAAAGAACGTGTTGCAATAAGACCCATCACATATGGAATTTTCACTGCATAATCTGTAGTCATGGTTTCTTTATTTGGAATACCAAACAAAGTAAAGGGTGCAGGTGCAGGGTGAGTATCCCATTCTGCTTCAATGGCCGCGAGTTTAGTTTTTTGAACATCACCCAGTTCATAACCTGACTCATCGCCCAGTAAAATCACTGAAAGTGTTGAAGCTAAACCAAAAATTGCGGCAATGGCAAATGAACGACGTGCAAACGGAATATCGCGTTTTTTCAGTAAGTAGTAGCTTGAAATAGCAAGGACGAAAATAGCGCCTGTCACATAACCCGCAGACACGGTATGTACAAATTTTACCTGCGCAACTGGGTTAAAAATGAGAGCACCAAAATCTACCAGTTCCATGCGCATGGTTTCATAGTTAAATACAGAACCGACAGGGTTTTGCATCCAACCATTTGCAACCAAAATCCATAAGGCAGACATATTAGAACCGAGTGCAACCAGCCATGTCACACATAAGTGCTGTACTTTGGATAAGCGATCCCATCCAAAGAAGAACAGACCGATGAATGTCGATTCTAAGAAGAATGCCATTAATCCTTCAATGGCTAATGGAGCACCGAAAATATCCCCCACATAGTGTGAATAATATGCCCAGTTAGTCCCGAACTGGAACTCCATGGTTAAGCCAGTAGTGACCCCTAAAGCGAAGTTAATACCGAAGAGTTTCCCCCAAAACTTGGTCATGTCTTTATAAATTTCTTTACCTGAAATCACATAGGTGGTTTCCATAATGGCAAGAATAAAGGCAAGCCCCAGTGTAAGTGGAACAAAAATAAAGTGATACATCGCGGTCATAGCGAACTGGAACCGCGAAAGATCGACCACGCTTTCAGATATCATCAACGTGTCTCCTTGATTGGGGATGGATTGCCTGCAATACGCTCAGCAACTTGATTGTCAAAATTTTTAGGAATAGTCGGGGCGTCAAACCAGATGTTCTTAATGACCATTAAAATAATCACCTTAATGATTAAAATGGCCACAATCTCTCTGGTGACTTTTTGATTGAGATTTTTGGGGACTAAGCTCATTTCACAAAGCCTATTTTTTAACTTGCTTTATATTATTAAACAAAAACATACAAAAGATAAATAGTCTTTAAACTTAAATAAAAAATATATTATTAAGTTGTTTAAATACATATACTTAAAATAATGATGTGATGAAAAATAAACTAATATTTTTGTATTTTAAAGTTGACTAAATTACTTGTGTTTATATTTAAATACCTGACTAAAATACTTGTATATATTTATTTTAAATCCGACTAAAATGCTTATATTTAACGTTCATCGTTATTTTATTGATAATTCGTCTTAAGATAATAAAAGTGATAGGGCTTTTAAATGATGGATTTTAACGGATATGAATCATGGATGATTTGATCTGTCGCATACATCACAAGGAAATTAGGCATTGAAAATCGAATTAATATTTAAAAAGTCTTTTATTGTGTCATATGAGCTTGAAGGCAGAGGCGGAGAGTAAAATTCTCATCCTGATCTTATGTTGCGCAAATATTTTTAAATTGTAGAAAGCTGGATTGTGAATGAAAGATTACTTTAAAAAGATTGAGCAAGAAGATGAGGCAAGGGTTCGATTTAAACAGCGCGTTGTAAGGCGTTTGTTGAAGGCTGACGCTATCAATATCTTGGTAGGGTATAGGCCATGGCAAAGGATAAACATGCTTATATAGACGTACAGCGTTGAAACGAGGTCAGATTGAGTGCTTGTTTAGCGCGTATTTTCACCACTAAAAAGTTGATTGGATTTTGAAATTTTCTTTGCTATGTAATGCGACTTTTTTAGACGAATGAGAATAATTTGTGACTGAAATTCAAGTTCACCAAACTCAGGTTCAACTTGCACATAGTGTAGCTGACCATATTCATCGCGAACGCGAGCTTGAGCCGAAAAACCAGGACGTGCATTCCCGCTAGAGATTGTCGCCAGACGCCCCAGTAAGTTGGTTTGCTTTTTATCTGGTCTTGGTTTAATAACTTGATCCAAACAGTGGATCATAAAAACGGTAAAGAAAATTGCAATAATCAGCGCGGGCAATATTAGATAGTAAGCCGAAGTAAACGTTTGTTCTTTGGCATAGATGCAGAACTGAAGGAAATAACCTGCAACACTAAAATTAAGTAAGAGAAAAACCACAATCAGCACTTTAGAAAACTTAACGTCTAGCAGTGGAGATTCAGTCAGTTTTTGCGGGGAGAGCCTTTTGAGGAAATGACTTGGGCGTGATTTAAAAAAGTAGCCTAAGGTTTCCACCATGCTGAGTATGACTAAAGTCAATAAGCTGAAATGAAAGAGCATCAAATCAGGGTGATGTAGCAACTCATACATGGTGAACGTCCAATTTCATTATTCTTCTGTGAGATAAATCCCGCCGTCAGAATGCACGGTAATCGCTACTTTTTCAAGTGCTTCACCTTGGCATGGGCCAGAAATGCATTCACCTGTTTCCACCATAAACAGCGCACCATGGGTCGAACACTCAATAAATTCTTGGTCGCGGTCTAAAAATTGGTTTTCCAAAAATTCAAGTTCAACTTGCAAATGCGGGCAAATGTTTTGGTAAGCAAAGAAGGCACCGTCACGTTGGGTGATAAAAATCGTATCCCCTTTAGGTGTTTCAAAAGAACGCGCTTCGCGTTCTGGGATGTCTTCTGTCATGCAAATTTTTTGCATCATGCACATTCCTTTTGCAGTTGTTGGAGCAATTCGGCGTAATCTGCCACAGCTAAACGAGGGCCAAACTGAGACACCACTTCACTTGAAATCAAAATTGCAAGTTGCGCAGCTGTATGTAAGCCTAAGCCTGCATTCACAGCATAGAGGAAGGCACCAGCAAAGGCATCGCCTGCGCCATTGGCATCGATAGCGTGTACTTTACGACCTTCAACACTAAATGTTTCCTGTGCATTTGAAATAAGTGCACCTTCCGCCGAAAGTGTAATCACCACATGCTGGCTCAGTGTTTTAAGTTTTGCTAAAGCCGCCTCAACTGTTTCAGTTTCAGTGTACATCATGGCTTCTTGTTGGTTACAGAACAATAAGTCCACACCATCTGCAATCATTTCATCTAGACCATAACGCGCATATTGCACCATCGCAGGGTCAGACAGGGTTAATGCAATTTTAACACCATGAGCTTTGGCAATTTCACGGGCCTGCTTAACAGCCAAACGTGCGCTATCGCTGGTTGAAAGATAACCTTCGATATAGAGCCATTTCGCGGTTTTTAAGGGTTCAAAGTCAATCTGTTGTTCAGTTAACTCGGCCGTGATCCCCAAATAGGTATGCATAGTGCGTTCAGAGTCTTCACTGACTAAAACCATACACGTGCCTGTTACGCCTTCACTGATTGATTTTTCAGTGTTTTTAATGCCTGCTTCGTGCAAACCGTTAAGGTAAGTTTGTCCTAGCTCATCATTACCCACGCGGCATGCATAAAATGCTGAACCACCCAAGGCACTAAAGGCAACGGTGGTGTTGGCTGCTGAACCACCTGAAGCTTGACCTTTATAGCTTTGTGTTTCTTTTAATTTTTTGTAAAGATCTGCTTGTGTTTCACCATCAGTTAACTGCATAGTGCCTTTTTGCAAATGTTGTTGAATAAGGAAGTCGTCAGAGACTTTAAATTCCTGGTCGATTAGTGCATTACCAATTGCAAAAAGATCAACAGTTGCCATGTCTTTTTTCGTCACGTATTGAAAATAAAGCGACATTTTACACCAATGCTCAAGATTGCTGTAGTTTGTTGAGGAAAATTCATTTTATTTACGTGGCAAATGTAGTGAAATGGCTTTGCTCATATTCAAGGAAGTTTAGATGGAAATTTTAATTCAAGCGGCAAAACAATTACCTCCTCAAATACAAGCTTTGGCACAACTCGCAGCAAAAGAAGGATATGAACCGTTGACCCGCTTGATCGAAGAATATCAAAGTGGAAAAAATCGTTTTGATCAAAAGGGTGAAGTATTGCTATTGGCTTATGATCAAGACCAATTGATTGCCTGTGGCGGTTTAAATCAGCAATGGGGTGAAAATGAAATCGAAGCGCGAATTGGTCGCGTACGTCGTTTTTATGTACATCCTAAATACCGTAAGAGCGGTGTGGGTCGTCAGTTGTTGGCGCATCTAGAAAAATGTGCGCGTCCAAACTTTTCTGCACTGTGTTTAAATACCGCAGACTTATCCGCAGCCAGTTTTTATCAAAAGCAAAACTATGTTTTTGTGGAAAATCACCCGAACTATAATTATTTTAAATATCTCATCTAGTTTTACTTTCTGAGAACACCTCCCTCAAAAAGACTGAAATTTGGAAAGCAGCGAGATGCTTTTCAAATTTCCAGCAAATTACTCGGGTTTTCAGCGTGAAATCTTTTGACAACTAAAGCTATAATGCAGGCAGTGTATTAATTATTGTTAGGAGATCACATGACTGTAGATGTCACTGAAACCATTTCTCAAACTGTACATCCTGCGTTTCAGTTGGTACGTCAACACCATGTTGAAGCTTTAGACATTTTAGTGTCTGAATATAAACATAAAGTCACTGGGGCAGTGCATTATCACTTGGCCACCAATCATGATGAAAATGTATTCTTGGTTGCATTTCGCACCCAACCTATGGATTCAAAAGGCGAAGCGCATATTTTAGAGCACACAGCACTGTGCGGTTCGGAAAAATTCCCTGTTCGTGATCCGTTTTTTTTAATGATTCGACGTTCATTGAATACTTTTATGAACGCCTTTACTGCGGCGGACTGGACAGCGTATCCATTTGCGACTCAGAATAAAAAAGATTTCCAAAACTTACTTGAAGTATATTTAGATGCGGCTTTTGCAGCCAATTTGAATCCGTTGGATTTTGCCCAAGAAGGGATCCGCATTGAGCTTGAAAACGGAGAGCCTGTTTATAAAGGTGTGGTTTTCAATGAAATGAAAGGGGCAATGAGTTCGCCTTCAGACCAGTTGTATCATCAGTTAGCGCATCACTTATTTCCTGAAACCACTTATCACTACAACTCAGGTGGCGACCCTAAAGATATTCCAGACTTGACTTACCCTGAGTTGGTGGACTTCTACAAGTCACATTATCACCCAAGTAACGCAGTTTTCATGACCTTTGGTAATGAACCTGCTTACAATCTACAAGAGCAGTTTGAAACTTTAGCCTTGGCCAAGTTTTCAAAAGGTGAAACGCTATTCTCTAAAGAAGAGCACCGTTTGACTGCACCGCTAGAAGTGACTGAAACCTATGCGGTAGATGCAGAAGATTTAAAAGACAAAACTTATCACATCATTTCGTGGTTATTGCCTAAAGCCAGCGAGATCAAACTACGCTTAGGTATGCGCCTTGTAGAAGGTGTACTGTTAGAAGACTCGGCTTCTCCATTACGTCATTATTTAGAAACGTGTGGTTATGCACAGTCTACTGGCCCGATTATGGGGGTAGATGATTCAAACTACGAAATGACCTTCTACTGTGGCGTACAAGGTTCTAATCCAGAACATACAGCTGAGTTTAAAGCAGGTGTGTTTAAGGTTTTAGAAGACGTCGCTTCAAAACCTGTCGATCAAAACATGGTGGATGCAATTTTACATCAAATTGAATTACATCAACGCGAAATCAATGGTGATGGCATGCCTTACGGTCTAAGCCTGATTTTAAATGGTTTGGGCAGTGCGATTCACCACAGCGACCCAGTCACTGTATGGGATGTGGACTCAGCCATTGCTGCGGTAAAAGAAGAACTGAAAGATCCAATGTGGTTGTCAAACTTAATCAAAACCTATTTGATTGATAACCCGCACCGTGTACAAATGACTTTGGTGCCTGATGCCAATAAATCTGCAGTGGAAGCGGCGGCAGAAAAAGCACGTTTAGCCGAAATTGGTGCGCAGCTAACAGACGCTGAAAAAGCAGAAATTGAAGCACAAACTGAAGCACTTAAAGTCCGTCAAGATACCCCAGATGACCTTAATCTTTTGCCAAAAGTGGGCTTGGAAGATGTGCCTGCTGAACTGCAAATTGTACAAGGGCAGTTGCGCGAGATTATCTCAAATCGTATCGATTATCCGTTGAATCTTTATCATGCGGGTACGAATGGTATTTACTACAACCAAGTGCTGATCCAGATTCCGCAAGATGTAGTGCAATCGCCATACTTTAACTTGCTGTCCATTTTGATGGGTGAAGTTGGTGCAGGTCAATATGACTATCTAGAACTACAACAACTACAAACTGCGGTGAGTGGTGGTTTAGGTATGGGCGCCTCTTTACGATCTCAAGTAAATGATAAAAATCAAATCAGTGCATGGTTAACGCTGACCACAAAATCGTTGGTGAGTAATTTTGACAGTATTGCATTGTTGAAACTGGCTTTTGAACAACTGCGTTTTGACGAAAAAGATCGCATTGTTGAGTTATTGCAACAACGTAAAACACGTTGGGCATCCCGTCTTTCAGGTTCAGGCCACAGTTATGCCATGCAAATTGCAGGACGTAACCACAGTGCTTTGGCAAAACGTGATTATCACAACACGGGCTTGGGTGCATTAAACTGGTTAGGCGATCTAGTCAGCCGTATTGAAAAAGATGCAGCAGCTTATGATGATTTGATCAATGAATTAAAAGCGATTCACTTAAAACTTTTACAAGCACCAAAACAGTTCTTACTGGTGTGTGAAGAACATCAGTCAGACCGTTTGGTTGAAGAAGTTCAAAACGTGTGGGACAAGTTAGCTATTCCTGAGCAAACTGTGACTTTAAAAGCTACTGAGCAGGTTGATACCGATGCAGATGAGGCATGGTTAATTCAAGCCAATGTTCAATTCTGTTCATCGGCTTATCAAGCCGTTGAGGTGTCACATCCAGATGCTGCCCCGCTGATGGTGCTGGCAGCGTACTTGCGTAATGGTTTCTTACACAGTGCAATTCGTGAAAAAGGTGGGGCTTATGGTGGTGGCGCAAGCTATGACGGCAATGCATGTTCATTCCGTTTCTATAGCTACCGTGACCCGCGTTTGGCTGAAACCTTCAATGACTTTGAAGCCTGTGTGCAATGGTTGCTCAATACTGAGCAAAAGCCACATCAGCTTGAAGAAGCAATTTTAGGTTTGATTGCTGGTATGGACAAACCAGGTTCACCAGCGGGTGAAGCGATTACGGCATGTTATGCACTTTTGCATGCACGTACACCAGCCTTCCGTAAGCAGTTACGTAGCCGTCTTTTGGCTGTGAGTTTAGAGGACTTGCAACGTGTGGCGGTACAATACTTGCTTGAACAAAAACCAACGAAAGCCGTGGTTGCACCTATGGCGAAGCGTGATACTTTAATTGAGTTAGGTTTTAGTATTCAACAAGTTCAGTAAAACAATAAGAGGGTCGTATGGCGTTCAAATCATTTGAGCGTTCAACTTTAGTACTGAGCATGACTGTGCTCAGTACTTTGGGTGTCGCTAAAACACATGCACAAATTTCCGAAGTACCTGCAGCTCCTGCAACAGCCGAGGCATGTGTTGCATTGGCATCGAATGCAGACCGTTTGGCTTGTTATGATGCATTATTTAAAATTCCTGAAGCAGTAAAGCCGCGCATTGTTTCTGAGCAACGTGCAGCTATGGAAATTGCGCCAGAACCCGAAAATATCACGGGGAAGATTACACAAAGTGTGAGCTCTGTTTTCGCTTCTGAAGGTCCTAAAATATCGCCAAATTTATCTTTAATGGATAGTCGTTGGGAGCTTTCACCCGAAAGTAAACTGGGGACTTGGAATATTCGTGCCTACCAACCTGTGTACTTAATGCCTGGTTTTTGGACAACGGATAAAAATGAATATCCACAAAGTCCAAATCCGACCAATACGGTGGATGAAGATCAGAACCTAAAGTCAATGGAAGCGAAATTCCAACTGTCTTTAAAAACCAAAGCTGTTGAAAACCTATTTGGGGACAATGGTGATGTTTGGTTGGGTTATACCCAGTCTTCTCGTTGGCAGCTTTATAATAGTGATGAATCACGTCCGTTCCGTGAAACGAACTATGAGCCTGAAGCCAGTTTGGTTTTCCGCACCAATTATGAATTGTTGGGTTTAAATGGTCGCTTACTGGGATTAACTTTCAACCATCAGTCTAATGGTCGTTCCGATCCGCTATCACGTAGTTGGAACCGTGTCATGTTGAATGTGGGTTTTGAAAGAGACAACTTTGCGCTCATGCTGCGCCCTTGGTACCGTCTAGACGAAGATGCAGGTGATGATAATAACCCTGATATTAAGGATTATGTCGGACGGGGTGACTTAACAGCATTCTACCGTTGGAATGAACATGATTTTTCACTCATGCTTCGCCATAGTTTAAAAGGTGGCGATGATTCACGTGGTGCTGCACAGTTTGACTGGGCTTTCCCTATTTCAGGGAAGTTGCGTGGCCATTTGCAGTTATTTGATGGTTATGGCGAAAGCTTAATTGATTATAACCACCGAGCGACCTACGTAGGCTTGGGCGTGTCCTTAATGAATTGGTACTAATTTAGAGACATAAAAAAACCACGTTTGATACGTGGTTTTTTTATGTCTAAGTTTTAGTGTTTTAACCAATTTGAATATCGGCAGTTGGGTGCTTTAGACGGCTCTTTTTCGGCGTCGCTATCAGGTAGGCCAGCGTTAAAGGGCCTAAACGACCTGCAAACATCAAGAGCATCAGGATAAATAAACTTGCAGGTTGAAGTTCACCGGTGATGCCACGTGACAAACCGACAGTACAAGCAGCGGAAATGGCTTCAAATAACAAATCCATAAACTGATGATTAGGTTCGATTAAAGATAAACTAAAGATGCCTAAGAAAATAAGTGCCGCGGTAATAGAGACAACAGCCATCGCCTTAAAAGAGGTTTTTTGAGAAACGGAGTGATTGAACACGCGAATTTCATCTTCACGTCTAAGGAAGCTAATCACGCTGAGTAAAACAATAATAAATGTACCTACTTTAATCCCGCCTGCGGTACTCATCGAGCCCCCACCAATGAACATCAGTAACATGGTCACGAGGGTCGAGGCATCTTTCATTTGTGCCAAATCGAGGCTGTTAAAACCCGATGAACGAGGCACGGTGGCATGGAACCATGCATTTAAAGCTTGGTCACCTAAGCTCATTGGCGCTAAAGTGAGGGGATTGTTCGATTCAATCGCCCATAAAAGAACAAAAGCAATCAGGTTCAAACCGGCAATGGTGGATAAAATCAGTTTGCTATTGGTACTTAAGCCTTTCCAACGTTTGCTGCGTTTAATGTCCATTAACACCACAAAACCTGTCCCACCAATGATGTATAGCATACTGATGGTAAAGGTAATGAGATACTGACCCGAGAAGCTCATTAGACTGTTGGGAAACAGTGAAAAGCCGCCATTGTTAAATGCGGATACACTATAAAAAGCCGCATAGAACAAAGCTTGATTGAAGTTGTAATCCTCTAACCATGCAATGGTCAAAATAACCGTGCCGATCGCTTCAAAAAATAAGGAATACAGCAGTACCCCTTTAATGGTGAAGGATACTTTGGATAAGCTGGTTTGACCAATGGTCTCTTGCGCCATGATTTGTTGCTTTAAACCCAGTTTAGTTGACAGACTCAGTGCGGCTAAAATTGCAAAAGTCATAAAGCCTAAGCCACCAATTTGAATCAGCAGCATAATGATGACTTTACCAGTTACGGTAAAAGTTTCACCGACATTCACCACAGACAGTCCAGTAATGGTGACTGCTGAGCTGGCGGTGAACAAAGAGTTAATCCAACTCAGTTCACCGTGGTGCGAAATGGGTAACTTTAATAATAGAGTCCCAATAATAATAAAGCTCAAAAAACCCAAAGCCAGCAGGCTGGGCGGGCTTAAATTAATGGTGCTGTTTTTTGGGGTTTGCCATTCTTTGACTTTTTTCATGATTTGAACCGTGCTGAAAGACGACGTAATGTTTCAACTAAACCTTCAACAACTAGAATATCACCCACTTGTAAAATTAAATTGGGATCAATGCTGTACAAAACGTCTTTGCCACGTTTATGGAGTAATGTTTTCACATCAGGTGCTTGATCCATCAATTGGTGGAAGCGAGTCCCTTGTAGTTTTTCATCAATTTCAATTTTGACAATATAGTGATTATCTTCAAGCGCCATATAGCGACTGACCATGGGGTAGCATAAAGACTGCGCAATCCGCACGCCCATGTCTTCTTCAGGGTGAATAATTTTACTAATCCCTAAATGGCTTAAAATCATATGGTGCGACTTTGATTTGGCTTTGACCCAAATTTTTTCAACCCCAATATTTTTGAGGTGCAGTACACACAAAATACTGGCTTCAATATTTTCACCAATTGCGACCACCACGGCATCGCAGTTTTTAATATTTAATTCATCGAGGACATGTTCATCTGTTGCGTCGGCGATGACAGCATGGGTCACCTGCTCAGAAATATTTTCAACATATTTTTTTTCACTATCGATACCAATGACATCATGTCCCAGTTCAATGAGTAGAGTTGCAACTGTGGCTCCAAAGCTTCCTAAACCAATCACTGCAAATTGTGCCATGTCATCTTTCCTTTAAATTTTTTTATACGTCGATTGTTAACGAATGTTGTGCCAAATTTCACAAGATGTCATCTTTATACAGACACGCTATTTTCGATCAACCGCGCTTTGCCTTATACCAATATATCACTCATCCAAAGGAGTATATAAATGCGGAAGACACTGTATGAATCCCTGAGGGTCGCGTTTCCAGAATTGAATGATACCGCAATTCCAGAAGAACAAGATGAGTTCGAGCACTTTGTACGTTGGTTGAATACCTATTATTCAAACATTCAAAAAATAGAACTCGATGATTTTAGACAAAATGGTATTGATGAATGCCATCGCCTCCAACAGCTAGGTATTGACTTAGACGAGCTGAAAAACCAAATCAATGATGACATGGCGTCTTTTTATCAAATGTATGACAGTGAGGCAGAAGAAACCTCAGACATGCATGGTTATGATTTTGAATTTAGTTTTGATGTTATTTTTAATCACATTAAAATTTTTATTGAGCCTTATGAACTCAGTTTACTGGTTATCGAGCGGGAAAACCCTTATTGGCTATTGGTACCGCATAATGATGAACTGATCGACAGGATTATTGTCACGTATAACCACACGTTTGGTGATGAAGAGCCGATGCAGCTCATAGAATAAAACCGCCTCGAAGGGCGGTTTTATGTATGTATTAAATCTTTTATTTTAAGAAACGTTGATAACCTAGGTTATTGGTAATTTCTTCATATGGATACGAAATACTTTCTAAAGTTTCAATCAAACCATCTGGGTTTTGTTTCGCATCACTTGCTTCTAAACCAACAAGGACACGACCTTCCGCCGCACCGTGGTTACGGTAGTGGAATAGGGTAATGTTATGCGTAGGGCCAAGGCGTTCGAGGAACATTAACAGTGCACCTGGGCGTTCAGGGAACTCAACACGGAACAAACGCTCATTTTCAAGGTCTGCATGACCACCAATTAGGTAGCGAATATGCAGTTTTGCTACTTCATCATCAGACAAGTCATCGACATCGAACTGAGTTTTCAGCGCTTCAAAAATATCGTGACGCTCTTTTTCACCGCCTTTTAAGCTAATCCCGACAAAGACTTGCGCTGCACTGGCATCACTCGCACGGTAGTTAAACTCGGTGATATTACGACCTTGTAGTGCTCGGCAGAAATTCAGGAATGAACCTTTTTTCTCTGGAATGGTCACAGCAAAAATAGCTTCTTTGCGTTCACCCAATTCGGTACGTTCTGCAATATAACGTAAACGGTCAAAGTTCATGTTTGCACCACATACAATTGAGACGATGTTTTGCCCAATTAGCTCGTGTGTTTCAACATACTTTTTAATCCCTGCCAAGGCCATCGCACCCGATGGTTCAACGATGCTACGACATTCATCATAGGTGTCTTTAATTGCGGCACAAATTTCATCGGTATTGACTAAAACTACTTCACGCTCAACGAGCGGGCCTGAGTTATCCGACTTTTGTAGTTGAATCACTTCAAATGGTTTTTCACCAATCTGTGCCACAGCCGTACCGTCGGCAAATAAGCCGACTTGAGGCAGTACTACACGTTCACCAGCTTCAAATGCGGCTTTTAAACAAGCAGATTCGTCATATTCAACAGGAATAACTTTGACATGTGGTGCAACATCGCCTAAGTAAGCTGCTACACCAGCAATTAAACCGCCTCCACCAACAGCAACGAAGACATAGTCGACATCGCGCCATTGACGCAAAATTTCATTGCCAATCGTGCCTTGACCTGCCATGACCAGTTCATCGTCATAGGGTGGAATAAAACTCATACCGTCTTCTGCAGCACGTTGAATTGCATATTTGTTGGCAACATCAAAAGAGTCGCCATGGAGAACTACTTCACCGCCTAAGCGTTTGACTGCCTGAACTTTAATATCTGGGGTGGTTTTCGGCATCACAATAATGGCACGAATCCCGAGTTTTTTACCTGACAGTGCTACGCCTTGGGCATGGTTGCCAGCAGATGCAGTAATCACGCCACGTTCAAGTTGAGCTCTAGGGAGTTGGCTAATGCGGTTATAGGCACCGCGCAGCTTAAATGAAAAGACTGGTTGTAAGTCTTCGCGCTTAAAACGAATGTTGTTATTGAGTTTCTCACTAATTCGAGGTGCCGCTTCGAGTGGAGTTTCGATTGCAACATCGTAGACTGTTGCTTGTAATATTTGTCGAACCAAACGAGACAGCATGTTAATTTCCCATTTAACAGTTTAAAATAGAGGATCATTGTAACAAACCCCTGTACATTTGGGCTGTAAAATCAGCAACAAATGTCAAAAAATAGTTGAGCCAAATTATGAGTCTGTATGCTACCCAAGACGAAAAAAAGCAAGCTGCTGCAAAAGCTGCCTTAAAGCACTTACCTAAAGGTGGCATTTTAGGGGTGGGTACAGGCAGCACCGTGAATTTCTTAATTGAGCTTTTGCCCGAGCTTCAGCTTGAGGCGGCTGTGGCAAGTTCAGAAGCAACGGCTGAGCGCTTAAAGAAATTAGGCATTGAAGTGGTTGATATGAACTCTGTCGGCGGTTTAGATGCCTATGTAGATGGTGCAGACGAAATTGACCGTCATATGCATATGATTAAAGGTGGTGGGGCTGCACTGACTCGCGAGAAAATTGTAGCTTCAATTGCGAGAAAATTTGTTTGTATCGTTGATGACTCTAAGTGGGTTGATCAATTGGGGCGTGACTTTCCACTTCCGATTGAAGTGATTCCAATGGCTCGTTCAGCTGTGGCACGTAAAATTGTAGCGCTCGGTGGTGATCCTGCTTACCGTGAAGGCGTGGTGACGGATAACGGTAACGTGATTTTAGACGTCTATAACCTGAACATCTTAAATGCGCTTGAGCTTGAAAAAACCATTAACGACATTCCAGGTGTGGTGTGTAATGGTATTTTTGCAATCAATAAAGCAGATGTGGCAGTTGTTGCAACAGACAGCGGTATTGAAGAACGTACCGCTGTCTAATTTTAAATCTCCTCAAACCTCTCTTTGAAAATAAGAGGCTAAAAGCAAAAGCATTTTTATCTTATGTTTTTCTCCCTCCTTTCAAAAAGGAGGGCTGGGGAGGATGATTCAATAAAAGAATAATATTAATGACCTTAGCAGACCTACCTGAAATTCAAATCACCCATCATGCACGTGCGACCCGCTTACGACTTCGTGTTGAACCGACTCAAATTCGTTTAACCGTGCCTAAATTTTGTAGCAAACGGCAAATTCAGGATTTTTTAAATCAATCTGAACAGTGGATGGTTGAAACTTGGCAGAAGCAGCAAGCCAGTCTGGTACAGATAGATCAAACCCTTCCCACAGAGTTATGGTTATTTAATCGCCAAAATGCTTTAACGGTGAGCTATAAAACACAAAAAAATGCATATATTTTGGATGAGGATAATCACCAGCTTTGGATCAGTGACCGTCAGCCCGAAAGTTATTTAAAATCTTTTGTAATTGCATATGCCAAACAGCACTTGCCTATTTATTTGCAACAGATTAGTCATGAAACTGGTTTAAAATTTGCACAATGTTCAATTCGACAGCCCAAGACCCGCTGGGGGAGTTGTAGTGCCAAACATGACATCATGCTTAACAGTGCTTTAGTGTTGTTTCCTGAAGCCATTACCCGTTATGTCTGTGTGCATGAACTCGCACATACGCAACATTTTGATCATAGCGCACGTTTTTGGGCGGAAGTTGCTAAATATGATGCCGCTTTTCAACAGCATCGAAAAACCTTAAAAACAACCGCATTGCCGTATTGGTGGGCAAGCGTTTAAAGTTAATTTTACGTGCAAAATTTAAAAATAATTTCTTCTGACCGATTGAGCGTTAGTCAAAAAATGCTCTAAACTTCATGATCTAAGGTAAACATTCCTCAATTTCAGTTCAAAGACCTCAAATGTGAATTTTACAGATATCCACTATTTTATATTAATCGTTCCAGCTTGCCTGATTTTAATGGGAAGCTTACTTTTAATATGTCATTTTGCTTTTAGAGCTCCCTCATATTTATTATGGCTCGGGCTTGGATATATTGTGCCTTCGTTTTCTGTGGCGGCACAAAGTTTTATGTCGAATAAGCAGTTGGCTTTGTCGGCACCCATTTTAGGCAGTATGTATTTGTTTGGTGCATGGGCCAGCGCTTATGCCATGGGCTTAAGAAAGAATGCCAATGCACGTCCATATTGGTGTCTTGCCTTGGCCGTGATGGCTTTACTTTCACTCAGTTATTATTCCTACGTAGATGATCAACTGTGGATCAGAATGCTGATTCTGAACATTTCAATTGCATTAGTTGAGTCTTTGGTTTTGTTTTCAATGTTTAAACATTATCAAGGGATTGATTTGCTCAATAAAATAGTCGACTTTTCCTACTTGTTTATTGTGCTGTATACCTTTGTTCGCGGAATCATTATTTTTCTCTTTTTAAGAAATATTGAAGCAGACATGCTGGCAAATTCAGTTTGGTGGCTGATGATGCTTGCTGCGAGCATTATCTTAAGTATGTGGTTTGCAATAGTGCTGCTCGGAACCTTGGTACGCGATATTATCCATCAACTCAATGATGAGCGGCTAAGAGATCCGCTAACACATTTATTCAATCGACGTGGCTTTAACGAAGCCGCTAAACGAAAGTTGCATCAGCTCTCTAAACAGTCTTATTTCTTGCTCATGTGTGATATTGACCATTTTAAGAAAATTAATGACACCTATGGGCATTTGGTGGGTGATCAAATTTTACAACAAGTCGGTGAAATTATTGGGCAAAACGTCCGTGCCCATGACTTGGTAGGGCGTTTTGGCGGAGAGGAGTTCATTGTCTTATTGCAAATTGATGACCCAGCGCTGGCTTATAATATTGCCAATCGTATTCGTTTAGGTATTGCCGATGCACGATTATCCTCAAAAAAAATTGCCGTGACAGCAAGTTTTGGACTGGCTACAGTACATCATTCCAACTTAAAATATGCCATACAAGCTGCCGATCAATTGTTATATCAGGCGAAACATTCGGGACGAAATCAGATTGGTTTTGAGCCTGCACAGAGTATATTGGATGTGTCTCATTAGGTGTCGATAGCACTAAAAACGCATAAATTCCAAGTAAAACAGTTTAGAAAGCAGAAACTTCCTGTCATACTAGGCAGTTACGAAATGGACAGTTTAAGTTTGAGGTAATACACGTGATTTCAGTTGGTATTGTCGGCGGTACAGGTTATACAGGCGTTGAATTGTTGCGTCTTTTACTACGACACCCAAATGTGCAAGTAAGCGTATTAACATCGCGTACAGAAGACGGTCGCCGTGTAGATGATATGTTCCCAAGCCTACGTGGACATACCGAACTTAAATATTCAGATTTGAATATCGATGAACTGAAAAAATGTGATGTGGTGTTCTTTGCGACACCGCATGGCGTTGCCATGAAACATGCCGAAGAATTGGTGGCTGCCAATACCAAAGTGATTGACCTTGCCGCAGACTTCCGTTTACAAGACTTAGAGCAGTTTGAAAAATGGTATGGCATGCAACATGCGTGTCCTGAACTGTTGAAAGACTCAGTTTATGGTTTGTCAGAATTAAACCGTGAGCAGATTAAACAAGCCAATGTCATTGGTAACCCTGGTTGTTATCCAACAACAGTACAACTGGGTTTAGCGCCATTATTTAAGCAAAACGACACATTAGTTAAACCTGAGAGTATTATTATTGATGCAAAATCGGGTGTGTCTGGTGCAGGCCGTAAAGCCAGCCTTGGGATGATCTATTCTGAAAATGCAGATAATTTCAAAGCTTATGGCGTTGCAGGTCACCGTCATCATCCTGAAATTGTGGAAGCGTTGGAAAATATTTCAGGCTTAAAAGAGGTGTTTAACTACATTTTATTTGTCCCACATTTGGTACCAATGATTCGTGGCATGCTTAGCACGATTTATGTGGACTTAACCGATGCGGGTGAAGCTGCTGATGTGCAAAGTTTATATGAACAGTTTTATGCCAATGAAGCTTTTGTCGATGTGATGCCTGCGGGAAGCTCACCAGAGACACGTTCTGTGCGGGGTGCAAATCAACTACGTATTGCGCTGTATAAACCGCAACCGAAAAAGTTGGTGGTCATTTCTGTACAAGACAATTTGGTTAAAGGAGCAGCAGGTCAGGCCGTTCAAAACATGAACTTAATGTTTGGATTTGCTGAAACTGCGGGCCTAGATGGAATTGGTTTATTACCATAAAAAACGTTTTAAAACTTCACACACATTTAGATTTCGATTTAAATGTGTGTTTTGAATTGAATCAAAATAAGAGATGACGATGCCGAACACTGACACAAATATGACGTCACAACAGCCTGAACCTGCAAAGCCGTTTTTACAGACCAATAAGCCCTTGGCAATTGGTGCTGCAATATTGATGGTTGCAAGTGGGGTATTGGGCTATACCGTCGGACATCGTCAGGGTTTAACGGTGGTAGGTTTTGATGCAGATGCTGAGCAACTGGTCGAAGTGGTACAAAAGCAAAAGACCAGTCTGGATGCTTTAAATAAAAACTACAATGCTGCTGTTCAAGAGCGTGATGTTGCTGTGACCAATTCAAATGAGCTGTATTTGTCATTGCAAAAAGCTTTGGATCAACAAGCGCAATCTGAAAACACAGCTGTGATTTACCGTGAGGTTTTGCGTCAACGCGGTGGTATTCCACTGGCTGTGCAGCATATTGCGATTAAACCTTTGCCTGAGAATGCATTTGAATATCAACTCGACTTGGTTCAAGTTAGTCCATCTAAACGTGCAGCTTCAGGTACCGTTGAACTCCGACTCATTCGTGGTACAGAGGTTTTAGTTGTGCCTCTTGAAGACAAAAACTTTAACTTTGAAAACTATGAGCGTTTAACAGGGCGTTGGACGATGCCTAAAGGCTTTACGCCACAGTTTATCGAAGTCCGTTTAACAGGTAGCACACCAGTGACACGACGCTTTAGTTGGTCACGTGGTGAAGCCGTAGAAAGTCAATCTGCATTTGTCTCTGAAATCCCTCAGGCTGAGGCAAATGCACAATAATTGTGAATTGTAAGTTTATGGGTATCTCTAAGCGTTCAACGTGTTTAAATGAAATCAAGCAGTCTTTTCATGAATCTGGCTATGTCGACTGGCATATCAGCCCGCGCTTGAGCAATGATGAACCGCATGAAGAAGAAAATGGGGATGTCGCTGTCCAAACCGCGCCACCAGAACTTAAGCGTCCTCCACTCTATGCTGTCGTTTTAATGAACGATGACTACACCCCAATGGACTTTGTTATTGAAATTTTACAACAATACTTTGCTTTGAATCTTGACCAAGCCACTCAAGTAATGCTAACTGTACATTATGAAGGAAAAGGTGTTGCAGGCGTTTACCCGAGAGACATCGCGGAAACAAAAGCAAACCAAGTCAATAATTACGCTCGGTCTCAAGGTCATCCTTTACTTTGTCAGATTGAGCCGAAAGATTAAGGGGGGTTCCATGCTCAGTCGTCAATTAGAAGTATCCTTACGTTTGGCTGTTAGTATGGCTCGACAAAAGAGACATGAATTCCTAACCGTTGAACATTTATTATTGGCTTTACTCGATAATGATTCGGCCGTAAATGCATTGAAAGCCTGTGGTGCAGATATTATTGTGCTTCGCAAAGAGCTTGAAGAATATGTAGAGCAGCACACCCCTAAGCTGGGCGAAAACAGTGATCAAGCCCCGCATCCAACCGAAAGTTTTGACCGTATCTTACAACGTGCAATTTTTCATGTGCAATCAAGCGGTGGTGATCGGACGGTTGAAGGCGCAGACATTTTAGTGGCGATGTACTCTGAGCGTGATTCTTTTGCAGTTTACCTCTTAAAACGTCATCAAATTAATCGTTTAACACTGACACAATACTTGGCCCACGGCACACGTAAAGACGAAGTGCAAGTGGAAGAGGAAATTGAAGATCTTGATGGTGAATCTGCTAGTTCAAGCAACGCAGGCCCTTTAGAGCTGTATACAACCAACTTAAATGTTGAGGCACAAAAGGGTAAAACAGATCCTTTAATTGGTCGTGAAAAAGAAATTGAGCGTGCAGCACAAATTCTATGCCGTCGCCGTAAAAATAACCCGTTATTGGTCGGTGATCCTGGCGTCGGTAAAACATCGATTGCTGAAGGTTTAGCTTGGCTCATTGTTAATGGTAAAGCACCGAAACCATTGGCAAATGCTGAAGTGTATAGCTTGGATATTGGTGCTTTGGTGGCAGGAACCAAATACCGTGGTGACTTTGAAAAACGTTTAAAACAGCTTTTGAACGCGTTGAAAAAGAAACCAGAAGCAGTTTTGTTTATTGACGAAATCCACATGATTATTGGTGCAGGCTCAAGTATGGGTAGCACGATGGATGCGTCAAACTTGATTAAACCCGCTTTGGCCAATGGTTCATTGCGCTGCATCGGTTCAACCACATTCCAAGAATACCGCCAAGTCTTTGAAAAAGATCATGCATTGTCACGCCGTTTCCAAAAAATTGATGTCAATGAGCCATCTATTTCAGAAACGATTGATATTCTACGTGGTTTGAAGAGCAAGTTTGAAGATTTCCATCATGTTAAATATGATGACAAAGCTTTAATTTCTGCAGTTGAGCTGTCTGCGAAGTTCATTAATGATCGTTTCTTGCCAGATAAAGCCATTGATGTCATTGATGAAGCAGGGGCACAACGTCGTCTGAAAGCTGAACAAGATGACACCTTGATTACCGTGGAAAATATTGAAGATATCGTGTCGAAAATTGCACGTATTCCACCAAAAACTGTGTCTAAAGATGACAAGACCGTTCTTGAAAATCTTGAACGTGATTTAAAACGTGTGGTCTTTGGTCAAGATGAAGCCATTGAAGCTTTAGGCTCAGCAATTAAGCTGTCGCGTGCAGGCTTAAAATCACCAGATAAGCCTGTGGGTAGTTTTGTTTTTGCAGGCCCAACTGGGGTAGGTAAAACAGAAGTCACTAAGCAGCTTGCGAAATTACTGGGTGTTGAGCTGGTTCGCTTTGATATGTCAGAGTATATGGAGCGCCATGCAGTTTCACGTTTGATTGGTGCGCCTCCAGGTTATGTCGGCTTTGACCAAGGTGGTCTGTTGACCGATGCGATTCATAAAAATCCGCACTGTGTATTATTGCTAGATGAGATTGAAAAAGCGCATCCAGACGTATTCAACTTATTGCTACAAATCATGGATCATGGTTCATTGACCGATAACAATGGTCGTAAATCAGACTTCCGTAATGTGGTGTTGGTCTTGACCACAAATATTGGCGCAGAAAGTATTTCTCGCGTGAGTATTGGCTTCATGGATCAAGACAACAGTAATGATAACCAAGATGCGATGAAGAAAGCGTTTTCTCCAGAGTTCCGTAACCGTTTAGACAGCGTGATTCAGTTTAAAGCTTTACCAACGACAGTAATTGAAAATGTGGTGGATAAGTTCTTAACTGAACTACAAGCGCAACTGGATGAGAAAAAAGTCATTCTAGAAGTGGATCAAAGTGCGCGTGAGTGGATGGCTGAAAATGGCTATGACCGTTTAATGGGCGCTCGCCCAATGCAACGACTCATCCAAGAGCATTTGAAAAAACCACTGGCTGAAATGATTCTATTTGGTGAGCTTGCAGAACATGGTGGTAATGTTGCGGTCTCTGTGAAGAACGAAAATGGTAAAGCGGTGGGTCTAAAACTTGAAGTTTTTGAAGACCAAACGGCTGAGCCTGCTTAAAGATTGCTACATAATTTAAAACCCGTGTTCGCACGGGTTTTTTATTGAAAAAAGTATTTAACAGTTAGAAGTAATAAAAGTAGGTTGCATGGATATTCAATTGACGAAAGTTTTAAGTACATTTGTACTGTTTTTGGTAACCGCTGTGATGGAAATATTAGGCTGTTATTTCCCTTATTTGATTTTAAATCAGGGAAGAAGTCATTGGTTGTGGATTCCTACAGCCTTAGCGCTAGGTGCTTTTGTGTGGTTGTTGACTTTACATCCGGCTGCGTCAGGACGTATTTATGCCGCTTATGGCGGAATTTATATTTTTACCGCATTGCTATGGTTGCGTTATGTCGATCAAGTTTATTTATCCCGTTGGGACATAATGGGTGGGGCAGTGGTGTTGATTGGTGCGGCCATGATTATCTTACAACCGCAAGGATTGGTTCGCTAAAGTAGAGAACCAATCGCTAAAAAGATACTATTTGATACCACAATCTTTTTGCTTTAATTCTAAATCGTAGCTATTTTTCTCAGAACTGAGCTGTAATTTTACAATGTAGGGATTATGGCGTTGATATTGATGCTCGAAGAAAATATTGCAGTTTTGCACAACATTTTTTTTAATCGCTTTTTGAACTTCTTTCGTACCTAAATCCTGTTCAAACTGCGCGAAGTCAGGGGTAATGATCAAGCCTTTAAGCTCGGTACGGTCTGCATATAGATTAAATTGTTCAATGATAGTGTTGTTATCAATTTCAATTGGGAGGGTTCTAGAGTCTTCTGCAGTTAATACAGTTAATATTTCATTCAACGTTTCTGGTTGCTTAATTTTAAAATTTTGATCAATAATTTGTTTGGACTGTAAGTAGTCATCAAATTCTGAGGCTTGAACCTGAAAAAAAGTAGAGCTTAGAATTGTAGCAAGGCACAGGCCAGTTTTTTTGAAATGCATGGAAAGTGTCGCTTATAAAAATTATGTTCCGATTATAGCTTTGCCCGTATAAAAAAGCACCCTTAGGTGCTTTTCGTTGGAAAAATTAATTAATCTTTCTTAGTGTTTTCATTGATTAAAAACTCAACTAATGCTTTTTGTGCATGTAAGCGGTTTTCAGCTTCATCCCAAACCACTGCATTTTTATGGTCGAGCATCTTTTCAGAAATTTCTTCGCCGCGATGCGCAGGTAAACAATGCATAAATAAACAATCAGGATGAGCCAGATCCATAAGACGTTCATTCACTTGATAGTCTGCAAAAGCAGCTTCACGAATTTTTTGCTCTTCTTCTTGGCCCATGCTTGCCCATACATCGGTCACGATAAGGTCTGCGTTTACGGCAGCATCTTCAGCTGAGTTAACCAGTTCTGCACAATGTGCAAATTCACTTAAAAATTCTGCTTTGGGTTCATAACCTTTCGGCGCAGCAATTTTTAACTTGAAGCCCCACATATGTGCAGCTTCAATATATGAATTACACATATTGTTGCCATCACCAATCCAGGCTACCGTTTTGCCAGCAATGGGGCCACGGTGTTCAACAAAAGTTTGAACATCTGCAAGTAGTTGGCAAGGGTGGTGATCATCAGTCAAGGCATTAATCACAGGAACTTTTGAATAAGAGGCAAAACGTTCAACAATGTCATGTCCAAAAGTACGGATCATCACAATATCCAACATGCTTGAAATTACACGTGCTGAATCTTCAATCGGTTCACCACGACCCAATTGGGTGTCTCGTGGTGAGAGGAAAATTGCACTGCCACCAAACTGGCTCATGCCTGCTTCGAACGATACACGGGTACGGGTGCTCGATTTTTCAAAAATCATACCCATGACTTTACCAACAAACGGTTGGAATACTTCGCTGTTGTGCTGTTTACGCTTTAGTTCGATACCGCGTTGCACAACTTGGTTCAGTTCTAAAGTAGATAAATCGCGTAAGGTAAGAAAGTGACGTAGAGCCATTGTTACTCCACAATAATTGCTGAAAACCGAAATAGGTACAGAACAACAATTAGTTGTTGGTTGGTGAAAAGAAAAAAGAGAGTCGATTAATATACTATATGCAAAGGAAATTGCAAAAAAACTAGACTTTTTGATGACCTGCTAAGAAACGATCTACGCAATAATGAACATATTCTAGATTTTCTTGTTCATTTTCTTCAACATAGATGTTCATGAGTACTCGCCACTCTAATTCACGCACAATGCCAAAAAAAAGCTGGGCAGAATAATTCGGGTGTTCACAACGAATAATGCCTATTTCATCTGCTTTGGTTAAAACACAAGCCACGGCATCTTCAATATGTTTAGGTCCTTGTTTGTGAATATGGAAGGCCAACTGCGGATTACGTTGTACTTGTTCCATAATGAGTCTTAAAAAAGAGGCATTTTCTGGAAGCACAAGGTGTGTTTGAATATTTAAAATGGTTTGTATTAAATAAACGCGCAAATTGTCCTTAGTAAAATCAAAAGGCATACAAATATCTTTAAAAAACAGCTCACGACGGTAGTCGCAAATTGCTGTAAAAAGACCGTCTTTATTTCCAAAATATTTGTAAATCGATGCTTTTGAACCACCCGCATGATTAACAATATCATCAAGTGAAACTGCATCGTAGCCATGTTGCAAAAACAACTCGTTTGCACTTAATAAAAATGCAAGACAGCGTTCATGACCTCGTTTTGTGTGAGGTATGTCACGTGTAAGGGGTTCTAGTTGAACTGAGTCGTGCATATAACTAACAACAGCCTAATAAATGTGGATCTCTAGTTGCTATCATAGCAAAAATATGCACACATTGTTGTTTTGGGGCTTATCTGTTTACCACTAAACCCCAATGCATGGAAGAAAATTACACAATAAAAACGTGAACCATGGGACTAAAGTTTTAGAGTGATCATTCTAAAATGTCATAGTCAATTCAGTCATTATGGCTATACTCAAAACTCGAAAATTAAAGTAAATGCCGTGGAAAGGACGATGACAGAACAAAGATCTGCAGGCTTAAGATTTAGACAAGCACTGGAAGTGGAAAAACCATTACAAATTATCGGTACAGTCAATGCTTATGCAGCAATGATGGCGAAACATGTGGGCTACAAGGCCATCTACCTTTCGGGTGCTGGTGTAGCCAACTACTCTTATGGATTGCCTGACTTAGGCATGACCAGTCTGGATAATGTTTTGGAAGATGTACGTCGCATTACCGAACGTGTAGACACTCCGTTACTGGTCGATATTGACACCGGTTGGGGTGGGGCATTTAACATTGCGCGTAGTGTTAAACAAATGATTGCTGCAGGCGCAGCCGCAGTTCACATCGAAGATCAAGTGGCACAAAAACGTTGTGGCCACCGTCCAAATAAAGAAATCGTCACCCAACAAGAAATGGTCGACCGCGTAAAAGCCGCAGTTGATGCCAAAACCGATGCAAACTTTGTGGTGATGGCACGTACCGATGCCCTACAAAAAGAAGGCCTACAAGCGGTAATTGACCGTGCCTGTGCCTGTGTAGAAGCCGGTGCTGATGCGATCTTTGCTGAAGCAATGACTGACATTACCATGTACAAAACCGTCTGTGATGCAGTCGGTGTTCCAGTACTGGCCAACATTACCGAATTTGGCGATACCCCATACTACACCAAAGAACAACTGGCAGAACAAGGCATCTCGATGGTGCTGTATCCACTGTCACCGACCCGTGCCATGCAAAAGGCAGCACTGGAAGTCATGCATGCCATTCGCAATGACGGCAGCCAAGTCAACGTCCTCGACAAAATGCAACAGCGCAAAGAACTCTACGAATTTCTCGATTACCACACCTTTGAAAACACATTAGACAAGCTGTTTAAACAGGAGAATTAAAAATGGCTGAAGGAAAAGTCCTCACAGGCGCAGGATTGCGCGGACAAGTCGCAGGAAAGACAGCACTATCAACCGTAGGCAAAAGCGGAGCAGGTTTGACCTACCGTGGTTATGACGTCCAAGACCTCGCTGAAAACTGCCAGTTTGAAGAAGTGGCCTACCTGATCTTCTTTGGTGAACTACCAACAGCAGCACAGCTCACCGCCTATAAAGCTAAACTCAAATCACTACGCCAACTGCCACAAGCACTCAAAGAAGTACTTGAGCGTATCCCAGCAGATTCACACCCAATGGATGTGATGCGCACGGGCGTATCAATGCTGGGCAACCTCGAAACAGAACAATCTTTTGCAGAACAACAAGATGTTGCAGACCGCATTCTCGCAACCCTTCCAGCAATCATTTGCTATTGGTACCGCTTTAGCCATGATGGCGTACGCATTGAAGAAAACACCGATGACGATTCAATCGGTGCTCAATTCCTACACCTACTACGTGGTGAAAAACCAAATGAACTGCATGAACAAGTGATGAATGTCTCACTGATCCTCTATGCAGAGCATGAATTCAACGCATCGACTTTCACCGCACGTGTATGCGCATCTACTTTATCCGATATGCATTCATGCATCACCGGTGCGATTGGCTCACTACGTGGTCCATTACATGGTGGAGCAAACGAAGCAGCGATGGAAATGATTGAAAACTGGACGTCACCTGAAGAAGCTGAGCGAGAAATGCTGGGCAAATTGGAACGTAAAGAAAAGATCATGGGCTTTGGTCATGCAATCTACAAAGACAATGACCCACGTAATGGCATCATTAAAATCTGGTCAGAGCGCTTAGCGAAAGATGTCGGTGACACGGTCCTGTATCCAGTTTCAGTACGTTGTGAAGAAGTGATGTGGCGTGAGAAGAAATTATTCTGTAACGCAGACTTCTTCCATGCATCGGCATACCACTTCATGGATATTGCGACCAAGTTATTCACCCCAATCTTCGTGATGAGCCGTGTGACAGGTTGGGCAGCACATGTGATGGAACAACGTGCGGACAACCGTATTATTCGTCCAAGTGCGGACTATACGGGGCCTGAGCTGCGTAAAGTAGTGCCAATTGAAGAACGTTCAGCGGCTTAATATATGAAGCTCTGATACATTATTAAAAAAAGCCTCTTCGGAGGCTTTTTTTATATGCAATTTTTTGTTGATTTTTCTCACGGGTTAATTCATATAAATATTTAATTTTAATGAAATAATCGGTAAACAAAAGAATAAAGTTGCTATAATATCGACCGTTTATTTCTTCATTTTTATTGTAATTTACTTTATGAAACATAAGTTTTTGTGTACATCAGCACTGTTTTTGGGGGTGTCTCATTCTGCTTTCGCCATGCCATTTGACCCACTTATTGGAACATGGAAAGTGATTGATGATCGGACGGGGTATTATATTTCAGATATTGTGATTCGTAAGAATTCTAAAACATCACAATATAGCGCAGTGGTGACCAAGTACTATCCTTTGGCTGGAGCGCCTGTGAGTGATGTATGTAGTAAGTGTCAGGGTGGGCTTAAGGATAAACCGATTTTTGGTATGCAAGTGCTGAATGGCTTAATGGGTGATGCAACAGGTCAAAAATTCGCAAAAGGCCAATGGCTGAATCCTCAAGATGGCCGTGTGTATAATATCAATACTGCGCAGTTAAATGCTGGTAAAGATCAGATGAAGGTACAAGCCACAGCAAAAGATGCGAAAGGTTTGAGCAACATGACATGGAAAAAGCTTTAAGTTTTTTGCTTGTATCGATAAAGCCATCGCACGGTCATAATGCGGTGGCTTTTTTATGGATAAAAAAGCTGGAAGGGTATTTTCTAGACTTGTTGAATCCGTATAAAAAGGAAAAATCATCTTTCGGAGTGCGTGGTCAAAGAAAATGTAGTCTATTTAATCGATGAGATGTACGTCATGACAGAGAGAGGATTAAGATTTAATTAATTGATAATGATAACTATTATTATGTGTTAAACTTCAGTATCTCATGGCTGTATATACAAAAAAATGACGCATCTTTATAGAAAGATTTTTACTACTTTGCTTTCGCGAATTTTTAGCTCGTTATTGATTTTGGGTGCCAGCTTAAGTGCTTATGCGAAACCTGAAATAAAACCTTTGCCTGCCAATATTGCAGAAATCGGTTCGGCGTATTACAGTTTTAAAGGGCTTTGTTGCACAAACCTATCTCTAAAGGCTTATTCCACAATATAATTCTCAAATGAATAAGCCCACACCTAAAATCTATCGTACAACCAATTGGTCTTCTTATAACAGTGCATTAATAAATCGAGGAAATCTCTCAATTTGGTTTGATCCCAAGACTCAATGGTACGCTCAACCCAAAGGTAAACATGGTCGAAATCAAACTTATTCAGATACAGCCATCCAATGCTGTTTAATGATCAAATCCTTATTTCGTCTTTCTTTACGCATGGTCACTGGCTTTGTGCAAAGTCTCATTCATCTTTGTAGATTAGATTGGACAGCACCAGACTATTCCACCATCTGCAGAAGACAAAAGCATATTGATATTGCAATTAACTATCAAAAAAGCAGTAATGGTCTCCAGCTACTCGTCGATTCTACTGGCTTAAAGTTTCTAGGCGAAGGTGAATGGAAGCGTAAGAAACACCAACCTGAATATCGTCGCCAATGGCGTAAACTTCATATTGGTATAGATGCTGAAACCCTTCAAATACGCGCTATTCAACTCACTACAAATAATGTGAGTGATTCACAAGTGCTTGGTGATTTACTCGATCAGATTCCACAAGATGAGCAGATTGACTCTGTCTATACTGATGGGGCTTATGACACCAAGCAATGCCGTCAAGTAATTGCAGACCGACAAGCACATGCGGTGATTCCGCCAAGAAAAAATGCGAAACCTTGGAAAGATACAAAGACCAGCTCGCTAGAGCGAAATGAATTACTTCGAACAGTTAAACGTTTAGGAAGAACAATATGGAAAAATTGGTCAGGCTATCATCGCAGAAGTCTGATAGAAACCAAGATGCATTGCATCAAATTATTAGGCGATAAACTCCGTGCGAGAAACTTTCAAAGCCAAGTCAATGAGATTCATGCACGTGTGGCCGTATTAAATAAATTTACAGATTTAGGCCGACCTCACACCCAAGTTGCCACTTAAATTTAGATAACTTGGAAGAAGTTTAGCTTTTGAATGTTTGTGCAACAAAGCCGTTTTAAAGTCAAAGAATTTGCAACTACAGATCAAAATAAAACTTATCGCGTTTGGTTAGGTATTCCAAAGACAGTACAGAAGACGCAGAACGTCTATGCATCGGTCTTTATGCTGGATGGAAACGCTGCGATGTCCCATCTGAATGAAGAAATACTCAAGTCTTTGTATGCAAATGATGCCCCTGTATTGGTTGCCATTGGTTATAAAACCAATTTGCCATTTGCCACAGCTTTTCGTTCACTTGACTATACTCCAGCAGATTTATTAACGGGGAAATCCACCCAAGAAATCCAGAGCGGATGAGCGGGGGAAGTGCTGATTTTAGAAATGTGGTTTTGAAGGATATCGCCCCTTGGGTTGAGCAAAATGTAAAACTGGATGCGCAAAAAAGAGCGTTATGGGGCATTCCTATGGAGGGCTTTTTGTGCTTGATAGCTTGCTCGATGGGCGTTATTTCAACCATTTCTTTGCTGCAAGTCCATCACTTTCTTGGGCTGATGAGCGTATGATGCAAAAAATTAGAACAGTAAAATTAGTCAAAGAGCCACAAAAACATCTATTGTTGATGGAAGGTGATCTTTTAACACATACTGGAGCACAGCAAAGCGCTAATTTTGATGCAAATGGCATCAATAAAAATAGAGAAATTTTGTCTATATTCGATCAGCAGGGCATAGAGTCTAAATTTTTAATCTATCCAAATCTAAAGCATGGTGAGGTGTTTAAAGCGTCTTTATTAGACGTGCTTTCAAATAAATTGTATTGATGGTATTTACACTATCCGAACATGAGAAAAGCCTGATTATAAGATCAGGCTTTTATTCTCAACAACGTTAAACAGGATTTTGTTCCAGTAGGACTTGTCCATATTGGGCGCGGAGTTCACGTTTTAGCATTTTACCCGTACCGCTCAGTGGAATACTGTCGACAAAGATCACACGGTCAGGGATCTGCCATTTCGCAATTTTGTCGGTATAGTAGTCTAAGACACCTTGTTCAGTGACCGTGCTATCAGGTTTCTTCACAGCGATGACAATAGGACGTTCATCCCATTTTGGATGTTCGGCTGCAATAACGGCTGCCATAAGAATGTCTGAATGTCCCATCGCAAGGTTTTCAAGTTCAACTGATGAAATCCATTCGCCGCCAGACTTGATCAGATCTTTAGAGCGGTCACTGATGCATAAGAAGCCATCCTCATCTAAGGTTGCAATATCACCTGTGTCAAACCAGCCATCGGTTGTGAGTGCAGATTCATCTTTACCAAAGTAGCTATCAATAATCCAGTGACCCTTAATTTGTAGATTTCCAATTTGCTCACCATCGCGGGCAATTTCATGGCTGCCTTTTTCTTCATCGGTAAGACGTAAATCCACGCCAAAAGGCGGACGGCCTTGAGAAAGACGTAGCTTGAAACGCTCTTGTTCAGAGAGCTGTTGATGTTTGGCTTTAAGTTGGTTGGCAGAACCGAGTGGACTGGTTTCGGTCATGCCCCATGCATGGATAGTGTCGCAGTTATAGTCATTTTTAAAGGCCGCTAACATGGATGGTGGACATGCAGAACCACCAACAACGTTACGGTTCATACTTGCCAGCTGGCTGCCTGTTTGTTTGGCTGCTACCAGTAAACCTTGCCAAATGGTGGGAACACCCAAAGCCACAGTGACTTTATAGGTGTCAATCATATTCACTAAACTTGGCCCATCTAAGCCTGGCCCAGGCAATACAACTGTACAACCGACCATAGCTGCTGCATAAGGCGTACCCCAAGCATTGACATGGAACATGGGTACTACAGGCAACATAATGTCATTTGCAGACAGATTGAGAGAATCGGGTAGGCTGATGGCAAAACTATGCAAAATGGTGGAGCGGTGGCTATATAGCACGCCTTTTGGATTTCCAGTTGTGCCCGAGGTATAGCACAAAGAGCTTGCAGTTTGCTCATCAAAACTTGGCCATGTGAATTGTTCAGACTCTTTGCTGACCAAGTCATCATAAAATTTTACATCGGCAATTTTTTCTGCAATAGCGTCATCTACGGCATCTAAGCAAATAAAGTGCTCTACATGGGGTAAATGTGCTTTTACCGCAGCAATGAGTGGTGCAAAGGTTTTATCAAATAACACCACACGGTCTTGGGCATCATTGATAATAAAAATCAGTTGTTCTGGAAATAAACGTGGGTTGATGGTATGGCAAATATAGCCACTACCAGAGATCGCATACCAAGATTCTAGGTGACGATGATTGTTCCATGCGATGGTCGCCACGCGGTCACTTTGCGAAAGTCCTAAATCTTTGAGTACATTGGCAAATCGCTTAGAATTGGCTGCGACTTTGGCCCAGTTGGTTTCAGTGATACTTCCGTCTGTATTTTTAGAAATAATGGCTGTATCCGCATGGTAGCGTTCTGCGTGATCAATAAGATTGCTAATTAATAGCGGTTGAAACATCATACGTCCAAGCATGTATAAATATCCTTATCGTTGCTTTTTTATCAAATTCTTTATTGGTTGCTCGATACATCTGTTTTGAGCATTCATTGTATTTTTATCCTAGCTTGATCCAAATTTAAATCAAGCATTGTTTCATTCTCAGCCGCATTTTTAACAGCGATGTAATATAGAACCACAATTAAATGAAAAGCATCATTTAAAAAAGTAAATGACCATTTATCACTTTATGCTGTTATTCGACAAAAGGCACTTGAAATTTATAAAAAGTATGTTTAAAACTGTGTATAGCTCATGAGATATGAGTTGTGGGTATTTCAGGAAGATATACCTATTTTAAGAAGCGAATTTTTAAAAAATCATTTACAGGAGTTAAAAATGCTTCAGTTGTTTAAAAAATTATTTTGCATCCACGTTTATGAATATGAACAAATGACTGAAATAGGGGAGCATATGGAATGCCGAAAGTGCGGTGATTCTAAAACCGACTAATCATCTTAAGGAAAAGTGAGCGTAGGCTCACTTTTTAATGCCTGTATTTTTTTATGGCTTAGTTCGACTGAATTGACGCAGAACGGCTTACAATAGCCGAATAACAGTGTTTAGCGTATTCGGATGATGACCAAAAATTTTCAAGCACAGACTTATATTGTTGATAATAATTTGAGTGATACCTTAAGCTGGCTGTGTCAGCATCAAGAGTGTTTTGATTCTTTTCACTATGACGCGATTCGCCAAACCTTAACTGTACGCCATGCCAATGGTGAAGATGAGATATTCCAAGGCGATTATCTGAATGTCAGTTATGGTATTTTAATTACTGCGCATAATTTTGCTCAGTCATCTGAAGGTTAAATAGATAGACATTAAAAAAGCCCCATACTGAATAAGGGGCTTTTTTGTGCTTAGCAAATCTTGGGAATTAGCTTGCCATGGCATCTAGGCTAAGGTCTGCCACCGTTGGTTTTGGCTTTTCTGCCACTAAACCTAATTTGGTGAACAGTTGACGATCTTTACCTTCGCCTGCATTTGGCGTGGTCAGTAGTTTCTCACCCGAGAACAATGAGTTTGCACCCGCCATAAATGCAAGTGCTTGGTCTGAGTCAGAAAGTGCTTCACGACCTGCAGATAGGCGGATATAGCTGTGCGGCATGATAATTCGCGCAACAGCAATGGTACGAATCCATTCCGTCACATCGAGTTTTTCAACATCTGCCAGTGGCGTGCCTTCAATTGGAACCAACATGTTGATTGGCACAGATTCTGGGTGAATTGGCATCGTTGCAAGCTCTTGCAATAAACCAATACGGTCTTCTTTCTTTTCACCTAGACCAACAATACCACCGCTACACACTTTCATACCTGCTTGACGGACATATTCTAAGGTATTTAAACGGTCGTCAAAGGTACGTGTACTAATAATATGTGAATAATACTCGCGTGAAGTGTCGAGGTTATGGTTGTAATAATCTAAACCTGCATCTTTTAAACGCCCAGCTTGAGACTCATTCAGCATCCCTAAAGTCATGCAAGTCTCTAAACCAAGTGCTTTTACTTCTTTAACCATTTCTAGTACATAAGGCATGTCACGTTCATGTGGATTACGCCAAGCTGCGCCCATACAAAAACGAGATGAGCCTGAGGCTAAAGCTTCTTTGGCTTCTGAAATCACTTTGTCTACAGCAATTCGCTTTTCGGCTTCAAGTTTTGAGTCATAACGTGCTGACTGAGAGCAGTACTTACAGTCTTCAGGACATTTTCCTGTTTTAATCGACAGTAAAGTACTGACTTGAATGGTGTTGGCTTGGAAATGTTGGCGATGTACGGTCTGCGCTTGAAAGACGAGATCAAGAAAAGGCTGATCATACAAAGCTTCGATTTCTTCACGCGTCCAATCATTGCGTAGGTTCATAATGGCGATCCATTTTTAATTCTAACTTGTATACATCATACATTTAACGTGCCAACTTAAAAGGCATTATTGCTCAGTTTTAATAGTATCTCCCGATTATGTTTTTAATTTTATCTTTTTATGAGATTGTAAAAATAGTTGCAAAGTTGAGCACTTTTTGGGAAATTTTGCCGCAAAATTCTATTTATTTAGATTTTGAGTTACACTGAAAATGCAGCTAAATAGATAAAATAAATAAAATTATGCAAGCAAATGGCTATTTGATTGAACTTTTATTGATTGAGTCTGTTTGAAGCAAGTATTACTGCTTTTTCATCAGTTGCTCTTGGATGGCCCAGTCAATATGGACTTGCACAATATCGTTAAGCTCTGGGCGAGAAGCTTGTAATTGCTGCAATATTTCATCTGAAAATGGTGCATTACCTAGACCAATCGCGACGTTACGCATAAAGCTTTGGTAGCCTGTACGACGTAGGGGACTCCCTTCTGTATTTGCCATAAAGGTGTTTTCATCCCATTGCCAAAGGTCAATTAGTTGAATGTCATCCAAACCATGACGTGGGTTAAAATCATCAATTGGTGTGGTTTTGGCAAAGCTATTCCACGGGCAAATGAGCTGGCAGTCATCGCAACCAAACACACGGTTACCAATACCGCGGCGTAGTTCTTCAGGAATAATGCCTTGAAACTCAATAGTTAAATAGGCAATGCATTTACGCGCATCTAATAAATAAGGCTCAACAATGGCTTGGGTCGGGCAAATATCAATACACGCGCTACATGAACCACAGTGTTTGGTGGTGGCTTGGTCAAAAGGTAGCTCTAAAGAGGTAAAGAGCTCACCCAAAACAAAAAATGAGCCTGATGTTTTATGAATGAGTAAGGTGTGTTTACCGACCCATCCCATCCCTGCATTTTCAGCCAATGATTTTTCAAAAATGGGTGCTGAGTCTGCAAAGGGGCGAGATTCAAAATCGCCAACTTTGGCTTTGATTTTCTGAGAAAGGGTCTTTAAACGCCCACGCATGACTTTATGATAGTCACGTCCGCGTGCATAACGCGCAATGATGGCGCTATTTGGTGCAAAAGGCACAAGACGTGGTTCAGGAACGGCAACTAAATAATCCATACGCACACAAATAATGCTTTTGGTGCCCGGAACAAGTAGGGTTGGATCTGCGCGTTTTTCTAAGTTTTCAGCAAGAAAATGCATGTCACCATGATAACCAAGCTCTAAATATTTTTTAAAACGCGGCAATTCAACTTGAGCATCTGGTTTGGCGATGACACAATCAGAAAATCCTAAAGCCAGTGCTTCAGCTTTAATCCAAGCCTTAAGCTGCTCTAGATCATATTGATCTACAGGGATTTTTGAGGAAGATGTGGATGTTGTCATAACCAAGAACAAAGGAAAAATCATGCATCAGCAAGTGTACCACAGCAGCGAGATTCAAGCATGGGAAGGGCGTTGGTTCGCACAGCAAAATAGTGCTTATGGGTTGATGCAACAAGTCGCATGGTCAACAACTGAACATATGCTGCCTAGGCTTAAACAGCAGCAGGTCAAAAGCCTCGCAGTGTGTTGTGGTCAAGGCAACAATGCAGGTGACGGTTACTTGATTGCATCGTATCTAGCCGCGCAAGGTTATGACGTTGAAATTTATGCAGCTGCATTGGGAGAGTCTGTATCACTACAACAAGCACATGCAGCGGCCGTGAAACAGGGAATAATGATTCATACCGGTTTTGCATTTCAACGCCCTTATGATACCTATATTGATGCTTTGTTTGGCATTGGGTTAAACCGTGAACTAAGTTCAGACTGGCAGGCAGTGATTCAGCAGATTAATAGACAAACAGGTTTAAAAATTGCGGTTGATATTCCAAGTGGTTTGCAGGCCAACACGGGGCAAGCTTTACCTTGTGCAGTTGTCGCCGATTATACCTTTACAGCTCTGGGCTTAAAGGCGGGTTTATTTACTGGGCAGGGTAAAGCCTATGCAGGAGTCGTTGAGCTTATTTCGCTACTTCCCGTAGACAGTGCTTTAAAACCTTTAGCTTCGCTTGCTCCACAACATATGCACCTTGTACCGCGTCAAGCATTTGGACATAAAGGAAGCTATGGGCACGTACTGGTGATTGGGGGACATGCACAGATGGGTGGTGCGGTGATGTTAGCCGCTGAAGCTGCCTTTCATGCGGGAGCTGGCAAGGTGACGGTGGTGTGTGATGCAAAACACCATACTGCAATTTTAGCCCGTGCACCGAATATTATGCTGCGCGATATTAACCAAATGTCGCTCCAAGAGCGTGAAGCATTGGTGGCACATGTGGATGCAGTCAGTTTTGGTATGGGCTTGGGAAGAGACTCGTGGGCTCAGCAGCAGTTTGATGCATGGTTTCCACTCATTCAAACCAGTGCTTTTCAGGTGGTATTGGATGCAGATGCTTTATGGTTTTTGGCTGAAAAGCCAGTAAAACTCGGTGAGCAGGTGTACGCAACACCGCATCCTGGGGAGGCCGCGACTTTACTCGGTATCAGTACTTCAGCGGTGGAGTCCGACCGTATTGCAGCTATTTATGCTTTACAAGAAAAATATGCAGGACAATGGGTGCTGAAAGGTTCGGGAAGCTTGATTTTAGATACGCAACTCTGGATTTGTACCGCAGGTAATCCAGGGATGGGGGCAGGTGGAATGGGTGATGTATTGGCAGGCATGATTGCCAGTTTAAAAGCACAGTTGCAAGATGACATTGCGTTACATCAAATTGTGACCTTACATGCCCAAGCAGGCGACCTTTTGGCTCAGCAAGGTGAGCGTGGTTTACAAGCGCAGCAAATGAGTCAGGCTATTTATACGGTCGTGAACCGAGAGCATACAGTATGAAAGCAGTAAAACTGACCATATCGGGAAAAGTTCAGGGTGTTGGATATCGACGCTGGTTTGCACAATATGCTGTTGCTTTAGGTTTAAAGGGTTATGTACAGAATCTGGATTCAGGTGCAGTTGAAGCACTGTTTTTTGGGGATGATGGTATGGTTGCCGAACTGGTGAATCATGCTAAAGTCGGGCCAACTCATGCGGTAGTTACGGATGTGGTCATCGTAGAATTGGCTTCAGAACAGCAAGGATTTACAGATTTTCAAATACGTCGCGAATGAGCAAGTATGCAAAAATAAAAAAAAGGGCGAAAGTTAAACTTTCGCCCTTTTTCTAAGATGTTAAATCTTAGTGGTGGTGACCACCAGCACCGTGCGCATGGCCGTGTTGTAATTCTTCTTCAGTTGCATCGCGGATTTCTACGATTTCAACTTCGAAAGTTAAGTCTTGACCAGCAAGTGGGAAGTTCGCATCAACAATTACGTTTTCGCCTTCAACTGCTTTTACAGTTACGATTTGAACGCCATCATCAGTTTGAGCTTGGAACTGCATACCCGCTTGGATGTTGTCTACGCCTTGGAACATTTGCGCTGGAACTTCTTGAACGAGTTCAGGGTTGTATTCGCCATAACCTTCAGCAGCAGGAACAGTAACAGTGAATTTTTCACCTACAGTTTTGCCTAGCAATGCATTTTCTAAACCTGGGATGATGTTACCTGCGCCGTGCAAATATGCAAGTGGTTCACCTTGTGATTGGTCTAGCGTTTCGCCTTCAGCGTTAGTCAATTTGTAGTTGAAAGAAACCACGTGATCATTTGCGATAGCAGTCATGTTTTTCGTCCATTCATTTAGAATTTAAGGGGTATATCATAAAGTGAAAAGCAGCTTTTGTAGACTAAATTTAGCAAAAAAACTGCATTTTCCACGTTCTTATGGCGTTTTTTTATTAGTGGGGACGCATTTTTAGATTTCAATGCAATTTTATTTTCGGACCGACTTTTTTATTCATCAGGTCTTTTGCGGTCATCAGCCCAGCTTGGGTATAGCCATGTAAGGTGGCCTGATGGAGTCGATATAAAGAAACATACATGGTTTTTGCCAGCACGCCTTGCACATTGACTTGGCCCAGTAGCTCGCCGACAGCTTTATATTGACTGAGGGAAACCAAAGAGCCTTTGTCAGAAAATTTAAACATCGGCAAAGACTGACTACGAATGCGCGCTTTGAGGGCTCGAAGCAAAAAGGCCGCTTGTTGACTGGCCACTTGAGCGCGTGGGCCAAGGACTGGTTCATCGGCTGCGGGCTGGCAGTGAGCGCAATCACCAAAGGCAAAAATGTTGGGGTCGGAACGGGTTTGCAAAGTCGCATAGACTTTAAGACGTCCAATCGCATCTTTTTCAAAGCCTTCAAGCGCATTTAAAACGAAAGGTGCTTTGATGCCTGCCGCCCAAACTTTTAGATCGGCATCGATTTGTGTGCCGTCGGCAAAATAGACATGGTCTTTATCTAACTTGGCAACACGGTGATGGGTGAGGACTTCAATGCCAAGCTTTTCCAATTGGGTATGTGTGTGATTTGCCATTTTGGTGGATAGGGCGGGAAGAATGCGATCCGCTGCCTCAATCAAGGTCACTTTGACTTTGTTTGGGTCAATTTTATTGAGACCGTATTTAAAAAAGGTACTTTTCGCATGGGCCAATTCGGCTGCAAGCTCGACTCCTGTGGCACCTGCACCAATAATCGCAATATTGAGTGCGCGTGTTTCGGGACGGTTTTGTGCATCCAAATACAAATGTAGAAGGTCTTGCTGGAAAATTTCAGCTTGCTGGCGACTGTCGAGGAAGTGGCAGTAATGTTTAGCGCCTTCGGTCGCAAAGTCGTTAGAGGTCGAACCGACTGCCAGGACTAAGGTGTCGTAGTTGAGTTCAAACTGCGTGGTTTCCGTGCTTTGTTTGGCATATTGGCGTGCTTCAAGTTTTACTTGTTTATGTTCTTGGTCTAAGCCGACAAAACGACCTAAAACAAACTCATAGTGATGTTTAGACGCATGTGCAAAATAATTGATTTCTTCAACACTTGGGTTGAGTGTACCTGCCGCAATTTCGTGTAGTAAGGGTTTCCAGATATGGGTGAGGTTTTGATCGACGAGGGTGATTTTCACCCACTTGGATTTTGCGAAGCTGTCACCGAGTTGCGTTGCTAACTCTAGACCACCAGCACCACCGCCAATAATAACAATATGGTGTGGCACTTGTTCTGTTTGTACAGCCATATGAAGCAACCTATTTATTATTAAAAAAAGAAGATGACATTGAATATGCCATCTTCTTGATTTATTGATAATTAGATTGTCTTACAAGTTACATAAAGTATAAAACTCGGGATACTGCTCGAACTTAACCGAGTGTATAGGTTTTTACTTTAGGTTCATCGCTTGATAAAAATGGAAACAAGCTTTTGAACCAAAACATTAGTCGTTGGAAAATATTGGCTTCTTCAATTTGTACATCTTCTTCAATGGTGAACGTTTGAATGAGCTGATTGTTTTGATAGACCTGCACTTTCGCCAGTTGCATCACTTCAGCCAGCGGAGCGGTCAGCTTGTTTTGCAACACTTCAATATTGAAATGCGTTTTTGTAGATTCTAAGGGATCAATGCGTTGTATAGTGCCATTGCCTGTATTGAGCATAATGCGTTGGTTGGTCTGATCAAAGGCATGTAAGTCAATGGCATAGGGTTGATCGTACAATGATGTGGTCACAATTTTCGGTTGCTTACTTTCCACTTTGAACATTTTCAATGTCGATTTGACTACAGGCAGTTCAGCGATAATTTGCTTATCTTTTAGTGCAACTTCATTGCGAGTATAGGTATAAGACAAATTCATGAGGTTGTGTGCAACTTCAGCGCGTTTTGCAGCACTTTCTGTACCCAATACAATCACCACCAAACGACGGTTTGGATTGTTTGGATTCATGGTCGGGCGGTTTGCTGTCAGGGCTAAATTGTATCCCGCTGCTTTGGTATAACCTGTTTTTAAGCCATCTACTGTCGGGTCTTGTTTTAACAGAATATTGGTTGCACGATGAAAGCGTTGGTTATAGCTAAAACTTTGCTGTTTTGAATAGTATAAATAGTCTGGCGTTTCATTCACCAAGGCTTGGCCTAATAGCGCTAAATCATGTGCGGTTGAATAGTGCTCTGGCATGGTGATACCCGCAGGGTTTTGAAAATGCGTTTCAGTCATTCCCAGCGCTTTGGCTTCTTGGTTCATTCGTGCAACAAAGTTTGGAATATCACCTGAGATGCGTTCCGCTAAAGTCACGGCTGCGTCGTTGGCAGACATCACCACTAAACCGGCTAGAAGCTGATCCACAGAAATCTGTTCGCCTTGTTTTAAGTACATTTGGGACTCATCCCACATCACTGTACTGACCACAGGTGTTGCGGTAAGAATTTCGCTCTTATTGAGCTTCCCTGCATTGATTTCTTTGAGTGCAATATACGCCACCATCATTTTGGTGAGCGAAGCGGGTGCACGTTGAACATGACTATTATGCTCTGCAATGACTTGCCCCGATTGGCTATCAAAAATGGTCCAAGCTTGAGCTTCAACTGTTTCAGGAACAATATTGAGCAATGCCGCTTGAGTGAAACTTGAACATAAGGCGAAGAGTGTAGCGATGAAGTAGATGACAGCTTTCAATGAAATTCCCTAACCAAGCCATTCCGTGACTTTTAAACCTAAAACAGCTGCAAATGCTATGCCTTTTTTTCCTCAATGACCAGTCAAAAATGCAGACAAATGTGACTGTGACGCAAAACTGGCGTAAATAATGCTAAGCTAAGTTATAACTCATTTCATTTTATTTTGTATCGCCCATTATGTTGCATTATCAGATCGAATTTGACGATTATCGTCAGCACCTTATACACGTGACTTTACGTTTTGTAGCAGACCCAACACAGGTACTTTCATTACCGACTTGGATTCCGGGTAGTTACCTCATTCGCGAGTTTTCAAAGCATATAGAGTCGGTTCGTGCTTATGATGAAGAAGGGCGTTTGTTAGAAATTCAAAAATTTGAAAAGAATAAATGGCGTCTTTTTAATACTGACCATGAACTGATTACGGTTGAATATGATGTCTATGCCTATGATCTGTCGGTGCGCGGTGCGTATGTAGATCAAACCCGTTTATATGTAAACCCTGCATGTGCTTGCTTAGGTTTGGAGGGTCAAGAGGACAAAGCAGTTGAAGTTGAACTCTTCCTTCCTGATGAGCTGAAACACTTCCAATTGGCTACTGGTATGGCTTCAAAAAGCCTCGTTAAAGGTCGTTTTACTTTAAAAGCCAAAAACTATGCCGAGCTGATTGATGCACCATTTGAGTTGGCCGAACAGACGCGTTTTGGTTTTGAAGCCAATGGTATTCCGCACGAGTTTGTGGTGTCAGGTAAACATGCCATGAATGCTGCACGTATGCAGCAAGACATTGAAAAAATCTGTGCAACAGAAATCTCAATGTTTGGGTCAGCGCCATTTTCAAACTACACCTTTATGACGATGGCGACAGCAAATAGTTATGGTGGTTTGGAGCATCCAAATTCAACCAGCTTGATTGGTCCACGTGAAGACTTACCAAAAGCTAACGAGCCTGAAGAGCCGTCTGAAGACTACCAACGTTTCTTGGGTTTATGTAGCCATGAATACTTCCACTCATGGTTGGTCAAATTCATTCGTCCTGAAAATTTTGTCAATTATGATCTGAACAAAGAAGGCTATACCTCTTTGCTTTGGATTTTTGAAGGTTTCACGTCTTATTATGATGACCTGATTTTGCTGCGTAGTGGTGTGATTTCCCAAGCCTCATATATCAAACTACTCAAAACTCAGATTGATCGTTATTTGCAAAATCCGGGTCGTTTTGTTCAGTCTGTGTCTGAGTCCAGCTTTGATGCATGGGTGAAATTTTACCGTCAGGATGAAAACTCGAACAATGCAGGCACTAGCTATTACAACAAAGGCTGTTTGGTTGCACTATGCTTAGACTTAGGTTTGCGCTTACGTGGTTCAAGTCTAGACGCGCTTATGCGTAAACTTTATGAGAACGCGCAAAAGGGCATACAAGTACATGAGCGTACGATTGTAGAGTTGTGTAATGAGCTGACGGGTGATAACTGGATTGAGCAAATCAATCACTTAATTAATACCACAGATGAGTTACCGCTGGATCAACTTTTCCCTGAGTTTGGTTTAAGTTATAGCCTGAAAAATGATAAGTCATTACCTTTAGGTTTAAAGCTTGTAGATAAGCCAGAAGGCGTATTGGTGCAAAGCGCACGTCGTGATGGCGCTGCGGCTCAAGCTGGCCTTTCTGCCCATGATGTGATCATTGCGATTGATGGTCTCAAAGCAACGGTGAAACTGGTAGAAAAGTATGCCAAGCAAGAAGGCTCGTATAGCATATTGGCATTCCGCCGTGATGAGTTGATGAGCTTTGACGTAAAAGCTGCTGGCTCAGAGCTGACTGAAGTTGAATTGAAAGTCGAAGATCAAGCGAAAGCAGAGAAGTGGTTCAAGGCTTAGTCCCTAAGCCACTTTATTTGATTCTGTACAGACAAAAAACCGATGCTTAGGCATCGGTTTTTTATGCGCTTATTTATGTGCATTAACTACCACGGTAAGTGGAATAGCCATATGGGCTAATTAATAGAGGAATATGGTAATGATCTAATGAGCCATCAATTACAAACACCACGGGCACTTCAGGAAAGAATGAGCGCTGATTTTTTTGGCGAAACCAATCACCCGTTTTAAAGGTAACTTTGTATACACCTTTTTGTAAGGTCGTATCTTTTGGATATAAATCATTGATTCGACCTTGGTCATCGGTCGTACTTGAGCTGATTTCTGTCCATTTATCATTTTGTTGGGCTTCAAGTGTCACTTTGACATTGGCAGAAGGGAGACCATTTTCCAAATTCAGCACATGAACGCTCAATGGATTTTGAGCAAAACACCAAGAAGAAAAACCAAGTCCAATGAGCGGAAGCAGCATTTTTAGCATTGAATTGACCCTTACCGTTGCAGAAAAAAGATTAAGTTTAACCAACCCTATAAAAATCATAGGTTTAAAAATGTAAAAATGGAGGAGTACGAGTACATGGTTTATGTATCAATATTTAAGCTGTGGCATGATGAATGGTTCTGCCGATCTAAATTTAGTGCTGAAAAAAGTCATTCTGATGCATGTAGGGCTACAAGACTGTATTATGTGAAAAGTATCTGTTGTTGTGGCTTAAATGAGGTAAATAACACATTTCGCTAAAAAATTTGTTTATTTGCTAAGCAAAAGCTAAAGCCTTGTGGAAAGACGTGATTTTGAAAAACGAAGGCTGTAGTGGTATTTTCTGGCGAAATGTCGTTATCACTGGATATTACGTTGACTGTAAAGCCCTGAGGGACGATACTTTCAGGGTTTTATTCAAGCACATCGGTTCGCAGGGGTTGAGCCAGAAGCTCATCACCCTAAAAAACTCAATCTAACGCAAGGGGCTATATATGGCTGGTGGAAAGTCAACCATCATTTACACACTGACCGACGAGGCGCCATTGCTAGCGACTTATTCGCTACTGCCGATCATTGAGACCTTTACTAAACCTGCTGGTGTAGAGATCGTTAAAACTGATATCTCTGTTGCCGCACGTGTTCTCGCAGAATTCTCTGAATACCTAAAAGAAGAGCAAAAAGTCCCAGACAATCTTGCAGAACTAGGTCGTCTTACCCAAGATCCAGATACTAATATCATCAAACTCCCGAATATTAGTGCCTCTGTTGCTCAGTTAACAGCATGTATCAAAGAGCTTCAATCAAAAGGCTACGCGATTCCTGACTATCCTGAAAACCCAACCACTGAAGACGAAAAAGCGCTTAAAGCACGCTATGGCAAATGTCTTGGTTCAGCTGTAAACCCTGTATTGCGTGAAGGTAACTCTGACCGTCGTGCACCAGCTGCAGTGAAAAACTATGCGAAAAAACACCCGCACTCTATGAGCGAGTGGAAGCAATGGTCTCAAACTCACGTTTCTCACATGGATGAAGGCGACTTCTACCACGGTGAAAAGTCGATGACTTTAGACCGTGCACGTAATGTGAAAATGGAACTCATCACCAAGTCTGGTGAAACGATTGTTCTGAAGTCAAAAGTTGCACTTCAAGACGGCGAAATCATCGACTCAATGTTCATGAGCAAGAAAGCGCTTTGCGACTTCTATGAAAAAGAACTTGATGATTGTAAAGAAGCGGGCATTTTGTTCTCTTTACACGTTAAAGCAACCATGATGAAAGTTTCACATCCGATTGTTTTCGGTCACTGTGTGAAAATTTACTACAAAGATGCTTTTGAAAAACACGGTAAATTGTTCGATGAGCTAGGCATTAACGTAAACAACGGTATGGCTGGTCTTTACGAGAAGATCGCAACTTTACCGACGTCTTTACGTGAAGAAATCATCGAAGATTTACATGCTTGCCAAGAACACCGTCCTGCACTTGCAATGGTTGATTCGGCGAAAGGTATCACCAACTTCCACTCACCAAACGATGTAATTGTAGATGCTTCAATGCCTGCAATGATCCGTGGTGGCGGTAAAATGTGGGGTGCTGACGGCAAACCTTACGACTGTAAAGCAGTAATGCCTGAGTCAACTTTCGCACGTATTTACCAAGAAATGATCAATTTCTGTAAGTGGAATGGTAACTTTGACCCACGTACGATGGGTACTGTGCCTAACGTTGGTTTGATGGCGCAAAAAGCTGAAGAATACGGTTCGCACGACAAAACTTTCGAAATGTCTGAAGCGGGTGTTGCAAACATCACTGACCTAGAAACTGGCGAAGTGTTGATGACTCAAAATGTTGAGGAAGGCGACATCTGGCGTATGTGTCAGGTGAAAGATGCACCGATTCAAGATTGGGTAAAACTTGCAGTAAACCGTGCTCGTAACTCGGGTATGCCAGCAATCTTCTGGTTAGACCCATACCGTCCGCACGAAAATGAAGTGATCAAGAAAGTACAAAAATACTTGAAAGACCACGACACTGCTGGTTTAGACATTCAGATCATGTCTCAAGTACGCGCAATGCGTTATACACTTGAACGTGTAGCGCGTGGCCTAGATACGATTTCTGTAACGGGTAACATCCTACGTGACTACCTGACCGACTTGTTCCCAATTATGGAATTGGGTACTTCAGCGAAAATGTTGTCTATCGTTCCGTTAATGGCGGGCGGTGGTATGTACGAAACTGGTGCGGGTGGTTCAGCGCCTAAACACGTACAACAGCTTGTTGAAGAAAACCACTTACGTTGGGATTCTTTAGGTGAGTTCTTGGCGCTTGCTGTTTCTTTAGAAGAGCTAGGTATTAAAGAAGATAACGCTCAAGCGAAACTTCTTGCGAAGACTTTAGACCAAGCGACTGGCAAATTACTTGATAACGACAAGTCTCCATCACGTCGTACTGGCGAGCTAGATAACCGTGGCAGCCACTTCTATTTAGCGAAGTTCTGGGCTGAAGCGCTTACTGCACAAGATGAAGACGCTGAGTTGAAAGCGAAGTTTGCTCCACTTGCGAAAGCACTTGCTGAAAACGAAGACAAGATCATTGCTGAACTTGCTCTAGTTCAAGGTCAAGCTGCTGACATCGGTGGTTACTATGCTGTAGATACAGCTAAAGTAAATGCTGTAATGCGTCCAAGCGAGACTTTGAATGCTGCACTTGAAGCGATCTAAGTCAAAACTAAATCGGTAAATTTACCGATGAAGTGAAAAAAGCCGATGCATATGCGTCGGCTTTTTTTAATAAATATATAATTAATGTAAAACACACTGAGCATGGATTTAAAGAAGAAAAAGTAGATGAAAGTTTATAAATATAGATATGGCTCAAAACGTGATAGCTATCAGTTTGAATATGTAGAAATTGAAGATTTGTTTAAAGATTCACCTAAATATAAAAGTAATATTAAATCTATAGATAAGTCTTTGATTGATTATAATGATTATGGGTGGGGTGTAGAAAAGCAATATTTTGATAAAGTAGCAGAGGTTATTAGATGTGACCCGTATTTTGAAAAATTGGACTCAATATTTATTTCGTCAAGTGAATCAAAAAGTAGGAATGAGCCAATAATTTATGTTGGCTTTTATAGGTCGGGAAATGATTTATTGCCAAATAAGCGGTATTTGACTTTGACACAAATTGATGAGCTATATAAAGAAATAAATTTATAATAAAAAGCCCACTTTCGTGGGCTTTAAAATACTTAATTTTTAACGACCATTATTACGTCCGCGACCACGTGGTGCTTTCGTATTTGGACGAGTAGTACCATTGGTTTTACGCTTTGGTTTCTCACTATCATCCATTTGCCAAATACGCTTTGTACCTGACTTTTTCACAGAACCATCTTTGTTCTTACGAACCATAGGCTTACCACCTGTACCACCCGGTTTTTTCACATAAGAGCGCGAACGGTAAGGTTCTTCCGCAGGAATGTTTTGAAAGTCAGGGTATAAAAGGGGTTCGATTTCTTTAGATTCACCTGGTTGTAAACCCATTTGAACCAAATCAATTGCACCAATTTTAGTACGGATTAAACGTAAAGTAGGAAAACCTACAGCAGCAGTCATGCGACGTACTTGACGGTTACGGCCTTCACAAATTGAAATTTCGACCCAAGAAGTCGGCACAGACGCACGAAAACGTACAGGAGGATCTCGCTCCCATAACCACTCAGGTTGTTCAACTTTAGATGCTTCAGCAGGCAAAGTCATACCATCTTTCAGTTCCACGCCTTTACGCAACTGCTTCAGCGCTTCTTCAGTGACATCACCATCGACCTGAACCAAATACGTTTTAAATTTTTTATTGGCAGGGTTGGTGATGTATTGGTTCAAACCACCATGATCGGTTAAAAATACCAAGCCTTCAGAGTCCATATCCAAACGACCAGCCAAGCGCAAAGTAGAGTCGCTGACAAAGTCAGACATCGTCATATGTGCTTCATCTTTACGGAACTGGGAGAGGACGTCATAGGGCTTATTCAGGATGACGATTTTCATAGTCAATAACTTCTGTAATTACATAAAATAAGAAATATCAAGATTTATTTAATAGAGAAATGTAGTTATTTCTCGTATAAATCTCAAAAACAGCGGAATTCGATTAAGCTATTATGCGATAAGAAGAGTGGAAAGTATTGTCTATCGGCAATTATTTTTTAAATTTGCCAATTATAATAAAAGGGAGCGCCTGCAAAATGGGTTATCAGAAGATCATCGTTCCTGCGGATGGTAGTAAAATTACCGTAAACGCAGATTTATCCTTAAATGTTCCAAATCAACCGATTATTCCTTTTATTGAAGGCGATGGTATTGGTGTCGACATTACACCAGCCATGAAAACTGTAGTAGATGCTGCAGTACAAAAAGCATATGGCGGTAAACGCTCGATTGAGTGGATGGAAGTTTACTGCGGTGAAAAAGCCAATAAAATTTATGGCTCCTATATGCCAGAAGAAACTTTTGATGCGCTACGCGAGTTTGTGGTTTCAATTAAAGGCCCTTTAACCACACCTGTCGGTGGGGGCATTCGTTCTTTGAACGTGGCGCTACGCCAAGAATTAGATTTGTACGTTTGTGTACGTCCTGTACGTTGGTTTGAAGGGGTACCATCACCTGTTCAGCATCCTGAACTGACCGATATGGTTATTTTCCGTGAAAACTCAGAAGATATTTATGCTGGAATTGAGTGGAAAGCCGATTCTCCTGAAGCGAAGAAAGTGATTAAGTTTCTCAAAGAAGAAATGGGCGTGACTAAAATCCGATTTGAAGATAACTGTGGTATTGGGATTAAGCCCGTATCGAAAGAGGGAACGCAGCGTCTTGTGCGTAAAGCGATTCAATTTGCGATTGATAATGATAAGCCGAGTGTGACCTTGGTTCACAAAGGCAATATCATGAAATATACCGAAGGGGCATTTAAAGAGTGGGGCTATGAACTTGCGATGGACCGTTTCGGTGGTAAGCTCATTGATGGCGGGCCATGGGTAAAAATTAAAAACCCAAAAAATGGTAAAGACATCATCATTAAAGATGTGATTGCCGATGCATTCTTGCAGCAGATTTTAATGCGTCCTGCGGACTATTCAGTGATTGCAACTTTAAACCTGAATGGTGACTATATTTCTGATGCATTGGCTGCAGAAGTTGGAGGGATTGGTATTGCGCCGGGTGCGAATATTGGTGGGGCGATTTCTGTTTATGAAGCCACGCACGGAACAGCGCCAAAATATGCCGGTCAAGATAAAGTCAACCCAGGCTCTATTATTCTTTCTGCTGAAATGATGCTACGGGACATGGGCTGGGTAGAGGCGGCAGATTTGATCATTAAGGGGATTTCAGGGGCAATTGAGGCGAAAACAGTCACTTATGATTTTGAGCGATTAATGCCGAATGCAACCTTATTGCGTTGTTCGGAGTTTGGAGAGGCTATCATTGCAAATATGGAATAAGTTTTAAGCTGAATTGGTAGAAGCCCGCACATACTGCGGGTTTTCTTTTGTTGTGTTGAAAATAGCTCTGGAAATAGGTTTGCAATGTAAAACTAGGTTAAAGGATTTGTGCTTTCAGTGAGTATAGGTAAGGTTAAATAAAAAGGAGAGTTGATTCTTAACCACAATTTATATATGTAATTACAATGAAGTACTTTGATACAGCTTATAGCTTGGGTTTTTAGCTGAGTGATGTATGGTGGTCTTTGTCGAATGTTACGGCAGATGATAAAGGAGTAGTCTCATGGCTAATCAACAAAATCAACAGCAGAACAATCAGCAGCAACGTCAACAACAACCAAATCAACCACAAGAACAACCAGACCAGCAACAACAGCAACAACAACCCAAACCAAATCAAGGTCAGCAAAAACAGCCGAATCAAAACCAACCGAACCCAGATCAGCAACAACGCTAGGCGTATTGCTATTTCATGAACGAATGTTAAAGGCATTTCAAGGAAGAATCGATCAAAGGGAGTTGAACCAAAGGAGGACCCTATGTCGAATAATGTTGTGAAAACATTAAAACAGAAGATCAAAGCACGTTTAAAAAAGATCTCTAAGCATCAGTCTAAGCTGAAAGCCTTAGAGAAAAAACTGAAGAAGCGTAAGTAGTTTTACGTGGTTTATTCGAAGCAAAGCCCTCATTTTATATGAGGGCTTTGCCGTTACATATATAAGATATCTTTCAATATATGAGGCATTTAGTATGAAAAGGTAACTTTATCTTATTTTAATATCTAAAAATTAGCTGAGTAGTTGAATCATGTCTCGTTTAGTTCTGAGTGGAGCTATTTTAAGTACAAGTCTGTTGATGAGTGGATGTCAGCCATCCGTTTCGGGTGAAGCAGCAGGTTTGAGTTATCCATATTTATATTGGCAGTTATATAAGACGCCTTTAGAGAAAAACTTAAATGTGCCTGTACAAGGTGTAAGTCATAAGCACATACAGGACACTTGGTGGGCTGCACGTGGTCAGGGCCGAAAACATCAAGGTATTGATATCTTCGCTAAACGTGGTACACCTGTCTTAAGTGCTACATCAGGCATTGTCTTGGATGTCGGCATCAATAGTTTAGGTGGACAAGTGGTATGGGTAATGGGACCAAACTTAAGCCGTCATTACTATGCACATTTAGATGCTTATGCGCCTAATATTCAAACGGGTGATTGGGTTGAAGTGGGAGAAGTATTGGGCTATGTCGGGAACACCGGCAATGCCAAGAATACGCCACCACATTTGCACTATGGAATTTATAGGACTGGGAAAGGAGCTGTGAATCCTTATCCGTATTTAACTTTAAATGCATCGAAATAACCGAGCTTTGATCTACAGATGTAAAAGTTCGAATGCGTGAATTGTATTGGTGATAGAAGGTCCCTCAATTGGGTTCTTTTCTTATACTTGCACAGTACATTTGTATTATTTAGAGGTAAGTTAAAAATATCACAGGTATTTAACATGGACGGCCTTCTATAACGGAACCTACTAACCTAAGTAGGTTACCTCTTTTTCGATTTCCTTCTATGTGAAGGATTAAAAGGCCTCTTTTTTAGTTGTTGGATTGGAGGTGGATGTCCTACGGGTAAAGTAAAATAGTTGCAATGTTCCTAAACCGAGGACTCCCGCAGCAAGCATAAACTGAAAGTGATATGACCAACCCAAATGCTGTAAGGTACTAAAACTTAAACCACCGACCAGTTGTACCGTTGCAAAGCTGAGTGTCGCCATACTCCACAGTTTTTTATAGGCCAAGCCGTAGAGTTGTAAGATGGTGTAGGAGGTGAGAAAGACTACCGCAGGGTTCAGTAGACCTGTGAGAAATGAAGACAGGAGCGTAAATACAGGCGAAAAACTCAGAACCGCAATAAAAACTGCCGCAATATAGACACTGTATAGAATCTTTAAAGCCAGAAAGTTACCAAATTTACGTGCTAAAGCATAAGCTGTCGCTGCACCTAGAGCGCTGCCTAAGCCATATAAAATCCAGTTAAAATTGATCCAATATAAATTCAGCGTTAAAACATGGCTTAAATAATCAATCCAAAACAAAGAATGGGGAATATAGGCAAAGGCGCTGCAGGCATAAACAATGAGTAAGCTATAGTAAGTTTTATTCACTGTATGAGTCTGGGGCTGGCTTGTAGGGATACTGTGCAGTTGCTTTTGGAAAGGACGAACAAGTATCCATAATAACCACGTAATGACAAATGCAAAGCCACAGAGAATGAACCATGCGCTACTGATTGCAATACGGTCTAAATACGGCATAAACAGCGTGGCTGCCAATACACCAATTCCTATTCCACTAAATCCAATCAGATTAATTTTAAAACGGTGCTGTAACTCACTGCACTGTGCCACAATACTGGGTGATAGAATCATCAGCAAACCGCCGCCGATACCTGAAATGATGCGCCACACCAAATACCAAACTTCGTTAAAATGCGAAAATGCACAGGCAAACAGGCTGATTGAACCAAAGAGCGCAGCAAAAATGATATAGATCGGCATTTTTGCATTTTGTGGCAACTTCATCGCCCAAAATGCGCCGATCAGATAACCCAGCAGATTAGCGCTACCGAGTAAGCTGGCGAAATTGTGTGACCATTCATAGGCTTCGCGTGTGGACGGCAGTAGCGCGGTATAAGAAAAACGTAAGATGCCAATTCCCAAGCACATACTCAGGCAGAGAAAGAGACTCAGTTGTACGGTGCTTGAGAACGTCCTGTTCATCATAATTTGACTATTTGTTTAAAAAATACACTTGAACTATAAGATGAAATTTACAATAAAACAATCGGGTGATGTCCACCTTTAGTCGAGCGGAGTAAAGGCGCAGTCAATTTAATCAGTATCTTTGAGTTGATTGATATCCACTGCATCACCAATGGTATAAAAGTGTCCGCCTGCAACATGATGGATGCTTTTCCATTCATCTGCGGCTTCATGGTAGTACCAATGGCCATCTCTAAAAACCCGATCATCTGCATAAGCTGCAATGACTTTGCCAATAAACAAGTCATGCTGTTGCTGATTATGTGGTTCAGGAATGAGTTCACACAGAATCCATGCGCTACAGCCTTCAACCACTGGAATTGGGCTGTGACCAAACTGAAAAAGGTCGACCCCACACTGACGTAACTTTTCAGGAGCATCATATTGACTGATCATGCCTAGTGCGTAGACCATTTTCAGCTGTTTAAGTGTAGGGACTTGCAGCGCAAACAAACCCGATTTTTCAATAATGCTGCGGGTTTTTGTCGATTTATCGAGTACCACCGTCACTTTGGCTGGGCTAAACTCTAGGGCGCATGCCCAAGCCGCGGCCATGACATCGGTGCTTTCATCATCTTGACTGGAAACCAGCACGGTTGGGCCGTGGTTGAGTAGCCGATATGCTTTTTCTAAAGGTACGGGCAGAATGTGAGGATTAAGCAGAGATTGATTCATATAAAAGAACACTTTAACAGCCGTTTAAATGCTTTATACCACATTCTAAAACTGCCAATTCAGTCTAAATTTGTACATTCAGCGTGGAATATGGCGCAAAACAGTAAGCCCGTTTAAATTTTGATTTATAATTATGACAGCATCATTTAGGGAAACAGTATGAATATCCCCTTAATCGTCAATGTCATCATTTTTATTGCATTGCTTTTTTTACTGGGCCGAACCCGTAAAACCGATTGGAGTTTAGCGAAGAAGGTACTGGCAGGTCTCTGTCTCGGTATTGTTTTTGGTCTCGCTTTACATGGGTTTTATGGTACGCATTCGCCTGTACTACAAGAGTCGGTACAGTGGTTTAATTTGGTCGGTAAAGGCTATGTCAAACTACTACAAATGGTGGTGATGCCTTTGGTATTTGTTTCCATTTTAGGCGCTGTGATTAAGCTGCACGATGCGGGTTCATTGGGTAAAATTAGTTTTATCAGTATTGGGACTTTGTTATTTACCACAGCGATTGCTGCATTTGTCGGTGTGGTGGTGACCAATCTGTTTGGCTTAACTGCGGCAGGTTTAGTGCAAGGGACACAAGAAACTGAACGTTTAAATACGATTCAAACTGACTATGTCGGGCAAGTGGCTGACTTGCAAGTGCCTGATTTATTTCTGTCATTTATTCCGAGCAATCCTTTTGCCGAGCTGACTGGGGCACATCCAACCTCCATTATTAGCGTAGTCATTTTTGCAGTGTTTTTAGGCATTGCAGGCTTGAACCTCATGAAAGCGGATGCTGAGAAAGGGCAAAAGCTGTTGTCTGCAATTGACATCTTGCAAGCGTGGGTCATGAAGTTGGTGCGTCTCATTATGATGCTCACTCCTTATGGTGTGTTCGCACTCATGACCAATATTGTGGCCAACTCTAAAATGGTGGACATCTTAAACTTAGGTGGCTTCTTGGTTGCGTCTTATATCGGTTTGGCGATTATGTTTATCGTGCACGCCGTGATTTTGGCGCTCACAGGCGTGAACCCAATTCAGTTCTTTAAAAAGGTTTGGCCTGTGCTGACCTTTGCGTTTACCAGCCGTTCAAGTGCTGCCAGTATTCCTTTAAATATTGAAGCGCAAACACGACGTCTGGGCGTACCTGAGTCGATTGCCAGCTTTTCAGCATCATTTGGTACGACCATTGGGCAAAATGGCTGTGCGGGGCTGTATCCTGCGATGTTGGCTGTTATGGTTGCACCGACAGTGGGTATTAATCCGCTCGATCCAATTTGGATTTTGACTTTAGTTTGTGTCGTGACCTTGAGCTCGATTGGGGTGGCGGGTGTAGGTGGTGGAGCAACATTTGCAGCACTGATTGTCCTGCCGATGCTGGGCTTGCCTGTGACTTTGGTTGCACTGCTTATTTCAATTGAGCCTTTAATTGATATGGGGCGTACGGCTTTGAATGTGAATGGTTCTATGACTGCAGGTGTTGTGACCAGTCAAGTCTTAGGTCAAACGGATAAGCGTATTTTTGAGCAAGACAATGTGGACTTAAAAGAAGTCTAAGCTGAGAAATATATAGCTTATGAACTGAAAAGAAGCCTATCTTCATGATTAGGCTTCTTTTTATTGGGCGTGTATCCATAAATGACTAAAAACTGTATCTACTTTTTTACTCAGTTTTTTGCAAAATAAAGCCTCAATTTAGGAGAAAAACGATGAAAATGTATCAAGTCGATGCCTTTACAACTGAATTATTCAAAGGTAATCCTGCCGCTGTGATTGTGCGTGATGAATGGTTAGCAGTAGATTTGATGCAGAATATTGCCTTGGAAAATAATTTGGCAGAAACGGCTTTTGTGAAAGTGATTGATGCTGAAAACTATGAAATTCGCTGGTTCACTCCTCAGGTTGAAGTGGACTTTTGTGGGCACGCGACTTTAGCCAGTAGTTTCGTCCTATTTCGGGATTATACCGATGCCAAACGTATCCAGTTTCATGTAAAAGACTTGGGTGTTTTTATCATTGATCAAGATGTTGACGGTAAGATTCATATGAATTTTCCAATTCGAGCACCGCAAAAGTTAGAAGACTATCCTGCGGAAATTCATGAATTGGTCGATTGTGAAATTAAAGAAGTCTATTTAAACCCACAGGCTTATATTTTAGTGTGTGAGTCTGAGCAGGCCGTTAAGGATGCCAAACCGAACTTGGACAAAATTCGTCAACTGGCAGAAAAGCATAAAGTCAGTACTGCGATTACCGCTGAAAACTTGGATGTTACCCTGACCTCAACATCTCAAGACTATGACTATATCGCGCGTTATTTCGCACCGCATAAAGGCATCAATGAAGACCCAGTGACAGGCTCCATGCATACAGGTCTTGCACCACTATGGGCGGAGAAGTTGGGTAAAACCTCATTGATTGCCTATCAGGCATCGAGCCGTGGAGGATTGCTTTACTGCGATCTTCAGTCTGAAACACGGATCCAAATCTCAGGCTATGCCAAGTTATATATGACGGCTGAACTTTACTTAGATTAAGTTGTAATTCTTTTAAATTAAAACTGCTGGTGAAAAATAAGCATTGATTAAAATGCTATTTTTCACCAAATTACTATAAAAATAATTTCACTTTCCTCTATGATGTTGAGAATCATTCATATTTTGTCGAATTATTTGGAAAAATAATGTTAATGCGTTTTAAAACATTGAGTTTGTCGGTATTGCTACTTGGCTTTGGGGGCACAGTATGGGCACAACCCGTATTGGTAAAATCGGAACAGAAAATTGAAGAATATAAATTAGATAACGGTTTACGTATTATTCTTGCGCCAAACGATAAAGAAAATAAAGTGTATATGAACATGGTCTATTTGACTGGTTCATTGAACGACCCAAAAGGTAAGGGCGGTTTAGCGCACCTATTGGAACACTTAGCGTTCAAGGGGACTAAAAATGTTCCAGGGGACGAGTTTCAACGCCGTTTAGATCAATACGGTTTAATGAATAATGCCAGCACGGACTATTATTCAACCAAATATATTAATGTGGTTCGTCCTGAACAAAATGCAATTAATGAGCTAATTCATCTTGAAGCAGAGCGTATGGACGGTTTGGTGCTCCAAGAAAAATATGTACCATCTGAAATCGCGATTGTAAAACGCGAGCGTGAAGTCCGTATGGATCAGCCTTTTTCAGTGCTCATGGATCAGATGTGGAAGTCCGCTTATGGTAATCAATATTTAGGGCGTTTACCGATTGGTGATTTAAATGAGTTACAGTCAATCAAAATGGCTGAGCTGAATAAGTTTTATCGTGACTGGTATGCACCGAATAATGCGGTGTTTGTCATTTCGGGCAAGTTTGACCAAGCTGCTGTACTGAAGCAGATAGATGAAAAGTTTAGTGCGATTAAAGCGCGTGCTGTGCCTGCGAAAGTCAAAGTGCCTGTCTTAGATGCCAGTAAGATTAAAGATCGTCAGTTTGTGGTGAAAAAGGGCAGTAACTTAGCCAAATATAATATCTACCTGAATGGTAAAAACGAGAACATTAAGACCGCGTTGGCGGTGTCACCGTATTTATACACCATGCAACCCAGTGGGCATTTGTACCAAAGCATTGTAGAAACGGGAACGGCGACAGCTGTTCAGTCGACCACATGGTTAGACCAAGATTTTAATATGGTGTTTATGGGCGCAGTTTATGCCCCCAACCATGATGTGAAGAAAGTCGAGTCGGCTTTGGTTACTGGTGTAGAAAAAACACCAAGCTTCAATGAGGTTGAGCTCAACCGTGTGAAGAGTATGATTAAAAATGCACAAGAAAGCATGTTCAGCAGTGCAACGGCAGTCGGTGGCATGCTCAGTGACTATGTGGTTTCTGCCAATGGTGATTGGACACAATACTTTAAAGATCAGCAACAATTACAACAGCTCAGCGTTACTGATGTGAACCAACGTTTAGATGACTTTTTAGTGCCTGAGCATCGTATTTCAGGCACTATTTTACCGACCCCAGAAGATCAGAAAAAAGCACTTGAACAAGCGGCAGCAGCGACCCCAGCAAAAACTTTAGACCAACAAGCCGTTGCTGAAGAACCATTGAAAGATGTCAGTGCGTATAAGGCAGAAGTGGCTGGATACGTAAAAAGCTCAAAGCAATATTTAGAAAGTGCTGAAAAACAAATTCAGCGTGGCAAGTTAAAAAATGGTATGCAATATGCGCTGTACCCAAGTACCACGCGTGATGATAAGACTTATGCCACCATTTCGATTGATTTTGGTACTGCAGAAAGTCTGTTTAATAAAGCAGAGTTATTAGATCTTACCTCTTATTTACTGCTCAGAGCTTCAACTCAATATAGTTTGCAAGATATTGCCGATCACTCGATCGATGCGGGTGGTGGAGCAAGTGCCTCAAGTAATGGTAACGGCATCAATATTTCAATCGTGGCAAAGAAAGAAAAGTTTGATGAATTTTTTAACTTCGTGATAGATGTACTTAAAAATCCAACCTTTGAACAAAGCCAGTTTGATTTGATTAAGTCACAAAGCTTAGCAAGTCTAGATCGACCGTATACAGAACCTGAAACTGTAGCAGCTTTAACCATTGCTCGTTTACTTGAAACTTATCCAATAGGGGATATTCGACATCACTTCGAACCTGAATATGTCAAGAAGCAGTATCAGGCCGCAACACAAGCTCAGGTTAAACAGCTGTATCAGCAGTTTTTTGCGATGAATCATGCACAAATTTCGGTAACGGGCGTGATTGATACGAAAAAGATGAAAAAGACTTTAAATCAGGCTTTTGCAAACTGGAATTCGGCAGCGCCTTATCAGCGGATTACTTCTGACTTTACTGCATATAAAGCGCAGCGTGTACATGCACTGTCAGAGCAGCGTGAGTTTGGTAGCTATCAGAGCATTATGACGTTCCCTGTGGGTACATACCACCCAGATGCACCTGCTTTACAGGTACTCGAGCATATTTTAGGTGAGTCGCAGTTATCTTCTCGTTTGGCACAAGAGTTACGTGAAAAGAATGCCTTGGTCTATGGTTTTGGTAGCAGTATTTCGCTGGATGACTGGACGGAGTCAGGAGCGCTGACGATTGATGCGAACTATAGCGCAGGCAAATCGGCTCAAGTGTCTCAGGCGGTCTATAAAGTGTTGAATGAGTTACTGGCAAAAGGCGTTACTGAACAGGAAGTGGAAGCTGCCAAGGCCGATATTTTGAAAAAGCGTGTGACTGCACTTGAAGATAGTCGCAATATCCATCGCATGTTGATTCCTCAAATGAAGCGTAATCGTACTTTACTGGATCGTGAACAACGTGATTTAGCATTGGCAAAAATTGGCAAGGCTGATGTTGATGCAGTGATTCAGAAGTATATTAAGCTGGATCAGTTGGTTGAAGTAATGGCTGACCAATATGGCAAAGCGCAACCAGCGCTGAAAAAGTAAAGATTTCAGTTTTCATCCAAAAAGAACCCCCTCAAAATTGAGGGGTTCTTTTTGTTATAGCTTTTAGGAATTAGTTTTCTTATTTTTTCAATTAAAGCCGATAAAACTGTTTGGCATTGTGATGGAATACGCGCTCTAAAGCATCAGGGTCATAGGCTGCGACGACATCACTAAAGGCATCAATAATATTGATCAATGAGGTACTCACCGAATCCATGGGAAAGTTAGAGGCAAACATCACCCGATAGGTTCCAAAACAGGCGAGAGCATGCGTAATCATGGGGTGTGCAAGGTCAAAGACTTCTTGTTTGGAAGCCAGTCGGCCTTCTTTATGAAAACGATGTCCTAATACAGGCATGAAAAGCCCCGACATTTTGGTATAGACATTTGGATAGCTTGCAAGTTCAGCTAAGTCGTCTTTCCAACGAAAGAAAATATTTTCCCGCGCTGTTTGTGTCATCCCTGTATTTGCACCAATTGGACCAAATAAACCTGCGGGTGTACCTAGATGGTCTAGCACAATGGAAGTTTCAGGGAACTGCTTGGCCAGATAAATCACATCTTCAAGCTGTGTGGAATAAACCCAAGCATCAAAACTCAAGTTGTATTGGGACAGCACTTCGAAGCCTTTGAGAAATTTTTTATTGCGATATAAGTGTGGCTCATCTGTCCACGCATGGATTTGTTTGTCTTCATGAAAAGACGCCATTTTACGAATACCACGAAAGTGTGGTGAAGCTTTATGGTGTAATTTTAGGATCTTTTTAAAGTTACGATCACGTGGATCAGCTGTTGCGACAATGCCACCCAATTTGACCGTATCGGCTCCAAAAGCTAAAGACTCAATAAATTGAGTTTCCTCAACCACACCTTTGCCTTTGCTGTGATGCCAACTGGCTTCTACATGCACTACTTGTTCTACTGTGTATGGGCCAGTATCGCGTTTATAGTCTTGGGGCAAATACGGACGTGTAATATGACGGGTTAGACCGATGGTTTCAATCAGGTCTTTAGGTTTCACTAAACGAACCATTTTGTCCAAAAGCTTAGGATGCTTACCCAATAATTTAACTGCCAAAGCCGCTGCATGTGGCGTGTTATAGGGGTCCCACTGGTGGATGTGTGGATCGATGAGTGCAAAGTCCAAATGCTGCATGTTCTTCCCTAAGTCATATTCCTTAGCGATTACCTTACTGTAAATTGAGGTGTTGCAACATTGTATTTCGTTTCAAATACGACGAAATGAAAAAAGCCTGCAGAAGCAGGCTTTGATTGATCAGTGATCGTGTTTGTGGTCATGCTTGTTGGCATGAAATTCTTCGTTATGACGGAAACGAAGGTAGTTTTCAAACTGTTCACAGTATTCGTCATAGTTGTCTTCAAGCATCATTTGGAACTGCTGCAAAATATAAGACATCACTTGCTCTTTGGCATCACGCATTTCATCGCCATCTTTAAAGTTATTGGCTGCCACCCACGTGTTAAAACGGGCTGTACCAAACAACATCGCAGCACTCACTTGGCCACGTATTTCAGCAGGTTTCACTTGTGAACCTTTTTCAGTGCGACAAAAATCGTTGGCTTGCTTAATAAATTCATCTGCACGTTCAAAAAAAGCAGCATTCAACGCTTCTTCTTCGGTTACATCTGTTGCTTTAATCTTCTGAACCATGAACTTGTCCTAAAATACATAAATAACTCAGACTGCATTATAGGCAAAGCCTTGCAGAAACTAAACCTTTGCCTTAATCTAAAAATAGCCTAAGCAATAAAATAGAGAATATCCATGCAAGACGCGATTGCGGTACAAAGTTTAAAAAGTGATATTGCCTTATTGCGTCAAAACATTTGGCCACCACAAAATTTAACCAATGTTGAAGGCTTACCAATCTATTACGGCACGAAAGCGGAAGTCGAGGACTACTACCGCCAGTGGACGGGTTTGATTGAGCGGGCGCAAGACTTGTTCCAACCCTTTATGGAAGATGAGGTACTGGATGCAATTCATTTACCCAGTCATTTGAACTTACCGCTGTTTTATTTTCACGTCGATCGTATTCGGATTAATAAGACCCGCGCCAAAGAGTCTAAAAGTTTTCGTGGTATTGCAAGTCTAATCGAAAAATGTGGGCAGTTTGAACCAGAACAGGTGCACGCTATGCGCGCTTGGTTGGACAGCGATGATAATGCCGCCTTGGTTGCGCATAGGGAGTTTATTGATCTCAGAACCTACGTCTTTCAACACGGACAGAGTGAATATACCCGTACCCGATTTTATGTAAATGGTATCGTGTTAAGTACTGAAGCACACTTTGAACTGGTCGATGCACGAGACAAACCACGTAAGCAGCGGAGTGATAGCTATAACGACCCCTTAGCAGATAACAATACGTGGAAAGTGTACGGAAAGTATCGTTAACTTAGGTGTAGACAGGGAATTCACCTATAGAAGAACTTTTCGCTACTGATGGATATTTTGATTTAAAAAACTATTTCAACGGTTTGGTTTGACTAAACTGCATCATCTGTTGTTCAACCAATTTGAGCATTCTATTTTTTTCCGCGGCGATCCATCCTGTGGCAAAACTATAAGCGGCTTCTGGTTCAGGGGCTTGTTGAAACAAGGCATCTGCAACCACCAAATCATTATAGTGCCCTAGGCTTTCCTGAACTGCTTTGAGTTTTTTTAAATAGGTTTTTAATGCTTTTGCATCGAGTAAAGACGCCACAAACTCAATGCTATAACGCAGTTGTTTGACTTGTTTACGAACGCGGTGTTTTTCCTCATCTTCAAGCTGGCTAAAGTGCTCGGCATGTGCGCATATTTTATGGTGTAAAGACTGTATCACTTTGAGCGCATGTTTTTTCAGTTTGGTTTTTGAAGGCGAATCTAGTTCTTGCTCTGTAAATAAAATTAATTCAAGCCAAAGTTGCGTCGTTTCTGGTTGTCGGAATAGAGCACAGACATCAGTGATAGCCTCTGTACTTGGTGGAAGATAGTCTAATGGATAACCTGCCTCAATTAGCTGAGGAAGTAAATCCTCGTTCAGCGCATCGATATCACGTGTTCCACCTAAGGCTTGAAAAATAGTGGTGAGTTCCGCTTTCCAGTGTGGTTGAATGTCGTCCGACCATGCAGCAAAACTTTTCAGTGCACTACGCAAGCGGCGAATCGCCACGCGGGCTTGGTGTATATGCTCACTGGAGTACTGCTGTCGAGCAATTGAACTGGCATTGGGAAGTAAGTGCTGTAGGCAATTGGCCAGTATGTTTTGTAGAGCCTCAACTTCGCTTGAACTTCTGTTCAATACAAGAGGTGTTTGATACTGCGCAGGAAAGTAACTTTGCTGACGAACGGCCTGAAGGCCATAGTCTGACTTGCTATGTGTGTCGAGACTCAGTTGGTATTTTTGAATCCAAGCTTGTATAAATGCGATCAGATCTTCTATCGATCCTTGTTTTAATTCAAATTCGATTTCGAAAATATCTACACTGCTTTGTTCTTTAAAAATTTTGCCAATATCGAGAGCAATTTCAACTGTAATACTTCCAACATCCTGCAAAACGCGTAAACGTTGGATCTTGGTTTCAAAGAGCAATTCAAGGGTTGGAAGTGGAAGCCCCAAAGCGCGTTTTAATTTTTTGTAGATAGCGGAATAATCTTTTTTATAGTTATCTAAGTCGAGTGTAGTCGTCTCAGGTGGCTCTATATCAAATTCAAGTTCAAAGCGACCCAATGCTTTTGCGGTATCTACTGCTTTGAAGGTTTGTTTCCATTCATCATTTTCCTGCCGACGTCGAATCGCGATGCAATGCTTAGCAAGCGTTTGATCGGCTGTATCAAAGTATTGGGCTGCTAAATGAATCGGCTCAGCCTTGAGCAGTGTAAAAGCTTTTTGCAATGCCTTACGCTTCTTAACTGGAACTTGAAACTTAAACTCAATCTCTTGCATAGCCCTGACTCATGACAACCTACGTTTTACTATATGCTAAATTGAGTAAAAAAAGACCAGCTTTGAATAGGTATAAGCTAAAAGAGCAGAAATAGTGTGCTAGATGTCACTTTTAAAATGAAGATGATGGTTAGAAATATGCAGAGTTAATAAGTACAGATGGTTACATCGAAGTGATAATAAACCTACATTGAGTAGGAATGTATAGGCTTACTTTTTAAGAATAAAAATGAATATAAAGCCTGTATTGTTCTGATAATAGGCCGCTTTGTCATAGATAAATTAGTGGTTTGAAGCGACCGACTACGATTTTTTATCGTGCATGATTTTGGGTCTTGTCAGACCTTATAGAGAGTCGATAGCAGTCATGTATTTAACATGACTGCTATCATATACAGTGCGTTATTTTAAGAATTTACGGCTAACTAAGAACTGTTCTGTCGCTTCTAAAAGTTTATCGGCATAAACTTCAAGCTTTGCCGTGAGCCAGCCCAAAACAAACCAATCACTGGCTTCTAACTCTGTTTGTTGAATGTACGCAGCAGAAGTCGCTAAGATTTGATATTCATGTGCGGCTTGTTGTGCATCGTTTAACGCTTTACTGTATTTCTGCAAATTTTTCACATCATAAATTGACGTTAAAATAGGAAAGCTAAACTTCAGTTCCTTAATTTTCTGCGCCACAACATCTAAACTTTCAAAGTGGCTAATATCGGCAGCATTTAAGCTTTCTTGTAGCTGTCGATATTGGTTTTGTAGGGTGTTGTGTGCATAGGTTTTTAAATCTTGCTTTTGCACTTGATCATGTGAGCTTAAACTAAAGGTCAATAATTCAAGATAATGATGTACGTTCTGCGTCGATTTAACTAAATTTCCAAGCTTTTCTTGAGCATATAAAATGTCTTTGGCAAGATTTTCTGTAGTGGTTGGATTCTGAAGAAAAGCGCCTAGGGTGCTTTGCATATGCTGCAAATGTTGTAAATGATCAAACTGATGTTTGAATGCGGCAAGTTGCATCGCCCATTTATCAGAAATATTGCTATTCCAGTCTTTAAATAAGGCTAGTGTTAGTTGTAGGTGTTCTAAAGCAGTTTGTGCTTGATCAATATGGCTTTGCTCAGCAACACCTGCCGAAATTGCGGCAATATTCGGCAGTAAATGCTGCATTTGCTGACCAATCAATAAACTCAGGTTATGTGCTGCACTTTCTTTTTTCGATAAGACAAACTCTTTTTCAAAACGTGCTGGACTTACGGTTTGCTCAAGTGCCAGTAGATTACCCATTTCGGCTTTGCTGCGGACATCTAACCACAGTTGATACTTCTTCACCCATTCAAAACTAAAAGCCAAAAGCGACTGAGCAGAGCCTGATTTAAGTTCAAACTCTACCTCATGGATGGTATGTTCTCGACCAGATGCACGAACCACACCAACATCCAAACAGACTTCAATTTCAGCATCTTCAAACTCAATGACGCGATAGGTACGTTGGATGTCCGTTTCAAAGGTGAGCTTTAACGCAGCTGCATCTGAGGCTAAAGCTTGGGTTAAAATCTGTTGAGCCTCTGGAATAGCTTCATAAATGCTTAAGTCCAGTTCAGGAGATGACTCTAACTCACCCAAATTATGATTATGTTCAAAACGGTGTAAATGACTTTTACCTGCGGCTTTGAGTGTTTGAATCCAGCAAGTGCCTTCAAGACGCTGACGCAAAGCAGCGCCGTGTTGAGCCAAAAGGCGATCAGGCGTATCAAAATACTTGGCTTGAAGTTGAATCGTTTCAGATTTTTTAGGATCTAAAGCTTTAAGAAGGGCGGTACGTCGTGCTTCGCTAATCTGAAATTTTAATTCAATTTCAACCATGAAAAATTCCTAATTTGAGGGGCTAGGTCAGTGCCAAGCCTTTATGTATTTAGATGCATGATCTGTAGTTTGTTTTTATGTGCGCTAAAGGCACACCAATGGACCACTGGATTGTAGCGAAAAAGAGATAGTATGTAAGACTTGACGACAGAATAAAACAAAGTTGCAGTGCGAGATTGATCAAAAAACAATTCTGTTTTTAGTGGATGCGCGACCAGAGGCGATTGCACTTTGCAGATTGCATATTTTCAGCTATGTTGGTAAAAAACCATCAGGATGATGACAGATGAATGCTCAGGTTGAACCGAAACAGGAACACGATGCTGAACCTAATTTTCAATTGCCGATTAAGGACTATCACCAGTTTTATCGTTTTTATCTAACAGAGCACCGCAACATCATGAGTCGTCGGCTACACGTCGCGGGCAGTTCAATTGGACTGTACTTTTTCTCTAAAGCCATACTTAAACGCAAGCCGCGTTATTTTATATACGGCTTAGTCTCTGGCTATGCCTGTGCGTGGGTAGGTCATTTTGTTTTTGAAAAAAATAAGCCAGCCAGTTTTAAACAGCCTTTGTATAGTTTTATTTCTGACTGGCGCATGTTTTCCGATGTTTTACGTGGAAATTTAAGCTTACAAGATCGTGCTTTGGATAAAATTCCAAGTTAGTGAAGCACTTTGTGACTTCATTATGAAAGTTTTATGAAAAGCTTGAAACTAACAGTTGCAAAGTATGAGTTAATGTTCTAATAATGAGGTCGTTGATTGTATTTTCATCAAATAATATATAAGTGCTTTGAACTTTAAAGTGCTTTTAGTTTTCCAAGCCTAGAGCGACCTTCTCTAGGCTTTTTTTATGTGGATTTTAAATAATAAAATATGCGGCTTTTTAGCTTTTATGATGTTGTTCAAACACCACTGGTTTAAAAAGCTAAAAAGCCGTATCAGATCGCTGAGTGTCTCTTATTCTTGTTATAAAGTTGTTATTTTTATTTTATTCTTGTTGCTTTCTGTATCCATTAAACTGCGAAAGCGGTGGGGCGACTATCACTGAAAATAGGTATTTTTACATAGCCTGAGCTTGGTCGCGGGATTTTTGTGCAAAGCAAAGCATTTTCAGTTCCAATTCATTAAAGCATCAGTCGCCTTTGGCTTTATAATAGAATGACATAACCCAAAGGTAGAGTTAAATGCGCGGTTTATATTTAATTACAAATGATGATCCTTTAGAGCTACTTTTGGCTAAATTAGAAGGTGCAATGGCAACACGTGAAGTTGCCATTTTGCAGTATCGCCGTAAAAAAGTACCCAAAGAAGAACAGGCTTACGAAGTCGAGTATATGAAAGCGATGTGCGCTGAGTATCGTGTTCCTTTTGTGATCAACGATGACTTAGAAATGGCCGTTAAATACGGTGTTGGTGTACATTTAGGGCAAGGTGATGGCGAAGTTGCCGAAGCTGTTGCACGTCTGCCAAAAGATGCGGTGATTGGTCGTACGTGTTTGAACTCGATTGAGCTGGCTGAAAAGGCGATTGCCGAAGGTGCAACATACGTTGCTTTTGGTGCAATTTACGCAACTGAGACCAAGCCAGAAGCTGGCAATATTGGCTTAGAGACTTTAAAAGAAGCCAAAGCCAAATTGAATGTGCCGATTTGTGCGATTGGTGGCTTAACAGTTGAAAATTCAAGTGAAGTGATCGATGCTGGTGCCGACCTTTGCGCAGTGATTAGTGATATATTAGGGCTATCAATGTCTGCGATTCCTGATCGTATAGAACAGTGGGCTGATTTATTTGCATCTAAAGCTTAAGCGTTTTTAGATGTTTTTTTATTTTTTGAGTTGAGTAACTTCATGAGCTTATCTCCAAAGCAAGAACAATTGTTTAAACAAGCAAGCAAACATATTCCGGGTGGTGTGAACTCACCTGTACGTGCATTTAATAGCGTAGGCGGAACGCCTGTCTTTATTGAAAAGGCGCAAGGTGCATACTTGTACGATGTGGATGGTAAGCGCTATGTAGACTATGTGGGCTCATGGGGACCAATGATTTTAGGTCATGCTCATCCTGAAATTATTAAAGCAGTTCAAAATGCTGCTGTGGATGGTTTAAGCTTCGGTGCGCCTACCGTACATGAAACAACTTTAGCCGACATTATTTGCGAAATTATGCCGTCAATTGAGCTGGTTCGTATGACCAACTCAGGTACTGAAGCAACCATGACAGCCATTCGTCTTGCACGTGGTTATACAGGTCGTGACAAGATTGTAAAATTTGAAGGCTGTTACCACGGTCACTCAGATTCACTGTTGGTCAAAGCAGGTTCAGGTTTGTTAACCAGCGGTGAAGGCGAAGCGACTTCAGCCGGTGTTCCTGCCGATTTTGCCAAACACACACTGACTCTTCCATATAACGATATAGCCACTTTAAAAGAGTGCTTTGCAAAGTTTGGTTCGGAGATTGCAGGGGTGATTGTGGAGCCTGTGGCAGGGAACATGAACCTAGTCAAACCAATCGAAGGCTTCTTACAAGCGATTCGTAATGTATGTGATGAACATGGTTCTGTTTTTATCATTGATGAAGTGATGACTGGTTTCCGTGTTGGATTGGGTGGTGCGCAAGCTCACTATGGCGTGACTCCTGATTTAACCACCTTGGGTAAAATTATTGGTGCAGGCTTACCCGTGGGTGCTTTTGGTGGGAAACGAGAAGTGATGGAGTGTATTGCGCCACTGGGCAAAGTTTACCAAGCTGGAACACTGTCGGGGAATCCACTTGCAATGCGCGCAGGGATTGAGATGTTTAAACACCTGCGCCAAGATGGTTTTTATGAAAAATTGACAGCGCAGCTAGAAAAACTGCTTGTGGGTTTACAAGCCGCAGCTGATGAAGCGGGAATTGCTTTTAAAACGCAACAAGTCGGCGGTATGTTTGGTTTGTACTTTACCGATCAAGAAGACATTACCAGCTTCGACTCAATGCTGAAGTGTGATATCGATGCATTCCGTAAGTTCTTCCACGGTATGTTAGACCGTGGTGTGAACCTTGCGCCATCTGCGTTTGAAGCTGGCTTTATTTCAGCTGCCCATTCTGATGAAGATATAGAATTTACGCTGCAAGCAGCGAAAGAAGTTTTTGCAAGCATGAAGTAAGTATTTGTCCTTGCTAAAAAGCCCATCTCATTTGATGGGCTTTTTTTATGATGGGTATTTTGAATAAAAAATACTATATCTCAAATACTTTGTGTTAATTTTAGGAGTACATGAAAAAAATGAATAATTAAATAAGATGACTTATGATTTTAGATTTTCTTAGAAAGCCTATTCAGCTAAAACATTTTTTGATTTTTATACTATTGTCACCAATCATTATCGTCATTTTGAGCGTTATTGTTAGTGTATTGGAACCAAGTGATATACCGAGCTTAAAAGAACAACCATATGAGTGCGGAAGTTTTGGCGATCAGAAAATGCGTATAGATCGACGATATTTATTTTTTACGAGAGTTGAATATCAAGATGTTAGTTATTGGGAGAAAGGTGCTAGTCAACTACATTATACCAAAGATTGTAATGATCAAATCGGTAACGCCACATTTCTTGTGAAATGGCCAGAAATGCATCCTTCAGAAGGTTTTCGGCTTTCCTCAAATCAACTTAGTGACATTGCTTTCACTGTATCACAACGTGGTGATTGGAAGGATGAGTGGGGAGACGACAAAACGTTTTTTGATTATACGCCTTCATTGAAATTTTATTTAAGTGAACGGATGGGTGCTCGAAAAGATATGAGCATAAGTGAGATTAATTCGGAGAAGAAATTTAATTCACGTTTATCACTTTATGAAATAGATTTGGGAGAGCAAGATAATATTTCTAAAAGAATTTACTGGAAAGAAGAAAACGGGAAAGGCATTAGTGTAGTCATTGCGTGTGATTCATATCCAGATGGCGCTACGGCATGTGAATTAAATAGTCATGTACCAAATTATGGCTTTAACACGAGTAGTTTAGATATAGATTTCCATGCGGAGCTTCTGCCACATTGGGAAAAAATTCAGCGTGATTCTTTAAAATTATTTAATTCTTTTCAGATGGAAGAAAATAAAGTAAATGCTTGCAAGTAAGAATATTGAAATAGCATAAGAACTATTATGTAGTAAGAAAACGCGATATAACGCGATCAAGCCTAAAATTTAAAGACTTCGAATAATGGTAAAAGGAGGAAGAATGGATAAATACTTACTGGTGGCCTTGGTAGTTGGTGCATGCATATTGCTGGTGATTTACACTCAACTTGCACCAGCAGGTGGACAGAAAAATTTTAAACAAATCGTACAGCAGGCATTTGGTCGTTATAAAGTGATCGAAAAAAACTACACCATTATGATTTGTGAGATCAATCACCGCAATGAGCCAGAAGAGTTGGTCTTTATTCGTATCGATCCTGCTCAAAAGAAAAATTTACGCATTTCGGGAAGAATGCTGATAGCAACTTATCCAAAAGCACCGTCGGTACGTGAAATGCGTAAAGACTTTAAAGACTATGTCACTTAACGTTTAGCGTCGACGAGAGCTACTACGGCTGCGTCCGCGCGCCATACCGCCAAGAGCATTGAGTACAGCAAGCTTGGTCATACTGCCTGAAGCATGTGCATGACAAATAGCAGCAGCGAGAGCATCGGCTGCATCTTGCTGTGGTTTGATGCTCAGGTTTAGGAGTCTCATCACCATTATTTGTACTTGTTCTTTGTCCGCAGCGCCATAACCGACCACCGACTGTTTAATCTGACGTGCGGTGTATTCAGCAACTTGTAGGTCAAGGTTGACCAGTGCAGCAATAGCAGCACCACGTGCTTGCCCCAGTTTCAGTGCGGAGTCAGGGTTTTGTGCCATAAATACTTGCTCAACTGCGGCTTCAGTTGGGCCATGAAATTTTACAATACGATCAATCCCTGCAAAAATACGTTTTAGCCGTTCAGGCATATCAGCAGCTTCGGTACGAATGGTGCCAGCATCGACAAAAATTAGTTTTTGACCTTCTTTTTGAATAATACCGTAGCCTGTGAGGCGAGAACCGGGGTCAATACCAATAATTAATGACATGCTTGCCCTTTAAAAAAAAAAATATGCCCATATTGTTACATAAGCGTATCAAAAAAGCTTGATGTAGATTGAGCACTTGATTCTTGCACCTTATTCATTTTGTTGAGATTAGATTAATTTTCATGAAATTATTTCTTTTTATATTAGCTGGTGTCATTCTCGAAGTCTTCGTATGGATTGGCGTGGGCGACCTCGTTGGTAGCATGTGGTACGTGTTCTTCTGGTTTATTGCCGCTTTCTTTATTGGTACGAGCCTGATTCGTAAGTATTCAGCAGGTTTAATGCCACAAATGCAGCAAATGCAAGCGGGCCAGATGGGTGCAGATCCTGCATTAACAAACAATCTGCCAAAAATCATTGCGGGTTTTCTTTTGTTGATTCCTGGCTTGGTGACAGATGTGGTTGCCGTGTTATTGCTTATTCCAGCAGTACAAAAAGCTATGACGGGCGCGCTGATGAACGTGATGATGAAACGTCAGCAAGCGATGATGGAAAAAATGATGGGTGGCATGATGGGGGATATGAATGGCATGGGTGGTGGAGCTCAAGGTCAAAACCCATTTGCAGATATCATGCGCCAGATGCAAGAAATGCAGCAACAGCAGGGCGGTTCAGCTTATCGTGACTCGAGTATTATTGATGGTGAAGCACGAGAAGTCACGCCAGAGGCGAAAAAAATTGAAATGAAAGATGTGAATAAATAATTTCATACCTAATTTTAAAGCCGAGTTCTAACTCGGCTTTTTTTATCTTTATGAAAATGTTTTAAGTGCTTATGATTTAAAATAAATATAACAAACGATATAATTATTTTTTAAAAATTATGCCGCTTTTTTATGTCATTGCTTTTCACGATTTGCGCATTGCATTTTGTTGCGCAGCTAAGTCCCGGTCCTGATGTTTTGCTGATTGCCAAAAGTTCAGCTTCGACTACACAAAAAAACACTTTAAAAACTATTTTAGGTATTTCCGTTGGCATCGTCGTTTGGGTGGTTTTAACCTTGTTAGGTTTTACCGTACTCATCGAAAAAATGCCATGGATTCAACAGGTATTGATGGTGATTGGTGGGGTGTTCCTTGCACGTATGGGGTAGCTGATGTTGAAAGCTGGCCTCAATACAATGCAGCAAGAAGCCTTGCTAGATGATGGTCAAAAACTAACTACACCCAAGGCCAACCATTATTTCATGTCAGGTTTACTGACGAACTTGTCTAACCCGAAAACGCTGATTTATTTCAGTAGTGTGTTTTCATTGGCACTGAGTTCTAGCGCAAGTCCCTATTTAAAAATGCAACTTGCGGTGATTATTCCCATTCAAACTTTTATGACTTTTGCATTGCTAATGCTGCTTTTGTCATTACCTAAAATTAAGGCGGCATACCAACGTTCAGGGAGTTATATCGACATTTTTTCTGGCGGGTTGTTCCTGATTTTTGCTTTATGGCTTTGGTACGATGCTCTTGCAATCTACATCTAAGTCATTTTTAAGCTCTTGAGATGATGGGGCCTGTTCCAAGCTAGACACTTCGTCTTTTTTACTTTGCGCATAGCAGTTGGGCTGCAATGTCGCTTCGGTATTTTCTGAGCCCTTATAGCTACGACTGCGGTTGGCACGTTCGCGTAAACCGCCTTTTTTAATCAACTGAACCATTCTTTCTTCCTCATCGTTGCATGTTATTTTAATAAACAATCGCGAGAAAACTAAAGGGTTTCGAGCAAATACTTTGGAATACGTCAAAAACTATTATGTTACAAAATGAAATTGTCATGATTCGGTGTTATAAAGAGGAATATGCGTTAAATCAATTGATTAATCTTTCAGTGTAAGCCGTTGCTGACATCACTTCAGGTGAATGGCGCTTGAGTCTCAACAAATACTCACATAAGATAAATGAATCTAACATTCTGTGAGGCAGGGTGATGGACAATAAAAACAAGAAAGGACAAAAACAAGGGGGTAAAGCCATGCTCTATCAATACCACTGCGCATGTTGTGAAACAGTTGTCGCATCAACAGATAAAGACTGTCCAAACTGTGGATCACATAATATTCGAAGTCCTTTTGGATTTTGGATTTTCTGTATTGTTGCATGTCTCGCAGCAGCGATTATCGTTAAATCTGTACAAGTCTATTTGGCCGACCGAAACAGTGAACCCGCTGCCGTGACTTCGCTCTTTGATGTGCTCAATCATGACAACAAACCCAAGTAGTGGATTTCAATGACTTCACGACTGAACTGATGCAATATTTTTCCATCAGTGAAAATAAAAAAAACCCGCATTAAGCGGGTTTCTTTTAGGATCAAACTTATAGGCCAGCTGAAGCTTTAAGCGCTTCCACTTTGTCTGTTTTTTCCCAAGTAAATGCAGTATCTGAACCTTCACGACCGAAGTGACCATAAGCAGCAGTTTGCTTATACATCGGTTGAATGAGGTCAAGCATACGAGTGATACCGTATGGACGTAAGTCGAAGTGTTCACGGACTAACGCAATGATCAGCTCTTCAGATACTTTTGCTGTATTGAAGGTATTGATCGAAATAGATGTTGGCTCAGCCACACCAATGGCATAAGACACTTGAATTTCACATTTGTCTGCAAGACCCGCTGCTACGATATTTTTCGCAACATAACGACCTGCATATGCAGCAGAACGGTCAACCTTAGATGGATCTTTACCAGAGAAAGCACCACCACCGTGACGTGCCATGCCACCGTAAGTGTCTACAATGATTTTACGACCTGTTAAACCACAGTCACCTACTGGACCACCAATCACAAACATTCCTGTTGGGTTGATGTGGAATTTGGTGTCTGCATGGAACATTTCAGCAGGGATCACTTTTTTCACGATTTCTTCAATCACAGCTTCTTTTAAGTTGCTTTGAGAAATTTCAGGATCGTGCTGAGTAGATAATACGACTGCATCTAAACGAACAGGCATGCCATTTTCATAAGCAAAAGTCACTTGGCTTTTTGCATCTGGGCGTAACCATGGTAAAGCGCCACTACGACGTAGTTCAGCTTGCTTTTCCATTAAACGGTGTGCATATGAGATTGGAGCAGGCATAAGCACGTCAGTTTCACGGCTTGCATAACCAAACATTAAACCTTGGTCACCTGCACCTTGATCTTCAGGCTTTTGACGGTCTACACCTTGAGCAATCTCTGGTGACTGTTTACCAATCATGTTGATCACAGCACATGTTGAACCATCAAAACCAAGGTCAGAATGGTGGTAACCAATGCCATTTACGGTTTGACGAACAATCGCTTCAAAGTCCACATTTGCAGTTGTTGTGATTTCACCTGCAAGTACTACCGCACCCGTTTTTACAAGCGTTTCACAAGCAACCCGCGCATATGGGTCTTCTTTTAAGATCGCATCCAAGATAGCATCACTGATTTGGTCAGCCATTTTATCTGGATGGCCTTCGCTTACAGATTCCGAGGTAAATACAGCGTACTCGCGCATAAGTCCTATCACAGTTAATTTAAAAGACGCAATATGGTACATCGACTTAGACATTTGAGCCAGTTCTACACGACCAAAATGACTGAATTTATTTCAATTCAACGACTTTTTATCTGATATAAGCATCTAAAAAATTGATATAGCGTTTATTTTTAGTTCGAAATGACAAAGTAAAGGCTTTTGGTTCAAAGTCTATAGGTCCGTATCATGAGATTTTGTACTTTGATTATATCTAATTTTAAAACAATAGCTTGTTTGAATTTTTGTTGGTTTGGGTGTTAAGTTGGTAAAGAAAAAATGCTCAAAATATGCATCAGAAAATAATCGATAATCTGTAGTAATTCATGAATAATTTAAAAAAGTGAATAAAATTCACCATGAATGTTTAATTGTATGTAAAAAATACAAATGTATCTTGTGATGTGTTTGATCCTCAAGGATAACGGTTTGTTCTGATGAGTGAATAGGGTGGCCGAGCTTTGTTTTTAAAAATTGATGATTCTATCGTGTAGAATTTGACTCAGAGAAAAGCGATAGAGACATTTCTGAGTGAAATTGTTGTGATTTTAGGCAATGCCCGCATTTATTAGACATTGATGATGAATAAATAGCGAAATATTGTCCATTAGGCTTTACCCATTCCTCTTTTTTTAAGACAATACACCTATCTTTGAATTCTATTCATCTTACTCTTTAAATCATTTGTTTGGACTCTGACCTATGACAACCCCGCTTAACGAACGTCGTATTGCAAACGCAATTCGTGTATTGGCAATGGATGCTGTGCAAAAAGCAAACTCTGGACATCCAGGTGCGCCAATGGGGATGGCTGATATCGCTGATGTGGTATGGCGTGAGTTTTTCAACCATAACCCGACTAACCCTCAATGGGCGAACCGTGACCGTTTTGTACTATCAAATGGTCATGGCTCTATGCTGCAATATGCGTTATTGCACCTTACGGGCTATGATTTATCAATTGAAGATTTAAAAGCATTCCGTCAACTGCACTCTAAAACGCCGGGTCACCCAGAATTAGGTTATGCACCAGGTATTGAGACTACAACTGGCCCGCTTGGCCAGGGTATTGCCAATGCCGTAGGTTTTGCACTGGCTGAAAAAACGCTTGCTGCGCAATTCAACAAAGACGATATTCAAGTTGTTGATCACTTTACTTACTGCTTCTTGGGCGATGGCTGCTTGATGGAAGGTGTTTCTCACGAAGCATGTTCATTAGCGGGTACTTTGGGTCTAGGCAAGCTGATCGCTTACTATGACGACAATGGCATCTCGATCGATGGCGAAGTTGAAGGCTGGTTCTCTGACGATACAGAGCAACGTTTCAAATCTTATGGCTGGCAGGTCATCAAAGTTGATGGTCATGATGCGGATGCAATCCGTCAAGCGACTGTAGAAGCGAAAGCTGAAGCGAACAAACCAACCATCATCATGTGTAAAACAGTGATTGGTTTAGGTTCACCAAACAAACAGGGTAAAGAAGACTGTCATGGTGCGCCTTTAGGTAATGATGAAATCGTATTGACTCGTGAAGCGCTTGGCTGGTCAGACGAAGCATTTGTTATTCCTGCTGAAGTTTATGCAGCATGGGATGCCAAAGAAAAAGGTTCACAAGCTGAAGCAGCCTGGAATGAAACTTTTGCCGCTTATGAAGCAAAATACCCAACTGAAGCAGCTGAATTGAAACGTCGCCTTTCAGGTGAATTGCCAGCTGAATTCCTTGCTCAAGCAGATGCATTTATCGCAGAAACTAATGCAAAAGCTGAAACCATTGCTACACGTAAGGCAAGCCAAAACACATTGCAAGCTTTCGGTCCATTATTGCCTGAACTATTAGGCGGTTCTGCGGACTTGGCTGGTTCTAACTTAACACTTTGGAAAGGTTGCCAAGGCGTTCAGGACAATCCTGCAGGTAACTACGTACACTATGGCGTACGTGAGTTTGGTATGACTGCCATTGCAAACGGTGTTGCGCTTCACGGTGGTTTCATTCCTTACGTTGCAACATTCCTTATGTTTATGGAATATGCGCGTAATGCAGTACGTATGTCTGCGTTGATGAAACAACGTGTAATCCATGTATATACACATGACTCAATTGGTTTGGGTGAAGATGGTCCAACGCACCAACCTGTAGAGCAAATTGCGTCTTTACGTGGTACACCAAACTTAAATACTTGGCGTCCATGTGACACGGTTGAAGCAGCTGTGTCTTGGAAGTCTGCACTTGTACGCTCAGAAGGCCCAACTGCGTTGATCTTCTCTCGTCAAAACCTACCATTCCAAACACGTACAGATGCACAAATCGCAAATGTAGCGAAAGGTGGTTATGTATTGGCTGAAGAAAAAGGCGAATTAAAAGCGATTATTATTGCGACGGGTTCTGAAGTTTCTTTAGCAATGGAAGCGCATGCACAACTTGACGGTGTGCGTGTCGTGTCTATGCCATGTGCTGAAGAATTTGTGAAGCAAGATACAGCGTACCGTGAAGCGGTTCTTCCATCAAACATTCGTGCGCGTGTTGCTGTTGAAGCAGCACATGTAGACTACTGGTGGAAGTTTGTAGGTTTAGATGGTCGTGTAATTGGTATGACGACTTATGGTGAATCTGCACCTGCGAAAGACTTATACCAATACTTCGGTATTACCACTGAAGCAGTTGTTGCTGCGGTAAAAGAATTGACAGCTTAATTTTTAAAAATTGACTGTTTGAAGGACGCTCCAGTTTAGGGGCGTCTTTTATTTTGAATGGTGTATATAATATGCAAGCTGCTGCTGAAGTAGCTGCATAAATTTTAGGTGATGATATGAGCTTGTACGATCAAATTCATGATGAAGTTGTATTGATGGATGCGGGCGAACAGAAGTGGATTGGACCAGATCTACCTTTGGAGGCGATGGTTGCTGTTGAACTGTTATTGCAAGATTTAGCAGAAGATAAGCAAATTAAGATCCGTCGTAAAAACCATGAAAAGCAGACAGGTATGAAGTTGATTGATCGGATTCTGATTGAAAAACTATGATGGTTGTCACGTCTAAAAGAAGCCTTATTGAAGCGATTCAATAAGGCTTTTTCTTTGTGGTGATTTCAGTTTAAATATAAGCCTTACAAAAATAAACATCACTTTGAGAGCAAAATGGAAGTAGCAAATATTCATATTGTGTCACTGACAGAAATCGATCAGTCGATCTGGGCTACATTATGGCAAGCTTATCAGGCATTTTATCAGGTTGATTTATTGGAGCAGATATCTAAAAACACGTGGCATAAATTGACTGATTCTAAGCGTGAGCATATGTATGGTTTTGCTGCGCTTATAGCAGGTCGGGTTGTAGGCATTGTGCATGTGATAGAGCATGATAGCTGTTGGACGTTAAAGCCTTATGCCTACTTGCAAGATCTATTTACGCATGAGGACTATCGTGGGCTAGGGGTTGCAAGAGCTTTAATCGAACACGTCAAAATGCATACCGAAAAGCGAGCATGTGATCGGGTTTATTGGCTGACCCATCAGGACAATTTGGTCGCACAACAACTTTATAATAAAGTCGCGAAGAAGACTGGTTTCATTCAATATCGGGCATAGCTAAGTTGCTACATTTAAAAACAATTATATCGTTCTAAAGTTGCAACATATCGTTTTATCTTTATAGATGTATTCGTTGTAGAACTCTATAGACTAAGCAGTATTCCAATGTGAGATAAAAACATGAACTTTAAAGCTTTAACAATCGGTTTGGCTGTTGCAACTGCGACTACATTTGCTATGGCAAAACCTGTGGCATATCAAATTGACCCTACACATACAGCAACAGTTTTCACATGGAGCCACTTTGGTTTTTCAACTCCATCTGCAAATTTCAGCGACATTCAGGGTGTGATTAATGTTGATAATGCAAAACCTGCAAATTCGTCGGTGAATGTAACGATTCCTTTATCTAGCTTAAACACTAACGTAAAAGCTTTAGATGAACACTTACAAGCGGCTGATTTCTTTGATGCAGCAAAATACCCAAAGATCACCTTTAAAAGTACAAAAGTACAAGCTGTTGGCGCGAATAAGTACAAAATCACAGGTGATTTAACCATTAAAAATGTGACGAAGCCTGTCGTTTTAGATGCGGTGTTGAATAAACAAGGTGAGCACCCAATGACCAAAGCGCAGTCAATTGGTTTCAACGCAACCACTTCATTTGACCGTTCTGCTTTTGGTGTAGGTGCATACGTGCCAAATGTGGGTGATAAAATTACTGTAAATATCACCACTGAAGCATCAGTTCCACAGCCTAAAGCTGCTGCAAAATAAGCGACATCTACCAAAAAGCACCTTATCAGAGGTGCTTTTTTATGTCCGCTGTAAACTTAAAAGTTAGAGCAATAGGCGCATTGAGCGGATTATGGCTGAATTATTAAGCCAGTGCTTTTAAATACGCTGCTAAAACTTGTCCAGAGGCATGTTCTAGTTGAGCTGCAAAGCGTTGGTTGTCTGCACGCAATGCGGGAATATTGATGCTCGCTTGACGCAGTTCAGCAGTATGCCCGATTAGCCATTTTTCTAAACCGTCCGCTGCGACCTCAGGATGGAACTGTAAGCCAAGAATATTTTTGCCTACACGAAAGGCTTGGTTGGGATAAACTTCTGAGCTGGCCAACAGTTCAGCTTGAGCAGGGAGTTCAAAGGTGTCGCCATGCCAATGTAGCACTTCAGTTTCTACCAGTGCTTGCAGTGGGTTCTGTTCAACGGCATTGAGCTGTAACTGACTCCAGCCAATTTCTTTGCTATGACCTGCATATACTTTTGCACCGAGTGCATGTGCAATCAACTGTGCACCTAAGCAAATGCCTAAAGTCGGTAAATTCTTTTCTAAGCGAACTTTTAGTAAGTCTATTTCTTGTTGTAAGAAAGGGTAGTCTTTAGTTTCATATACCCCAATTGGTCCACCTAAGATCACAGTTAGACCTGTGTAATCCAACGCTTTAGCTAAGTCATCTTTGCCGGCTTCAAAATATCGTACCCGATAACCCAATTGATATAACACATCTTCCCATGCACCCAAATCTTCAAAAGCAAGATGCTGAATCGCGTAAATGGTATCGGGTAGTGTCGTCATAGTTGGCTCGTTCACAGGGGTTAAAGGAGTGTAAAAATGTACAGGGAAATGCGTAGAAGTTGAAGGCAATAAATCAGAAAATATGTAGAAAAAAACTATAAATTCAATCCAAGGTTTTACTTGAGCTGAAGCATGTTTTTAATCATCCATTTGCTTGAGCTTAAAATTTCTCTTTGTAGATGTTCATCCGCCATGCTGCGCGCCATGACGATTGCACCGACCAGTTGACACAGTACCGCCCAAGCTTGTGTTTCACTGCCTAGATGTTGTGTAAAGAGTGCGTGACCACGAAGCATTTCCTGTTGAAAACACAGTTTTGTTGTTTCACTACTACGTGCTACTTCGGCTGCAAGAGAGGGAATAACACAGCCTTGATCTGGACGTTGCACATGAGACAGCGCTAAATAACGTTCAAGTTCGAAGTCAATCCACTCTTCGAGGTTGTCATGCGGATTGGCTTGCCATGCTTGAAAGCTGTGTTGTAACTCGGACTGGATCAGTGCTTCAAATAATTCATGTTTTGATGAAAAATGCGAATAAAAAGCACCGCTGGTCATTTGAGCCGCTTTCATAAAACCATCGACGCCAGTATTGGCAAAGCCTTGCTTCTTGGCCAGTTGAGCACTAATTTTAAGCAGCTCTTGACGTTTTTCTTCTTTATAGCCTGTTTTATAGCGCATAGGAGTTTCATCAAAATAAAATTGACTGATGCTGAAAACTATAACATAGTGATCGTTATGATAACGATCGTTATTTTATAAAGGGAGTATATTTATGGATGGATTACAGCCAGAACAGCAGTTGCAAAAGACTGATGCTAAAAAGAAAGTCGCGTTAGTGATTGGCGCAGGAGATGCTACAGGGGGCGAAATCGCAAAACGGTTTGCACGTGGTGGATACATCGCCTGCATGACGCGAAGAAATGCCGAAAAACTCCAGCCCTTAATTGCAGAAATAGAAGCCGAAGGTGGCCTTGCATATGGTTTTGCGTCTGATGCACGTAAAGAAGAGCAAGTCATCGCTTTGGTAGAGGAAATTGAAGCCAATATTGGTGAAATCGATGTTTTAGTGTTTAACATTGGGGCGAATGTGCCATGTAGTATTTTAGAAGAAACTGCACGTAAGTATTTTAAAATTTGGGAAATGGCTTGCTTCGGTGCGTTTTTGACTGGACGTGAAGTGGCGAAGCGTATGGTCGTGCGTGAACACGGCAGCATTATTTTCACGGGTGCAACTGCAGGAATAAGAGGTGCAGCAAACTTTGCCGCTTTTGCTGGGGCGAAACATGCACTGCGTGCCTTAGCCCAAAGTATGGCACGTGAGCTTGGCCCGAAAAATATTCATGTGGCACACGTGGTGGTGGATGGGGCAATTGATACCGATTTTATTAAAGACACTTTTCCTGACATGTACGCGCGCAAAGAACAGGATGGCATATTAAATCCCGTGCATATTGCAGAAAATTATTGGCATTTGTCGCAGCAACCGCGCGATGCATGGACGCATGAGTTAGATTTAAGACCTTGGATGGAAACGTGGTAAAAGGACAAAGCATGAAAAGCGTAGAATTTTATTTTGATTTAGGCAGCCCATATAGCTATTTGGCCTACTATCGTTTACTGCAAATAGCAGAGCAGCAAGAGATTCAGATTGTATATAAGCCTATTTTATTGGGCGGGGTGTTTAAAGCAACAGGCAATCGTAGTCCGATAGAGATTCCCGTCAAAGGGGTTTATTCAATCTTAGATATGCAGCGCTGGGCGGAGTATTACCAGATCCCAATGCAAATGAATCCGCATTTCCCGATGAACACTTTAACCCTAATGCGGATTTTGACAGGCGTTCAATTGTTGCATCTAGAAAAGTTTGAGCAAGTTTTGAAACTGTTATTCGATGCGATGTTTGGTACACCACAAAATCTGAATGAACCTACTGTCTTGGCAGAAGTGCTAAAACCAAGTGGCTTTTCTGTAGAAGATATTATGAGTATGGTTCAGTCGGATGTTGTGAAACAAAAACTGATCACTGAAACAGAACAGGCCATTCAACGTGGCATTTTTGGCGCACCGACATTCTTTGTGGGTGATGAAATGTATTGGGGCCAAGATCGCCTACATTTTGTAGAACAAGCGCTAAACAAAGCTAGCTAAAAACCTAAGTTAATAGAACGCATTATTTAGGATCAGCCGTAAAATAACGGCTGATTTGCTTCAAATTAAAATAAACGCTTAGGCGTATGTTCCGTGTCTAGACTGACCATTTCATGTTCATCTTTTAAGTCTACACCTGAGTAGCCGAGTTTCTTGGAGCCACGCATCAGAGACATTAGTCGTTGTACTGCAACAAGAATGCTTAAGCCCGCAGGTCGAACATTTGAAATACAGTTCCGTTTAGCATCCAAAGTGCCCGAGGCAGCTTTCCAAGTATAGTAAATGCCCATACTATCAGGTGAGCTTAGGCCAGGCCTTTCTCCAATTAGCATCACGAGCATAGTCGCGTGTAGGCACTCTGCAACTGGATCACCCAAAGCGACTCGGCTTCCAGTAGCAATAACCATCGGTGCAATGCTCCAGTGTTCTGCTTGCAGCTGCGGGATAAGGTGCTGAATAAAAGGAACTGCATTTTCTTCAATCGCCCGTGCAGATAGTCCATCACCAATCACAATACAGACATCATAGTTTTGCGGGTTACTGGCTTTAAAAACCTCTAAGCCATGTTGTGAAGCTGCACTTAACAGGCGACCTAAGTCAGGACGTTTTAAGTATTCTTGCTTATTTTCAGCTTGACTGTGTACCGTTAGACTATCCAAACCTAGTGTATTAAGACTCGCAACTAAGTGTTCGACATCTAAAGGTTGATGTACGGCATCTTGCGCTTCCGCATGCGCCAGTTGAAATTTCAGCAGTTCATGGGTCGGGATACTACAACCAGCACGACCAATGGCGATACGAGCATCGGTAAATTTCTTTAAGTTTTCCCAAGCATCCTGATGCTGTTCAGTTTGATAATTTTCTAGAGGAACAAGTGACATAAGCTGCTCCTTATATATGCAAAAGTTTTTCAAATTGTGGCGGGATATGCTCAGGCCAAAGAATGTGCTGCTGCTGTTGTTTAAAGATGCCTTGTTCAGCCAACCACAGATCAAATTCAGGTGCTGCTTTTAAGCCCAAAAGTTGCCTTAGATACAACGCATCATGAAACGACGTGGTTTGATAATTCAGCATGACGTCATCCGAACCCGGAATGCCCATAATAAAGTTCAGACCTGCTGTACCGAATAGGGTGAGTAGTACATCCATGTCGTTTTGGTCGGCATCGGCATGGTTGGTATAGCAAATGTCGCAGCCCATAGGTAAGCCTAGGAGCTTGCCACAAAAATGGTCTTCCAAGCCTGCACGGATAATTTGTTTGCCATTGTATAAATACTCTGGGCCAATAAACCCAACTACAGTGTTCACTAGCAGCGGCTTGAATTTACGAGCCACAGCATAGGCACGGACTTCCAAGGTTTGCTGATCTACGCCGTGATGCGCATTACTAGATAAAGCACTGCCTTGACCTGTTTCAAAATACATCACATTTTGTCCCACAGTCCCACGCTTGAGAGCCAGTGTTGCTTCATAGCCTTCACGTAATAATTCAAGGTTAATGCCGAAACCTTCATTGGCGCGCTGTGTGCCTGCAATCGATTGAAACATTAAATCAATCGGCACATTTTTCTCAGCCAGTTGAATCCCCGAACTGATATGCGTCAGTACACAAGACTGGGTTGGAATGTGATGCTCTTGGATCACATGATCGAGTAGTTTGAGCAGCTCCGATAAATTTTGTAGGTTATCGGTTGCAGGATTAATCCCAATGACGGCATCACCATTGCCATACATCAAGCCATCCAAAATACTGGCCGATATTCCCAAGAGATCATCGGTCGGATGATTCGGTTGTAAACGGGTCGAGAGATGACCTTTCAATCCGATGGTGTTGCGAAATTGGGTGATGACTTCACATTTACTTGCAACCAAGATGAGGTCTTGGTTGCGCATAATCTTACTCACCGCAGCCACCATTTCAGGGGTTAAACCGAGCGCAAGTTGTTGTAATTTCTGCGTAGTCGCATCTTCACTGAGTAGCCAGTTACGAAAGTCTCCTACGGTAAAATGTGAAATTGGTGCAAATAAATCACTACGGTGCTCATCGATAATCAGGCGGGTTATTTCATCCTGTTCATAGCTGATCAGCGCTTCAGTTAAAAACTGCTTCAATGGAACATCGGCCAATGCCATTTGTGCGGCAACACGTTCAGTGGCATTTTCCGCCGCAACACCTGCAAGTTGATCACCTGAGCGCAGCGGGGTTGCTTTTGCCATTAAAGTTTTTAAATCATTAAACACATAGTGCTGATGTCCAATCAATGTTTTATAAGCCATGTTATAGGTCCTTCTATAAGTCTTGTTCGGCCTTACGAATACTTTCAAATTCTTCTTCAGGTGTACCTTGAACGAGTCGATGGCGACTATGGAAAATAAAGTAGGCAATAAATAGCGCATAGATGCCTGCGGCCATAAACCAAACTTTAGGATCCACCACAAAACCAGCTATCACCGCAATACTGGCTAATACCAAAGCAATCGATGAGGTGACAATTCCACCTGGGGTTTTATAGGGACGATGTAATTCTGGACGGCTGATGCGCAGTTTAATGTGAGAAAGCATCATCAAGACATAAGAAATGGTCGCACCAAATACCGCCATCAGGATGAGCAGATCACCTTCACCTGTTAGAGACAATAAAAAACCAATGATGCCGGGAATAATAATCGCTAAATAAGGCGCTTTGTTTTTATTGGTCAGTGATAACGAGGTTGGTAAATACCCCGCACGAGATAAGGCGAAAATTTGACGTGAATAGGCATAAATGATGGAGAAGAAACTTGCAATTAAACCTGCCAGACCTACAAAATTGACAAAACTGCCTAACCAACTGTTTTGACCATAGACGGCTACCAGTGCATCAACTAAGGGTGCGCCTGATTCTTTAAGTTGTTCTGCGCCAGCAGCACCAGCACCTAAGAACAGAATAAGTAGGGCAAAAGCGGCCAAAATTAGCATCGAACCGATCAAACCACGTGGTAAGGATTTGGATGGATCTTTGGCTTCTTCTGCTGCTAGTGGTACACCTTCTACCGCTAAAAAGAACCAAATGGCATAGGGTACGGCCGCCCAAATGCCGATATAACCCATCGGTAGGAAGCTACTTGCACCGATATTTTCAGTTGGTGCAATGTTAAATAAGTTGGCGCTGTTAAAATGTGGCGCCATTGCGATGATAAAGACAAAAAGAGCGACGGCTGCAATGGCGGTAATGACAAACATAATCTTGAGGGCTTCACCTGCACCTTTAAGATGAATACCCATAAAAACCAGATAGCAGATGAGATAAATGATCCATCCACCGACACCAAATAAGGCCTCGCAGTAGGCACCAATAAAGCATGCGATAGCCGCAGGGGCGATGGCATATTCAATTAAAATCGCCGTGCCAGTGAGATAGCCACCAAATGGGCCAAATGCGGTACGCGCAAAGCTATAGCCACCTCCCGCAGTGGGCAGCATGGTGGCCATTTCAGACATAGACAGGCACATGCATAAGTACATGATGGCTACGACAACCGTTGCGATAAACATACCGCCCCAGCCACCTTGAGCAAGACCGAAGTTCCAGCCAGCAAAGTCGCCAGAAATGACATAAGCCACGCCTAAACCGACTAGGGTGTGTTGACACTTTTAGCTTAAAAAATAGCGAAGTAGTAAAATCAAATCGCCAAACCCAATTTTACTATTCGCTATGCCTCGTACCATGCTGACAGATCAACACTGGCAAAAGTTGAAAACTATTTTGCGTAATTTATCTATTCATCACAACTCAAATTTACGTAATTTTATTGAAGCTATTCTCTATAGAATTAGAACAGGCTGTCCGTGGCGAGATATTCCTTCCTATTTCGGTCAATCAAACTCTATTTTCAAACGTTTTAATCGTTGGTCAAGCAGTGGTAAGTTGCTTAGATTATTCAAATTATTAGCATCATGCCCCGATATGGAGTGGATTTTTATTGATGGCTCTCACGTACGTGCTCATCAACATTCTGCCGGTATAGCGAATCAATCTATTTCTAAAAGTGTAGGAGGAAACTCCTCAAAAATACATTTGATTGTTGATGCAAATGGCAATCCTGTTGATTTCATGATTACCGATGGAACCACACATGACGTCAAAGTTGCACCTGATTTAATATCAACATTAGACTTAAAAGAGACAAAAGTGGTCTGCGCAGATAAAGGCTATGATTCAGAACCACTGCGTGAACAGATCAGAAAAACAGGGACAAAAGCGAATATACCAAAGAAAATAAATAGCCAATCGAACAATGATCATATGGACTGGTATTTATATAAAATCAGGCATTTAGTTGAAAATATGTTTTGTAGATTAAAGCAATTTAGAGGAATAGCTACTCGATATGACAAGCTCAAAAGAAATTATCAAAGTGCTGTTGCCTTAGCCTGTATATTTTTATGGCTACCTTTATAGGTTTAATTATGAACAGTAAATGTCAACAGACCCTAATAATAGCCAGCCTACAGCACCTTGTTTCAGTTGCCTTTTTTCAAAATAGTCGTCAGATGTGCTTACAGTTGAAGTAGAGAGTGGAGTCGTTGAGCTGTTAATGGGAGAATCGGTCATATGAAGCTCCATATCTTGAGTTTTTATAGATGGCTTGATGGATGCAATATTTATGCAATTTCAGTACCAAGCGACTAGACGTCCTGTCTAATGTTTATATGACACAGTTTTGAATTATTGTTTTGATGGTTGATGGTTGATGGTTGATGGTTGATAGAGAAAATGTTTAGGGTAACGAATCACCCTAAACACATAGAGAACTATATATGAATAGACTAAGTGCTTAGAAGAAGCCCATAGGCTTAGTTGCATAGCTCACAAGTAAGTTTTTAGTTTGTTGGTAATGATCGAGCATCATTTTGTGGTTTTCACGACCAATCCCTGACTTTTTATAACCACCGAAAGCGGCATGTGCAGGGTAGATGTGGTAACAGTTGGTCCAAACTCGACCCGCTTGAATTGCACGACCTGCACGGTAAGAGGTATGTGCTGAACGTGACCATACACCAGCGCCTAAACCATAAATAGTGTCGTTGGCAATTTTAATCGCATCGTCAAAATCTTTGAATGTTGCCACAGAAAGTACAGGTCCAAAAATTTCTTCTTGGAAAATTTTCATGTCATTGGTGCCTTTGAAAATGGTTGGTTCAATATAGAAACCAGAACCCACTTCATTACGCTCACTACCACCTGTCAGTACTTGTGCACCTTCACCGCGACCTGTTGCGATACAACCCAAAATTTTCTCTTGTTGTTCAAGTGAAGCTTGCGCACCAATCATCGTTTCTGTATCGAGCGGGTGACCCGTTTTAATGCGTTTCACACGTTCAACTGCCATTTCAAGGAATTTATCTGCAATACTTTCTTGAACTAAAGCGCGTGATGGACATGTACAAATTTCACCTTGGTTAAGTGCAAACATGGCAAAACCTTCAAGGGCTTTGTCTAAGAACTCATCGTCTTGATCCATAATGTCTTCAAAGAAGATGTTTGGAGACTTACCACCTAATTCCAACGTTACAGGAATTACGTTTTCAGTGGCATATTGCATGATCATTTGACCCACAGCAGTAGAGCCAGTGAATGCAATTTTAGCAATACGTGGATTGGTTGCGAGTGGACGACCCACTTCAACACCATAACCGTTGACGATGTTTAAAATACCGGGTGGTAGTAAGTCTTGAATGAGTTCAATTAAAACCAAAATGCTCGCAGGGGTCTGTTCAGCAGGTTTTAAAACAATACAGTTACCCGCAGCAAGTGCAGGAGCAATTTTCCATGTCGCCATCAAAATTGGGAAGTTCCATGGAATGATTTGTCCTACCACGCCTAATGGTTCGTGGAAGTGATAGGCAATAGTATCTTCATCAATTTCAGAAATGCCGCCTTCTTGCGCACGGATACAGCCTGCGAAATAGCGGAAATGGTCAATGGCTAAAGGAATGTCCGCTGCGAGCGTTTCACGAATCGGTTTACCATTGTCCCATGTTTCAGCCACAGCCAATTTTTCTAGATTTTGTTCTAGACGATCTGCAATTTTAAGGAGTAAATTTGAACGTGTAGTAGGAGAAGATTTGTTCCATTGTTCTTTGGCTTTATGCGCAGCATCCAGTGCAAGCTCGATGTCTTCTACAGATGAGCGAGGGACTTTTGTAAAAACTTTACCGTCGACAGGAGAGATATTTTCAAAGTATTCACCTTTTACTGGAGCAACCCACTCGCCACCAATAAAGTTGTCATACTGTGCTTTAAATTCTACTTTAGAACCAGATTGGTTAGGGTCTACATAGCGCATATTGAAGTTCCTTTGCTTATTGATTTTTTAAAAGCATCTACAGCTTTGGTATAAGGTACATCTGTACAATATTTAAGTAGCATAACTAATATAAGGTTGGAAAAAGGTTGGAAGGAAGGAGGTTTACAAGCCTTTGACAAATGTTTACAACCAAGTAATACAGTGGACGTATATCAGGAATTGTTTTGAGAATAAGGAATGATGGCAATGCAACATTTAATACAGAAAAGACAAGAAATAGAAAAGCTTAGAACCAGTAGCAGTATTTCGACGGTACAAGCTGAACAACTGGGAAAAAGTATTGCAAGTTCATGGCAGCGCTCTAACTCCGCAGAAATTCCAAAAGATCGCTTTGCTGCGCCCATTTCTGAAGGTTCTATGTCACAAGGTTCAGCGCTACAACATGCTTTGAGTTACTGCGCAGATGAACTAAGACATATTGCACAACAGTCTTCGATGGTGGTCGCTGTAGGCGATATTGGGAGTACGATTATTTGGAGTGCGTCCAGCAGACAAATGCGTAATGCGGCAGAAAGTGTACATTTTGTTGAAGGCGGGCAGTGGCGAGAGGAATTGGTGGGGACCAATGCATTGGCCTTGTCCTTAAAAACGCAACAGTCCAGTTGTGTCTTTTCAAATGAACACTACATGAGCTCCATCCATGATTGGGTCTGTTATGCGGCGCCGATCATCGACCCTTACTCAAAACACGTCCTTGGGGTGATTGATTTATCCACCACATGGAAAAATCATAATAGCCTTGGTCTACTCGCAGCAGAGCGCTGTGCATCTATCATCCAAACGGCACTGTTAGAATATCAGCGTCAACAGTTATATATCCGTGCTTTTGGTGTGCCGCAAGTACATTTCAATGGCAAAGTGATGGTGCTCACACCGCGACAAATTGAAATTCTGACCATCTTAGCGCTGTGCCCACAGGGCATGACTTTAGACACTTTGCATCAGGCCTTATATGGTGAGCGCAAGGTAAGTGTGGGAACACTTAAGGCCGAAATGTCACAACTGCGTGACTTGCTCGGTGGTATGTTGGGATCTCGTCCCTATCGAATTTTGGCGCATATCGAGGCCGATTTTTTACAAGCCGAGCAAGCCTTAGATGCTGCATATATCGAAACCGCGTTAAAACTTTGTTCAGGTGTTTTACTGCCTAAAACGGAAAGTCCATTTCTATGTGCATGGCGCGACTGTTTGGAGTCACGTTTAAGCAGTGCGATTTTTAAAGCCAATGAAACCGATATGTTGTTTAAACATGTCGCACGTTACCCAGAGGCGATTGATGCTGTTGAGCGACTCATTGAGCTGACACCGAATGGACATCCTGCGCATCAGCTACTTGAGAAATATAAAATTTAAGAATTCTTAATTGTGTTGGAAAGGTATATTTACACTATTTTTTGCTCGAGCCATTGGAACAGCTTAGTATAAACTTCGGTACGAACTTCAGGTGCGGAGAGTACTAAGTCGTGTAAACCGTTTTGAATGGTCACGACACTGACGTCACCTTGTAAATTTTTAGCCTGCTTTTCAATGTCTTTAACATCTAAAATCACATCACTGGTTTGCGCGGCTAGGCCCCATTTCTTCGGGTTAAGCGTTTGATGTGAATGCATAATGAGTGCAGGAACAGAGAGCTTTAAACCACCGCGATGAATTTCTTTCTGTGCTTCATGAATTGCACGTACAAAGCTGATGCGAACCATAGAGTAGCTTGGTTGTTTCCACTCCAAATCAAAGTTCCATTCACCATGCTCGTTTTGATGCAGGCTCGGTACATACCATTTATTCAGTTCACTTGGAAACTTGATGTCAGGAAAATGCTTTGCGAGTCGGCTGAGCTGCGGCACGCCAAGTTTGCGCTTAATGGGATGCATATTAAAATCATAAAAAGGGCTATTGGCCCAAAGTGCTTTGATCAGCGGATGCTTAGGATTGTGTGCAGCGTATAAAGTCGTGATTAAGCCACCCGTAGAGTGTCCTGCAAGCAGCACCGTAGTATGGCCTTCATTGCCAATGATCTCTAAGGCTTGGGTAATTTCAGCATCGTATTCGCTGAGATCACGGACATTGTAGTATTTTTGATGACTTAAATAAGAGCGCCCGTATTTACGTAAATCCAGCGCATAAAAATCATAACCATGTTGGTTAAATTGTTCAGCCATTTCGGTTTGAAAAAAGTAGTCAATAAAGCCGTGGATATACAGCACAGCTTTTTGAGTATTTTTCGGGGCTTTTTTGCGCACGAGGGTTGCGCAGACTGCACCTTCATAATCGTCTGGGAAACTGAGTTTTAATTGTTCATAGCCTTCGCCGAGGACATCAGGTGTATACGCAGGATGAGTTTGATTTTCTGACATAATTTGCTCTGGTTGTTATTGTCATGAGTTTTCTTATCCTTGATGAAGTGCAAAACTTTGTCAACCACAAATAAAAAAAGACAATTTAAGTGCACGGGTAAGCAAGGATTAGGCTTACCTGAATGAAACAGTATGGACGTCTGTTTCATTCCACTTAAATTGTCAAAGCAAACTAAAAGTTAAGGAGAGAACTTATACCGCTGCTTTAAAATCGACCACTGAAGCACCAGATTTGAGTGCAGCTTTGAAGATGTCGACCACTTGAGCATGGTTTGCTTTACGTGGGTTCGTCAGCATGCAGGCATCTTTTTGCGCATTTTCAGACATAACACCCAAATCTTGCTCTTTCACACCCAGTTCAGATAAGCTCGATGGAATACCAATCGATGCAGATAGTTCACGAATCGCGTCAATGGCAGCATATCCAGCTTCTGTCACAGTTAAACCTGTGATGTTAACTCCCATCAGTTCAGCAATACGTGCATAACGGTCAGGGCAGGCAATTAAGTTGAACTCACAGACGTGTGGGAGTAGGACTGCATTACATACGCCGTGAGGTAGGTTATAGAAGCCACCGAGTTGGTGAGCCATAGCATGGACATAACCTAGTGATGCATTATTAAATGCCATACCTGCTAAATATTGTGCATAACTCATGGCATCACGTGCTTCTAAGTTTTCGCCGTTCGCAACTGCTGGACTTAACCATTCGCTAATCATCGAAATGGCTTTTTCAGCACAGGCATCGGTGATTGGATTTGCCGCTGTTGAAACATAAGCTTCTACCGCATGGGTTAAGGCATCCATACCTGTTGCTGCTGTTAAGCTTGCAGGTTTTGCAATCATCAGTTTAGGGTCATCAATTGCAATCAGTGGAGTGCAGCGCCAGTCTACAATTGCCATTTTTACGTGCGTATCTGTATTGGTAATAATACAGAAGCGCGTCATTTCTGATGCTGTACCTGCCGTGGTGTTGATGGCAATAAGAGGAGTCATTGGAACCGTACTTTTATCAATTCCTTCGTAGTCACGAATATGACCGCCACCCGCAGTCACGAGTCCAATACCTTTAGCGCAGTCATGGGAAGAACCACCACCTAAGGACACAATAAAGTCACAACCTTGTTCGTTATACGCAGTCACGCCGTTGTGGACATTGATGTCAGTTGGGTTCGGTTCTGCACCTGGGAAGATGTGGCTATCAACACCTGCATCTTTGAGATATCCTGCAATGGTGTCGGCTACGCCAAATTTAAATAAACCTGCGTCGGTCACAATCAGCGCTTTCTTTGCACCGAGGTTTTGTGCTTTGCCACCAATTTCTTTGGCACAGCCTGGGCCAAAAAGTGAAACACAAGGGATATAAAAACCGTTCGTTTGATCTGCAATATTTTTAAAAGCCATGGTGCGATTCCTTCTACCATTATTTATGTTGTTATCGGTGCTCATTACCGTTTTTAGAGTATTGAATGATTCCAAAAACTTGTGTACCTACCAAATACCTACCATGAGTAAGGGAATGAGGAAAAATGGCTTCACCGAACAAAATGGCTATCGATAAAAGGCATAGCCTGTGGTTCAGGATTTGTTTATATTGGTTTTGAAGTTGTGGTGAAAATAGCCAAATTCAAAGAGGGCCAGCCGTGGAGAAAAACGATAAGCTTAAGCAATATCAAAGTCTTGCTATACAGTTAAGACAAGTTGTTCCGAGTATTCAGCAGCTTTATCACGAGCAGGCCGCTTTTCTTTCCACACTCAATGTGCAAAACGTTTTAAGTGTCGACGTAAAAAAACAACGGATTCAAATTTTAAATCATTGTTTTCATATTCAGTTTTATATACCGACGGAACAGGCGGAGCTGTGTGTTCCACAGTTTATCTATCAAGGGCACTATGCGGAAGCACTCGAAGAGTTTTGTTTACACGACATTGTGTTTTTAGTGGGTGATCAGTCCCCACAACATTCTTTGTATTTGCGTAATAAAGTTAAACAGTTGCGTCAGCTGATTCTTCAGCAGGTGTTTGTTTTGTTCGATGGGCCGAGTCGCGTGCAAACGATTTTGACTGAAATACGGCAAACGCAATCAGAACTCTTTCAACAGCTGTGCCAGCAAGTTGAATTCAATACAGATGATCCAACCTCTGAGCGAAGTTTGCTGGCCGAGTTGCAGCGCTTATGCAACTTAGATGTAGATCAGGCGGAAGATATTTTACCCTTACAGTCGTTGATGAATAGTTATGATGAGCTGTGTTGCAGTGCCAATCAATTCTTAGAACCACATGTTTATCGCATTATACAAACGGCATTTCCTGAACGGTTTTCTTTACAAGAGTTGATGGATCATACGCACGACATTCATTTGTTGTATCCGCATGCTAAAGAGCAGCCCCATATGCTTGGCTTTGTGCGGCTTATGCATCGGGATTTTTGGACATCGCGTGATTTGTTGTCTAAGCGGCATTTTTTAAAAACTGAGACCAAGACATGGCAAAAGAAGGTCGCTAAACTCCCGATTTTTGATGAAAGCCGTACCGTAAATTGGTTATTCAAACAAAAAGCGGTGGTGACAGACTGGGTTAGTCAAAATATTCAGCACAGTAGTATACGCGTTGCCGTAACGGCTTTAAGTTATCTCGATACTCAGTCTTATCATCCTGAGATTATTGTCACGACTTTAAAGTACTTCCAACATGTTGCGGCTCGCTTATTTATACAAAGTTGCTATGAGTATGCCTTACAACAGCACTGGTTTGAGCTGGAGGCCAACCAGCATGTGGTCTTAAAAAATAGACGCCAAGATATGGATGATCAGCGGATAGCGATCAGCCCATCTATTTTGTATTTAGATGAATGGCTCGAACTGCTGCGCCGTGTGGTCGAACAACAGCCCGAACGGGGGAAACGGGTCTACACAAAATTGAGTCGTGTAATGCAGGCCTATATTCAGCATCTAGATAAAATTGCGCAGAAACTCCCAGAAGACTTAGTGACTTATTTTAGCGAAGATAAGCAACAACACCGTGATTTTTATCTTCAGTTAAAGCAACATAAACTGTATATTGAAAGCTTTAGACAGTTGTTTTATTTAAATCATCCCCCTTTACGAGTTTCGGTGTTTGATGCATATGTGCGCGATTATTTGCCTGAACATTTCGAGACGCAAAAGGAGATTTTAAAAAATGTCACGTGGAAGAGCCTATTTCATCAGGCTGTGCAGTGGCATGATCAATTGCATAGCCAAGAGCTGCTTGCGGAACTGAAACGAAAGCTTGGTTATGTCTCATGGCAACCGATCAGTCATGAAGCTTATTATTTTATTGAGAGTTGGGTGCTTGAGGAGCTCAAAGATATGGATCGTATCATTGCAGAGTCACGTCGCTTTCAACATTGTTTAGCAGCCAGTTTTGCCGAGCGAATTATTGTGCGCGAATATGCTGCATTTCATATGAGTCATACCGACGCACAGCGGCATTTGACGCTCGGTTGTCACTATATTGCAGGGCAACTGTTATTTGATCAGCTTGAATATCCAAACAACCAAAAAGCGCTACCGGATGATGTTGTCGTCGCTGAACAATTCATTGCCATGCTGAACCAAAACTAATAACCCAGCTCTTAAAAATTAAACAACAATGGACTTAATTTGTCGCACATCATTTACTGTGTGACGAGATCTGCTTAACTTTTTTGCAAAAACTCGGTAGGCTATAGCCGTTCATCAATGGTATAGGTCTTATGAAGCAAGAAACTGCACTCAAACTCTTAAAAGCGGGCGAAAATGTCTTTTTAACCGGTTCCGCTGGTGCAGGAAAAACCTATACGCTGAACCAATATATTAACTATTTAAAAGCCCGCAAAGTGCCTGTGGCGATTACTGCTTCTACAGGTATTGCCGCAACGCATATGAATGGCATGACTATTCATACTTGGGCTGGTATTGGAATTAAAGATGCGTTGGGGGAAGATGAACTCAAACGCATGAAAGAACGTAAATATTTAAAAGAGCATTTAGAGAATGCCCAAGTCTTAATCATCGATGAAATTTCGATGTTACATGCCAAGCAACTCAATTTGGTCAATAAAGTCCTTAAGTTCTTTAAAGAAAGTCAAGAGCCATTTGGCGGGATTCAAGTGATTGTTGCTGGTGATTTCTTTCAGTTACCGCCAGTTGGTAAAAATGAAGAACGCAACCGCGATAAATTCTGTTTTATGTCTGATGCTTGGGTCGAAGCCAAGTTTCGTGTGTGTTATTTGACTGAGCAGCACCGTCAGGGCAATGATTATCTCAATGATATTTTAAATGCCATCCGCAGTCAGAGTATTAACTCTCAGCACTTGCAGGCTTTACAAGCTACACGTCAGCAAGATATTGGAGAAATCTTTACACGTTTATATACGCATAATATGGACGTGGACACCATCAACTTCAAACATTTGAATGAAATTGAAAATGAAGGTCGACAGTTTGAGGCGGTGTGTGATGGCAATGACAAGCTTATTGAAACTTTAAAGTCTTCTGTGCGAGCACCTGAAAACCTAACCCTCAAGAAAAATGCCAAAGTGATGTTTGTAAAGAACAACTTTGATGTGGGATATATCAACGGTAGCTTAGGCGAAGTGGTGGGCTTTGAAGAAGATGATGACTTTGGGATCTTGCCTAAAGTCAAACTGACTGATGGCACGGTACTTGTAGTTGAGCCTGAAACATGGTCAGTGGACAATGATGCGGGAAAAACGATTGCCAGTTTTCAGCAAATTCCATTGCGCTTGGCATGGGCCATTACCATCCATAAGTCACAAGGGATGACTTTGGCGGCAGCGGAAATTAATCTTAGTCATACTTTTGAAAAAGGACAGGGCTATGTGGCTTTGTCGCGCTTAAAGACTTTGGATGGTTTAAGGTTACTAGGATTTAATGAACAAGCTTTGGAGTTAGATAGTCTTGCCATTAAGGCAGACCGTCGCTTCCAAGAACTGTCCGATGAAGCCGAGACACATTTCGAGGCCGTTGATCTTGACCCGCAGCACAAGGCATTTATCCGTCACTGTGGCGGAACGCTCAATGAAATTGAGATTGAGCGGAATGAAAAGAAAATTGCCCGTAATGCAGGTAAAGCCAACTATGCTTCTGCAACACTTGATGAAACACGTGAATTGTTTGAAGGTGGTTATGAAATTGCAGATATCGCACAAGAGCGCGGTTTGACGGCTGCAACTATTATCAACCATTTGGCAAAGTTGCATAAAGAGCAAGGCTTGGATATTTCCGTGGCACATCCTGGAGAAGAAGTAGTTGAGCAAGTGCGGAAAATTTATAAACGCTTAATGAAGCGTCAGCAAACAGAACACTTTAGCGAAGATGGTGCGATTAAGCTTCGTCCTATTGTGGAACTGACAAATCCACGTATGGGCTATGACCAAGTTCGTTTAGCGCTGTTATATATTGAATAACATCTTAAAACTAGGACATTTCGTGCAGAAATTTCTTACTTACTTTGCCCAGAACTTCAGTTAAACTGAATTTTAAGGGATAAGAATAACTTAGAATCGTAATGAAATTGACAGCTTGGTACACGCTTCGCAAATTTGTTTATAACAATTTGCATAATGAGGATTATGAGACGCCCTTAAGTCGAGGGTTAAACTATTTTCTCATTGCACTGATTATGAGTAATGCTGCTGCGGTCTTGCTGGAGTCGGTGCAAAAGTACTATGTGTTGTATCAAGACTTTTTCTATTATTTTGAAATCTTTTCTATTATCGTTTTTAGCGTCGAATATCTTTTACGTTTTTGGTCAATTGCTGAATCTAATAGTTTTGAGTCGGATTGGAAAAACCGTCTAAATTGGGTCAAAAGTGGTGGGGCGATTATCGACCTTTTGGCTATTCTACCTGCCTATTTAAACTTCTTTGTTCAGTTCGACTTACGATTCTTAAGAATTGTTCGTTTGCTCCGACTTCTCAAGCTCACCCGCTACTTTGTCTCTCTACAAATTTTATTACGTGTCATTGAGCGTGAAAAAGGCTCATTTCAAGCGGTTATTTTCATCTTAATGATTATGATCATTATGGCGGCTGCAGGGGTGTATTTGATTGAAAGTCAGGCACAACCTGAAGTTTTCAGTTCCATTCCTGCTTCAATGTGGTGGGCCGTGGTTACATTGACCACCGTCGGTTATGGCGATGTGACACCTATTACGCCGTTAGGACGCTTTCTTGGTGCGATTATTACTATCTTAGGTGTAGGTTTAGCGGCATTACCTGCGGGTATTTTGGCGAATGGTTTGGCCAATGAACTTGAGCAGCGTAAAGAAAAACTTGAACTCAGATTTCGAGAACTAATCCAAAATAGCGATATTGATTTTGTCTTGGAGACAGAAAAAATTGAAGAAGTTCGTAAAGAAGTTGGGCTGACCAAAGAGCAAACACACGATATTATTTTACAGCTCATTCGTGAACAAAAAGAAGAATCTTTAAGGCAAGAGCGTGAGCAATATGCCTATTGTCCACACTGCGGGAAAAAGCTACCTGAATGATTATGCCAGTCAGTTAAGGTGTTTCGTATTGAACTTCTTAACTGCGGAGTCTCACCGTTTTTAAGTTCAATTTTGGAGTTCTTTTTTTCGCCAAAAGAAACACATTGGTCATTTGAACAAACAGTCCATATTAAAGGCGATTACATCGCCTTGGGCTGCAAATAAAAGCTTTGCTTTTATTCTTACCGCAGCTTGCGGATGACGTTATCGCGTATCGAATAAAATTTAGAGTTTAAAAAAAATGCCATTAAGATTTTTAATGATCTGACATTAATCTGAATGATGGATTGTAAAAGCGTGCATAACAATACGATTGAGTTCTTACGCACGCTTATTGTTTTAGATAAAGTCATTTATTGGGGGTTAACAAGTCTGATTTGAATCGCTTTTACATGCGGATATCAACTTTTTCTCATGCTGAAAAGCCAACAATAAAATAATCAGCCCACCTAAACTTAGTAAAACTCCGACCCAGATTGGAGCTAGCCAACCTAAACCTTGGCTAATTAACCAGCCGCCCAGAAAAGCACCAAAAGCATTGGCAATATTAAATGCAGAATGATTCAGCGAAGCTGCTAAGCCTTGTGCATTACCAGCGACATCCATTAAGCGGGTTTGTAGTAAAGGCCCCAAGCCTGCAATACTGAAGCTAACCAAGAAGAGTGCAATAAAAGCAGTGGCAAGGTGATCCATAGACAGGGCACAAAGTACATAAGAGCAGGCATTGGAAACTAAGACCCAAATAATCGCCTTGTTTAAGTTTTTATCGGCAAAGTGTCCTGCGACAACACCGCCGACGACCAACCCGAGCCCAATACATGCCAGTGCAAACGGAATGACTTGAATGCTAGCATGGGTATATTCAGTCAAAATAGGTGATACATAACTATAGACAGAAAACAGCCCACCAAATCCAATTGCACCGACAGCAAGCGTGAGCCACATTTGTGTATTTTTAAGTCCACGCAGCTCATTTTGAATGCTGGCTGTGTGATCCAGTTGCATTTTGGGTAGGCCAAAACAAATTGCGACCACAGTCAAAAATGCGATAGATGCAGAAAACTCAAAACCTGCCCGCCAACCATACAGCTGACCCAGCCATGTCGCAAAAGGCACACCAATCACGGTCGCGACATTCAGCCCCATCATGAGCATGGCGACTGCCGAAGCACGCTTTTGTTTTCCAGCAAACTCTGCAACCACCAAAGCGGCAATACCAAAGTAAGCGCCGTGAGGGAAACCTGCAATAAAACGTGAGACCAACATAGACTCATAGCTGTTTGCGAGTGCTGTACTGGCATTGGCGATACCATAAAACAGCATGAGGCCAATTAAGAGCGTTTTACGCGGAACCTTTGCGGCCAAAATGGCAATCACAGGTGCGCCAATAGTCACACCTAAAGCATAGGCACTAATAAAATGCCCTGTGACAGGAATGCTGAGATTGAAACTTTGTGAGATCTCTTGGATGAGTCCCATCGCAACGAATTCAGTCGTACCAATACAAAAACCACCGAGTGCTAATGCCAAAATAATGACAGATAAGTGACTCGTTGGTGGGATGCTATTTTCTTGAGAGGACATAAATAGACGAGAAAATGAAAAGTATTATACGTTCTTTATCACATTAAAATTTGGTTGTTCAAAAAAGTTATAAGTGAACTAAGCAAGCGTATATTCATATGAACTCTGAAGGTTCTACACGATGAATATTTATTCATAGCGCTATATTGAGTGGACTTTCTATAAAAAGAAGTCAAATTTAAAGGCAGCAAATACAGATCAATCCAGCCTAGCTTGAGAATTTGGATTTTTTTGTATTCGCTAGGCTAGGGCTGTCCTGTACCAATGATTAGGGTAAGTAACCCAGCCGCAATGAGTGGGCCGACTGGAACGCCACGTAGTAAAGCCACTCCTGCAACGGTTCCGACTAGTAAGCCTGCAACAACATCGGGTTGGTTTGACATCAGTTTTACGCCGCGCCCGCCTAGCCATGCAACCAAAACACCAATGGCGATGGCAAGTAATGATTTGACACTTAAAAAAGATTTAAAAATACTTTCACCACTAATTCTACCACTTGCAATCGGCACTAAAACTGCAATGGTTAAAATGATGATCCCGATATTTAATCCATGTTGTTGGATGAGTGGGAAGTATTCACTCAGTGGTGTCATCCGCAAAATAATGAGTACTGCAGCAGCAATGGTTACCGCAGAGTTGTGACTGAAAATACCACAAGCCAGCAGGATCAAGAGGACGATCAGATTCAAATCTAAGTTCGGCATAGGGGAGAGACTGGTCAAAAAAACATGTGCATTGTAACGTTTTTTTAGCCACTTTGCCGAATGATCCAAGTACTTTGATTGATGTTCCTGTATTTCAGTATAAAATGAGCCTTTATTTAAAAATGTGGTGTGCTGATGCTGTTGGAAAAAATGTTGCAGTCGCAAGGATTTGGTTCGCGAAAGCATTGCCAACAGTTGATTAAAAATGCAGCCATTGAAATTGATGGGCAGATCATTACTGACCCTAAATATAAACTCAAATTGGATGCTTTGAACTACAAGGTACATGGCAAGAGCTTTGAATACCGCGAAAAAGTCTATATCGCCTTAAATAAACCTCAAGGCTATGAATGCTCACATCAGGCGACACATCATTTTAGTGTTTTTGATTTGTTTGAAGATGTGCTCTTGAATCGTGGCATTCAGTGTGTAGGTCGTCTAGATCAAGACACCACAGGTTTATTGTTACTCACCGACGATGGTCAGTTTTTACAAGCATTGACACATCCTAAAAAGCATGTGGCAAAAGTGTATCGGATGAAAACTGCCGACCCTGTTACAGATGAACAGGTCCAACAGTTGGAGCAAGGGGTGGAGCTGCGAAATGAAAAAGGGAGCTTTGCTGCAACGGATGTAAAACGCTTAGCTGAATGCGAACTGCAAATGACCGTGCATCAAGGGGTATATCATCAAGTGAAACGTATGCTTGCGGCAGTGGGAAATAAAGTTGAGAGCTTGCATCGTCAGCAAATTGGAGCGCTCGACTTAACGGGGATACCAGATTTAGTCGAAGGGCATTGGATCTATTTAAATGCAGAACAAGTGGCTTTAGCCAAGACACGCAATGATCTTGAGAGTGAAGGTCTTTAGACGCTGAATGCTATAGAAAGCAATGATAGGTCTTAAATTCATTATCCGCTACAAAGCCCATTGCTTCATATAAGCTGTGGGATTGATAATTATTTTTTTGCGTTTCAAGCGTAATACGAATGGCTTTTTCGTGTCGCGCAAACAAAATCGCGGTATCAATCAATTGTTTTGCTGAGCCATGGCGACGATGCGGTGGAGAAACATAAACATCATCTAAAATATAATAAGTTGCACAGGCCACAGAAGAAAAGCCTAAATACAGCAGCACAAAACCTGTAATCACATCGTCTTTGACATGAATGAAGATGACGCTTTGTTCGTTTTCAAGGCGAAGTTTAAGGAACTTTTGGGAAAGCGCTAAGTTGGAAGATGCACCATAAAATTGGCGATATTCATCAAATAATACAGCAAGTTTTTCTAAGTCTTCTAAAGTGGCACGTCTAACGATCATGTATTACTCCATGCTGTATTTATAATATTTACATGAAGCATACCTAAGTTTTGAAAGGGATATTTCTAAAATTTGTTTAGAAATGCAACACTGTTAAGTTTTGTCACTTTCTCCCAAGATTGCCGCTAATTCTTCAAAAAGATCACTATGTTCATCGTCTGCAAATAAATCATTGGTTGCAGTTGAGTCTGCGCTGGTGATGTGATCAACCGCTTTTTGTTCTTGCTTGAGCTTACGTAGCTTAATCAGCTGTTCAAGATTGATGTTCTGGTTTTCAATTGAGAATGGGATGGATTTGGTTAAAACCACTTGTCTGAAGAACAAACGAACGGCTTGCGCAGGCGTAATTCCCAGTTGTTTAAACACTGCAAAAGCTTGTTTCTTTTCTTGGGAATCGAGTCGAATTTGATAGACTTCTGTTTTTCTCATGATTTTTTAAATAATTTGAACGACTTAAGGGTAGAAGTTATTTTAATCAATTCCATTGTAATTTCAATATTCATACAATGGAATTTTAAATTATTTTGTAATGACAAGCAGATTACAATGTCAATTCAGAATTGGAGCTAAACTGCATAAGCTGTTGAGTTACTGGATCTTTAAATGAAAGATGCTTAGCTAATAGCTGTAAAGGCTGACTAAAATCATAGTCGGCTTTATGTACAACTTTAGGATAGAACGGATCATTTTTAATCGGAAGACCTAAGAAGTTGAGGTGTACACGGAGTTGATGTTGCTTCCCTGTCTCGGGTTTAAGCTCATATTTTGCCCATGTTTCATCATGTTCTAAAAGCAAGATCTCAGTTTCACTGTTCGGTGCTTCGTCTAGGACTTGCATGGTGTAGAACGGTTCACCTTTTTGCATATGTAGTTTTACTATGCGTGGAAATTTGAGTTCGCGGTTAAAAGGTGCAATCGCATGATAGGTTTTTTGAACCTGTCGCTCTGCAAACATTTGCTGATACATCCCTCGACTGTGAATGCATTTGGAAAACATCACTAAGCCAGCGGTTTCACGGTCAAGGCGGTGGATGGGCGTTAAATGCTCAATGCCTGTTTGTTTTTTCAGGCGCACCAATAGGGTTTGTTGAACATATTGCCCCGTTGGACTGATGGTCAAAAAGTGCGGCTTATCCACCACTAAGAAATGATCATTTTCAAATAAAATCTCATGCTGAGATGGCACTTCAATTTCGTGCGCTAAAAAGCGGTAATAAAACACATGCTGATTTTCAAGATATGCCGAATCTGTATGGAGTACATTACCTACAGCGTCATAGACCAAACCATCATGAAAACGTTGCTGCCACTCAGTTGCTTCAATATGCGGAAATTGGTCAGATAAATAAGCCAATACGGTGTGTGGTGCTGGCTTTAATTTAGGCAGAAACACTTTACTTGCGCTCACGCCATTGAGCATGGGAGGGCAAAATTCAGCAGGTTTTATGGTGAACATGATGTGCAGGCAATATCTAATCGGTTGGTGCAGTTAAATACGAGATTTCAAGCTTGTGGCTTGGGCATTTTGTGAGTCCAGTGCTATCATAATTGTTCTTTTGTCACTTGTCGTGAGTATTATGCAGTATTCATTTAATTTAACGCTCAATAATGAACAAGATACCCAAAATTTAGCACAAATTTTGGCACAGCATTTTACGACGGGTGTGGTGTATTTAATTGGGGATTTGGGTGCGGGCAAAACTACGCTAACACGCCATTATTTACAGTATTTAGGTCATCAAGGTTCCGTGAAAAGCCCAACCTATACCTTGGTTGAACCGTACCAAGTTCAAGAGCGTGATATTTTTCATTTTGACTTGTATCGTTTAAACGATCCGTATGAACTGGAGCTAATGGGCATTCGTGACTATTTGGAAACGCCCAATGCATTGTTTTTGTTTGAATGGCCGTCTAAAGGGGGCAATGAAATCCCTCAGGCAGACATAATTATTGATATTCAAAAATCTGAAGATGAACTGACACGGTCTGCTACCTTAAGTTTCCATTCAGTAGCATTATTACAAGCTTTAGAGAGCCAATTAAACAATGCATGATGATTTAAAGATACGCCGTATTCATACTTTGAATCCTGCTTTAGCCAACCAAATTGCAGCAGGTGAAGTCATTGAGCGTCCAGCGTCTGTGGTCAAAGAGTTACTTGAAAACTCGATTGATGCAGGTGCGACAGAGCTGATTATTCGGGTAGAGCAAGGCGGCAGTACTTTAATTGAAATCATGGACAATGGTCGAGGGATTCACGCTGAAGATCTCCCTTTGGCGGTGATGCGACATGCGACCAGTAAAATCCAAACCGCTGAAGATTTACATGCAATTGTCAGTTTAGGCTTTCGTGGAGAGGCTTTGGCTTCTATTGCAGCGGTTTCGCGTTTAACCTTGACCAGTAGTCAGGTGGATGATGGAATTGGCTATCAAGTTGAAGTCAATGGAACTGCATTTGATCGTCAAGAGATTCAGGCTGTAGCTGCGCCTAAAGGTACGCATATTCGGGTACAAGATTTATTTTTTAATGTGCCTGCACGTCGAAAATTCCTCAAAAAACCTGGCACAGAGTTTGGTCATATTGAGGAAATCGTCCGACGTTTAGCGCTGACGCATTTCGATATTCGTTTTGTGCTTGAACATAATCAAAGCATCAAATTGAATTTGCCGATTGCAGATAGTGGTGAGCTACGTTTTCAGCGCGTACAGCAGTTGCTAGGGCGTGCATTTACTGAAAATGCTTATTGGATGGATGCAGATAGCATCAACATGCGTTTAACAGGTTGGTTGGGACATCCCTCGGATGCGCGGGCTCAGGCTGACTTACAGTATGTTTATGTGAATGGTCGAATTGTTAAAGATAAAACCATCTCTCATGCGCTGCGTATGGCTTATGATGGTATTTTGCATGGACATCAGCATGCGGGTTATTTGCTTTTTCTGGAAGTAGACCCTGAAAATATTGATGTCAATGTACATCCGACCAAACATGAAATTCGCTTTTTGAATCAACGTGAAGTACATGAATTTGTACGTCACTATGCCAAAGAGACTTTATCGCAGTTTCAAACGGCAACCGCAGATTTATCTGATGCAATGAAGATTGCAGAGAATCAAGCTTCGATGTCTGTGCAGCCTCGTTATCAAGAGCCTTTGCAGTTGCATCGTCGTGTTGAGTCTGCACAAACTGGTGAGCAAGCCCCATCGGATGTGCTCACTGACTTTAGTTCAAATCAACCACAAGGTGTCCATTATTCGGCGCAACCTTCACGCTATCAGGGCTCACAACAGCTCAATAATGCCTTGCAAAGCTATTTAGCACCTCTGCGTGATGCTTCATCTGCTGTTGATCAAGCTCAGTCTTTGGCTGATTTTACAGTGCAAAGCACTAAAGTCGATGAGCATCCGTTGGGAATTGCCATTGCACAATTGCATGGTATTTATGTGCTGGCTCAAAATACAGAAGGGCTGATTATTGTTGATATGCATGCAGCGCATGAGCGTATTTTGCTACAGCAAATGAAGTCAGCGTGGGATAAACCAGAGTTTTGGACTTCTCAGCAGTTACTTATTCCCAAAGTGATTAATATCACGCGAATGCAAGCGATACGAGTGGAAGAGCTCAAAGATCAATTGGCGCGTTTAGGTCTTGAAATTGATCAATATGGCGATGAGCAGGTCATTGTTCGTGGTGTGCCTGCGATTTTACATAAAGCCAATTTTGAGGCGCTGGTACCTGAATTACTGAACGATTTAGATCCAAATGATGAAGCGCAGGGCTTACTGCAAAAGCGTGATCAAATTCTAGCGGGTATGGCCTGTCATGGTGCTGTTCGCGCCCATCGCATTTTGGGTCTTTCTGAAATGAATGCTTTGCTTCGTCAAATGGAACAAACTGAATTTGCCAGCCAATGTAACCATGGTCGCCCAACTTGGCGTGCGTTTCCATTGGCTCAACTAGATAAGCTTTTTGCTCGAGGAGAGTAGTTTTACATGTCAACTCAATTGCCGGTCATCAATTTAATGGGGCCAACTGCAAGTGGTAAAACTGCTTTGGCATGTCAGCTCTATGAGCAAGGAAATTTTGAACTGATATCTGTAGATTCAGCATTGGTTTTTAAGGATATGGATATTGGTACAGCAAAGCCGACTAAAGAAGAGTTGCTGCAATATCCACATCACCTTATCGATATTATTAGCCCATTAGAAGTCTATTCGGCTGCAAACTTTGTTGAAGATGCATGTGGTTTAATTGATGACATGCATGCGCGAGGTAAAACTCCGATTTTGGTGGGTGGGACTATGCTCTATTTCAAGGCACTTTTAGAAGGTCTTTCAAGCAATTTACCGAGCGCAGACTATGCTGTTCGTGCTGAAATAGAAGCAAAAGGTGAGAGTGAGGGTTGGTCTGCGGTCTATGCTGAATTATGCAGTGTGGATCCACTGGCGGGCGAAAAATTTAAAGTGAGTGATAAACAACGGATTATTCGCGCTTTAGAAGTTTACAAATTGACAGGGCAGCCTATTACTAAACTTCAAGCTGAACAACCTAAAAACGTGCCTTATCGCTATAATTTTCATAATTATGCTTTGATGCCAGACCGTGCCGAATTGCACCAAAGAATTGCACAACGATTGAAAATTATGTGGGACATCGGATTTTTAAATGAAGTGGAAGCACTTATGAAAAAATACGATTTAGATGAAAATTTACCCTCTATGCGCTCAGTTGGGTATCGACAAGCACTCGAATTTTTACAGAAAGGAGATAAAACTGTCGAAAAACAACGTAAAATGGAGGATAAAGCACTTTTTGCGACACGACAACTTGCCAAACGTCAATACACTTGGTTAAGATCTTTGCAAGAGGCACATAAATTTACAACGTATTGTACTATCACGCAGGCACAAGAAGACTTGCGAAACTGCTACGGATAAAGCAAAATTTAGCTACTATCTTTTTTATAATTTTTAATTGAAAAATAAAGATAGTTTTTTGCGCTGATTTTTAAATTTTTTTGGAGTTATAACATGTCTAAAGGTCAAACTTTGCAAGATCCGTTCTTAAATTCTCTCCGTAAAGAACGTATTCCAGTCTCTATCTTCCTTGTAAACGGTATTAAGTTACAAGGTCATATTGAATCTTTCGACCAATATGTTGTTTTATTAAAAAATACAGTAAGCCAAATGGTTTACAAGCATGCAATTTCTACAGTTGTTCCTGCACGTAACCCGCGTCCTGCTGGTGCACCTGCTGGCGCTGGTCAACAAGGCGGCTTTGGCGGTCAACAAGGTGGCTTCGGCGGTCAACAAGGCGGCTTCGGCGGTCAACAAGGCGGCTTTGGCGGTCAACAAGGCGGCTTTGGCGGTCAACAAGGTGGCTTCGGTGGTCAAGGTGGCTTTGGTGGTCAAGGTGGTGGCTTTGGTAGTCAAGGTGGCTTCGGTGGTCAAGGTGGCTTCGGTGGTCAAGGTGGCTTCGGTGGTCAATCGACTGGTTTTGATGGCGAATCAAAATTTGAAGACACTCAAGATGACGAAAATAATCGTTAATTGATTGTTTAAAAAAGCCTCTCACATGAGAGGCTTTTTTTATACCTAATTTTTAGTTTTCATCCAAGTGGAAAATAAAAAACCAGCATAAATGCTGGTCTTTCTATGTATCCAAACTTATGACTTGTTGTTCTTACGGTCTAAGTTCGGATCTTTAATTTCAACATAAGCTCTGTTACGGGTTTCACGTAACCAGCTATCAAGCTCTGCATCAAATTGACGCTCACCTAAAATTTGACGTGCCATACGCTCTTGGTATTCAGCAGTCATGTCTTGTTGACGTGTTTCAGTCACTTGAAGAATATGCCAGCCAAATTGGGTTTGGAAAGGTTTACTAGTTTGACCTACCGGTGTATTTTTCATGGTTTCTTCAAACTGAGGAACCATCACACCTGGGCTGACCCAACCCAAACTCCCGCCATCACGTGCTGAACCTGTGTCATTAGAGTAGGTTGAAGCTAAGACTGCAAAGTCTTCACCTTTTTGAACGCGGTTATACAGGCTTTCGATCATTTGTTTAGCATTTTCAGGGCTAACCACTTCAGAGGGTTGGATCAAAATATGGCGTGCTTTGTATTGAGGCACAATCGCTTTTTGCTCAGCACCTTTACGTTCAACTAGTTTTAAAAGATGTACACCATCTCGTACTGTAATTAAATCTGTGGTTTGTCCCACTTGGAGTGGACTCACACGTGCTGCAAGCTCGCTAGGGATGTCAGAAAGTGCTCTAAAGCCCATATCTGCACCTTCAACTTTGGTGCCAGCAGTACTGAGCTTTTTAGCAATTGCAGCGACGTCATTGTTGTTTGCTAGAACAGTTTTGACTTGCTTCGCCACAGCGTCAGCATTGTCACCTGAAACACGCACATGTAGCACATGTACTTGATTGCCAAGTGCTGCTTGACCTTGTGGGGTATTTAAGAAGTTTTTAACATCTTGGTCTGAAATTTGGATACGGGAGGTAACGATTTGTTGGCGCAAACGATTGATTGCTAAATCTTCAGCAACGCGACTACGCAAAGAAGCATAGGTTCCCGGTGCCATTTTATCGAGCTTTTGTTGGAATGCTTCTAGGCTTGTGCTACCAGATTGTTTTGCAACATTTAAAACCGCTTCATTCAAGCTTTTTTCATCAGGTTGAATGTTGTAACGCTTCACTTGTTCAAGCTGAGTCTGACGAATAATCAGTTGCTCTAATGCTTGTTGTGCCAAATATTGCTCTGGTGGGACTTGTTTCTTTTGGCTCTCAAGTTGATGTTTGAGCTCAGCCATGCTTGCTTCTAAGTCACTCTTCAAAATGACACTGTTATCGACAACAGCAACAACTTCATCCGACGCATGTACAAAAGTTGGAATAGCGGTTGCGAGAGCTAAAGCCAAAGCACTCGCTTTAAAAAATTGTTTGAACTGTTTTGTCTTCATTAACGGTCTGTCCAAGTCTGATTAATATTGTTAAAGCCTAGAATACGATTTTCTAGTAATGATGAAAGTTTACTGTTGAGTCCGCCTAAGCCTTTAAGCGTAATTTCGGCCATAATTGCACGTTTAGGTTCTACACCTGCAGCATTGACGTCATCCAAGTCGTTATAGTACTCACGACCATAAACGGAGATCCCCCAACAGCAAGACTCGTAATTGACACCAAGGAGGTATTCACGAGCGACATTGTTGTCTAAGTCATATTGAGCGTGGCCCATAATACGCCAGTTGTTATGGATAGGTTGTACAAAAGATGCAACCACTTGGTCGTAATGTTCTTGACGATCTGCAATTTCTTTACGATAGAAATAGCCAACGTTATAGAGGTTGCCTTTATCACCCGTAAAGTAAAGTTGTAAGTCGCGTTGCGCATTATCGCCATTCGCCATCCATGCTGAGTTTGCACCGAGGGTAAAGTTTTGCGAGAGCTGGCTAGATACGCTGACAATCGGCCCAGAGTGATTTTCTCTGTCAAAGACATCTGCTGTTTGGTCAAGCGTTACGCGGCGGTCTTCGAAATAATAGCTTTGGCCCACACTGGCTTTTAAGCGTTCTAAACCCACAGTATCAAATAAGCTATAACTTAAGCCCAGTGACAAGAAGTTATTGTCTTCTAGACGGTCATGGCCATAGAAGCGATTTGCACTAAACAACTGATCATAGTTGATCGATGCTGTTGCAGAGTCAAAGTTTGGTGCGTCATCTTGATTTTTATAGGGTGCATAGGCATAGAACATACGTGGACTTAACGTCTGTAAGAAAGTGCCTTCTTTTTCAAAGGTTAAACCTGCATCAAAAGTCACCTGTGGCACGACATAAGATTTGTCGTTCGATGAGCGGTTGGTGTTGTCAAACTCATTGATGGTGTCTTGATCGTAGAATGTGTTCACATTACGAATAGATACTTCAGGAATGGCGAAAGCCCACGGTGTACGGTAGTTGTAGCGTACAGAAAAGTCATTATAGACACGGGTGCCGCTTGGTTCAAAGCTATCGTTGGTATCACCGTCGATAGCCCCAAAGTCCTTTTTAAAGTAAGCCGTATCGTTGTTGAACTCGTACTCTAAACCGAGAGCGTTGCCTGCTTTATAGTTGAGTAAGAACTGTGGTAAACGTGCATACGGACGGTCAACGTAGGGTGTAGTTTCGTCTAGTGTTTGGAAGTCTTCAACTTTCAGTTGGGCTTTTAGACCAGGAATTCCATTTTTATAGTTTAACTCCCAAGCACGACGCAGGTTTAAGTCTGTCTTGGTGTTTGGGTTATTGCTTAAGTCAGTAAAGTAGTCTTTGTCTGAAGCATAGTTATATTCAAGGTTGGTTGAGAACTGTTCATTGATTTGCCAGTTATGTAAAAAGTGCAAATCTTTACGGTCTTCATCGTCATATTTTCGGTCAGAAGCTAAGTAACCCCCCCAAATTTGACCTGAACCAAAGTTTTCGGTTAGATAGCGGAACTCACCCTCAAACATTGGGCCGCGGTCGCTGATATAGCGTGGCGTAGCAGTCGCGTCGTAGTTAGGTGCTAAGTTGAGATAAACAGGTACTGCAAGCTCGACACCACCATCATTGGTGAAGCCAAAACTTGGTGTCAAAATACCGGTAGTACGACGGTCATCAATCGGGAAGTTGAAATAAGGAACTGCGAGAACGGGTACATCTTTAACATAAAGTTTTGTGCCGCGTGTTTCACCACGGCCAGTTTCTTGATTTAACTTAATTTCGTCTGCTTGGATTTTCCATGTTGGCGATTGCTCTGGTGGGCAGGTGCTATAAGTTGCATTTTTTAGCGTGGTGGTCGTTTGTGACTCACGTAGGATTTGTTCAGCCCGCCCATGCGCATGTTGTTCTTCTGAAATATAGAAACTGTTTTTCAGATCGCCTTGTTGAGTTTTTAGGTTGTAATTGATTTGGTCGCTTTGCGCTAATAAACCACTTTGCGCCATTTGCACGCGTCCTTCAGCATTGGCAAAAGTCTGAGTCTGGTCAATGGTGATTTTATCGGCACGAATTTGACGACCTTCTTGATCAATCAGAACATTACCTTCAAGAACAGAGTCACCTTGTGGGTTGTAGTGACCATAGTCCGCTGTAATGGTGGATGTCGCATTGGCTGCGTCAGCAGCTTTGGTTTCAGGGCTTACAGGGGTTAACCATGTGCCTTGGCAATACGCGGAGCTTAAGTAACGACCTTGGCGCTGTTGAGCTTCAGGAGATGACTTATCGACATAGTATTGTTCAAAAAACTTTTGCCCAGGATAGCTTTCTTGTAGTGCTTGTTTTAGCGATTGTTGTTCGTCTGAAATAGACGTGGTTGGTGTTGCAGCATAGCTTGTGATTGAGCTACCACAAAGAAGGGTAAATATCGCAGTCGCTAAAGGATTAAATTTAAACTGATGCTTCATGTGTCTCATTTACCAAGTATGCTTAAAACGCAATTAATTATTGTCGCATCATAGAGAAAAAGTTGATAAGTGGCTACACTTAGCACTTTAAAAACTCAGCCTGTATTAGAATTTATCGCAAATGAATACACAACGTGAACAATTGATACAAACATGGATTTCATCTGTACTTGGTTCAGATCAATTTGAAATTAACTTTTTAGCAGGCGATGCAAGTTTCCGTCGTTATGCACGAATCAAGTTGAATAATAAAACATTTATGCTGATGGATGCACCACCAGAAAAAGAAGATTGTGTGCCTTTTGTGACGATTGATGAATTTTTTGATACGAACGGTGTTCGTGTACCACATATTGTGGCGAAAGATTTGGAGCAAGGCTTCTTATTGCTTGAAGATTTTGGTGATGTGCTACTGTCTACACAGCTCGATGACAAGACTGTCGATGCACATTATGAGCAAAGTTTTAAACAGTTGATTCAATTGCAATCTATTGATGGTGAAGGTCATTTCCCAGCTTATTCTTATGAGAAGTTAATGACCGAAATGTCGTTGTTGACAGATTGGTTATTGCCAAGTTTACAGATTCAACCTTCTGATGATGAGTCTGCGCTGATTAAACGTACATTTGCAATTTTAGCCAATGCTGCTTTGGCTCAGCCTCAAGTGATTGTACATCGTGATTTCCATAGTCGTAATCTCATGCTTTTGGTAGATGAGCAAGAGCAAGGCGTAATTGACTTTCAGGATGCTGTGATTGGTGCCGATACTTATGATCTGATCTCAATTACACGTGATGCGTATGTGCAATGGAATCCTGAGCGCGTTTATCATTGGTTTAAAGTGTTTTATGACCTATTGCCAGCTTCTGCCAAAGAAGGGCGTGATTTTGAACAGTTTAAGCAAGATGCTGACATGATGGCCATACAACGGCATATTAAGATTTTAGGTATTTTTGTGCGTTTATTTGAACGTGATGGAAAATCAGGTTATCTGAAAGATTTACCACGTGTGATGTGGTATTTACTCGAAGAAAGCAAACCTTATGCAGAATTACAACCTTTCATGCAATTTATTTGCGATAAAGTGATGCCGAAATTTGAAGCAAAATATGGCAAATATGAGGTTGTTGCAGCATGAAAGCAATGATTTTGGCCGCGGGGCTTGGAAACCGTATGCGTCCTTTAACATTATATAAACCGAAACCTCTGCTTGAAGTTGGTGGCAAACCACTGATCGTTTGGCATATTGAAAAACTCAAGCAAATTGGGGTCACAGAAATTGTGATCAATTCTGCATGGTTGGCCGATGTCTTGATTGGTGCACTTGGCGATGGTTCGCAGTTTGGAGTGACTATTCGTTGGACGCGTGAAGAAGAGGGGCTTGAAACAGCGGGTGGTATTATCAATGCTCTACCACTGTTGGGGACAGAACCGTTTATTTTAGTGAATGGCGATGTTTGGACCACTTTTGATTTTGCATCTTTACTTGATGTGCAATTGGACGCCGATTTTGCGCATCTCGTATTTGTACCCAACCCGACACAACATCCCAAAGGCGACTTTATCTTAAATCAAGGGCGTGCTTATACCTTTGAACAAGAGCAGTCAGGCGAAGCACTGACTTATAGTGGTGTTGCAGTTATACATCCACAGATGTTTAAGGGATTGGAAGCAGGTAAGCGTCCGTTGGCTCCATTGCTAAAAGAAGCGATGTCTGCTGGAAAAATTTCTGCCGAGAAAATGCAAGCCGCATGGGTGGATGTTGGCACACCTGAGCGATTAAGTGATCTAGATCTACAGATTCGTCAAGGTATGTACGTTTAAGTGCATAATCACTAAGCGTTAGCTACTGTTCCACGGCTGAGAAATCGGTATACTTCAGTTTAATTTTATTGAGATGTCTTCTTTATGCATCCATTTTTTCAAGACTTAAAGCAAGGTAGTCAAAAGCTTGGCTTAGATTTGAGTGAAGAAGCATTAAATTTATTGCTGAAGTATCAAGACGCACTTGTGCTGTGGAACAAAGCTTACAATTTAACAGCGATTCGCGATCCTAAAGAAATGCTGGTGAAGCATTTATTAGATAGTTTAAGTATTTTAAAAGATTTGCCGAAAGGTCGTTTGCTGGATATTGGTACAGGCGGTGGTATGCCGGGCATGATTATTGCTCTATGCCAACCTGAGCGCCAATGTGTTTTGCTTGATTCCAATGGCAAAAAAATTCGTTTTTTAAAGCAGTTTATTGCAGACTTAAAATTAACCAATGTAATTGCAGTTCAAACGCGTGTTGAAAATGAAGATAGCATCCATGATTTGGGTCAGTTTGATGTGATTACCAGTCGTGCATTTGCCTCTTTAACCGATTTTATCAATGCATCGAAGCCTTATATGCACCCAGACAGCATCATTGCGTCTATGAAAGGTTTGGTTCCGCATGACGAAGTTGAAGCGTTCAAAAACGAATTTAGTTGTGACATTATTGCGTTAAAAGTTCCACGTTTGGACGAACAACGACACTTACTTTTATTAAAACGTATCTAAAAAAATTCAAAGGATTGGGCGGGTCATGGCACAAATTATTGCGATTGCTAACCAAAAAGGTGGTGTAGGTAAAACCACAACCGCAGTAAATTTGGCTGCATCTTTAGCAGTACTTAAAAAGCGGGTTTTATTGGTTGATATGGACTCGCAAGGCAATGCGACCATGGGTTCAGGCATTCAAAAAAATGACCTACTGTATTCAGTGACCGATGTTTTACTGGGTGAAGTGCCTATAGAGACTGCGATTACCAAGGCGGAAGTGGGTTATAAGGTCTTGGGTGCAAACCGTGATTTGGCAGGCGTTGAACTTGCGATTGCTGAGCAAGAAGGGCGTGAGTTTATTCTGCGTGATGCGTTGCAAGAAATTGAACAAACATATGACTACATCATTGTGGACTGTGCGCCCAGCTTAAGCTTGATCACAGTTAATGCACTGGCAGCGGTGGATGGCGTGATGATTCCAATGCAGTGTGAATACTATGCTTTGGAAGGCTTGGCAGATTTAACACAGACCATTGATCGCATTCAACAAGCATTGAATCCTGAGTTAAAAATTATTGGTGTTCTGCGCACCATGTATGATGCACGTAATGCACTGACACGTGACGTGTCTGAAGAATTAGAACAATACTTTGGCAAAAAACTCTATGACACGGTCATTCCACGTAATGTGCGTCTAGCTGAAGCACCTGCGCATGGTTTGCCTGTGATTTATTTTGAAAAAAGCTCGAAGGGCGCAGTTGCTTATTTACATTTAGCAGCTGAAATGATTAAGAAAAGCAAAGTGAAAAAAGGAAGTAACGCATGACCGTTAAGAAACGTGGACTAGCAAAAGGTCGTGGTTTAGATGCCTTACTCGGTTCCATTCAAAAAGAGAAATTACAACTTGAAGCACAAGCTCTTGATCACGGTCAGCTAAAACAAATTGATGTGCATTTATTGCAGCGTGGTGAATATCAGCCACGTCGTTTTATTAATGAGCAAGACTTACAAGAGTTAGCAGCATCGATTGAAAAACATGGTGTGATGCAGCCGATTGTGATTCGTCCAATTGATAATGAAAAGCATCCCTATGAAATTATTGCGGGTGAGCGTCGCTGGCGTGCGGCTCAACTTGCTGGCTTAACGCAAGTCCCAGCCATTGTTCGTGATTTAACAGACCAAGTTGCAATTGCACTGGCGTTGATTGAGAACATCCAACGTCAAGACCTTAATCCGATTGATCAAGCGATGGCATTACAACGTTTTCATGAAGAGTTTGGTTTAAGTCATCAAGAAATTGCGGATACGGTAGGTAAAGCGCGTACCACAGTCAGTAATTTGCTGCGTTTATTAAGTCTAGCTGAGCAAGTTAAAGACTTTATGCAGCAGGGGTTATTGGATATGGGACATGCTCGTGCCATTTTGACTTTGAAAGGGAAAGATCAACTGAAAGTCGCAGAATTGGTGATAGAGAAAAGTTTATCCGTTCGCCAAACTGAACAATATGTTCGTGATCTCAATGCGCCGAAACAAGAAAAATCGAAAACGGAAATTGCACCAGATCTTCAACAATTGACACAGCGCTTAACAGATCGTTTTAGTGCAAATGTCAAAATTGATCATAATAAACAAGGGAAAGGCAAGCTCACGATTCATTATCATTCACTAGATGAGTTGGATGGTATTTTGAATATTTGCTTAGCTGAATAATTTTATTTTCTATTTTAAATACTTGGGGAAGTGTTATGTGGGAATTGGTAAAAGCAGGTGGGTGGCTTATGCTGCCCCTTGTACTCTGTTCGATCTTTACTGTTGCGATTAGCTTAGAGCGTTTTATTCGCTTAAAGAAATCCGCTATTTTACCGAAAGATTTGCTATTAAACCCAGCGCAAAGCGTACAAATGGTTTTGCCTAAACTTAAACAAAATCAGGATTTACAGGCAACGACATTGGGTCGTATTTTGGAAGCTGGTTACCAAAGTAAGGCACAAGGTGAACAGTTTGCACGTGCGCAGATGGAAGCAACAGCTTCTCAAGAAATTGGTTATCTTGAAAAAAATATCAATTTTTTAGGAACATTGAGCGCTGTCGCGCCTCTTTTAGGATTGTTGGGGACTGTATTAGGTATTATCGAGTCATTTTTAATGATTGATATTGGGAATAGTAGTAATCCAACACTGATGATTCCAGGGATTTCTAAAGCACTGATTACAACTGCAGCAGGAATGTTCATTGCGATTCCTGCATTATTTGCTTATCGTTATTTTCAGCGTTTGGTTCAAGAGTACGTTGCTGAATTAGAGCAGCAATCGACTTTGTTTCATGCGGCTTTATTTTATAAGAAAACAGAAACTGTGCTTGAAAACCACGATGATGTTGTTGTGAAACAAGCGAGCTAAGGTGAAGTATGAAATTCAAACGCTCGCAAGTTGAAGATGTTCATATTAACCTTACACCAATGATTGATTGCTTATTATTTATTTTGGTGTTTTTATTGCTGACCACTACATTCAATCAATTTAGTCGTATGAATTTAACCTTGCCTGATGCGCAAGGGGTTCCGCCGAAAACATTTGATCATAAAATCGAAGTGGTGGTAGATTCCACAGGGCATTATTCAATTAATGGTCAGTCTATCGCATCGAAAGATGTTTCAGAATTAAATACCGCAATTAAACAGATTTCCAATGACCGTCGTGATCTAATGTTTGTGATTGCTGCGGATGCAAAAGCAACCCATCAGGATGTGATCCGTGTGATGGATGTGGCCGGTCAGTTGGGATTTGTAAATATCAATATTAGTACCAAAGTGCCTTCTCGAGGTTATTAGTGAAACACGATTTTAAAGTTTATCTACGTCTACTGAGCTATTTAAAACCTTATTGGGGCGTAGCAATTCTTGTGGTGGTCGGTTTTGCTATAAATGCCGCGACAGAGGTTTCTGTTGCTAAATTACTTGAAAAAATTATTGAAGCTATTCAACACCGTGATCAAGGTTTTACAACCTTGTTCCCAATTTTGGTTGTTGTGGTAATGTTTTTCCGTGGGCTGGGTTTGTTCATGGGGGGGTATTTTACGGCTGTCATTTCTAGAAACCTGGTCTTTAATATTCGCCAAGAAGTTTTTGCAAAATTATTGCGTCTTCCTGCACAGTATTATCTGGATAATAACAGTGGTCATATCACTGCGAAGATCATGTTTAATGTGGAGCAGCTTACCGCTGCATCTTCAGAATCATTAAAAACTATTGTTCAACAAGGTCTAATCACCATTGCACTGTTGGGGTACCTGATTTATAGCAATTGGCGTCTGACCTTGTGTATTTTGATTTTTGCACCGTTGATTGGTTTACTTATCCGTAAAGCGGCAAAGCGCATGCGTAAGCTTTCTATTCAAGTCCAAGATACCATGGGTGATGTCAATCACGTGGTACAAGAGACGGTCAATGGTCACTTGGTGGTAAAAGGTTTTGGTGGACAGGCTTATGAACAACAACGCTTTAGAGATACATCTTTAGAGAATTTACGTCGTGGCCTGAAAATGGTGGTTGTGCAGCAGCTGAACAGTCCTGTTGTCCAATTAATCATGTCCATTGCTTTGAGCATCGTCATGTGGATCGCACTACGCCCAGAGATTTTACAGGATACGAGTGCAGGTCAATTTGTGGCTTACATTACTGCAGCGGGTATGTTGAGTAAGCCAATTAAAGCGTTGACTGACGTGAATGAAAAGATTCAACGGGGTATGGCTGCAGCACATTCAGTTTTTGAAATTTTAGATTTACCAGAAGAAAAAAATACTGGGGCTTTAACTCCTGTACTGAAAGGTAATATTGACTTTAAACATGTGAATCTGGTTTATACCGATGGCCATCACGCATTGCATGATTTTAATCTGAGTGTAAAAGAAGGTGAAACAGTCGCTTTAGTAGGGCGTTCTGGTGCTGGTAAAACATCTTTAGTGAATTTACTGGTGCGTTTTCAAGATACGACCTCTGGCCAAATTCTCTTTGATGGTGTTGATATTCATAATATTGAAATCAATAGCTTGCGTACTCAAGTGGCAATGGTTAATCAGCAAGTGGTTTTATTTAATCGCACTGTACGTGACAATATTGCGTATGGTCAGCTTGAAAATGCCTCGGATGAAGAGGTGATTGCAGCGGCAAAAGCAGCTTATGCACATGACTTCATTATGGCTTTACCACAAGGCTACAATACCAAGTTGGGTGCACAAGGTCTCAATTTATCGGGCGGTCAACGCCAACGTATAGCCATTGCTCGTGCGATTTTGAAAAATGCGCCTGTACTGATATTAGATGAAGCCACCAGCGCGCTTGATAATGAATCAGAGTACTTTATTCAGCGTGCCTTCGACGCTGCAATGCGAGATCGGACCACAATTGTAATTGCGCATCGTTTATCCACTATTGAGAATGCGGACCGTATTGTGGTGATGGATAAAGGGCGTATAGTAGAGCAAGGTACACACGCTGAACTTATTGCAAAGCAGGGTGCTTACTATCAGCTACATCAGCGTAATTTTGAGGAAAACTAAGTCATGTCAGGTGCGCAGTTTATTCAGAATGCTTGGAACTCACAGGCAAAGTGGTTAATTGTGCTTCGTCCGCTGTCTTGGTTATATCGAGGTGGTTTTCTTCTAAATTGTAAGTTGTATCGGTGCAATATTAAAAAAGCCTATACGGCTCCTGTACCTGTCATGGTGATTGGTAATATTACTGTGGGTGGGAGTGGTAAAACCCCTCTGCTCATTCACTTGGTGAGTTATCTGCAAAGTAAGAATATTCGAGTGGGTGTGATCAGTCGTGGTTATGGTGCCAAAGGCCCATTTCCGACTATGGTGGATCTCAACTCATTGCCTGAAAATGTAGGTGATGAGCCAACTCTCATCGTGCAATCCACTGATGTACCGATGGCAGTGGGTCCAAATCGCCAAGAAAGTATTGAACTGCTTTTATCTCACTATCCCATTGATTTGATCATTAGCGATGATGGGCTTCAGCATTGGGCATTGAATCGCCAAATTGAATGGATTGTCCTAGATAATAATCGTGGACTAGGCAATGAAAAGTTATTGCCCGAAGGTTATTTACGAGAGCCAAAGTCTAGACTGGATCAAGGCATAGTGATTGAACATGCAGATCATCCTACACGTAGTATGCACATGCACTTAGAAGTTGCAGAGCCTTACTTGTTGAATAGTACTGAGGCAAAAGCTTTCAATCCGCAAGATGATTTTTATGCGGTCGTGGGGATAGGTTTTCCGCAACGCTTTTATCGTACTTTAGAGCGTATGGGAGTGCAGCAGTTCCAGTGTCATGAGTTTGCTGATCATTATGAATATGAGTTAGAGGATTTGGTCTTTGATGATGCCAATCCCATTATTACCACTGAAAAAGATGCAGTGAAAATTTTAGCGCTGCTAAAACAAAACCCTAGTTTTGCCCGTGATATTTGGGTTGTTCCTGTCGATGCAGTGTTATCGACGGCGTGTTATGACACCTTACATCAACAGCTCGCCGCTGTAGGTATTGAAATTTCTTAAGGTCTTTTATGAAGCATATTGTTATTCCTGCGCGTTTCGCAAGCACACGTTTATCTGGAAAACCACTCCTTAAAATTCATGGCCGTGAAATGATTTTACGGGTCGTTGATCAGGCGAAGAAAGTGGAAGGTTTTGATGATCTCTGCGTCGCAACGGATGATCAGCGAATTTATGATCTTTGCATGGCTGAAGGCGTGGATGTAGTGTTGACCTCAGCGGACCATCCTTCGGGAACAGACCGCCTAAGTGAGGTGGCGAAAATTAAGGGTTGGGCCAGTGAAGATATCATTGTCAATGTTCAAGGTGATGAGCCTTTATTGCCGGCGGCTTTGGTCAAGCAAGTCGCGCAACTTTTAGAGTCACAAGTCGATTGTTCAATGTCGACCTTGTGCGAACCAATTCAGCAGTTAGATGAATTTAAACGCGACAGTATTGTTAAAGTGGTGATGTCGAATTACAAACAAGCACTTTACTTTAGTCGCGCCACTATTCCATATGACCGTGATGCTGCAAAGCAAGTGCAACAAACGTTGCATAACCAAGCCTTCCGTCATTTGGGCTTGTATGCTTACCGCGTGAAATTGCTCCAAGAGTATGTGACATGGGATATGGGTACACTTGAAAAGCTCGAAAGCTTAGAGCAACTGCGTGTTTTGGAAAATGGACATCGTATTGCCATTGATATCGCAGAAGCGAACTTACCACCAGGTGTGGATACACAAGAAGATTTAGATCGTTTAAATGCCATGGATGTGGCTCATTTTGCATAATAGAACTTAGGTCATCTACATGAAACAAACGCTGCCTGAGCAGATTTATCCGTGGCATCAAAATATTTGGGAAACTTTAACTACGCGCTTTCCTAATATTGGTCATGGCTTATTGTTTTATGGCAAAAAAGGTTGTGGTAAAGAGATTTTTGCTGAGCAGTTTCTTGCTTGGGTCTTATGTGCGAAGCGGCAGCCAAATCATTTGGCCTGTGGGGAGTGTGGAAGTTGTCAGTGGTTAAAGGCGGATACACACCCCAATTATGTGCACATCACTACCGATGAAGACAATAAGAAACAAAATGTCAAGATCAAAATTGAGAAAATTCGTGATCTGCTGCCTTTTGTACAGCAAACGGTAGATGGTTGGCGCGTCATCATTATTGAACCAGCCGAAGCTTTAAATACAGCTTCAGCCAATGCTTTATTGAAAACGCTTGAAGAACCAGGTGATCGTGTTGTTATCATTTTATTGGCAGATCATTATTTAAAACTGCCTGCAACCATTCGCAGTCGTTTGCAACATTTTGCTTTGGATCGCATAAATGAACAGCAAGCAGAGCAATTTTTAAATCAGCATTTGTCCCATAGCGATTTGGCACAGCAACATTTGTTGATGAATTTGTCTAATCATATGCCGTTACAGGCAATTACATTGTCCGAGAGTGAATGGATTCCTCAACGTGCTGAATTTTTAAAAGATTGGCAAAAGTTGGTGATGGATAAAAATATGCCGATGGCAATTGCAACCAAGTGGAATAAAGTGCTGGCATTTAGTGATTTTAGTCAAATGTTTGAGTACTTGTTGTCAGATTTGATTTGTGTCAAGCTAAATCAGCAATTAAAAAACACTGATTTGGATTTTAGTGTGCTGGCAGAGCGGTATTCACTTGAAACTTTGTTTTCAATTTATGCTGAGTTGCAACAGTCAAAACAATATATTGAACAAAACGTACAAACTAATTTAGTGCTCGACCAATTGTGTATTCGGTTGATGGATGTTTAAAACAGGGGAATTTTATGCAACCACGTATGGGCGGAATCATTCAAGCCAATATTCCAGATAAAGCAACGTTATATGCAAGCTACATGCCTTTTGTAGTTGGTGGTGGTTTATTTATTCCATCCAAACAACCTGTAAAGATGGGAGAGGAGGTCTTTGTTTTGGCAACATTGCCAGAACAAGCACAGAAAATTCCTCTCACAGGTAAAGTGATTTGGATTTCGCAAAAGCAAAATGGAATCAAACTCCAAGGATTTGGTATTCAACTTTCTGGGGAGAAAGGGGTTTATTACAAATCAGAAGCGGAAAAGTTGCTTGCAGGTATTAAGTCTGAAGGGCGAACTAGTTACACTATGTAATTAAGTATATGAAGTAGGAAACGCCTGTGTTTGTAGATACACACTGCCATTTAACCATGCTAGATTTAACCCCTTATGATGGGGATTTAGATTTGGCATTAGCGCAGGCACGTGAAGCGGGCGTTCATCGCTTTATGAGTATTTCAGTCGACATTGATGATCATATAGAACTGGCAAAAATAGCTGCGCGTCATAATGATGTCGGTTATAGCGTCGGGGTACATCCTTGTGAAGATCCTGAAACCATGGCTCGTGCAACCACAGACTATTTAATTGAGTTGGCACAGCCTGAAAAAGTTTGGGCAATTGGTGAGACTGGGCTCGATTATTTTCATAGTACAGATTTCATCGCTGAGCAAAAAGACTGTTTTGCACGACATATTCATGCTTCACAAGCTGTAAAAAAACCAGTTGTTGTGCATACCCGTTCTGCCAAGCACGATACTGTCGATATTATTCGCGCCGAAAAATCGACCCATGGTATTTTGCATTGCTTTACAGAAGACTGGGAAACGGCCAAAGCTGTCTTAGACTGCGGTTACTATGTGTCATTTTCAGGGATTGTATCTTTTAAAAATGCGCAAGACCTGCGTGATGTGGCGAAGCAAGTTCCTTTAGATCGCCTATTAATTGAGACGGATAGTCCTTATTTGGCACCGATGCCATATAGAGGAAAGTCTAATGAGCCAAAGTACGTTCCTTATGTAGCCAAAGCCTTGGCAGATGTATATGATAAGTCCTTGGAAGAGATGGCTTTCATCACAACACAGAACTTTGAAAACCTTCTCAACATGAAGTAAATAAATTGAAACGATAAAAGCGTATAAGAGAGTACTAGGGTGAAAATGGATCGTCAGGCTCAGTTTCGAGCAAGAGAAGCGTTAATTTTCCAAGTGGCTGAACAGTTGCTTTTAGAGAATGGCGAAGCAGGGATGACCCTTGATGCATTGGCTGCGGAATTAGATCTAGCAAAAGGTACGCTCTATAAACATTTTCAAAGTAAAGATGAACTCTATATGTTGCTCATTATTCGTAATGAGCAAATGTTGCTTGAAATGATTAAAGATACAGACAAGCAGTTCCCTGAACATCTTGCTTTTTTTATGTTACATCATTTGCATCATCCTGAACGCACGGTGCTGTTTCATCAAATAGAAGAGCGATTATCGACAACGGGTGTTGGGATCTATCATTTATTTACTGAGCTTTATCAAATTCGAAAGCAACGTCTACGTTTAATTATCCGTATGACCGAGCGGTATTTGGAGTCGATAGAAAGTCAAATGACAGTTCGTGATTATTTGGCATCGATTTGGTCTTTAACGCATGGTGCAGCTGCGATTTTGAACTCTAGTTTTTATCAACGGTATTTGGGTTCGCGTGATACTTTGCGCGTGGCCTACATTGACCAAGCTCTGGCGATGCCTAAACAAACGGGCGCAGCAGGATATCTTGCTTAGCGGATAGGATGTATGAAACAGAAACCACCTTCAAGGATTCAAGGATTTACACTGGTTGAATTGATGGTGGTTATTGTTATTATGGCCATTATGGCGTCATTGGTGATGTTGAATATCAATGGGGTCGATCAACGTAAAGCAGCGCAAGCCCGTGATTTTTTTATCATGGATGTACAGAAAATTGCACGTGAGGCAAATGATCAAGCACGTGTTTTGGCACTAGAGGTTCATCCTGCGACCGATGTGGCTGATTTTTCTTATGCTGTTGTTGAATATAAAAATCCTCAATTTACCATACCCACAGAACAACAAAATAATGCAATGCTGAATCATCAAAAATGGCAAAAATATAATGAGTTCCCGCAGCAAGTGTTAGCCAAAAATGTTTCTTTTGCTGTGCAATCCTTAGACTATGATGTTTCCCCAGCCCGAAACGATGATTTAACCCAAGAGAGTGCACCTAAACTGATTTGGTTGGGGAATGGCGAAGCAAAACCTGTTCGTATTCAATTTTATTATGCCAATGAGCCCGTGGGTGCAGAAATTGAAATTGATCATTTGGGTAAAATAAATGCGAGCTAAAGATTTAAAGAATAGTCTGCCAGCTTGCGCTCGGATGAAACATTATTTCATTAATCCTCACTCAGGATTTACATTGCTGGAAGTGATGGTGGCACTGGCTATTTTTGCTACAACAGCGGTCGCTTTAACCAAAGTGGGTATGCAATATACTCAGTCTACTGGACATGCGATTTTACGTACTAAGTCACAATTTGTTGCCTTGAATGAAATTTCGATGATGGAAATCAATCGTGATTGGCTACAAGGCACGGCCTCTAAACAAATCACCCAACAAGGTGAAACTTGGCAAATTGATAAATCAGCGCAAGCAACGATCAGTACTAATGTGCAACGCGTCAATGTACAAGTGAGCTTGGTGAATACTGAAACTGGAAAAGTAGATTCGGGTGTTACGAGTTTAGTTTTTTTCAACCATCGTGATGGAAGCCAACCATGAAAAAACGCTCAGGCTTTACTTTGGTTGAGTTATTGGTGGCAATCGCGATTTTTGCTGTGCTTTCAGCTTTGGGTTGGAAGGTTTTTGATTATCTGATCAAGATTAAAGAGCGTAATACCCAACATGAACAGCGCTTAGGTCAGCTACAAGAAGCATATCAACAAGTGTTACGTGACACTGTGCAAATTGTACCAGTTACTGCCAATGTTGCGGGGCAGGTTCAACCCGCAGTCATGTTGCAAAATGGTCAGTTGACCTTTAGTAAAACTGGCGTGACTGATCCTTTAATGCAAGGCATACCGCCTGAAGAGCGAGTTGAATATATTTACAAAGCAGATGAAAAAAAACTGTACCGTTATAAATATAAAAATTTAAATCAAACCGGTAATGATCAACCAGAAACCAGTGTTTTACTTGATTCAGTTGATCAATTTCAAATTATGTTACTCAATCCCAATGAAATGGCACAATGGCCTGAGGTGGCATTGAGTGAAAATGATGTAACTCAGGCAAAAATACTACCGCGCGGTTTAAAAATAAACCTCACTGTCAATGAAGTGAGTTATGAATGGGTGTTTAGTTTATTAAATACAGACTTTTTAAAACAAAAAAATTAAGTTGCAGGATATGAAACTCACGGACTCTATGCAAAACCATTTTTCCTTAAATGTCTTCGTTGTAAATAGGTGGATGTTTTGAAGCGCTCTCAGCATGGCATTGCATTGATCACCATTTTGGTGATGGTGGCTTTAGCAACCATCCTTGCGGCTACGATTGCGCAACATCAGCGCAATACCGCAGAGAGTACGGGTTATTTAATGCGACAAAACCAAGCTCTGTTATACGCAAAAAGTGCTGAAGCTTTTTTTTCTGAGCTGTTGGTGGATGATGCTCAAAATGCAGCAGAGGTCGATCATCTACAAGAAACGTGGGCGAAGCCCATGCCTGCTTTTCCAGTGGAAGATGGTTTTGTTTCTGGGCGTTTAGAAGATGAGTCAGGAAAATTTAATTTAAATGCTTTAGTTAAGTCGGATAAAAAGCCGAATGAGGCTGCAAAACTTTGGTTTGAAAAACTGTTGGTACGTGTGGGGTTGCCTGCGCAACTTTCAGAAGCAGTGATTGATTGGCAAGATGAAGATGATGAAGTCAGTGGGCCGATGGGTGCTGAATCTGCTTATTATCAAAGTTTAGCTCAGGGTTACTTGGCGCCAAATCGTGCTTTTTATAATGTTGAACAGTTGAAGTTGGTGCGTGGGTTTGAGGGGCGTAACTATCAACTGATTGCACCTTATGTGAGTGCTTTGCCGAATAATGAATTAAAGGTGAATGTAAATACTGCACCTGCACTGGTGTTGGCTAGCATTGATCCTAAGTTGGATGTATCTGCTATTCAAAATTTACAAAAGCAAAGACAGGCCAATCTGGAGCATTTTTCCAATGTTAATGAACTATGGGAGGTTGATCCATTTAAACAAGTGGACGAGGCTCAGCGGGCTGCTGTTAATGATTTTCTCGGGGTTCAATCGAACTATTTTAAAGCTAGAATTGAAGTATTGCTGAGTGAGCGTAAGCGTCAGTTTAGTGCTGATTTGGTGCGAAAAGATCAGGCGGTATATGTGGCCTATCGGAGCATGTCAGCGTTTTAAAGGATAGATATAAGACTGATATGATTTACCAATTGGATTGAACAATAAAATAAATGAGCATAGGTTTACTTTTGCTTTATAATTAAAGTCAATTCTCAGAAAGTTTGATTGCATTACGGCATATGTTAATTCGTAAGTTATTTAAGTTTGAAAATGCCCATATTGTACGTAACTGTACATCGGATCGTTGTAAACGCTCCATTCATGGTCACAGTTATAAAGTTGAATTACTCCTCAAAGCATCAAAATTAGATCATGGTCAAATGGTTTATGATTTTGGCTTGCTGAAAGGGGTGATTAAAGACCTTTATGACTCTTTTGATCATGCGATTTGTTTTTGGCAAAACGACGATCCAGAATATATCCAAGCATGTAAAACATTTAGTGCACGTTGGGTGTCGCTGCCTGTTTCGCCATCGGCTGAACAATTTTCACGTATTTTCTTTTATCTTGCACAGCAAGTACTCGCGTCGACCGTGACTCAAAACGGTGAAGGCGATGTGGAAGTGTACTCGGTGATTGTGCATGAGACTGATACGGGCTATGCGCAGAGTTTTATTGAAGATATTGAAAATACACAGATGGGGCTTTTAGATTTAAGCCAGATCGAGTTTTCAGAACAAATCCAAGCGGAATGGGCGGATACTGAAATGTATACCAAATTAAAAGAAGGTATCCAATTTCACAATCCGAATGTAGAATTGCAAGTCAAACTGTGAAATTTGTCACGGAATATACAGTAAGGGAATAAGGCGCAAGTATGTCTTTAACAGAACAACAGCAAACCAAGCTTGATAAAATTCAGCTGGATGCCAGTTGGAAACATGGATTAAGTGACTTTTTGCTTAGTACTAAGATGGATGCGTTAAAGCAGTTTCTTGTTACAGAAATAAAAGCGAATAAAGTGATTTATCCGCCAAATGCGCTGATTTTTAATGCATTTAATACGACGCCTTTGGCGAATGTAAAAGTGGTAATACTCGGACAAGACCCATATCATGGGCCGAATCAGGCACATGGGCTCAGTTTCTCTGTGCAAAAGGGGCTTGCTTTACCACCATCTTTACGTAATATTTTCCATGAGTTAAATAAAGATTTAGGAATTGATATTCCTAAACATGGGGATTTAACTCGTTGGGCGCAGCAAGGCGTTTTGCTGTTGAACAGTGTATTAACCGTTGAAGCTGGTCAACCCACATCACATCAAAAACAAGGTTGGGAAGATTTTACCGATCATGTGATTGATGTTTTGAATGAACAGCGCGAACATATTGTTTTTATTCTTTGGGGAGCATATGCGCAGCGGAAAGGACAACGGATTGATCAAGAAAAGCATTTGGTGTTAAAGGCGGCACATCCGTCACCTTTGGCAGCAAATCGTGGTGGATTCTTCGGTTGTAAAGTTTTTTCAAAATCCAATAATTATCTTAAACAACATGGCATTGAGCCTATAGATTGGCAGCTGGACGCATGACATATTCTCCCGTTTCTAAAAACTACCATCCAGATTTGATTGTAGAAGAAGCAAAAAATGGTTGGCGCATTGTTCGTCTGAATAGACCAAAATCACTTCACGCTTTAGATGAAACGATTGTTTCAGTTTTATTTGAAGTGTTTCAAGATTTTCATAGCGATGACGCAGTAAAAGCCATTTGGTTGGATTCAACCACACCAAAAGCATTCTGTGCGGGTGGTGATGTACGTAAACTTCGTCAACTGGTGATTAACGATGAAGTTGAAACAGCCAATCAGTTCTTCGAGCAAGAATATGCTTTAGATTTATTACTACACAACTATGCTAAGCCTGTCTTGGTCTGGGGTGAAGGTTATGTCATGGGCGGTGGTTTAGGTCTGTTTATGGCCGCGCCATTTCGTTTGGTGACACCGCATTCACGTTTAGCGATGCCTGAAATTAATATTGGTTTGTACCCAGATGTGGGTGCAACGCGTTTCTTGGCGGATCGTGGAGCAATTGGTTTGTTCACGGGCTTAACGGGTTCAATCATGACGGCTGCGGGCGCATATGGTATTGGTTGGGCAACACACATCTGTGATGCGCAGCGTAATACGGTGCTTGAGAAAGTTATTAATATCGACTGGAGTCATTATCCAGCAGGTGATTTTAGAGCCATTGATGACACATTAAACAGTATGCATCGTCCTGTAGGTCCAGGTCCATTACAGAACTCTTTGGATGTCATTCATAGTGTATGTCGTGGTGTGAACTTCGAGCATGATTATGATGCTATTGTTGGTTTAAGTGATGCGCGTAGCGATTGGCTTCGTCAAGCCAGTGAGAACTTACAAAAAGGCTCACCAACAACTGCTGCATTAACATGGTTGCTATGGCAGTGGGGCAAGCAGGTTCATTCTTGGAATGAAGTGTTCGAGCTTGAAACCCAAATTTCGGACTGGAAAATCCGTCATGCAGACTTTGTTGAGGGTGTGCGTGCGCGTTTAGTGGATAAAGACTTGTCGCCAGCCTGGAAACAAGGGGCTAGTAATAGCTTAAAGGGTATTTTCGCTGGTAATCCACCAACAACGAGTATTGAAAGCTGGAATGAACTCCTTAAACATTACGATGTAATCTAATCTTTATGACTGATGTTTTAAAAATAGATAGTGAATGGATGCAGCTTGCTTTAGAGCAGGCTGCTATTGCAGCGTCAAAAGGTGAAGTCCCTGTTGGGGCGGTCATTGTGAGTCAAAATAAAATTATTGGTTCTGGCTTTAATGCTCCTATTACGCTAAATGACCCTACCGCGCATGCTGAGGTTCAAGCACTTCGCGATGCTTGCCAAAATACACAAAACTATCGTTTGCCTGATGATGCGGTCATGTATGTGACACTTGAGCCTTGTACTATGTGCGTGGGCGCTTTGGTGCATGCACGCGTTTCAAAAGTAGTCTTTGGTGCGACAGAGCCGAAAGCTGGCTCTCTTATAAGTGCACGTAAATTATTTGAAACGGGTTATTATAATCATCAGTTCTTGGTTGAGTCGGGTTGTTTACATGAGCAATGCTCACAGCAGCTCAGTCACTTTTTTAAAATGCGCCGCGAACAAAAGCGACTATCCCGTCTACAAGAAAAGGGATGAATCCATTCGTAAAATAATAATTTCATGTAAAATGAAATGACAATAATTATTGTCAAATAAGGCGTTGGAACCACCATGAATAATATTCAGATTAAAAAAGAATTTAATGCACCCGTAGAGCAGGTATTTGATTTACTTTCTAAACACTCAACGTATAACGTTGCTTTTGCACCAGTTCAAGTTGTGCGAGTGAAAGATTCAGCAGATCCAGAACGTCCGGATGGGCTTGGTTCTGTACGTCGTATGGGGTTTGGTCCAATTAAACTGTTGCAAGAGCAAATTACATTAATGAATGTGAATGAGCGTATTGAATACAAGATTATTAAAAATCCACTCATCAAACATCATTTGGGTATTATTGAGTTTGAGCCGATTGACTCGAATAAAACGTTAGTGACCTATACGATTGAATTACAAGCACGTGCACCTTTTGTAAGTAAATTAATCCTTGCACAGCTTAAATCTGCGATTAAACTAGGTTTTTCAAAACTCGCTAAATCTGTATAACAAACTTTGGGTAAGCAATGACAGTTCAAATAATCACAATTGATGGTCCAAGTGGTTCGGGTAAGGGCACACTAGCTGCGAAAATAGCAGCTCATTATCAATTTCATTTACTTGATTCGGGAGCGTTATATCGCTTGTTGGGCCTGTCATTGCATCAACAGGATTTGTTGGATGCTTTGTCAAGTGAATTGAGTCAATGTGTCGAAATTGCTAAACATTTAGACATACAATTTTTAAGTTCTGCACAAGGCACACAAGTCTTGCTCAATGGTGAGGATGTTAGTCAAACCATTCGAACTGAGCGAGTTGGTGAGTTTGCATCAAAAGTTGCAACAATTCCTGAGCTTAGAGCTGCGCTGGTTGATCGCCAGCATGCTTTTGCACAAGCACCGGGCTTGGTTGCAGATGGTCGAGATATGGCCACATCCATCTTTCCAGAGGCTCAAGCCAAGATTTATTTAACCGCTTCAGCCCAATCTCGTGCTGAACGCAGAGTAAAGCAGTTGCAGGGTATGGGGCTGGATGCTAAAATAAACGATATTTTAGCTAATATTGAGGCGCGTGATAAACGTGACATGGAGCGCGAAGTTGCTCCACTCAGACCAGCAACTGATGCCTACATCATTGATAGTTCTGAATTGAACATTGATGAGGTGTTTCAGCTTATGATGGCTTATATTGATAAGCAATTAGCAAACTAACGAATTTTTATATTCAGCAGAAGCATAGCTTGATCAGTTCAAAATGGACTATGTAGACGCTTAACTAAACCGGCCTTGTCTGATCCAAGACCGCTGACTTTATCAGGTATATCATGACCGAATCTTTTGCAGCCCTCTTTGAAGAAAGCGAATTAAACATCAACGTTGAAAAGGGTGCTGTCATCCAAGGCGTTGTAGTAAACATCGATTCTGATTGGGTAACAGTTGACACTGGCCTTAAATCAGAAGGTATTGTTGACCGCGCTGAATTCTTAAATGAACAACGCGAACTTGAAGTTCAAGTTGGCGACACTGTTGATGTTGTTGTTGAAGCGCTTGACAACGGCATGGGTCAAACAGTTTTATCACGTGAAAAAGCGAAACGTGCTGAAACTTGGACTAAACTTGAAAAAATCTTTGAAGACGGCGAAATCGTTACTGGTGTTATCTCTGGTAAAGTTAAAGGCGGTTTCACTGTTGACATCGGTCCAGTTCGTGCGTTCCTTCCAGGTTCTTTAGTTGATACTCGTCCTATTCGTGATACTACTCACTTAGAAGGTAAAGAGTTAGAATTTAAAGTAATCAAACTTGATGCTAAACGTAACAACGTTGTTGTATCTCGTCGTGCTGTTATGGAAGCTGAATCTTCAGCTGACCGTGAAGCTCTTCTTGCTCAGCTTGAAGAAGGTCAAACAGTTACTGGTACTATCAAAAATCTTACTGACTACGGTGCATTCGTTGACCTTGGCGGTATTGATGGTCTTCTTCACATCACTGACATGGCTTGGAAGCGTATCAAGCACCCATCAGAAGTTGTTGAAGTTGGTCAAGAAGTTACTGTTAAAGTACTTAAGTTTGACAAAGAACGTAACCGCGTATCTTTAGGTCTTAAGCAATTAGGCGAAGATCCATGGTTAGCGATCATGAACCGTTACCCTAAAGGTTCAATCGTTAAAGCTCGCGTAACTAACTTAACTGACTACGGCTGTTTCGCAGAAATCGCTGAAGGCGTTGAAGGTTTAGTACACGTTTCTGAAATGGATCACACTAACAAAAACATCCACCCATCTAAAGTTGTTCAGATTGGTGATGAAGTTGATGTTATGGTTCTTGAAGTTGACGAAGAGCGTCGTCGTATCTCTCTTGGTATCAAACAAACTCGTGCTAACCCATGGGAAGAGTTTGCTAAGAACCACGACAAAGGTGAAAAAGTTTCAGGTACTATCAAGTCAATCACTGACTTCGGTATCTTCATCGGTTTACCAGGCGGTATCGATGGTCTAGTTCACTTGTCTGACATTTCTTGGAACGAACAAGGCGAAGAAGCTATCCGTCGTTACAAGAAAGGTGACACAGTTGAAGCGGTTATCTTGTCTGTAGACGCTGAAGGCAACCGTATCAGCCTTGGTATCAAGCAAATGAACAGCGATCCGTTCAACGATTTCTTAGCTGCTAACGAACGCGGTGCGCTTGTAAAAGGTACTGTAACTGCTGTTGACGCTCGTGGCGCAACACTTAAGTTAGCTGACGAAGTTGAAGCGACTCTTAAAGCATCTGAAATCAACCGCGACCGCGTTGAAGATGCAACTAAGTTCCTTGAAGTTGGTCAAGAAGTTGAAGCGAAAATCATCAACGTAGATCGTAAATCTCGCTCTATCAACTTGTCTATCAAAGCGAAAGACGAAGCTGAAGAGAAAGAAGCAGTTGCTAACTTGAAGACAGCAACTACTGGTCAAGACAATGGTCCTAAGACTATTGGTGATTTGATCAAAGCTCAAATGGGCAACTAAGTAGATGTTTGAATTGTATTGTTAATGTAAGTTAACTAATACTTTTTACACAAATACAATAAACGGTAGCGTAGTATTCACTTATTACGCTACCGTTTTGTATTTAAACAGGTTATTATCAATCTATCTACAAGGTAGCTTGATAATTAAAGAGGTCGCAGATGACTACTGAAGCACTTAATAAGTCTGACTTAATAGAGCGTATTTCTCTTAAAAACCCGCACTTAGCAGAGCCATTAGTGGAAGAAGCTGTTAAGATTATGATTGATCAAATGATTGAATCTTTGTCTTCAGATAATCGTATTGAAATTCGTGGTTTTGGTAGTTTTGCACTCCATCACCGTGAACCTCGTGTTGGGCGTAATCCTAAAACGGGTAAGTCAGTAGAAGTGGCTGCTAAAGCTGTTCCACACTTCAAACCAGGTAAAGCATTACGTGATGCAGTAAATGAGACTGCAGGCGAATAAAATTTATTGGGGTGCTTATGCGTTACGTATTATTCGCATTATTAATTGTACTGTTTGGCTACTGCCTAGCTTTGGTACTACAAAACGGAACTGAGCTAACCGTTGATCTGTTGTTTATACAGGTTCCAGCAATGCGTTTAGGTCTATTGTTATTATTGACAATGGCTTTAGGGATTGTGTTGGGTTTGTTAATTGGTGTTCAGGTATTTCGTGTATTCCAGAAAGGTTGGGAAATTAAGCGACTACGTAAAGACATTGATCACCTTCGTAAAGAGCAGATTCAATCCGCTCAGTTGGCTGCTGCTGAAGCTGCAGCACATACAAGACATGAAAAAACGGTGTTAGACATCAATCCTAATGATCGTCCATCTACACCGCTTTAAGCCACAATATGAAGTAAGATTTTTATCTTAGGAAGTATTGAAGCAAGTTTGATTTAAACGCCTTTGGATATATAGCCAAAGGCGTTTTTTATTGTGCTTTAAAATATTGATAACTATATAAAAAGTATATGAATAAATAACTTAGTTTGAATTTTAAATGGTTTTTAGAAAAATAGTCTTGGTCGTTTTAGGCTTAATCCGTATAATGCCATAATTTTGTGAGTTTGAAGGGTCTCCCCATGAGTATTATTGTTGCCTTAGATGCAAAAAGTCATTATGACGCAATGACAATTGCTGGGCAATTAGACCCTCAATTATGCCGTGTAAAAGTCGGTAAAGAATTATTTACCCATGAAGGCTCATCTATTGTTAAAGCTTTACATGGTGAAGGCTTTGAAGTCTTTCTAGATCTAAAATTTCACGATATTCCAAATACGACTGCGCAAGCGGTATGTGCTGCTGCAGATATGGGGGTTTGGATGGTAAATGTCCATGCTTCAGGTGGCCGTAAAATGATGGAAACCTGTGTTGAGCGCTTAAAGGCTGGCAATTATAATACTCAACTGATTGCAGTAACGGTGTTAACTTCAATGGGCCGTGAAGATTTAGCCGATATTGGTCTGGATATTGAACCATTTGAACAAGTCAAGCGTCTAGCAAAACTGACTAAAGACAGTGGTTTAGATGGTGTGGTATGTTCAGCGCAAGAAGCAAAAATGCTGCGTGAGACTTTAGGTTCAGAGTTTGCCTTGGTGACGCCGGGCATTCGCCCTGAGGGTTCAAGTGCGGATGACCAAAAACGTATCGTAACGCCAAAACAAGCAATGTTAGACGGTGCAACACATCTAGTGATTGGTCGACCAATTACGCAGTCTGCAAATCCGTGTCAGATGCTCAAAGATATTTTAGCGACGCTTTAAGCGACTAGAAATTTAAAAAGCCTTTCTTTCGAAAGGCTTTTTTTATGGATTAAATCTTAAAAGAATTGTTGGTGAGCGAAGTGGCAACAGCAAAATAAAAAGACTGCATTGAATAGAGTGCTATACTTTACAGAGCAGCCAATACACTGACAACAATCGGTGCCAAAACTGACAGGATGAAACCGCTCACCATGGCATGTGGAATAAAGTCATTCCCACAGGCTTGTTTGACCATCGGTAGTGTAACATCCATTGCTGTAGCTCCTGCAGATGAAATTGCAGAGCGAGGGTAACGCCAGCCAATAATGTACATAAACATAATCGCAAAGATTTCTCTGAACAAATCATTCATCAGTGCAATACTGCCTAAATGTGCATTCTTTAACTCCGTGACCACAATGCCAGTCATAGAGTAGAAACCATAACCTTGAGACAACATAATCAGGTCTTTTAGTTGAATGCTCGGCACAAAATAGGCCGTTACAAACGCCCCGATAATTGAACCCAGAATACAACCAAGTGGTACGAGCAGTATTTGCCAGTTCAACCATGAGCGATCTAGTGGGGAATAGGCTAAATCAAGCCCGATCAGGAACATAAAAACCAGTAACAAGTTCCATGTGCTGATATGAAGGGTATAGCCGAAACTTGAAGATAGCTCTGCAAAGCCATAACCCAAGGCCAGTGCGATAAATGCATAACTGATATTGATTAATGATTTGCTCACAAGGCTCATGGACACTTTGCCATGACTCGGTTGGTAGCCCAAAAGTTTAAATAATATGTAACAACAGACAAAAGCACCGATACTGGTCATCACTGCTAAAAGCGCTGCATGATTGAGTATCTGCCAAGGTTGGGCAATGTTATGCAAAGTCGTTGAAAACTCAATCGCAATTGCGATTAAGAGAATATAAGTAAAATAGGGGAGGATTTGAAAGGCAAGTCGTTCAAGCCATTTGGGTAAACGACGCGCCAAAACAAATCCAAGTGCTAAACAAATAAGAAGCTGAAAAATCAACCAAAACGATTGCATGTCAAATAAAGTGTGAAAAAATACTAACTTATTATGACCGCGATCTTAACTTATTGCTTGACTATCTTGCTTAGAATTTAAAAAACGATAGTCTGCTGGATTGGCTTTTCGTGTTTTTAGCCAATATTTCCATGTATAGCTTGGCCATAAAGAGAAATTTTTCCCGTCCGCTTGTTGATACCAGCTGACACAGCCAGATTGCCAAATGGTATCTGTAAATTGACTTTGTAAATGCTGATTAAATTGGTCTTGAATATCTGCTTTCACAACGATTGCTTGAGATTGGATTTTTTGTGCCATCTCGATGAGCTGTAGAATGTAATTTACTTGTGACTCAATCATAAAAATAACCGAGTTATGACCTAAGACTGTATTGGGCCCTAAAAGCTGAAATAAGTTTGGGAAGCCTTTGGTGCTAATCCCATAGAAGCTTTCGGCTCCATCTTTCCACGCGTCTGTAAGCTCAACATGATTCAGCCCTGTACAGCTAAAGGATTTAAGATAAATACGTGGGTCAGTCACAAAACCTGTGCCATAGATGAGGCAATCAATAGGACGCTTTTTTCCATCTTTGGTGATGATACTGTCCTCAGTTAACTCCAAAATATCATCGGTAACCAATTCAACATTTTTACGGTTAAAGCTTGGGTAATACTTGTTGGAGACCAAGATGCGTTTACAACCCATAATATAGTTGGGAATCAGCTTATCTGCGGTTTCAGGGTCTTTGACTTGATGGTGAATATACGCTTCTGCTAGTTTTTGTGCATATTTCATGACCTTTGGTTTCATAATGGGAACTACACGAGATTCATTTGTCCAATACAGACGAGCTCGATGAATTTTTCGAAACCAATCAAATCGATTAAACAGTGTTTTCTCAATCGGTAAATAACGACGTTCATCCCGAGGAATAACCCATGCAGCTGTCCTTTGTAGTACGTATAGTTGCTTCACTTTTTCTGCAATTTCAGGAATATATTGAATCGCGCTACCCCCAGTGCCAATAGAGGCAACATTTTTATTGCTGAGGTCATAGTTATGATCCCACTGTGATGAATGGAAAACTTTGCCCTTAAACTTCTTGATGCCCGCAATATGTGGAATTTGTGGTACATGCAGTGGACCAGATGCGAAAATGACAAATTGAGCGGTCAGAGTTTCATTTTGATTAAGGGTGAGTTGCCATAAACACTGATTATCTAAGTAATGTGCAGCACTGACTTCGGTGTGAAAGCGGATATAAGGCTGCAATTGATGCTCAGCGGTAAGTGTTTGCATGTATTGATAAATTTCAGGTGCTTCAGCATAACGTTTAGACCAGTCGGTCTTGGGTGAAAAAGACAAGGAGTAGAGATGTGACTGTACATCACAAGCAGCGCCCGGATATTGGTTTTCACGCCATGTGCCACCTATTTCACTGGCTTTTTCCAAAATTACAAAATCACGAATATTATTTTGCAAAAGGCGAATAGCCATCGCTAAACCACCAAAGCCTGCACCAATAATGGCGATTTTTACCTGCGGGGGTGTTGAATTTGCTGCCTGCATTTGTTTTTCCTTTTTGTTTTACTTTATTGTAGAGCAACTATCCAGAAGGTCTATGATAGCCCTGACAAGAAAATTGATAGATTCGGCAATTGTTGTACGCTAGGTGGCTGTAGTAAAACATAGGCCAATATTTTGCTTTTAATTGATTATGAAACGTTCTGTACTTGGCTTGATGTATTTGATTCAAGGAATGCGTAAAGCAGGAGTCGCAGTCGATCAAAAGTTACAAAGCATTGGCTTACGTGTGGAGTCGCTTGATCCGAATGCGATCATCCATCCTGCTCTAGAGTGGGATATTTTGAAAATCATTGCAGAGGATATTGAGCCTGAGCAAGGCTTGTTCATTGGTCAGCATTATGTCTTGGCAGGATATGGCCCTTTACTGATGTTATTGATGACCAGTCCAACGACACATACCGCGTTAGAACAGGGTATTCGCTATCAAAGTTTGACACATTTGAGTGGCTTATTGGGTTTAAAAAAACAAAATGATCAAGTCGCACTGTGTTATCTACCACGAGACTTGCAAACACCTGTGGGACAGTTGCGTGCACATTCTGAAATAGCGGGAACCTATAAGTTTTTACAAGATATTTATAAGATGATTGGGCTGGAAATGCCTGAGATTCGAATTACTTTACCTGTTGCACGACCTGATGATGCGAAAAAACTGGCGCTCTACCAGCAGGTTTATGGTCAGCAAGTCAGTTTTGGTACGCAGCAAGCTGAATTTTGGTTTGATGAATGGGTTTTAAATGTACCAATTCCCTCAGCAGATTTGATGACATTTAACGTTTATGCAGGCAAATGTCAGGTGGAATTACAACGTTTGGAAGAAACGGCAGAACAGCCGAGTCTGATTCAGCGGGTACAGGATTATTTGGAGTTACAACGTGGTTTACTGCCGACCATGGCTGAAACCGCACAAGCGTTGAATTTGCCAGAGCGAACCTTAAGACACCAGTTGCAACAGTTAAATAGCAGTTATAAACAAATTCGTGAGCAATTAATGAAAGACCGTGCACTACATTTAATGGAATATCAGGAATATTCCATTGAAATGATTGCAGAGTTATTGGGTTACTCGGAGCCTGCAGCCTTTAATCATGCATTTAAACGGTGGTTTGGTTACAGTCCACGACAATATGGGAAATAGCCTAAGCATAATTATGCCAAAGTGTTATATATTAACTTTTCCACTCCGCTATAATTGATATAGCCTAAAAACAGTATTAAATGATATGTCAGATTTTAATTCACCTACCGCATTCAGTCCCTTATCTCCTGCAGAGCGTTATGCTCAAGCCTTAGCATCCGGGCAGTTCATGTCTGATGAGGCACAAGCTCAGGCCGTTCATGAGCTGGATCGCGTATGGCATGAATTAATTCAACGTTTTAAGGCATCTAAAAAAGCATTCCGTCGTTTCCGCCGTCAAACTTCTCCCCGTGGTGTATATATGTGGGGTGGTGTAGGTCGTGGTAAAACATGGTTGATGGATCAGTTTTATGACTCAATTCCATTTCGTCGTAAAACACGGATGCACTTTCACCATTTTATGCAACATGTACATCGTGAGCTCAACAAGCTTTCAGGTCAGCGTAACCCTTTAGATGCGGTTGCAGATCAAATTTATAAAGAAGCAGTGGTCATTTGTTTCGATGAGTTCTTCGTCTCGAATGTGACGGATGCCATGATTCTTAGTGATTTGTTCCAAAAGCTTTTTGCACGTGGCATTACCTTGGTGGCAACCTCAAACATTGCGCCAGATGGTTTATATAAAAACGGCATTCACCGTGATCGTTTCATTCCAACCATTGAAATGGTGAAGCAGCAGTGTGTGATTTTAAATGTAGATGCAGGCGTGGACTACCGTTTGCGTGTTTTAAAGCAAGCGCAACTCTTTAAATCACCTTTAACACATGAGCACCAACGCTGGATCGCACAGCGTTTTAGCGCATTGACACAGACTCAAAACATTTCAGATGAGCCGATTATTATTAATAATCGTATTGTAGAAACGGTCGGTCATACTGAAGATGTTTTATGGTGTGAGTATTCAGAGCTGTGTTTAAAACCACGTAGTCCTGCTGACTTTATCGAAATTGCAAATATTTATAATACGGTGTTGGTGAGTAATGTTCCGCATTTGACCGATTATCTTTCTGAAGGCACACGTCGTTTTATTTATCTGGTCGATGAGTTTTATGACCGTGGGGTAAAACTGATTTTAACCTCAGAAGATACAATTATTGAATTGTACTCTGGTGATAAATTAGCCTTTGAAATTGAACGCACGCGTTCACGTTTATTGGAAATGCAATCAGATGATTACTTGAATGAAGCACATCGACAAATACAAGCTGAAGCAAGTAAACAACAAGAAGAAATTTAAAAATATAAGCACCCAAAAGGGTGCTTTTTTTATGTGCATTTTCATCGATTAATTTATCGACTTTTTTGAATAATCATGGCTTAATCAGGATTGAAAATAGGGAGAATATTGGTTTTAAGTGTAAAAAATATACAAAACTGCACTTAAGTCTAATTTCGGCATTTCAAAAACTTAATAAACTACTAAAGAGCATTTTGTAAATTGATAATGCTTGTGCCTTGAGCAGTATTTTATTTGGTAGTTTGTATACTTTATTAAATAAAAAATGATCACTATTTCGCACAGTGATATTACTATTCAGCCAAGTTTAAATCGGTATACTAGAATCTCTTGTATAAAAAGTAGCAATATCAGGAAAGACAATGACTGCACGTATTCAAAAAGGCAAGTTAGCGATTGCTAAAGAACTTTACGATTTCATCGAAAATGAAGCACTTCCAGGTTCAGGTTTGGACAGTGAAACTTACTGGAAAAACTTTGAACAAGTCGTTGTCGATCTTAGCCCAAAGAACAAAGCACTATTGGCTAAGCGTGACGACATTCAAGCGAAGATCGATGAATGGCACCGCAACAACAAATTTGAACTTGGAGCTTACAAAGCTTTCCTTACTGAAATTGGCTACTTAGTACCAGAAGTAGAAGATTTCCAAATCAGCACAGAAAATGTAGATGAAGAAATCGCATTATTGGCTGGTGCGCAATTGGTAGTACCTGTGCGTAATGCACGTTACTGCTTAAATGCTGCAAACGCACGTTGGGGCTCTTTATACGACGCACTTTACGGTTTTGATGTGATCCCAGAAGACGGTGGCGCGGAAAAAGGTAAAGGCTATAACCCTGTGCGTGGCGACAAAGTTATTGCATTTGCTAAAAACTTCTTAAATGAAACCTTCCCATTAGCGAATGGTTCGCATGCTGATGCGACAAAATATGCAGTTGAAGGCAAAAAGCTAGTTGTGACGTTAAAAGACGGTTCGACATCGACTTTGGATAAAGAAGCACAATTTGTTGGTTTCAATGGCGAAGAATCTGCTCCAACAGAAATCGTACTTTTAAACAACGGCCTACACGTTGTGATTGAAGTTGATGCAAACAGCCCAATTGGTAAAACAGATGCGGCTGGCGTAAAAGATTTAGTACTTGAGTCTGCTTTAACCACAATTCAAGACTTAGAAGATTCGATCGCTGCTGTAGATGCAGAAGAGAAAGTTGAAGGCTACCGTAACTGGTTAGGTTTGATGAAGGGTACACTTTCAGAGTCTATCGAGAAAAATGGTAAAACTGTTACGCGTACTTTGAATAAAGACCGTACACACAAAAACTTGATCGGTGGTGAAACGAAACTTCATGGCCGTTCATTGATGCTTCTTCGTAACGTGGGTCACCTAATGACCAACCCTGCGATCTTGGTAGATGGTGCTGAAATTTACGAAGGTATCATGGATGCATTAATTACTCCGCTATTGTCTTTTGCAGACATTAAAGGTGAAAACGAAAACAAGAACTCTCGTAAAGGTTCAATGTACATCGTAAAACCTAAAATGCATGGTCCTGAAGAAGTTGCTTTTGCTGTTGAGTTGTTTGAGCGTTCAGAACAAGCGCTTGGCTTGCCTGCAAAAACTTTAAAAATCGGTATCATGGATGAAGAACGTCGTACTTCTGTAAACTTGAAAAACTGTATTGCTCAAGCGAAAGACCGTACGATCTTCATTAACACGGGTTTCATGGACCGTACTGGAGATGAAATCCATACCTTTATGGAAGCAGGTCCATTCGTTCGTAAGGGCGAAGTGAAATCACAAATTTGGTTCCCAGCATATGAAAACCGTAACGTGATGATCGGTCTTCAAGCGGGCTTACGTGGTAAAGCACAAATTGGTAAAGGCATGTGGCCAAAACCAGATATGCTTTTAGACATGTACAAAACCAAGATTGAACATCCAGAAGCGGGCGCAAGCTGTGCATGGGTTCCTTCTCCATCTGGTGCTGTCATTCATGCGATTCACTATCACCAATGCAACGTGTCTGAGCGTCAAAAAGAATTATTGAATACAGAGCCTTTATCATTAGATGATTTGTTAACACCACCTTTAGCGACAGATACCAACTGGACTGAAGAAGAGAAAACCAAAGAGCTTGAAAATAACCTTCAAGGGATCTTGGGTTATGTTGTGCGTTGGGTTGACTTGGGTGTAGGTTGTTCGAAAGTTCCAGACATCAATAACGTGGGTTTAATGGAAGACCGTGCAACTTTACGTATTTCATCTCAACACGTTGCAAACTGGTTACGTCATGGCATCGTATCTGCGGCGCAAGTTGAAGAAGTGATGCAGCGTATGGCGAAAATCGTTGATGAACAAAACGCAAACGATCCGCTTTACACGCCTATGGCACCAAGCTTCGATGGTTATGCATATAAAGCAGCGTATGACTTAGTGTTTAAAGGTGGTGAGCAGCCATCAGGTTATACAGAGCCACTTCTGCATGCTGCACGCTTGAAGTTAAAAGGTTATACAGGTGACTAATCTGTAAATCTAAAAAAGCCTCTTCGGAGGCTTTTTTATTGGACGAAATAAGTCGTACTCTATCCTTAGAGGAAAACAATAAGACTGATTTAATTTTGGGTAATAGTGATCTATAGATTGGCGCTTGCTTAGAGCTATGAATGGGTTTAAGCATAGGGCTAAACAAGTATTTCAGCTAGACGCTGCGGATAAAAGCCTTATACAATTCATTATATAAAGCTCGTCATACTATTGTTAACCATCAAGTTGGATGAAAATCCATGTGCGCTAATTTTAAACCTCTAACCCTTGCTCAAGTACAACAGTTTGGTCTCCCTGAAATTCCTTTTGATTATGTCGAAGAAGTCTATCCTGGTTATGAGTTGCCTTTATTGTTCAAATCAAATTTAGGATTTGAGTGGTGTAAGGTACATTTTGGTTTAATACCGAAATGGGCCGAAGATAAGAATATTGCAAGCAAAACCTATAATGCTCGAAGTGAGACACTTCTGCAAAAGGCCAGTTTTATTGAAGCGACTTCCAAATATCAGTTTGGGGTGATCCCAGTTTTTGAATTTTATGAGTCAAAATATATAGAACAAAAGCCACAGAGATGGGGTGTCAGACGACAGGATGGGCAAGTGATATTTGTTGCTGCACTTTATGAAATCTGTCGTATAGCAGGCGAGGTAGTGCCTTCAGCAACCATGCTTACAATGGATGCTATAGACCACCCAATGATGCGGGAGTTTCATGAGCCGGGTGATGTGAAGCGTTCAGTAATCGTGATTCCACATCAACGCTTAGAGGAGTGGCTCAGCTGGAAATCACCAAATATTCAATCCTTTGTACAAGGCTTTCCTGTTAAAGAGTTTGAATGTTCACATGTGCCGAAAATAAAAGTCGAAAAAGAGAGTCCCCAACTCAACTTTTTCGACTTTTAAGCGGTTTAGCGAGCTAAATTTTTAAACACGTGTTTTAAGCTTTCCATCATTTTTTCAATTTGCAAAGGTGTTAAGCCTTCAAATGATTGCTCAAGCACAACACTGGTGAGATCATTAATCTTATTGGTCATTTCAACACCTTTTTCGGTGAGAAGGACGCGGGTGATACGAGCATCGTCTTCACAAGAATAAGTTTCAACCAATCCTTCATCTTTTAAACGATAAACAATTTTGGTGGTTGTCGACATTTTAGAGACCACCATGTCAGATAAATCAGAAACACTGGCATGTGGCTTTGAATCTAGAGCTAGTAAAATACGACGACGTGAGTTATCTAAACCATACTTTTTTAAAGCGTGATCGACATTGAGTACATACTGTGCATGTACTTGTGTTACCCAGTAAAATGGAAAACTTTCTAAAGAAAAATCTTCAGAACCTGGTAGGAACTTACTGTACTTTTTGGTCATGTGACGGATTCCCCGTGAATCGTATTTTTATTTTATAGATCATTTGAACACATTTTATGTGAACACTCATACACTTATCAATACAAAATTACTGGATTTATCACCATAAACGAAATTTGTTAATGGATAACCTTGGCCAGTAATCAAGAAAATTTAAGCGTGGCTGTTTAGAAGAGACAGGGCATAACTGTCTTTATCCTGATGGAAGCTCACAATACTTTGCGCAAATTGTACAACTTCATCTTCGACTTCAGCATTCTGGTGAGAATCCAAAGAAAGTTTAGCCATCGGAAAACCGTCCTGTAGAACGATAGGCAAGTGCATTTCAAACTTTTGGTTATTATGCGAAACCAGAACTTTAACTTGATGCTGATCAAATGAGGAGTCTAAATGCAGATATACGCCTTCATAGCTAGTATTCGCAAGCATCTTTGACGTCTTACTGAAGGTCAATGCTTTTTCATTGTTCATAGCGATGAATCCTGTCTTCGATTATTTTGATCGGACTATCAATCCGTACATCCTTGGTTCGAGCAACTGACCAATCTTACAATAATGCTGGTCGTGTTTCATTTTAGTGAAAAAAATGGATTTGTGAACTAGCGTTTTTAACAAAAAGTGTCATTCATAGGAGCCATAAATGTAGTAAATTGATGTTTTTTAATTATTATTAAAATAAATAATTTAATAAAAACAATTGTTTGCTTTTTGTTTTAAGGTGCGTTTAATTAGAAAAACTAAAAAGTGACCGCCGCGTCTAATCTTTATTGAATGCGACAATTGGCATTAAGTGACAAAATTTCGAACAGAGATTTCGATATTTTTATGTATTTTTTGCATAATAAGTGGTCGAATATTAAAATTTTGTTAAAAACTATAAAAAAATTATTACAAGCCAAATATCTCAGGCATAATTATTTCATCTTTAGTTGAACAGGTCATAAATATGGATCCGTCGCCGTGCAGGTCTATGCTTTTAAAACAGAAACATAATTCTGGGGTAATAAAATAATGGAATTTTTATTAGATCCGGGAATATGGGTAAGTTTACTTACACTTATTATATTAGAAATTGTTTTAGGTATTGATAACCTAGTCTTTATTGCCATTTTGGCCGAAAAACTTCCTCCTGAGCAACGTGATAAAGCGCGTGTCATTGGTCTGTCGCTTGCACTTTTAATGCGCTTGGGCTTGTTGTTTATCATTACTTGGTTAGTCACGTTGACTCGACCGCTGATTACTGTCTTAGATTGGACATTCTCTGGGCGAGATCTCATTCTTTTATTTGGTGGCTTGTTCCTAGTCTATAAAGCCGTTACCGAATTGCATGAAAAAATTGAAGGTAAGCCCGAAGTTAAGCTGACCACCAATGTGGTCTACGCAGGTTTCACCGCAGTTGTGGCACAGATTGTGATCCTTGACGCGGTGTTCTCACTGGATTCGGTGATTACCGCGATTGGTATGGTCGACAACATTAATGTGATGATGGTGGCTATGGTCGTTGCCATGGTGGTCATGCTGTTGGCGTCGAAACCATTAATGACTTTTGTAAACCGTCATCCGACTGTGGTCATCTTGTGTTTAAGCTTCTTACTCTTGATTGGTATCAGCCTGATTGCGGAAGGTTTCGGCTTCCACATTCCTAAAGGTTATATCTATTCGGGTATTGGTGTTGCCATTGCGATTGAAGCCTTTAACCAGTTTGGTGAGCGTAATGCGGCAAAACATGAAGCGAAAATTCCACTACGTCATCGTACTGCGGATTCTATTTTAAAACTCATGGGTGGCAAGCTCCAAGCTGAAGACCCTGATCAGCTTCAAGCACAAGAAACTTTTGCGGATGAAGAACGTTATATGATTGGCGGTGTATTGACATTGGCTGAACGTTCGGTCGCGTCGATCATGACACCGCGTAGTCAAATTTCGTGGGTCAATCTTGATGATTCACCTGAGAAAATTCGTGAACAGGTACTGTCTGTGCCGCACAGTTTATTTCCAGTGTGCCGCGGTAGCTTGGATAAAGTGATCAGCATTGCGCGCGCCAAAGAATTGCTCGATGTCTTAGATGATGAAGAGCAATTGAAAGACCTGATCAAACGTCATCGTCCAATTTACATTTTTGAAAAAATGAAAGTCATTGATGCGATTAATACGTTAAGAACGTCTAAAGGTTCATTGGTTTTGGTGAGCGATGAGTTTGGTAATGTGCAGGGCCTTGTTTCACCGCTTGACGTATTTGAAGCGATTGCTGGTGAATTTCCCGATGCCGATGAGCAACTTGATTTGGTGAAGGTTGATGATCAGACGTGGAAGGCGACAGGCATGCTGGATTTATATCAGCTTGAACTGGAACTTGGGATGATCGATTTGGTTGAAGAAGATGCGGGCTATATTAGTGTTGCCGGTTTAATCCTAGATAAAACTCATGGTGATGTACACGTTGGGACTCAACTGGACTACCGTGGTGTTCACTTTGAAGTGCTTGAGTTGGATTCAAACCGAATTAAGACCGTGAATATTAGCTATCGTACTGCTTAATCATTGCAATAATAGATTGTGAGAAAAAATGCCAGCTTTGTGCTGGCATTTTTTCTGCTTATAAAATAAGCGCTATGCACTTAAATAAAAAGCAGTTATTCTATGCCCGCAATTGGGTTGTCGTATTGCGTACTTGAAATTACCTGTTTGGTGAAGACAGCTTGTTTCTATCCCTATGGTTATCAAAGCATTGCATTTAGACTATAGCAGTAAAACAAGTGATCAAAATAAGAACGGAAATACTTCATGCAACTTATGGAAAAGGTCGTTGATTTTAAAAAGCTTTCAGTAGAGAAAAAACAAGTTCTATTTGAAGAGCTTGAAACTTTTGATCGACAAATTTTCCCAAATGCAATCCAAGAAGAACTACATCAATTAGTATATAACCCTGATGTAGTGGCATTACCAATTATTCGTTTTTATCATCGCGGAAAAATAGTTGGGCAAAATATTATTGCTATATTGAAGCTTAAGACAGCGCATCAACCTTTATATATTCTTAGCTCGCGTGCAGCTTTTTTACCTGATTACCGAAATCAAAACAGAACACTTTTATCCGCAATTCGAGTGACCTTGGGTTATCGTTTAAAATATCCCACGCGTCAGTTATGGTTTGTTTCGAGTTTGATGCAGCCAAAAGTATATCGGCTGTTTGCTTCACGTTCAAAACGCTTTTATCCGCGTGCAGAAGTGCCAATGCCTAAGGATTACTTACAGGTTCTTGATCTAATGCAAAACCGTCATGTGAATGTGCAACAGCGCAGTGAGGATGTGTTTGTGCATCCTTGTGTACTGCCGCAGACCACGCCTGAACAATTGATTCGGCTTCGAAATCGAGCCAGTCGTCATATCAACTTTTATATGCAACATACGCCTGATTATTTTATTGGTATGGGTTTAATGTGTATCTGTAAATTAGATGTGCTGACTCTGCTAGAAGCGGCGATGAACGTGCTTTTAGGGCGAGAAGTTACCTAAGCAGAAACTCTCGCCATACTTTATTTAGGCTGAGGTACGGATAAGCTGTATATCCGCATATTTATAAATGGTTTCAGCTTTCATTTGATGAATGTGATCCATAAACGCTACATTAAAACTTCCTGTGCTTTGGCTTCGGGCATATGCAAGCTGCCCAGCAATGGCAAAGTGGACATGCGCAGACAGCGCTGCAATGACAGGATTGGTGACTGCGCTATAGGCTGCAATTAATGCACCAAGGGCACAACCTGTAGCAGTAACTTTGGGTTGTAAATGTGAACCACCATTGACTTGGATTACAGCATCAAGTTGTTTGGAGAGAATATAGTCAGACTCACCAGAAATGGCAATGACTTCAGCCTGCGCTAAAAGTGTTTTTGCTTGATGGTAAACATCAGCACTGCTTGCAGTACTATCAACGCCTTTGGTTTCGATCTGGTTTCCCGCAAGTGTGCTGATTTCAGATGCATTTCCACGAATAACCGTGGGTTGAAAAGCTAACAGCTGATTCACCATTTCAGAGCGCCACTTTAAAAACGGCCCATATCCCACAGGGTCTAATACCCACGGAATGTTTTGCTGCTGCGCGGTTTGTGCCGAGATTTGCATGGCTTGCATTTGTTCAGAGGTTGGCGTACCTAGATTAATACTGAGCGCTGCACTAATGCGTGTGAAACTTTCAGCTTCAAAGGGATTATCAATCATGGCAGGTGAGGCGCCTGCAGCCAATAAAACATTGGCTGCATAGTTGGCAGCCACACTGTTGGTGATACATTGTACCAAAGGTTGTTGCGTTTGCAGGGCAGTCCAAGCTTCAGCAACATATGCCACCAAGACATCGGTTTGGTCTTGAATCGATTGTTTTGTGTTAAGCAAGGACAGGTCTAAAAGCTGGGTCATAGTGGATGCCCTTATTTGGTGAAATAGTGGTCTTGATGCTTACATTTGCGACAAAATAAAGTCACATATTGGTCGGCATCATAATCTACGGTGAGCTCATTTGAACCGCAGTACATACAGCGTTTTTGTGAGTAGAAACTTAAACGTGGTTCAATTTTTTGCCATGAACGAGAGACAGGCTGAAAGAAAATGGCTTCGTCATAGCCTAAAAATCGGAAAAATAAGACTTCGCTCATTTTGCTGAATGGTAGGTTATGTGGTCGAGGCAGAGTTGATGTTTCCCATTTTTCAGCCACACTGCGTTCACGGTATTGTTGTAGAGTTTTTTTCAGTAAGTTGGTGTTAATAAAGTTTTCATTTCTGGGTTGTAAGGCTTTACGTTCATATAAATACTCCAATGCAGTTTGGATTAAATAATAAATTTGTCCGACCGCGAGTACATCGAGTAAACGATAACAAAACACTTGGAAACTGTTATTTCCTGCAATTTGAATGCCCCAAGTACGACAGTAAAACTGCATAAATTGGATAATTTCCTGATAGAGCAATTGGTACAAGGCATTTTTGACTTCATCCGCGGTCTTAAAAGGCACACCAAGGCTAAGGTTTTCATAAAACCAATAGCGTAACTGCTGCGTAACACTAAATAGGCTGGGTTCAGAGTAGCCGTCCAAACGCACATTAATATAATACTGATGGGCTTCACTGGCAAAATCTTTGGCAACGAGGATTTGTTCTTTTACCAGTTGTTTGACGAGACTATTTTGAAATAGATAATTGGGGGTGACACTAAAATATTTGATCTGTTCCCAATCAATAAACTCTTGATGCTGTGTATGTTCTTGTGCGTAGCCATCTAACAGGGCCAATAAAAATAATTTATGCATAAAACTGAGTTGACCCAGTTCAAACTCATAAATGTCCTTGGTTTTGGTTTTATGCTGTTCTTGCTGACGAGTTTCTTTCAATATTTTTTTGCGCTGGGCTAAACAACTGTCGCAGTGGCAATTTAGATTGGAATTGCTAAAAACACGATGTTGGCAGTGGCTACATTCATGAAAGTTAATTTCTTTGTCGTATTGTTCAGCATCCACCCAAAACATGGCCGCCTGACAAAGTGGACAAGGCGTGCTCTCATCAAGTTGTTTGTGCAAAATTTGAAGCGACATAAGATGAATTTGAAACTCAGGATTTTCTCAAATTATACACGCTAAAATTTCAGAAAGGCGTTGTAAATTGCAGTGTAATTGAACAAGTAGAGGTGCTTTGTAAACGCTAGATGGGTGAAGCAACGCAGTGGCGAATATAGGGCAAAAAAAATACGGCATGCACCGTATTTTTTGGACTAGTAGAATTTAAACGGGGCAAGGTAGAGAGTCATCTTCCATACCTAGTTTTTTAGCTTCAATCATGGCTTGAACTTTTTTGCTCGGCAACTTTTTGCTCCCTAGTGTGTCGTAGTGATTTAAAATGCTACTGACATCGTGTGCTTGTAAAGGTATTCCTTCACAGCTCATGAACAGGGCAATGACTTTATGATCAATTTTTGCAGCATGCATTGCTTGCAGCATTTTTATATTTTCGACGCGGACGATATGGTCTTTTAAGTACATCTCACACCTCTTTTATTTTGCTTAAGTTTTATCATGCGCTATGCATATTTAGATACAAGCAAAAACTGTGCACAAAATGTAGCCGATTTGAAAATTAAGTTGGATATTTGAAAAGAGCTGGCTTTAGATCTTATCGATGTCTTTAAGTTTCTCAGCGTTTGAATGGCGGAGAGCTAATGGCACTGTGCAAGTCTAAAGGCTGGTGCAAATATTGCTAGACAAGCACGGCACGATGTGAGGAGTTGTCTGTTTCTTATTCACTTGGTGCAGTCATATGAGCGGGATAAGAACAATAGAATTGAAAAGCCTGTTCAACGTGCCCATATAAATATCATTCAACATACACAGACAGTATGGCAAACTTGTCGTATGATCAAAACATACACAATATAAAGCTGTAGACCAATAGCATTAGGACATGACATGAATATTGCGGCAAATCCAATTATTGAAGCAGATCAAACCGTCTATTTAAAAGACTATCAAAAACCATCTTTTTTAGTAGACAGCATTCACCTCGATATTCAAGTCTATGATGAGCATAGCCAAGTTGATGCTGTACTGGAGCTGACGCGCCAAACCGAGGGTGATTTGGTTTTACTCGGTCGTGATTTAGAGCTGAAAAGTTTAGTGCTGAATGGTCAGCAACTTAGCCAAGAGCAATATGCGCTTGATGCAGAGCAGTTGGTGATTCGTAATGCACCAAATCAGATCAAGCTTGAGACATCGGTGATCATTCATCCTGAGTCAAATACACAACTTGAAGGTTTATACCAAGCCGCATCAGATTTGTTTGTTACCCAAAATGAGCCTGAAGGATTCCGTAAAATTACCTTTTACCCAGACCGTCCTGATGTCCTTTCAGTTTTCACCACACGTGTAGAAGCCGATAAAAAATATCCAGTGCTCCTTGCCAATGGTAACTTGATTGAAGCGGGCGAGGCAGGCGAAGGTCGTCACTATACCATTTGGCAAGATCCAACCAAAAAACCAGCGTATTTGTTTGCTTGTGTGATTGGTGATTTGGCTGTTTTAAAAGACCGTTATGTGACCTCGGAAGGCCGTGATGTGGCTTTAGAAATTTATGCCGAAGAAAAAGATATTCCGAAATGTCATATTGCAATGGAAGCCTTAAAGCATTCAATGCGTTGGGATGAAGAACACTATGGTCGTCCCTATGATTTAGACAACTATATGATTGTGGCTACCAGTGCGTTTAACATGGGTGCGATGGAAAATAAAGGTCTAAACATCTTTAATACGTCATGTGTTTTGGCGGATGAAGAATATACGACAGATGCCGCGATTATGCGTGTACAGTCGGTAATTGCCCATGAGTATTTCCATAACTGGACAGGTAACCGCATTACTTGCCGTGATTGGTTCCAATTGTGTTTAAAAGAAGGCTTAACGGTTTTCCGTGATCAATCTTTCTCAGAAGATTTGCAGTCTGCTGCGGTTCAACGTATTGATGACGTTGCGGTACTCAAAGCGCATCAGTTCCCAGAAGATTCAGGCCCATTGTCTCATCCACCGCGTCCTGATCATTTTGTGGAAATCAATAACTTTTATACTGCAACGGTCTACGAAAAAGGTGCGGAAATTAACCGCATGATGGCTACCTTATTGGGCAAAGAAAAATTCCGTAAAGGAACTGATGAGTACTTTGAACGCCATGATGGTCAAGCTGTGACCGTTGAAGACTGGGTAGCCGCTTTAACCGCAGGTTCAGGCGTAGATTTATCCAATTTCTTAACATGGTATAACCAACCTGGTACACCAAAGTTAGAAGCGGAAGGTCATTATGATGCTGCTGCGCAAACCTATACTTTAAACTTTAAGCAAAGTTTAAAAGCACATCCTAAGTATCCGAACCTAAAAGCTGTTCCAATTCCTGTCGCTTTAGCACTGTTCGATGCTGCAACAGGTGAGCAATTGGTTTTAAACTCAGACAGTTTATTTGAAAATGCAGTCAAAGACGGTGTGTATCTTTTTGACCAAGACCAAGCCAGCATTGTGTTTAGCGGTTTAAGCACGAAACCTGTCGTGTCATTACTGCGTAATTTTTCTGCGCCCGTCAACTTAGAATTTAACTATACCGATGAAGAGTTGGCGTTCCTGATTCAATACGAAACCAATGGTTTTAACCAATGGCAAGCAACGCAAACACTGCTTGAGCGTATTTTACTCAATGGTCATGATGCGCATATTTATATTCAAGCCATTAAAAACACGCTACCAGATCTTTTTGAACAAGATCCACTCTTGGCATCACGTTTATTTGATGTGCCAAGTGAAGGTTATTTAGGTAGTCGTATCGACACTGACTACGAACCAGCGAAGATTCAAGAACAACGTAATGCTTTGATTGAAAAATTAGCACGTGAGTTAGGTGCGTTCTGTAAAGACACTTATTTGGCTTTAGACCCAGATTTGCAAAAAGAGTTTTCACAAGCCATGGGTGTCCGTGCGCTGAAAAACATCATGCTTAGTATGATGGCGCGTCAAGGCGATGAAAGTGCTTTTGAGCTGGCATATCAGCAATATGAAGCCACAGGCAATATGTCTGAACGTTTAGGTGCACTACGTGTCTTGGTTTGGAATGATGCACCGCAAGCAGAAGCGGCTTTACGTGATTTTTACCTACGTTTTAAAGATGAGGCTTTGTCACTAGATCAGTGGTTCACACTTCAAGCGGCACATCCTTGTGCTACGACGGAAACCATTCAATACCTCACTTCACATGCCGATTATGATTTGGGCGTGCCGAACCGCATTCGTTCAGTGAGTGGTGGTTTAAATGCAAACCCAGTGAACACATGGAGTTTTGGTGTGGATCATTTCATTGGGCTGGCAAAATATTTAGATGAGAAAAACCCAATTGTTGGCTCTCGTTTACTTCAGGTTTTGTCACGTTGGTACACATTGGCAGAGCCACAGCGTAGCGAAGTGAAAGCGAAGCTTGAGGCTTTAAAACCACAAGTGAAATCTAAAAATGTCAGTGAAACTTTAAGCAGTATGTTAAGTATTTAACTGATCTACGCATAAAAAAAGTCAGTCAGTAGACTGGCTTTTTTTATGTAAACTGAAGAATGACAGCATGAAGAGTGCACATTGGTATTTTTATAAATAATGAACATTCATGTGAATAGTGTGAAATAAATCGCATTTTATGGGTATAATGTTATGGCATAACAGATGATTAGCTCAATATTCTGTATTTTTTCGGCTTCTGTATACAGGCTATTGGGCAGACAAACATGTAGAGTGTAAAAACAGATATGTTAGTTAAAATTGAAGATGGGTTTTATTTAAATACCGTTCATATTATTGCTATTCGTATTGCGAAAAGTGCTGAACTGGGAACATTTCAAGTCAATGTTGAATATAGTCCGCATAACCATCAGGCTTCGGGTTTATTTCAAAAAACTTTTATGCAACAGTCGGCAGCAGAGCATTATTTGCAAAATTTGCATCAGCAGATTAGTAAAAGCAAATGAAGTGAACGAGTTCTGCCAAATAAAAAAGACTGCTTCGGCAGTCTTTTTTATTTAAAACAATACTTAAACTTTTACGATCAGCACAGATATTGGAGACTGCGTTAGAACATTTTGCGCCACACTACCTAACATCATCTTTTTAAAACCTGTACGGCCATGTGAGCCCATCAGAATCAGATCTGCACCGACTTCATCGGCCACATGAATAATACCTTCAGAAGGAGAGATGCCGCGGATCACTTTGGTATCCACCTCAATTTCATCACGGTCAAATGAGAGCTTTACTTCGGCTAAACGGTCTTGAGCGACTTTTTCAGCATGTAGAAAATAGTCGGTGATAGCTGGTGCTACTTTATAGAAGTCGACTCCGACAAATGGATCGACTGCAATCACGCTCATGAGCGTTACGCGACTATTTAAATCTTTGGCCAACTCAAGTGCTTGTTCAACAGCAGCATAAGACATCGGTGATTCATCGACGGCAACCAAAATGTGTTTGTAGCTCATTATCTTCTCCTTAATGGTACGTCTTTATGCGGATCATTTTGCAGTACATGCGAAATCAGCTCACATAAAGACGCGTTATAGTTGATTAAGCTTTAACAATGAGAACTGGGAGCTCAGTAGATTTGAGAACATCTTGAGCAAAGCTGCCTAATAGGAATTTTTGAAAGCCTTTGCGACCATGTGAACCCATTACAATCAGGTCATTTTTCAGTGAAGTTGCTGTTTCGACCACAGCATCTTCAGAGACTTCACCTTTAATGATTTTAGACTGAGCTGTTACACCTTGTTCTTGTGCAATTTGAACCGCATCCTGAAGGGCTTTCTCAGCATTGTTATAGGCTTGTATGAAATAGTCTTTCATGATTGGAGAGGTATAGTAAAAATCGGCATCTTTGAGAGGGTCTTCAGCAACTAAGCTAATCAATGTAAGTTGACTGCCAAAAACTTTGGCAATTTCAGCCGCTTGCTTAACCGCAGAAAAAGAAATTTGTGAACCGTCAACAGGGACTAAAATATGTTGGTAAGCCATCAGAGGGACTCCTTTTTGTATAAGATTTAGTTCTTGATTTATTGATAACACACTGCCATTAAATGTTCAATTTTGATCGGGCTAAAAATTGAAAATTCATGAAATTAAAAGAAAATAATTCAAGAAAATGCTGATTTTCGTGTCCAAAATCTTGAGTGAAAAACTCAAGTTTCAGATTTAATACGATATTCTTTAAAAGATACTTCTGGTGTTTAAATGAAGCTGAAATGAGATCTGTTTAATCATGCGATGTGATAGAGACTGTATTAGAATCATTTGAAAAAAGGATGGGGCCGAACAGTATGATTTTTCAACCAATAATAAAAGTACTTAGTACTGTTTTCATGATTGTGCTTTTGAGCGCGTGTCAAAGTGTAGAAAAGAACACCAAACTAATTGCGGGTACATTTAACACAGCAACCAATATTCAAATGAAAATGCTAGATCGCTTTGCGCCTCCCGATGTCATCGTACACAATAATATTACATATCAAGCTAGTCCTGAGCTGAATGTTGACATCTATCAACCCCAAAATATTGAACAATTAAACGCAGTGCCCACGGTGGTTTGGATTCATGGCGGCGGATGGGTTTCGGGCTCAAAAGAGCATGCGCGAGGTTATTTTAAGCTTTTAGCTAATCAAGGCTTTAACGTGGTCTCGGTAGAGTATCAGTTTGCACCTGAGGCTATTTATCCCACTCAGTTACAGCAAGTCGATCATGCACTGAATTTCTTACAATTGAATGCTGCTCAGTATCATATTAACCCGAACCAACTGTATCTAGCAGGAGACTCTGCTGGAGCCAATATTGCCAGTCATTATGCTGCGCTTTTGACGAATCCCGCATTTGCTCAAGCATCCAATTTTAAGCCGAGCATTCAGCCGAAACAGCTTAAAGGGCTAATTTTGCATTGTGGTATTTATGACTTATATCGCTTTGTAAACACCGCTCCTGAGGAACTCAGGCTCATTGAATGGGGCGTTTATAACTTGGTTCAAGCGTATACAGGAGAGCGTAAAGAGGATGCAGCTTTTTTAAAGGCAATTTCAACCAGTGAGCATATTACGCCACAGTATCCACCTGTCTTTATTAGTGGAGGAAATAAAGACTTTTTAACCAATAGCCAGTCTTTACCTTTCGTCGAGGTGTTGAAGCAGCATCAGGTTGCAGTCACGGAGGCTTTTTATCCAGACTCTAAGGAGTTTTTGGTGCATGAATATCAGTTCATGATGAGCAAACAAGCGAGTCAGATCACCTTTGATCGAACCATTGATTTTATAAAGCAAACCTCAAGGCCGACTGAAACAAAATAAAAAAGTATGCAGAAAGCCTTGTTTAATTTTTGCTATTTTAATAACATACCGACCGATTGGTATGTTTTTTTGTTGAGTTTCTGATGAATCCTATATTAATGGCTTATGCTTTGCTGGCGATGGCAATTATTTCTGAAGTGATTGGTTCGACTTTTTTGGTAAAGTCGGAAGGTTTTACCAAGCTATTGCCTTCTCTGGCCGTAGTCGTTCTATTTTCGTTGGCATTTTATTTATTGTCTCAAGTGATTAAAGTGATTCCATTGGGTATCGCTTATGCGATTTGGGCGGGTGTTGGTATTGTTTTAACCGCTCTGATTGGTTACTTTGTTTTCCGACAAAGTCTAGATTTCGCAGCAATGATCGGTATTGCACTGATTGTTTCTGGTGTGGTCGTGATTAACTTATTTTCAAATTCAACAGGGCATTAAGTTCGATGCAACAAGCAAGTCCACGTAAAAAGGCACCAGAACAGGTTCGCCAAAGTATCCTACAACATGCGATCTGTTTGGCTGCTGAAAAAGGCGTGACTGGGGTCTCCATACAAGCAGTGGCTGATTTGGTTGGCGTGAGTAAGGGTGGTGTTTTCCATCATTTCCCAAACAAACAAAAGCTACTTGAAGCGATGGTTGTGGAACAACTTGAACAATTGGATCGTGTTGTTGATGAGTTGATTAGTCAAGACCGTGATCGTTATGGTTGCTTTACCCGAGCCTATATTGAAATTACTCTAGAAAAGCAGGTGCTAGGCTTGGAGCATTCTTGGTCAGCTATTTCGATGATTATGCTGACGGATCGTACCTTTAATGAGTATTGGATTGAGTGGCTAGAAAAACGTTTAGCGCGACATCAGGATACAGATAATAATTTGGAGCTTAAAATTTTACGCTATGCTGCAGATGGCATTTGGCTCACAGCATTTACCGAGGTGGAAAATCTGTCTGAGACGATGCAGCTTAAGCAAGAATTGATTCAACGAAGTTATCAGCATTAAGTTTTCAATTTAGCAATATTTAAAAATGAAAAAGCACCCATCGAGGGTGCTTTTTGTATGAGGGCTTAAACTTTTTTGGCTTTAAATTTAAATATAAGCATAACTGCAAAACCAAAGAGTAGTCCCCAAAAGGCAGAGCCAATACCAAAGAACTGTACCCCAGATGCGCTGAATAAGAAGGTCATGAGGGCTGCCTCACGGTCTGATACCGCTTCAAATGCAATCGCGATGTTATGACTAATCGTGCCAAACAAAGCAATACCAGCCAATGCTGTAATAAAGATTGCAGGGAAAGACAGTAAAAGGCTGGTCAGGGTGGCTGCGAATAGTCCCATTAAGATATAGAAGAAACCGCAGCTCATGCCCGCAATATAACGTTTTGATGGATCAGGGTGAACTTGTTCATCTAAACTGACAGCTGCACTAATTGCTGCGGTATTGACACTATAACAGCCAAAGGGTGCGAGTAAGGCTTGAGCGGTACCCGTCCATCCAATCAGTTGATTGACGTGGGGGTTATAGCCATAGCTTTTAATCATGGCAATACCGGGTAAGTACTGCGATGCCATATTGATCACAAACAAAGGTAGCGCTAAACCTAAAATAGCAGACATGCTGAACTCAGGTGCCATCCAAACAGGTTGCGCTAGGCTCCATGTGATTTGAGGCGTATGGAAGTCTAAGAATAACGGGCAGAGTAACAAGCCTGCAATCACTGTAATGACAATGCAGTAACGTGGAGTAAGTCGCTTAGAAACAATATAAGCCGCCAGCATGGATAAAATAAAACCCCAATGGTCTTGCATACTAGCGAACAATGAAATACCAAACTTCAATAACACACCAGCTAGCATGGCACTGGTTAGGCTTTGCGGGATATACGTCAGAACTTTTTCAAAGATACCGAAAAAGCCCAAAATGGCAGTAACTAAACCACAGACCAAAAATGCGCCAATCGCTTCATGCAAACTATAACCACTGCCTGTCGCAATAATTAAGGCCAGTGCTGCCGTAGACCATGAGGTCGATACAGGATATTTAAGTTTCCAAGATAAAAGCAGCCCACTTAAACCAATACCCAGACCTAAAGCCCAGAACCATGAGTTGATTTGTGCGGTATTTGCACCTAAGACTTGGGCGGATTGAATGACCAAGACTGAAGACACACTAATGCCAATGAGGAAGGTAATAAAACCTGCGAATACTGCTGGAACTGAGAAATCTTGAAATAATTTTTGCATGAAGATCAAAACATAATTTGAATGAGTGAAAATAGCGATTGTTCAAGGATCATACGCTGGTTCTTGAAAAAGAAAACAGCATACAATGGTTTTTTTATCGAAAATAACGAGATTATTCACGAGAATTACAGGGTGGAAAGTGCGAGCTTTAAACCAAAACCACAAAACAGTAAACCAACAGTTGCCACTGCGACAGCGGCAACTTTAAACTGACGGTTAAAGTAACTGGCCAATTTAATCCCTGAGAAAATCAAAATGCTAAGATAAGCCATGCTAATGATCTGCAAGATGACTGAAAGTAAAGTAAAGCTGAGTGCAGGATAAGCGTATTTAGGGTTAACAAACTGCACAAAGAAAGACAAATAGAACAAAATAGCTTTAGGGTTTAAAAGACTAATGGTCAGCGCTGATCTAAACGGGTGTAGCGTTTGCAAAGTATTCTGGTTTGCACTTGCTTCAAGATGCTGTGGGGATGAATGCCACGTTTTGACGCCAGCAAATAAGAGTTTTCCACCTAGGTAGGATAGGTACAAAGCACCTACAATTTTTAATAAAATGAACAGCCAAGGAAAAGTATGTAAAAGAGATGCTGCGCCTAGTACCGTGCATAGAATGAGAATCAGGTCACCTGTGAAAACGCCTAATGCTCCCCAATAGCCGATCTTCGGACCAAAACGTGAGGCAATGGACATCACATAAAGAGAATTTGGGCCTGGTAGAATCACAATTAAAATTGTACCGATGATATAGGTACCGATGTCGATAATCCCAAACACAACATATTCTCAATAAAAAAGCCGATATTGCATGATAGCAAAATCGGCTTTTAAAAGAAGAAAAATCAAGTTAAGCTGAAATTTCTTCATCTAGACCAAAAGACTGACGCAATAGTGTGTTCAGCTGTTGACGGGCTTTAATAAATCCATCAATACCGCCTTGTAACAACTGCGTTGCCATCAAGTCATGTTCAATTTGATTCCTAAACTCAGTTTCACTGAGTGTGTTAAGTGCAGTTGTCGCTGGCGCAATATCACTTGCTGACAGTTGGGCTTTAACTTCACGTGTGTCTTGTTCAAGAGCTGCCAATAAGTTAGGCGCAACAGTAAGAAGGTCACAACCTGCAAGTCCTAAGACTTGGTCAACACTGCGGAAGCTTGCGCCCATAATTTCTGTTTTGATCCCATGTGCTTTATAGAACTGGTAAATTTGCTTCACAGAAAGTACGCCAGGGTCTTTCTCAACTGGATAGCTGTCCACGCCTTCGGCTTTTTTGTACCAATCTAAAATACGTCCAACAAAAGGTGAAATTAAAGTGACATTTGCCTCCGCACAAGCATGGGCCTGATGCACACCAAACAAAAGCGTTAAGTTGGTATGGATACCTTCAGCTTCTAACACTTTCGCTGCTTGAATACCCGCCCATGTTGAAGCGATTTTAATTAATATACGATTTTGATCTACGCCGTAGTTTTTATATAGCGCCAACAGCTCTTTGGCTTTTTTAATGGTGGCATCGGTATCGTATGACAGTGCAGCATCCACTTCTGTAGATACACGACCCTCAATCAATTTGAGAATTTCCACCCCAAACTTGACGGTAAGAATGTCGATTGTGCGTTCAATGAGTAAGTCTTCTTTATAGCCCTCAGTTTTGGCTTGAGCAAAAGCATCCTCAATCAACTCTTTATTTTCAGGTTGAATAGCAGCCGCTGTAATCAGCGACGGATTAGTCGTTGCGTCAAGCGGGCGAAATTGGTTAATCGCCGCTAAATCGCTACTGTCAGCAACAATGGTGGTTAAGCTTTTTAATTGGTTTAATGCAGTTTGTGTCATTGATCGTTAGTTCTTAAAGTTATTACCCATAAAATATTTATAACACAAACTGCTTCTAACCCAAGTGGATTAGGATGTTTTAACAGCAGTTATCACGATTTTTTACGTTGATTTCGGATGTATTGGATTAAAAAACGTGCAGCTGCACCCAATTCACTTTCACGACTCCAGACCAAATCGACAAAATATTCAAACTTTGGGGTGAAATCCAGCAGATCTAATATTTTCAACTGGGTTTTGAGCTGAGGGTTTTCATTCAGCATTTCCAAGGGTAAAACACCCCAACCGAAATTTTGCATAATGAGTGCGCAGGCAGAGTGATGATTGTCAGTCCGCCAGTATTCTTTAGAAAAAAGTAGTTCAGGTTTAATGCTTTTATCTCGGCTGGCAACCACGATCTGGCGACTGTGTTGAATTTGTTCAAAGCTGACTTGTGAAAATTGCGCCAGCTCAAAGTCTTTGTTTGCGACAGGGACTAAAGTTTCCATTTTTAATTCAACAAACTGTTCGCTGCTTTCCAGCTGTTCACGTTCGAACATCAGTGCAAGTTGCGCTGTACCGTTGAGTAACATTCTTTGCGCATCTTCCTGAGGTGCAGAAAAAATGTTGATCTGTAGACTGGGAAATTCAGCTTCTAATATTGCGATGTAGTCGATCCATTGCATATGTAGCAGTTCGGATACAACGACGATATTGAGCGAGGACTCCAAACCGTGGCTTAGGGCATGAGCATGCTGTTTCCATTGATTCATTTCGGTCAGTAGTTGCTCGGTCTTTTCATACAAGGTTAGGGCTTGCGCTGTTGCTGTAGGCTCACGTCCTTCGCGTAAGAAAAGTTGTAGGTTTAAGTCTATTTCCAAGTTGGCAATTGACATACTCACGGCCGATGGCACTTTGCCCAATTTTCGTGCGGCAGCTGAAAATGAGCCTGACTCAATCACGGTTTTAAAAATGATCAGTTGCTCTTGATTGATATTCATAATTTTCTATCTTTCAGTTTTACTGAAAGAACCTGACTCGATTAATCAATATTATAAAAATAAAATAGCCAACATCCAATCATGAAAGAGTAATTAAAAATGTTGATTTCCAAAAGAAGGATTATTCATGCGCTCAGCTATGAAATCATCCTATTGGTGATCATTGCTGTAGCTTTAAGTTTCATATTCCATATGCCTTTAGAGGTCACAGGCGTACTCGGTATTGCCATGGCAGTCACTTCGGTCATATGGAATATGGTGTTTAACCATTTTTTTGAAAAGTTTGAAGCAAAAAGAAAACTCAAAAGAACCATCGGCGTACGTGTTCTTCACGCGATTGGTTTTGAAGGTGGTTTGATGCTTGCAACCATTCCAATGGTCGCATATGCAATGCAAATGAGTATTTGGCAAGCCATCGTACTCGACTTCAGTTTAACCATGTGTATTTTGGTTTATACCTTTATTTTCCAATGGTGTTATGACATGGTGGAGGCCAAATTGGGTATTCAACCTGAAGCGCAATATTCAAATTAAAAATTAAGCCACGCAATGTCGTGGCTTTTTTAATGTGATGCGATTCTTATTTGAATTTTCTGACGTTTAAAATATAAGGGATCATTAAGGCAAAAAATACGGTGATGGCAGCATGAAAACTATTTGCTATAGCGCTTATATATGGATGCGCAAAGCCTTTGAGATAGATCATGGTTGCGCCTTTCTTTGTACTGGAATTTGTGTATGGGATTTCATCACTGATCAAAAACCAACTTAAGCAGAAAAAGAGCAACATAAAAATAAAAAACACTAAGCCTAGTGGATTAAACATTGAGCGTTGTTGTGTATTCAGTTTTGCGTAGTGTTGCCTGATGTGCTGAACTTGTGGTCGGTTGAGTTGTACACGAAAATAATTGATCAAAATAAGGGCAAGACAGATGAAAGTACAAATAGCAAAAAAGTCATTGAGAAATTTATGCGGGCTGGACAAGTTGGATGCAATGCTGGTTGGAAACACGCCTTGAAAGTGGAAGTCGAAGCTGACAATCAAAAGCGCTATGACTAAGGGAATGAGGTAAAAATAATAATAGCGAATCGGGGTATTGAGATAAACAATAAAGGGCGGTGAATTTCGCATAGTTTGTATTTGGTTATTTTATGTTTTTATCTATAGAGTAAATTGATGGTTTTGACCAGTAAAAAAAAGCACCTCAAAAGAGATGCTTTTTTACAGCGAAGGCGAGATTATTTCTCAATAATTGCTGTCACACCTTGACCACCTGCAGCACAGATTGAAACCAGTACGCGACCTGAACCTTTTTGGTTAATCAACTTCGCAGCAGTGGCAATGATACGACCACCGGTTGCAGCAAATGGGTGACCTGCTGCAAGTGAAGAACCTTTGACGTTGAGTTTAGTGCGGTCAATTGAACCGAGTGGAGCATCTAAACCTAAACGGTCTTTACAGAATTTTGGATCTTCCCAAGCTTTCAAAGTAGAAAGAACTTGTGACGCAAATGCTTCATGAATTTCGTAGTAGTCGAAGTCTTGAAGTTTAAGGCCAGCACGCTCAAGCATACGTGGAACTGCATAAGCAGGTGCCATCAATAAGCCTTCTTTTTTCTCAACGAAATCAACAGCAGCCGTTTCTTGGAAGGTTAAGTAAGCAAGGACTTCGTGACCGTTTGCTTTCGCCCATTCTTCAGATGCTAAAAGCACACAAGATGCACCATCCGTAAGTGGTGTTGAGTTACCCGCAGTCATGGTACGTGCATCGCCTTTACCAAAAGCTGGTTTGAGCTTAGCAAGTTTTTCAACCGTAGAGTCAGCACGTAAGTTGTTGTCACGCTCTAAACCTAAGAATGGTGTGATCAGGTCATCGAAGAAGCCTTCTTCGTAAGCCGCAGCCATTTTTTGGTGTGAAGATGCAGCAAGTTCGTCTTGCGCTTCACGTGCAATACCCCATTCAAGCGCGGTAATGGCTTGGTGATCACCCATAGACAAACCTGTACGTGGCTCACCATTTTTCGGCGCATCCATCAAGTCTTTTAGGTTGATTTTGGTTAAAGCTTTTAAACGGTCTTTACCCGTTTTTGCAATGTTGAGTTCAAGTAATGCTTTACGTAAACCATCACCAAACGCAATTGGTGCATCAGAAGTCGTGTCTACACCACCAGCCACACCCACTTCAATTTGGCCCAGTGCGATTTTGTTGGCAACTAAGAACGCTGCTTGTAAGCCAGTACCACATGCTTGCTGAATATCGTAAGCAGGTGTTTCTGGCGCAAGTGCAGTGTTTAGTACACATTCACGGGTCATGTTAAAGTCACGGCTGTGCTTAAGAACAGCACCAGCAACCACTTCACCAAGGCGTTGGCCTTGAATATTAAAACGTTCAACAAGACCGTTTAGCGCTGCTGTGAACATATCTGTATTCGAAGCGGTGAAATATGCGCCATTTGAGCGAGCGAAAGGAATACGGTTACCACCGATAATAGCCACGCGGCGAACAGTGTTTTGACTCATGGTTTGATCCTGTTGAACAGCAGTTTGAGTTTTTGGTTTTGAAGCATTTGTAGAAGAAGCAGGGCTTTTACTACGAGTTGACGCAGCACGAGTGCGAGTCGGCTTAGTCGTGTTATTTACTGATTGGGTTGTCGTGCCAGTACTTTTAGTTCTACGCGGTGTACTTTTTGATGTATTTGACACGGTTTCCGTAGCAGAATTTTCCACTGCTGGATTTTCTTGAGTTGTTTTGCTCATAAGGCTTTTCCAAGCATGTTAATCTATTCTTAGGGTGTACATTAGCATATTATAAAAAGGGCTGAATTGACTAGAATGACATTGCAACAGGCTTTCAGGTCAAGACATATCCTCTATAACTCAAGTATGATTCTACTGAAACCGATGGAACTATTGAAATATAAGACTCTAGACATCACTTTGAAGTTAAAAGGATATCTTTGAATCCATCAACAATTCATTTGTATGAGAGATAAAAACATGACTGATCAATACCAAACATTTGCAAAATCTCCTATTGGTAAATTTGTCATTAAAAATTTGGGTTTACCTGCACCAACTTTTTTAGACCGTTTTGAGTCAGCAACGCCTGTGATTAAAGGTGCTGTTTTACTGGGTGCAGCAGCAAACAGTTCACTATCTGGTGCAATTGCGCAAGTGTTGGCAAATGTCCACGCCAATAGCTATGCGGGTAACAATGCGCAACTACAACAAGCTGCGGCTCAAGTGGGCTTAAACTTAAGTGCATTTAATGCAGGCGACAAAGAGTCTAAATTCAAAGTTGTTATTTTTGATGCATCTGGCATTGAGTCATCAGAGCAACTTAATGAGTTATATAACTTCTTTAACCCGATTGCACGTCAAGTGGCTGCTTCTGGTCGTGTGATTGTGGTAGGCACGACCCCTGAAACTGCGGGTAGCGTTAAAAAAGCGATTGCACAACGCGCGCTTGAAGGCTTCGTGAAGTCAGTCGGTAAAGAATTTAAAAAGGGGATTGCAGCACATTTGATTTATGTGGATGCAGATGCGGAAGCAAATCTTGAGTCAACTTTACGTTTTGCAGCATCTCCACGTTCTGCTTATGTCTCCGGTCAAGTGATTCGTGTTTCTAAAGCTGATGTTGTAGATGTAGACTGGGCTAAACCACTGGCAGGTAAAACTGCTGTAGTGACAGGTGCGAGCCGTGGTATTGGTGAAGCGATTGCGCATGTCTTGGCACGTGATGGCGCGCATGTGATTTGTTTAGACGTACCACCGCAGCAAGCAGATCTTGACCGTGTTGCAGGTGAGATCGGTGGTTCAACACTGGCAATTGATATCACTGCAAATGATGCTGGTGAGAAAATTAAAGCTGCGGCAGCTGCTCAAGGTGGTTTAGACATCATCGTGCATAACGCAGGTATTACTCGTGACAAAACTTTGGCAAATATGAAGCCTGAGCTTTGGGACTTGGTGATTAACATTAACTTGTCTGCAATTGAACGTGTAAATGATTATTTACTTGCCAAAGAGGGTTTAAATACCAATGGTCGTATTGTATGTGTATCATCGATTTCAGGTATTGCGGGTAACCTAGGTCAAACCAACTATGCTGTGTCGAAAGCAGGTGTCATTGGTGTGGTTAAATTTACTGCTCCAACTTTGACGAATGGCATTACGATCAATGCGGTTGCACCAGGTTTCATTGAAACGCAAATGACTGCTGCGATTCCATTTGCAATCCGTGAAGCGGGTCGTCGTATGAACTCGATGAGCCAAGGTGGTTTACCTGTAGATGTTGCTGAAACCATTGCTTTATTTGCAGCGACAGCATCGACTGGTTTAAACGGCAACGTGGTACGTGTTTGTGGTCAAAGTTTGTTGGGTGCTTAATTTAAAAGCTTGAATTTATCTCTCCTTTAGGGAGGGATAAATTCTTTATATTATAAAAGGGAGGGAGTTTTCCCTCATCCCAACCTTCTCCCTGAGGGAGAAGGAGCTTTCAAAAATATTGAAATAAAAACTTCTCAAAGGTTCAGTATGAAGACTCGCCATTTTAGTCAACTTCCAAAACCATATATGGCTTATCCGAAAGTCATTCAAGGTTTGATCTTTAAAAAGCCAAAAGGTGAAAAAGTCTTACCGCAGGTTGAGTATGTGGTGGATTCTTTTAACGTCGATCAAAAGCATTTGAAAGCCTATAACCAAGTATGTGGCTTTAAAAATAATGGTTATATTCCTGCGATTTATTTGGCCGTATTATCGCAAAGCCTACAAATGCACATGATGGGGCAAGAGCCGTTTCCATTTCCTGTGCTAGGTTTGGTACATATTCGCAATCAAGTCAAACAAATGCGTAAAGTTGGCGTCAATGAAACCCTCACTTTATCATGTAAATATGGCGCGCTTGAGCCACATGATAAAGGTGTTCAGTTCGATTTTATTACCACGGTGAAAGTTGGCAATGAAGTGGTGGTTGAAGCATTAACCACGTATTTAGCACGTCAAAAGACCGATGGTAAAACAGCACCAAAATTAGTTGAAGCAACGACTCCAGATTATCAGCCGAATGCAGTCTGGGAAGTCTCTGAAAACACAGGTCGTCGTTATGCAATGACCTCGGGCGACTTCAACCTCATCCACATTCATGCGGTGACAGCAAAAGCCTTTGGTTTCAAACAAGCCATTGCGCACGGCATGTGGAGTAAGGCGCGAGCGTTGGCTTCGATCACATTGCCTGATGCTTATGAAGCGGATGTTTGGTTTAAACTGCCGATGTATTTGCCTTCAACGGTCGATTTTATGACCACGACAGAAGGTGTAAATACCGCTTTCTTAATTCGAAATAGTAAGAATCAAAAACCGCATGTGACGGGACAGGTCAAAGCACTATAATTTTAAAAAGCCCAGTTTAGATTACACTGGGCTTTTTTATGTCAGCTTAAAAATACAAGGATGTGTAAATGAAAATTTTAAAACAATATTTACAAGCGAATCCGAACCATTACCAAGGCTATGTTGACCCACGTTTTCAAAGTGTTGCCCATCTCTTTAGCCGCTTACAGGATGCTCGTTTAGCATATGGCGGTGCAGCTTGTGTTTTATATTTTCAAGGTGAAAAAGTTGTTGATATCTATACTGGTTTAGCAGCGGTAGATTCTCCTTGGCAGGCCAATACCATGTCGGTGTGTTATTCGACGGGCAAAGGCGTGCTTGCAACCTTGGCGCATATTTTAGTCAGTCAAGGTGTGCTGAGCTACGACCAACCGATTGCGGATTATTGGCCTGAATTTGCCCAAAATGGTAAAGGAAAGATGACGCTAAGACATGTGCTAAGTCATCAAAGCGGATTATTTGATATCCGTAATAACATTGCTGATGCGACAGAAATGTTGGACTGGACGCATATGTTAGACGTATTTGAAAAAGCGCAACCACGTTTTGCAATTGGTCAAGATGCTGCCTATCAACCTTTGTCATTTGGTTGGATTGTCGGTGGTACTTTGGAAAAAGCAACGGGCAAACCTTTAACTGAACTCTTCCAAACCTATTTAGTTGAGCCACTTGAGCTAGATGGGGCTTACTTTGGTGCACCCAGTGCTGAATTAAAACGTATCGCACGACCCATTGTCCGTCCTGTACCTATCCAACCAAATCAAAAAAGTCCAACGAAGGTACGTAAAGTTTCATTGTTTGATAAAGCGATGCAGTGGTCAGGGCAAGATCCACAAGATTTTCAGGATGGCATGATTCCCAAAGGCATGAAAAAGGTCAGCTTTTACCATGATGATGCGATTCAGGCGATCATTCCCGCAGCAAATGGTGTATTTACAGCCAATAGTTTAGCCAAAGTGTATGCGATGATATCTCAAAAAGGGATTTGGAAAGGTCAGCAGTTGATTCGTCCAGATGTGTTTTCTGAGTTGAGTCGAGTGCAATATACCGATCGAGATCGCGTGATGCCGATACCTATGCATTGGCGCTTGGGGTATCACCGTATATTAACCTTAGGAAAAACCGCAGAGCAAGGTTTTGGTCATATGGGCTTTAATGGTTCAGGGGCTTGGGGCGATAGTGAGCGAGGCTTAAGTTTTGCTTATACACATAACTTTGCTACAGGTTCTTTAACTGGGGATTATCGACTTTGGGCTTTGAGCCAAGAAAGTTTACGCTGCGTAGATGCGGTCTTAAAAGGTAAAAAAGGTTGGTTTTGACAGGTCTGAGATTTAGTCATCGTCTAAAATATGTTATGTTCGTCGCGGTTTAGGTTTTGAATATTTGTGACATGAAGGCTCCCATTCTTATCCCGCTGGTTGCTACAGGATTATTGTTAGGTTGTTCCGAGGCGAATCAAACGCAACATGATCAGTCTAAACTTCAAGTGGCAGAACAAAAGCAGATTATTCCTGCGTGGGTTGGGAGTTATCAGGGGACAATGCCGTGTATGGGATGTTTGTCCCGTTGTGAAGACTGTCCGGGTATGGCAGTTGCACTAGAGCTGCATGAAAACATGACTTATACCCTAAAACGAGAAAGTTTGAGTGGCCATAACGAAATCGAAACTTTGACTGGAGCACTTCGTTTTAATGCTCAAGATCAGCACAAGGTAGAGTTAGTGAATATGACAACGCGAAACTTGCTTTATATCGATTTAGAATTTCGTGTTTTAGAAATACGTGAAGATGTGACTGGAAAAAAATATCAAATGCAGAGTGATTTTATTTTAGTGAAACCAGCTTAATTTCCTAAATAGCTGTATTTTAGAAATTCATTTTAATATTTACACCTTTTTACTTTTCCAAAGCTCTCACTTTATTTCAAATCCATAATCTAAATACATAAATAGCTTGAGATAGAGAGTGGGATAAAAATGGAGCTAATGGTTTTTGGATTATTGATCTAAATCAGGTTTATAGCTTAGAAATGCGAGAACGGAGTGAAGTAATTCATTCACTCTTTGGCAAAAAAACAGTATGCTTAGGCCTATAAAAAGGAGCATACATGTATCAGGTACTTGCACGGAAATATCGTCCTCGCAATTTTAATGAGCTAGTGGGGCAAAACCACGTTTCTCGAGCACTAACCAGTGCTTTGGAGCGCGGACGTTTGCACCATGCTTATTTATTTACAGGAACGCGTGGGGTCGGAAAAACCACCATTGCCCGTATTTTGGCGAAGTGCTTGAACTGTGAAACGGGTGTGACTTCGACGCCGTGCGAAGTTTGCCCAACCTGTACCGCCGTGAATGAAGGCCGTTTTATTGATTTAATTGAAATCGATGCGGCATCACGGACTAAAGTTGAAGATACGCGAGAACTTTTAGACAATGTTCCTTATGCGCCGACACAAGGTCGTTTTAAGGTCTATTTAATCGATGAAGTACATATGCTGTCTACGCATTCTTTTAATGCTTTACTCAAAACATTGGAAGAACCACCTGAACATGTGAAATTCCTTTTTGCAACGACAGATCCGCAAAAGCTCCCAATTACCGTGATTTCGCGTTGTTTGCAATTTACATTACGCCCGTTGGCTGTCGATGAAATTACCGAGCATCTGGGGAATATTTTAAATAAAGAAAGCATCCAAGCCGAACAAGATGCGATTTGGCAAATTGCAGAGTCTGCCCAAGGCTCATTACGTGATGCACTTTCTTTGACAGACCAAGCGATTGCTTACGGTCAGGGTGCTATCCAGCACCAAGATGTCAAAGAAATGTTGGGTTTAATCGATCGTACTATTATTTATGATTTGATCCTTGCAATACATCAAAATCAAAAACAATGGGTGAGTGAGTTGCTGATGCAATTCCGCCAGCAAGCACTGGATGTATCTTTAGTTTTGGATCAGCTGATTTCGACTTTACATGAATTGGCATTACTACAATATTTGCCAGAACTTAGTCTTAAATATAGTGCTGAAATTAATAAAAAAATCATGCAATTGTCTCAGCAAATTGCTGCGCAAGACTTGCAACTTTATTACCAAATTGCATGTAAAGGACGTGCTGAATTACAGCTAGCAGTCACGCAAGAGCAAGGCTTTGAAATGTCGGTGCTGCGTATGTTGGCGTTCCGTCCATTACAACCGAATGAAGTGCTGGTGGCTCAGACGAATAGCGCTGTAGTTGAATCCGAATCTGTACAACAAACGGCAATACTGACTTCTGATCCAGAAACGGCTTTGCAGCAAGATGCTCAAACTGTAGATGTTGAAGTAGAATTTGAAGATGCTGCAATAACTCAGAATGCAGAACCTGAGTTTAAGCCTGGACTTGATGATGTCGATCTTTCAGAAAGCGCCGAAGATAATAAACCACCAGTGGATGCATCTCAGCAATCTGATCAAATCGTTTTTGATCCTTCAAGCGATGAAGTGTTGTTTGATTTAGATGAAGCAGACGAATTTAATGCGCAAAGCAATGACGATGAGCCAAATAGTGATGATTTCTTATTTGATGAAATTGTACCGCTAGATATAGAAAGTCAAAATAAAGCATCCGTTGAACCTGTCGCAGTAATAGCTGAACCTGCTGTGCAAGCGGAGTCGTTTGATTTAGCAAGTGGAGTACTTTCTGCTGATAGCGTACAGGACACCCAAGTTGTGGAAAATGAAAGCCAGCAAACTGTTGCTGCTATTGTAGAGTCTGTTCAACCTGAACAGGTTTCATCTGCATCAGTCGATTTAATGCCGCAAGATATTTTACAACTACAACCGCAGCAGTTAGTCGGTGAGTGGACGGTGGAGAAGTGGGAGTACTGGTTCAGAAGCAGTGGCTTATCACCCGCGGTACAAGAGCTGGCTCAGCAAGGTTTAATGGCTGGGCAAATTAATGCCGAGTCTGTGTTTATGATTCCGCAGCGTTATGAGCAACTCCTCACCCAATTACGTCATGTTTTGGAAGATGCGCTCAAAGCTGAATGGCCTCAGACGCGTTTTGATGTGAAATATGCAGAAGTTGAAACGATTACGCCGTACACCATGCAGGCGCAGCGCAAGCAAAAAGCATTTCAACGTGCGCATGAATTACTACAAAACGAAGACACGGTCAAAGGTCTTGTACAAACTTTTGATGGTGAATTACACAATATTCAACTTAAGTAATGTCATGGCTTAAGTAGTGGTGCAAAGCACTCCGCATTTCAGAGGGAATCGGTGTGCTTTTTCGTGTTTCACGGTCTATAAAGACATGAACAAAATGTCCTTGAGCTGAAGCAGTTTCTTGACCAAATTTGAAAATGGCAAGTTCGTATGTGAGTGAAGAGTTCCCTATTTTGGAAATAGTCACACCAACATCAATAATCTCAGGATAAGACAACTCATGTAAGAAACTGCATGCTGAGTCGACCACTAAACCAATAATAGGGGATTGGTGAATATTAAAATTTGCTTTTTCAATCAGTAAGGCATTTGCGGCAGTATCAAAATAACTATAGTAGGTGACGTTGTTGACATGGCCATAGAGGTCATTGTCCGACCAACGTGTTTGAATCGGTAGAAAATAATGAAATTGATCACGTGTCTTTGCAGCTTGTCTCATCGATATCATCCTTAAAAATCATCTTATAAGTAGCCTAAGTTAATTATATGGCTTAGCTGTAAATGGCTTGATAAATTTCGCGTGCCTGTTGCCACTCTAGTTCTCTTGGGTTGTTTTGTAGTAGGCGTGTTTGCAACATGGCATCGGTTGCAAGCTGATCTAGACTGTGTTCAGAAACATTTAATTCTTTGAGTTTTAAGGTTAAACCACTGCGGTCTAAATGGTTTTGCATATGATCGACGAAAAGATCAGAAAGACCATCGGTACAGCCTGTACTTTTTGGGTCGAGCCAGCAGATCAGTTCCGCATAATGTTGCTTAGCTTGGGGGAGGTTAAACTTTAAAACCTCTGTCAGCACTAAGGCATTACTGTGTCCATGAGAAATGTGAAAATGTCCACCCAATGGATAAGCCAGCGCATGAACAGCACCTACTGGGGCATTGGCAAAGGCTTGTCCTGCCAACATCGAACCGACTAACATATTTTGTCGAGCTTCTAAATTTCGACCATCTTCTAGCACCAAGTTGAGGTTTTGATTCAGCAGTTTTAAAGCCTGTTTTGCTAACATGTCTGCATAGGGGTTTTTCTTGATTTTAGAGGTATAGGCTTCAATCGCATGTACCATCGCGTCAATGCCTGTGGCAGCACTAATATGACGCGGCAGGTTTTCAGTAAATGTCGCATCCAAAATCGCTACATCGGCAAAAAGAACGGGTGCTACGATGCCAGTCTTTGTCGTTTCACCTGTGGTAACGATCGAAATTGGTGTGACCTCAGAGCCTGTCCCTGCAGTGGTAGGGACTAAAATTAAGGGTAGACGAGGTGCTTGGGCATTATTCACCCCATAAAGATCTGATAACTTTTGCTGCTGTGCAGGATGGCTGAGGATGGCAATAATTTTTGCAACATCCATAGAGCTGCCGCCACCAAAACCTAAAACGATATCTACCTTTTGCTGTTTGGCATAATCAACCGCATTTAAAACAATTTGTTCACTCGGATCTGCTTCAACCTCACTGTAAATACTGTAAGTGAGTGAGAGATCTTCTAAAATTTCTAAGATGGGAAGGTGAAGCTGATGCTTTAACATGCCTGCATCTGTAACCAATAACAGATGTTGATAAGGGCGTGCTGTTAAAATTTCTCTGAGCTGTTGAATGCTGCCTAAGCCTGAAATAATATTCGGCACAGTTTGAAATTGAAATTGGTTCATAACAGCATCCTTTTTTATATCTTATCCAACAATATTGTTTTGTACTTCTATAGGATTCATCCTCTAAATAACTTAACATAAGACACTTGAAAATAAAGCTGTTTCGAGGTGGTTATGTCATTCACAGCGCCCTATAAGGTGTTATGTGTCTGTTTAGGAAATATTTGTCGTTCTCCCACGGCAGAAGTAGTTCTCAGACATTTTTGTGATGCACATCAGCTCAACATCGAAATCGATTCGGCGGGAACCAGTAATTACCATCCCAACAAAGCACCTGACTTGCGTAGTCAAGAACATGCTTTAAAACGGGGCTATGATTTATCCAGTTTACGCGCACGACAGTTGCAGACCCGTGATTTTGTCCATTTCGATTTAATTTTGGCGATGGACTACAATAATTTTGACGATATTCAAGCGTTGTATCAAACAGCGCAAATTGAATTTGGTGCTCAACCTCTCCGCGCTAAAGTTGCACTGATGTCTGAACATGATGCGCAGTATCCGCAGCAAGCATTACCTGATCCTTACTATGGTGGCTTTGATGGTTTTGAACGTGTTATTGACCAATGTGAGTCAAGCAGCCAAGCGTGGGTCAGTATTTTTAAACAACAATTTGAACAGTAATTAAGGTTCGTGCATGCAAATCGAAACACAAAAACAGCTTAAACCTTTTAATACGTTAAGCTTAAATGCGATAGCCTCTCATTATGTTCAAATTCACAGTCCAGATGAGCTTGTAGAAGCATTGGATTATGCACAGCAACACGCTTTGAATGTCATGATTCTATCTGGTGGAAGTAATATGCTGCTTCCTGCACAAATTAATGCTTTGGTTGTGCATATGAACATTCTAGGCGTAGAAAACCTGTCTGAAGATGCAACTACCAAAACTATACGGGTCGGTGCGGGTCAAGTTTGGCATGACTTTGTGCTTTGGACGACAGAACACCATTTATTTGGCTTACAGAATTTGGCGTTGATTCCAGGCCTCGTGGGTGCATCTCCTGTACAAAATATTGGGGCTTATGGTGTAGAGGTCGGTGAGTTCATCGAAAGCGTGCAAGTCTATGACCGACAGTTGAAAACATTTAGCGATATTCAAGCTAAAGACTGTGCATTTAGTTATCGTCATAGTATTTTTAAAGATGATCCAAATCGCTATGTGATTACGCATGTGACCTTCAAGTTGTTGAAAAAAGAAGATTTGAAAATTAGCTATGGTGACTTAAAACAAGCCGTAGGTGATGAGCTAACAGCTTTTAATTTACAACAACAAGTGATTCAGATTCGTCAAAGTAAACTGCCTGATCCGAAAGAATTTCCAAATGTAGGTAGTTTTTTTAAAAATCCAATTATTAGTCAGCAAACTTATGACCTTTTAGCCGAACAATTTGAAAAATTGCCACATTATCCGCAGCCGAATGGTGATGTTAAAATTGCAGCAGGTTGGTTGATTGATCAATCAGGCTGGAAAGGTAAGCAGCTTGGTGTGGTCGGGATGTTTGCCAAACAAGCCTTGGTTTTAGTGAATTATGCCAATGCAGATTTGAACGATGTACAGAGCACATACCGTGCAGTACAGCAGGATGTGTATAATAAATTTAAAGTTTTGTTGGAACCTGAGCCTGTGCTATTTAATTCAGCGGGTCTCATCCAATCTTATCAGGATCGTTAAAAGTATGAGTAAAACCCATAAAATGGTACGTTTAATGCAAATCACTTCGGTGCTGTTTGCATTTTTCGGCTGTTTAATGATTTTTATTTATACGCCTTTTTATTCTAAGCTGATTGTGGCGACATTGAATACCTTTGTCCCTGTAGACGTCAATGAAGTTGCAGCACAAAGTCAAAAAATGGCGGCACTCAGTGAGCAAGAAAGCTTAGAACCGGGCTCTGATTTGTGGATTGCCCGTCAAGCGTACTTACAGTTGATGGAAGAGCAAATCAAAGAACATAATTCGCAAAACCTAACCACGATTCAGGCACGTTATAAAGCACTACAACAGTTAATTATTTCTGAACAGCGTGAAGAGCAAGAAAAAGAGCAAAAGCCTCAAATTCCTTTGGTGATTGAGACAGCAAGTTCTGAGGTTGACCCGACTGAAAATGTCAAAGAACTGCTAGAGCTGAATAGCAAAGAAAATAAAGCCTTGATGGAAAATTATCTCGACTTTTTAAAAACGCATAAAGTAGAGACTGTAGAGGAAGAGCCGATAGATGAACAAATCTATCAGGACATCGCACAAATACATGCACAAAATGAAGAGAGAAAAGCGGCATTAAACATGCCGAATGCCATAGTCGTTTTGGGTGGTGGATTAACTTTAGATAAAAACCGTAAAGATATTGTGGTGAATGAATATACGCGACTACGTCTTGAAACCACATTGCAGGTCGAAAAACAGTTCAAGCTGCCCATTGTGCTTAGCGGTGTCGAAGCCCCGTATATGCAAAAATGGTTAAAGGCACGTGGAGTCGATGCGAAACTATTGGAAGATCGTAGTATGAATACCTGCGAAAACTCGCGCTTTAGCTCTTTGCTGTTGCAGAAAAAAGGTGGTGCGCCTAGAGTGATTTTAATTACAGATCAATATCATATGCCACGTACACGCCGTTTATTTGCTTTAAATGGTATCGAAACACAGCCCATTGAGGCGCCTATGCCGACTCAATTAACCCAATGGCGTCCAAGTGAACAAAATTATGATCATAGTCGCCGTGCCAATTATGAAATGCTCGCAACGATACGCGATGTACTGTTGGGTTCGAGTGACTGTAGGGAGATTCCATAATGCCTGAACTTCCTTTTTTAAATCCATCTGTACTCAAACAGCTTGAACTTCCTGTGCCGAGTCGTGAGACGACACCACAGCTTCTAATGCCTTTGAATCTAAACCAGCCGTATGAGGCATCGGTGGAGATGGTGTCTTATCGTCGTTTATATGGTTTAGACGCATTGGACTGTGACCACTGGCAAGGTTATGTTCAAATGCCTTTGTTTAAGCTGCATGTCCAAGTTTTTGCACCAAAAATCGAAAAAATTAAAGGTACAGTCTGTCTGTTGCATGGTTATTTAGAGCATAGCGGAATTTACCAACCCATTATTAAAGAACTACTTGACCAAGGCTTTAGTGTACTGACCTATGATCTTCCAGGGCATGGACTCAGTGATGGATCACCCGCGAATATCCAAAATTTTGATCATTATCAAGATGTGTTACATGCTGTGGTGCGCTATGTCAAACATGCAGAACAGCTACCGCAACCGTGGCTAGGCATAGGGCAGAGCACGGGTGGTGCGATTTTGATGCATCATTTGCTTGAGTTTGCCGAACGCCGTGAAAACCCTTATGTGCAACGTGTTTTGTTGTTGTCGCCACTCATTCGGCCTGCAAAATCCGCTTGGTGGCATAACTCGGTTGGATTAGGCATTATTCGTCGGATTAAACGCCAAGTACCGCGTCATTTTAGGCGGAATAACCATAACCCTGAGTTCTTACGTTTTGTCCGTTTAAAAGATCCGTTACAACCTCGCATGATGGGTATGGACTGGATTTTGGCTATGTCCAAATGGATGTTGGAAATGGAGCAACGCCCAGCCTGTCGCATTCCTGTCTGGTTAGCTCAAGGTGCGCTGGATCAGACGGTAGACTGGCGTTATAACATTGAGTTTATTCGTGAAAAGTTCCGCTTACAAACTTTATTGATGTTGGAGGAAGGTTCGCATCAATTGATCAATGAACGTTCGGATATTCGTGCGGCCTTAACAGGACTAATCCCAGCCTTTTTACATGCACAGGGTTCATCAAGTGGATATTACTAACATTCTGTGATTTCTGTTATCGAAAATAAAAAGGAGGCTAATAGAGCCTCCTTTTTATTTAGAAATGTTCTAATTTGGACATATTCCACATACGGAAATAGAAGTTCTCTTCATCTTTATTTTCACAAGACAGCAGCTCACCATCTTTTAACCAAAAATGTAGCTGCGCATAGTTTCGAATTTCTCGGTCATTAATGCGCTGCGCTAAATGGCGCGCTTTAATTTCTGCTGGATGTTTTAAGCCCGCTGAAGCAATCATTTCTGAAAGTGCCTTTAATGTGTTGTCATGAAAATGCAGCACGCGTTCGGCTTTGGTGGGCACATGTAGTGCTTTTTGACGCTCTTTGTCTTGTGTCGCAACACCGACTGGGCATTGGTTGGTATGACAACTTTGCGCTTGAATGCAGCCCACTGCGAACATAAATCCTCGTGCAGAATTGACCCAATCTGCACCAATTGCCATGGTACTAGCAATATCAAAGGCACTAACCAATTTGCCACTGGCACCAATTTTGATCTGATCACGTAAACCCGCACCGACCAGTGTGTTGTGTACGAAAAGTAAGCCTTCACGTAGTGGTACGCCCATATTGTCTATCAGTTCGATAGGTGCTGCACCTGTACCGCCTTCGGAACCATCTACAACAATAAAATCAGGAATAATTTGAGTATGTAGCATGGCCTTAACAATACTCATAAACTGCCAAGGCTGACCAATACACAGCTTGAAACCGACTGGTTTACCTTCAGATAACTCACGCAGTTTTTGAATAAAATGCATCATCTGAATTGGCGTTTTGAAGGCAGAGTGACTCGAGGGAGAAACACAGTCATGATCGCGACTGACGCCACGTATTTCAGCAATCTCTTCAGAAATTTTATCTTTCGGTAGAATCCCGCCATGACCGGGTTTTGCTCCCTGAGAGAGCTTGATTTCGATCATTTTGACTTGAGGTCGTTTGGCTTGAACGGCAAATTTTTCAGGGTCAAATTGGCCATCTAGAGTACGGCAGCCAAAATAACCACTGCCTAACTCCCAAACAATATCGCCTCCATACTCAAGATGGTACGGACTTAAACTGCCTTCGCCAGTATCATGGTAAAAACCACCCATTTGCGCTCCTTTGTTTAAAGCGCGAATGGCATTGGCACTCAGGCTGCCAAAACTCATGGCTGAAATATTGAAAATAGAAGCACTATAAGGTTGTGAACATTGCGAATTGCCCACCAAAATACGGAAGGTTTTAGGGTCAGCAGGTGTGCATGGGCTCAGTGAATGAGTCATGAAGCGGTAGTTGTCTGCATAGACATCGATAATGGAGCCGAAGGGTTTATCTGCATTTTGGTTTTTTGCACGTTGATAGACCAAACTGCGTTGCATACGCGAAAAAGGCAGTGCGTCTTGATCGGCCTCAATAAAATACTGGCGAATTTCAGGGCGAAAATCTTCAAAAATAAAACGAAAATGCCCCATAATCGGGTAGTTCTTTAAGATCGAATGTTTATTTTGTAAAACATCATGCAAGCCAACAAGACTCAGTAAACCTGTTATCAGCCAAATACTGTTTAGTAAAGTGTCTGAAATAAAATAATTAATATAGATGGGGGTATGACTATAATGAAAAAAAGAAATGCTCAAAAAAATAAAAATACACAGTAGCCAAATGGAGTGCCGTGAAAAAAAAGTATTGAGTAATTTATGACGTATGGATTGAGCAGGGCTAGACATATGGCTGGGCATCCTTCCAGATTGTTTAAACCTAATGTGCCAAGTCTCTGTTTCATCTACAAGTAATAAATTGTTGTTACGCCCGTTATTATTTGCTGTGGGAATCCAATATTAAAATTATGGATAAATTTTATACAGATTGATATCTTTCAGAATTTAAAGTATATAAAATGAATATGAATAAGCGCTTATTGTTCAAAAGAAAAAATTATAAATTACTTACTTCTAGGGATAGGTTAGGCCAAGTTTGCATCGGTATAGTGTGGTTGAAGAATGATAAGAAAGAGGGGAAGCTTCAGTGAAAAATAAGGAAACTGTTTTGCCTGCACCTGTTTTAATCGTGGAAGATGAAGCCATGATTCGCTCGCGCCTAGATCTGATCCTGTCGGAACTGGGCTATAGTCAAGATATGCTGATTTTTGCTAAAAATTTAGCTGAAGCCATGCAAATTATTGCATCACAACCGATTTCTTTAGCTTTAGTTGATTTAGGGTTGCCTGATGGAAATGGCATCACCTTAATTGAAAAACTTAGAGAGATAGACGAAAGCGCCTTAATTTTGGTGATTTCTGCATGGAGTACACAGCAAAGTTTATTTGCCTCAATTAAGGCAGGAGCAAATGGCTATGTATTGAAAGAACGTGATGATGCCGAAGTGCTGATGTCCATACGGAGTATTTTGCGCGGCGGAGCGCCAATTGATCCCTTTATTGCTCGCGAAATTTTAAATCAAATCTCAACCTCAAATACCCCCCAAACTGAGCGTGTAGAGCAGTTGGATGGTCAGGACTATGATCAACTGACCAATCGAGAAACTGAAATTCTCAATTTGGTGGCACAAGGCCTGAGTAACCGCGAAATTGCTGAGCAATTATTTGTTTCGCGCTATACCGTTGAAAGCCATATTAAGCATATTTACCGCAAGCTTTCTGTTTCAAAAAGAACCAAAGCAGTCAGCACTGCGCGTTCTTTAGGTATTTTATGAGAAATGGCTGGCTGAGCATTTTTGTCACACTGTGTTTGTGTGTGCTTAGTTTTGCCAGTTCCGCACAAACCAACTTTGCTGTTAGTCCAACTTGTAAAGTGAATGTCGATAAAATTTCTGCGGTGAAAACAAGTTCTATCGATGTTGTTCCGAAGACGGGATGGGTAGAGGTCAAAAACCCTGACGTGTGGACAGAACGCTGGCCACATTACGATGGCGGCGTTTGGTACCATTTTAATTGGCATTGGAGTTGTAACGACAGTAATGAACTGAAGCAGCCTTTAGCATTTTCTGTGGAAGGCATGAGTAGTGCAGGCGCTGTTTTTTTTAATCGAAACCTGCTTTGGAAAGATAAGCATTTAGTTGAACCCCTATCAAAAAGCTGGAATACTCCGCGTTTTTGGATCCTTCCTGTCGAAAGCTTAAAACAAAAAAACAATGACATTTGGGTGTATGTGGTTGGTAATAGTTATGAAAGTCCGGGTTTAGGCAAACTAGAATTTTCTGATATCACAACAGCATATGATAAACAACAAAAAAGAATTTGGAACAAGAGAGCACTGTTTCAAGTCAATTTAGTCATTTCCACCACCTTAGGTTTGGTGTGCTTTGTCATTTGGTTTTTTAGACGCAATGAAACGACATTTCTGTGGTTTTCTGTTAGCTGTTTGTTTTGGGTCTTGTTTATTTGGAATGTCATCAACCGAGAAGTGTTTCCTTATCCAAACTCCCTGTGGGTCATGAAAACTAACCTGACTTTTTTTGTTTTATACAATGTTTGCTTTTGCATTTACCTGCTGCGTTTTGTAAGAACAAAGTTTGCTGAGTTAGAAAAAACCTTATTTTTAGTTGCTGCGGTGTGTATTGTTACCATCTTATTTATCCCGAGCTTGATGGTTAATATCGTAACTGCGGTGATTTTCTTATTGTGCATTGTGCTCTTTATCGTATCATTCTTTTTTGTGATTTATCGTGCTTATAAAACGAAGCGCCCTGATTATATTTTATTGGCTGTTTGTTTAAGCGTGATTCTTATAGTTATGCTTTACGATATTTCACTACTTTTTGATGGGCATATTAATGACCATCAGCCTTTGTCGCCGTATACCTCACCGGTGATCACTTTTTTTATTGTGATTATTCTCGCAACACGGTTAGATAAAAATATCAAAAAAATACAAAGATTTAATAGTGAACTTGAGCAACGAGTGAGCTTTGTGACCAGTAACCTGTCCTCTAGTTTATATGCTCGACACCAATTAGAGCTTGAAAATGTCCGCTTACAAGAGCGTATTCATTTAGCACATGATTTGCACGATGGTTTGGGTGCATCTTTGGTTCGTTCCATGATTTTGGTGGATCAGAGCTCCAGCACCATGTCGAATCAACAATTTTTATCCATCCTCAAATTGCTTCGAGATGATTTAAGACAAATTATTGACAGCGGGTCTTTAACCAATAACAAAACGCCAGATAATCCTGTGTTATGGATTGCTCCTGTTCGGCATCGGTTTAGTCAGATCATGGATGAGTTGGACATTGAGGCGACTTGGAGCATTCCAGAGGCATGGGAAATACAACCGACAGCACTACAATGTTTGACTTTAATTCGTGTGCTTGAAGAAAGTTTGACCAATATTATGAAGCACAGCCAAGCACGGCATATTGATGTAAAAATGTATTATCCAAGTACAACTCACTTGGTCATGATTATTCAGGATGATGGCGTAGGTTTTAATGTGGAGTGTGTGCTTAACCACGGGATGGGCATTGGTATGCGCAGTATGAAAATGCGTTTAGAAAAAATTGGTGCTGAGCTCAATATCGAATCAGAAAAAGGCTGTACCAAAATTATTGCCAGTTTAAGGTTTGGTGAGGGAGAAAGTGCTGAGTAGATTAGATTCCTCAGCACTTGGTTTGCTTAAGCTTCGTCAGGTGGGAGTAGCATTAAGACGGATTCGTTCATCAGCATTGCAATGTCTTCTAGAATATCGGCATCATATAAGCTTTCATCAAGTAACAGTGCTTCACCATCTGCTAAATTCTTGAGTAATGGTGCAAATTGCTCCGAAATGCATAGCCCTTCACCGTTGGCCCAAAATAAGAATTCATCTTCATCGTGAGTATAAAGTAGGCGAGAAGCAGGTTCTAAGATCAGCTGATAGCCTTGGTCTAAAATACCTTCTAAATCTCCTGTGCCAATTTCTTCAGCTTCAGGAATATTTTCAGGGTATTTCGGCTCTGACATCAAGGTCATAATAGCATCTTCAAGTAAAGTTGAGTTTTGCAGCTGAGCCAAAATTTCTGCCTTTAAATAATCCAATTCGTTTTGTGTTAATTGACCGATCGGACTTTGTTGGTCACGAACAATATCGAGTAAAGGATTACGTAGCAGAGCGTTATCAGACAGTTTGTCGCCTACACGGTCTACCATGTCGGTGACGTTTGGCATACGGAAGCCAAAAGAGAAAGTCAGGCAGTCATCTTCGGCTACACCAAAATGTGATAAACTTGGTGGTACATAAAGTAGATCACCTGGTGCTAATACTTCGTCAAAATGTACGTCAATTTCAGGTAGTAATTTTAAAGGTTGGCCTGCAACAATCTCAGATTCAGCATCGCACATTTGACCCAATTGCCAACGACGGTGTCCATAACCTTGAACTAAAAAGACATCGTAAAAGTCAAAATGCTTTCCGACAGAGCCACCTTTAGGCGCATAAGACACCATGATGTCATCACGGCGCCACTGCGGAATAAAAGGAAATTTTTTCCACAGTGCTGCTAAGTCAAAAGAGTAGTGATCTACGGCTTGAACCAATAAAGTCCAGAGTTTTGGCATCTTTTGGAAATCAGCTTTTAACAGCGGTGAAGACTTTACCGACCACTGATTTGGGTCACGGTCTTTTTGTTTGATGAGACGAGCTGTGACATTTTCATCTAAAGCCAGTTCCATAATATCGCTAGGTTCTAAAATATTGATAATTTCAGGCAGCGCGTTACGGACCAGTAATGGCTTTTTTTGCCAATATTCGGCAAGGAATTGTTCAGCTGTAATACCGCCAAGAACATCAAGAGATTGGGACATGAAAATAGCCTAAGCAAATTTAAAACAATATTGTGACTATTGTCTTATGATCGAAGGCCTATGTGCAAGTATCGTTAGATTTATTTAAATGCGCTTGGTTGATTTAAATAAATTGAGTTTGTCTGAGTCGTTATGATTGCAGGCATCAAAATTTTTACAGCATAATTGGTCTAAAATATAGTGAAGAAAAATAATGTTAAGTAAAGAAGATGCCGAGAAAATGGCGAATGAGATATTGCAAAAAGAAAGAGAGAAAAGTCAGTCCAAATTAGCGAAAAAATCATCCTCAATCGATAGGATATACAAAACAAAAGATTTGGCTAAGGTGCCGCAATATCAGCATATCTTACTTTTTAGACAAGCCAAAAGTCTCGCTGAAGATCATCCGCTATATAATAAAATGTGGTATGGCTATTTGGTATTGGCATTGTTATTTGTCAAATATCTCTTTAGACAGAGGGAAAGTGTGAGTAGCTTTGACCCTAATAATATTGGTCTATTTTCCTTTCTTATTCTTTTTATGCTGATTACGCTGTACCGTAGTCTATTAATTCGAATGTATTTTAAACGACTCATTCAAGCTTATCTCTCAGTAAATTCGTCTAAAAATCTTTGAGCGATTGGTCATATATTAATATTTATGCTGTTGTTAAATTTAATGCTCATAAACGAACAGCAACACCTGCTGCTGTTCAATTTATTGGGAATTAACTAAAAATACTTCTAATAATTATGGCACAAGCACTTTTAATTCACGCAGAATATGACACAACTGAATCATAGGCATACCCATCAACGTGGTTTGATCTTGTCCTATCATTTGTTCAAATAAGCTGATACCAAGGCTTTCACACTTGAAGCTTCCTGCACACATCAGTGGCTGTTCAACGTCAACATAACGCTGAATTTCAGGTAGTCCCAATTTACGGAACTTAACTTTATAATGTTCAACCAGACTACGCTCAAAACCTGTTGAGTGTTGCTGCACGCTGAGTGCGGTACTGAAGTAGACAATTTTGTCCGAATTGGCCTGTAGCTGTTTAATGGCTTTTTCAGTACTCAAAGGCTTACCAATAAAAATATCGGGTGCACCTTCACGCCATGCCACTTGATCTGAACCAATCACGATTGCTTCAGGATTTTGTGACGCAATGACATGCGCTTTTTCAAAAGCAAGTCGCTTGGCTAAATCATCGGCATGGCTTTCACCACGAGGCGATTCGTTTATATCAGGGACAACGCAGCGGTAGTCTAGACGTAAACGGTTCATGAGGTCTTTACGAGTTTGACTGCTTGATGCCAAGATAATTTCTGAAGTATTCATTCGACTGCATATTCCATAAGCACATTCAGCGGGACATAGGACAGTACAGCTTGATGGCAAGCTTGAACTTTAACAGGAGGCGCAAAACCGGCCTGATAAGCTTCTACCCAACGGGTCACACAGATACACCAAAAATCACCAGGTTGTAGACCTGGAAAGTCAACTTCAGGCACAGGGGTAATGAGATCATTACCTACACGCTGCGAAAAATTTAAAAACTCAGAGGTCATTTCGACACAGATCGTGTGTTGTCCCAAATCAGAAGGTGCTGTATGACAAAAACCATTACGGAAATATCCAGTGATCGGGGAATAACAACAGCTGGCTAAAGGTTCACCCAAAACGTTTAAACGGTTTAGATTTGGATCAGGATGAATAGACATAAATGCTAAATCTAGTGAGACTTTTCACTATGATAGCAAAACTTTGCCTTTCGTTTGCTTTTCTGCAAAAGAAGCTAACCTTTTTCTGCATAATCATTTAAAATCGATGCGATTTTTATATATAGAAAGAGAGCTCTACATGAATTTTCAGCGTATGACTGACCTCGATTTAACGGGTAAACGTGTTCTTATTCGCGAAGATTTAAACGTTCCTGTTAAAAATGGTGTGATTACAAGCGATGCACGTTTACGCGCCGCTTTACCAACAATTAAAGCAGCGTTAGCACAAGGCGCAGCCCTAATGGTTTATTCTCACCTTGGTCGTCCAGTTGAAGGTGAGCCAAAACCAGAACAATCATTAGCACCTGTTGCTGCGTATTTGACTGAAGCATTGGGTCAAGACGTTCAATTAGTGACGGACTATCTCGATGGTGTTGAAGTTACAGCAGGTCAAGTGGTACTCCTTGAAAACTGCCGTTTTAACGTGGGTGAAAAGAAAAACAACCCAGAACTTGCTGCAAAATATGCAGCACTTTGCGATGTATTTGTGATGGATGCATTCGGTACAGCGCACCGTGCAGAAGCATCAACTGAAGGTGTGGCACGTTTAGCGAAAGTTGCAGCGGCTGGTCCTTTATTGGCAGCTGAGTTAGATGCACTTGGTCGTGCATTACAAACACCTGAAAAACCAATGGTTGCTATTGTTGCGGGTTCTAAAGTATCGACTAAGTTAGATGTGTTGACATCACTTTCTGACATTTGTGATCAATTGATCGTGGGTGGTGGTATTGCCAATACCTTCTTGGCAGCAGCAGGCTTCAATGTCGGTAAATCATTGTGTGAAAATGATTTGATCGATACAGCAAAAGCGATTGCTGCAAAAGTTTCTGTACCTCTTCCAACAGATGTTGTCGTGGCAGATGCTTCTGAAATCGATTTTGCAGACTTCTTGGGTTCATTGGCTGCTGCTAAAGCAGTCGTGAAAAAAGTTGAAGATGTGACTGACAATGACATGATTTTGGATGTAGGTCCAGAAACAGCAAAAGCATTTGCAGACATTTTAAAAACGTCAAAAACGATTCTTTGGAATGGCCCAGTGGGCGTATTTGAGGTTGATCAATTCGGCGAAGGCACAAAAACTTTATCTTTAGCGATTGCTGAATCTGCTGGCTTCTCTATTGCAGGTGGTGGTGACACTTTAGCTGCTATTGATAAATACGAAGTTGCAGACAAAATTGGTTATATCTCAACTGGTGGTGGTGCTTTCCTTGAGTTTGTTGAAGGTAAAACACTTCCAGCAGTTGCAGCGCTGATAGAGCGTGCACAATAATTATTGTGTGCTAGTGCTGTTGTAAAAAGGTTGACTTCGGTCAACCTTTTTTATGAGCTTAACAAATCTATTCATCATTCAGTCATGAAAATGAAATAATGCTGAAATAAACTACAGGGCATTAAATCATCTGTTCTAGGAAAACATTATGAATTTAAAAATGACCCTTGCTGCACTTTTGTTAGCACCATTGGCACTGACTGCTTGTAAGAAAAATGAAGCACCAGAGCAAACCGCTGCGGCATCTGAAACAGCAGCAGTTGAAGAAGCTGTAACGGCTGAACAACAAGCGGCAATTGATGCGATTGATCAGCCAGAATTGGATGAAAAGAACAAAGACATTCCTGCTGAAGTTGCAAATGCACCTGCAGATGCTGCAACTGCCGATCCTGCGGTAGAGGCTTCGGCTGCTACAGCACACTAAATACACGCGAATTTCGTAAAAAGTCCCTGCAATTGCGGGGATTTTTTTTAAATAGTGTTATTTGTTGCTGAATTGAAACCTTTGAGCATGTAGAATATGTCGCATCAACTGGGAGGACATTATGGCTCTTATTTCATTGCGCCAGCTCTTGGATCACGCCGGCGAACATGCTTACGGCGTACCAGCATTCAACGTAAACAACTTAGAACAAATGCGCGCAATCATGCTTGCAGCAGATGCGACAAATTCACCTGTTATCGTACAAGCATCAGCGGGTGCGCGTAAATATGCAGGCGCTCCATTCTTACGTCATCTTATTTTGGCTGCAATTGAAGAATGGCCACACATTCCAGTGGTAATGCATCAAGACCATGGTACAGATCCAGACGTTTGCCAGCGTTCAATTCAATTGGGTTTTTCATCTGTAATGATGGATGGTTCATTGGGTGCAGACGGTAAAACACCAACAACGTATGAATACAACGTTGATGTAACACGTCGTACAGTACAAATGGCGCATGCATGTGGTGTTTCAGTTGAAGGTGAAATCGGTTGTTTAGGTAGCCTTGAAACTGGTATGGCGGGTGAAGAAGATGGCGTAGGCGCTGAAGGTGTTCTTGATCATTCTCAACTTTTAACTTCAGTTGAAGAAGCACGTCAGTTTGTTGCAGATACCAATGTAGATGCACTTGCAATTGCGGTGGGTACTTCTCACGGTGCATATAAGTTCACTCGTCCACCTACAGGCGATATTTTGGCGATTGACCGTATTAAAGAAATTCATGCGGCGCTGCCAAATACCCACCTTGTGATGCACGGTTCAAGCTCTGTTCCGCAAGAATGGTTAGCGATCATTAACCAGTACGGCGGCGACATCAAAGAAACTTATGGTGTTCCTGTTGAGCAATTGGTTGAAGCAATCAAGCACGGTGTACGTAAAATCAACATCGATACCGATTTACGTTTAGCATCTACAGGTGCAATGCGCCGTATGATGGCTGAACAACCAAGCGAATTTGATCCGCGTAAATTCTTTGCAAAAACTGTTGATGCAATGAAACAGATCTGTGTTGATCGTTATGAAGCTTTTGGTACTGCGGGCAACGCCGACAAGATTCGTCCAATTTCTTTAGAGAAAATGGTTGATCGTTATAAATAATTCTTTTTGAATGATTTATATTGGAAAAGCCCACCCTGATGTGGGCTTTTCTATGTGTGTAATCCAAGTGACAATAATAAGAGTGTGCTATGGAACTGATATTTGCTGCGGCCTGTTGTAGTGTGGTGGTCTCCATTCTTTTAAAATGGGGCAAAAACAAAGGATTTGATCCGATCCAGATGATCAGCTGGAACTATGCTTCAGCCAGTTTACTGTGTTACGTCTGGTTTAAACCTGACCTAAGCCACGTTTCTGTTTCAAATACTCCGTGGTGGCTGATTATAGCACTTGGTGTCTTGTTACCGAGTGTATTTTTATTTTTAGCCAAGTCTTTGCAATATGCAGGCATTGTCAAAACAGAAATCGCACAGCGTTTGTCGGTGATTTTATCTTTATTGGCGGCTTATTTTATTTTTCAAGAACAGTTTAATCAGCTCAAAATTATCGGGGTAGTCTTGGGGCTTGCCGCCGTGATGTGCATTTTATTTACCAATGCCTCTGGTGGTGGAGAAGGTCAAAAACAGGCTGTGTGGTATTTAGCACTAGTCTGGTTTGGTTATGCGCTGATTGATGTCTTACTCAAATATACAACAGGGCTGGGTGTGCAGTTTTCCGTTGCGTTAAACCTGATGTTTATTTGCGCGTTTTTATTGTCAGTCGGTTATGTTGCTGTGACCACGAAAAATATCGGCTTAACCAAGAACGTCTTGGCAGGTTTATGTCTTGGCGTGTTGAACTTTGCCAATATCGCACTTTATGTCAAAGCTCATCTGTTACTCAAGGACAGCCCAGCGGTGGTCTTTGCAGGCATGAATATTATGGTGGTGCTGTTAGGCGTATTCAGCGGACTACTGTTCTTTAAAGAGAAGCTCAAACTCGCAACAGCAATCGGATTGGTGTTGGGTATCACAAGCGTGGCTTGTTTAGCTTATGCAATGTCTGTTTAAAATAGATCTGCACAAAGGAAAAAGGGTGTTTGAGTAGATCCTCAATCACTGCAATTCCCAATAACAGCCCTGGTTGCTCACAATTGGGGCAATCGGGATAGTGAGGGCGCATGATATGTTGATACTGACCTAAATAGATTTTATTGCAATGTGCACATTCAAATTTCATCGGTATATTGGGCTTAACAGACATCAGCAACCTCACTTTTTTTGTTTTGGCATTGAACATGATGAAGCAATTTTCAGGCCCAAAATATAAAAGGGACTGAAGTCCCTTTTATAAACAAATAGCATTACAGCTGCGTGAAAATATCTTCTTTGCTTAAGCGAGACTTTGGCAATTTTGCATTGAAGTCAGCATCACTACGATAGCCTAGTGTGAGCAATACAGAAGGGATTAGACCTTGTTCGGCTAAACCTAGCTCTTCACTAATAATGGATTCATTAAAACCACCAATTGGCGTCGCATCAATTTTTTCAATACCTGCAGCCAATAGAATTTGACCTAAAGCAATAAAGGTTTGGTTTTCGGCCCAACGCTGCACATCACCTTTTTCATTGCGGTAATAGTTGACATAACCTGAACGACTGTCTTTTTGGCCTTGCTTAGCGGCATCATCTTTAAAACGACCATGTAGGTCATCTTGATGCAATAAATTTTCCAAATGTTGCTCAGAAATATCGGCTTTGGTACAAAATAAAATTGTATGTGATGAATCTAGTACTTTGGGAGCATTGTATGCGTATTTACCCACCAGTGCTTTTGCAATTCGTTCTTTGGCGTTTGTGTTTTCTGCAATGAAAAAATGCCAAGGTTGGATGTTGATAGACGATGGCGTCAAGCGGAGAATTTCTAATAATCGAGCAAACTGTTCATGAGGGATCTTTCTATTTGGGTCATAAGCTTTGGTGGTATAACGACTTTTTGAAATATTTAGCAGATCCATAATCGCACTCGATTTATTGTTGATGTCTGATTCTAACCGATGAAAGGAGACTTGTGATCACGCTACAACTCGAACAGACTTAGATTTTAGTTGAAAAAGGCATACAGACTTAGTTCGTTATCATTATTGAATAACGAGTGTGTTACTCAATTTCTATGGGGGAGAGGCAGTTAGTATGTAATCAAAGCTGGGTGTAAGTTACTCGTTTTGTTTTTATGTGACATTGAGATAGTAATTGCGTTGCAATCAAATCTATAAAGTGGTTGAATTACTTCTTTAAAATAATGAACATACTGTATAAATGTTTGATCTAGAACCTAAAAATATCAAAGCTAAAATCCGACAACAGTCTTTAACGAAAGTTTTTACGGTGTTGATTTTTGGTTTGAGTATTTTAATTATTGTGTCAGAATATCAAAAATATAGTGAATGGAATTTTAAGTTTCTAGTGATTGCTGTGGCTGTCATGGTTTGGAATTATAAGTTGGCTCGTGAAATTAAAAATTTAAAAGATCAAAATACCGATGTGCCTTAAACAAATCATTTTCTGGTTTATGCTAGTATTTACCCAAAGTGAGCTACTTTTGCTTAAATCTTGACAACCTAGTATAATGAAGACTACGAGTAGGTATTGTTCCTACTTTTCTATGATATAGCTGATTGTGATCTATCTGAGTTCAGGCATTTGACTTGAATATCATCATTGTAACTACAGAATTATTATTCAAAACCCGTTTTATTAATCTCTTTGTTCCATCACAAAAAGCTCACTTAGTGAGTTAAAATTTTGACAACTTTAAATACATGGCGTGTTGCTACAGCCGTAAATGGTAGTGAAATCAATGTAAAATTGGTGCCACTTAAACGTCAACAGAATACAAATCAGGGTTTAATCTGGGTTGAAGTGGGGCATATGATTCAACTTGAATCTGGCGAAACTCTTCCAATGAACTTAGATGGTTTGAGCTTTTATACTGGTGTTAATCAATTGTATCGTCTAAATGAGTTGAACTAAGGCGATAAGTACTTGAGTTAGCATTATGTATAATATTGATTGGTATAGTAAAAAAATGGCATTAATACTGCCATTTTTTTAATGCCAAATTTTGTAGATGATTATTCGCATTAATTTCTAAAATCTGAGCGGAATCTTCTTTCCAGTCACCAAGTACAATTCTCTTTTTTCCATCGACATCATGAATATTGGCGCGGTGGGTGTGTCCGTGAATCAGTAAATCCACATTGCTTAATGCGACCTGAACTGCGCTTGGGTTAACATCCATAACTTCATAGCTTTTAAACTGTTGCGCTTGACGGCTTTTTTTACGGAATCCATTGGCCAGTTTTTGTCTAAAGCCAAGCGGTGTACTTTTTAAAAACTTCAACAGAAGTGGATTACGGATAATTTTACGAAAGCGCTGATAGGATACGTCATCCGTGCAGAGCAAATCACCATGTTCAATACGAATGGTGTAATCTGAAAGTTCGAGTGTGCATACTTCGGCTAACAGTTGACCATTAAATTGGTCGAGGAACTGTTGTCCTAGGGCAAAATCACGGTTACCTGTTAAGAAATAGATGTGATTGCCTGCATTTGAAAATTGTTTTAAGGCGCGAATGATTTCATCTAGCCAAGGGGCTGTGTAGTCGTCGCCAATCCATGCATTGAACCAGTCGCCTAAAATATACAGCTGAGTGTTCTTGTTTTTATAAGCCTCTAATAAATCTAAAAACCCCCGAACGAGTCGAGGGTGATCTGGTGACAAGTGTAAATCAGCGATAAACAAATAGGTCACGGAAGTTTCCTTTTAAAAACCCCTCCCGACCTCTCTTTAATAAGGGAGGATAATCTCATGTTCGAATGAGAGTCTAGCTCCCTCCTTTATCAAAGGAGGGCTGGGGAGGATTTAAAAATTACTCAGAAATGATCTTAGCAGATTCAATCACAACGTTCTCAAGCGGAACGTCAGCGTGGTAGCCACGGTTACCAGTACGAACACCTTTAATTTCGTTTACTACGTCTAGGCCTTCAGTTACTTTACCGAAAACTGCATAACCCCAACCTTGTGCATTTTTGCCAGAGTGGTTAAGGAAAGAGTTATTACCCACGTTAATAAAGAACTGAGCAGATGCAGAGTGAGGTGCTTGTGTACGCGCCATTGCAATTGTACCAAGGTCATTGGTTAAGCCGTTATCAGCTTCGTTTTCAATTGCATCACGTGTTGCTTTTTCTTTGAAGTTTTCATCCATACCACCACCTTGGATCATGAAACCATCGATCACGCGGTGGAAAATTACGCCGTCATAGAAACCGTCACGTACGTATTCTAAGAAGTTAGCAACAGTGATTGGTGCTTTTTCGTTGTTAAGTTCAAGAACAATACGACCTTTATTGGTGTTTAATTCGACTTGAGGAAAACTCATTGTGTAATCTCCTAATCATGGACATCAAAGCCATGGGTTTTTTGGTTGTGAGAAGCATAAGCAAACTGTAAACTACAAGGCAAGTAAAAACGTTATTTTCTTTGTAAAATAGATCAAATATCGTTTAAGGGGCTGTAAAATATTCATAAATCGACTGATAGATCAGTTAGAATTATGCTCGTATAGCAGGACCCTATTTTTCCTTAATTTTTTTCATCAAAGTGATTTTTAAACTATGAAGCCGAATGATGTTGTTTCAACACTGCCAAATAACCCGACACCAAGTAACAATGCCTCTGTCGCAGCGCAGCAAGAACAACAGCCAGGCTTAGATTTTGTTCGCCAAGTGATTACCGAAGATTTGGCTGAAGGTCGTACGCAAAAAGTAGTCACGCGTTTCCCGCCAGAGCCGAATGGTTATTTACACATTGGTCACGTGAAAGCAATTTGCTTGAACTTTGGTATTGCCAACGAGTTTGATGGTTTTTGCAACCTACGTTTTGATGACACTAACCCAGATGCAGAAGAACAAGAATATGTAGATGGGATCGTCAATGACGTTAAATGGTTAGGTTTTGAGTGGAATGGCGAACCACGCTATGCGTCAAGCTATTTCGATCAACTCCATGCATGGGCGGTTCAACTGATTAAACAGGGTGATGCTTATGTTGATTTGCAGTCACCTGAAGAAATTCGTTTGAACCGTGGTAACTTTATTGAGCCGGGTAAAAACTCGCCTTACCGTGATACTTCAGTTAAAGAAAACCTTGCGCGTTTTGAAAAAATGAACAATGGCGAGTTTGCAGAAGGCGAAGCTGTTCTGCGTGCCAAAATTGATATGGCATCTCCAAATGTGCATATGCGTGATCCTATTTTGTACCGTGTACTCCATTCAGAGCATCACCAAACAGGTGATAAATGGAAAATGTACCCAATGTACGACTATGCGCATCCATTATCCGATGCAATCGAAGGCATTACTCACTCATTATGTACTTTGGAATTCCAAGATCACCGTCCGTTTTATGACTGGGTGGTTGAGAAAGTACACTCGGAAGCAGTACCACGTCAGTATGAATCTAGCCGTTTAAATATCGACTACACCATTACCTCTAAGCGTAAATTGCGTAAATTGGTTGAAGGTGGTTATGTTAATGGGTGGGATGACCCGCGTATGCCAACTGTTGTAGGTATGCGCCGTCGTGGTTTTACCCCAGAAGGCCTACGCGACTTCTGTAAGCGTGTTGGTGTGTCGAAGTCAGACGGTATTGTTGATGTTGCAATGCTTGAATATTGCATCCGTCAGTCTCTAGAAAATGTTGCGGCGCGTGGTATGGCGGTGTTGAACCCACTTAAAGTTACGCTCACCAACTTGCCTAATGATATGGATTTAACCCATTCACGTCATCCAAATGTAGATATGGGTGAGCGTGTGATTCCGTTAACATCTGAAATTTACATTGACCGTAAAGACTTTGAAGAAGAGCCACCAAAAGGCTTCAAACGTTTAATTCCTGGTGGTGAAGTGCGTTTGCGTCATGCTTATGTCATTAAGTGTGATGAAGTAATTAAAGATGAAAACGGTGAAGTTGTTGAGTTGAAATGTTCAATCGACCCTGAAACTTTGGGCAAAAATCCAGAAGGTCGTAAAGTTAAAGGGGTGATTCACTGGGTATCTGCGACCAAAGGTATTCCTGCAGAAGTCCGTATTTATGATCGCCTGTTTACAGAGTCGGACCCTGAAGTGGGAGATGATTTCTTAGCGAACTTGAACCCTGATTCGTTGAAAATTGTACACGCGGTGATTGAGCCTGCATTGGCGCAAGCACAGCCTGAAGACCGTTTCCAATTTGAACGTGAAGGTTATTTTGTTGCAGATCAATACGACCATACAGCAGAGAAGCCTGTGTTTAACCGTATTTTAGACTTAAAAGACAGTTTTAAGCCTAAATAAGCGCTGTTTGCTTGATGTGGATATAGATATAAGGCTCAACCTCGGTTGAGCCTTTTCGTAGCGAAACCAATAGGAATACACTGTGATCGTTCGAGATAAAACCAATAGCTTTGCATTACTCTTTGCTTGGCGTGGCACCATTTTACCGAAAGTGTTTCCTGCGCTGATGGTTGGTGTTTTAATTTCAACTCTGTTGGTTTATCTAGCGACTCAACATTACGTGACAGCTCCTGCAGTGCCTGTCATTGGTTTTACTGTATTTGGCGTCATTCTTTCGATTTTCTTAAGCTTTCGAAATACAGCGTGTTATGACCGTTGGTGGGAAGGACGTAAGCTATGGGGCGCAATGATTGCCAACGCACGGCATATGATCCGTGATAGTTATGTCTTAAATGATGCAGAGCGTACAGTTTTGATGTATCGCGTGATGTTATTTAGCCATTTGCTTCGAGATCGTTTACGGCAGCAAAGTCATACCTATGACCACTATCAAGCCAAAGTTCAACTGACGGTAGAGCAGTGGAAAATATTGGATACGCATATTAATCCACCGCAATATCTATTAGAGCTTACGCAGAAAGATCTGGCGGCGTTGTATAAGCGTGGTGAGATTAGCGATATTATTTACAGTATGCTGACCAAGCATACGGTGGCAATGGGGGATATTCACGCTGGTTGTGACCGTATTTCATCTACACCTCTGCCATTTTCTTATTCGGTTTTGTTACACCGTGCCGTGTACTCTTTCTGTCTCATTTTACCTTTTAGTTTAAGTTCCAGTCTTGGTTTTTGGTCACCTGTGATCGTGGCCTTAATTGCCTATCTCTTATTGGGTTTAGATGCGCTAAGTGCAGAGTTAGAAGAACCTTTCGGGCTTCAGGAAAATGACTTGCCTTTAGATGCTATTGTGCGGGGCATAGAGCGTGAAATGCTCAGTTCTTTAAATGAATCCTTGCCAGAACCAGTAAGTGCGCATAGAGCCAATTTAAGTTAAAGCAGTAAACAAATCCATAACAGAAAATGAGTGGATTGCCTGAGCCATAACAAATTTTCGATATGATTGGTTTGTTGAGATGTGCTATCACTAAGTTTAAAAGTGATAGGGATATAACAATGACTACCGTGATCGAAACTCAGATGTTGATTCGGCGTTCTGTCAATATTGTGTTTAATGCTTTTATTGATCCACTCATAACCACCAAGTTTTGGTTTAGTCAGTCTTCGGGCTATTTAGAAAAAGGCGCAATGGTCGATTGGACATGGGATAAATACCAAATTACACACTCGACTCATGTCCTACAAGTCGTTGAAAATGAGCTGATCTGCATCGAATGGGGCACGCCTAAAACTAAAGTAGATTTTGTATTTGAAAAAATCGACAGCATGAATACCTATGTGATCATTCGAAACTATGATATTGAGTTACAGGGTAATGAGCTGATTCATTATGTGATGGATGCAACAGGTGGCTTTACTACAGTGCTAGATGGTGCCAAGGCATGGCTTGAATACGATATCCAGCTCAACTTGGTTGAAGATAAATTTCCACCTTTTGAACTGCGTTCACATCAGTGATCTTTTTTAGAGCGCTCTTCTTTAAACTCAAAATAGTTCCCAAGCTGCTGTTTGGCCTTATCACGTAATTTCTTTTTGATATACAGCACCAAGGCAAAACAGGTGGTGGTCAGCGTTAACATTAGGCTGTTCATGAAACTCATCATAGAGCTAACATAGCCAATAGTAGTAAGTCGGTGCATCATCTTGATGACTTGTGGGCTACTTTCAACGCCTGTAATGGCCCACGTGCACAAGTGTTCACAGTTATTGATAATAAGATGGTAGTTGTTTTCATGCATGCGTGAGCGCATACGGCGAACCACTTTACGGCCTTTATATTTGGGGTCTTGGTACTGATTGACTGTAATTTTACGTCCGTGGCTAAAGTTCTCGATGGAAGTGATTTCAATCGGATGCTTTTTAAAAAGATGTGCAAAACCTGAATAATGGATCACACGTCCACGCCCCGCATATATGCCGTGATGCGTATAGCCAAAATGTTTGACTATAAGATGAGCCCCCAAGGGGTAGTGGACTTTTTGTTGTTGCATGCCTAATACGTGCTAATTCATTACAGTTGTCTTTTATCTGTATTTTAAAGCTTCTGCTGGGAATTAGCGACTGTTTAGTGGGTTTTCAGTTATTTGAGTTTACGATGATAGAAATAAAAGAGACCGATTGGAAAGGAGCATCTAGCTTTTCTGATTACATTAAAAAAGGATGCAAGCATCCTCTTTTAAGATGAAGTAGTGTTTATTGATCCACTAGACCTAAAAGTGAGTTTTGGGTACTGCACATGCGTGTTGCTTCTTCAGTGTTCATCGCTTTCACGTCTTCTTCAAATTTCTTTTTTTGTTCTTTGAGTTGTTCTTCAGGTAAACCCATTTGCTCGGCAAGTTTTTCCATTTTTTCCCAAGACTCAACACAAGCTTTCGGCATCTTGCTACATGCTGTTAAAGATAAAAGGGTAATACATGTGCTGATTATGAGTGGTTTTTTCATTACTTAACCTTTTAATTTTCAAACATTATTGATTTTTATATTGAGCCTGTAAGGTAACAAAAATTTAAGACTTTGTATAATATTTAAACGTGCAAAGTGTGCTGTGCTTCATATACCGTGGTTTTTTATAAGGCGAATGATGTACAGACATTAAAAAAGGCACTTAGATCAATTTAAGTGCCTTTTTGATGAATATTCAGTGACTCTACTACTGTAGAGGTCGATGCTGAAGTTCATTTAACTCCTTACGGCCATAGCCACGAGAAGCTAATACTTTTTTAATCCCAACAATCACGTCTTCATCGGTCGCTGTTTTAAGCTTTTCGATGAGCTGTTCATTGGTTTTACAAGAGCAGTCATTTTCAACACAAGCAATTTGATTTTTATGCTCGTTTTGCTGTTCATTTGAAAACAGCTTTTGCCAAAAACTCATATAGACTTCATTTACAACCTAACATAGGGTGAAATATAACCAATCTGTAAAATAATGCAAGTCAGCGTGAGAGATAAAAGCAGCGATCGATGTCGAAAAATTCCGATTATAGCGCAAGGTATTAACGTTATTATGACAGTTGAAATACTTGCATTTTATATAAGCTTATCTTTTTTCATGAAAATTAAAAAAGAAGCTCATTTGAGCTTCTTTTTTATACGGTTTGAGTTGCAACAAATTGTTTAAATTTTTTCCAGCAAAACCCCAGACTCGACATGATGCGTATAGGGGAATTGGTCAAACAACGCAAACTGTGAAATTTTATGGGTTTGGCTGAGTGTTTGTAAGTTGTCATGCAAGGTGTCAGGATTACACGAAATATAGATGATTCGTTCAAAACGCTGAATCAATTTTAAGGTTTCATCATCAATACCCGCACGCGGTGGGTCAACAAACACCGTATCGAATTCATAGCTGCTCATATCGATATTTGCTTCTTGTAAGCGACGGAATTCGCGCTCGCCGTTATAGGCTTGTGTGAAGTCTTCTGCCGATAAACGCGCGACTTGAATATTATCGATGTGGTTTTGTTCGATGTTCCACTGTGCTGCATACACAGAGGACTTAGCTAGCTCAGTGGCTAAAACACGGTTGAAACGGGTTGAAAGCGGTAGGGTAAAGTTACCATTGCCGCAGTAAAGTTCTAACAAATCTTTGTTCGACTGCTGTGCAGCATTACAGGCCCATTCGAGCATTTTTTGGCAGACTTGCGCATTGGGCTGCGTAAAGCTGCTTTCAATTTGTTTGTACTGATATTTGCGCTCAAAAACTTGTAGTTCTTCCACCACAAATTCATCAGTGAGTACCACTTTTTGACCACGGCTACGGCCAATCAACTTAATATTTAATTTTTCTGAAAGTTGTTTGGCTAAAACCTGCCATTGTTCATCGAGTGGGCAGCGATAAATCAGTGAAACCAGCATTTCACCCTTTAAGGTTGCTAAGAAATGCACTTCAAATAGGCGTTTTGAGAGGAGATCATAGCTTTTCAATGCTGCCAATAAAACAGGCATGAGCTGATTAATACTGGCATCAGCGATTGGGAAGTCATCAATACGAATGACTTTTTTCTGATTGTCTTCATCGCGTTCAAACATGGCATAAAACATATCATCTTCGGTATGCCAAATACGGAATTCTGCACGCATGCGAAAGTGTTTTTCAGGAGATTGAAAAACTTCAAGCGAAGGTGGAGTGAGTTCAGCAAATTGAGCTGTAATTCGTTCAATTTTGGCGTCAAGTTGTTGTTGATAAGAAGAAGTCATATGCAGTAAAAATCGCAAACATATAGAAAAAAGAGATGGTAACAAAGTTTGCCGAATTAGCCTAAAGATATTCAGCAAAAGCGTGGGGTTTATTCATGTTAAAGATGGTTTGATACTTTGCTATATCGGAAATTATCGAGCAGATTAAGCCAAACCGAGTCGCATAAAAAATGCCAAGTAAACAGACCAGGAGATGTTGACTTGGCAATAGAGGAAACACAGTAATAAACCTGTAGTCCCGATAAGAGCTACAGGTTTAAATTCGGCTTAGTTCAAAGTCATGAGACTTGCATTACCACCAGCAGCTGCAGTGTTAACACTAATAGCGCGCTCAATCACAAAGCGTTCTAAAGGAATGGCAGTTTGTGATGGGCTAAGATGAGTAATGCCTACAATCGCACCTTGACGCTCAGCAATCTGCTGTTGCAGAGCTAAAAGCTGCGCCGTTGTACCATGATGTAATACTGCATCAAAAGCATCAGTTTTGATGTCTTTGATGACATGGAACGCTTGAGCCAATGCTTTAGGCATGCTTGGCATGTGTTTTAACACAAAGCTGTTATCTGAAAGCACTGCTGGACGGCTACCAACTGCAAAAATTGCATTCAACTGTTGTAGTTGATCCGCTTCTTGTTCAGCTAATGACAAGACTGCATGACGCGGAATCACCATGTATTGGTTGCTTTCACCAGTCGGACCTTGCAGCTCGTAATGATGACCTGAACAGAAGTTCTCAATTTTTGCCAATTTCACTGCTGGGAAGGCTTTAGCTGCCCACTCAAGGAACAATGCAGAGTTGCTGAACTCGACTTGAGGGTTCAAATCAGCACCTGTTGCAAATGGTTTATTCAACTTTTTCGCAGAACAGTTTTGCATTAGGCGATATAGATAAATTGGACCACCCGCTTTAGGGCCTGTACCTGATAAACCTTCGCCACCAAAAGGTTGTACACCGACAACTGCACCCACGATGTTACGGTTGATGTAGAGGTTACCTACTTCAGCATGGGTCATTACAGTTTGAATGGTCTCGTCAATACGGGTATGTAGACCCATCGTCAGGCCATAGCCTTTGCTGTTGATGTGCTCAAGTAGCTGTTTGAGTGAACCTTGGTTAAAGCGAATCACGTGCAGCACTGGACCAAACACTTCGCGCTCTAAATCATTGAGATTTGGTAACTCAATTAGTGTTGGTATAATGAACGTGCCTGCATCTAGTTCAGAGTCTTGAGTATCATTACGCATCAACTGGTGTACGCGATGACCTTTTTGGCGCATCTTGTCGATGTGCTTTTGAATGTTTTCTTGCGCTTCAGCATCAATCACAGGGCCAATATCAGTTTTAAGTAGATATGGGTTGCCCACTTGAAGTTGTTGCATTGCACCTTTAAGCATTTGAATCACAGCATCGGCATTGTCTTCTTGTACACACAGTACGCGAAGGGCAGAACAACGTTGACCTGCGCTGTCATAAGCTGAACTGACGACATCAAGTACAACTTGCTCAGTCAATGCTGATGAGTCAACGATCATGGCATTTTGACCGCCTGTTTCAGCAATCAGGGGAATGCTTTCACCAGTTTTGCTTAGACGCTTCGCCACAGTTTTTTGCAAAATCTTAGCAACTTCAGTAGAACCTGTGAACATGATGCCTTGAACTTGCTCGGCTGCACTGAGTTGTGCACCCACAGTTTCACCGCGACCCGGCATCAGCTGTACAGCAGCTTGAGGCACACCCGCTTGCCATAAGATTTGAATTGCTTGAGCTGCGATCAATGGTGTTTGTTCAGCTGGTTTAGCAATCACGGTATTACCCGCAACCAATGCAGCAGCAACCTGACCTGTGAAGATGGCCAATGGGAAGTTCCATGGGCTAATGCATAGCATAGTGCCTAAAGGCTCAACTTCTGCGTTTGCATCTAGATCAATCATTTGCGTTGCGTAGTAGCGTAAGAAATCTACAGCTTCACGAACTTCTGCAATAGCATTGGCATACGTTTTACCACTTTCACGGCAAAGTAAAACCATCAGTTCTTCTAAGCGAGCTTCCATTAGGTCAGCAGCGCGAAGTAGGTAACTTGCACGGGTGTCTTTAGCCGTACGTGCCCAAATGTCTTGAACAGCCTGCGCATTGTTTAATGCTTGCTCAACTTGTTCAGTTGTTGCTTCTTGTACATAACCCACAACATCTGAGTGACGTGCTGGGTTGATAATGCTTTGCGGAGCAACGGCGTCATTGGTCTGAAAGTGCTCACCCATTGGTGCAGCAGACCATTGGTGCTTAGCAAACTGTTGAGCTGTTTGGTTCAGATGAATTAATGCAGAGTCATTTGCAAGGTCTAAACCTTTGGAGTTTGCACGTAGCTGCCCATAAAGCTCAGCAGGAAGTGGAATCGAAAGGTGCTTTTGACCCACGATATTTTCACGTTTTGCACTGCTTAAAATGGTTTGAGTTGGGTTTTCAATCAAATCATCAATTGCGAGTGACTTGTCTGCAATACGGTTGACAAAAGAGGTGTTTGCACCATTTTCAAGTAAACGACGTACAAGATAAGCCAATAGTGTTTCATGGTTGCCCACTGGCGCATAAATACGGCACGGTACACCCAGTTTTTTATCTTGCTTTTCACCGACCACTTGTTCATACAGTGGCTCGCCCATGCCGTGTAAGCATTGGAACTCGTACTGACCCACGTAGTATTTCTCTGGGTTGGCCATTTCATAAATGGTCGCCAAGGTTTGCGCATTGTGCGTTGCAAACTGTGGGTAGATTTGTTCTGGTGCAGCCAATAATTTTTTCGCACACGCGATATACGACAAGTCTGTATGTACTTTACGGGTAAATACAGGGTAGTCGGTCATCCCTTCGATTTGTGCTTTCTTGATTTCGCTGTCCCAGTACGCGCCTTTCACCAAACGGATCATTAAGCGTTTTTCGCTACGTTTAGCCAAGTCTACGATGTAGTCAACCACGTAGAAACAACGTTTTTGATACGCTTGGATAACGAAACCAATGCCTTTCCAGTCTTTGAGTTCTGGTTCAAAGCATAGACGTTCAAGCATTTCTAAAGAAATTTCTAAACGCTCAGATTCTTCGGCATCGATATTTAAACCGATGTTATAGCCGCGTGCTAATTTAGCAAGGGTAAAGACTTTGCCGTACAACTCTTCATGCATACGTGCAACTTGTGCACGTTGGTAGCGAGGGTGTAGAGCAGATAATTTAATTGAAATACCCGGGCCGTCATAAACATCTTTGTCTTTTGATGCTTGACCAATGGCATGAATGGCATCGGTATAGTCTTTCATATAACGATTAGCATCATGATCGGTCAGTGCCGCTTCACCCAGCATGTCGTATGAATAGCGGAAGCCTTTTTCCTCAAGACGTTCAGCGTGTTGTAATGCTTCACCAATGGTTTCGCCAGTCACAAACTGTTCGCCCATCATACGCATAGCTACATCAACCGCTTTACGGATGATGCCACGACCACTACGTGCCAATAAGCCTGTTAAAGTGCCTGATAAGCTATTTTGCTTTGGTGTTTCCATGAGCTTGCCAGTCAGCATGAGACCCCATGCTGCCGCATTGACAAACATCAGGTTACTTTGACCAACGTGCTCTTTCCAGTTGCCTTGGTTGATTTTGTCTTTAATCAATAGGTCACGTGTCGCCATGTCAGGAATACGAAGCAATGCTTCAGCTAAACACATCAATGCGATGCCTTCTTGAGAAGACAATGCAAATTCTTGTAAGAGACCCTGTACAATACCTGCTTTACCGCTGCCGCTTTTACGTTCACGTAAAGTATGAGCCAAATCAAACGCAAGTTCATGAATGCGTTGATTCATCTCGTCAGAGATTTTGCTGTGGTCTAATAAGTTTTGAACACAGTCAGTTTCGGCACGTCGCCAAGCGGTATTGATTTCAACTTCAAGCTCACTTTTTTCTTTGAATTCGGTAATATATTCAAATTGAGTTTGAGCGTCGTTGAAATGCGTATTGCTTTCCATCATATTCATGCCTACATCCTGTGCATACAATAATGTGTTGAGAGATCTATAGTAATTAATTTATGATTACAGAAAGAATACCGAATAACTCACTATAATTTGTATGCTATTTAGAGATTAATTCAGATGACGAGCCCAATTTTTAGCTTGGACCGAACAGATATCAAAATATTAGATATTCTTCAAAGAGATGGAAAAATATCGAATATTAAACTTGCCGAAGAAGTGAACTTATCAGCGACAGCTGCTTTGGCTCGGGTGCAAAAATTAACCAAGGAAGGCTTTATTTTGAATTATGAAGCACGCTTAAATCCAAACATGCTGAATGCCAGTTTTGTGGTTTTTGTTGAGATACTTTTGGATAAAACCACGCCACATGTCTTGGAAGATTTTCGCCATGCCGTACTACAGCATGATGAAATTGTGGAATGTCATATGACCAGTGGGGGCTTTGATTTTGTGGTGAAGATTCGTTGTGCCAGTATGGATGAGTTCCGAAAAATCTCAGGTCAAGTCTTGTGGCAACTGCCGGGCGTTAAAGAAACACGCAGTTATCCCGTGATGGAAGTCATCAAAGAAAGCTCACGTATTCAACTCAAATACAAACCTTTGTCGAAATAATTGAGTGCATGAGATGCAAAAAAAAAAGGGGCTTAAAAGCCCCTTTTTTTTGTTGGTCTACACGTTCAATTAACGTTGTGTAGATTCTTCTTTCATTTCAGCCATGGCTTGTTTGTACATGCTGTCTGCTTGTTCAAAGCGTTGTACTACTTCAGCTTCAGGGGCTTTACCCATTAAGCTTACAACTACAATGCTGATCCAAGAGAAGATGAAGCCTGGAATAATTTCATATAGACCTAAGTGTCCTAATGCATTTTTCCATACAATCACAGTTACCGCACCAACAATAATACCTGCAATAGCACCATTCAAGGTCATGCGCTTCCAGAACAAAGACAAGATAATCAGTGGACCAAATGCCGCACCAAAACCTGCCCATGCATAAGCTACAAGGCCTAGAACTTTACTGTCAGGGTTGCTTGCTAAGCAAATTGCAAGAACAGCAACTGCAAGAACCATGAAACGACCCACCCAGACCAATTCTTTTTGAGAAGCGGTTTTACGGATGAATGCTTTGTACATGTCTTCTGTCAATGTTGTAGAACAAACCAGTAACTGACAGCTTAATGTACTCATCACCGCAGCTAAAATTGCAGCTAAAACAATGCCTGCAATCCATGGGTTGAATAATATTTTAGTTAGTTCCATGAACACAGTTTCTGGGTTTTGAGAAACCACAGCCGCCAGTTCAGGGTGTTGTTGGAAGTAAGCAATCGCAATAAAACCTGCACCGACTGCACCACCTAGACATAAAATCATCCATGTCATACCAATGCGACGCGCAGCAGGAATTGTTTTCACAGAGTCTGCAGCCATGAAGCGCACTAAAATGTGTGGCTGACCAAAATAGCCTAAGCCCCATGCCAATGATGACAGGATGGCAACAGTGCTGAGCTCAGAGACAATGTGCATTGCTTGTGGGCGAGCAGTTTCAAGTAGGACTGAAAACTGTGCAGCATTACCATCAATCGCAAGATAAGTCATGATTGGGGTAAGCAGCAGAGCAAAAATCATTAAGCCTGCTTGGAAGGTGTCTGTCCAACTAATAGCAAGGAAGCCGCCGATACATACATAACTGATGGTTGCAATTGCGCTAATCCAAAGAGCAGTGGTGTAATCCCAACCAAAAATGCTTTCAAATAAACGTGAGCCAGCGACCATGCCTGAAGCACAGTAAATCGCGAAGAATACTAAAATAACGATCGCTGAGATCATACGCAAGATACGTTTACGATCTGCGAAACGACCTGTGAAATAATCAGGCAGGGTGAGGGCATTGTTTTGGACTTCAGTATGTACACGTAAACGTCCTGCAACCAATAACCAGTTGAGCCATGCACCAATGATCAGACCTACAGCAATCCACGCTTCAGACAAACCAGACAAATAAATTGCGCCCGGTAAGCCCATCAGTAACCAGCCACTCATGTCTGATGCACCTGCAGAAAGCGCAGTAACTACACTTCCTAAGCTACGACCACCTAAGATGTAATCATCAAAGTTGTTTGTGGACTTGTATGCATACAAACCGATGCCAACCATGGCAATGATATAAACTAAAAATGTGACGAGGGTGGGGTTAATTTGACTCATAGGCATTCCTTGGCAAAATCCGACTTGGGAGATTTTTTAATCGCTTTGTTTGAGACGGCGATTCAAGCATAAAAATAAAATTACACTCTGTAACAGTTGTAAGGTGTTTTTGTATATTTTGTGTAATTATTAATTGTTTTTTAAAATTAAACAATAAGTTGTTGAAAATATGTTGTTTATTGGTCAATTATTATTCTTTTTTATAGGGTGAATGAAATTCTAAGCATTTATTTCGTAAAATCAGCGGGCTAGTTATAATTTATGATTTTTTATTGCTTACGAAAAATTACATTACCTACAAAACAGGTGTATTTACATATAAAGTGTTTCATTTATGAAATGTATTTACAGTCGTGAAATAGTTAGAAAAGACGAATATTTCACCATTGAACTAATTTTGTTAAGGCATTCATACTTTGAGTGCATTGGAAAACTTTCAAATTTCTAATTAGAAAAAAGGAATTCAATGGCATTTTCTGCTTGCTTTGGAACAAGTGAAAATAGCGTCGGTATAAATTAACTGCAAATTTGACAAAATTTCTCCTGAAATTGTGCAGGCCATTGCGGGGGCATGTGAGCAATTGAGCCAAACTCCTGAAAATTGGACATACGCTTTCCCTATAGATGTCTATAAAGTTGGGGTGGGCACCTCAATTAATATGAATAGCAACAAAGTGCTGGCCAATCTTGCATTAAAGCATGTATTCCTTTCTTAAGGTAAATACGAGGTTCTTCAACCAAAAGACCTTGTGACTAAATATCAATTGACCAATACTTTCTACAGTGGCGCTATGTTTAGCAATTAATTAGTGTTGGTATTTTAATCGAATCTTAGGTCATGTGAAATGGGTAAACAGTGTATTGCGGAAAACAAAACAGTTCAGTGAGTGGTATTGGAGAAAGGGTTGTTGACTTAATAACCCTTAGGTCACATTTTCTCATTTGAAACTTGGCTGCTGAGTTGACGCCTAAGGTTGTATCTTTAGCATACGCTAGCTAGAACATTTATAACTATATAGGTATAAAAGTAGTCAATGCGCTGCTTTTATACTTTTTAGCCGATACAAGCTAACAAAAGGTAGCAGTTAGAACTACAATAAGCTTGAGTGAAGAACCATGATTAAATGTCTATGCTGAGTAAATTAAGCCAATTATTTAAATTAAAGAAAGATGCGCCAGAACAACTTTTTTTGCAGCAGCATCAGATTGAATATAATGATGAAAAAGGCTTTATCATTGAAGGTATTGTGCTAAATGCCATACATGCTGAACGTTTGGTCTATTTTTCAAATCGTAGAATTAGTGAGTTTGATGATCTTAATGCACTTTTTTATAGTGCTATGCTAATCAATGAGAAAATCGACTTAGAAATTGCCAATGAACGATTTGTCGCACGTTTAGGTAATAATCTAGAAAACTTAACTGAGCTAAAGCGAATGATTAAGCTACTTAATGACTATTATTACCAGTTTATACGTGACAAAAAATAAGTCTTTTAAAAGCCATAAATTTGAGTTGTAAAAAGGACTTAGCGCTAGATTGATGTTGTTGTTGTCGTGAAAAATAACATGCAGCGAGAGGACATCATGCTAGTATATGACGCATGTTTTTAAACGCTAAAGCCATGTCCATGTTCCAAGAAGAAATCTCCCAACTGAATGTGCAACAACTAAAAACAGGCGAAAAACGTTGGCTGGGAAATTTGCTCGGCTCTTCAGCTGCATTATTCATTCAAACGTTAAGTACACAAAATAAAAAGCTCTTTGTAGTTGTGGCGAAAAATAATCAACACTTAGCACAACTCGAAAGTGAATTTGAATTTTACGGTATTCGACCGACCATTTTCCCAGACTGGGAAATTCTGCCTTATGATCGTTTATCTCCTCATCAAGATATTGTATCTGAGCGTCTCGCAATTTTATCCAATATGCCGCAAACAGGTGTCTTACTGATTTCGGCTTCGACCTTGGCGCAGCGTGTAGCGCCGACTTCGTGGGTTTTGGGAGAACACTTTGATATTCACGTCGGTCAAAAGTTTGAATTAGAACAGCAAAAGAAGCGTTTGATTCAAGCAGGCTATCATTTGGTCGACACAGTATATGACCATGGTGAATTTGCGGTTCGGGGTAGCATTATGGATATCTATGCCTCAGGTCAAGCTGCACCAATTCGCATAGATTTGTTTGATGATGAAATTGAAACCCTTAAATTTTTTGATCCTGAAACACAGCGCACTACGCAAAACTTAAAACAGTTTTCCGTATTACCAGCTAAAGAGTTTCCTTTAAAAGAGGCACGCAGCATATTTCGTGATCGCTATGCAGAAATGTTTCCGACGGCAAATCCAAAGAAAAATCCAATTTATCAGGATGTGTTAGAAGGGATTGCCTCACCAGGGATTGAGTTCTATTTCCCACTATTTTTCAGTGCTGCGCAGATGGAAGCTCAAAGCACACTGCTTTCATACTTACCAAATCATTCCATTGTCATTACAGATAGGCAAGTTGATGATGGTTTAGATAGTTTTTGGAAAGAAATCGATCGACGTTATGAAGACCGTCGCCATAATGTTGATCAGCCAATTTTAGCCCCTAACCAGCTTTTTATTTCGACCAATCAAGTTTTAGAACAGCTCAATACCTTTCCACGTATTATTGCCTCAGTCGAGGCTTTTGATCTAAAAGCGGGTGTGACCAATTTAAATACTGAACTTCCACCACGTTTAGCGGTCGATCCTAAAAATGAAAAGCCCTTTCACGCGGTTAAACAGTATATTGATGCTGCTAACCATCCAGTATTACTGGTTGCTGAAAGTGCGGGGCGTCGTGAAACTTTAAAAGATGCATTGCGCGCCACATTGGGAGAGATTCCTAATGTCGAGAATTTTGCTGAATTTCAAAAATCTTTACATGCCATTGCAATTACCAGTGCGCCCTTAGAGCGTGGCTTGGTATTAAAAGACAGCATTAGCATCATTTCTGAAAATCAGTTGTATGAGCATCGCGTTGTACAGCGCCGTCGTAAACGCCAGCAAGAGGTTTCGGAAGAGTTTCTCATCCGCAGTTTGACTGAGTTGAGTATGGGTGCGCCGGTGGTGCACATCGACTATGGTGTGGGGCGTTATGCGGGCTTAGTCACTTTAAGCATTGATGATCAAGACTATGAGTTCTTGCAGCTTGATTATGCCGATGCCGCCAAAGTTTATGTTCCTGTCACCAATTTACATTTGATCAGCCGTTATAGCGGCGGCGACCCAGACTTAGCACCCTTGCATAAGTTGGGTACAGATGCTTGGAGTAAAGCAAAGCGTAAAGCATTGGAGCAAATCCATGATGTAGCAGCGGAGCTATTGCATATCCAAGCCCGTCGCCAAGCGAAGCCAGGTTTTGGTTTTGAGTTGGATCAAGGTCAATATATGCAGTTTGCCAGTGGCTTTGCCTATGAGGAAACACTCGATCAAGCCAATGCGATTGAAGCGACTTTGTATGATATGCAATTGGCTAAACCGATGGATCGCTTGGTCTGTGGTGATGTGGGCTTTGGTAAAACCGAAGTTGCGATGCGCGCAGCATTCTTAGCCGTGCAGAACAACAAACAAGTGGCCGTTTTGGTGCCGACGACGTTGCTGGCCCAACAGCATTATGAGTCGTTTAAAGACCGTTTTGCAGACTGGCCTATTCGTATCGAAGTTTTATCACGTTTTGGCAGCAGTAAATCACATACGAAAACGATCGAAGACTTAGCTGAGGGCAAAGTCGATATTGTGATTGGTACGCATAAAATTCTACAAGAAAGTGTCCAGTTTAAAGACTTAGGCTTGATGATTGTGGATGAAGAACACCGCTTTGGTGTACGCGATAAAGAGCGGATTAAAGCGATGCGTGCAGATGTGGATATGTTGACTCTGACTGCAACTCCAATTCCACGGACTTTAAATATGGCCTTTAGTGGCATGCGCGATCTATCCATTATTGCCACACCACCTGCACGACGTTTAGCGGTAAAAACTTTTGTGCAAGAACATACGGGTGATTCAGTTAAAGAAGCCATCTTGCGTGAGTTACTGCGTGGTGGACAAGTTTATTTCCTACATAATGAAGTAGAAACCATTGAGCGTGCAGCGGAGAGTCTTCGAGAACTGGTCCCTGAGGCACGTGTAGCTGTTGCACATGGTCAAATGCGTGAACGCGAGTTAGAACAAGTCATGCAGCAGTTCTACCATAAAGAATATAACGTCCTGGTTTGTTCAACCATTATTGAAACAGGGATTGACGTTCCGAATGCCAATACTATTTTAATTGAACGGGCAGATAAGCTGGGTTTAGCGCAGTTGCATCAACTACGTGGGCGTGTAGGGCGCTCGCATCACCAAGCCTATGCCTATCTGTTGGTGCCATCCATCAAAGGGTTGAAAGGCGATGCCGAAAAGCGTCTAGATGCGATTCAGCGGGCATCGACATTAGGTGCGGGTTTTATGTTGGCCACGGAAGACTTAGAAATTCGCGGAGCGGGTGAGCTACTCGGCGAGCAACAAAGTGGTTCAATGCAAGCGATTGGCTATAGCTTGTATATGGAGATGCTTGAAAAGGCGACCAAAGCCATTCAAAAAGGCAAAACCCCGAACTTCGATGCGCCACTCTCACTGACCGCAGAAATCAATTTACATATGCCAGCTTTGATTCCAGATGAATATCTGGGAGATGTCCATCAGCGTTTATTGTTCTATAAGCGTATTAGTAATACGGACAGTCAGGAAAAGCTCGATAACATTCGTATGGAGTTGATTGACCGTTTTGGGATACCGCCACAACCTGTGAAGCAGCTTTTTGCTGTGCATCAGATGCGTTTGAAAGCAGAAACACTGGGCATTACCAAAGTCGATATTGCTGCCAATGGTGGTGCGATTGAATTTTCACCAGATACTCCAGTTCAGGCGATTAGTATTATTCAGATGATGCAAAAACACCCGACCTTTTTTAGGATGGAGGGTGGTCAGCGCTTAAAGGTCATGGTGATGCTAGAGGAATATGAAAAACGGATTCAATTTATCAATGACTTATTGGAAAGTTTGTTGAAAGAGTTGCATTAAAATTTAGCTTTAATTTGCTGTGATTTCATACAGATATCAGGTCTTTCTTGCGGACTTGCGCTATAAAAAGAAAGACTTGATTTTTTGATGAAATTTATTAAAGTAATAAATGTGATGTAGTTCAAAGTAAAACGTAGTTTATTTGTGTTGAAACACATTGCTTGCAATATTCACCTCTGATTGGATGTGATAGTATTAGCCATTATTCTAATTTGCATCATTTATAAAGATATGTTTAGTTTGCATCCACAACTTGCTCAAGATACGTTTTTTGTAGGCGACTTTCCACTTTCAACATGTCGCTTAATGAATGATATGCAATTCCCGTGGCTAATTTTAATTCCACGCGTGCCAGGCATCACTGAGTTATATGAACTCAGTCAAGCCGACCAAGAACAGTTTTTGCGTGAGTCAAGCTGGTTATCAAGCCAATTGGCTCGTGTATTCCGTGCTGACAAAATGAATGTTGCTGCTTTAGGTAACATGGTTCCGCAGCTCCATTTCCACCATGTTGTACGTTATCAAAACGACGTCGCATGGCCAAAACCAGTTTGGGGTACTCCCGCTGTTCCTTATAGCAATGAAGTGCTTGCGCATATGCGTCAAACTTTAATGCTTGCACTACGTGGTCAAGGTGATATGCCATTCGATTGGCGTATGGACTAATACACGTGAGAAATCAAATCAGGGATGATTTGATCGTGCGCATAGTGGGGAACGAGCAGTGCCATTAGACGATTGGTTATCTAAAGAGCCTAAACAATTCGAGTATTTCCATCGTGTGATGGGATATGGCATGCTGTCTTTAATAACCATCGTCTATCATTATACGATGGCAGATACGCAATATCAGATTTATGTGCCGCTGTTGTTGCTCATTGTGTTATTGATCACACAACCATTTTCAAGGTGGTTAGGTTATCGCTTCAATAATACGATGCGACGCGGTGTGATGTTTGTTATTGATATTGTCATTACAGCGATCATTTTAGCCGCTGTACATCTCAGTATCGTACTCACATTTTTAACCATTTTTGCTATGCTTTACACGGCTATTAGCAATAAAATTTCTTTTTTGATGGTGTCTTTGGCCAGCCTGATTGGGGTGGTTGTCTTTTATGTCTCGATTATCTTTGTCTTTGGTTTTGGTGAGTATTTCGAGGCTACCAGTACCGAACTGATCGTATTGGGTTTTTTGTGCCTCACCACTTATTTTGGCGTGGGTAGCTATTATCACCGCAACCAAATGCAAGACATATACCGCCGAAAAAATCACTATTTCGATCAGATGAACCGTTATATGGAGTTTGCCAATCAGCTGAGTCGCTATGCACCAGTTCAGTTGTGGCAATCGATTATGAAGGGTGAGTCTGAAGCGAAAATTGAATACAAGCGTAAGAAACTGACAGTTTTCTTTTCAGATATTCAGGGCTTTACAGAGCTTTCTGAAAGCTTAATTCCGGATGATTTAGCATTTCTACTCAATGATTATTTAAAACACATGACCGAGATTGCGAAGCAATATGAAGGTACTGTTGATAAATTCATGGGGGATGCAATTTTAGTGTTTTTTGGTGATCCTAATTCCGAAGGTGTAGAGCGTGATGCTCAAAACTGTTTGGAAATGGCCATGGCGATGCGTCAGCAAATGAAAATTCTGCGCGAGCGTTGGGTGAAAATGGGTTATCCACCATTGCATATTCGTATGGGGATTTCTACAGGGTATTGTCACGTAGGGAACTATGGCGCATCGCATCGTATGGCTTATACCATTGTTGGTCGTGATGTAAACCTTGCTGCACGTTTACAAAGTGCAGCACAAGTGGATGAAATCTTAATTTCGGACGATACACATAATTTAGTAAAAAATGATTATCTTTGTGCACCGAAAGCGCCAATTTTCCTTAAGGGGATTAAAGGTGCTGTGAAGACGTGGCAAGTCGTTGAAAAATATACCTCGCAAAAATTAGACTATCAGCGCTGGTTTGATTATGAATATAAAGGGTTTCATTTACTGCTGAACTTAGATCAAGTGCAGAATTTTGAATATCCGCAGTTAATTCAAGTCTTAGAAAAAATGATTCAACGCATTCAAACCCAACAGAAGATGACCAATTCGCAAGGTATCGTCAAACTCAATCTTGAAGATGAAGTAATAGAGCCTGTTCAGAAAAATGAATATCATTAACTTGATGGTATCGGATACAAAAATGAGAGTCGTAAAGAAGCCACTACAATGAGTGGCTTTTTTATGCTTTGAAAATTAGTGATTTTCAGACGCGTGGTTAATTGTGTATTTAGGAATTTCAACTTCTAAGTCTTCATCCACTAACTTCACTTGGCAAGACAAGCGAGAGTCAGGTTCTAAGCCCCAAGCCCGATCCAGTAGATCGGCTTCAACATCATTCATTTCTTCTAAGCTGTCGAAGCCTTTACGTACCACAACGTGACAGGTTGTACATGCAGCTGACATATCGCACGCATGTTCAATCTTGATTCCATTTTTCAGTAAGCTTTCACAAAGATTCGCATTCTGTTCAACTTCAAACTCAGCACCTTCTGGGCAGATTTGCGCATGTGGGAGAACTTTAATACGTGGCATAGTCTTTACCTATAAATTAGTTTGAGTTTGACCAGTCGTCGAGTTTTGTGCCTTTCAGCGCTGCATCGATATGCTGATTCATACGTGCTGCTGCAAAAGCATCACTGTGTATTTTAAGCTGTTCAACAGCAGATTCAATTGCTTTGATTTCTGTTGTTTCAAGTGTTGCTTCTAATGAAGTTTTGGCCGCATTTAATGCAACTTGTTGTTCATTCGTGAGCAGGTGAGCATCCACTTTCAAGGCTTGCTCTAAAGCTTCGAGTTCGCGTTTTGCTTCAACTTTGGTTTCTTGTAAGTGACGAAGATTTTTATCTTCTTCAGCAAATTTATAACCATCAAGCAGTAAGCGTTCCATGTCACTATCAGCCAAACCATATGATGGTTTGATGTCAATTTGTGCATGTACGCCAGAGGTTGTTTCTTTAGCTGAAACCGTCAGTAGGCCATCGGCATCCACTTGGAAGGTCACTTCAATGCGTGCTTGACCCGCAGTCATTGGTGGAATACCGCGAAGGACAAAACGACCTAAGCTACGGCAATGCTCAACCAAATCACGCTCACCTTGAACCACATGAATCAACATCGCTGTTTGGCCATCTTGGTAGGTGGTGAACTCTTGGCGACGTGCAACTGGGATTGCGGTATTACGTGAAATAAGACGCTCGACCAAGCCACCCATGGTTTCTAGACCGAGAGAAAGCGGTGTTACATCAAGCAGTAATGCGCCATCGGCTGTGTTTCCAATCAGCTGATTGGCTGTAATCGATGCACCGATAGCAACAACTTCGTCTGGGTTGATGGTACACAATGGCTCTTGAGCAAATACATCGCGTACAGCGTTTTGTACAGCATAAGAGCGAGTTGAGCCACCGACCAAAACCACGTTTTGAATGTCGCTGAGTTCAAGCTTCGCATCACGGAGGACGCGTTTACACACACTAATTGTTTTATCTAAAGCAACTTTGATAATGCCTTCAAATGTCGCACGATCAAGCGTTAAGCTGTGCTCTAGGACTTGTAAATGAACGCTTTCTACATCGGTTAAAGCTTCTTTAGCTTTACGTGCAGCAACTAAAATGTGTGCATATTCAGTGTCATCGAACTGCTCAATGTTGAGTTCTTTTTTCGCCCATTTTACGATTAAGCGGTCAAGATCATCACCGCCTAATGCGGTATGGCCACCCGTTGCTAACACTTCAAACACGCCTTGTGAAAAGCGTAAAATTGAAACGTCAAAGGTACCGCCACCCAAGTCATAAATCACATAGTTGTGATCATGCGCAAGATTGGTTTCTTGGTCCAGACCATACGCAACTGCAGCAGCAGTAGGCTCATTTAAAAGTCGTAGTACATTTAAACCCGCAAGTTGTGCGGCATCGCGTGTTGCTTGACGTTGAGCCTCATCGAAGTATGCGGGAACGGTAATCACTGCACCATTGACTTCATTTTTTAAGCTCGCTTCAGCACGATCTTTTAGTTGCTTTAAAATTTCAGCGGACACTTCGACAGGAGTTTTGCGGCCCTGAGCGGTTTCAAAAGCAGGCATTTGATTATCTTCACCCACTAAAGTGTAGGGGTGTTGAAACTTAATGTCGGCTTTAGAGCGTCCCATAAAACGTTTGACTGAAACGATGGTGTTTTTAGGGTCGGCAGTCAAAAATGGTTTTGCTTCGTCGCCATATTGGGTTTGGTTTACACCATAATACGCGATCGATGGGAGTAAGACACGACCTTGTTCATCATGCAAAACTTTTGCCTTGCCTGAAAGTATAGTTGCAACTAGAGAGTGAGTTGTACCTAAGTCGATACCAATGGCAATACGGTGTTCATGTGGCGCACTTGATTGTCCAGGTTCTGCAATTTGCAAGAGAGCCATGTGTTACATCCTTTGAGCGTCAAAAATTAAAAATAAGTTAAAATTCATCATCTAAATCAAAGCTATCGTCATCTTCAAAACGATCTTCAGCTTTATCTATGTCATGCATGACTTTTACAAAGAAGCGAAGTTTGCGGACATCATCACGTGCCTCAGCCCAATCTTCCTCTTCAAAATCAATTTTGAATTCGCGGACTAAACCATCAATCCATTGTTGAACGTCTAATTTGAGTGATTGTAATTCATCTGCTGAACGTGCTTCATCAAGTTGTTCACGGATTTCTAAGGCAGACTGGAGAAATTCAAAATCATTGATGGATTGATCAAGATGATAATCTTGTTTTTTTAATCCTAATAAATATCCTGCACGGCTATCGACCTGAGATAAAACTTTAAATGCTTGATTGATCTCACTTGATTTTATGAGGGCTTGATCTTTATCGAGAGCTTTATCTGGGTGATATTGTTGCTGCAACTTTAAAAATTCTGATTTTAAGGTTGCTAAATCAATATCGAGTGCTACTGGGAGGTTAAACAACTCAAAATGATTCATAGGAGAGGGATTCCGCGCTAAATTGGGGGTCATTGCGAAAGCAAAAACAATCTATGTAAATGCAATTAAAACAGTGTGATACACACTGTTTTAATGTTGAAAAGCAAGTTAATGAACTGTTATACGGTGAAAGATTCACCACAGCCACATTCGCCTTTTTTGTTTGGGTTGTTAAACTCAAAGCCTTCGTTTAAACCATTTTTCACGTAGTCCATCTCCATACCATCGAGATAAACCAAGCTTTTTGGGTCTACAAATACTTTCACCCCAAACTGCTCAAAGCTAGTGTCATGTGCATCAATTGAATCGACAAATTCAAGCACATAAGCCAAACCAGAACAGCCTGAAGTTTTCACGCCAACGCGAATACCTTCACCCTTACCGCGATTTTTTAAATAATTGCTGATATGAGTTGCAGCATTTTCAGTTAAGTTGATCATGAAAACTCCCTAATCTTTCTTTAAAATGCGAAGCAATTAAGCTTTAGATTTTTTGCTGCGGTAGTCTTCAACAGCAGCTTTAATAGCATCTTCAGCCAGTACAGAACAGTGTACTTTTACTGGAGGAAGAGCAAGTTCAGTTGCGATATCAATGTTTTTGATCGCTTGAGCTTGATCTAAAGTTTTGCCTTTTAGCCATTCAGTCACTAAAGAGCTTGATGCAATAGCAGAACCACAACCATAAGTTTTGAAACGTGCTTCTTCAATCACACCGTTGTCATCTACTTGAATCTGTAAACGCATAACGTCGCCACATGCAGGTGCTCCGACCATACCTGTACCTACGTTTTCAGCATTTTTGTCTAATACACCTACATTACGAGGGTTTTCGTAATGGTCAATTACTTTTTCGCTATAAGCCATGATGCGTCTCCAAACCTCGGGGTCAGCGTTAATATTAAATATGGGGTCAAAACTTGATTTTTCAATGAAGCCATCCAGTATGTGAATGACTTCAATGGGAAAAATTAGTGTTCAGCCCACTCAACTGTAGAAAGGTCGATACCGTCTTTGTACATGTCCCAAAGTGGAGAAAGTTCACGAAGTTTCTCCACTGCAGAACGCGTCACTGTAAGTACATGGTCAATGTCTGCTTCAGTGGTGTATTTACCAAAACTGAAACGAATTGAACTGTGCGCAAGTTCGTCAGACAAACCTAGTGCACGTAATACATAAGAAGGTTCTAATGTTGCTGAAGTACAAGCTGAACCCGAAGATACAGCAGCGTCTTTCAACGACATCATTAACGATTCACCTTCAACAAAGTTGAAACTTACGTTTAAGTAGTTCGCAACGTTTTGTGTTGGGTGGCCGTTTAAGAAAATTTGTTCTAAGTCTTGTAAGCCATTCCAAAGCTTGTCACGAAGTACGCGAATGCGTGCTTGTTCAGAAGCTAAGTTTTTACCTGCAAGTTCAAATGCTTCACCCATACCAACGATTTGGTGTGTTGCAAGTGTACCAGAACGCATACCGCGTTCATGACCACCACCATGCATTTGCGCTTTTAAACGAACACGTGGAGTACGACGTACATAGAGTGCGCCAATACCTTTAGGGCCATAAATTTTATGAGCAGAGAAGCTCATAAGGTCAACTTTCATAGTTGAAAGGTCAATTTCAACTTTACCTGCAGCTTGCGCCGCATCGACATGGAAGAAGATCTTGTGTGCACGAGTAATTTCACCAATTGCCGCAACATCAGTCACAGAACCAATTTCGTTGTTTACCATCATAAGTGAAACAAGAATAGTGTCTGGACGAATAGCTGCTTCAACCATTTCAGGGGTAATTAAGCCAGTGTTTGGAAGTGGCTCAAGGTAAGTGATTTCAAAACCTTCAGACTCAAGCTCACGGCAAGTGTCTAAAATAGCTTTGTGTTCAATTTTACTTGTAATAATGTGCTTGCCTTTAGAGGCATAGAATTGTGCTACGCCTTTAAGAGCTAAGTTATCTGATTCAGTTGCACCAGAAGTCCAAACGATTTCGCGTGGATCTGCTTTGATCAAGTTTGCAACTTGTTCACGTGCATATTCTACTTTTTCTTCTGCCTGCCAGCCGTAAGCATGAGAGCGAGATGCTGGGTTGCCAAATGTGCCGTCAAATGTCAGGCATTCCATCATGCGTTCAGCGACTTGCGGGTCTACAGGAGTTGTTGCTGCATAATCAAGATAAATTGGACGTTTCATGTCAAATACCTGTTACCGATAAAAGGGCTGAATCTGAAGGTGCTGTGTTTTGGCGAATGGCAACTTTTTGAACGTTGTCACGTGCTACAAGGTCAGCAAGAGTGATTTTAGCGAGATAGTCGGCAATGTGATGGGAGAGTTCTTGCCATAAATCGTGAGTTAAGCACATTGCGCCATTTTGGCAGTTGCCTTTATGGTCACAGCGAGTGGCATCAACTGTTTCGTTTACAGCTTCAATAACTGCTAATACTGTAATTTCATCAGCGCGACGAGCTAAGTGGTAACCACCGTTGGCACCACGAATACTAGAAACTAAGCCGTGGCGCTTTAATTTCGCAAATAACTGTTCAAGATAAGCAACAGAGATAGTTTGACGAGCTGCAATTTCTGCAAGCGTGATCGTTTGTTCAGTTGGCTGCAAAGCTAAATCAAGTAGAGCAGTCACTGCGTAGCGTCCGCGAGTTGTTAAGCGCATGATTCGATACACATGATTAGACTAGATGTGCCGATTTTAAGAATCCTGACTAAAATAGTCAAGTTTTTTTAATAGGGATTGTGCGTATTTAATTTGCTTGAAATATTATGTAGTTATGCAAGCCAAATATTATATACCAATAAGCTAATCAAAAGTATAGAAAACACAAAAAATGTGACATTTATACGTTTTTGACGTTGCTCGATACGGCGAATACGATTTTTGTATTGTTTCACTTCAACCTGTAGAGTGTTGATTTTAGAACGTTGTTCTTCAATTTTCTCTAAAAGTGGTGCAATACGCTTTTTGGATGCAACCACATTTTGCGGATCAGTTGGTTCAGTTAACCAGTTTTTCCAATCGGCAAGAACTTTAGGTGCACTAAAATGTAAAATTAAATCTCGGAACTCATCTTTTAAGGTGATGTCACCATCAATACGCATGGTTTTAATACTACGACGGTTTCCAAAGACGAAAATTTTAATTAAATCCATCAATGTGGTGCGTACATCTAAGTCGACTGGTTTTTCGGGTGCTTTGGCGTCAAATAAAACACCTTGAGTGGTAAAGGTGATATAGAAGTCAAAATAAGGCAGGTAGCTATTTATTTTAATCGCAATATTTTGCTCAACAAACTTTTTAGAATGAAGTGCAACCACGCGGTCGTGTTTTAAAATAAGAGAAAAGATCGTCTCAAGAACAATCATCACCATAGTGAGTAGCATATGTGTTTGATTGTGTTCTTTTTGAGAATCACTCATAAGTAGTAACCTAAATCCTGACCTGAAATGAGCATCCTGCTCGCAAAAACTTCAGACTTAAAAATAAAAATGTAATAAAGATGCTTTGTAGAACAGTTTTACAAATCGATCAAGTCTAATATTTGCTAGTATAGTGCAATCTATAAGATTTTTTGGATGTTTTTGCACATAAATCATGCAGGAGATGGTGCTAATGGAAAAAGCAGATATAGAGTTGGATGATATTTCGCCAGAAGATGAAACACTAAAAAAAACAAAAACTAAGCATCATTTTCACCGTAAAAATAGTTTGGATTTTAGAAAGTATACCAAGCAAATCTGGTTAGCGGGTTTGGGTGCTTTTTCACGTGCAGAGGAAGAAGGGAATAAATTATTTGACTCCTTGGTCCAAGTCGGCGAAGAGTTAGAATCTAAAACCACTGAAATTGCTGACCAAACGGTTGAAAAGGTATCTGAGAAAGCGCGTGAATCGGTGACGGATACTAAAGACAAGGTTGAGAAGATTGTAGATCGCGGGGTAAATCACTCCTTAAACCGGATTGGATTGGTCACGGTGAAAGATATTCAGTACTTAGAAAACCTGATTCTTCAACTTAATGATAAAATCGATGTTTTGATTGAAGAAAATAAGAAGTTAAACGAAAAAGTGAATAAAAAGTGATCTGGTTGTGCTTTTGTACCTTTTTCAACGTTTTTTTGTGATTTATTTTCCAAAAAAGCATATACAGAGTATTGCGTTTTCACCTAAAGCATTGCTATAAAGGCGTTACGGTAATTTATACTAAATTTTTGGACCTTAAATAAACGATATTAAGAGGACGCGATCCACATGAATAAATCAGAATTAATTGATGCAATTGCAGAGAAAGGGGGATTGTCTAAGACTGATGCTGGTAAGGCCTTAGACGCTACAATTGCTTCAATCACTGAAGCGCTTAAGTCTGGTGATACAGTTACACTTGTTGGTTTTGGTACTTTCAATGTGAAAGAACGTGCTGCACGTACTGGCCGTAACCCACAAACTGGTGCTACTTTAGAAATTAAAGCAAGCAAAGTACCAAGCTTCAAAGCTGGTAAAGGTTTAAAAGATTCAGTTGCTTAATCTTTTAAATAAATACTAAACGCGCCTTTTCGGCGCGTTTTTTATTAAACATTAGAAAATGTGTCGATAACACATTCATTCATTGCTGCTTTTCAGTTAAAATCTCGGGCAAATAAAATATTGGAATACTTATGGAATCTTTTCGTAAAGTTATTAAGGGTTGGTTGGGCAAGGCTTTGCTCATTTTGTTTTTGACCCCTTTAGCACTTGTAGGTATTGAAGGATATTTTAGTAGCGGATCAAAAGACGCTGTGAAATCAGTCAATGGCCAAGATATTTCTGAAAAGGAATTAGAGACCTTAACCGCTTCCTTTAAAGAACAATTCTTAGCTTATGCCAATGGGGATGAAACTTTACTGAACCAAAGCTTTATCAAAGATAAAGCGATGGACCAACTGATCGCAAATACTTTGTTATTGCAACAGGCTGAAAAGCTGGGCATTTCACTTAGTGATACTCAAATTGAACAGATGATTGCTCAACAGCCAAGTTTTCAAGAAAATGGAAAATTTTCAGAAACGCGTTATTCAAGCTATTTGCAGTCTGTGGGTATGAGTAGTGATGCGCTCGTTGCAAACTTACGTCAAGACCATGCATTAAAAATGATGCGTTCGACTTTTGTTGATTATGCATTGGTGAGTAAACTAGATATTCAACAAATCGCTAACTTACAAACAGAACAGCGTACTGTGCAGTTTGCCAATGTAAATCTTGATGAATATAAAAAGAACGTCAAGGTTTCAGCACAAGAGATTGAAAACTATTACAAGCAACACCCAACCATGTTTAAACAAGTGGCAAGTGTAGATGTTGACTATGTGTTGTTAACACCAGCCAATGTGCCGGCTGCTGCTTCACCTGTTACAGATGCGGAGTTGCAGCAAGCCTATACACAGTTTGTTGAAGCACAAAAAGATAATGTTGCGCCTTTGGTTAAACATATTCTGATTACAACGGATGCACGTACAGATGCTGAAGCAAAAAAACGTGCAGAAGAAGTTGTTGCAAAAATTAAAGCAGGCACAAGCTTTGCTGCAGCTGCGGCTCAATACTCTGAAGATACTGCATCTAAAGCGAATGGTGGTGCTTTAGCCGTTTATAACAAAGGCACTTTTGGTGATGCTTTTGACCAAGCTGTAGCATCGCTTAAATCGGGTCAAGTGTCAGTGCCTGTAAAAACTGAATTTGGTTACCATGTCATTGAAACTGATGCACCAGCTGTGAAGTTGCCATCTTTTGAAAATGAAAAAGCACGTTTGACTGAGGAAGTTCAGAAGAATAAAACAGCCAATGCATTCTCTGATACTGTAAACAGTTTAAATGAACTGGTTGTAGACTCAGATGCTTTAGACGTGGTGTCTCAAGAAGTTAAAGGTGTACAAGTTCAAACTGTAAAAGGCATGACCTTATCTACACAGCATCCTGTATTAAGTAATGCCGCGGTAAAAGTGAAACTGTTTAATGATGACGTTAAAAACGGTGATCGTAACGCGACCAGCAGCATTCAACTTCCGAATGGGGATGTGGTTTGGGCAAAAGTACGTGATTATCATGCGGCAGGTGTCCAAACTCTTCAAGAAGCAACACCACGTGTGAAAGCAAAATTGGTTGAACAAAAAGCTTATGATGCTGCTAAAGCCAAAATTGCTCAAAGTTTAAAAGACTTTAAAACTCAACCAGCAGCATCAGTTGTTGCCAAGAGTGGCTTAGCCTTTACTGCACCGCAAGTGTTTATTCGTTCACAAGGTTTACCGCGTGCAGTTGAGCGTGCGGCGTTTAGCCAAGCGGCACCAAAAGCAGGACAGTGGTCTGTAACAACAGCATTATTGCCAACAGAAATGGTGGTGGTCGCGGTATCAAACGTAAACAAGACGACGTCTAGTGCATTGACGGATGAGCAGTTGGCTGAGCTTTCGAAGTTATATCAACAACTTCGTGGTCAGCAAGAAGCTGAAGATTATGTGCAATACTTAAAAGCACATGCGAAAATTAAATAATCGCACGCTATAAAAAAACCTGCATTCGTGCAGGTTTTTTTATGTATAGAGATAGTCAAATTCTACTTAAGGGTAAGTAGCTTTAGGCACGGATTTTGAGCTCATAACCTGAATATTTACGAATATTAATCACACCCGTATCTAAAATCAGGTACTGACCTTTAATCCCTTGTAACTTACCGCGAATAACTGGGGTTTTATCCAGATTGTGGGATTTAATTTTCTCAGGATATTGCTCAACTGGATAAACAAACTCGCGTGGCAGTTCAGTTTCCAAAAGGTCAACTGTTTCATTGAATTCAAGATTTTGACTAAATTCCTCACGAATGGTTTGGATTTTAGGTGCAAATTCTTCGATGAGTTGTTCGCGAACTTCAATCAAGTCGAGTGGTTCAGCTTCGCCTTTGAGTAATTTGCGCCAATCGGTTTTGTCTGCCACTTGTGTGCCAAACATAATTTCGAGCTGGCCTGAAAGACGGCGCGAACCGACTTTCATAATTGGAAGGGCTTGGGTTGCACCTTGATCGAGCCAACGGGTTGGCATTTGGCTAATCCTTGTAATCCCAACTTTTAGGGCACTTGAGTTGGCTAAATAAACAATATGAGGCTGAAAGCAAACTTCATGCGCGAAGCTGTCTTCTCGGCAGGTGCCTAAGTGGTAGTGACAGGTTTCAGGTTTCATGATGCACATGTCACAAGAGGCTTTGGTTTTAAAGCACTTGAAGCAATGGCCTTGTGAAAACGATTTAGATGTTTTAGCACCACATGAAACACAGAAGATTTTACCAGTCCATTCTATCTCGATTTCTTGACCCAAGTTAAAAGGAAGGTCAACTTCTGAACGATCTAGGATAAATTTATATTCAACATTTGCCTTGTGTGTATGTTGATCAGTTACACTAAGGTCCTTAAGACCTGCATGCATTTTATGGCAAATGCCTTGAAGTTCCATACAGAATTACTCACTCAATATTAAGGATGCGGTTATGGCTGAACTGAACGTCATTACTTCTATGCTAGACGATTTATCTCAAGAACAGCCTATTTCAACTGCATTGTGCATTGGGCAGGATCTCAGCCCAAATCATCATCAATCTATTCAATGGCAATATTTTAGCGTATCTGACTTTTTAAGTCTGCCTTTTACCCAGCGCTATGATTTAGGTTTTGTGCTTTTTGATACGGCAGAAATGCAAAATATAAGCTCACAACAAAAATCACAACTATTGGTGCGTTTAAGAGATTTGATGGCAAAGCGTATTGTGGTGGTGAGTCAATTGCAGGATGAACAACTACTTCGTGCTTTAGGTTTTACTCAACTAATCGATAAAACGACGCATGGTAAAGACTTTGCTTTATGGCAATTTAATATTTTGACCTATAAGCATGTGCCTGACTGGTTTAATTCAAAGTTTTGGGCGAATCCTGAAAACTGGAATAAATTCCGTTGGTGATTTGACTGCGACTGTATTTTTCCATTCATAGCAAAAATTAACAATTTATTTCTATAGGGTTTTTTTAAACATCGTATGCTGTTTAAAAAACCTAGAAAGGATAAAGTGATGACGAACCTGAATAATATTATAGAAATTTTAGCAAAGCAGGCCATGGGCGGTCAGCAACAGTCAAACCAACAAAGTGGTTTGGGTGGAATTTTGGGTTCGGTGCTTGGACAACTCGGGGCGGGTGGTACAGGCCAAACACAACAGGGTGGTCTGGGCGATATTTTAGGTTCGGTGTTGGGCGGTTTGACTGGTGGACAGTCACAACAGATGCCAAACTCGCAGAACTCAGGATTTGCAGGCGGTGGGAAAAGTTTATTGATTGCGGTATTGCCTTTGATTTTGGCATGGATTCAACAGCAAGGTGGTTTGCAAGCAGCTTTAGATAAACTCAAAGGACAGGGTTTAAGCAGTCAGGTCGAGGACTGGGTTTCAACAGGGCCAGGAGAAAATGCCAGTGTAAATCCAGAGCAAGTGCAAAACTTGTTTGATGATGCCGCGGTGGAGCAAGTTGCAGAGCAAGCGAATGCACCTAAACAAGATGTATATAGTGCTATTTCACAAGTATTACCGCAAATTATTGATTCACTCACCCCGCAAGCAGGACAAACCAATCCTCAAGAAGCCAACGCGGATATCCAACAGGTATTGAACTTGGTTTCGGGTTTTTTAAAACGCTAAATTCACAATAAAAAAGCCATCCTAGAATGGCTTTTTTATTACTTGAAATTCTAGATTAAAAAACACGCCGAAGCGTGTTTTTTAATTTTTAGGGGAGCGCTAACTTAGAAGTCGTAACGCATTCCTAGAGAAAGACCAAGACTGTTTTCACCCGCTACACCGCTTACGCTGTTTGTACGGCCTTCTTTCCAAGGGGTTAGGTTTGATTTGTCATCATTAATAACCGTTGCCAAGTTACCGTATAAACGAACTGCTTTGTCTAGGCGGTGCTCAAGGCCAACAGCGAGTAATGTTGAGTTTGCATCATCTGCATCGACATCACGGTAGAATACTTCACCACGTACTAAAGTTTTTGGAGCAAACTTGTATTCACCCGCTACACCAAAGACTTGTGCATCAGGAGTAACTGTAGAGTTGTCATGTTGTAGGAATTGGTACATGCCACCTAAGTTAAAGTCAGGGGTGATTTTGTATGCGCCAGCGATACGGAAACCATCACGCTCACCGCTAGTTGCTTCTTCTTCATAGTGTTCGTATGCAGCAGCGAAGTCGACGTTACCTTCTTTATAGGTTAAAGCTAAGTCATAAGCTTTATCTTTGTCTTTAGCACCATCTTTTGTTGCATCTGGGCTATTTGCTTCATGTAAAGAAAGTGCACCTAATACATTGAAGCCATTACCAAATTTAGGTGATTTATATTCGATAGTATTTGCATTACGCTCATCAAACTTCAAGTTACCTACACGTGTTACGTTACGTACGTCACCAACCATGTCGCCAAAGAAGTTGATTGGACCGCGTGCAGCCTTGAATGGGCTGTCAAAACGACCCACACGTGCTTGACCGAAGTCACCTTTTAAGCCTACAAAAGTATCTCGTGTTGCAAACTCAAGGTCGCTATTTGATGAACCGCTTGCGAAATTGATTTCTTGTTCAATTTGGCCGAATACAGTCATGCCATTTTCAAGCTCTTGTTCAGCCTTGAAGCCTAAGCGTGAAGAGTTTGAAGAGATTCCAACTTCGTTATAGTCAGCGCCATCATCTAGATAGTCTAAAGAAACATGCGCACGGCCATAAATTTTTACGTCAGCAGCCATCGCTAAAGCTGGTGTAAGTAAAGTTGCCCCAACTGCTAATGCGCAAAGTGTTTTTTTCATGTGTAGCTCCAAGAAAGACTTTTTGTTGATTCGTCTATAAAAGGTTATTCAGTCGTCTTTTTATTCATCAGACTTCTGTCTCTTGGCGCTCATTATTGATTACAAATAAGTCATTAATATTAAGGGAATATTACAAAAATATTAAACAAGTCAATGTCAAATGCATTTCCGCGATAAATTGTTAAGCTTGATTTTGAGAACTTAGATTATTGATCTTATTTATTTTTAGACCTAAAAAAGGAGCCGAAGCTCCTTGATTGAATGGATGGAATTACAAAGCAGCGCGAATTTTTTCTGCTTGTGCTTTGATTTTTTCTTGATCACCCATTTGCAACGCATGCTTACCTAGCTCATGTACCGAACTCGGAATGAGGTGGAAATGTACATGGGGAACGGTTTGCCCAGCAGCAGCTCCAGACAGTTGCATGAGGACAATGCCTTGGGCATCCAAACCGACTTCAATGGCTTTTGCTACTTTTTGTACCACTTGAATGGTGTAGGCAGCAGCATCGGCAGGGAGGTCGAGTAAAGTTACTGCAGGTGTTTTGGGTATGACTAAAGTATGACCGTCTGCTTGAGGCATAATATCCATGAATGCAAGAACTTGGTCATCTTCATATACTTTAATGGCTGGAAGTTCACCACGTAAAATTCGTGCAAAAATGTTTTGCTCATCGTAAGCCATGTCTATTCCTTAAGTTTCGCTTAAACTGATTTACTTACAGTTTAATTCTTTTTGACGTTCTTTAATCGCGTCAAGACGTTGTTGCTCTTTTTCAGAGAATTTCGGTTTAGTGGTGTAGCAATTATCATTGCCAAATTTTGCTTTCGCTTCAGGGTCCTTAAAACAGAAACCTTTAGATGCATAAATGACATCATGATCATCTTTTAATTTTTGACACTCTTGCTCAGGTGATGCCGCAAAACTTTGCGCCCCGATTAATGTTGCAAGACTGGCAAAAACCGCTACAGTCAACTTTTTCATGAGAATTTCCTCAGTTTGTAACATTGTATGTAGTCACACTATTACTTTATAGGGGTTTGTTCTGTTTATTCAATGGTGAGTTCTTACTCAATTGTAATTTTACTTCATAATTGCTGCATATAATACATAAAATTTATATATATCAATAGCTTTTAAGATGGTGGATAGAAATGGATATTTAAGTTTTTTATGTAATTTAGTCTATTTTTTACAACTTTTCTTAGGCTCTAATATTTTTAGATTTCATTGAGAGGGCCACAGTGCTTCGGTGCGTCAGCTTTTTTAACCTTTAATATTCGCCTCATCTCAAATTCTATTTCAGGAATTTTTTACGATTAGCAATGAGTTTTTTTAAGTTATTCATTATTGGAGAGCTGAGTATGCTAAGGCTATTAGAACAGACGCCGATTTTAGATTATTACCATCCATCGATTCAAAATTTGATTGAACAGCGCAAATGGAGAGATCTTGATGAAGTTAATAAGGTGAGGAATATTTATAACTTTGTTCGTGATGAAGTTCAATTTGGCTATAACACGGGAGATACGATACAGGCATCTCAAGTCTTAAGCGACGGTTATGGTCAGTGTAATACCAAAGCAACGTTATTGATGGCGTTACTCCGAGCGGTGGTTGAAGCCACTCGGATACATGGGTTTACCATCGATAAAGCCTTACAAAAAGGTGCAATCAAAGGCATTTGGTATAAGTTATCGCCCAAGAATATTTTGCATAGTTGGGTCGAAGTTCATGTGAATGGACAATGGTATATTTTGGAGGGTGTAATTCTTGATCGACTTTATCTAGAAAAATTACAAAGTATAAATAAGCATCAAACAAAAATTTTTTGTGGTTTTGGGGTATTTACCGAGAACTTTGAAAATCCACCTATCGATTGGAATTTGAATGATACTTTTATCCAAGACAAGGGGATTAATCAAGATTTCGGTTTATTTGCTAGCCCAGATGATTTTTATAATATGCACCAACAAGAACTTAGTCCGATACAACGTATGGCTTTTAAATATGTAGTCAGACACTTAATGAATAAAAATGTCAATAAAATTAGAAATATACAAAAAGCCTCTTTATGAGGCTTTTTGTTCGGCCATCGGAATAGCTTAACTTATGATTAAAGTTAAAGTATGACTGACTATGATAAGCATTACTCTAAAGTAATTTTGCTCCATGACTCATATAGTTTAACTGCTGAAGAAAAATCGCTGTCTGCTTCAGATAAATCACTAGCAGTTTGAATTAAACTTTGAGCCAGTCCAATCACAGGTGCGGATAGTTTTGCTTCGCGGACTAAATCAACGGCAATGCCCGTATCTTTTGCTAATAGAGGGAGTGCAAAAGTAAGCGGGAAGCTGCGGTTGAGAATGCGCTGTGGTAAAACAGTTTCAGTTACGCCACTTTTACCACTAGACGCATTAATGCAATCTAATGCTTCGTTTAAGTTTACGCCATGGGCTTTTAGGGTGGTAAACCCTTCGGCAACAGCACAGAGGTTCACAGCCAAAAGCATATTGTTTACGGCTTTAACTGCAAAACCAGCACCCGATTCGCCCACGTGTTTAATCAGTTTACCAAACGCTTGAATGGCTGGTAATGCGCGTTCAAAAGCAGCTGTATCACCACCGATCATAACCGTAAGGGTTGCATTATCAGCGCCAATAGTTTGACCACTCACAGGTGCATCTAAAAAGTCCACACCATGTTGTTTAAGTTGTTCAGCTACTTTTTTTGCAGAAGAGGGTACACCGCTGGTGCAATCGACCCAAATACTGCCTGCTTTAAGCTCAACTTGCGCAAGTAAGTCTTCAATATCTTGACTGGTTGGAAGGCAAGAGAAGACTACATCGGCCTGAACGGCTTGCGCAAGTTCCACTGCCTGCGTGCCATAGGCTTCTGCATGTTGTTTTGCTTTATCAAAATTGCGATTCCATACCCACACGTGTTCAAAGTGTTTAGGTAAGTGTGATGCCATGCGATAACCCATGGCGCCTAGACCGATAAATGCAACTGACTGAATCATGTCAAACCTTAGTATTTAAATTTTACTTGAACGTTCACTTAACCACTGAGCCAGTTGTGGCCAAAATTCATCGGCACTACGCTTACTCGACATCAGTCCTAAATGTCCCCCTGGGATAAGAGTAAACGTGACATCGGTGCTACTTGTCAATTGGGTTAATGGTTGAGCTGCCTCTGCTGTAACAAGTTGGTCTGTTGTGCCCGCAGCCACAAGCAATGAGCACTGTATATTTTTTAAAGCAATGCTTTTCTCATTTAATGTGATTAGTCCAGTTTTGAGTGGATTACGCAGCCAAACATTAAAAAGCATGTCTTGATTGATGCCTCCGGGATAATCAATCATACGATTGAGAAAACCGCCGATGGTGGCATGTTCATACAAGGCTTCATGGTCATCTAAATTAAGCAGTAGATTCTTATGACTTTGAAACCAGCCGATAGGATCAATGATTTTAAAACCAAAAGTATTTAACCCTCCAGAGGTATGAAGCAGACGCTTCGGTATTTTGCCCTGATAAATTTGTTGTTGTAATGCTTTGCTTTTTGAAATGATTCGATTGAGATATGCAAAGAACTGGCCATTTCGCCCAGATTTATAACTGTCTATTGGACTCCCTAAAACCATTAAATTTTTCACAAAATTGGGTTGATGTAAGGCGGTATACAAGGTCACGAAAATGCCAGCCATACTCCAGCCATGCAGGGAAATTTGCTCGCTATCACTATGTTTTAAAATGCTTTGTATACAGAGTGGAATATAATGATCAATAAACGTCAGAAAGTTAAAATGACGGTTATGAATATTTAATTTCCCCCAATCAATCACATATACGGCAAAGCCTTGCTGTTGGAAGTACTTCACCAGCGAGCGATAAGGATAAAGGTCGTAAATAGACATATTGATGGCTAGCGGGACCACAAAAACTAAGGGTTCTTTATATTTACGCACTTCAGGCGCGTAATAGCGAATTTGGGTCAGATCAAATGTTTCAATCACTTCATAAGCCGTGCTTTGCGACAAAATGAGTGACTTTCCATTAAAAATGCGCGTAGAAAGATTCTTTAATTTATTTTGATGTATTGAAATTTTAGTTTTTAAAGCGTGCATATAGGTCTTAGATCTCAAATAAGCAGAAAGTTTGATCGAAGTCTAATCAATATTCGCGTATTTTACCTTGACCTTAAATAGCCTAGACGCTCAAAATGTTGGCAATTCTTTACAAAGGCAGTCTGTCGACTGAACCAGAGCCATGAGCCTACAAGACGAATTTGAATACCAATTAGATACCTTAGCCATTCGTACTGGGCATACGCGTAGTTTCGAGGGAGAACATGGCGAACCTATCTTTCTAACTTCATCATTTGTCTATGAAAATGCAGCAGAGGCCGCAGCAAAATTTTCAGGTCAAGAGCCAGGGAACATCTACTCGCGTTTTACCAACCCAACTGTTGCAATGTTTGAAAAACGCCTTGCAGCTTTAGAAGGTGCAGAACGTGCAGTGGCAACCAGTTCGGGTATGGCCGCAATTATGGCCGTGGCAATGTCATTTTTAAAACTGGGCGATCATGTGATTTGTTCACGTGCGGTATTTGGTTCGACCGTATCTTTGTTTGAAAAATATGTGGCTAAGTTTGGTGTAACTGTCGACTTTGTCGATTTAACAGATTTAGATGCATGGAAAAATGCCGTTAAGCCTGAAACTAAATTGCTCTTTGTTGAGTCTCCGTCGAATCCTTTGGCTGAAGTGGCAGACGTTCAAGCACTTGCTGATATCGCACATGCCAATGGCGCACTTTTAGCGATTGATAATAGTTTCTGTACACCCGTTTTGCAGCGTCCAATTGAGTTTGGTGCGGACTTGGTGATTTATTCAGCGACGAAGTATTTGGACGGTCAAGGTCGTGCTCTTGGTGGTGCAGTAGTGGGTAGTTATAAACTACTCGAAGAAGTATTTGGTTATGTGCGTACTACAGGGCCTTCAATGAGTCCTTTCAATGCATGGGTATTCTTAAAAGGCTTAGAGACTCTACGTTTACGTATGCGTGAGCATTCAGCAAGTGCGCAAAAGCTAGCAGAATTCTTAAATACACACCCGAAAGTCGAAAAAGTGTATTACGCAGGTTTACCAGAGCATATTGGGCATGAACTTGCAGCGAAGCAACAAACAGGCTTTGGTGGGATCGTTTCTTTTGAAGTGAAAGGCGAGCGCGAAGGGGCATGGACTGTTATTGACAATACTCAGTTTATTTCAATTACAGGTAACTTGGGCGATGCCAAATCGACCATTACCCATCCTGCAACGACTACCCATGGCAAACTTTCACCAGAAGCGAAACAAGCCGCAGGAATTCGTGAAGGTTTAATTCGTGTTTCTGTTGGTTTAGAAGATATTGATGATATTATTCGCGATATCACACGTGGTTTAGACTTAATCTAATTTTTTAATTTTATGTTCGGAGATTTTAATGAACATTAATATGTTAATGCAGCAAGCTCAACGCATGCAAAAAGACATGGAAAGCAACATTAAAAAAGCCAAAGAAGAGCTTGCGCAAACTGAAGTGCATGCTGAAGCTGGTGGTGGTTTGGTTAAAGTGACGATGACTTGCCGCAATGTGGTAAAACGTATCGAAATCAATCCTGAATTATTGCAAGATGATGCAGATATGATTGAAGACTTAATTGCTGCGGCAATGAATGATGCTGCACGTCAGGCCGAAGTAATCACTGAAGAGCGGATGAAAGCTGCGAACTCAGGTGCAGGCTTACCACCGGGTCTTGCTGGTTTATTCTAATTAAGGAATACGTATAGTGTTTAGCGATCGTTTTGATCAACTGGTACAAGCTTTACGTATTTTGCCAAGTGTTGGGCCGAAATCGGCTCAGCGCATGGCGCTTCATCTGATTATGAAAAATCGTGAAGGGGCTGTGGGTCTTGCACATGCTTTAAACGAAGCCACCAGCTATATTCACGAATGCATTTTGTGTCACTCACTGACTGAAAACGAAGTTTGTGATATTTGCATCTCGCATGAACGTGACGATCAACTCCTTTGTGTGGTTGAGTCTCCCGCAGATGTGATGGCGATTGAGCAAAGTGGCAGTTTCCGCGGTAAGTACCATGTATTGGGTGGGCATTTATCTCCACTTGATGGTATTGGGCCTGAAGAGATCGGCATTCCTTATCTAATCCAGCGTTTAGGCGATGGTAAAGTAACAGAAGTGATTTTGGCGACCAATGCAACGGTAGAAGGTCAGGCCACAGCGCATTATTTGGTTGAGGCGACGAAACATTTACCGATCCAAATGACGCGTATTGCACAAGGCGTACCACAGGGTGGCGAACTTGAATATGTCGATAGTCATACCTTAAGCCAAGCTGTACATAACAGAATGCGAATGAAATAAGTATTTCGATACTTGTTTCATTTTTTAGTTGAGCTACAAGATTGAAATCTTGAGTAAGATAAAAAAAATATTAATTTGAATCTAGTTGTATAAAAAAATCACAAAAAACGGCAAATAATTAAAAAACCCTTAGAAATCTTGATAGCTAAATGATCTTATTCAGGTAAGATAGCCCAAAGAGCATCTAGCATTAGACGCAGTAGGATATGTTTCAGTTTATTCAGCAGCAACAAGACTTAACACCAGTCTTAGAAAAAATGGATCGTAACGAAGTCTATGGACTCGATACAGAATTCATCAAAGTCGATACCTTATGGCCAAAGTTAGGCGTATTTCAAATCAATGTCGAAAACAATGTCTATTTACTCGATGGTACGACACTCGATTTATCTGAATTTTGGAATAAACTTTTTCGTGCACAGCAAAATGTCTTTCATGCATGTAGTGAAGATATCGACCTGATTTATCACTATGCACAGCATAAAACCTTAAACAATGTATTTGATACCCAAGTGGGTATGTCTTTCTTAGGACATGGTCTACAAGTGAGCTATCAAAATGCACTGAAACAAATGTTGGATGTCGATATCGATAAAGGGGAAACCCGCTCAAACTGGTTGGCGCGTCCATTGAGCCCTGCACAACTGAGCTATGCGGCAAACGATGTGCTGTACTTGATGAATCTCTCAGAAAAAGTTAAACAAGAACTAGATTCAAAGTCACTCTTAAATTTTGCACTTGAGGACTGTCAGCATCTGACGCAAGAGATCGCGACAGAAACGCCTTTGCATTTACTCTATCAAGATATTGGTAACTATCGACATTCACGTCGTCAGTTAATGCAGTTGCAGCAGTTGGCTGTATGGCGTGAGCACATGGTGAAAGCGCTAAATACACCACGTAGTTTCATTTTGAAAAACTCAAGCATGATTGATTTGGTTGAGAAAAATCCAAAAAATGCTTTTCAGTTATCGGGTGTAAAAGACATACGTCAAAACGTCGTCCGCGAGCACGGTAAAACCATTTTAGATTTGGTGAAATTCTTGCCTGAGCAAGCAGATTGGCCACTACGTATGGCACGTCCGATCCGTCATTCTTCAAAAGATGTGGGGGAGAAGATTGATCACTTAATTCAAAATGTGGTCAATGAAACCAGCATTCCTAAAGAAGTGTTGATGCGCAAAAAGTGGATGAACGCGCTGCATCAACATGTGGTTTTTCATAATGATGAGCAAGACTTGCCTGATTATTTATTAGGTTGGCGCTATGATTTGTTAACCCAACCTTTAATTCAACTCCTACGCCGTGATGAAAGCTATCTTTCAACGCAAATGAAAGTCATGGATTAATAATTAGTCAATTGGTCTGAAGTTTGAATATTTATACAAAATCACGACTAATGCGTTAATCATGACTAATGTCAGCTGCTTTTATTTGATGTATCCTGTGGCTTGAGTTATTTGAGTGCTGTTTTAGATATGCAATGTTCTATTTATAAATCAAGCAAAAAAGATGAAATGTATCTTTATATTGCTTGTCCAACTGAAGCTGATCAAGCCGCTGAAGATTTTAGCCCATTGAATGTTTTACCTGAAGCTGTTCGTGTTGCATTTGGTCGAGCGACTTTTGTGATGTCGTTAGAGCTGAGTGAAGCGCGTAAATTGGCCCGTGTAAATGTATTGCATGTCATGGATTCGATTCAAACTCAGGGCTTCTTCCTACAAATGCCGCCAGAAGGATTAATCAATCCGAACGCTGCGGCACCAGAAGGCCTTCGTGGCGCATAAAGCATAATTCAGGAGTTGCACCGTGGATAGTTTTCTTTCAATGCTCGATTCAATTCCTGAAGACAGTATTGCTGTCACAGTTTACCTTTTGGGCAGTTTGCTAATTTTGTGGTGTTGGTATTCCATTGCTACACGCCTGCCGAAGCTGTTGGGTGGCATCACATGGATGATGATCTTTGCCATTTTATTGACGCCAACGGTTTCCGAAGGTCCAAACTCATCGATTGCACCGGCTATTTTTGGCTTGCTTTTCGGTGTGTTAACGAAAGAATCAGCACTCATTTGGTCAAATTTGTCACTGATTCTCTTTGTCATGGGTGTGGGGCTTGTGATCGGTTTCTTTTGGTCAAAATATGTGGCTAATAAAACCAAAGCAGTTGTCAGTAACAATCATTCACCGCTGTAATTAATAAAAATAAGGTTTAATCATGTCTGTTGAAACACAACAATTTACGGGTACAGATCAGTACATCGCTACCGATAGTTTAAAACTTGCTGTAAAAGCTGCACGTAGCTTACAAAAGCCTTTGTTGGTCAAAGGTGAGCCGGGTACGGGCAAAACTTTACTGGCTGAACAAGTGGCTGAAAGCTTAGGCTTAAAATTATTGACTTGGCACATCAAGTCAACCACAAAAGCCCAGCAAGGTTTATATGAGTATGATGCAGTTTCACGTCTACGTGACAGCCAACTGGGTGACGACCGTGTTTATGACATTAAAAACTATATTAAACCGGGTAAGTTGTGGGAAGCATTCACCAGTGAAGAACGTTGTGTTTTATTGATTGATGAAATTGATAAGGCGGACATTGAGTTTCCAAACGACTTGTTGCATGAATTGGATAAGATGTCTTTCTATGTCTATGAGACGGGCGAAACTATTACTGCATCACAACGTCCTATTGTGATTATTACTTCAAATAATGAAAAAGAACTTCCTGATGCATTCTTGCGTCGTTGTTTCTTCCATTATATTGAATTTCCAGATGATGCAACTATGCGTGAAATTATTGATGTTCATTTTCCGCAAATTTCAACGGCATTGGTCAATGAAGCATTACAAGTTTTCTTCAAATTACGTCAAGTTCCGGGTCTAAAAAAACCACCATCAACTTCTGAATTGATTGACTGGTTAAGCTTGCTCATGGCTGATGATATGCCAGAAGATGTACTGCGTAATCATGATAAGTCTAAAGCCATTCCACCTTTATATGGCGCACTCATTAAAAACGAACAAGATGTACAGTTGCTTGAGCGTTTAGCCTTTATGTCGCGTCGCTAAAGGAGAGACACGCATGTTTGTGCGCTTGTTTTATACCTTACGCAAATACGGTGTTCCCGTCTCGACGCGTGAACTGATTGACCTGAATGAAGCTGTTGCTTCAGGCTTGGTCTTTGCCGATCAAGAAGAGTTCTATCAACTCGCCAAAACTATTATGGTGAAAGATGAACGCTTCTTTGACAAATTTGACCGAGGCATGAAGGACTATTTTGATGGGATTTCAACTTTTGATTTAGATGATTTACTGAATAAAGTTCAAAATTTACCGAAAGACTGGTTTGATTTAGAGCTCTTAGAAAAGCATCTAACTCCTGAGCAGCGTGAAGAATTAAAGAAAGCCGGTTCATTAGAAGAACTCATGAAAATGCTGGAAGAACGTTTGCGCGAGCAGCATAAGAAACATCAGGGTGGAAACAAGATGATCGGCACTGGAGGAACGTCTCCATTTGGTGCTTATGGTGATCATCCTGAAGGGGTGCGTATTGGTGGGCCAGGACGTAAACGTTCTGCTGTAAAAGTTTGGGAACAACGTAAATATCAGAATTTGGATGATGATCAAATTCTCGGAACGCGCCAAATGCAGATGGCATTGCGTCGTTTACGTAAATTTGCCAGACAAGGTGCGGCTGAAGAGTTAGACATCGACGGTACAATTCGTGAAACCGCGAAGCAAGGCATACTCGATGTGCAGCTCGTGCCTGAACGTCGTAATCGTATTAAGGTGCTGATGTTGTTTGATGTGGGTGGATCGATGGATTCACACATTGCACAATGCGAAAAACTGTTTAGTGCAGCGAAAACTGAGTTTAAAACCTTAGAGTATTTCTATTTCCATAACTGTTTGTATGACTATGTTTGGAAAGACAATGTACGTCGCTCAAGTACCCGTATGAATACGTGGGATTTATTCAATACCTATGGACGCGACTATCGTGTAATTGTGGTTGGGGATGCTTCTATGGCACCTTATGAACTCAATTCTGTGGGTGGTTCGGTTGAATATATGAATGATGAAGCAGGCAATGTCTGGCTACAGCGTTTACGCAATCATTTTGAAAAAACAGCATGGTTGAACCCAGAAGAAGATCGTTATTGGCATTACACTCATACGATTGGTTTGATTAAGCAAATTTTTGAAGACCATATGTACCCAATGACCCTCAAAGGCGTTGAGGATATGACCAAGTATTTAGCACGATAAAGCTGGAAAGAAAGCACATTTTAAGAATAAGGATCATAAAAAATGGATCATCAAATTAATGGTATTGCTTTGCCTAATGAAGCGGGCTTTTTTGGGAAATATGGTGGTCAGTTTATTCCACCTCACTTAAAAGCGGCAATGGATGACATTAAAGTCGCTTACGAGCAAATTCGTGTAACAGAAGAATTTCAAACTGAACTTGCTGAACTGTTTGCACACTATGTTGGTCGTCCAAGTCCGTTGTTTTATGCAAAACGGTTATCTGAACAGTTGGGCGGGGCACAGATTTATCTTAAACGTGAAGACTTAAACCACACAGGCGCACATAAAATTAATCACTGTTTGGGTGAAGCGCTGCTTGCAAAATATATGGGTAAAACCAAAGTGATTGCAGAAACAGGTGCAGGCCAACACGGCGTTGCATTAGCAACAGCTTGTGCTTTGGTCGGGATTCCATGTGAAATTCATATGGGGCAGGTGGATATTGAAAAAGAACATCCCAATGTTGTCAAAATGAAAATCCTTGGAGCAACACTCATTTCAGTGACACGTGGTACTGCAACGCTGAAAGATGCTGTGGACAGTGCTTTTGACGAGTATTTAAAAGATCCAACCAATTATATCTATGCTATTGGTTCGGTTGTTGGGCCACATCCATTTCCAATGATGGTGCGAGACTTCCAGTCGATTATTGGTAAAGAAATTAAAGAACAAACCCATGAGCGCTTTGGTGCGAACCCAGATTATGTGGTTGCATGTGTCGGTGGCGGTTCAAATGCTATGGGGGCTTTCACCGCATTTTTGAACGATGCTGATGTGAAATTGATTGGTGTCGAACCAGCAGGTCATGGTCTAGATACCGACATGCACTCGGCAACCTTAACTTTAGGTAAACCAAGTCAGATTCATGGTATGGCGTGTTATGTACTTGAAAATGATCAAGGTGAACCGTTACCAGTACATTCGATTGCTTCAGGTCTAGACTATCCTGGCGTCGGGCCTCAGCATAGTCTGCTGAAAGATTTAGGCCGTGTTGAATACACCACTGCGACTGATCAAGAGTGCTTGGATGCATTTATGCGGTTGTCACGTGTTGAAGGGATTGTCCCCGCACTTGAAAGTTCACATGCCGTAGCATGGGCACTTCGTGAAGCTCCAAAGTTGGCCAAAGATATTAAAATTGTGGTGAATGTATCTGGTCGTGGCGACAAAGATGCAGACTATGTCGCTGCAAAATTAGGTCTGAACTAAGTTTTAAGCCTTTCATATTTACATATAAAAATCCCTGCTTAGTGCAGGGATTTTTATATGGTTTCGGCTTTATTTTTTATCATTAGTAGCCAATGCTGAGTATAAGTTCATGATTGTACACGTAAAAATTAAAACTTAACCTGAAATATACTGTTGTAGTTGCTCAATCAGTTTCTTTTGATCATCCATTGCCGCTTTCACCAAGTCACCAATAGAAATGAGTCCCAATAATTTATCTTGCTCAACAACAGGCAAATGACGAAGGTGGCGGTCTGTCATCAGGTCTAAACATTCTTCAACCGTAACTGCTGTTGTTACGGTCAGTACCTTTGCTGTCATAATTTCATTGACTGTGGTTTGTTTTGAAGTACGTTCCATCAACATGACTTTGCGCATGTAGTCACGTTCGGACAATATACCTACAACGCGTTCTTCTTGTGTAACCACAAGCGCACCAATGCCTTTATCTGCCATAAGTGAAATTGCTTCAAGAACCGTGGCTTCAGGGCTGATGGTGTAGATTGCTTGATGTACTTTATCTTTTAATACTTGAGCAACATTGGTCATAGGGCATATCCTCGGTTGTGGTTATTGTTTTATATTTAAATTAGCGCGATTTAAAAAAAAAGCAAATACTTTACAGTCATAGCTCTCAATAAAATAACAAGTTAATTACGTCTTATTGTTCTTAATGAGCCTTAAGCTGGCGACAGAATACGGTCATTGAAGAAAAAGTGGCGCATTTGAGACGTGCTGAGCTTCATGCGCTTTGTTCCGTTACATAGCGCTGGTGTGACTTTTAAACGTGACAGAGTAGGCAGTAATGCGCTCTGGAAATCCTGCGGCGTGATTTTTTTAGGAATATAGTTTGGCCAGTGCAATTGAGCATATTGGTGTGCGTGTAAACCATTGAGCCAAAAAGGAAAAACATAGTCATCGTGATCTGAGGTCATCGCCCAGCCTTGCTGTTCAGCGTTGTAAAGCCCCCAAAGAATACCGCAGTACATCATGCCTCTTAGAATATTGATTTTTAAATATAAATGATTTGAAATCGGTTGTAGTTTCAAAATTTTGTACATAGCGTTATGTCATTAAGGAACATGACGCTATTTTAAATAATTAAGATGAAAGTTCAGTGTAAGCTTTGCATAACTATGTAAATAAATATGTCATATCAAAATGTTAGGTTCAAAAAAAACGCCACCTAGGTGACGTTTTATTATGCTTTCATGGTGGCAAGCTGTTGCCAGTATTGTGCTTTCAGCGAGTCACGTTCTACGCGGAAACCTTGATAATAAAGTTCTGCCAAAAATAGTGCTGCTTTACCGTGTCCAGCGCGTGCAACGCTTTCTAACTGTTGTACTGCTTCTACGAAGTTCATTTGTGATTGAATGGTGTTTACTGCATCCGCATACGCATGTTCTAAGTCATGATGAGAGATTTGTTGAATCATATTAAGCTCCTTATTCTAATTATGATCACTTAAAGGTATTTTTACCTTTAGATATAAATATCACGCTAATGTTAAATATTTATTACAAATTGCTGGAATTGTCAAATATATTGTCGAGTATTCTTCATCTTATTTTGTTTACATGATTAAACAATGAACAATCAAAAGATTGAATATGATAATAAAACAGGAAACTGTATTTTATAAGGAGAATAACATGACAAATACATTAGACGGTTTTGATTTTGATATGCCTCCAACTGTTTCTCAAATTGTAGCGTTGGCGCAATATCACCGAACACTATTAGATGAAGCAGTTTTTCATCAAGAAATTCATCTTGGTGATTTTTGTTTGGCACAACGTAAACGAGTTTATGATTTCACACGTCAGCTTGATGAAAATCAACGGGCTGATTTTTATGAAACATACAATGGAGAGCTAAGACGTATTGCAGATGACGATCCTGCACACCCTGCAGATGCAGAAAATGGTGTTGGGGCTTTCGCCATTATGATTGCATTGGGGGTAATTGCCTTAGTGCTCTATTTTGCAGTTATTCGTAGCATTGTTGGTTAGACTTCTGCTTTACAAACAATCTGACTTGCTGAAATTATGTCCTCTTTAGTATTAATGGGGGCATTTTTCAGCATTTCAACTTGTGATTATGCAATTCGCTACTTACACTAGTTTCACTAGAGGTAGGTTATGCACATTGCGATCCAAAAAATTCTTAAATTAAAATCACAGATTACACTTGTACAAATTTATAATGGTTTGATGGCGTCGATCATTATGCTTATTGTCATTTTATCGAGTATCGCTTTATCTCGGCCCATTTCCCCAAACCAATTTGAAAATGTAAGTCGCTTATCTCATCAAGCGACTTTCCCAGAAACACAAGAGATGGCTCAAGATCTGGTTTTGGAAAACCAGATTTCCTATATTGATTACTTTAGATTAATGCAGGCTCATCAGTTTGAGCAGAATCGGGCGAAGCAGCTTCCGGCATTGGCTCCGGAGGTTCAATAATCGCAGGAATTTGATCAGGATGCGGCATGCTTTGCTTAATATTCGGGTCAAGATTCAATTCTAAAATATGTCGAAGTTGCTCTTTATCTAAAGCATTACTGACAATCACAAGGGTAAGACTTTCAGGGTGAATGTGTTTACGTATCGCATTTTGGACATCTAAAGGCGTGATCTCAGCTAAACGTTTTGGGTAGTCTGCTAAATAATTCGCATCTTGTTGATAAAACCCTATGGACCCCAGTTGTGCATTGATGTTTGCATTGCTGCTATAGCTGTTGGGTAGGCTGCGTAACATACCGGCTTTAGTTTCTTCTAACTGCTGTGCATCAATTGGTTGATGGACAAAGTCAACTAGGGCTTTATGCGCCACTTGTATGCTGTCCATGAGCTGATCTTGCTGGGTTGAATAACTTAGACTAAAACTTCCAGCCGCTTGGCTAAATGTAAAAGCACTGTTTGCTCCATAGGTGTATCCACGCTTAACGCGTAGTTCTTTCATTAAAATGGAGCTAAATCCACCCCCACCCAACATACGGTTAGCTAGTTCGAGCGCCAAACGATCCTGATTATCCCGCGTGGTTGATAGATGTCCCATGGTGACATGGGCTTGAGTTGAATTAAACAGAATGTGTTGAATATCAAAGTTAGGTTTATCTTGCGGTACAGCAAGTGGCTTTGCTGCTTCACCTTGTGGGAGGGCTGCACTTATTCGTTCAGCCAGTTTCTGTGCTTGTTTCACACTGAGTTGGCCTGTCAGTGCAATATTCATATTTTGACTAACCAAAAACTCATCTCTGAATTTTTTTAAGTGCTGAGTCGTAATTTTTTTAATACTGCCATTGGTTCCTGTAATCGGTTCCGCATAAGGGTGCGAACCGTAGAGCGCGCGATAAAAGCGAATACTCATCAATCGACTAGGGCTTTCTTTCAACTGCTTCTGGCCCACTTGGGTATTGCTCACCATCAAATTAATACTGTTATTTTTAAAAGTAGAGTCTTTTAATACTTCAAGCATGGTACTCACTGCAGCATCTAGTTTTTTAGGGTCAGACAATGAACGCAGTCGAACCACAAACATGTCACGGTGTGCAGCTACACTAAAACGAGCCCCGACTTGTTCAAAGGCATTCGCGATTTCAACCGCATCATGTTGCGTAGTGCCTTCATCGATGAGTTGTGCTGCCATATTGGCAACGCCATATAGTCCTTTTTCTACTTCTATATCTCGTGCAGAGCCTGCATTAAAGGTAAGTTGAATATCCACCATGGGTAAGGCGGGTGACTCAACAAATAGACTTCGAACTTTGTATTTGTTTTTAAGTTCGTGTACATGTGGTGCTGTATAAAAGTCGCTGGCTTGAACTTGTTTTAAGCTTTGTAGAGAAGCAACAGACTGTAATGTACGTGGGTCATCATTGCTAATACTGCTTGTACTTACATCTGCAATTACATTGGTAGTGCAAAAGGTAGACATGGTAATAAATAATAGGTGAAAGATGGTCTTTTGATTTTTCATTATTTTGTGGCCTTCTTTTCTGGTTGAAGGTACAACGTACTTAAGTTATTACGAACAAAAGCAGTTTGAGCAACGTGCTGAATATCTTCAGGTGTAACCGCTTCAAAATGCTGTGGAAGCTGATCCATCAGTCGATAATTCAAGCCATTCACGGCTAAGTTTCCAATCATCTTTGCTTGCCCGATAATGTCATCTTGACCATAAATTAAGTTTGCAACGAAGCGTGTACTTATCCGTTCTAGCTCTTGTGGTTGAACAAGTTCTGTTTGGAGTCGCTCAATTTCATGTTCAATGGCTTTTTGTAGTTCGGGAAGTTCCACGCCAGTGACAGGAAGTGCGGAGATACTAAATAGACTGTCTCCACGGTTATAAGGGTCATAACTGACACTCAGTGCGGTCGCTAATTTTTTGTCGCGTACAAGGCGCTGTTGTAATCGAGAGCTGATCCCGCTATCTAACAAGCTTCGAATAAGTGTGAGCGCGTAAACATCTTCTGGATTGGCTGTTGTTGCAAGTGATTTGACATTCCAAGCCATATATAAATTGGGCACTTCAACATTGGTATTTTGTTCCATGTGACGGTAACCAATGTTTTCAAACTCAGTCACATCATTGCGTACAGGTGTTGGATGACTTTTGATGTCGCCAAAGTATTTTTGAACTTGTCGGAGCGCGGATTCTGCATTGACATCACCCACAATCACCAAGATCGCATTGTTTGGGCTATACCATTTTTGATACCACTGTTTGACATCATCTAGACTTATATTTTGCAAGTGTTTCATGTGGCCAATGACGGGTTGACGATAGTGACTTGTGGGATACGAAATCCATTTGAAACGTTCGAAAGCGAGTGAGCGTGGGTTGTCATCGGTACGCAGGCGCCTCTCCTCCATCGCCACTTTAATTTCAGGGTCAAAGTCTTGTTTCCGTAGTAAGAGATTGCGCATACGATCGGCTTCAAGTTCTAAAGCCATCGGAAAGTAAGTTTTGGGATAAAGCTGATAGTAATTGGTGTAATTGGTAAATGTTGCAGCATTTACTGTACCGCCATAGATTCGACTTAAGCGACTGAATTCGTCATTGGGAACTTTGGATGTGCCTTTAAACATCATGTGTTCCAGCACATGCGAAATACCCGTTATATTTCCAGACTCGTCGGTGCTGCCGACTTTGTACCAAATTTGGGTCATGACCATTGGGGAGCGGTGATCTTCACGGATAATCACCTGCAAGCCATTGCTTAAAGTAGTTTCAAAACTACTGCGGGTAAGTTCACTGCGTATTTGTGCATGGGTAGTTATAGGTAAACAAAGTAGAGTTAAACCCAGTGCAACTAATCTTTTTTTATAAGAATGCGTGACTAATAAGTGGTGCATATAAAATTTGGGCTCAGGTTGAAGTGAAGTTAAAGCATTTCAATAAATAACCATTCTTAAGAAAAATGCGAAGTAGATCAAGCGCCAGAAGTATTGATTTGTTAAGTGTTTACATAAAGTATTGTTGCTAAGCGAAAGCCTATCTTTTATGGTAGAATCCGTCTTTTTTAACGCAGTGCTTTTCAAGGATTCGGCATGCAACAGCAATCTAATGAGCAGAACAAATTTTTGATTGATGCTGATATCGGGGATGACGATGTCACACTACCAAGTTTACCTGTGGTCAATGTGCCAATCGTTGAAACAAAAGAGCAAACAGTTGTTAGTTCAGTTGTGGTTGCTGAAACAAGTGCAGAAGAAGCAGATACATCTGTAAAAGGCGGTTTCTTTAGTCGCATGAAAGAAGGGTTAACCAAAACCCGTAAAAACCTTGCCGATGGTATGGTCAATATTTTGATCGGCGGTAAGGAAATTGATGATGAACTGCTTGAAGAAGTTGAAGAACAGCTTTTAGTAGCCGACATTGGTGTAGATGCAACGAAAACCATTATTGCTAACTTGACTGAACGTACTGCACGTGGCGATTTAATTTACTCGCACTCGCTCTATAAAGCGCTTCAAGAAGAGTTGGTCGCTTTACTTGCACCACGTGTGAAATCTTTACACATCGATCCGAACAAAACGCCTTATGTGATTTTGGTGGTGGGTGTAAACGGTGTGGGTAAAACCACAACCATTGGTAAATTGGCAAAACGCTTACAAGGTGAAGGCAAGAAAGTGATGCTTGCTGCGGGGGATACTTTCCGTGCGGCAGCGACTGAGCAGCTTCAAATTTGGGGTGAACGTAATAATATTGCCGTAGTCGCACAAGGCCATGGTGCTGACAGCGCTTCCGTAATTTTCGATGCGTTTGAAAGTGCGCGTGCGAAAGGTGTTGATGTCTTGATCGCAGATACCGCAGGTCGTTTACATAATAAAGGTCATCTCATGCAAGAGTTGACCAAAGTAAAACGTGTCATGCAAAAAATTGATGCGACTGCGCCACACGAAGTTATGTTGGTGGTCGATGCAGGAACGGGTCAAAATGCGATTAATCAAGTAGAAATGTTTGATGAGGCAGTTGGCTTGACAGGCCTGACGATTACTAAACTCGATGGTACTGCGAAAGGTGGTGTACTATTTAATATTGCCAGTCGTACGCATGTTCCAATTCGCTTCATTGGTGTCGGTGAGAAAATTGACGACTTACGTCCTTTCTCTGCAAAATCCTTTGTTGCTGCTTTGTTCGAAACAGAGAAATAAGATTGAACAGCACAATTTTAAAGTGTTAGATCAGTCACATAAACTCCGCTAAATGCGGAGTTTATTTTTTGATTCAATTTGTTTGTTTTAAAAACAAACATTTAGAAATCACGTAATGAATATAAGTGATTCTCCTGCGATTACACTAGCGCCTAACACAATAGGCATCACTGTACATTTTGGGGAACACGGTATGGCTTTATTACATAAAATTGGACAAGTTCTAACAACTGACTTAACCAAAGACTTAAAATTTAAAAAAAATCACGAAGAAGACCTAAAACAAACTACATTTATCGATCAACTAAAAAAGCGACGTAGTATTTATGTTTTAGGGAAGCGTGTACATTTAAGTCAGGTGTATTTAGCTGAATTGATCCAAGAGGCTGTGCGAAGTTGCCTTCGGCACATAATTCACAAAGTACTTGTATTGTGATTTTAATGGGCGATTCACATCATCACTTTTGGAATGTCGTAAAAGAAGTGCAGCGCAAGTTAGTCCCCGCGTATATTTTTGCTGGTGTAGAACTGAAGGTTGATCAATGCTCGGCAGGATTTGGTACAGTTCTATTCTATGAAGATCAGCAGATCATTCAAAAATTACAAAAGAAAATTCCTTTTGATGCGGCAGAATTTCCAGTTTGGTCAGAGCAAGTTTCAGGTATGGCCCAATATGCTGTATGGACTTGTCTAGCAGATGCAGGTTTGGGTGCGTCATTACAACATTATAACCCGAGTATTGATGCTGATATCTCCAAGGTTTTTGAGATTCCAAAACATAGGCTGTTACGTGCGCAATTGGTCTTTGGTTCGATAGAGGAAAAAGCCGCTGAAAAAGAATATTATAAAGATGAAGAGCGCTTTATGATTTATGCATAATGACACGGAATAATCTTTAGTGGTTTCTAGATCAAGTTTTGTAATGTTATGGCATATTGTTCTATTTTTAAGACACTATGTCGCTGAATTAAGCATGTTCAAATTTGAAATTATAGCTATGATGAGTATGAATCTGCATATAACAAGATCGTGAGATCGCTGAGGAAAATAACATGTCATTTTTAGACCACATCAAACAACGTCGTACCATTTATGCTGTTGGTAAAAATGTAGCATTAACACCAGAACAAATTGAATCTGTAATTAAAGAAGCGGTAAATCTCAGTCCTTCTGCATTTAACTCACAGACTTCTCGTATTGTGACTTTGTTTGGTGAGTCGCATTTGCAGTTTTGGAATATCGTGCGTGAAACTTTACGTAAAATTGTTCCAGAAGCTGCTTTTGAAGGTACAAATACCAAAATTAATAGCTTTGCTGCAGGCTATGGTACGGTTTTATTTTACGAAGACCAAGACGTTGTAAAATCATTGCAGGAACAATTTGCGCTTTATGCGGATAATTTCCCAGTGTGGTCTGAACATTCTTCTGCAATTGCTCAATTTGCCGTATGGACTGCGTTATCTGAACAAAATATTGGTGCGTCATTACAGCATTACAATCCAATCGTAGATGCTGAGATTGCAGAGATCTTCGATATCCCTGCGAATTGGAAACTTCGTGCACAACTTGTTTTTGGTTCGATTGAAGCACCTGCGGGTGAGAAAACATTTATGGCGGAAGCGGATCGCTTTAAAACATTCAATTAATAATTGGTTTTTAAAATGAAAAAGAGCAGAGTAAGTCTGCTCTTTTTTTTGTTTTGAGACTTATCTTTAAAATATAAAAGCTTAGCACTATATATTGTAGTGTTGAGTTGGTTCTAAGCTCAGAAATTGTCATAAAATTGTCATTTATACACTGCATAGTGCAACTAAACTTTAATAAACCATCGATAGAGTGTAAAAAATGACCTTACGCATAACCCTTGCAACAATAGCATTGATGTTGAGTTCTTCAGTATTTTCAGCAGTGACTATTACTGCTCCAGAGGAAATAAAAATTGAAGGCTTAAATGGGCAAGAGGTTAAGAGTCGTTTATTTAGTTCTGACAATAAATATAATATTGATGCGGGGGAAAATATTATCAGTGTTCGCTATACCCAATTTTTTGAAGAGCATCCGGGTATTGGCTCACACGATATTGTTCGCTCAGGGATTGTGAATATTAAGACCCCAATTTTACAAGACCAACAGTCTTACCGTTTGGCACTGATCAATCCTCCACAAAACCATGATGATGCAAAAGCTTATGCCAAGCAGCCGATCTTTGGTCTCTACAATGCCAAAAATCAGTTACTGGTTGAGCAAAAGGGCAGTAAAACTCAAAATGCAGGCATTCTTCAAAATCTATTTACTGATGCACCAACCGATCTAACTCAAAAAGCAACGACAGTGGTACAACCTGCACCGGTCTATACGTCACAAGCTGTTGTTGCGAAAGCTGGAACAGATAAACAAAAAGATTTAACAAGTTCTGGCAATGCTCAACAATTAATTAATACTTGGAAAAGTGCATCTAAATCTGAACGCCAAGCGTTTATGGCTTGGCTTGCTGAACAAGCACAGTAGCTGGTACATTCTAAAAAAAACAGCGTTAGCTGTTTTTTTTATTTAGATAGCGCATTTATATGGTAGTCAACTTGACTATAATTTAATCTAAAATGTATGTTTTGCTTTAAAAATAACCAGTCGAATGGGTTTTTTGAATTATTTATTTAAATGTACTTGCGCTGCAAATAAAACTGTATAGAATACCCAGCACACCAACGCAATGTAGTGAATAACTTGAAGCGAAGGTCTTGCTGATGACGAATCAGCAAGAAGATCATTAAGAGATTATGAAGAACAACTTGTGTGGATTTTTACTGATTGATCGATCGAAAATATTTCATTGATTGAAGGTAAAAATTACTCGAAGTTTATTTGAGAAATATTTGTCAGAAAATTGATGAGCCAAGATTTGTAGCCATAAGCTACTAATGATTTTAACTGAAGAGTTTGATCATGGCTCAGATTGAACGCTGGCGGCAGGCTTAACACATGCAAGTCGAGCGGGGAAGGGTAGCTTGCTACCTGACCTAGCGGCGGACGGGTGAGTAATGCTTAGGAATCTGCCTATTAGTGGGGGACAACATTCCGAAAGGAATGCTAATACCGCATACGCCCTACGGGGGAAAGCAGGGGATCTTCGGACCTTGCGCTAATAGATGAGCCTAAGTCAGATTAGCTAGTTGGTGGGGTAAAGGCCTACCAAGGCGACGATCTGTAGCGGGTCTGAGAGGATGATCCGCCACACTGGGACTGAGACACGGCCCAGACTCCTACGGGAGGCAGCAGTGGGGAATATTGGACAATGGGCGAAAGCCTGATCCAGCCATGCCGCGTGTGTGAAGAAGGCCTTTTGGTTGTAAAGCACTTTAAGCGAGGAGGAGGCTACTTGGATTAATACTCTAGGATAGTGGACGTTACTCGCAGAATAAGCACCGGCTAACTCTGTGCCAGCAGCCGCGGTAATACAGAGGGTGCGAGCGTTAATCGGATTTACTGGGCGTAAAGCGTGCGTAGGCGGCTTTTTAAGTCGGATGTGAAATCCCTGAGCTTAACTTAGGAATTGCATTCGATACTGGGAAGCTAGAGTATGGGAGAGGATGGTAGAATTCCAGGTGTAGCGGTGAAATGCGTAGAGATCTGGAGGAATACCGATGGCGAAGGCAGCCATCTGGCCTAATACTGACGCTGAGGTACGAAAGCATGGGGAGCAAACAGGATTAGATACCCTGGTAGTCCATGCCGTAAACGATGTCTACTAGCCGTTGGGGCCTTTGAGGCTTTAGTGGCGCAGCTAACGCGATAAGTAGACCGCCTGGGGAGTACGGTCGCAAGACTAAAACTCAAATGAATTGACGGGGGCCCGCACAAGCGGTGGAGCATGTGGTTTAATTCGATGCAACGCGAAGAACCTTACCTGGTCTTGACATAGTAAGAACTTTCCAGAGATGGATTGGTGCCTTCGGGAACTTACATACAGGTGCTGCATGGCTGTCGTCAGCTCGTGTCGTGAGATGTTGGGTTAAGTCCCGCAACGAGCGCAACCCTTTTCCTTATTTGCCAGCGGGTTAAGCCGGGAACTTTAAGGATACTGCCAGTGACAAACTGGAGGAAGGCGGGGACGACGTCAAGTCATCATGGCCCTTACGACCAGGGCTACACACGTGCTACAATGGTCGGTACAAAGGGTTGCTACCTAGCGATAGGATGCTAATCTCAAAAAGCCGATCGTAGTCCGGATTGGAGTCTGCAACTCGACTCCATGAAGTCGGAATCGCTAGTAATCGCGGATCAGAATGCCGCGGTGAATACGTTCCCGGGCCTTGTACACACCGCCCGTCACACCATGGGAATTTGTTGCACCAGAAGTAGGTAGTCTAACCGCAAGGAGGACGCTTACCACGGTGTGGCCGATGACTGGGGTGAAGTCGTAACAAGGTAGCCGTAGGGGAACCTGCGGCTGGATCACCTCCTTAACGAAAGATTGACGATTGGTAAGAATCCACAACAAGTTGTTCTTCATGACGATGTATCTGAGGGTCTGTAGCTCAGTTGGTTAGAGCACACGCTTGATAAGCGTGGGGTCACAAGTTCAAGTCTTGTCAGACCCACCAAATCTGACTAACAAGCATTGTTAAATGCTGAATACAGAAAAACAGAGACATTGACTTATTGATAAGCTGGGGACTTAGCTTAGTTGGTAGAGCGCCTGCTTTGCACGCAGGAGGTCAGGAGTTCGACTCTCCTAGTCTCCACCATAGATTGTAGAATTTAGTAAGTTAAAGCTTATTAACTTCTGTGATTTATCACAGTTTCCTGACCTGACGAAGGCTGGAAAAATCATTAACAGAATATATTTGAGTTGAAATAATTTGTTCATACTCGTTTTTAAGATCGACATTAACAGTGATTTATTACTGATTGATGAAGATTGAAGAAATGAGTTACTAGCGAAATTAACTGAATCAAGCGTTTTGGTATGTGAATTGAATTGAAGCTGTACGGTGTTTAAGTACACAGAGCAACAAACTGTAAGGAAGTGATGAGAAATCATCATAGACTGTCTTAATCCTACTTGTAGGGATTAACGACTGTTTGGGGTTGTATAGTCAAGTAATTAAGTGCATGTGGTGGATGCCTTGGCAGTCAGAGGCGATGAAAGACGTAATAGCCTGCGATAAGCTCCGGGGAGGCGGCAAATATCCTGTGATCCGGAGATTTCTGAATGGGGAAACCCACCTGTCATAAGGCAGGTATCGTATGATGAATACATAGTCATACGAGGCGAACGAGGGGAAGTGAAACATCTCAGTACCCTTAGGAAAAGAAATCAATTGAGATTCCCTCAGTAGCGGCGAGCGAACGGGGAAAAGCCCATTAAGTCATATAAGTTCTAGTGGAATGCTCTGGGAAGTGCAACCATAGTGGGTGATAGTCCTGTACACGAAAGGGCTTATATGATGATGTCGAGTAGGGCGGGGCACGTGAAACCTTGTCTGAATATGGGGGGACCATCCTCCAAGGCTAAATACTCCTGACTGACCGATAGTGAACCAGTACCGTGAGGGAAAGGCGAAAAGAACCCCTGTGAGGGGAGTGAAATAGATCCTGAAACCGCATGCATACAAGCAGTGGGAGCCGACTTGTTCGGTGACTGCGTACCTTTTGTATAATGGGTCAGCGACTTACATTCAGTAGCGAGGTTAACCGCATAGGGGAGCCGTAGAGAAATCGAGTCTTAATAGGGCGTTTAGTTGCTGGGTGTAGACCCGAAACCGGGTGATCTATCCATGAGCAGGTTGAAGGTTGGGTAACACTAACTGGAGGACCGAACCCACTGTCGTTGAAAAGCCAGGGGATGACTTGTGGATAGGGGTGAAAGGCTAATCAAACTCGGTGATAGCTGGTTCTCCCCGAAAGCTATTTAGGTAGCGCCTCGGACGAATACCATTGGGGGTAGAGCACTGTTTCGGCTAGGGGGTCATCCCGACTTACCAAACCGATGCAAACTCCGAATACCAATGAGTACTATCCGGGAGACAGACTGCGGGTGCTAACGTCCGTAGTCAAGAGGAAAACAATCCAGACCGCCAGCTAAGGCCCCAAAATTATAGTTAAGTGGGAAACGATGTGGGAAGGCATAGACAGCTAGGAGGTTGGCTTAGAAGCAGCCACCCTTTAAAGAAAGCGTAATAGCTCACTAGTCGAGTCGGCCTGCGCGGAAGATGTAACGGGGCTAAAACTATATGCCGAAGCTGCGGATTTGCAATTTATTGCAAGTGGTAGGGGAGCGTTCTGTAAGCCGATGAAGGTGTATTGAGAAGTATGCTGGAGGTATCAGAAGTGCGAATGCTGACGTGAGTAACGACAATGCGAGTGAAAAACTCGCACGCTGAAAGACCAAGGGTTCCAGTCCAACGTTAATCGGGGCTGGGTGAGTCGACCCCTAAGGCGAGGCCGAGAGGCGTAGTCGATGGGAAATTGGTTAATATTCCAATACTTCTATGTAATGCGATGAGAGGACGGAGAAGGTTAAGTCAGCCTGGCGTTGGTTGTCCAGGTGGAAGGTTGTAGGCATGTATCTTAGGCAAATCCGGGGTACTCTATGCTGAGAACTGATAGCAAGCTGTACTTGTACAGTGAAGTGGCTGATACCATGCTTCCAGGAAAAGTCTCTAAGCTTCAGTTACATAGGAATCGTACCCGAAACCGACACAGGTGGTCAGGTCGAGTAGACCAAAGCGCTTGAGAGAACTCTGCTGAAGGAACTAGGCAAAATGGTACCGTAACTTCGGGAGAAGGTACGCTGCCGACGGTGATAGGATTTACTCCTTGAGCTATTGGCAGCCACAGAAACCAGGCCCCTGCAACTGTTTATTAAAAACATAGCACTCTGCAAACACGAAAGTGGACGTATAGGGTGTGATGCCTGCCCGGTGCTGGAAGGTTAATTGATGGGGTTAGCGTAAGCGAAGCTCTTGATCGAAGCCCCAGTAAACGGCGGCCGTAACTATAACGGTCCTAAGGTAGCGAAATTCCTTGTCGGGTAAGTTCCGACCTGCACGAATGGCATAATGATGGGGGCGCTGTCTCCAGCAGAGACTCAGTGAAATCGAATTCGCCGTGAAGATGCGGTGTACCCGCGGCTAGACGGAAAGACCCCGTGAACCTTTACTGCAGCTTGACATTGAACTTTGATCTTACTTGTGTAGGATAGGTGGGAGGCTTTGAAACCGAGACGCTAGTTTCGGTGGAGCCAATCTTGAAATACCACCCTGGTAATATTGAGGTTCTAACTCTGTCCCGTTATCCGGGACGAGGACCATGTCTGGTGGGTAGTTTGACTGGGGCGGTCTCCTCCTAAAGAGTAACGGAGGAGTACGAAGGTGCGCTCAGCGTGGTCGGAAATCACGCGTAGAGTATAAAGGCAAAAGCGCGCTTAACTGCGAGACCCACAAGTCGAGCAGGTACGAAAGTAGGTCTTAGTGATCCGGTGGTTCTGTATGGAAGGGCCATCGCTCAACGGATAAAAGGTACTCTGGGGATAACAGGCTGATACCGCCCAAGAGTTCATATCGACGGCGGTGTTTGGCACCTCGATGTCGGCTCATCTCATCCTGGGGCTGAAGCAGGTCCCAAGGGTATGGCTGTTCGCCATTTAAAGAGGTACGCGAGCTGGGTTTAGAACGTCGTGAGACAGTTCGGTCCCTATCTACCGTGGGCGTTGGAAATTTGAGAGGATCTGCTCCTAGTACGAGAGGACCAGAGTGGACGAACCTCTGGTGTACCGGTTGTGACGCCAGTCGCATCGCCGGGTAGCTATGTTCGGAAGGGATAACCGCTGAAAGCATCTAAGCGGGAAGCCTACCTCAAGATAAGATTTCCCTAGGACTTTATGTCCTCTAAAGAGCCGTTGAAGACTACGACGTTGATAGGTTGGATGTGGAAGCATAGTGATATGTGAAGCTGACCAATACTAATTGCTCGTGAGGCTTGACTATACAACACCCAAACAGTTGGTGTTGTGGTTCAAATCACTGCAAACAACTTGATTTAGTTATAAAGCTAGATACAATATCCAACTCAAATATACCTGTTAATAACTCATTTGATGAAAGTTAGGCATACACAATGTGTAAATAAGACCCAACGAATAGTCATAAACAGTTGTGCTGGCGACAATAGCAAGAGTGAACCACCTGATCCCTTCCCGAACTCAGAAGTGAAACCTCTTAGCGCTGATGGTAGTGTGGAGTTATCCATGTGAGAGTAAGTCATCGCCAGCTCATTAATTCTAAATCCCCCTCCGCTTAAAGCAGAGGGGGATTTTTTTATGCTGAAAAGATTAAAATAATAAAAATAAATAATTATTAATAGGGAAAAAGAGATAGAGAACAAGTGAAATAGCTTATCTATAAGGGCCTAAATGGTAAAAAGCCAGCAGTTGCTGACTTTTATGTCTTATTTAAAAGAGGTTACAGAGCATCTTTTAAGTTTTTTTGATGTGCTTTAACCTGTTTGGCATATTTCTTTCCTTGACGCTTCATTTTCCAGGTCGAATGGTATCCTGTTGGACCGACATTATAATAAGCCAAAGCTTTGGGCCAACTTTCTGCTTTTTGGTTATAGCTAGCGAGAATATAGGTGCCACAATTAATATTATTAATCTCTTCAAATAAATCGCCAGGGCAGGTTTGTTGCCAATAGCGTGGGATAACTTGAGTAAGTCCAATAGCACCAGCAGGGGAAACGGCATAATTTCTATAGCTAGACTCTTGTCTTATGACTGCTGCAACTAGTAATGGATCCACATTATAACGATCTGCACTTTGTACAATCATAGGTGCAATACGTAGTGCTGTTGTTGGTTCAACAGCATATGCCTTTTGAATGCCATTGGCTAATTTTGCTGAACGCTTTTCAACTGAACCGCCACCAAGTGATGAACAACCAGTAAATATTAAAGTTGTTGTTAAAATTAAAACAGATTTAGCTTTAATATGAGATGTTGGCAAGTATCGTTGATAATTCAGCAAACTGTATATCCATTGGTATAATGTCTGAGAAGATCATATTGAGCTGTGCAATTACAGTCAAGTTGAGACAGAAGGTACTATTTTATGGTTTTGTTAAATCCGTACTTTATTTAAGCTAAATAGAGGCGATTAATTGAAATTCTAGATTTTATGCTGTTAGTAGATCCACTTGCAAAGATAGTTTTGTCATATAACCCCATAGTATTTAACTTTTTTATAGGTGATTGCATGGACAAGTCAAAGAAATTCTTCTTGCTTATAACAAATAGCCTAAGCAGTATCTAAGTTGGTAAGACTTACTATTCTCCAAATATTAAATTTGCTCAATAAATCTAAGTTCTGTGATAGCGATACGTTTTTTGAAGCCCAACAAATAAGTTCAGCCGTTGTTAGATAGCATGAATTTAAGTCCAGTAATTTCTACTTTTATATTACTTCAATGTGAGGCCATAATCTTCTATTTATAAAAACTATGGCATCAACATATCTGAATGAGATGTTTTATATTATTTCAATTCGCTCGATGACTTTCCGAGTTCACGGCGTGCGATAATGAGTTGCTGAATTTGTTGCGTACCTTCAAAAATATCTAGAATTTTAGAATCTCTTGCCCATTTTTCTAAAAGCTCATCTTCGTTGTAACCAACCGTTGACGCAAGTTCGACGCACTTAAGGGTAATTTCATTACAAATTCGACCAGCTTTGGCTTTGGAAATGGAGGCTTCCTTTGAGTTCGGTTTCTTGTTATCTGCCATCCATGCGGCTTTTAAGGTCAGTAAACGTGCTGCTTCCCATTCGGCTTCCATACGATAAATTTGACTCACAATATGAGTCGTTTGTAAGTATGGGGTTATATATTGAGGATCTAAACAATCGCTGAAGATCTCTTTAATGCGTTCTAGTGAGGCCTTGGCACAGCCTATAGCCATCGCTGCAACGAGCGGACGGGTATTATCAAAAGTTTCCATCACGCCAGCAAAGCCTTTAGCAATGTCAATTTCCGCATTTCCTAGTAAGTTATTGGCTGGCACTCGGCAGTCGATTAAACGAATAACTGCGGTATCAGAGGCTTTGATTCCTAGCTTATGTTCTAAACGTTCCACTGTCATGCCAGCAGTTCCTTTAGGAATTACAAAAGATTTGATCGCTGAACGGCCTAATTTTTTATCCATCGTTGCCCAAACGACGATAGCGTCAGCACGCTCTCCTGAAGTCACGAAAATCTTTTCACCATTTAAGATGTAATCTTCACCATCTTTTATTGCTGTGGTGCGAATCGCGGCTGAGTCCGAACCACAGTTTGGTTCAGTGATTGCCATGGCTGCCCATGTGTTTTTGAAAAGCTCTAACTGCTCTTCATTGGCAACAGCTGCAATTGCTGAGTTTCCCAACCCTTGGCGGGGCATTGATAGAAGTAAAGCGGTGTCTCCATAACACATTTCAATTACACTTAAAGCGGTAGAGAGATTCACTCCATTTTTATTGCCTTGTTCATTGGTGCCCCGCTTACCGATAGCAGCACCCGCGTTCATACCTTCACCGCCTTCATTCATACCATCGACCAAAGATGCCAACATATCCAGTTCTTTAGGATAGCTGTGTTCAGCTTTGTCGTATTTTCGGGAGATAGGTCGAAGTACATTGATGGCCACTTGGTGGGCTTGATCAATCAGTAATTTAAATTTTTTAGGGTTTTGTAAATTCATGCCAGTTTTCCTTTTTATTATGCATGTAGACCAGAGTGAACAATCGCTGTTGCACGTAAATCACGATACCAACGCTCAACAGGGTGTTCTTTGGTGAATCCGTGCCCACCTAAAATCTGTACACCATCGGTGCCAATTTTCATGGCTTTTTCGGCACAAAGTAAGCGTGCTAAATAGGCTTCACGGTGAAATGTCTGCCCAGATTCAGCTAGACTTGCGGCATTTAGAATGAGCATACGCATGGCATCAATTTCGATGGACATATCGGCAATCATAAATGCAACACTTTGACGGTGAGAAATTGGTTCACCAAAGGCGGTACGTTCATTGGCATATTCAATACAATATTTTTTGACCGCTTCACATGTGCCGACCGCCATTGCACACCACATTAAATTGCCGAGGTCTAAAAATGCCGTGTAGTTGAAATCTTCATCACCTAAGCGTAAAGCAGGGGTTTGATTAAAAATTAAAGTTGCTGTTTCCGTTGCTTTGAGTCCCATAGCGGGAGATTTTTTAAACTGAATACTTTCATCCCGTCTGAGAATAAAAACTTCAGCTTGGCCATTAAGTTCAGCACTGACAAGGAAAATATCTGCACTTTCAGCCAATAGTACCAGTGTCTTTTCACCTTGAATAAAATATTGACCATCACATGAAATGGCTTTGGTTTTTAACAGGTAAGGATTAAAAGCAGGCGTAACTTCTTGAATTGCAAAGCTAGCGCGAATGCTACTGTCTTGCACAAAACTATTTAAATATAAAGCTTGTACTTGCTCAGAACCCCATTGTGTAATGGCATTAATTACACTAAAGGTAGAGAGCATACCCGCGGCTAAACTAAAATCACCTTTGGCCAGATGCTCTGCAATAAGTATATTGCTCAAAATATTTTTCTCAGCAGCGACACCACCAAGCGCCTCAGGCAAAGCATAAAAGTTCAGACCTAGCTCTTCAATATATTGCCAAAGTTCTGTTGGAAAAGTTTCATTTTGATCGGCACTTGCGGCTAACGGGTAAAGTATATCGGCGGCAAACTGTGACATGGTGTCGATGGCCATTTGCTGATCTTCTGAATAGCTCAGATCAAATAATGATTTTTCTTGATTGTTGAGTCGCTGTTTATGCAGATCCTTATTGGCTTTAAAGGCTTTTTGTGTTTTTGATAAAGTCTTATAGCCCGCTTTTGAGCCTTGATATAGCGATTTCTCCACAAATTTTCTAAGCTTTAATTGGTCAAGTACGTCGCTACTTGCCATTTTTGTGATCAGTGATAAGCCAAATCCCTGCGCCTTATTTACCATATTTGTCATTATTTTCATCCAGCAGAATTATTCTGTGGTTTTATGCTGACATAGCGGCATACGAATAACTATGTCATGACTGACATGATGTATTGTCAAAGATAAACGGTATGTGGTGTATTTTAAATTATTCTAATATTTTGTTTTTTAAATTTTTTATTGAATCGTTTGGAATTGAAGTGATTGATCAATTGACCAAAATGACATCGCGTCATTTTGGTCAATGTACTTTTAGATAAATTTTTTCACCATTGCACGAACATTGGTTTTCGCTTCAATCACAGTCATAAAGGTATAAGCACCGATGAATTTACGGCTGATAAACATAAACTCTTTGGGTGGAACACTGAAATAACGAGATGCCATCGACTTTGAAGCTTGCTGCATTACACGGCTATGAAGCTGGCTTGCTTTCCAGTCATAAGCAAAGTTTTCACCCATAACACCAGCAGGTAAGTCTGGGTTGTTGCTTGGGCTGCTGAATGCTTCAGTTGCAAGTAAGAAGACTTTAGCCATATCGGGTTTAATGCTTTGAGGGATAGAGTCGAAAAACTCATAGCCTGTCATTGCTTGAACCATTTCTTCACTACTATGATTAAACCCAGCATGAATGAGCTTGCGAGCAACACTAAGTAAGTGTTCATCAAACTGTCGGATTGCACCAAAATCAAGCAGAACGATTTTATCCAAGATGTCATTGCCATTGCCTAAGCGAACGAGGTAATTACCAAAGTTCGGGTCGGTCTGCATTTCACCCCATTCAAAAATCTCGCGTACCGCAATTTCAAGTGATGCTTCACCAAGTTTGTTGCGACGTTCTTGCGGCAGAGACAGCATGACAGGGCTGTTAATCGGCACGCCACGTTCAAATGTCATACACAATACTTGGTCTGTGCAGTAGCCATCTATAATTTGTGGCACGATGTAGCGAGGGTCTTCTTTTAAGCGAGCAGCAAAGCGGCGTGTGGTTGCAGCCTCAATTTTATAATTCACTTCACGGTGCATCATCTCACGAACTTCATCGAACCATTGGTCGAACTCGCGTGTTTGCGGCACCATTCGTGTCAGTTTAAGCATGTTTTTAAACAGGCTCATGTCTGAGTCAATAGCTTCAGCAACGCCTGGATATTGAATTTTCAATACCATCTCTAAACCATCAGACTTGCGCGTTGCACGGTGGACTTGTGCCAGTGATGCAGTGCCCAGTGGCTCATGATCGATGGTCAAATCATCTAGTTTAGAACCCAACTGGCTGTGCAGTTGCTGTTTAATCGCAGGCCACGCTAAAGCGACTGTTTGATTATTTAAAGTATTTAAGGCTTGTGTGATTTCTTCAGGTAGAAAGTGTTCACCATAAAGTGCCATCATTTGGCCAATTTTGACGATAGAACCTTTAAGTTTGCCTATTTCAGAAACAAGATAATCGGCCTGTTCTTTCATTGCTTTTTTGCGTTTCTTTTCTTTTTCTTCTTCGCTAGAAAACATAGTTGTCGCATTAGAAGCAGCCCAACGTGTTCCAGCAAGCAACGAAGCTTTGGCAATCGATAAACGACGATCCATAGAGGAGGTTTTCAGTTGTTTAAGCTTATCGTTGTGATCTGACATAATTCAGTAAAATCCTTTCATCAGCAAGGGCAGCATTTTAGATTGTAACGGATAATATCGTGTATTCACGTATTAAAAAAGTTCAACTTGCTGAATCTAGAGTTAAAAAAGGCCATAAGTGTTAAGCAACCATCTAAATAAAGCCTAATCGGGATTGTTACATGCGAAATTTTACTTTAAGCGTATTTTTCTGAATCAATTCATCTTTATGCATTTGTATGTGTTGGAGGATCATTTCTTGTACCGGTTGGTGCATAAATCCATGTGCATAACCTTTAACAATGATGATGCTCGGTAGGCTAAAAAAGAAGTATCGAGCATCTTCAATGGTTGCACATTCATAGATCCCTTGCTGCTGTAACAGCTGCTGAAAAAAAGCTTTTTCAGTGTCGACATGATTGTTTTCGGTGTCATTCCAATAGCGTTCACGCATCGCCATTAAGTTGTTGTGTTTATAACTCATAAGTTTGGAGAATATTGGCAGAAGAACTCACTTTATAATAAGGCTGTTTGATCAGGTTTCAATGCAAAGCCTGTGAGTTCATGTAAAAAGCTGTGTGGTGGAAATTTTATAGAGGGCTAGTATGTTCATACAAAATAGGATGTTATATTAAAGCGCTGCAGCACGTAGATGTTGTGAATGACTAGATTAAAAAATGAATGAAGAAAATTTGCTTTGGGGAAAGGAATTGAAACAAATATTTAGTGCATTGCTTGTTGTGGGATTGTTCAGTGGTTCAGCCTATGCAATGGGCCCAACTAAAAAATATGAAGCATGCATGAAGCAAACTGGCAATGTGTTGAGTGAAATTGATGCATGTATGAGTAAAGAATATAAAGCACAAAAGAAACGCTTAAAGAAAGTATTTAAGCCGTATTTGGCGCAGGCTCCTGTAGATGAGCAAGGATTGGTTAAACAGTCTCATCAGCAATGGCTGGCGCAGCGTGATCAGATTTGTAATAACAAACCTATCGTGAAAAATGAAAAGACTGAATTACAGCGTATTTCGTGTCTGATGCAAATGACGCAAACCCGTGCAGATATGTACGAAGCACGTACAGGCCGTATAAACAAATAAGTGCAAAGCGTATGAAAATGTGTTTGCTGTGCATCAAAACATTATAAATCATAGAAAAACAGGGTATCATAAGGCGTTTTTATTATGACCTTGGAGACGCCTTTAGTGGATCGCCCGACTATTAGCCCTGAACATATACAGGAAGCCGCTGAAAACTTAAGCACAATTCGTGATTTTATCCGTTTTGGAGTGACAGCATTACGTCAATACGATGCACATTTAGGTCAAGGTACAGAAGACTATTTTGCTGAAAGCTCAGCTCTGGTTTTACAAACTTTATCTTTAGATTGGAATGCGGATGCTGAAATCTTAGAGTCGAAGCTACTACCAAGCGAAAAGACAGAAGTTTTAAGCTTATTAGAACGTCGTATTAATGAAAAAGTACCGACTTCATATTTGCTTAATTTGGCATATTTTGATGGCAAACCATATTATGTCGACGAACGCGTACTGATTCCACGTTCACCGATTGCAGAATTGATTCAAAACCGTTTTGCACCTTATTGCTTAGGTGAAAATGGCCAAATGGGTGAAGCAGTCAATAACTTGCCAGAAAACCCGAATCCAAAAACGCCACAACGTATTTTAGATATGTGTACGGGCTCAGGTTGTATCGCGATTGCTCTGGCTTATGCGTACCCAGATGCCGAAGTAGATGCAACAGATATTTCTAAAGAAGCTTTAGAAGTGGCTCAAATTAACTCGGAACACCACGACAAACAGTATCAAGTGGCTTTACTTGAGTCTGACCTGTTCTCCAAAATTCCTGCTGAAAATCAATATGATCTCATCGTGTCGAATCCACCTTATGTGGATGCTGAAGACATGGCAGATTTACCTGAAGAATTCCACCATGAGCCAGAATTGGCATTGGCGGCAGGTCAAGATGGCTTAGATTTGGTTCGTAAAATGTTAGCTCAAGCGCCAGATTACTTAACTGAAGATGGTCTCATCGTGATTGAAGTGGGTAATTCTGAATGGGCAATGCGCCAAAACTTTAATACTGTTGATTTTTACTGGTTACAGTTCCAAAAAGGCGGTACAGGAATCTTTGCATTGACTGCAGCTCAATGTCGTCAATTCCGTGATTTATTCATTCAATCTGTTCAAGCATAAAAGGAGTCGTTGGACATGGCAGGTAATAGTATAGGGCAACTCTTCCGTGTAACGACTTGTGGTGAATCTCATGGTGTAGGCTTAATGGCGATTGTGGATGGTGTTCCACCGGGCCTTGAGCTTACAGCAGACGATTTACAAAAAGATTTAGACCGTCGTAAGCCGGGCACCTCTAAATTTGCGACGCAGCGCAAAGAACCTGATGAAGTTGAAATCATTTCTGGTGTGTTTGAAGGTAAAACAACAGGCACACCAATTGGTTTATTGATCCGTAACACCGATCAAAAATCCAAAGATTACGGCAATATTGCACAAAGCTTCCGTCCGGGACATGCAGATTATACTTATACACAAAAGTACGGTTTTCGTGATTACCGTGGCGGTGGTCGTTCAAGTGCGCGTGAAACGGCGATGCGTGTGGCTGCGGGTGCAATTGCGAAAAAATACTTGGCTGAAAAGTTTGGTATTTTAATTCGTGGTCATGTGACCCAAATTGGGACTGAAATTGCGGAAAAATTGGATTGGAATGAAGTACCTAATAATCCATTTTTCTGTGGCGATGTCGATGCCGTACCGCGTTTTGAAGCACTGGTAACTTCATTGCGTGAGCAAGGTACCAGTTGCGGTGCAAAGCTTGAGATTTTGGCTGAAAAAGTGCCTGTAGGTTGGGGTGAGCCTGTTTTTGACCGTCTAGATGCTGACATTGCCCATGCCATGATGTCTATTAACGCGGTTAAAGGGGTTGAGATTGGTGATGGTTTTGCCGTTGCTGGTCAGTTTGGACATGAGAGCCGTGATGAGTTAACGACTGATGGCTTCCTTGCGAACCATGCAGGGGGTATCTTGGGCGGTATTTCAAGTGGTCAAACCATTCGTGTGGCCATTGCTTTAAAACCAACAGCGTCTATTACCACACAGGGTAAAACGATCAATATTAATCGTGAAGATACTGATGTATTAACCAAAGGTCGTCATGACCCTTGTGTGGGTGTGCGTGCGGCTCCGATTGCAGAAGCAATGCTTGCGATTGTTTTAATGGATCACTTTATGCGCCATCGTGCTCAAAATGCAGACGTCGTTGCACCATTTGCACCGATTGAATACTAGAAAATTCTCTTTATATTTAAGAGAGTACGCATTAAAGTCAGACTTCGGTCTGACTTTTTTTTATTTGCGTATGAAAGCTAATCTTAAATATAAGAAAAGAGCTGTTGGCATATTATGCACGTTATGGTTATCACGATACTCAGAAAACGGCATCTTACCTATTAAGTGCCAAAGTAGGCCAAACGTTGATGAATCTTCATTCGGTCTTACTGAGTAAGAAAATTTAGAGAGTTCATTTTTAAAAGAAAAAAGGAAGGGGGATATGAATAAAAAAATAAGCACAGTCAGACGAGGCACCATTATATTTTTATCACTACTCACAGTTTTGGTTATTTCATTGTTGATATATGGCTATGACAGTATGCATGACCCTGAAAAAGTTAAAGCGCGCTTATATGCTTGTGGAAAATTTGGTGATCGGCACATGCTCATTGATAAGCAGTATTTACTTTTTGGCAGAGTGACTTATCAAGGTGTGAATTATTGGGGGAAAAATATCGAAGAAGAACACGAGGCCAAAGGTTGTGATGATCAAATTCAAAGTATTGATTTGAAAGTAAAATGGCCTGAAATGACAGCATCTAGAGAAGGCTTTAGACTAGGTTCTGAGTTTAAAAATGATATCACAATCGCATTAAACCAACGTTCCGTTTGGAAAGAGGAGTGGGGAAGTAAAGACTTCTTTAATTATTTGGGTCATTTAAAAAGAAAATTAAGAAAAGGAATGTTTTCATCTAGTGGAGAAGAGGTGAGTGAAATATGGGTAGATGAAACAAAAAAATTTAACTCAGATTTAGGACTCTATGAAATAGAGGTAAAAAGTGATGACGGTGTTGGAAAAAAGGTGTATTGGCAGGAGCGTAAAGGTAAAGGGGTAAGTCTCACTATTAAGTGTCTTTATTTTAAGAGTGGTGCAACAAGTTGTGAATTTAATACACATCAGCCCAATTATGGGTTTAATACGAGTTATATCACTATAAAATTTCATAGTGAGTTACTGCCGCATTGGCAAGAAATTTATCAAAATGTAGAACAACTCATTCATTCTTTTAAGGTTGAGAAAAAATAAAATGAAACATCCGAAGAGTATAGACCGTACTCATGCTCAAAGATGTTTAGATGACCTCAGGATAGCGCTAATGTCCGACAGCATGCGTCCTCTTTTGAAGCAAAAGATAGTCATGTTAGCCAGTATAGTGCAACGCTTGTCCTAAGCTGAGGTTGTGCTCTATAAAAATAAACGAAAGATAATACTTTAAGAGCAGTTTCCAATAGGGTGATTACATGGTATATAAATTGCTCATAGAATAATAAGCATTATTGCAGGAGAGAAATGTTCTGCATTCGCCGAAGGAGCAACGACCCCGGAAACTCTCAGGCAAAAGGACTGTAATAATGAAAAAACTCTGGAGAGAAGTGTTCAATCACTCACCGAAGGGGATGGTTTAAAACATCATGGGATGTTTTAGGTCGAAGCTCTCAGGTACACATGACAGATGGGGTTGACATCAAACAATAAAAAGGAGGTGTCTATGTGTCATGTCGTTGTCATTGGTGCTGGAATTACAGGCGTCACAACTGCATATGAATTAAGTCAACTGGGTTATCAAGTGACAGTTGTGGATCGGCATTTATTTCCAGCCATGGAAACTTCTTTTGCAAATGGTGGACAACTGTCTGCATGCAATGCGGAAGTTTGGAACCAAAAATCGACAGTGCTGAAAGGCATGAAATGGATGTCTCAAAAATCTGCCCCTTTATTGCTCAATCCTGCGTTTAGTGTGCATAAATATGCATGGCTGATGGAATTTCTGGGCAATATTAAACATTATGAGGCCAATACCCACGAAACAGTACGTTTGGCTTTATTGGCTCGTCAACGCTTGTTCGAAATTGCGGATAAAGAATCAATCGACTTCAATTTAGAAAAACGTGGTATTTTGCATTTTTATCATAATAAACAAGATTATGACGTCGCCATTCGAGTCAATGATTTACTCAATAAAGGTGGACTTGAACGTTGCGGCGTAAGCAATGAAGAAATTAAGCAAATTGAGCCGACATTGACCGGCGACTATTATGCTGGATTTTATTGTGAAGGCGATGCGACGGGTGATATTCATAAGTACACGACAGGTTTGGCTGAAGTTACCAAAAAGTTAGGTGTGAAGTATCGTTTTGGTATGGATGTGACAGATATCGAACATTTAACTTCAGGTGTTGAAGTGAAGTTACAGCCAAGTTCTGAGAATGTAGAGCTTGCACCAGCGGAAGTTGAAATGCTCGCTGCCGATGCTGTTGTGGTTTGTGCTGGGGTGGGTAGCTATCAATTGGCTGAATTGGTCCAAGAGCGGGTCAATGTTTATCCTGTAAAGGGATATTCGATTACGGTTATGTTAAATGACGAAGAAAGCCAGCAAAATGCGCCGTGGGTGAGTTTGCTGGACGAAAGCGCGAAAATTGTAACTTCACGTTTAGGTAAAGATCGTTTCCGTGTCGCGGGCACTGCTGAGTTTAATGGCTATAACCGTGATATCCGGGCAGATCGGATTCAACCTCTTGTTGACTGGACCAATCGTAACTTTAAAGTTTCGACAGAGCATGCGGTCCCTTGGGCAGGTCTTCGCCCCATGATGCCGAATATGATGCCTGTAGTTCGCCGTGGAAAGCTAGAACGTGTGTTCTTTAATACAGGACATGGGCACTTAGGTTGGACGCTATCTGCGGCAACTGCGGCAATGATTAGTCAGGAAGTCGCGACAGCGTATCCTGTTTAATTCGAGTGCATTCTTGGATAGATAAAAACAAGTTTGCTTCGAGCTTGTTTTTATTATTTCTGTTTAATGATGTTATAATTCTGCCTTAATTTCAAAAGATTGCTCACAAATGAATACTTTAAACTTGAGCAAAAATAAGTAGTATTGTTTCAAGCAATTGATGACTAATGTGAAGGTGCATAATGATTAACATGAAAATGGCTTTGGTGGTTCTAGCTTCTGCAACAATGCTGTCGCTTGCTGCGTGTAGTGACAAAAAACAAGAGACTGAACAAACGTCAGTGGAAAGCTCAGCAACTGAAACACCAGTGACCAATATAGAAGTTAGTCCAGAGATGATTGATGCTGCACCTTTAGAGTCTGAAGAAGCAGGTGCATCAGCACCAGTGGCAGCGTCTGAAGCAAAATAAGTCCAAAGATCAAAAAGCCTCCCGATGTGGAGGCTTTTTTTATGGGTGAGAGTGATATCAGCGTTTAATCGTAAATATTTAGATTCAGGATATAAATCAAAAAATCATATTGAAACCATAACGAACAATCGATAGAGTTTATTTAGTAAATATTGTCAATTTGTGATGGTTTTCATCAATGCATCCTTTGCAAGCAAATGGACAGTAGAAAACATGATGTTTAATCATAACTCATGTAAAAATGAGGGAATATTTTGTACGCAGTTAAGCTCACAGAAGTATCGTTGAATTTTAAACAGCATGGCCGAGCATGTTTGATTGTTGCTGCGGTGATTTTTGTCTGCTGTTTGCTTGGGATATTCACTCGGCCGATTGCATATTTCGCTTATTTTTGGCCAGCTAATGCAGTATTGATCGGCTTATTTTTACGGTTAAGCCACTTAGAAATGTTGGTGGCTGGTTGGGCGCATTTATTGGTTATATGTCGGCTGACTTAGTCACAGGGAATCATCTTGAGCTGACGTTGGCTTTAACAATTGCCAATTTTATGACAGTAGGCGTGTCTTTATTCTTTATCCATTATTTACAAATTGACTATCGTGCATATAACAAAGACTTAAATTTTCTTTATCTTTTCTTGGTTTGTGTTTTTCTTGGGTGTTTTTCTAGCGCGATATTTGCCGTTGCGGTCGTTCCGTATATGCCACATACTTTTATGAGTACGCAAGACCTGTGGGCTGAGTTTTATATTTGGTGGACAGGGGAAGTGCTAAATTGTATTTCACTTTTACCCCTCATGTTGACCTTTCCTGCAGCGAAGAAATTAAAGTATCTTTGGAATAACCGTAGACAGTGCGAAACCCAGTTTGTCGATGTTTTACCCTTACTCTCAGTTTTAATTTCTGTGGCATGTACACATCTGTTCTTTGGTCCTGGTGCCTTACTTTTCCCTCTAGCAGGGCTCATTTGGGCGGCTTTAAGTTACAACTTATTTTATGTGAGTATCATTAACAGTTTGGTTTGTTTTGTGACTTACCATAGTTTAACGACCTATTATATTTCACGTACAGCAGATAACTTCTTGGCCACTTCTATTTCGGTGCGTATAGGGCTGTGCATGTTGATGATTGCACCTTTGCTTTTATGTATTGTGAGTCGTAATCGTCATGATCTGTATAAAGAAGTACTTTATCTGGCCAACCACGCCCCCTTAACTCATGTGGGAAATCGCCGTTTTTTCTTCACTCAAACTGAAAACTTATTGAAGGAAAATCTGGTTAAATCGATGAGTATCATTGTGCTAGATATTGATCATTTTAAGAAAATGAACGATCAATATGGTCATTATATTGGTGATGTATTGCTACAAAGCTTTGCTACGACGGTGAAAAGTAATTTGCGTGAACAGGATTTATTTGCGCGTATGGGCGGTGAAGAATTTGTGGTGGTGTTAAATAATACCACTGAAATTGAATCACAAATCATTGCAGAACGTATCTGCCGTGCTGTCGCTACTTCAAAAACTCAAGTGGCACATGCTGTTTTGAGTATGACGGTGAGTCTTGGTGTGGTGCATCAAGTTTTACCAACGCAAAATAGCCTACAGAGCTTGTTAAATCGTGCTGATCGGGCGCTATATCAGGCCAAAACTTTAGGACGCAATCAAGTACAACTTGCCTCATAGGTTAAAATTTAGTAAAAGTATAAAACAATAAAAACTATAGATACTTGGATAAAAATGAATTTTTCTGAATACCTTCGTTATGATGGGCTGGGTTTAGCTGAGTTGGTTGCACAAAAACAAATCCATCCCGCTGAATTATTACAAATTGCAATTGAGCGTAGCCAACAAACCAATCCTGCTTTAAATGCGATTATTATTCCGATGCATGATTATGCCAAGAACAGAGCGCAAAATGCATTGTCTGGCCCATTTGCTGGGGTGCCATTTTTAGTAAAGGATTTATTTCAAGAATATGCAGGTTATCCAACATCTTATGGATGCCAAGCATTTAAACGTACGGGCCATATTGCAGAACATAATGCAGAAATTGTAAACCGTTGGGAAAACACAGGCATTTTAACTTTTGGGCGTACCAATACCCCTGAGTTTGGTATCAAAGGCATTACAGAATCAGATGCTTGGGGAGCCTGTCATAATCCTTGGAATTTAAAACATAACAGTGGTGGTTCATCGGGTGGTTCCGCTTCTGCGGTGGCCGCAGGAATTGTTCCCATTGCGGGTGCGGGAGATGGCGGTGGATCGATTCGAATTCCTGCATCGTATTGTGGTTTATTTGGTTTAAAACCAAGTCGTGGACGTACGCCGTGGGGCCCAGATATGAGTGAAGCAATGCATGGGGCTGCGATACAGCATGTATTGAGTAAAAGTGTAAGAGACAGTGCAGCGATGTTAGATGCAACGCAGGGTGCAGAGCATAGCTCATTGTTTAAAATTGAACTACCCAGCCAAAGCTATTTGGCCTGTCTACAGCAGCCTGTAAAAAAACTTAAAATTGCATTTAGTACTCAGTCGCCTATCGGAACCACAGTGTCTAAAGATGCAATTGATGCTGTACACCATACCGCACGTTTGTTGGAGTCTTTAGGGCATACAGTGGTCGAAGCACAACCTGAGATAGATGGTATGTCTTTGGCCAGAGACTTTATCACGACGTGGTTTAGTCAATTTTCTTATATGTTAGAGCAGATCAAGCAACACGTTCCGACCACAGCAGGAGATTTTGAGCTGGATTCTTTAGCTTTGGCTGCCTTTGGTGCCAAAACGACTGCGTTAGAATATATTCATAATCTGAATAATTGGGGAGTATATGTCACCAAAATGAACCAATTCTTTGATCATTATGATCTTTATCTGACTCCTGCTACAGCCTCAGTCGCACCCAAAAATGGGCAAATTTCTACCCCATCATGGCAAAAACCAATTTTAAAAAGTTTATTAAAAGTCGGCAAAGCACATCTGTTGGCACAAGGAAAACTGGTCGATAAAATTGTGAAAGATAATTTGCGTTGGGTGCCTTTTACTCAGCTAGCCAACATCACAGGTTTACCTGCGATGTCTGTACCTTTGTATTGGAATGCTGACAATCTTCCGCTTGGTTCACAGTTCATTGCGCCTTTTGCCCGTGAAGATCGGCTCTTACAGTTGGCTAGTCAGCTTGAACAGGCCCAGCCATGGTTTCATAAATATAGTGAAATCAAAGTTTAGAAAGCTGAATAATGAAACTGCTGCAATTTATGTGTGCAGATCAGAAGAGAACTTTTTAAGCTTGAACTTCTTTGGGTAAGTAGCGAATAAAACCCAAACCCAGTAGAACCGCACAGCCTGCCAAAATAAAAATAAGTTCGCCTGACAGGCTGTGCCAATAATGTCCTGCAAGAATACTTCCAGACGCTACACCCAGTCCCCACATGGTGCTATACAGGGCTTGACCGCGTCCTTGTTGTCCTAAACTAAAGTTTTGGAAAATGATACGCATGGCGATGAGATGAAATAGGCCAAAGCTAAAAGCATGAATGGTTTGTGCGAAGAACTGGATCGCGAAGATTTGTGGAAAAGAACCAACCATAAACCAGCGTAGCGCCGTGAGGATAAGACAAATAGACACCATGAGTCGCCATGAAAAGCGTTTGAAAAAAATGTGAGCAATGGCAAACATAATAATTTCGGCCATGACACCGACAGTCCACAAAAAACCAATTTCTGTGGTTGAGTAACCAGCTTGTTTTAAGAAGTTGCTATAAAAACTATAAAAGGGCGCATGCGAAAAAAGCAGAATAAACTCGATACCGAAAAATGCCGCGACAACGGGTTTTTTTAAAATCGGTAACAATGGCTCGAGCTGCCCTTGTGAATGAGGTGCAGTGGTCGGTTCTTTGATGCTAAATGACCAAATAAAGGCCAAAAAAGAAATGCACAGCAATAAAACAGGAAGCATAGAGATGGGTAAAATTTCTAATAAGGCTCCGATACCAAAAACCCCGACAATAAAACCGACCGAGCCCCACTTTCGAACTTTTCCATACAAAGCACTGCGCTGTTCCGCGAGCCAAAATAGCGTAACGCCTTCAAATTGAGCCAGAATGGCGTTTTGGAAGAAGCTAAAGATCAGCATGAGTAGGGCGATCGCCTGAAAGGAGTTTGGAATGATAAAAATCATGAACCAAATACAGGCTTCCATCCACGTTGCAACTCTGACCAAGAGCATCCGTTTCCCTGATTTATCTGCAATCCAGCCCCAAATAAAAGGAGCAAAAAAACGGGTAATGATCGCAATTGAGGAAAGGATGCCGATTTCACTGTAGTTAAAGCCTTGATCTTCGAGATACAGGCTCCAAAACGGCATGAAGGTGCCTACAATGGAATAATAAAAAAAGTAAAAACCAGCCAGTCGGTGCCGAATGGGGAAAGAAAGCATCGTACTGTGTTCCTTGGTTGGGTGGGCAGATTATGAAGAAGACTTGAACCTAAAACAAAGCTTCAAGTCGATGAAGCTTCGAGAATTTTTAAAATGGATGGTTTAAATCATGCTTATTCAGAGTTCAGGGATTAAAGCTCATTATCCTTTGACTAAACCACCATCGACAATCAAGTTTTGACCTGTCACAGCACAAGAATAGGGCGATAAGAACATTAGAATGGCTGAGGCAAATTCCTCAGGTGTAACTACACGACGCAGTGGTGTTGCACTTGCGATGTAATCAAAAACTTCATTGGGCGTGCTTTTGCTAGCATCAGTGGTTTGCAGTAAACCGCCAGAAAGCATATTGATATTAATGCCATATTGGCCAAGTTCATGCGCTGAGGTACGCGTAAAAGCCAATAGTGCAGCCTTCGCTGTGGTGTAGTCATGATAAGGCACCACTGGGTTTTGCACCAGATTGGTTCCGATGTTTACAATGCACCCAAACTGGTTTTGTTTCATACCTTCAAGCGCTGCTTGGGTAGTATTCAAAGCGGCTTTAACTGCACCCTCAAATTGTTGTTGCATAGTTTCCCAGCGGAGCTCATGAACTTTTGGGCGGGCCTCACCATTAAACTCGAATTGAATCAGCGCATTATTAATCACGGCGTTGATATGCTGTCCAAAATGCTGAAAGCTTGCATCAAACATACTTTTGACTTGTGCACTGTCTGTAACATCAGCTTGGTAGATAAAAACCTGCTTTGGATACTGCTGGACTAAGGTTTGCGCTGCAACATGGCTGTTCAAATAGTTCACGACTACACGAGCACCTTCATTGATTAAGGCGTGTGTAATCGCAAGACCTAAACCGCGTGCGCCACCTGTGACCAGTACAACTTGATTTTTAATGTGCATAATGTTTCCGAGCAGATAAATGCATGTATTTTTTGGATAAAGCAAGTATATCAAAACCTTTTCCGTACCTGAGATTTTACAACCGCTGCTTTTCAAGTTTTCGATGCTCATTCAGCTGAGTTAGAGTATTCGGATAAAAATCGCCAAGTAGTAGAACATTTTTAGTACTGTTGATCATTGAGCCCGAGTTTGCTCAAGGTGTAACCTCAAAATACGCCGTAATTCTAATAATGTTTCTGCTTCCTCATGCACCGAATGGTTGCCTTTAATGATTCTTTCAGAGACAGCCTGTTCTAAATGTGAACTGGAATAAGGCACAATACCATCGCTCATGTCATGTATGTCATTGTTCTGACGGTGATTACCAATAATAGAATGATAAGGAACTCTAGATACAGGCATGATGTTACTGGTCAAAGCCATAAAGCGTGACTTTGGACTTAAGTCGTCTGGGCCAGATTGCACCATGCCTTTGGTGCTAGAGCTACCATTGAGTTGTATATCCACTTGGTTAAAGAAAGTGATCGGCAACTTGACCATTTTCTTCACCAATTCCATGTACCAGCGGTCAGACAGTTCACTACCACGGTGAGGCGCGGCAATAAAAATTGCACGTCCAATGGGTAAATCAGAATGAAATTGAAAACGTTCTTTGATTACGGGGTATTGTTGTAATCGGGTGTATTGCTCATAGTTTAATAGTGGAATCACTTGCTCAGAAATATCGTGCTCACTAATCAGTAAGCGACTAATGACGCCGCCCATACTATGTCCAATCAGCACGGCGTCACTTGCCGAGCGAGAGTTGGGTTGAACTTGTGCAAAGGCTTGTTTAAGTAGTGCATGAATTTGATAGCAGCTTTCAACAATCGGCATATTGGTTGAATAGAATACCTGCCATACCTGAAAGTTCTCCCGTAAAGCTTTATCCCGCAAAATGTTATTGGTCAGATTGACCCAAGTTTCAGGGCTGCTGGCGAGACCATGAATAAGTACAATCACTTTTTTATTCGGCTGGTAAGGTTCAAGCATATAGACATGTGGCATACGCAATCGCTCAGTCTTATCGAGCAAGGTCAAGTAGCCTGTTGAGCCCAGTTTATTTTCTGCCAGCCAGTAGGCAAAAGGCACAGAATAATTCGCCGTGAGAATGTATTTTTGTTGATGTATGTCTACATACTTTTGTGTATAAGGATTAAATAGCTCAATCTCAAAAATGGCTTTGCCATTAAGCACATCTTCAATGCTGCTTTCAGGGTTTAATGGCTGTGCCGCTGCGGTTACGGACAAATAGCGTGCAGGATGGATATTGGGATTGGTTTGATTTTGATAAAACGATATCGGGTCAAGGATAAAATCATTTTTATGAATAGGATCCGCTTTAGTCACAACCACGAACTCTGCGCCCAGACCATCTTGACGGTTGACTTGATAAAAACCCGAGAAGTTTAAATTATAACTGGATTGAACTCGGTCAATGGTTTTACTTTTCAGTTCAGGATAGTGTTCTAAATTTACAATATATTGACGTTGTTGGACGTTGAGTTGCGCGGGAACTTGTTGAAAAGGTTGCGTACGGTACGCCGTGGTAATTAAACGCGACAAAGCGACATTGTAAAAAGTGCGGACATGCATTTGTCTTTGATCAAAAACCCGGGTACTTGGGCTTTCTTGCATTTTAAATAAATACACATAGCTATAACGTAAACTCTGGTCGAAGGCCTCAAGGCTCTGTTCTAAGCAGTGATTATTTTCACTATGTGGCTGTGCTTGGGTACAGTTGCGTTGTTTTGAAATATCTAAAGCTTGGGCCAAATACAGTTCACTTAAAGCGGCATAGCGTTCATCTGCAGCAATATCTGTTTGTGTGTTTAAGCGCTTCAAACATGTTTCAAATTCAGCGCTGCATTGCTGTGGCGTCACGCTGAGTAATTTGAGTAAGCTGGTGGTTTCCGCACTCAATTGTTCGTGGCTTAAGATATTTTCGGACTTGCTACGAATAGCCTGATGGATATTATTTTCTTTAACTTTGACCAACTGGCAGGCCGGCAGTAAAACAATCGTTAGCCCTAAAATGATTGGTCGCTTGAAAGTATGATGTCTCGTTAAAAGCATAGTTTTTAGCACGGACGTTATCTATATAGGCTAAAGATGTCTTTCATTTTAAGATAATTTCTAACGAGTTACATCCAAATTCAGTCCAATCTTTTGTGTCCCTAGACATAACTTAAGAACGCTTATATTCAGCTCAAGCAATTTAGCGAGCAAAGGCTTTGCCCAAAACATGTTTATGTATAAATCGTAATTTATCGAGGACTGGCGCTGATAGCGTAAATGGATAAGCATCTTCTAAACCCATACTGCGATTTAACGCATTTAAGTTAAAAGTCAGTGTCATCCATTGTTTGAGGAGTAAATCAAAATTTTGAGCGCCGATTGGATTTTCATAAAAGCTTAAGTCATGCGTATCTTTTCGATTATTGCGCACGATTAAACCTGCATAGTAAGCGGTTTCCAATGTGTCCATCATGTGTAAATAGTGTGCCCACGTTTCTGCCCAGTCTTCCCAAGGGTGTGTGCTGGCATAAGAGCTGACATAAAACTTGTCCCAGTTTTGCGGTGCGCCATCTTCATAGTGGCGTTGTAGTGCTGCGTTATAATCTTGACGCTCATCTCCAAAATACTGACGGAACTCGTCGACCAGCTCAGGATGTAGCGATTTAATGAGGTCAAAATAATAATGACCACTTTCATGACGGAAATGCCCCAAAAGCGTACGGTAGTTTTCACCCATTTTAATACGGGTCGTTTCTCTATAGATGACATCTGCTTCACTAGCATTGAGTGTAATGACACCATTAGCATGTCCTGTCAGCACAGGGTGCTCTGGTTCAGGCATGAGAAAATTAAAACGGAGTCCGTAGCGATCATCATCGTTATATTTGGGCCTTGGCATAATATTCAGGCGTTGCATTAAATACAGAAAACGCCGTTTAGCATGTTCGAGCCGTGACCAATAGACGATATGATCAGGGTTGTCGAGAGTAGGAATGGTATATGTGAGTACACAAGACTCACAGTAGATGTCGTTGCTCTCTGCGGGAATAACCCAATTACAGACTTGATGATGCTGATAGTTATAACAAGGCTTATAGCGCTTCGTCTGGTATTTTTCATTTAGCGCTAACCAAAGAACAGGGCTATGCTGTTCAAAGCTCCCCATATCTTTTTCCGATGCAATATAACCGAGTGTAGTTTGGCAGCTCACACATTGTGAGTTGGCAAAAAAGACTTGGTTTTGACAGGATGCGCAACTAAAGAATTTCATCGGCGGCTGTGTCTTTGGTGAGCTTTTAGAACCAGTATAAAGGATGTCGGTTCCCTTCGTCATGTTCTGTCATCTGTTTTGATAGGCTTGCAAAGTTGAGTATTCATTTGCATATAATTTGAAAAGTTTTTAGTCGTTCGTTTGATATACAGGTATAAGCGCGGTAGTGCTTGCCTAGAGTGCATATTAGAAAGAATACATGTGCTTGGTTAGTAGCGAGCTTTTCAGTGGGGTTCTTTTCTTTCATATTTGTATAAAGAGATATAAATTTTAAAATTTATAAACTGAATGAACGAAAAAGCTTGATTTAGGTGCAGATTCGTCAAAAATAGGGACTGGGAAAAATCAAAGCTTCATTTTAGAATTTCAAAGCCTTTTAAGTTTCTGGGAGTAAATATAATGATAACGAACGTATCGCCAAAAAAATGGCTACTCATGAGTTTGGGGGCGATGTTGCTTTCAGGTTGTGCGACAACCTCTACAGACCCAAGTCGTCAAAATGTGGGTACCACAGGTTTACTCATTTGTGCGCAGAATGAGCTTTGTCCAGTGGTCACTGTGAGCTGGAATGAATCGAACAAAGAGCTGCTTAAGTTAAAAATTCATTTGAGCAGTACTTACAATAAATATGAGATTCATAAAGTTGAGTTTACAAATGAGAAAGACTTTCAAACTTTTGCTGTCACAGGGCCAACTGAGCATGATCATGTGTTAGGTGCCAACCGTTCGACCAATTATATTTTAGCGCCTGTAAATTTGATGAGTAAGTTAAAGGGAACGGATTCGATCAAGATGGATATTTATACGGATAGAGGTATTATCTCTCGATATGTGTATAAAGATGGCGTCTCAGCTCCAATTTTGGGTGAGTTCCAAAAAGTTTATCAATAAAAGAAAAAATCGCCATCTGGCGATTTTTTTTGCTTATAAGTGAGAGAAAACTAAAACTTGCGAGGACATAAGATCTCATTTTCAGAAGGTATTCTGTCTATAGGGACGTAAACATTGGGCCTTTGACGGATGAAAAGTCAAGCTGAATAGCCCGAAATGCACTTTGATGTATCAATCTTAAAAATAGAAATATATTTTGCACAAAAAATAAACTTTCTCATACGCTGTTGCTGTCAATCTAATCAAAAAAATTGGCATGTATTCTGCTTAGTTCTAGGTATTACAAAAACCTTTTTTGGTAATACCGAAAGGAGCAACAAATGTCTAAACAATTCAAAGGTGACTTAAATGCATTCTTCACTGTATTTAAACAGCTCGTGGTTGCCATCTTAAGTGCTAGAGCGGGCATTTATATCAAGCAAGACCCACCAAAAAAAGGATAAGCACGTGCCGAAACATAAATTGGCACGGATCAGCATCACTGTGCCTGAATTAACTGTCGATGCATTGGATCAGAAAATTGTTGATCAGCACTATGAAAGCCGTTCTCAAGCCATTGTCGACATGATCAATAAACATTTGATTGCGGATCAGGAGCAACGTAACGCCGTGATGGTGGGGACGTTTACCTTGCTCTATGACGCCAGTGTTACGCCACTTAGAGTCCAATTGCTGGACTTACAGCAGCAGTTTTTAGAACAAGTGGTCAGCTCACTACATATTCAGTTAGATGAGCAAAAAATTCTAGAAGTGATGATTTTGCAGGGCTTAACTACAGAGTTAAAAGCATTAAGCCAGCAATTCATTGCTTTGAAAGGTGTGATCAAAGGGCATTTGGAGTTGATGGATGCAGTGATGCCGCCGATTCCACAAAATGAAAAACAGAGCGCGTTGAAATCGTGACCATGTTCACCGCCCTCAATGACTCACTCTATACATAGCAAGTTTAAACATTTACAGCATCGGGAAAATTGCATCATGATTAAAAAAGCGTTCTTATCAGTCTCTATTGTTTCGACTATTTTATTGGCAGGTTGTGATAACACCGCCAAAATTCCTGAAACAAAAAACAGTGCATCTGAGAGCACAGCCACCAAAAACATCACGATTGGCTACAGTGATTGGCCGGGTTTTGTTGCATGGCAAGTGGCAATTGAAAAAGGTTGGCTCAAAGAAGCAGGGTTGAATGTTGAGTTTAAATGGTTTGATTATTCATCATCGCTTTCTGCTTTTGCAGCCAATCAGCTAGATGCAGTACTGGTGACCAATGGAGATAATCTAGTCACAGCCTCTGGGGGCACTCAAGGTGTCATGATTATGGCGACAGACTATTCCGCAGGTAATGACGTGATTATCGCAAAAGATGGAATTAACAGCATTGCCGATTTAAAAGGCAAAAGTATTGCCACTGAAAAAGGCTTAGTTGACCATTTATTGCTAAGTACAGCACTAACAGATGCAAAAATTAAGACCAGTGACATTAAATTGGTCAATTCTATGACCAATGAACTTCCACAAGTTTTTGCAAGTCCAGACATTGCTGCAATTGCGGTCTGGCAACCTGTAGCCAATCAAGCGTTGAAGTCTGTTGCAGGGTCTAAAATTATTTATAGTTCTAAAGATAAGCCAGGTTTAATTTATGACACGCTGACTGTAAATATGAGCCATCTTTCTGCCAATAAAGAAGATTGGAAAAAGATGATCCAAGTGTGGGATAAAACAGTCAAATATATTAATGACCCTGCAACACATGAAGACGCCGTGAAAATTATGTCTAACCGTGTTGGCGTCGATCCGAAACAATATGAACAATTTATTGGCGGGACGCATTTACTCGATTTGACAGCCAATAAAACCGTCTTTAAAAAAGGTTCAGGTTTTGACTCGATTTATGGCTCAAGCTACCATGTAAACAAATTCAACGTTGAAAATGGTATTTATAAAACAGAAATGGATGTTGATGGTGCAATTTATCCAGCTTTGGTTGAAGAGTTAAAGTAAGATTTCGTAGAAACTAAAAGCCCAAGTTAACTTGGGCTTTTTTTGTATGAGTGTGTTTAAAAAGCAAAGAAAGATCTAATTTTAAATAAAGAGTAGATTTTAAGGCATGTATTTATAAATGCGTACTTTTAGAAAACACATGAATAATCACGATGCCGATAATCATAAAACTTAAACCAACAACCGCCGCAAAGTCGAGCTGCTGTTTAAAGTAAATCCAACCGACTGTAGAAATAAGAATAATGCCCGCACCTGACCACAGTGCGTAAGCTAGCCCCATAGGGATCGATTTAAACGTTAGACCTAAGAAAAACAGTGCAATTGCATAACCGATAATGGTTAAAACGACAGGTAAAGGTGCAGTGAAACCATTGGTTGCTTTTAATGCAGAAGTCGCGAGGACTTCTGCAATCACGGCGATCAATAAATAGAGAAAAGCCATAACTTATTAAAGCTCCCTTACGCAACCACAGTTGCATGATGCATGAGGTGATGTTGTTCTTGTTTCAGCCAATCCTGACTGTCCGCCGTGGTAGATGTTACATTTTGAAAAGCGTATTCAGGTTCATACACATCCACGACAAACACCAACTGATATGCTTCGCCATCGATCAATTTACGCTGTATGAGGGTTTTAGTATCAAAGACTTCAAAACCGTCTAGAATGAGTTGCTGTTGAGTCATTTGGGTGCAGCTTGAATATTGAATGAGTTGATCCTGAGTTGAAACTGATACTTCATAGCTTTCAATTTGATTTAAGTCAGAAGGACTTTGCTCCACATAAGAAAGAACCCCTAACGCGTCTATATTCTGTTGAATATGGGGTAAACGTGACTGTGCATATGCCATATGCTCACCGCAGATGATGAGACCGCCATCGAGTGAAATTTCTTGCTGCGTGGCAACATGTACGGCTTTGACTAAGCGTAGTCCTAAAAATAAACCTATACTGGCTTGTTGACGCCAGTCTTCAACATAGGCATTACTTGGTGAAAACTCCAAAATACAATTGCCAATGCTATGTAGGGTTGCAGGCTCAGGCCACTGGGTATGGTTCTGATAATTGCTACTTAGCACCCATGACAATGATGCAGTTTGTGCATCCCAATGCGTATAACCGACCCATGCTTGACGCTCTACGATAGGTGTATCTGTTACTGATTTGAGACGTAGGTCAATGGTGAAGCTCTTGGACTGAAACCAATACACAATCGTATTTTCATCAGTCAAACCATTGTAAAAGCTAATACTCTTACGCCGAAATGCGCCCATTAAATAGGTTGGTACATTGCCTGAAGCAGCTGTGATAGGTTTTAGTTGACTTAGAGTTTCGAATAAATTCATGGGGTGTACTCCATGTTTGACTCAGTCAGACCAAAAGAATAAAGCGGAACGGCATTCTTTAAGACCAACTCACCACTGGCTACACGTTGTTTTAAATAATGAAAGGTTTGAGCCGTTTGATTAAACAAATGTTCTCCACCTGCCAGTGGCGCATATTTAGGTGGCTCATTTGTATTAATCGGTTGGATGACATAGTCATAGTCACAAGAAAAAAATAAAGGGAAGGAGTAGCGTTCTTGTTGGACTTTTTTGACCCGATGTTTGGTGGCTAAATATTTGCCATTGGACAAGATTTCCATCATGTCACCAATGTTCATCACCAACGTATTTTCAAGCAGAGGAATATCAATCCATTCGCCTTGCTTAGTAAGGACTTGTAAACCGGGGGCTGTGGGGAGTAATAAAGTAAAGCACTCATAGTCGGTATGCGCTCCGATGCCTTCTGCATCTGTCGCTTGAGGGTTATATGGATAGTGAATGAGGCGTAACTGGCTGGGTGCATGTTGAATATGTGCATCAAAAAAGTCTTCTTTTTGCTCTAAAGCCAGCGCAAAACAGCGAAACAGCTGATGACCAATTGCTTTTAAGTGCTGATAGTACTGCGAGACATGACGTTTAAATGCGGGATCATCTGGCCATTGTGTTGGGCCAAGTAAGGGATAATTTAATGCAGACCCTTGATAGTCATAATTCACATCATAAGATTCTTTTAAATCGTAGCTGTTACTCGAAAACTGTTCTTCACCTATAGGCACATAGCCACTATGATTCAGCGATTTGCCAATATAATTTTGCATTTTGAGTGCGTCATCTTGGGCAAAATAGCGCTTCGCGATGTCACATAACTGTGCAAATAATGCAGGTTTAAATTGATCACCTTTGAGGTAGAGAAAACCAACTTCTTTGCAGGCCTGATCAAGCGCTTGAGCAACTTGCATATGGTCATCTAGATTTGGGCTATTTAAAAGGCTGATATCCACCAGTGGAAGGACATATTTATCTTGCATAGTAAAATCCTCGTGTTGGCCGTCCAACAGTGCATAAAACCTAAGGGTCGTCCCTCAGGCTAGATCAATGAATTATTTATGCGTACTAATTTGGGTCATACGTGGAATTTTGGGTAAATCTTCCAGTGCTGGATCGAGTTCTTCTTCTTGTGCATGTACTAGGAAATCGACTCGCTCTCGAAGTAGCTTAAAGGCAGGGCTGGACATCAGTTCAGTGTTTCGTGGACGGGGTAAATCCACTTCAATAATTTCTTTAATTTCCCCAGGATTGGCTTTCAGCGCTACGATACGATCAGCCAGTAAAATAGCCTCATCCATATCATGGGTTACAAAAATGATGGTGATATCAATGTTTTGCCATAGGTCCATTAGGTGTTTTTGCATTTTCTGACGGGTATGCGGGTCAAGCGCACCGAAAGGTTCGTCCATCAGTAAAATTTTCGGTTCATTGACTAAAGCACGGGCAATCGCAACACGTTGCTTCATCCCGCCAGACAGTTGATGCGGATATTGGTTTTCATACTTCTCTAAGCCAATAATATTGATCCATTCTCGTGCAGCCGCTTCGGCTGAGGCATGACTTGCACCTTTCATCAGTGGACCAAACATCACATTTTCTTTAACCGATTTCCAAGGAAATAAGGTATAGCCTTGAAACACCATGCCTCGCTCTGGGCTAGGGCCTGAAATGGGCTGTCCATCTACTAGTAATTCGCCACTGCTATATGGGTCTAGACCCGCAACAACACGACTAAAGGTCGATTTTCCACAACCAGACGGGCCAATCACACAAATAAACTCTCGCTTATGAATTTTCAAATTGAGTTGATTTAAAATCGTGCGTGAGTTTTTACCATGCTGAAAAACTTGACTAAGTTGTTTGGCCTCTAAAATGACAGGACGTTGATAAATGTGATCAAAATACTGACGAGCATTGAATTCTGGCGTTCTTATATCTGTAGTTATCATTATTTTGCTCCCGCTTTCCATTTAAACAGATGTTGTCCGAGTTTCATTAAAATCACATCACAGACCAAGCCAATCACCCCAATAATTAAAATCGCAGCATAGACATTGTCAAAGTTCTGGTAGCGTGCTTGCTGGGTAATAAACCAAGTGATCCCTGTGGTGGTGCCAATCAACTCAGAGACAATCAAGTAGGTCCATGCCCAGCCCAGCAAAACACGTAAATCACGGTAAATATCGGGTAACGCCGCTGGAATGACCACGTGAAACAGACTTTTTACTTTATTCGTCCCTAGGGTATAACCCGCTTCAATCAGCCCGCGGTCCACCATACGCGTAGTATTGGCAATAATCAGAATTTGCTGAAACAGCGTCCCAATCACGATGATGGCAATTTTTGGTGCATCATTAATGCCTAATATTGCAACAGCCAGTGCACCAAAGGCAGGCGCAGGTAAGTAGCGAAAGAACTCAACAAAGGGTTCAGTGAGCTGGGAAATTTTGTTGGAAAAACCACATAAAATCCCCAATGGAATACCAACGAGTGATGCAATAAAGAAAGCACTAAATACAATCTTGATACTGTGCCAAAGACTTTGATGAAACCATGGTGCATCGGCTTGAGTGGGTGGTGTCGTAAATGCCGTCACTAAGGCTGTCGCAACTTGGTGGGGTGCTGGTAAATAAATAGGATTGACCAAATTACCTTGCGGCGGTTCAGTGCCTGTATTGACGGCATTTTGCGCTTCTGCATAGAACACACTTTTGTCTACACGGCTACCGATTTGTAAAAAAGAGACACTGCCAGAGTTGGTGATTTGTACTTGAGGATGCCAAATAAATGGTAAATAACTCACAGCACACCAAATGAGGATTGGTATTAGAAATGATCCAAAGCCCAGCAATATTTTGCTTTGAGGACTGAGTTCTCGTGCGACATAACCCATAGTTGCTTAGCCCCGATATTACTTTTTTTATAAAACGTAATACTGTTAAGCAAAATGAATGCCAAATTTGTAGTGCTATTGAGTGTTCACCTATGTGCTAATTGTTTAAATAAAAACAGCCTTTGACCTAAATATGTTTTAAAATGCGCTATCGATAGATTGACGCTCAAAAGGGGCAGCATCGCATGGCACAAAAGTCACAACAATCTGCATTGAATGAATTAATTGCGGAACAAAAACTACTGTGTGAAGAATTTGACTCGGCTTATGTTGAAGTAAAAGGTGATGATGTCGTTGCTGTTGCTGTGCATACTTTGAATCAAGAACCCATTGTCGGTTTACGTAAAAAGCCAGAAACTGAAGAGAATGTCGCTTGGTTTATTTATGGTGGTGAATTGGGTGAAGGACAAGACTTTTTTACAACCATGACTGTACGTGAGTTACAAGATATCTTGCCTGACGTACTTCCATACTTGGCTTTAAGTGAAGGTTATCGTTTTATGATTGATGGCGATGACTATGAAGACGTATGGAAAGAAGGCGATGAGTCTTAATACATGAAAAAACAAACATGGACGTTGCTTAGCCTTTCATTATTTTTATCATCGTTTCTATCAACCCTGAGTTATGCAGAAATAACGAAGCTGACTCAGGCACAGTATGATCAGAAGATGGCTGAATATACAGCAACTGTGAATTCAACCAAAACCGTTTTAGATGCAAAAGATAATCCAGCGACAGCAACAGAAATGAAAACCGCATTTTGTCAGCGTATGGATGCATATCATCAAATTGCTGCGCTATCTAAAGCCAATATTGAGTTAAGTACCGCTTCAGTGATGCTGATGGTGGCCAACCGTTATCTTGAGCAGCAAGAAAAAAGCCTGACCGATGCAGGGATGAATGAAAGTGCCTTCTGTCCAACGGCTAAAGCTTTACAAGTTGAAGATACGAAACGATTAAAAAGTAAAGTAACCGAATAAGACAGCATGAAATTAGTGTGGATATTAAGATCTAATTTATTGTTTCAGGATGCTGTATAAATAGACAATGTCCTCGATTGTGTTAAGATAAATAAAAATCAACCATCGTTTGAGTAGGAGTTGGTGTATGGCAGCTTATACCGACATTAAAGTAGGCAAATATGAGGATGATATGATTCCTAAACTTGCCATTCATGCTTTTCATGATGCTTTTCAAAAAGCAACCACTCGTTCGTCTGTAGTTTATGCAAAAGCTGAACAATTGGTTGAACGCGATATTCATGGCAATGAAACTGTTTTACAAGACTTAAGTCATGCTTATGTCGATGTAGGCGTTTTACCGAAACTGACACGTAAAAAGAAACACGCAACCGTATAGATTGATATGCCACCTCGACAACCTAGAATAAGAATGTTTGCAGGGCCGAATGGTTCTGGTAAAAGCACTGTTAAAGATTACCTCTTGCCCCAACATATTGGGGCATATTTAAATGCAGATGAACTGGAACAAAACTTAAGACAGAGTCAACGCATTGATTTATTGCATTATCATCCTTCCTTAAAAGCTTTAGAGTTGGTCACTTTTCTAAAAAGTAAGAAGCGTCCTCAAGCGGGACAGTTCGTGGCCTTACTTGCGCATGAACCAATTGTGCTAGATGAATGGAAGATCGAGTTTAAAACCGAAGAAATTGATTCTTATCTCTGTGCACGCATTATTGACTATATCCGGCTTGAGTTTCTGCGCTTAAAAGTCAGTTTTACTTTTGAGACGGTCATGTCACATATCTCTAAAGTTGAGTTTCTCCGAGAAGCGAAACGTCAGGGTTATAAAACCTATCTATATTATGTCTCAACAGTAGATCCACAAATCAATATTGCCCGAGTCAAGTATCGCGTCAGTGTGGGTGGTCATCCTGTTCCTGAGCAGAAAATTATTGAACGTTACTACCGTAGTATGGATCTGCTCATGCAAGCCATAGAGTGCTGTGATCGAGCCTACTTGTTTGATAACTCTTCTGACGGTATACAAGCGTCTTTTCTTGCAGAAATAGAAGCAGCTGAAACCTTAAAAATGAATGCCGCCGTGTCTAAGCTCCCAATATGGTTTGCAGAACGGGTATTATCAGAATTTCAATAAACTGCTCAGAAAAAGAGCAGATTATTTTATCCTTTTTCATGTGTCTGCCCGCATAAAAAAATATTCAAAAGTCGTAAATGTGTTTCATAAACTGAGAATAATACTCATGATGTAGAGATGTGCCCTAATTCTATTCAGTTTCTTTAAATGAAAACTATCATGAAATAAAGCGAGAGAAGTTAAGTATTTCTAATCTAAAAAAGGGCTGAATACAAAATCCCTCGGGGATATATTCAAGCTTTTTACGTTATTGTGAAGAATAACTATGTAAAAAAATGCTTTAAGGTGTTATCTAAAAGACTAAAAGCTTCGAGAACGGACGGGTAGTGCCATTCAAATATCTAAAGCTAGATGAAAGACCCCGTAGACAGTGACCATAGACATGCATAGCATCCATAGATACAAAGGACGCTTGATTATTTTTTAATTAAATATATTATTAAAACATATATTGTTTTAAGGCGCTTACCAATGCATGATTTTGCGTGGTCTTTTATAGGTGGAATATTACTCGGCATCTCCGCCGTTGGATATTTATATACCAATGGACGAATTGCAGGAATCAGTGGTCTGGTCTCTCAAGTTTTAAACTTAAAAGGGATCATAAATACGCCTGCACTGTGGTTTTTATTGGGCCTGTTCATTGTTCCGTTTATATATGCCGCTTTTGTTCAGCCAGAAATCTATATTGAAGCTACACCTTTCATGTTAATTATTGCGGGCGTATTGGTAGGTTTTGGAACTCGCTTAGGCTCTGGTTGTACCAGCGGGCATGGTATTTGTGGTATCAGTCGTTTATCCAAACGTTCAATCATCGCTACAATGAGTTTTATGTTCGCAGGCTTTATTACTGTGTATGTTGTCCGTCATATGTTTGGAGCAATCTAAAATGAAAAATGTTTGGGCATTCATTTGGGGTGGATTATTTTCAATTGGTCTCATGCTTTCAGGAATGTCGAATCCTGCGAAAGTGATTGGCTTTTTAGATATTTTTGGGCACTGGGATGCCAGTCTAGCTTTTGTGATGATGGGGGCGATTGCGATTGCATTTATTCCTTTTCAAAAAGCTGTACGTCAGCCACATCCACAAACCTTTTATGGTGAAGCCATACAACTTCCTAAAAATACGAAAATCGACAGAAAACTGATCTTCGGAAGTCTGCTATTTGGTATAGGCTGGGGAATTGCGGGAATTTGTCCTGCGCCGAGCTTTACTTTGATTGGACTGGGTTATTATCAAGCGATCTATTTTATAATTGCGATGTTCGTTGGTGTACTGCTACATCGTAAAGTAATGGAGAAAATGCCATGATGCAAATTGCTCAAGTAAAAGCATTTTTTGATACAGCGAGCAACACGTTTAGTTATGTGGTGAGTGATCCCGACACTCAGTGTTGCGCCGTGATTGATAGTGTATTGGACTATGATGCAGCATCGGCAACGACCAAAACAGAGCAGGCCGATTTAATCATTGCTTATATTCAGGAAAATAGCCTAAGCGTAGACTGGATTTTAGAAACACATGTGCATGCAGATCATTTAAGTGCTGCACAGTATTTAAAGCAAAAACTAGGTGGAAAAATTGCGATTAGTCATAAGATTGAGATCGTACAACAAACTTTTGGTGAGATTTATCACTTAGATATTAAGAGTTTAAATGCCAAGCAGTCATTTGATTATCTTTTTGCAGATCATGAGATATTTTTGATAGGCAACATAAAAGCATATAATATTCCGACACCAGGGCATACACCTGCGTGTCTCAGTTATGTCATTGGTGATGCTGTTTTTGTCGGGGACACGTTGTTTATGCCTGACTATGGGACGGCACGTTGTGATTTTCCAAAGGGGAGTGCGGCGGCTTTATTTGATTCAGTGAAGACTTTGTACACATTGCCAGATCAAACGCGGATGTTCTTATGCCATGACTACTTACCCGAAAGTCGTGATCAATACCAATATGAGACATCGGTTTATTCGCAAAAGCATAAAAACATTCATATCAATACTACAACGGGAAAAGTTGATTTTGTCGAGATGCGAAACCGCCGTGATGCAACGTTAAGCATGCCAAAATTGATATTACCAGCAATTCAAATCAATATGTTTGCAGGCAAGTTCCCTCAACCAGAAGACAATGGTATTCCTTACTTAAAAATTCCGCTGAATTATTTTTAAAATACAAAATTAGTAAGACTTAAGGCATTCGGCATCTTTTCATTTGCTTAGAATCTGATTCAAGAATCTAATCTGATATTAAACAGACATGTACATCATGCTTTTAAATTTAGCCTAAGCTAAAATCTCCCACTCAAAATAGCCTAAGCAAAATTGAGCTTAATATAAAAAGTCATTTGATTTATTTCCATTAAAAATTCAATATCTATAGTAATCAAATAAAGTAAGTTTCATATGATCCTAAATCATCAATTTCATCAAAATGAGCAGCCGCGTGCAAAAACATTGGTCTTTGTTCATGGTTTATTTGGCAGTTTAAGTAATTTAGGAATGTTGGCTCGGGAGTTTTATTCAAGCCACCATGTATTACAGGTAGATGTACGTAATCATGGCTTATCGTCACATTCCAATGTGATGAATTATGAGGTCATGGCAGCTGATCTAATTGAAACTTTAGATGAACTCAACATCGAACACTTTTCTTTGATCGGGCATTCGATGGGTGGAAAGCTGGTGATGAAAGTGACCGAACTCGCAGGAGATCGACTAGATCAACTGGTGGTGTTGGATATTACGCCTATTGCTTATAAAGAAAATCATCATGAGCAAATTTTTAAAGCGCTCATTGCAGTACAAAAAGCAGATATTGAAACACGTCAACAAGCCATAGAAATCATGCGTGAATATCTCAAAGAAGAAATGGTGATTCAGTTTCTCTTGAAATCTTTTAGCAAAGGGAAGTGGTTGTTTAATGTAGATGCACTGTATCAGAACTATGCCCAAATTCTGTCATGGGAAAATATAGAAACATGGCATAAGTCTGCATTGTTTATACGTGGTGGAAACTCACCTTATGTAGCAAAGCCAGAATATATAGAAGCTATCCAATCGCAGTTTTCTCAAGCCCAGATTCAGACGGTGGCAGATGCTGGACACTGGTTACATGCAGAGAAAACTGCGCAAGTTTTGCAAATCATCACTCAATATTTGAGTCAGCCTTCAACCTGATTAACTCAAATTCGCAGCTGAAAGTTGTCCTTCAGAGGTCAGCTTTTCAGCCATTTCCGCAGTTTTCTTTAAATTCGGCATTCGAAATTCGGTATGGCCATAGTCTTGGATCGACTTCCAACGTCCGCCCCAAGTTAAACCTACAGATTCTGCAACTTCACCATAGAGCTGATAGCCACGCATTGCCCATGGGTCTCGTTCAGAAATAACGACTTTTCCATCCCGCTTAAATGCGACATCCGCCGCCAATCCAAATTGGTGGTAACTCTGATAACCACGCGCCAAAGTCGTATTTTTATTGCTGGCTAAAGAATTCTGACGCTGCGGGCTACGATAGCCTTCCAGTAAAACCAGTTCATATCCATGCTGCTCACGCATTATTTTAAATACCATCAGTAGACGTTGTTTATAGCGTGGGTTCATTTTGTGCCACTTACGGTCAGCCGTTGCTAAATTGTCATGTGAATGAGTTGAATGTACATCCTGAATACTTGGATCGTAACTCAAAGCACTGGCTTGAATAGAATTATTATTAAGATCCGCTTGCTCAAGCATACTTGCTTCAACTATGGCCGCAGCAACTAAGGATTCTTCGATCTCTGGTGGCGGAGACAAAATTTGTCCATCAAGTAGGGCATAAATTTGTGGATCCGATTGTCTTAAATAATCCGCTTCGATTTTAGTGGGTGTGACGGGGCTGGTAAAAGCAAACATTAAGATGCTGGCAAATAGAAGTAGGCCCGCAACCAATATCCACCACTGTTGAATATGCCAATGTGATTGCAATTGCTCAGGCGCAGCAGCATGATTTATATGCTGTGCAAAATGACGAGCGGATTGAAATCTTTGTTTTCCTTGAGGAATTAACCCGACAAAAAAGCCAGCTAATTTTGCTCTAAGTTCATAGGACAGTGCTAAACCGAGCCCTAGTGCCAGGATTAGAAAAATCGAAAAAATAGCATAAATCATAGTCTGATAGTAGCTGGCATTGGGGCTTCGACGGCACGAGTTGTAATCTTGGTTTGTACACTGCCTGTGGGAGATTCTTCGGATTTTTCCACAGGCTGTTCTGATTTAGTCACTTTGCCGTGATTTTTATCTTTCGGTGTAGCCGAACTTTGCGTTGACGAGTTTTGTTTCTTATTTTCTTTTGGTAAGGGCTGCGGACTAGCACTCTTCATCGATGGTGCAGTAACTGTTTCAGCTGGACGAAGAAAAGCTCTGCTTAATTCATCTTCTTTGGGTTGAGGAAAATCAGCAGGCGGCTCAGTTACATTTGAAGGTTGAACACTTTTAGAAGGGATGACTTTAGTCGCTTCAAAAATAGCTTCGGGTTCCCGCGTCGGGGCTTCATTATCGACTGAGGGTTCAGTGACATCGACGCTAGAATTTTGGCTAACGTGTATTGAATCATTTTTTTGTTGTGTAAAAAAGTAAGTAAAACCAAGAGTGGCCATCAATAAGACACCACCCAAAAAACCACCAAATGCATAGAGCATAGGTGAAATATTTTTCTTTTTTGTAGACGTCAAAATTTTGACTGAAGTCCGTTTTTCATGAGCCATGGAGTTAGTTCTTAGGGTAAATGAATAGTAATATGTGCCTGTTCTGTTGGCGTAGAAATGACATTTTCATATGTGGCCAAAGAATTCGTACTTTGCTTTGATAACATATAGCGCAAGCCTGCAAAGGATAAGAGCGCGAATAGGATTAGAAAAAGTAAAATCCAGTAAAAAGGAAGCTCACGGTGAATCATGTGTTTAATTTGATCGGGGAGCGATGCAAAAGGAGAAAAGGCAGCCTTTTTTCCTTTCAAATAGTCAATTTCATCGCCCACACGTGCGACCAAATGGTTTAAATTTTCTATAGATTCAATGCGATATCTACCATGAAAACCCAGGAGCATGCAGTAATGATAAACTTCAAGTGCGGCTAATCGACTATTTCCTTTACGGCGTAACTCTTCTAAAATTTCAAAAAAACGATAACCCGCAAGTTGCGAGCCAAATAAACTAAGCTGTAAGGGACTGATTAACCAACTATTTTGTAGCTCGAAAAATTGTGCATCTTGCTGAGTCACAATGGTTTCATCTAATAATGCACAGTAAGCATATTTAGCATCTTGAATGTCATCTGATGAAAATTGTAATTTTCGAGCTTGGTTTTCAAAACGGTTGAGTAGGACAAGAATTTTTTCACGAAATTCAGTCGAACTACTCGGTATATATTTGTTTTTTAATAAAAATACAATATAAAAACCATCATGGAGTAAGTCAACCAAGTTGGTTGTACTGGTGACTTTGGCGGTCATGGGCTGAGTAATTGAACCAGTTCCAATTTGTCCATCATCAAAAAGTGAAGGGGCATTATTCATGATTCATTTCCTTAGCCATTCATCACAGCAATCAATTCAACAGCAATATCTTGGAAACCCGCTGGAATATAAATACAAATCGACTCGGCATCCAACATGCGTTGGTATAAGTCATTATTCGGTTCAATTTCAAAGTAACTCACACCAGATCGCACTGGAATAGCAGTTGGAACCTGCATTAAATGATGCAAAGGAACTGCAGGGAGTGCAGCGATGACACGTTGTTCCACATCTACGGTATTGCCCACTTTAAAGCGCAATGGAACCAATTGAATCAGTTCGTGGCTTTGCATCATGCTGCTTGAAACAGCCAAGTAAAGTCTTGAATCTCGGGTGATTTTATCTGACTCTAAACTGCCTAACCAATAGGATGGTCGTGTTTCTTTGAGTTGGATACTGATGTAGCGGTTTGAAATAATCGTATCTAATAACTCACGTAGAATGAAATCGAGCTGACTAAAACTTTCTTGTAAATTATGATGTTGGTAGCGAGGTAAATGATCAACCTCATGAGCCGTTGAAAAAGTCAGCAATGAGCCAGTCAAACGTAATAATTCAAAGAATAGCCGCTCTGGATGGATATGCGGGTATTGCAATAAATGATTCAACGTCGCGTGTGCTGTGTTGAGTGCATTAACCAGCCAAAATGACACAATGTCGCCAGAGCGAAATTCAATCAGTTTTTGCTCGTTTTCTCGATTATTACTTTGAATGGTTTTAATTTTCGCTTTGATAACATTTAAACTGCGTTTCAAACTCGAGATAAGATTTTCAGAAGATTCAATATGCAAGATAGGCGGAATAAAATGACGATCAAATTCAAATTGACCTGAGCTTTGACGTTTAATTTTTGCTAAAGCTAAATACAAAAAACCATCCAGCTCTTGATTCGGTTCTACGTTCGCCTCTAACAAGCGAAACTCTGCACGGCGGCGCAATAAGGTGATATCTGCTGCAATTGCATCTGTAAATAAATCGTGGGTTGAGGTCAGATAAGAGTGGTAGCGACCGAACTGCGCACTATTTTCAGCGCTCACATTTTTCTTATTGGCTTGTACAATCGGCAAAGCCAAATAAACCAAGATTTCGCCACGTAAATTCAGTTCATCTAATAACACTGGCTCTGGCAGTAAATCACGTGTCGGCGCTTGATAGATTTCACCATCTTGCCAAATCATACTAATACTTTCGAGTGCCAAGATATGTGTGTGTAACTGTGCCTCATCAAATTGAATATTTTGAATGCCATAGGCAAATGGAATCGTGGAACGAATGGTATGATTCAGACGTTGTTCATGATACGCATCTTGTAATTGAAAATGTTGAGGGCGTAAAAATAGACCTTCACCCCAAAGTATTTTTTCTGCTTTAAACATTTAGATTACCAATCGTTTGATTCATTTGCTTGTTGTACGCCCAGTAGTTCTTGGACGTTATGCAGTGGATTTTCGTTTTTAATGACTTGATTTAACCATTCATGTAGTGGCATCTGACTCCACTTGATGGTTTTTTGTAACATATAACTTACTGGACTATGCGGTTCATTAGCTTGGAAATAGTCAGAAATTTCTTGTAATACCCGCATGGCTTGTTCACGGTTTGCTAAGTGATTTTGCGGTTGAACCTGAAAGCCTTTGGATGGATGGACGATGTTCATGTCAATCTCTTGTTCTTTGTGCTGAGTAAATGAAAGTGTCTGTGTTGTTATCGTTGTGGCAGCAGAAGACTCAGACGTATGTGTCGCCATTACAGGTTGGGTAAAAACATCGGTTTTATAGAGCTTTTTTAAACTGGTGTGGATGTTTTCAAGCTGAGTATCAATAGCAGCAAAGCTTGGTGCATCTAAGCCCATTAAGGTATCTAACACACTTTTCAAAATTGACCATTCAGCCAGAATCGCCGAAAAATGTTGATAGTTCTGATATTGAAATGATTTTGATGTGTTGAACAAGCTCAGCTCAAACTGTTCCAAAATTTGAGAGCTATTGGCATCCTCCGTATAACTTTCTACTTGTTTCAACAAATGATTTTTTTGTCTCAGTAAGGCTTCATAATCGCTGAGTGAAAATGCAGGAACATTCACGATAGCGACTTGTTTAATCAGTGGAATCAAATGATTAATGGAACCTTGCAACAAACCTAGACGTTGATCTAAATCTTCTTCTTCAATTTCAGGATGAAGTTGTGTCCAATACTCATTTAGCGTTCGATGCATAAGCTCTAAGGCTTTTGCGGTGCCTTCGAATCCGTATAAATTTGACCACGCTTCAAGTAACCAGCCCATTAAGCGTAAATCTTTTGATTTTCCCGTGAGCAGCTCGATAGATTTTTGTTCAACGAAATGCCAGTCTGCTTGCTTAGGTTCAGCGACCCAGTCGCCTTGATCGAGTAGTGGATCATCCTGAGTTTTTGCAATTTTGATAGCGTGGAATTCATTGGAAAAAGACAAGTCTTGTCCACATGGTTGATCGCTTGAGATAGGAGACAATAAAGACTCGATTTCTAAGCTCATAATTTTACACTCTATATTCTATTAAACTTGATTCGCTTTATTTTTAGCAGGATGTCGTTTCTTTTTAGCCGTGGTCTTTTCGACAGGGTCTAAAACATACGTAATTTCATCATCTTTGACATCAATCTGAATGACTTTAGGCAAATTGTCTACTGCCAAAGCCATCAATATTTCTGTGGCTAAAGCAGGCAATATACTGGCATTCAAAATGTGATCAACATTTCGTGCACCGCTATCGACTTCCGTGCAGCGACTTAATAACAGTTCTACCAATTCCTCTGAATATTGAACTTTGGTTTGGTACTGCTTCTCAAGGCGAGAGGTTATTTTCTTGATTTTATGATGGATAATTTGAATCAGTAAATCATCATGCAGTGGGAAATAGGGAACGATACGCATGCGCCCTAAAAAAGCAGGTTTAAATTGTTTATATAAACTTGGTTTTAACTGCTCTGCTAAGCTTTCCGCGGTTGGCCATGTATCAATCGGTTGATTCAAACACGCCTGCATAATGGTATTCGAACCTACATTCGAGGTCAAAATAATGGTGGTATTCTTAAAGTCGATGACTCGACCTTCGCCATCTTCAAGCGTACCTTTGTCAAAAACTTGATAAAAGAGTTCTTGAACATCGTTGTGTGCTTTTTCAATTTCATCCAATAAAACCACACTATAAGGATTGCGGCGAACGGCTTCAGTCAGCACACCACCTTGACCATATCCCACATATCCAGGTGGAGCACCTTTTAAAGAAGAAACGGTATGTGCTTCTTGATATTCAGACATATTAATAGTGATTAGGTGGGATTCTCCACCATAAAGCTCATTCGCCAGCGCAAGCGCGGTTTCGGTTTTACCGACACCACTTGGACCCACCAACATGAACACGCCTTGCGGTTTATTGGGATCATCCAATTTTGCTTTAGATGTTTTAATTCCCTGAACCAGTTGATGTAGGGCAGAGTCTTGTCCCATAACACGCTCAGCCAGTTTGCTTTCTAGGCTGAGAATTTGTTTTATTTCATCGTTCACCATATTACCCACAGGAATACCGGTCCAGTCTGAAATAATTTCATTAATGATTTGTGCATTAACACGCTCAAACACTAAGGGATTCTGGCCTTGTACATTGCTTAATTCTTCACGAAGCGCAGCAATCTCTTTTTGATCGTTGTGAACCGTTGTATCTTGTTGGCGTTGTTTTATCTGTTCAACAAGCGCTCTTTCTTTTTGCCATTGCGCTTGAGTGTGTTCAATTTCACACTCAAGCTGCACTAGTTTTTGCTTTAGATCATGTAGGCGCTCATGATGAATCGGCAAATTTTTATGTTCATTTTCTAAAATCTCATATTCAAGTTTGAGATTATGTTGTTGAGCAAGCATCTGATCTAACTTCACAGGTTGTGCGTTTTGAGTGAGTGCTACACGCGCTGCGGCTGTATCGAGTACGCTAATCGCTTTGTCTGGGAGTTGGCGGCCACTAATATAACGATGCGAAGAATGTACGGCTGTGATGATAGCTTCATCATCAATATTTAAATTAAAATGATTGGCCATGACTGGTAACATGGCACGTAACATATCGATGGCGACATCTTCGGTTGGTTCTTCAACTTTAACGACTTGAAAGCGTCGACTGAGCGCTGCATCTTTTTCAAAATATTGTTTATATTCAGCCCATGTGGTTGCTGCAATGGTACGTAACTCACCACGAGCCAGTGCGGGTTTTAATAGATTGGCAGCATCATTTTGGCCTGCTTGACCTCCCGCACCAATCAAAGTATGTGCTTCATCAATAAATAAAATTATAGGATGAGTGGCAGACTGAACCTCTTGAATCACTTGTTTCAAGCGATTTTCAAATTCACCTTTTACACTGGCACCTGCTTGCAATAGTCCCATATCAAGCGTATGCAGTTGAACATTTTTTAAAGCATCAGGCACTTGGTTGTTCACAATTTTTAATGCCAAACCTTCAACGACAGCCGTTTTTCCTACACCCGGTTCACCAGTTAAAATGGGGTTATTTTGGCGTCGACGCATTAGGATATCGAGCATTAAACGTATTTCAAACTCACGACCAATAACGGGGTCGATAAGGCCACTTTGTGCCTTTTGGGTCAGGTTAATTGTATATTGATCAAGTGCTGGCGTTTTGTTTTTAGCCAAATGCTGTGCAGGCTCAGTGCTTTCGCTTGGTGCTGTTTCCTGTAAAACATCTTGTTCGATACTGTTTGAGCATAGGTCTAAAAATTTATGCTTCATTGTATCGATCGGGAACAGTTCAAATTGGCCCGAAGCGCGTAATGCCATTTGATGCAAATCTGGTGCTGTTAAAAGTGCTACCAAAATATGACCTGTTCGAATGACAGGATTTTGTTCGGCTGAAGCAAGTAACCACGCTTGCTCCAATAAACGAATAATGGATTGAGCAAATATCGGGGTGCGAGTATTTCCTTTAGGCAACTGGGAAAGACTGAGTTGTAAATCCTTAACTAAAAAATCATGGGAAATTTTATATTTTTCAACCAATAAGTGGAGATCATTTGGCTCTTGTTGTTCTAATAATTCAAGAAAAAAATGCTCAATTTCGATTTCATAATTTTGTTGATTAATACAACTATTTGCAGACTTCTCTAGAGCAACACGCGCATGATTAGATAGCTTCTTAATTAATATTTTAAGGTTATTCATATGTAACTCAGTCATGCTTTATAGCAAAGTTTTTACAAGACAAATATGCCAATGGCTATCTGTGTTTTTAGTGTAAATATAAAATTATTTATAAATTAGCATTTTACAAGCCATTATAAATGCTATTTGGCGGGTATTTTATATATATGCCATCATAATACACAAATGAAATTTAGATAAAAAAGAAGATATATTACAAAAAGCAAACACAGTTACTTTTGAGTAACATTTTTTACCTTGACTTTAGGTGCCATATTTTTGTTAAATCCAAGCGCATTATATAAGCAGAAAGTATTTACCTAGGGTGTGTATATTTTAAATCGAAGTTACTGATAATAATTTTAATTTTTATTCATAAAGGTTTGAGGCAAGTTTTGAAAAAATATTATTTAATTTTACCTACATTCGTTTTATTAACGGCGACACCATTTGCTTTTGCAGCGGTAGAAGAGGGTATTAGTTTAAAAAATAAGTGTATTAAAAATTACCCATTGGTAAATGGTGAAACTGATCATGATTTACTAAATTTATATGCACAGATTTGCGATAGTAAAAATAAAAAAAATGATGAGCTAAAAAATAAATTATTGGTTCAAGCTGCTAGTCGATATCAAGAACTTGGGAAAAGTTATAAAGCACTTCAACTGGTTGAAGAGTTAAATGCGCGAAATATTAATCATACATCATTAACAGATACTCGGTTTTTAGCTGGCGTTTCGATTGCAAATACGGCGTTAAACCATATGCGTCAAGAAGAAATGCGCTATTTATCTACAGATTTAACCTATCCGCCTGCCAAAGAGCTGTCTAATCTCGTTCGTAATTCTTTGCCTGCGCCAGATACGAGTGATGCAAAGGCTGTGGTGATCAAAGCACCAAAGAAAACCACGCGTAAGACTGCGAGTTCAACCAAACAAACCACAAAGAAAACAACGGCTCAGGTGGCAAAACCCAAAAAAGTTGAGAAAGTACAATCAACAGAAGTGGCGAGCAAACCGAATACAAATCCCTTCAATTCACTTTAAAAACTTTCATTTTTGAAATAATAAAAAACAGGATTTTCATATGGCTAAACGTGAAAGCGTCCAAAAAAAGTTACAGCGTATTCGACCACCTCGGGTACAACTGACTTATGATGTTGAAGTTGGTGATGCTAAAGAAATTAAGGAATTACCATTTGTTGTTGGTGTTTTAGGTGATTTCTCAGCGGCATCTGAAATAGAAAAAACCAAGCTCAAAGACAAAAAATTTATTAATGTTGATTTGGAAAACATTGATGAAGTCATGGAGTCTTTAGCACCACGTGCAGCCTATCAAGTTGAAAATACATTGACTGAAGAAGGTGGACGTATGTCTGTTGATTTGACGTTTAAGTCGATGGAAGATTTTCGTCCTGAAAATGTGGTTCAGCAAGTGGATCCATTGAGAAAATTAGTGGAAGCTCGTGAACGTTTAACTGATTTGCGTAACAAAATTTCGAATAATGAGCGCTTAGAAGATCTACTTGATCAAGTTCTGCAAAATACAGATCAAGTACGCAAAATGAGTGTGGAGGCTGAAAATGAATAATGCCCAATCCGCTGCAGTTGCTCAAGATACTACTGAAGAATTTACGCTTTTAGATTCAATCGTTGAACGTAGTCGAATTGCTCGAAATGAAGAAGAGCATGATCGAGCGAAAAGTTTAATTGGCGAACTTGCTAAAGAAGTGATGGCGGGGACGATTACTGTTTCAGAAAATATGACATTATCGATTGATAAGCGTATTGCTGAAATTGATGCGCTCATTTCGACGCAGCTCAGTAAAATTATCCATGATGAACAATTTCAAAAAATTGAATCGACATGGCGCGGTTTATATTACTTTTGCCAAGAAACGCCATCTAATCCATTGATTAAGATTCGTATGTTGAATACAACGAAGAAAGAATTAATCAAGGATTTTCAAGGCGCAACGGACTTTGATCAAAGTACATTGTTTAAAAAGATCTATGAAGAAGAATATGGGTCATTTGGTGGTGCGCCATATGCCACATTAATTGGCGATTTTGAGTTTGATCGTACACCTTCAGACATGTATTTGCTGGAACAAATTTCACATGTTGCTGCAGCTGCACATGCACCTTTTATTTCTGCAGCAGATGCCAACATCCTCGGATTGGAATCCTTTACGGATATTGACCGTCCGCGTGAAGTATCCAAAATTTTTGAAACCGCTGAATATGTCCAGTGGCGTTCTTTCCGAGAAAGTGATGATGCGCGCTATGTTGCATTAACAATGCCACGTGTATTGGGGCGTCTGCCTTATCACCCTAAGGAAGGTACAGCGACTGAAGGCTTTAACTTTGTGGAAGAAGTCTCTGGGCAAAATCATGATGAATATTTGTGGATGAATGCAGCCTATGCTTTTGGTACGCGTTTGACCAATGCTTTTGATATGCATGGTTGGTGTGCTGCCATTCGTGGTGTTGAAGGTGGTGGTTTGGTAGAGGGATTACCTGTTCATACCTTTAAAACCAGTGATGGTGAAGTGGTCTTTAAATGTCCAACTGAAATTGCCATCACCGACCGTCGTGAAAAAGAACTCAGTGATCTTGGCTTTATTCCTTTAGTACATTGTAAAAACACGGATTATGCAGCATTTTTTGGTGCGCAATCGACGCAGAAACCTAAAAAGTATAATAGCGATTCTGCCAATGCGAACTCTGCTTTATCTAGCCAAATTCAGTACATTATGGCCGTTTCACGTATTGCACATTATTTAAAAGCCATGATGCGCGATAAAGTCGGAAGTTTTGCTTCGGCTGGAAACATTGAAACATTTTTAAATGAGTGGTTGGCTCAATATATTTTGCTTGATGACGGGGCTTCACAAGAGGCGAAAGCGCAATATCCGCTGCGTGAAGCATCTGTCAAAGTTGTAGAGAACCCAGCACAACCGGGGCACTACAAATCTGTGGTTTTCTTAAGACCACATTTCCAGTTGGATGAGTTGTCAGTATCACTGCGACTTGTTACTGAGTTACCTCAGTCCTCAAACTAATTTGAGTGCCAACACATAATAACTTTAGAATAGGAAAAGATTACAAATGAAAGACATATACGTACAGTTCAGAGGTAAATATAAGGTCGATGGCGAGTCACGTGATACAGAGCACCAAGGCTGGTTAGAGGTGAACTCTTGGTCACACAATATTCGTCAGCCAAAGTCTGCAACATCATCAAGTGTTGGTGGTCATACAGCGGAACGTGTTGAACATTCTGATATGCTGTTTGTTAAAGATTTGGATGCAACCAGTCCAAAACTTTGGGAAGCATGTTCAGCGGGTTATACCTTTGATGAAGTACAAATTGATTTTTATCGTGCAAATGGCGATAAGCGCATCAAGTATCTACAAATTAAATTGAAGCATGTTTTGGTTTCAAGTGTTACGCCAACAGTAAGTGAGGAAGGTGTTCCGCTTGAAGGGTTTGGTTTGAAATATGCTGCTGTGGAATGGACGTATAACCAGCAAGATATTAATGGCACACAAAAAGGTGCTGTGACCAAGAAATGGTCTCTATCAAACAATACTGCATCATACGCTGCATAAAAATAACTGAAAAAATAAAGGCTAACCAACGTTGGCCTTTATTTATGCGAGATGATTTTAATCAACATGAATCTAGATCAGCTTTATCCCTATGGGTTTAGAAAAACGCTATTTGACCGATTACTACCGACCACTGAACAGGACCGATTGGGGATGTCTCTTCAGGAGCTACGTGAATCCGTCGCGACCGACTTAGAAGATTTGTTGAACAGTCGTATGGCGAATTTTAATGATTCAATTGATGCTTTTCCGTTGGTGAAAAAGTCCATTGTTCAATTTGGAATCATTGATTTTGTTGGATTATCGACTGCAAATCCGACCGATCGCGATAAAATTTGCCAGTCGATTGCAGCGTCTATTACTGCACATGAGCCGAGACTGAAACAAATCAAAGTCGAAATGTTGCTTGATGGACAGAATATGGGGGCGTTGTGTTTGAGTATTCAAGCCTATTTAAATATTCATCCTTTATATGAACCCGTGATTTTTGATGCTTTGCTCAAACCGACAACACAACAATATGTTATTTCTGCAAGAGCTTAATGGGGCTGATTTGTGATTGAAGAATTATTACCGTACTACGAAAAACAATTACAAGAATTTGGGCAGCAGTCCCGTGAGTTTTCGCAAAAATATCCAAAAATCGCTCAGCGTTTATCCTTAAACCAAGAGCAAGTAGATGATCCACATATAGAACGCTTAATTCAGTCCTTTTCTTTAATTGCAGCAAGAATCGATAAGAAACTGGCGGACAGTTACGACATCTTTACTCGGTCTTTGTTTGAGGTGATGTTCCCTCAATACCTCAAACCATTTCCTGCATGTACTGTGGTCAGTTTTGAAGACCTAAATAAGTGTAAACAATTAACTGAAGCTCATCTTATTCCTAAAAATACTGCAATAAAATCAAGAAGTTTTAAAGGTGTACAGTGTGAATTTAGCACCACACAAGAACTAAAGTTATTACCCATTGAACTTAGTCATCTCAATTTTAAAACCAATCCTAGTGCGCATATGCATTTAAATCAAAATGCAACGCTTAGCTTAGGATTTAATATTTTTAATCAGGCACATCGAATTTTAGAAAAAGAAAATTTGCCTATTTATTTGGATGCGATATCCAATTTTCCACTACAAGTTTTGGATGCTGTGTTCCAGTCGAGTACAGGATTTTCATTAAAGGTTGGTCATCGCGTCATCGACATCACAAATCCGTTTAGTATCATGGGTTTTGCTGAAACTGAAAGTCTGTTGCCCTTGGATCAACATACACATCATGCATACCGGCTGTTGATGGAATATTTCTGTTTTTCTGAAAAATTTAATTTCCTCAATATGAACTTAGGTTTGTTAAAATATTTAGAAAAAGAGCAAAATCAGTTTGAAATTTTGATTCATCTTAAACTGAATTTAAATGATCAGGTCAATATTCGAAATTATTCTGAGTTGAATATCGCGAACTTTAAATTATATGTAGTACCAGTTATCAATTTATTTAAAAAACAGGCTGAACCTCAAAAAATTAATCATCAACAACTCGAATATCCTTTAATTACCGATGCTCATCATCCTGAGTTTTATCAAACTTATTCGATTACTAAAATGCAAATGATTCGTGAAAAGTCAAATAAAGATCAAACTACTTTTGACATTTATCCATTCTTTGCGATGAGTCATTATCAAAAGGATGAGACTCAGTTTTTTTATAGTTTGAATTCGGCACAGCTACAAAATAAATATGTTGAAACAGGTTATAGTATTATTTCAAAACATTTATCACCTGAAACAACCAAATCTGATTTTATCAGTACGCAATTATTATGCTCCAATCGTGATTTACCCCATGAGGCATTGAGCCAAGCCAACAATATATTAAATTTGAATGACAGTAGTCTGGCACGGCGAGCTGTGGTTTTAAAAAGACCGAATAAACCCTATTACTTTGAACAAAATAAAAAAGAGCAATGGCGGATCATTTCGCATTTATCATTAAATACTTTATCTCTCACCAAGGGCGATGCTTTAAGCCATATTCAGGAATTGCTTGAACTGTATAACCTGCCTCAGCTCAAAGAAAACCACCTTATTATTAATGCGATTCAGTCGGTTAGTTTTGAATTAAAGCAAAAGATGGTGGATGCAAAACCATTCCCACTCTTTATACGAGGGTTGAAAGTAAATCTAGGGGTTGATTCGAAAGTGTTTCGAGGACATAGCCTGTATATTTTTAGTCAGTTGTTGTCGCATGTCTTTAATCTAAAAGTCCAGATGAACAGTTTTGTCGATGTTGTTATTTCAGATGCTCAATCTCAACAGGAGTTATACCAATGCGTGCAGAACGTTGGTGGCAAGACACTTCTATAGTTGACGTACTGGTTGAACAACCGAACGCTTTTGAATTTATTCAGGCCACGCGATTATTACGTCATGCGGAAGCTCCCCATGCCCAAAAAGAAGGGGATTGGGCAAAGCAGTTTAAGTTTCATAGTTCACTGAATCTCAATTTCCCGAATGCCGAAATTGAGAGTTTGACCCTTGACGAAGAAAAAATTCACTTAACCAACTTAATGATTGGTTTAACTGGGATTCAGGGCACCTTACCGTATAGCTATACCAATAAAATTAAACAAAGTGCGCGTATACAACGGAATGAAACACTTCATTTTTTAGGTTTATTTAATCACAAGCTCACGGCGCAATATGTGGACGCCTCTTTAGCTTACCATTTACCGATTCGCTATGAGATTGAGCAAGAAAACCATTACCTCGATATTTTGCATGCACTAAATGGTTATGTGAGTGCTCAACATGAGCAACAGGACTTAGATGATTATTTTGCTGAATTCGCTGGATTAATGCAGGGGCAAAATAATACAGCACATGCGCTAAAAACCATGCTGGGCTGTGTGTTTAAGCAACCGTTTAAAATTAAAGAATTTGTGGAAGAGATCTTTCGCTTGTCCCCTGAACAAAGAAGCACACTGGGGGGCAATAATCAATTAGGCATTAATACCTTTTGTGGAGAAAATATCCGTCAAATAGATGGAAAAATTGAAATAGAAGTTGGCCCCGTCTCATACACCGAGTATTTAAAATTTTTACCCGATCAAGCTGAGAGTATAAAACTTAAACGATTACTTGCAAGCTGGCTGAGTCCAACGCTTGGGGTGGATTTAAGAATCATCCTGAGGAAAGAGGATATTCAACCGATTCAGCTGAGTTCAACGATGACCATTGGTTTATCACAAGGCGCTTTTTTAATGCCGATGCCGACCGAACACAATCACGAAACCTGTTATACATTGATGGGGATGGGACATGCTTAAGCTCTTTATTGGTACTTTGAGCAGCTTATTGTTGTTTGTCGCAGGAATCGTCATTTTTTACTGGCGTGATATTCAGTATGACCCAACTGGGGCAGACCTGCTTAATTATTTACTTCTATTTCCATTGATTCTGTGCGTAATTTTATGGTCTCCAGTATTTATTTATCGTGCAATTAAAGCTCACCAAAAGCGTAAAGAGCAACAAAAACAAGCACAAGTAGAGCAGCATCAGGATGATGAGAACCAACAGGCTGGAGCTGTTGAAGTTCAGTGGTTAAACCTGAATATTTATTCCTCGTCTGCATATAGTGCCTTTGGGGAAAATGACGAGATTCTTGACGAGATTAAAAAATTTAAAAGCCCAGAGCTCGATACGCAATTACAAAATGCCTATGGCTTACCGATGCTGTCTTATCGCATACATGCACTAGATCATGTCATTACAAATCAGGACGATGATGAAGTTGTTGATCATCCGCGCCATCTGCGAATCCAAGCCCTGATCGAGCATCAACTAGAGCAACATGCAGAAACATTGTGGCAAATCTCACAGCATTTAAAGCAATCTGCCTTATTTTATGATAGTGAATTGGCCTATGAGTATCGTATGCATCCGGCATGGATTGATCCTAGGAGTGAATATGATAGCAATGAACCAGAGGAACAACCTGATGTGCAGCAGGTTGCTAAATTAAACCGTATCAATATACATATGCTGCTGCCTGAATCGATGTTACATGCTTGGAATGAAGAACAAAGCAGTGGTGTCGTACAGGATTATTTAAGTTCACTGGGCATGATTACGCAGCAAATTCATCTTGAGCACCATTATTTCAGTCAAGAAACAGCCTATAAAGAGTGGATGCTGTTATTGGAGCAAATTTCTCAGCAGTCAGAAGAAATCACGTTCATCCTGAATGTAGATTCAGAAATTGACCAAGAACTGCTTGATGAAAAAACATGGTTAACCGACCATTACTTGCCTGCTGAATATGCCTCTAGTTGGTGCTTAGCATCATCTTCTTTACCATTACTTGATATCAAACCCTTAAAACAACTCAAGATTGCACTAAACGAGGCCAATCTTGCCAATCATTTTGCATCCCCACCGATGAAGCAATTAGAACAATTTAAAGATATTCAGCCTTTTGTGCTGATGCTCGATGATATTACAGACATTCAAACCATGAAAAAACTTAACCAAACTTTCGATCGAAGTGGGATTGAATCGCATCACTTCATTCATACCAAACAAAGCTTTGGACATACGCAGCATTTGGCCAAAGTATTTGGATTTATGTTGAGTATGCATTTGCCTGATGAGTTGATGGCGATGATTTATAGCACTGATCAATTGTCTACACATTGTTTTCTACATGCGTGTGAAGACAGTAATATCCCTATAGAACCAACCATTTAAATTAAAAAAGAATAAGAGAGTATTGTGAATTCTTTATTTTATAACGTCTTAGGTTATGTTTGGCAGTATGTGAGCAACCCGAAAGCCATTATGGCCATATCGGGTTTTGTCGCACTAATGGCCATGTATAACGTCATTCCAGCCAAAATCTTTTGGCCTTTAATGATTTGTTATGTATTCGGGGTGATGCTGTGGGGGATTTATTTACTCATTGTACGTCGTCGACATGCAGCACAAGGTGAAGCTCTTGCCGATGCCATTGCACATGATACCAATGCGGAATATGGCAAACAAAAAAACAAAGATGAACTTCATTTGATTCAGCAACAAATGAAAGAATCTATTCAGTTGATTCGAAAATCAAAACTGGGAGATAAAAAGGGCAATGCTGCACTCTACGAGTTGCCATGGTATATGGTAATTGGTAATCCTGCTGCGGGTAAAAGTTCGGCCATTTATAACTCAGGTTTAAAATTTCCTTTTGAAGAAACCCATCAAAAATCAGTTTCTGCTGGACTCAGCGGAACGCGTCATTGCGACTGGTTTTTTTCAACAGAAGGCGTGTTATTAGATACTGCAGGGCGTTATTCCGTTTATGCGGAAGATCATTTTGAATGGTTAGGTTTTTTAAATATTTTGAAAAAAAACCGCTCCAAAGCACCAATCAATGGTTTGATTGTGATTGTCAGTATTGCTGAGTTGGTGAGTAACAGTCCAGAAAAGTCGATCAAACTGGCAAAGAATTTACGTGCACGAATTCAAGATCTTACTGAGCGTTTAGAGGTTTTTTCGCCTGTTTATTTGGTCTTCTCTAAAATGGATTTGATTGCAGGTTTTACTGAGTTTTTTGAATGCTATGAAGTCGGTGAATTTGATCAGGTTTGGGGGGCAACACTGCCTTATACAACCGATGGGGCCAATAATGCTGTTGAATTGTTTGAAAAACATTATTCAATTTTATATGACGGTTTAAAAGGCGTCAGTACGACACATCTCAGCCGCCGACATTCGCAGAATATTTCTCCAAGTGTCATGACATTTCCTTTAGAGTTTAAGAGCTTAAAGCCTGCGTTAAAGACATTTATCGGCACACTGTTTGAAGATAACCCTTATCAATTTAAACCTGTTTTCCGTGGCTTTTATTTCACCAGTGCGCTGCAAGAAGGCATTATTGAAAGTCCAATGACCGAGCAAATTGCTCAAGACTTTTTATTGCAAAAAGGTTTAGACAATGAAAATGGCATTCCAACGCGCTCAGTTTCTCAAAACCATGGCTATTTTTTAAAAGGTTTATTTTCTGACATTATTCTCAAAGACAAGAACCTCGTTAAACAACATATTAACCCTAGCCGAAAGCGTCAGCGTTATATTGCCTTTGTTGCCGCTTTATTTGGTGTAGCTATTATTCTAAGTCTATGGGTGTGGTCTTATCGGAATAATCAGCAATTGATTGCAGACGTACAAGCCGATTTAGACAAAGTCGTTTTACTTGAAAAGCAATCGGGTCAAGAGTTGTCTACACAACTGAGTGCACTCTTGATTTTACAGGAACGTATGCAGCAGTTGGACCAATTTGAAGAAGATCGTCCTTTAAAGCTGGGTTTTGGTCTATATCAGGGAGATGAGCTGCAGGAGAAGCTAAAAACAGAATATTTAAAGGGTGTTGAGCAAATCGTCTTGATTCCAACACAACAAAATATTGCCCAATATCTACAGCGGGTGAAAAGCAATGAAGAAAAATTGCGCACAAACCATGCAAATGTAGAGCTGACACCTGTTGCGAAAACCCAGCAATATTTAGAGCCTAATGATGCAAATCCACAAGATGCATACAATGCTTTAAAAGCCTATTTAATGATGGGTAATACTCAATATATGGATGCAAGTCATTTAAGTGATCAAGTCACACGTTTCTGGCGTTCATGGTTGGATAATAATCGTGGTCAAATGCCGCGCGGAGAAATGATCCAAAAGGCAGAGCAAATTTTGTCGTATAGCATGACTTTAGTTGGCGATCCTAAATTTCCAGTACTCAGCTCAGACAGCTTGGTGGTGGATCAAACGCGTCAAGTTCTTCTGTCTGTTATTCGTGGAATGCCTGCACGAGACCGAGTTTATAATGAATTAAAAATGCGTGCGGCTGTCCGTTATCCAGCATTAACCATAAAGCAAATGCTTGGCGATGCCAATCAAAATGCAATCTTAGGCAGTTATGCCTTACCGGGTATGTTTACACATGCTGCATGGTCAGAATATGTTGAACAAGCCATCGATGAAGTTGCAAAACGACCTACGGATACCAAAGACTGGGTACTCAACAGCACACAGTCGGATGACTTATCATTTAGTGGTAGCCCAGATCAAATCCGTAAACAGCTCACAGAACTCTATAAAAAAGAATATATTGCGGAATGGCGGAAATTTTTAGGTGCGATACATTATGCCAAAGCTAAGGATTACGGACAACAGGCGAGCTTTGTCCAAGTTTTAGGCGAGCCTGAAAACTCACCCATTCGTAGTGTTTTTGATCGCGTTGCGAAAGAAACCAGTTGGGACAATCCAGTCGTAATGGCGGAGCTGGCAGCGCCACAAACAGGTTTTGTGGCTTGGTTTAAACGCAAAGTATTAAGACGAGATGAAACTCAGATTGATGCTAAAGTCATGAATCAAGCGCAAGGCCCGATTTCTAAAGAATTCCAAATGTTTTATCAGTTGGTGCGTAAACGTGATGATCAACAAAATAAGTCTTTGCTTGATGAATACATGCAATCTTTAGCTCAAGTTCGAAGTAAATTCAATGACTTGAAAAGCTCAGGTGATATTGGGCCATCTGCGATGAGTTTGGTTAAGTCGACCATTAATGAGCAAAATTCTGTCTTTAATACAACGCAGAAGTTGGTCGATGAAAAAATGTCAGTTGGCCTATCTGAGGTTGATCAGAAACTGCTCCAAAAGCTGTTGATGTCGCCACTGACACAATCATTTGAAAGTTTAATTCTCCCAGCGCAAGATGAGATGAATAAGCTATGGGTTATGCAAGTCTACCAACCTTTCAATACGAACCTGAGTAAAAAATATCCATTTAACTCTTCAGCGACACTGCAAGCAACAAGCAATGAAATTAGCCAGATTCTTGGCGAAAATGGCAGTATTGCGCGTTATGTCAAAGAGTATCTTGATCCACTTGTTATTCGTCGTGGTTATACCTTGACTTCTAAGACGTGGAAAGATTTAGGGATCAGCTTGAATCCACAATTTGTAATGAATTTTCAAAGCTATGTTGCGCCAAGTAATGGGATGGCAACAGGAGCGTTAAATCAAGCTTCGTCTGCACCTGCGGCTACGGCGCAATCCAATTTTCAATTTTACCCAATTGAAAATCCTAAGTTTTTATCCTATACCATTGATATTGATGGACAAAGAATGCTTTATGAAAACGGTATTCAACAATGGGTGAATTTTGTATGGCCAAATGCCGGAGCAATTCCAGGTGCACGTATTACAGCCATTGATTTAGATGGGAAAACGCATACGATTTTTGAGGCACCTGGTGAATATGGTATTAATCGTTTAATTGATGGTGCTGAGCGAACGCAACGTGGCGGAAGCTATGAAATGATTTGGAGAAATCAGCAAAATCCAGAGCTTGCAGTAAAAGTCAATTTCCGTTTAATCAGCGGGGACGCCAATGGTGGAGTAGGCGGGCAGCGCAGTTACAATGGCATGCAACTGGTCGATCAAATTGTCACCAATAAATCCGTACGTGTGGTGGCAGCGCAAACCACACCTTCAGCAACAGCTGCAAGTCCTAAAGCTCCAACACCAGGTATACAGGAGCCTCGTTTATGATTTCTAGAAAGTGGCTAGGTTGTAAGGAGTATTGCGATGGATGAACTGCGGACTTTAGCTTTATATTACGGAAAATGTCCTGCACGTGGTGATTTCTTAAAAACACGCGGTCAGTATGCCTTAATTCAACTAATTGATCAGTGGATTACTGAAGCATTAGAACATGCCATGCAATCAGAGGGATTTAGTCAAGCGTATGAAAAGCTACCTTCATTAGACTTTTTTATTGCCAATCCACAAGAAAATAATTTTCTTGTGGCAAATTTGATTGCCAGTCACGATAGTTCTGGCCGTCAATTTCCAATGGTATTGAGTCATTTATTAGAAGTTGAAAATAGTTTTGATAATATTATTTATGCGCCATATCGCTATAAGCAAACTTTAATCGACTTATTTCAAAAGAATCGTGTGGTACGTTCGATACGTGACCCTAATATCGTGCTCGATAAATTATCTAAATTAAATAATGAGATACAAGTTTTTAATCACAGCGAAGTTTCGGCATTTTATGAACACCATACGATACATTCATTTGCTCAATTACTAAGAATGAGCAGTTACGAGCTTGCACAAAGCATGATTGGACTCGGGTTATTGTTACAGCCCGTCATTCAACATGGTACTAGTCGCTTAACTAAAGTGTTGATTTTACCTATTAATAACTCTAGCTACTGCTATGAAATTGCAGCTTTTTGGGTCAATCTAATTAGTTTTTTTATTCAAAATCAAAATGCTGAGCTTCTGATAGGGATTTTGCATAGCGAAAAACCGGTACTGCTTTTTGGCTTTCAAGGGGCAGATATTATGACTTTAAGTGAAATTTTCACGCAAAAGTTAGATTCAGATCACTGGGTTTCATTGGTTCAAGCCAATTGGATTGATGCATATTTAGAGCAAAATGCAGGTTTGGCAACGCTGGAGCAAGCTTTGTGTGAGCGGCAATTGAGCTTAATACAAGCTGTGAAACTTTTTAAAAAAACTTTTATAGATTAATAAAATATGAAAATAAATCATAGATTTAAGTCGAATAAATGGCTGCTGACTTTAACGTTGGTTTTGAGCGTGAATGTCTGGGCTGAACCGATTATTATTGAAGGTGTTGTTCCAAATGATGCCAGTAAGCAAATCATTTTGAACAAGATGTACAGTGTCTATGGCACTGACCAAGTGATTGATAAAATAAAGGTTAAAGCAGTTAATGCTCCGAATGGTTGGAGTGAATCTGTTGCGAATATGGTGGTTCCAGAGTTAAAAAAAGTTCACCAAGGTAAACTTTCTGTACGTGGTACGCAAATGGAACTTAATGGAAAAATATCGAGTTCAAATGAAATTCAGCCAACAACAAACTTATTCCAAAGTTTAGTAACACCACCGTATCGCTTAAATGCGCAGCTTTCTGTCAATCAGGCTGAGCAGCAAATTGTAGATGAAGCACTTAAAAACAGAATTATAGAATTTGAATCTGGCAGTGCAGTTTTGGCTATGAGTGGAACTCAAATCTTAGATGAAATGGCGGTGGCTCTGAATAAGGTTGGTGGAAAAAAGGTTAAAATTATTGGACACACAGATAGTTCAGGTGACGCTGCAAAGAATCTTGCTTTAAGTAAAGAGCGTGCTGTAGCTGTTAAAAACTATTTGATCAATAAAAGTATTGCAGCTGAACGTTTAAGCGTCGAAGGATTAGGCTCGAACAAACCTGTTGCTGATAATGCGACTGCAGATGGTCGTAAGAAAAACCGTCGAATTGAATTTGACGTAATCTAAGTCATTTATAAAAAGCCACAATTGATGATGTGGCTTTTTATAAATGACTTAGATTACGTATAATGTATATTATGTTAAATTGAGTACATGATACGTTAAGTTCATAGATCTCTATGCTTAACCTAAAATCAATCACTTATATAAAATAATATTTCACATTGAGTTCACTTATGTTTATATTTTATTTACTTCATAAAGTTCTTGGTAGTTAGAATGTTTGTCGTAAAAACAATTAAAATTTCAAAAAATTATTCAAATCAAAATCACATAGTTCTACTGTTTGATACTTCAGCTACAGTACCTTGTCTCTATCCTTTACTCTATTCTACAACTGTCCTGCGATTTCAAAGTATTGCCACACAACAATCAGACATGTTGGCACTTAAGTTTTGGTATGAATTTTGGTATCAGAAATATTCAACTTTGTTCTGTGAATCATTTTTTTCCTCCAAATATGAACCTGAGATTTTTTTGAATGAAATCGATAACTTTATTGTTTTCTTAGAAAATAATAAAAAATTAGAAACAAATTTGATTCGACTTCGATCAAATATTGAGACTAACTATATGACCATTACACAGCGTTTGCGGTCAGTGTTTAAGTACTTCGGGTATCTTTTAGATGGATACTGGAACATACGCTATCAAGATATTAAAATCAAAGATCTAACAAATCGTAGGAAAAAGATAGATTTGTTCTTAATGAACAAAAAAAAGATTTTTAGTAAATTTTCTAAACGTAGTTTAACTGTAAAAAGTAATATTAATCATAATTTTAAAAGTTTAACCAATGAAATGGTGGTTATGCTTTATAAAATTATTCGTCCAGATCAGGCGGCTAATATTAATAAAGACAATCCATTCTCAACAAAATCACATCAACTTCGAAACTTTCTGATTGTGCATCTTATGATGAACTACGGTTTGCGGGTGGGTGAATTAATGCTACTCACAAAAAGATCGATAAAAAAATCAATCAATTCTGATTCATATAGTCTCATAGTAACCAATACGGATGATGAACATGATTCCAGACAGAGAAAGCCTAGCATAAAAAATGAGCAATCTTACAGGGTTATAAAACTAGATAGCATGGATTATAAGTTTTTGATGTTGTATATGGAAAAGATAAGGAATCTTAATGATTCAGATATCTTGTTTACATCACTGAAACCGCCCTACTCCCCGCTGAGCTATTCGTCTATTAATGCGATTTTTAAGGTGATAGAGCAAGTTTTTAGGACCTTACATCCTATATATTTTGATGATATAAATATAGAATCGATTCAAAAGTTTACCCCTCATGTATGTCGTCATACATGGGCTTATATCACTTTGGCTTTTGCTATAAAAAAGTATCGAAACGAAAGTGCATCTCCGCTAACTCAAAGCAATGATGAAATTATGCAAAAAGCACAAGAAAATCTACGTGTCTTAGGTGGTTGGAGTGCTAACAGCATAATGCCAAGCTACTATGCAAAACGATTTATTGTCGATAGTGCCAATCTTATAAATTTGCAGCGTATATCGCAAGAATTATGGGAATTATAAAAAATGAAGCAATTTGAACTTTTTGATGATTTTCATGAGCAGCATTTCATATCAATCTTTAATGATCACCAGACGATTGCTCTTCAAGGTATGAGTAAAAAAATACCAAAAATTGTTAGATTTTTAATTACAGATAAATTTGATGATAATTGCATCAATTCAGCAAATACTATTTGGAAATTTTATTATTCAGGCCAGACCGAGAATATTGATTTTTCTAAACTTTCTGAAAATGAAACTACTTTACTTAAATTTTTTCTGATTTCATTTATTCAAAAAAATACGCCATCCCATTTGAGTATAAAGTTTCATACTTTTAATTTTCTAATAAATCATCTAAAAAATAATGAATTAGAATTTAGTTACGCAAACTTAAAAAAATTATTGATAGAAATTGCACCTCTAGAAAATCATCAAAATACTTATGCACATATAAAATTTTTATTGAAACTACTAATTTTAGAAGATTTTCCCAACTTTGATATAGAAGATGATTATGAACTGGAGTTTATTCCTAGACCTAAATCTTTTAATTCAAATTTATTCTATCAAGAATATGAAGATTCTATTGATTACCCACTTATTTCAATGATTCAACAAGGTTTTATCAAATTAAACCAAGTAATTAAAGATGATTTTAAACACATTGATAAACAAACACTACTTTACTCATCAATACTTGGTTTGGTGTATGTAACTGGGCTTAGACCTGTCCAATTAGCTAAGCTAGCTGTTGAAGATATAAAAATAGATACCACACGTACGATAGATCAATTCCATCGTTATAGCATATTAATCCCATATGCTAAACAAGCTAGATATGTACATGAAAAGATAGCAATTAAATTACCAGAAGAAGTTGCTAAAATCATCATTACTTATATCGAAAGATATAACTTAAATCTAAAAGATAAGTTATTTGATTTAGGAGAAAATTCTGCATGCTTTTGCTCAAAAGTGATTAATACACAATTATTTGATTTTGCTCCTAAAGCCTACAGAGAAGCTGTACTTGCAGGTGACATGATAAAACAAAAATATTCTTTTTCTGATTTTAGGCATCATGTCGGCTATAGTTTGGCAATGGCAGGATCTTCTGCTGAGGAAATTGCATATATCTTAGGTCATTCTTCAGTGGTAACAGCTAGGCATTATATTTTCTCTACACCAGAGCTAGCTCAAATTAGAGCTCAAGCACTTGGAAATAATTCCTTGTACAAACAAATGATAGCTATGCTTCTCACTGGAAGGTTGATTTATAAGAAAGATTGGCATGGAAAAAAAGTATTAGGAAATATTGGTAGTAAAATTCATTATGATATAGGTGGGTGTTCATATGAAGACAAATGTCTATTTCAACCTGTTCGCAATTGTTATGGTTGTATGTATTTCCATCCCTTTATAGATGCTAATCACAGGAATGTGCTAGAAAGTATCCAAAATGAAATTAATGATTTGATCAAACTGTCAGATGGTATAGGTATTTCCAGAAATCCACTTATTCGAGTCCATGAGTCCACTAAATTTGAAATTGAATCCGTAATTGCTCGTTGTGAAACACACAAGGGTGATATTTATGAATTTTGAAAAATATAATGCTTTTATTGATGAACAGAAGATTTTCTTTAAAGAAAATATTAAACCAAATTTCAAATGGGAATGGACTGATCCTGAATGGGCTGGAGGGGTTATTGGTTCAGGATGGTTGCTTTCACGTAGTGGAAAAACACGTTTTTCATTTCAGGCAACGAGAAGAATGAAAGGAATAAATGACATTCCTATAAACATAAAGTATCAAGAATTTATTAAAGCTGTAATGGTTCTTAGTTATAGAAAGGCTAATTCAAAAACTTCTCCGCAAAAATTATATGCAGAGGTGCTTATTATTAAGCGTTGGTTTAGTGAATTATTTAGAACGAATCCCGAGAATACTCATCCCTGCTTCTTATCAACATTAACTTTAGAAAATTCTTTTAAAATACTAGCTGAAAACTCAAATAAAGCTAACCTTCCTGACCATGCTGGAACATATCTTAGATTACAGCAAATGCTAAATCATTATGGTTTTACTGAACAACCATTAGAATTTTCTCAAAAATATTTATACATAAATTCTATAAATAGAACACCGAATGCAAAAAAAACAAAAGCTTTGATAGATCAGTTAGAGCTTGATGAAGATGATCTTAATAAAGAAAAGCTGATTTCTATTCAGACATTTATTAATATTGTTTCGCTAATAAGTTTGTGTAAAACGAATGGTGAAAAGATAGTTCTCAATCTGTTGTTATTGCTTATAATCACTGGTTTACGTTCGACAGAAGTTATTCTTCTAAAAACAGATGCTTTAATTAAAAAACCTATACTTGATCCTGTCACCCAAAAACACTTAACTTTAGATGGTATTAAGCAATATACCTTAGGTATTCAATATCACGGTGCCAAAGGTGCTGGTTATAGAATCCACTGGGTTGAGCCATCATCTGTAAAACTAGTTGAGAGTATTTTTAAATCTGTGTTGGAACTTACATCTGAATATCGAAGTCATCTAAATTACATAAGATCGAAAGGCTGTAAAGATTATTTTCCTAAATCCATAGATGATATAATGGAAGATTATCTTGAGATTGATGATTTAATTAATACTATTTTTAGTTTGAAAGAATATAAATCAGGTCGGGCTGGACAAAGAGCGACTGTTACACTTAATCTTAATAAAGTTTCTATTCTAAGATCTGAAAAAAATGGTGTAAATAACAAAAGATATTATTTAAAAAAGGATATTGATGCACACCTAAAATCATTAATCAAATCAAATTTAGAAAATCCAATTGATTATGTGTTTAATTATGAAGGTAAAATTGAAAAGATCGCTTACGAAGATTTGCTTTTTATACATGAATATAGATCTATTAATATGGGGAAAGATTTTATCTTTAAATCACTTGTGGTTCCATTCAGTGTGATAATGATTAATAATTTTTTAGGTGCTAGGTCAGTTAATTCAACTAAGTCAGTGTTCCAAAAATATAATTTATTAGAAACAGAATCAGAACATTCAAGATTAACCAGCCATATTCCACGACATAACATAAATACTTTTCTTGCCCTTAGTGGCTTAGCCGAGCATTTGCAGGCAATGCTAATGGGGCGTGTGGATATTAAACAAAATCAATATTATCACCACTTAGCGTTAAAGCAACGTAAAGTTGCGGCTAGTATGCTAGAAAAATATGATCTGATGTCTCCAAGCGTAGTTAATCAAGCACAGAAAACTGATTCCCCAATAGATGCTATTAAGCAAGATGGTTTAATGTTCTTTTCAGAACAGTTAGATCTAGAAAATAATTTAAAGATGAATTTACAGACTTTTGACTCAAAAATTGAAGTATCTAATTATTTAAAGGACTCATTTTTTGATGAGTATTTTCAAGATATTGCTGAATCATTTAATGAATTGATTAAAGAAGATCAAACATTAGCTAACTCATTAGTTCAACGGCATGCCTGTTTACATCCCTTACCTTTTGGCGGCTGTATGCGTGAGGTTGCTGTGCATGATTGTCCTAAACGTCTTGCCTGTCAATCTGGCGATCAATGTGGAAACTTTGCTCTAACTGGCCGAAAAGGTGAATTAGAAGTTCTGCAACACACTTTGAATAATTTGTTGGTTGAGTTTGAATATATAGAACAAATCGTAGCTCATGATTCTACATATACTGAAATGCTTGCACAGTTCCGTCAAAAAATTCATTATTTAAGGGATTTAAAAGAAAAAGCACTTGATAGGCAAAATAAATTAATACCTATTCCTGTTTTTCCTTATGGAGATACGATCACTAAATTACCAACAACATTAAGTGAACTATTTGCCATAGAGCAACAAAAAATTGAGTCTAAGGAATCCTGAAATGTTACGTGGTAAACAATTAGATGAAGTAATAGAGCAAGAATTGCAAATGATGTTAGTTGAGGGTTTTGAGAAATCGCCTATTTCGCACAAAGCTCTACATAACCGCTTAACTTTTAAGAGGTATATATCTGGCGGATTAAGTACCTTAAGTTCTGTTGAAAGGAAGAAACTCATCAGCTTATATTTATCAGAACAAATTTCGCCATTAAACTTAAAAGCAAAAGAACAGCAACTTTATGTGAATAAAAAGACAAGACAGGCTCTTTCCGATACTAATAAAAATCTACGTACACAAATTGAAGACTTAGAGTCTCAGCTTCATCAGAATACGGAAACACTTATAGATATCATTGAAGAAGTAAAACTAAGGACTAATTTGAAGATTGATCATCTATTGGCCCCCTACCTACTCAAAAAGTATCTATCAAGGGAGTAGTATTTTGGGGTTAACATTTAGCATTTTAGATATTTGATAGAGTTTTCAACAGTAATATTGACTTCTCCACTTTCAATTCGCCATAAATAGCTACGGTCAATTGCAGTTAATAGTGTTAACTGTTCTTGGCTGATGTAAGCTTCCAGTGAAGCCCGCTTGAACTCTAGCAGGCTCTCAGTTATGCGGCTGTGAATCACGCAATTTATAACTTGTAGTGGCTTTGTTGCACAAACCTAGCTTAGAAGGTTTTTTCAGCATTATAATTTCAAAATGAATAAACCTACGCCTAAAACCTATCGTACAACTAACTGGTCTTCCTATAATCGTGCCCTCATTAACCGAGGTAATATTTCCATTTGGTTTGATCCTGCTACGCAATGGTATGCGCCATCAAAAGGCAAACAAGGGCGAAATCAAACCTACTCCGACGCAGCCATTCAATGCTGTTTAATGATCAAATCTTTATTCAGACTTTCTTTACGCATGGTCACAGGTTTTGTTCAAAGTCTAATTAAACTGTGTGGATTAAATTGGACTGCGCCAGATTACAGTACGCTTTGTCGAAGACAAAAACATATTGATATTGCAATTAGCTATCAAAAAAGTAGTGATGGATTACATCTACTCGTAGACTCAACTGGCTTAAAGTTTCTAGGTGAAGGTGAATGGAAACGTAAGAAACATGGACCTGAATATCGTCGCCAATGGCGTAAGCTTCATATTGGGATCGATGCTGAAACCCTTCAAATACGTGCAGTACAACTCACAACAAATAATGTGAGTGATTCGCAAGTACTCGGTGATTTACTTGCTCAAATTCCTTTAGATGAACAAATTGATTCAGTCTATACCGATGGTGCTTATGATACGAAGCACTGTAGACAAGTCATTTTAGATCGAGATGCACATGCAGTCATTCCGCCAAGAAAAAATGCAAAACCATGGAAAGATTAGAAATTGAGATCTTTAGAGAGGAATGAATTGTTAAAAACAGTGAAACGTTTAGGAAGAACGCTTTGGAAAAAATGGTCTGGTTATCACCGTCGAAGTTTGGTTGAAACCAAGATGCATTGCATCAAATTATTAGGCGATAAATTAACGGCAAGGAGTTTTTCTAGTCAGGTAAATGATATCCATGCACGCATAGCTGTATTGAATAAATTTGCAGAATTAGGTCGGCCTCATACCCAAGTTGTCACTTGAGTTCTATTCAAATGAGCAGAGTACTGTCTTTTAAATCTTTGTGCAACAAAGCCACTTGTAGTTCTCCCTCATTAGAATGATTCAAGTTGATCTTTTTCAATATCATTGAAAATATTCACTATAAAACTATTCTTATTTTCTAATTCCTTTAACTCTTTAGATATAACATTCTCATATTTGTCGAAAAAACATTGTAGATCTGGGTTTTTAGTAATGATATTTTCAATGAAAACTTTCTCGATTTTACGTCTTTCGAGTGCATTTTCCAAACTCTTTTGTTCCTCAATTAATGCTTCTTTGACTTTCTTTACTTTTTCAACATTTCGATAGGATTTTAAATAAGAGGATTCGCTGTATCTAAAAATATTACGGTTATCCTCATCTCTCACTGTTAAAAGAAAATTGCATTTTACTAGTATATTTAATCCTCTATAAATACTTTGCTTTTCAGAGAGTTTAACAAATTGTCTATCATTAAAAATAGCCTTTATAAAGTCATTCGCTCGCCATTCGATGATTTCATAATTCAGTAAAATGTGAAAAAAATCACTGTAAAAAGGTAGAGTATATTTTGACATGTATAAGCACAATTAAAGCAAAAGAGAGTTGATGACCTTAGTTTTGAACTGTATATAGATTCATAACTAATTGGTAGAGGATCAAAAATAAGCACTTGAGATCAACGCAGATCTGGCAAGCTTGTTCAAAAGTTACCATCGAGCAATGCAATGTAGACTACTTGATTTCACAATACTAAGGAATCCTTAGTAATAACTCAAGTTGAAACTAAGAAAATCTTAGTTTTAAGGTGGGTGCTTATGTATAATGTCAACACATAATTTAAATGTTTTTGCCTTACGATTACGTATAGCGCGCAAAGCAAAAAAACTTTCACAAGAGCGCTTGGGGATCTTGGCTGGAATTGATGAATCTTCTGCTAGTGCGCGTATGAATCAGTATGAACGTGGAAAACATGTTCCTGATTTTTTAATGGCTTCCAAAATTGCAGAAATTTTAGATTTACCAACAGCATATTTTTATGTAGAAAACGATTTATCGGCAGAAATAATACAAGTTAGTCATGCTTTAAGTAATGAGCAGAAGTTAGAAGTTCTACGATTTATTAAAGACTTACAAAAGTTTTGAATCTTATATCTTTCTTCTTGAATAAGATGAGTATAGTTCATGATGCAACTCTGACTTCGGTCTGGCGGAGGCAAAATGCTAGCTCATCTTGCCTCCTTCCTAATTGCTTAACTTGAACCGTAATACCATCAACTATTGGTACATGATTTTTAGAAAAGCAATCTACGATTATCAGTTTGGATTGCTACCAAGCTGGGCGAAAGAGTTGAAGTTCAGCAGTCATACCTATAACGCTCGTACAGAAACAGTTGGTGATAAACCTAGTTTTCGACATGCATGGAAGTACAGCAAGTTTTGTCTGGTGCCAGTTCAAGAGTTCTATGAACCGAAATACATCAATGGCAAGCCACACTGTTATACCATCAAGTGCAAAGATAATCAGCCTTTTACAGTTGCTGGTATCTATGATGACGCTGTGATAAATGGGAATAAAGTACGCTCATTTTCAATGTTAACCATTAATTCAGACCATCACCCTTTCATGAACCAATTCCACGCACCTAAGAATGAAAAACGATCAATCATCGTCATTCCAGAGCAATATAGAAAAGATTGGCTAACTGCAGATCATGAGCATGCGCATGAATATTTCTTTCACATGTCTGATGAATTCGTCACTTTTCCACGCGATGAGCAGAAACAAAACGACTTATTTTGACGTCTCCTTGTTTATCCACAACTTTTAAATTTGAATTTTAATCTCTGTTAGTAATATCATATTTAGACAAATTCTACTTCCAAACACGCCACTGTAGCGTAGGAGTATCACATGTCTAAGAAGTTGCCCATCTACTTCTCTGATGACGCATGGTCATCTTTGCAAGAGCTCATGGGTCCAGAGGGTAAGCCAAGCCCTACCATCAATACAGTTCTAGAACAAATCGCTGTTCAAAATGAACTTGTTGAGAAATTAGGGTTAACCGCAGTACTACCCAAATCCAAAGTCTCAATTCCAGTCTCTTTAGAGCGCATTCCTGCTGGTCCTGCATTTAGTACCAAGGATGAACAAGATAAAGCACTCGATCTGAATGAGTTCCTTATTCATAACCCTATTTCTACATTTATCGCTTACGTAGACAGTGAATCGATGCTTGATGCAGGTTTTGAGATTAATGATCCGATCATTGTTGATCGCAGTATAGAAGCAAAGCACTACGATATCGTAATTGCATTAATTGATAATAGTTCTTCGACAATTAAGCGGTTAATGATTACAAGCAAGATGTCTAAGTCTGAAATCAAAGAGATTTTCGGAGATGAAGACTACCCTCTTCCAGACCTTTGGTTAAAAGCTGAGAATCCTAGATACAATCACATCATTCCCAACGACAGTCAGACAATATCTATTTGGGGTGTAGTGACTTTTAATTTAAAACGTATTCATCACCGTTCATAAAAAGAAGAATAAAAATGAAAAGTGAAAATGAAATATTCGCGTTAGTTGACGTGAATAATTGCTACGTCTCGTGTGAACGTGTGTTTAACCCTGCCCTAAATGATCGCCCAACCATTGTGCTCAGCAACAACGATGGCTGTGCCGTGGCAAGAAGCCAAGAAGCAAAAGACTTAGGTATAAAGATGGGGGTTCCTGTATTTCAGATTCAGGATTTGATCAAACAACATAACATTCAGGTTCTCTCGAGTAATTTCTCTCTGTATGGTGAAATGTCCAGACGCTTTATGGAGCTTCTCGGGAGTTATGTTGCACCTGGAGAGCAAGAAGTCTATTCAATTGACGAATGCTTCCTAAAGCTCACAGCGTATGAGCACTTATTTGACCTGACAGAATATGCGCAAGATATGAGAATTAAAACATTCCAATGGTTAGGCCTACCCTGCTGTATTGGAATCGGTCGCTCTAAAACTGAAGCCAAGATTGCCAATCATTTAGCCAAGAAGAACAAGTATTTTGGTGGCGTGTGTAATTTAGTTCATATGGACCAGTGCTCTGCTGAGACTTTACTGGCGCAAGTCGATGTATCTGATGTTTGGGGAGTCGGCAGGCAGAACTGCAAGAAACTCAATGCTATGGGCATCCAGTCTGTTCTAGATCTGATTAACGCCAATCCTAAAGAAATTAAAAAGCAATTCAGCATCGTCATGGAAAAGACAGTACTTGAGTTACAGGGTTTGTCTTGTATCGACCTGACTGATGATGCAGTAGCCAAAAAGCAGATTATCAGCAGCCGTTCATATGGCAGCCCTGTGTATGAAGTTGATGATCTAAAGGCTTCGGTGCGACTCTATGTAGCCAGAGCAGTAAAGCGAATGCGTGATGATGGCTCAATATGCAAGATGATTGGGGTTTATATTCAAACCAGTCGATTTGATAAGACTGAGCGTTACACCCCATACACCGTAGTTCAGATGCATGAGTATACAGACGACTGGTTACTTATCACCAAGGCTGCAATGAAAGGTATCGATCAGATATTTAAGAAGGGTTTTAAGTATAAAAAGGCAGGAATCGTACTTTTAGAAATTAAGGATAAATCCAAATTTGTGCCTGATCTATTCACGGACTATTCGCATAAGCAAGAGCGCGAACAACTTTCAGATGTTATTGAAGCCATCAGTGAACGGTTTGGGAAGAATCTCGTTACGCTAGGCATTGCCAACAATCAAGAAGCCTCATGGCACATGAATCAAAACCTTAGATCACCATCGTATTTAACAAAATGGTCTGACTTACCTAGAGTAGGATAAAAACATGCACTTATTTAAATTTACTGACGAACAAATTACTCAACTCCTAATCCCGAAACGATTTGTACCACCTACTCCGCAAGAATATGAAGGCAAGAACATGGTTTATGTTTTTGATAGTGATGATAAGTTTGAACTGACTTATTATGAGCTGGTGGATATCATTAGCAAAGCGAGAATGGCTGGACCGAAGTTGATACCTGTACTTGGTGCTGTGAATTAAGTAATTCCAATGTGCTCATGTGTGAGGCATTTGTTTTTTAATAATTAATATTAGAGGTGGATTTAGAGATCGCTAAATTGAAACGATCTCTATGAATCACACAATTCAAGGATAAACTGATACTTTACTCGGGCAAGCTTGCAAAGTACCTTGCGGCCTTTTTTTAAGATTTCTCGTTCCTCTTCAGTCTGTTTAAGCTGACTTTTAAGGTGAAGGATTTTTTTCTTTGCTTCGATTAGTTCATGTTCATCAGGGGGTGTTGCGTAAAGGCTGTACGACCTTTAGCCATTTATAAATATTGTGCTCAGATACACCTAAACGTTCTGCTACATCAGTGACAGAATATCCACGTTCTGTAATCAATTTAATAGCTTCATCTTTAAATTCTGGGCTGTATCGTTGTCGACTCATAATGTTCTCTCCTATGCAAAAAGAATAGATGATATTTGTCTAGGAGAGTGGTGGCAGTCCAAGAATAGGCGAAATTTGTCTTTCTTTGGGTACCATCGATTAAAACTCTTCGCTCTAGACCATAAAAATAAGGCTATTTGCATTTTAAGGTGGGATTTTTTTAAATCTCGCCTTATTTTTTAACTTACCAAACTCTAATTTTTGCAATCTAAGGTTGAACTACTTGAACTAATCAATTTTAAAATTTGCATTATAAGGTTGAAAGTGAATTTAGCTTTTTAACAATTCTTTAAGTTGACTCAAATATTCATTTGCTTTTTGTTGAGCATTTTCTTCTGATGAATTCAAATCGGATTGTATCTTAATGATGCTTTGCTCAAACTGGTTCAATTCCAAATCACTCAATCGTTGTTCATCTTTGTACATATCTATAGTTGCTCGACACAAATTAATGAAGTGTTCTGTTGTTTTGTGCTGATAATTACAACAAGCATGAATGATATTTTTGAGTCGTCTGTGGCGTAGCTCAATATTGATTGGTTTATAAGTTGGATGGCTTGCGCTAAAAAATAGTGCCTTATCTATGGCATCACCGCTATACCAACCTTTATCCAAATTTTCTTGTGCTGCTTGAATATAAATTTCTGCTACTCGCTTCCTGTCAGCCAAAATGTATTTCTCAATTTCAGCTTGGTCAGTTAAAAGCTCAATTGGTTCAAACTGAACTTTAGTGCCGTATCTGTTTTGGGTAGATTGATCATTTACTCGCAGAAAAATGGTTGCACCTATTTCTATATCTGATAGTACGGTATTTTTGACAAGTTGGGCTTGATAATTTTTTACACTACCGATCAGTTCAGCTTGAATATACTTTGTTCCAATTTTTAAGATACGAAACTGTCCAAATGCTGTCATTTTTTCTTGCTTATTTGGCATCTCACACCAAGCCTAATGATTATCCTGTGATAAATTTTAACATTAAGTCTTTATTATGAAATAAAAAAGTAGTCAGATTTGAATTTTTTAAATATTGCATTTCAAGGTTGGAAAATTTACGTTTATTGCATAATATTTAACTATTGCAAAATAAGGTTGAAAATAAAATGGCATCTGCACCAAACAATACTAAATCGACACTGGCAAGTTTTATTTGGAACAATGCGAATGATCTTTGGGGGGATTTTCCGCATACAGAGTTCGGTAAAATCATTTTGCCCTTTACGGTATTAAGACGTTTGGAATGTGTACTTGGACCAACTAAAGATGCTGTTCTCAATACTTATGCGCAATTTAAAGAGGCTTTGTTGCACAAAGATTTGAAATGCAAAGCGCCCCTAATTGAGCCAAATTTAAGGCGTAACTTGGGTAAGTGGTCGACCTAATTCCGTAAATCTGTTAAGGACTGCTACACGTGCATGGATCTCATTCACTTGGCTATCAAAACTCCTTGCACTGAGTTTATCTCCTAATAATTTGATGCAATGCATCTTAGTTTCAACCAAACTTCGACGATGATAGCCTGACCATTTTTTCCATAGTGTCCTGCCTAAACGTTTAATTGTTCGAAGTAATTCATTTCGCTCTAGCGAGCTACTCTTTGTATCTTTCCATGGTTTCGCATTTTTTCTAGGTGGAATCACCGCATGCCCTTGCCGATCTGCAATGACCTGACGGCATTGCTTGGTGTCATAAGCTCCATCGGTATAAACAGAGTTAATCTGCTCATCTTGTGGAATCTGATTAAGTAAATCACCAAGCACCTGTGAATCACTGACATTATTGGTTGTAGGCTGAACTGCTCGTATTTGTAGGGTTTTAGCATCTATACCAATATGAAGTTTACGCCATTGGCGACGATATTCAGGTCCATGTTTCTTGCGTTTCCATTCGCCCTCACCTAGAAACTTCATGCCTGTAGAGTCCATGAGTAGATGCAGCCCATCGCTACTTTTTTGGTAGCTGATTACAATATCAATATGCTTTTGTCTTCTACAAAGCGTGGTGTAATCTGGAGCTATCCAATTTAATCCACACAGTTTAATTAGACTTTGAACAAAACCTGTGACCATGCGTAAAGAAAGTCTGAATAAAGATTTGATCATTAAACAGCATTGAATGGCTGCGTCGGAGTAGGTTTGATTTCGCCCTTGTTTGCCTTTTGATGGCGCATACCATTGCGTAGCAGGATCAAACCAAATGGCAATATTTCCGCGACTCATGAGTGCTCGGTTATATGCGGGCCAATTGGTTGTGCGGTAGATTTTGTGTGTAGGCTTCTTCATTTGAAAATTATATCGCTGAAAAAGCCTTTACAGATAGGTTTGTGCAACAAAGCCATTCGTTAATTAAACAAAATCAATTTTATGCTCAACATCTATAAATCCTAGAAATCTGGATAAATATTTTCTTAATATTTTTCCTACTATAGGAAATCATTTATTCGTCTTTGAAGTTTAAAAATTTATTAGTAATATATTCTACAAATATGTTGAGTATACTACATGTCTATTTCTTTACTCATAACATCTCTGCCTACACAGAACACAAGCACTCGGATGAGAGTCTGGCGATCTTTGAAAGCAAGTGGTGCCGCGACCCTTAGAGATGGGGTCTACATACTCCCTATTAATCATAGTGAGAAGTTTACCTCTATTGCTAATGATGTTGTTTCTGAACAAGGAACTGCTTATATGTTTTACGCAGAGCCACCTTTAAATCTTGAACTCGCACCTATTTTCAGTCGAAAAGAAGAGTACGAAACCCTCTATAAACAACTCACGGAAATAAGAGATCGTCAAACTAAAGATGATAAGAAAGAACTACTCAAACAGATTCGTAAATTAAGAAAAAGCATCGATGCACTTGTAGACATTGACTATTATCCAGATGAGACTCAAGTACAAGTTCTTAATGAACTTTCCTTATTGGAACTCACTATTGCACGTCTCGGTGAAGTCAATGAACCTAAAGCTATACAAGCTCATATTCAACATCTGGATAAAGGTAATTATCAAAACAGAATTTGGGCAACACGTAAAAGACCTTGGATTGATCGTCTAGCCTCTGCATGGCTAATCAAAACCTTTATAGATACCTCACCAACATTCATTTGGTTAGAAACCCCAACTGATTGCCCCGAAGATGCATTTGGATTCGATTTTGATGATGCAACTTTCAGTCATGTCAATCATTGGGTGACCTTCGAAGTTCTTTTACATAGTTTTGATCTAGAAACACCCGCATTAAAGAAAATCGCTGAAATTGTTCATTACCTTGATGTAGGAGGAATTGAGCCTCCAGAAGCGATCGGTATTGAAAAAGTTATTCAAGGAATTCGAAGTCAGATAAGTGACGATGACCAATTATTTGCATTATCGAATTACATTTTCGATGGCTTATATGCCAACCTATCAAGAGAATAATCATGGAACAAGAACTTGTTATACAACCAGAACAAGAGATACAGTCAGTTTCATTTTGGCAAGCATTCCTATTCTGGCTTAAATTGGGGTTCATTAGTTTTGGGGGGCCCGCAGGTCAAATTGCGGTCATGCACCAAGAACTGGTTGAACAAAAGCGTTGGATTTCAGAGAAGCGATTCTTGCATGCACTGAACTATTGTATGCTCTTACCGGGCCCTGAAGCACAACAATTAGCAACTTATATCGGTTGGTTAATGCATAGAACCGTGGGTGGTTTAGTTGCAGGGATTCTTTTTGTACTACCCTCACTATTTATTTTGATTGGTCTTTCATGGGTTTATGTAAAATTTGGTGATGTACCCATTATTGCAGGGCTCTTTTACGGTATTAAACCTGCTGTTGTTGCCATTGTTTTTCATGCAACACATCGAATCGGCAGTCGATCACTTAAAAATAAATTTTTATGGCTGATTGCAGCCCTTTCATTTATTGCTATATTTTTCTTCAACTTACCCTTTCCTTTAATTGTGCTCTCTGCCGCAATCATTGGTTATCTAACCAGTAAAAAATATCCAAGCCTATTTTCTAGTGGAAACGCACACCAGCAGAGTAAAAAAGATTATGGTCGTGCTTTAATTGATGATGATACTCCTACACCTGAACATGCGATCTTTAGCTGGAAACGATTGGGCAGTATTCTGCTAATTGGTGGTCTACTGTGGTTTATTCCAATCCTGAGCCTAAGCTTAACGCTGGGGTGGGATCATACTTACACCCAAATGGCTTGGTTCTTTACGAAAGCAGCCCTGCTCACCTTTGGTGGTGCCTATGCAGTATTGCCTTATGTTTATCAGGGTGCTGTAAGCTATTACGGTTGGTTAAGTCCGACTCAAATGATAGATGGCTTAGCTCTAGGTGAAAGCACGCCCGGCCCTTTAATTATGGTGGTCGCATTTGTTGGCTTTTTAGGAGCATTCAATCAAGCACTCTTAGGCTCAGATCATTTATTCTTGGCGGGCACCATTGGAGCAAGCATAGTCACTTGGTTTACTTTCCTGTTTTCCTTTGTTTTTATTTTAGCTGGTGCACCAATTATCGAATCAACACATAATGAGCTCAAATTTACAGCTCCGTTAACGGCTATTACAGCCGCAGTTGTTGGTGTGATTCTTAACCTTGCCCTATTTTTTGCTTATCATGTACTTTGGCCAACAGGATTTAACGGCTCTTTCGATATTGTTGCTGCGTTAATTGCACTTGTAGCTTTGGTTGGCTTATTTCATTTCCAGCTCAAAGTGATGTACGTCCTTGCAGCTTCTGCATTAATTGGTTTAATTTGCTTTAACTTTCTTTCTATGTAATTTAAACAGTCGAAGTATAAGCTTCGACTGTTTTTTATATCTTTATATTTCTATTTGACTACCGATCTCTACCACACGATTCGATGGAATCTGGTAAAAATCACTGATAGGACTAGTATTCTTATGCATACTCGAAAATATTTGTTCTCTCCATTTATCTAAGAGCTTATTCTGTTTAGAAATAATTCGTTCACGTGAAACGAAGAAGCTGATTTCCATTAGATTAAACTCAATATGATAAGCATCAAAAACAGCTTCAAGCTCTATAGGTAAATTGGGTTGTTCTTTAAAACCATAATTCAATTTAATCCGAAAGAAGTCTAGCTCTAACTGTTCAACAAGAAACCTATCATCCTTAGAAACATACGGTATATCTTGGACATCAACTGTAACCAATACATTTCGTTCATGCAGAATTTTATTGTGCTTTAAATTATGCAAAAGTGCATGGGGAACAACATTTGGTGTACCCGTGAGGAAGACGGCAGTTCCAGTAACTTTATTAACCGAATCATCTACATGTTGAATGAACATATCTAAAGGTAGTGTATCGCTCTGAAGTTTTGTCTGAAGCTCCCCCCTACCTCTCTTCCAGATCATCATTAATGTGAAAACAATAAGGGCAACCACTACAGGCATCCACCCACCAATAAAGAATTTTAATAGGTTTGAACTTAAGAGTACCAAATCAATTACAACGAATGGAACAATAAATAGAATAAGTTTCCAAGTCTTCCATTTCCAATAACTATAAGCTAAAAAACCAACCAGAAGAGTGTCACAGAACATAGTCACAGTAACAGCTAGACCATAGGCTCCTGCTAAATTGCTACTACTTTTAAACAATAGAACAACTGCAATAATAGAAATAAATAAAAGCCAATTTAAAAAAGGAATATAAATTTGGCCCATTTCTGATTCAGAAGTATGCTGTATCGTTAAACGAGGTAAATACCCTAACTGGATTGCTTGTTTTGCCATTGAAAATACACCACTGATTAATGCTTGTGATGCGATAACCGCGGCAGCAGTAGCAAGTACAATCATTGGATAGAGTAACAATGACGGAACTAATAAATAAAATGGATTAGAAATAGCAGTAGGATCTCGAAGTAATAGAGCACCTTGTCCTGCATAATTCAGAATTAAACAAGGCAGTACGATAAGGAACCAACCGAACCGAATTGGTGCAACACCAAAATGTCCCATGTCAGCATAAAGGGCCTCACCGCCTGTCACGGTCAATACCACAGCCCCCATCACAAAAAAAGAAATTAGCGGGTTAGTGAGGATAAAAGAAATTCCCCAATGCGGGCTCAAAAAGGCCAAAATTGAAGGGCTTTGAATAATACTCATCCCCCCTAATCCACCGATGGCTAAAAACCACAATAAAGTGATAGGACCGAAAAACTTCCCCATTATAGCCGTGCCATGCCTTTGTACTAAAAACAAAGCTGTTAAAATTCCGATACTGATAGGGACAATGTATTTTGCAAGTGTAGGTGTAGCAATAGACAAACCCTCAACCGCAGATAACACTGACATTGCAGGGGTGATGATTCCATCCCCAAAAAATAAAGATGCTCCAATAAATCCTAAAGTAGTAATAATTATTTTTGTTCTATTCGAGAGCCCCTTTTGACGAAGATTCAAAGCTAACAATGCCATGATTCCCCCCTCACCATTATTATCGGCTCGCATGATCACCATGACATATTTAAGCGAGACAATCAGGGTAATAGTCCAAAATATTAAAGAGAGAATTCCCAAAATATTAATTTCATTGATAGGCATACCATGTGTTGCATGGAAGCTTTCTTTTAACGCATAAAGTGGGCTCGTACCAATATCTCCAAAAACCACACCTAATGCAGCTAACGTTAATATGGGGACACCAGCCTTTTCGGCTACCTGATTTTGCATATAGTAAAATCACATGATAAAAATTGTATCGATACTAGCACTACAATAACAACATTTACTCTTTAGACTAAAAAACCATAATTTCCTCACTTATTATTGTTTTTACAATTAATTGTAAAATAAAGGAAAATTCAACTAATTATTACTTCTCTCTTTATATATTCTAGAACATCAGCCATTTGAATTAGCGTAGAAATAACTTCCCTCAAACAAAATATCTAAAAATGATGAACAGAATACCGACTTTCTTATTCGCAGCCCAGTCATTGCATGTTCATCCAAACAGAACCTCGATTGAATTAGCTTTATGACTCTCGTTAATGAAGCTGCGAGATGTAATGCTAACAGTGCTTTCAGGTAATAAGGTATTGAAATAAATTTTGAACAATTCATATAAATAAGTTTCTCGTAATAAAAATTAAGCAGGTTGTTTGACCTGCTTAATTTGAGTAAGTTATATAGCAACTTGAAACTGAGTTATTCGATTTATCTCTACGGAAACATGAACGATTTCTTCGTGTATAGAGAGCCCTTTTCTGACACTATCGGCTGTCAGCTTATTGCTATCAGAATCTAATGAAAGAATACAAGAAAATTTACCTTTTCCTACCTTCCAAACATGAATATCAGTAATAACAGCCTGCGCATCTAATTCTTCAATGACTTCAATAATTTCACCAACTACAGGATGTTCCATTTCAGCATCAAGTAAGGTTTTACCTGTTTCACGAATTAATCCCCAAGACCAGTGTGCGACCAAGATGGCACCTACAATACCCAATACAGCATCCAGAAAGTCCCAACCAAAAAACTTACCGGCAAACAATGCAATAATTGCCAATATAGAAGTCACTGCATCAGCCACAACATGTAAAAAAGCAGCCTTTTGATTTAAGTCATGATTATCATGATTGTGAGCATGGTCATGATGATGGTGATGACTACTGTCATGCAGCAACCATGCACATACGAAATTTACAATCAATCCAATTACAGCAATTGAAATTGCTTCATTGTAGTGAATATTAACTGGATTCATTAAACGCTCAACAGACTGAATCCCCATAAATACAGCAACGACCATCAATAGAATAGCGCTTGAGTAACCGGCTAAAATTTCAATTTTCCAAGTGCCAAAGCAAAAACGCTGATCTTGTGAATATTTCCGAGCCATTCTATACGCAAAATATGCTAAGCCTAACGCCAGCATATGTGAACTCATATGCCACCCATCTGCTAACAAAGCCATTGAATTAAAAAACCATCCCCCAAAAATTTCAAAGACCATCATCACGCCAGTTAAAATGGTTGCTATCAAAATTTTCTTTTGTGCTAAAGGATTCCCCTCATCAAATTGATGGGTATGGTTACTTTTTACATTACTTAAATATTGCATTTGAATGTGCCACAATAGATACTCCTCCACAGTATATATTTTTTATGAGTAAAAGCTATGTCTCACTTAAATCAAAACAAAAAAATCATGAACCGTATAAAACGGATACAAGGTCAAACCAATGCCATAGAGCAGAACTTATTATCTGAAAATATTTCTTGTATCGAAGTTCTACAACAAATTGCCGCCGTAAAAGGAGCAATAACAGGTTTAATGAATGAACTAATTGAGCTTCATCTTAGAGAGCATGTACTTAGTGATTTAGAAAAAATAAATGAAGAAGATTTGAATGACTTCTTAGCCCTAATTAAACGTTATACATAAAAAAGAGCACAGTTTGTTATATCACTTAAAAACTGTGCTCAACTCACTCTTTGTTAATGACAGTGATGATCACCTGTTTTGCTATTGGTATGGCAACCCTGTGAATTTGTACCGCCTGAATGGGCATTTACATTTGTCACTGTAAGTATCAATAAAGAAAAAAATAAAATTTTGCTCATAACACCCTCTTTAAATTAATATTCAAGATATAAAGAAGTTAAACTGTACATTATTTAAACAAAATGTTCAAAATTTACTTAAAAAATACCAAGATAAAGCAAATAAATAAAAATATATCTTAATAATTTTGCACAAATAACAATTGATAAAAATTTAATGAACTTCTCTTTTAATACACCACTGACTAAGGTAATAGGATCGCCAATGATCGGAACCCAACTTAGAAATAATATTGCTGATCCGTATTGCATATATAAATTTTGGGCTCGTAGTAATTTGCTTTCTGAAATAGGAAACCACTTTTTATTCTTTAAAAGTTCCAGTTTCATACCAAACCACCAATTTAGACAAGAACCAAGGACATTTCCCACTGTAGCTACTAGGATGAGTAAAACAATAGAATATTCACCGAGTACCAATAATCCTGCTAGAACAGATTCAGACTGTAAAGGAAGTAGCGTAGCCGCTCCAAAGGCACTCAAAAACAAGAATAGATAAGCAATCATCTATTTAGGCCATTTCTGATGATATTCATCAATCACATATTCATGTTCATGCCTTTTACCATGCTTGTGATTCACTAAGTGCTCATGATCCGCAGGTAAATCATCATGTGAATGAACTAAAATCAAGTCATCCTGTTTTGGCCAAATGAAAAAAGCAAAAGACATTGCGATTAAAGCTATGATTGCCATAGGGACAAAAGTAAATAATGTTCCCACATTAGTACTTAACCATCCTACCAATGGATAAGTAATCAGCCAACAAGCATGAGAAAATGCAAATTGGGCAGCGAACAATGAAGTCCTATTTTCACTCGATGCAGATTTACGAATTAAACGACCTGTAGGCGTTTGTGATACAGAATATCCTGTCCCTAAAATAAACCACAAAACTAAAAGCCCTCTATAAGAAGATATTAAATATCCGCAGAACAGGCCAGCTACCAAAATTGCCGTACCAGTTAACATGACAGAGCGATCATTTAACTTTTCTAAGACTATAGGCAATATGAAGGCTGCCAACATTGAACCCAAACCAAATAAACCAAATGCCCATGTCGTCGCTTTTTCCGTCAAGCCAAAGGTCGTTTGAACAAGAACGACTGTATTTACGATAACGACTGCACTGGCTGATGCAATTGCCAGATTTAGTGCCAAAAGTGCTTTTAGACGCGGTGTATTAAAATAAATTTTTGTCCCTTGCTTTATACGGCTGTAGATACCTTTAAACTCAGGTACTTTAGCAATAGGTAGTTTTGCACTGACAACAAATAGAGCTGAGCCAATAAATCCAATTACTGTTCCTAAAAACAAATTGTGATAGCTAATATAGGTCAGAAGAAATCCAGCCAACATTGGGCTAATGATATTTTCTAAATCATAGGCTAAACGTGAAAGTGACAACGCATTTGTATATTCTTTTTCTTCAGGCAATACGTCAGGAATCATGGCTTGAAATGTTGGTGTAAAGGCAGCAGATGCAGATTGTAAAATAAAAATTAAGACATAAATTTGCCAAATCTGAGTGACAAAAGGCAGACATAATGCTGTTAAAGCACGAATGATATCTAAAACTACTAAAACTTTTTTACGTGGTAGTCGTTCCGCAAATGCTGAAGCAATAGGTGCAACACCAATATATGCAATCATTTTGATTGCCAGCGCTATCCCAAGTACCTGAGCTGCTTCACCCTTGGCAATATCATATGCCTGCAAAGCTAACGCAATCGTAATGAGTCCCGTACCAATCAAAGCAATGACTTGAGCTAAGAACAAATGCCTATATGTTGTATTTTTTAATACTTCTAGCATTTTAGGGACTCCTTTATTTAGAACCTAATTGTTATGCAGAACAGGTTCCAAATGAGGTCTAAACCTCATCTGGAATTTTAAAAATTAAAAGACTTTTTTCATTTCACTAAATTGACCTTCTACATTTAGAGTCACAGTGATTGTATTTTCAGTACGATTGCGCCAGAACCAGCCATGCTTACCATCGAATGCAGCAGTTAATGTTCCCTGTTGAGCGGTTTCATTTTTCCCTTTACCATAGCCATGATAGAAACCTTTTGGTGCATTTACAGCATCACCATGTGTGTCGTAGTTTAAGCCACCACCTGAAGACTTCCAATCAAAGGCTACACTCGCATCTTTAGGCATACTTAGCTTCACTTCCGTTGCCTGATTTGGTTTTAACTCAAGTGAAATTGTTTCTTTGGCAATTGGAGGCATCGGCATTTTTGAAGATGAACCCAATGGTAATGCACTACTTAAATTTTCAGTTTCCTGTTTAACTTGATTTGGAATTGAAGCCACTTGAGCTTCTCCTATCCCATTTTCTGATTCTTCCGCTAAGGATTGTTTGATCTCACCCATTTTGCTTAATCCAAGTACTTTACCAATCCCTGTAGGGTCAATCGCATACTCAGCAGGCATCACACAGGTCACTAAAACAACGATAGCACTTACAGCTGCAATAGCCGTTGATTTAAGTAGTTTTTTTGAAGATGGTAGTTCAACATCTTTTGGAATTTCAGCGTTATACATAATTTAGATCCTTATTGAATAATGAAGCCGGTAAGTTGATAGCCAACAAGTAAAAAACCAAAGAACATTAAAAAGACATTACTTTGATATGCTGTTTTGAAGAAATAAGGCGTTTTTCTCCACATCGTCATCAGCAATAAAATGATAGCTAATGCCATGAATTGCCCTAATTCGACACCAATGTTGAATGAGATCAAATTCGCAAGCAGACCATCATCTGGCACTTCATATTCTTGAATTTTCACAGCTAAACCAAAACCATGAATCAAACCAAAAATCAGTGTGGCAATTTTTGTATTGGGCTGAAAACCGAACCAACGTTGATAAGCACCTAAATTATCTAAAGCTTTATAAACAATAGAAAAACCAATGATTGCATCAATAATGTAGGCATTCATTGAAATGTTGTAATACACACCTATGAGCATGGTAATTGAATGACCAATGGCAAATAAGCTGACATATAAACCAATATCTTTCATACGGTATAAGAAGAAAATAATACCAACGAGAAATAATAAATGGTCATATCCAGTGACCATGTGTTTGGCCCCCAAATAAATGAATGGAATCACATGGACACCATAAATTTCTTGAATATAGCCCTTATCACCTTCTGCTACGCCATGTGCAAAAAGTGCAGGACTAACAAGTAATATACTTAGAGCAATAAAGAGCTTTAAGTAGTTTTTTAACTTCACAAAATGTGAATCAATAATTTGCATATAAATCAAACTCCAAAATAAATAATGAATTGAGAACTCATTGAAGTTTTTGGTGGTTTGAAAATACGGCTTGCCATTAAAAAAATATAATTTTTAGTTCGGTCAAAAATCCGAATACTTAACAGAAGTAAAATGACTGCAATTGCTTTGATAGCTTCATAGCCAACAAAATGTTCATAAAGATTATCTTGATGACTATGTGAATACTGCTGATTTACTTCATGATGGTGAGAGTGAATTGCATCCACATAGTCATGCTCTTGAAGACTTATTTCAGTCACATGCTCATTAAAATGCAGGCATAGTGCAAGACTGATGATGCAGGCTAGCCACACCCTCAAAAATTTAAACTTTTTATCTCGCATCATGCTAGTCATCAAAAGTTCTTCTAGGCTTCTTGCTGTTCAGCAAAATCTTCTGATTTCTTTCGACGTTTTTGGTTAAACCAAATATAAAGTGTCGGCAAGATAATCAAAGTCAGCAACGTAGAGGAAATGATTCCACCAATCACCACGGTTGCAATAGGTCGTTGTACTTCAGAACCAATCCCGACATTAAATGCCATTGGAATGAAACCTAAAGAGGCAACCAATGCTGTGATGAGTACAGGTCTAAGTCGTTCTAGTGCACCATGCTTTACTGCTTCAACAAGCTCTTCTCCTTGGCTTGTTAAGCGCTGAATCGCAGATACAAGGACTAAGCCATTCAATACAGCTACACCTGATAGTGCAATAAAGCCAACCGTAGCAGATATTGAAAATGGTATGTCTCTCAAAGCTAATGCGATTACACCGCCTGTTAAAGCAAAAGGAACGCCTGTAAATACCAACACACTATTTCTAAAATTACCGAGTGCCATATAGATCATGGCAAAAATTAGAATCAAAGCAATTGGAACTACAATTAAGAGCCTATTTGTAGCAGACTCCATTTGCTCAAATGTACCGCCCCAAGTGAGCCAATAGCCTTCAGGTAATTGAAATTCGGAATCTAACTTTGACTGAGCTTCCGCGATGTAACTTCCAATATCTGTACCGCGTACATTCGCTGTGATTACAATTCGACGTTTACCATTCTCACGAGAAATCTGGTTTGGACCTTGAATATTCTTCAACTCAATTAATTCTGACATCAGTACACTTGAGCCATCAGGTAAGTTGAAAGGAATTTGATAGATTTTTTCTAAGTCAGTAACTGAGTTTTGATCCATACGAACCACAATATCGAACTTACGGTCACCCTCAAAAACCTTACCTGCTGTTTGTCCTGTAATAAGGCTTGAAACCTGCTCCTGTACATCTTCAGCGTCTAAACCGTAGTTGGCGATCATGTCTTTTTTGAGTTCAACGGATACCATGGGTAAACCAGACATCTGTTCAACTTTCAAATCAGCCGTGCCATTTACCCCTTCCAACACATCCGAAACACGATTACCTAATTCCAATAGCTGCTCTAAATCATCCCCATAGATTTTGACCGCAACATCAGTACGAACACCTGAAATAAGCTCATTGAAACGCATTTGAATTGGCTGAGTAAACTCGTAGTTATTTCCATACACACCTTTAGAAACACGCTCAATTTCAGCAACGACAGCAGATTTTTCCTTATCAGGATTCGGCCATTCGTTACGCGGTTTTAACATGATGAAGTTATCTGCCACATTAGGTGGAACAGGGTCGGTTGCAATTTCCGCAGTACCTACTTTGGCAAAGATGGTTTGAACTTCAGGAATCTTTTTAATTTCTTTCTCAAGTGCATATTGCATTTCTATTGCTTGAGTCAGAGATGTACCCGGAATACGAAGAGCATGTAGTGCAACATCACCTTCATCCAAGGATGGGATAAATTCAGAGCCTAAACGTGTTGAAAGGCTTGCACTAAATACAAAAAACACCGCAACAAATACAACTAATAAGTAGCGATGATTAAGCGACCAATCTAAAACTGGGTTATAAAGCTTTTTAATAAAATGAATAATTTTAGATTCTTCATCTTTGATTTTACCTGCGGTAACTAGAGCAACCATTGCTGGTACAAATGTTACCGACAGGATCATTGCTGCAACCAATGCCATCACCACTGTTGCAGCCATAGGGGTAAACATTTTGCCTTCAACACCTGTTAAGGTCATTACTGGCAAATACACCAAAATAATAATAAGTTGACCATACAGAATGGCTTTTCTTGATTCTTTAGTCGCTTCAAAAACAGTCGTAAAACGCTCTTGTCTCGTCAGTATTCGTCCCAGCTGTTTTTGCTTCATAGCTAATTTAGCAAGTGAAGCTTCCACAATAACAACCGCACCATCAACAATAATCCCGAAGTCTAAAGCCCCCAAGCTCATCAAGTTTGCACTGATTTTCTGATTCACCATACCTGTAATGGTCATGAGCATAGATAAAGGAATAACCATCGCTGTAATAAGCGCAGCACGGAAATGCCCAAGAAAAACAAACAAAACAACAATGACAAGAATGGCCCCTTCTAGTAAATTCTTTTTCACTGTTTCAATGGTGGCATCAACCAATGTAGTACGGTTATACACAGCTTTCGCTTCAACGCCTTCAGGTAGAGACTTTTGAACTTGCTGTAATTTTTGATCTACTGCATGTGCAACATTTCGAGAGTTTTCACCAATCAACATAAAGGCTGTACCAAGAACAATTTCCTGACCATCCTTGGTTGCTGCTCCTGTACGCAGCTCGTGACCTATTGAAATTTTAGCAACATCTTTAAGTCGTAAAATATAACCACTACTTGTGGTGATCGGAATATTCTGAATTTGCTCAATAGAGCTAATTTGAGAATCAGAACGAATTAAATACTGTTCGCCATTCTTCTCAATATAACCTGAACCTTTATTCATGCTGTTCTTTGAAATGGCATCCAAAACATCTTGTTGATCTAGTCCAATGCTGCGCAAGTAAGCATAGTCAGGCTGTACAACAAACTGCTTTAAATATCCACCAATTGTATTGATTTCATTTACACCTTCAACATTCCGCAACTGGGGCTTAATGACCCAATCTTGTAATGTCCGGAGATCAGTCGGTGAAAGTGGGTTCTGATTATTTTTCGCATTTTCCACCGTGTACATAAAGATTTCGCCAAGACCTGTAGAAACAGGTCCCATTGAAGTCGATATTCCACTCGGAAGGTTTGGAGTAACACCTTGAAGTTTCTCATTGACAATTTGACGAGCAAAATAAATGTCCGTGCCTTCCTTGAAAATAGCTGTGACCTGAGACAAACCATATCTTGATACAGAACGTGTGTAGTCTAGATTTGGAATCCCTGCCAAAGCCGTTTCAATTGGGTAAGTGACCTGTGACTCCATCTCCAGTGGAGATAGACCCTGTGCTTCACTGTTAATTTGAACTTGTACGTTAGTAATGTCGGGTACAGCATCGATGGGCAGTTTAAAATAGTTATAAACGCCAAATGCTCCGACAAATAAGAAGATGATGAGTACCAGCCAACGATTCTTAATCGAGAGTTTTACAATTTGATCAAACATAATCGCTACCCCTTAGTGATCATGAGTAGCGCCAGATTTACCTAGCTCTGCTTTCAGTAAATATGAGTTACCTGCTGCATAAACTTGTCCTGCTTTCAGGCCAGATTTAACCTCAACGTAACCATTAAATTTATCGCCTAACTCTAGAGGACGTGCTTCAAAGTCATTACCCACTCGAATAAATACGACATCCCAATCACGGAAGGTCTGTAAGGCATCTTCACGGACAACCATCTGCTTCATCGTTTGCTTTTCAAATATTTGAGCCGTAATTAACTGCCCTGAGCGCCATTTGAATTGGTTCGAGATTTCAATAAAGACTTGTGCAGTTCGTGTTTTCGGATCAATCACATCACTGATGTATTTGATACGCCCTAAAGCTTCCTCTGTGCCTGTTTGAGTTTGAGGCTTAACAGTTACTTTATTGTCTGGATTGATCTCATTTAGTTTGTCAGCAGGAACATTGACTATGGCTAACAACTGTGAGGTATTGGCTATTTTGAATAGCGGTGATGCAGGAGTAACATTGGAACCAACAGCACCAAGTACCTGTAGAATCGTACCCGACATTGCCGCTCTGACTTCAATCGTACCATTACCAGAACCACCATATGAACGGATTAAGCTGTTCAGCTCATTGGCACGAATTTGCGCATCTTCAAACTCGCGTTGAGCGTTAATATAATCAATTTCAGGTGAAACTCTTTTTTGGAATAATGTACGTTCTTGTTCCATCTTTTTGCGAGAAAATTGCAATGTATCCATCGCTATAGAACGCTCAGCATTTAAACGGATGAGGTCTTGGCTTTGTACTGTCGCTAAAAGATCACCTTGACTCACTTTGTCACCAATCGTGCTATACGTTTTAACTAAAGTCCCACTCGCTTTTGGTGTGATAAAACTTTCAAAATTATCAGGGAACTTAAGCTCACCTTTGAGTTCCAGTGCATTTTCAAACATCATTGGTTCAACTTTAAGAAGTTCCAAACCACTGCTTTTGATACTGCTATCAAGCATGGTGACACGGCCTTCTTTGGTATCCCACTTCCAACTATGTTTTTTACCTTGATAATCAACATTAATGACCATCAAGAATGAATGTGGTTCATAAACAATTTCATTACCAATTAGGTAATCACTTTCAGGCTTAAAAGTAATAGTTTGTTCTGCATCTAAACGCTTAATAAAGATATTGGCATTAATTTCATTTGGTTTTAATGGTTTATCTTTGAAATAGCCATACACTCGTAAGTGTGGCTCAACTCCTTCTTCAAAGATTTTTACTTCGGCTGAAAAATCGCCATCACGATATAAACGCCCCCCATGTGGACCTTTCTCATCACCAGCGACTGCAACTTTCTCTTCAGTCGCTTCCCCATGTGCTGATGAAGTTTGTGATTTATTGCTTGTTTTATACCAAGCCAATGCACACAGTACGATCAGTAAAGCTATTGCACCTGTAGCCACAATTTTATTTGTTGGTTTGTTCATCATCATTCACCCTTATTCTTGATTTAAATTGGTTACATAATTTCGTTCAACTTCTGCAATTTGATTTTGCAAAGCCAACCACAAATCAAAACGGGCAAGATGTTTATCCAACCATATCTGTTTAATGCTGTTAAATTCCAACAATGAAATTTTCCCTGCTTGATAAGCCATTTCAGCGATACGTAAACTTTCTTTGGTCGCAGGTAAAACGGTTTGATCAAATTGTTTAATTGAATCAATCAAGTTAGAGATTTCTATAGCTTTATTTTCTAGATCAATTTTAGAATTACGCGTGATCAATTCAGAAAGTGCTTCAGCATTTGTTTGTTCTGCTTGGGCAAGTGCAATGTTTCCCTTATTACGGTTGAAAACCGATAATGGAATAGAGGTTGATACCAAAAATACTTTATCACTGGTTTCTTGATAGTTACGTACACCCACCCCAAATGTGATGTCTGGTACAGCCTCTTTTTTCGCGAGATCAAATTGCGTTTGGGCTAATTGCTTTTTAATCGATGCTTCTTGCTCAGATAAACTGACTCTATCTGAAAAATTAATACTCAAAGGAACTTCAATTGCAGCTTCAGGAAGTGCAGTGACAAATTTTCCACAGAGATTTTTTTGGAATTGAACTTTTTTAAGTTCATTTTGGTGACGTAATTTAGCCTCAGAGGATAAAGCTGAACTCAGTTGCACATCTGATGGAATCACCCGTCCAAATTTTAATTTCTCATTTAATACATTCGCTTGGCGTGCATTCAATTTACTTTCAGTGGAATAAATCTCTGCACGTTTTGACGCTATATACCAATTTGACATACATAAACGTAAATCGGCTTTTAGTTCAGCTTGGCGTTTAACAATTTCAAATTGATTACTATTGCCCTGAAAACCCGCCAATTGTTTACGTAAAGCAAGTTTATTATTGAGAGGAATGTCCTGCGATAGACCAATCATTGTTGTTGGTCCATCTAGTTGTTTCAAATCCGAATTACCAAGATTATCTAATTCAACATTAAACGTTGGATTAGACAATCTACCTGCATATTTTTGATTAATTTCATATGCTTGCTGAGACTTTTGTAAACTCTTCAAAATTGAATCGTTTAAAATTACCTGTTGTTGTAGCTGTGCGTAATTAGATTCTGCAAATAATTGAGTCGCTGTTGCTACTAAACCACAGGCAAGGAATATCTGATATTTTTTAGACATGACTTTACCTATACAAAAAAATGGAAATTATTTTTTGTATAGGTGAATCAATTTCTTAGAACAATTAGATCTTTTGTAAATGTATAGGAATTAAATAAATAGAATATTCTTTTCCTAAAATCGTATACACGAATTGGCCTTTCAAATAGCCCCAGAAAAAGTAATATAAGAGGAAAAATAAAACTTAAAATAAATATGGGATCAATCGTAAAGTGATTCTCGGCTTGATCTGGTTTTATTGAATGATGAAACTGTGGTTCATCATAGCTTTTCCAATTATGATTTTTAGTATCGTCTATAGACGATTTTTGGTCATCTTCATGATGAACCAAAGACCATTGACTTGAATCTTCAGCTTCAACAAAAATATTCAATTCATGATGATGATCAATATTTTTAGCAAAAACTGGCGCCCACGTATAAATCCCCGTCGTTGTTATAGCAAACAAAAACAGGACAAATACGAGAATAAGTTTTGATAACTTATTGGCTAGCATATGATCGAATCACTTAATGATTAGCGAAAGAATACTGAATCGAGTTTCAAATGTAAATCTTTGACTGATTAATTTCAGTAAAACAACAATTGATTATACAAAGTGAAAGCATTTTTTACTTTGCCTAATAGCTTGACCTGCTTCTTACTCAGAACACATTTTTACTTCTATACACATTTTAGATTACTTATAAAAATTTAAACTCTAAACTTAAAGATCATGCATAATAATTTTAGATAAATTGAACAGGTTAATTTTATGGACCCTTCGCCGAGTATCAACTCAAGAAAAAGCAAAATTCCTAATAGACTCATTAGAGGTACAAACTGATGGAGTTTTTGTTAGACCCTGGAATTTGGATTGGCTTATTAACGCTGATCGTTCTAGAAATTGTTCTTGGTATTGATAATCTGGTCTTTATTGCTATTTTGGCCGATAAGCTTCCTCCAGAGCAACGTGATAAAGCCCGTGTAATAGGACTTTCCCTTGCACTCTTAATGCGATTAGGCTTGTTATTTGCAATTTCTTGGTTAGTCACTTTAACAAAACCTCTGATTACAATCTTTGATTGGACATTCTCCGGACGTGATTTAATTCTTTTACTTGGTGGTTTATTCCTGCTTTATAAAGCAGTCAGTGAGCTGCATGAAAGGATGGAAGGCCATACTGAAGTTCAAGTGACTACGAATGTTGTGTATGCAAGCTTCACAGCAGTTGTTGCACAAATCGTAGTATTGGATGCGGTTTTCTCTCTTGATTCTGTTATTACTGCGATTGGGATGGTTGATAATATTTATGTGATGATGGTAGCTATGATTGTAGCTATGGTTGTTATGTTAGTTGCTTCTAAACCTTTGACTCGTTTTGTAAATCGTCATCCAACAGTAATCATCCTTTGTTTAAGTTTCTTACTCTTAATTGGTATCAGTTTGATAGCAGAAGGCTTTGGTTTCCATATTCCTAAGGGCTATATTTATGCAGGTATTGGTGTCGCGATCTTAATTGAAGCGTTTAATCAGTTCTCTCAGCGTAATGCTAGAAAGCACGAATCCAAAATTCCATTACGCCATCGTACTGCAGACTCAATTTTAAGAATGATGGGTGGAAAAATGGAAACTATCTCAGATAGTGCCCATCATGCTGAAGCCCAAGAAGCATTTGCGGATGAAGAGCGTTACATGATTGGTGGTGTATTAACACTGGCTGAACGATCTGTAGCAACGATTATGACTCCTCGCAGTCAAATCTCTTGGATAAATATTAATGAAACACCTGAGAAGATTCGTGAGCAGATACTGTCTGTTCCACACAGTTTGTTCCCAGTGTGTCGAGGTAGCTTAGATAAGGTCTTGAGTGTAGTTCGTGCTAAAGAAATATTAGAAGTACTAGATGATGAAGAACAACTTAAAACGCTTCTTAAACGCTATCGTCCAATTTTCATTTTTGAAAAAATGAAAGTTATTAATGCAATTAATACTCTAAGAACATCTAAAGGCTCATTAGTCTTAGTTAATGATGAGTTTGGGAACATACAAGGCTTAATTTCCCCTTTGGATGTGTTTGAAGCAATTGCAGGTGAGTTCCCTGATGCTGATGAACAACTTGATTTAATCGAACTGGACGATAACAGATGGAAAGCATCTGGCATGCTTGATTTGTATCAACTTGAGCTTGTATCCGGATTAGATCTAGTTGAAGAAGATGCTAGCTATATCAGTGTTGCAGGACTGATTCTTGATAAATGTAATGGTGTGGTAGAAGTTGGTTCAACTCTAGATTATCAAGGAGCACACTTTGAAGTCACAGAGCTAGAAGCCAATCATATTAAAACAGTCATAATCACTATCAAGTGATCAAAGTAAAAAGCCCTCATAGATTTATGGGGGCTTTTACATTAAAGCTATTCGTTGGTTAATAACGTGATTTCAGCAGGTGTATAACCACGCTCATAAAGGATGCTGCAAATGGCTGCTCTAAGATTTTGGCAGCTAGATTTTTGAATTTTTTTGAGTAAGTCCAAATCACTATAACTACTTAAGTTATATTTCATCTCAAGAACTTTTGAATTTGGTGTTGAATAAAAGGAATGTAAGAACTTACGTATTCGGGGGCGCATATAGAGCACAAAAAAATATCTGATTGATTTTACAGGATTTTAATTTAAGTCTTTATTCTACTCACTCGCAATATCAACGTTTAGTATCACGACTCACTAACTCATTAACTAAATATGGAGCAGTACGGCTATCTTGATTTTCTGTTATTTGTTTTGGTGTTCCTGCCACAACAATATTCCCACCAGCATTTCCAGCACCTGGTCCCACATCAATCACCCAATCTGCTTGTGCAACGGCACGCATATCATGCTCAATCATAACCACGGTATTACCCGCATCGACTAATCGCTGCAATTGAACTAACAATCGATCTACATCTGATGGATGCAAACCTGTAGTTGGCTCATCAAGTATATACAGTGTATTTCCACGCTGATTGCGTTGCAGCTCGGTCGCCAATTTAATACGTTGCGCTTCTCCACCAGATAGTTCAGTCGCTGGTTGCCCTAAACGTAAATAACCAAGGCCAATTTCCTTTAATAATTGTAGTGAACGAGCAATCGAGACCTCTCCATCAAAAAAATCACGTGCTTCATTGACGGTCATTCCTAATACTTCAGCAATATTACGTCCATTCCAGCGAATTTTCAGAGTGTCATCATTATATCGAGCACCATGACATGTCGGACAAGGGGCATATACACTTGGCATAAACAATAATTCTACACTGACAAAGCCTTCACCTTCACAAGTTTCACATCGCCCTTTAGCCACATTAAACGAAAAACGTCCAGCATCATAATGAGCTTGGCGAGCTTCAGGAGTCCCAGCAAATAACTTTCTAACATGATCAAATAAACCCGTATAAGTTGCCAGATTAGAACGTGGAGTACGGCCAATTGGTTTTTGATCAACCTGTACCAGACGCTGTATAGCCTCCACATCACCAGCCAGAGAACCCTGTGTAACCTCGGTAACCAACATTCCTTCATTTAAAGGATTATTTTCATTATTGTTTTCAGTTTCAGATTCATTGCCTAAATATGAAAGTACTAACTCGGGTAAAGCTTGAGAAACGAGACTAGATTTACCTGAACCTGAAATACCTGTAACTGCTGTAAGTACACCAAGAGGTATACGAGCATCAATATTATGCAGGTTATGTCGGTAAATATTGTTAAGTTCAAGCCAACCAGAGGGTGTACGTCCATAACTTTGAGTAACTGGGATTTTATTAAATAAATAACTTGCAGTACGTGAAGCTGAAATCTCACTTAAACCCTGAGGTACTCCACTATATAAAATATTACCACCTTGCTCTCCTGCATCTGGTCCAACATCCACTAACCATTGAGCACGACGCATGAGCTCTAAATCATGCTCTACAACAAATACGGAGTTTCCAGCGTCTCTTAATTTATCGAGAGAATCATATAATGACTGACTATCTGAAGGATGTAATCCAGCAGACGGTTCATCCAGTACATAAACTACACCAAATAGCATAGAACTTAATTGTGTTGCTAAACGCAAACGTTGTAACTCTCCCGCTGAAAGAGTCGGTGTGGCTCTATCTAATGTTAGATAACCAAGACCTAACTGGCGTAATTGATTTAAACGCCCCACCACACCATTTGCTAAACGCTGGGCAGCAATTTTCTTTTCATCTGAAAGTGCTGACGTACGTCTTACATCTGGAGATACAGAATGCACAGCTCTACCTGTTGTTGCTCGTTCAGATCTATCAAGTTGGGTTACTTTATTATTAGTCTTTTCTCCAGCATCATGAGCGTCGAAATTGCCAAGAACAATGGGCTCAAGCAGGCAAGTTAACTTATCCAAAGAAAGTTGCATAAACTCACCAATATCTACTCCAGCAAAGGTAATAGATAAGGCTTCTGGTTTAAGGCGTTTACCATGACAGGAAGGGCATATTTTTCCTTCCATAAAACGTGAAACACGTTTTTTCATCAACGTACTTTGGGTATTAGCAAAAGTATGAAGGACATAGCGACGAGCACCAGTGAAAGTGCCCATATAGCTGGGTTCTAGTTTACGTTTAAGTGCAGATTGAGTCTCAGCGGGGCTTAAACCAGCATAGACAGGAACTGTTGGGGTTTCTTCAGTAAATAAAATCCAGTCTCTATCCGATTGCGGTAAATCTTTCCATGGTCGATCAACATCATACCCTAGGGTTACTAGGATATCGCGTAAGTTTTGCCCGTGCCAAGCAGGTGGCCATGATGCGATAGCTCTCTCACGAATACTGAGTGTTGGGTCAGGAACCATTGTCGATTCTGTAACTTCATAAATGTGACCTAAACCATGACAGGTAGGACAAGCACCTTGAGGAGTGTTCGGTGAAAAGTCCTCGGCATATAACATTGGCTGATCGGCAGGATATGCACCAGCACGCGAATAAATCATTCGCACGAGACTTGATAAAGTTGTTACACTTCCAACAGAAGAACGGGTATTACTTGCACCACGTTGTTGTTGCAATGCTACTGCTGGTGGTAGACCATCAATAGCATCAACATCTGGTACTCCGGCCTGATCTATTAAGCGTCTTGCATAAGGTGCAACAGATTCGAAATATCTTCTTTGTGCTTCAGCAAAAATAGTTCCAAAAGCAAGTGATGATTTTCCTGAACCCGATACACCTGAGAAAACAACAAGTGCATTTCTTGGGATAGAAACATCTACATCCTTAAGGTTATGCTCACGTGCACCTCGAACTTCAATACAATTATTAGATAAAGTAATGTTATTGTGTTCACCAAAAGAATGTATTTTCATGTTTCTACGAGCCTGTAAATTATTTTGTGTGAGTCTCATTTTTTATAAATGATCTTTTAATCGATCATCGAACTGAATCGTAAAACAATTCATTGCTAAACTAATACATTTAAATATGGCTGTCATTTGGTTTAAATCTTCAGGAGTTTTTAAACCTTTAGCTAATTCAGCTGTCATACTTTTGATTGTAGCTTCATCCATGTGAAGTACCTCTTTTTATTATCCTCAGTAGGATAAATGAAAATTAAGTACTTACACAAAATTTAGAACAGTCCCACAACTCATTTTGTTGAACTATATCTGTACAACAACTCTACCTCGAATTTTTCCATCTAAAATTTCATTTGAAATATTTAAAGCATCTGTTAACTGAATTTCAGTAGTTACTGTTTCTAATTTTGTTTGATCTAATTCTGTAGCCAAACGTTCCCATGCTTCTTTTCTTAATTCGATTGGTGCCATCACGCTATCAATTCCATATAAGGTAATCCCTCTTAGAATAAATGGAGCAACTGTTGCTGGAAAATCCATTCCGCCTGCCAAACCACACGCAGCAACTGCACCACGATATTTTGTACTAGCACATGCATTGGCTAAAGTATGGCTTCCAACAGTATCAATTACGCCAGCCCAAACTTCTTTGTTTAATGGCTTTCCTGGGGAAGATAATTCAATACGATCAATAATTTCACTCGCTCCTAGATAGGTTAAATATTCTGACTCTTGAGGTCGACCAGTTGAAGCTGTAATCTCATAACCAAGATGATTCAAAATAATAATGGCAATACTACCTACTCCACCATTTGCACCTGTCACTAAAATTTTTCCATCACTTGGTTTAATACCATGCTTTTGTAAAGCCATGACACACAACATTGCGGTATAACCTGCTGTACCAATAACCATCGTATCTTTAAAAGAAAAAGCAGAAGGTTTTTGTATGAGCCAATCACCAGAAACAGTGACTTGCTCGGCTAGCCCTCCAAAATACTTTTCACCCACTCCCCAACCATTCAGTAGAACTTCATCTCTTTCTTTCCATGCTGGATGTTTTGATTCAATCACAACACCCGAAAAATCGATGCCTGGGGTCAAAGGAAAACTACGCACCACTGGTGAACGCCCAGTAATGGCTAAAGCATCTTTATAATTGAGTGTTGAATATTTGACTTCGACTCTAACCTCTCCTTCTTGTAAAGGCTTTGATGCAATCTCAGTAATTTGTGATGTGTAACCTGCTTCATCTTTAGTAATTACAATACCTTTGTACATAGAACTTCCTCTCTATTTAATTAGACTGCTTATCTAGAATTAATTAAAAAAATAAATACAGACGTCTGCATTTATTTTTTTAATTAACTTTTTACGTGATTTTGTTGTTTTACAGCTAAAGTAAACAAGCGATAAAATGCATCTAAGGGACTTGTTGATTTGACCAAACGTGCTCTTAGAACTGCACCTTCCCACCCAATCCAAAACTGATAAGCAGCTTCATCGCAATCAGCTAGGCTATATTGTGAATTTGCCTGATGTAGGCAATCAGAAACTAATTTCTCCCATACCTTAAAGATACTTTCGATTCGGGCAATGATTTCTTGTGGCAAATACGACACTTCTTGTCCTAAGTTACCTAAAATACAACCTCGTTTAAAATCATATTTTTGCATTTTTTCACCCGCATCTTTTACAAAATTTTGCAGCTTTTCTAGTGGGGAAAGATCAGTTTGACTTAAAAACTTATTCAATCGCTTCACAAAATAAAGCTCATAAACATCTAAGACTTCTAAAATAAAAGCCTCTTTATTTACAAAATAATGGTAGAAAGACCCTTTAGGAACTTGGACAGATTTCATGAGATCGTCCAAGCTCATAGCATTCATTCCACGTTCGGTCAGTAACTCGATACCTCGGCGGATTAAAACTTCTTTAGTGTCTGCATAGTTACAACCGTGTTTGGTTGGTCGACCACGTGGTCTTTTGGGTAAAGAAGAATAATTCATATAATGAAAATAGACTATGTGACTAGAAATATCAACAATAAGATTATTTGATTGAAAATTTTATCTAAACGGCATCTATTTCTTTGCTGGGAGAACTTAGCCTTTTATATAAATGTACTTAAAAATTCTACGAGTTCATGAACTCATTTTTAATAAATTCCTATTACTTTTATTCAAAATATTGAAATTAATAAATATATTGTAAAAATAATTTATAAACTAGATTTTAGGTAAACATAAGTTAAATAGATAATAAGTGACAATAAATTCATTAATACTGATATAGAGTAATGATTACCCTCTAGAACTGTCAAGACTTTTATTACTGAAACTGTCATTGGCATTGTTTTCAACACATATCTTAGTATAGTTATGAGTTTCCCACACCAGTTGCTCGCTTTCTATGTACTTAGTACTAGGTAAATGATATTTAGATTATTACTATATAAATGCCACACATTTGTGGCATTTATGAATTATGAGAAACTATTAACGCCTTGTAATTTTTTGGAGATGCCCGCAATTATTAGGTTCATCATACGAAGCATAACCATTTAGATATTGGTCAACAATTTTACCTATGTGATTGACAACATTAAGATCCTTTGTGAAAAAACCGATAGGCATACTTACAGGCAATCTCTCTGAATCACTCACATGGTAACTAATAGCAACGAGTTCATTTTTAATGAGTAATATTTCAACATTACCATCACAAAATCCTTCTCGTAAACCATTCAATATATTCGCATAGGGTTTAAAATGATTTAACCACTTTTTAGCAGTATTTTTATCATATTGATTCCTGATAGGTAAGAATACTTTTGCTAGTGTCCCCTTATTATCCTTAAATGCCTCTTGCAAGGTTTCAAACGCAATCCCTATTTTTGAGGTCATACCCCAAAATGGATTTGATGGTGCAATCCAAATGATTTTCGTTGAATTATTTTCCTGATTAGATCCTTTCACTCGTTTCGAAATAGTATGGATTTCTTTCTCTAATACTTTCCAATTTTCTTGCTGGTAAATTGGACCAACTAATAAATTGTAATTTACCCCATCAAATATCTCACCATTGATACCATCTTGTACATCAGTTAAATTTGTTATATGTCCCTGCTCGTTTAAGAATTGTGAAGTGTAGCAATCTTCAAATATTCCCTGAGCTTTTACAATTTCCTTTACATTGCTGACACGCTTCATTTGATCTATTTGTTCAGCGAGTAGTGAATGCATCTGATCTGAATGACTCAAATCTGAAAATTTATCTAGTAATAAGGGATCACCTTTATGATCCAATTTAAAATCTACTTTTATCCTTAATGGGCCTTTATAAGTCGGAATTACTGAATTAATCATGTATAAATGAGGTCGATGATTATCCTTGAGTACTGAATTTGGAAGGAAATTGTTTTCCGCAATCTGAAAAAACTCATCTTGAAATTTTGTTCTCACATGATCAGCTGCGTATGCTTCATGTTCTGGAGGTGCATTTATTTTTAAACCGCAAGCCCAATTTCTTATCCCGACATTTTTTTCATTTTTGAAAAAACAAAATGTAGCTAACTCAAATCTTATTTTAGCCGTACTTTCTTCAATCGAAGTCAAACTCACATCTGATGCAACATCAGTAAACAATTTCTTTGCTGAATCTGTCAAACCCAAACGACCATCAGCATTTAATTTAATAAAGTCTTGTTCAATCAAATCATCTATCGCTTCAGTTGCTTCAATCTCAGTTAATCCAAAATACACAGAGATTTGCATTTTAGTCATTGGTGCAATATTAAGCAGGCGGAGTATATATTCTCGAATAAAGGATAAACCTTTCCCTGAAACATAGGAGAAATTCACAATGAATTCTTGTGATGGTATTAAAAAATCAATTTCATGATACTTCAATTGTGCGTTCATACCATTTCTCCTTTCAAAGTTTTAGAAAAGACAAATCTGTAGCCTTCATCAATACCTTTTTCTTCCATATGCTTCACCACTTTTCCAAATGGCAGATCTCTATTCCTTCCAGTCCAAACATTCTTATTACCAACTACAATCAATCTATCCATCGCACGCGACAATGCAACATTAATTCGATTTGGCATAATCATGAAGCCAGGAGTATTAGATTTGTCAGAACGTGTGATTGAAACGATGATGATTCGATTTTCTTTGCCTTGATAACTATCCACAGTATCAATGTTGACTAGATCTTTGAAACCTTCTGGCCATGCATTCTGATTGAACAATTGCTGTAAATATCGCTTTTGTTCTGCATACATACAAATAACACCTATAGCTGCATCAGTTTTTCTAACGCTGTTAAGATAATTAATCAAAGCGTCATCTTCAGCAATCCGCTTTAAAATAGTCATAATCGCTTTTGCTTCTTCTTTATTACGAATCTTCCCTCTATTCTGTTTAACTTCTGAATGGAAGGCATCATGCCCCATATCAGATGTATCCACCCATGTTACAGTTGAACGTAATACATCAGCAGTTTGCTCATAATGCTGGGAAATAGTTCGTCCCGAAGATTCTAATTTACCTTTATAAAAAATTTCAGAAACTAGATTTCCGATAGGCGTTGCCATTCGGTATTGTGTCCAAAGAGATTCACTAGCTTGTTGGCCATAGCTTGAGTTAAATGCTCTGTCGAAATCACTTTTGAGCAAATTATCAATTTCGTCATAATTACCATATGCAAGTGAAATACCTAGTTTTCTCGCGATCACATTTTTTTGCTCAGGAGAATAATTAGGTGGGAGTTGATGGTGATCACCTACCAATAACACTCTCTTGCCTGATTGCATTGCTATAGCTAACTCACCCGATTGAGAACGAGCCGCCTCATCAATAATGACCCAGTCATATGTGTTTTCACGGATATTCAAATGACCTTGACCAATACCAACACATGTACCAATCACAAGCTGACGAGAACGTGCATAAAATTCATCATAATTTACATAGTCTCCAGAGAGCGTATCAATCATCTCTTTAGTGACTTTAGCTAATGCCAGAACACTTCGGGTTTCCTGAATATTCAATCCAAATCTAGTACTTAATGCTTTTATAATGCGATTTTTTAGTTCAAAATCTATTATGGTATTAGATGAAATTTCTACATTAAACTCATTGACACTTTGGTTGCGAATTGATGCTTCAAGTTCTTGGATTTGAGTAGCTAAGTCAAAATCAATGGTTTTATTCAGTGTGTTTGAATTTTCAACTTCATTAATATTCTTAGAGATCTTTTTCAGACGAATTAAATCATCGATTTGCTTAAATAGCTGAAGTTCAAGCTCGACCACTTTGACCATCACTTCGGATTGTAAACCTAATGCTGTAGCCAAAGAAGAAATACGAGTTTTCATCTCTGCTAAAAAGAGTTCGCGTTTTTGGGCGGTGATTGCCTTTGAAAACACATCTTTTAAACCATCTGAAACTGTGTTTTCACGATTACTAAATCGAACAACTTCAAGTGGTGTTTCCAAACGAGCACAGTGTTTACGAATACGCTCTGCAGCATTATTTACCGCCTCATGTGACTGACTCACCAAAAGAATATTTTTTACATTTTGCTTTTCAATCAAATAGTGTACAAATGCTGCAATAAATTCAGTTTTACCTGTGCCTGGTGGACCTTGTAACAATGAAAGTGGACCACTATTGATCAATCTTTGAAAAGCTTTTTTTTGCTGAAGGTTTAGACTAATTTGATTGCCATGATCATCTTTTCGGTTATAACGATCGAAATCTTCATCTTTAACTTTTATGTCATAATAATTCGCTGTTAGCTTACATTCTGGATCAAACAATTCAGCCAAATCTGAAATAATGCTCTGTTTATTTAGAATACGTTCAATTGCGTATTTACGTTTTCTTAATGATGCATTACTTTGCATCGAGCGAAAATAAATCACACTCCCTTCTTCTGGAGGATAGCGAGTATTTCTGACCTTAGTAATATGTACTTCATGAAGATTCGATGCCTTTAAATCCACCTCACCCAATTTAAACTCTTTCGTAAATTCTTTTGCTAATTCATCATTGTATTCAATATCTTCTATTTTTTTACCCTCAGCCTTCAAAGCCTTGTGGTCTATTTTGTTAATAAATGCAAACACCTTATCTGTATCTGAATCATCAAAACTTTCTAAAGGATCCTTTACTGCATCGTAAGGACATATAAATGTATTGTCTTTCACAAATGCTGTGTCTTTAAGCTCAATTGATGGTGAGGCATCAATTTCTGCATCTAAAATCGCAGTCCATAATTTATGGGTATCCAGTTTTTTTGACGCCTGTTTTAAAGGAATATCCTGTCGCTGATTTTCAGGGGCATCGCTCGAAATAACAATTGGTTGTATAGATAGCTCAGGAATAACATTTGATTCAAATACCTGAAAAGTATCATTTTTTTCAAATAATGATATTTCATTCTTTTTCTGATCTGCTTGTAGTTGTTTAGCTATATGTTCTTTAAGCGCAGAGTCTACAATGTCGATAAAGTCGGTTTGTGTATTAAGAAAATTGACAAGCTCAGTATAGTTACGTTGATCAGATGCCTTGATCTGTATCTCAACATTTAAGCTTGCTTGGCTATTCTCTTTTTCTTTTGCTGATAGATAATCTTTTTTACGAGGGGCCATACCACCAAAGATTGATCTGTTACCGCGACTTGAATCATATTGCAATGAATATGTGCCACCAATTCCATTAAACGTTAAGCTCGCTATATGCTCATGTCCCTCAGTACGAGCTGATATCCCAACATACATCTGCATATTTTCAGGATAAATCGTAAAACTTTCGCTCACACGATTATCATATACAGTAATAATTTTCTTGGATTTATGACCTAACCTATCAAAAGCTTGCTTAAATCTCGCAATTCCTTTGAAGCCAAATTCTTCATCTTTCAATTCATTCTGAATTGCTTCAGCCAATATTGGATAATTTTCTGATCCCTCACCAAAAGTAAAGCATAGAATCTCGCTCGCCAATTTCATCACTGCATAATTATCACGCTGATAAGCATCAACATCGTATTGCTCTGGTGCATATTGAGTATTTCTAGATTCTTCTCCAGATAAATTAAAATCTGGTATATCAATGAGGTAGATTTGCCCACTATTTTTATCTAATAAAATGTTCTCATCGTGCAAATCACCATGTGATACGTGAGCTTCGTGTAGATCATCAATCGCTGAAATGAGTTTCCCAATATCCGCTAACCGTTCTTCATTGCTTATGTCACAATTCACATCCACATATTGCTGATATTTCTGACGCCAAGATTGGCTATCAGCAAGATACTCTGTCACAAGAAATAGACTCGAAGATTTTTGTGCAATTCCAAAGTCTTCTATTCGTGGAATATACGGAGAATTGATAGCTTTTAGCTTGTCAATTTTCTTGATGAATTTATGTATTTGAAAACCTTCTAAATCGGAGGCGTTAATTCCACCAGTGTTGAGCCAGGCCTTAACAAGCAATCCGTTAGAGCAGTACACTTCCTTTTCATCAGTTTCAACAAAGAAATCTATGTCATCGTCAGGTTTAAATTGACGAGAATGATTAATACTATTGCGATATGGCTCTATTAAATTTGCATCGAAAGTGATTATTTCAGCACGCTTAGGCTCTGCCGCATGAAATGCTGTAGTAAATTCCGAGGCATCTTTAAAGCTCTTGTTATAAATTGCGTCATAAAGTACCGGAGCATAGAACGCAGCACTATTCTTTAAGTTATTTTGTAATGACTGTAGACTGCCTTCTGAAATACGCTCCTTATGTAACAGATGCCAAAGCATAATTGCCAAAGCATAAACATCAGACTCAAAGGGTGTGTTGAATTTTGGATTCTTACTTTCAGTTCCGACTGCTTCTATTGCACCGACAGCCAGTTGCTCACGATAATCGCCTACTGTTCCTGCAGGTTTAAAATACGCACATGCCAAATTAGAGATTACAACTGATTTCGATTGAGAGAGCCACAGACTATGAGAATTAATATCACGGTGTGCAACTGTTACCTTATGTAATGATTCAAATTGCGACATTATGATCTTAGCAATTTCAAGTAAATCTATTTCGCTATATAAACTTGCATATTTACCAATAAATTCGTTAAAACGAAAATGATTAGTCGGGAACTCAAACAATTCTGCACTTGTCGTAGTAACCTCATCTTGGTCAAACGGGGTCAATGACCTCAAACAATGGTTCCAAAGTTCTTGGTTATGAGTTTTTAAATATTGCAGAACATTGCGCTCTCTTGAAACTATTTGTCCTCGTCCATCTGGAGTTAATCCTTTCACCCCTGATACTTTACTAAAGTCCCACCAGCGAAGGAGTGCTTCATTTTTAAATTGCCCTTTGGTGACTGCATAATATTCTTTATAAATGCCGTTTGGATGATCAAAAATCGTATCTGCAGCTGTATAACCACCAACATTCAATGACCTAGCATTAGTTTGATTTCCCAAAAATAATTCATCAAATATATCGAAATCTTTATTTACCGTACGTTGCATCGGGTGGGTTATCGGAAATTTATCGTTGAACTCAGATGTATTGGCAAGTTTTAAGAAGTCATCCAGTGAAATTGTAAATTCTTTATCAACACCCTGTAGCTGACTAAAGTCTGCATTACCAGTCATCACAACAAGATATTTAATGAATGGTACTCGCCCTTTGTTAGTAAATTTATTCTTATATTTTTCTAATTTGTTCTGTAATGTAAATACCTTGTTCTTTGTCACTGATACAGGAGAAGTCCCCATATCGCGATCACCTTTATACCAACGACCATTAACAGAAGTAACAGGTTGATGATTCCAATCTTTAAGCTCCACAATGATCGCATTGCAATGCGTCACAATAACAAGATCGAATTCACCTTCTTTACCTTTTGAATTAGTAAAGCGAAATCCCGCATAACCTTTCCATGGAAACATCTTGCCTTGTTTAGTAAAAGCAGCTCTAATTTTTTCGATAGCGATGATTTCTTGCGATTGAAGACCGCCTTCCCAAATTTTTATGTCCAAAATACCCTCTTAAAATCTCAAAGTTGAAATTTATTAAATACTTACAATGAAGTCACTATAAATTGCTAAAAGAAATTTTTCTATCAGTATTTAGAATTAAATATTCAGCTATTTTTCGTGGATGTTAAGAAATCAAGTACGGACAGTAACCACTAAAAAAGAAGAGTCTTTAGAACTTTTTATAGACTTTAATTTTAGAAAATATTGTATTACAGGACAGGTTCATGAACCAATAAAATCGATATATAAGTATATAATTACATAAGATATTAATTTTATTGAATTTTAAAAATTTAATTAATTATGAAGTAGACTTTAGGTAAACATAAGTTAAATAGAATATCCAAGACTGTAGCCTACGCAACCTCAGTTGGTGCTACAGCTCGACATTGTGAATCTCAGTAAAATTATATTCACAATGCCGAGTACGCTAATGAACATAATATACGTTATGCCGAAATCTACGCGCGCAGCCTATCGATGTGATGATCTAACTTAATAAAAAACTGTTTGAGCTGATCTATTTCTTTATCGTTATCTAATTCTGAATTTTGCAGTTGTTCTAGCACAGTCTCCAGTAGATCGCGCATGTACACATAGTCAGCCTTGGTTAAAACGCCCTTTGATCTGTCATAGCTTCCAGTTTTGTACAAATGTGGGTTTACACGCATAAATCTTTACCGGCATCTTATTAATGGGGGTATCTAAAAATCCCATTCCCCACGTACAAACTTGCGGTATTGATTGTTTTTTGTTCAACATTATTCAATCCCCATATCACGCATGATGTCGTTTTCTTGTTTTAGTGAATCGCAGTACTCAGCAACTTTTGCAGAACGATAGCCCCACTCTGTCATGACCATTTCAATGTGAAAAAGAACCATCTCTGATTCGTAAGCAGGATTTCCCCCGACAATTAATTGACATGCACGGTCGAAAATAATCTTAGATACGTCTTCAAAAGCTTGTTCTTTAGTCATTTGTAATTTGTCACAAGTTACATTTGACTGAAAAATAATATGTCAGATGTTACAAAACAACATGTAATACGATATAAATTACAAATCACATGGAGCAACTAAATGTCCACTACAGTTAGAATTCGAGATGAAGAGGAAGAAATGCTTCAGGAACTTACTTTAAATATGATGATTGAAACGAAGTCACGCATAAAAGAATCTGATGTTCTTCATACACTTATAAGAAAACATCTAAAAGATATAAAAACTTCCGATGTAATGAAATATCGTGAAGAAGTACTAAAAAAAGACTGATAATCTATGTCGATCCAGACTATTAGATTTATAAATAAAAAAGGGCGAATTTATCGCCCTTCTCTTTTGCGCTTGATGTCGCATAACGTAATTTTATGTTAAATCCGATACACCTAACCATAACTTCATATCCTTCTTACTTAAACCAAAATTCAATAACTTAAGTGATTTCTATTTCACTTATAAAATATGATATGTTTACCTTGAGAATACTTCATAAACTTTACTATGTTTGCTTTAAAAACAATTCATTTAGAAAAGAAAGTCTCAAACGAAAATCAAATTATTCTTTTATTTGATCTAAATTCATCTTGTCCATGTTTGTACCCTATGCTGTACACAATGAAATTCCTTAGATTTCAAAGCATATCCACACAGCATGCAGATTTAATCGCAATAAAATTTTGGTATGAATTTTGGCATGAAAAGTTTTCAACATCCTTTTGTGAGTCGTTCTACTCGACATCCTACAATTTTGAGATCATTCAAGGTGAAATTGATAATTTCATTGTCTATTTAGAAAATAATAAAAAAGTTGATAGCAATCTTATTCGGCTAAGAAATACAGACCATACCAATTACACAACAATTGGTCATAGAATTAGATCCTTTCTAAAGTTTTACAACTTTTTGATTGATGAATACTTAAGCATCCAATCACAACCACAACTCACGTTAAAAGAAATTCAAAAAATTAAAGAAAACTTGAATAAATATATGACAATAAAGAAAAAAATTATAAATAACTTTTCAAAAGCCAATAAAACAATTAAAAGTGAGATAAATCATAATTTTAAGAGCATGAATCAGGAAATGATTAAAGGATTGTGCTGCAATGGTTTGTACTAAAAACTGGTCAGATATATTAAATGTGGTACGAAATATCTCATGACGACGCACAATTTCATTCAAGGCAGCTAGCATCTCTGGTATTTGAACTTGCCCAATTAGTCGAGTCATCGCAGATATATTATTAAATTCATTAACACATTTGACCTCCTCCTTGGACAGAAATTGCTCTTGTTCAAATGAAAGAGGAAAAAAATTAGTTGAATTTTTAATTAATGACTTCATTAATTATACTTCCAAAATTAATTTAATAGTACTCAACATATTCACCTACTAAATAGTAGAATATAATCTTGCACATTTTGATTTTTGACCAGTTCCTAATGCAAATTAAAATAATGCGGAACATTCCATTTTTTGATTTTTTTCACCAGAACTAAGTGGTAAAACCTCCCACTCAGATATAAAAACAAAACCATGTCTAGAATAAACATCAACAGCTCTAGAGTTTCCAGGTGATACACTTAATACAATCCTATTGTGCCCTTTAGAAATCGCTAGCTCCTTAATAGTAGAGATCAAAATATCTGCAATTCCCTTTCCACGAAATTTAGGATTTACCCACATCGCCACTAAGTTAAAATCATGAGCTGAATTTTGTATCCCGCCAACAATTCCAATAGCTTGGGTATCTTTGATTGCTAAAATATATTGATATTTAGTTTTATGCGCAGCCCTATCACGCCATTCAGATTCACTATATTTCTCAACAATGGCATAAGTGGCAGAAAAAACATCGGGACTATCTAGAAGTGACTCCAAACGAACTGTTTTAAGAATTTCCCAGTCTTCTTCTATAGTAAGACGTACCTCTATTTCATCCAAACCTTGACTCATTTAACACCTCTAAAGAATTCTTCTAAAAGTAGTAGATAATTAATTTAACTAACAACTCGATACTTTAAACATTTCGATATAACCAATATATTATTCAGCCATATTAGGTCTTTATTTCAATAAAATTAAACAATTTAAACCACCAACTTATCCGAACCCATAATTACAACCAAACCACCCTCAAGTTAATAATTTACACTTTCAAATAATTAGCACTATAAAAAACAAAAAAAATTAAGATAGTAAAATATATTTAACACGTTAAAATTCAAAAAACTCAACTTTATAAAAATACATACCCCTCACATCAAACCATTTTACACTAGTGGTTTTTTAAAATTAAAACATTTGAAATCATAACAACCTCTTCATTGAAGGCTTAAGTCGTAAAATTGAAATTAGATGTTTTTGCATAGATCCAAGTGTTAAGTCATCATTGCGATTTTTACGTACCACACCATGGGCACGTGAAAAAGTAGAAAGCTTATATTTGTATGTCTTATGCCAAAAAGCCAAACAGAAATCGTAGCTTTCAAAACCCCAACCTCAGTCTAATATTTTATACCAAACAGTAAACTAAACCTATTGAATAGCCAATGATTTTGTAGACATCTTTTAATTGGTGGTGGGCTGCCACCACTCTCCTAGCAAAATTTAGTCTATATCCCTATGGTTTATTTAAAAAACTTATTTTCTATCTTTACTAGGCTGTATGATCAAAATCATACTGGCACTCAACACTTTAAATTTGAGAATGAATCTGTAAGTACAGAGTCACTCCCTATCGCTAAAGATATTAGAAATAGCTACATAAAGTTTATTTCTAGCTTATTCAAATTTGTCGTTAAAATTAGGTTTTACTACGGATGAACAATAATTTTTACTGCAGACTCATTATTATGAATCAGCGTTTCAAAGCCTTTAGAAACAAGATCATCTAATGCAATACGTTGGGTAATAAAAGGTTCTAGATTAATCTTACCTTGCTCGACTAAGCGGATGGTTTCCTGATGGTCATTGACATAAGCAATCGTGCCACGAATATCTAGCTCTTTCATAACCACACTATGCACATTAATTGTGGCAGGATGGCTCCAAATCGAAACGATAACGACCACACCAGTTGGTTTCATCGCCGCCACCAGTGTATCCATGACTTTATTAACACTACTACATTCAAAAGCGACATCAACACCACGGTCTTCCGTAATTTTCATCACTTCAGCGACCACATCAACCTTAGATGGATCTAGCACATAATCTGCAACACCCGCTTCTATCGCTTTTTCTTTACGCTTTGCACTCAATTCAGTAATGATGACCGTGAGACCTTTAGCCTTTAAAATGGCTGATAAAAGTAAGCCTATAGGGCCTGCTCCACCAACCAGTGCTATATCGCCAGCTTTTGCACCACTTCTGACATAGGCATGATGACCGACAGATAAAGGTTCTATCAATGCGGCCTGATCTAAGGGAATATCATTTGAAATAGGATGTACCCAACGTCGTTGAACTGCAATTTTTTCAGAAAGACCGCCGCCACGTCCGCCTAAACCAATAAAGTTCATATTTTTTGATAAATGATACTTATCATTCAGGCCAGTCGGGACATCATCCGCAATAATATAGGGTTCAACTACGACATGTTGTCCAATTTGGATATCGTCTACACCCTCACCAACTGCATAAACTACGCCTGAAAATTCATGTCCCATTGTTACAGGTGCAGATTCTCCCGAAATTGGATGTGGATGACCACAAGGTGGAATAAAAATAGGGCCTTCCATGAATTCATGTAAATCTGTACCGCAAATACCGCACCATGCAACTTGAATTCCAACTGTGCCTGGAAGTACTTTCGGTTCAGGGATATCTTCAATTCGAATATCCCCTCGATCATAAAAACGAGCTGCTTTCATTGTGTATTCCTTATGTTGATATTAACGGTAAACCATTCCACCATCTGTCAAAATAGACTGACCTGTAATATAGTTTGCATCCTCGCTGGCTAAAAATGCAACTAATGCAGCCACGTCATCTGGTGTTTCAGCACGTCCTAAAGCAATACCATCTACATATTTTTTATACGTTTGACCAATTGGTGCACCTGTAATTTCAGAGAACCGCTGATCTATTTCGACCCACATGTCTGTACCAACAACACCCGGACAATAACTATTTACAGTAATTTCAACACTGGCATATTCTTTAGCCGCAGCTTGCGTCAATGCACGAACTGCAAATTTAGTTGCCGAATAAACACCGAGTAAAGCAAAGCCTTCATGACCTGCTATTGAGCATGCATTAATAATTTTTCCAGCCTGTTGGCGTTGTTTAAATTTATTTGCTGCGGCTTGAATCCCCCAAAGTACACCACCGACATTGATGTTCATAATTTGGTTAAATTCACTCGGCGTTACTTCTGCCAAAGCTTTGACTTGTGCAATACCTGCATTATTAATCATGATATCAAAGCCATTAAGTGTCGATTCTGCATGATTAATAGCGTCACTGATTTGTATTGGATCTGAAATATCCGCAATAAATGTGGTGGCTTTTACGCCAAAGGCTTCAACCTCTTGTTGAACAGTATTTAACTTTTCTTGGTGAAGATCGACCAATCCAATATGAACACCTTCTTGTGCTAAACGTAAGGCAATACCGCGTCCAATACCTTGTGCCGCACCCGTAATTAATGCAACTTTATTGTTTAAACCTCTAGGCATGTTGCGACTCCTTAAATATGGATTGCACGTTGCATCGCCGACAAGACCGACTCATGCATCGCCTCAGACAAAGTAGGATGAGGGAAAATGACCTGCGCTAAGCTTTCATCTGTAGCTTCTAGGTATTTCGCGATGGCAAACCCTTGAATGTGTTCGGTGACTTCATGTCCAACCATGTGAGCACCCAACAATTCACCTGTTTCCTGACTAAAAATGGTTTTAACAAATCCTGCGCTATCGCCCAAAGCCAATGCTTTACCATTCGCTTGTAAAGGAAACTTACCCACATTGATATTCAAGCCCGCAGCTTTCGCTTTCTGTTCTGTCAAACCAATACTGGCCACTTGCGGATGGGTAAAGATACAGCCCGGAATTTGTGTACGATCTAAAGCATGTACATGACTTAGGCCTGCAATTTTCTCCACACAAAGAATGGCTTCATGACTGGCTTTGTGTGCCAAACACGGTGCGCCTGCGACATCACCAATTGCATAAATGCCCACTACATTGGTTTTACACCATGAGTCGACTTTAATAAAACCATTCTCAAATTCGATTCCCAAAGCTTCTAGGCCAAGATTTTCAGCATTCGGTTTCACGCCAATAGCTGAAAGCACCTTTTCAACAGTAATTATTTGCACACCTGTGGCAGTTTCAATATGACAATGTACTTGAGCCTGATCAGTTTCTATTTTTTTTACAGTCGCTTCGGTTAAAACCTGCATACCCTGCTGTTCAAATTGCTTTTGTACATACTTCGCAACTTCAATGTCTTCGCTAGGGAGAATCTGCTTGGCAATATCAACCAAGGTGACTTGGCAGCCTAAGTCTTGGTATAGGCTTGCAAATTCACTGCCTATAGCACCCGAACCAATGACCAGTAAAGATTTTGGTAATTGTTCTGGAACTAAAGCCTCTTTATAACTCCAGACCTGATGGCCATCTACAGGAATATGAGGCAAATTGGCCGCACGTGCGCCTGTTGCGACAATAATATGCGGTGCAGAAATCTGCTGTTTTTGACCATTCGCATCTGTAAGCTCTAATTGCTCTTTGGCAATAAACTGGGCTGCTGAGTTAAAAACAGTGATTTGATTTTTTTTCAATAGTTGACCGATACCTTGCACGAGTTGCTCAGAAACCTGTCTGCTATGATGGACCAGTTTTTGAATGTCAAAATCAATCGCGTTAAGCGTAAAGCCAAACTGCCCAGAATGTTTGAACTGCTGCGCAAGCGCAGCCCCGCTCAATAATGCCTTGGTTGGAATACATCCCCAATTAAGACACACTCCGCCTAAGTGTTGTTTTTCAACGATTGCCGTTTTTAATCCCAGTTGCGCTGCGCGAATCGCAGCGACATATCCTCCAGGACCAGCACCAATAACCACAAGATCAAATTGTGTATCTGACATGGCTATTCCTCCTACACCAAAATTAATGCAGGATTTTCGACAAACTGCTTAAATGCCGATAAGAATTGAGCACCCAACGCACCATCAATGACACGATGATCACAAGACAATGTTGCGGTCACCATTTCACGAACAACAATCTCATCATTTTCAACGACAGCACGTTTCTCTGCTGCACCTAAGGCTAGAATTGCACCTTGAGGCGGGTTAATAATTGCATCAAACTGTGGAATACCAAGCATGCCCAAATTGGAAATACTGAAACTGCCCCCTTGAAACTCATTAGGTGCCAATTTTCCAGTTTTGGCACGTGTCGCCAGATCACGCATATCATTGGAAATTTGCGCCAAAGATTTACGGTTCGCTGCTTTAATAATTGGCGTGATCAGTCCATTTTCGATGGCTACAGCAACCGAAATATCAGCCTGTTCAAACTGTAAAATCTGCTGATTCTCTTCATCAAACTGAACATTAACTTGTGGAACTTTAATCAGTGCAGCAGCAGCAGCTTTAATCAGCATATCGTTAATGGACAGTTTGACTTGCGGTACAGTACTGTTAATTTGCTGACGCAAAACCTGAACCGACTCAACATTTAAGTCTATCGTTAAGCGAAAATGTGGTGCATTGCGTTTTGCCGCTTGTAGCCGTGCAGCGATTGCTTTACGCATACCATTCATAGCTACGGTGGTGAATTTTGCAGACTCTGTTGGATGCGCATACTCAGTATGTTGAGCTTGTACAGGATTTTCCCGTTGATATACAGCTTCAACATCTTCCTTACAGACTCGTCCACGTGAACCTGATGCGCGACAATCATGCAAATTAATGCCCCATTGTTTTGCCAAACGGCGGGCAACAGGTGTCGCTAGAACATAACTGTCATCTGCTTTAGATTTCGCGGCTTTCGTGCTGGCTTGATGACGTACATCTGGCCAAGAACCACCAGCAGCTTGAACTGCGGCCTGAATATCTTGAACACTGATACGGCCTTCACGTCCAGAACCCGTAATCTGAGCCAAGTTTACATTATGCTTTTCAGCCAATTTCAAGGCATGTGGCGTTGCAAAAATATCATCGCTTTGTTGGTAGCCTTGTAACTCATCAGGAATAGAATATCCGCCCTGAGTCACCGCTTTTGATCCATTATCAACACTGTTCTGTTTAGGAGCAGCTTGTACTTTGGTTTCAACTTGAGCCACATCGACTTTTTCAGGAACCGCTGCTACCGCTTTATTTTCAGTTACAGCAGGTGTTCCACCTAAAGACTGTGCAAATGCTTCAACTTCTGCATCGGAAACTTGAGCGTCTGCACAAATTGCAATGATTCCACCTACGACCAGTGTGTCACCATCGTTAGCAATAATTTTTCGTAGCAGGCCATCAAAAGGTGCCTCCAATACATTGACGATTTTTGTGGTTTCAATTTCACAAATTTCCTGTCCTTTACTAAATTGGGTACCTTCCTGAATCAGCCATTGGGCAATCGTACCCTCTTCCATGGACAAACCCCATTTTGGGATTTCTAAAGTTTTAATTTCGCTCATCCTAAGCCTCCAACGTCTTGCGTACAGCCTGTTCGATGCGTTCTACACTAGGTAGCCATTCTTTTTCTAGTACTGGTGAAAATGGTACGGGTGAGTGTGGTGGAGTGACTAATTCGATTGGTGCTTTAAGATAATGAAAGCCTTTCTGGGCAATAAGCGCAGCCACATCATGTCCGAAACCACAACGTGCTGCTGATTCATCTACAATCACCACACGACCTGTTGAAGCTACTGACTCTAAAATGCCATCTTCGTCTAATGGTGAAATGGTTCTAGGGTCAACCACTTCAACCGAAATGCCTTCTTTTGCGAGCTTATCAGCGACTTCATTGGCACGATGCACCATCAAACTTAAGGCAATAATGGTGATATCTGTGCCTTCACGGGTGTAATTTGCGACACCAAAAGGAATGGTGTAGGCCTCATCTGGTACTTCGCCCTTAATGTCATATAACAACTTGTGTTCACAAAAGACTACTGGGTCATCATCTCGAATGGCTTGAATCAACAACCCTTTCACATCATAGGCGCTCGAAGGCACCACCACTTTTAAACCAGGCACTGAGGCAAATACGTTATATGGCGACTGAGAATGCTGTGCTGCTGCAGAAAAACCTGCACCAATCATGCCACGTACAACGAGTGGCGCTTTGGCTTTGCCACCAAACATATAGCGGAATTTAGCCGCTTGGTTATACAGCATGTCATAACACACGCCGTAAAAATCCATGAACATTAAATCTGCCACAGGTCTTAAACCCGTTGCAGCAGCACCTGCCGCCATACCAATAATCGCAGATTCTGTAATTGGAGTATCAATGACTCGCTCAGAACCAAATTCAGTCCATAAGCCTTTGGTCACGCCAAGCACACCGCCAAAACCTTCCAGTTTATTGTCATCGGTATTTTTGCCACCATGCCCACCACGAACATCTTCACCAACCACAATGACACTTGGGTCTCGGCGCATTTCTAATTCAATTGCTTCTTTAATTGCGTTTCGATAACTTTTATTTGGCATTTTTCTACTATTCCTTTAGTAAGAGACATAAACATCAGTAAGTAACTGAGAGACTTCTGGGTACTTAGCTGCACGTGCTTTTGCAACGGCATCGTCTACATTGGCTTTAGACTGGGCATCAATCGCATCTAGCTTGGCTTCGTCAATTTTGCCTTTGATTTTTTCACGGAATATTTTCAATGGGTCTTTATGTTCTTTGACATAATCCAGTTCTTCTTTGGAACGGATAAGCCCCGGATCACCTTCAAAATGTCCATAAAAACGGTTTGTTACCGTTTCAATCACACTCGGACCTTCACCACAGCGGGCACGTTCAATGGCTTTTTGTGCAACTTCATACACAGCAAAAAAGTCTGTTCCATCTACTTTTTCAGCGGGTAAGCCAAAACCTGCTGCTCGGCCTGCAATGTCTTTACTGCCTACGGCATAGTCGTGTGCAGTGCCTTCACCAAAACCGTTGTTTTCAAAAACAAAAATGACAGGGAGCTTTAACACGACAGCCATATTAATGGCTTCAAAAGTTAAGCCCTGATTTGATCCGCCATCACCGGTAAAAGATAGACCAATCCCACCATTTTTCAGTGTTTTAGCACTTAAAGCTGCCCCAATAGCCAAAGGTGGACCACCACCCACAATACCGTTTGCACCGAGCATGCCTTTATCTAAGTCCGCAATGTGCATTGAGCCGCCTTTACCACGACACAAACCATCATCTTTGCCAAAAATTTCTAACATCATGGCATGAATGTCACAGCCCTTGGCAATACAATGTCCATGACCACGATGCGTTGATGTAATGAAGTCCTTGTCTGTTAAATTTTCACAGATCCCTACGGCAACAGCTTCCTCGCCGCTATATAAATGGATGAAACCGGGAATATCACCTGTATTATTTTCATCGTGAAGTCGATCCTCAAATTCACGAATGTCGCGCATTCTTTTGTATGCTGCTAGCAATTGCTCTTCCGTTAATTGCATATCTTTGTTCCTTATTAACTACGCTTAAAAGAAAATCCAAAAATTAATGGTTGAATTTTTAAACCGTATATTTATATAAATATATTTTTATTTAATTTCATATTAGACTAAAAAAAAATAATGCATAAAAAGATGAGAAAAATATTAAAAACAGAAGGTTGAGAACTTAAAGAATTTTTAAAAATTTTACAGTAGTTCAATCACATATGAAAACAAACCTTTAACCAACCTTTATTTTATATGATAAGTTTTTTGCACTGTTTTAATTTTATTAAAGCACCTAAAAGAGCTTATTTAATATCGGGATCTATATTAATTATTTTAAACGATGGAGTGTTTGTAATGGATTTAAATAACACAGTATTAACTGGAAAGAAGCTACGTGGCGCTGAAAAAATGGCGCGTATTCCAATTAAAGTTGTTCCAACGGAAACGACACCGAAAAAGCCAGAATGGATTCGGACTAAAATTAGTCAACCTGAGGAAGTTCAAATCATTAAGGATTTATTACGACAACAGAAACTACATACGGTTTGTGAAGAAGCGGCCTGCCCCAATTTGCCACAATGCTTTAGCGGAGGGACTGCAACGTTTATGATCATGGGAGATATTTGTACTCGACGCTGTCCATTCTGTGATGTCGCACATGGTCGTCCTAATATCCTAGATCCTAATGAGCCAAAGCATCTGGCTGAAACAGTCAAGAATCTAAACTTAAAGTATGTCGTGATTACTTCTGTTGATCGAGACGACTTAAAAGATGGTGGTGCACAGCATTTTGCAGATTGCATTCGAGAAATTCGTCAAACCAGTCCAGACACTTTGATTGAAGTTTTAGTTCCTGATTTTCGTGGTCGCGCAGATATTGCACTTAAGATTCTGAGCAAAAACCCACCTGATGTCTTTAATCACAATATTGAAACCGTGCCACGCCTGTATAAAGCCATGCGACCAGGCGCTGACTATCAGCATTCATTGGATTTACTTAAGAAATTTAAACACTACTGCCCTGATATCCCAACGAAATGTGGTTTGATGGTCGGTTTAGGAGAAGTCGAGGCTGAGGTTATTGTCTTATTAAATGATTTGAAAGATTATCAAGTAGACTATGTCACAATCGGTCAATACTTACAGCCATCTAAATCTCATGCGCCAATTCATCGTTTTGTTACGTTGCAAGAGTTTAAGCATTATCAAACACATGGAGAGCGCTTAGCGTTTAAAAATATTTGGAGTGCGCCATTAGTACGATCAAGTTATTTTGCAGACCGTCAGTATCATGGTGAAGCTGTGCCTAACCCTTACATGAGCGAATGACTTTTCATCCTATTTACGTTTATTAACATTTCAGATGGAAATAGTCATTTTCAGCTCATAAGAACACTTTTAAAGTAGCTCAAGGACTGGTAAAGCCAAAAGATCTAATTTAACCAAGCAAAGAAAAAAGCATTTAAAATCGAAGCAAGAAGAAATGACGTAAATGACCATAAATTTTGAAGCTCATTTCTAAAGTTTAAAAATATTACAGTCTCATCATAAAGGAATATGATATGAACCTGTTCAATACCGCATCTGCAAAACAGCTGCAAACGACGCATTTAATTAATCAAACTACTGTACATGCTGCCCCTGTTTTAGCATTGCCTCAAGAAGATCAAACGTCTTTATTCCGCCGCTCTATTCAGCATAATTATGCTGACTTACTCAAAATAGCGGATGATTCAGATATGGCGATTGGTCTTACAGATCATCACGGGACTCTCTTATGGACATGGAGTAGTTCAGCCATGCTTTCTTCTGCTGAACAGGTACATTTTATTGAGGGCGGACATTGGTCTACACAGGCAGTTGGAACCAATGCGATTGGTATGACCTTGAACAGCCAAATTTCAAGTTGCGTCTATTCTCATGAAAACCAAATGGACAGTGTTCGTGATTGGGTTTGTTATGCCGCACCGATCTGGGATCCAGCATCAGGTCAATTTCATGGCATTATTAACCTTTCCACAAAATATAAAAAACATACGCCTTTAGGGCTGCTTGCAGTTGAACGCTGTGCAGATTTAATACAACGCGCCATAAAACTTGAACAGCAAAATTTTTTATACATTAAGGCACTAGGCTCGCCTTGGGTTCAATTTAATGGGCATACATTGAACTTGAGTCACCGTCAAATTGAAATACTATGCATTTTAGCTTTGTATCCCCATGGCATTTGTTTAGAAGAGTTACACTATGCCCTTTATGGTGAGCGTAGTGTCAGCCTAAAAACCCTAAAGGCTGAGCTTTCACAACTTCGTAGCTTATTACCCCATTCAATTGAGGCTCGCATTTATAGGCTTAGCTGTGAAGTTCAATGTGATTTTTTACGTGCTGAACAATCATTAAATGCAAATCTTATATCCAGTACATTCTCGCTATATAAAGGTAGCTTTTTATCTAAATCAGAAAGCCCATTACTCAGCACATGGAGACATTGTTTTGATGCCCGTTTAAGCCAGTTGATCTATCAAATAAAGGATATCGATCAATTATTACGAATTATTGGGCAAACACATGATCGAATTGATGCAATACAACGCTTATTAGAACTCTTACCACAAGATAGCGCCCACCGTAATTATTTTTCTAACCTAATTTAAATATTATTTTTGGCTTCAACTCTAAAGTTTTATTGTGTAGAAGATTGAAAAGGAAGTATGACTTTCATACTTCCTTTAATAAAATTTAAAATTGAGAACTAACTACAGTGAAGTCTAGTAATTCACTTACCTAGCTTTGACACCCAGTTTGTCGCTGGATGGTGTACCCATGCCATTACTACAGCTTTAATAGTTAAAGCCACCAAATCTTCTAAGTCTAAGTTATGTAAGTGTGACTTACCATAAGCGCACGTCTATGCCGTGATGGTGACGATAAATATTTAAGAATGCTGACAAGCTTCATCCACCGTTGGTGATATAGAGGATCGGCATCCCCTTTCTTAAAGGGGTTTCAATGAGGTGTGAATAGCCCCCACTCTTCTAGACAAATTTAGTCTATTCTTAAGACCTTTTTAGTAGGAAAATATCTATTCATAGCTAGGTTCATGAACCAAATATTTTACAAGTTGTAACTTTAGTACTCTAAGTAATTAAATTTGTTGTTTATTAAACATAAATTTAATTGTGAACTATATTATAGGTGAACATAAGTTAAATGAATAATAATTAATATTTTGTTCATTAATACTGATATACAACGAATTTTATTATATGTCACCCCTCAATTACAAATATAAATGACTGCTCGTCTAATCATCTCCATTACACAATTAAATGTTAAAATGCATAGCTAGCTTCATCTAAGATAAAATATATGTATCCAAATCTACAGCACAGCTTCGAAAACAGCGTCATTCTTGTTGTTGAAGATGATTATGATATTGGTGACATTCTTGAAAAATACATAAAAAATGAAAACATGCAAGTCATTCGTGCATTGGATGGACAGCAAGCTTTAGAGTGCCTGAAAAACTACTCTATCGACCTGATTCTCCTTGATATTAAATTACCCAAACTAAATGGCTGGGAAATTCTACAAATCATTCGTCAAACAAGTCATATACCTGTAATTATGTTGACTGCATTAGATGATCAAGTGAATAAGATTATAGGGCTAAAAATGGGTGCTGATGACTTTATTATTAAACCATTTAATCCGAATGAAGTGATTGCGCGAATACAAGCTGTACTTAGACGAAGTACAAGTCAAAATACTGAAATTAATCATGTTATTCGTTATAAAAATATTGAAATTAACCCTGAATATCATCAAGTTTACATTTCAAATGGTCAAAGAAATCAGCTACTCAACCTTACTTTAACTGAGTATAAAATACTGGTTTTGATGGTGAAAACACCAAATAAAGTCTTTACGCGTAATGAATTGATCCAAAACTGTATGCCTGAAAGTGATGCTTTGGATCGCACTGTAGATAGCCATATCAGCAAGTTACGCAAAAAACTTGAGGAAAATTATGTAAATGGCTTGTTAATAAATGTCCGTGGCGTGGGTTATCGCTTAGATCAAAACTATGAAATTTAATTTTTTAAAAAACTCAGTTGGAATTAACTTTCAGTTTATCATCATGATGAGCCTACTCAATTTAGGCGTTACGCTGTTATCTTTCATGATTGGCTATTTTGTTTATAGCTGGGCAATCGAAATCGGCTTTTTAGATTTCCAAAGTGTTAATTCAAATGAATTTTTCATCACATCCGTAGACTTTATATGGCTATTTTTAGTTTTATTAACAGGCTTTTTTCTTTCTACTCTCCTCGCCTTTAAATATGGAAAACGCTATACACAGCCAATCAGTGATTTAGCCGATGTTATTCAGCAAATTCAACAAGGAAATTTAGCACTCAGAATTAAACAGCCACATCATGATATTCCACATGAAATAAAATCACTCATAGAGAACTTCAATGCCATGGCAAACCAGCTTGAAGTATCGGTTAAGAATTCAACCGTTTGGAATGCTGCGATTGCGCATGAACTAAGAACACCTGTGACAATATTACAAGGCCGTTTGCAAGGTATTGTCGATGGCGTATTTATTGCCGATCAAGCTTTACATCAAAGTTTATTGAACCAAGTCGAAGGCTTATCTTACCTTGTGGAAGATTTACGGACACTAACACTGATTGAAAATAAACAATTACGTTTAGAACTAGAAAAGACCAATTTAAAAGACAGTATTGAAAAATGTCTGCAGATGTTTCATGAACGGTTTCAATTTAAAGGTTTAACGACTGTTTTAAATTTGACGGATGAATTGGTTTGCGTTGATGTAAGAAGGATGGAACAAGTCTTTATTGCATTATTCTCTAATTTTCTAAGATATTCGAATGCTGGACAAATCAATATAACAACAGTGACCACAACAGAGCATTGGGTATTAACATTTGAAGATGAAGGCCCAGGTATTAATGAATCGCATCTTGAACACTTGTTTAAACCCTTCTATCGTTTGGAAGACTCTAGATCCCGTTTAGATGGTGGTACAGGATTAGGCTTGGCAGTGATTGATGCAATTATTGAAGCACACCAAGGTCATATTTATTATTCTAAATCCAAAAGCTTAGGCGGCAGCTGTTTTACAATACAGTTAAAGGCCCAAGCTAATTTGAGTATTTAAGTTAAAAATACTCAAATTAGCATCATAATTCTTTTAAAAATCAAACTTTATTAACACCCCACTCTTTCTTTAGGATTGCATATTGCATGGTATTTTCATATTTTGGTGAACCATCTGGATTTTTAATAAATGAGATAAATTCTATAAAATGTCCCTCTTTACGAAAACCTAAACGCTCGCAAAGTTTTTGTGAAGCGGTATTGTAATCTTCGACATAGGCATAGATTTGTCTCGTATCTAATTGATTAAATAAGTAATTTATAAATGTATAAGCACTTTCGTTGGCATAACCTTTGCCATGAAATTTTTCATTAAAATTCCAGCCAATTGAATATGTATCTGGTTCTTCTTTGATAAAGAAAATCTCACCAATGAGTTGATCAGAATCTTTCAGGCATACTGCAATACAGTCATTGTCATTTTGCCTTTTGTGAATTTTAGCCAGTGCATTTTCAATCGTTGTTGTCGTATCGGAGGCAAAACAATTGGTGATTGGCTTTGATAAATATTCTAATAATCCTGACGCATCTCGTTCTTCAAATGTTCTCAAGATTAAACGAGGGGTTTCGATTCGAATTGTCATATTCAATCTCGCATGATTCATCATTAAATTTGGGGATGAGCTGAAATATATTATGTTCAGCTCACCGATTTAGTGAGTTAATGCGCAGCTTTGCGTTTCGAGAATTTCTCTACCATGCTCATGACTACAATAAAGAAAATCGGTACAAAAATAACAGCCAAAACAGTTGCACTGATCATGCCACCAAACACACCTGTACCAATCGCTTTTTGAGTTTCAGAGCTTGCGCCACTGGCAATAACTAAAGGAATAACGCCACAAGTAAATGCTAGAGACGTCATTAAGATTGGGCGTAGGCGCAATTTTGCAGCAGCAACAGTTGCTTCAACCAACCCCATACCTTCTTCTCTCAGCGCTTTAGCAAATTCAACAATGAGAATGGCATTCTTAGCGGATAGACCAATAATCGTGATCATGCCAACTTTAAAGAAAATATCATTTGGCATACCTCGAATCATGACTGCAACAAAGGCGCCAATTAATCCTAAAGGTACAACCAACATCACAGAGAGTGGAATTGACCAGCTTTCATAAAGCGCTGCCAAGACAAGAAAGACGACTAACATCGACAACAGTAATAAAAACAAGGTTTGTGATTCAGACTGTTTTTCTTCTAGAGAAATCCCCGTCCACTCATAGCCCACGCCTTTCGGAAGTTGTTTAATCAGATTTTCCATTTCGCTCATGGCTTGTCCTGAAGACATACCTGCTGCTGGACTGCCAGTAATACTCAATGATGGGCGACCATTGTAACGATTGTATTGTTGTGGTGAATGTTGCCAAATTGGGCTGATAATTTCAGACATGGAAACCAATTTACCACTTTGGCTATTCACCTTAATCTGAAGAATATCCTCAATATTCATACGTGATTTGGCATCAAGTTGCACAATGACTTGTTGCATACGATCTTGATTTGGGAAATCATTGACATACATCGAACCCATCGAGGTCGAAATAATATCGGTCACATCACTGAAATTAACACCCAAAGCCTGCAATTTATCGCGATCAATTTTAAGCTCTACAGAACTGCCGTCAGGCAAACCTTCAGGATAGACCTCCGCCACGATTTTACTTTGTGATGCTAATGCTAAAAGCTGATCTTGCGCCTCTCTTAAAGCAGGCATACCAATGTTGCCATGATCTAATAATCGCAATGAAAAACCAGATGAATTCCCCAGTTCATCAATGGCTGGTGGTAACACAGACATGGTCTGGCCTTCTGAACTTTCAGCCATCGCCATATTGGCATTATTCACAACTTCTTGTGCCGTAATAGTACGCTCTTCAAATAGCAATAGATTGGTAAAATACATCGCTGTATTTTGACCAGAACCACTAAAGCCAAAGCCCAATACAGCCATGTTGTCTTTAATACCCGTCTCTTGGTCTAAGTGACTTTGAAATTCAGCAACGACTTTACGGGTACGTTCTTGTGTTGCATCCGCAGGCAGCTGAATCGAGGTCATAAACCACCCCTGATCTTCTTCAGGCATAAATGCAGTCGGTACTTGTTTAAAGCTAAAAATCAGCACAATAACAATGCCTAAGAAACACAACATTGCGATGGTTTTATGTTTAATTACTTTAAATAAACTGCGCTCATAGCGATTGTTCAGCTTCTCAAAACTACGATCAAACCAAGCAAAAACACCTTTTTTCTGATGATCTTGATCAATCGGCTTTAACATCGTTGCACATAAAGCTGGGGTTAATGTCAGTGCAAGGAATGCTGAGAATAAAATTGAAACCGACATGGTAATGGTGAACTGACGATAGATAATCCCCACCGAGCCTGCTGCCAAAGCCATCGGTAAAAATACAGCGGCTAACACTAAGGTAATACCAATAATCGGATTGGTAATTTCCTTCATGGCTTTAGATGTGGCTTCAACTGGAGATAAGCCTTCTGTCGCCATAATGCGTTCAACATTCTCAATGACCACAATCGCATCATCGACAATAATCCCGATCGCAAGCACCATACCGAACATGGTCAACACATTAATCGAAAAACCAGCAAGCAGCATGACTGAGAATGTGCCAAGCAATGCGATCGGTGCAACAATAGCTGGAATCAAGGTATAACGAACATTGTGTAAGAAGATAAACATGACAATAAAAACTAATGCCATAGCTTCAAGCAATGTCATGATTACTTTTTCAATCGAGACTTTTACAAAAGGTGCAGTGTCGTAAGGTATAGAGTATTTCATACCATCAGGCAATGCTGGGCTTAACTGTTCAATTTTCGCTTTGACGCCCTCTGCAGTCTTAACAGCATTGGCACCAGGGCTCATTTGTATCGCCACAGCTGTAGAGGCTTTACCATTTTCTAAAATCGCAAAGTTATACATCTGCGCACCAATTTCGACACGAGCGACATCCGACAGTCGAACATTGGCGCCATTTTGCTGAGCACGTAGACTAATATTTTTGAATTGCTCTACAGTTTCTAATTGACCTTGAGCCGTTAAAGGAATAGTAATTTGTTGCCCCGTCAAAGTAGGAACATCACCAATACGACCTGGTGATATCGGCAAGTTTTGGTTTTGGATGGCTGTATTCACATCTTGAATACTCAATCCATAAGAGATCAAATGGTCTGGATCGACCCAAATCCGCATAGCTTTCTCAGCACCAAAATTTTGGACTTTACCAATACCTTCAACCCGCTTTAATTCTTCAATCACATAGCGTGTCATGTAGTCACTGACATCAATTTCACTATATTTGCCATTCGGTGAACTTAAGCCCACCATCATTAAAAAACCAGATGATGCGGCGTCGACCATCAGTCCTTGTTGTCGCACTGTTTGAGGTAAGCGTGACTCAATGGCTTTAATTTTGTTTTGCACATCAACTTGTGCCAGTTCTACATCTGTACCTGGTTTAAATGTTGCGGTGATTGTTGCTGTTCCAGAACTATCTGAACTTGAACTGTAATACAGTAAGTTTTTGACACCTGACATTTCCCGCTCAATCAAAGTCACAACACTATCATTCAATGTTTTTGGCGTAGCACCCGGATAGGTCGCAGTAATATTAATCTGTGGTGGCGCAACACTCGGAAATCGCGCAATAGGTAACTTGGGGATGCTGAGCACACCTAACAATATAATAAATAAGGCGATTACCCATGCAAAAATAGGACGCCTAATGAAAAATTGAGACATTATTGCTGTCCTCCATTTTCCTGAGTATTTGTAGGTTGCCACTGCTTAATTTTTAGTTTTTGCTCAGGCTGTATACGATCAGCGCCTTCAACAATGACTTTTTCGCCTGCTTGTAGCCCTTGTGTTACTACATAGCTATTTTGATAACGTTGACCAAGCTGAACAGGCTTGCTTTGCGCTAAACCTTTTTGATTAACAATCGTAACATTGGCTTTACCGCTAATATCATGTTGAATCGCTTGTTCAGGTACTAGGAGTGCATTTTCAACTTGAGCTCGGCTCATATTGACTCGAACATACATACCTGGCAAAAGTTTTTGATTTTCATTATTGGCTAAAATTCGAATCGTGACATCACCAGTGTCAGGATCAACTTTAGTACCCGAAAATAGGATTTCACCTGTAACATGATAAGGTTTACCCTGACTATTCAGGATTTCAACCGTATGTTTGGTGTTTGACACGTCACCTTGCTGTAAAGCTTCCTGTAGTTTTTCATAATCACTAATTGATTGCTTCACATCGACGTAGACTTTATTAATCTGTTGTATCACAGCCATAGCATTTGTATCACCTTGACCAACCAGAGCCCCTTCAGTCACCAAAATTTCACCAATCGTTCCAGATATAGGGGCTGTAACAGTCGCATATTTAAGATTAAGCTGCTGTCTGCTTAACATAGCTTGCATTTGCGCCACGTCCGCTTTTGCTTTTTGATAATCTGCTTCCGTATTGTTGTATTCCTGCTGACTAACCGCATTTACTTTTACTAATTCAGTGTAGCGTTTTAACAGCACCTGCAAACGTGTCACCTCAGCCTGTGCACGGTTTAAAGTCGCTTGATTGCTTTTTACATCTGCCTGAAAAATTTCAGAATTTAATTTAAAAAGTGGTTGACCAGCTTGTACATAAGAGCCTTGTTTAAAAAGCACTTTATCAACAATTCCACCCACTTGCGGACGAATCTCAGCAATACGATAAGCTGCAACACGACCGGGAAGATTTTCAATTACATTTAAGGATTGCGGTAATACAGTGATGGTACTGACAACTGCCGGCGGCATTTCTGTTGGGGACTGATCAGCATCTTTGGATTGTGTACAGCCGATTAAAAATACAGTTGTAATAAGTATTGAACTTATTAAATGATGACGTGTTTGCATGCTTTTTCAGAGGGAGTTTTTAGATGCTAATATTTTGAAATAGCAGTGTTTATGAATTGCTGATGTTGTGTGGAGATTGTGTGGAGAGATTAAAATATTTATTGTTTAATGACACGCTTAAACAGCGTGGCTTGTAAATGGGTATAAATAATTTTGTAGTTCTACATTTTTTGATCGTATCTTAGTTTTTACTCATAGTTCATGAACTTTAAAATTCTAAACTAAGACTAATATCTACATAAGCAATTGAAAATAAAATACATAGTTTCTTTATAAATTTATGAAGTGAACTTTAGGTGAACATAAGTTAAATAGCATATCTAAGACTGTAGCCTACGCAACCTCAGTTGGTGCTACAGCTCGACATCGTGAATCCCAGTAAAATTATATTCACGATGCCGAGTACGCTAATGAACATAATATACGTTATGCCGAAATCTACGCGCGCAGCCTATCAATGTGATGATCTAACTTGATAAAAAACCGTTTGAGCTGATCTATTTCTCGATCGTTGTCTAATTCTGAATTTTGTAATTGTTCTAGTGCTGTCTCTAGCAGATCGCACATATATGAATAATCTTCTCTGGTTAGAACGCCTATTTTTCTGTCGTAATTAACTGTTTTGAACAAATGTGCATTTCGAATCATAAGTCTTTATCTGCATCTTATTTATGGACTGTGGTTCATGGTAAATCTACTTTTTTTATTTCATGTTTTCCTTAATGATCTGAATCGTGAATTGGAATTATAAAAAATAGTCTGTATCACTTTGAATTTTAGGAGAAATATGCTGCTCAACCCATGTTAACCATGCCCTTGTTTTAGCATCTATAAAATGACGCGATGGCAGTAATGTATAAACACCAATATCAGGTGATCTCCAATCTGCTAAAACACGGCGCAATCGCCCAGTACGTATAGCCTCAATCACAGCAAAAGTTGGAAGTAATGCGATACCCATATCTTGTTGCACCATGTCTAATAATAGTTCTGGTGTGTCAGCAATCAACTGCCCTGTAATATCGATTTGATACGAACAACTATCTTCACTTACAAGATGCCATTGCGGTGTAATCGATGGGTTCACTAATCTTAAACATGCATGTTTTTGTAGATCATCTAGTGATTTGGGTTCGCCATATTTTTCTAAATAAGCTGGTGATGCGCAAAGTAATGAAAATATTGTTCCAATTCTGCGAGCAACAAATCTGGAGTCAGCCAAAGATTCGGTGAGATATAAACTGACATCAATTCCTTTGGCTAAAAGGTCTGGCACATTCTGGGAAGTACGGTACTCAACCGTAAGCTCGGGATAGGTTTGACAAAACTCGGCCAGCATCGGAGACACATAATGATGACCAAAACTGGCCATACTCAAAACACGTAACTTGCCCTGCGGTTTGCTTGCCATTCCCATGGCTTGAGCTTCTGCTTCTTCCACCATTGCAAGCACTTGACGGCATTGCTCTGCATAAGCTGCACCAATATCGGTCAACGCATGCTGTCTGGTCGATCGTTGTAGTAATTTTGTACCTAAACGCCCTTCTAACTCGCTAATGAGTCGAGACACTTGCGCTGTTGTCAGTTCCATCTGCTCTGCGGCAGCGGTAAAGCTTCCACTATCAATGACTTTTAGGAAAGCATGCATTGCATGGAGTAATCCACCCTCAAGATTTTTGCGCATAACGTAAATATGTTTTTCTTAATTACGCATTGTTGCACCAGTCTGGATCACCCACAATGACATTAATGTACATACATTGAACAGTTTCATTGTCTTAAGTTGAACTGATCAATCTTTTTCCAAGTATGTCATTTACTCCAAATATTCAACGGGATGTTGAGAAAAGAAAGTAGCTCGATCTACAAAATTCAAAGGAGATATAAATGAATATAGCGACAAAATTTACCCCAAATAAAATTCCAACCAAGGATGTGTCACTTGAAGATAAATATCTCAGTGATGACGGTACTGCTTATATGACAGGTATTCAGGCTATGGTGCGTTTACCACTCGCGCAAACACGGCGGGATACTTTAAACGGTTATCATACTGCTGGTTTTATTTCAGGTTATCGTGGTTCCCCTGTCGGAAATTACGATAATTTTCTCTGGCAAGTTGAAGGCATACTCAAAGACCATCATGTTGTTTTTCAACCCGGTGTAAATGAAGATCTCGCTGCTACTGCAATTTGGGGTACCCAACAAGCCAATCTCGCAGGGCAAGGTAAATATGATGGTGTAACGTCTTGGTGGTATGGCAAAGGCCCTGGGGTAGATCGTTCTGGAGATGTTCTGCGTCATGCCAATCTTGCAGGAACATCAGAACGAGGTGGTGTGGTTGCCTTCTTTGGTGATGACCACTCTTGTAAATCGTCAAGTATTCCACACCAGTCAGAATACGTGATGATTGGTTGTGGCATTCCAATTTTTTACCCGACTTCAATACAGCAAATTCTTGATTTAGGTGCTCATGCGGTTGCCATGTCACGCTTTGCGGGTGTATGGACATCAATGAAGTTGGTCAGTGAAATCGTCGAAACCTCTGCTTCTGTTCATGTGGATTTAGATCGAGTTACTCCTGTTTTACCCCAAAATATTCAAATGCCTGAAGATGGTGTCAATATACGTTGGCCTGATCACGGCATTCAACAAGAAGAACGTCTTTATAAATATCGCTTACCCGCTGTATTGGCTTATGCACGTGAAAATCAACTAAATCAGGTGACATGGCATTGTCCTGATGCGCGTATTGGCATTGCAGCAAGTGGTAAAGGTTATTTAGATACGATTGAAGCGTTACGTATTCTCGGAATTGAAGGTGAAACGGCCCAACAGCTCGGATTGAGAGTGTATCAAGTTGCTTTAATTTGGCCTTTAGAACCGCAAGGTCTGCGTGAATTTGCCGAAGGTTTAGAAGAACTGATTGTTGTAGAAGAAAAACGCCCGATTCTTGAAGCACAAATTAAAGATGAACTCTATGCGCTTCCAGATGGCAAACGCCCGCGTATCATCGGTAAAGCGAGTGATGGAAAAGGTGAATGGAGTACATCGATTGATGAAGCGCCTTTGATTGGTCACTATGAATTCCAACCTGAACCGATTGCAAAAATGTTGGCTGCTCGATTCTTAAAATTAGATCTTCCAGAAAGCTTAAAAACGCAAATTCAAAATAGACTTGAGCTGTTACAAAAAGCAGAGCACGAGTCACGGCGTGTTTTAGATATTGCAGAACGTAAACCTTTCTTCTGTAGTGGCTGCCCTCACAACTCATCAACTAAGTTACCCGAAGGCAGTCGTGCACTGGGCGGGATCGGTTGTCATTATATTGCCGTGTTACAAGATCATGACACAGAAACGTTCACGCAAATGGGTGGTGAAGGTGTGAGTTGGGCTGGTGCTTCTCATTTCACCAATGAAAAGCATATTTTTGCCAATCTTGGCGATGGAACCTATTTCCATTCAGGTTATCTTGCTATACGCCAAGCGATCGCTGCAAAACTCAATATAACCTACAAAATTCTCTATAACGACGCAGTTGCAATGACAGGTGGACAACATGTCGATGGTCATCTCAGCGTGGCACAATTAACACGACAACTCGATGCTGAAGGAATCACAAAACAAGTCATTGTTACGGATGAACCTGAGCTGATTCATGCTGAAGAAGGTATTGCTGCTCATGTCGAGATTTACCACAGAAATGAATTAGATGATGTCCAACGCAAATTACGTGAGATTTCTGGGGTTACGGCGTTAATTTATGTTCAAACCTGTGCCAGTGAAAAACGTCGTCGTCGTAAACGCAATGCTTATCCTGATATTGCAGAACGCGTTTTTATCAATACTGAAATTTGTGAAGGTTGCGGTGACTGTTCTAAACAATCGAACTGTTTGTCGATCGAACCTGTTGAAACGGTATTAGGAACCAAACGTCAAATTAATCAAAGTAGTTGTAACAAAGACTTCTCTTGTGTCGAAGGCTTCTGTCCAAGTTTTGTGACAGTCCATACTCGTGATATGAAACGTCCAGAAATATTCAAAGGTATCGAAGCTGGCTGGCCAGAAAATCCTATCCTTCCTGAACTAGATCAACAACCTATCCGGATCATGGTCGGCGGTGTTGGCGGTACAGGTGTAGTTACAGCGGGTGCTTTACTTGGAATGGCTGCTCATTTGGAGGGTAAAGCTACACGTATCATGGATATGGCTGGGCTTGCTCAAAAAGGTGGTACGGTTTATTCCTACATACAACTCGCTACAGACGATGATCAAATCTCCGCAACCAAAATCCCTGCGGGTCAATGTGATCTTTTAATTGGTGCAGATGCGATTGTTGCAGGCAGTAATGCGGCACTTTCTCGTCTAAAATCTGACGCTGTTATCATCGTCAATGAAGATGGTTCCCCTACTTCTGATTTCCTTCAATCTCGTGATTGGTATGCGCCAATTACAGATTTGATTCACCGACTTCGTGGTCGAACGACTCAAGGAAAACTCACATCTTTACCTGTAACACGTATTGCCACACAGGTTTTAGGTGATGCAATCTTTGCAAATCAGATCTTACTTGGCATGGCTTGGCAAGCAGGTCAGATACCGCTTAAACGCGAAAGTATTGAAAAGGCAATTCACCTCAACGGTACGGCTACTGAAAAAAACCTTGAAGCTTTCCGTATCGGTTGTCATTTGATGAGTGAGCCTGACTTAGCCAAACGCATTATTGCAACCATACCAACAACGCGTAAACCAACCACGTTGGCCGAACTTGTTGAAGATCGTACAGCGCGTCTGGTCGAGTATTGGAATCAAGATTATGCAACGCAGTATCGAAATCTTGCTGAACAAGCTACCAAAGTATTACCCGAAGAACTCGCTGGAACCATTGCGACACAGCTGTATAGAGTCATGGCGTATAAAGATGAATACGAAGTTGCGCGCTTACTCACAGGAAAAAGCTTTAAACAAACGATTGAAACGCAGTTTGGCAAAGGTCTACGTTTAACCTATCACTTAGCACCACCAGCTTTGGGTGCTCATGGTGTCATACGCAAACGTGCTTTCGGATATTGGATACGCATTCCGATGATGATTCTTGCTCGCCTACAGTGGCTCAGAGAAACTTTTCTTGATCCATTCACTTTACAGCAAGAACGTCAAAAAGAACACGCTTGGCGTGATCGTTATATCGTATTTGTCAAAGCCATCAGTTCTACACCTGAAAGTTATGACTTATCTGTTGCTGAGCAAATCGCTCAATTACCAGCGGATGTACGAGGTTTTGGTCATGTCAAAATGCAAGCGATGGATGTAGCGATACGACGTTGGGATGAGCTTTCTTTGAGTCTTCGTAAATAACATAAATAAAGGAAATAGATTTATATAAGTAGCTGATACAGGATCTTAGGTTGTATCAGCTACTTATCATTTGGCGATGTTTCAAAATGTATGTTGATCGTTTTAACACCGCAAAATTTTGACTAAAAAGTCTTAGATTTGAGCCTACAGTACATCATTAGATAACGTAGACTTTTTTATTACGCATTTTCGTGAACTAATCTGCTTATTGCTCCAGCGAACAGTACACATACCATCATTGTGTAGACATCTAACAATTCTAATATTGTTGAAGGGATTTCTTGCTTATTTTTTTCGAAAGCACCATAAAGATAATATTTCAAAGGTTCAAGATCATCGATCGATATCTTAAAATTTACGCGGTGGCTAATTTTATTTCTTATCTTATTCATAGCCTTAATTGAGGGTATAAGTTCCTTATAAGGCTCAGAAATTTGAAAATTAGATAATAAATTTATTTTTTGAGCAAAGGTCAACTTACAGTCATCCCAACTTAAAGTCTTATATTCAGCTTTTAAATACTCATCAAGATAGTGTTCTATTATTAAATGGCATGACAAAAAATACCCTAATTCCTCATAGTTAATATTATCTAATCGTTGCCATGTTATAGATCCTTCCGAAATATTCCCGACTAAAGGTGGAAGCCCTTTCTCGTTTCTCATTAATTAACCTTATTTGATTTAAGCCGTATAACTTCATTTTATGTTAAATCGAAATATCGTAATCTGAACTGTGCAGCTACGCAAGTCTCGGTGGCAAGGGCTTCTATTACAGATGATATTCTTCTTCAAGAAATTACCCAGCTATTTTTAAATGCAATATACCTAAAGCTAGATGTTATGATTACATCCTGTTTATGATCTAATTCTCATATGAAAAATCCATTTTCTGACAACGCCCAAATTAGTGTAGTTTCTAACTTCTCTAAACTTGTAAATTCGAATTTTCAAGGAGAAATGAATGCTATCTGCTGGCGTAGAGATTTGGTTGGCGATTTTAAAGAAATTGTGGCTAAACTTGAGTTAAAAGAGAATATTACAGAAGTTTCCGTTGAAGATCTTTTAGCTTTACAACTTTCAGAAAAAGGGAATCTCGCAAGGGAAATCATTTTAAAAGATATACAGCTATTAACCGATTTTGGCGCATCCCCTGCACTTAACTTATTGAAATGTTATGAACGTGATGACGAGCTAGATTTTATTTCAACAGATGTATATTCGTTTCATATTGATCGTTCACCCATAGAAACAGATACTTTCTTATGTACCTACCACGGTGCTGTAAGTGATATCGTGCCCAATGCTCAAGTTGAGAAAAAAGTTCTCATTCCCGAAATCAGAGAAAAGCTTAAAAAGCGGCATGATGGCCCAGAAACAGAGTTTGAAACTTTCCTAGAAGAGTACTTTTTCGACCTGCATTATCAACCTAAACCGAATGCAAAACCTGTGAATTTAGGCTTAGGACATCTTTGGCGCTTGGCGGTAGATCATCCGACGCAACAGGTCTTGCCTTGTGTGCATAGAGCGCCTGTCGAAAAAGATGGTGAGTATAGGTTGCTATTGATTTGTTAAATATTTATTCGATATAGAGTCGATGAATTTAATCTATTTATAGACGGTAAAAAAGCACCTTAAATTTTTAAGGTGCTTAACTCAAAAGCATTACTATGCAAGTTCACAGTTATTGATTTTAGTAATCCCAAAAAATGCGTTGGATTTCCTTGGCATCTTTTGTTTTTGTTAAAGCAAGTGCAGCAAGTAATTTAGCTTTTTGCGGGTTAAGATCATGTGCGACCACCCAACCATATTTGTCATCTGGTTGTTCTGCATTTCTAAGAATAAAACCTTGAGGTACGCGAGATGAACGAATAATTTGCACACCTTGTTTTTGTAAGTCAGTTAATGTTGGAACAATATAATTGGCTACCGATCCATTCCCTGTACCTGCATGAATAATAGCTTTTGCCCCTGCTTTAGCATAAGCCGTGTATGCATCCGGCAACATATTGCCTGAACCATAAACAATTTGTACCAGCGGTAAGCTATCACCTTTAATATTTTCAATATTAAATTCTGAGCTCTTATTATGACGTTTTGCTGTATTTCTGAACCAGTAAGGTTTTCCTTCGACTAAGGTCCCGAGTGCACCCCATTGGCTCATAAATGCATTGGTATGGATATTAATTGTTTTTGAAACATCTCGTGCTGCAAAAATGTCGTCATTCATGAGCACAAAAGTTCCTTTACCTTTTGCACTATCGTCGGCAGCAAGTGCAACCGCACTATAAAGGTTCAACGGGCCATCAGCAGAAAGTGCAGTACTTGGACGCATTGACCCGACCAATACAATCGGCTTATCTGAATGAATCACTAAATTTAAAAAGAAAGCTGTTTCTTCTAGTGTGTCTGTTCCATGTGTAATCACGACACCATTCACATCAGACTTTTTAAGTAAGTCATTGACTTGACGTGCAAGGGATAATAATTCTTTATCCGTAATACTTTCTGATGCAACTTGCATGGCCTGCACACCAGTCACATTGGCAAGGTTTTGAATCTGGGGAACCGCATTTAATAATGCATCCACAGGAACTTTTGCCGCAGTATAGGTTGCACTATTGGTAGAGCTTGCTCCAGCACCTGCAATCGTTCCACCAGTAGCGACAACAACGACATTATTTTTGGCAAATGCTGCACATGGGAGTAATAGGCTTAAACTTAATGTCAAAGCTGAAATCGTTTTTTTCATAGGTCATCCTTTTTGAGTCATTTTATTCTTAGCATTTTTCATACCATAGTAAAATTACTGGAAAAAGATAGGATTGTATAGGTGTAGAAATTGTATTTTTTGTCCATCACATTTCTTAAATACGATTAATCATGGTGCATCTCTTGTAGTTTTGAGATGAGTCCTATTTACCCAATACAGAACAGTTGCAAGAAAATATTCAAAATACGGTACGACTATTTTTAAATGGTTATCGCACTTTTTAGCAAGTTGTTATTTTATTTAGGATGAAAGCAATATGCAGTCCCTCCAAGAATGAAAAACTGCACCGTATTATTTAGGCGGTGGCTATTTATTACCACGTTATTTCATGACCTTGAAAGTCGACAAACTGTTGTTCATTTTTACCAATAAAATCTTCAACCACACGTACAATGCCCGTTGTGCTTTCTTTTACGTTGATGGGTGCATGGCTTCCGCCCATTTCAGTTTGCACCCAGCCTGGATGTAAGTTCAGCACGCCTATTTGGGCAGGAATTGCCTCATTTATCGCAAAGCCCCGTGTGATACTATTGAGAGCAGCCTTGCTTGCGCGATACAGCTCCATACTTCCATCATCGTTTAAAGCAACGCTTCCCATGCGAGAACTCATAAATGCAATGACACTCTTTTCTTTCATCAAAGGAAGAAGTGTTCTCGCAATCGTCACGGGTGCAATGCTATTTACCCAAAACAGATTGGCAATCTCATTGGGCGTGCACTGCTCAACGCGTTGATGTTTTGGCCCAAGAATGCCCGCGGAAACCAACAGTAGGTCGATGGATTTTTCATGATATTTACTGAGTAAACGGTCTGCCGTTTGTACATAGCTTAAATCTAATTCGGTTAATTCAAGTCGGTCGGGATACTCAGAAAGCAGTTGATTTAAGCCTGTAGAGACTTGGTCTATGTCTCGGATGGTCGCGATAACCTGCCAGTGCTGATTAAGCAGCTCACGAACCAGACCTAGGCCAATCCCTCTAGAAGCTCCAACCACGATTGCCCGTTTATTCTTATCAGACATAAAATGTTCCTCTATCACGATAATTCAAGGTGTTAAAAACGCTTGAGCTCAAACCTTCAAAGTTTGCTTTGGGATATTGATTCACAAGCTTAAGAATTCGCTTTGATCATAGTGCAGTAAGAATTTTTTATACAAACCTATTTCTGTAGACTTATTCAACCTTCATCATTCATTCAATGAATAAGCCCACAACTAACACATGAGTCTTACCAGCAATAGGTTTTCCTACGACCCAAAATTGGAGAATTTAGAAAACCTAAAACCTAGCGATTTCTGTCTAGAAGTTCACAGTCCATGAAAATTGTGCTGTACGTGGTGTACCCAGAAATAAATAGTCATCCCCGAAAAAGCTTCCTGCATCTCGCCAATATTTTTTATTGAACAGGTTGTCCACATTCAGGCGAAGCATATTGTCATAACCATAAGCACGGAAGTTATAAGCTGCACCCGCATCGAATACGGTATAGCCTGAAACTTTAACCGTACCCGTTTTGTTGGCGTATTTACTGCTGCTGTATTGCATACCTGCGAGTAAACGTAAACCTTCTACTTGAGGCATTTGATAAGACACATGACTGGCAAAACGAACTGTCGGTACGTTTTGAGTTTGATGCCCTTTATAAGCATCGACCTGTATATCTTCCAAACGTGAACGGGTCAGTGCCAAAGTCGATGTCATATCCAGATTTTCAGCAACACGACCTTGCAAGCCCAATTCCAAACCTAGATTATGCTGTTCACCATCGGTGACATAGTAATTGTCTAAGTTGGTATATTGATGGTCTTGTGTTAAGTCAAACAAAGCGGCAGTAAATAGTAGCTCTTGCCATTGCTGTTTAAGACCTAATTCATATTGAGTTGAACGTCTTGGTGCTAAAGTTTCAAAGGCATTTCCTACGATACCTTTATCCTCATTACCATAGGCAGACCACGGCGCTTGACTGCCGTCACTTATCCCTTTGGCATAAGAAGCATACAGATGAGTGTTCTGCCAAGGCTGATACATCAACGCGAGCTGTGGCAAGAAGCGATTGAAGTCGGTGTCACGAATACTGTTGCCATCCGCAGCATAGGCACTTTCATTTAAATGCAAAAGCTTACCGCCCAGCAAAACTGACCATGCATCATTAAATTCGATTTGATCCAACAGGTTGAGGGCTGTTTGTTGACTATCTAACGATTTGTAATGATTACCTAAGGCTTTGTCCGTAGGCGTATATGTAATAGGATCATTATAAATATTTCCTGAACCTATCCATTCATTGATTGCATCATACTGAGTATGGCGTTTGTAGGCATGTGACAACTCTAAACTCAGGTTATGTTGCCATGCTCCAGTGTTGAATTTTCCGTTTAAGCCCGTTTTAAATTGATTGGTTAGATAACTATCATCTGGGCTGCGGAAATCATAAATATCGTAGTTACCATCAGTGTCAAAGGTGTAGGCAAAGGCTGAGTAATCATCTACGACCACACGACTTTGTGAAACAGACAGATTGCCGTTCCATTTATCATTGATTTGATAACTATATTTCAGACTCGTATTTAGACTTTCATTGGTGATTGGTTTGCTCCAGCTTTGATAACCCAGCAAACGATCCCATTCCACTCCTGTCGGTACAGTTTCACCACCAAGTAGCTGATAACCTGGTACTGAACGTTGTTTTTGACGCTGTGATTCAAGATCAAATTCAAGTTTTGAACGATCTGAAATTTTCCAGTCTAAAGCCAAGGAGCCAAACAAACGTTTTCCATCGGCATGTTCAACATACGGGTGAATGTCTTCATAAGCTGCATTCACGCGATAACCAAATTGTTGATTGTCTCCAAGCCATCCACCAAGGTCGGTTGCCACACGGCTACCGCCATGACTGTCTGCTTCGATGGTTAAAGATTGGACATCTTTGGGGCGTTTACTCACATAGTTCACTACACCGCCTGGCGTGGACATACCACTTTGAATCGCACTCATGCCTTTTAGGATTTCAACTTGTTCTTTATTTTCAAGCGCCACGTTTTGCTCACCGCGTAGCAAATTACCGTTCAGTAAATAACTTGATCCCGCATTTAAGCTAAATCCACGCATCACAAAGTTTGCATAGTAACCAATAGGTGCATAGCCATCCCCAACAGACGCATCGTTCTTTACCACATCGCTCAGTGTTTTCGCATGTTGATCTGCGATCAGTTCAGCAGTAACGGTGTGAATAGATGCAGGAATTGCTGCAAGGTTTTGCTGACTAAAGCCAGACAAATTAACTTTGGGTTGATAATAAGCCAGTTGTTCAGTCTGAGCAGTAGTTGTAATGGTTGCGAGTTGCTCTACATCACTCTCTTCTGCCGCATGTACCCATACCGAGTTCAGCCCTAGACATGAAAATGAACCAACCGCCAATAATGCTTTTTGTAAACGAGAAAATGGATACGTTTTCACTGTCGTTGCTAACCCCAAAAGATAAATTTACAGCCTGAATTTTGCGGCATGAGTATTCACAATTTTCTTAAAATGAACAAGCACATTATTCAACATATCTCAGCTTTTTTTTAAAATTATCTGGCAATAGCTTTGAGTGTGTAGATTTTGAAATTGAGTTTAACTATCTGATTTTAAATTATAACGTTGATCTGCGTTCAATATCTTCAGCCGTATTTGATACAGCATATGGTAGATGGGAATTTATCTGAATTGAAACAGTGTATTGTGGATTGGAACCTAAAAGCTTAGGTTGATTTATTTCATTTTTTTAAGATATTTTTTAATTTTAGAGTGATTTTTTAACTATAAATCCATTAAAATGTTATAACATAACAATACAAGTCTAAACTACTCTCCTTCATGATGAATAAATTCTCTCTTTTTTCCTCAAGCATATATTTAAGCCTGCTGAGTTCTTTCACTTGGGCCGAAACTTCAACAGAAGTACTCCAGACCATCCAATTACAAGCCGAAACTGAGGGTGAAAACCTTCAACAAAGCACAGCAATGACTAAGTTTTCACATGACATTTTAGACGTGCCATTTAGTCGAAGTGTGTTATCCAAAGCTTTAATTCAACAACAAGATGTGCAACGTATTGACGATGCATTAACACAAGTGAGCGGGGTCTATAATCAAACCAATTATGGTGGCGGCTTTTGGGATAACTTTTCATTTAGAGGTTTTAGTACAGACCCCAATATTGGGGCACAAATCATCAGAAATGGTCTAAGTGTCAACCGTGGACTCAGCGCTCCGCGAGATATGGTGAATATTGAATCCCTCGACTTTTTAAAAGGCCCAATGGCTGCGCTCTATGGCCGCGGGGAAGCTGGCGGTCTACTGAATATCAACACTAAAAAGCCTGAATGGGAAAGTTCTTCAGAAGTGAATTTACGTGCCAATAGTTTAGAAAAATACCGTGCTAGTTTTGAACATACTGCCCCAATCAGTGATCGTGTGGCTTATCGTATTGCGGTCGCACATGAAGATAATCAAAGTTTTCGTGATCATGTGCAGAGTGAGCGTTGGTTTTTCTCCCCCCAACTCACATGGAAAATTTCAGATTCAACCCAATTAGATTTTGACAGCGAATTTACCCGACAAGATGGAACCTTCGACCGTGGTGTAAGTAGTTATCAAAAACAATTCGTGATGGACCCTAAAACATTTACAGGCGAACCTGATGATGGTGATCATATTCAAAAAGATCATTTCTATCAGCTTCGACTTGCACATCAGTTTAATGATGACTGGAAAATGAATAATGCTCTTAGTGTGAAAGATACTCAGCTCAAAGGCTTTTCCAGTGAACCTCGTCGTATTCAAAGTGATGGACGTACATTAGAGCGCCAGCGTCGCTACCGTGACAATAAAAGTGATGACATTCTCTTTCAAACTGAACTACTGGGGACGATCCAACAAGACTGGGCCCGTCATGAAGTACTTTTGAGCACTGAACTTGGGCAGATGAAGTACCGTCAATTACAACTGCGTCGAAACCACAGCAGTAGCGTGCCAAATAGCATTGATATCTATACTCCTATTTATGGACAATACTTACCCGAGCTTCCACTTTTCATTAATACCGAAGAACAGCAACGCTATTTTGCACTGAATATACAAGATCAAATTTTCCTTAATGATCAATGGAGTGTGCTATTTGGAGCACGCTTTGATCACGTCACCCAAGACTTTCAAAATAAACTTGCAGGTACATCCAGTAAAAAGGATTTACAACAAACCAGTCCACGTTTGGGTTTAAACTACCGACTGAATGATCGTTGGTCATGGTATGCCAACTATGGAGAATCCTTTGCACTCAACAGTGGCATGGACCGAAACGGCGATGTGTTTAACCCTGAAAAAGGCAAAAGCTATGAGATTGGTGGGAAATATCGGATTACCCCACAGAGTTTGCTGAGCTTAGCCCTCTTTAAAATGGATAAAGAGAATGTCTTAACCACAGATCCAGCAGATAGTAACTATCAAATTACCGCTGGAGAAGTCTCAAGTAAGGGACTAGAGTTCGATCTAGAGACACAGCTCAATGATCAATTTTCTATACGTGCCAACTATAGCTACACAGACGCTCAAGTGGAAAAAGACCAAAGTCTTGCTAAGGGTTCACGACTTAGCAATGTTCCGAAGCACAGCGGCTCTATCAGTAGCAACTATGAATGGACCCTTGCCAATGCGGACAAAGTTGGACTCGGTGCAACAGCAATCTATGTGGGCAAACGTAGTGGACACAGTACAGATAACGGCTTCAGCTTTCCTGAGTACACTTTGTTGAATCTAAACGCTTATTATGCGCCAACAGATCAGCTACGCTACCAGTTCAATGTGCACAATCTCTTAGACGAAACGTACTATGTTGCAAGCTATAGTGATATGTGGATTCAACCCGGAGATCCTTTAAATGCATCTGTCTCGGTGCAATGGAAGTTTTAAAGTTTAAAAAACCAGACTTATCTCGTAGGAGTTGAGTCTGGTGTTAGAAAAATAAGATTCTGATTAGTTTCTGAAGTATTAGCTGCCTTAGTTTTCTTTAGCGTTACTATGTACTTACTTCAAAAAGTATTCCCAAATGATAAATCCAAGAAAAAATCCAAGAAACGAATATAAAGTAATGATAAAGAATACAAACCAAGCTCTATTTTTCTTCAGTAAAAAGTTCATTTTCAATACCTCAACGCTCTATCTATATTCATTATTCTAAGGTTTCCTATACGAAAGGACAGATACAGTTCTTTGTGAAAAAAATATAACAGACTATAACAGATTTGCCATTTTTAACTCTCCAAAGCGATCAGACTGATATCAAGTAGTATAAAAAAGTATGAGGAGACTATTTTGCCTCCCCATGCTTCAACTGATTAAGGGATTAAACTTTCGTTTCTTTTTTTGCATTCATCCAACGATACAACACTGGCAATAGCACCAAGGTCAATAACGTCGAAGAAATAATTCCACCAATCACCACGGTCGCCAGTGGACGTTGAACCTCTGCTCCTGTGCCTGTGGCAAGCGCCATCGGCACAAAACCTAAGGACGCCACACAAGCGGTCATTAAAACAGGCCTTAATCGCAAAATCGCTCCCTGCCAAACGGCTTCATGTAAGCGGTATTGCCCTCTTAACTCTTTAATGAAGGTCAGCATGACCAAACCATTTAAAACGGCAACGCCAGACAAGGCAATGAAACCAATGCCCGCCGACATTGACAAAGGAATGTCTCTTAACCACAAGAAAAGCACACCACCAGTTAGGGCAAATGGAACACCCGTGAACACCAGCAAGCTTTCTTTGATGTTATGGAAAACAGCCATCAGCAAAATAAAGATCGTCAATAATGCCAGTGGAATCACAATCTGCATTCGAGCCTGTGCCGAGGCCAAATTTTCAAACTGACCACCATATTCAATCCAGTAGCCACTTGGAAGTGGGTATTGTTTAAGCTGACTTTGTACTTCTGTGACAAAAGAACCTAAATCGCGCCCTTCCACATTCGCTGTGACAATCACACGACGTTTGCCATTTTCACGGCTGACTTGGTTGATGCCATCCATCATTTTTACAGTGGCAATATCGGTGAGTAAAATACTGCCACCATTCGGAAGCTGTATTGGCAGTTGCGCGATCCCACTGACACTACGGTCTTGTTCACTAAGTCGAATCACAAAGTCAAAACGGCGGTCACCCTGTAAAATTTCACCAACATTTTGTCCGCCAATGCTTGCTGATACATAGTCTTGTATGGTTTTGACACTTAGGCCGTATTGCGCCGCCAAGCTTTTATCAATTTCAACATTGAGCAAAGGTAAACCCGACGTTTGTTCAACTTTAACGGCGGTACTGCCTGAAACCTGTTGAATCAATTTACTGATTTTTTCAGCTTCCGTATTTAATACTTGCATGTCATCGCCAAAGATTTTGACACCGACATCGCTACGTACACCCGATATTAACTCATTGAAACGCAGTTCAATTGGCTGAGAAAACTCACTGTTGTTACCGGGCAATGTTGCTAAATAGGCCTGCATACGGCTACGCAGTTCATCGAGTGTTTCTTTTGGATTTGGCCATGCATCACGGGGTTTCAGCATGACGTAACCATCTGAAATATTCGGTGGCATCACATCGGTCGCCACTTCAGCCGTGCCTGTTCGCGCAAAAATAGCCTGTATTTCAGGGAATTTCTTCAGAAGTAGCTTTTCCGTATTTTCCTGAATACGAAGTGATTCTTCTAAGCCTGTGCTTGGAGAGCGCAGTTGCTGTACAGCAAAGTCACCTTCACTCAGTTGCGGTGCAAACTCACTGCCGATACGTGTTGCAAGTAATCCCGTCAACACCAATAAGCACAGTGCGAAGGTCAAAACCACCGCTTTATACTGATAGGTACAGTCCAATACTCGCTGATATCGCTCTTTTAGCCACAGCATCCAACGGCTTTCAGTTTCTTTAATGTCACCTTTGACAAAAAGTGCGACAGCCGCAGGTACAAAGCTGATCGACAAAATAATGGCTGCAACGAGTGCAAGTACAACAGTCAAAGCCATTGGGTGGAACATTTTTGCCTCTACACCAGTCAGTGCAAAAATCGGTAAATACACCACTAAAATAATCAGCTGACCAAAAATGAGTGGACGGCGGGCTTGACGCGCTGCCAAAAACACTTCTTTAAAACGTTCCGACTGAGTCAACGGTCGTTTGAGTAACTGCTGGGCATGGGCTAAACGGCGAATACAGTTTTCAACAATTACCACTGCACCGTCGACAATAATCCCGAAATCCAATGCCCCTAAACTCATCAGGTTGGCACTGATGTTCTGCTGTGCCATACCCGTTAAAGTAAACAGCATAGACAGTGGAATCACACAGGCTGTAATTAACGCCGCACGAATATTACCTAAGAATAAAAAGAGGATCACAATCACCAAGATTGCGCCTTCAACCAAGTTCTTTTGCACCGTTTTAATGGCTTTTTCCACCAAAGTCGTGCGGTCATAAACCGTTTCTATTGTGACACCTTGCGGTAAACTGCTTTGCACCTCCTGAATTTTGGCATCTACAGCTTTAGACACCGTTCGACTATTTTCCCCCATCATCATCATAGCGATGCCGAGTACAGTTTCTTCGCCGTTATAGGTTGCTCCTCCTGTTCGGAGGTCATGATCAATTGAAACCTGCGCAATATCCGCGACACGAATGGGGTTCCCATTTGGGCTGGCAACCGTTGTATTTTCAATGTCTGCAAGACTGTTGAGTGTCCCCGGAACACGGACTGTGAGCTGCTGACCATTTTCCTCAATATAACCAGCGCCACGGTTTTCATTATTTTCCTGTAAAGCAGTTTGTAGTTGGCTTAAGGAAATATTCAACTGTTGCATACGGTTTAAGTCGGGAGCAACCACATAGGTTTTATTAAACCCGCCAATACTGTTGACCTCGGCAACCCCCGCAACACGTTGCAATTGTGGACGAACGATCCAATCTTGGATCTCCCGCAAGTCCATCGCGCTATAAGCCGTACCATCCACTTTTTTGGCATTCGGTTCAGCTTTAATGACCCATTGATAAATTTCACCTAAACCCGTCGAAACTGGTGACATGGTTGGGGAAACATCGCTAGGTAAGTCCGCTTTGACCTCTTGCACCCGTTGATTAATCTGCTGACGTGCCCAATAGATGTCTGTGCCATCCTCAAATACAATGGTGACTTGGGACAAACCATAGCGTGAAATAGATCGAGTCAGCTGTAAATCTGGAATACCCGCCATTGCAGTTTCAATTGGATAGGTAATCCGCTGCTCAACCTCCAATGCGGTAAAACCATTGGCTTGGGTATTAATTTGTACTTGCGTATTGGTAATATCGGGCACTGCATCAATCGGCAGTTTTTGATAGCTATAAACCCCGACCGCAATCCATGTACAGACAAAGAGCATGACCCAAATTGCATTTTGAATAGAGAACTGAATAATTCGTTCAAACAAACCCTCAGGCTTGGGTAAATCATGATTAGTGTGCATGATCAGCCTCGCCTTTTTCTAATTCAGACTTAAGAACAAAGCTGCCTTGACTGACATAGCGTTGTCCTGCTGTTAGGCCTGAAATCACTTCCACCCATTGAACATCATTTGAAGCTTGCCCAAGTTGAACGGGCTGCGCTTTCAAATGCACTTGTCCTTTTTGTTCAGCGTCGACCACAAATACCGAAGTTTGACCTTCAATGTTTTGAATAGCACTTTTATGGACGCGAAGTGCTGTTTTTGAACTGGTATTGTCTAAAAAGATATTCACTAAAACATTTGGACGTAGTTCAGCCGCTTGGCTTTTTAATTTAGCACGTACCACCAAGCGTCCTGTTTGTGCATCGGCTTGAGAGGTTAAGCTTTGGATAATGGCTTCATATTTTTGTTCAGAAGCATTCGGCTTAAATGTCAGACTCTGATTGGCTTGTAACTGACCTGAGTACTGAGCAGGCAGATTAAACTCAAGCCATAACTCTTTAAATTGTTCAATCACAAAAAGCTGATCGGCCAATTGTACGTTTTCACCCACTACGATATCTTTTTGGCTAATCACACCTGAAATGGGTGCTTTAATGGCAAAACGACCATTTACTCCACCTGTTGCCCCTAGGGCGTTTAAGCGGCTTTGCACCGATTGCACAGTAATCTGCGCTTGTCGGTAAGCATTTTCTGCCCGTTGGTAATCCTGCTTGGCGGAAATGCCCTGTGACCATAACTGCTGTTCACGTTGATAATCTTGACGTGCCAAATCCAAACTGGCTTGAGCCATCCGCAAATTGGCCTGTTGATCAATCAGTTCTGGGACGGACAGTACAGCTAAGGTTTGTCCTTTTTGTACGTTTTGACCAAGTTCAACATTCACCTGTTCCACATGCCCACCAAAGTTTGGCGAAATATGTGCTTGCTGATCGGTATTAACCACAAGCTTTCCAGGCAGAACGGTAACTTGAGACACCACGCCTTGTTGAGCTGAAGCGATTTGAATGCCTTGCTCTGTCAGTTGCTGTGCCGTCAGTTGAATTTCACCTTCCTCGGCATGTCCTTTTTCTGCCTCGGGTTCATCAGCATGTTCAGATTCTTCATGCGCATGTTCATCAGTGGTTGTATCTTTCGAGCTAAACCAAATTCCAACAGCGATGAGAAATGTAATGAGGAGCAAAAGCCCAATCATCAATGGCTGTGATATTTTTCCAAATTGGTTTTTTAGTTGCATATTATTGTGCTCCGCCAAGGATGAGGTCTTGTATTTGTGCGATTGAATTTTTACTGATTTGGCTATAAGCATCTGAACTACTGATCTGCTCATAGCTAGTACCGAGGCTGAGTGCTTCTGCGCTCAATGCAGTCTGCCAAGCTTGACGTAATAACTGCAACTGCCCAAGGCGTATGCTTTGCAGCTGTAAGTTGGCTTGTTGAATGTCGGTAATGGACAGCTTTCCCGCTTTAAAACCTTGCAGCGTGCGGACTTGCACTTGTTCTGCCAAAGACGTTTGTTGACTCATCGAACTAAACTGTTTATTTAGTCCTTTGAGTTCATGCATGGCATTGGCGATATCTAAAATTTGCTGTTTTAACTCACGCTGTTGCTGCTGATTCAACAGGCTTTGCTGACGCTGGGCCATCGGAATGCTGTATTGCTGACGGTTAAAAATATTCAGCGGAATATCCACGCCGACACCTAATGTGGTATCGCTACTTTCATTCGGTGCTTGGCTCCGTTTCATGCCGACATTTAAGGTCGGATTGGGACGTGCCTGCACTTTTAAACTTTCAATGTTTAAATTGGACTGTTGAATGTTCAGTGCATATAGCTTTTCCAACCAACCTTCAGCAATATAGCGCTGTACTGTGGCATCGCTTTGATCTGGCCATGGCATTGAGGTCGCATTGAGTTGAATATCGGCTTTGGTTTCGCCCCAAAGGTTTGAGAGTTGACGCTGTGCTACTTGTTCTGACAGTACCGCTTGTTGGTATAAGCGCTGCATATCCAAACTTTCGATTTGCGCACGTTCATAGTCAACCAAAGCAATACTGCCCGCCTGATAACGTTTTTTGGCACTGTCTAAATTGTTTTGACTCACTTTGAGTTGTGCTGCGTACAGCGATTTTTCAACTTGTGCCAAAGCCAACTGAGACCATGCAAATTTCACCACCAATTGGCTTTGTGCTGTCCACAGTTGTTGTTGTAACTGTCCTTGTTGCTGCGCTGTTTCTGCGAGTTTTTGATTAAGCTTACGCTGTCCAAAAACATCTAAGGGCTGACTGATGGCAATACTGAGCTCTTGATTGGTATTTGAACCCAAACCATCTTGATTGATATTTAAGCTAGGATTTTGCCATAGGCCACTGTTTTTGATGTTCAGCTCTGAAATGCTTTGACGCTGTTGCCCAATGTCGCTTTGGTTTTGATAGCGCTCTACTTTTGCTAAAGCTTCATCCAAAGTCTTGATCGGTTCGGCAAAACTCCATTGCATTGCGGCTGTTGTTATGCCCACAGCAAGGGCTTGGCGTATAAACGCCTTAAATTGATTCGACATGTTTTTTCCCACTAATTTTTAGAAGAAGTGGTGGGAAATGTTTTAGGCTACCCCACCATTAGCGGGGAAAGTTCAGGAGGAGGATGTTGCCCCAATAAATCAGGGGCTTGATAGGCATTGTGCCAAAAAAACTGCGGACGCTCACGAACTTCAAACGCGAGCGGCATTTGATAGTTTATTTCTTTCGGAATAATCAAATGTGCCATTGAAGGCAAATGATCTTGATGGTCTTGATGGTCTTCACCCAATTCAAACTGATCATTTGCCGTTTGAGTATGGCTATCGGCACTGCTTTGCTGGTGTGCCTTATCATCAGACACACACAAGGTGGTTTGATGATGCCCAAAATGAAAATTTTGTTGCGTCACGACTTGAGTTTTTTGTTCTTCATGGACGCAAAAAGCTGCCGCCACGTTCCAAAGACTTTGGAACATGAATAAAGCAACTAAGACGCTAATCCACGTGGTAGAACGCATAATGTCGTACTGAAATAAAGTGACGCTATTGTAAAGCCTAGACTAAGTCTAAGGTCAAGTCTTTTTTAATGACTATGTTCATGTTGGTGTGGATGGCATTCATCTTCTTCAATCTGCAAAGTCACTTGCGTAATCCCATGCTCATGCCCCAATAACTCCACAGCTTGGTGGTATAAAGCTCTCTGATCTACATCAGGTGCAATCAAATGCGCTGTTAAATGCACATTCTTAGAGGTAATGGCCCAAACTTTAAGCTGGTGAATACCTTGTACACCCTCTAAAGCCAGCAAATCATTGCGTAAAGATTCGATATCAATTTCACTTGGTACACCTTCGAGCAAAATATTGATACTTTGTTTCAGTAGCACCCAAGTTCTAGGTAAGACCCAAAAGCCAATCAACACCGCAATAACGGTATCTACCCACATCCAACCTGTGAAATAAATCACCAGTGCGCCAATGATCACACCCACAGAGCCCAAGGCATCACTGAGCACTTCAAGATAAGCCCCTTTCACATTTAAGCTGTCTTGACTGCTCGACACCAAAATCTTCATTGAAATCAGGTTAATGATTAAACCCAGAACCGCAACAACCAACATACCCAAGCTTTGAATTTCAGGTGGCTGACTAAAACGCTGATAGGCTTCATATAAAATGTAAATGGCTACCACAAACAACATCATGGCATTAAACAAAGCTGCCAAGATTTCAAACCGTTGATAGCCAAAAGTACGTTTATCATCGGCAGGTTTTTGCCCAATTTTGATGGCTGCTAAAGCAATCGCTAAAGCAGCGGCATCGGTAAACATATGCGCTGCATCGGACAGTAAGGCCAAGCTTTGCGTGATAAATCCTGCGACCACTTCTACAATTAAGAAGGTAAACGTCAGGGCAAGTGCGATGGTTAATTTCTTGGCATTTTTTGCAGTCACTTCAACATGACTGTGATCATGGTTATGAGAACCACTCATGTAGGACTCCTTATCATTTTATTTAACGGAATGCTTTAGCATTGAAATCGAAGCTTTTTTTAATTTAAAAATTACTCGATTTAGTATACTCGGTTAAAACAATAAAATCATCTTTCATGTGAATACGTCTTTATTTACGGCGTTTTTTCCCTGTCAAAAAGCTCATGGCCTGCGTATAGCCTGTTGGTGTAATACGCTGTACCAGATCGATAATTTTGGCATCTGTTCCAATTAAGACACGGCGCTCATCTTTTTTTACAGCCTTTAAAATGGCCTGTGCTGCCACATCTGGCGGGGTTTTAAGCATTTTATTGAAAGAACGGCTAGCACGCTCTGGGTTCATACCCAGCGCACGAATACTGTCACTCATTCGAGCACTATTGGCAATATTGGTACGTATCCCACCCGGGTGAACACAAGTTGCACTGACACCACAGTTTTCTAGGTCTAGTTCTTGGCGTAGTGCCTCGGTAAAACCACGGACAGCAAACTTTGTCGCATTATAGGCACTCTGAGTAGGTTGAGCAGTGAGCCCAAATAGACTTGAAATATTCACAATATGCCCAGAGCCACTTTGTTTTAAGTAGGGTAAAAAAGCTTTGGTTCCATACACCACACCCCAAAAGTTGATGTTGAAAATCCACTCGGCATCTTCATAGCTCAGACCTTCAACAGTACTCGCTAACGCGACCCCTGCATTATTAAAAACTAAATTGACCTGCCCGAAATCCTGCTCACACTGCTTTGCCCAATCCTCTACTGCTTTACGGTCTGAAACGTTCAGTTTTGTGAGCGTGACTGAAACAGGATAATCTTTGACGTGGTTTAAGGTTTCCGCCAAACCTTGTTCATTGAGATCACTGAGTGCCAAATGTGTACCTTGTTTAGCCAGTTGAATCGCCAACTGCTGCCCAATGCCTGAACCTGCGCCTGTGATCGCTGCCACTTTATTTTCAAAATTTTTCATAATGCTCTCTAAATATCGTTTTAAACTTAAACGCCATGCTGAAGGTTCAAGTACTTTAGTTCTACGCAGACAAGGTCTATTTTAGTTAATGTACAAAAATTACAGTCATGAATGAAATGATCATTTCTAATGATTCAGTATGTATAAAATTCATGAGTGGTATTTTAAATATAAGATCATTTTTAATTTTCTTGTATTTTCAAGTGATAGGACTCTGAAAACAAGTTACTGATATCTACATAGTGTGTCACATAGGCTTTAGACTATAACAGTCCTGAGCAATTCTGCTTCATCTGTTATATTTTTTTAATCTTGTTTTTGTACCTGTTTCATCAGTCGTTTGCTTTACATAATGTACTCATCACCTCAGTTGAGTGCAGTAACCATGAAAGATCTAGACTCAAAAAAACCAGCAAAATATGCAGATAGTTCAATTTCAGATAAAGCATTTAAAAACATGATTATCTGGTTCGCGATTTACTGTGGGCTTTTTTGTATAGGTGTGATTTTCTTTGTCGGTGCAGATCAAAACTACCTTCTTCAATAAGAATCTGAAGTTTGCTGCACTAATATCAACATCTAAATTCGGGCCTCAAAATTAAACTCCACGAGAAAATACACTTTGGAGATTAAACCTAGACATGGGTTTAATCTCTATTTTTTTGAGTTGAAGACTAGTAAAACGGCAGTTACATTACATTTTGAATGGTTAATGTCATTACAAATGAATGACAGGGGCTGTGTAAAGATCAGACTTCAAGCCCAAATCACTAAAAATGCAGCAACCACCACCAATACAATACCGAGATGTTCAGCACGTGCCAGCTTTTCTTTAAAGAAGTAGGCTGAAATCAACATACTAAAAATAATCTCAACCTGCCCCAAAGTTTTTACAATGGGCACTGACTGCATACTCATGGCACTAAACCAACCCAGTGACGCCAAAAAACTACATAAGCTGACACGAAATGTAAGTCCAATACGCTGCCACATGGCCCATAATGTTGCACGGCGAAATATACCCAAATACATTAAAAGTAAACAGCACTGTGTCCCAATCACCATTAAGAGCACCCAAGCTGCACGGTGAATAAACGGTAAATTATCTAGTTCTAAACTGGCCTCACGTACCAAGAGCGAGGTAATGGCAAAACATAAACCACTACCGATACCTATACACAAGGTTTGCACCGAAAAATCAGAAAAGTCCCGCCCTTTGGACATTAAAAAAACTGCGAAGCCTCCGACAGCAACCCCAAACCAGCCTAAAAGGCTTAAATGATCGGATAAAAAGAGCACGGCAATAATCGCGGCAAGTACTGCTTCACTTTTAGCAAGACCCACTCCAATTGCATAATTTTTTTGCTTAAAAAGCTGAACCATCAATGCTGTTGCTGCAATTTGGCTCAACGCCGCAATAAGCACATAGATAGCAAAACGGAGATTGAAATGGACGGACTCTGTCACAGGTTGGAAATGGTAAAGGCAACTGATGTAAATCAGTGCTAAAGGTAAAGCAAAGATGAACCGCGCTAGAGTCACTCCATAAACATCTACAGTAGTACTGAGTTGCTTTTGAAAAGCGTTGCGCCAAGCCTGCATGAAAGCGGCCATAAGCGTAAAAAGAATCCATGTTATTGTCATCAAGTACTCTATATACAGTTACTTACCTCACATAATGTAACCCGTTGATGGCAGCACATGTGCTTTATTTTCATGACTTATTCTTATGTGACAAATAACTTAAGTTCTGACGAAACTTCGACTATTGCATGACTTTCGCAACATTTCCTCAAAACTGAGTATCGAGCAAAACATAAAAAGCCGAAGGGGTTATCCTTCGGCTTCTATGTGAAATTTCACTTCGATCTATACATATCAAAGTGAAAACGGGTTATCACTTAAAGTATTAGAAGTTATAAATCGCAACCAAGTTCACACGGTTGTCTTCACCTTTTTTACTACCATTTGCCGCAGGTGCAAACGCTTCACGCTCACCGTAGACATACTCTACGCCAAGGCTAACAGGCTGAACTGGGCTATAGAATAAATTACCCCATGCCTGCCATAAGTTTTTATTGATTTTGGTATCATCAGCTACAGCATCAAGGTAGTCCTGATTTTTATCAAAAGTCATATAACCATAAGCCAAAGTACCACGTAATTTGTCATTAAACTTCTGTGTTAAACCGACAGTAATTGAGTAAAACTCACTTTGTTCAATACTTGTGCCTGTTGCAACTACGCCAGGGTTAGTAAAGGATACAAAGCTGCTATCGCCTTTAACATGGTAGTAGTCGGCTTTCACAGAAGTCACAGGGGTGATGTCAAATTTGGCACCAACACCTACGCCATACGCCCACTCTTCTTGATTTTGAATGCGTTTTTCATGCGCCATTGCACGCCCACTGACTGAAAGTGCATCATTAAACTTATGATTCAGTCGTCCTGTAAATGCTGGCATACGTTGGCTCATGCTGGCATCTTTCGGGTCTTCCACTGCCGCGACTAAGTTAGTATTTGGCGTAAATTTATGGGTATAACGCACTTGAGGTGTACGTTTAATTGAAGCACCCACATAAGCCAAAGCATCAATCGTTTCAGGGATGTAGTCTGGAGTCGCAAAGTTTGACCACGTTTGACCAATTAACCAGTTACCATAGTTTAAATACGCATGACGAATACGTAAATTATCAAGGTTTGCGCCGCCTAAAAAGTCGACCTCAATTTTGGCATTTAAGTTCTGATCGGCGACTGGCGCTTTAAAGTCCAAACCTAATCGCGTTGCTGAAAGGGTTGATCTTAAGCGATCGCTATTTTCAGCATTTCCTTCTAAAGGCACGCTATTGATTTGGTTATAGGGCATATCACGAGAGCCACCTTCGGCCTGATACGATGCGTCCGCGCGAACATTACCGTATAAGTTGAACTCTGCCCCACCTTTGGTCAAACCTAAACCCGTTTTTTCAACCGTTTTTGGCGTCGTCAACACTTGACGTTCAACAGCGCTCAATTGAACAGCTTGCTGCTGTTGTTGCTGAGTATTCTGTTGAAGCATTTGTTTTAACGCATTAATTTCATTTCTAAGTTGCTCAATCTCTGTCGTCGTATTGCTTTGTGCATGTAATGCTGCACTGCTTAACATCGATAAAGTGACAACTAAAGCGTTCTTCTTAAATTGTTTCATTTAACACGGGTCCTGTGTATTTAAGTCTGTCCTGACTTTTACTCTTTAATATTTAGCTCTCTTTTTCATCGCTGTTTTCTAACGCAATGCATTTCTTTTAATACTTTAAAATGAAACTTTTTATCGCATTAAAAATCGCGTTAAAAAACAACTTCTAAAAAGCAAATTGATTTTAACAATTCATACAGTTTTTGAAATGAGCCTACTACTAATGCACTAGACTCATGGGTTCAATATTATTTAATTGGATGTCGATTTAACTGCATCAAACACTTGTTTTGATTTGGTTTTTTCACCATCTACAGACACTTTCAAGTTGACCATAAACACTGCCAAAGCCGCAATTACACCAGGTATCGCAATCACGAGAAAATTCATTTGATGTGGCAACTCAAAAGTTAATAATGCACCTGTTAATACTGGTCCAACAATTGCGCCAATGCGTCCTATGCCTGAAGCCCAGCCCATACCTGTAGAGCGCACCGCAGTTGGATAGAACTGTGCAACAAAGGTATACAGTAGAATTTGTGAACCAATGGTTGCTGCGCCCGCAATTGCAATTAAACCGTACAGCACCATTTGTGGACTGTTGAAACCAAGTAGAATTAGTGCAATAGCACCCACGGTGAACATCGTCGTTAAAACTGGTTTTAAGTGGAAACGGTCTGCGAGCGCACCACCGCCAATCGCTCCAACCATACCGCCAATATTTAAAGCAAATAAGAAAATCATACTCGCACCAAGCGAATAACCTGCTTGAATCATTAGTTTTGGTAACCAGCTTCCAAGCGCATAGACCATGAGTAAGCACATAAAGAATGCCACCCAAAACATCATGGTGCTAAAGGTACGGCCTTGTTGGAACAATGCTTTTAATGGAGCATCATCACCAGCAACAGGTTCGTTGAGCTTAAATGTCGTTTCTGGCTGAATCGCTTGCTCAGGTGCAATTTTTTGCACAATTTCACGGACTTTTTCAGTTTCACCCTTTTTAGTCAGGAACATTAAAGACTCAGGTAAAAACTTCCAAAGAATCGGTAAAGCCAGAAATGGAATGATGGCGATATAGAACATGATTTTCCAACCATAGTCTGTTACCAACCATGCACCCAGTAAGGCTGATGTCATGCCACCAATAGCATAACCACTGAACATAACCGCAACGAGTGTGCTACGAATACGCTTCGGAGCATATTCAGTCATGAGTGCGACCACGTTTGGCATCACCCCGCCAATGCCAAGTCCCGCAAGAAAACGTAAAATCCCAAACTCAATAGGATTGCTTGCAAATGCGCCTAGAAAGGTGAAGCCACTAAAAATAGCCACACAAATCATAATGGTCTTTTTACGGCCTAGTTTGTCAGACAACGTCCCAAAGCTCATTGCACCGAACATCATGCCAAACAAAGCTGTACTCGCAAGTAAGCCTGCTTGTACTGCACTGAGTCCCCACTCTTGCATTAGAAGTGGCAACGCCACACCATAGATGACTAAATCATAACCGTCAAAAATAATAATCAGTAGACACCAAATGAGTACACTCCAATGAAAGGGCGTAAATTTGGCTTCATCGACCACCGTGTTGATGTTAACTGGATTTGTATTCACTTTAAGCCTCCTGCTTGCGAATGTTTGTTGCTGTGCACATTGCAGCAAAAGTAGCTTTCTTGTCCAAAACCGAATAACTCTATATTTATACCTTTAAGGTCGGTTAAGGTTTTTATTGTTTTAAATGAATTGCTTATATAAGCCATAATTTCAGTGAGAGACAGAAAATAAGCAAAACCAAGCGAAAATGACTATAAAAAAGCCATCCCCAAGGATGGCTGTAATGGCTCTATTTAAAATGTAGACGTTAAAAGTATCGTGAAATTTAAATCCCCAAGCTTAGATAAATGCACGGTCATATTTGATCGCTTCAAGGTCATAGACCTGGTAAATACAATCAAATAATGAACGAATGTCCTCGCTTTCATCCATGGAACGAATAGCCAGGAAAATGGGGCTAGTCGCTGCATCATCTAAGATTGGAATATAGTTCAAATGCGGCAGTTGAATGGTTCGTGCACTTTCTGGAACCACACAGATTCCTTCTCCAGCGGCAACTAACCCCAGTGCCAACTGTATTTCACGGACTTCTTTTAAATGTTTAGGTTCCAGCCCGTATTCTGAAAACAACCCTTGGACTTGGGTAGAAAAGTTTGGCTTGGGATGACTTGGATAAAGAAATAAGTTTTGATCGACCAAATCCGACAGGTAAATGCCTTGTTTTTGCGCTGTCAAAGGATGACTAGAATGTGCCGCTAACATCAACGGTTCTTCACGCAGTAAAACCCGACGCACAGCAGGATCTGAAATACGTAAGCGTCCAAAACCAACATCAATCCGCCCTTCTTTTAAGGCTTGAATTTGGTCTTTGGTACTCATTTCAATCAATTCGATTTTTAAATGCGGCTGCTGTTGGCGAAATAAATACACAATTTTAGGCAATAACCCATATAACAACGATCCCACAAAGCCCATGGTCACCGTTTTTTCAACCAAGCCTACACGCTGTGTCATGGCTTTGACTTCTTCGGCATTAGACAAAAGTTTAACCGCATGTTGATAGAAGAATTGCCCTGCTTCTGTGGTCTTGAGTGGACGGCTGCCACGTTCAAATAATTGCACCCCCAATTCAGCCTCCAGATTTTGTATCTGGCGGCTTAAAGGAGGCTGTGCAATGAATAATTTTTCAGCAGCTTTGGTAAAACTCTGCTCTTCTACAACAGCTACGTAGTAGCGGAGGTGTCTCAATTCCATGACTATTTATACCTTTAAGATATATTAAAATGCTAATTTGATCTTCGACAGTTCATATTTATTCTTTTAAGGTATATCACATCAGGTACACAACGCAAGGCTGCGCAGAGTTAAGATGTATAAATCTATAGAAACCTTACTCGTCGAAATCCCCACTATTCGCCCACACAAAATGGCGGTAGCGACTATGCAAACGCAAACGCTTGTCTTGGTGAAAATCAGCACTGAAGATGGCTTTGTCGGTTGGGGTGAAGCGACAACGATTGGTGGACTTGGCTACGGTGAAGAAAGTCCAGAAAGCATTAAGACCAATATTGAAACTTATTTTGCACCTTTATTGAAATCCCTTAAAGCTCCAAACATCGCACAAACCATGCGTGCTTTGAAAAAGAGCATTAATGGTAACCGTTTTGCCAAATGCGCAATTCAAACCGCCCTGCTAGATATCCAAGCACAACGTTTAGATTTACCCCTGTCTGAAGTATTGGGTGGGCGTTTGCGTGACAGCTTATCTGTGCTCTGGGTATTGGCATCTGGTGATACTGAAAAAGATATTGCTGAAGCTCAAAAAATGATTGAGGCAAAACGCCACAATATTTTCAAACTTAAAATTGGTTCACGCCGTGTAGAAGAAGATGTTGAACATGTTCTTGCGATTAAACAAGCACTGGGTTCAGACATTTCCATCCGTGTTGATGTGAACCGTGCCTGGTCTGAGCTAGATGCGATTAAAGGCATTCAACTGCTACAAAATGGTGGTATTGATCTGATTGAACAGCCGTGTGCGATTGACAACATTGATGCGATGCAGCGTTTAACACGACGTTTTGATCTTGCCATCATGGCGGATGAATCGCTCATGGGACCAAGCTCAGCCTACCGTTTAGCCAAAACCAATGCGGCCTCTGTTTTTGCAGTGAAAGTGGCTCAGTCTGGTGGATTAATTGAAGGTCATGAAGTCGCGAAGATTGCCAACTTAGCCGGTATAGATTTGTATGGTGGAACCATGCTTGAAGGTGCAGTCGGCACGATTGCTTCGGCACATTTGTTCTCGACCTTTGAAAATTTAGCTTATGGCACCGAGCTATTCGGCCCACTGCTGTTAACCCAAGATATTTTAAAAACCCCACTTCAATACACTAACTTCGCTTTGCATTTACCTCAAGGCAAAGGACTCGGTATTGAGTTAGATGAAAACAAGATTGATCAGCTGCGCCGCGCTTAAGCGACGTCTTAACCGTTTAGGAGTTATACATGCTTTTTCACGTACGTATGGATGTAAACATTCCACTGGATATGCCTGCTGAAACTGCCAGTGAAATTAAAGCAGTCGAAAAAGCATATTCGCAAGAGCTACAAGCTCAAGGCAAATGGCGACATATTTGGCGCATTACAGGTCAGTACTCAAACATCAGCATTTTTGATGTAGACAGCAATGAAGAGCTACACAACCTTTTGCAAGGTTTACCCCTGTACCCGTATATGAACATTGAAGTGATGCCTTTGAACCGACATCCATCGTCTATTCGCGAAGATGATCGCTAATTTAAAAAGATTTAATGCAGTTTAATCACTGGAACGTAATGAGTAATCCAGTGAAAGAAATTAACAAGGAGCGTGGCAGCTAGCTTTTCAACCTATTCATAAAGCCAGCCACCACACAGCAAACATACTTAAGGAGCAATAGTATGAATCGTCAACAGATTGATGCACTAGTCAAAACAATGAATGTGGATACAGCAACAGGCCCTGTAGACGCACGTACTCAACAAATTGTAGTTCGCCTATTGGGTGACTTATTCCAAGCAATTGAAGACTTAGATTTGAGTCAAACTGAAGTTTGGAAAGGCCTAGAATACTTTACGGATGCAGGCCAAGCCAACGAACTCGGGTTACTTGCAGCGGGGCTTGGCCTTGAGCACTACCTCGACTTACGTGCAGACGAAGCCGATGCCAAAGCAGGCATTACAGGCGGAACACCACGTACTATCGAAGGTCCTTTATATGTAGCTGGCGCACCTGAATCAGTTGGTTTTGCACGTATGGATGATGGTTCTGAAGAAGGCAAAATTCCGACTTTAATTATTGAAGGGACAGTGACTGATACTGATGGTCAGATTATTGAAGGTGCAAAAGTTGAAGTTTGGCATGCCAATAGCTTAGGTAATTACTCTTTCTTCGATAAGTCCCAATCAGACTTCAATCTACGTCGTTCAATCATTAGCGATCAAGATGGTAAATACATTGCGCTCACCACGATGCCTGTCGGTTACGGTTGCCCACCAGAAGGGACAACTCAATTTGTATTGAACAAGTTAGGCCGTCACGGTAACCGCCCTTCGCACGTACATTACTTTGTATCTGCGCCAGGCTACCGCAAGTTAACCACCCAATTCAACATTGAGGGTGACCAATACCTGTGGGATGACTTTGCATTTGCAACCCGTGAAGGCTTAGTGGCTACCGCTGTCGATATTACCGATGAGGCTGAAATTGCGCGCCGTGGTTTAACAGGTCCATTCAAACACATTCAATTCAATGTTGAACTGGTGAAAGACCAAGCGGCTGCACCATCAACTGAAGTTGAGCGTCGTCGCGCTAGCGCTTAATTACCCTTGGAACCGAAATAGCCACTGCAAAGTTGCATTTCGGGGACTTCCTCACTTTTGGAAAGTCGGAGAACGGACATGCCACGTATCCCAGTTATTAATACTAGCCATCTCGATCGTATCGATGAATTACTTGTCGACAACTTTGAAACAGGCGAATTCAAACTTCATCGTTCAGTGTTTACTGATCAAGCCCTTTTTGACCTAGAAATGAAGTATATCTTCGAGGGTAACTGGGTTTACTTGGCACATGAAAGCCAAATTCCAAATAACAATGACTATTACACGACGTATATTGGCCGTCAGCCTATTCTGATTGCACGTAACCGTAATGGTGAACTCAATGCCATGATCAATGCCTGTTCACACCGTGGTGCACAGCTTTGTCGTAATAAACGTGGCAATAAAGCAACCTATACATGCCCTTTCCACGGTTGGACATTTAACAACTCTGGCAAACTTTTAAAAGTTAAAGATCCAGCAGATGCAGGTTATTCAGACTGTTTTAACCATGAAGGTTCACATGATCTGAAAAAAGTTGCACGTTTTGGCAACTATAAAGGTTTCTTGTTCGGTAGCTTAAATCCAGATGTCCCCTCTTTAGAAGAATACTTAGGCGAAACCAGCAAAATCATTGACATGATTGTGGATCAGTCTGAACAAGGTCTTGAAGTTTTACGTGGCGCGTCTACCTACACTTATGAAGGCAACTGGAAACTCACTGCAGAAAATGGTGCAGATGGTTATCACGTTTCTGCGGTGCACTGGAACTATGCAGCGACCACCCAACAACGTAAAGAAAAACAAGCGGGTGACAACATCCGTGCTATGAGCGCAGGCGCTTGGGGTAAACAAGGCGGTGGTTCATACGGTTTTGACAATGGTCACATGCTGCTTTGGACACAATGGGCCAACCCAGAAGACCGTCCAAACTTCCCGAAAGCCAACGAATACTCTGAAAAATTTGGCGAAGCAATGTCGAAGTGGATGATTGAGCGCTCACGCAACCTTTGTCTTTATCCAAATGTCTATTTGATGGATCAATTCGGTTCTCAAATTCGTGTACTGCGCCCAATTTCAGTCAATAAAACTGAAGTCACGATTTACTGTATTGCCCTTGTAGGCGAAAACGCGGAAGCACGTACACGCCGTATTCGCCAATATGAAGACTTCTTCAATGCCTCAGGTATGGCTACACCAGATGATTTAGAAGAATTCCGTGCATGCCAAGCAGGTTACGCAGGCATTGAACTGGAATGGAATGATATGTGCCGCGGTTCAAAACATTGGATTCATGGCCCAGATGATGCTGCCAATGAAATTGATCTAAAACCAAAACTTTCAGGTGTGAAAACTGAAGATGAAGGCCTCTACCTTGCACAGCACCAACACTGGTTAGACATGATGAAAATTGCAATTGCCAATGAAAAGGCATTGGCTGTTGAAACTGCAAATGAACAAGGAGAAGTGGCATGAATGCTCCTACAACACTCAACACCGTTAGTATCGAACAAGTCAGTCAGTTTCTATATCAAGAAGCGCGTTTTTTAGATGATGAGCAATGGGATGATTGGCTTGCATGTTATGCCCCTTCTGCATCATTTTGGATGCCTGCATGGGATGACGACGATACCCTGACTACAGATCCGCAGTCTGAAATTTCACTGATTTACTACCCAGACCGCCAAGGTTTAGAAGACCGTGTGTTCCGGATTAAAACTGAACGCTCTTCTGCGACCATGCCAGACACACGTACTTGTCACAATGTGAACAATATCGAAGTGATTGAGCGTGATGGCGACAAAGTTACCGTCCGTTTTAACTGGAATACGCTGAGCTTCCGCTACAAAACCAGTTATAGCTACTTTGGTATGTCGCGTTATGAAATCGACTTTTCAGGTGAAAAACCACAAATTTTAAGTAAATACGTGGTACTGAAAAACGATTACATCAACCAAGTGATTGATGTTTATCACCTCTAAGTTTTAGCCACACATCCTTAGTATGCTTTCAGCCAAATGGAGTTTTGGCTGAAAGTTCCAAGTTTCAACGTTTTTAAAGGATATTCAGCCATGTCAAACCACAATGTTGCACTTCAATTTGAAGATGGCGTAACGCGTTTTATTACCGTGACTCAAGGTGAGTCTTTATCAGATGCCGCTTACCGCCAAAAAATTAACATTCCGCTAGACTGCCGTGATGGTGCATGTGGGACTTGCCGTGCATTTTGCGAATCTGGTAGTTATGACATGCCTGAAGAGACGTATATTGAAGATGCGTTAACACCAGAAGAAGCGGAACAAGGCTATATTTTGGCTTGCCAATGCCGTCCAAGCTCGGATGCCGTATTCCAAATTCAAGCTTCATCTGAAGTCTGCAAAACCGAAATTCATCAGTATCAAGGCACTTTAGTCGCTGTTGAAAACTTATCAGAATCGACCATTACTTTTGATATTCAGCTTGATGAAGGTCAACCTGACATTCACTTCCTTGCTGGTCAATATGTCAACGTCGGAATTCCAGAGACAGCAGAAACTCGTTCCTATTCATTTAGCTCGAAACCGGGCAACCGTTTAACTGGCTTTGTGGTACGTAATGTGCCGAATGGCAAAATGAGTAGCTTTTTAAGTAGTGCTGCCAAAACTGGCGACAAAATGACCTTTACAGGTCCATTTGGTAGCTTCTACCTGCGTAATGTGGTTCGTCCTGTTGTCATGCTTGCGGGAGGTACAGGTATTGCCCCTTTTATGTCTATGCTACAGATTTTAGAAGAAAAAGGCGCTGAACACCCTGTTCGTTTGGTGTTTGGTGTCACCAATGACTTCGACTTAGTTGCTTTAGAACAACTGGATGCACTTCAAGCTAAACTCCCATGGTTTGAATACCGTACTGTGGTTGCAAGTCCAGACTCTGCGCATGAGCGTAAAGGTTATGTGACTGGGCACATTGACAATGAATGGCTCAATGGCGGTGATGTTGATGTCTACCTTTGTGGTCCTGTCCCTATGGTTGATGCCGTTCGTGGTTGGTTAGATAGCGAAGGTGTAAAACCTGCAAACTTCCTGTTTGAAAAATTCTCTGCAAACTGATTGGGGCCACTTATCATGTCTGATCGTCAAAGATTTTTAAACAAAGTCGTGATTGTGACTGGTGCCGCTCAAGGCATTGGTCGCGGTGTTGCACTCCAAGTGGCGGATGAAGGTGCGCAAGTTGTCTTAGCCGACTTATCTGACTATGTCGATGAAACATTAGCAGAAATTGAAGCACATCAAGGCGATGCAATAACAGTCAAAACCAACCTTGAAACCTTCGCAGGTGCTCAAAGTGTTGTAGACAAAGCACTTGAAGTCTATGGCCGTGTCGATGTGCTCATCAATAACGTCGGCGGTGCAATTTGGATGAAACCTTTTGAAGAGTTTTCTGAAGAAGAAATCATCAAAGAAGTAAATCGTTCATTATTTCCAACGCTGTGGTGTTGTCGTGCTGTTTTACCTGAAATGATTAAAAATCAGAAAGGTACGATTGTAAATGTGTCTTCTATAGCGACTCGTGGCATTAACCGTGTGCCTTATTCGGCATCCAAAGGTGGGGTTAATGCCCTTACTGCATCACTTGCTTTTGAGCATGCCAAAGATGGGATCCGAGTGAATGCAGTTGCGACAGGTGGAACCGAAGCGCCGCCGCGTAAAGTGCCACGTAATGCAAATCCACTGTCTGAAAATGAAAAGTCGTGGATGCAACAAGTGGTCGATCAAACTATTGATCGTAGTTTTATGAACCGTTATGGCACGATTCAGGAACAAGTGAATGCGATTGTATTCCTTGCTTCAGATGATTCGTCATATATGACAGGTACAGTTGTTCCTGTCGGCGGTGGCGATCAAGGTTAATTGATTGTTACATTATTTTATATACAGGATCATGTCTGCATGGAGGCAAATGAATGGCTACCCTGTTTAAAACTTTGAAAGAAGATTGGTCTATTTCAGCCACTGTCGCAGGATTTTTGGCCGTGCTGATTTCCTATTCAGGACCACTCATTATCTTCTTTCAGGCTGCGCAACAAGCTCAGGTTTCCCCGGCCATGATGATTTCATGGATTTGGGGTATTTCTATTGGAGCAGCCGTGGCAGGAATCTTTCTTTCCATTAAGTTCAAAGTCCCTGTGATTACCGCATGGTCTGCGCCAGGTACGGCTTTATTGGTCACCCTGTTCCCGAATATTAGTCTGAATGAAGCTGTAGCCGCTTATATTACCTCAGCCGTGGTGATTTTTCTGATCGGGATCAGTGGTTACTTCGATAAATTATTGAAATGGATTCCGCAGTCAGTAGCCGCTGGAATGATGGCAGGTATTCTATTTCAGTTTGGTTTAGGTCTATTTAGTGCCACTAACAGCATGCCGATTATTGTGTTTAGCATGCTGTTTGTCTTTTTAGTCGCAAAACGAATTTCACCGCGTTATAGCATGCTTTGGGTACTGCTTTCAGGTGTGGCCTTGAGCTTTGGGCTTGGTGAAATGAATGCGGTGAGTTTAGATTTCCAACTTGCTATTCCTCAGTTCATTAGCCCTGAATGGACTTGGCACTCAACCTTAAACCTTGCCCTGCCTTTGATTTTAGTCAGCCTGACAGGACAGTTTTTACCGGGCATGGCCATCATGAAACTGAGCGGTTATGACATGCCTGCCAAGCCGATTATCACCACCACCAGTATTGCGTCTTTAGCTGTTGCATGTGTCGGCGGTATCACCATTGTTTTAGCGTCAATTACGGCTGCACTGTGTATGGGCAAAGATGCGCATGAGTTAAAAGAAAAGCGTTATATCGCAGGCGTTGCTAACGGCATTTTCTATATTTTAGGTGGTTTGTTTGCAGGCAGTATCGTTCTGCTCTTCAGCTTGCTACCGAAAGAGCTTGTTGCTGCTTTGGCTGGCTTGGCTTTATTAGGTGCAATTTCAACCAATATCGCTGTAGCCATGAAAGATGAATCTCAACGAGATTCCGCACTCATTACCTTTTTAGCTACAGCTTCAGGTATGCACTTTTTAGGTCTAAGTTCCGTTTTTTGGGGCATCGTTATTGGTTTAACTGCGCATCTAATTTTAAGTAAACGTAGTCCTGATATTTCAGCTTTAGCTTCAACTCCAAGCTCAAATCCAAGTTCCAAAAGTTAATAGGTACGCTGTGCCTAGGACAATATTATGATTGATAAAAGTTCAGCTTCTTTAACAGAAGCACTTTCGCAAATAAAGGATGGTTCCACCATCATGATTGGTGGTTTTGGTACCGCAGGACAACCTGCTGAACTGATCGATGGCTTAATTCAACTCGGCATTAAAGACCTCACCATCGTTAGCAACAATGCTGGTAATGGCGACTATGGTTTAGCCAAGCTACTCAAAGCGGGTGCTGTGAAAAAAGTCATCTGTTCGTTTCCGCGTCAGTCCGACTCTTGGGTCTTCGATGAACTCTATCGTGCAGGCAAAATCGAATTGGAACTGGTGCCTCAAGGCAACTTGGCTTGTCGTATTCAAGCCGCAGGTATGGGACTTGGTGCAGTGTTTACCCCCACTGGCTACGGTACCTTATTGGCTGAAGGCAAAGAAACCCGTCACATCGACGGGAAAGATTATGTGTTGGAATATCCAATCAAAGCCGACTTCGCTTTGATTAAAGCACAACAAGGCGACCGTTGGGGTAACTTGGTCTACCGCAAATCGGCACGTAACTTCGGCCCGATTATGGCCATGGCCGCAGGTGTAACCATTGCACAAGTGTCTGAAGTGGTGGACTTGGGTGAATTAGACCCTGAACACATCATCACCGCAGGTATTTTTGTTCAACACGTGGTACAGGTTCAACCTGAACCTGTTGCTGTGTAATCGGGAGAATATCATGAGCTATCAAAAACTCAGCCGTAACCAAATTGCAGAACGTGTCGCACAAGATATTCCAGATGGTGCTTATGTCAATTTAGGCATCGGTTTACCGACCAAGATTGCCAGTTACCTGCCAAGTGACAAAGACGTGTTCTTACATTCTGAAAATGGCTTATTGGCTTTTGGTCCACCACCTGAAAAAGGTCAAGAAGACCCTGAACTGATCAATGCAGGTAAAGAATATGTGACCATGCTGCAAGGTGGTGCCTTTTTCCATCATGGGGATTCTTTTGCCATGATGCGTGGTGGTCACTTAGATATCGCAGTATTAGGTGCCTTCCAAGTGGCAGCCAATGGTGACTTGGCCAATTGGCATACAGGTGCGCCTGATGCGATTCCCGCTGTCGGTGGTGCGATGGACTTAGCCGTTGGTGCCAAGAAAGTGTTTATCACCACCGACCATGTGACCAAACAAGGTGAACCAAAGATTGTGGCTGAACTGAGCTACCCAGCAACAGGTTTGAAATGTGTTGATCGCATCTACACCGACTTGTGTGTGATTGATGTCACCGCAGACGGTTTAAAAGTGATTGAGAAAGTCCACGGCTTAAGCTTTGCAGAATTGCAGGCAATGACCGGTGCAACTTTAGTGGATGCGACACTGTAAATTTCAGAAAAATTTGCTAGAGCTTATAGTCATCAACAACCTGTCGAGCGCTTTAAAAGTATTGTTTTTGCAACAGCAGTGGAAAATTGCTGTGAGTGAACAGGTTTTGTTGATGACAACGTTTTTGGTCACTTTTTTAAAAAAGTGACGAGAACGAGCTACTTCTATTTGACTGAACACGGTAAGACTCCGTCGTGACTAGATACAGTTGATCTGTCAGCAGAGTCCCGTTTTAAAGGACAAGATTAAAAATGAAAAATGCTTATATCATCGATGCCATCCGTACCCCATTCGGCCGTTATGCAGGTGGACTCGCTCCAGTGCGTGCCGATGACTTGGGCGCAGTGCCGATTCAAGCCTTAATACAACGTAATCCAAGCGTAGATTGGAGCCAAGTCGATGACGTGATTTACGGCTGTGCCAACCAAGCGGGTGAAGACAACCGTAATGTCGGACGTATGTCAGCATTGTTGGCAGGTTTACCAGTTGAAGTCCCAGCCACGACCGTAAACCGTTTATGTGGTTCATCCCTAGATGCCATTGCGATGGCAGCCCGTGCAATTAAAGCCGGCGAAGCAGATTTAATCATCGCAGGTGGCGTCGAAAGTATGTCTCGTGCACCTTTTGTCATGGGTAAATCAGAAACCGCTTATGGCCGTAGCCAGAAGATTGAAGACACCACTATGGGCTGGCGTTTTATTAATCCTAAGCTCAAAGCGATGTATGGTGTAGAGACCATGCCGCAAACCGCGGAGAACGTGGCACAACAATTTAATATTGATCGAGCCGATCAAGACCAGTTTGCCTTGGCGAGTCAACAGCGCACCGCAACCGCGCAAGCTCAAGGCTTTTTTACGCATGAGATCATCCCTGTGAATATTCCACAGCGTAAGGGTGATCCGATTGTGGTCGACACGGATGAACATCCACGTGCATCAACCACCTTGGAAGCTTTGGCAAAACTGAAGCCAGTCGTGACAGCAGAAGGCACCGTCACTGCAGGAAACGCATCAGGCATCAATGACGGTGCGGCTGCTGTACTGATTGCTTCAGAACAAGCGATTCAAGTGTACCAGCTTAAACCGCGTGCCAAAATCATTGCTTCAACAGCAGTGGGTGTAGAACCGCGCATCATGGGCTTTGCACCAGCACCTGCCATCAAAAAGTTACTCAAACAAGCCAATCTCACAATCGAGGAGATGGATGTGATTGAACTGAATGAAGCTTTTGCGGCACAAGCACTGGCCGTTACACGTGACCTAGGTCTAGCGGATGACACCACACAAGTGAATCCGAATGGTGGTGCGATTGCGATTGGTCATCCACTCGGTGCTTCAGGGGCACGTTTGGTGACAACTGCATTGAATCAATTGGAACAAACCGGTGGCACTTATGCCCTGTGTTCAATGTGTATTGGTGTTGGTCAAGGCATTGCCATGATTATTCAGCGGGTTTAACCCTTCTTCTGATCTGACGTGGTGTTTTTGCTCATAACACTTTTTGCTGATAACAACAGTGGAAACACTCAAAATTTTTAATGAATTAAGGAAAAGCATATGCCAAGTTTTACTTCAAATAATGCCGAAATTCACTATCAAACTTTTGGTGACCCAAAAAATCCCGCGATCGTTTTTTCAAACTCGCTAGGCACGAACTTCAACATGTGGAAACCACAAATTACTTTTTTCCAGAAAAATTATTTTGTGATTTGCTATGACACTCGCGGGCATGGCCGGTCTTCTGCGCCTCAAGGGCCTTATGATATTGAACAACTTGGTCTAGACCTGATCCATTTACTGGATCATTTAAACATTGAGAAAGCCATTTTTTGCGGTATCTCAATGGGCGGACTTACAGGTCAGTGGTTAGTCATTCATAAACCTGAACGTTTTCACCGTGCCATTGTATGTAATACCTCTGCCAAAATTGGCAATGAACAGGCATGGAATGATCGCGCATCATTAGTACGCACCCAAGGTTTAGAACCCATTGCATCAACGGCTGCGAGCCGTTGGTTTACCGAACCCTTTATCCAAAGCAACGCAGCAACTGTAGCAGCGCTTTCAAACGACTTAGGTGCTGGCAGCCCAGAAGGTTATGCGAGTTGTTGTGAAGCTTTGGCTAAAGCGGATTTACGTGAAAAACTCGAAAGTATTTACGTGCCTTTACTTGTTATTGCAGGGCGTAAAGACCCCGTAACAACAGTCTCAGATGCACAGTACATGGTGAATCACATCCGAAGTAGTGCCCTATTTGAAATCGATGCCTCTCATATTTCAAATATCGAACAGCCCAAAGCCTTCAATCAGGCCATCTTAGACTTTATTGCTTAATGATCTAGGTCTGAACTCAAAACAGCCCTACATGGGCTGTTTTTTTCGTACCTATCTAAAGAAAGCGATAGGAATGCTTAAAACTCATTATTAAAAATATGCTGGCTTTGGTTCATTCTATTTTTCCTCTTAAAATCATCAAAACTCAAAAATTGTATATAAAACAAACTGAAATTATTATGATTTCAAAATCATATCTTCAGAATTTCACTTATTGCCAATCCTAAACTCACTAGATCCCATCATGTATAGCCACATCTACCCAGTTAAAATGAGCAAAATAGCCAATCGTTTTGTTTTATAAATTTTCTCGCACAGCAAAAGCCAATACTCAACAAGAGGATATTTTTTCAGTACATTCCACTACTCAGCAATTTTTCTACAGTTTTTTGCTTATTTAACGGCAAAATTTTTCAGTGAAGAGGATGCTGAAAAACACCGTTAGAAACCTGAATTTTCCTTTTACTGTTTCAAGTTTTTCAGTTTTTTTCTAAAAGATCATGGCATCAGCTAAATAGACCTTAACAACAGACAAAAATGTCTATATACATTTCAACGTAACAAGTTGATGTTTTAATTGATGAAAGTGATATTTTTCAAGTTCAATATTGATCCAATAAAGCTGAGAAGCTGTATTGATCATGGTCGTCCAGCCAGCCAAAAGAGCTGGAATAAATTGATCAGATAATGCACATATACAAACCATATCAGACTTTAGTTTTATTTTGATATACAGTTTAGTCATATAAGAATTGATCTAGATCTGATGTAGCGTGAGCTACCGACTAAGAAGTCTGAGTTGCCCTCTTTTCAAGACTTGAGTTGTACCTGTGGCATAAAACGAAAACAAATCTGCTGCTTTTAGTCAATTTGGCTTACAATGTAAAAAAGAGTAATAATCCGAAAATTTGTAATCTTTTAACATTGCCAATTCCTTGCAAAATTTACATTATATTGCCGAAGTTTGGCACTAAGCATCTACGTCAATTCAAACAAACTATAAAAAAAATGTAGAACTTTATGCCATAATACGCAAACTTTGCAGCCATCTTGCAAAGATATATTGCAATTTATAAATGGAGCAAGCTAAATGAGTTCGACCATTTTGGTTATTCATGGACCGAATCTAAATTTGCTAGGAAAGCGCGAACCAGAAGTATATGGTTCTCTAACGCTGAACGACATCAATCAGCAACTCATTGCACAAGCTGAAAATGCTTCAATTTCTCTCGACACTTTCCAAAGTAATTGGGAAGGTGCCATTGTTGACCGTATTCATCAAGCCCAAGCGGATGGCGTCCAATTTATTATTATTAACCCTGCTGCACTCACGCATACCTCTGTTGCTCTACGTGATGCCCTGCTTGGTGTAGCCATCCCATTTATTGAAGTTCATTTATCAAATGTTCATGCGCGCGAAGCGTTTAGACATCATTCATATTTATCAGATAAAGCCGTTGGCGTTATTTGTGGCTTAGGTGCTCAAGGTTATAGCGCTGCGCTCAATTACGCTCTCACTAAAATTCAACCCTCTACGCAATCATAATTAGGAATACTGTCACATGGATATTCGTAAAATCAAGAAACTCATCGACCTGATGATTGAATCTGACTTACAAGCGATTGAAGTTAAAGAAGGCGATCAATCGATTGCACTGACTCGTCGTAGTCCAGTTGTTGCAGCTGGTGCTCCTGTTGCTATGGCAGCTCCTGTTGCTCAAGCTCCAGCGGCTAAAGCACCACGTGGTGCTGTAGAAACTTCTCCAATGGTTGGTGTGTTCTACGCGGCTCCAAGCCCAGGTGAAGCGCCATTTGTTAAAGTCGGTCAAACCATCACTGCTGGTGAAACACTTGGTATTATCGAAGCAATGAAAATCATGAACCCGATTGAAGCAACGCAAAGCGGCGTGGTTGAAGAAATTTTAGTGAAAAACGGCGAAGTGATCCAATTCGGTCAACCATTATTCCGCTACCGCGCGTAATAGACGGGGACTTATAATGTTGCAAAAAGTTTTAATTGCAAACCGTGGTGAAATTGCCCTGCGCATCACCCGTGCCTGCAAAACTTTAGGGATTAAGACTGTAGGAATCTATTCAGATGCCGACAAAGACTTAATGCACCTACGTTTTGTAGACGAAGCAGTATGTATTGGACCGGGTGCGAGCAGTGAAAGCTACTTGAACATTCCTGCCATTATTACAGCGGCTGAAATTTCAGGTGCAGATGCCATTCACCCAGGTTATGGCTTCTTATCAGAAAATGCTGAATTTGCTGAAATTGTAGAAAACTCAGGTTTTATTTTTATTGGACCACGCCCTGAACACATCCGTTTGATGGGTAACAAAGTTTCTGCGATTACTGCAATGCGTAAAGCAGGTGTTCCAACTGTACCGGGTTCTGCAAATGCGGTTACACCGCAAAATGCACTGGCTGAAGCTAAAGAAATTGGTTTCCCATTGATCGTGAAAGCTGCCTCTGGTGGTGGTGGTCGTGGTATGCGTATTGTAGAACGTGTCGACACCCTGCTTGAATCCGTTCAAGCCGCACAGCGTGATGCTGAAATGTGGTTTGGCGATGACACGGTGTATATGGAACGTTTTCTACAAACACCTCGTCACGTTGAAGTTCAAGTTCTTGCTGACGGTAATGGCCATGCGATTCATCTCTATGACCGCGACTGCTCTTTACAGCGTCGCCATCAAAAAGTGTTAGAAGAAGCGCCTGCGCCAAACTTACCTGAACAAGCACGTGCTGACATTTTAGAAGCTTGCGTAAATGCTTGTAAATTAATGCAGTACCGTGGTGCAGGTACATTCGAGTTTTTGTTTGAAGATGGTGAATTCTTCTTTATTGAGATGAATACACGTGTTCAAGTTGAACACCCTGTAACTGAAATGGTGACAGGTATTGACATTATTGAACAACAGCTCCGCATTGCTGGTGGCTTAGGTCTTGAAATTGAACAAGATCAAGTTGAAGTCAAAGGTCATGCGATTGAATGCCGTATCAATGCTGAAGATCCAACGACCTTCTTACCATCACCAGGTAAAATTGAGAATTTTTATGTGCCAGGTGGTGCAGGTATTCGTCTTGATTCACATATCTATCAAGGCTATAGCATTCCGCCATACTATGACTCGATGATTGCGAAGCTGATCGCACACGGTAAGGATCGTAAAACATCACTTGCTCGCATGCGTCAAGCGCTTGATGAAATGATTCTGACCGGTATTAAAACCAATATTCCATTGCATAAAGATTTGATTCTTCAAGATGAAAAATTCTGTGAACAAGCAATGGATATTCACTACCTTGAAAAGCATTTGTTAAAGCAAATTGAAGGAAATCAAGATAAATAATTGTCTTGATTCTTAAATAAAAAACCGCGATAAATCGCGGTTTTTTATTTATAAAAGAATTAATTAAGGCAGCACACGACGTAGTGTTGCAAAACATTGTTGTGCTTTATCATTGGCACAAAAATTAATGGTCGATGGACTTTGCCATTTCACAAAATACTGAGACATTTCACCAGTCTGATCTTCTTGAGACCCAGAACAATCCACTTGGTTATTGTCAAATTTGACCTGTAAAATCAAAGCAGGCAGTTGTACATTTTTATCGGTAGATGGCTGGTAATCATAAATTCCCGTGGACCATTCTTCCCCACTTTTAATCACAACATCACTATTACTTTTAAAATTATAGTATTCAACGCATTTACGATTATTTGGAATTTCCATTCCCCATAAGCCCACAATTTCAGGGCGAGTCGTTACACGAATATTATTTTGATTTGATGCTTGAGTATCCTCAGCCTGACTTGGTGTATTTGCCATAAGCACTGATGAAGTTAACATGAATAACATGCCGAGTAATGTTTTTTTCATACAAGCCATAATGTTTTTAAGCGTCTCACTAAATTAGCATATTTTGATTCAAAACATCATTTTATAACCATTTCATAACAATCTATTTTTTGTTATGGGTTGCAATCTTAATTTAACAAAACGATTTATTGTCAGTACTAGATAAATTCTCCTTTCAGAATCGAAAAAAGACCGCTTAAGCAGTCTTTTTTGTATTTCTTGATATTTGAGTTTAGGCTACAGGTGCCAGTGTAAACAGCACCTGACCTGTTTTTACCGTTTGCCCTTTTGCAATGGTAATGGCTTCAACCTTCATCCGCTCAGGTGCAATAATGGGAATTTCAATTTTCATGGCTTCAATCACGGCCAAAGTTGCCCCTTCTTCCACAATGTCTCCAGAGGTACATTCAATTTTCCAAATAGAACCCGGCATATGCGACTCTACTGCACAACCACCTTCAGGAATTTGAATTTCACTGTCATCTAAAACAGCATCTAGGCTTTCAGAAACATGTTCAGCCAAACCAGCCTCATGCCAGCGACGGCGTTCCTCTTCAAAGTTCGCTTGCTGTACCGCTTTAAAACTCGAAATGGATGCCGCATTTTCAATGAGGAAGTCATTATATTCTTTTAGGTTTAAAACCCCATCTTCTACGTGAAGCTTTAAGCGCCCCGCTTTAAAGTCTTCCCGCATTTGCATCAGTTCTGTTTCAGACACTTCATAAAATTTAATTTGATCAAAGAAGCGCAGTAGCCATGGTTTTCCTTGTTCAAAGTCTGGATTTTTGCGGTAACGACTCCACATTTGGGTTGTACGCCCAACAAACTGATAACCGCCCGGGCCTTCCATACCATAGACACACATATATGCGCCACCAATACCGACTGCATTTTCAGGCGTCCATGTACGTGCAGGATTATATTTAGTAGTCACTAAACGATGACGTGGGTCCAGCGGCGTTGCCACAGGTGCCCCCAAGTACACATCTCCCAAGCCCATCACCAAATAATTGGTGCTGAATACGATATCCTTCACTGCTTGCTTTGAGTCTAGCCCATTGATACGACGAATAAACTCAACATTGTCAGGACACCACGGCGCATCTGGACGTACTGTTTGCATATAACGTTCAGTCGCCAACTGAGTTTGCGAATCTTCCCAAGCCAAAGGCAAATAGACTGTGCGCGACGGGACTTCCATTGCGGTCACATCAGGCAATTCACTTTCTGCATGCTGTAAAAGGTCCAATAAATGTTTTTGATCTAGCACCAATGAATCAAAATGAATTTGCAGCGAACGAATACCCGGTGTTAAGTCTATAATCCCTTCTATACTTTGATCTTTGACCCATTGCATTAAAGCATGAATACGGAAACGTAAATTGAGGTCTAGAACCAACTCTCCATATTCAACCAGTAAATAACTGTTCCCTGCGGGACGATAAATCACATCAGGTCTAACGTTCTCACCTTTTTGGGCCGCTAAAACTGCATCTGAGAGGGTTTCCATTTCAGCATGAAAGCTTGGAGAAAATTCTACATTTTCAGTCGTATCTGCGGTTAACGCTGCGCTATATTTTTGATTCAATACTTGTGCTTGATCATAAGAAATTGGGATAAATTTAACTTTATCACCCGCTTTGAGCTGACCAATTTTCCATAGTTCTGAGCTGACCACCACCGCAGGACAAACAAAACCGCCTAAGCTTGGACCATCAGGCCCTAAAATAATTGGCATATCTCCAGTGAAATCAATCGCGCCAATGGCATAAGCATTATCATGAATATTCGAAGGATGTAGTCCTGCCTCACCACCATCGGTACGTGCCCATTCAGGTTTTTCACCGACTAAACGAATGCCTGTACGACTTGAGTTAAAGTGAATTTCAAATTCTTGCTCAAAGAAGCGCTCAATATCGCGTTTGGTGAAAAAGTCGGGCGCTCCATGTGGTCCATACATCACTGCAATTTGCCAAGTCTGGCTAAAGCTCGGCACCTGCGCTGCACCAAGTGCAACGGTTTCTACTGAAGTATAAGCCGTAATGGGCAACATATCTCCAATGAGTAAATTCCGTCCTGCATGACCACCAAACTGACCTAAAGTAAAAGTCGCTTGCGAGCCTAAATAGGCAGGTACATTGAATCCGCCTTTAATACCAATATAACTGCGACAACCTGTGGTGATTTTACCTGTTTTAAGAATTTGCCCTTTTTTAACATTAAGGGTCTGCCACATGGCAACGTCGACACCATCCAATGTCGCAAGCATGTCGCCACCCGTAATCACGATTTGGCTGTCACAATGGAATTTTAAAGTTGGGCCTTGTAATGTACATTCGAGCCCTGCGGTATTAAATGGATTTCCCAATAGTTGATTAGCAACATTTAACGATAGTGGATCAATCGCACCTGATGGTGGCACTCCAACATCCCAGTACCCCAAACGACCATTGACGTCTTGTATTGACGTTTGAATACCAGACTGTAATACCTCAACTTTTTGGGTTTTCCACTCAAAAGTATTTAAGAAACGTGTAGTCTGTGTCCCTGCTTTAAACACTTCACAGTCAATAATATTTTGTAAATACTCAAGATTGGTTTCAATTCCTGCCACTGAGGTTTTTGCCAAAGTATCGCTCATGGCCTGAATTGCACTTTCACGGTTTTCGTGAGTCACAATGATTTTGGCAATCATTGGATCATAAAAGGAAGACACGTTTGAACCTGTTTCTACCCATGTTTCATTACGCGCTTGCGGATCAAACTCGACATAAGTCAATAACCCAGCACTGGGTTGAAAATTCTTAATTGGATCTTCAGCATATAAACGGACTTGGATCGAATGGCCTTTAGGTGCAAGTGTATCTGTTGGCGCAGTCCAGTCACCGCTACCTAAAGTAACCATCCATTCCACAAGGTCTACACCAAACACTTGTTCAGTCACGCCATGTTCAACTTGTAGACGTGTATTCACCTCTAAGAAATAGAATTGCTGGGTGTCAGTATCCATCACAAATTCAACCGTACCTGCCGAACGGTAATTTACTGACTGCATCAGTTGAACCGCAATACCCTGAATATAAGTACGTTGTTCAGCATTTAAATGTGGTGCTGGAGTCTCCTCGATTACTTTCTGGTTACGGCGCTGTACTGAACAGTCCCGCTCTCCCAAAGCCAGAACCAAACCTTGGCCATCACCAAAAATTTGGACTTCAATATGACGCGCATTTTCCACAAACTTTTCTAAATACAAACCTGCATCTTTAAAGTTCGCTTGTGCCAAATAAGATACCGTTGCATAAGCATCTTTAAGCTCTGCTTCATTCCACACCAATCGCATACCAATACCGCCACCACCTGCGGTACTTTTCAGCATCAAGGGATAACCGATACGATTCGCCTCTACCAGTGCTTCCGCTTCATCTGCTAAAAGTTGGCTCCCCGGTAACAATGGCACGTTCGCCTGAATGGCTAGTTCACGCGCAGTATGCTTTAAGCCAAAACTCCGCATTTGCGCTGAATTCGGCCCTAGAAACACAATGCCCTGTGACTCACACAAATCACAAAACTTCACATTTTCAGACAAGAAACCATAGCCTGGATGAATGGCTTCAGCACCCGTTTCTTTCGCGACCTGTAAAATTTTTTCAATATTTAGATAACTTTGGCTGGCTGGACTATCACCAATAAATACCGCTTCATCGGCTAACGTTACATGTAAGGAATCACGGTCTGCTTCTGAATACACCGCAACAGACTGAATGCCTAAATTCTTTAATGTACGAATTACTCGGCAGGCAATTGCCCCACGGTTGGCGATGAGAACTTTTTTAAACATGCTGCTTACTCCTTGCCTTCACGTACAATCAGTTGAATTTGGGTCGGGTTATAGGCATTACAGGGGTTGTTCAGCTGTGGGCAGTTAGAAATCAGCACGATGAGATCCATCTCTGCTTGAATTTCAACATATTTACCCGGCGCCGATATTCCATCGTCAAACTTGAGATGCCCATCACTGCTCACGGGAACATTCATAAAGAAGTTAATATTCGGCCCAATATGACGAACATTTAGTCCATGCTTTTTCGCGATTGGGTGCAAAGCTAAAGCTGTCATAAAGTTATTACGGCAACTGTGCATCGGAAATGTGTCGTGTGCATAACGTACGGTGTTACTTTCACATGAACAAGCACCGCCTAAGGTGTCATGGCGACCACAGTTATCATCATGGATCGTGGCGATTTTGTTGCCATAGTTGGTATATAGAGCTGTGCCTTTTTCTAGATAAATCTGCTGATTAATGGCTAGAGTATCGGTTGCGCTGTAACGTTCTTCAGGATTGCTCGCAGAAATCAATAAAGTATCGACTGCTTGGTTGCCTTCGAGGTCAATAATGCGGAAATACTGCCCTTTCTGGACTTCACACATCCATGCCTCACCCGCTGGACAGACTTCATTTAAAACGGTTTGATCAAATGCTTGTAAACTGGTCATATGTATTCTCCTCGGGCTTAAGCAGCATCAAATGCGTAATAACGTGCGTTGTTTTGAAAACCGCGTTGGTTTTGTGGGCATGAATCACGACAAATATCGTGTGTTGCTAAAGCGGAGGCTTTGAATAAGCGCATTTTAATATCGGCAGGCTGATACTTTGCTGCTTGGCTCAAACCATGTGGCGCAGCAGATAAGAACACCAGACAGTCCATCTCAAAACGCAGTTCAATAGTTTGATGGGTATTATCGACATCGATATAAGATAAGTTGCCTGCATCATCAGGGCGAACTTTAGAGAATAGGTTGACCGTAGCTGACAGGTCGGCTTGACCTAATGAGAACTTGGTCATTTCAAGTAACAGGCTGTCGCGTCCACTTCGAAACATCTCATTTCGCGTATCTTGAAAAGTTTGAGTGCCGAATTGTTTTTGGATCTGTTCTGTGCGACTCGGACCACATAAGGCATCATTCCAACCATGATCATCGTGAACAATTGAAGCCATAACCCGACCTAAGTCCGAATACAACACATGCCCTGTACTTAGAAATGCCGTATGTTGTGCCTTTAGGCTATCTGGCATATTAAAACGTTCGAGCTTATTTTCGCTGTTGACACAGAAAAGAGAAACGTTGGCTTGTGCCCCCAAGGCTTTAAACTGTAAGACTGTGCCGCGTTGAATACGTCCAGACCAGTGATGCCCACCCGGTAAAAGTTCAGTCCATAGTGCGTTATCGTCGTGATAAGTTATTGTGCTCATGCGCTTCTGCCTAAATCGTAACTGTTTACCTCCCGGGCTTTTATCCCTCCGTGTAGCTCTTTCGAACCGTGAACTCTCGGTCGCAGACATACATAAAATAGATATGTATCGGAACCCTAGATCACTCTTTCAGATTAGATGATGCAAAGGCTGTGCCAATTTAGTATTACGATTTTTAAACTTCGTAATACTATTTATGAGCAATAAATGGGCACTTTAGATTTCAAGCACGCATATTTTTGCTATGCGCACTAAAAAGCATCAAACTTTAAGAATTACTTCATTAAAATTTCATGGAACATGTGACGCAGCCACTGATGACTGGTTTTGTGATGACAAGACATATGCCAATACTGCTTCACCCCATAACTTGGGAAGGCAATTGGTGCATTAAAGATTTTTAAATTGCCACGTGAAAGCAGCACTTCACTTAAATAATACGGGACTGTCGCAATCGCGTCGGTTTCTTGTACCACCAAGCCTACCCCTAAATAGCTCGGTAAACGCATTAAAATGTCACGTTTTAGTTCTAAATTGAGCAGTTCGTTTTCAATATGGTAATGTCCCATGCCTGCATCAATATCGATATGTGACTCAGCCAAGTACTGCGCTGTGCTGATACAGTCACCTGTCAAACGCGGATGATCTTTGGCGGCAATCACCACATAATACTGCTCAAACAGTTGCTGTTGATAAAAGCCATTTTCCAATTGTGGTAAAAAACCCAGCGCCAAATCAATCTCACCATTTGCCATTTGATAACTGGTTTCAGAGGTGATCGGACGGATATTCAAACGAATATGCGGCGCATGTTTCTTTAAGTATTGCGAAATTTTCGGCAACAACACCAAATGCGAAACATCGGTCATGGCCAAACTAAACTGTTGCTGCGAAGTGGCTTGGTCAAAATCAATCGTAAAGTTATTGATGATTTCAACCTTGTTTAAAGCCTCACTGACCAATGGAAATAATTGTTTCGACAGCTCAGTCGGCACCATTTCATTGCCAATCCGTAAAAATAGCGGATCATTATAATGTTGGCGAATTTTATTCAGAATGTTACTCACCGTCGGTTGACTCATTTCTAAATGATCAGCCGCCAGTGACACACTTTTAAACTTATAAACGTAAAAAAAGATACTGAGTAATTTACAGTCCAGTTCAAACACGAAAAAAATGTTCCTTATATGTATGTGATGGTAGACGATCCATCATCTACCCATTATAGCGATGATCCAATGCTCAAAACTTACTTTTACAGGCATCTAGGTCTAATATCAGACATTTCAGCAATAAAAGCACATTAATTATACCTTTAGCTGTACTGAACAATCGATGCTTTCCCTGAAAAGTTATGACGCATGATCTGCATGTATTTTACAAAATAAAAAAGGCCCGAATCAATCGAACCTTTGATGAAATCAACCATGCCGAATTATAGCTATTTAAATCATTTTCTTCACAGGCATAGCTAAGGATATTACAGCTTTAGTCTAGCAGCTCGACAGCAATAGCAGTCGCCTCACCACCACCGATACATAAAGCAGCTACACCCTTTTTCCCACCAGTACGTTTCAAAGCATGCAGTAAAGTCACGATAATACGTGAACCAGATGAACCCAATGGATGACCAAGTGCACAAGCGCCACCATTCACATTGACTTTAGCAGGGTCTAAATGAAAACTATCAATGGCAAGCATTGTGACCATCGCAAATGCTTCATTGACTTCCCACAGATCTACATCACCCGCAGACCAGCCTGCTTTGGCTAAAACTTTCTCAATGGCACCTACAGGGGCAATGGTGAACTCAGATGGATGCTGGGAATTACTTGCATAAGCCACAACTTTTGCCAATGGCTTAAGACCACGTGCGTCAGCAACTTCGGATGAAGTTACAACCAATGCCGAAGCACCATCCGAAATAGAACTCGAATTTGCCGCGGTAATCGTGCCGTCTTTTTTAAATGCCGGACGTAAAGTTGGAATTTTATCCACTTTGGCATTGAGCGGCTGTTCATCCTGATCAACCACAACATCGCCTTTACGGCTACTTACCGTCACAGGCACGATTTCATCTTTAAAGAAACCACCTTGAATCGCAGCAACCGCTTTATTTAAAGAACCAATGGCATACTGATCTTGCTGCTCACGGGTATAGCCTTTTTTATCTGCCATTTCTTGAGCAAGTACACCCATCGACAAACCTGTTTCAGCATCTTCTAAACCTTCTTGGAACATGTGATCGGTGGTTTTACCATGTCCCATACGGTAACCCGCGCGTGCTTTTTCAAGTAAGTACGGCGCATTTGACATTGACTCCATACCACCGGCCACCACAATTTCAGCTGAACCTGCTTTAATCGCATCAGCCGCTTGCATGACGGCTTTCATCCCAGAACCACAAATTTTATTGATGGTTGTTGCACCCGTTGAGTCAGGTAGACCTGCGATACGCATTGCTTGACGTGCAGGGCCTTGTCTTAAACCTGCTGGAAGTACACAACCAAAGATCACTTCATCCACATCGGTCGGCTGTAAGCCAGAACGGTTTAACACTTCTTTAATTGTCACCGCACCAAGTTCAGGTGCGGTACAGCTCGCCAGTGAACCTTGAAAACCACCCATTGCTGTACGTACACCGTCTACAATAACAATCATTTTCTATTTCATCCTTTTTCGCTGTTTACTTACTTTAAGCCCAATTAAAAGGCTTAAAGACATTCCCTATCTATTTTTTCATATTGCAAAGGGGTTAATCGTTTCAGATCTTATTTTAATGTTTTTCATAGTGCTACCGTCTCAAAGCGAGTCATCTATAAAGACATTAAAATAAACACACGTGAATAAGACATCTTTCCATACGACAGATGATCCATTTATCAACCCGCACTGCATTCGAGGCTTGAGCACTAAAGGTTCTCGTCTCTAAGAACACAGTGGCTATACTGACAATAGTGTAAAAATCACGAAAAAGGAATGCAATGGCCCAAATTTGATCTCTAGAGATCAAATTTATTGACAACGAAATGCGAAAATGTTCCTGAATTTATTTCTATTGTTGAACAAGTGGATATTTTTAAAACGATTGTAGTAATATCCAAGACCTTAGTTGCATTTTCATTTTCAACCAAGTTCAATAGCCTCTCTATAGTTCTCATGGAATACACTGGAATAAGCCAATGACTTCAGTACGCCAACAAAATTTTCTATTACGCAAAGAGAAAATTTTAGCCATGGCTGAGACTTTATTATTAGACAATAATCAAGACATCACCTTAAGCGAATTAGCAACGGAACTCGATATTGCGAAGGGTACGATCTACAAGCATTTCAAAAGTAAAAATCAACTTTATTTAGAGCTGATTATCTTGAATGAAACTCGCCTGCTAGAAATTTCTCAAAAGCATAACAATGATATTAAAACGTATGTTTCCGAATACATGCTTTATAATATGTTGAACTCGAACCGTACGATTTTACTGCACGTTATTGAAGAACGTTTAACCAATAATGAACGTAAACTCAAAGAACTTTTTGAGAAGCTCTACCAAATACGTGAACAACGTATTATCGAAATTAAAGACATGACCTCTGACTATTTAAAGTCTTTAGACAGCGCAATGTCCATTCGTGACTATTTATCTTATGTATGGACAGTGACCTACGGTGCGTCATTGTTACTCAATTCAACGCATTATCAAAAATCAATCGGTTCTCGTGAGCGTCTGATTAAACTGTATGTCAACCAAGCCCTCATGACACCTGATAAAATTTCACACGCAGCCCTTTAAGCTTCTAAACGGTATAAAAAAGCTAAACATTTTATGTTTAGCTTTTTTTTCATATATTTAATTAGTCTGCGGAAATATCTTCAAACAAAACTGAAGATAAATAACGTTCACCACCGTCAGGTAAGATTACTACAATGGTTTTACCTGCATTTTCAGGGCGTGCAGCAAGTTCAGCTGCTGCTGCCATCGCTGCACCACTTGAAATACCCACCAAAATACCTTCTTGACTTGCTGTTTTACGCGCCCAATCAATTGCTGTAGCAGCATCAATGGGCATCACTTCATCAACCAAGTCGAGGTCTAAGTTTTTAGGAATAAAGTTAGCGCCAATGCCCTGAATCTTATGTGGTCCAGGCGTCAAAGTTTCACCACGTTTGGTTTGATCAATAATCGGCGATTCAGCAGGTTCTACCGCAACTGAATACAAGGCTTGTTTTTTTACTTTTTCAAAATAGCTTGAAATCCCTGAAATCGTACCGCCCGTCCCGACACCAGCAACTAAAATATCAACTTTACCACCTGTTGCATCCCAAATTTCTGGGCCAGTGGTTGCTTCATGAATAGCTGGGTTTGCTGGGTTTTCAAACTGTTGTGGCAAAAAATAAGTTTCAGGATTTTCATCCAACAAACGCTGTGCTTCTTCTACCGCACCGCGCATCCCTTTTGCAGGATCGGTGAGAACCAAATTTGCGCCCAAAGCTTTCATCACTTTACGACGTTCGATACTCATGCTTGATGGCATAGTCAGGGTTAACGCATAACCTTTTGCAGCAGCAACAAATGCCAAAGCAATGCCTGTATTGCCACTGGTTGGTTCGACAATGTGCATTCCTGCTTTCAGCACACCGCGTGCTTCCGCATCCGCAATCAGCGCAGCCCCAATACGACATTTTACTGAAAATGCAGGATTACGGCTTTCAACTTTGGCTAAAACGGTGGCTGGACTTTGTATAATTCGGTTAATACGAACCAATGGTGTGTTACCAATCGCTTCTGCATTATTACTATAAACCGCTATCCCTAAATTATTAGGCGTTGGAAAAGCTGAGTCAGTACTCATACCAATGTTTCCTATGTTGTTTTTAATGATCCACTCATTATCATACCCTGATTTTTAAATGCAAACTGACATTTGGTTGGGCTTATGTTTTTATTTGATAAATAAATCACTTAAACAGAAAAAGCATGAGTTTTCCCATGCTTTTCTCCCGCGCGACCAGCTTAAACGAGCCTTACACTATTCCACTTTTCTAACTGTGTAACGGCCGCGCTAAAATCTACTTGTGCAGCCTGTTCTCGATCTGTTTTTAAGAACAGTTCTTGTGTCACTTGAAAAACAGGTGTTTTCATCTGTCCTTCTTCGGCCAGATCCATCGCAATACCAATGTCTTTTTGCAACAGGTTTAAAGCAAAAGTTTTTTGAAAAGTTCGGCTCAAAACTTTTTGCGCCATCACCGTTTCAGACATGATACTTTTACCACTGGAGTGATTAATACAACTCAATGCTCCAGCCAAGTCAACGCCTCGATTCTTCAAAATAGACAAACCTTCAGACAGTGCCCATAAATGCGTTGCCATGAGCGTATTGTTCACCGCCTTAACCGCAAAGCCTGCACCACTTTCCCCAACGTATTCAATCAGCCCTGCAAATGCCTGAATAATAGGTTTTGCCCTTTCAAATCCAGCGATATTACCACCCAACATAACCGTCAAAGTACCGCGTTCAGCACCAATGGTTTGACCCGAAACAGGTGCATCTAAGTAAATTACTCCACGTGCTGCCAAATCAGTGGAAATTCGCTGCGCAGACTCAGGCACGCCACTGGTACAATCCACCCATAAACTGCCAGATTTGGGTGGATATAACGCCATTAAAGCTTCAACATCTGCACTGGTCGGTAAGCATGAAAATATCACATCGGCTTGCATCGCTTGTTGGAGTTCAACCTGCAAAGTACCAAAAGTTTGCGCATGTGAAGCAGCTTTTTCCGCTGTGCGATTCCACACCCAAACAGGATGACCCAGTTTTGGCAAATGGGAGGCCATATGCCAGCCCATTGCCCCAAGTCCTATAAATGCAATATTCAGACTCAAAATGTACTCCTAACTGTGTGCAATAGTGCTATTGATTTGATCTGCTGATTTTTCTACGACTGGCTCTTTTTCACTGCCTCGGTTCAAGAAAAGATTAAGCAGAATGGCTGCTAGTGTTGCGGTGCCAATACCACCTAGGTCAAAACTCCCTATTTGTAAGCTGTAATTGCCTGTTCCCATAATCAAACACACGGCCCCAATCATTAAAGTACTGTTCTTGGTGAAATCAATTTTGTTATCGACCCAAATTTTTGCGCCAGCAACGGTAATCAAACCAAAAACCACAATGGATGCACCACCCAAGAGTGCAACGGGAATTGTACTAATCACTGCGCCAAACTTAGGAGAAAGCCCCAGTAAGATCGCAAATACACCTGCAAAAACAAAGATTGTGGTTGAATAAACTTTAGTGACTGCCATCACCCCAATGTTTTCAGCATAGGTGGTCATCCCTGTGCCCCCAACTGAGGCAGACAGTGTGGTACATACCCCATCTGCAAAGAAACCGCGTCCGATATAAGGAGACAAATTTTTCCCCGTCATCGCCGACACAGCTTTGAAATGTCCTAAGTTTTCAGCCACCAAAATAATCGCAACGGGTGCAATCAACATCATGGCGTTTATATCAAAGGTTGGGCTGTGGAAAGTTGGCAAACCAAACCATGCTGCTTGACCGACTTTTGCAAAGTCAATTGCAGTGCCAAAACCCATGACATTGGCGAGTAAGAAGTAAATAAAATAAGATGCAACTAAACCTAAAAGTAGCAGTAAACGGCGCACCATACCTTTGGTAAATACAGCAATGACACTAATACAAATAATCGTGATTAACGCCATCCAAGAGTCAAACTGATTGGCTGACACACTTTTGATCGCAACTGGTGCGAGGTGTAGGCCAATAATCATTACGATGGCACCTGTCACAATAGGTGGCATCAACTTTTCAATCCATGCCGTACCAGTGCGTATCACAACTAAACCGATTAACGCGTACAGCACTCCACACGCAATGGTTCCACCCAGTGCTAAAGAAAGATTTGGGTTTGCTCCAACACCTGTATAACCCGTAACTGCAACCACTGCTCCAATGAAGGCAAAGCTGGACCCCAAATAGCTTGGCATACGTCCACCGGTCATGAGGAAGAAGAGTATCGTACCAATGCCTGTAATGAAGATCGTTAGATTCGGATCAAAGCCCATCAGCAATGGGGCAAGTACGGTTGCACCGAACATGGCAAAAGCATGTTGCAACCCCAAAATAATGCTTTTTCCTGCGGGTAAATATTCATCTGTTTGCACAGGCATTGTATCTAAATCGCCTTGATAAGGCTTAAATTTTGGGAACCACGATTCTTTTGTTTGCATGGGTTTCCCCTCCTTGTAAAAGTAGGAATTTTTGAATTAGCACATTGGTAATGGCTCACAGTAACCACGGTTAAAATACATCAGCGCATTTAGTCCATAACTTTGCTTCATGGCTTTGACTTGGCAAAACAGCACGTCATGGCTACCTACAGACATAGTCTGTACCACTTCACAATCAAAGCTCACCAAGGCATCCTCCAATACAGGTGCATTGGTCAACAGTGTGGACCATGTGCCTTGAGCAAAACGTTCGGGCATTGGCGTTTTCCCCCCAAACAGATTAGATAAGTGTTGTTGCTGACTCGACAACGTGTTTACACATAACACTTGATTGGTTTTAAAAGTATCAAACACAGATGCTGAGCGGTTTAAACACACTAACAACGTTGGCGGTGTATCGGTCACACTACATACTGCCGATGCCGTAAAGCCTGCCTGACCTGCCCCCCCATCTGTTGTAATCACATTGACCGCAGCCCCCAGATTCGCCATACCTTGACGAAATGTGTGTTGATCCAACATTGCCTCTGGTGCTTTATGATTCAGCATGGTTTCAACTTGATCTTGATTCATCAGTTTTGCATTCATCGTATTCTCCATGCCCTAAAAAATCGTATATCAGGGCATTAAAATTTGATTATTCCACTTAAGCCACATGTGCAACCGAAGCGATTTCAACCAAAGCCTCTGGCTTGACCAGTCCAGTCTGTACGCAATAGCGTGCAGGTTTATCGTTTGGAAAATACTCGGCATATACAGCATTAATCGCGCCATAATCGGCCCAATCTTTCACAAAAATATGATTAAAAGTGACGTCATCCATTGTGCCTCCTGCAGTTGCAAGGACTCGTTTAATGGTTTCTAAAATATGTCGAGTCTGTGCTGCGGCATCACCAACATGAACGACGTTGTTATGTTCATCAAAGGCCAAGGTGCCTGATACATAAACGATATTGTCAGCCTTAGTTGCAGGTACAAATGGTGCAAGTGGTTTCGCTGTGCCTTCAGGCACAATAATTTCTTTAGGCATGAGGTTTCCTCTATCTTTCGTATGTATGACTTATGCTGTTTTTGCCAGTGTTTGACTGCTTGGGGTTTCAAAGGTGTTCACAAAACTTTGTGTATCAGACACCCAACCAAAAAAGGTTTTGATGTTATAGAGACTTGCTTCTTGCGCCTCGATAGGCCCAGCTTGATAGCACGCATCCTTAAGAGCGACCCCAAAATACTCCAAGAAAAAACCATCCCTTAAAGTCGACTCGACACAGACATTGGTCGCAATACCGACAAAAACTAAATTTCGGATTCCTCGCACCCGCAACATACTGTCCAACGCAGTATTAAAGAATCCACTATAGCGAGGCTTTTCTATGACTAAATCTTGTGGTTCAGGCTTGAGTGCATCAATCAACTCAAAATCCCAACCACCTTTTGCCAGTAGTTTTCCCTGCAGCTCTGGATTTTTGCGCATGGTTTTTAAAGCATTCGACTTATGGAAGTTTGGTGAATCACTCCCTCCTGCTTCACGATACTGATCATCCCAACCATTTTTAAAGTAAATCACCTGAATGCCAGCTGCATGTGCAGCAGTAATGGTTTTTTGAATGTTTTCAACCACAGGTTTGGTTTTAGATACATCAAACCCGGCCAAGTCCAAATAGCCACCTACTGAGGTATAGGCATTTTGCATATCAATCACAATCAATGCCGTGTGTTCAGGTGCTAAAGCAATATGTTCAGGTTCTGCTTTTAATGTTTTTGCTTGCAGACTTTGTTTTGTAAATTCTGCACAGACTATAGATTCATTCATGCGCTTTTCTCCAAAACAACGCGTGGTGCATCCGCTTCAACCACGATATGTTCACGGCATTTCATCAAAGGTTGTATACGCTGACCAAAGTCTTCGACCCCTTGAACAAAATCATCAAAGGTAAGCAAAATACCTTCAGTCCCCTGAATTTCACCAATTTCATCCAACATGTGAGCAACATGTTCAAACGAACCGACTAACGTTCCCATATTGATATTCACAGGCGAAACCGAGGATGCCATTTGGCGAATATTGGTATCTGTTCCAGATTTGGTATCTTTACCACCTTGGTTCATCAGCCAATTAATCGCCTCCATATCCGCACCAGCATTATATGTTTGCCATTTCGCATGCGCCTCTTCATCAGTTTCTGCAGCAATCACCATAAACAACACATAGGTTTGTACATCACGACCTGTTTTATCGGTTTGCTGTTTTAAACGCTCATTGATTTCTGCATAGGCTGTCGGTGTATTCAGCCCTTTACCGAAAACAAAGTTGTAATCGGCATATTTAGCAGAAAACTCAAGCCCTGTATCAGACTGACCCGCACAAATAATTTTCATGTCTGCTTGCGGACGTGGACTCACACGGCAGTCCTGCATAGTAAAATGCTCACCTTTAAAATCTGAACGACCTGTCGCCCAGAGTTCACGCAAAATTTCTACATATTCAGAAAGATATTCATAGCGCTGTACAAAGTATTCATCTCCTGGCCACATCCCCATTTGCGTATATTCGGGTGCTTGCCAGCCTGTCACGACATTTAAACCAAAACGACCATTTGAAATGGAATCAATGGTTGACGCCATTCGTGCCACAATTGCAGGCGGCATCACCAACGTCGCAGCTGTTGCATAGATTTGGATTTTACTTGTCACCGCAGCGAGCCCAGCCATCAAGGTAAATGTTTCTAGGTTATGATCCCAAAACTCTGTTTTCCCGCCAAAGCCACGCAGTTTGATCATCGACAAAGCAAAGTCAAAACCATAATGCTCAGCACGTTGAACAATTTTTTTGTTTAGTTCAAATGAAGGCATGTACTGTGGCGCGGTTTCCGAAAGCAGCCAGCCATTATTTCCAATCGGGCAAAATACACCTATTTTCATCTCGTTTATCCTCTACACTTATTTCATTATTCGCAGAACATCAAAGGCTAAATACAGCAAGACTTTTAACCTTTAGTTTGATAAAAATATATTTGCATAAGCTATGCCAACTATTATTTATTATTATTTTTCAATATATTAAATATTTTTAATTAATTTTATTTTTTACCAAAAAGTAAAATTAGTTTTTATTTTATGCACTATCTCTGTGAGGAGTGATCAATGATTGTGCGGTAAGTGATCCAAACTAGAGTTTTTATATTTTTAGCCTAAATAAAAAAGGTGTATAGATTTCAAAACCTATACACCTTCAATTTATAAAGCCAAATTAAACAATCGATAATCTAAACTAAACTTTCCAGCACTGTTAAAAAAGCCAACATTTCCTTATTCATCACGACTGTTTCGGTTACAGTCGCTGCATGAGCGCCCTGCTTTAAAAGAGTCAACTGTGCATGCGGAAACAACCGTTTTAGGTTTTGTGAGCGTTGGTAAGGCACAAGGAAATCATCTTGGTTTGCAATCAAATGCATCGGTATATTCTGCAAAGCGGCTCGTACCTCCTCGCTCAGTTCAAAGTCCATTAAAGCACTTAGCCGTCGCAATACATTTTCATGCGGTGGAAAGTTTTGAATTTGAAACTGTTCTTGTTTTTGAATACTTTCTATATTTGCTGAAATCCAAGCTGGTGGATATAAAAACAAGGCCTGTGCTTTGACATAAGCCTCTGTGCCTGCACATGTTAAAAGATTAATTCGGGTTTCAAAGCATTTATAGGTATGCGCATCTAACGTGTCCCACCCATTTAAAATCGTGATTGACAACATCTGATACTCGGTCGATTGGCATAAGGATGCCAACTCCGCACCAATAAAACCACCCAGTGCATGGCCGATAAAATGAAACCGTTGAATATGTTGTTGCTTTAAAATCAGCAAAAGCTGCTGGCCCAAATCGCGTATACAATAATCTGGTTTTAATAATGTACTGTTTTCATGGCAACCTTCTTGATCGTAAGTTAGGACATGAAATTTGGTTTGTAGGTCTTGAATTTGTGGCTGCCAAAACTGCGCATGTCCACCTAAACCCGATGATAAGACCACATAATCAGCATCATCTATATGGGATGGAAAAATTTGTACATTCATCTCAAAGTTTACTTTTTGGTCAAAAATATTATCTAGCAATAATTATGCCTTTTAATAAATGTTTGTATTTTTTAAATTTATAATGAATTTTTTAAAAAGCTCTGTAATTATGATTTTAATGCTCTATATGATAAAATATTCAAAGCTTATTATAAATAATCATAAAGAATGAGTTTTTAATTTAAAAAATCGGCTTAAATTATATAAATATAGAGAACTTAAGTAATATTTCGAATAACTAATTTTGATGTAAATATTAAGTATATATAACTTTAGCTAATATTTTATTTCACTAAAAGCCATGCATATTGGACTTGAAAAGACAGCATTATGAACGGCTTGGTTTTATACTAAGCACACAGTTGTTTTGTTTTATGAGTAGGTTTTAAATGAACACAGGACTTGAAATAACGTCTATGCGCGACTCTGCTGAAGTTGTTGTGAGTATTTTAAAATCTCTAGCCAATACTGATCGTTTATTAATTTTGTGTCATTTGTCGCAACAAGAACTGAATGTTTCTCAAATTGAAGAAATTACCGACATCAAACAGCCGACTCTTTCTCAACAATTAATGATGTTACGTAAAAGTGATGTGGTAAATACGCGCCGTGATGGTAAGCAAATTTATTACTCCATTAAAGATGAACGCATGATTGAAGTTTTAAATACTTTGTATAGCTTGTACTGCCCAAAACCACGTCTCTAAACCAAATCACTCTATATTTTCTGTGCTATGAAAACGAATGCTAAGACTTCTTAGCATTTTTTATGCATAATATATCTATATTTATGATTTAGATTGTTTTATGTCTGATTGGAATCGTCGTCTAATCCATTATCTCCCCGCATGGCAATGGCTCAAACACTATGACACGCCTACGTTTAAGTCAGATTTACTTGCATCTTTTATCGTTATTGCCATGTTGGTTCCTCAAGGCATGGCCTATGCCATGTTGGCAGGCTTACCGCCAATCACTGGGTTATATGCCAGCATTATCCCAATGATTATTTATGCCATCATTGGTGGCAGTCCCACACTTTCTATTGGCCCTGTTGCCATCATTTCGATGATGACCTTTGCGACTTTGAACTCGATGTTTGAAGTTGGTTCACCAGTTTATATACAAGCGGCATGTTTATTAGCCCTGATGGTCGGTGTCATTTCCCTGCTGTTGGGTTTATTTCGCTTTGGTTTCCTCATCCAACTGATTAGCCACCCCGTCATCCAAAGTTTCATTATTGCGTCTGCTTTGCTGATTGCGTTGGGTCAGTTGAAGTTTATTGTCGATCTACCTTTAAAAGCCAATAATATCCCCGAGTTTGTGGTAAGTGTTTGGCAATACATCAGTTTAACTCACATAGGTACGCTGTTGTTTGGACTGTGTGCAATCGCATTTTTAATTTATGCACCAAAGTTGCTGAATACTAATGCCTTAAAAGGTTTGTTCGGATCGACCGTATTACTTTCGCGTACTATTCCTTTATTTTTAGTGGTTGCCTCGATTGCCTTGGTCTATTTTTTCCAACTGCAAACGCTTGGAATCAAAACGGTCGGAATCATTCCATCTGGTATGCCTCCACTCGATATGCCGTATTGGAACTGGACTTTAGTTCTGCAACTTTTGCCAGGTGCAACTATGATCGCGATGATCAGTTTTGTTGAATCACTTTCCATTGCTCAAGCCACTGCTTTACAAAACCGAAGCCAACTCAACAGCAACCAAGAACTTATCGCTTTGGGGTTAGCCAATATCAGTGCAGGTTTCAGTTCGGCCTTTCCTGTAGCAGGCAGCCTTTCTCGTACTGTCGTTAATGCAGATGCAGGCGCTCAGACCCCTATGGCTGGTGTGCTCTCTTCGCTGTTGATTATTGTAGTGAGCTTATACTTTACAGGTTTCTTTCAGGACCTTCCTTTAGCTATTTTGGCTGCAACGATTATCGTCTCGATATGGAAACTTGTGGACTTTAAACCCTTCATCGAAGCATGGAAGTATTCCAAAGCAGATGGTATCGCGATGTGGATTACCTTTTTTGGTGTTGTCAGTATCGATATTTCAACCGGCCTGATCATTGGCATGATCTCAACCTTTATTTTGTTGCTTTGGCGGATTAGTCGGCCACATATTGCTGTGATTGGCTTGGTCGAGGGAACGCAACATTTTCGCAATGTTGAACGCCATCAAGTTCAAACCACGGCACAAGTACTGTCAATGCGTATAGATGAAAGCCTAACCTTCTTAAATGCCAATATATTGAAAGGCGAGCTGATCAATGCCGTGAGCCAACAACCTAAGTTAGCCCATGTGGTGATTAATTGCTCCAGTGTGAGTAGTATCGACTTGAGTGCTTTAGAAATGCTGGAAGATATTAATCTAGAATTGGCCAAGCAAAACATTCAGCTGCATTTGTCCGAAGTTAAAGGCCCTGTGATGGATCGACTGCAAAGCTCAAAACTATTGAAACATTTGAGTGGGAATGTCTTTTTAACTCACTATCAAGCCATTCAGACCCTTTCACCTCAGCTGCTTAAAACTTCATAAGAGACCGAATGTCTGCTTGCACTTTTTCAATATAGTGAGAAATATCAAGCAGGCATTTATGATAAAAATCCATTAAATATGTCATTTTTATGAATTAAAATGAATAATAAAAACTGGAATTACAACAACTTAATTTTTATATCTAAATATTTTTCAGTCAGTTAGCAAATTAGGTATAAAATGGCGCACTTAAAATCCGTATTTTGTCCTCGTAATTTCAACAAGGCGCCTCTATGTTTTCTGTTTTAGCGCGAATGAGTCTAGTTACTCGAATTATTATTGCCATTATTTTGGGTATTGGTGTAGCCCTTGTTTTCCCAGGCGTTGCACCTTATTTGAGCCTGCTAGGCGACTTATTTATTAAAGCGTTAAAATCTGTCGCGCCTGTACTTGTATTTGTCTTGGTTCTTGCTTCTATTGCAAATTTTAAAGTAGGTCATAGTGCGAATCTACGTCCTATCATCATCATGTATGCCGTGGGTATGCTACTGGCTGCTTTTTCAGCAGTTGCTGTCAGCATCGCTTTCCCAAGTACTTTGTTCTTAAATTTACCTGCAAATACTGACTTACAACCACCAAGTAGCTTGATTGAAATCTTTAAGAACCTGCTGCTGAGCTTTATTGCTAACCCTGTAACTGCCATTAGTGAAGCAAACTTCATTGGTATTTTAGCGTGGGCTGTGGCCTTGGGTGCTGCATTCCGTCATGCCAAAGACTCAACCAAAGACTTACTCAATGATACTGCACACGCAGTAAATAGCGTGATTCGTTTGGTGATTAACTTTGCGCCTATCGGTATTTTCGGTCTAGTGGCGGTAACCTTTGCAGAAACAGGTTTAAGCACATTAGCAAGCTATGCACACTTATTGGCGGTCTTACTCGGCACAATGGCTTTCGTTGCCTTAGTCATCAACCCGCTTATGGTTGCTGTGGTAACACGTAGCAATCCATATCCTTTGGTATTTCAGTGTTTACGTGAAAGTGGTATCACTGCTTTCTTCACGCGAAGTTCTGCTGCGAACATTCCTGTGAACTTAGATCTTGCAAAACGTTTGGGTGTTGCTGAATCTACAGCGAGTGTAGCCATTCCACTCGGTGCGACCATTAACATGGCCGGCGCCTCAGTGACTATTACCGTGCTTACACTGGCAGCAGTCAATACACTAGGTCTTAATGTTGACTTTACCACCATGATGATTTTATCTGTGCTTGCAACAGTTTCAGCTTGTGGTGCTTCTGGTGTCGCAGGTGGTTCTTTGCTGTTGATCCCTGTTGCGTGTGGACTGTTTGGTATTTCATCTGATATTTCAATGCAAGTGGTTGCAATTGGTATGGTGATTAGCGTACTACAAGACTCTACTGAAACCGCATTGAACTCATCAACTGACGTATTATTTACTGCAGCAGTTGACCGCGCTTCAAAATAATATATTGTAGAATCAGTATATTATTTCTTTTTTGAAGTTATGCCATTTCAACACTTACCACTTTGGATTCAACTGGGGGCATTCTTTCTTGCAGTCAATGCAGGAATGATTAATGTCTTAGGACTGGTGACTGTTTTACACCAGTCTGTTTCCCATATGACTGGTAATGTAAGTGTTTTGGCGATGTCGCTTGTACATTGGCAATCCGAAAGCATTTTATATTTGCTATTAGTAACTGTCTGCTATGTCATCGGTTCATTTTATAGCGGTGTAATTCTGGGAAATAGTCACTTTCGATTGGGACGCCGCTATGGCGTACCACTCACGTTAGTGGCTTTTTTTATTTTTCTGTGTTGGTTCTTTCTGCCTTATTTTCCACGCTATGCTTTACTCTGGGCCTGCGTCGCAATGGGTGTGCAAAATGCCATGGTGAGCCATTATAAAGGCACTATCATTCGCACTACACATTTATCGGGTGTCCTTACCGACCTCGGTTTAGCGCTTGGCTATCGAGTGCGCGGACTCGTGGTTGAGCGTCGGCGCGTAGTTTTACATCTTTTGATTTTAAGTGGCTTTTTGATCGGTGGACTCTGTGCAAGTTGGATGTATCCCTATTTAAAACTCAATTCTTTTTTAGTTCCAACAGCATTAAGCTTGATCCTTAGTGTTGTATATTGGATCATTTACTTTCGTTATCGTCGTTTTTAAACGCAGTTGTGGAATTCGCTATGGTAAAAAATGCATTACAGGCTCAGTTACTCAAAGCCGGTTTAGTTGACAACAAAAAGGCCAAAAAACTTTCTAAACAAGCAGTGCATGAGCAAAGAACAGGTCAAAGCAGTGAAGCTGAGATCAAGGCAAAAATTGCACAAGACAAACAGCAAAAACAGGCCAAAGATCAAGCTATTGAACTTGAAAAGAAAGCGATATTGCAAGAAAAAGAGCTCAAAGCGACGATCATTCAAATGATCACGCAGCATAAAATCCGGGATACCGACGGTGACGTGGCCTATCAGTTTATTGACGATGGCAAAATCAAAAAACAATATATCAATCAACAAATTTATAATGCCTTGGTTGCTGGTAGCCTCGTGATTGCACGTGATCATGAAAGCTATGCCTTCTTACCTAAAGCTTTAGCTGATCGTATTAATGCCAAACTTGAAGGCTTTATTATCGTAAATACCTCAGAGAAAAATGAAGCAGTCACCGATGAGGAAGATCCATACGCTGCATACGTGATCCCTGATGATCTCATGTGGTAATTATTGAGCCATCAGAAGCTTCCATATTGGAAGCTTCTTTTTTCCTAGTTCATTATAAAACTAATTCACCATTCCACTGACCTGACATATCCCAACCATCAACGAGCTATACTTCACGACATCCAAATAATGACTGAAAATCGAATCGAAGAGAGTAAATAAACAAGTCGTTGAAAACATGTATAAACTTAGTGACACAATTTGCTTAATTCGTATAGCTGATTACACTATTTGCAGTGTTTTAATCAAAAGAAGATCGCATTTTGGATAATTTTCATTTTATACAGAGTTTAAAAGACTGGTCGGATCAGTATCCTTGGATCGAAATGCTGACAGGATTCTGCATACTCATTTTAGTGGCTATACTGGCATATATTATTGCCAAGCATGTTGTGGTTCGTGGTATTCGGCATCTCATCACTAAGCTAAAATTTGCCAATCACGACATCATGTCGCAGCATAGCGTGATTCGTCGAATTGCGAACATTGTCCCAGCAATCGTCATTATGAATGGTATCGTCACCGTTCCTCACCTGTCTGCGAAAATGGTCAGCTTTGTCCAAATGGCGGCACAGGCCTTTATTTTCTTAACCATTGCGCTCGCGATTGGTGAATTACTGAATATCTTCAATTTAGTTTATCAACGCAATCCGAAGTCTAGAAATAAACCCATCAAAGGCTATTTACAGCTAATCAAACTGATTATTTTCATCGTTTGTGGCTTGATGATCTTAGGGACTTTCCTGAAAAAAGATGTATTCACCTTGCTGGCGGGTTTCGGTGCTATGGCGGCAGTGCTGATGTTGGTCTTCCAAAACACCATTTTGTCTTTGGTGGCTTCTGTTCAGATTTCATCCTATGACATGGTCCGCATTGGAGATTGGATTGAAATGCCATCCCTGAATGCAGACGGTGATGTCATTGATATGTCATTACATACCATCACCGTACAGAACTTTGATAAAACCTTTACCACAATTCCAACCAACAAATTGGTCACTGATACTTTTAAAAACTGGCGGGGTATGTCACAGGCAGGCGTACGTCGTATCAAACGCTCACTTTATATTGACCAAAGTAGCGTTCACTTTATGTCTGAAGCAGAACAAAGCAAACTTAAAGAGTTTTTATTATTAGACCAATATCTAGATCACAAGAGTACAGAGCTGATTGAGTTTAATCAGAAATTGAGCAATACATCTCCTTGTAATCAGCGACGTTTAACCAATATTGGGACCTTCCGTGCGTATGTTGAGCTGTACCTTAATCAGCATCCGAACATTTCAAAACACCAATCTTTAATCGTACGTCAGTTACAACCGACTGAAAAAGGCTTGCCACTGGAAATTTATGCATTTAGCAATCAAATTGCATGGAAAGATTATGAAGCGATTCAGTCGGATATTTTCGATCATTTAATTGCCATTCTTCCCGAATTTGGTCTCAAAATTTACCAAGCACCATCGGGATATGACATGCAAATCGCAATGTCAAACCCGTAATTTTTTCACTTTGGTATGCTAAAACCACTCTAGTTTTAGCATACTAAGGTCTTAAAAACGAAGAATAGGCATTTTAATATACGTTCTAAATCACCAACTCTAGAATAAAAATTATGAAAATACATAACATTAGTTTTTCAACAACTGTGTTATTTACCTTGTGTATTATGTAAGTTAATTATGTGATTATTTACATGAAATATACCTCAATATCACAATATCAACCTTTTCTCTTCATTAAATTAGCCACTCCTTTTCACTTTGTAAGACTTTCTAAAATGAATACTTTAAATAAATCTTTATGTGCCGCCCTTTTAGCTGTAGCAGCGACATCTTCTTTTGCAGCAGAAACTCAAGTTGTAGAAACCACTCAAGCTGCTGTTGCAACTGAAAATGCAGCACCTGCTTCAGAAGCTGCTGCATCTGATGCGGTTGCGACATCAGAAGCTCAAGCAAACTAATGCTTTAAGCATCTTGGGGGATTCATTTGATTGGATTCCCTTTCATCAACCATCTCTCTCAGACTTTTTATATCTATTCATCTACATTTCTTGCTATCCATACTGCTACAACATCGTTTAGCCTCTCTTAATTTACACAGACCACTGAGGTCTTTTCATGCTAAAATTTTCAAACTCTGCTTATTTATAAAACAAGTCATTACCTTATAAATGACTTATTTTTAGAAGGTTTTATTCATGTTCAAATGGTTTGAAAAACGTGTTGATCCCTATCCAGAAGAAGGTTTAAACCAACCTTTACCGACCACGTTCTTTCCGTTTGTATGGCAGGCCGCTAAAGGTGTACGTGGCTATTTGCTGATTTTGGTTTTATTCACGGCTGGTGCTGCCAGTTTTGAAGCCTTGTTTTATGCCAAAATTGGTGACTTAGTAAACTGGCTCAGTAAAAGCCAGCCAGAAACATTTTTAGCAGAACATGGTTCAAATTTAGTCCTTTTATTCTGTATTTTATTGGCCAATATTTTATTTGCCAGTTTACAGTCGATTATTAAACACCAAATATTATTTAGCACTTTTCCGATGCGTCTGCGCTGGCGCTTTCATAATTTACTGCTGAAGCAAAGCCTCGACTTTTTTCACAATGATTTTGCAGGAAGACTCTCCGCAAAAGTCATGCAAACTGCACTGGCAATACGTGAGTTCTGGGTTATTTTGGGTGACATGTTAGCTTATGTGCTCATTTATTTTGTCACAGTCAATTTGGTACTTGCCGCTATTTCCCCACTCCTAATATTGCCTTTACTGGTCTGGTTGGCGTTGTTTATCTGTGCTGCGTATTACTTCATCCCACGTTTGAGTAAAGTTTCAAATGAACAGGCTGATGCCCGAGCTGTGATGACTGGCCGTGTTACCGATGCTTATACTAATATTCAAACAGTGAAGCTTTTTGCCCATGCAGGACGTGAAAGCTTATATGCCAAATCCTCGATGCAGGAGTTCATGGTCACCGTTTATAAACAAATGCGTTTAGGTGCTAAGTATGAAATCAGTATCCTGTTTTTAAATATAGTACTGTACGCGGGCGTATTGGGCACTGCAGTTTGGTTATGGATGAATGGGCGAGTTGAACTTGGTGTTATTGCTGCTGCAACGGCTATGATTTTAAAACTGAGCAGTATTGCTGAATTTATCATGTGGCAAACCTCAGCACTTTTTGAAAGTGTCGGCACCATTCAAGATGGCATGAAAACCCTCGGTCGTTCGATCACGATTCAAGACAAACCTGATGCCAAAGACCTTGAAGTTAAACAAGGCATGATCGAATTTAAAGACGTAACTTTTGCGTATAACAGTAAAAATGTCATCGACAATTTAAACCTACGCATCCGAGCTGGTGAAAAAATTGGGATCGTGGGTCGCTCTGGTGCAGGAAAATCAACACTGATTCAACTATTGCTACATTTTTATCAATTGAAACAAGGTGAAATTTTAATTGATGGACAGAATATTGAAGATGTCACCCAAGACAGCTTACGTCGTAATATTGCCTTAGTGACTCAAGACACCTCCCTGCTACACCGCAGTGTTGCAGAAAATATTAAATATGGCCGTCCCAATGCCAGTGATGAAGAAATGTATGCTGCTGTACGTAAAGCCAAAGCCGAAGAGTTTATTCCTCAGCTGACTGACTTACGTGGTAAATCAGGTTATGAAGCCTATGTTGGTGAGCGTGGAGTGAAACTTTCAGGTGGCCAACGCCAGCGTATCGCCATTGCTCGTGTGTTCTTGAAAGATGCACCAATCTTAATTTTAGATGAAGCCACCAGTGCCCTAGACTCAGAAGTTGAAGCTGCAATTCAATCTAGCCTTGATGACCTAATGCAAGATAAAACGGTGATTGCGATTGCTCACCGTCTTTCAACCATTGCTCAAATGGATCGTTTGATCGTGCTTGATGAAGGTCGTATTGCAGAACAAGGGACACATGAAGAGCTGATTCAAAAAAATGGTATCTATGCGCACCTTTGGCAGCGTCAAACAGGTGGATTTTTAACGGAACAACATCCAATTAAAAAGAAAGAAGCCTAGTTTTACTTTCCGTCCTCAGCACGCTTAGATCATTATCATCAATGATTTTAGCGTGCTGATTTTGAAAAGATTTTACTTAACTTTTAGCATCATTTGCTGAGCCTTTATTTTTATCGAGAGTCTTATATTTTTGCTCAGAAATTTATGATATTTATAATATCGTTCCACTAAATAAGAAATGAAAAGGATACTGAATTGATATAGGCTTGGAGCATATTGTCCAACAATATGCTCCATGAATTTGAAATATTCATGCCAATATAACTTCAGTCAGAAAAGAAAGAAAAATGCAATGGATCGCGCATGAAAACAGTTTCACTTCGCCAAGATCAAGGAATTCCTGGTGTTTATGGCTTATTGTTGTTAGATGTTGTGTCTCGTTGGGGCTATAATGCAGAGACGCTATTTTCCCCTTTTCAACTCACGAGTGAACAACTCGCAGAGCCTGAGTTCCGCATACCCGTTCATACTGCCAATGAACTTGTGAAGTTGGCCAGCCGTCTCACTGGTGAGCCCACGCTTGGCTACCATCTAGGCACGCAAATGCGTATTTCAATTCATGGCTTCATTGGCTATGCCATTATGACAACTCATGATATTGGCGAAGCCTTGGTACTTGCTAACCGTTTTATTCAACTGCGCATGCCTTTTTTGCAGCTTTTCTTTTCCACCTTTGGCGAAAAAGCGACTTTACAATTACGCTGTGATGTCGATATAGAACCGTTGCGTACCGATATTGCGATCAGTATTATTTTTGGCATTGTTTCTATGAGCAAGGCGCTCACTGGCATTGAAAATCTGGCTGGGGAAATTGATTTCGATTTTCCAGAACCCGAAGGCTTTGATCGCTATCGTGCAAAGCTACCTAACCATAGTGTTCGCTTTGATCAACCACATTTACTTTTGAGTTTTGATAAGCATTATCTAGGCTTTAAAATGGTCAATGCTGACCCACTTGCAAGCCAAATAGCCATTAATCAATGTGAAGCTGAACTCTCAGCCATGGGCGAACGCCGAAGATTATCGATGCGTGTTCGTGACATTTTAACGCGCTCAGAACAACACTATTTAAGCATCGAGCACGTAGCTGACCTCTTACACATGTCTGATCGCACACTGAAACGCCAATTGGCTGCTGAAAGCACGTCTTTTTCTACTATTGTGGATGAAGTTCGTTACCGTCATGCCACGTCACTTTTGTCACGTACAGACTATAGCTTAGAGCAAATTGCGGACGAACTGGGATATAGTGATGTGGCAAATTTCAGCCGAGCCTTTAAGCGTTGGAGTGGACGCAGCCCAAGTAATTGGCGTAAAGATCCGTATTTATAGATCTTTTGTTTTGATAGAAAAGCATGTATAAATCATGCGAAAAATGATTTTTGTATTTTAAGGAGTTATTCATGAATCATCCTTCAGAATTGAAGTATGCGAGTACACATGAATGGGTGCGTATTGAAGGTGATCTTGTTGTAACTGGTATTTCAGACCATGCACAGGATGCCTTAGGCGATTTAGTCTACGTTGAAACACCAGAAGTTGGTCAACAAATCACTGCGGGCGAACAAGCGGGTGTGGTGGAATCTGTAAAAACAGCTTCTGATATTCATGCACCAGTTTCTGGCACCGTGGTAGAAATCAATGCCAATCTGGAAGATGATCCTGACTTCGTCAATGATGACCCCTACGGCAAAGGTTGGATTTATAAAATCAAACCAGACAATATCGCAGATGTAGAACAACTCCTTTCAAGCACAGCCTATGAAGCGGGTCTAAAAGCCTAGTATTCATATTTACGGCTCAAAAAATCAGTCTGCGGACTGATTTTTTAAAAAAATTATCTTATTCTGATAAATCAACTCGATATTTATATATTCACATCAATTAAATACCTAATTTATCACTATAATTATACTTTTCACGTGCATTATCTTATAATCTGGTTGTTTCAATTTCAAAGCCGTACCCTAGCTTCTGTATAAAATAATAACAACAGTTTACGTCCTGTAGCCTCATCTTCGAGCCAAGGGTTCTGCATGTCTGCTCTCAATACATCATCACTATGGAATAAGTCTTTTATTCTTTGCTTAGCGAACAATCTGTTTTTGTTCATCTTTTACTTTGCACAGACCTCAATCCTTCCAATCTATATTTTGAATGATTTGGGTGGAAGCCTTGCTCAAGCAGGCTTAGCCATGACTTTGTTCATGGCATCGTCTATCGCAGTTCGCCCTTTTAGCGGACTCATTATTGAAAAATTTGGCAATAAGAAAACGCTTTTTATCGCGAAAGCCCTATTTTGTTTGTTTTCCTTGGCCTATTTGTTTGCTGATAATTTACAACTTTTACTACTGATTCGTTTTCTACATGGCATTTGGTTCAGCATCGTCACCACAGTTGCCGTACCTATCGACAATGAGTTTATTCCAGAAAAACGTAAAGGCGAAGGCATGGGCTATTTTGTCATGTCCATTAATCTGGGGATTGTACTTGGGCCATTCCTCGGTTAAACTCTGATCCAGTCTGTATCCTATCCAATGGTCGCAGGGATTTTAGCGTTTAGTGTCTGTCTCGGTTTCTTGTTTTGCTTCTTTATCCCAATTCAGCAGACCACTCAAAAATTGACACCACCCGTGAAGCGCAAGCTCAATATCCATGACTTTGTTGAAACTAAAGCCTTGAATATTTCAATTATGGGCATGATCGTTTCTTTTTCCTATGCCAGTATCATGTCGTTCATTTCAACTTATGCAGAGTCTAAACATCTGCTGAACTATGCGAGCCTATTTTTTATCGTCTTTGCAATTTCCATGATGAGCCTACGCCCAATTACAGGCAAAATTTATGACCGTCGTGGGGCAAGTTATGTGATTTATCCAGCGATTATATTATTTAGCTTGGGGCTTATGATTCTCAGTCAGATTCAATCTCTGACGGGTTTATTGGTTGCGGCTGTATGCGTTGGCATGGGCTTTGGTTCTGCACAGCCTTGTCTACAAACTTTAGCTATTCAAGGTGCGGAAAAGCATCGGATTGGCCATGCGACCTCCACGTTCTTTACCATGTATGACTTAGGTATTGCTCTTGGCTCTGTATTGTTGGGTCTACTCATTTCTAAGCAAGGTTATAGCTTCACCTATTTATTCTGTGCACTGACAACCGTTTTAAGTTTATTGTTCTATGCCTTTATCGCGAATAGAAAGAAAACCGCTTAAAATATCAGTCCGTATGCGCATAGCAATGAACTTACGGACTCAGAAAATTAGGCGTCGGCCTTCTCTTCTTCAGCGTCTTTGGCTTTTTCAGCAACCGCTTGATCAAAAGACAAAGCACTATTTGAGTTTAACTGCGGGTTGGCACGACTACTCTTTAATTTAATCTGTAGACGTAATTCATTGACCGAGTCTGCATTTCGTAGTGCTTCTTCATAAGCGATTGCACCTTGATTGTATAAATCAAACAAAGCCTGATCAAAAGTCTGCATGCCTAACTCTCGTGATTTCGACATCACTTCTTTGAGTTCGTGGAAATTCCCTTTAAGTATCAAGTCTGACATCAACGGTGTATTGAGCATGATTTCCACTGCTGCTCGGCGGCCACGCCCATCTTCAGTTCGCACCAGACGCTGTGAAATAATCGCCTTCATATTGGAAGATAAGTCCATCAAAAGTTGATTGCGACGTTCGTCTGGGAAAAAGTTAATAATTCGATCTAAAGCCTGATTTGCATTATTGGCATGCAGTGTCCCCAGGCATAAGTGGCCTGTTTCCGCAAAAGCTATGGCATGTTCCATCGTCTCCGTGTCACGAATCTCACCAATTAAAATGACATCGGGCGCTTGGCGCAGAGTATTTTTCAAAGCATTGTGCCAAGAATGACAGTCCACACCCACTTCCCGATGAGTAATCATCGATTTCTTATGCTTGTGTACATACTCCACAGGGTCTTCAACTGTAATAATGTGCCCTGCCGAGTTTTCATTTCGATGATCAATCATGGCTGCTAAAGACGTCGATTTACCCGACCCTGTACCACCGACAACGAGGACCAAACCACGTTTTTCCATAATTACGTCTTTTAAAGACGTTGGAAGTTGTAACTTAGTGAAGTTAGGAATTTCCGCAGTAATCGTACGAATCACCATCCCCACATGCAGTTGCTGCTGAAAAACATTGACACGAAAACGCGAAACATTGGGAACGTTAATTGCAAAATTACACTCAAGCTCGGTTTCGAACTCCAATCGTTGCTTTTCGTTCATTAAACTATAAGCAAAGAGTTTGGTCTGATCAGATGGCAAATTTTGTTGACCCAATGGCTTCATGAGGCCCTGATGCTTAATACTTGGCGGAAAGTCTGCAGATATAAATAAGTCTGAACCACCATACTCAACCACTTTGCTGAGCATGTGAAACATCATCCGACGGGCTTCTTCTAAAAGTTCTGCAGAATACATAGTGTTCTCTAAAAATTAGTGCAAATAGCTGACTTTAAAAAGCATTTCTTTTCTTCAAAATACAATTTTTTATCGTGTTCTTTCAGGCTTCTGATTTTGCATAAGTTTCTGCTCTAGCTCAACCTAATTTATCGTTTGATAAATAATTTTTAGCTTATTTTTCAATTTATTATCTTCATTTATTGAACTACATCACAAAAAAAAGACCTTTCAATGAAAGGTCTTTTTGGCTGCGTTGATTAAGCACTACGTTGAACAGCGTGGCTGCGTAATGTGTCGGCAACCTCTAAAAGTACTTGCTCGGTTTTTTCCCAGCCTAAACAGCCATCCGTAACAGACTGACCATAGACCATGTCATCTGAAATTTTCTGATTACCATCAACCAAATGACTTTCAAGCATGACACCACACACATTGCTTTGCGTACGTTCTGCAACAATGCTACGCAATACATTAGGTTGATTGAGTGGATTTTTACTACTGTTACCATGACTACAGTCAATCACCAAAGCAGGTAATTCATCTTTGACTTTATCTTGCATATGACGAATATCGGCTAAAGCATAGTTAGGCCCCGAGTTTGCACCACGTAAAATCAAGTGTGGCTTCGGATTTCCTTGGGACTGAAGCATACATGCCATGCCTTGCTGCCCAATTCCCATGAACTGGTGAGGGTTTGATGCAGACTGAATCGCATCCAGAGCAATTTGAATTGAACCATCTGTGCCATTTTTGAAACCAATGCTAAACGGCATATGACTCGAAATTTCACGATGAATCTGCGACTCGCTGGTACGCGCACCAATAGCTCCCCATGCCAACAGATCGTCGAAATAAGCAGTCGCCATCGGGCTTAAAATTTCTGTAGCAATCGGCAAACCCATTTCAATAATCGCTAAATACAATGCTCGAGACTGCTCTAATCCCAACTGCATATTGGAAGATCCATCAAGTAAAGGATCGTATAAAAAACCTTTCCAGCCCACCGTAGTCCGTGGTTTTTCAATATAGGCACGCATTACGAAGAAAATCTGATCTGAAACTTTGGTTTGTAATTGTTTTAACTTTTCAGCGTATTCTAAAACCGCAATAGGGTCGTGAATGGAACACGGGCCTGTAATGACCATTAAACGATGGTCTTTGCCTTCTAATATATTTTGAATGGTTTGACGCTGTTCAGCAATTTGTAGTTTTAATGGCGTTGAAAGTGGCAACTGCGCTTTGAGTTGCTGCGGCAAACTTAAAAGTGTTTCTTGAACTGTCGTTTGAGTACTTTGTAGTGCAGTATTTAGAGCATTCATTGGTTTGTATCCTTTGGACTGTGGTGTTCAGTCCGATCTTTTATTTGAGCGTTATGGGTCTAATGGATTGCTGGGCTAAAGTCATAAATTGACTAAAGTAAAACCAATAAAAGTTGCTAAAGTATGAATAGTTAGTTGTTTTCATGAAGTACTCCAAAATTTATTAAAACAGCAGATATAAAAAAACCTGACCAGGGTTGCCGATCAGGTATTAACTAGGTGGGCAACCTCTTGATGCCCGAACGCGTTCAGGCAATTATCTAAATTGCCAGAAGTAATAATTTGCGTTAGAGATTACAGGTTGCTTTAACATTTTTATATCTTCAAAAAATATGTTATCTGAAATTTAAAATACGCTGATTTTTTTGCTTTTACAACACTTTTTTATACAAAAAATTCTGTTCTATTCCGTTTAAGCCTTTGCCTTTAACTTAATGGCCTATCATGTTTGAGTTCATGAGAACAGTCGCTATGAAGCCTAGTGTAGTTTTAGCAACTGCATTTCTGCCTGCTGAGCACAAACAGGTGGACTAAACAGATAACCTTGCCCAATACGACAGCCCATATCTCTTAACAGCTGCAATTGTGTTTCGGTTTCAATGCCTTCGGCAACGATATCCATTGATAAAATCGGGCCGAGTTTGGCTAACCCTTCGACAATGGCATAAATCGATTTATCATCACTTAAGCGTTGTACAAAAGAGCAGTCAACTTTAATAATATCAACAGGATAATCGCGCAAATGAGTAAGAGAAGAATGCCCCGTACCAAAATCATCCAGTGCTATTCGCACACCATTTGCTTTGAGTTTTTTTAAAGCACGAACCACATATTCATAGCCGCGTTCAGCCAAATGATATTCAGTAACCTCAATTTCAACAAATTTTGAGGGTATGCGGTAGGATTTGAGACGTTTTAAAAAGATCTCCGCAAAATTATCACGCATAAACTCAACAGGTGCTGCATTAATTGAAATGGGTACAATGTGTAAGCCTTTTGCCCACCATTCAGTAATCTGCTTGAAAACCTGATGCTGCATAATCTCACCAATACGGCTGGATAACTCATAATCATTAAAAGCTGCTGCGATTCGTGCAGGGCTTTGAATGTTATTTTGATCATCACGCCAGCGTAATAGCGCTTCATAACCAATAATTCGTTCTGAATCTAAACAGACTTTCGGTTGAAAGAAAGCCTCGATTGCAACATTACGAATAATTTGATGCGCACAATTAAGTTGTTCAGATTGTTCCCGTACCGCATTAAACATATCCTGATCAAACATGCGCATACCACCACGCCCTTGTGCTTTAACATCATTGAGTGCTGTATCGGCACACTTGAGTAGCTCACTGAGGTCATTGGCATCATCTGGATAGAGGCCACATCCAATACTCATGCCACCATTGATGTAGTTCCCCGAAAATGTGATGGGAATCTCGAGTTGTTGCAAAATCTGCTGGGCAATTTGATTGAGCTCACCTATATCCTGCACATTCGGAATAATCACACCAAACTCATCCCCACCAAGACGTGCCAAGAAAGCACGCCCTTCTAAAATTTGTTTTAAACGTTTCGATAAAATTCTTAAAAGATGGTCACCTGCGGCATAACCGAGTGTGTCATTGATGGTTTTAAAGTGATCTAAATCCATCAACATGACGGCTAACTTTTGTTTTTTATCACGTGCACTACTATACAGTTTTCTGATTTTTTCTTTAAACGCACGTCGGTTATTTAAACCGGTTAACTCATCACGTTCACTGCCTTGTTTTAATTTTTGTTCGGTGAGATATTGCAGCGTGATATCACGTGAAACACATAAAATACTCTGGGTCTTTCCGTCAACATCAAGTACAGGTGTCAGAACATTTTCCCAATAATAAACTTTTCCGACCGATAAACTCATGCCATTAAAACGGGAAATTTGGCCTTGGCCTGCATCATACAATGCTTTTTTGGCTTTTTTACGCACCGCAGGAGGCAAAAGTTCGACCCAAGACATACCAAAGTCCTTAACATCTGCACTTCCCAATAACATGACACATGCCGACTTATTCATATGTGTGACCGTGCCATCTGGCTCAACCACAATAATGCAGTCTACGCTGGCATTTAACATATCCGAATGCGCACGTAACAGCGCCAAAGACTCGATATAAATTTTCATGCCCTGATGAATATCAGTGCAACTCAGCTGAAATCCAGCCGTAGAGCGATCCATTTCACCTTGGACTAAGAACCAATGATACTGGCCCTGATGATTACGAATACGGCAGGTTTTTTCAAATGTGAGCTCGGCAATTATCGGTTGATGCAAAAATTCATCTAATGCTGGCGCATCTTCTAGATGAATATATTCGACCAAATTGAAGCTATCTGCGGATAAATCCATTCCTCCCACATACTGACGTAAGGGTAAATTTATATATTTGCAGAGGTCATTATGAATCCAAAAAAGCTGAGGAATAATATCAATCAGATGGTGGTCTTTTTTTGAAGTAGAACTCTTTCCTGCCTGTTGATCATAAGCAATATTTTTAGATTTATTCTTAGGCTGTGAATGGGTTCGAGACATAATAATTATCTGCAACTTAAACTTGCTGGTTTAGTCCATAACCAGACATATTGTTTAAAAAAGAAATCAAGCAAAGTCATGAAAAACAATAGACTTCCGTCATAAATCAAAAAACGTACAATTTATTTGATCTTAAATTAGTCAGCAAAATTATTTAATTCAAGAGATAATCCTTGGATGAAATTCAAAGATATTCAAAAATTATCAGACGTTAAGTTTCGTAGGCTTACCGGTGTTAGTTGGGCTACATTTAACCTCATGTTGGCCGAGCTAAATAAGCATTTACCTCGTCATATTGGTAAAGGACGACCGCATAAATTACCGTTGGAAGATCGTTTGCTCTTATGTATAGAATATTGGAGAGAATATCGAACATTTTTCCATCTTGGTATGAGTTACGGTGTATCTGAAACGAGTGCAATTCGTATCACACGTGTTATTGAAGATACCTTAATCCGTTCTGGAAAATTTAACTTGCCAAAACAACTTCCTAATCGAGATGAAGTGGATTGGGAAGTTGTTGTGATTGATGCAACTGAAATATTAGTTCAACGTCCAAAAAAAACAGAAGAAATGGTATAGCGGTAAAAAAAAGCGACATACCTTTAAATTTCAGCTATCTATGCACTATACAACAGGTGAAATACTGAGTGTATGTGGAAGTCATGGAAGCATGCATGATTTTAAAATATTTAAAAAAAGTATGAGGAAATTAAAATTTAAGCCCTTTTTTATCGTTGATAAGGGTTATTTAGGGATAAAGAAATTGGGTTTTGGATGCCTCATGCCATCTAAAGCAAAGAAAACTGAAAAACTAGATTCTGAATTAAAAAAGTTAAATAAAGAGATTGGTCGTAGACGAATTCAAGTAGAGCATGTATTTGGAAGGATGAAATGTTTTAAGATTTTATCTTGTGTATATAGAAATCGTCGTAAAAGATTAAACCTGCGGTTTAATTTACTTGCTGGCATATACAATTTAGATTGGGTGAAAGATAAACAATTAAATTGATTGAAAAATGATTTATGAAGGAAGTCTAATGAAAAACAATGAAAAAACAAAAAAGTAAATATAAGTATAATGACGCTGCGTGATTACCATCACAATATGCATCATATACAACTTATATAAGCGTATACCAATGAAAAATTGCAACTATTACACAAATTAGACAAATAACTGAGAGCCGTTTTCAATAGCAAATGAGCATGTATTTGAGCGACATAGCAAAGCTAAACAACTTTCACTGAAAAACCAATATTAACAATAATTTATTTTAAGTAAATGCCGACTATTCACATAATGATTAAATTTAATCCGACTTACACAAAGACATCATATAGAGGGATTTTACGCCCTACTTTTGTGCAAAAAAAGCAGAAACCTAATGGGTCAATATTATCCAATAAAGTTTCTGCTCTGGTACATGCTTGTGAGCTATGATTTAAAGATTTTTTTCTTCAATAAACTCAGATTGTGTTTCAGAAAAGACTGTGTAGGGTCACTTTTTTCATAACACTCATTTGGCAGTGAGTATTTAGCCAATTTCACCCAAACAGATGAAAACTGTTTGATAAAACTCGCTTCATTGTAATGAATTCCATACTCTGCACACAGTGCTTTAATTTTGGGAGCTACTTGCGTATAGCGATTGGCTGGCATGTCAGGGAAAAGATGATGTTCGATTTGATGACTCAAGTTCCCGCTTAAAATATGCAAGCCCTGTGTCCCACTAAAATTACTTGAGCCTCGAATTTGGCGCAGATACCACTCGGCCCGTGTTTCATTGTCAATATTGTCCATTTCAAAGTTTTCAGCATCTTCAGTAAAGTGACCATTAAAAATCACCGCGGATGCCCATAAACTACGAATAACATTGGCTACTGCATTTCCTGCAAAGACTGGTAGTGCATTTGGCCCAGCAATGATGGGAAAAAATATATAGTCCTTAATCACTTGGCGTTTCATTTTCTGCCTAAAATCATATGACTCTACCCAGACTTCGCGCCAAGTTTTTGTTTTATAGGCCACCACATCTTCTATATGAAGATTTTGTATACCAACGTACCATTCAAAAAACACCATTAACTGTGCAGCTAAAGGTAGATTCAGTAAAAAGCGAGGTTCCCAGACCTGTGCATCGCTCACACGGACTAAGCCATAGCCGACATCATGGTCCATACCAACAATATTGGTGTAGGTATGGTGGATATAATTATGCGTATGTTTCCAGTCGGGGCCTGTGGCCATAGTATCCCAGTCATAATTTGTCCCATTGAGACTTGGGTCATTCAACCAATCAAACTGACCATGCATGACATTATGCCCAAGCTCCATATTTTCTACGATTTTAGATACCCCTAATAAACCTGTGCCCAAAAGCCATACTGGAGGCAGCCATCCTGCAAACATCAGCATTGCACGTGCGCTTATTTCGCTATAACGCACAAAATTTCGGATTTTGTAAATATACTCAGCATCTTTTTCATTGAGACTTTCCATCACTTCACGACGGATCGCTTCAACTTTCGTACCAAACTCTTCGACTTGTGCAGGACTTAAATATTTGGATTTACTGCTTTCACTAAAATAAACGGGAAGATTCATATCTATACCTTCTTAAAGGTTGATCACAACAGGACTGACAGCCTGTGAAATGCATAATTTAATTTGTGTGTTATTGTTTTGATCAAGCTCGCCTGTGAGCAGATTCCGCACCACACCCTGAACTTTTGTACATGAACAAGTATTACAAATGCCCATACGACAGCCATGTGCGGGACGTAAACCCGCTTGTTCTGCACTGTCTAATAAATTGCTTTGGGCTTGAAACTGTTGCTGCGAACGTTGAAACGTGACCACTTGAGCGCTTTGGGTATGATCGACAACAATTTGAAAGTATTCGGTATGCAGATAGTCAACTAAGTTTAGAGCCTGATAAATTTCTGTCAGGCTTTGCATCATATTGGCAGCACCACAAGCATAGCATTCACGTTGTTCAAAACCTTCAATCTTTTGGCTAAGCAACTCTTGGCTCAGATGTTGTTTATGAGTCCGTGTATTGACATGATGGTATTTAAACTGCGGATAATGTTCAGTAAGTTGTTGCAGTTCTGCATGAAAGGCATCATCCCGCGTAAAGTAAATTAAATCGATATTGGAAACTGTTTGTGGGCGTTTTAATGCAGCCTTAATCAATGCGTAAATTGCGGTAATACCACTTCCCGAGGCAATCATCAGTGCAGAGTGAGGCTGACTTTTTAAAACAAATTCGCCCTGCGGTTTGGAAATTTCAACTACACTTTTTACAGGCTGTTGAGTGAGTGCATTTGAGACTTTGCCCTGTTGTTTAACAGCAATCACAAGATTGCCATTTTCTATAATCTCGACAATTGAATAGCTGCGCTGCCAACGTACACCAGCAATGAGTACTGTCACTAAGATACTTTGCCCAGCTTGATAGTCGGTTGCTTTAAAATGATGATTTGGCTGTAACTGCATGTACACAAAGTCATCTGACAAGTGATGCTTTGCAACAATCCGCGCTTTGGCTTTTTTCCATGCCCATAGCGGATTTACTTTTTCAGTCAGAAAATCGATGAAATCTTCGCGTACCCATTCGGGACGGTATTCAACATGCTTTCCCATAGTCACCCTCTGCTTTAGTTTATTTTTATACAAGTGTGCATTATTGAGACATCAAGATAAGGTGAGAACCTATTTTCGACTATGTCATAAAAGGACAAAATCTAACGAATTGACATTTTTTATCATTTTTGTCTAACAACATGAACAGTTTTGCCAATTCACTTTTCTTCTAATCAAAAACAAAAAAACCAAGCCGCAGCTTGGTTTTTTAAACATCTTACAGCGAATTAGTCTTCAAAATGAATCACAGTACGGATTGATTTTCCATCATGCATTAAGTCAAAGGCTTCATTGATTTTGTCAAGACCCATGGTATGCGTAACAAATGGGGCTAAACGAATGTCGCCAGTCATGGCTTCTTCAACCATACCTGGCAGTTGTGAACGACCTTTTACACCACCAAAAGCCGTCCCTTTCCAGGTACGGCCAGTGACCAGTTGGAATGGACGCGTTGAAATCTCTTGGCCTGCACCTGCCACACCAATAATCACCGACTGCCCCCAACCACGGTGTGCACATTCAAGTGCTGAGCGCATGACATTGGTGTTACCAATACATTCAAATGAATGATCAACCCCCCAACCAGTCATTTCAACAATGACTTCTTGTACAGGACGGTCATGATCTTTTGGGTTTACAAAATCAGTTGCTCCGAATTCTGCTGCTAATTTATACTTGTCAGGGTTCGTATCAACCGCAATAATACGGCTGGCTTTGGCTTTTTTTGCACCTTGTACAACTGCTAGACCAATACCACCTAAACCAAAGACTGCAACGGTATCACCCTCTTGTACTTTGGCTGTATTTTTGACAGCACCTAAACCAGTGGTCACACCGCAACCCAATAGACAAACGTGTTCAGGGTTAGCATCTGGATTGATTTTAGCCAAAGATACTTCTGCGACAACGGTATATTCAGAAAAGGTTGAACAGCCCATGTAGTGATAAATCGGTTGTCCATTATAAGAAAAACGCGTTGTACCATCTGGCATCAGACCTTTGCCCTGCGTCGCACGGACTGCAACACATAGATTGGTCTTGCCTGACTGACAGAATAAACACTCACCACACTCAGCCGTATACAGTGGAATAACATGATCACCCGGCTGAACGCTGGTTACACCTTCACCGACCTGAACTACGATACCCGCACCTTCATGGCCTAAAACTGCTGGAAAAACACCTTCAGGATCATCACCAGATAAAGTAAATGCGTCGGTATGGCATACACCTGTATGGGTAATCTTGACTAAAACTTCACCTTTTTGTGGTGGAGCAACATCAATTTCTACAATTTCCAGAGGTTGTCCAGGTCCAAAGGCAACAGCTGCACGTGATTTCATTTTCGCTATCCTTAACAGGTCTTTAACAGATGCGCTACAGTAACCGCTTTTTATTCTCTGTTTCAACCTATAACATGTGAAATATATAACTTATAAAAATTAGGTCTTTAAAAGAAATATGGCGATACCAACTCATTGTCGACCGCTGATTTTGCTGAGCACCGTTTTAACACTCGCGGGATGCCAGCTCGCCCCCAATCAGGCTAAGCCTTCAGCCCCTGTAGAGGTATATGCAGAACATTGGCTCAAGGGTCAAGATGCGTCTGCACAGCAAAAACAGGGACTTACGGCTTATTTGGCGTTGGATGAAGCATTTATGAGCATTGCCTCACGCTTACACTTGATACGAGAGGCCAAGCACAGTCTAGATGTCCAATACTATATTTGGGGAGATGACTTTATAGGCCATATGATGTTGCACGAACTGCTGAATGCTGCGGATCGTGGGGTGAAAGTACGTTTATTAATTGATGACCAAAACGGCACGGCACTTGATGAAACCTTCAAAAAGTTGGCCGCTCATCCCAACTTTGAAATCAAATTATTTAACCCTTACAAATACCGCCATTTACGTGTGATTGATTATGCTTTCCGCTTCAATCACATTAACCATCGTATGCATAACAAGCTGATCATTGCTGATGGGGCAATTGCGGTAACTGGTGGTCGTAATATCAGCAGTGAATACTTTGATGCCAGTGAAAAATTCCAATTTACTGATTTGGACATTTTATTTTATGGGCAAGCTGTAGAGCATGCTAACAGTGTATTTCTAAATTTCTGGAATGATGATCTCAGTTATACCATTCCCCAATTAGTGGGTCGTGGGACAAAAGAAGAACTGGCTAAATTAAAACAGCACTATGAAGCGGATGCCTTAGATAAAAATGTGATTGAACAGAAAATTGATTTGGCTCGGATACAAGTCGATTCAGAGCTGACTAAACATCCTGTTAACTGGGCAAAGGCTCATTTCATTGCCGATTCTCCCAATAAAATTCGTGGTGAAGCAAAGCCTGATGAAATCATTGTCAAACAAATGTTCGATTTGATGGGCAAGCCTGAAAAGCATATGGAGTTGGTCTCCGCATATTTTGTTCCAACCACAGCAGGTGCGGACTACCTTTCCAATTTGGCAAAAAATGGAACTCGAGTTCGAGTCTTAACCAATTCGTTATTGGCTAATGATGTTGCCATTGTGCATGCATTTTATAAAAAATATCGCCGTGGCTTGCTCGAAAATGGCGTCAAATTATATGAATTTAAACCCTATATCGAACGAGAAAAATACACATGGTATGAAGTGGCAACTGGGCATGTGATTCCAGCTAAAGGTCGAAGTTCCTCACGGCTCCATGCCAAATTTTTTGACATAGACGGAAAAGTCTTTGTCGGTTCGTTTAACTTTGACCCACGCTCAGCCCATTTAAATACAGAAGTGGGCTTAGTGGTGGAGTCAGATCAATTGCAAAATGCAATCTCACATAAGTTAGATGAATTTCTCCCACATATCGCTTATGAGTTAAAACTTAATCCTCAAGGCGATATCATTTGGCTTGAACATCAAAAAGATGGAAGTGTCATTGAACATCAAAAAGAACCCGAAACCACAAAATTTCAGCGTTTTATGATGAAAGCTGTATCATACCTACCTATTGAATGGATGATGTAATTACATGTGAATGACGTTATCCATATTCTCTAATGTACGATAGCTTTCTGTTTAGGCTGAATGTTTTGTTTTTTAGGCTCAGCTTAAAAATGCTTTATCTATTGCTATTTTTAATAAACAACTTTGAATATAAGACTCGAACAGAATAATTGGATCTGATACCTAAATTCATTCAAGGGCTTGAAAGGTTTTACTCAGTACACACTTTGATTTAACATGCAGCCCTCCTTTTTTATCTCTCCTTTATAAAGTTTAGTAATGCAATTTTTTGATTTAAGTCGTCAGTTTAATCTCAGCAATATTTTAACCTCCTACAAAACACTAGAAGATCTTGCTCGACAAGAATGGTTTCTAAGTAAAGTGCGTGTTGAACATGACTGCTTGAGTAACAATGACATGGTTGAAGGGCAAGTCGTTTTAAAATCCAATCAAAATATCCAAATCGAACTGGAGTGGCAAATCCAAGATACAGGCCATGAACTTTTGGTTCAGTTTAAAGGGATCGAAACAGCTGCAAGCGAAGAGACTTTTGTTTTGGTGAAAGGTGCACAATTGATCGATGAATCGCAACAGCCACTTTCGGCAGGTGCACTCAGCCTATGGATTGATGGAACATTATTTCCTATGCTGCCACAACTACGTAAACAGATTAAAGCTCGGCTTAATCTCTGGGACTATGTTGAGTACGAAGACTAAAGCAGACCAACCATCTACGAATGGCTGGAATATTCAGTCATGTGGATAATCCAAATAGTGACCTAAAGTAAGCCTATTTCAGAAAATAAGTTGTAATAAGCCTCGGCTTTTTTCTCTAAAGCCAAAGGATAGGCACGAGAAGAAGATGGCATCCGATAAAGCCTCAGATCTCGCCCAGCAAAATGTGTCTCGGACTTCATGCCAATTTGTGGTTTTAACGTACCTGTGGGCATAGACAGCATGAGCGTATCAGTAGCTTTATCGCCAGTGGTCATCACACTATGACATTCGGGCATTTTTTCAAGTAAATGTTGCACATTGGTTGGGTTAATAATGTGCAAAAACTTATCTGAAGCATTGCCTTTTTGGCGAATCACTTCATAGGCCGTATCAAAAATCGCAATGCCCCGTTCATTTAAAAATGTACGGATCTGTTGTTCTTTAAATGTCTTTTGCTCGATATTGAGAAAATAATTTTTATCTTGGAAAAAACACAAGCCAAATATTTTCCACATATCATTTTGAAAATTTGGATAGTAAAAGTCCATTTTCCAACGGGCCTTAGGCGGTGGAAAGCTGCCCAGCATCAATAATTTGGCATTAGCTGGCAGGAAAGGTTTAAGTGGATGTTTTTCAATTTCAACTGAATGTGTCATAAGCTATAAAAAATTTGTCTTTATTGTATTTTAAAAAGATTGGCGTATTTTTTCAGTCACTTGTTTACCCCAATACTGATAAATTTCTTTGCTCGGGTGAAAGCCATCCTCTGCCATATCCAAATTCAGATTTTTAAATTTCTCTAAATCGTATTCAATCCACTCCATCTGATTTTGCTGTGCGACAAATTGACCTAATTCTAAGTTCATCGCTTTAGCATATTGACCGAACAACCATGCAAGTGGGTTTGGAAGTGCAGGAAACTGATCCATCGGGGGAATACCAGATGCAATTGTTAGTTGTGGACTAAACTTATTTTTGAGTATTTGATAAAGCTGCTTCTGTTTTGCGATCCAAGCCTGCGGCGAAGTGAATTTTGTAATGTCATTTACGCCCACAGAAGTAATGATGACATCAAAATGCTGTGTCTCAAGCATTTGGATGGACCGAATGACTTGATCTGTAGTGAAGCCTGTCGTTGCTTGTAAATAAAATTGAATACTAAATTCTGATGACAGTTCTTTTAAAATTGAACCCAATAACGCATCATCTTGAACATTTACACCAACACCCGCCGCCGCTGAATCCCCCAAAATGAGCAAAGCAAGCGACTTACCCACGCCCTTTTGTCCAATGCGCTCTCCTTCGGGTTCAGCCAATCTTGGTGTATTTTTTTTGACGGCATAACCTTGAAATAGAATGACTGGAATCAAAGCCAGGGTATAAATTTTTAATCGCATATTCAGTGACTGGGTCTAAGCTAACTGAGAGATGAAAATAGTATACGTTGAATTGCACCGATACACAGACTTAAATATTTTTCAGAAATATTGCTGCAAAGTAAATAACATAACACCTATTAAATCAATAATTTATAAGACTTAATATTATTCTAACAATTTGAGTCTTTGTCTTCGGCTATTTTTCTAAGTGACAAATATAATCTACAACTTCACTTGCCATCATACTAAAGCGGCTGTTGGCAGGAACATCAAAACTTTCACCTGCATAATACAGAGTCATTTCAGTCTGTAGCCCAATTTTAACTTGGCATTGACCTGAAACAATTTCAATATGCTCCGCAACATGCGTTTCAAACGTCAGCGGTTGATCTGTAGGCAAAATAACCCCAAGGGTCTTTTGTGAACCATCTTCACATTGAATGACATGACTGATTGAGCGCCCACCAAAATGAACATTGGGCTTTTTTCTGACTGAAACAAAGTCGAATTGTGTGGACATCTTGATCACCTTTTTCTTCAATGCTACCTCGATTTTATGACCAACTCATGAATACACTCAAATGATCATCTGGAAATAGCAACATATGTTTAGAAGGCAGTGGCATAGTTAAAAATAAAAAGGCTGATTTACAGCCTTTTTATTTCAATCATTAACCCAGTTTATTGACCAATTTCAGTGGTAAAATTTTCATTGCTAAACCCAGTGGTAACCACGGCCATTTAGGAACATAGGCTTTTACAGGGGCTTTTTCAATTTCTGCGGCCAACAGTCGTGAACCTGTTTTTTCATCCACTTCAAAAGGTAGCGGTTTGGCACCCTCATTAATTTCTGTACGAATATAGCCAGGAAAAATAGTCGTGACTTTAATTGGGGTATTGAGCAGTTCTGCACGAATACCTTCAGCCAAATGTGCAACACCCGCTTTACTTGCACCATACGCTGTCAAATGTTTCGGCATACCGCGGACTGCACTCATAGACGAAATAACAACCAAATGCCCTGCATTTTGCTCACGGAAAATTTCAACTGCAGCTTCGCACTGCGCTAGAGCTGAAATAAAGTTGGTTTCAACCGTGGCTTTATTAATCGCAAAACTGCCTTTACCAATTCGACGTCCATCTCCAATTCCAGCATTTACAATCACACGGTCTAAATGACCAAACTCTTGTTTAAATGCACGAAAAACTTCAAATACTTGATCATAATTGGTCACATCTAAAACTTTAGGGATAACTTTTATTCCATACTTACTTTCCAGTTCCTGTTTTAGGCTTTCAAGGCGATCTAAGCGTCTTGCACAAATTGCCAAGTTATAGCCTTTTTGTGCAAATTCGCGTGCCATACCTGCACCAATGCCAGAACTTGCCCCTGTAATTAAAATTGTTTTAGCCATGTCTTAATCCTGTCCTTAGATCCATGTCAGTAAGTTTGAGTTTTCGGCTTTAATAAAATGATGTTCATTCAGACTTAAAAGCTGCGGTTCATTGCCCACCAGTCGTAATGTGGTCATGCTGCTGTTGGCAATAGCCCAATTAAGCGCAAAGGTTTTATTTGGACTTAAACCCAAAAGTTTGCCTGCAACCACTGAAATTACACCACCTGAAGTAAACACCACAGCATAGCGCGGTTTGCTTTGAGCCAGTTCATCACACAAATCTTGTAAAGCGACTTCAATTCGACTTTTAAACTCAGGCCATGATTCATCGTACTCATGGTGATAGTCGCCACCTGTCCATCGTTCAATTGCCCCTTCAAATATCTTGGCCAAATATGCACGTGGGTTCGACTCTTTAGCCACATCGGCTTTTAGTAAATGTGGCTCGTTAAAACGCGGTTCGTAATGAGCAAAGACTTGCTGATGATTGAACTCATTCCATGCAGAATCTGTTAAGACATCTACTTCAGGAAAGCATTCAGCCAAAGAAATACATGCCGTTTGCTGATGTCGCTGCATGGAGCCTGACACCACCACAGGCGCTTCTTTTAAGATCTGATCAAAATATTGACCCAAAATTTTGGCTTGAAGTTCACCATTGGGAGAAAGTTGATCATAACTTTCTGCACCAAAAGATGCTTGCCCGTGGCGAATGAAATAAATAGTGGTCATTTGCCTAATATTTCCTTCATTTTAATAATGTATTTTTGAGCAACTTCATTGGCTTCAATTTTCTGTAAACCAATCAATTTAAGTGCGCGAATATGGAGAGCGTGAATCAAAATCCAAAAATCTTTGAAAGCTGGGTTATTGGTCTGTTTATGGTGATAGCGATAATAAATTTGTTGGGCAATCACAGCTAAACGGAAAATGCCAAAGACTTCGTAAAAGGTCCAATTCTCGACGTCTAAACCCGTTTTTTCTAAATAATAATCGACCACTTCTTTACGTGTGAACATGCCTTTAAGATTTGTCGGTTGACGACGTGTCGCTTTAAAAAGTGCACTATCCGACTCTTCAACCCAATATGCCAAGGCCGAACCTAAGTCCATGAGTGGATCACCAAGCGTTGCCATTTCCCAATCCAAGACACCAATAATTTGTGTCGGATGATTCGGATCTAAAATAACATTATCAAAACGCCAATCGTTATGAATTACACAAGTTTTTGAGTCTTCTGGAATGTTATCCTTCAGCCACTTACGTACATATTTAAATGAAGGGACGTTAATGGTTTTGGCTTTTTCAAAACGAGCGTCCCAACCTTCCACTTGACGACGGCAGTAACCATCACCTTTACCAAGATTCTCAAGTTCTGTGCCTTGGTATGGCACTTGATGAAGTTCGATCAGTTTATCAATCACATTGATACACAACTCACGAACTTGGGCTTCTTTAAAATCTAGCTCTCTCGGTAAATTGGCACGTGGAATAATGCCTTCTACACGTTTCATCACGTAGAAGTCACAGCCAAGAACAGATTCGTCCTGACACAATGCAACCATTTCGGGAAGTACAGGATAAAAAGGGGTTAAATGCTTTTGCACATGATATTCACGTGCCATGTCATGTGCAGATTTAGCTTTGGTACCTTTGGGTGGGCGGCGTAGAATTAGATCGACATTGTCGTATTTCAATCTATACGTCCAGTTAGATGCACCGCCTGAGTATTGCGTGACTTCAACCTGCCCTTGTAGATCGACACCTTGTGCTTTGAGCCAGTTTTCTACGGCTACAGCATCCAGTTCTTCACCCGCCCGAACTGTTCCACCTACATCAATCGCTGACATTCTTTTTTCCCAAACTCTCAATCTTTTCTTTATAACTTAGAAGATCATCTATTTTTATTTCAAAACAATGAATTAAAGAGATGATCTTCTCCTCTATTATTTTTTACGACGCGTACTATAGCCACGTTTTGCCAGTTCTAATTTAGCAATCATGCCTTTATGGACTTCATCTGGCCCATCAGCCAATCGCAGTGAACGTGCTTGAGCGAAGAAACCTGTCAAAGGTGTATCACGCGACACACCTGCTCCGCCGTGAATTTGAATCGCCATATCGACCACTTTTTCAAGCACACTTGGCGCAACGACTTTAATGGCAGAGATTTCGGTTAACGCTGCCATATTCCCTAAAGTATCCATTTTATACGCAGCATACAAGGTTAATAAACGTGCTTGATCAATTGCAACACGTGCATCAGCCACGCGCTCTAGGTTTCCACCTAATTTTAAAATTTCTTTGCCAAATGCAGTACGACTCATACCACGATCGATCATCAATTCTAAAGACTTTTCCGCAGCACCAATACAGCGCATACAGTGATGAATACGACCTGGCCCTAAACGACCTTGGGCAATTTCAAAACCTTGACCTGCGCCACCAATAAAGTTAGAAATAGGTACACGAACATTACTAAAGCTAATTTCGCCGTGACCATGTGGAGCATCGTAGTCACCAAAGACTGGTAACATTCGTTCTATTTTGACACCAGCCGTTTCAACAGGCACTAAAACCATCGAGTGTTGATGGTGGCGATCTTTCGTTTCATCTGGTGTATGTGCCATAAAAATAATAATTTTGGCATTGGGGTCGCCTAAGCCTGAAGACCACCATTTACGGCCGTTTAACACAATTTCATCGCCTTCGATCACGGCTGTTGCTTGCATATTGGTCGCATCAGATGAAGCAACGGCAGGCTCTGTCATGCAGAAAACAGAGCGAATTTTTCCATCCAAAAGCTGCGTAAGCCACTCTTGCTTTTGAGCTTCAGAGCCATAACGCCACAATACCTCCATGTTGCCACTGTCAGGCGCATTACAGTTAAACACGGTCGGCGCAAGAAGACTTCGACCTGTGAGTTCTGCAATATGAGCGTACTCTTGAACCGATAGACCTTGACCCAATTCAGGACAAGGCAAAAACATATTCCATAAACCCGCAGCTTTTGCTTTGGCTTTGAGCGTTTCAAGTTGTGCGGGCCACTGCCATTTGGTCCAGTCGCCACCTTGGTTCAGTTCATGTACCTCATGCCAAAAGTCTGTTTCGATCGGCTCAATTTCGTTTTGAATAAATTGTTTGGTACGTTCTACATAATCTTGAGCACGTGCTGAAAGTTCAAACATGGCTGCTTCCTTCGATCTATTTTGATATTTTCGCTTTACATCAACATAACCTGAAAACTAATATGAACAAAATGATTTTATTTTATAGATCAGCATGAACAACATTCATAGTAAGTCACCCATTGATATGGGACTTTTTCATCGCATCGATATCAATTTATACCCACTTTTTATTGCGATTTATGAGCAAAAAAGTATTTCAAAAGCAGCTCAAATCTTGTCGATTACGCAGTCTGCTGCCAGTCATGCCTTGCAGCGTCTACGTAGCCATTTAAAGGATGATTTATTTGTTCGCTCTGGCAGCCAAATGCTTCCAACACCTTTTGCAGAACAAAATTATCTGATTATTAAAAATGCTTTAATTGCAATCCAAAGTATTTCCATGCAGCAGCAAAGCTTCGACCCGAACATGGTTCAAAGCCTAAAAATTGCGATTCATGATGAAATAGAACCGATTGTTTTCCCAAAGTTAGTCGCTCACTTTCAAAAACTTGGATTAAGTATTCAGTTTATGAGTAGTAAGCTTGACCGTAAAACAGTAGATGCTGATTTAGTTTCTCAACAAATTGATTTTGTGATTGATTTGGAACAAAACTTTGGCGATAAAATTCAATTTGAGAGCTTGGTCAAAGACCAGTTTGTGGCTTGTACTCAGCTCCAGCAAATCAATGCTGAATTGTATTTGGCTGCACCGCATATTGGTGTGTCATCAAGGCGAACTGGTGTTTTGGTTGAAGATGTTCATTTAAATCGTAAGCAACTGTCTAGGCAGGTTTTTTTGCGTTGTCAGCACTATTCCACTGCGCTACAAATTTTAGAGCAATATCCAAATGCAATTTTAACGATTCCTCAAAATATTTTGAGCCATTTGCATGTTTCCCCTCTACTCAATATTTTTGATGTTCCTGTGAAACTGCCGCAGATGAATATTGGAATTTATTGGCATAAAAATTTAACTGAAAATAAAAGACACCATTTTTTAAGGAACGAAATTTATAAAATTTTTGCTTAGGCTATTTTTTTATCTCATAAATCCGCTTAGGCTATTGCTAGATAAATTATAAATTCACGCAACTCGACTAGTTATTGGCTTTTTTACTTCGTTAAAAATTTGTTCCAGTTTACTTGTTTAATTAAACATCTATTTTCTTATGAAAAATAAACACTTGGTATCACTTAAAGCATTTTAAATAGTGTATCTGCCATACAATGTCTTTTTGATATTTTTATTTTCTATTGCTCTCCTCTATGTTTGATCACCTGTCCAATAGCTGGCTCATCGGTATTGGCTTCGTCCTTTGCCTGATACTGGTATTTACTTTTTATAAAATACAAAATGCTCTCAGCCAATTTCTCCATCCCTTTAAAAAAGGTAAAACCTATTGGTGTCGAATTACGGCTATAAGTGATGGTGATACGCTAACATGTTATCGCTTTAACTTTCGACGCTCTGAAACCAAATTACGCTTTGCCTATATTGATGCGCCTGAGTCCACTCAAAGCTATGGGCCTGAATCCAAACGCTTAATCAAAAAAATGGTTTATCGGAAAGTGGTTCGTGTTCGCATTACAGACATTGACCGTTACGGTCGTTGTGTAGGTGAAATCTACCGTTTTCGGAGAAGTATGAATGAGGAGATGGTTAAACGTGGTGCAGCATGGGTCTATGAGGACTATATTAAGGATAAAAAGCATTTAAAACATATGAATGCTTTACAAAGTCATGCGAAAAAGCACAAGAAAGGTTTGTGGCGCGGCACCCGCCCTATTCGCCCGAGTGACTACCGCAAAATGAAGAAGTAGTCGACCTGTAAAAAACTCAGCCTAAAAAAAGCCGCTCCATCGTGTAGAGCGGCTTTTTGATTAATTATTTGAAGACTTTAAAGCGTACAGCATCATCCACAAAGCCTTTTTCTTTGGCTTCCCCCTCAACCGAGCCGAAGACCAGTTGTGCACGCAGTTTCCAACTTGCAGGCACATTCCACTCAGCATGGACTTCTTCATCTACAATTGGATTGTAATGCTGTAAAGATGCACCTAACCCTAAGGTATGTAATGCAGTCCAAGTTGCAAACTGTGCTATTGCAGTTGAATGCTCTGCCCATACTGGGAAATTTTCAGCATAAGATGGAAATTGCTCTTGTAGACCCTGAATTACATCCAGATCTTCAAAAAATAAAACTGTACCTACACCTGCTGCAAAACTGGCCATTTTTGCCGTTGTTTTAGCCGCACTTTCTTCATCTTTAGCATAAGACTTCAGTTTTTCAGCCACAAAAGTCCAGAACTTTTCATGTTGCGTATTAAATAAAATCACCGCCCGAGATGACTGTGAATTGAACGATGATGGGCTTTGTTTAATGGCAGTTTGAATCAAATCAGTTAAAAATTCAGGGCTGTACTCGACCTTTTTACCAATGGCATAAATGGTACGACGCTTTGTGATTAAGTCGATGAACTGATTTGACATATTATAAAATCCTTACGGCTATAGTGTGAATGATGACGCAATGTATCAAGCAATATTAATTCCAATATTTGACCAAATAATAAAATTTAGTGCTTTAGATGCAGTTTAAATACTTTCTTATGCTCGCAAATACATAGTTTTGCTATCGATATAAAAAATCCTCCATTTGGAGGATTTTTTGAATGACTTAAAATTTAGCTTCTAAGACTTGAGTGGAAATTTTATTTTTCCATAAGTCACGAAGAACAGGTAAATAGAACTTTTCACCCAGTTCAACCAATTCTGCATCGATCAATGCATGAATCTCATGCATAAATAAATAATCAAGTTCAACTGTTTTCAACTGTTGCTGTGCTTTTGCAAAGTCTTTGCGTTTTTGTTGTGCACGTTTCACTAGAGCATCGGCAAAATCTTTATCTTTAAACTGTTTGATCGCGTTTAAGCGTAATTCAATCACGCCCCAACCACTCAACAACAGTTTGAAAAGTTCAAAGTCAGTCGTGGTTGATTCCCATGTCATTTCTTCAAGATTTTCATTTTCAGGTAGAACAGGAAGTAATAACTCCATAACACTTGGGAAAATCTTTTTGAAATTTAAAACAAATTTAACAGGATGTTCACCCGGATAATCGTTAAATTGCACGTTTTTCTGAACATCTGTCAAATAAATATCAAGCATGGTAACTCATCAGCAGTTTATCTTTAGTCGACCATTGTACCGACTTCACCCAAAGATAAAAACTGCTGATGTTCATTTGCTCTTTAGTTGAGCATCTGGACCAAGGGCTATTTTACATTTGGGGAAATCATTTGCTCTGGACGTACCACTTCATCAAACTGCTCAGCCGTGACTAAGTTCAACTCTACGGCCACCTGTTTTAACGTTTTCCCTTCTTTATAGGCTGTTTTGGCAACTTTCGCTGCATTTTCATAGCCAATCACTGGGTTTAAAGCCGTAACTAACATCAATGAGTCATGTAAGAAGTGATCAATTTTTTCACGGTTTGGTTCAATACCCACTGCACAGTGATCATTAAAACTATTACATGCGTCACCCAAAAGCTGAATCGACTGCAACAAATTAAACGCAATCACTGGCATGAATACATTCAACTCAAAATTACCCGATGCGCCCGCAACATTAATCGTGGTGTCATTGCCTAAGACTTGAGCCACCACCATGGTCATCGCTTCACTTTGAGTCGGGTTCACTTTCCCCGGCATAATACTTGAGCCTGGTTCATTTTCAGGAATACGTAACTCGCCAAAACCACAACGTGGGCCACTTGCCAACCAGCGAATGTCATTGGCAATTTTGTTCAAGCTTACCGCAAGCGTTTTTAATGCACCTGAGGCAAACACTGCTGCATCACGCCCAGCCAATGCTTCAAATTTATTTGGTGCAGTCACAAAAGGTAGCCCTGTCAACTGTGCCAGTTGCTCTGCTGATTTTTCTGCATAATCAGGATGAGCATTCAATCCTGTACCTACAGCCGTTCCACCTAAAGGCAGCTCATACAAGCCTAAAAGTACTTGTTGTAAACGCTTTAAGCCGTGATCGAGCTGAGAAACATAACCGCTAAATTCTTGGCCTAAGGTTAAGGGTGTCGCATCTTGTAAATGAGTTCGACCAATCTTAACGATGTCTGAAAATGCTTGAGACTTTGCAGCTAAAGTATCTCGAAGCTGTGTCACCGCAGGAATCAGTAATTCATTGATCTGGATACTTGCTGCAACATGAATCGCCGTTGGGAACGAGTCATTGGTCGACTGAGCACGATTTACATGATCATTCGGGTGTACAGGTTTTTGTGCGCCTAAAGGATTGCCGAGTTTCTGATTGGCGATATTGGCAATCACTTCATTACAGTTCATGTTGCTTTGTGTGCCTGAACCAGTTTGCCATACCACCAAAGGAAACTGACTATCCCACTGCCCTGCAATCACTTCATCCGCAGCACCGACGATGTATTGCGCCAATTCTTGTGGAATTTGGTTGAGCTCAGCATTGGTTAATGCTGCTGCTTTTTTCACTAAGCCCATGGCACGAATCATTGGACGTGGTAGACGTTCACTGCCAATTTTAAAGTTTTGGAAACTACGCTGAGTTTGAGCACCCCAAAGTGCTTCACTCGGTACTTCAACTTCGCCCATCGTGTCATGTTCAATACGTGTTTGCATTTTAACCTCTTCCTTTTTAACTGAATTGCAAAATGATTATTTTGCGCTTGTTTTCCTTATTTTAATGATTAAGCAAAAATATGTAAATGATAATTGTTATCAGTAAATTAATTAACGGCCATCTAAATTTTGTTGGTAGAAACGCCATCCATCTTCAAGGGTCTGTTCTAAACTGCGCTTCGCTTCCCAGTGTAAAATGTTTTTCGCTTTACTACACTCGGCTGCGACCTGATCTAATTCCACGATGTGCGAATCCTTCACATCGACTGTAGCAATATCACTTTGCGTCACGCTTTCAACTTTTTCAATCAACTGCTGTATCGACACACTTTGACCTGCAATATTAAAGGCTTCACAAGCAAACTGTTGGGTGCTTAACCATTGTAACGAAGCCGCAATCGCATCACAGGCATCGAGGATATGTAAAAAACTACGCTCTACGGTATGGTCTGTGGTTTGTGCACTTTTTCTAAGTTCAATATGATCACGCTGTTTTGCAGCGACTTGCATCAACAGTGGAATAATATTTTTCGGTAAAGGCGGGAATAGTTCTCCGAGCATCGCATTTTCAAATGCACCAGCGACATTGCCCATTCTTAAAATTGCAATTTTCCATTCATTATCCGTTTTTGCTGTATCTCGAATAATTTCTTCGACCATTTGCTGCGACTTGATATACGGGTTTGGATAGCCGAAATTCAGCTCCAAATCTTCTTCTAGATGTAGGCTGGATTCACCATAGACCGCAAGACTGGAAAGATGAACCAAAGTTCGGACACCTGTGCGCTGCATGGCACGCAGTAAACTCATGATACAACTGACATTGTCATTATAGTATTCCAAAGGCTTCAATACAGATTCTTCAAGCGATTTAAAACTTGCTGCATGCACCACCGCATCGATGGAATACTGCTCAAAAACTTTGTTTAAAGCAGGCGTATTTCGTATATCAATTTTGACAAAAGGCACGTACATGCCACTAATAAATTCTAATCGTTCAAGAGTTTGCAAGTTCGCATTGGATAAATTGTCTACAATAATGACCTCTTGCCCATGCGCCATAAAGCTCAAAGCAATATGAGAGCCTATAAAGCCTAAACCACCAGTCACTAAAATCATTGTATACTACCTTTTTATTATGAAGTCCGAATGTACCAAGCAAGATTTGGACATTCCTCTAGTGAAGTTTGATGAGTACTTTATTACTAATTACCTCCGCACCGAGTTCAATTCATGCATGGCATGCTCTAGGTTTAGCGCAAGCACTGCATGGGAAAAATGAACCCTTTCGAGTGTTTTTCTACCAAGATGCTGTTCAAGTTGCCAATGCCCTGCAATGGGTACCTGACGACCAACGGAATCTATGTTCTGAGTGGCAAAAACTCGCAATTCGCCTACCCGTTTGTGTAAGTGCAGCTTTGGCCCGAGGAATTACCGATGCCGAAAATGCACAGCGTCATCAGTTAGCACAGCATAATCTTGCTACAGGTTTTGACTTGGTAGGCCTAGGGGAACTGGCCGATGCCGTTCAATCTGCAGAGCGCTTAATTCAATTCTAAGTGCTAAGTTTTCAAGAATTTGTTGCTTTTAAAAGGTATATTGTGTGAAATCTGTACTGGTTATTTTAACCCAAGCCAATTTGAACTCTTTGCAAGTGCATGAAAGCCTGTCTGCAACCATGGTTCTTGCAACTTTTGGCTGTGAAGTCAAAGTCTTATTACAAGATGCTGCACTCAGCTTATTAAACAATGCTCAATCATTTGAACCCTTAAAACATGCTTTTAAACTGGCTTCAAACATGGTTGATAGCTTTGAGTTTTATGACTTAAGCCCAATTTGGATTGAAACCAAGAATCAAGCTTCTGCTTTTGTTCAACAAACCGAGCAAGAAATAGAATGTGTTGAACTCAATGCCAATTTAATACAGCAGTTTGACCATGTATTGTATTGGTAAGGAAACAATTATGAGCAAAACACTTTATCTCGTGCAGTCTCCATTTTCCGCGACGGAACAAGTGCTGAGTAAATTACAAAACCTCTATCAATCAGGGGATGATGTGGTTTTAATGGGTGATGCAGCCCTGTATATACAACATACTTTTATTCAGCAGCTAGCTTGTGTATTTGTGCTTGAACAGGATGCTGAAAATATTGCTGCTATCCATTCGAGTAACCTAGAAACCATCAGCTATGTTCGGTTTGCTGAGCTATGCTTAAGCCATAGTCGTTGTATCAATTTAAAATAATTTTGAGTGTTTAGATGAATTTAGAATTAGACCAAGATGGTCATTTGGTTGATTACACCATTTGGAATCAAGAGGTTGCAAAAGAGCTAGCAAAATCTTTAGAGCTTGAATTGACTGATTGGCACTTTGAAATCCTCATGGCAGTGCGTCAGTTTTACCAACAGTTTGGACACTCACCTGCAACACGTCCGCTGATTAAGTTTTTAATGAAAACAGTCAGTGCAGACATCAATAATGCCATACTGCAAGAAAAGTTTAATACTGGGCTTGTAGCGCGCCATCTGAGTCGTTTGGCAGGCGTGCCAAAACCTGCAAACTGTTTATAAACTTAAGCTTGTTTAACGTCTGATTGAGCAGCTAAAGCATCGACATAAACCTGTGTCGGTATCGCTTTGATGTCTTTGGAATGTATGGCATCACCACATTCGTTACAAACCAAATATGGCTGAATGCTATGCCCGCAGGTTTTATGGATAAATTGCACGGGACGACCTAAGCCCTCGTCCATCCATTGATCGGCCCATGTTGCCATGGACATCAGCACAGGGTATAAAGCCAAACCTTTTTCAGTCAAACAATATTCAAAGCGCTCTTGACGATCTGTATAGGGTCTTTTCTCCAAAATATCATGTTCAACCAAACGCTTTAAACGCTCAGAAAGCACATGACGAGTGACACCCAAATTTTGTTGAAAACTTTCAAAACGGCGTGCACCCAAGAATGCATTTCGTAAAATCAACATCGTCCACCGATCGCCAATCACCGACAGCGTTCGTGCAATTGAACACGGTTGTTCTCCGATCTCATCCCATTTCATTGTAAAAAACCAAGTCTCTCTTAGGTCTAACGTTAAAAGATTTAAGACCATAAGAAAAGCCCTTTTTACCCAGCTTTTCTTATGTTGTTTTCACATTTTAGTCGGCTCAAAGACATCTGAACGTCATGAAGACTTAAGCACAGCTCATTTCAGCCTTTTGAGGTTGGTCATGGATCATAAAGTCTTCCATTCCCAGCTCACCTTTTTGATATTCATTGAGACGTTTTTGAATGACATAATACAGCGCCTTTTTGTGTGCTTTTGACAGGTTCATCTGTTGAAGTTGCTGCTTCAGATGCCCTAACAATACATCCACAGGCTGGCTCTCTTCTTCCATCAAATACAGATAGCCAAAAATCGCACCACTTAATAGCGCTTCAAAAGAAAATCCGTTTGAAACATTGTACGCGACCGATGAAAATACACGTTCAAATGCACTCAACTTACGCAGTGGATCACGCCCAACCCGACTACATGGGTCTTTATAGGCATACTGGCAAGATTGATCAAAACTTCGGGCTAAACGCGTTAAATCATTTTTGCGTTTTGGCAGATAGTGCGCCAGACCTTGCGTCACTTCTGCAAGCAGTTTTTCAACATAATACTGCACTCGCGGATCGCCCATCGCTACACCAATGGTCTGATGCCCGAGTAGGCTGGCATACCACGCAGTCATGGCATGTACGCCATTCCATAAGCGGTTTTTAATAAGTTGAATATCTGAAATTTGATCTACCAAGATCATTTGACGCATTTTACTGAGTAAGGGACTTTTGTTTTCCACATAGATTGGCATATCCATTTCAGCATTGAAAAGAATTAAATCCATATGCTGTAAAATATGACTCGGTTGGAAATTTTGTCTTAAATCTTCTACATATTCACTGGCACGGCGTTCTTGATCTACGCTGAGTTTACTGACATCTTCAACTTCAATTTGATTACTCTCGTCATCAAGTTGATATTGCTTAAAAATATTGTATTTAATGCACAGTTGACGATATAGATTTTTATCGCTCAGCTTAGATACCATACGGTTCACAACCGTATCGCAGAAATAGTGCTGCTCTAAAATAAAATCAGCAACAGCATGGTCTGTTAATTCTACCAAGGCTTTACGTACCTGCTCTAGAACCAACTGCTTGGCACCAATTTTATTTAAGATAATTAACAGCGTCAGTGGAGTTTGAACTTGCTCATCTTGCGCCAGATAGCGTGCATAGAGGCCCTGTGCAATGGTTGCAGCTTCACTGGCTAATGCATTTTCAACTAAACAAATCGCAATTAAACTCGACTCGACGTACATGGCATGCATCTGCTGTAAGTCTTCAGCATCAATAATATGCATATTTTCAATACGCTCATCATAAGACACTTGCCCATAACGTATGCAATATGCGCCAAAAGCATTTACGGCTGAACGGTATAAACTGTTACGTGTAGACGCATAGATTTTTTTAGGACGCGTATAGCCATCCCAATGCGACAGGATTTGTGCAATATAGCCTCCGCCAATGGCACCAAACCCATGAATCCCCACAGTTAGTTGATTTAAAGTTTGAGGAAAGCTTTCTTGTAAATTAGGCATTTCCAGATGTGAGCTGTAGATATCTAATTCTGTTAGATAGTCATACATATTTTCAAAATAATAATTGGCATGTGCCAACATGCTTGCATTGGGTTCTTTAATATCTTTAAACAGTACACAGATGCCCCCAGCATCATGTGCCGAGCGGATACCATTTTCAGAGTCTTCAAACATGAAACACTGCGCAGGTTCGAGGTTCAGTTTTTGCGCTGCACTTAAAAAAATTTCAGGATGTGGTTTCCCCTTTTCAACCTCATCACCACAGACCAAAACATCAAAAAACTTATAAACATTGGCATTGATTAAATACTCTTCAGCAATCGCTCTTCGGCTAGAAGTCGCCACGGCCATACGTAATCCTGCTTTACGTAAGCGTTCTAGAACTTGTACCAAACCTTTTTTAATCGGCACACCATATTGGCGCACTGTTTCTAATTCTAATTCATCTGCTCGCTTACGAATCTCTGCATAGGGAACTTCCTGTCCATATTGCTTTTGCGCCAAGGCTTCCGCACTTCGAGCGCTTAAGCCTAAACATGCCATAAGGTAGGCATCTGAAAACTCGACCCCAATTAGCTCTTTGGATGCCTGTTTCAAGGTTTGAAACCGTAAACGTTCGGTATCAAACATTGTTCCATCCATGTCAAAAAGCGCACCGTGCACAATATCATTCTTAAATTTAAACATTTAGCCTCCGTTTTTATGTTTGCACTTAGACTATACAAAAATCGGGCACAGAGACTTTGATCTGATTTTATGAAACATTTTTGTTTAATTATTGATCAATAAATTGGCATTTAGGCATTTTTTTGTAAGCATAAGGTAATCTTAGGTAATCAGAACGTAATCAAAGTGATCATTTTTTAATAAAGCGTGTTTGAAGATGAAATATCTAAAAATGAATTTGATCTTTATATTCATCAATGATCGATAACCATGCACGTGTTGCAGGATTCATCACCACGGTTGAATTCCATGCCATATTTAAGTTCCACCGCAAGCTTGGTTGTTCCACTAGACTGACGCTGAATTTTGCGCGATCTAACTGCTCACAATAAATTTGCGGCAATAAAGCAATACCGACACCTGACTCGACCATTTTGGCAATAAAGTCCCACTGGCTACTTTTGCATAACACTTTGGGTTCAAAACCAGCCGCCATCGCCGCATCTAGAATCACATGGTTTAAAGTAAAGGTGTCTGCATACAGTAAAAATGACTCTTCTTTAAGTTCAGCAAACTGTACCACATCGCGCTTTCTCCACTGTGAATCGTAGTTGGAAAGCAAACACAACGGTGAATCGATAATTTGAATGCCTTGAATGCTGGGTTTTAACTCGCCCAATAAAATCCCAACGTCAATTTTTTTGGCCAAAATGGCTTCTTCAATGCCTGTTGCACCGACTTCTAAAAAGTTCAACTCAATGTTGGGATACAATTTGTGAAATTTAACAATTAAGGAACTCAACAATACTGAGCCTAAAGGTGGCAACCCCAATCTCAGCACACCTTGTTTCAACCCACGAATTTGATCTGCTGCTTCAAAGATCTGTTGCTCCTGCTGCAAAATCTGCACGGCATGTAGATAAACTTGTTCTCCCATATAGGTCAGTTTGACTTCTCGCTTGCGCCCTGCTTCACCTTTATGAAATAGAGGCAGTCCTATCTCGTCTTCTAATTGTTTTAAAGATTTACTAATAGTGGGTTGAGTCACAGATAGTTCCTCCGCAGCAAGACTAAAACTGTGACTTTTCACCAGCTGCACAAATATTTTTAGCGCTTTAAAATCCAAAATTATTCCAATTAAGCATAATTATTATTTTATTATTCATAATTACAAGATCAGGTCAAACTTAAAATAACACCAACAACTTATACCCTGTGGTCTTCCAATGCTTTCGTTCAAATTGCCTTATCGTTCTACTCTTCAAGTAGCTTTGCTGATTGGGATTTGGTATATCGGAACGCTGATACAAGTCGCCCTGTCTTTACCGATATCAGGTGGGGTCGTGGGTCTAACGCTTTTACTTATTTCTCTGTTAGCGGGTCTATTTAAGCTGGACTGGGTTAAGTCGGGTTCGGATTTACTTTTAGCTGAACTGTTGTTGTTTTTTATTCCTTGTATTATTGGCTTAATCAAATATAAACATCTTTTTCTTACCCAAGGTTGGCAACTGGTTTTATCTATTGTCCTTGGGACCATTTGCGTGATGACCTGCACTGCCTACTGTGTTTTCTTGGGCTTTAAGCTTGAAGCCAAGTTTCAAAAAAAGTCCAAGCAGTCACATCAGCTGAAAAGTCAAATTTAAGGAACGATCATGCATATTCATTTCGTTGCCTTGATCTGTTTTATCGGAACGGTACTGGCCTATCTTTGGGGTAAAAAGTTTTATCAGAAACACCCGTATGTATTGCTCTCACCAGCGATTTTTATTCCCTGTCTGATTATTTTGTGTCTAGTGTTTTTCAACATTCAGTATGACAACTATATGTACTACAGCAAATGGTTAGTCTGGATGTTAGGCCCTGCAACGGTCGCGTTTGCCATTCCGATTTATGAATATCGCAAAGTCATTCAACAGCATGCTTTTTCAATTGCTTTAGGCATAATCGTGGGTATGTTGGTTGGTGTAGTCAGCTCTTTTTACTTGGCACGTTTATTCCATTTCGATGCTGCAACCAGTTATAGTTTGATGAGCCGCTCTATCTCTACCCCTTTTGCCATGGAGGTCACTCAAGCCGTCGGAGGCTCAGTCGAGCTGGTGATTTTATTCACTGTGATTACGGGGATCGTTGGTGGACTCTTGGCCAACACCGTATTACTTGTTCTAAAATTGGATTCTAAATTTGCTCAAGGTGCGTCATTAGGTAGTGCCGCACATGGTTTTGGTACCAGTACTGCGTTCAGACGTCATAAAGAAGAAGGTGTCGCGGCCTGTCTCAGTATGGTTTTGGCAGGTATTTTCATGGTGCTGTTTGGCCCAAGTTTAATTCACGCTGTCGTTTATCTTCTTGGTTAAACACCATCAATAAAGGATCTCATGCCACACTACTGAGATCCTTGTTGGCTTGTATGTGTTTAAAGCTAAAGTACAGCATCAGCCCCGTCATCAACGCCAATAGAAAATAATAGGGTAAATGTTGATTCCATTGATATAAGCCTGTACTTAGTAAAGGTGCAAAAACGAAACTCAGTGCTTGCGTAGCTGTGCATAAACTGGCAATTTTAGTTTGTAGCGTGGCTGGTGCGGTTTGGGCTGCCCCTGTGGTAAAAGCTGGAATTAAACAGGCCACGGCGATGCCGTAAAAAACATAAGCCGCTTGGAAAGTCCAAATCTGACCAGCACTCAGTGAAAGTAATAAACCTAAAACCATCGTCACAAGACCGATCCAAAGTAATTGTTTAATTGACCATTTAAACCATTTTGAAATCGCCAGTTGCATCAAAACGAGCGCTATCCCCACAATCAATGAACACTGAGAAAAATACACTGCACTCTGATACGTGTCGAAATGGAATCGATCTTGGATATAAAAACCAGCAGTTAAATTCAGGGTGACAATCGCGACATATAAGCTAAAACCCAGCAATAACCAAATCCCTAACTTTGACCATTGCAGCTTTTCTGTAGACACGTCTTGTAATTTAGCTGTGGTTTCGTCCCATTCTTGTGTCTGTGATGCTTGCTTTCCTTGAAAGCCTAGTACAATCCAAGCAGCCATACTCGTTAGAATAGCCACTGCGCCCCATAACGGTGTCAACATGCTCCATGTCAGCAATAATGTCGTCGCTAAAGGACCTATCACCACGCCTAAACTGTTCAGCGCGCCAAACTTCGCCATATTCTGGCTACGTTCCTGTTCACTGTGAAAAGCCGTCATGACATAACTTTGCAGCGCAATTTGTGGCATCGCCATAAAAAAGCCAGTACTGGCACGGGTCAATATCAATAAACTAAACAAAGCAGCAAATGAAATGGCATAACTCAGCCCATAACTGAGTACCGCCGCAAATAAGCCCCAAGTGATCGCCATACCGATAAAACCGATACTTAACAATTGATAAATGCTGATTTTTTGAGTTTGTTTAGAAATATAAATAGCTGAGATGGCCATCACCAAAGCACCAGCCGAAACCAACGCTCCACCTTGCAGTTCCGTCAAGCCCAGTTGCCGAATAAACGGCGCAAGTAAAGGTAAAATCATCGAAAAACAAGCGCCATTGGCAAGGCTGCCTGCAATAAAGATTTTGTTATTGCTATTCATTTTATTATTTAAACCATTTCTTAAAGCAAGATTACAAGGCAAAGAGGTAGCTGAACGCTACCTCTGGTTGTGCAATTAGTATTTTAATGTGTAGCTCAAACCATAGGTTCGACCTTGAGCAGCTAAGCTTGAAATAGCACCATAAACTGACTCCACCGCTTGACTATAGACTGATTTGTAGTCCGTATTCCAAACGTTATACACACCAAAGCCCACAGTACCAGGACCTGCTTTTGCATTGGCTATTACATCCATCGTTGCAAAGCCTTTAATTTCAGCAGGAACCGTTGAACCGTATTTTTCAGCATCTTTTTTGGCTTTATCTGTACCACCAATAGCGAGTGCTTGAACACGCAGGCTCATATCGTTGTAAAACTGCCACTCAGAAAATGCTGTACCTTTCAGTGGTGCAACACGAATTGCGTCTAGCTCTTGCCACTTTCCTGCGGTATTTTTAAATTGTCCGCGGGTGTAGGCCATGGTTCCACCCACTGTCCAATTTGGCTGTAGTCGATATGACAGATTTCCTTCAACACCATAAACGCGTTCATCGGTATCTAGTACTTCAATCGTGTAGTTGGGACGGCCAAATTTTAAACTTTTATCTGAGTCATTATAGAAAGTGGTGACACTCGCATTTAAACCGTTTGCAGCTTGTACACGCCAGCCCAGCTCATAGTTATTGACTTTAATTGGATCAATGGTTTGACTATTCACAGTAAAACTTGCGGGTACATCACGAAGCATACGTTGAATATCAGGTAAATTTGATCCTTGAGAAAAGTTTGCAAAAACTTGTTGAGCATCCGTTAAGTGATAAAGTGCGCCAAAATTAAATAATGTCGCATCATGCTTTACCTTACCGCCATTTAAAGTTTTGGCTTGGTAGCCTGGCTGCAAGTCCGCTGTAATTGCCTCCATATACGGCGTCGACTTATCTACTTGGCTTTCTACACGCTCATAACGTACCCCTGCTTTTAAACCTAAACGATCCGTTACATCAAAGTCCGTTTGCACAAAAGTACCCAACTTTTCTGTTTCTACATCAGGTCCAAAGGCATAATAATTAAAAGGTTTATAATTTAGCCCGTTGCTGGCAACAAATGCAGCACTATCATACATTTGAATATTTTGTTCATCTTGTTCATTTTCATAATCAATGCCGTAGCTGAGTCCCAAATTGTGACCATTTAAATCAAACTGTTTCTGCAAAGCAACACGCGCACCGTACACATCAATATCTGTTTCCGATTGATAAACGAGGTATAAACCGCCACCCATGGCTTGAGCTGAAGGAAACCAACGTGCCTGTTCGTTACGATAATACGCTTCGGCATTTAAGGTATGACCCAATACATTTTGATTTTCATACTGTGTATTAAACGAATAGCGTTCAGTTTGAGGTTGAGTCTCAAGTTGCATGCCTTTAACTGCAGCAAGACTGGCTGTATAAGTCGGGTCTCGTTTTACATAAGCTAAATTTGGACCATAATCAGGCCCATACTCACTGTCTTGTTCATCATTAAAATATTGTGCACCAAAACTTAAACTTTGTTCATCTGAAATATTCCACGTCAAACGACCATTGAGGTCCAATGTGTCCGTATCTTGGCGGTCAGTCTGCGCAACCTCAGGTCCTATGCGGTTGCCATGGCTATCCTGAATTTCACCGCGTGTGGTATAACTTGCACCGAAAGCTCCTTGCAATGCACCTTGATTAAATAAGACACTTTGTGATGCTTCATAGGCCATAGCATCTGATTTAAAGTTATTACCCGCCGTCACCCCAACTTTAGTTTCAAAGCTAATTGGGTCTTGACCACCACGTTTAGTAATAATATTAATAATCCCGCCCGTTGCTCCAGAACCATAAATACTGGTCGCCCCTGAAACCACCTCAATACGTTCAATCATTGACGGTTGAATGCTATTTAATTGGCGCGAACCATCGCGATAACCTGTTTGTGGTACACCATCAATCATGTACTGCACCACTCGTCCACGCATGGTCATGCCATAGTTTGAGGTTGTTCCGCTACTCGGTGTAAGAGATGGAACCAATGTTCCCAAAATATCTGCAATGCTCTTGCCAGCATTGGCCTGTTTTTCAATTTCAGCTTGATCGATGCTATAAACTGTGCCCGCAATGTCCGCAATACTCTTTGCAGAGCGGGTTGCTGTCACCACAATCGGTGCAAGTTGTGTGGTTTCTTTTTGTTGGGCTTCAACACCGCTTGTCTGACTTGCTGAATTTGTTAGAACGTTATCTTGAGCATATAACTGTGTACATACAGCCAGTGTTAAACAAGTCAACTGCATAGGTAACATAAAACGGTTCATTTCTTTGTCCTTTTATTAAATTTCTTGATTCAACAGTTTTTGTTGAGTTTTTTGATGACGTGCAATGATGTATTGGCTCAGTAGTACACTGACTACAGACGCAACCGCCAACACCACATAAAAATTGCCATAGCCAAGTGATTTGGCTAAAAATCCCGATGTAGCTCCCCCAATGAAATAAACCAGTAGCTCAAAACACACCAAAATGGTGAAGTCCGTGCCTGCCTGTTCTTTAGAACTGCTCTGCATGAAATAGGCATAGAGTGAAGTCATTGCGACATAACGAATCGCAAGCATAACAATGACAAATCCCCCCAAGAGCAAATGCCAATGGTTTAACCAGCCCAAAACAATGGCTGCGCCAATCACCCCATACAATGCTGTTCGGCACCACCCCGCCCAAATAAGCAACTGAGTAGCTTGCAACTTTTTCAGAAGAAATGCTGCCGTAACGGCAGCGAGCAAGCCCACGCCTGCGCCAATCACAGACATCAGCACCCCAATTTGGGCAAGCGTCCATTTTTGGTCAATGAGCATCGGATTGAGCATCGCCATTGCAGGTGCTTCAACCACGCGATAGCACAAAATCAGTGCTAAGGCAGATAAAATTTCAGGTCGTTTAAAAGCACGGATTAAGCTAGGCGCTTGTTTGGCAATATTTGTCTGTTCGTTTGTATTTTCTTGAATATAAAAAACAGCAAACATTGTTAAAGCGGTCATGAGCGCTAAACATACCAATGCACTTTCCCAGCCATAGTACTGGTAGAGCCACAGTGTAGCTGCGCCCCCCAACATACTCCCCAAAGCGACTCCTATACTCTGAGCCATACTGCCTAGGCGGTAATCAGACGCTGAAAAAGTTTCTACGGTATAACCATCTATGGCAATGTCTTGGGTCGCCGCAAAGCTTGAAATCCACAAGCCAATCACAACAAACACCGCGAGGCCGTAAGAGAACTGGGTAAAGGCCAAGGCCAATACCCCAAGTACCAAGGCTACTTGCGTAAAGAGCAACCATGTTTTTCGTTTACCTAACTTTTTGATATAAAGCCGGTCGATGAGTGGCGCCCATAAGAACTTAAACGCCCATGGAATATAAAGCAGCGACAGCATTCCAATCCAACGTAAATCTACCCCCTGATGTCGTAAAATAGCGGGCAATGCCACATTGTAAAAATACAAAGGCAAGGCATGTGCCAGATATAAAACAATGACAACAGCTAAGCTCAAAGCTGAGATTTGGCGTGTTGCTCTTTGTGTATTTAGGTTTTGCATATCCACCTCTGCACTGCCCATTGCAGTGCATCAGAATGATCAAGTGTGACGTAGTAAGGCACCCGCCATGCAGCATGCAGTGAAGGTGTATTCAGTCGTTGTTGATCGGTTGGGTCTTGTGCAATTCGAACCAGACCCAAGCAGTATTGAAAAAAAAGTTGTTTGTATTTTTTGTACCAAACCGCTTGCAGTTGACGGTATTCCTCAGGAAATTCCGTACCGATATCGGTTTGCATGACCAAAACAAAGTTCTGTTTCTTTAATAAAAAACGTTCAACTTGACTGAGCCATTGTTCAAATTCGGCAACAGTGACATGCGCTGAAAAGCGCATGTCCATGATTTGTATATGTTCTGAGCTATAGCTCATGTAAGTTCCTCAGTCCTATTGAGTGGGTTATGGTTTTGCATAAATGCATTTGAATCAGTTAAATACCCTCCAAATTTTTCATAGAATTTTTGTTTAAAGCAGTAATACAACATGGCCGTTTTTTCAGGCATTGGGATCAAGCGCTGCGCCTCATAGCACATTTCTTCCACTACTGCGGCATAAGGTTTAACGGTGTGGTCAGGCTCCCCGACAATTTTGTCGGAAGGTGCATTTTCAAAAATATAAAAACCTAATAGCCGCATCACTGGACGCAAGTAGCCTTTACCGAAAGCCGACTTTTCACCAAACAATAAATGCCAACCGAGGTCTAAATCATCACCATCGTAATAACGTCCTAGACGGTCACGCTTACCTTCATAGATTTCGGTATAACCCACATCCTGTCCATCCACCCCAACGATCAACAAACGGTGATGGTCATCGACCAGCATTTTTTCAAAATACACCGCGAGATCAATTTCAGACTTATTCAGCTGCCATTGTGGAATAACATGAGGCTCATGCATCCATTTATGTAACAGTGCTAAGTCCTGCGGATACTGTACTTGGCGCAAGTAAAATTGCGTCTCATTCTCATAGTATTCGTAAAAATCGGGAAGTTGCTGTGAAAGTGTTTTCATATGGTAGCCTGCTAAATTTTTTGGTTTTTTATGATGCGATACGCCTTGTGGTTGTATCGTCAGTTGATTTAGATACCTGCTCTGACCATCGTTTTAAGGTTTCAGGGCTGACAGGATTGGCAATTGGATCTAAAAATACAGGGACAGGACGTTCTGCTTCATCGTTATAACTTGTGGTAAATAGACGCACTCGGTTTAAACAAATTTTTTCAAATTCGGCTCTAAACATGGCAAATTTTTCAATACGTTCTGCCAACTCCGGATGCTCCTGATGGAAAGCATCAATGACCGATGAAATGGTCTGCCAAAATTCAACTTCGCTATGCTCAGGGTGGTCTTGTAGAAATACATTACAGATATAGCGGTAATGCACCATAAGCAGTCCAGTGAAAATAAAATGGCTGAGTTCATGCGCAGGATGACGCAGTAAAATTTGCCCTTCGATAGGTAAACTTGCCAATTCTGGAAAGTCTTCATCAACCAAATTGATATCATCAATAAAGTCTTTCAGCACCATTTTCTGCGGTACGCCATTGGCATGAATGAGCATGGTATTTTCCCCATGTGGAGAAAAAGCCAAGCCATATTTGTACAAGCAGATTAAGAGTGGAGTGACCGATACCTCGGCAAAGCGTTTTAACCACTGTAATGGACTCAAACCCGACGCCTGAATCAACACGGCTAATATCGACCGTCCGTTGATGTCTCGATGTAATAAAGCCGCTTGAGAAAGTGCCTGTTCACCTGTTCCAATCACTGGATCTACACTTTCACGCCACAAACACCCAAACAGTTCTTTAAATTGATACGGCGCGCCGTCAATCTGATCAAAACAAGGCTGATGAATGGTCAAGGTTGCCACTTCACCTAAGAATGCAACGCCAGACTGTTTCAAGTCTGGATCTTGAGTTTGAATCTGCTTTAACCAAGCTGTGACGGCTGGAGCTGCTAAATTTCGTTTAGACGGCAACCCACGATACACCGCAGTATTGAAGATACTGACAGGCAATTTGACATAATGACGCTCAGGCTGACTGATGTTGCAAAGCGTACGAATCGACTGCATAGGTACATAGTCATCTTGCCCAACGCCTAGTTCAATAATGCGCCGATCCACGATTTCATTGGCATAGGTTGGCACTAACCATTGATGCCACTGCCATGCATGTACTGGAATGAGGAAATAATCACGACAAGAGCAACCTCTCTCATGTAATTTTTGTTCAAAATTTGCGAGTTCTTCTGCACTTAACTCATGTTGATAAAGTCTCCCTGCTTGCCACTCCTCGGTGGAACGGAACTCTGCCAAATCACGATGCACCGCGAGCCACAGCACTTTGACCGTTGGTGAAAGTTCAGGAGCGGCACTTAAGTAGTCGTCATAACCAAAACCCATACGACCTTTACTCATAATCAACCACGGATGACCACGGAGCATACCTTCAATTTCATGATGCGATGCCGTCAATGCCGCTTCACTGCTTAAACGACTTTCATCAAATAAATGCGCCTCGGCTAACCATGTATTGTTCATTTCTTTGATGAGATATGCCTTGGTAAAAGGCTTCACTTCGGTTTGATTTGAAAACGCGCGAATAAAAGTATGTAAGTTCCATGCAGGCAGGTCTTCAGCCACGCTCAACTCACGTACTGAACCCTCCTCAATCTGCCAATGTCCCAATAAATAGTTTTGTGCTTTAAAAGTATAGGTTTGATCATCCAACGTCAGCTGGTAACGATTGTTCTTTAAATCGGTCACTTGAATAATTTCTTCATATAAAAATTCAGCAATCGCCATTTCAATTAAGCGCTGTCCTGCCAAACGCCACTGTTTCTGATTCACTTGAAGTTGTGCAAAGCTCATATGATTTTCTCGAATGTATAAGGCTGCATAGAGGGATGTGCCCCTGTTTGTATTTTGCGCTGCTCAATATTTTTTGATTTAGGAATCGATGGTGCTAAAGCAGCTGTTCGTGTAATAGATGTGTCATTCTGCACATACATTTCAGGGTTCTGCTCAGCGTTGAAATGCTGAAAGGTCTCTTCATTGCTGTCCAGCTCATACAGCTGATAACCCAATAGTTGATTGGCAATGGTTGCAGCACGAAATGCGCCTAGGCCTAAATCTGGTGTACCTACGCCATGACTGTGCATTTCTTGGTTTTGCACATAAATTTCCCCCATTGCTGTATGTTGCAAACGATAGTCTTGTCTCACCTTCCAACGCCCCGCTTGATCTGTTGTAATCAAGGGCTTTAAGTATTTTAAAAATGAAAACTCAGGGCTGTAATAACCTGTAGATGCCACAACAAAATCAACATCCATATAAAAACGTTGCTTGGTTACCGTATGTTCAAGGCTCAAGCGAATGTGCTGACTTTCCAGTAGTTCAGCATTAAGCAACTGAATTTGTGCATGCAAATGTGTTGCTTGTGTAGCAGAGGCAATACTACGATGGTAAAGTTTTTGGTAAATCTCACGTATGGTTTTGGCACTAATGCCTTTGTACAGCAAGCTTTGATCTTTCAACTGCGCTGCTTTTTGTGTTTCTGAAAGTCTATAAAAATGTTGGGTATAGTTTGGACTAAAATGTTCCAATCCCAATGGTGCATATTCCATCGGGAAAAAACCGTTGGAACGTGTCAGCCAATGCAGCTTAAAGTCAACTGTTGGTACACAGTCATGTTGATACTGCTGATCGAATAAATCTAAAAAGACTTCAGCCGAAGACTGTCCTGAGCCTAAAACTACGACATTGCCTTTGAGCTTGTCCTTTTTATGGATTAAGTAGTCTGCTGAATGAATACATTTTTCAGGCACTTGTTGTTGTAACTTACGCAGACATTCAGGTAGATAAGGCTGGTTGCCCGAACCAATCACCAAGTTTCGACACAAGTAACGAATAAAACGCCCGTCTTGCTCAACCACCACCTCAAAACCTTCGCTTTTGGCATAAATGGCCTTCACCGTCGATTGGTACTGTATATGACCCAGTTGATCTGCCACCCATTGGCAATAATGGTTATATTCACGGCGCGGAATATGAGGCTGCTCAAGGAAGTAGAACTTATATAAGCGCTGCTGTGATTTTAGGTAATTCAAAAAACTCAACGGACTGGTCGGATCGACCATCGACACCAAATCAGCCATGAATGGAACTTGCAAGACCGTATTGGGAAGTTGCATACCTGCATGCCAGTCGAACTGCGCTTTTTTTTCAAAAAAAAGATAGTGCAATTCTGTCTTTTCATGCAACAAACTGGCTAGGCTTAAGTTAAATGGCCCAAGGCCAATCGCAATAAAATCAAGCATAGAGAGCATCCTCTTGTTTGATATATAGCGGATTGGCTAACTGAATATAGACAGACTGATTTTCAACGGGTGCAATCAATTCATCCAGTTCATATAAGCGAGTCAGTAAGTTACCCTTATAAGGCAGCGTCGGTTGATACAACAGACTTTGAATCAAACTACTCTCTGGATATTGCTTCAACAGGTCAAAGAGGTGTTGCTGTAAAACAGACAGTAAATCTTGCTCACTAACAAAACCTGTTGCACCGATGGCATTGATGATGCCAAACAAGGTATTGCCAAAGAAATAATAACTAAAGCGCTCATCGACAAAAGTCTTTGAACCTACCGCATGGGCCTTATCATGCAGTTCTGGAAATTGTTGTAAAATTTCATCTGCGAGTTCTTCGATATAATAAAAACCTTGGTTGTCCCGTAGCCATAGCCACTGTGGCCAGCCATCTTTCAATTCAACCAAGACATTTTGCTGATGTGACTCAAAGGCCATACCATAACGATGGTAGACGTACATGAGTGGGCTCAGACTGATGTTCAAAAAGGTCTTAAACCAATCAAGTGCGATTTTCGCCTTATCCTCCAACTTTTGTTGAGATGCAATCTGATCAAATAATGCATTAAAACGATTACGTTCTTCTACGGGATGATCCTGACACAATGAAGCAATACACGTGACTTGCTGTTCGGGAGTAAACGGCTGATCACGTACAATACAAATCGTTTCATCGATGATTTCACCATCCAACTGAAGAGCAATCCATGCAGGATCATTGACCGCTTTTAGGCTTGGACATTGTTTTAAGATACTTTGCCCTAACTCACTGTGCCAAAGCCGATGCGTCATTTCACCGCGGTGACATTCTTTTGCTAAATTGACGCGAATAGAGTTGGTAATCATCACTGAAAGTGAAGGTTTCAGCATCCACGGCGCGTTAAAACTCGCCAAAGTACGTACAGAAGTGGTTGGTGAAAATATCCATGCTTTTTCGCCCAAATCGATGATTTTCAGTTTAGCTTTTAAACTTTTAAACCATACTTTGCTTTGCAAATAGCGGGCTTGCCACGGATGCAGAGGTAGCAGTTTGTAATGTGCATATGCAGCTAAGGTTTCAAGTTCCGATTCAGACAAATGCCATTTGATTTCTTGTTTAAGTTGTATTGAAAAAACCTGCTCAAGCGCTGTTCCTTCTGCAATATATTCAGATGCCACCAGCCAATAATGCAGTTGGGTCTGACCACAAGCTTCTGGTGAATATTTTTGCCAGTCCTCATGGACAAAACCTGTTCGGCTTTTCGGTGCTGGATGCATGCTATGACCTAAAATCAAAGCCTGTTCAGACTCTATAAAACTTTGCTTAGCCTGTACGAGTGCATCAAAATCCTCTGCCCGAATATTTAAAAACTGTTGTAATGCATCACGACTTTGAATCCAACGCTCAACCAAGGATGCAGCATCGACATGGCCTTCGGATTGTTGCACTAACTCTTCGAGTAGCAGACTGACCATGGCTGCTGCGCTAAAGTTAAGCTTTTGGCCTTTTTGAAAAATTTGCGGTAAATCCGCAATACGATGTCGCCCAACACGACTGACATAGCTCAACGGAACAAAAAGCTGTGCTTGGATTAAACTAAGCGGCAAAGATAACAGCGTCAAACCTTGGCTAAACGCGAGTTGAGTTGAATTTTGTTGATACTTCTCAAACAAGCTTACCTTGCCTGTTTCTTGTGAGTATGCATTGACAAGATGCTGCATCGCCAAGCGATTGGCTAGCTCTTTCATCTGACCATTTCCTCTTTTTAAAGCTTATTCCAAGCTCATTTCATGTAATTATGTTTCTTAAAGGTGTTCACGTTGGCCAACGCTGCAAAAATCATGTTAATAGTAATTATTATCATTTATCTTTGCAATTTTGTTTACTTTTGGAAATATACGCACTACACCAACATATATTATTGTTTTTTAATAATTTTAAACATTTAATCAGTTTTTCTAATAAAGCCTATACGAAATTACACCATAGCTTTAAATGATAGTTTATGAATTTATAATTGATTCGAACTATAAAATTTCCCTATATTTCATAAGGAAAAGCCCATTCAGGTGACTGAATGGGCTTTCATTTGTGCTCAAATTAATACTCAAAAGAGCTCAAGGCTTAAATCAAATAGGGACGAAGAAGTGAAGACTTCAATGTTCTTTATTGATCCAGTACATCAGCAAAAGTAGCTGAAAGTACTTTTGCTAAATCCTGTGGTTTTAAACCGATATCTAAGCCGCGCTTCCCCCCACTGACATATAGTTTCTCCAACTGTTGTGCGCTTTGATCGATCACGGTTTTTAACCTTTTTTTCTGTCCAACAGGACTAATCCCACCGACCAAATAACCTGTCAGTCGTTCTGCATCTTTAGGGTCGGACATTTTTAGTTTTTTTGCCCCCACTGCCTGTGCAACTTTTTTCAAGTTTAACTGATGGTGTACAGGAAGAATCGCAACAAAATAGTTTTTTTCATCGGTCACTAACAGTGTTTTAAACACCTCTTCGACACGTAGATTTAATTTTTCTGCGGCTTCAAGCCCAAAGCTTTTTGCATTGGCATCATGTTCATATTCATGAATAGAAAAATCGATTTTATTGGCTTTTAAAAGTTTGGTTGCAGGTGTCATTTCTGTTCAATATATTCACTACATACTCAGCATTATATGCCTATTCAAAAAGAAAGTTTAGCGGTACGCCTATCATGATCATCGAACTTACAGGCACTCAACCAATCAATGACTGTAAGTTCGATGTAAACTATGTATGCAGCTTGTTATCGCTGAAATATCACAGTTTAGTCAGCACTTAATCCAAATTTTTTGAAGATTTGAGCACGGCGCTTTGGCAAGATATTGGCTTTGGTCAAATCACCTTCGTAATGATCAAACACTCGTTGATCCATCATTTTAAACCACAGCTTTGGAATTAACGCTGGAATTAACATCGTGGCATAACCACTCGGTAGCTCAGGGGCTTCATCAAAATGTCTTAAGGCCTGAAATGGGCGGGTTGGATAGGCATGATGATCTGAATGGCGTTGTAACTGGTATAAGAATAAGTTAGTCACAATGTTGTTATTATTCCAGCTGTGTTCTGGCATGGTTCGCGCATAGCTGCCATCTTCTTTTTGGCTACGCTTTAAACCATAGTGTTCGATATAATTAATAATTTCAAACAGACTCACGCCATAAAATGCTTGTGTCACCAGATATGGCGTCACTTTTTTACCAAACAATTTCAACATGACTGCATGAAAACCAGCACTCATCGCCCATCCATGAAACAGTTCATTTTCTTTGGAGAAGAAAGACAGACCTTTTCGTTTTAGGCGTTTATGTTCAATTTCAACAGCCGACTTCAACCCGCCGAAAACGGTACGCGGCCAAAACTCATAAAAAGTCTCCCCCATTTTCGATGAAGCAGGGTCTTCTGGTGTTGCAGCACGTTTATGATGCCCATAAGGGTGCTCAATGCGGAAATGGTTGTAGACCAACGGCGCTAAAGTCATATGCGACCAATAATGATCTGATTTTTTAGGACGGTGGCACAGCTCATGTGCTGTATTCACTGCTACTCCATTAATTGCCCCCATAGAGACACCCAGTAATATTTGGTCGAGCATCGATACATTTTGGCGAGTCACCACATAACCTGCAAACAAATTGGCTGCCATTTGTAGCGGAATGAACAATTTCACTATACGGTCATAGTACGGGTCATTTACCAAGACCTTAATTTCATCATCCGAAGGATTATTTTCATCTGCACCGACCAGACCATCTACCGCAGGAATAATGACATGCAGTAACAGCGGCCCACCCAAAGCGAAGATTTTCTTAGTGGGTTTCGGGCCAAAATGATAGCCCGCTAAAATGCCCATGCCAATCACAGGAAGCCCAGGACTCAATAACCAGCCAAAACGCTTTTTATCGATCCCTGCTGCATTTTTGACGACCACGCTAGCATTCGTCATTTTCACTGATGCATTCATTACCATTCTTCCAATTTTCTTGTTATGCCTTTATATTTCTAGAAATGGGACATAAAGAACAGTTGCTAACGTCCAAGAAAACAGCGTAATCGTCCTTGGCCTGAAATGACTTAAATTGACCCTAAATCAAATATTAAGCCTAAGATATAAAGACTAGAAATCGTAAAGTATGGATGCTTTAAGTAAAATTTTTGAAGATATACACCTCAACCAATCTGAGTACCTCTACCTTAAACCTCATGGTGAGTGGGCTTTTCGCTATACCGAACAATCAACCATGATGGCCTATGCGGTACTTCAAGGACAACTCACTATTTGTTTAGATGCTAAACAAATTATTGTTGCTGAAGTGGGCGACTTGATCTTACTGCCTTCAGGGCCAAGTCATGAGTGTCGCTCCTCAACTACCGACCAACTGTTAGAAGTATTCAATATTTCTGACTTATTTGCCCAAAACCAACACAAAGAAGTCTCTTTTGGTAGTGATGCGACACAACAAAAAACCGTGATCTTGGCCTTACATGCACATATGGACCCCATTATGGCGCGTCCTTTAGTACAGGCCTTACCCGCATTTATTCACCTTCAACACAAAGATCTCAGCACGGTTCCTGAATGGTTGCAAATTGGGCTGCAGTTTCTCGCTCTAGAAGTCCAACGTATACGCCCAGGCCGTGACAAAATTTTGGATCATTTGGTGAGTATTTTATTAATTGAATGTGTGCGTGATTATATTGATGCGCTGCAAGACTCGAACAATTGGCTGAGTGCTTTATCTCATCCTGAACTCTCCAATGCCCTTGCTAAAATTCATGCGGAACCTGCACAGCCTTGGACTGTTGAGTCCCTTGCAGAACAGTGTTGTATGTCACGGTCTAAATTTGCCACATTGTTTAGCCAAATTTTAGGCACAAGCCCTTTGGCTTATTTGCAACAACACCGTCTGCGTTTAGCCGCCCAATACCTGCGTAATGGACAAGGAACCATTCAGCAAATAGCACATAGGGTAGGTTATAACTCAGAAACGGCTTTTAGCCAAAGCTTTAAACGACAGTACCAAATGAGCCCAAGTCAATATAGAAATAATCCAAACCCAACTTAACGTGCCCGTCCTTAATGGTTTAATAGTAATCTTCTCTCAGCTTATGTTTTTGTACGTCGAGATAAATACCTTGAACTTGCAGACAAAGATTAGCATCTTGTGAAAATCACACTATAATATCCCGCATCCTTGCTAGAGATGGCTTCAAACCACTGCTTGTTTGTTCTTTTTCGCTCTAGCCACACTTTTTTAAGTCCAGTTTTCATCCGTGATTCGGCTTATTTTTCAATATTTTATCTCTTATATGTCCATGCTGACATATAAGAAAATTTAGGTGCCAGCATGGAAATCAAGGTTAATTATCTCGATAATCTTCGCCAAGAAGCGAAGTTCGATGATTTTACAGTCATTGCCGATCAACCGATTCGCTACAAAGGTGATGGCTCTGCACCCGGTCCATTTGACTATTTTTTAGCATCTTCTGCGCTTTGCGCGGCTTACTTTGTCAAAGTGTATTGTTTGGCACGTGACATTCCAACTGACAACATTCGTTTGTCACAAAACAACATTGTTGACCCTGAAAACCGCTATAAACAAATCTTCAAAATTCAAGTTGAGCTCCCAGCGGACATTTCAGAAAAAGATCGCCAAGGCATTTTACGCTCTATCGACCGTTGTACGGTTAAGAAAGTAATCCAAACAGGCCCTGAGTTTATTATTGAAGAAGTAGAAAGCATTGATGCCGATGCACAAGCCCTGCTTATTCCAAGCCTTGCTTCTGAAAGCAGCACCATCATTGCAGGTAAAGACCTGCCTTTAGAAGAAACCATTGCCAATATGTCAGGTATTTTGGCTGGTCTGGGCATGAAAATTGAAATCGCTTCTTGGCGTAATATTGTGCCAAATGTGTGGTCTTTACATATTCGTGATGCTCAGTCGCCAATGTGTTTTACCAACGGTAAAGGCTCAAGCAAAGAAAGTGCATTAGCTTCTGCGCTGGGTGAGTTCATTGAACGTCTGAACTGTAACTTCTTCTATAACGACCAGTTCTGGGGTGAAGACATTGCCAATGCCGAATTTGTGCATTATCCAGATGAAAAATGGTTCATGCCAGGTCCAAATGGTGAAATGCCTGAAGGTGTACTGGATGAGTACACCCTTGAAATTTATGACCCTGAAGAAGAACTGTTAGGTACGCATTTATACGACACAAACTCAGGGAAAGCTGAGCGTGGTATTTGCTCTTTACCTTTTGTTCGCCAGTCTGATGCGGAAGTGGTTTACTTCCCATCAAACTTGATTGAAAACTTGTACCTTAGTAACGGCATGAGTGCAGGAAACACCTCAGCTGAAGCACAAGTACAGTGTTTATCTGAAATTTTTGAGCGTGCCGTAAAACGTGAAATTTTGGAAGGTGAACTGACCCTGCCAGATGTACCACAAGAGGTTTTAGCGAAATATCCTAGCATTTTAGCGGGCATCCAAGGTTTAGAAGAGCAAGGTTTCCCTGTATTGGTGAAAGATGCCTCTCTAGGTGGTCAATACCCTGTAATGTGTGTGACGTTAATGAACCCGCGTACAGGTGGTGTATTCGCCTCTTTCGGCGCACACCCAAGCTTTGAAGTTGCGCTTGAGCGCAGCTTAACTGAGCTACTTCAAGGCCGTAGCTTTGAAGGTCTGAACGACTTACCTCGCCCAACATTTAGCTCAAATGCGGTCACTGAACCCAATAACTTTGTTGAGCACTTCATTGACTCAAGTGGTGTGGTGTCATGGCGCTTCTTTAGTGCCAAATCAGACTATGACTTTGTCGAGTGGGACTTTACCAATCAAGGCCAAAACTCAAATGCTGATGAAGCTGATGCACTGTTCGGTATTTTGGAAAATATGGGCAAAGAAGTCTATATGGCCATTTACCAACATTTAGGCGCAACGGCGTGTCGTATCTTGGTACCGGGTTACTCAGAAATTTACTTGGTTGAAGACTTGGTTTGGGATAACACCAACAAAGCGCTACTTTACCGTGAAGACATCCTCAACTTACATCGTTTAGGCGACGAACAGCTTGAAGCGCTGGTTGAACGTTTAGAAGAATGTGAGCTAGACGACTATACTGAAATCAAGACTTTGATCGGGGTTGAGTTTGATGACAATACCGAATGGGGTCAATTGACTTTGCTTGAACTCAAACTACTCATCTATCTTGCATTAGAGCAGTTTGAAGAAGCGAAAGATTTGGTTGAAGCATTCTTACAATACAACACCAATACCGTTGAACGTGGTCTGTTCTACCAATGCATGAATGTCGTACTCGAAGTAATGTTAGATGACGACATGGAACTGGAAGAGTATGAAGCAAACTTCCGCCGTATGTTCGGTGATGAACGTATGGATGCGGTAATAGGCACAGTTGAAGGTCGTATTCGTTTCTATGGTTTAACAGAAACCAGTATGAAACTTGAAGGTTTGGACCGTCACTTACGTTTAATCGACAGTTATAAAAAGTTACACGCTGCTCGTGCTAAAGCCGTTGGATTAAAACCTTAAAATAAAAAGAAACAACCCAAATACGTTTGGGTTGTTTCTCACTGCACTATCACGATGTCTTAAAGAGAATTAATCTAAAATATTTAAAATCGCCTCAACAGGATTTTCACTATTACCTGCAAGTAACTGTTTATGCATGGTAATGTGCTGCATAGCCTGAATCTGTGCTGTTTCTATATTCATTAATTTTTCAATTTCAGCCGCCAATTTCTCAGGTGTTGCATCTTTTTGAATTAATTCTTGTATCACTTTCTTGCCCGCAATAATATTCGGCAATGAATAATATTGAATCTTGATCAAGAATTTCACCACATGATAAGTGAGCCAGTTCAACTTATAGAAGGTTACCATTGGTCGGTGTAACAGCATAGCTTCCAAAGTTGCTGTACCTGAAGCCAAAGCTACAATATTAGCGGCGTTCATAACTTGACGCCCAATCTTCGACTCGGTGCCTGAGTTTTCAAGCAAGTCTATTTGATCGACCAATGCTTTTGGATACTGAGTAAGCAAAGCTTCGATTTGTTGCTTACGTGCATCATTGATTGCTGGTATCACAAAGCGATAGTTTGGATATTTGGCGTAGAGCAATTTTGCAGCATCTAAAACCAGTGGACCGAGCTTTTCAATTTCACCACGTCGACTTCCCGGCAATAAGGCAATATGCCTTTGGGTCAGATCTAAACCCAGTTCTTCTTTGGCTTGTAAAATTGGGTTTTCCAAAGGCAATTGGCTCGCCAAGGGGTGTCCTACAAACGCAGCAGGAACATCCCATTTTTTATAAAATGCTTTTTCAAACGGAAATAAACACAATACCAAATCAATTGAGGCTTTGATGCCATGAACCCGTCCCTGACGCCATGCCCAAACGGAAGGACTAACATACTGCACGGTTTTTATGGGCAGTTGTTTTTGTTTTAAACTTTTTGAAAGGCGCAGATTAAAGTCTGGCGCATCAATCCCAATAAACACATCGACAGGATGGGCTGTCCATTTCTCTACCAGCCCATCACGTACAGCAAAAAGCTTTTTAATGTCTTTAAGAACCTCAACCAGCCCCATGACCGACAAGATATCCATCGGATAAAAGCTCTTGAAACCCTCTGCAATCATTTGCGGGCCACCAATACCCTCAAATTCTGCATCAATTCCTTGCTCACGAAAACTGCGAATAAGTTTAGCACCTAAAGTATCACCCGATACTTCACCCACTACGATTCCAATTTTAAGTTTCCGATTTTGCAAAGCATTATTCCTTATTTTTCAACCCATGCATCATAACATAGCGTCTTTTGGGATGGGTATTGGTCGAGTCTTTCTATTTATGCTGCAGATATAAAATGAGTGACCTATTTGACTCATATAAAAAGTACGAAAAAAGGCGAGTTAATTTAAATTTTCGATCATTTAAATATTGCACAGGATACCTATTAGAACATAGAATTACTGAGAATCATTATCGTTAATTCTATCTATGCTTTGTTCCTCAAGTTACACTGCTCAATCTCACTATTTTAGTATGTAGACTGCTTAACTCGTGATAGAGATAGCTTTGCTTAAATATTAAATTTAGGTTCGATGCTTAATGAGTACAACGTTAAGCCCCTTTATGACTTCATTCATGTGATCTTTATGCCCCTAAGTCAGCTTAATTACCCTATAACCGTTATGTTTCGGTTTTTGATCGCATTTGGCTTAGGCTATTTATGTACATCCATGTTATCAGAACTGCTTACCCTTAGTTTTCACCTTCACTTCGCTAAAGCAGAATCCATTTATTTGGCGGCTTTTCTATCTCTTATTTTCTTTACCACTTTTGTCATTGTAAGCTTTTGTGCTCAATCCCTGAAAAAGTTAAGCGCTTCAACCATTTCGCTTTCCCTTTGCTTTTTTGTATTGCTGAAGTTCGTAGGTTAAACCATGCAAAAATCTGTTCGCCAATCAATGGCATGGCTACACTCTTGGCTTGGACTAACACTGGGATGGTTATTATTTGCCATTTTTTTAACAGGTGCTGCGACCTATTACCGTCATGAAATAAATTTATGGATGCAACCTCAATTTGCCACCATGCAGGTCAAACAAGACACTGCGATGAATTCGGCATATCAATACTTACAAAAAAATGCTGCAGATGCGCAAAGTTGGTATATCGGCGTAGCTAGTCCGAGTTCACCTGTTAATAAAATCTACTGGCAAAAGGCCGATGGTGGCTACGAAAATAAGACTTTGGATGCGAACACGGGTGAAGAAGTCACCTTATCTGCAACTCAAGGCGGTGAGTTTTTCTATGGCTTTCACTATCAGCTGTATGGTGTGCCCTATTTTATCGGTAGGCTTTTGGTCACTATTGCGGCCTTCTTAATGTTGATCATCCTCATTTCAGGCATCATCACACACAAAAAGATATTCACCGAATTTTTTACCCTAAGAGCCTTCAAGGGTCAACGCTCGTATCTAGACTTTCACAATGTCACCTCTGTTATTGCTTTGCCTTTTTTCCTGACCATTACATTCACTGGTTTAGCCATTTTCTTTTATCTCATTCTTCCCAATGGCATGAAGAAACTTTATCCAGAGCAACCGTTCCAATATTTTGATGAAATTAGAAATATTAGCATCAGCTCTGAGGCTAAACCGACACCTGCTACGATGCGACCGATTGAGTACTTCATACAACAATCTGAGCAGCGTTGGGGGAAAACAGAGATTGACAATATTACGGTCAAACATCCCAACGCCAATATCGCTCAGGTGAACTTGGTTGAGTCAACTGACCGAAGCATCATGCGAAACCAAGCCCAACTCAGCTTTAACGGCGAATCTGGTGCCCTGCTCGGTGACACTCGGAACAATAGCGCAATTGCCACGCTCAATAATGGAGTCTATGGTTTACACATGGCACACTTTGCGCAGCCCTTATTACGCTTTGCGTTATTCTTCTCAGGGCTTTTAGGCTGTGCCATGATTGCGTCTGGACTTTTACTCTGGAGCTTAAAACGTCAGTTACAAAATAAGAAACAAAGTTTCCACTTTGGACATTATGCGGTTAACCGCTTAAATACGGCTGCCATCATTGGCTTGCCGATTGCAATGCTCAGTTATCTTTGTGCAAATCGTTTACTTCAGTTAGAAGCAGGTCAACCCAACTACGAAATCTACGCATTTTTCGGCACTTGGTTACTCAGCTTAGTCATTGCATTGCTCACTCCACAGCAACACCTTTGGAAAACTCAACTGAAAGTCTTCATTTTACTGGCTGTATCTTTGCCTATTTTCAATCTTTACTATTTAATCAGCCACCAATATGTGCATAACTTGAATGAATATTGGTTATTCTTGCGAGTTGATCTTATGATCTTCATCCTTGCGATATTGACTATTTTCTTACATCAAAAAATCCAGCCCATTCAACAAAAAGCTGTACAAAAAATTCAGAAAAAATATGCCAATACTGCGGTTCAGGAGTCCAATTCATGATCTACCTGATTGCAGGACTTCTCATCACTTTCGCGTGCTATGTATTATTTCTGGTGAGCGATAAGCAGCGCCCTAAAACTCAAAAGTCACGTTGGGCCAAGTGTGCAGAACATTATCAAATCTGCCGATATCTGGCTTTTGGTGTACTGGCCGCGACATTAATTTTATTGATTCAATTCACGGGTCGCGGTGTGGGGAGTGTCAGTTTATTTGTATTTGCAACCCCGATACTTTTTATACTGATTTTAAGCATCAATGACTTAAAACCCAAAAAAACAGCTCAATCTAAGTAAGTATTTACTCTACAACTCACACACTTTTTTATTTCGATCATGAGCCAAATAAAAAGGTATGTAAATATATGAGCCAGAACAATTGCAACAGAATTTTAGAGACTAATCAAAATCATTTAAGTTGAAGCACCGTGATTTTTAGTTATAACACGCTAAATAATAAGCACTTTTATAGATATTTTCACGGGGCAAACATTGCGTTCAGCTTTAGATTGGTCACAACAAGAAATCATCATACCCTTTCAACAGCTCTGCAGTTGGTCGAAGCATCATTTTGGCTGGACACTTTTTATTTCCCTCATTTTCAATTTGCTTGTATTTATTTGTTTCCCAAGCAGCTGGATCCCCACTCAGATTCAGAGTAAAACCTTTGATGAAATCACCGTTGAAATCAGTAAAGGACGAATCAGCACGTTGAAATTTAAACAACAGCATCATTTATGGATCGCAAACTGCGCATTGATGGGAGAACCTGTTCAAACACTATGTGACCAGTCATCACATCGTCACCAATTTACGGCAAAGCAGGTCGAGGTTTACTATTTTGAGCATATTTTTTGGAACCTAAAAAATGCAAAAAAGGAGGCATTTATTCATCAGATCACATTAGCTGATCCACGTCAGCAACACTTAGATATGACAGATAGCTCGACCGCAGCGGATTTTGAGCAATGGAAAAAGCATCAGCTAGCCCCTCTTTATATTTTACGAACACTCATAGGTTTCAATCTATGGTGGTTGCTGACAATTGTAGGCTTAAAAATAAAAGCACGGATACAGCTCAAACAATAACTCCTATATCTCTTTTTAGAATAAGTAAATCAACAATCAAGACAACGACTTATATGAAAACGTCATAAGATATGCACGTTTTTTGATATTTTGGCATATAACAATGTTTGGTCCACTCGAATTTATTCTCGCAGGTGTTTTAGTCGGTTTTTGTGTGGGAATTACTGGTGTAGGTGGTGGTTCATTAATGACACCGATCCTCATTAGCCTTTTCAGAATTGAACCTCACATTGCCATTGGTACAGACTTGCTCTATGCCGCAATTTCAAAATTCTGTGGTTCATTTGTACATGCAAAAAAACTAAATATTGTGTGGCCAATTGTGCTTTGGCTTGCAATTGGCAGTATTCCAGCTTCCTTTGCAACGCACTGGGTACTCGACAACTATTTGAGCCAATCTACCCACTACAAAGCCGTGCTCACTATGGTTTTAGGCTTCATGTTGACCATTACAGGTTTATCAATTGTCTTCCGTAATCAAATTGAAAAATTTTTCAACAAATTACGTAAAGATGAGCTCCCAGACATGACCGAAGACTTAGAAAAAGTTCAGCTTCAAACCAGCAATAAACGTAAGTACATTGTGATGATGGGTGTGGTTCTTGGGGTCTTCGTGACACTGTCATCAGTTGGTGCAGGTGCTTTCGGAATCATGGCTTTGGTCATTATGTTCCCAAATCTACCAATGATTCGTATTATTGGTTCTGACGTTGTGCATGCGGTGTTACTTACTTTCGTTGCAGGTATGGGTCACATGACTTCAGGCAACGTCGACTTCCACCTCCTTATGTGGTTATTGGTAGGGTCTATTCCAGCAATTATTATTGGAACACTGATTACTTCACGTCTTCCTGAAAAAATCATCCGTAAAGTGTTGGGTATTACCCTGTTCGCGCTGGGTGTGAACTTCATGTTGAATCCGATCAAAGCCAAACCAGTGAAGCCAGCCGAAACTGTTCAAGTCATTCAAATTTCAACAGTTAAGAATGCCTCAGTGTAGGCATTCTGATTTAAAATAAACCTAAGATTCATCACTTTTTTTTCAAAGATTCATTCGACTTTTTTATAACCTTTTATCAGCTAAACCGTGTTATATTCAGCTTATAAAGCAACTTAATACGATCGAACCAGTGACGGCAATGAATACTCTACAGTCAAACTCTATTACCCAAAACGACATCGATGACGTGAATTTACAAAGCATTCATCCGCTAGTTACCCCAGCGGAATTAAAAACTGAATTGCCTCTCACTGAGTCTGCATATCAAACTGTACTTCACGGTCGTGAAACGATTCGCAATATTTTAGATGGTAAAGACAAACGCATTTTTGTGGTGATTGGCCCATGTTCAATTCATGACCCAGTTGCTGCTCACGAATACGCAGACCGTTTAAAAGTTTTAAGCGATAAAATTAAAGACTCAATCTATATCGTAATGCGTGTTTATTTTGAAAAACCACGTACCACTGTGGGTTGGAAAGGTCTAATCAATGACCCTGACATGAATGACTCATTCAACATTGAAAAAGGTTTACGCATTGGTCGTAAGCTTTTGGTTGAGTTAAATGAAAAAGGCTTGCCGTGCGCGACCGAAGCACTCGATCCAAACTCACCACAGTACTACCAAGACTTAATCTCTTGGTCAGCGATTGGTGCACGTACGACTGAAAGCCAAACGCACCGTGAAATGTCTTCTGGTCTTTCTTCACCCGTAGGTTTCAAAAATGGTACAGATGGTGGCTTAACTGTTGCAACCAATGCCATGCAGTCGGTGAAACATGGTCACCACTTCTTGGGTCTAAACAACCAAGGCCAAGTGTCTGTTATTCGTACTTCAGGTAACCCGTATGCACACGTGGTACTTCGTGGTGGTAACGGTAAGCCAAACTACGATGCTGGTTCTGTAGCAGAAGCAGAAGCAGCATTGGCTAAAGCGAAAGTCAGCACCAAAATCATGATTGACACCAGTCATGCAAACTCGAACAAAGACCCGTTCCTTCAACCACTTGTTCTGAAAAATATTACCGAACAAATTATTGATGGAAATAAATCTATTATCGGCATTATGGTTGAAAGTCACCTTAAAGGTGGTCGTCAGGAAATTCCTGAAAACCTATGCGATCTTGAATACGGCAAGTCAGTAACCGATGGTTGTATTGACTGGGATACCACAGAAAAGGTATTACTAGAGATGCACGAAGCACTCAAAGACGTTTTACCGAACCGTTAAGTTTTTAAAACGCCATCTTCGGATGGCGTTTTTCATTCTAAGATTAAGAAATAATTATGAACGCTATTGAAACACACTTAAGCCAAACACTTAACTTTCAATTTATCCACGAGCATTTGTTTACTTCTGGACAACCGACTGCTGAGCAATTACAGCAAATTAAAGAGTATGGCGTAAACACGGTCATCAATCTTGCGCTCAGTAATAGCAATAACTATTTAGCCAATGAAGATCAAATCTGTTTAGAGCTCGGTTTGAACTATATACAAGTGCCTATTTCGTGGGATACACCGTCTGATGATCAATGTTTATTGGTCTTAGATATGATTGATCATTTGGTTCAAGAACAAACCATTTGGGTCCATTGCTCAGAAAATTATCGCGTCAGTAGTTTGATGTATTTATATCGTCAATATTATATGAATATCGATATGCCAACCGCACATGAAGCCATGCATCAAATTTGGGAACCGAATGACACATGGACAGGTTTGGCGCATGCTGTTGCCTTACAACTTCAAGGTCGTAAAGCGACACAAGAATTGAAGCTGGCTATGATCAATCCTGATCATTTTGCATGAGAAATCAGCACTGTAGCTGTAGATAAAATACCTTCCTGACGACCCGTAAAACCCAGTTTTTCCGTGGTCGTTGCTTTGATGCTAATCTGTGTGATTTCAACATCAAGAACGTCTGCAATGCTTTGGCGCATCGCTAAATTATGCGGTGCCAACTTCGGACGTTCACATGCCACAGTAATGTCAGCATTATTTAACTGATAACCACGATCTAAAATAAGCTGATAGACATGGTTGAGTAATACTCGACTGTCTGCCCCTTTAAAGCGAGGATCGGTATCGGGAAAGTGCTGACCAATATCGCCTAAAGCCAACGCACCCAATAATGCATCTGTTAAAGCATGCAAAACCACATCACCATCTGAATGTGCTTTTAAGCCGTGTGTATGTGGAATTTGAATACCTGCCAGTGTGACAAATTCACCCTCTTCAAAAGCATGTACATCTAGTCCCTGTCCAATTCGAATATGTGCAACCATGCTCAGTTTCCTTTAAGAAATAAATGATTGAAATCTTGTATTCACGCTTTCTCTTTCGCTATAGTTACAAGCAGCGCAACATAGTGAAAGTATAAGCGATCATGCTGTTGAAAACCGACATAAAACTTATGAAAAAATTTAGTATTTTAGTGTGTCTAAGTTGTCTTTGTACCAGCTTTAGTTATGCTCAAGTCATTAACTGTGATGATCCGACCTCGTCTAGCCTTAAAAAGATCTGTAGCGATCAATTTAAAGACATTCGACAAAAATTAGACACACAATCAATGACTGCTTTTTTAATCAGTGATGCGCCGCAGCGTTTATTGGTCGATACCCATCAGCTATGGCTAAACCGCCTACAGCAATGTAAATCCTTAGCATGCTATCAGCAGCAAATGGACTTCCGAATTGATGATCTGAACTTCTACACATCATTAAATCAAAGTTTGACGCAACACTATTTAAAGTTTGAACATGGGGCCATTGCCAAACAACCTGTGCACCTACAAGTGCATCAGCTGTCTAAAGATAAAATTAAGATCGAAGGTGTTGCATATCGTAGTCCCAATAACCGCATAGAAACCCAAACCATTTCATTTTTGGCCTATACCACACCCGATCAAAAGCAAAACATCACGGACAATGAAAACAACTGTCACTACCAGTTCAACTTTCAAAAAGCCATTCTTTCTGTAAAAAGTGAAAGTAAAGCATGTAATCGTTTTGTTGGTGTGTACCGTGTTTATGACTAAGCTGTTAAACAAATCAAAATAATGGACATCGGGAGGCTAAAGTGGTGCAAGTACTCAAGCAATGCTGCAACCTCCTAGAACAAAAAAAATTGACCATTGCTTTTATCGAAAGTGCCAGTTCAGGTTATCTATCCAGTCAATTTTCGATTTATAAACATAGCGGAGCTGACATTTTGTTGGGTGGACTGGTGAGTTATGACCCCAGTATCAAATGTGAAATTTTAAAGATTGACGCTGCACTTATTCAGCAATATACAGCGGAGTCGATTGAAGTCACTGAAGCTATGGCACTTCACGGGCATCGACTATTTCGTCATGCCGATATTATTGTCTCCTGTACAGGGTTGCTCAAACCTGGTGGAAGTGCGACGCCTGAAAAACCAGAAGGCACCTTTTATATTGCCATTCATTATCAAAACAGTTTAAGTACTTACCATTATTTACTGCTAGGCAGTGCACTCGAGCGACTTGATCAACTTACGAAAAATGTCGCTCAAATGGTCATTGAACGTGTTCAAAATGCTTAAATCTTTACACTAAATTTGATTTTTCTACATTTTGAACCCTTAAACTGAACCATAATCAATAAAAATGTGAAGCGCCTTGTGATGATGAAAATAATCCATCCGCTAGTTTTCAGCACCTTATTTTTTTCAAGCCACAGTTTTGCAACTGTAGGTGGACCACAAAATATTGAAGTTTTAGGACTCGACCAAGCTGATCAAAAAATTTATGTGATGCGACATTATTTAGATGGTCGTGGTCGTTTGCCACAATTGTATTATTATCAACTTAACAGGGCTTTGTTGCACAAACCTATCTCTAAAGGCTTATTCCACAATATAATTCTAAAATGAATAAGCCCACACCTAAAATCTATCGTACAACCAATTGGTCTTCTTATAACAGTGCATTAATAAATCGAGGAAATCTCTCAATTTGGTTTGATCCCAAGACTCAATGGTACGCTCAACCCAAAGGTAAACATGGTCGAAATCAAACTTATTCAGATACAGCCATCCAATGCTGTTTAATGATCAAATCCTTATTTCGTCTTTCTTTACGCATGGTCACTGGCTTTGTGCAAAGTCTCATTCATCTTTGTAGATTAGATTGGACAGCACCAGACTATTCCACCATCTGCAGAAGACAAAAGCATATTGATATTGCAATTAACTATCAAAAAAGCAGTAATGGTCTCCAGCTACTCGTCGATTCTACTGGCTTAAAGTTTCTAGGCGAAGGTGAATGGAAGCGTAAGAAACACCAACCTGAATATCGTCGCCAATGGCGTAAACTTCATATTGGTATAGATGCTGAAACCCTTCAAATACGCGCTATTCAACTCACTACAAATAATGTGAGTGATTCACAAGTGCTTGGTGATTTACTCGATCAGATTCCACAAGATGAGCAGATTGACTCTGTCTATACTGATGGGGCTTATGACACCAAGCAATGCCGTCAAGTAATTGCAGACCGACAAGCACATGCGGTGATTCCGCCAAGAAAAAATGCGAAACCTTGGAAAGATACAAAGACCAGCTCGCTAGAGCGAAATGAATTACTTCGAACAGTTAAACGTTTAGGAAGAACAATATGGAAAAATTGGTCAGGCTATCATCGCAGAAGTCTGATAGAAACCAAGATGCATTGCATCAAATTATTAGGCGATAAACTCCGTGCGAGAAACTTTCAAAGCCAAGTCAATGAGATTCATGCACGTGTGGCCGTATTAAATAAATTTACAGATTTAGGTCGACCTCACACCCAAGTTGCCACTTAAATTTAGATAACTTGGAAGAAGTTTAGCTTTTGAATGTTTGTGCAACAAAGCCCCCCGCATATGTAAGCCCTACTATGTACAGACCAAAGGTAAAGTTGAACGCTTTAATGAATACCTCAAATCGAGACTATATTAATGGCTCAACTAACACCATCTGACGCTGCTATCGGATTCCCTAACCGCTCTGAGGATCAACTACAGCCTAAAAAACTGGCAAGCACTCTGGCCGCTATCTGGTTGATGGTAACTTACCAATCAACATAAGAAGCATTGCTTCATAAGGGATCTAAAATCAGATGTGTTCCAGGGCCTTGGGACGTAATAACTAGTTATTTGCTGGCTCGATGAGCAGTTGTCAGCGAGCAGCTAATATCATACACCTGATTCAGTCAGCAAAGCTGAATGGACTGGATCCGCATGCCCAATTAAGTGATGTGCCGAAAAGGTTGCCGATACATAAAGTGACCCAGATTGAAGTATTACTTCAACACCGATGGAAACCCAACTCAAATTAAAAAAAGCTATGGGGTTTAGCGAATGCTTACAGAATAATGTTGATTTAAGCTGCTTACCATTTGCTTACCAGAATCTAAAAACAAAAAAACCACTTAGGATTAGTACACCTAAGTGGTTGTTTTATATGGTGGGCCCAGACAGACTTGAACTGTCGACCAACGGATTATGAGTCCGCTGCTCTAACCAACTGAGCTATAGGCCCTAATATACTGAATTTGTTATATATCAACAAGTTCAGGCGAAATGAATACTAGCGAAGATTTTTTCAAAAGACAAGCTTTTTCATACATGGTTGTACACTATCCAAACAATCGGGAAAATTTAGATCATCAAACTGACATATCAGGTCTTTCACGATCTTTGAGTTACATACTAAGACTCAAAAGTACTTATAAATACTAGAATAATAAAATTTAATTAAATTGGATAAAAACTAAATACCGGCTTTTTCTTTTTTTCGTGACTCAATGAAAAACTCAACAATTGACCAAATAACCACCAAAACAAAGAGAACGATTGCACATAAAAAAGTCGGAAGATAAGCCATTTTAACAATCCTGAACTTTGTTAAACCAAAGTTAAAGTGTGAAAATGCACACTTTAGTCTTAGACCAAAGTCTAATCTGTCATTTCGTTTATGAATAGTGGTATTTTCATTTTCACCATATTTATTTTCTATTTGATTAGATTTAAAACATCTTAGTGTTCTATTTTTACCCTCTCCTTGTTCAACTGATGAGGATTCAAAACGACTCATAAAAGTGGTAAGTGCAATCAAGTAGGACTTGACTCAAATCGCAAACAAGCAGACATTAGCCTCTTTAAAAAACACTTGTATTTTTATGCTCATGTTAAAAAAATTCATTGGTGAGTCTGCGTTTAAACTCGCAGGCTGGAAATATCATGTAGAACCAAACGTTTTGGAAGATAAGCAAGTCATTATTGGATTTGAACATACTTCTATGTTGGATGCTGTCTTGTCACTGGCGATTTTTCAAATCTACGATATGAAAATCCATACTCTGATTAAAAAAGAATTATTTAAAGGGCCAATGAAGCCCATACTCGAAGCCATTGGTGGTATCGCAGTCGATCGTAAGTCAAATAAAGACATTGTGTCTCAAATGGTTGAACACTTTAGCCAAAATGAAAAATTCAATTTAGTCATTGCACCTGAAGCGACACGTGCCAAAACAGGTGAAGTACGTAAACCTATTCGTACTGGATTTTGGCATATTGCTAAAGCAGCAAATGTCCCTATTGTGCTGATGTACGCGAACTCAAAAACTAAGCAAGGCGGTATTTTTGGAAAAATCTACCCAACAGACCTAGATCATGACTTAGTGCTTATTAAAGCACTTTATAAAGAGCATGTTGGTTTAGATATTGAGATTCCTGAACCTAAGACTGCTGCACAATAAGGTCGTTTAATTAACCTAAAAGAATGTGAAAACCCTATTCTTTTAGGTCTCTGTGAGTGTTTCCCAACAGTTAATTTTTAAAGTGAACTGCCTCATAGGGTAAATTTTAAATAACTGGCTTTATTTCAAACAATTTTAATTCTTTTTTTGTTTGTTCAGGCGATTTTCAGAAAAACACCTACTTTCGCATAAAAAAGTGCTTATGGTAGAATTTGCACAATTTGATAGGCACAAAGCCAATCTACAAGGAGCATATTTCGCATGGCGGGTCATTCCAAGTGGGCCAATATTAAGCATCGTAAAGCAAAACAAGATGCTAGCCGTGGTAAACTTTTTACCAAATTTATTCGTGAATTAACAACTGCTGCAAAGCTTGGCGGTGGTGATGCTGCAAGCAACCCACGTCTTCGTGCAGTTGTAGAAAAAGCGCTTTCTGTAAATATGACACGTGACGTCATCAACCGTGCAATCCAACGTGGTGCCGGTGGTGAAGATAACGATGATTTAAAAGAAATTACCTACGAAGGTTATGGTGTTGGTGGTGTTGCAGTTATTGTGGAAACCATGACTGACAACTTAAACCGTACTGTACCGGATGTCCGTCACTGTTTCTCAAAAACAGATGGTAACTTAGGCACAAACGGTTCAGTTGCTTTCTTGTTCACAAAGCGTGGTGAGATCACTTTTGAAGATGTATCTTTAGAAGATAAAATCATGGACGTGGCACTTGAAGCAGGTGCTGAAGATATCGAAGTGGATGAAAATGAAATCTTAGTCATTACTACACCTGAATCTTTTGGTGACGTACAAGATGCTTTAACTGCTGCAGGTTTAAAATCGGACAATGCTGAAGTGGTCATGAGCCCTTCAACTAAAGCCGAAATCACCGATATCGATCAAGCCAAAAAAATTATGAAAATGATTGATATGCTGGAAGATTTAGATGATGTACAAAACGTATATACCAACGTTGAATTCTCTGACGCGGTATTGGCAGAATTAGACGCCTAATCTACTGCTTTATAAAAATGCGTTCTCAAACATAACTTTGAGAGCGCATTTTTTATGGCTGATTGAATACACTTTCAATAAATTTTGCTTTTTTAGATCGATATTCATCCATCGTTAAATATTGGCTGTCTTGTTTTAATTGGTTATACGCCGTCACTAATTTTTGATTTTCCAACAAACGATCACGAAATATCAGAAAACTTTGCCACCGAGCGTTTTTCACGACCAATTGAATAGTAACATCATCCTGCTGTAGCACCTCTAACATACACAGCTGATGTACTCTTATTGTCGCTGATAATATGCAAACTTTTGAAAGTAGGAAGCCTAATACTCATTAGACTCATACAAGTTCAGCGTGACTTAGACTTTGCTCAACAAACCACTACAGTTAAAAACGTTATATTCTTTAATCACAAAGCTTGAGTGCAGTGCCACCACATGTTCGATTTTACCAATGCGTTTGAGTAAAATATCACTATAGTTTTCCATATCTCTTGCCACAACTTCAACGATAAAGTCTGCCGACTGCCCTGTCACTAAAAAGGCATTGGTCACTTCAGGAATATTTTCTAGCTCTTCTAAAAACTTGGAAAAAGTGTCGTTATCGTGCTTGCTCAAAGATACTTGGAGTAAAACATGTAGACTAAAACCGAGCTTTTGATAGTTAATATCACGCTTAACTTTGGTCATAATGTCGTTATCAATGAGGTGCTTAATACGACGATGTACTGAACTGACCGATAGATTAATACGCTCTGATAATTCGTTTAGATTGATATCTTCATTACTTAAAATTTCTAAAATTTGCTTATCAAAACGATCTAATTCCATTATTTAACTCTCATGACAACTTATGTTTATAGGTGTTTATTTTATATTAAGCATTTCAAATGAAAGATAAAGCTTATTTGCATTTTTTTTCATATATTTTGAGATTGATAAAAAGATATCAGCTTTTTCAAACAAAGAGTGCCATGATCTTTTACAAAGTTGCAAATCAACTGAGAAAATTTCTATTTAGCTTATATAAATCATGATATTGAAAATACAAGAAAGGCAAAGGCTGTCTGTGTCACACATCACCTTTGCCTTGTTTGGCTTAAGCTTATTTTAAACGCCGCGCCAGTCGACTCGAGCATTGCGCTCGGTTTGATAGACTCTTAAAACATACTGCCCCAAGGGTAAATTGGTTAAATAGGTTTTATAAGTACTAAATTCTTCAGATAGACTTTCCTCATGGTCTTTTTCCCAAGGTGTCCCTTTAATTTCCAGCACAGGCGCCAACATCGAACACACAGCAATATCGGCCAAACCTAAACGATCCCCGACAAAGTAACGTCCATGATTAGCAATTAACTTCTCATTCAATACTTCAATTAAACGCTGCATTTCAGCTTTGGAATGCTCTATTTTCTCTGCATTCAACTCATAGCCTTTCGACATCAATGTTTTCATTAAAGGTTTGGTGTATTTTTCAAATTTACGTAAATACCCCTTTTCGCCCAACATAATCTGTAATGATTGATCGTTATCGGACAATGCATGTGCCAACCCCCAACGACGGACATGCAATCCCAAATCATTGGCTAACGTATTAACATCTAAAGCCTCTTTACGAAGCTGTGCTTCATTACGTAACAGTCGATGTTCTGGATAACGCTCATCAAGATATAGTGCAATCTCGGTAGTATCAGCGACCCATTTGTCCTGATCACGCAAAATAGGCAGTTTATTTTGACCGGTCTTTAACTGTGCAAATGCCCGGTGAACCCCAGGCACCACATTTTGTGCGACAAAATCTAGCTCTTTATGATCGAGCAACCAGCGAGCTTTCTCACAAAAATGAGATAAAGGAAACTGGTATAAAGTTCTCATAAATGCTCCACATTTATTTTTCTATTTTGGCTTTTCAGAAAAGCCATCTATTTCAGTTGGATACTTTAGTCACTGTATTTAGGATTTACAATGTACTTTTTACTCAAAACTGCCTAGCAAATGTTCAACAGCCTTTATCAAATTTATACATTTTTTTCTCTACAATATCTCAAATCTTGATAAATAAGACTTTGATCATCCCATTCAGCCCTCAGTTAAATTAGTTATTCCTTATTTTTCAAATACTTAAAATATCATCTAAATGTTTAAACTTAGCATATTTTATTTTTAACTTTTTAGCTGCTAAGTAATTCAAAATCCTTCATTTAATCATTCAAGCAATCCCAAGTAGCGTATAGGCATTAAGTAAAGGTGCTTTTATGTCTCATACACTCTCTAAAAATATTCACGTGATACAAAATGATCAGGATGCGATTAATGCAGCCTATCATGTCGCTGACTTTGCCTTAGAAGGTCGGGATCAACGTGATCAGAACCGTCAGCTTCCTTTTGCTGAGGTCGAGTTATTTAGCCAAAAAGGATTAGGCGGTATTCGTATTCCTCAAGCTTTTGGAGGCGCATTTGTTTCCAACAAAACCTTAGCTCAGGTTTTTCGCATTATTAATAAAGCCGACTCAAGTGTCGGTCAAATTCCACAAAACCAAATTGCGCTGCTCAACATGATTGATCTCTTGGGCAGCGAACAACAAAAACAGTTTATTTTTAATGAAATATTAAACGGTAAACGCCTTGCCAATGGCGGCCCCGAACGAAACACCAAAGACACTAAAACTCTGAGTACAACATTAAGCATGGAGAATGGTCGTTACTATGTCGATGGTGAAAAATTCTACTCTACAGGCAGTAGCTTTGCCCATTGGTTAGCCATTAAAGCCATTCACCCTGAAGGATATGTGGTACTGACTATTGTTGATGCCACAGCACTAGGTGTGGAAGTTATCGATAACTGGAATGGTTTTGGTCAGCGTACAACTTCAAGCGGTACAGTAAAATTACAGCGGGTTGAAGTCGATCCACTACTTATCTTTGATGAGCGGAAACTGGTTGAAGACGTCAATTACCGTGGTGCTTTCTCGCAGTTAATGCAAGTTGCGATTGATGTCGGTATTGCAGAAGCTGCATTTGAAGATACTTTGTCAGCAGTTAAAAAAGCCCGACCAATTGTCGATGCGCAAGTTGAGAAAGCCAGTTTTGAACATTACACCTTACAAGAAGTCGGCAAATCCGCAGTCCTGTTAGATGCCGCTATCCTACTGCTCGATGAAGCTGCTGAATATTTAGATGAGCTCGACCAACTGAGCGTTGTCAGTGCCGAACAAGCAGCTAAAGCCTCTATTTTAGTCGCTGAAGCAAAGGTCTATGCCAATGATGCTGCACTACAAATTTCTGAAAAGCTCCTAGAGCTTGGCGGCAGTCGTTCGAGCCTAAGCCAACATAATTTAGATCAACATTGGCGCAATGCACGTGTGCATACCTTACACGACCCGATCCGCTGGAAGCTGCATGCACTGGGTAACTACTATTTGAACAACACTTTCCCTGCTCGCCACGCTTGGATTTAAGGAGAACGTCATGACTTCATTTCAACCTATTCTTCCACTTCAATCCCAAAACGCGGCATATGCACATATTATTCAAAGCGATGCCGAAGCCTTAGAAATTGCCAAAAATTTAGCTGAGCAGTTTAAACAACAGGCTATCCAACGCGATGCGGAACGTATTTTGCCTTTTGAGGAAATCGAGACCTATAGCCAAACTGGCCTTTGGGCCATTACTGTACCTAAGGAATTCGGGGGAGCCGATGTTTCCAGTTATACTGTCGCACAAATTATTGCGCTAATGAGTGGTGTGGATGGTTCGATTGGACAAATTCCACAGAACCATTTCTATGCCTTAGAGGTTTTACGTAATAACGGTACTGAACAACAAAAGCGTAAACTCTATGCAGAAGTGCTCAAAGGCGCTCGCTTTGGTAATGCCTTGGCTGAGTTTAAAACTAAAAATGCAACACAAAAACAAACTGCACTGAGCCAAACGGAACAAGGCTATGAGGTCAATGGTGAAAAGTTTTATTGCACGGGCAGCCTGTTTGCAGACCGCATACCGACCTTAGTCAAAGATGCCGATGACAAAGAGCTTCTGGTCTTTATCCCACGGAATAACTCAGGACTAGAACTGATTGATGATTGGTCAGGTTTTGGTCAACGTACCACAGGCAGCGGGACAGTCAAATTCAATCATGTCGCTGTAGATGCAGAAGATATTGTTCCTTTCGATACCGCTTTTTCTAGGCCGACTCTGGTTGGGCCTTTTGCACAAATTATGCATGCTGCAATTGAAACGGGTATCGCACGTGCTGCTTTTGAGGAAACACTGGTTCGTGTGCGTCAGGCTCGGCCATGGATTGACTCTGCTGTTGAACAGGCAACCGATGATCCTCTAACTCAGTTTGAACTAGGACGCGTGGTTGCCGATGTGCGTGCCAGTGAAGTCTTACTCAAACAAGCAGCTCGCTCAATCGATGCAGCACGTCCTAATCCAACCATTGATAGCATTGCAAAAGCTTCTCTCGATGTAGCGAAAGTTCGTGCACACAGCACAGAAACCGCTTTAAAAGCCGCTTCGAAATTAATTGAACTAGCAGGCAGTCGTGGTAGTCAGCGTGAAGATGGCTTAGACCGTTTTTGGCGTAATGCCCGTGTTCACACGCTACATGATGCGTCACGTTGGAAATATTACTTCATTGCCAATTATCTTCTTAACGGTGTACTTCCGCCACGCAGAGGGACATTGTAATGACACTATCATCTCAAAATAACAAGCCGAAGCAAATCATCCTGAATGCCTTTGATATGAATAGCGTAGGTCATATCAATCATGGTTTGTGGACACACCCACGTGATGAGTCACATCGTTTTAATGAGCTCAGCTATTGGACCGATTTGGCGCAAACTTTAGAACAAGGTTTATTTGATGGTTTATTTATCGCCGACATTACGGGTGTCTACGATGTTTATCAAAATGGTCTGGATTTAACCCTAAAAGAGTCAATTCAACTTCCAAGCCATGACCCAAGTACACTCGTTTCTGCAATGGCTGCCGTTACACAGCACTTAGGTTTTGGTGTCACTGTAAATTTGAGCTATGAGTCGCCTTATCAGTTTGCACGGCGCTTTGCGAGCCTCGACCATCTAACAAACGGTCGTATTGGGTGGAACATTGTCACGGGTTACTTAGACAGCGCAGAACGGTTAATTGGTCAAAAAGGTTTAAAAGATCACGACTTGCGTTATGAACAAGCTGAAGAGTTTCTCGAACTTTGCTATAAATTTTGGGAAGGTTCTTGGGAAGACGATGCCGTACAAAAAGATAAGTTAAACCGTGTCTTTACCGACCCTTCAAAAGTTCACGCCATACAGCATCAAGGCAAATTTTTCCAAAGCCAGGGCATTTTTCAAGTTTCTCCATCTATTCAGCGCACGCCTGTACTTTATCAAGCGGGCGCTTCAAGCAAAGGCTTAGCTTTTGCAACTCAACATGCTGAAGCCATGTTTATTGGTGCTGACACACCTGAAAAACTGAAACAGCAAGTCGATAAAATTCGTGCGCTTGCATTAAGCCATGGTCGTGATGAGCAAGCCATTAAACTCTTTGTTGGCATTAGTGTAGTTACGGCAGAAACAGACAAACTCGCACAAGAAAAACTCGCCGAATATATTCGCTATGCCAGTCCAGAAGCAGGTTTGGCGCATTTTTCAAGTTCAGTCGGAATTGATTTAGCGCAGTTCACAGATGATGAAGCGATTCCTTATAAACAAACCAATAGCATTGCCTCGGTCAATAACAAATTTAAAGAGCAAAAAGTTACACGAGCGGATTTAAAAGCCCAGCATGTACTCGGTGGACGCTATCCACTGATCGTCGGGAGTGGAAAAACTGTAGCAAAAAAACTCATTCAGCTCTTAGATGAAACTGGCATAGATGGCTTTAATCTCACACGAACCGTCGCCCCAGAGTCACATCAAGACTTTATTCGTTGGGTCATCCCAGAATTACAAGAGCGTGGCCGTTATAAAACCGCCTATGAAACAGGTAGTTTACGCCACAAATTATTCGCTCAAGGTGACCGACTGGCCGCAGACCACCCAGTACAGCAGTATCGATGTCAAAGCTCGTGCGCTCATCCTAAAACACAGCAAAAACAAACTGCATAAATTTTAAAATACGAGAAATATCATGGCTCAAACTGCAAAAACAAAATTTACCGTTATTGGGGTAATTGTCGCTGCCATCGTCATTGTACTGGTGGCGTGGTCTTATCATAAAAAATCGAGTAACTCTGAACTGGTGATTGGGATCAGCCCACCCTTTGCCAATCCATTAAAAGTGGCTGTGGAAGAAGCGAAACAGCAAGGCATCAACGTCAAACTGGTCGAGTTTTCGGATTGGAATACCCCCAATATCACGCTCAACCATGGTGATATTGATGCCAACTATTTTCAGCATCAGCCCTTCTTAGATAACGCCATCAAAGAAACCCAATTTAAACTGAAAGCACTGGATAAAGGCGTCACCACACACGTCGGTTTATATTCAAAAAAATATGACTCGATTGATGCGATTCCTGAAAATGCACGTACAGTTATTCCAAATGATCCAGTAAATCAAGGGCGTGCGCTTTTACTGTTACAACAGGCTAAATTGATTAGCTTAAAAGATCCAAACAATCATCTATCGAACCTGCAAGATATTGTCAGCAATCCTAAAAAGCTCCAGTTTATTGAAGTTGAAGGTCCACAAACTGCGCGTGCCGTTGATGATGCTGACTTGGTCTTTAGCTATCCACATTATTTACGTCTTGCAAAAACCATCGACCCAAATGATGCGTTGATCTTAGATGACAACACCAATACTTTGTATTCGATTTTATTTGTGGTGCGTGACGACTACCAACAGCAACATCCAGAGAAAGCAGCACAACTTGAAAAATTCATCAAGATTTATCAAACATCAGACAAAGTTAAACAGACCTTGAATAGTGAAATTGGTGAAAAACTTTGGTTCTCTGGTTGGAAGTGAGTATAAGCCATGACGCAATCTTTCACTCAAAATCTAAAAAAATGGCTGATTGGCTTAAGCGTCATCGTGGCAATTTTTACTCTAGCGGGTTACCGCTATAGCAAAAGCCATGCGCAAGATGATGTCTTAACGATTGGTATTAGCCCACCTTATGCCGAACTTCTGCAAAGCGTGGCAGATGAGGTAAAGAAACAAGGCATTCAAGTCAAACTAGTTGAATTCTCGGACTGGCATGCGCCAAATGTTGCTGTGCAAAATGGTGACATTGATGCCAACTTTTTTCAGCAAAGTGTCTTTCTGAGCAATGCAATTCGCGAAACAAATTATGATCTGCATGCATTCGCCACAGGAGCAGGAAGTCATGTCGGACTGTATTCAAAAAAATATAAGTCCTTAGATGCACTACCCACTCAAGCACGTGTGGTCATCCCCAATGACCCTGTAAACTCGGCACGCGCCCTAATTTTACTGCATCGTGCAGGTTTGATTCAGCTCAAAGACCTCAACAATGAACTATCTACCGTAAAAGATATTGTGAGCAATCCTAAACAGCTTCAGTTTATTGAAGTAGAAGGCCCACAAACTGCCCATGCGTTTAATGATGCCGATTTAATTTTTGGCTTCCCGCATTATTTAAAAATGGCTAAGGTCACAGATCCGCATCATGCCTTTTTCTTGACCCGATAAACAAGAAATACGCCATTTTATTTGTGACACGTAAAGACTATCCAGATCAAAACCAAAAACTTGCGACTTTTGTGCAAGCATTCCAAAACTCAAAACACGTTCAAGAAATTTTAGATCGTGATTTTGGCCAAGGTCTGTGGTTTGAAGGCTGGAAATAAGGAGAAAAAGAATGGTCAGCTTTGGTTCTCATGTGGATTTTTCAATTCCACATATCAAAATTCGTAACTTAAACAAACACTATGCGGTACAAGGGCATACTGTACATGCACTCAAAAATATTGACCTCGATATCCCGACAGGTAAAGTGTTTGGCATTATTGGCAAAAGTGGTGCAGGTAAATCTTCTCTGCTCCGCACCTTAAATGGTTTAGAACGTATCAGTGAAGGTCATATTCATATTCATCAACAAGACTTGGCGGCATTGAGCCATGCTGAGCTGATTCAGCTCCGCCAACGCATTGGTATGATTTTCCAGCATTTTAATCTAATGTCTGCCAAGACAGTTTATGAAAATGTCGCACTACCCCTCAAAGTTGCCAATTATCCCAAACAAGACATCGAACAACGTGTCAACGAGGTATTACAGTTGGTCGGGCTGAGTGATAAGGCACAGCATTACCCATCACAACTGTCTGGCGGTCAAAAGCAGCGTGTCGGCATTGCCCGTGCATTGGTTCACCATCCTGAAATTTTACTCTGTGATGAAGCAACATCTGCACTCGATCCAGAAAGCACCTCTGTGGTGTTGTCCCTGCTCAAAGAGATTAATCAAAAGTTAGGTATCACCATTGTATTGATTACCCATGAAATGCAAGTGATTCGGGAAATCTGCGATCAGGTCGTGGTCATCGATGCTGGTGAAATTGTGGAATCAGGCGAAGTATGGTCGGTGTTTTCTCAACCCCAACAAAGCATTACCCAAGAACTACTGAATCTAGAACAACTCGATTTGCCTTTTCGCTTAAATGCTGTACCTATGCAGCTTGATACACATGCCATTTTCAAAATTCGCTCGACTTCAGATGCGCATCATCCACCTGACTTAAAAAAGATTTTGGAGCACTTTCCACAAACTGTGCATTTATATCAAAGTCAGGTCGACACCATCCAAAACCATTTAATTGGAACATTGGTTATTGCTGTTCCTACACAGGACTTAGAAATTCAATCGCTACGACAAAAACTAAAAGCGCATGTGACACATGTAGAGGTACTGGGCTATGCACGACCAACTCATTGATTTATTACTGACAGGCACCATCGATACCTTAATCATGGTCGGTGCATCCGCATTTTTTGCCTTGCTCCTTGGTCTGCCAATGGCAGTGGTTCTAGTGAGCACCTCTGAGCATGGCATTTATCCTTCTAAAAGTATTAACCATAGCTTAGGCTGGTTGGTAAATATTACCCGTTCTGTTCCCTTCCTTATTTTGATGGTGGCCCTCATTCCACTCACACGTTGGATTGTCGGCACCAGTTATGGTGTTTGGGCAGCAGTTGTCCCTTTAACCTTGGCGGCAACCCCTTTTTTTGCACGGATTGCAGAAGTCAGTTTACGCGAAGTAGATCAAGGTTTGATTGAAGCTGCGCAAGCTATCGGCTGTAATCGCAGTCAAATCATTTGGCATGTGTTGTTACCTGAAGCGCTACCAGGAATTGTCGCGGGTTTTACCGTGACCATTGTGACCATGATTAACTCCTCTGCCATTGCAGGTGCCATTGGTGCAGGTGGTTTAGGCGATATTGCCTATCGCTATGGTTATCAGCGTTTTGATATGCAGATCATGTTGGCCGTGATTGTCGTGCTTGTAATTTTGGTGATGTGTGTGCAAGCAATTGGAGACAATCTGGCAAATCAACTCGATAAAAGGAAGGTTTAATCCCATTTCCCATATAAAATAGAGCTCTATACTGTACATTTAAGTTTTTTAGCCCCTCCTTTTTCTGAGGAGGGTGTTTCAATATGAAGTTCACGCCATTTTCATGAAAGACTCCAGTCCTTACATAGACAATGATCTACATGCAATGGATCTCTTAAATCTAGTTCCTTTATTAAAAGAAAAGGCTTAAATGAGGAGATTCTGCCCACAACATGATTTACAACTTTGATTCTTCTCCCCTGAGACCTGACTTTGTCATGGCTTTCATGTAAAATCACTGGCAATTTTTATATAACACGTTGTGAGTTATTTCATGGGTTTTAATTGCGGTATTGTCGGCTTGCCGAACGTTGGTAAATCTACACTTTTCAATGCATTGACTAAAGCTGCTATTGCTGCTGAAAACTTCCCATTCTGTACCATTGAACCAAACACAGGCATCGTTCCTGTGCCAGATCCACGTTTAGACAAACTTACCGCGATTGTAAAACCTCAGCGTGTGATTCCAACAACGATGGAATTTGTAGACATCGCAGGTTTAGTTGCTGGTGCATCTAAAGGAGAAGGCTTGGGGAACCAATTCCTTGCAAATATCCGTGAAACGGATGCGATTGCTCACGTTGTACGCTGTTTTGAAGATGAAAACGTCATTCACGTTAACGGTAAAATTGACCCGCTTGATGACATCGCAACCATCAACACGGAACTTGCACTTGCTGACTTAGAAACTGTGACAAAAGCAGTGACTCGTTTAGCAAAATCTGCAAAAGGTGGCGACAAAGAAGCGCTCGCAACCAAAGCGGTTTTAGACAAAATTTTACCTTTACTTGATGAAGGTAAACCTGCTCGCGCAGCTGACCTAGACGACGACGAACGTAAACTGGTTCGTGGTTTTGGTTTAATGACTTTAAAACCAACCATGTATATTGCGAACGTTGCTGAAGATGGTTTTGAAAACAACCCACATTTAGATGCTGTGAAAAAACTGGCAGCTGAAGAAAATGCAATCGTGGTTCCGCTTTGCAACCAAATCGAAGCTGAAATTTCACTGCTTGAAGATGAAGACCGTGCTGAGTTCCTTGAAGCTTTAGGCATGGAAGAGCCGGGTCTAAACGTGGTAATTCGCGCGGGCTATGGTCTTTTAGGTTTACAGACTTACTTCACGGCGGGTGTACAAGAAGTTCGTGCTTGGACCGTTAAAGTGGGTGCAACTGCACCACAAGCGGCGGGTGTGATCCACACTGACTTCGAAAAAGGCTTTATCCGTGCTGAATGTGTTGCTTATAACGACTTCGTTCAATACAACGGTGAAGCAGGCGCGAAAGAAGCAGGAAAATGGCGTTTAGAAGGTAAAACGTATATCGTTCAAGACGGTGATGTTCTACACTTCCGCTTTAACGTATAAGTCGTTCCGAATATAAAAAAACCCGATACCCATCGGGTTTTTTTATAAGCTTAAACCAATCTTAAAAACAGCATTAAATAACATATGAACACCTGATCCGTTTGGATCTCACACAATATTATCACTTCTATTCTTTCGTATTATCGCTAATTTAATCACAGGCATTAATGCCTTCATTGAACAAACGAAAATGAAAAAGATCAGCACATTTATTGCAGCAGGTTTATTCACAACGCTTAGCGCTACAGCATTTGCATGCCCACAAGGAACAACACCGTCGGGTGGTACAGGTGCAAATCATAAAGGTGGTAAGTGCGTCGCAACCATGAACGTGACGAAACATGATCAGGTAATGAAACAAGACAAAACAGCCAAACATGATCCAGCCATGAAGCAAGATAAAATGGTGAAACATGATTCAATGAAAGCCAATGAAATGGCCAATAAATCCCATAAAGATGCTCATGCTCCAAGCCCGAATACACCCAAAGCTCAACCAGATACACGTAAAGTCGCGAAGACATCTTAAAACAGCAGAAAAAAGCCAGTGAAATTCACTGGCTTTTTTCTCGATAAAATAATTCAGTTAATGTGATGTCACAGAGACATATTTATCATCCATTGCAGCACGCTGTTTACGCGCTTCATCTAACATACGTTGTTCGATGTCTTTTCTAAAACCAAGCATAAACACCATTTCCGCCAAAACAAATAATGGTCCGATAGCTAGGCCAATCACATCATCCATAAAGGCCGGTTTTTTCTTCTCATAGAAATGCCCGACAAACTGGAACGCCCAGCCGACGACAAAAATACCAATACTGAGACTTAACCAAAGTCCCAAATCAAACTGTGAAATTTTATATGCCAATGGATAAGCCATGGCATAGATTACTAACATGATCACACCAAAAATTCGATCTAGGCTTAAGTAGTAAACAATACTCGCTAATATCAAAACCATCGCCAAGGTAATTTCAAAACTGCCAATAGTCATGCCAGCTCTTGCGGTTAAGCACATAATTGAAAACACAATCAACGGAATACCCACAAAGTGGGTCACGATATTTTTATGATCAAGATGATAAGCTGCATACTGACTTAATAATTTTTCTAATTTATTCATACTGTATTTCCTTATTGCATGATATTGATCACGATATAGAATAACTTTAAAGGAAAACAGCTCATAAAGTTGTCGTCGACCTGACAAGTTGCTCGATCAATCACGAAAGGACGCGGAATGCTGGAAGTTCAACATCAACAACAATTACTCAATAACAATTGGTTCGCCAAACTACCACAAGCCTATCAACAGTATATTGTGCAACATGCCAAATATATTGAGGTTGCAAAAGACCAAGCTGTTTTTCACTCTGGAGATTTATTTGATGGCATCTATGCAGTCTTGAACGGCGCAATTCGTTTAGGTCATGTCGACATTGAAGGTAAAGAAGCCGTTGCAGCAATCGCTGAACCGATTATGTGGTTTGGAGAAATTTCGTTAATTGATCAGCAACCGCGTTCGCACGATGCGATTGCTATTCAAAAAAGCACCCTGCTCCATCTGCCTAAACGCGATGTTGAGGCGTTTATCCAAGCTACCCCAGAATTTTGGTTTCATATTGCACAGCTTGCTTCACAGAAGTTACGCCTCGCTTTTTTAGAACTGATCGCAATCCAAAGTCAAAATATCAGTCAACGACTGGCTCAACGCTTACTGTTTATTTTAAGCGGTTATGGCAACCATCTGTCGATTACCAATGATGAAATCCATTTATCACAGGAGCAACTGGCTCAAATGCTGATGTGTTCACGCCAAACCATCAACCAAGAACTTCAAAACTTAGAAAAACAAGGAATACTGGCAATTGCTTTTAAAAAGATTAAGATTTTAGATCCTGCAATGCTGCATAAAATGGCACATAGCTCAGAATAGGCAATCAAGTGTGCGCCTTAAGAGCGCAATTCATATAAAAAAGATGTATAAAAATATTGCTTACACGGCGTAACGTCTTGACTATTTTTCTCAACGACTTTGGACTGCTGTGGCAGCATTTGACCAATAATTAATGTAAACATCACAAAAACTAATTTTTTAAATTAACGCTTAAAATTCGACTCAATTCAGATATTTTACTGCATTGGGATAATGTACTATTTTTATTATATTTTTCATTAAAGCTCTAACCATAAAAAAGCGAGTTTTAAAAACTCGCTTTTGGGCATGCTATTTCGGTCTTAGACGCCTACTTTTTTAGGATCCGTATTGCCTAAACTTGGATTATCAATTGCGCCCCGACATTGTGCTTTATCACGTTCATAATCGCTCTGTTTCTGTGCAACACTTGACGAACCGTCTAAGGTCTCACGTGCCCATACTTCTAAGCTGGTCAAGGCTTTACGACACAGTGCGTATTTTCCTTCGGTTACTGAGTCTGTCATTTTGACATTAATACGCCAGTCCGTACTGAGTTTACGTGCAGGATGACGGACTTTGGCTTCAATCTGATCCAATTGCTTGTTATACACCAAGCCATCTACTTCATTGATAAACACCCAAGCACGCTGGGCATATTCCGTAGCATCATTGGTAATTTTTGGCGCAGCCTTAATTTCTACTTTTTGTTCAGGAGCTTGCTCTGACTGCCCACAAGCTTGCAAAAGTAAACTGCTTACAATAATTGCAGTCAGCCCTAAAGTACGTAATTCGAGCTTCAACATGGTTAAACGCCTCAACAAACAATTGGGCACTATGCTAGTGAATTCAGTTACAATACACAATCAATTTTGACCCATTGATAAAGTCTTCTTCAAGGTGTGTTGTGTCCGAACTTAATCCCACTCCTGCACAAGCTGCTGGCTTTTGGCAAGGGGCTAAGGATAGCCAAGCGATTATCTTTACCTATCTACCTGTTTCTTTTGCCTTTGGTGTATCTGCAACCCAGTTTGGCTTTAGTGCATGGGAGGCTTTATTTTTATCCTGCTCAATGTATGCAGGGGCCAGTCAGTTTTTAGTCGTTGCACTATTGGGTAGTAGCACGTCTATTTGGATGACTGCCCTCACTGTGATTGCCTTAGATATTCGTCACTTACTCTATGGCCCTGCGCTACAAAACTTAATTCAAGATAAACTGAACCTAAAGAAAACTGCTATTTGGTCATGGGGGCTAACCGACGAAGTTTTTGCCTCAGGCATGATTAAACTGTCACAACGTCGCCAAGAGTGGTCTGAGTCTTGGATGCTGGGCTTAAGCCTGTTTAGTTGGCTCGCATGGGCTACAGGTTCTTTTCTAGGTGGAATGTTTGCAGACCAAGTCAGTCATTTACCCCAGTTTTTACAAGCCGCTCTAGACTTTCTACTACCTGCACTGTTCTTAAGTTTCTTATTGGCAGCATTTGAAAAGAAACATACCTTCGTGGTGGCTGTGACCATTCTTGTATCTGCCATTGCCTGCTATTTTATTGACTTATCTGCTGCAATTTTTATTGGTATCAGTTCAGGTATATTTGCAGGTTTGTTTAAACACTATGTACTGAAAAAACCAGACCCTGAACATATGGGAGATCAAGCATGAATATCGAAATTATCTTGGTCGGCATTGTAGTGGGTATTGCAAATTTTGCCTCACGCTTTGGCCCATTCTTCGTCATTCAAAAGTTCCAACAAGGTTCACAAAAGCGCGGTGCTCTATGGTTGAAGATTGCATTAGGTTCGATTGGTATCGCGGCGATCAGTTCAATGCTCGTGGTTGCTACTTTGCCACCACTGTTAGATACACCCAATAAAAGTTTTGCCATGTTAGTCGGCTTCATCGTATTAGCTGGACTTTATTTCAAGTTTAAGCAAATCGTCCCTGCCACACTCACCGCGGCGCTTAGCTACGGCTTGGTTTACACCTATATTCCTATGCCTTTTTAACCCATATCTTGCATCCATCAAAACTTAAAGTGCTATTTGAAGCGATTCATCTGTGCAAGTCATTTCCAGCTTGATTGTAAAAGTTTATTGAGCATCTTTTTACATGAAAATTTTGATGTTGGAATGCACAGCATTATAAAAAAAATTGTTGGACAATATCATTAATTTATGTGAATGAACCCTGAACACTTTTAAGAGTTCTGCTATGCTAAAAGCCCATAAAATCAAGCATGGATGATTTACATGAGCGTTACTATTGGTACTCCACTTCAGCCTTCAGCATTTAAAGTTCTGCTATTGGGTTCTGGAGAGCTTGGGAAAGAAGTTGTGATTTCTTTACAACGTTTAGGTGTAGAAGTTCATGCTGCTGACCGTTACGATCATGCTCCTGCAATGCAAGTGGCACACTATGCCTATACCTTAAATATGGCAGATGCGACAGCGCTTAAACAACTCATTCAGGACGTTAAGCCGAATTTAATTGTTCCCGAAATTGAAGCCATTGTGACACAAGTATTGGTTGAAATCGAACAAGATAATATTGCGACAGTCATCCCCTCTGCAAAAGCGGTCAATTTAACCATGAACCGTGAAGGCATCCGTCGTTTAGCTGCGGAAGAACTGGGCTTACCTACATCGGCTTACCGTTTTGCAGATACTTTAGAATCTTTCCGTGCTGCATGTGATGACATTGGTTATCCAAACTTTGTTAAACCGGTCATGTCCTCTTCTGGTAAAGGCCAATCCCGCGTAAAAGAATTTTCAGAAGTAGATGCTGCTTGGGAATATGCGCAAACAGGTGGTCGTGTAAACCAAGGGACTGTGATTGTAGAATCGCAAATTGATTTTGATTTTGAAATTACGCTATTAACAGTTCGCTCTAAAAACCCTGAAACAGGTGAAATTGAAACGTCGTACTGTGACCCAATTGGTCACCGCCAAGACGCAGGCGACTATGTGGAAAGCTGGCAGCCTCAAGCCATGACACCAGCCGCACTTGACGAAGCAAAACGTATTGCCAATAAAGTCACTATCGCATTGGGTGGCTGTGGTATTTTCGGTGTAGAACTCTTTGTCAAAGGCGATAAAGTGTGGTTTAGTGAAGTATCACCACGACCACATGACACTGGTCTTGTGACGCTTGCCTCTCAGTTCCAAAGTGAATTTGAACTACATGCACGTGCGATTTTGGGTCTACCTGTAAATACGGCACGTCATAGCGTTGCAGCGAGCGCCGTGATCTATGCTGGCGTAGATGATAATAACTTATCTTTTTCTGGCTTAAATCTTGCTTTGGCAAACCCAAATACTGATTTACGCATTTTTGGTAAACCAGAAGGCTTTACACGTCGCCGTATGGGTGTTGCGACAGCACGTGCTGAAACAACCGACCAAGCGCGTGAACTAGCAGCACAAGCTGCTGAACTGGTTAGCGTTCATCAAAATTAAGCGTTGTTAAAATATACGGATACGGTTCATGATCAATACTTCTCCACTGCTTAACTATGTCAGCAGTAATCACGACATCAAAGCGATTAATCAATGGCGTAGTGATGTCGAAAATCAATTACAAGAAAGTTTTGATCATGGCCAATCCATTCGTGATGTCATTTTAACGCGTTCAAATATGATCGATGAAGCACTTATTTTCCTATGGAAATATGCAAAACTCGATCAGACAGACTTAAGTTTATTTGCTGTCGGTGGCTATGGTCGCCGAGAGATGCTGCCTTACTCAGATGTAGACATCATGATCTTGTCTGAAGATGAGTTTAGCGAAGAACAAGAGAAAATCATTTCAGTCTTTATTTCCTCACTTTGGGATGTCGGCAATTTCAAGCCCGGCATTAGTGTACGTACCATTGCCAACTGTGTTGAACAAGCAACCTCCGACTTAACAGTTGCCACAGCCCTCATTGAGTCCCGTTTAATTACAGGCAATGAACACTTAGCCAAATGGCCGCGACGCATTGTTTCGCAAACATGGACAGATAAAACCTTCTATGATGCAAAAATGGAAGAACAGGCCAAACGCTATGCACAGCATAACTTTACGGAAAGTAATCTAGAACCCGATATTAAAAACGCGCCGGGTGGCATTCGGGACATTAACCAAATTGGTTGGATTGCTAAGCGGCATTTCCGCGTCAACCGTATTTATGACTTGGTGCACTTAGGCTTTATTTCAGAGTTTGAGTTGGGTGTATTAGAAGAAGCCGAAAGCTTCCTCTGGGAAATTCGTCATCACCTACACCGCCTCACTAAACGTGATGAAAACCGTTTACTGTTCGACTATCAACGTGACATTGCAGCAAAGTTTGGCTATGTGCGTGAAGAAGGTAAATCACCGAATTATCCAATTGAACAATTCATGAAGCGTTACTATCGAAGCGCTCAACAAGTCACCACGCTGAATGAAATGCTGTTGGCTTATTTCAATGAATCTGTGATTACCCCACGCCTACCGAACTATGAGCGTAACATTGAAGAAATCAATGAAAATTTTAAACTAGTCGACGGCAAACTAGCCGTTCAACACCATAAAATTTTCTCTGAAAACCCAAGTGCTATTTTAGAAATTTTCTATATATTGGCTAATCGACCTGAAATTACAGGCATTCGCGCGCGCACTCTACGTCTGTTAATTTTGGCAGCTAAACGCATTGACCAAAAATATAGAGATAATCCATCACATCAAGCCCTGTTTATGGCCATCATTCGCTCACCCCATCGTTTATATGAAACCATGGTGGCAATGAAACGTTATGGCGTTTTAGGCAACTACATTCCTGCGTTTGGGCAGATTATGGGGTTGATGCAGTATGACTTATTCCATATCTATACCGTAGATGCACATACTTTATTATTACTGCGCAACTTAAACCGTTTCAAAGAACCTGAGTTTGCTAAAGACTTCCCTGTCGTCAGTTCAGTGTTCCAACGTCTGGCACGTCGTGACATTGTTTATTTGGCTGCCATTTTCCATGATATTGCTAAAGGCCGTGGCGGAGACCATAGTGAGCTAGGTGCAACCGATGCGATTGAATTCTGTCGTAGTCATGGTTTTACCGAACGCGAATGCAACCTTGTCGCATGGCTCATCCAAAACCATTTACTCATGTCCGTCACTTCTCAAAAGAAAGACATTTCTGACCCCGATGTGGTTAAAGCTTTTGCTGAGAAAATGGGCGACATGGAACATCTCGACTATCTATATACGTTGACAGTTTCGGATATCAATGCAACCAATCCTTCACTTTGGAATACGTGGCGCGCATCTCTTATGCGTCAGCTCTATACCCATGCACGTGACGTGATTCGCTCAGGTTTAGGCCGTCCTGTGGACTATCAAATGCTCATCGAGGACACCAAGTTTTCTGCCAGCGAACAACTGGTCGAAGAGTTTGCACTAGATGATGTCGAAAAAGTCTGGCAAGAACTGGGGGATGAATATTTCCTCAAAGAATCTGCTGATGAAATTGCTTGGCACACACGCGCTATTTTACAGCACGGTGACAACCCTGAACCGCTGGTTTTAATGCGTGCCCAGCGTAAATTTGCTCAAGATGCGGTACAAATCTTTATTTATACCCAAGATCAGCCCAACCTGTTTGCGACAACAGTTGCTATTCTCGATCGTATGAACTTGGATGTACAAGATGCACGTATTATTACCGCGACCAAAGCATTTAGCTTAGACACTTATGTCGTGCTTGACCGTTTTGGTACGCTGCTAACCGACCCTGAACGTGAAGCCAAAGTACTGTCAGCATTAAAAGATGCCTTAGCCAATTCAGATAAATACCCTGGGCTCATGCAACGTCGTATCCCACGTCAACTACGCCATTTCGACATTGAAAACACCGTTGATATTACGCTGAATGAAGCACTGCAACAAAACATGGTCGAAATTGCAACACTTGACCATCCTGGCTTACTTGCCAAAGTGGGCGGGTTGTTTATGATGCAAGGGTTAGATATTCACTCTGCTAAAATTGCCACCCTAGGTGAGCGTGCCGAAGATATTTTCTTTGTCACCAAAAAAGATGGTCAACCCATGACCGAAACTGAAGCTGAAACTTTTGCTGCACAACTAAAATCAGCCTTAGATGAAGCCTCTAGTCAGGTCTGTGGTCAACATTAACAATACACACTGGTATTTTGTTTCATGAACTCGAGTTTATCCCTTTTACACCCTTATCCTTTTGAAAAGTTGAATAAACTATTTCAGGATATTACTCCCGCAGACTTACCTCTCATTCCATTATCGATTGGTGAGCCTAAGCATCCTGCACCCGAGTTTGTGAAACAAGCCATTATCGATAATTTTCAGCATTTATCGACCTATCCAAACAGTAAAGGTATACCCGAATTACGCACCAGTATTGCAAACTGGCTAACCCGTCGTTTTCAACTCAATCAGATTAGTGTAGAAAACAATATATTACCTGTTTCTGGCACCCGTGAAGCAATCTTTTCTTTTGTACAGGCATTGGTAAATCGTGAAGATGCGCCTTATGTGGTTATGCCTAACCCGTTCTACCAAATTTATGAAGGTGCCGCTTTACTTGCTGGAGCAAAACCGTACTTTGTAAATTGCACCGAAGAAAATGGTTATCTCGGTGACTTTGATGCTGTACCTGCTGAAGTCTGGGAGAAAACTGCCCTATTATTTGTCTGTACACCAGGCAATCCGACTGGTGCTGTGTTATCAAAAGAACAATTCAAAAAATTAATCGCACTTTCAGACCAATATGGTTTTGTGATTGCATCGGATGAATGCTATTCAGAGCTTTGGTTTGATACTGCACCTGTGGGCTTACTCGAAGTTTGTGCTGAAATAGGCCGAGACGACTACAAAAACTGTGTCGTATTCCACTCACTGTCTAAGCGCTCAAACTTACCAGGTATGCGTTCTGGCTTTGTCGCGGGTGATGCAGCATTGCTCAAGCCTTATTTGCAATACCGTACGTATCATGGTGCGGCGATGCCTGTACAGCACCAATTGGCTTCGATTGCAGCATGGGATGACGAAGCGCATGTTGAAGCAAATCGTGTGCAATATCGTGCAAAATTTGATTTATTTCAAAAGGAATTGGGCCATATACTGCCCCTACAAAAACCAGATGCAGGTTTTTACTACTGGTTAAAAGTAGATAATGACGAAACTTTTGCAAAAATGCTCATGGAAAAAGCACATGTCAAAGTGCTTCCTGGACGTTATTTGTCACGCGATACTGAGCAAGGTAACCCAGGCGAAAACCATGTACGTCTTGCGCTAGTTGCAGATCTTGCACAGTGTGAACAAGTCATTGCTCGCCTTAAAGCAATTTTATAAATAAGCTCATCTAAAAAAGAAAACCTCCTATAAAGGAGGTTTTCTTTTTTTCATTCGATTAAAAATCAAATGATGCACTAAGCATAAATGTTCGCGGTAAACCAGCAACTAAATAGCCATTATTGGTGTTGCTTGTATTGTTAATATTGTCATATAGACCAACAGAACCCCAATAATCCTGATCAAATACATTATTCACAAGGAAGTTAAATGTTGTTGGGGTTTGACCAAACTGAGTTCTATAACTTGCACCTAAATCAAGCGTAGTCCAATCTTTAACTTTCAAATTATTGTCCAAGCTTGCATAAGTTGAACCTGTATAAGTCAATTGGGCATTCAAAGAAATATCTTGCGGGAGTGGTAATTTCCAATTCGTGCCTAGGTTCGCCTGAAACTTTGGAACCCCTACTTCATAATTTCCATCATAAATAGCTGAGCCAGTATTCTCTTGCGTCGCATGCATCCACGTTAAACCACCTAAAACAGTCAAGGAGTCTGTAAGCTTTCCATAACTGCTCAGTTCTAGCCCCCGATGAACGTATTCACCAGAATCACTAAATACACCATTTTGCATAATGCCACGTTGTTTATTAATATCAAATAAACTTAATGTCACCCCAAGATGGTCATTTTCATATTTGGCACCTACTTCTTTCTGTTCAGCCACAAACGGTTTAATCGATGTGGTCACCCCACCAGTTGTATTTGTTAGACCCTTCGCTAAAGATTCAATGTAGTTGGCATAAACTGAAACTTCTGGAGTAATTTTATAGGTTACTCCAAGTGCAGGCGTCCATTTACTCTCATCATATGCCCCTGTTTTCACTTGAGAATAATTATATGTATCTTGGAGAATCTGCTGATAACGCGCACCCAACATGATAATTAATTTATCATCTAATGCAGTCAGATTATCCCCAATAGCAACACTTCTTAAGCGCGTCCGAGTGGTCAATTTCGGACTATCCATATCTCCACCTGAGAATGCTGGTGTTAAAGCAGCAGGTTGGTCATGTTGAATAGGATGATAAATATTAGAGTTCAATGGATTCCCTGAATCCATAAAATAGGCATTTCTCGTATTTAGTTGAAATGCTGATCCAGAAACAACTAAATTATGTTTAATTGAACCTGTATCGAACTTTCCACGTACCCCTACCTCACCTGTATTGACCATGTCTACACGAGCATTGTCAAAACGGTAGAGTGTACTAGCACCCGTTGAAGCATTTCTTAATGTGTAGCTTGCCAGTGAGTTTTGTTCTTCGCCATGACGGAAACCATATGCTGCATATGCAGTTAGTGCATCATTAAAATCATATTCCGCACGGTAACTTCCAAAAACATTCTCTTCATTTGAATAAGACCATTTTTGAGCATAATTACTAGAACTATCAATAGCCTTTGGTACCAACGTTAACCCAGCACCCAATGTTACATTTGGTCGAGTTGCATTTAAGCGATTGTTGCTATAGCCCATATCACCCGAAAGGCGTAGGCCCTCACCACTATAATCTAGTCCAATAGCAGCAAGCCCTAATGATTTCTTTTCATCATCAACAGACGTATTTCCATCATGGTAGGCGGTGTTTACTCGTACACCAAATTGCTGATCTTTACCAAAACGTCGTGAAATATCATTTGAGATATAGCCACCATTAAAATCGGTACCCACAGTTACCCGATTTAATGGCTCATTTCCTGCTCGTTTTGGTAGAAGATTGATTGCTCCACCGATCCCACCATTACTTGGCATAGCACCGTTTAAAAACGATGAGGCACCCTTTAATACTTCCACACGCTCAAAAAGTTCTGTTGGAATATATTGACGCGGTAATATTGAATATAAACCATTATAAGCAGTGTCATCTGACCCTAAGTTAAAACCACGGATATAGTAGTTTTCTTGAAAATTACCATATCCTCGCCCAACACGTACACTCGGATCTGCTTTTAGCACATCCCCAACACTCTTTGCTTGACGCTCTTGAATATATTGATTGGTATAGCTAGTTAAATTAAATGGCGTATCAAGATTTTTTTGATTCCCAAAAATCCCAACTCGGCCGCCACTTGCAACCTGACCACCAGCGAAAGCTTCCATTAAACCATTTGCAGAAGCATCGGCACTTGCAACTATACGGATTGTTTCCAAAGCTGTAAGATTACTCGCCTGAGATGATGAGTCAGATTCAACGACTACTGGAGCTTCGGCAGCATATGAAATACTGTACCCAGATACACATGCCATCATTAACACCAATGGTTTCAGCTTAACCATTTCCTACCCTTTTTCATCAATCTAAAATTCGAGCCTGATAGTAAATGAGAATTGATCTTAGTCAAACTGATTTAATTCTCATTTAAATTGTAAATTCAAATGAGAATTAATTATTCCATTGTTATAACTTATGACGTCAGACAACTGATTGACTTTTACTTTAAGATTCTCATATTACTAGCCCATCTAATAGCAAAACGATTGCAAAAGAGGCAAAGCAGCACCCTGACATCTTATAAAGCCAATTGAGTCGCTGGGTTAAAAAATGATTCCAACGCTTCCAACTCAATAACTTAAGCAACAGCAGATTCCACATCAGAACCAGTGCCACCATCCAGAGACTCATTAAAAGCAAAGTATAAAAATCAAATTTTGAATAAACCAGCAATATCAAACTACTATAGAACATCATATTTTTAGGATTCAGCAAACTTGACTGTAAACCTTGAGTAAAACATAGAATTCTCGTTTGAGGAGGTGCAGGATCACGCGCTTGAACTTCAACACTCTCATGATGCTTATAGCGAAAACATTGCATAGACAAATACAATAAATAAGCAACACCTAATCCGCGTAGCAACAGCAGAACATAAGCATGAATATGCCCAAGCCACCCCAGTAAAGTAAAAATAAGCGCTAGAATAAAAACATTCCCAGCTACAATACCGAAAACTGTATATCGTGCCCTTCGTTGACCACTGTTTAATGCCGTCATCAGTATCAGGAAAAAATCGGGGCCAGGAGAAAGCAAAGCCACAAAATGCGTCACAGCAATAACAATAAAAAGCTCCATCACTAATCTCTCTTTAAAAGTGAGACAAGCCTAACGATGGATGAAGATCAACTCTTGGATAAAATTGCGCGATGTTGCTTTTGATAGAGCTTAGGCGTAGTGCCCGTTAAATTTTTAAAAACACGATGAAAATGACTTTGGTCACTAAAGCCCAGCGTATAACTCAGTTGCGCTATATCCATACCTTGTTTTAAAAAGGTACGTGCATCATTAATTTTATGATTCAATTGATAAGCGTGCGGCGTCATACCTAAAGACGATTTAAATAGCCGAATAATGGCATACCGACTCAACTGGACTTCTTGCGACATTTGCTCTAATGATAAAAACACATCAGCATCCTGAATCATCGATAAAAGCTGCTTAAACTCTTGCTGTGCATAGTGTTGAGGAGCAAGAAATTCTAGCTGAATATATGGAAATAAAAGCTCAGTAAGTGTTGTGATTAAGGTTTGTTCTTTTTCCCAATAAGACAGTGCAGTATCAAATAATTGACTGTTAAGACAACTGAAGTCATGATACATCTTAGGCTGTTTATACAGCACGGGTTTGAACTGCGGTATGTCTTGATAAGCATCTTTATGTGCAGTTTCTTGTAATAACTGATTCAACCAATGTGCATCTAAATGCATCATTTGGTAGCTCCAAGCCTGATCTGGAACAGGATTACACGCATGTTCTACATGTGCAGGAACCAATACCAAAGTACCAGCGTCTATTTGTTGCGTTCCACCGAAGTGGCTAGTGAAAATGCTGTTACCTTGATCCACCGTTCCAATTGAAAATGTCGGATGACTATGGGCTTTATAACAAGCACGACTTGCACATGCCCGACGTGTTTCCACATAAGGCATGTGTGGGTCACTCCAAAATTCAACTAAAGCACCTTGCTCTTTCATCACTGACGATACATCAACCGATTATTGTTGTAATGCTTTTTCAATATCTGCCTGAATGGCTTCAGGCTTGGTGGTTGGCGCATAACGATTAATTACTTTGCCATCTTTACCAATCAAGAATTTTGTAAAATTCCACTTAATGCCGCTGCCGAGAATCCCTTTGCTGTTATTGGTTAAATAACGGAATATGGCGTGGGCTTCAGGGCCTTTAACATCAACTTTGGAAAACATGGGAAAAGTCACCCCATAGTTTTTCTGACAATACGTTCCTATTTGCTCATTGCTACCCGGATCTTGCCCCCCAAACTGATTACAAGGGAAGCCTAACACCTCAAACCCTTGTGCATGATATTGCTCGTAAATTTTTTCTAATCCCGCAAATTGTGGTGTAAACCCACATTTACTGGCCGTATTGACGATGAGCAGCACTTCGCCCTCATAGTCAGCAAAGGCTTTATTTTTTCCATCTAACAATTCCGCTTCAAACTGATAAATGTTGGTCATGGATAAGTATCCTCATCACTTTTTTCTTGTGTTTCTAGTTCTAATGAAGCCGAGTTTACACAGTAACGTAAACCTGTAGGCTCAGGTCCATCTGTAAAAACATGGCCTAAATGAGCATCACAGTGATGACATACAATTTCGGTACGCACCATGCCATGTGTTGTATCTTGATGCTCTTCTATCACAGTCGTATTGAGTGGCTTATAAAAACTTGGCCAGCCGCAACCACTGTCATATTTATTTTCAGAATTAAATAATGGCGTACCACAGCAGCGACATACATAAGTGCCGGCTTGTTTAGTATTCCAATATTTCCCCGTAAAGGCTGGTTCCGTCCCCTTTTGTCGCGTAATGCGAAATTCGTCAGGTGATAACTCTCTTTGCCATTCTCGGTCTGTTTTATTGAGTTTTCCCATGATCACGTCCCTTTCTATCTTGCTATTTAAAATAGGATAATCCTATATTTACGTGATTCAACTTAAAATTTCTAGTGTTTAGTTCACAATTTACAAAAGACCTATAATTCCAATAAAAGCAAAAAGAAAGCAATTAATAAAAATGGTAAGCAATTTATTTTCTTAAATGCTTTTTTGTGAGCAAATTTAGTGTTAGTCTTATTGACATTCTTGCTCAGGATTAAAAAAATGTCGCAAAAAAAGAGCGTTATTTTTAAACATCTACTGCCTGTGATTAAACAATATCAACAGGTGGGTTTTACGCATGAAAAAATTGTTGCTTTACTCAGAGATGAACATGATCTCGACCTGGTGACAACTGAAACATTTAAAAGCTATTTATACCGTTATGCAAAAGTGACCTCCACTCTTTCCGAGAACATCAAAATGCCGAACACTCTCCAAACCCCACGCGAAATAAAAAAATCGTCTAAGCTCGAGCATGTATGCTACGACATCCGTGGACCAGTGTTACGAGCGGCCAATGAAATGGAAGAAGCCGGCCATAAGATTATCAAACTCAACATTGGTAACCCTGCACCGTTTGGTTTTGAAGCTCCTCAAGAAATTATTAATGATGTGGCTTTAAACCTGCCAAATGCAGTGGGTTATACCGACTCAAAAGGGATTTTCCCTGCGCGTAAAGCCATCTGTCAGTACTATCAGCAAAAAGGCATCTTAGATATGCATGTCAATGACGTGTATATCGGAAATGGTGTCTCTGAATTGATTATGATGGCCATGCAAGGCTTGTTAGATGATGGTGACGAGATGCTCGTGCCAATGCCTGACTACCCCCTTTGGACGGCTGCGGTAAATCTTTCAGGCGGTACAGCTATTCATTATAAATGTGATGAAGAAAACTTTTGGTATCCCGATATTACGGATATGGAGAGTAAAATCACACCACGTACCCGTGGTATCGTGATTATCAATCCAAACAACCCAACAGGTGCAGTTTATCCACGCCATGTACTTGAGCAAATCGTCGCATTGGCTAAAAAGCATGATTTGATTTTGTTTGCAGATGAAATTTACGACAAAATCGTTTATGACGGTATTGAACATGTTTCTGTAGCAGCATTAGCTGGTGACCAACTCTGTATCTCTTTCAATGGTTTATCTAAAGCATACCGTATTGCGGGTTACCGTTCAGGCTGGATGGCAATCACAGGCGATAAGTCTCGTGCAGTCGACTATATTGAAGGTCTAGACATGCTCGCTTCTATGCGTTTGTGTGCTAACCACCAAGCTCAGTATGCCATTCAAACTGCTTTAGGCGGCTACCAGTCAATCAATGATTTAATTCGCCCAGGTGGTCGTTTATACGAACAGCGTAATATCGCTTGGCAAATGTTGAATGACATTCCAGGCGTATCGTGTGTTAAACCTGAAGGCGCAATGTATTGCTTCCCGAAATTGGACCCAGAAATCTATCCAGTTCAAGATGACGAAAAACTGATGCTTGATCTACTTCGTGCGGAAAAAGTACTTCTGGTTCAAGGCACAGGCTTTAACTGGCCAACACCAGATCATTTCCGTGTGGTGTTCTTACCTGCTGAAAATGAACTACGTGAAGCTATTACCCGAGTAGGTCGTTTCCTTGCGAAAATGCGTTAATTGATCACTTAAAAAAGCCGTACTTTATGTACGGTTTTTTATTTACAAAACTGTAATACTTCACTTTTTAAGTTTGGCATAAGTTTAAATTAAGCAGCCACATTGCTGTGATTCCATGTAAATGATGGGGAGTCGCTTATGGGGACAATTGCGGTAACATCTTGGAAATACAATGCTTCCACACGCTATTTAAAAATTTTCTATGCCGATGGTTCAGGCGAGCTGTACCACCCTGTGCCTGAATTTATTTATAACAACTTAGTTCGATGTAATAATAAAACAGCTTTTGTTCATAAATATTTAGAATATGATTTGCACTTTACGCGCTTAAGTATTCATTAATTTTTGAATCTCAAACAATCAGGATTTATCCTGATTGTTTTTCATGATCCCACGTCACCACCAACAAGCCGGCACCAATCGCTAATGTAGACAGGTTAAACTGCTCGTCCTGCTGAATAATCGCGATGAAGTCCGTGACTTGATCTGCATGCGATAGAACATTATCAACCACCAAAACTCCGCGTGAAACACACATTAGTCGTTTCAAATCTGGCCAATAGTCGACATAAGCATCACGTTCAGCATCTAGCAATATAAAATCAAAGATGGCTTGCGACTGCTTCAAATATTCAGCTGCATCACCCACCCAAAACTCAACACCATTGGATAAATTGAAATCCGCAAGATGGCTAGCGGCTTGTTGACTTCTCCCAGCATCAATTTCTAAAGTGGTTAATCGAGCATTCACTTGTTGCGCTGCATAAGCCAACCATAAGGTTGAGTAACCTGTTGATGTTCCTATTTCTAATATCTGCTGAGGCTGCTGAATATGAACCAGTTGCGCCAAAAATTGTGCAGACTCAGGCTCAATATTGCGAAAGCGCGCAATACGATCTGCTTGCGTACTGTCATGTTCTTGAAAGCGTTGATATAAAGCCGATACTTTACTCAAAAATTCTGCATGCATCATCAAATCCCCCTCTACTTTACTTAGCTTCGTTTATACTTCTTGAATCAGCTTAAAGCGCTCAACTTCACGGTCATCTTCTAGCATTACCGTTTCAGTAAACATGACAAGTGGACGTACCCAAATCGAGTAATCACCATATAAACACTGATAAACCACCAGTTTTTCTTCGGTTTCACTATGTGTCGCTACATGTAAAACTTGATACAGTTGCCCTTTATAATGCTGATAGATACCGCGCTGTAATTGCATCGCTTGCTTCCCTATTTTTTAACTGTCTCGATCATACCTAATTTATACGGCTTAAACTGCAAATCACTTGAAGAATCATTTAAATCCCCCATATAGCTTTATGAAATGATTGAAGAAAACATCTTTAAATCTATAAAACCGATTATTAAAATAAAAACAAACTGTTTTATCTATTTTTAGATTTACTCTATGATTCTTCTATCAAATAATTTTACAGACTGCTTTGGAGAGCTTAACAATGTTAGATCAAAATACTTCAGCTCAATTAAAAACACTTCTTGAACGCCTAGAAGGTCCGATTGAATTGGTTGCGACTTTGAACCGTTCTGAGAAATCAGACAAAATTAAAGAATTGGTTGAAGAAGTTGCAGCACTGTCTCCACTGGTGACTGCACGTTTTGATGGTCAAAACTCACGTGCACCTAGCTTTGGTGTAGCAAAAGCCGGTGAACAACCACGTGTGTTCTTTGCGGGTTTACCGATGGGACATGAGTTTACCTCTTTGATCTTGGCATTGTTACAGACCTCAGGTTATGCACCCAAAGTATCTGATGAAGTTTTGGCCTCAATCAAAGCTTTGGGCATCCAGTCTGACTTTGACGTATTTGTCTCTTTAAGCTGTCATAACTGCCCAGACGTGGTGCAAGCGTTGAACCTGATTGCCATTTACAATCCGGGCACGACAGCAACCATGATTGATGGTGCATTCTTCCAAGACGAAGTCGAAGAGCGCAAAATTATGGCTGTACCGATGGTGTTCCAAGACAATAACCATATCGGTCAAGGCCGTATGACCTTGGAAGAAATTATTGCCAAACTGGATACCAATTCCGCTGCCAAAGAAGCTGAAAAACTCAATGCCAAAGATGCTTTTGATGTTTTAGTGATTGGTGGTGGCCCTGCAGGAAATACCTCTGCCATCTACGCAGCACGTAAAGGCATTAAAACAGGGATCGTGGCTGAACGTATGGGTGGTCAAGTCATGGATACCATGGACATTGAAAACTATACCTCGATTCAAAAGACTCAAGGGCCGAAGTTTGCTGCTGAAATGGAAGCACATGTACGTGAGTACGGTGTGGACATCATGAACTTACAACGTGTTTCTAACATCAAAGGTGCGGATGAGACAGCAAATGGCTTGGTTGAAGTCACTTTAGAAAATGGTGCGAAGCTTGAATCTAAAACAGTGATTCTTTCAACAGGTGCACGTTGGAGAGAAATGAATGTGCCAGGCGAAGCAGAATACCGCACTCGTGGTGTTGCTTACTGTCCACACTGTGATGGTCCACTGTTTAAAGGCAAACGTGTAGCAGTAATTGGCGGGGGGAACTCAGGTGTCGAAGCTGCGATTGATCTTGCTGGGATTGTTGAACATGTAACTTTGGTTGAGTTTGATACCAAACTACGTGCCGACCAAGTGTTGCAAGACAAATTGCATAGCTTGCCTAACACTACGGTGATCCTGAATGCACTCTCGACCGAAGTTGTGGGTGATGGTTCACAAGTGACGGCATTGAAATATAAAGACCGTGCAACTGATGTAGAACATACGGTTGAGCTTGCAGGAATCTTTGTGCAAATTGGTTTATTACCAAACACTGATTTCTTAAAAGAGACTGCTGTTGAGCTTTCAAACCGTAATGAGATTATGATTAACGATCGCAACGAAACCAATGTCAAAGGTGTATTTGCCGCAGGTGACTGTACGACTGTGCCATACAAGCAAATCATCATTGCCACAGGTGAAGGCGCGAAAGCATCTCTATCTGCTTTTGATTATATTATTCGTTCTGGCGTGTAATCCTCTCAGACGCCTCCCTGCTAAAGGCTTATAGGTAACTCAGCTTATAAGCCTTTTTATCACGCTGTTTTTTATAAAAAATTACATTTTTTTAACAATAATGCAGTCTGCTTTACATTCAAAGTAGATTATATTTTGCCCAACCCCTACTTTTGGGTATAAAACGAAAAGGATATGAAAATGAATAAATTACTTATTGCTTTAGGTCTTGCTGCTGCTGTTGTTTTAGTGGGTTGTTCAAAAGAAAAAGCACCTGAAACAGGTGCAACGACAGGTGAACACCTTGAAAATGCTGCTGAACAAGCAGGTCATGACATTAACCAAGCTGCAAGTGAAGCTGTATCTGACACTCAAAAAGCTGCAGATGAAGCATCTGCAAAAATTGGTGCTGCCGCTGACGAAGCTGCTGCGAAAACTGAAGCTGCTGCTGAAGATGTTAAAAATGCCTCTAAAGAAGCAACAGCTCATGTTGCTGGCGCCGTAGAACAAGGTGCTGCTGATGTGAAAGAAAAAGCGCAATAATATTTCTAAACTCAAAAAAGCCTCCCACTCGGAGGCTTTTTTATGGGCTGTGCTATAGTAGATGAAACGTGCATTATTAAATAAATCATAACTTTAAAATTTGAGGATGATCTATCGTCATGTCCTATTCTCACCATGTTGAACCTCATTTAATTCATCGTACTGGTTGGCTACGTGCAGCGGTTTTGGGTGCCAATGACGGCATCATTTCAGTGACCAGTTTGATTATGGGGATGGCGGCCAGTGGCGCAACCAGCCATACCTTACTCATCACATGTATTGCAGGGCTCATTTCAGGTGCAAGCTCTATGGCTGCGGGCGAGTATATTTCGGTGAAGTCTCAATCGGATATTGAAGAAGCCGATTTAAAACATGAAGCTAGGGAATTAGATAAAAACCCGCACTTAGAACTTAAAGAACTGACTCAAATTTATATACAACGTGGACTAGAACCCGAGCTAGCACATGAAGTCGCGGTGCAACTCAGCGCACATGATGCACTGTCTGCACATGCCCGTGATGAAATAGGCATCCATGAAAATACCAGTGCCAAGCCACTTGAAGCCGCGGGTTCTTCTGCCCTCGCCTTTTCACTAGGTGCTCTGTTTCCTATGCTGGCCATTCTCTTAAGCCCTCAAGGTTATCTAACTCAGTCAGTTGCTCTTACAGGGGTACTATCGTTGTTCGGTTTAGGCGCTTTATCAAGTTACTTTTCTGGGACATCTATGTGGAAAGGTGCATTTCGTGTGACGCTATGGGGGATTTTCGCGATGCTGTTTGCCAGTTGGATTGGCTCCCTATTTAATGTGCATGTTTAACGTCAACAACACGATAAGCGTTAACAATCTACCTATTAAAAATGTAAAAAGCCCATGGATTGAATGGGCTTTTTACTATTTACAGCATCATTTATCATCAACTTTAAGCTTGCACATTTTTCTCTGAGCCACTACTCAAATGCACTATTACTGATGGTTGTGCTTCAAGTCTACAGGTGCAACAGCTTATTTTTTTAATTAATATGAATTGTTTAACGTCTGTTCTCCTTCCCATAGCGGCCTAAAACATCATAGAAATGATGAGTCAACGCCATACTTGCATCTCGCTAGATTGTTTTTTCATTCATATAACGCCAGTAGCGTTTAGGAACATATTGCACATGTAGTTTGATATTTGTTCTTGCCTTGATGTTGATACTTTTAAAATAATCTTTCCATAACTGGTCATACAACAGCTCATCATCATCTAATTCAACATTAAAGGACTGACTGTGTCCGACTTTGTGTGCATGATCAATTTGATCCACATCCATCTTCACCTGATGGACGGCTGTCAAATCAAAATAAATCCCAAAATTTCTTTTCTCATCATAAATCAACCATCTTTGATCTTCATATCGGTTTCTAAAATGCCGTTCTATCAACGGTAAAACATTAAAATCTGGCTGTACCAGACTTAAAAACAATCCATCCTTACATTTTTTAAAGCGAACAAAAGCTTCCATACGATGCTTTTCCCTGCCCACTTGTTTGGCCCAGTGCGAAACAGCCAATACATCCGTATGCGCATAGTTACGATCTACCGCATGTGTATTTTTAAATACATAGATACAGAAATTAAAAAGATGTTGATGTGCCTGTTCCTGCTCAGACAGAAAGCAATAATAAAAAGATCGTAGACTTTCAGCCGTAATTTTTTGCTTTAACCCTCGCCAAACTCGCTCTGCGTGTTCGTCATTTGAAGCAACCTCAATACACTCATCAAACAAGCTGGCTTGGGAATTGTTAGATGCAAGCTTGACGTCAAAATCTTTAAACTGAAAGCTTCTATATACACAACTCAGTAGTCCAGTCATGGTTCGATCAAAACGATATATCGACATACTAAAAACCGAAGCCCAGTTGAGGCGAAAGCTGTTTTTGATATTTGGATTGCCCCGATTGCAAAATATGCTGCCGAATCTGGTTCGCTTGTTGTTCTTTTTTAAACTTTGGCGTATCTGCACAGCGAATAAAATGCTGTGCCCGATTGTAAGCAATGCCCATACGCTTTAGTTGATCGATATGAATTTGCCCAAAACGACGAGCTTGCACAATTTTTTTAGCCGATTGAACACCTATACCCGGAACACGTAAAATCATACGATAGTCTGCATGTTGAATATCAACAGGAAAATGCTCAGGGTTACGTAATGCCCAACTTAGCTTCGGGTCGATGTCCAAATCTAAATTCGGATGCTGATCATTCACAATTTCCTGCGCATCAAAACCATAGAAACGCATGAGCCAATCCGACTGATACAGCCGATTTTCTCTTAATAATGGCGGTGCAGAACCCACGACAGGAAGCATTTTTTCCTGTTCATTGATTGGGATATAGCCTGAAAAATACACCCGTTTGAGCTGATACACTTTGTAATGATGATCTGCCATTAAAATAATATCTTTGTCTGTTTCTTGATGTGCGCCCACCACCATCTGAGTGGTTTGTCCAGCGGGTACAAACTTCGGCACATGTTGAATCACACGCCGCTCATCCGTCAACTGAATTAAGCGATCGCGTACAATACCTAAATCCTTTTGTACTTCTGCATGCGATTTTTCTGGTGCAAACTGTTTTAAACCAACTTCTGTCGGCATTTCCAAGTTAATACTCATGCGGTCTACATATAAGCCCGCCTCGGTAATAATCTCTTGGGAAGCACCAGGTATCGTTTTTAGGTGAATATAACCATTAAAGTTTTCTTCAAGACGTAACTTTTTCACCACTTGCAGCATTCGCTCCATAGTGAAATCAGCTGATTTAAAAATACCTGAACTGAGAAATAACCCTTCAATATAATTGCGGCGGTAAAAGTTGATGGTTAAATCCACCACTTCTTGTACAGTAAAAGCGGCTCGCTTGACATCGTTAGAGCGTCTAGAAACACAGTAGGAACAATCAAAAATACAGACATTTGAAAATAGAATTTTAAGCAATGAAACACAGCGACCATCTTCTGTATAACTATGACAAATACCGTTTCCTGTATTTCCCAAACCTTGGTTTTTGTTTTTACGATTGCTACCACTGGACGAACAGGACACGTCATATTTAGCTGCATCAGCTAGAATCTGTAGCTTTTCGCGGATACGATCGGTCATGACGATCCTCGGTAAAATCTAAAATAAAAGTATAAAAAATTTCAGACTAAAAGCATTGCCAATACACATACCCAACGACATGACTTGTCGCTAAAAACCGAAAAATAAACGTGATTGATTTAGATATTTTTCGAGAAAATACTGAATATTATTTGCCAAATTTGCAGTGCTTGGGCAAAGTGTCTATATGTAAAAGGAGCAAGTACATGTCTTTATTATTAGAACGTCTTGAAATTAAACATCCTATCTTCCTTGCACCGATGGCTGGTGTTTCTACACCAGAGCTTGCGGCAGAGGTTTCAAATCAAGGCGGGCTAGGCTCACTTGGATTAGGTGCAAACACCGCAGAAACCGCACGTAGCCAAATTTTAAAAACCCAAGCACTGACCGAACAACCTTTTCAAGTTAATTTTTTCTGTCATCAAAGTATCGAACTTGATCCAACTATCGCACAAACATGGATTGATTTTTTAAGACCTCATTTTGAACAATACGATGCAGAACCACCTACTCAACTGCACTGTATTTATCCTAGCTTTTTGGACAATGATGACTTTTTAAATGTCGTACTTGAAACTCGCCCTAAAGCCGTCAGTTTTCACTTCGGTATTCCGCATCCGCACCAAATACAGGCGCTAAAAGACGCTGGCATTTTAACCATGGTTTCTGCAACCAACTTAGCGGAAGCACGAGCCATTGAAGCAGCAGGGATTGATTTTATTATTGCTCAAGGCATAGAAGGAGGTGGACACCGCGGGATTTTTAATGAACATTTTGATAGCGCATTACGTACGATCGACCTCGTACAACTTCTGACGCAGCACTGTCGGTGCCCGATTATTGCTGCAGGTGGCATTATGAATGGTACACAGGCTCAGCAGATGTTAAGCCTCGGTGCGAGTGCGGTACAGTTGGGGACAGCTTTCGTACAATGCAAAACATCGAATGCCAATGAGGCCTACCGTCATGCACTTTTCCATGAGCACATCACACAAATAAGTGCCAGTATTTCAGGTCGCCCTGCTCGCGGTTTACTGGGTCACTGGCATACTCAAATAGATTTACCGAACCGCCCTGCTGTTGCTGCTTATCCGTACTGTTATGATCTTGGAAAACAATTACATGCCGCAGCGACCAAACAAGGCGATCAAGGCTTTGGTGCATTTTGGGCAGGCACGAATGTTTCGCAAATTCGTGCCATGGAAGCCCCTGACTTAATTAACCAACTGTTGGTTGAAATGCAACAAGTCAGCTATTAAGTCATATTATTCACTTAAAGCTCCATAAATCGAGCTTTATTTATTTAGTTTCCAATAAATTGACCTGTTCAACCTGTACGTCATTCATGGTTTCACCATGAATGAGTAATTGGTCAAAGTAGTCTGCGACCACTTTAAATTGTTCAGTAGTACTTTCCACTTTGTACATGTTCTGACGAAACTCATTACTTGAACGTAAACCTTTGGTGTACCAAGCAATATGTTTACGTGCAATTCGGCAGCCCGAATATTCCCCATAAAATGCATACAGTTCGGCAAGATGTCCAAGTAGAACTTCTTTTACTTCTTGAATGCTTGGTGCAGCCAAATGTTCACCTGTTTCCAAATAATGTGCGATTTCACGAAATATCCATGGACGCCCTTGCGCAGCGCGACCAATCATAATTGCATCTGCACCGGTATAATCGAGTACATATTTCGCTTTTTCTGGACTATCAATATCCCCATTGGCAACCACTGGTATACGAATCAGCTGTTTTACTTCTTTAATTAAATCATAACGAGCCGTATTCAAATACATGTCTTCACGGGTCCGCCCATGCAATGCTAACGCAGCAATACCCGCCTCTTCCGCTCGTTTCGCTACACGCAAGATATTTTCATGACCATTTAAGAAACCCAACCGTGTTTTAAGTGTGACAGGTACATCAACTGCAGCCACAACTTCATCCAAAATTCGAGCCACCAAGTCTTCATCTTTTAAAAGTGCAGAACCCGCCAGCTTATTACAGACTTTCTTGGCAGGACACCCCATATTAATGTCCACAATTTGAGCACCATTTGAGACCTGATATCGTGCAGCTTCCGCTAACTCTTTGGGATCTGATCCTGCAATTTGCGCTGAAATAGGCGCCAATTCACCATCAAAATTAGCACGATATAGGCTTTTTTTACTCATCCGTAACGTTTGGTCTGATGTCATCATTTCACTGACAGCATGCCCTGCACCAAAGTATTTGCACAGAGACCTAAATGGACGGTCAGTTACGCCTGCCATCGGAGCCACAATCAAATTATTTGACAGTTGATACGGACCAATATACATATGAATTCATCACTTTTTCGACCGGCACAGTATACTGCATCTACACTTTCAGCTCATCTTTTATCATGTGTTCTGTGACTACGAAATACTCATAATATAAAAATGCCAGACGAATCTAAAAGGCAACCATATGATAGCCTCTAAATCACATCATTTTTTAAAAAGCATACTTTTTAGGACATTATCTTTGAAAATGAAGTGGTGAATCAATGCCGCACAGGCATGTAAACCCACGAGTGCAATAAAGAGATTCCCTAAAAATTGATGCGCATCTGCAATATAGTCACTCCCCCAAACAGTGCTCAAAAGCGGTAAATTTAACGATAAAACTTGGAAATTATCAGTAAAACTCGATAATGTCATCCAGCCCGCAATTGGAACAATACATAGGCTTAAGTAAAGGAAAAATCTGACCGTTTTAAATAACACTATTTGATAAGAATTAATTATTTCAGTTTTAGGAATACTTTTTCTATACAGAAAAACAAAACTCAATCTCAAAAAAAATAAAATAAATATTAAAATCCCACCTGCAACATGAATCTGGCCTTTCCAGTCTGTTATTGTGGGATCACCTGCAGTCAGATACACCATTGCAACTAAAGCAAGGGTAATCCAATGCATGATTATTATAGGTTTTGGATAGTTATTCTTCATCGCTTTTCCTAAGTTTTAAATATTTTTATAAAACGGAGCTGTTAAAAAAAGCTTAAGCGAAAAATGTAAAAAAAAATAGAATGCTCAGCTTTTCATTCAAGCTAGGCTTTACTTAAACCTTAAAAATCAATTACCTGCCTATCCACTATTTCCAACATCTTGTAGATTAAAGTACTTTTAAGTACAACATCCTTCATCCCTTCAAGTATTCCTTACATCCTTTGTAAAACTTCTGGTTGAACATTTGTGCTACATCAACTTTTCTGATCACAATATTCTGCTATCTTTAATTTATTATTATATCCGTAGCAATAGCCCTAATATCTTTTAGATTGTTCCATAAATTGCATCTTCCATGCACATGACATAGGCAACCATATCAATCATTTTATAGGTTGTTGATTATATTGTATAAACTATAAATCAGCATTATTCATTAATTTAAATTCTAATTTATGATATTAATAAGAATAGGTACAACAATAAAGAAACATAGTGATTCACTCCAATATGCCTCAATATTCTGAACACAAAAAATTAACAGCGACTGAATTAAATAGTTTAATGGCTTTGGCAATTCAGCAATCATTTAATGCGATCGTCATTACAAATGCATGCTTTGAGAATAATGGCCCACACATCCTTTTCTGCAATCCAGCATTTTGTGAAATGACAGGTTATAGCGAAGAAGAGTTAATTGGACAATCGCCCCGTATCTTACAAGGGCCTGAGACAGATCTAACCGTGATTCAGGAATTAAAAGACTGCATATCTCAAGGACTATTTTTCCATAACCATACGATTAATTATCGCAAAGATAAAACACCGTACGATGTAGAGTGGAACATCTCCCCGATTAAAACTGAAACAGGTGAAATCACCCATTTTGTATCCGTTCAACGAGATATCACGGAAAAAAACGAAAGTCTTAAATATCAAGCGATGCTGGTTGCAGCAATCAATACAACACCCGATACGATAGTGATCACGGATGATCAAGCTAAAATTAAATTTATGAATCATGCCGCAGAGGAACTCTCGGGCTACACCCTAGCAGATTTAAAAGATGAACCTATCACAAAATTATATCCACATGATCAAAAGCTGATAGAACTACAAAGAATAAAAAATCAGGATATTGAAAATAAAGACCATGTATATGAAAAGCATTTCTTAGAGCTCGTTTCATCCCCTCTAAAAGACCGTAATGGCACAATTACACACAATGTGAGTATCGGTAGAAATATTAATCATCATATCGAGATCAAGAGTCAACTTGAAGAGTGGGCCAATTACGACAGTTTGACGAGTATTTTTAATCGTCGCTATGGTGAACATCTTCTAGATACCATTCAAAAAGACATGTGCAATGAAGATAACTCTTGCTGCGTGTTATTGGCTGATATCGATTACTTTAAAACCATTAATGATACTCATGGTCATGCATTAGGAGATAAGGTCTTACAACAAGTCATGCATGAGCTCTCCAAAAATTTGCGTAGCAAGGACACTCTCATTCGTTGGGGAGGAGACGAAATATTAATCGTATTACCAAGTATCAAACTAGATTCAGCTTTGAAAATGGCTGATCGACTACGCACAGTCATTGAATCTTGTAAGTTTCCGAGGATTGAAGAAGTGACTATGTCCTTTGGAGTAGTGACTTGGAAAAGGAAAGAGCTTAAAACAACTGTTCTACGAAGAGCAGACGAGCAATTATATCTTGCTAAAGCAAATGGACGTAACTGTATATTTCCACACTCAGTACCTTAAGCTAAAATCCATTTGTAGTACAAAAATCATTCAATTTATCCATTCACAAAAGATTTTTTGCTAGGAATACTTTTTAGCTATGTCATTAAACCACTTATTAACAAAAGTGTTCTGCCTGACATAGCCCTCTTCAAATTATCTAAAATAACTGTTCTATAATTCAAATAGATTTGAGGAGGAGTAATTGGGGCTGATTAAGATAATGTAGTATTAGTCATCACGACCAAATTAAAACTAATAACATTCAGATCAACTTGAAAATTTTACCGCTATTGAGACTTTGGAAGAACATTTCAAAACCAGGACGAATATCTTCGCCATCAACAGTGATATATCTTAAATTTGAATGCAACATTGTGCTGCAAGAGTTTTTATCTACAGTTGCCTGAATAGAGTATTCAGTACCGAATTGATCTTTGACAGTAACATTTTTCTTTAACATTTTTTCTATACCTATAATATTAATTCATTTAAAAAACAATATAATCAAATATTTAGTTAGGCAACTTTATAGTTAAATTTAAATAATTGATTTAAAGCGGTATAGAATGTTCTACCATCTAAATTTAAGTCCACTTCGATTCCAGACTGAAGCAGCACACGCTTACCCACTTCAATAGATTTCAAGCCATCACGGGTATTTTGCATTTTATTTAGAGGAATTAACGAGACTATAATTTCAGTACCATTTGAAGATTTAGCAATTAATGTATTAAGTTTTTTCAAATTTCACCAGTTTTTTTCATATATTCCAACAAGGAATAATTATTTAATTAATAATTTTTAGTCATTAAAAAAGCACTGTTCAGTGCTTTTTTATATTTAATGCTTCTTATAAAGCAACAATATTTACAGCATTTGGGCCTTTTTGACCTTGCTCTATGCTGAATGACACTTGTTGGCCTTCATGCAATGTTTTAAAACCTGAACTAGCGATTTCGCGAAAGTGAGCAAAAACATCTGGACCAGATTCTTGTTGAATGAAACCAAAGCCTTTAGTTTCATTAAACCATTTAACTGTACCGGTAACTGTAGTAGACATAATATATCCTGCTGAATTTTAATAATTTTAGTCAAAAATAAATGACTAGATGTAACTTTGAAAATAATAAAAGTGGAGCTTAAGATCTGAAACAACGGAGGATTATGACTAAAACTGCGATACTTAAAGAAGATTTACTAAACATTACTTTTTTCTAGTTAGGCCAAGTATACATGAAAAAAATAAATATTCAAGTTATTTATAGCTGTCATAAATTTTAATTATATTAAGTGTTCCCTGCAATGAATTGAATCGTCCTTAAAAATAGTAGTTGTAGCATCTAAAAAGCCTTAGTCGTATGTTGAGCTTTAGAATAGCTTGAGCCAAAACATTGAGGCTAGAGATGAAATTTCAAACGTCTCGCATAGGGTGTACTATGGGTTCATTCTGGATAAATAAAATAGCCTTTAAATAAAATTTTTTTAGGATCAATAATGAATAATAAAGTTAGATTAATCTTTTGCATCGCCCTACTCTCAAATTTGGGAGCATGTGTTGGCAATATGAACCCTACAGGCGGCAATGGTAGGCCTGATTATCCTTATTACACCACGACACAACCAATGATCGTGAAAAAGATCAATGTACCTATAGGCACAAAACTAGAATATGAAGAACAACATTTTAAATCAGGCCAACAAGATTCATTACTGAATGAAAAAAAACTCATCAGGATTTCCTTCCCAGAAGATCAATCAATGAATTGGGCTGGTGTACCCATTGGTTTTATTCACAAATATTTTAACTCAGAAATGAAAGGCTTCAGCGTTTATGCACGTTTCAACCAACTCCCAAGCAATAAACAGACACGTTTTTCTCAACTTTGGCAGAAATGTAGTGATGACTTAGGCATTCGTGTTAAAAATACGGATGATTGGACATTCAATCTCAATAATATCGCCGATATCGATAGTTGTAGTGTGAATTATCAACGATACTTTAAAGATAACGTCCAACAACAACATTATCTTGATCAGCTTTACCAAGAAATGCAAAAAGCAGGAACAGTGAAATAGCTCTTGGGTGTTCAAATAATCACAATTATACGAAATCTTCTGTGCCTAAGATTTTTAATACTCGCAAAGCAATGTTTTGATTTAACTTAAATAAGAATAAAGCGCTACACGGCGCTCTATCTAGACTTATGCTGAGAATAATATATTAAATCAAAGTTGTGTGTTTTATTCTTTACAACATAATACTTAATGAATTGAAAAAATTACTCCAAAAGCTCTTTATTATATGTACATGAGTGAAACGAATTTCGAAAAAAGGACAACCATCCTAGTGCGCTGAACCCTAGAATGGCCTTGCTGAGAATATTGATCCTAATTGTATAGTTTCAAGTGTTTAACTTAAAAATTAACCCACTTATTTAAGTTGAGCTTAAAACTATAGTTAAAAGCCTTCCAAAACGATTTTTCCTTTCGCTCGGCCAGTTTCAATCAGTTCATGAGCAAGTTTTAAATTTTTCGCATTAATTTTGCCTAAAGTCTGATTCAGCGTGGTTTTAATTCTGTGGTTATCTACCAGTTCTGCAACCTGATGTAATAGCTGAGATTGTTGTTCAATATCTGTAGTATTGAACATTGAACGTGTAAACATGAACTCCCAATGTACAGAAACTGACTTAGACTTAAACTCAACGATATCCAGTGATTTCGGATCATCAATTAAGCCAAACTTTCCTTGTGGAGCAATTAGCTTAGAGATTTGAGGAAGATACGTTTCTGTTTGATTGGTTGAAAAAATATATCGAGGTGCGTCTAAACCCAATGCTTTGATTTGCGTGTTTAAATCTTCGGTATGATCGATGACATAGTCAGCCCCTAAAGACTTAACCCATGCTTTAGTCTCTTCCCTAGATGCTGTAGCAATAACTCTTAAATTTGTCTTCGCTTTGAGTAATTGAATCGCAATAGACCCTACACCGCCAGCGCCTCCAATCACTAAAATATTATCAAATTTGTCTAAATCAACATTGAAACGATCAAATAACATTTCCCACGCTGTAATAGCGGTTAATGGCAGCGCAGCAGCTTCAGCATCACTCAGGCTTTGAGGTTTTAAGCTAACAATACGCTCATCTACTGCTTGATATTCCGCATTACTCCCATCCCGAGTTAAATCACCTGCATACCAGACCTGATCTCCGACTTTAAAATGTTGCACGCCAGAACCGACTTCAACAACCTCACCCACTGCATCCCATCCTAAGATACGTGTGTTGCCTACTGCTACTGGGTTTCGTCTAACCTTAGTATCGACAGGGTTAACCGAGATCGCTTTGACTTTAACCAACAAATCCCGATCTTTTAAGGTCGGCATTGTTTTTTCAATATCTACCAGTGGATTTTGAAATCCATGATCCATACCGTCAATATAAGAAATAGCCTTCATTCACTTGTCCTCTTGTTTTGTTATTTGAGTTTACTTAATATTCTTTTTTAAGTTATACAGACAAATTCGTCTTATAGTTACCAAAAGGATACTATTGAAATGGGTAAGCTAAAACATTCACGTTTTGATTGCACACCAGGATGTTCTGTTGAAGCTGACATAGGCTTACTTGATGGTAAATGGAAGAGTATTATCTTGTGGCATTTATTAGAAGACGACGTTTTAAGGTTTAATGAACTGAGAAAGAAAATTCCAAATGTCACTCAAAAAATGCTCACTAGACAATTACGTGAACTTGAAGAGGATCAACTGATTCTACGAAAGGTTTATGCCGTTGTTCCACCTAAAGTAGAATATCGATTATCTACACTCGGTACTTCTTTAGCACCTATTTTGGTTGCATTAAAACAATGGGGGGATAAAAATATTGGTTTATTTGGAAAACCCATTATGCCTTTAGAATCAGAATAAGACTTAAACCTGTTTTACGTCACTTACAACTCTGATGTTTTCTAGAAATACTGTGCTTTCACTGCTTACACACCATTCCAGTAACTTGTATAAAAGCACGTTCTTAGAAACCGCTATGTATAAAATTAACTAGCCATAAAAAAAGCCTAATCTGTGAAGACTAGGCTATAAACTTTGAATCTTTTTCGTTGGTAGCGGGAGCTGGATTTGAACCAACGACCTTCGGGTTATGAGCCCGACGAGCTACCAGACTGCTCCATCCCGCATCAACGAGTTAGCTTTATACGCCCTAAGCGTGCACAAAGCAAACTTTATTTGTAATATAAGCCGTTATTACATAAGCAGCATACAAAATACTAGTGTTTAACCAATGCTTGCTTCAGTGATAAAAGCAGGATGTAAAGCTCTATAGATGCTTAATCTTGTTTTTTCACTGTCTAAAAATGACCTAGGCTCTTCAGACCATATTGATTTCCTAGAATCAAGACCCGAATGACTTAAAGCCCAATCAGAAACAGTACTATAAACAAAAGTATTATCAGCGAAAACTAATTTTGTCTTCCTTCCTACACTACTTATAAGAACTTTATGTGTAGGTAATGATCCAAATGTACTAATTTGGGTGTAAATGTATTTATAGGTTTCAGACATAGAAAAAAGTACTTAAATGACAGCGCTACTATACCATTTTAACTCTTGAAAAAGCCCACCATTTGGCGAGCTTTTTCTTACTGATCTTTATCCATGGAATGTGGCGTTGTAGTTTTATCCTGCTCTTTCGTATCTGTATCTCTTTTTTGGCATGCCGTTAATCCCAGCATTAAAACTAAACTTACTATTGCAAATATTTTCATCATTTTTGCCTAGCACGATTTAAAAATATAACTTATCAAAATCTAGAGATTTAAATGTTTAATTTATGAAACAACATGATTCTCTTCTTACAAATGAGGTGCTTAGCGATTTAGAGCTTTATGTGCCCAATGAATAAATTTTTCCTTTTCATGGAAATGTGGAATATTTAATAAATGAATATGAGTAACCTCACCGAAATTACCTGAAATTTTATTCGGGGCCAAAACAACAAAATTCCTCTTATCCCCCACATGTAACTCCCTAAAGAATTCCATAACTTTAAAATGAAGATTCAGAGCAGTGAATCCTTCTCTTTCAATTAGAAAGTCATAGATTTGGCTGAGTACATGTAATTCAAATTTTTTGTTCATGATCTTTTATTCTCATAATTATTTTAACAATCGGTATAATTTAACCTAATTTTATTTTTTGTTAAAGCAGATAAAAAACCCAGCCTCTGGAGAATCAATAGAGCTGGGTTAATGAAACATCATTGTCAAATTTTATTTTATTCTTGAAATTGATTCTAACGCACAAACCCAATAAATGCAAATAATTCTCAATTACAATGCAGTGATTTCAAATATACCATGCCTAAAGATACATACAATTATCTACATCACCTATCAAACAGTGGGCTTACGATATAGATTAAGCAAAGAGAGTACGGGTATCGGGAGGTAGTTACCATTCACAGACACCTCTCCCCCATCTTTTCTGTGCTGTTCCCAGTATTCAATTAATAGTAAAGCAGCTTGTTTAATGGCAGATGGATATTCCGATCCAAAATTATCTGTAATATAATTTTTAATTATAGCGTCAGCAGCAACAATAAAGCTTTTTAATGAGGCATCATTGCTATCATCGGCATAGTGTAAGTGGCGCTTCACTTCATGTAATTCAACAATACTCATAAATCACTCCATTTTTCCGAGTCAGCTTTTACACTTTCATCACTAAACTCGTTCCTAGAGTCTTTTAGGGTGTCATAGCAAATATCACAATTTCACCTCATTCCTATTCTCATATTGATTACTTGGCATTGAAATCCCTTTATCTAGGGATTTTTCTACTATTCTTAATCAGTCCTTCAAAAGATTTCTTATAGATCAATTAATATTTGTTCATATATTTTTTAAATAAGCCATTCAGGCTAAAAAACTAAATCTTTTCGATCTGCTTTTAAATAAACTTCAGGTGCACTATATAAATCAGAGATAATTGCAACTTCTTGAGCACCTAACAAATCTTCATAAATTTTTCTTGCGAAGTTATTCACGCCTGTCGTCACCAGTACGTTTTTTATCTTCTGATTTCTTTGCAATAATTCATTCTCAACGTCCTTAAGCGAGTCTATAATTAGTTTTTTGCTTAATCCCAAACCTTGAAAATCTGGATGGATCGCTATTTGATCTAGTTCCAGTATCACTTCCTCTCGAAAGCCAGACTTTTGAGCCCAAAAAATATAGCCAACCGTTTTATCAGACACGATTACGTGACAAAAAACCGAGGATAAGCCGCAAGTGTTGATGCTATCCATTGCTTAGAATCTGCTTGACGTATAAATGATTTGTGATGAATTTCTGCGATGTCTGTTAAATCATTTTGATGTGCTTTTCTAACTAATTTTTCCATGAACTCATATCGTTACCTGTTTAACTGAAGATTCTATCAATCCCTAAAGGCAGCGGAATTACGGGATCTTAACAACGAATAGTAAACAAGCTGCCATTAAAAAACCCGCTAACTGAAGCGGGTTTTTTAATTCACAATATTCTTAGATTACTGTGATAGAGCTTGCTTGAGGGCCTTTTTTGCCAGCTACAATCGTAAACTGAACACGTTGACCTTCATTCAACACTTTGAAACCGTTTGATTGGATTTCGCTAAAGTGTGCAAAAACGTCTTCTCCAGTATCGCTAGAAATAAAACCAAAGCCTTTAGTTTCATTAAACCACTTAACGGTACCAGTTGTAATGTTTGACATAAATATTCTCTTAAATTTTGAAAAATATAAGAATTAATCTTTTAAATCATATACATCGGATAAACCGCAGAGTTGAATCAATTGCGAAATAACTTTAGTAAATACAATAAAATAAATAATTCTAATACACTATCACTATAAGCTTTTTAGCGCGCAATAGATAGACCTTAACATATTATTTTATTGCTACCACCCAACCCCACATGAAATGCTTTTTCATCGATATTGATAAGAAAATCTTCACTAAAAGCGAATAAAGCTTATTTACCCGCTTCTAGCTAATTTTTCTTTCCTAAAATCAACTCAACTTGATGAGTAACATCCCATATTTTCATTTCTGCATGTCGCCAAAAATTAAAGACTTGATCGCCCTTAACATACTTTTGCTTGATATAGCTCGATGATTTATTTTGATCTATCTCTTTTGCATTAAATCGCATCTTATTTAAAATCACTACTTGACCATCCAAGTCACCACCAATACAGATATTCATATTGTTCTGCCTGCTAAGTAACAATTAAACTATAGCACAAATAGAAAAGCCTACTCTTTGATAAGCTTTTGAGGCTTGTTATCGAGCCTTTGGCTGTACTCCATAACTATTGTTCATAGTTCATCGAAAATTAGAAACATCGTTTTGATATCTTTTTTGCATGATGGTCACGCCCAAAGATGACTTGTAATGACAAAGTAAGGCCTATCCTATCTCTTAAGCGTGAGTTGTATTAGGAATTAGATGCCTTTTAAAGTTGTCATCCTATTCATTGAACTATTTTCTGTTTAATTTATTAAAAAAAAGAATTTCAAAAAATGGAAATATCATAAGTTAAACTCTCCTCAATCTATTGCACAAATTTTGCGCCAGCCGTCATAATAAAACCGATAACAGACTAAATAATACTCATTATCCTTAATAATCGAACCCACCCAGCATCGGAACAGCAATCAAATGATTTGACAGTTGATATCGACCAATATACATATAAACTCATCACTTTTTCGACCGACATAGTATACTGCAACTGCTGTTTCGGCTCACCTTTTATCATGTGTTCTCTGTTTATGAATAAAAAGCTGTTTCTTTCTTCTGGTTTAAAAACACTAAGTGTCTTGGCCATATCTATAGGCTTAACTGCCTGCGGTGATCGTTCATGGTGGACAGATGATGAGCCTAAGCTCAATGCTGAACAAATCGCACGCATCATTCCTGGACGCGTAAATGACCGCCGTTCATGGGCTGAAGATATTTACGATATTTCAGAACAGTTTGGCATTCCTCAAAATAAAGAGAATATGTGTTCGATCATTGCCGTGGTTGATCAAGAGTCTAACTTTGTTGCAGATCCACAAGTTTATGGTTTAGGTGAAAAAGCGGTTAAAGAAGTCCAAGATCGCTTAGATGAAAAATTTAAAGATAAGCTCGGCGATGCCATTGGTGGCACCATCGCAGGCTATTTCCAACAGGTTTTAAAAGAGCAGCCGAGTCCTGAAGATAACTATTTAAGTCAAATGCGCCGCGTTAAAACAGAACGCGAACTGGATGAACTGTACCGTGAAATTTTTGACTATATGTCAAAGCACTATCACGTCAGTGCGCTCACAGGTGCAGCCAAACTTGTCGGTCAGGACGTAGGCGAAAAAATGAACCCGATTACCACGTTGGGTTCAATGCAAGTGCATATCGGTTATGCCAAAGATAATAAACGTGAAGGTGGCAGCATGGCTGACCTACGTACCGACCTTTATAGCCAATATGGTGGTCTGTATTACGGTATTCACCGCCTGATGATGTACCCTGCTGACTATGACAAACCGCTCTACCGTTTTGCCGACTATAACTCAGGTATGTACTCAAGTCGAAATGCAGCCTTCCAAAGTATGTTGAATGACTTAACTGAAGCAGAACTTGATTTAGACGGCGACCTGTTACTTTATGGCAAAGATGGCTCACCTAAATCTGCAAAAAGCCAATCAGAACGTGAACTCATCAGTGTTTTCGCTCAGCACAATATTTTGGTTACGCCGCGTCAAATTCGCTCTGACCTGAAAAAAGAGAAAGAGAAGAAATTTGAAGATACAGCAACCTATCGCGCGGTGGCTAAGCTTTATCAAGAAGTCACTAAAAAAGAACCTTTCTATGCCATGATGCCAGAAGTTGTCATTTCTGGTCCAAAGCTCAGCCGTGACTATAATACCAACTGGTTTGCCACTCGTGTCAATGGACGTTATCAAACATGCATGCAACGTGCAAAGCGCATAAAAATCTAGCCTTATTTGACTTTGATGGTACCCTGTATGACAAAGACAGTTTTACAGGGTTCATCTTCTATGTACATTCAAAACGGCATATTGCTCTACAAGGCTTAAAAGTTCTGCCTTATATTCAAAGTTATTATTTAGGTTTTTATCCTGCCCATCATATGCGCTCTAAACTCTTCCATGCGATGTTTAAGCAAGCTGAAGTGAGCGAAATTGACGCTTATGCAAAACGCTATGCAGAAGTCTTAATCAAAGGACTCAACCCAGCACTTTATAGGCAACTAAAACAACACCAAAGTTTGGGCGATGATGTGGTTTTGGTCTCTGCTTCAATTGATATCTATTTAAAATATGTGTGTGAAATACTCTCAATTGAACTGATCTGTACCAGAGTTGAACAAGACCAACAACGCTATACAGGGCGCTATCTGACTGCGGACTGTAGCTGTGAGTACAAAGCTCAACGTATCCAAGAAAAATATGAGCTAGATAGCTATCATGCCGTTTATGCTTATGGGAATAGCATTGAAGATAAACAAATGTTGTCTTTGGCTGATTTTAGCTATTTGGTAGGGACAGATTTAAGCCTTCCCGACTTGTCAAAAACATCAAATCATCGTCAAATAAGCTAATTATTAAGAATAGATTAATAATTAATCATGTTGAATTTTTTAAAATATTTATTATTAAAATTCAGCATGTTTTATTTACCAAAAAATATATTTATGATAAATTTTGCCTAATAAAAATATTTTGAGAACCATTCCACTTAAATTATAAAAAGGCATCAGTATGGAACAGTTATCTCCACCCAAGTATGTCAAAGGTCTTTCGATCAAATTCGGTGAAAGTCCCTTTGTATTATTGGCGCAGTTCGCTTTTAATGCTTCAAAACAAAAATGGTTAAAACACGAAATTGAACATGTGCTCAATATCGCCAAACAAGGTGATTACAATCATCTGGTAAAGACATTACGTCAATTTAGTAAATAACAAAAAAAGCCACTTCAAATGAAGTGGCTTTTTACTTACTTTTTAAAGGGAAACGCATATTTCACAATACGTTTGATGACGCTACCATACTGTTTTAATAAGCTGGCATTGTTATAGTTAATGCCATACTTTTCACACACCGCTTGTACTTTCGGTGCCATTTTGCGGTAACGACGCGCAGGTACGTCTGGGTATAAGTGATGCTCAATTTGATGACTTAAGTGCCCTGTCAAAATATGGAATGCTTCTGAACCAGTTAAATTCGACGAACCACGAATTTGGCGCATGTACCAGTGACCACGGCTTTCATTTTCCAGTACTTTTTTCGGGAAAACTTCAACGTCTTTGGTGAAGTGACCACAGAAAATCACACTAAATGTCCACATATTGCGGATACCATTTGCAACCAAATTCCCTGTAAACACAGGCAACGCCGCAGGCCCTGCAATGAGTGGGAAAAACACATAATCTTTAAACAATTGTTTACCAATTTTGCGCTGCATAGGTTTCCATTCAGCTAAAGTCTGCGCTTTGCTTTTACGTCCCTTGAAGTATTTGCCTAATTCCAAGTTTTGGATCGCAACGCCCCATTGGAACAACAAACAAAATGGAATGCTATAAATCGGTTGCAATAAAAAGCCCGGTTTCCAACGTTGTTCTGGGAATAATCGAAGCAGACCATATCCAATGTCATCATCCATTCCTTTAATATTGGTATAGGTATGATGCTTGTAGTTATGGGTCTGACGCCAATTGTCTGCTGTACCTACGATGTCCCACTCATAGTTTTGACCATTAAACTTAGGGTCGTTCATCCAGTCATATTGACCGTGCATCACGTTATGACCTAATTCCATGTTTTCCATAATCTTGGCAAAACTCAGCAAGCCCGTGCCCAACACCCATGCAGGTGGGAACCAACCTGCAAATAAACATGCACGACCTGCAATAGATGCATAACGCACCGCTGCATAGACACGACGAATATATTGCGCATCTTTCTCGCCAATATCATCCAGTACTTCTTGCTTAATGGCATCTAGCTCACGTGCAAGTTCATCTAACTCAAATGTCGTTAACTCACGATTCTTCGGGTTTTTAAAATATTCAACTTTAACAGGCATATTCATTGTATTTATTCCCCTTATAAATCAACAATAAGATCGGTTTGTGCCGTATTGACACAAATTTTTAGAAAATTTCCAGGCTCAGAATTTTGTGCACCATTGACCAAGTTTTTGGTTGAACCTTCCACTTTGTTGCAGGCACATTTGTTACAGATTCCCATACGGCAGCCATGTTGAGGCTTCACATTTTGCTGTTCCAAACTTGCAAGAATAGATTGACCTTTTGGAATGCTTAAAATCTTTTTCGACTTTGTTAAGGTAATATTCACAAAACCAACATCATCGTTTGCAAATGGACTCATGCTAAAAGCTTCAGTTTTTAAGGTGTTAGCATGAGCGAAAAGCTGCTCAACCGTAGCCACAAAACCTGAAGGGCCACATGCATATACCGTTGCATTTTCAATCTGATCCAATCCAGACATATGGTTTTGGTTTAAACGCTCACCTTCATCTGATTCTTGGGTATAAAACATGCTGAATGTAAAGTTTGAGTATTGTGCTGCCAACTGCTCAAAATATGCTTTGAAAGCTGCATCAGTATGTTTTTTCACCCAATACATCAAATGTACATGCTGCTTTTTAAGCTTGGCAGTCTTCTCTAAACGTTTCAGTAAACTCAGCATGGGGGTAATACCACTGCCCGCAGCAAGTAAAATTAGCTGTTGATCATTTACAGTCAATTGCATATCGCCATAAGGCTGGCCGAATTCTAAGACATCGCCGATTTGAGCCTGCTCACATAGCCAATGACTTGCCTTGCCTTGGTCTACCATTTTTACATTGAGTAAGACATGTTGCGCATCAATCTGGGTCAAACTATAGGTACGTTCATAACGTACGCCTTGCACCACGACATATACAGGATGGTGTTGCCCCGCTTGCCCCATTTGAAAATGACGATTGGTTTGCAGCGTTAAACTCACCATATCGTGTGCAACTTGCTCTTTTTTTACCACTTTACCCAAAGCTTGGTATATCGACCAAAGTGGGTTGATTTTTTGAAGCCAAAAGTTAGCAGTGTGTCGGTCTATAACACTCTCAGCATACTCAGTTAAAGGAGATTTAGTTTTTTCAAGGATCTGCATAGTAAAGGACCACGCCATAGATTTTTAATTATTATACACATGTATATATATTTGTATATATACTCTGATTGTTTCGTTTCGTTTCACAATGCCGACCAGTGGGGCTATAATGAACCGATTGATTTAATTGCTTGATAAATATGACACCGACCACCATTCAAACCCATACAACCAACACAGAGCATGAAGCTTCAAAAAAACATGCACCAGTGCTTGCACGTAGTGTTGGTCGAAAAGCAACGATTACAAAAGATGAACTGTTTCAAGCTGCTTTAAATTTGATTGGTCCTGAAAAAAGTATTGCATCCCTGAGCTTGCGTGAAGTCGCACGTGAAGCAGGCATTGCGCCGAATAGTTTTTATCGTCATTTTAAAGATACCGATGAACTGGCTATCGAGTTGATTGAACGTGCAGGTGTTGTGCTACGCCAAATTTTGCATGAAGCACGGATCAAGGCCATTCGCCAAGAAAGTATTATTCGTAGCTCAGTCGAAGTTTTTATTGAACAACTCGATGCGGATGATGGCAACTTAAGCCTGCTATTACGCGAAGCATATACGGGTTCGGCATCTTATAAAAATGCGGTCGAAAGACAGTTGAATTATTTCCAACAAGAACTGAAAGACGATTTAATTCGTTTAGAACGTTTAAATAATAGCAAACTCTTCCACCCTGAATTGGTGTCCATGGCAATCACCCAATTGGTTTTCAATATGGGTGCCAAAGTGATTGATATGCCAAGTGTAGAGCGTAAAAAAATGGCTGAACAAACCATGATCATGATTCGCATGATTTTGGAAGGTTCACGTCATTTGGATGAGGCGATGATTCGCTAATCTGTTATTACACTCAACAGACTCACAGAAATATTTTCTTATTTGTTTCGCTGTTGCTCTTTAATGAGCTGGTGTACAAATTCTGCGGTCTGTTTCGGTTGTTCTAGCGGAAACATATGCCCGCCTTCAAGCACACTATAGTCGATCGCATAGGTTTTTTTCATCCCTTGGGGTAAACCTTGCTTATAGAAATGGCTATCTTTTGCAGTCAACACATGAATCGGCATATCAGGTGCTTTGCGTGGGGTACGCCACCACCATGCAGGCACTGTCCTGAAGATCTCAGCTTCAGTATGTTTGGGAATGGTTAGCGTCACCCCATTTCGAGTCGGATCACTTTTTAAACCACACGCTATAAAGTCTGCAAAACACTGTTCATCAAAGTCTTTAAAAATACGATTCGGTCTGAGCACCTGACTGGCCTGCTCAATACTTTCCCAATGATCACGCCGTTTGACGGTCACCGCAGCTGGGGTAAGTTTTTCAATGGACTTTGATCCCAGCTTTTGTAACGCTTCAAATAAAAAGGCTTTTGAACCGATCACAAACGGTGGGTCCATGATAATCACTTGCGAAAACAACTGTGGTTTTTTATAGGCCGCCATAAGTGTGAGTAAAGAGCCAAAAGAATGCCCTAAACCAATCACTTGTTGCCGTGGAAACTGCTGTTCAATATCTGAAATAACTTGATCCACCAACGCTTCCCAACGGTATTCCACGGGATAGTGAGGATCTAGACCAATCATCGGGATCGCTTTGACATCAAAATCTTGATTTAAAAATTGGAAGAATTTTTGATAGCTGCCCGAGGGAATGCCGTTTGCATGGGTAAAGTGTAAGGCTGGTTTGCTCATGTCATTCAGATCTATTGTTTTATAGCCTATTTACCATAATCTTTTTTTAATCCAAACGAAATGGCGCAGGATGAATCCTAAGTCATGGACTTTGATCACTTCGGCCAATTTTTAAAAATATTCTGGGATAGATCTGAGATCACTTTGCAGAAACAGTTAGATTTTGATTGCCTAAGAAAGTAGCGCCACAGTTGGTTTTGTCTCCTGCAATCACCACAGCACGCCCCAAGACCGTTGTACTCTGATCTGCTGCAATCGCAGAAACCACCATTCGACACTTTGGACAAAAGTGCTTCATTCCATTTAAATGCACAGCAATACCATTGATCACAAAACTGTTTTCACACTCAGTGACTATGCCACCATGTGTTGTTTTTGAACCCATTGTTACTAGAGCTTTAGACATAATTTATTGTTCGATACATTAGAGTTTTAATGGCGAAAATTCTAGCATAAGCAAGCGCTTAAAATTTCAATGAATTACTTTTCAAATACAACTTAGACATCCCTTTTTTAAGGATCCATTAAAAAAGCACCCAAAGGTGCTTTTCATACAGCAATTCCAATTATGGTTTAACCACAACCATCACTTGAATTGCTTCTGGTGTAACCGATAGGCCATCTAGCAAACCAAGACCTTCTTTTTGCAGTTTTTGTAGACGTGAAATTTCGTCTTCACGAATACTCGGATTAAACTGCTTTAAGTAAGTCAGACGGTCAATTTCGTATTGCCACTTACTGCCGTAGACTTCTTTCGCCTGTTGCACAAAGCTCGGTAAAGCCGCACGTGCAAGCTCTAATGCTTGTACATAACGCTGTTCAATCACTTCACGGCGTGCTTTCACGACTTGGCGACAGCTATTACCATCCAAATGATGTAAATATGGTTTTAAGATTTCAGGCGCAATTTTCTGCGACAGGTCTTGACCCTTTTCACTCAACAAAACGCGAACCAGCTGCTGCGGTAAGCTTGAAGGCAAATTCAATGCTTTCGGTGCAACCACATCGACCTTAAACCACACTTCTAACAACACCGAACCTTGTGGTAAAGCAGCTGACTTCAACACTGCAACGTTGGTACTACCAAAACCTTGAGTGTTGATCATTTCCATCACACTTTCAGTAAATGGATGTTCAAGGGTTAAATACTGAGCATCTTCACGTATCTGAGCTTGATCGCGGTAGAAGGTTGCAGTCATGCCTTCTTCGTCCAAGGTTAAACCTTGAACTTGCATTTGATCGGTTGGTTTAATGATGACTGTACCATTGCTTTGCTCGTCAAAATCAATGTTTGTCGACGCCATAAAACGCTTCATAAACATTGGCAAAGTGGTGTTGTCATCATAAGACTCAAGCGCTTGCACAATTTCTTGCGCCACAATTGGACGACAAGAGTTGTATTCAAGCAAACGGTCGCGACCTGATTGTAACTCTGCTTCTAAGGCTTCACGTTGTACGCTGACCGCTTCGAGTAAGTCATCAAACTGCTGACCTTGATCTGTCAGTAAACAATCTTTCAATTCAACAATAAAGTTTTCTTGTAAAGTTTGAGCAGTTGGCGAGATATTACTGAAAATATTCAAGGCTTCGTTATACCAACGGAACATACGTTCTTGCGCTGTACCAATTAGATACGGCACATGAATTTGAATCCGGTTTTCTTGACCAATACGGTCTAAACGACCAATACGTTGTTCAAGTACATCTGGGTTTGCAGGCAAGTCAAATAAAATCAAATCTGATGCAAACTGGAAGTTACGACCTTCAGAACCAATTTCAGAGCACAGTAAAATTTGTGCACCATAAGATTCTTCAGCAAAGTAGGCCGACGCTTGGTCACGCTCAAGTAAACTCATGCCTTCATGGAACATAGCGGTACGAATACCCGCATGTAAACGGAGTACATTTTCAAGCGCTTCAACTACTGGACCACTACGTGCAATCAACAACACTTTTTTGTGTTTTAAATCTGTACGTAGTTTTTCCATGAGCCACATGACACGCGGGTCAGCTTCCATCCATGCACCGTCAAGCTGTGCTTCTTCTGGCCACATTTGTTCACGCAATTTACCATCTTTAGACCAGTTTTCTGGTGCAGGCAAAGGTGCAGGCTGACAGTCACGACCTGGGAAACCTTGAATGGCCTCACGGGTGTTACGGAACAAAATACGCCCTGTACCATGACGGTCTAAAAGCTCATGAATGGCACGGAAACGTTGTTCGGGTGCATCTTCAATGCGATGCCCTAGCAAACCCTCCAATGCAGCCAAATGCCCTTCTTCAAGTGGCATATCTGACATCAGTACTTCAGCAATTTTTGCAGTTTGTTGATACTGGGTTTCTTCATCCAAGAAACGATCCAGCGAACTAAAACGCTGCGGGTCAAGTAAACGTAAACGCGCAAAGTGACTTTCCACACCCAGCTGTTCTGGGGTTGCCGTTAACAGTAAAACACCCGGTGTTTTTTCTGCTAGCTCTTCGATCAAGTCATAGCGGTCATTGCCACCGTCTTCTTCATTCCACATCAAGTGATGTGCTTCATCGACCACCAACAGATCGAAACCAGCTTCTAGGGCTTGTTCACGCAAGTCATCATGGTCAATCATCAAATCGATTGACGCAATAATGCATTGTTCAGTCAGGAATGGATTCAGTTCAGGGTCATGTTCTTTGATTGAAGCCGTACGGGTTAAATCAAATAATGAGAAGTTCAAATTGAAACGACGACGCATTTCAATCATCCACTGATATTGCAGTGAATCGGGTACCAAAATTAGGATGCGTTCTGAACGGCCCGTTTTAAGCTGTTGATGGATGATTAATCCAGCTTCAATGGTTTTACCTAAGCCCACTTCATCGGCTAAAAGGACACGGGGAGCAAAACGCTGACCCACTTCGTGTGCAATATACAACTGATGAGGAATCAAACCGACACGTGAACCGACCATGCCACGTAAAGGGCTCGACTTCATATTGGCTTGCATCAGCATTGCTTCAATACGTAAGTCGTACCATTCTTTATAGTCAATTTGGCTTGCCAATAAGCGATCAAGCGGTTTAGACAGCTGAATTTGAGCGCCAATGCGAGTCTCATTCAGTGATTTACGTTCTTCCGTACTATCTTCTAAGCGACGAACAACATTATAACGCACCACACCATGACGGTCTTCATGTGATTCAACCGTCCACTTGGTGCCTTCTTGATCTTGTAATTCATCGTTCACGTTAAAAATGATACGTGATAAAGGTGCATTATTCCGTGCATATACACGTGTTTCATCACTTTTAGGGAATAAGATGCTGACAGATCGCTCATCTACATCAATAAGAACTCCTAGACCGAGTTCCGTTTCAGTATCTGATAACCAACGTTGACCAATAGCAAACTGCTGCAATTTTTCCACCTTTATCTACAAGTTAGGACTGCAAATTTAATGCTCAAACATTGTTTGATATTTGAGCAAAATTATACACCTTTAAGCAATATATTTTGACATAAAGCTCACTAAAAAAGTGAGCAAAGTTGATGATTCCACGTACTTAAAATGGTACTGGACAAATAAATTCGATACGTTCATTGGTTTGGGGATGATGAAAACTCAAACGCTCTGCGTGTAAACACAAACGCGGCATCAAATCTTGCTGGTCAGGCGCAGCATAAAGCGTATCTCCCACGATAGGATGACCTAAAAACTGCATATGTACACGAAGTTGATGTGAACGCCCTGTAATGGGGGTGAGCGCCACACGAGTCACGGGCTGACCCTGTATTTCAAAATGTTCAATGGCTTTCCACTCCGTCAAAGCAGGCTTGTTATGACTGGGCTCTGCAATATGTAACGGTGGACGGGATGGATCATAAATCACAGGCACATCAACAGTGCCCTGACCATCTAAATGACCAGCCACAATCGCTTGATATGTTTTATCGGTTTGACGTTCTTGAAACTGACGAGAAATGGATTTTTGCCCCCAACGGCTGAGACCAAAAACCAAGATACCTGAGGTATCGCGATCAAGACGGTGGATCAGTAGTGTTTTAGGTTCTAGTTTGACTAAACGATTGATCATACAATCTTGTAAGTCTTCTGTCTTCCCCGGAACGGTGAGTATACCTGCAGGCTTATGGATGACCATAAAGTCTTCATCTCGATGAATCAGGTGTTCGGTTAGAAAATTACTCAAGGTTCCATTCCAAGCTGATCGCGAAAACAAGCGGGCAATAATAAAAAGCTTAAGCCAGAAATACAATGCAAAAATCGTTTTTTTTAATCATGAACCGATATTGATTGCATTATTTAACGTCAAATGCCTGATCACTGCCTGTATCGATAAGCGAGACATAAAGATATCACTCTCTTATGACAAACGATTTCTAAATAACCACGCAGCTAAAGGCAAAGTAATTACGGCTAATATCAACATCGGTACAAAGTCCCATTTCACTTGCGCAAAACTCGCACCTTCCAAATACACCCGTTGTACCAAGTCTATGCCAAAGCGTAACGGGTTGGCATAAGTCAGCCAATTCAATACTTCAGGCATATTTTGCACAGGAGTTAGTAAACCAGATAAAAGTGTCAAAGGCATGATCAAAAAGAAAGTATACAGCATGGCTTGTTGCATATTCAGTGCAATTGCTGAAATCGACAGTCCCACACCCACAACGGCAATATTAAAGGCAAATAATCCAAAATAAAGTAAGGTCAAGGAGCCATTCATCGGGATCTGAAACCAGAAAAGAATAATCGCTAAAATAATGGAAGATTGAATAACTCCAATAATAATCGGCGGAATGGCCTTCCCAATCATAATCTGCGTCGGGGTATAAGGTGTAACTAAGAGCTGATCAAAAGTCCCTTGTTCACGCTCGCGTGCTACTGAAAGTGCAGAAAGTAACAGTGTCTGCATCATACTTAAGGTTGCAATCAGAGATGGCATGATGCCCCATCTCGACTCGACATTCGGGTTATACCATGTCCGCGCTTGTACCGTGATCGCGGAGTTGATTCCCAAACGTTCTTGATTGACCTGCCCTACTACATTGCTGATGTAAGAACCCGCCATACTTGCGGTTGATGAGTTTCCCCCATCTAGAATCACTTGAATCGGCGAAGACTCTTGATTATTTAGCTTATCCTCAAAATCAGCAGGAATGGTGATGACCGCCAAGGCTGTTCGATCATTAATCACCTGTTGGATTTGTTGATTATTTTGCAAATCTGCTGTTCGTTTAAAAATTCCTGAACCATCTAAATGCGCTAAAACTTGTTGTGAGCTTTGGCTTCGGCTTTGATCCAGCACGGCATAATCAACATGATTCACATCATAACTTGCGGCATAACCAAACAAGACCGCTTGGATCAATACAGGCGCGATTAAGGTCACCCGATTGGCTGGATCGACTAAAATAGCTAAAAACTCTTTTCGAATCAGTACCCAAAGATAACGAAACCAGCGCATTAACGTTGCCATAACACCATTTTTCCTTTCGTTAGCCCAAGCGCTTTTTCAGTGTACGCGCGGTCATTGCTGTGAATAGCACGATATAAATCAATAAAATGCCACACTCTTTGAGCCACAAAGACCAATCATCACCACCGAGTAATAGAGTTTTAATCAAAGTCATATAGTGCGTTGCAGGTAAAACATTGCTGACGATTTGCACAATTAGCGGTAGGTTTCGTGTGTCGAACACAAAACCTGAAAGCATCAAAGCGGGCATGAAGCTGGCAAGCAGTGCCATCTGACTGGCTTGAAACTGACTTTTTGATAGGCCTGAAATCATCAGCCCCAACAGTAACGACACCATTAAATATAAAAAAGAAGCGCTCATGACAGAGAGTAGTGATGCGCGAATGGGTACATCAAACAGAACATGTGCTGCAACTAAGCACATCACAATATCAATCATCCCAATCACGATATAGGGCGCCAGTTTTGAAAGTACAATTTCTAGAGGACGTACGGGCGTAACATATAATGCTTCTAAAGTGCCACGCTCGCGCTCACGTGCAATCAGCAAACCTGTTAAAAATGCTCCGACTAAAGTCAAAATCAAGACAATTAAACCCGGTACTAAAAACCACGTACTATTTGCGGACTCGTTAAACCACATACGTTGTTCAACCGTGATGACGCTACCCACCGAAGCTGCATTTGTTCGGTCTGCTTGTATCAAACTGGCGGTATTGAGCGCACTGGTAATATAGCCCTGCAAGGCCGAAGCAATACTGGTCGAACGGCCATTGGTAATGACCTGAACAACACCCACTCCATTTGTATATTGCTCCGCAAAGTTGCTGGGTATATTGACGATGGCATCAATTTCAGCCTTGCCTATTGCGGCTTCAGCTTGGCTAAAGCTTGGATAGTGCTTGACGGTAATGTATTTAGAGCCGTTTAAGCCACTCATCAGTTGCTGACTCTGTGGCGTGGGCTGTTGCTCGACAACCCCAACTCGTCCGTTGGTTAAGTCGAAAGACAGCCCATAACCAAACAGCAAAATTAAAATAATCGGTAGAATGAAACCGATCGCCATACTACTTTTATCACGAAGCAGCTGTTTGGATTCTTTACGTGTCAAGGCAAACAGTCGTGTCCAGAAAGCTGAGAAATGATTCATCTGACGCTCCTCAGTGAGCCTGCATGTCCGCACGGGACTGTTCAACGATGGCAATAAAAGCGCTATTCATATCGTTTACACCCTCTAATTGTGCCATCCCACGAATCTGTTGAGGTGTGCCAATCGCCAACAATTTCCCTGCATCTTGAATCGCAATCCGATCACAATATTCAGCTTCTTCCATAAAGTGTGTGGTCACAATAATGGTCATGCCTTGGTTCGCTAGCTCTCCAATGGTGTACCAAAAAGAGCGCCTTGCTAACGGATCAATACCACTGGTCGGTTCATCTAAAAATACAATTTCAGGCTGATGTAACAGTGCTGCTGCCATCGACAAACGCAGTTTAAAACCATTTGGTAGATCACCGCTTTTTGCGTATGGCTTAAGTTCAAATTGGAGCAACGCTTTATCAATTTGCTGCTTTAACTGTTTGCCCGATAAGCCATAAGCGCCACCAAAGAATTTTAAATTATCCAACACGCTCAAATTGCCATACAGGGCAAACTTCTGCGATACATAACCAATTTTTGCCCTTGCCTGCGCACGAGCTGTACGTAAATTCATGCCTGCCACTTCCAACACACCACTGCTGGCGGGCAGTAAGCCACAGAGCATACGAAACGTCGTGGTCTTACCTGCACCATTAGGGCCAAGTAAACCAAAAATTTCGCCTCGATACACATCAAACGAGGTACTGGCCACGGCGGTAAAATCACCAAAGGTGCGTACCAAATCCTTCACCACAATCACAGGTTTTTCAAGCTGCTGTTTTACACTCTGCTCTGTTTTCACTTGTGGTGGATCAGAGTTTTCTATCAAAGTTATTGAAGGGTCTAAAGCTAAATTTTCCTGTGCCAATACCATTTTTTGAGTATGCTTCGCCACATGTAAAAGCAACATAAATGCATCTTCTAATTCTGCTGGCCTCTGTTCCGCAACAAGGCCTTTGGGTAACAGATCTGTAGGAAGTGTTGAGCTTTCAGTTCGCGTAATAAAACGCACTACATCTCCTTTGGGCACTGTATCGGCAATATAATATTGATTATCAAGTAAATGTGCTTGTAACACCCGCGCCTTCATGTCAGGTCTGGGTTTTACTTGCCATGTTTGTCCCTGTGCCTGAGCCGTCAGCTCGTCGGGTGTACCTTGCTTTAAGACTTGCCCATCCAACATGACATAAACCTGATGACAGCGCTCAGCTTCATCCATATACGCCGTACTGAGAATGACACTCAGGCTCTCCTCCCTCACCAATTGTTCAATGATGATCCACAAATCACGGCGTGAGAGTGGATCGACACCGACACTTGGCTCATCCAACAGCAATAGTTCAGGTGAACGGACTAAAGTGCAGACCAAACCTAACTTCTGCTTCATACCCCCAGAGAGTTTTCCTGCGGGACGTTCAGTAAAGCGCGCCAAGTCGGTAATCTTGAGCAAACGTGCAAAACGCTCCTTGCGAACGTCCATTGGCACGCCATGCAAATCCGCATACAAGTCTAAATTTTCTTGAATACTGAGGTCTTCATACAAACCAAACTTTTGCGGCATGTAGCTGATACGATCTTGCACAAATTGCGGGTCTTTGGCGACATCCATTCCTAAGACTTTTAAGCTTCCAGTAGTTGGCTCATATAAACCTGCGATCAATCTTAAAAATGTAGTTTTACCTGCACCATCAGGCCCAACCAAAGCCGTCAATTGTCCTGTTTTGATCTGCATATTTATGCCTTGCAAAGCCTGCACATCATCCAAACCTTTTTGTTCTGCTTTAAAGGTTTTGTTTAAATCCGTGGCAATCACAATGCTCTCTACTGACATCGACATATTCCCCTGCCTTAAGGATTGTTCGTGGCCATTGGGCGAGATGATTTGGCTATGTTCACCGTCACAGGTTGTCCCATCTTCAGTTGGTCATTCGGGTCATCGACATAAATACGGACTTCATAAACCAAAGTCGTGCGAATATCTTCGGTCTGTACCGTTTTCGGGGTAAATTCCGCGACAGATGAGATATAACCAATTTTTCCTGTGATGGGCTGATTCGGTTGTGAGTCACGAATAACTTGTGCTGCTGCGCCCATGTTGATATGCCCAAGATCCATTTCATTGGCATAAACACGCACCCATTTAGGATGGATCAGGGCAATGGTATAGACGGACTTGTTTGAAGTCGTCATGTCACCAACTTCTTGTAAACGTGCACGAATTACGCCATTCACAGGTGCTTGCAGCTGACTTTGTGTAATTTGATAATCAATCAAATCAAGATTGGCTTTGGTCGATTCATATTGTGCTTTAGCCGCTTCACGATCTTCTGCGCGTGCACCTTTCAAAAGTAGCTCTAGGTTGGCTTTTGTTTCACCTACGGCCGCTTCCGCCATTTTCATATTGCTTTTTGCAGCATCAACCTCTTGCTTACTCACCGCTTGACCCGCAGTACTCCGATTCAAGACATTTAAACGTTGGTATTGTTTATCGGCATTTTCAAATTGGGCTTGGGCAGACTGTACTTTCGCTTTCGCTTGGGTAATCTCTTCAGGTCGATTGCCCGCAGCTTGTTCATTTAAGGTTTGCTGTTGAACTTGTAACTGCGCTTGGGCTTGCTGTGCTTGTATAGTCAGCGAGTCAGTATTCAGTTCTGCAAGAACCTGACCTTTTTGAACGCGATCACCTTCTTGAACAGCCAAGCTTTGAATACGCCCAGCCGTTTCAAATGCAAGCGAGACTTGTCGAATATCAACATTGCCATATAGCACCAGATGATCGGGATCGGCTTTGTCTCGACTGAACCACAACAATGCAGCCGCTACAGCAATGAGCAACACCCCAACCAGCAGTATGAACTTACTTTTGTTCATGCACACCAAACCTTCGCTTAGTTTTAATACAAGTTTAAATTTAATTTAAACTATAACAATTCAGTTAAGAAAGATATACTTCAAGTCTAAATTTTGATGCAGAGTAAATAATGTCTAGAGCTGGACGTAGCGATGGTGATTTAACCAAATCGAAAATTTTGGATGCTGCTGGCCGCCTAATTGCTCAGGATGGTTTTGCAAAAACCACGAGTAAAGCTATTGCCAAGCTGGCCGAAGTCGATTTAGCTGCCATTAACTATCACTTCGATGGTCGTGATGGCTTATATCGTGCCGTACTTGCCGAAGCACATACACATTATATTGATGAACAAGAACTCTTGACCTTGCTTAACAGCTCTAAAACGCCCACTGAAAAACTGGAAGCTTTTTTTGAAAGCCTGATCGGTAAACTGGTTGAAACCGATGTCTGGCACAGCAAAGTGTTTGTTCGCGAACTTTTTTCACCGACTACCCACCTATACACGTTTATGCAAAATGATGGTGCGCGAAAGTTTCTTTTGGTTAAAAAAATTATTAGCCAAGTTTCAGGTATCGATGAAAATCATCCTGCACTTTTGCCTTGTGTACTCAGCACCGTCGCGCCTTGTATGATGCTGATTTTGGCAGATGCAAATGGTCCAAGCCCTCTTAAAAATGTCTCCAAGCTTGAACCTGCACTTTTAGTCAAACATCTCATGACCTTTTCAGTCGCAGGTTTACAAGCCGCTAAACAACTTTATCTTTGATAAACCAACTGTCCTTGCTTATAAGTTGCAAGGACTTTGATATCTTTGATTTTAGACGGATCAATTGTGATTGGATTGTCACTTAAAATAACAAAGTCACCGTATTTCCCTGTACTTAAAGTGCCTTTAATATCTTCTTCAAAATACTGATATGCAGCCCAGTCCGTCATCGTTTTAAGTGCGATATACGGGCTGACTTTTTGTGCCTCACCCAAAACTTTGCCTGTTCGCGTGGTGCGATTAACCGTTGCATCCAACACCATCATGCTTTTCGGTGGGATAACAGGAGCATCGTGATGCTCGGTGAAAATCATGCCTTTTCTTAAGGCTGAACCTGTTGGTGAGATGTGTTCAGCACGCTTTTCACCTAAGGTTTGTGCCACATGCCAATCCCCCCAGTAGTAGGTATGCAAAGAAAAGAAGGATGGAATCAAATGAAGCTGCTTTGCTCGATCCAGTTGATCCTCTCGCATAGTTTGCGCATGAATAATGACATCTCGTCGCTGTGAGGCATCATATTTCTTTTGCGCATTGGCAATCACATTGAGGTATTGATCAATCGCAGCATCACCATTGGCATGTGCCAAAATGGGCCAATGCTGCCTGAAAGCCAAATCAATCATGTGCTGGACTGTTTTTTGCTCTGGAAATGCAGGATAGCCACGATAGTTCTTATCTTTCCCTTCAGGCGGAACCACATAGGGTTCAGTTAACCATGCTGTTTTACCTTGGGGTGAACCATCTAAGCTAATTTTCACGCCACCAATTCTAAAGTGATTGACATAGTTTTTGCTTACTCCTTTTTCAAGCATATATGCCTGTTCTGAACTGATATCAGGATAAGAGACGACATCAATCGCTAATTTGTTTTGATTAGCCAAACTGCGCCAAAGTTCTGAAGTACCACGATCAGCTCGTCCTTCTTGTACCGTGGTGTAACCATTTTTCATATAAGTCTGTACCGCAGTCAACGCCATCTGCTGCATCATTTCAGGTGGGACCGTTTTAAACGCCTGTAGCATGGCTTCAATCACAACACTTTCTTCCAGTACACCATTTGGAATATTTGTCCCGACTACTCGTCGAATCACACCACCACTGGGGTTACTACTTTTTTCATTAATGCCTAACAACTCTAGCACTTTGTGATTCACAGAGGCCAAATGTCCAGACTGATGCAAAATCAGTACAGGTTGAGTCGTTGAAATCTGATCTAAATCTGTGGCTGTTGGATGAGCTTTCTCTTGTAGCTGGGCATCATCATAACCATTGCCAATAATCCAGCCAGAAGTCGCTTGGACAAAGGTTGGCTTTTGCTTCGCCCACGCCTTCATTTCTTGGATAAGTGTGGCAATACTCACCACCTTGCCATCTGGCGGCGGATATAAATTTGCCACAGTTTGCTGCATACCGACAGAGTTTAAATGACTATGTGCATCGATGATGCCAGGGATGACGGTCTTGTTATTCAAGTTTAAGCGTTTCGCCTGTGGCGCAAGCTTTTCAGCCTCAGACAATGGGCCTGTATAACGGATCTTTCCATCTTGAATTATCATGGCATCGACATAGCTGGGCTGCATGCCTTGCATGGTTAAAATGTGGCCACCATAGACCAATAAGGCATTTTGCGCCTGTTGTTGTGTGTTTGAAGCGGTGCTAGACAGACTGGTTGCACAACCACTCATCATTACCACAGTGGAAGAAAGTAGAGCCGTGAGTGCAAAAGAAACCTTATTAAAAAGCATGGGTTAAACACCCCATATTGCTAAATATTATATTTTGCTCCGTACGAGCATTCGTTATAGTTATAAAACTTTAAATACAACACATCATCACTCTACCTTAGCACTTTAAGCCAGCTCTTGTCAGGCAGAATAAAGTGCTCAATATTCAACGAATTATTGCAATAACTTTAAGATGTGTTGCAAACGGACATTGTCTATATTTTCTTTATACACTGCATAAATCGGCGCAATACATGGGTTATTGGCCTTAAGCGTTTTATAAACAATCTGCTTATTCCAAAAGTCACGAATGGCCTCAGGCACGATGGATAAACCAATCCCTGCAGCAATCAAGTTTAAGCTTGAGGTTAAACGTGGCGCTTCTTGTACAATTTTGGGACTAAATCCAGCTTGGTAACAACTGGCCAAAATATTATCGAATAAATCTTGTCCAGCTAAACGTCGGTATAACACAAAATCATGCGGTTCAAGATCCAGCAAGTGAATCGGTTCGGCTTGTTCAGCCAAAGGATGATTGTTGGGTAAAGCCACAATGAGCGGTTCATCTAATACATGTAGACTGGTTAAACCAAGGCCAATCGGTGCAGGTTTGCGTAAGAACACAATGTCATTTTTTTCATTACTAATGGAGTCTATCAGCGAGCTACTGCCATCTTCTTCCAGATGAATTGAAACACGTGGAAAAGTTTCCCGAAAGTTACGCAGCAAGGCCGGTAAAAAAGGATGTAAGCCAACCGAGTTGGTAAAGCCAATATTAATCTGACCTTCGACCCCCAAAGAAATATCCTGCACACGTTTAGGAATTAACTGTGCATGCGCCAATATCGCAAGGGCTTCTTTGTACAATACCTTGCCCGCCTCCGTTACCTCAACACCACGCGGCAAACGCTTTAGCAGTTGTGTATTCAACTCTTCTTCCAAGCTTTTGATAATCCGTGTCAACGGTGGTTGTTGCATATTCAAACGAACAGCTGCATGCGAAATATTACTTTCTTCTACCACTGCAACAAATGCTCTGAGTTTATGGATATCGATCATGTCTGCCCTATTAAACATACTTTTTCAGTATATATAACGTCAAAAATAGCATTTTTCAACATATCTCTACAGGTTCATACTGGGCACATTCCACAAAAGGCGAAAGACATGAACACTGAAGTGCTCCCTGCTGAACAAATAACCCATCCAACTTCACGGGAATTATTTGCAGGCTTTATGAAGCTGGGACTCATGGGCTTTGGTGGCGTATTGCCACTTGCACATCAAATGGTTGTAGAAGACCAAAAATGGCTCAACACGGAAGAGTTCACGCACTTATTGGGTGTCTGTCAAATCCTCCCTGGAGGAAACATCATTAATATGGCCGTTGCCATTGGTTATGAGTTTCAGGGGGTTAAAGGTGCGATTAGTGCCGTTCTCGGGTTAATTTTTGCACCGACGGTGATTGTGATTTTACTGTATCAGCTCTATAGCCAATTTCAAAGTATCCCCGTGATTCAGCACATGATACAGGGACTGGCAGCGGCAGCAGCAGGTTTACTATTTGCGATGGGGCTAAAAATGCTGAAACCCATTCTGAAAAGTTACCTCACGATCTTTACCATTGCGCTGACCATTGTCTTTATGCTGATCATTAAGATTCCCTTGGCATTAACGTTACTGATCTTAGTGAGCATCAATGTCGCAGTCTTAAGCTTGAAAAAAAGAGGAAAAAACGCATGATTTTACTCACCTTAGCTATCGTTTTTACCCAGCTTTCTATACTGGCCTTTGGTGGTGGCAATGCCATTTTGCCAGAAATGCAGCATCAAGTGGTTGAAGTGCATCGTTGGCTTACTGCCACAGAGTTCAGCACCATGTTTGCCATGGCTCAAGCGGCTCCGGGCCCCAATATGATGATTGTGCCACTGGTCGGTTGGCATGTGGCTGGACCTGCTGGACTGTTCGTGACTTCATTGGCAAAGTTTGGGCCCTCTTCTATACTGACTGTATTTGCACTCAAGTTTTGGAACCAGTTTAAGGATCATCCACTACGCAGCATGTTTGAAAAAGCACTGAAACCGATTACCGTCGGCTTGGTTTTGGTCAGTGCATATATTATTGCCGCAGCATCTGCTCAGAACTGGTTACTTATCGCGATCGTTATCGTTGCGACAGGGTTAAGCTTAGTGAAAAAAATTCATCCACTGTGGGTCATGCTCTTCGGGGCAGTGTCAGGCGCACTGTTTTTATAAACGGTGTGTCATAAAAGTTCGTGTTCAATAGTACATACTATCTATTTTATTATTACTTTCAAATACATAGTATAAGCCTTGCATCTGAAAACCAAGATGTAAGGCTTAATGGTTTGGTCAATCACCGATTGAAAAGAAAGCAAGTGTTTAGGAAATATTCCCACCCAAAGCAGTCATTAATTGCGCTGTATTTTTTAATTGCATTTGTTGTAACTCTAATGTGCTCTGTTCAGCTTGCAGCCTTAAATTCTGCGCCGTGACCACTTCCAAATAACTGACTAAACCTGCGTTATAACGTCGCATCACTACTTGTTCATTTTCTTTAGTTAGTTGCAGTAACTGAGCTTGCTCCAGTTGTTGTTGTTTCAAACTTGAAGTTTGCATTAAAGCATCATCAACTTCCTTCCAGCCCGTAAGTACAGCTTGCTTATAGGCTGCTAATTTTTCATCATAACTTGCCTGCGCTTGGGCAATTTCAGTTTGCCGTTTTCCACCATCAAAAATAACCGAAGCCGCTTCTAGTCCCGTAGACCATAAATATGCAGGGGCTTGGAACAACTGACCCAACACTTGACTATTTAAACTCGCATTAAGACCAATATTAATATCTGGCAACCATGCCGTTTGTGCTAAACCCAACTGTGCATGTGTACTCGCAAGCTCCCGCTCTGCACGAATCACATCAGGACGTTGCATGAGTAAGCGACTTGGTAACTGTGCAGGTACAGTAGGAATACTCAAACCTTGCTGACGTTTCACCAGTTGAAACTGAACCACACTTTTACCCTGTAAGACCGCCAGCACATTTTCCTGTAAATTACGTTCACGCTGCATTTCAATCTGCTGTATTTGCACTTGTTTCAACTGCGTTTCTGCCTGTATAACATCTGCCCGCGCAATCATCCCTGCTGTATATTGGTTTTTTAAAATTTGCACTGAACGCACGTAACTTTTTTGGGTTTGCTGCAATACATCAAGTTGCGCATCCAAAACACGAATGTTCCAATAAGCCTCAGTCGCCAATAACTGTTGATTCAGTTTCACTGCGGCTAAGTCCGCCTGCACCGCTTCTAAATTTGCCTGTTGTCCCTTTATCGCTTTCGCCACACGTCCCCAAACATCAGGAATCCAGCTGGCCTGAACCCCAGTACTAAACTGACTATTTGGAGAGGTATGCTTTGCGCCATTACGCTTGGCAGCACTTTCTAAGCTTAGACTGGCAGAACGACTGGCTTTTTGCTGCTCAAGTAAAGCATTGGCTTGTCTATAACGTGCCTCGGCCTGTTTCAAATTTAAGTTTTCTGCATTTAACTGTTGCAGCAGTTGGACTAAAACGGGGTCTTCATAAATTTTCCACCATGCGACTGTCGCTCCTTTTAAGCCTGCGGTTTCTGTCCAATTGAGCGCAGCATATTTATATTGCTCATCCGTGTGAATCAGCGGTGTTTTATATTCGGGAGGACGTATGACAGCTGTAGAACTACACGCAGTTAACAACAACACACAACGGCTTTGTTGCACAAACCTATCTCTAAAGGCTTATTCCACAATATAATTCTAAAATGAATAAGCCCACACCTAAAATCTATCGTACAACCAATTGGTCTTCTTATAACAGTGCATTAATAAATCGAGGAAATCTCTCAATTTGGTTTGATCCCAAGACTCAATGGTACGCTCAACCCAAAGGTAAACATGGTCGAAATCAAACTTATTCAGATACAGCCATCCAATGCTGTTTAATGATCAAATCCTTATTTCGTCTTTCTTTACGCATGGTCACTGGCTTTGTGCAAAGTCTCATTCATCTTTGTAGATTAGATTGGACAGCACCAGACTATTCCACCATCTGCAGAAGACAAAAGCATATTGATATTGCAATTAACTATCAAAAAAGCAGTAATGGTCTCCAGCTACTCGTCGATTCTACTGGCTTAAAGTTTCTAGGCGAAGGTGAATGGAAGCGTAAGAAACACCAACCTGAATATCGTCGCCAATGGCGTAAACTTCATATTGGTATAGATGCTGAAACCCTTCAAATACGCGCTATTCAACTCACTACAAATAATGTGAGTGATTCACAAGTGCTTGGTGATTTACTCGATCAGATTCCACAAGATGAGCAGATTGACTCTGTCTATACTGATGGGGCTTATGACACCAAGCAATGCCGTCAAGTAATTGCAGACCGACAAGCACATGCGGTGATTCCGCCAAGAAAAAATGCGAAACCTTGGAAAGATACAAAGACCAGCTCGCTAGAGCGAAATGAATTACTTCGAACAGTTAAACGTTTAGGAAGAACAATATGGAAAAATTGGTCAGGCTATCATCGCAGAAGTCTGATAGAAACCAAGATGCATTGCATCAAATTATTAGGCGATAAACTCCGTGCGAGAAACTTTCAAAGCCAAGTCAATGAGATTCATGCACGTGTGGCCGTATTAAATAAATTTACAGATTTAGGTCGACCTCACACCCAAGTTGCCACTTAAATTTAGATAACTTGGAAGAAGTTTAGCTTTTGAATGTTTGTGCAACAAAGCCGTTTTGAACTGCAACCCACCATTTATTTAGTCCTTGCAGCCTTTGCAATGGGTATGGGCTATGGCGCATGGAATATTGGTATATTGCATGGCAATGTCACGCTCTTGGCTGCTGCGTCGTATTTTATTCCTGTATTTTCCGCTGTAGTTTCCGCCTTCATTTTAAGTACCCATTTAACTTTCAGTTTTTGGCAAGGCGCGTTGATGGTCTGTCTTGGCGCTCTACTCTGTTGGGTTTCGACCAAAACCAAAGCTTAAATGATTCAAAACAGCGTCTCTTTCAAGCCAATTTTCAGCGCTAATCCTTATGTTTTAAACCAGTAACTTAATAAAAAAGCCAACGCATGTGATCTCATCGTTGGCTTTGTATTGTTTTAAACAAAGTGGATGGATATTAGCGTTCACGCAGTGCTTCTTTGGCTTTGTTAAACGGTTTAATTAGATAGTCCAACACAGTCTTATGCCCCGTTTTAATATCCACGACTGCCACCATACCCGGTGTAATGTTAAATTGTTTACCCTGCTTATTGATGAGTTTATCTGAATCTGTACGGATATAAGCACGATAATAGAACTGATCTTGTTTGACTTCGTCTCGTAATGTATCTGGTGAAATGACCGTCACTTTTCCATGCAAACCGCCATAAATTGAATAATCATAGGCCGTCACTTTCACCAAAGCTTCTTGGTCAGGTCGAATAAAAGCAATATCGCGTGGCGAAATGCGGGCCTCAATTAAAAGCTGTTCATCTAAAGGAACGATGGTCATCAACTTTCCATTTTGTGGAATGACACCACCAATGGTCATGACATCAATTTCTTTGACAATGCCCCGTACAGGTGACTTAAAAACAGTGCGCTGTAAGGTATCCGTTTTGCCTTTAATCACCTGTGCTTGAGTTTCAATATCAATATTGGCTTTGGCCAATTCTTCCCGTGCTTTCACATAATATTGATTGCGAATATCGTTCATCTGATTTCGAAGGTCATTGGCCTCTCGTTTCAAACGAAGCACCTCTACTTCACTAGCTGCCCCTTTTGCGACAAGGGGCTCTGTCATCGCAAGCTCCTGTTCCACCAAAACCAAAGCCTGACTTAAGCCAGATACCGAATCATTTAAATTCGAACGGCGAGATTGATATAATGCAGTTTCTTCACTGACTAACTTAGGTATTTTTAGCACATCTTCTGGAAATACCAAGGGAGTAGCGTTGACCTCCGCACGAAGTCGTGCAGCAGTCGCTTTTGACGCAATTAAGAGTGATTCTGACTCACCTACATTTGAAGCAAAACGCGTTGGATCTAGCTGTGCTAGAACTTGTCCTTGCTTTACAATTTCCCCTTCACTGACATACAGTTTAGTTAAAATCCCGCCTTCTAAGGATTGAATCGATTGTTCTTTAGATGATGGAATGACTTTACCTGAGCCTGTAGAGACTTCTTCTAATTCAAAAAACCATGCCCAAGCCAACAGCACAAGTAATCCAATACAAATCACCCAAATGAACTTGCTAACACTCGGTAAAGGCGGTTGAAAGTTGAGAGCAGAAACGCTTTTTTTACTAGATTCCGTTTGACTCATGACTTCAACACCTCAGCAGTTTTTTGTTGTTTTGATTGATTTAGAATCTGATCTCGTGGTCCATCCATTACAATCTTTCCGTCGTTCACCACAATAATCCGATCGACAAGTTCTAAAACCGCACGACGATGCGTCGCAATAATCATGGTTTTTGGTCTTAACCAGTGCTTTAAATGATCAATTAATTGTTTTTCTGTGACTTCATCTAAAAATGACGTTGGTTCATCGAGCAGTAAAATATTCGGCTGACAAATCAACAAGCGCGCCATTAACAAAGCCTGACGTTGCCCACCTGAAAACCCAGTACCACCTTCTAAAATTTGAAAATCAAGCCCTTCCTTTTTAGCTTGAATAAAATCGAGTGCACCTGTAATTTTTAAGACATTTAAAATTTCTTGATCACTGGCCAGAGGTGCTCCAAGCGTCAAATTCTCTCGAACTGTGCCAAAAAAGAGATGTGCATTTTGATTGAGCAATCCCATATCTCGCCTTACATCTGCGGGATCAATCAGTCTTAATTCCAGTCCATCGAGTTTAATTTTGCCTTGTGTGGGTTCTTGCATCCCCGATAACAACTGTAATAAGGTCGATTTACCTGCACCATTTCGTCCAAGAATCGCAATTTTTTCGCCAGCTCTTATGACCAATTTAGCAATGTGTAAGTTGGGCTTTTCATCTCCATCACTGTATTTAAAACTAACGTCTGTTAAGTCATAATCACCATTGATCACAGGTCGATGAATTAAATGTGCCCGCTCAGGTTGATCAACAGCACGTTTCATCAGTTCATCTAGACCTGTTTTTGCAACTTTTGCCTGTTGTAAGCGCCCAAGTACCCCTGCAATTTGGGCTATAGGTCCAAGCATGCGAGAAGACAGCATCGAACATGCCACCAATGCCCCCGTTGTCATTTCACCTTTCATGACCGCAAAACACCCCACTAACACGACAACAGCAAAGGTCAACCCTTGAATCTTCTGTGTCCATGCATTCAACACACCCACCAACTTTCTCTGACGCATGGAAATATCAGCAGAAATTTCATTCATACGGTTCCATTGATTTTGAAAGCGAGACTCAGCTCTAAGCAGTTTAATGTCTTCAATACCCTGTACCACTTCAACGAGCATGGCATTACGAATCGCACCTTCACGCATACCTTCTTTAGCCAATTTTGCTAAAGGCTTTTGAATCAGTAGACCCGGCAAAATCATCAAAGGAACAACCACAAGCATGACCCAAAACAGATTGCCGCCAATAAGCCAAAAGATTACTAAGAACATTAAGAAAAAAGGTAAATCGGCAATTGCTGAAATGGTGGTTGAAGTGACCAGTTCACGAACCCCTTCTAATTCTCTAATTTGAGAAATAAATGTCCCTGTTGATTTTGAGCGTTCTTTATTTTTAATGCGTAAAGCATGACCAAAGACCCGATCCGATATCTTTAAATCTGCTCTTTTACCAATAATGTCAGATAAAAAAACCCGTGCAACGCGTATCGAAAACTCAAAAATTGCCGCAATTAATACTCCACCTGCCAGCACCCACAACGTTGGGATTGACTGTGCTGGAATGACACGGTCATAGACATTCATAGAAAAGACGACGGTTGCTAATGCAAGGATATTCGCCATTAAAGAGGCAAACATAATGTCGATATAACGTTTCCAGTCTTGTAATACAATGCCCCAAAACCAACTGGCTTCATAAGGCTTGATGTATTCATCAACCCGGACATCACTCACCGATTTTTCAGGTCGAATGATATAAACAAAGCGAATATGTTCTTGTAGTTTCGTAATGGTATAGGTTTGTGTAAGCCCTGCGTCAGCACTAAATTGGATGCTGATATTGCCTTCTGAATCTGCTTTTTCAATTACAGCAACTTGTCCATCCGATAACTCGACAACAACAGGTAATAACCATGGATTGAGCAAATCTTGACTGAATGGTACTTGACGTAAACTCATCCCCAGTTGACGGGTCATGAGTGTCAGAGTCTCTACAATAGAATCACTTTGATTCCAGTTGAGTTGCAAACGCAGTTGTTCTTCTGATGTTTCAATACGATAGTGCTTTGCAATACTAAGCACTGCTTTTAGCCATGGTTGGTAATTTAATGAACTGCTCATGACACCACCTCAAGTCCCTGAATAGGCGTATTATTTAATTGATAAACAGCTCTACTACGGCCAGTAATTTCAATATATCGAATCAGTGCTGTATAAATATCATAGCGAGCAGCTTCAATTTCCTGAGCTGCACCATGTATTGCTTGTTCAGCATTGAGCAAGTCAACAACAGTTCGTGTGCCTAATTTATATTGTTCTTGATAGAGTTCTTTGGTTCGTTTTGTGGTTTCACGTCGTTGAGCAAGAACCACCATTTGCTTTTGCTTACTTTCCACTTCTGTCTGAATCAAACGAGTTTGATCCAATACATCTAAATAAACAGTACTGACTTGTGCTTTAGCTGCTTCCTCTGCATAACTAGCAGCACGGTTTCTCGCACTAATCGCTCCACCTTGAAAAAAGGTGCTTGAAGCTTCAAGCATGATAGAATTATAAAAACCATCATCTTCGTTATTATTTGGATTACGACCATTTACCGCCTGACTCAGGCTGCCTTTAATATTTAACGTTGGATAGACATTTAATTTGGTTTGCTGCTTCTGAAATTTCGCAATCTGAACTGCAGTTTGTGCGGCCATCATTTTGGAAACGTTATTAAAATCAATTTCATCGTATAGCCCTGCTTTTTCAACTAAAAAACTGGGCATATTTATATTTACATTTGAAACGTCGTATCCCAATAAAGTTCTGAGTTTTTGTTGATACTGATGTAATTGGGCTTCCTGAACCACCTTGGTCGATTGCGCTGCTTCTAAATTTGACTGCGCTTGAATCGGATCTGCTTGACTACTAATACCAGCTTGTGCACGTAACCGCGCTATTTCGGCGATACGACCAATACCACTAATTTGTTGATCAGCAATTTTTACGAGCTCTTCATAGCGTTTGATGTTCACAATTGCATTGGCTACTTGGTATGAAATATCATCAATTTCAAGTAATAACTGTGCTTGGTCTTGCATCAACTTTGCTTGTTCGACAGTCACAGCACTTTTTATTTTGCCGAAGTCATAAAGCATTTGTGTCGCAGAAATACTAAAAACTTGTCGGCCACGCTCTCCTGTCGTAAAGTCGCCAGTATTAAATCCTCCTGAAATTTGAGGAAAATACTGTGATTTAACGGTATCAATGTTTGCTTGCTGCTGAGCAACTTCCGCAATGCCTTGAGTAATTTCGGGACGACGTTGCAATGCCTGCCGAATCGCATCTAAAAAATCCAGTTGGCTTCTTTTTGTTACAGCGACAGTCCTTACACTACTACTAGGCATGTCAGTCGTCACTGCGGCGCTTATTTTTGGTAACTCTTGGACTGACGATGTATTGGTGAATAAACGATTAAAATCATCAATTTTAATCGTATTGGCTTGATCGTCAGGTTTAGGCTGCCATATTTGATTGATTTTACTTTTAACAGAAGATGGTTGTTCTGTATTGGCACTTGCAAATGTCACGGGAAACAATAGAACTAAACTTAAATATAAAGAGGAGTGCCAAAAACCAGAACTCTTAAGCATACAAATAAAATACGTTCTTTTTTCGGCAATAGACCATTTGTTCATTAAAAAGATGGATTCAGATTTTAATTCAGAGCGAATCATTTCCTTTTTTTTCATTTATAAAATTTCTCATTTGCCAACATGCGCACTTGCTGTGTCTTCGGGTACTTTTTTTCTGTTAGCAATTTTTGCATGGCTTCTCCGCCTTGCTTTTTATATGTTTTACAGTAGGTTGCTGAAACAGCCAACTCATCTAATGCCCGCCATTCATAGACACTAGCATCAACAAATAAACCATCTGTTGGTACAGGAATATCAATTGCCTGAACTGCAAAATAACAAGCTAGATCAAAATCTTTTTTCAATCGGTAGTAACGAGCTAACTCGTAAAGTGGTTCTGCACGATGTTGCTTAGCTATCCAACTCTTTAAATATTCATGATGTACAACTCCTTCATCCAACCCCAAACGATCAGCCATTTGAGCTGCACGTAGCTGTGCCATCCAACGTTCTTCTTCCCAACCCTCTGCAGCTGCCCGCTTTAAATAGAACTCTCGACTCTTTTCAAACATCCCAGCATCACGGTAACTTTGTGCCAAATAAAAAACATAGCGTAAATTATCTGGCTCATCTATGAGTCCTTGTTCTAGCAAAGCAATATCATTGAGATATGTATTTTTATTTTTTGCTCGAGCACCATCATGCTGAACAAATATGTTCAAGCCTTCAAGTGTTTGCCAACGGTGTAATTGCTGTGAGTGAAGGTATTCATGTATGACCCCTTTCCAAGTCCATTCTAGAGCTGTAGAAATCATGGCATTGCGTCGATAACGCAAAGCGCCATAAATCACTGGAAAATAATAGGCTTTCGCCGTAAGTGCAGGTAAAACAAAATCTTCAGCGGCTTGTAACTGTTCATCCGCATCAATGAATAAGAGATAATCCGCAGCAGGCAGATCTTCTGAGACTGCAAGCTGTAGTGCCTCTGTACGGTTGTACCCAAAATTTTTCCAAGGCCGTTCATATAACTGCCCAGGAATGTCTTTTAAATAGTCTTGAATAATGTCCTGTGTTCCGTCACTAGAACCGGTATCTACAATGCACCATGAATCTATCCAAGGTTTAACTGACGCCAAACATCTTAAGATGACATGCGCCTCATTTTTAACAATCATATTTAGGCGAATATGCTTTTTCATTTATTACTTATATCCAATTCATCAAATACATAGAGAAGAGATGCTTTGTGTTTAAACCCACAAAGCATCCTTTTTATTCATTTCCTTCTGTTTAGAAAATGATTTGATTATTGTCTAACAGTGTTTTGAGTTGATCCTCAGCAGTAGCACCCAAATCAATAGCATTGATATTATTGAGAACCAAGAGATCTGCTTTACCAAAACCTCCTGCACTGCCATCACGGTCAATTGCAATCACTGCATGTCCATTCACATCAGTTGTCACAGAGATATAGTTACCTATATTAGTCGCAGTCTGTTGCCCATCAAGCAATGCAGAAACATCAATTTTGTCCGCCCCTGCACCGACAGTAAAGTCAGTCCAAGTATCGACTCCATTGCCACCTGTTGGCGCGTTACCTAGATTATCGAGTAGTTCATACAACACGGTGTCGCTACCTAAACCACCTATGAAGGTGTCATTTCCTGACCCTCCAATCAGTAAGTCATTCCCTGCACCACCAATCAGTGTGTCATCACCATCGCCACCACGTAACAAGTCATTGCCTGAACCACCTGTTAATGTGTCATTACCAGCATAACCATATAAACGCACCCCATCGGTTGCGGTAGATTGGTCTAAAGCATCTACACCTGTCGTACCCTCAAAAATAAACTCACTACCATTACTGAAGTTATCCAGTAGGTTGATATTAATTAGACTACCGCCACTCTCCGTTGAGGATGCACCTTGACTATCAATGGCTGTCATTGAAACTGAGTTCAGTACATTTGTAGTTAACAAAGTACCTGTAAGTAATGTGCCATCTTCCGCATGCATTTCAACGGCAGCCAATAACTCATTAATAGCCAAGTTACTAATGGTTCCACCATCTAGTGCCGTAATGATGAGTGTATTGCTATAGCCGAGTAGATTGAGTAAACCACCATCTGTCACTGAGGTCACTTTCAAACCCAGCTCAGTAGCCAACTCTGTACTTACGGTAAAGTAAGCACGTGTTAAGCCAACATTAACTACAGGTTGATAAACCAATTCAACACGTTGCAGGTTGTTGTTTACATCGACAACTGAATAAGCTTGGCGACTTAGATCAAGTAGACCTAGTGCATCTACACCGATTAAACCTAAGAGCGTAGATACTTCTAGGCTAATCTCCGGAGCCACATTATTTGGATCAAAGTTAGGTTGATATTGATTGGCATCCTCTAGACTACCCACGCCTAAATCCACAGTATGGGTATCGGTATCTCCATCGCCATCTTTAACTTCAATACCAATATTTAGCTCATTATCCGTTTTAATGGCATCATAAGTAGCTTGGTCAACCGTTTGCTCCCCAATCACCAATTTTCCAGATTTAAGCAAGTAAGAAATTAGTTCATCTTGAGACGCAAATTGCCCTACAAAGCCAGTTACACCTTCCAGAACAATAACTTGATCTACTCCACCATTTCCTGCTGTGCTGATATGAATTTCTGTATTGCCTGCTACTTCAACAAACGATACATAGTCCCCAATGTTGACTGAACTTGTACCTACTCGGTCTGCATTTGGCAACAACCCGGATAAATCAATAATGTCTCCACCTTGGGCAACTGAACGAATATCAAAATCGATGACTGTATCTCGTGCAGGAGTAACAGTCGTGCCTTGGTCGCCAGACTCCCACTTAAAGACATCACGACCTAGGCCGCCTGTAAGCGTGTCATCACCTTTGCCACCAATAATAATGTCATTACCTGCACCAGCATTAATTGTGTCATTTCCAGTACCACCGCGGATAATGTCAGCAAAGTTACTGCCAGTGATAGTGTCATCGCCATCTAAACCAAAGATTTGAACAGACGATGTCGCACCACTTTGGTTAAGATTGGAACCGTTATCTTTAATCACAGTAGTATTCGACTGGATTCCATCACTAAGTAGCCCTAACTGAATCGTTAAATCTTGAGATTCTGGAGCGCTTAGTGCCCCAGCCTGATCTGTTGCTTGTAGATTTAAAGTAGTGAGTAGATTCAAATTTGAATCAAGTAGATCTAACAAACCACCGCCACTATCTGTTGCTTCAACTGTCCCTAATAACTGATTGACAGCTAATGAGTCAATGACACCATTAGCAGTTAGCGACTCAATGACTAAGCTCGCTTTGAAGTTATTATTATAATCACCCGCAACAGCTGTAACTTTTAAACCTAACTCAGTTGCCATCTGAACATCATAATCAAGAACGAGTTTGCCATTTAATACCTCATTCAACAAGTCAGTTAATGGCTTAACAACTGGTGCTACTATCCCTGCAATTAAACCATTTGGATTTGTAATTAACTGATCTATAAGATCTGTAACACCCAAACCCTCCAAGAGATTAGCAACTACATCTCCTAACCCTAAAATATCTCCTGGAATATTTCTTAATCCATCAACAACGCTATTCAACTGCTGTGTAACCAATACATCTAATGCTGAGCTCAAATTAGAGGTTTCATATCCAACATTCACCTTGGTCAAGTTCTCATTGTTATCCGAAACGGAGAACGTCTGTGTTTGTGAAAGATCTATCACGCCCAATGCATCAGCATTGATAATGCCTCCACCAAGTAAGCCGCCAGCCCCTGCAATGTTTGCCTCAGGCGCTTCATTGACTGCAAGACCTTGACCTGTAACTTCAACAGTATAATTTCCGGTGTCTAAATTCACCGTAATTGTTTCACCACGAGCAGTAGTAACCACTAAAGACGTATCTGAACCATCCACTACAGTATGTGAGGCAACAACACCTGAGTTACCAAAGTCATTAGGTGTTGTCACTGTCGTACCATCATAAGTAAACTCGATACCTTCAATAGTTACTTTACTGACATGTGCTCCCTCAGCATCGCCACCAAAGGTTTCAACAGCAGAGCCACGGTAAGTTTGCGGTACGCTGATATCGAGCGTATCTGCACCTTGTGTAATTTGCTGTGTTAAGTTAGCAGTGCTATCTGTCGCTGCAGTAGGCACACCATCTACAACGTCTAGTATCAATACATCATGCGCAACACCACCATCGAGAACAGGTACAGTAATTGTGATTTTGTCTGCACCAGCCAATGCATGATCCAAACTATGGTTTTGAACAATCGTATAGTCGCCATTGTTATTGATCGTGATACTCAATACTGGTTCTGCAAGACCTGCTACCGTTGCAACAAATGGACTTGCTGCTGTTCCTGCCCCACTCCAAACCACAGCAACGCCACCTACAGCAAGTGTAACTGGGTCACCATTGCCATCCACAGCTGTGACTGGCGCTGTTGCATGATCCATCGTTAGGCTTGTACCTGTTTTAACAGTACTGCCTGTAACAGGTGGATTTAAACCAACTCCTGCAAGTTCAGAGTCATTCAGTACGGCTGGAATATCTAGGGTATAAGCCGCATCAGCCGTTGCAGGTGAAGCATTTCCTGCAGCATCTGTAAATACAGCCTCTACAGATACATTTCCTGCACCATCTGCAAACTGACTACCTGGAATACTGGCTGTCCACGTATTGCCCGTTACTATTGCTGGATAATCCGCTCCATTCACAGTAACTATGACGGTTGTAGTGGCTGCATCAGTTGGAGTCGTAAGCGTTCCTGTAACCGTGATAGTGCCACTCGCCTCGGTTGTGTCAACTACACCATCCACAGCGATAGGCGTATCAATTGAAACAGCGCCGCCTGTTGGTGCAACTGTATCAATTTCGAAAGTTAATGATGGTGACGAAGTCGAAGTATTCCCGTTAGTGTCCGATACCGTGTATGTAATAATATAATTATCATCATCCCAATCCGCTGCTGGGGTATAACTCCACTCACCATCAGGCTGAACGATAATTGGTGTTCCTGCTCCAGTGACTGGTGCTCCATTGACATAAAGGTTAATGGTTTCACCCGGAGCTCGACCAGTCCCTGTAATTTCAGGACGGCTATCATTGGTCACAGAATTATTGGCAATATTTCCAGTTTGAAGCTCAACATCATCTACTGCTGTAGGTGCAAGTGTTGGTGTAGCTGGTGGTAAAACATCGACAACAATAGCATCAGAAATTCGATCTACATTACCCCACTCATCTGTTGCACTAATTTCGATTGGGTTCTGACCTTCACGTACCGAAACATTGACATTTAAAGTTCCATTCGCAACTTCCGTTGCACTCAGAACATATTTGTCACCATTAACAACAACAATGTCTCCAACTTGAGCATCGGCTCCTAAAGTAATTTGAACAGGTGTATTGTTTTTACCATTGAGTTCTTGTCCATTTAGCGTACTGTTGTTATCTAAATCATCTGGGAAATCAATAGACTCCACAATATTACGAGCCGCTCCATCAATCTGCACATCCCTAGACGCATCGTCTAATACACCTCCTGCATCTGATATCGTAACCTGCAACGTTTCTGTTTGCCCTTGAGTGACTGGAACACCAGTAAAGTCAACATACATATTGGCTAAATCTGCTGCTGTAACCGTATGTGGAGGTTGACCCGCTAAAGTAACGATGTCTCCTTCGCGGACATCTGCACCAAGCTGGACGCGTACATCTATTGTGCCACCATTTCCTAGCTCACTGTTATCAATAATATTATTGCCATTCGCATCATTAATGATATTTACATCACCAATATATTGTCCGTCTAGCACTTCAAAGAATTTGAAATCTAGCTCTGTTTGTCCATCCGTATTAGAAGCATCTACACGGATGAAATTCAGACCATCTACTACAGTTACAGGAACGGTTATTTTTAAAGCATCAATTTCAGTTTGAGTTAAGGTGTACAAAGTTCCATTAACAACTATCGTATCCCCAACTTTAGCATCTGCCCCTAAAGTGATCGTGACTGTATTTGTTTGTTGGTCACGAATTTCTCCCTGAGTTAATTTTCCGTTTGTATCGGTATCTGCATTTAATGTAATGCCATTAATCAAATCCGCAGATCCGCTCGCTCCCGTTGCGCCTGTCGAACCAGTGGCTCCTGTAGCACCTGTATCACCCGTTGCGCCCGTAGCGCCCGTAGCACCTGTGGCACCTGTAGCTCCCGTGGCACCATCAGCACCATCTGCGCCTGTGGCTCCTGTTGCACCATCAGCACCAGTAGCACCATCTACGCCAGTAGTGCCTGTAGCTCCCGTTGCGCCTGTGGCACCAGTATCACCCGTAGCGCCTGTTGCACCTGTGGCACCAGTATCACCTGTGGCGCCCGTTGCACCATCAGCACCATTCGCGCCAGTAGCACCTGTAGCTCCCGTGGCACCATCAGCACCGTCTACGCCCGTAGCTCCAGTGGCACCTGTTGCACCATCAGCACCCGTAGCACCTGTAGCTCCCGTGGCACCATCAGCACCATCAGCACCATTCGCGCCCGTAGCGCCTGTAGCTCCCGTGGCACCTTTTAAGTATTCTATAAGATCGTTAATGTCTGAACCCGGTGGTAATTCACCCGCATCAATCAAAAGCTCTAGTGCTGACTTACCATCTGCACCTGTGGCACCTGTTGCGCCAGTCGCACCATCTGCACCTTTGAGGTAGTCAATCAGATCGTTTGTATCTGAACCCGGTGGTAATTCACCCGCATCAATCAAAAGCTCTAGTGCTGACTTACCATCTGCACCTGTGGCACCTGTTGCGCCAGTCGCACCATCTGCACCTTTGAGGTAGTCAATCAGATCGTTTGTATCAGAACCTGGTGCTAACTCACCCGCATCAATCAAAAGCTCTAGTGCTGACTTACCATCCGTACCTGTGGCACCTGTTGCGCCAGTCGCACCATCTGCACCTTTGAGGTAGTCAATCAGATCGTTCGTATCTGAACCCGGTGGTAATTCTCCAGCTTCGATCAGCAACTCTAGTGCTGACTTACCATCCGCACCTGTGGCACCTGTTGCACCTGTTGCACCAGTCGCACCATCTGCGCCTTTGAGGTAATCAATCAAGTCATTCGTATCTGAACCCGGTGGTAATTCTCCAGCTTCGATCAGCAACTCTAGTGCTGACTTACCATCCGTACCTGTGGCACCTGTTGCGCCAGTCGCGCCATCTGCACCTTTGAGGTAATCAATCAAGTCATTCGTATCTGAACCCGGTGGTAATTCTCCAGCTTCGATCAGCAACTCTAGTGCTGACTTACCATCTGCACCTGTGGCACCTGTTGCGCCAGTCGCACCATCTGCACCTTTGAGGTAATCAATCAGATCGTTTGTATCAGAACCCGGTGGTAATTCACCTGCATCAATCAGCAACTCTAGTGCTGACTTACCATCTGCACCTGTGGCACCTGTTGCACCAGTCGCACCATCTGCACCTTTAAGGTAATCAATCAGATCGTTAATGTCTGAACCCGGTGGTAATTCACCCGCATCAATCAGCAACTCTAATGCTGATTTACCATCTGCACCTGTGGCACCTGTTGCGCCAGTCGCACCATCTGCACCTTTGAGGTAATCAATCAGATCGTTTGTATCAGAACCCGGTGGTAATTCACCCGCATCAATCAAAAGCTCTAATGCTGATTTACCATCTGCACCTGTGGCACCTGTTGCACCAGTCGCACCATCTGCACCTTTAAGGTAATCAATCAGATCGTTAATGTCTGAACCCGGTGGTAACTCACCCGCATCAATCAAAAGCTCTAATGCTGATTTACCATCTGCACCTGTGGCACCTGTTGCACCAGTCGCACCATCTGCACCTGTGGCACCTGTTGCTCCGGTTGCGCCATCTGCGCCTTTGAGGTAGTCAATCAGATCGTTTGTATCAGAACCCGGTGGTAATTCACCCGCATCAATCAGCAACTCTAATGCTGATTTACCATCTGCACCTGTGGCACCTGTTGCGCCAGTCGCACCATCTGCACCTTTGAGGTAATCAATCAGATCGTTTGTATCAGAACCCGGTGGTAATTCACCCGCATCAATCAAAAGCTCTAATGCTGATTTACCATCTGCACCTGTGGCACCTGTTGCGCCAGTCGCACCATCTGCACCTTTGAGGTAGTCAATCAGATCGTTTGTATCAGAACCCGGTGGTAACTCACCCGCATCAATCAAAAGCTCTAATGCTGATTTACCATCTGCACCTGTGGCACCTGTGGCACCTGTTGCACCAGTCGCACCATCTGCACCTTTGAGGTAGTCAATCAGATCGTTTGTATCAGAACCTGGTGCTAACTCACCCGCATCAATCAAAAGCTCTAATGCTGATTTACCATCTGCACCTGTGGCACCTGTGGCACCTGTTGCGCCATCTGCGCCTTTGAGGTAATCAATCAAGTCATTAATATCAGAGCCCGGTGGTAACTCACCCGCATCAATCAGCAACTCTAGTGCTGATTTACCATCTGCACCTGTGGCACCTGTGGCACCTGTTGCGCCAGTCGCACCATCTGCACCTTTGAGGTAATCAATCAGATCGTTTGTATCAGAACCCGGTGGTAATTCACCTGCATCAATCAAAAGCTCTAGTGCTGACTTACCATCTGCACCTGTGGCACCTGTTGCGCCAGTCGCACCATCTGCACCTTTGAGGTAATCAATCAGATCGTTTGTATCAGAACCCGGTGGTAATTCACCTGCATCAATCAAAAGCTCTAGTGCTGACTTACCATCTGCACCTGTGGCACCTGTTGCTCCGGTTGCGCCATCTGCGCCTTTGAGGTAATCAATCAAGTCATTAATATCAGAGCCCGGTGGTAATTCACCTGCATCAATCAAAAGCTCTAGTGCTGACTTACCATCCGCACCTGTTGCTCCCGTTGCGCCATCTGCACCTTTGAGGTAATCAATCAGGTCATTAATATCAGAACCCGGTGGTAACTTGCCCTCATCTATCAAAATCTCTAAAAGTGATTTGCCATCTGCTCCTGTGGCACCTGTTGCGCCATCCGCTCCTGTCGCCCCAGTAGCACCATCATTACCCGTAGCACCTGTTCCCCCTGTGGCGCCTGTTTCACCCGTAGATCCAGTGGCACCCATTTCACCTATAGCGCCTTTAGAACCAGAACCTGAATCATCATCTGAATCATTTGCTGCCCAAGCTATCATGCCTCCCGCAGCTAATGGAATTGCAATCCACGCTAATGCAGACATTCCATTATCATCGTAAAGTAAAGGTTCAATATCACTCAAAGTTGAATATGTTGCATTTATAGCATCGCCATTAGCAACAAAATCTACCCATATTAAGGCATTACTACCTTCTAAAACTAAACTATTATCCGATGCGAAAAAACCAACAATTGTTATAATCTCTCCATTATTTAAAATAACTTTGAGATCATTCCCTTCTTTTGAAAAACTCTTAACATCATCTTTATTTAGCTGAAGCTTGACTACCGAAGGGTTTTCTTTTGATAACTGAACTTTATTTGATCCTCCCATATTAGCCACAGCTTCTTTATGAGATTCCTTACCTACTATTGAAATTTGAGTAACCATACAAATAACCCTCTGAAATGGTATTGATTTGTTATTTCCATCCAAAAATAAAAAAACGTTTTCTAGTCTTATTAAACTTAAACAACTTTCAGCTACTCATAACCTGTATGTTCTTATGGTTCATTAAATAAAAAATGAGTATTAAAAGTAAATTCTTTCTTCTCTAAGTGTTTTTACACTAGTTTATTATTCTTTAAAATACACCTGCATAAACCCACTCAATTCTGACAAAAAATTATTAAGATTTTTTAAAAAATCTTATTAAACCTTTTAAAATCCACATGTTAAACCAATGTTTTAAAAATTATTTTTTATATAAAAAACAAATAGATAACAATAATTAATATTTTTAACAAATCGAAAGATATCTATTTTTAAAATTATACACATTAAAAATAAAATTGTTTTTTTATGTAACATTAAGAATGAAAATGCACATTTTTTTTATGGCTTTTTATGAGAACAAAATCACAATAATTTATATATACTGTATTTAAAAACACAATATTTTATACACTGAGTACAACCCACTCCCAAAACCACAAAATCACTATTTTGATTTTACACACACTTTTTTTTATTTTAAATACCCATACATCTAGTACTGAATTAAACGGCTTTGTTGCACAAACATTCAAAAGCTAAACTTCTTCCAAGTTATCTAAATTTAAGTGGCAACTTGGGTGTGAGGTCGGCCTAAATCTGTAAATTTATTTAATACGGCCACACGTGCATGAATCTCATTGACTTGGCTTTGAAAGTTTCTCGCACGGAGTTTATCGCCTAATAATTTGATGCAATGCATCTTGGTTTCTATCAGACTTCTGCGATGATAGCCTGACCAATTTTTCCATATTGTTCTTCCTAAACGTTTAACTGTTCGAAGTAATTCATTTCGCTCTAGCGAGCTGGTCTTTGTATCTTTCCAAGGTTTCGCATTTTTTCTTGGCGGAATCACCGCATGTGCTTGTCGGTCTGCAATTACTTGACGGCATTGCTTGGTGTCATAAGCCCCATCAGTATAGACAGAGTCAATCTGCTCATCTTGTGGAATCTGATCGAGTAAATCACCAAGCACTTGTGAATCACTCACATTATTTGTAGTGAGTTGAATAGCGCGTATTTGAAGGGTTTCAGCATCTATACCAATATGAAGTTTACGCCATTGGCGACGATATTCAGGTTGGTGTTTCTTACGCTTCCATTCACCTTCGCCTAGAAACTTTAAGCCAGTAGAATCGACGAGTAGCTGGAGACCATTACTGCTTTTTTGATAGTTAATTGCAATATCAATATGCTTTTGTCTTCTGCAGATGGTGGAATAGTCTGGTGCTGTCCAATCTAATCTACAAAGATGAATGAGACTTTGCACAAAGCCAGTGACCATGCGTAAAGAAAGACGAAATAAGGATTTGATCATTAAACAGCATTGGATGGCTGTATCTGAATAAGTTTGATTTCGACCATGTTTACCTTTGGGTTGAGCGTACCATTGAGTCTTGGGATCAAACCAAATTGAGAGATTTCCTCGATTTATTAATGCACTGTTATAAGAAGACCAATTGGTTGTACGATAGATTTTAGGTGTGGGCTTATTCATTTGAGAATTATATTGTGGAATAAGCCTTTAGAGATAGGTTTGTGCAACAAAGCCGGATTTAATCATACCTTATCAACAAAATTAAACTTATAAAAAAATCGTTAGTTTTATCATTCACCAACGATTTTAATATATAAAACTAAAATAGATATCATTAAAAAATAAGACTCAAATTTATAAAACCCGAGATAAAAAGTTTTGAGTACGCTCTTCTTTAGGATGTTCCAGAACTTGTTGAACGGTTCCTTGTTCAACAATTCGCCCTTGATCCATAAACACCACATGGTCGGCAACTTCTCGTGCAAAAGCAATTTCATGCGTTACAATCACCATGGTTTTACCTAATTTCGCCAAGTTTTTGATTACATTCAAGACTTCACCTACCAACTCAGGGTCTAAGGCGGACGTTGGCTCATCAAATAAAATTACTTTGGGGTCCAGTGCCAAAGCTCTAGCAATCGCAACACGCTGCTGCTGCTGCTGCCCCCCAGAAAGTTGTTTGGGCCATGCTTCAACTTTATCCCTTAGCCCAACTAGACCCAATAATTGATTGGCTTTTAAAATCGCTTGATCTTTACTAAGTTTTTTATGTGCTAAGGGTGCTTCAATAATATTTTGCAAAACATTTAAATGTGGAAATAAATTAAAATTCTGAAAAACATAACCCACCGATTTACGTTGTTTTAAAATGTCTCGTTCTTTTAACTCATAGAGTTTATCGCCTTTTTTATGATAGCCGATAAACTCATCATCAATTTGAATAAATCCTGCATCTACACGTTCTAAATGATTTATCGTGCGTAGTAAAGTTGATTTACCCGACCCAGATGGACCAATAATTACCGTGACAGATCCCGCAGGAATATCAAGACTAATATCCTGTAATGCCGCATGTCACGCATAGTTTTTAAATACATGGCTCACTTGAATATGACCATTTGTAGGCGATGCTGATTGATTAATTATCATAGCTGGCTCCTATACGCGGCTGAGTTGTGTGTGGCTGCGCTTTCTTGAAAAAAGCAAAGCTATTAATCGCTGATTTCCGTTCACCTTTCGCCAATATTTTTTCGATATACCATTGCACTATGGAAAAAACACTGGTGACGATTACGTACCAAACGGCGGCAACCATCAACAACGGAATCACTTCTTGGTTGCGGTTATAGATCATTTGTACTGTGTAAAAGAGTTCAGGCATTGCCAAAACATACACAATTGATGTGCCTTTAGATAAGCCCACACATTCATTGATAATCGCGGGGATAATACTGCGAATCGATTGTGGTAAAATAATGCGCGTCGTACGGCGCCACCATGACAGACCCAATGCTGCCGCTGCTTCAAATTGACCATGATCGACAGACAGAATCCCACCACGGATGACTTCCGCGGTATAGGCACTTTGTACAATCACCAAACCGACTAAAGCTGTTGAGAACTGATCTAGTGCATTGATGGTTTTAAACTGGGCAAAGACCGTGTCGGTAAAAGGTACACCGACATTAATGTATTCATATAAATAAGAAAAGTTATAGAGAATAATCAACACCAACAGCAATGGTAATGATCTGAACATCCAGATATACACCCATGCCAATGAGCGAATTAACCAAGATGAAGACAGTCTCATCATGGCTACAATGGTGCCCAAAATTAAACTAAACACGATACCCCACTGGTCGATGTGATGTTGGTGCTATTGATCGTGTTTATCATCACGGCGCCTTTATTAACCAATAGCGTCAAGGTCAACTTACCCAAAGCTGCACCGACACAATCTACAGATCAAAACAAAGCACTGGTGATTAGTGTAAAACCTGATGGCGCAATCTTTTTAGATAAAGACCCAGTCAAACTCGAAAATTTTGAGCAAGAAATCACACAGCGTAAAAATACCAACAGCAAGTTAGCATTAAACCTAAATGCCGATGAAACTGTCCCTTATGGCACTGTGGCTAAACTTTTAGCCAGTATAGAACGTGTCGGTGTAGAGAAGTTATCGGTGATTACTGAACCGAAATAATTGATTTTCCATTTGAAAATGAGACCTCTACAACATATCGGTCTGTATTGATAAAAAAGCACCTTCAGGTGCTTTTTTATTCATTCAATATAATCCAAATTCTCTATTGATAGACTTAGCGACTCACTCGCTGAATGGCCTCATCATAGGTCACACTTGGCTTGTATTGATTTGCCAATTGATAATGTTGTTTGGCTTGAACATAGTCCTGATTATTTTCATAAATTTTACCAATGTTGTAATGTGAATACGCTTTGGTATTGTCATTAGACGCTAAGGCTATCGCCTTTTGATTTGCCCATAATGCTTCAGATGAACGATTCAACTTTTGATAAGCAACAGCAAGATTGCTATAGGTTTGTCCAACGTTTGGATTATAATCAATGGATTGTTGATAAATCAGGGCAGCTTGTTCAAATTGATTGTTTTTATACGCTTTATCCGCTTTCAAATTCAGAGCTTTAGCCCTTGCCTGTGCGTTGGCTGAAACAGAAACAGAATGCAACTGCATCGCTTGGCTTTGATAACTCGATACAGTTGAACCAACTTGGCTTGCGCCAATAGTTGTCCCCGAAATACGGTTAATATCTTGGATTTCCCCCTCTGGACTAATGCGGAACACAGTCCATAAGTTCCCTGTCCGCCCGGTTGGAATATAATAAGAACGGATCAAAGACTCGCCAGCATAGACCATAACTTTTGCTTGGCTATTCGATAGGTTCGCAGTATTGGGTTTGGCGCGATCTGAATAATCATGCACTGAATAAACATAATATTGCCCGTCTAAACGTTTATCGATGGTTACGGTTTCAGGGCCATAAGAGTCTGTGTCGTCGACATCTAAATTGGCATCTTGCCCTTGTTTATTGTCCCAATAGACATGTTGATTTTTATAGCTTAAATGCGAGTCCAAATCTAAAGGACTCTGTCCCCAGTTTAAAACAATTCGCATACTGTTTAAGTCTTTCAATACAGGACTTAAAGCATAGGTCATACCATCACAGGGACATTTTGCAACCAGTGTTGAATAGCCTGATTTTTTGATAATCAATAAATTGTCTGCGCCATTCGCACTGCTACTGTTCACCGTTGCTCGGCCGTCTGCATTAGTTGAAGTTGATGCAGACTGTTCACCATTTTTTTGTAAAATGACTTGTGCATTCGCAATATTTTGATCTTTTACCGTTGCACTTAAAACATGAATATTGGTTGTATCTGCATAGCCCAAAGTAGGGATGCTTAAACCCAAGATAGAAGAATAAAGTAGATGTTTTTTCATTGCATATCTCTTATTAAATTGCTTATTTCATTTTAAAGTCTTTTTCAACGCTAGAACTTAAACATTAAATCATTCAAATTATGCGGTACATTTGATGCATATACTATGGCTTAAATATCGATAGTCTGCTTAGGCTATTTCAAAGATGCATCATCAATGTTTACTCTTCATCACCTATCTAACTCAGCATTAGCCATGCTCTAAGCTCTTTGAATGATGCTATTTTAATAAATTAAGCAAGCGTCTCTTCACTTTTTAGGACGGGTTCTAAACTCAGTTTCTGCGCAATAAACTGGATAAAGACCTCTATTTTCGGAGCTAAATAGCGTGTCGGTGGATATAGTAACCAAGCATCTCCACTATAATAAGTCTTGAAATGCCAATCTGGTAATACTTGAATCAGTGCTTGGTTATTTAAAGCATATCTCGCCATAAAATAAGGCAAACTTGCGACTCCCATATGCTTTAAAGCCGCATCTAGTCGGATACCCGTATGATTCGCCGAATATCGTCCTTTTACAGTCACACTGGTGGTTTTATTGCCTTTTTGGAATTTCCACTTTGAATCACTGACTTGTTCACCCAAATAAATACATTGATGTTGGCTTAAATCACTCGGTTGCTGAGGTGTTCCATTCTTTTTTAAATACTTGGCTGTCGCCACTAAGACATGGTCAATGCGAATGAGCTGTCGGCCCTTTAAGCCTAACGGTGGTTCATTGGTAATGCGTATGGCCAAGTCAATTTCATCATCAATAAAGTCTATGAAACGATCTTCCAACAGCAGTTGAATATCTATTTGAGGATAAAGTTCAAGAAACTCGGGTATATACGGATGAATCAGATAATGCCCTACGGCTTTCGGTACACTGATCCGAATGGTCCCACTCGGTTCAGTATTGAATTTGCCTGAATGCTCAATTACGGCTTGGGCAGCTCTAACCATCTCTAAACAATGGTCATACGTTTGTTTCCCACTCTCACTTAAACGCAATTTTCGTGTTGTTCTTTCGAGCAGCCGTGTTCCTAAAGCCCGTTCCAATCGGCTGATGGCTTTACTCACTGCGGACGGTGTATTTCCAAGCTGTCGAGCCGTTTCTGAAAAACTGCCAGTCTCCACAACTTTAACAAAAATAGCCATTTCTTGGAGTAAAGCCATACTTTGATTTGTGCTCATGAGGAAAAAGTAATTTAATTTTTTACTAGATTATCATCAATAATTAAGCCTCATATAATCTTTTCTGTGAAATTTTGACAGAGATAACCATGACTCAAGCTTTATATCTATCTGACATCACTCAGGCTGAGGTAGAAATTTTAAGATGTGAACCTACTGACGATGGACGATTTTCCATTCAGCTTGCCCAAACACCGTTTCATCCGCAAGGTGGTGGTCAACCTAGTGATTTAGGTAAAATCAATGGTGTGGATGTGCTTCATGTCGCTATGCAAGATGATCAAATTATTCATTATTCTAATCACGCGATTACTTTAGGTCTGGCACAGGCTCAAGTTGACCTCAACCGACGCCACTATCACAGTCGCCTACACTCCGCAGGACACTTAATCGGGCATGTGATGCAAGCCTTTGGTTGGCAACCCACCAAAGCACAGCACTGGCCAGACGAATGCAAAATCCAATTTATCAAACAAGACCATTCTGAAAACCAAGATTTAGAAACTTTACAGCAGATATGCAATCAATATATTTCAAGTCAACTCGTCAGACTGACCCAACAAAATGCTGATGGCTACCGTGAAGTCAGTTTTGGGAATTTACCTGCATTTTCTTATGGTGGAACTCATGTCCAAAATTTATCTGAAATTGGAACGCTCAAAATTACAGGCTATAAACTAAAAGAAGATAAGTTAACTGTGAGTTATCGCGTTTCGGATGAGCATCAATAATATGTGGATGCAATATAGTTCAGAATTTTTAGCTTTGGCTTTGGTGCATTTTCTTGCGGTCCTTTTACCCGGCCCCGACTTCGCAATTACAGTTAGAAATAGTGTGCGCTATGGCTATGCAATTGGGTGCATCACGGCTATTGGCATTGGTATAGGAATTTCAGTTCATGTTTTATATACCCTTGTAGGCTTGGGCATTATTATTCAACAAAGTCCGTGGTTCATGCTTATTTTAAGAATCTCAGGCGCACTATATTTAATTTATTTAGGTTGGAGTTTATTACGTGCCCCCTCTGTCAATATCGACCCCTCAATTGAAGAAACTGCCAATATACCTTTGAGTCAAAGCAAAGCCTTTATAACGGGCTTTATGACAAATGCACTCAATCCCAAAGCGACTATTTTTTTTCTGGCTATATTTACCACACTCGTCAGTCCTACAACCCCCATGAAAGTGCAATTTGCTTATGGGATATGGATGTGTAGCATCAATACACTCTGGTTCATGCTGGTCGCTGTTTTGTTTTCTCGACCCGTCGTTCGACAGCAATTTTTAAAGATGGGAAAACAGTTTGAGCGATTGATGGGCCTCATATTAATTGCTCTGGCGCTGAAGCTATTATTTATCCATTTATGATGTTTCATAGCACCAGCAACTGTGGATTATTCAGAATATCGGCGCTGCCGATATTCTGAATAAGTACATAAAAATATGAGCAGCATATTTAAATTATAAAATGTGCAATCATTTCACTAAATCTGGCTGTACATTGGTTTCTATTGATCTTCTAAGGATATCTTTTCGACTCACCCGACATTAAAATAAAACTGTGCTAAAAATAATCAAACAAGCCATACTCTATTTTTATATCATGTGGTAAAAATATATAAAAAAAGGAAATGACATGAAAATAAAAGTATATTCATTACTTTCAATCGGTATTTTTATGAGCCAAAGCACTCAGGCTAAACGCTTTATAGAAGGCTGGCACAGCGCGTTAAAACTGAACCCGAACATGTATGCCTTTGGTGCAGATGTAGACAACACAATAGGCCAAAAAAACTTGAATTTTTTTGCTGACTGGAAAACAACTACAACCTCTCAAGAAAAACATGCATTGTCCCTACCTATTGCTTTAAATACCCAATTAGATCAAACCAGTTATAGAATTTACAATCAAGCGTATCTATCTCCTGAGACTACACAATTCAAAGCAATCTAAAATAAATCTCGGAACGGGTTATCGTTATTTTGAACACAATTATAAAGCGAACAATTTTTATTAAGACATTTAACACCACAGTTACCTATTTTCTAAGAGAGCATGATAATGAACAATGTATTAAAAAAAGTATTATTTGCCGCAGGAATATTTGTGGTAGCAGAAGCTGCTATGGCATGTACTCGTGTGGTTTATCTAGGCAATAATGACGTCATGACAGCACGTTCGATGGACTGGAAAAGCGATATTGGAACCAACTTGTGGATTTTACCCAATAATGTCAAACGTAATGGTATGGCGGGGCCAAAATCGATTCAATGGACATCAAAATACGGCAGTGTGGTTGCAACGGGTTATGACATCTCCACTACCGACGGCGTCAATGAAAAAGGGCTAATGGCAAACTTACTGTGGTTGGTTGAATCTGAATATCCAAATGTGAAAACCTCTAAAAAGCCAACTTTGGGCATTTCACTGTGGGCGCAATACGTCTTAGATAATTATGCCACAGTGAACGAGGCCATTCAGGCATTGGAAAAAGAACCTTTCACGGTGGTGACCGACCAAGTCCCAGGTGAAAAACGGTTAGCGACACTGCATTTATCTATTTCAGATGCCACAGGCGACAGTGCCATCATTGAATATATTGGCGGAAAACAAGTGATTCACCACAGTCGCCAGTACCAAGTAATGACCAACTCACCAATCTTTGATCAGCAGTTGGCGCTAAATGCTTATTGGAAGCAAATTGGTGGAACAACCATGCTCCCGGGTACAAACCGCGCGGCCGATCGTTTTGCGAGAGCATCTTTTTATATCAATGCCATCCCGAAAAATGCGAATTATAAACACTCATTAGCGAGTGTTTTTGGTGTCATTCGCAATGCTTCCGTACCCTTTGGATTGAACACAGAAGAAGAACCAAATATTTCATCAACCCGTTGGCGTACAGTGGTCGACCATAAACGCGGTTTATATTTCTTTGAATCTGCTGTTTCACCCAATGTGTTTTGGGTCGATTTAAAGGAAATTAACTTTAAAGATGGTCAAACCAAGAAGTTAGAACTTGGCCCAGACCAAGCGATGACATATGCAGGCAAAGCCAATGCATCCTTTAAAGTCACCAAACCTTTTGAGTTTTTAGGAACTAATCTCTAAGTTTTCATTTAGATCATCGGCTTAACGATATAATCCCCCCCAATAGTAGCCCTGATCAAAGGGCTACTTATCATCCAAAAGAAAGTTTCTTACTTTTTCTTACCCGCGACCAAAATTGACGGAGCATTGTTTATTCAGCATTTTTAAATTTGAGATTTCTCCCACATCAGCATATTCTAAACAGACAGATTTCACTTCCAAACACGCCTTGTAGCGTAGGAGTATTCACCATGTCAAAGAAGTTACCCATCTACTTCTCGGACGACGCATGGTCGTCTTTACAAGATCTCATGGGGCCAGACGGCAAACCCAGCCCCACCATCAATAACATGCTCGAACAAATTGCGCAGCAAGCTGAACTTGCGGATCAACTTGGGCTGACTCCTGTTCTACCTCAGTCCAAAGTATCTATTCCTGTTTCTTTAGAACGCATTCCAGCAGGCCCAGCGTTCAGCACTAAAGATGAGCAAGGCAAAGCCATCGATCTCAATGAATTCTTAATACAAAACCCCATTTCAACGTTCATCGCTCACGTAGACAGTGAGTCAATGTTGGGCGTAGGTCTTGAAGTAAATGACCCGATTATTATTGATCGGAGTATTGAAGCCAAACACTACGACATCGTGGTGGCTTTAATTGATAATAAAGACTCCACTATTAAAAGACTGATGATGACAAACAAAATGTCAAAGTCGGACATCAAAGACATTTTTGGAGATGAAAACTACCCTCTGCCTCAACTTTGGTTGAAAGCTGAAAACCCTGAATATGAACATATTATTCCTACAGAAAATCAAACCTTTGTTATTTGGGGAGTGGTGACATTTAACTTAAAACGTTTGTATCACCGTTAAAAATAATAAGAAGAAGCAACATGAAAAATGAAACTGAAATATTCGCGCTCGTTGACGTGAATAATTGCTATGTCTCGTGTGAACGCGTATTTAATCCAAAGCTCAATGACCGTCCTGTGATTGTGTTAAGTAATAATGATGGTTGTGTGGTTGCTCGAAGCCAAGAAGCCAAGGATCTCGGCATTGGCATGGCTGTCCCTTTTTTTCAAATTCAAGAACTTGTCCAGCAGCATAATATTCAAGTGTTTTCGAGTAACTATGCTTTATATGGGGAAATGTCTCGCCGCTTCATGCAGTTATTGGGGCAATATGTGGCAGCCGATGAACAAGAGATCTATTCCATTGATGAATGTTTTTTAAAGCTAACGGCTTATGAGTATTTATTTAACCTCACTGACTATGCCAAAGACATGAAAGACAAGGCATGGCAGTGGCTTGGTCTTCCCTGCTGTATTGGAATTGGTCGTTCCAAAACAGAAGCCAAAATAGCCAATCATTTAGCCAAGAAAAATAAGGCGTTGAATGGCGTGTGCAATTTGGCACACATGGATCCATGTACTGCTGAATACATGCTTGCAGATGTGGAGGTCGGTGAAGTCTGGGGCGTCGGTCGACAGAACTGCAAAAAGCTGAACGCGATGGGTATTTATACGGTTTTAGATTTGATCGACTCCAAGCCGAGTGAAATTAAAAAGCAATTTAGCATAGTGATGGAAAAGACTGTCCGTGAACTTCAAGGGATGTCTTGCATCAATATTGAAAGTGATGCGGTTGCACATAAGCAAATTATTAGTAGTCGCTCATACGGTCAAGCTGTGTATGAAATTGATGACATCAAAGCCTCTGTACGCTTATACGTTGCCAGTGCAGTTAAACGTCTACGTCATGATGGCTCTATTTGTAAAATGATCGGGGTGTATATTCAAACAGGTCGTTTTAGTCAAAGTGAACGTTACTCGCCCTATACCATTGTGCACATGCATGAACATACCGATGATCTACTTGAAATTACACAAGCAGCTATGAAAGGCATTGACCAAATTTACAAGTCAGGGTTTAAATACAAAAAGGCAGGCATCGTCCTTTTGGAAATTATGGATAAATCTAAATTTGTGCATGATCTTTTTACCGACTATAGCCATAAAAATAACCGTGAAGAACTCTCCAATACCATGGATGCTATTACTGAACGTTTTGGTAAAAGTATGATTTCTTTAGGGGTTTGCCATGAGAAAAGAGAACCTTGGCAAATGAATCAGTGCAATCGCTCCCCTGCCTATTTAAGCAACTGGTCGGAGCTATTTAGAGTGGGTTGAAGTTAAGTCTTCATAAAAGTAGCTCACTTTATACTACACGAATACTCATAAGGATTTTTTAATGAACATCACGATTCGAGACGAACAGCCAGAAGATATTGAAGGCATTGAGAAGTTGACTCGCGCTGCATTTTTAAATGCAGAACATACCAGCCATACGGAACAATTCATTGTGAACAGTCTCCGAAAAAGTGGTCAACTCCCGATCTCTTTAGTTGCTGTTGAAGATGATTCAATTATCGGTCATGTCGCCATTTCACCTGTATCTATCTCGACAGGTACAACTGGTTGGTATGGCCTAGGCCCAATTTCTGTCTACCCAACTAAACAAGGTTTGGGCATTGGGTCACAGCTGATGCAGGCATCCCTTGAAAAATTAAAACAACTGGGTGCCAAAGGCTGTGTTCTACTAGGGGATCCCAATTATTATCATCGCTTTGGGTTTCGACCTTATCTAGAGTTGGTTTTACCTAGCGTTCCTAGCGAATACTTTCAATCCCTTAGTTTCAATGGAGAAATACCTCAGGGCGTTGTCAGTTATCATGACGCATTTAATGCCACTGAATAAATTGAACTTTTAAATATCAATTTACTCTGTTGTGTAAAGTTTGAATGAATACTTTAAACCGTATTTTGAACCGCTTAAGGTGAATAACAGTACGTTTATACAACGTAAAACTCCATTTATGTAAAGCGAATGTAAAGCAAACTTTTAAACTTAAGATATACCAAATAGTATATATGGACTTATGATTTATATATAAAAAGGTCATTTTTATGAAAAATGCTTTAGGTGCAACACTCGTTACTTTAGCCTTAGTGGGTTGTACTTCTGCACCAACAGGAAAAGTCACTCAAGAAAACACATCAAGCAATAATACTGCAGAAACACAAGTGATTCACTTCACAGGACCAATGGATTTAACCATTGAACTGAAGTCATCTGATAATTTTGAAACAGCGATGATGACGGATAACTCAGATCGAACATTCATGCTGAAAAGTGCACCAGCCGCAAGCGGTATGTTTATGACGGACGGCAAAGGCGTATCGATTCACATCAAAGGAAGTGAAGGCATTGTCGAGTTTGTCAAAGATAAGCCGATCCAGATTACTGAGTTTAAGAAATAAACGTCATAGCTAATACAGCTAATCGTTTATTAGAAAAGGTCATGTAGGACAACTCCCACATGACCTTTATTTTGTCTTTACTCAGGATAGGCTTTGTTGCACAAACCTATCTCTAAAGGCTTATTCCACAATATAATTCTAAAATGAATAAGCCCACACCTAAAATCTATCGTACAACCAATTGGTCTTCTTATAACAGTGCATTAATAAATCGAGGAAATCTCTCAATTTGGTTTGATCCCAAGACTCAATGGTACGCTCAACCCAAAGGTAAACATGGTCGAAATCAAACTTATTCAGATACAGCCATCCAATGCTGTTTAATGATCAAATCCTTATTTCGTCTTTCTTTACGCATGGTCACTGGCTTTGTGCAAAGTCTCATTCATCTTTGTAGATTAGATTGGACAGCACCAGACTATTCCACCATCTGCAGAAGACAAAAGCATATTGATATTGCAATTAACTATCAAAAAAGCAGTAATGGTCTCCAGCTACTCGTCGATTCTACTGGCTTAAAGTTTCTAGGCGAAGGTGAATGGAAGCGTAAGAAACACCAACCTGAATATCGTCGCCAATGGCGTAAACTTCATATTGGTATAGATGCTGAAACCCTTCAAATACGCGCTATTCAACTCACTACAAATAATGTGAGTGATTCACAAGTGCTTGGTGATTTACTCGATCAGATTCCACAAGATGAGCAGATTGACTCTGTCTATACTGATGGGGCTTATGACACCAAGCAATGCCGTCAAGTAATTGCAGACCGACAAGCACATGCGGTGATTCCGCCAAGAAAAAATGCGAAACCTTGGAAAGATACAAAGACCAGCTCGCTAGAGCGAAATGAATTACTTCGAACAGTTAAACGTTTAGGAAGAACAATATGGAAAAATTGGTCAGGCTATCATCGCAGAAGTCTGATAGAAACCAAGATGCATTGCATCAAATTATTAGGCGATAAACTCCGTGCGAGAAACTTTCAAAGCCAAGTCAATGAGATTCATGCACGTGTGGCCGTATTAAATAAATTTACAGATTTAGGCCGACCTCACACCCAAGTTGCCACTTAAATTTAGATAACTTGGAAGAAGTTTAGCTTTTGAATGTTTGTGCAACAAAGCCCTTTAAAGCTCAACTTGCTGAAATTACAAAAAAAGAGAAAAAACCTTTAGTCTTTATTGTTGATGAACTTGACCGCTGTAAACCTGAATTTGCGATTCGCCTAATCGAACGTATCAAGCACTTTTTTGACATTCCAAAAGTTGTATTCATTCTTGCTGTGAATAAAAATCAACTAGAAGAATCGATCAATAATTTTTATGGATTTTCGAGTACTGCAAATTATCTTGAGAAGTTTATAGATTTTTCTGTGATGTTGAAAAATAAAGACTTAGATGGGAGCAGGTATGCTGAAATACTAAATAACTATAATAAAGATTATCAACTTGACCTTCAGAGAAATGAACTTCATACTTTCATAGCCTTATGTAAGACATATTCCCCTAATCCAAGGCAACTTGTTAAAATTATTAATAAGTTTTCCTTATTAAAATATGATTTGAATGAGACACAAAAAGTTTTTCTATTTATTTTCCTAATCTATTCTGAATTAAGATTAATTACCTCCTTTACAGATACAGAATTTTCTACGCATTTCTACAATCACCATAAAAATGTTTTCCATAAATTCAATTTTAATAGTACTAATAGCCCAGCAGAAAAGAGAGCTTCATTTTTTCAATTCTTAACTAATGATATTTACTCTAAAAATTCAAACACTAATATTTTCGCTTATTTATCTGCGTACATTGAGTATCAAAATTTATCACCTGCTGAGTCAATAAATTCTAAATATCGCCACTATAAAGATTGCAAAAACCATTACTACCCTACTGAAAATCAATCAAATGATCTAATGGATGAGTGGTATAAGTATGTGCATATGATTGAGGGGTAAAACTTCGATTTTAGCAAAAGAAAAGTGCCTCTTAGGCACTTTTCTTTTGTTGTTTTTCTTCATTGTTATTCATATATTTACAATATTCTAAGTAATCAATGTTGTATTTAATAACTGTTAGTACGGTTTCCGTATATTCATTTTTTCTAAGCTCCTCCAAGAATGAATCAATCATTCCTAAGTAGTTATTTTTTTGCTCGATATGTTCTTTGCAAACGTCTATACTTGAATCCAAATCAGATAGTGAGTAAATTGAAGCTGAATTACATCTAACTTTTTCATAATATACTGGCTCTCTTCCCTCCACCTTAAAATAATTTTCAACATACTCAATCATACTCTTATACTCTTTTATATACCCCTCATAATCTTTAATTTCATTAATTTTTTTATAATATGAAATAGATTTTCCCTTAATAATTTCAATGTTATTTTCCGTGAAAATTAATTCATTCATCTTCCAAGAAATTAGTGAATTAATTGATGCAGCAACTCTAATTGAGTTTAAATTTAAAATGAACTTTACATCTTTTAGTTTTATACAAATACTATTAAAATCCTTCTCACTCAAACCAAATTTAATTCGACTTAACTCATCAAAATAAGATTTATATGCATCACTATCTTCGAAAGCAATTCCATTATATTTATACGCGAATCTAGATATTTTATTTATAGCCTTATGATCATAAACATTGTTTTCAAAAAGAATATGTTCAAATATCCCATATTTTTCAACTAAACTCTTAAAATTATCCTTGCCATATTTCCCTAAGCAATTAAAGAAAAATACTTCAAGCTCATATTGTGTCAATGTTGCTCTAAAGATATCAAAATATTCTTTTCTCTTTTTAGAGTAGTGTTCAGTATCAGTATGACCATTAAGATCATCTGTATTATCAATTAATTTTGTAATTTGATAGCAAATTCGAAAATAACTACCCATGTAATCTAAGAGGTTATGCCGATAGTATTCTTCCCAAGCCATAGAGGTTTGAGATTGTTTGAATCCTTCTATACCATATTTTATGGCTTCTTTTCCAACAAATAATTCTGCTTCCTGATGTCCTTTAGCTGTTCTAAAATATCTAATATCATTCGTAATATCAGTTTTTGCTTTTAACAACTGGAAAAAAAGGCTTTCAAAATTTTGAAGTGCAATTTGTTGTTGTTGTGCAATTGCTGCATCTTGCTGACTCTTCAATGTATCTTTATTTAACTCTAAAATCTCAACTTGAGTTTTTACGTTTTCACTTTCAAGCCTAGCAATTTCTTCTTGATGTTTTGCTGACTCTTCTTGAGCTTTAGTCGCTTTAGCCAACTCTACTCGTGTTTCTTTTAACTCTTTAATTTGTAGTCGAACTGAATATGTCAGCCAGTAAAAGGCAAATAATGCAAAAATTGGGTTAAGAATGCCCCCAAAGAAATCGCCTACTGGTCCCCAACTTTGAGCAGATTCAGTAACTTTAAGATTAATAAAAATCATATAAAAAAATATAGCTGTAATAAGAATCAGAAAAACCATGATTCGATGGAAATTGATATCTCTATCAATTTTGTCTAAATCAGCATTGTCTTTTTTATCAAGTTGGTTCATATCAAATTATTAGCAAGCAAGTCGATTCAAGCCACAAGTATAATTTGATACGCAGTATCTATCTATTTTTAATTAATATTTTTAAGTGATTTAGGCAGTCAAATTAATTTGAGTCAATCGGTACTGCTCTGCTTCATGAATAAAAATTTGAACATCCTGCTCATATTGAGCATGACTTTCTGATTTATAAAACTCAAGCACAAAATAATGATGTATACCGTTATGCTCGAAATAAGAATAAACTAAATAGCTATCGCTGGTGCATTCCCATTGGGTTTTCGCAGAACCATCAAGAAAGTCCCACTTAGAATGAGGTTGCTTTACGTGCAAGTGTTGAATATTCTGATTACTAGCTTCAGGGTATTTTTTATCGAAACGATCACGCCCAAACAAAGGAGATAAACTTTCGTAGGTTTCTTGTGCATGACGTCTAGGTGATGGGTGTTCATGAGGTTCACTATTTTCTTTGTAATAGCAAAACTCCTCAAAAACTTCTTTGAAATCTGAGTCATTATTAAATTTTGAGTGATATGCAAATACAAATTGAGACAATCTTAGCCTCGAAGACTAACAGACTGTCTCACTTTTTCCATACGTTCTGTACCACGTTGAGCTGCTTGTTCAGCAGTATTTACTAACGTAGCTAAACGTTCTGGTGACATTTCACGACGGTTGGTACGTTTTTCGGCTGGACGAGGTACTACCATAGTGTTCATAACAGACCTCCTTTTTTAATAAATGATGGGCATATAAGATACTATGCTTGGAAGTTCTTAAGAACTTCCAAGCATAGTATCTAAGTAGCATTTTTTGTTCAATTGTTTTTACAAAACTTATACTATTTCTTATCTATCTAAAAAAAGAAAAACTCCATGAACTACATGGCGATTATCTAAATAATCGCCATGTAGTTCATGGATTATACCAGAGTATCTAAGTACCCACAATTGCCGAAATGACATTTCTTATTTTTTTACACCTAATTTAGAAAATTGTATCACATTTAAACCCAACCACTCATTAATCGGGTTTGCAATTCTTTGCATGAGAGGTTCTATCTCCGCATTCCAATGAACTTCTTGCGCTTCCGTAATAGAGCCAAAACCACCCGTATTATTGGGAATAATGCCTAGTAACTGAGGTGGTGTACGCATAGCCGCCAATATGTCATCCCGAGTAATAGACTTAATATGTGCAAACTCATCCTTCGCTGCCACTTCCGACACGGGTATTAACTTAATACCATCGGGCTTACCACTGGGTGAGTACAAAAACAGATTTCTAAAGTTCCCTGGTCCTTTACTGTCTTTAAGTGCCTGACGTAAATTATTTACATCGTCTTCATTCTGCTGCGGATCGGTCAGGTACAAAATAAACCCAGCATGAGAACCATTGTTATAGTACTTACGACGGAACAAAGTCGCAGACTCATTTAACCAAGCAGACTGCAAAGCTGCCAAATATTCAGGTGTGCCATACACTTCCTGATTTATATCGCACTCACGTACCTGAAAAACTGAATCACGCTCAAAATGGTGGTACTTCCAGTTTTCTGTAATCATTAAAAATTCTTTCGGGTCTTGTTTACGTCGCATGTATTTGGCCAAAGGCGTAGTCACCTGCACCACTTGGTTTGAACGACTCTTTACTGCTTCCACATAGCCCATACCAAACACCAAAAAGTCCATGACCAACTGCTCAAAGGCTTTGGAAGACATCAACTTATTCGGCTTAAATGCAGAAACCAACTGATTGCGCTTATAAATAATAGCGGTCGACAAATAAGGTGTAGAACGGAAAGACTTTGCCAAGCCCTCAAGACTCACTGGCGGCTCATAGTAAGTCCCATTCCAATACACCTGAAACATACTCATGTAATCATGCGTATTCATGACAGGTTCAGGGTCACCAAAGGTAAAGGCTTGAATCGCATTGTTTTGCGCCACAGCAGGCAAGTTTTGAGTTTCAGACATTAGAATATTTCCATTGCAGCAGTATTGTGGACGTTACGCCCTTCCAGTGGTTCATTTGCAAAGACATGCATGCACGCCCAAGCAAGGTCGGCATGCCCTACTTCTTCTGAACGTGTAGCTTCAAAAGTGAATTGGCGACCTGAGCCTGTCATGGTCTTTTTGATGGCCATAAAGCTTTGTGCGACATCGGTCCAGCCTGCATCAAACTCAAAACGACCTTGATGAACCACATCCATGGCTTTCAGTACCAACATTGTTTTAACCTCTACCGAATAGCTAAAAGTGGTTAGTGCTGGGAAGAACTGGCGTACCAATTGGGCAACCCCTGTCCCCATGCCTGTGGTGTCTAAACCAATGTAGGTCACACGGTAGTTTTCACAAACTTTTTTGATGTAAGCCGCCTGCGCCTGAAAGTCCATACCTTTAAATTGATGACGTTCCAGTAGGCGGAATTTTGAATAATTAATCGATGGTGGTGCAATCACCACTAAACCCGCTGTGTCACCCGATTCAGCAGGGTCATAACCGACCCATACTTCCTGATAACCAAATGGCCGAAGGGCTAAAGGTTTAAAGTCTCTGTCCCACAGTACCCATGAGTCCACCATGCACGGCTGCATAACTGAAAGTGGAAAGACCGAATGTCCATCATCCATGAACATACACATGAGCAAGTTGGCAAAACTTTCTGCCGAATACTCAAAGCGTAATTCATCAATATCGAATAGGTCACAACCGCCGCGTTCAGCATCTAAAATAGTGACAATCTGTCGCCAAATTTTGTCTTCACAGAGTCGACCATCTTTTAAGGCTTCATGGCTGACATCAATATTCAGTCGTTTATCTTTAGGTCTGCCCTTGTTAAAGATTTCCCCTGTCCAAAAGTTAAAAGCTTCGTGGCTTTTTGATGATGGCGTAGAGAAATAGGTTTTGCGCCAGCGTTTGTGCATAGCCATACCAGAGGCAACTTTCTGTAAGGTCTGAAAACCATGTACCCAAAAGTATTCATCGAAGTAAAAATTGCCGTGGAAGCCCTGAGCTGTTTTGGCATTGGTACCTAAAAATATTAGTTCTGAAGGTGGACCTTCTTCAAAGTTCAGGACGATTGGATCGCCCTGTAGATCAAGATCAATCGACTCAGCAGCAAAGGACTTAATATAGGATTTAAAAACGTGTGCCTGTGCTTTGGAAGCAGAAAGAAAAATCTGATTACCTCCGCCTGTGATCGCATCAACGAAAGCTTCTCGCCCAAAGTAATACGTCGCGCCAATTTGACGACTTTTTAAGATATTGCGTGAGCGCTGATTTTTGGCTTTGAACCAAGTACGTTGATAGTCAAATAATCCCTCATCAAAATCTGCCTGAACCTTTTCAATCATGGCCTGCGTAATCAAGTTTCGCTTAGGCATCTTTTTCGGTTTGGCATTACGGTTTTGAATTTTGGGATTGATGTCGGCTTCATTACCGCCATCACTGAGGTATTTTTCGCGTCGGCTATATTTGTCTTTTTGACGTTCTAATAGGTCGATTTCTTTGAAATCCCCTGGTGTTTTTTTCTCGAGCAAATACAAGGTACACAAACGGGCTTCGAGTGCCTGTGCAGCAATTCCTTCAGGTGCTTCTTTGTCCCATTCGTCACGGGCTTTCCATGAATGAACGGTTTTTTCATTTTCCTGTAGGTATTCCGCAATGCTGCTGATACGCCAACCCATCCAGTAAAGGAACTTTGCCTTTACTCGGTTATCAAATGTTAGCTCGAAGCGTTCGGTGTCAAATGTATTCATGCGCCAATTAAAGCAATGCACTTTGTACAAAGCTTGATTTAGCTTTTGTATGATCCCCTCTTACAAAGGGCTTTATTTAAGAACTTGGATAAGGTTAGAAAGTGCTAAAAGGATTGGTGCAGCTTGAGTAATCAAAATTCCAATTAAAACGTAGGATATGACAACATAAGTCCAAGTACGTAATTCCTTATTTTTAGATTGTTTTTCCATCATTGAGGTAGGCCTACATAAAATGAAATTATATTTAAAAGTGTTCTTGTCGCCATTAGAGCTATAGCAATTAATGCAAGATTCCAGAATATTTTCACAAAACTTTCTGGTTTTAAGTTCATAGCTTCCATTGTCGCTCCTAGAAACTTAACTAAAAATTTAGTATTGTTATCTCTCATATTTTTGATCCTTACTTGATCTAAGGGTTGGAAATAAAAAAGCCAAGAATTGCCGTTCTTGGCTTTTTGCTTTTGTGCCTATTATTCAGTTTTCCTACCTCAGATCATTCCTTGTGATTTGTAGCATCCCCTCTTACAAAGCAGATTTATTTACTAATGCCGTCGGACTTTCAATGATGCTCATTATTTGATGAGCAAATTTCTGAACGGTTAAAACACCATGACAAATAAATCAAAGTTCTTTCGTGTTGCAGTCGAAGGAGAAACCATTGATAAGCGCGTGATTGAACGCTCTTGGATTGAACAAGCTGCAAAAAACTACAACCAGTCTGTATATGGCGCGCGTATTTGGGTTGAGCACCTACGTGGTGTAATGCCCGATTCTTCCTTCCGTGCTTATGGCGATGTGCTTGCAGTCAAAGCCGAAGAAGTCGACATGAACGGTGAGAAGAAGCTGGCATTGTTTGCACAAATTGACGCAACTTCTGACTTGGTCGAAATGAACAAAAAGCGTCAGAAGATTTTCACCAGTATCGAAATTGACCCGAATTTCCAAGGTAAAGGCGAAGCCTATTTAGTAGGCCTAGCAGTGACTGATTCCCCTGCTTCTATCGGTACTGAAAAACTCAGCTTTTCCAGCATGGTTGCTAAGTTTGGTGAAAACTCTGAGAAGAATGCCTTTTCCATTGCTGCAGAAACTCAAATCGAGTTTGAAGACGACAGCAAAGGCTTATTTGCTGGAATGGTTCAGAAGTTCAGTGACCTATTCTCCCCGCAAATTGAACAACAAGGCGCAGAAGCCAAACTGAACTTTACCGAAGTCAAAAAAGTACTCGAGCAAATTGCAGAAACCTTTGGCAAGCAAAGTACGGCTTTCTCAAAAATGCAGCAGGAACTAAACGAGCTGAAAACCCAATATAGCGAACTTGAGCAAAAACACAGCACCCTTTCAGACTCATTCAATCATCAACCTGACCCAAATCATAACAAACGACCTGAAAGCACTGGGCATTCAGGCAGTAATGCTGCTGTCGTTTACTAATACGGAATTTCTTAATCATGCGTAACGATACACGAAAAAAGTTTAATCACTACATGGGCGAAGTTGCCCGCATTAACGAAGTCGACAGTGCAGCGGTTCAGTTCACTGTTGCACCAACACCGGCACAAAAGTTGGAAGAAAAAATTCAGCTATCAAGCGAGTTTTTAGGTCGTATCAATGTCATTGAAGTGGTTGAGGCAACTGGTCAAGCCATTGGTCTTTCTGTAAATAGCACCATTGCTGGTCGTACTGATACCACAGGTGATGCCAAACGTAATCCATCCGATCCGACAGGTCTAACGGCTAACACCTATGCCTGTCAAAAAACAGACTTCGACATTGCCTTACTCTATTCAAAAATCGATGCCTGGGCAAAGTTTGCCGACTTCCCTGAAAAATGGGCAGGTGCTTGTGCCAAAGCGATTGGCTTAGACCGCATTATGATTGGCTGGAACGGTACAAGCATCGCAACAACCACCAACCGCAACACCAATCCATTGCTGCAAGATGTAAACGAAGGCTGGCTATATAAAATTCGTACCCGCAGCCCTGAACGCAATATGACCGAGGTCGTACAAGGCTCAGGCAAAATTACTGTGGGCTCTACAGGTGACTATAAAAACTTGGATGCCTTAGTGAAGCAAGCTGTTGATAGCTTGATTGATGAAGTTCACCAGGATGCGACGGATCTAGTAGTGATCTGCGGTCGTTCTCTATTGAACGATAAGAACTTTGCCATTTTGAACCAAGATCAAGACAACCAAAACACGCTTGCAGGTCAGGTTTTGGTAGGTCAAAAGCAAATTGGTGGCTTACCTGCCGTTCGCGTTCCCTTCTTCCCAGATAACACGTTCCTGATCACCTCTCTCGACAATTTGTCAATTTACTACCAAGAAGGTGGCAAACGTCGCTTCATTCGTGAAGAACCTGAGAAAAACCGTGTTGCAGACTATCAATCGAGCAACGAAGACTACGTGATCGAAGCCTATGAAAAAGTGGCTTTGGTTGAAAACATCGAAGTTCTGTAGGTGACAAATGAATCACGCACGTAACCACTTTCTTCGCGTTTTGGCAGAGAAATCTGCCAAGGCGGATGCCTTTGGAGCAACCCGCCATGATGCATCGATCTATCAACTCCAGTTGGCGGAACTGAAAAATGATAAATCACTGCTTTCACATATCAAATCAGATGAAAGCCGTGCTGAAGCTAAAGGCAAACTGATTCCAAAATACCAACCTTATGTCGAAGGTATTTTGGCGGCCAATCAAAAGGTGGACGACGAAGTTGTCACCACCATCATGCTGTGGTGTTTTGATGCTGGCATGTTCCATGAAGGCTTAAAGATTGCTGTGTTTGCTTTAGAACACGGATTAGATATGCCTGACTCTTTTAGCCGGGACACTCCAAGTATTGTGGCTGAAGAAATTGCTAATGCTGCATTGACCAAGCTGAAAGCAAGCGAAGTATTTGATTTAAATACTTTGCTTGATGCTGAAAAACTTACTGAAGGTTTTGACTTACATGATCCTATTCGCGCCAAGTTGTACTGCGCAATTGGGAAAGTTTTTCTGTCTGAAGACAATTATGTACCTGCAATTGAGTACATGAAAAAAGCGATTGCCAAGAAAGACAACGTCGGCTGTAAACAAGACCTTGATCGTGCTGAAAAGCTCTTGGCCAAACAATTAGAAGAACAGCAAGCTGCTGCATCTTCTTAACCTGTGCCCCCCGCACCTGGTCGGCATGATGGGGATGACAAAACTTTTAAGTTGTTGTTCTGAACCATCATCCACCGACCACCTAGGATATGACTATGACTGGTTTTAGCTTTAATGCACCTACAACCATGCCAGATGAGTCGATTAGCAATGATGGGTTCTTTCCCAATCTTCAATTGAATCTGATCCGGGAATCTGTGCGTTTAGATGGCAGCATTTCCAACCCTCGTCTAAAAGATGCCGCGATTGCAGCCATGTTAGAAATCAATGAGCAACTACGCTCGCTCAAATTTAAAGCATCGGCACTAAGTGAGCTCGCAACTTCGACCATCGATGGAAAGCCCAATACTGAACTTCTGTATTTACGTGCAATTCATTCTGCGATCGCAGCGGACATTAATGAAAAATATCGAAGCTATGACAGCACAGGTGATGGCCAGAAACGGGCTGAAGAATTGTCACCGACCATTGATGAACATCGACGTAACTTGCGTTGGGCGATTCGTGACTTGCTTGGTACCAGTCGCTGTACCGTGGAATTGATATGAAAACAGTGAAGTCCGTTCAGGGGGACACGATTGATCTGATCTGCTGGCGCTATTACGGTCGAACCGCTGGTGTTACTGAGACAGTGTTGGAAAGCAACCCGGCTTTGGCTGAACAAGGTCCAATACTGGTGCTTGGCACTGAGGTTGTTTTGCCTGATATCCCCGCCCAACAGCAGATGACAAAAACAATTAATTTATGGGATTAAGCATGCCTGAACCTACCACGACAACCACAACGGCAACAGCTATCAGTTTAAGTGCCGTTTCCATCCTGCCTTTTATTAATGGTAATGCCCTACTCGGCGCTGTTTTAGGTGCAGCATTTATTGCCACCTATGAAAAAGATTTATCTGCTTGGCAGCGCTTACGCACGATGCTGCTTTCAACGGGTATTGGCTATTTGCTTGCATCTGAAATTACCAGCCGAACTTTTATCACCAGCGATGCGACAGCAGCGCTTATTGCATCCACATTTTCACTTTTCATTTTGATTAAAGCAGTTGATTGGGTGAAGACATCCAAACTGTCTGACATTTGGAAGACTTTTAGAGGTGGAGGTGCCTCATGATCGAATTCTTATTTCAATTTATCGCTGTTTTGGCCTATCTGATTTGCGGTATCCGCATTGCTTGTTATAGCCCTAAAGAAACCGCTTTCCATCGTGGTTACTCATGGCTGGCAACATTGCTTATTGCCTCTTTTCTTGGGCAGTCGGTTCACATTCTCTTCTTTAAAGATCCCGTCACCCTATGGGATGCCATCTTTGCACTGCTTCTTGCTGTCATCGTGCTTCGCAGCAGAGGAAATGTGGCCAAACTAATTTGGAGTCCATCATGAAGCTACTTAAATTTGGAGCTAAGGGTTCAGCCGTTTCTGAGCTACAGCAACTTCTGATTAAAAATGGCATGAAAGGTAAAAATAATAAACCTCTATCTATCGATGGCCACTTTGGTGAAAGTACTGAATATGCCGTGATTCAATTCCAGAAGAAGATGGACATTAAAGTGGATGGCATTGTCGGGAATACCACATTGAATGCCCTCAAAGGTCTGGACCTATCTAAACATCTAAAAGATGCGGACTTAACGATTGGTGCAAAACGGCTTGATGTCCCTGAAATTGTGATTCGTGCGATTGCCGAAGTTGAAACACAAGGCGAAGGGTATTTGCCTGATGGTCGACCGAAGATTCTGTTTGAACGTCACCGTATGTATTTCTACCTCAGCCAGAAACGTGGCAAAGCTTTTGCAGACAAAATGATGAGCCAATATCCCAATGTGATAAATACCCAAACAGGTGGGTACCACGGCAATGCTGCCGAATACACACGGTTAGCTTTAGCAAAGCAAATTGATGAAGACTCTGCTCTGATGTCGGCTTCATGGGGGCGCTTTCAATTGATGGGCGAAAACTGGAAAGACCTCGGTTATTCCTCTGTTCAGGAATTTGTAGAGCAGCATTATCAAAGTGAAAGCCTACAGTTTGAAGCCTTTCTCCGCTTTTGTGAATTTAAGTCGGGAACGGTCGCTGGGAAAAAATGGACTTTGCTAGAAGCATTACGCCAAGAGAATTGGGATGCAGTCTTTAGCTTATATAACGGTCGCAACTATAAAAAGCTGGGCTATGACAGCAAGTTCCTTCGAGTGATGAATCGCCTCGATCCAAACTACCAGAGAAAAACTGCATGAAAAAGCCGATTAGTCTGCGCGAACATTTGGTGAGTCATCTGAAGTTCCTCCAGGACAACCCAGATAAGCTCAGCATGCATATTGAAAGCGGTCGTTATCGTACTACGCTTGCAAATGGCTACGGCATGGAAAGTATTTCACCTGTGAAGTTTGTCATTCAAGACTTTACAGGTGATGCTGACCTGATTGCCTTCTTACTGTTTCAATGGATTCGCGTACACCAATCAGAGTTACTCGCCAATTTAGATAAAAACAAAGATGCTGTGAAGTTCGAGGCTGAATTTATTGATAACGATAAAGTCGATGTCATGTTTGAATTAGAACTGACAGAACGTGTGATTATTCAACTGCAAGAGCATGGTGGCTACAACTTTTCTTATCCCGAAGAACCTCAGTACCAACCCGCTTCACCTGCAACCGAATGCGAATTGCTAGATGATCAAGGCAACCTCTTAGCAACGTGGACCAGTGTTGAAACTTTAAATATAGTCGCACTCGAAATGCCTTTAGCGAAGAAACCATAAGGGTCAAGCCATGCGTGATAACTTAGACGATTTGGTCAAATACCTAACGCCGATGCTGAATAAACTCAGCGATGCTGAAATGACGAAGCTGAATAAAAAGGTTGGAGCAGATTTAAGAAAAAGCCAACAGCAACGTATTGCGGCACAAGTTGGCCCAGATGGCTCAAGCTTTGCTCCGAGACGTTTACGCGAAGGCAAAAGAATTCGTCGTAAAATGTTCACCAAACTCCGATCGCAGCGTTATTTTAGAAATTTTTCAAATGCCGAGATGGTAAGCGTTGGTTTTCTGAGTAATGTCGTTTTTGTAGCTCGTATCCACCAAGATGGTTTACGTGCCCGTGTCAGTAAAAATGGGCCATCCATTACCTATCCCAAACGTGAATTGTTGGGGTTTGCTCCAACTGATATTCAAATGATTGAAGACTCAGTCATGAGGCATTTAAAGCCCTAAATCTTAGAGCAAAATGAAGTCTCTCTATTTGTAATATCCCCTCTTACAAATTGCCATTAATGCAAGCTTTGAACCCTTAACGCAAAGTAGGCACATGAGTGCTGAAATCCATCGCCGCTTAGAAAATTTGATCCGTTTAGGACGAATTAAAAGCGTTACCCCTGCTAAACCTTTTCATACCGTCACAGTCGACCTCGGCGATATCGTGACCGATGAATTACGTCTATTTAATTTACGCGCAGGTGCAGACCTAAGTCATGACTTACCTAGCATCAATGAGGAATGTGTCGTCTTCAGCCCAACTGGTGAGCTTGCCCTCGGCATTGTTTTGGTTGGTTTAAACAATGAATCTTTTCCGACTCCATCATTGAACCCAAATATTAAATTAAGAGTCTATGAGGATGGGGCCATGATCAGCTATGACACTGCTAATCATTCATTACAAGCCATCCTCCCCAATGGAGGAACGGCCATTCTTACTGCATCTGGAGGTATCACGATCAATGGCGATACCTCCATTAACGGTAATTTACAGGTCAATGGCAGTACTGCCATGACTGGAAATAATACAGTAGGTGGCAGCCAATTGATCCAAGGTAGCAGTCACTCTACTGGCAACTTCAGTACAGAATCTGATGTGAATGCCGGAAGCATTAGTCTTAAAAACCACAAGCATAGTGGGGTTCAATCTGGTGGATCAGATACAGGAGTGTCAAAAGCATGATGTCACGTGAAACTGGTCAAAGCCTCGAGGTCATTCCTCACATTAAACAATCCATTCAAGACATTTTATTTACGCCCATTGGCAGCCGAGTGATGCGTCGTGAATACGGTTCTATGATTTTTAAATTGCTCGATCAACCCTTTAATGATGCTGTCCGCCTTCAAGTGATGGCCGCAAGTGCTACAGCCATTTTGACTTGGGAAGACCGAATCAAACTGATCAATGCTCATTTTTCTAAGGCAGAAAATAGCCGTTTCCAATTGGATCTAGAAATGCAAATTGTTGGTTCTTCAGACATCAATAAATTATCAATTCCATTAACAATGGGCGCTTCAACATGACTCAATCGACTAATGCAATTGATCTATCTCAACTACCTGAACCAACAGTTGTAGAGCAAATAAACTACGAAACAATTTTAGATGCTGGACTACAAGAATATTATCGTCGTATGGATGCCCTTGGTATTTCTTATACACGACTTCGTGAATCTGATCCTGCTTACAAACTAGCAGAAGTCTTTGCATTTCGAGAAATGATTGTACGTCAGCATGTCAATGATTCGGCTAAAGCCGTATTACTTGCATATTCTTCAGGAATAGACCTTGAACATAAAGCTGCTGAAAAAAATCTAAAACGCCAATTAATTACTGCTGAAACCTCAACAACAAAAGCTATATACGAAACTGATGCATCACTCCGTAAGCGTGTGCAACTTGCACCTGAAGGCCAAACTACTGCTGGTAGTGAAGGTTCATACATTTTCCATGGCCTCAACGCCGATGTACGGGTTAAAGACATTTATCCTTATGCGCCATTAGATGAAAACCAAAACCCAATGGGTATTTGTAATATCTATGTGCTTTCTACTGAAGGCAATGGTACTGCATCAGAAGACCTTTTAAATGTTGTGAATACAGCTTTGAATGCTAAATCAGTTCGCCCTTTGACAGATCGTCCTATTATTTATTCGGCATCTATTATCAATTACATCATTGAAGCAGAAATTTATATTGATGAAGGTCCAGATGAAACTATCGTTTTGAACAGTTGCTATAAAGCCACAGAAGAATATATCCAAAAAGTCCATTCATTTAATGATGGCGTTTCATTGTCTGGGATTTACCAAGCACTCCACCAAGCAGGTGTCAGCCGTGTCAATTTGATTTCACCTGCAAGCAATATCGATACTTCAATCGGCCAAGTTGCGTATTGCACCAGCATTAATATTTCAAAGGTGGACACATGAGTAAATTACTGCCCCCAAACTCCACTAAATTTGAAATGAATTTTGAAAGTGCATTTTCACGTGTTTCAAATATTGAAGTAAATATACGCAGCTTTAATGATCCACTGAATGCACCAGTTGAAGTTTTGCCATGGTTAGCATGGGAACGTTCAGTTGATGTATGGAATAAAGATTGGACCGAAATTCAAAAGCGGCAAGTCATACAAACCTCCCTGAAGAACCATAGTATTAAAGGTACGATTGGATCGTTAGATGGCGCGCTTAATTCATTGGGGTTTCCAATTGTCGTACAAGAATGGTTCAACATGGTGCCACAAGGTAAGCCTTATACATTCAATATTTTTATTAAGACTAGTCAAAATAATATCAGTAAGTTTGATTTTAAAGAGTTAACGAAAGTTGTCCGTACTTATAAAAATTTACGTTCTCACCTTACTGGAATATCACTCGTTCTTGAAAGTACTTCGAGTATTTACACAGCAGCGGCCGTTATTACTGGCCAAGAAATTGAGTTCGCTCAGGCCGCAGGTGGATTGTATTTAGATGGTACTTGGTTACTCGACGGCAGTTATAGATTAAATGGAGTCAATTTAAGTGAGTGAAATAATCAGTAAATCAGAGTGGTCCCCAATTCGTTTACTTGAAAAAAATGAATTAGCTTTGGGCGGCATTAATGGCAACATGAATGAACAAGCAAAAGCACTAGGAAATCGAACTCTTTTTTTGAAAGATCAAATAACAGAGATAAGCAACTATTTAGGCCAAGATTCCACTCAAGAAGCTTTTCATATCATTGAAAGTACCATCCCTCGTTTTTCCGCCGACTGCTGGACAATTGATGGGCCACGAAGTATGTCCTTCTGCCTTGTGGGTGAGGCTGAAGATGCTTTTGATGTCTATTTTACTTCACGACGTCAAAACGATTTCGCTGCAGCTATTTTCTTTAGTGAAGATCAAGCGATGCACCCATATTTGGCCTATGAAACAAAAGGTGATTTTAGAAACTGTACTTTATCTTTTTCTATCGATACTTCAGGTGATGTGCCTGCAATTGATAATGAACATCTCGGGTTAGTCATGACGATTATTGTTAATGACGATAGCGAAACAGGCCAATCACCTTACTATTTACGATTAGCAAATCTTGCTGATCCAGTAACTTTAACAGCAACCCATGCCGATATCACGATTGATTGGAACACTGTAGTCAGTGGTTATGAGCAGAACATTCCATTTCCGAAAGAAGACATTCACCGTATCTTTATTGGATGTTTAACCCATGGATTTAATGCTGAGTTAAGTGATCCTTTGGAGCGACCACAACAAGGTGAATTGCATGTTAGCAAGATTCGATGTACTGGAAGCAATAGCACGTATAAGCGTAAATCTTTAAGTATTCCACAACATACTTTAGGCATGTGTACTGGCTATGACGATAGCTACAATGTGAACCCAGCTCGCTTGATAAAAAACTGCTATGACTTAGGTTATCGAGGTTTTATTAATCACTATTGTGGAATGTCTCATTTTTATGATTCCCGTTGGGATATAGAACAACAGCGGTTTATCGTCAGACGCGGTCCGGGTGACGACCAATTCGACTCTTACTTGAACCGAGAAGCAACAATTTGGCATACCCATTTTGCCCGTGCAGCACATAAACATTTCATGAAAATGATTTTTTCTATTTCATACGAGATTTATAGTGAAGCAGCAGAGCTTAGTTGGACGCAGCGGGATTGGGATAACAATTATGCATATACAGGTTATGAACCCCCTAGTTATTTGCTGAGTCCCTGTATTCCTGAAGCAATGAATTGGCTACAACAAGTCTTTATCGAGTTTGCAGGCATTTTAAATAATGAAGGTCATACTCCTTACATGCAAGTAGGTGAGCCGTGGTGGTGGATTAATCCCAATGATAAACCGTGTATTTATGACTATCCAACAAAGGTTGAATTTAATAACGAAACAGGTTTGTATGCACCAGAAATTGCCGATCGGATGAGTGATGTTTCAGGGGCGACAGAACAAGAATATTTGCTTTTCTTGCAAGAGGAGCTGGGCAACTCCGTGCGTCGCATACGCGCAGTAGTCAGGGATTATTATCCTAAGGCTCAGGTCTCCACACTTTTCTTTTTACCAAGCATCTTAGGTGAAGGTAGTGGCATTGCTTCAATCATGAATTATCCAATTGAACATTATCGTTATCCGAATTTGGATTTCATTCAAACTGAAACATACGATTGGTTGATCGTCGGAGAGTTTAATAAAGCGCTTCGGGGATTTACCTCAGCAATTGATGAATTGGGATATCCAGCGGACTTAGTACATTACTTAGCAGGATTTGTTCCTGATAATTTCTTAGGAAAGCTAGTAAACCCTGAATATGACTTAATCAATGATGGCCCTAAGGTTTGGCAAGCCATTATGGGTAGTGCCTATCTTGGTAAAGAGTACAACGTCGCAAAGCAATATATCTGGGCATATAACCAAATCATGCGAGATGGCTTAGTTGTACTGCCAGAAGACACGCTTAAACGGTTTTGGCTTGCAGATAAAGCTTATATGAGTCAAACAAGACAAAGTGAAATTACAGGTACTCCTATTCCTGGATTACCAGTCAATCCAACTCGCCCTCCGAAACCCGAAACACCAAATTATCCTGCATGACCTGAACATTGTGGAATTATAAGATTGGAGAATTTTTAGAATGTTATATAAAACTATTCATACAACAATAGGTCTGCAGCTATTAGCAAGTGCCGAGGCTACGGGTTCAAAAATTGAAATCACCCATATGGCTGTTGGTGATGGAAACGGTAATGAAATCATACCCAATCCGACGATGAAACAATTAAAACGTGAACGGTTTCGTGCACCAGTCAACCGAATATACCAAGATCCAGAAAATGAAAATTTATTCACTGCAGAGTTAATTATTCCCGTTGAAACAACGAGTTTTGTCGTTCGTGAAATTGCTGTATTTGACAGAAATGGCAATATGCTCATGATTGGTAATACACCTGAAGTACATAAACCATCTTTAAGTGATGGTGCATTCAGTGACTCTGCATATCGCATTCCATTTGTTGTGAGTAACAGTGACAGTATTGAGTTAAAAATTGATCCCAACGTGGTTACTGCGACACACAGTTGGATCATGAATACTTTGACAACAGCATATTTTTTCCCGGGTGGAACGATTGGTCAAGTTCTGAAGAAAAAATCGAACATTGAAGGAGACATAGAGTGGGATGATGCTTCTAATGCGGACGTCTTTGTTAATACAGTTGAAGAAGAGCAATCGCTAGTTGCTAACCAAACTATTGTAGATCTCACTAGCACGACTACCCGTGGTGCAGCGGTGTACATTAATGGCGAACGTATTACCAACAAAGTTGGTGCCAATGGTTGGCTTGCAACCTCAAATACGCAAATTACTTTGGGTAAGGCTTATGCTGGGGCCAAAATCCTGATTGTTCAAAATGAACCTTTAGGAGCTGCACCTTATCCTTTGGCTCAAAAAAATAACCTTTCCGACATCTTAAATAAACCTTTAGCACGCCAGAACTTAGGTGTCATGAGTTCGGATGAGGCGAGATACAATGACTGTCCACCTGGTACTGTTATCACTTTGGCTTCACAAAATATCCCGACTGGTTACCGATTATTAAAATGTAATGGTGCAGCTTATTCTCGGACTGCTTATGCAGATCTATTTGCTGCAATCGGTATTTATTATGGTGCTGGCGATGGCGTAAATACTTTTAACGTGCCTGATGCACGTGCAGAGTTTCCACGTTATGCAGATGATGGACGTGGTATTGATGTTGGTCGTTTAATCGGCAGCAAACAAGGTGATGCAATTCGAAACATTACAGGTGACACACCTGGTGGGTCAGGTGCAAGAGTGCCCGCATCTTCATATACTGGCGCTTTTTCTCTAAGTGAAAAAGCGGCTGGAAGAATTTCAACAGGTGAAAATTGGGGCTTACTCACAGCAACATTTGATGCATCGCGTGTTGTACCCACTGCAAATGAAAACAGACCACGTAACATCGCATGGCTTGCCTGTATCCGCTATTAAGGAATGAAACATGAATCAGATTACCGTGTATCAAACCAATTATTCAGGTTTATTTGTTGGAGAGACAATAGCCAATGAGTCACCACTTGAACCTGGTGTATTTGCTATCCCTGCAGGTTGTGTCGAGATAGCACCACCTTCTGAATGGTCTGAAGAACAATGGCCACGTTGGAATGGTTTCAAATGGGAACTGATCCAAAAGCCTGAAGTTCAGCAAGTGGAAACACCAGAAGAAAAACTGGCTGAATTTTTGAAAAACAATCCTGATGTTCTGTCTTTAATAAACTCCAATTTGTAGCATACCCTCTTACAAAACCTCGCGCTTAAAACGTGGGGTTTTGTATGTAAGCCTTTTGATGAACTAGAACATCAACAAAAGGTTGCCCTATGGCATTAGATGAATATCACCACGGTGTCCGTGTTGCAGAGGTCAATAACGGTACGCGTTCGATCCGTACAGTGGCCACCAGTATTATCGGTTTGATTGCAACCGCTTCAGATGCGGATGCTACCTCCTTTCCACTCAATACACCTATCCTCATCACCAATATCCAAAGCGTGATTGGTAAAGCAGGAAAGTTAGGTACCTTAAAGTCGTCGCTACAAGCGATCGTCGACCAAACCAATACAACGGTTGTAGTTGTCCGTGTGGATAGCGCTGAGACAGAAGCAGAACAAAGTTCACTTGTCATTGGAACTACAACAGCTTCAGGTCAATACACAGGCTTAAAAGCCCTACTCACGGCAAAAGCAAAACTGGGTGTGACTCCTCGTTTAATTGGTGCACCAGGACTTGATACCCAAGCAGTAACGACAGCACTGGCGAGCACTGCACAAAAGCTACGTGCTTTCGCTTATGCCTATGCTTATGGCTGCGGAACCAAAGAAGAAGTAGTGGCTTATCGTGAATCGTTTGCTGCACGAGAACTCATGCTGATCTGGCCTCAGTTCATTCATTTCAATACCGAGACTTCGCAAAATGAAGCTATCTCCCCTGTAGCTTATGCACTGGGGCTACGTGCCAAAATTGACAATTTAACAGGTTGGCACAAAGTTATTTCCAATGTCGCGGTCAGTGGTGTTGTTGGTATTAGTAAAGATGTCTGGTGGGATCTACAGCAAACTGGCACAGATGCCGACTATCTCAACTCAAATGGCATTACTACGCTCATTCGTGAAGATGGCTTTCGCTTTTGGGGCTCTCGTACCTGCGACGCGGAAGGACTATTTCCTTTCGAGAACTACACACGCACGGCTCAAATCATTGCTGACACGGTTGCTGAAGCGCATATGTGGGCAGTCGATAAACCACTTCATCCATCACTGGCCAGCGACCTCATTGAGGGCATTCGCGCCAAACTCAGTGACCTAACCAATAACGGCTACCTCATGGGTGGTGAAGCTTGGTATGACGAGACAAAGAACCCTGTAGAAAATTTAAAAGCAGGAAAATTCCGCCTCTCTTATGACTACGGTCCAGTTCCACCACTTGAAGATCTTGGCTTCTACCAAATGATCACAGACGACTACCTCGCAGATTTTGGCGCACGAATCACAGCATAAAGCTGTGATTTGTCCTCCCCCTATTTGAGTAAACACACATGGGATTACCAAACAAACTTAAAAACATGAACCTATTCAATGATGCTGAATCATTGGTCGGTGAAGTTGCGGAATGTACGCTTCCAACCTTAGGACGTAACTTCGAGAACTGGCGAGGTGGTGGTATGAATGGCCCTGTTGCCATCGACCAAGGTATGTCTGAAGACTCTATCGATTTTGAATGGAAAATCGGAGGTCTCAATCTGACATCACTACGTCAGTTCGGCATTACCTCTGCCTCTGGCGTCTTACTACGCTTCGCTGGTGCATATCAACAAGACGACACAGGTGCAGTCACTCCTGTCGAAGTTGTGATTCGTGGTCGTCATGAAGAAATCAGTATGGGTACCCAAAAGCCTGGTGATGACACTGAACAAACCATTAAAACCAAATGGACCTATTACAAGCTTACGGTCAACGGCAATAAAGAAATTGAAATCGATACTTTGGCCATGAAAGAAATCGTCAACGGTGTCGATCGTTTAGAAGCACAGCGTAAAGCCTGCGGTCTGTAATGCCCGACCTACTGCACAATTTTATGCAGTAGGTCTTTTTTAAACTTAGGAATTCAAACGCGATGAATATGCAACAACAAGCAGAAAACCTCGAAGTAATCAAAAACCCAAACGAAGCCCAATACACCCTTGAAACACCAATTCAAGTTGGTGGACAAACCATTTCGGAAATTATGATTCGTAAGCCAGGTACGGTCGCACTTTCTGGACTCTCCCTCCAGGACATTTACCGTTCCGATGTAAATGCACTCTGCCAAATCATTCCCAAATGTGTATGGCCACAAATCCCACGTGAAGCAATGCCCCTTTTAGACCCAGTTGATCTTGGTCAAATTGCAGGTCACATCATCTATTTTTTGATGCCGAAGTCGCAACGTGCAGCGACCGATATCCAATTATAGACAGTATTCCCGATGTCATGGCCAACATAGCTTTGGTCTTCCACTGGTCACCACGCGACTTCGCAGAAATGAGCCTCAGCGAATTATTTATGTGGCACCAAAAAGCTTTAGAGCGTAATCAAACCAACGAGTGAAGGTATTCCCACCAATGTCGACCTTAAATTTACGCGTTTTTTTTGACGCAAAGGACAATATGTCTGGCCCCATGAAGGCGATTATTGGTGGCTCACAGAACCTCGGTACCGCCTTTAAAAAAACGCGTACTGAGCTTAAAGCGCTTCAGGATCAACAAGGCCATATCAACCGCTATAAGGAAACGCAAACTGCCTTAGAGGCTACAGCCAATAAAACGGCAGAGTATCGGAGTGAATTAAAGCAACTACAAAGCTTACAGAAAAACGGTAACACCTTAACCGAGACTCAACTCAACAAAATTAAAAACCTCGAACAAGGGATTCGCCGGCTCAAGAGTACTGAAACCACCCAACGTAACGAATTGCAAAACCATATCCAAACTTTGCAAAAAGCTGGACTCAATGTCGACAAACTATCCAGAGGTGTAGAACAGCTCACTGACGAAGAAAGTGCGCTTAAAAATAAAATCCACCTCACCACCATGGAGTTGAATAAACGTCGTGATGCCTTGGATAAAAACAGTAAGGCGCAAGAGCGTTTTGCCAAAACCCAAGCCATCCTACAAAAAGGTTCAGACTTCGCCAAAAAAGGCTTAATGGTGGCAGGTGTTGGCACGGCAGCCATGACTGTGCCCGTAAAACTGGCCATCGATTATGAGTCCTCTCTAGCCGATGTCAAAAAGGTCTTTAACGGTACCGAAGCTGAGTTCAAATCCATTAATAATGAAATTGTTGAAATGTCGACTCGTTTGCCTATGGCAGCCAAGGACATTGCTGCGATTGTCGCCGCTGGTGCGCAGTCCGGTATTGCAAGTAAGGAGCTCACCACCTTTGCTGAAACGGCTGTAAAAATGGGTGTAGCCTTCGATATTTCGGCTGAAGAATCTGGTCAGTCGATGGCTGAACTACGAACAGCTTTTCGGATGTCACAGGCACAAGTAACCACCCTAGCCGACCAAATTAACTACTTAGGCAACAATACCCCAGCAGCAGCCAAAGGCATTTTAGAAATTGTACAAAGGATTGGACCCCTTGGTGAAGTCGGAGGCTTTGCTGCCTCTAGTATTGCCGCGTTAGGTGCGACCTTACGAGGTATGGGTATTCAAGAGGAAATTGCTGCGACTGGTATTAAAAATACTATGTTGGCCTTGGTTGCGGGCGAGTCTGCAACTAAGGGGCAAATCTCAGCCTATAAAGAGCTTGGTTTGGACTATGGCAAAGTCGCAAAAGACATGCAAAAAGATGCCAACGGGACGACTCTCATGGTGTTAAAGCAGATTGCTGCCTTAGACAAATACAAACAGGCTTCCGTTCTTTCAGATTTATTTGGTAAAGAGTCATTGAGTGCGATCGCACCGCTGCTCACCAACATGAGCGCCCTTGAGAAGAATCTGGGCTTGGTAGCAGATAAAAGCCAGTATGCCGGCTCCATGGAAAAAGAGTATGCAGCACGTGCAGCAACGTCGGCGAACAATATCAAATTATTAAAAAATGGCGTGGCTGCATTAGGTATCGATATCGGTAACGTCCTACTGCCACCACTAAATAGTTTAATCCTCAAAGTACGTACGTTTACCAATGACGTCCGTAACTGGGCAAAAGAAAATCCAGCACTTGCTGCAACCCTCACCAAAGTGGCAGTCGCAGGCATTGTTTTACTGGGTGGTATATCAGCGCTTGTGCTGGGTATTGTGACCTTGCTAGGGCCGTTAGCTATTTTAAAAATGACATTCGGCGCTTTAGGGATTGGTTTTGGTGCCTTAGGTGCAATTTTCTCCCCTGTCGGTTTAGTTATTTTAGGGGTAGTCGCTGCGGTAGCAGGTGCTGCCTATCTCATCTACCGCAATTGGGAGCCAATTTCAGGTTTCTTTAAATACGTTTGGTCAACCATCAAAACCGCTTTTAGTGGTGGGATTTTAGGTGTAAGTGCACTCATCCTAAACTGGTCACCATTAGGTTTGTTCTATTCTATATTTGCCAAAGTCCTTTCTTGGTTTGGCATAGAGCTTCCCGCTAAATTCACTGGCTTTGGTAGCATGTTGGTGAAAGGTTTAATCAACGGAATTAAATCAATGTTCCCTGGGCTGCAAAGTATTTGGTCACAAGTCACCAATTTCATGCCCGACTTTATGCGGAAGAAAATGGATATTCACTCTCCGAGCCGTGTCATGGCAGGCATGGGCGGTCATATTGTCGATGGTATAGGTGTAGGACTGAATAACCGCACACCTGCCCTACAGAGTCAGTATCGGCAAACGCTTGGCGTCTTTGATAGTGCTATGCCAACAGTGGGCTCAGGCACCAAACAACCTTTGATAGGTGCAAGCGCCTCAAAGGGAAATACCCAACCATCAAAATCGATGAGTGGCCACGATGCTTGGAATCAAAATGCACCCAAATTTCAGAGAGCAACGCCTATTCAAAACCATAGGAATATCACGATTCATAATAGCGACAATATTCAGATTCACATCGACAACAGCGGTAAAGGTGTTTTACACAACGCTGCCAATGAAGTACGCCAAGCTTTAGCCCAGCGCGATCGGGAACGCAGTGCGCTGATCCGTCGTATGTTGACAGATCGGGAGTAAGACACATGATGATGGCACTTGGTTTATTCGTATTTCAACTCTCGACCGCATCTTATCAAGAGCTACAGCGCTCAACGGCTTGGCGACATCCAAGTAACAGCCGTGTGGGCAATACCCCTGCCTATCAGTTCACTGGAAAAGATGAAGAAACCATCAATTTATCCGGTGTAATTTATCCTGAAATTACGGGCTACCAAAACTCGCTCGATATGCTACGCAACATGGGTGACACAGGTAAGCAGTACATTTTAATTGAAGGGACTGGAAAGATTTATGGGTTGGTGATTATTAAGGACGTTCAGGAAACCCGTTCCAACTTTTTCCATAATGGCGGTACCCGAAAAATTACGTTTAGCGTCTCTTTAATCATCACCGAAGACACTACCAAGAAACTGTTGGGTGCTACAGGTCAGGCATTGTTAAGTCTTGGGGGTCTCATTTTATGAGTTTTATGCCCTCTAACACTGAGCAATATACAAGCCTCAATAACTATCCGCATGCTATTTACCGCATTACCGTGAATGATATTGATATTTCATCGACTTTGGCATCGCGTCTCGTTGGACTGAGTTTGCAAGACAACCGAGGAATGGTGGCAGATAGTGTCGACCTCACTTTAGACGACAGTGACAACGCGCTCGAAATTCCTTCTGTCGGTGCAGAAATGAAAGTTTGGCTCGGTTGGTCGGACACGGGCCTGATGTATAAAGGGTCTTATTTGGTCACGGGCGGTTCACATTCTGGTGCCCCAGATGTTCTGAGAATATCGGCTGAAAGTACCGACCTTGCAGAAGCATTTCGTCAAAAGCGAGAGCGATCGTTCCACCAACAGACCATAGCAGAAATTTTCCAGGCATTGGCCTTTGACTATGGTTTAAAAGTGATGGTACACAGCAGTTTAAGCAGTCGTAAGGTTTCACATATCGACCAGAATGACTCCGATGCCAATATCATGACCCGCATAGCCGATGAACACGATGCGATTGCAACAGTCAAAAACAATACCCTTCTTTTACTTCCCATTGGTGAGGCACAGACCAGTTCAGGGCTCGACCTACCTGCAGTTGAACTGGTCAGATCTGACGGTGACCAACACTCATATTCTTATGGGCAAAGTCATGACAAAGTGGAGTGTGTAAAAGCCTATTATCACAGCCCGAAAAAGGGTGAAAAGCTGTATGTGATTGTCGGTAGTCATACGGATAACCCTAAAGAAATTCGCTTTATTCACCGTGACAAGAAAACAGCCGAACTGGCCGCTTTAGCTGAATTAAAACGATGTAAACGGGCTGAGCAATCTTTGTCTTATACCTTGGCCAAAGGTCGACCCGATTTACTCCCGGAGCAAGAGTTTTCATTTGTGGGTTTAAAGGCTCAGATCGATGAAATCGTTTGGCTAGGCAAAACCATTACCCATGACTTAAACGAATCTTCAGGCTATACCACACGTATAGAGCTAGAGGTACAACTGCCTAATGCTGACGATGTTTCCATACTGTTTGATGACACGACTAAAATTGAGCAAGAGAAAAAGACCAAGACAGGTTCAGGGCAAAGAAAAGCGAAAAACTATAAAACCTATACTGGTGTAAAAACATGGTATTCGGCAAAGCCTAAACCTCAGCTTATGACGGTAGGTGACCAAAGCCAGCCTTTGATATTGGTACGCACTTATAAGAGTAAAAAGACGGCTCAAGTGGCATTAAATCGGGAGTGGGCTCGTATTCAAAAAGCCAAAGGCGAAAAATAAAAAAAGCTGCCAGTTATTCACTGAGCAGCTATCAAGAGGGTCTAATTAAAATAACGATATTTCGTACATAAATCAACATTAAATCACCATATATAATACTTTTATTATACAATAAGTACGATAAACCGAGAACAGGTCACGTATGGCAAATACAAGAAATCAGAATGCTTGTCCGCACTGCGGATCTAAAGTGATTATTCGGCATTCTCAAGTTGAAAATCCGCTTTTAAAAACACTTTATGGACAGTGCCAAAACCTTGAATGTGGTTGGACTGGTCGGGCTCATTTGGAATGGGCTGCCACGATTTCCCCATCAGCTACACCTAACCCCGCTATCAAGCTTCCTCTTTCACAATGTGCGCTTGCAAGAAACATCATTAACCATGACGCACGCCAGCTTCGGAGTCGTCATGGCTGATATTATAGATATCGCTCAACAACGCCAGCTAGAACAGGTTCGTATCCAACCTAAGGACTATTCACAGCCTTCACTTTCTGAGTGTGAAGAATGTGGGAATGACATTCCACCAGAACGTCAAAAGTATGGTGCAGTGACTTTGTGTGTTGCTTGCCAGAGTAATTTAGAGTTAAAGCGGAGTTTATACCGATGATTCATTTTGGAATTATTTTTATTGTTTTGTTTGTGGTGGCTTTGGTTCTTTTATGGATGATTTTGGACTATCAATACATTCGTATGCAAAGCTTGCTAAAACAAGAGCACAGCATGATTGAACGTTGTATTGATAAAGTGCGAGCAAGGGAGATCTAAATGTGGATCTACCCTTTTCTCATGGGCATTATGATTGGCTGTATTTCTATCAGTATTTATTTCTTATATTTCATAAATTAAATGCAAGTTTTCAACTTGAAAGCTCATTTCCAAAATAAGAAAAGTCAATTTGTATTATCCCCTCTAACAAATTGAAGTCCGTGAAAAATGCTTCTTTCAAAAATAGACTCACCAGACAAAGCAAAACCCCAAAGATTCACAGTCTTTGAGGTTTCTGTATTCAAGCCTTACACCAACTAAGGATCAAATCATGTCTGAAAGTATAGCATTAATCGTTAAAAGTTTAGAGGTCATCATGGAAAAATATGGCTACTGGAAAGTTAGTTTTCTGATTATCTTATGTATGATCATCTGGCGGTGTTCGTATATTATTACGGCACTAAGATGGTGGTGACTTTAGAATTATCTACCCAAGAATATTTCCTACATCTATAAAACTAAAAGCTCGTAAAGAGCTTTTAGAAAATCCAAATCAAAATAAAGAAAACAATAATTCCAATCCAAATCCAATGAACAGAGCTTTTACTTTTAGGTTTGCTTCGAACATACTGCGAATATGAAGAATATGAAAGACCCGTTTTAGGAATACCGACTGTAGTCCTAGTTCCTTTCTTTCCTAAATTTACCCTTGCACTCTTTCCACCTAAAGAAACACTACTGATTCCTTTTTTGGATACATTAAGTTTTACGCCAGGTGCAATTTTAAAACTTTTTCTAAAATTAAAACCCATCATAATTCTCCTTAAGAATTATCTTCCTGTGCATCTCTTTTTAGACTGGCTAACTGAACCATCTCTACACATAAATTTTCCTTCTGCGGTACAGTGTTTAACTCCACCCTTAGAACCTGAGCATGGTTGGCGTCCACGCCCTGCATCTGCGATAGAAGCAAACCCCACAGAAAGGATTAAACCTAGACAGATTTTTTTAGATATATTTCTCATGATACTTCCCCCTAATTATTAATTTTAAATGCAAGGGAATAGTATCTAAGCTACTTATTTTTATCTACAAAAATACAAATTGTTTAACCCTCTTTAGTCTAATTCCGACTCAGTTCACGTTTATTTTTATACTCTTCTCTTATCACCCAAATTGATTTTATTGCGCCCAAAGTACACGCAAAATATGAGTGTTAAAATAATGGACAATAAGAAGAATACTGGCGCGATCGTGCCTTCAGGATACTTAACTGCCGTTTCGATGCCTAAACCGAGAATCATAAACAGCGTAAGGATCGATAAGAAATGGTGTGTAAAAATAGACATCCGTGAAGGTGTCTCACCATTAAAAGTCAGGAAGTAAGTTTTCGGTAGTAGCAAATACCAAATCATAAGTACTGGGATCGCACACCAAATACCTAAGCCAAACATCAAAGCGTAAATCATATTTTACCGCTCCTTATCCAACCTTATTTTCTTTAACTAAGACAGGATTCTTAGCAATATTTCTTTCTTGCTGACTTTCATCTATTTTTTCTATCTCTAAAAAGTAAAGCGCGGCAAATGGTTTCAAAGTTCTGAATGTATACACTAGCGATATGATAAAAAAGACTATAAAGAAAGAAATGCTTTCAAGTACATTAAAATTAAAAGAAATAAGCTCTGGAAATAAACTAGAAATAAGGTTTAAAAAAATTGGTAGGCCACCTATACCATTTATACCAAAGTACATATAAGGAGTTCTCTTTTCTTGGAGTTCTATACTCTCTTTCGTATATTTAGGTTTTAACTTATATGTTTTTGTCTCTTTATCTTTTTCTAAATACTCACAGCCTTTTTTGTACAGACGAATTGCTCTTTGAGAATCCCTGCATGAAATAATATATTTCAGTAAATCTATATCTTTGTTCTTAAATTTTAAGAAGTTTTCAAGTTTAGAAACTTTGATATGGTATTCCATATCGCCTTTAAATTCGCTTAATGCTTCATCATTCAAAAGGTCTTCTTTTTGCTCAATTTCTCTCAGATATTTTTTATTACTATATTCAGAGTAGACTTTAAAGTGTGAAATTATTCCTGACTTGCCAAACATGTATAAAAATGCAGCTAGAACAATTATAAAAAGTAATGAGCAAATGAAAACTAAACCATATTCACTTTTCATGATTTCACTCAGAATAGCAGTAAAATCTACTTTAGCATCAACATTCGCAGCCATACCTTACCCCTTAACTTTCAACACATCAGTTGCAGCTTTCACCATTTCTGTTGTGCTTTTCAATTGGTCAGAGATCAGGTTACTCATATCTTTATGAGCAGCTCCATCTATTTCACGACCGAAGTATTTCAGCGCAAGTTCTTTACGTACCGAAGCGGCCTCTTCAGTTGGTATGCTTTCCATAAAACTTGGATATGCTTGTAGCTCTACTTGGGTTTGGTAGTTTTGGTCTGCAAGACGCTGATAATGAGTAGATTGCTTTAAAAAATAAGTAATTAAAGTAACTCCGACTACTATTATTGAAGCCTTAAGTACCCAAAACTCAACATTTCCAAGAAAAGCTGGAATTAATACTTTTTTTAGAAAAAATGTCCCTAACGAAATTGCTACCGTTAGTCCAAGTGCCCAATAGAAATACCATCTATAATCTTTTTCTAAACCACGATATTTAGTAACAGCTTGATCATAAATATTCTCAGTTTTCGCATTATCTGCTATATTTCTAATACGACGAAATCTACTTATTTCATCATCAGCATGTAATATTATATTTCTAATTTCATCTGTTATTACTCGACTGTAATTATCTTTTTCACGTTTTAATGCTGTGATAAATGATTCCATAGAAAATAAACTAGCATTCGTTACAGCCAAATCATTTGGCATTAAATAGTAATTTTCCTCATCATACTCCTTGATTACAGTTTTTAAAGGAAGGGATATTGAAAATAAATAATCTAAGTTTTCACTATCTGTTTCAATACTTTCAATTATACTTTTTAACCTTGCGGCTTGCCTGACGCATCCACCTATCAAGTGTTTATTAAGATCAAACAAATCAGGATATTTATCACTGGCTTGATAATCAATATGCTTACCGTCTTTTAATTCCTCTAAGTAATCTATCACCTTTTCAATTTCAACAGTAATTTTTGATTTTATCTTCATATTATCATCTTTAATTCTTTCTATTAGTTTCTGATTATCGCTACTAGTATTACGAATTAAATTCTTTATTGGTTCATCTATTATCATGTTAAATTCAACTTAAGTCACATTCTTTAAAATATTGAAGTTCGTATAGCATCTAAGCTAAAAATTTTTCTATAATAAAATCAGTTACAAACACTAAATATAAAATATCAAGCCGCATCTTTCGGTGATTTATCATCCTTTGGTGCTTCTGCCTTTGGCGACAAATCCTTCACTGCTTTAATAAAGTCTGTATTAGCTTTAATGTTTTCATGCATCAAGTTCTCACCACCTGTATAACTTTCGTGGTGAATACTATTACCAAAGTACTTATAAGCAAGGTCAAAGCGAATTTTTTCTTTCATTTCTTCAGGCATACCTTCCATATATCGTGGAAGTGCATCTAACTCTTTAGCTGTGCGGTAGGCATCATCAGCCAAACGACGGTTCATAAACGAACGTTTTAAAAGAAATGCCGCAAGTGTTGTAGAAAGTACTAGCAGGGATACTTTTTGAATATAAAACTCTGGCGAAAGTTTGCCATGAATTTTTTCTGGAAAATCGGCTTCAATAAATAAAAAATTAAAATTATTTACATAAAATGTTAAGCCTAAAAAATAGAGTATCAATACACCCACTATTGAATAAAATGCAAATTCATAGAAGCGTGCTATTAATCTAAATTTTGTTGAATCATCTTCAAAAATTTTATGGACTTTAATATTTTTCTGATCATCTATCAATGTATTAAGATGATTAATTTTAAGACTTAGCATCTCCTCTTTTGACTTTAACACGTCAACAAGCTCTTCTGACTTCCCCTTATAATCCTTATATGTCTGAATTTGAAAGTCTTTCAAAACACTTCTAGCTAAAACTAAAATTTTGACTTTAAATTCAAGAATGAAAGCCTTAAAATGATTAAAATCACTTATATTTTTTATCTCCTCTCCACTTAAGGAAATAAGATTTTCAATTTCAATCTCAAGTGTTTTTGAAATTACATTAAGTCTTTCAATATAATCAAAAATTTCATTAAATTTCTCGTCTATATCTATTAATAATTTTTCAAAATATCCTGCTTGATCAATAGGAACACAAACTTTATCTAGTGTTTTAGATATTAAATCTTTCAAAGATGAAAGTTCTGACTTTATTTTATTGAAGCGTTCAGTATCATTATGACAGCTTAAATTTAATTCCTCACCCATCCCCAAACCCCCACCCAAATCACAATTTTTTATAAAGTATTGACGCGCATATAGTATCTAAGCTACTCTAAATTTACCACAGCAAAATCTGTGGTTAGGCGTGGAAACCTAAAAACACTAACAGGCGTAAAAAGTCCGCCCATGCGGCTATTTTTTTGCGTAAAATTCGGCTGTGCCTTTTATGGCAGGCTGGATAGGGCAGCTTCGGCTGGCCGTTACCTGTTAGTACGGTATTTCCACCCCTATTCAGTCTGTCACCAATACCGTGGAAAGTGTTGGTGTCAGGTTTAAAACTTGACTAACAGGAACAAGCCAATGAAAACATTCGCTTCAATGCATTCGCACACTTCAAAAAAAGTAAAAGAACATTCCCCTATCTATGACCTAGAGGCATATCTCGAGCGTCAAAGAAAACTCAAACAGCAAAAACTCCTCAAAAACTTTGTCGATGCCACAGTATTTCTAAGCATGGCTGTCATGACCTTTTCTATTTTATTTATGGGGAGCTGATCATGAGTGTACCCACCCAAAACACGACTAAACCAAGCTCAAGGCTTCGCCTAAAGTCGTACTAAAAACGTCATAAAATCAGTAAGTAGTGCGACACTGAAAGTCGCACTACCCTATATTTTGTTAAAGATATTTTAGAAAATATACCCATGATCAATAGACAGGGGGAGCAATGCACTCAACAATAGAAATTAACAGCCATAAAGACATGACTGCCGAACAAATACTGGAAGAAGTTAAATTCCCAATTGAAAACTTAGAACTAATGCTTTCCGCACTCACAAAAATGCATTTAGACCACCCACTCACGGGTGAAGAATTAACGGCTCTATTCAACACACTTCACTATCAAGTCGCCCAAATCTCAAAGGCGGTAAAGAATAAATGAGGAAAACCCTAGCTTAGGCTAGGGTTTCTTTTTTTTCATCGAATACTTTTTGCCAATTAAAAGATTCAAAATTTTTATCTTGGTAAAACTGTATTCCATAGTGAACGAGTTTTTTGTTAAAAAATAGATTAAATATTCTGCCATTTTTTAACTTAGCGTAAACTTGAGGTGTTACAGGTGCAATCCAAAATAAAGTTATTTGCTCTCTCATCGTCATTGACGAGCGTAATACATTAAAATAAAAGTCTTTATCTTTCTCTGTTAAATCGCTTGTATTAATAAAATCAATTAAATTAGCTATTTGTAAAAAATGTGCATACCAATCAGAAAATTCTTTTCCATCGTTTACTTCTAAATCACACTTTCTTATGTGGGAATATATATCCTGCTCAATATATGTAGTTAATTCCTTCCACTCTTTTTTAAAGAGGTTATCAAAGTAACAAAAATAAAAATCAAAAATTTGACATCCAAAATATTCAATCCCATCTCTCTTTACACTTAGTGTTTTTAACTTCTCATCTTTGTAGTTAAGTAATGCATAAAATTTAGTCGCAAAAATTGCATTTCTAGATTCATCCATTTGCTCAGTAGTAATTTTTCTTGTTTCCTTTAAGGAAATAACTTGAAGATAAGTAGTGAATGCAATTGCACATAATGCAATAGATGAAACTATTGTATTCAAACTTCCATAAATATCACCAAGTGGTCCTAATTTAGTAAAATCTGTAAGTTCATTTTCAGGAACATTCCAGAAATTTACTGCCCACCAATTGAAAAAAATTGGATATGTCAGCAATACAAACAAACCTAAAGTGATTGAAATTAACCAAACATAGCTAACTTTTCCTGTAGTAAACCAATTTTTTAAATTTGGAAAAAACTTATGACCCAGTGCAAAAAAACCAACTGCTAAAATTACCCACGCAGATACTTGTAAAATTATTGACATATTTATTAGTGATTTAAAAATTATTTAAATTGATTCGCATAAGTTTCAATAAGTGAAACTAATCCCCCACGCATTTCTTCACGCGTCTGACGGTACAGCTCTATTAGCTTTACTTCAGCCTCAGAGAGCTCCCCACTTTTTACAGGTTGTTCACCCCATAAAATAAAATGAATATTAAACCCGTGAGCTTCGAGCTTGTCTAAATAGTCAGTATTCAGCGGCTCATTGTGCTTCTCAAAACGTCCAATAGAGTTCTTTTTTACCCCAAGTATTTCCGCAAGTTCTTCTTGAGTTTGTATCCCCAAACGCTTCCGTTCATCTCGCAAACGTGTACCGCGAGTATTTAAATCATCATTTTTCATACTTTTTCCTAAAAAAGCACTTATAAAGCATCATAAATAGTACTAAATTTAGAAACACTAAGTATCTAAGTACGATTTATGGTGATTTTCGCATGACTTCAACAAACATTCAAACAAAACCAAAACACACCGAACTAACCCAAGTGCGTTGGACGAAAAAACAGTTAAAAGCCCTCAAGAAAATTGCATTCGAAAATGACACCAAAATTGCCATCTATATCCGTGACTTTATGGTGAAACATCATCCCGAACTACAAGACCCTCCAAGCGATGCGCAATTGTAATGAAAGCATTTTAATAAACATCGCATTGCTACAAAAATGCAAAAAAATACACAAACTCAAACAGTTAAGCCGTTAAATTTTAGTGGGTCTAAATGTCAAATATTCACGTTCTCATAGACGAAAAACTGAATCAGCTCTTCAGCTTTAAACGCGTTGGAGAATGGTATCGTCAAGGCATCTGCCCGAACTGCGGTAAAAAAGAACTCTACACACATGCAGTCAACCCGCGTGTGGTCAAGTGCGCCCGCTTAAACAAATGCGGATATGAAGAACACGTCAAAGAAATCTGCGAAGACCTTTTTAAAGACTGGTCAAAAGACTTTCCGCGTACCAAAGAAAATCCAAATGCCGCAGCAGATGCCTACCTACTCCATGCCCGTGGTTTCGACCCAAACATGCTCAAAGGTCTGTACACGCAGGAACTCTTTAGAAACGACCTCAAATACCCAAACGAAGTCACCGCAACCATTCGCTTTAAACTGGCAAGTGGTATTTATTGGGAACGCTTTATCGACCGTCCAGAGCGCTTCGGACGTCAAAAAGCAAACTTTATTGGTAAGTACGAAGGACATGCATGGACGTTAGAACAGCTCGACACCCTGTGTAATGCACAGTCTATTTGGATTACAGAAGGTATTTTTAACGCAATTGCCCTGAGTTTTAGCAAACAACCAAGTATTGCTACGCTTTCGACCTCAAACTATCCAAGCCTCATTCTCAAGCAAATTACCGACCGTTGTATCGAACTTAAAAAAGACCGACCGCGCCTACGTTGGGCTTTTGATAACGACAAAGCGGGCAAAAAAGCCATTAAGAAGTTTCACCTCCGTGCATTACAGGAAAAGTGGAACTCCACCGCAGCCCTGCCATCTGGTCAGTTAGACTGGAACGACCTCTACCAACGCGACCAACTGCACTCCGAATACCGTGACCAGTACAAACATTATGGCGAACTGCACATAGCTGAATCACCTGAGCAAGCAGGTCTACTCATCTATAACTATAAAGATGCTCGTAGAAAAACCTTTTGGTTTATTCATAACTTCCGCTTGTACTGGTTTAATCTCGACATGGACAAATACACTAAAGAACTGGAACGCATCGAGGCAGATCCAGAGCGCGATTTACTTCTCGATAACCAAAAACGAGAGCTCGCACTCCAGCAGTGTGCTGCGGTTTCCGAAATCTGTAATCGACAGCTCAACCCTCTGTATTTTCAGCGGAATGAAATAACCGATGAGTCCTGGTACTACTTCCAAATTTTAAACCCGGAGAGCGAGGCCAAAGCGACCTTTACCGCAGACCAAATTTCCGCACGGGGTAAGTTTGCCCCGCGTTTATTGTCGGTCCAGGTAGGTGCATGGTGGACGGGGAATGACCATCAACTACTCACCTTCATGAAAAATCAAACCGAGCGTTTACGTGAAGTTAAAACCATCGACTTTATTGGCTACAGCAAAGAATATCAGGCCTATATTTTCAACAAACACGCGGTTTATAAAGGACATGTCATCGACATAAATGACCATGACTTCTACAAAGTCGGACGTATCGAATTAAAAACCTTGGCCAACAGTCCAAATGTTCAGTTAAACCCAAAGTCCACATTTAAACCGACATGGTGGAAAGACTTCTACCGCGTGCGTGGTGCCAAAGGTCTGGTCGCTTTAGCATGGTGGACAGGCTCATATTTTGCCGAGCAAATCCGCACTATGCACAGCTCTTTCCCCTTTATAGAAATCGTCGGTGAAGCGGGTGCAGGTAAGTCACGTTTAATCGAATTTATGTGGAAACTTTCAGGTCGACCAGACTATGAAGGTTTCGATGCAAACAAATCGACCAATGTTGCGGTGTATCGTAACTTTGCTCAAATCTCAAACTTACCTGTCGTACTCATTGAGGGCGACCGTAACGACCAAAACGGTAATTCTGTGGGTAAGCCTAAGTTTTCATGGGATGAATTAAAAGACGCCTATAACGGCCGTGCAATTCGCTCAAAAGGCTTAAAAACCGCAGGAAATGAGACCTATGAGCCTCCGTTTCGTGGTGCAATCATGATTAGCCAAAACACCGCTATTCAGGCATCTGAAGCAATTCTGACACGTACTTTGCACCTACATGACCCATTGCCTCCGTCATGAGGACGCCTTTCTTAAAACCTATGCCGAAAAACTAGAGCAAACCGAAAAAGAGTTTCATAACAATGGCATTACCCATACACGTATTGCCCTTTGCCATGCACAGGTTTCGGCACTCATAGATGCTGTGGCCAAACACATTTTGCATGACGTCATTGACCTTGAAGAAGTCTGTGCAGCCCAAGACATGCTACTCGATATGGCGCATGAACGTGTGAAACAGCTCAATGGTGACCATCCATTGGTGGAGCAATTTTGGGACGTTTACGAATACCTCAATTCAAGCCGGTCTACCGAGTTTTCTATTAACCATTTTGACCATGACGCACATCAAATTGCCATCAACTTGAACGAAGTCTACAAAGTCGCTGCGAAGAACTATCAGCAGCTCCCAGACATTAAAGAAATGAAGAATCTTTTAACCGCCAGCCGACGCTATAAATTTGTCGACAAGAGCCGAGTAGTTAAAAGCCACCGTTATCCAGCAGATGAAGTTAAGAATGCCCTGGAGGACAAAACCTTACGCGAACATACCGTTCGTTGTTGGATATTCCAAAATCCTGCCATTTCAGGAAGCCCAAACTCATGAAAATACAAAACAACAGTAAATCTATAGACTTAACTCATGCACAATTTCACGCAATAGAAAAACAGGGAGGCATAAATGGCTGAGTATGTGATTACGGTTGAAGCCGACCGAGCACCTGAAATTTTATTGGGGCAAAAGCTTTTTGGTGGCAAAGTGACTGCATTAAATTTGGGTAAACGTAAACTCGTGTCGGCATCAGAACTTGCTAAAAAGTATGGTTTATCTAACACGACCGTTAGAACCAAACTGGCCACTATTAACCAGGGAACTTGTGGGAAACATTTATACGATCCAGAAATGGCAGATGCCATGCTCACCAAGAACACACGCACCCATAACCGTAGAAAAAACTAAGTAAAAGAATTAAAAATACCCGCCTTGTGCGGGTTTAATTTTCTCGATTAAATGCTTCCACCAAATCTTCAGCATTTGGGTTGTAGTAAGTATTTACCAAGACTTCAATTTTCTTATGGCCAGTAATTTTCGCTAAAATCTCTACTGGCAATTTACGCACCCGTACCATACGCGTAATCGCCTCATGGCGCGTATCATGAAAGTGCAAACCATTCAGACCAATCGCTGCTTTTCTCTTTTCCCACATCAACCGAAAGGCATTTTCAGTCTGTGGAATAACTTTCTTTCCATCATGTTTAATTAAATCGAGTAGTGCCCTGGCTTCTTCAGACAAAGGTACATTGCGCGGTTCACCATTTTTTGTTTTAGGCAGATGAATATGACGTTCATGCACATCCTTCTTTTCTAGTGAAATCAGCTCACCACGACGTAAGGCAGTTTCTAAGGCAAATAAGAAACCCCAAGCAACATAGTGCTGCGGTAAAACCGGTGTATCACCGACTTCATAATCTAGTGCTTTCAGCACCAGTGCAACTTCAGACGGATGGATCCGTCGAGATCTGGCCTTAGGTTTCTTCGGCTTGGTAATGAGCATCCATTGATTGTCATCGAGTAGAAATAGCTCTTTCTGAGCATAGGTAAAAATTGCGCTATAAAAAGAGATCTCTTTTAAAACAGTATTTGCCCCAACTTGAGTCAAACGTCGATTACGCCAGTTGGTTAATTGCTTGGGAGAAATATCATGTACCGATGTACCAGACAGAAAGCCAAATTTCTCATCAAAGGTACTAACCTGTCCTTTAATCCAATTCCTTGAACTCTTGGACTCCCTAAACTGGCCAACGTGCTCATAATAATGATCGACCAACTCTCTAAAGGTAAATTTAGGCTTTATCCCTTGCTCTACTTCTTTCGTAGCAATTTTTGACTCTAAAAATTTTGTCGCAGCCCAATGCTCACATTCTTTAATAGTGTCACGGGTACAGGAGATTCTTTTTCCATCAATTTGGATTTGAATACGGTAAACATCGCCTCTTTTTACGGGCTTTGGGATTTTCATTGGGGAAATCTTGGTGCATTTCTGGGGAAGTTTATTAATTATTTCTACTATTTTTTGAAATATCTAGGGAAAACAACAAAATTCAAACCATAAAAAAAGGGCCTACAAGTCGTTGAAATTGCTTGTAAACCCTTTGTATATCTTGGTAGGTATATCCAGACTCGAACTGGAGACCTCTACGATGTCAACGTAGCGCTCTAACCAACTGAGCTATACACCTGAAGTAAAAGCATAATATTCACTTTTAAAAAGTATGACAAGCGCTATTTCTTGTTTTTTAAAGCAGATGCACAAGTTTTAAGCACTCGTTTAAATTGTTGAATATTTTTTGAATTCAACCTATTGGAATAACGCATTTGCTGATAATAATCAGCCGCCTGCTTAAATAAAACTTGCTGTTCAGGTTTAACGTCTTGAGCTAAACGCAACAACCATTTGTTTACCGTTTCGGCATCTTGTTTACGCTGCTCAGTTGTTAAGCTTCGAGAAAAAGATTGAATGACAATGTCATATTCAGAAGTTTGAGCACGTTTACGGCAAAATATAACCCACCAGTACAGTAAAACTAACCCACCAATGCTAATAATAATCAGCAATACCAATGAATAAGTGGATTGGAGTCCTAGCTTCTGCAACCAACCTCGTTGAGCCTCTGCATTATAGCCAACCACCTTACTTTGCCATTGGTAACTTGCATAGTCACTCCAAATGCGGATTTTGTTTAATACCGAATAGCGCTGTACATTCCATCGACTACTCTCACCCCAAACACTGGCATCTTGGCTCATTAAATCTTGCATACCCTGTTCAATACGCTGCGGTGCAATCATGGCTGTTGGGTCATAGCGTTTCCAGCGCCCATCCACAAAGACTTCCGTCCATGCATGCGCATCTAACTGTCGAACTTCCCAACTTTTTGCATTTGGTGAAGGCTGACCACCTTGATACCCAACCACAATACGTGCTGGAATTCCTGCATAACGCATCAGCATCACGAAGCTAGAAGCATAATGTTCACAAAAACCTTGTTTGGATTGAAACAAAAATTCATCAATACGATGCTGCCCCAACAAACCTGGTTGCAAGGTATAGCTAAAACCATTGTTGCGATACCATTGCAAAACATTTTGGATATAACGTTTCGGGTTCTCGTTACTTTGCTTAAGCAGCTGTTGTGCCAATTGCTGCGCTTTCAAGTCCATGTGCTCAGGCGCTTTTAAGTTTATGCTTCGTTGTATCTTAGATAATTCACTTTGGGAAAATTGAACATTTCCCATCCATTGCAATGCAATAGGTTCCACACGCTGCACTTGACGATAAGCCTGAATACTCCAATCCTGACGTAGCTGATAACGTCGCTCTAAGGGTTGTGAATATTCCAATGCCATAATCCACGGAATCGCGACATCAGCGGGTAAATATTGATAGTTCCATTTTTTGGATGTAGAGATTTGCGTTAATGTATCATCCGAAATACTTTGTTGATTAATAAAACTACTGGTCCACTTTTGCCCATCATATTGATCTAAGACCATCGCGCGCCAATAAAGCTCTGAACGATTTGGGAGCTGAGTGACATCACCAATAATACGAAAAGCCAAATGACTGGACTGGGATAATTGCGCAATATCTCCAGGTGACATACTGTCACTCATGCCTGTCACTGCTTTATTTTCAGGAATGGGAATATGCCAAAGTGGGGGTAAACGCGGAAAAAAGATAAACAGCAGCACAAAAAAAGGCAGTGCGAGACCTACAAATTTAATGACGTGTTTTGCATCTTGCCTTAATGCCATACGATTCGAGTTTTCAGATGCAAAAGCATGGGTTTGCACTCGATACAGCCCCAACAAACAACTCAATAAACACAGCAAAACCATGGCAGCCGTCATAAATGACTGACTATATAAAAACATACTCGCCGCAACAAATAAAGCAAAGTTAAACAAAATGATCACATCACGCTGCGTTTTTGTTTCTAAGGCTTTCGCAAAGAGAAAGATGCTTAAAACAGCTACGCCCGCTTCTACCCCTAAAAAGCTTTGATAGCTCCAAAAAGTGACCGCTAGAACAACAAGGGTCAAAATGTAAATTGCCCATTTCGGGAAATGGTTGCCCGTGGATTTCATGAAATACCATAGACAGCCGATACAAATGGCGAAAATGACACTCAATAGCACAGGACTAAAACTTAGTTGTGTGATCCAAATCAAACTTAGTGTCAGTACAATGGCAATACGAATAGAAGAATGCATACTGTTCTCGCTATGCCTGCGCCAAAAGTAATTTGGCTTGAAGGTATTGTTCTCGTCCTATCCCTTTGGCTAGTTCAGTATGGGGGAAATACAGTGCATAGGCATACTGCAACTGCTCACATTGTTCAACCAAGCCCATCATCAAGCTTAACTTTTCTTCATGCGAAGGACTCGGCATATGTGCATAGTGAATGTCTAAACTGTGTTGATCCTGATGTTGCTCAAAGACTTTAATAAATAAACCTTGTCCTTGTGCCACTTGTTTCCATGAAACCGCCTGTAAAGAGTCGCCCTCTTTAAAATTTCGTAATTCTCGAAATTCATCCATGTCCGGTTCAAAACCGTGCTGTTGCTGTTTATTTTCTGCCGCTAAAGACTTAGCTTTAGGCGCTATCCACACAGGTGCTTGGATAAAAAAATAACTCCATGCACGAACGAGACCAAATGGATAAGTCGAGTAAATTTTAATCTCGGGAAAACTAAACTGTCCGCGCTCTTTTGGAAAAAAATTTAAATCGACCACCTGATGGGTATCTTGAATAAACAACTGTTCTATATGATCAGCATAAGCGAGCCAAAGGTATCGAGGCTGTGAATGCTGTTGTTTGAAATGCATTTGTAATTGCAATGCACTCTCAACCTGCCCTATTTCAGGCAATACAAGATCAACACTTAACCCATGTAGCTGTTTAAAGGTCAAATAAAAACTCATACACAGCACGGCACTGATTAAAAAACAAAACGCTAAAATTAAGTTATTGGCATAATTCACCCCAGCAATAAAGGTGATTAAAATCAGCACCACATATACATATCCTTGCTGATAAATAAACACCAGTACATCTTTTTGGGTCAGTTGTTTTTCAGCCTTAAATTTAAAGCGTTTATTGATCCAGTTTTGCCACAGCATGCGTCAGCTTATCCTATTAGTGAACTTTGACTTGCTTCATAAGCTGCTCAGTTTCAGCTTCACCCAGCCCAATACGATGCGCGGTCACTGCGACAAATACAGCCTGTACATCATCGGGTGTAACAAATGCACGGGCTTTAACCAGAGCATAGGCTTGTGCTGCTTTCTTCAAAGCCAGTACGCCACGTGTAGATAACCCATGTCGACCTTTACGAGTCTCAGCCACCAAATCTAAAATATAATCCAAGACTTCCTCAGACAAATAAATCTGTGGCACCAAAGTTTGTAAGGCAAGAATGTCTTGTTCAGAAAATACAGTCATCAACTGCTGAATCAAGTCATGACGGGATTGTTGCTGCAATAAAGCCTTTTCTGCCTGACGGGATGGATAACCCAAAGATAAACGCATAAGAAAACGGTCGAGCTGTGACTCTGGTAGTGCATAAGTTCCACTTTGAAAAAGTGGGTTTTGCGTTGCAATTACCCAAAAAGGCTGCGGTAGTACATAACGACTTGCATCGATTGTCACCACACCCTCTTCCATCGCCTCTAAGAGCGCACTCTGCGTTTTCGGACTACAGCGGTTAATTTCATCTGCGAGTAAAATTTGAGTAAAAATTGGCCCTTGCTTAAACTCAAACAGATGTTCTTTTTGGTTAAACATATTCACCCCAATCACATCGCTTGCCAGCATGTCATTGGTAAACTGAATCCGTTTAAATTGAAGACCAGCCAAATGGGCCAAGCTACTGGCCAATGTGGTTTTGCCTAAACCAGGCAAGTCTTCAAATAAGATATGCCCACCAGCTAAAAGGCTGCATAAGGCTAATTGGGTTTGTTGATTTTTATCTAAAACGATTTGATTAACTTGATTGAGGAATTCTTGGATTTTTGGATAAAAAATACTTAACTGTGATTCATCGAGCATGTCATATTGCAACGTTTCTACCGTTTTCTCTTTTCCCCAAAGCACCTTATTCTCCCCAATCAAAATATAAATCAAGGTTTAACATACAGGTTTTTCAACCATACTCAAAGATGATCCTTATAAATATTCAATGATTTGCGTATGAATGACTTACCTCACCTCAAGCTATTGTTTCGATGCCGATTTCAACTGATCTTTTACAGCATCTGCGCTCATTGAAAATGATAGAGATGATTTCTCTGCTTGCTTAATCAATTCTATGAGTCGTGCATTGATTGGAGCCTGTCTACCACATTGCTCTGCAAGTTTTAAAACCTCACCATTAATCCAGTCGACCTCTGTGGGGCGACCTGCAATTAAATCATCTTGCATAGACGACCGGGCTAGTGGATCGATTGCCAACATTTTACGACTTAATAATTTAAATAATGGATTGGGTAAACTCAGTAATTTTGGAATCAAATGGGTCGGAACTGCGGTTAACTTTGCAGGTTTAATTTGTGCATAATCAAGCAGTGCTAAGGCTTCCTGCTGCGCCATTGCCACACATGGGCGATATTTATGAATCGACAATTGTTCCTTTAACGGTTTTTTTGACAATACATTGATTGAATTATTTAAATTAAGTAAAAGCTTGGCCCACTGCACAGCCGGCATGTCTTTTTCAAAAACAATCTCTAACCCTGCTTTTTGAAATGCATTCTCAAGCAAATTTTGATTCGGATATTGCTTAACACTTAATGCACCAGAGGTACCTTGATGATAATGCCCAGCTTCTTGCGTGGCGACGTTAAAAGGAACCATTCCCTCTAAAATCATTTGCTCTTGCAAAACCCTTTTTAAAATAGGGACATTGCTTAAACCATTATGAAAGCTGATGATCAGCGGTATTTTAGTTCCTAAATATTCTTTAAGTTCATGCGCAACTTGTTCCGTTGCTGCCGATTTCACACAAATAAAAACAACATCAGCATTCACAACCTGAGCAGGATCAGTCGTTAGTTTGAGTTGATGAGGTGCAAGTTTGATCTTTTTGCCTAAATAATCAGTTAAGACTAAGCCCCATTGGGAAGCTCTGCATGAATACGTGGACGCGTGATAAAAGTAACATCATTACCTGCAGCAACCAACCTTCCGCCTAAATAACACCCAATGCTTCCAGCACCATAAATATATATTTTCATTCAATTTCCCTTTGCAAACATTCCAGTATTTTAAGAACTATAACAATCAAAAGCTGTCAAATATACAACATGAACCTTTTATGCCTCACACTCCGTGTTGCGTTATGATTTAAGCCGTGATGTAACAACTTGCTTCATGCAAAAAGTACACTGTCGAATCTAACACGAGCAACCGCATGTAATTGAGTATTTTCACAAAAAAAACGGCACCGAAGTGCCGTCTTTGAATTGATTAATTATATTAACATGGGCACTTTTTCATGCCATTCGTTGCAGATGGATAACGCGCATCCACACAATGACGATAAAAAGTTTTAGCATCCATCGCTTCTAAATCAGGATGGTGCTTTTTCATATGCTCCAAATAGTTTGGATAGTCAGGCACCCCCACCATCAAGCGGAAACTTTGCTGCAAACGTTGCCACAGCGTCGCAATTCGAGACCAATTTTTAGGGTTCAGAATCAAATCTTTCTGCGACATCACGGTCATTTTAATGATTTTATAAATCATCGTTTTTCCACTTTTAGCAAATTTTAGATTCATCTGACTCTCCTTAATGTCCAGCTTTTGATGGCTGAATGTCTTCAGGATCACGATAAATGGCTTCTGCTTCATGCACAGTCGGAACTGGGCTTGCCAATGCACGACGAATTACTCTAATCGCAGCAAAGAGCATCACGATCGCCACAATCATAAAGAATCCACACAGTGCAGCATTGATCTGATTCGACATCGCAACAGTTTGCATTTCAGCAACCGTTTTTGCTGGTGCTAAAATTTCATTGTTTGCAATTGCATTGTTAAAGCGTTCAGCTTGTGCCAAGAAACCAATTTTTGGATTTTCGTGGAAAATTTTCTGCCAGCCCGCGGTCATACAGGTTACCAACAAGAATACTGTCGGGACAATCGTGACCCATACATATTTCTCTTTCTTCATTTTGAAGAGGATAACCGTACCTAAGATCAATGCCATTGCCGCAAGCATTTGGTTACCCACACCAAACAGTGGCCATAAGCTATTGATGCCCCCGAGCGGATCGACGACACCTTGGTAAACAAAGAAGCCCCACCCTGAAACCGCAACTGCTGTACCCAACAAGTTTCCGAAAAAGTTATGTGAGTTTTTCACCGCAGGAATCACAATCCCAACTGTGTCTTGCACCATGAAACGACATGCACGCGTACCCGCATCAACAGCTGTTAAGATGAAAAGTGCTTCGAATAAAATGGCAAAGTGATACCAAAACGCCATCATTTCACGGCTATTGAAAATTTCCGTAATGATGTGAGCCATACCAATAGCAAAAGTTGGCGCACCGCCAGTACGTGAAAGAATGGTACTTTCACCCACTTCTTGAGCCAGTAAAGTTAATGTTTCTGGAGTAACAACAAAACCTAAGTTACGAACAGCTTCAGCTGCGGTGTCTACACTTGTACCCAGTAAAGCGGCTGGAGAGTTAATCGCAAAATACACACCTGGATCAAGCACTGCGGCACAGATCAGAGCCATGATTGCAACAAATGACTCCATGAGCATACCGCCATATCCGATCATACGAATATCACGCTCATTGTTCACAAGTTTCGGCGTGGTTCCAGACGACACTAATGCGTGGAAACCTGAAATTGCGCCACAGGCAATGGTAATAAATAAGAATGGGAACATTGAACCTGCAAACACAGGGCCTGTACCATCAATAAATTGCGTGAATGCTGGCAGCTTCATTTCTGGCATTGCGAAAATAATACCGACTGCCAAACCTGCAATAACACCAATCTTTAGGAAGGTTGATAAGTAATCGCGTGGTGCAAGCAATAACCACACAGGTAGTGCTGAAGCCACGAAACCATAAATAATCAGCGCCCAAGTCAACTGAGTGCCCGACAGTGTAAAGAACGCACCCCAATATGGATGCTGTGCAATATTTTCACCGTAGACAATACCGAGCATCATCAAAACGAAACCAATAATAGATACTTCTGCAATTTTACCCGGGCGGATAAAACGCATGTAAATCCCCATAAAGAGCGCAATTGGAATCGTTGCCGCAATACTAAATACGCCCCACGGGCTGTGTGCAAGTGCTTTGACCACGACCAGTGCCAAAACTGCAAGGATAATAATCATTACCCCCAACGCACCAAGCATAACCACAATCCCTGCAAAAGTTCCAAGCTCTTGCTTTGCCATTTCACCGAGTGAACGTCCATCACGACGGGTAGAAATAAACAACACCAAAAAGTCTTGTACTGCACCTGCAAGCACGACACCGACAAGTAACCAAATCGTGCCAGGTAAATAGCCCATTTGCGCTGCTAAAATAGGCCCTACTAATGGACCTGCACCTGCAATCGCTGCAAAGTGATGTCCAAATAGAACACTTTTGTTGGTTGGAACATAGTCCAGACCATCATTTAAACGATGCGCGGGAGTTAAGCGACGTTCATCAAGCTCAAAAACTTTATTTGCAATAAATAAACTATAGAAGCGATAAGCAATACTATAAATACAGCCCGCAGCAAGTACGAGCCAGATGGCATTGACATGCTCACCACGACTCAGTGCCAATATCCCAAAAGAGACTGCACCGACGATGGCTACCAGTAGCCAGATGATTTTTGAAGTCAGGGTTGACTTCGGCTGAACAGATTCCATTTCAATCCCTCATATTTGTTGCATTCAATCAGCGTCTTTAATTATTCGAGGTACTGCTGTTTTCCTTTGCGACTTTACTCTGCATCTCCTTGTTTTGATCTAATACTTTGGCATAAAAAAAGGGATGATTTTCATCATCCCTTCCGATAATAGTCTATTTTTAAACCATTATGCACGTTCTAAATAATCGCCAGTACGAGTATCTACACGAACGCTTTCTTCTTGCTGTACAAATAATGGAACACGTACTACAGCACCTGTTTCCAATTTTGCAGGTTTACCACCACCGCCAGAAGTATCACCACGTACACCCGGATCAGTTTCAACAATTTTCAAAACCACGAAGTTTGGTGGGTTTACTGTTAATGGCACGCCATTGAACAGCATAATAGTACATTTTTCATTTGAATCATCTTTTAACCATTTTGCAGCATCGCCCATTGCTGTTTTGTCAGCAGCGATCTGTTCAAATGATACAGGATCCATGAAGTTCCACATTTCGCCGTCGTTGTACAAGTATTCCATTTCCACTTCTACAATGTCAGCCGCTTCTAAAGAATCACCAGACTTAAATGTTTTTTCTAAAACTTTACCAGAACGTAAATTACGTAGTTTTACGCGGTTAAATGCTTGACCTTTACCTGGCTTTACATATTCATTTTCCATGATTGAACATGGGTTACCATCAAGCATAACCTTAAGGCCTGACTTGAAATCATTCGTAGAATAATAGGCCATGACTGGCGCACTCCAAACTAACTAACTTAAATATTTATGTCTTTATCTTAGACACCAAAGCTTTGTAAAGCAGGGCCATAAAGATAGGGCATCTTTTTTGATGCCTCGTATTGTAAATGAGCAAGGTGTTATGAAGCAATGAAAATCCACTGCCTATAAGCCGAAGATCTTGATAAAATAGCCCTGTTCCGCGTGTTTTTGTGTATTGAAAAAGCCTTTTTAGACCACGCACATCCGAACAACTCGTTTCGACATCACCCGATTTGATAACCTAACTTTCTTTTGACCTAGTATTTGACCCCTTATTGCATGACTCATTATTTGTACCAAGAGCAAAATTGGCAAGCTCAACTCAGTGATTTAATTACTGACCCTTTAGAATTACTTAACATTCTAGAGCTTTCTCCTGAGCAACTGCTGTCAGGCGCACTGCTTGCATCAACCCAATTTAAACTCCGTGTTCCCCGTGCTTTTGTGACAAGAATGCAAAAAGGTAATCCGCTTGATCCTTTACTCCTTCAAGTCCTGCCCCATCATCTTGAGCTGGAAGAACATCCCGACTTTGTGACTGACCCTTTGGGTGAGGAACAAGCCAACCAACAACCTGGTGTTTTGCACAAATATAAAACTCGTTTTTTACTGACGCTGACTGGGGCATGTGCCGTTCATTGTCGTTACTGTTTTCGTCGACATTTCCCCTATCAAGAGAACCTACCAAAGTCAGAAGATTGGATCAATATTCAACACTATATTCAGTCTCAACCTGACATTAATGAGGTCATTTTGAGTGGCGGAGACCCCTTAACGCTGTCCAATCGTAAAATAAAATTATGGATTGAACGTTTAGAAAGTATTCCCCAACTTAAATTTTTGAGAATTCACTCACGAGTTCCTATCGTAATGCCTAACCGTGTCGATGAAGAGCTAATTTCCATCTTAAAAAACAGTAGGCTGCGCATTATTCTAGTGGTACACTCAAATCATGCATCGGAATTGGATGATTTTACCTGCCGTCAATTACAGCAATTAGTCGCAGAAAAAATCACCGTTTTCAATCAGGCGGTTTTGTTGAAAGGGGTCAATGATCACGTTCAAATTTTGACAGATTTGAGCTACCGTTTATTCGATGCAGGTGTATTGCCATACTATTTACATGTTTTAGATAAAGTAAAAGGGGCTCACCATTTTGATTTAAACTCGCAAGACATTGATTCTCTGTATCAAGGATTATTGGCGAATCTACCCGGCTATCTGGTTCCCAAGCTGGTCAGAGAAATTGCGGGAGAAAAGAATAAGACACCACTTTTCGGGGTTTCAACTTTTTGAGTTAAATAATAACGATGATGACGACGAGTACTTCAGATATCTTCCAAAAACCAACCGAATTAAAGTTGGATAAGCTTAGTTTTTGCCCAAGCACAGTCAAAGGCTTACAAGAATGGTTAGCAAACTTATCCATTTTACAATTGGGTGACTCTTCTCGTTCCTTATTTCAAGCATTACTTGAAGTCTCCGAACTTCAAGTCAGCGAAACACTTCGCTTTGATTTAGTTCAAGTACTGCATCCAAATTTGGAAAATGTGCTTACCAGTTTAGAGAAACATTTTTTTAATCAAGGCCTCATCACCACTGACCGAAATGACCATATTATTGAGCTTGCCTTATTAATGCGTAGTCATTTTGCTAAAGTCTATATCGACATTGCAAAACGTGTTTCTCAGCAAATCACTCAAAATAAGTTTTCTCTATTTGCTTTTAATCAAAAAAAGAACCTACAAACGGCTCGAACCGTATCGAGTTATTATGCTTTACAACAACTGTCACTGTTGTTGTACCAACAACACTTGCTCTATAGTTCTCCTATTCCGGGGCAGTGGCTAGCAGCTCATCAGCTCTTAGATTCTGCTATCCAAAATAACTTCTATTTGACCAACATTAATCAAATACAAGGCACGCAGCATCAGCTCAACAATATTAGCCAAGCCTATGCGCAGCTCATTCTATTGGATATTTTTAATACCCATCAAATCCGTCCAGGTGAAATTCAAGGACTATTTTTGTGTAGTTTTGATTGGGCTAAGCTGATTCAAATATTACCTAAAGAAACCACCTTATCTCGCTATATTGTCGATGCATCAAAAGACTACCCGCCGACCTATAATTCTCAAAAAAATAGTCATATTCAGCCGAATATTTTTATATCGACACAAGCTCTGCTTGATCATCTCTCGGAGATGCAAACCAAACGCGCTGAGCCACTGTCGCGTGATGAGAAGATTTTCCTTACCCCTGCTTTGCATTTTCACATTCATAACTTATTGACCAATAATATTGAACGTAAGCATGAACGATATGAATACTCGGCCCAATTACAAATTTGTTTTGGCCTGTCAGTCGCACATTTCTATTTGTCTAAAGGCAAGAACTTTAATGAAACTTTAGAGCTAGAAGGTAACTACAACTTTCAAAATGAAAGTCACCTGATCAACTCCATGAACAGTAATATTCCTGTGGAAACAAGTTCTGCTCGTATGATTGATCGTGAGTCGAAACAAATCTACCCTGCCGAAGTTTTAGATATTAGTGTGAATGGTTACCGTATTCGCTGGACTGGACCAACACCTGCGCATTTAAAAACAGGTGAGTTTATTTTGGTTCAAGAAAATGCACATAGCCAATGGCGCGGTGGTGTGATTCGCTGGATTAAACAATCAAGTGAGAAAAGCTTGGAACTGGGTTTAGAAATCTTAGCGCAAGATCTTTTCCCATGTGCTGTTATGGTAAAAACAGACCGAACTACTCAGAACTATCAGCCTGCATTATTGGTACAAACGTCCCAACTAGACGAAGTACAAACCAGCCTCATTGTGCCAGGTTCGAATATGTACAGAGAAAAACAAACCATTCACTTACGCCTAGGTGATGAAGATCTTAAAATTTATTTAGTAAAAGCACATTTAATTACGCAAAGTTTTATTCGTTTTGATTATGAATTGTTGAATGACCAACAAGAGCCATTGGTTCAAAGTTTTATTCAAAAGCAAATGAATGCTATTAAGAATCACGATTTATGGGAAGCATTGAAGTGAGAAATCCATTATTATCTAAAAAGTTAAAACGTACGGAAACACGTTTACTCATTATTGATGATAATCAGATCCGTTATAACCAAATTCGTGACCTTTTAACTTCTAGCGATCATCAAGTCCATGCCACCTTACTGGATGACTTACAAAACTTTGAAAAACAGCTTCATCTGCCTTGGGACGTGGTAATTTTTGGTCGCGCCTATGACCTAAAGTATGAACAAGCACTAACTTTGATTCGCAACTCTAACCAAGTCAATTTACCACTAATTTTATTAAAGCCCGATGAATATCAATCAACCCAATACGCAAGTTTTATTCGTAAAGGGGTCTATGATATTTTGGACTTAGAAGAAGCGGATAACTTTTACTTAGGTCTACTGCGTGCACTGTCATTAAGTCGTTTATTGCAAAGCCAACAACAACTCATGAATGAGCTTGAAACAGCGCAAAACCAAGCACAGGCTTTAGTTGAAGAAAGTAATAAAGCCATTGCTTTAATTCAAGAAGGGATTCATGTTTCAGCCAATGCTGAATACTTACAACTGTTCGGCTTAAGCTCTGAAGATGATATTATCGGTCAACCTTTGCTTGATATTCTCCAGCCGAAAGATGTAAACGATTTTAAAATCCGTTTTAAGAAAATTTCACAAGGTCAGTTTGATTTAGGTGCTTTTGAAGTTGCTACTCTCAATAGCAATGCCCAAACTCACAATCCTTTAAAAGTTGAGTTTTTAACTGCGCCTGAAGATGATGCGCTCCAACTGACGATTGAAGCCGAATCTGAACGCTCTGCTGCTCCATCAGTCAACACTGAAAATCATGCGATACAACCTAATACGTATCAACAAATTAACCGTGCTATGACCAAACAACCTTCTGATCTGAATGCCTTAGTTAGCTTTGCACTCAGCTCTTGTCCAGATGAAATTTTTAAAGCCAACTGGGCAACCACGCGTGATTATTTTAACAATATTTACAGCTTTTTAAATGAACAAACTCATATTCCTCTGTTTAAGGCGGGTGGGCAAACCATCGTTGGTTTATTCCAAGCAGAATCACAGGCCAAACTTGAATCTAAGCTGATTGCGTTAAATGCGCTCACCAAACCACAACTCATTACCGTAGAAAACAATAGCTATCCAGTAAATTTGCGCATTGGCTATACTTTATTGAAAGGTGAAATTTCAAATCAAGATCAGTTTGAAAACTTATTGTGCTCAGCCTTTAAAACCGCTTTACCGACCAATCAAGACGATTGCGAAATTGAGCAAAAAGCCAGTATTGACATGCCTGTGATTGAGTTGATCAACCCTACTGTCAGCGATACTTTAGACACTCAAAAAACAGCAAATGAACCTACGGTGCTTAAAGCCTTACATCTTGCATTAGAGCGTGGCGAGATTCATCTTAAATATCAACAGCTTTACGACAAAGAAGACACTAATTTATACACCTATGAAGTTACTAGTGGCTTTATTTATGGTAATACGTGGAAAAATATATCGAGCCTCAAAGAGTTAAGTGAAGACCACGAACTGTCTATTAAACTTGACCGCTGGATTTTAGTTGAGTCGTGTAAACAGCTACACAATTTTATCACTCAGTATCCTGAAGCAAAGTTGATTGTAAATTTAAACAAAGCCGTACTGTTGAATGACCGCTCTTTCCCTGAATTTATCGCCAAACTGATTACCATTGTACGCAGTAAGTTAAGTCACCCAATTACCCTTCAGTTCTCTGAGGATGATATCAGCCAGAACATTGCTGAAGCGCAAAAATACATTGCCCAGCTTCGCCAATATGGTGCTGAAGTTTCGATTCGTGACTTTGGTAATAGCATTTATAGTGAATCTATTCTACGTCAGCTCGATATCAACAATCTCACCTTACATGAAAACTTAACTCGCATGCTCAGTAGCGACGCCAACACGGAAGAGTTGCAAGAAAAAGTTGCGGTATATCATCAATTGAAAAACATTCAAATTATGTTACGTGATCTGAATGATATGACGTCATTTGCCAATGCATGGAATGTCGATGCCCGCTTCATTCAAGGCGATTATTTCCAAAAGAAACTCGATCATCTGATTGATGTGCAGGATCAGTAAAGCTTTGACCTTGGATACTAACCTCTAAATTTCAAGACCCCTATACGGGGTCTTTTATTATATGGTCTAACTAGCAGCCCTATGACTCTGTATTCAAATATCATAGGCATAAAAAAACGGGCAAATGCCCGTTTTTTTCTTTTGCTATTAGTCGCGTTTGATAGAACGTGACATGCCAGCAAAACGTTGTTTGAACTTGTCGATACGACCGCCAGTGTCAACGTTCTTTTGCTTACCAGTGTAGAATGGGTGGCAAGCTGAACATACGTCTAGGTAAACAGTTTCTTTACCAAGTGCTGAACGAGTTTCGATTACGTTACCGCAAGAACATGTAGCAACTAAAGTTTGGTATTTTGGGTGAATATCGGCGCGCATCGTCGATTACTCCATAAAAATTAAAGAAGGTTTTGCTGTCATCGCAATTGATCACTCTCAAAATTGAGGAAAGGACCACTTAATTAAATTAAGTTGCAGATCAACACCATAACAGACCATTCTTTTGGCCCACCGAGACGGATACCGTCAGAGCTAAGCACAACAAGTGGCAAATATTATACGAGATATAGTATCAGATAGCCAATTATTCTTTCGTTTCAATTTCAGATTGCTTGGCCCAATAGTTAGCAATAATCCCACACACCATCAGCTGGATTTGATGAAAAATCATAATCGGTAAAACAATCATCCCCAAAGGTTGTCCAATAAAAAGAATCTGTGCCATTGGAACACCACTAGCCAAAGTCTTTTTTGAACCACAGAAAAAAATGGTTTTCTGATCGGCACGGTTAAAGCCTAACCAACGTGGTAAAAACAACCCAAGCAACATAATAATCGTCAATAAGACTGAACACACAATAATCAATAGGATTAACGTACCAACACTCACCTCTTGCCATAGGCCCGCTACCACAGCACTGCTGAAAGCACCGTACACCACCATTAATATCGAACCCTGATCGAATGCTTTGACGATGCTTGGCATTTTCTGCATATACGGAAATACATATGGTCGAAGTAACTGCCCAAGGACAAACGGAACTAGCAGCAATAAGGTAATTTGAAGTATAGACGAGGTTGGATCAAAACCATGCTCTGATTGCCCCAAAATAAAAAAAGCCACCATCACAGGGGTAATAAACATCCCAATCAAATTTGAGAATGAAGCACTACATACCGCCCCAGCCACATTGCCTTGCGCGACCGAAGTAAACGCAATTGAAGACTGTACTGTCGATGGCAAAAAGCACATAAACAAAAAGCCCCAATACAACTCCTGCCCAAGTAGTGGTACCAATACAGGTTTAGCAAGCAAACCTAAAACGGGAAAAAGGATGAAGGTAAATGCAAAAACCAAAGCATGGAGTTTCCAATGCATCATGCCCTGAATCACCGCTTCACGGGATAGTTTAGCGCCATGCAAAAAGAATAATATAGCAATCGCGACCGTCGTCAATACACCAAATACACTGGCGGCTTGGCCTGAAACAGGGACTAAGCTGGCTAAGAGCACCATAACAAATAGCAATAACGTAAACCGATCGAGTGCCAATAATTTCAACATACCAACATCCTGTCATTCCTCTGAAAATGAAAAAGCCCAGTGACTCATTTACCTTTGGGTAAATTCATCTTACTGAGCTATATAAGTAAAGCTAGCTTTTACAGGATATGTTCAATATTTTTTTAATTAATACTGTGCATACACACTGCATATGACCTAATAACGGCTTAGTTATTACGTGCATTACTATCTTGTTGAATCAGTTCAATTTTATAACCATCCGGATCTTCTACAAAGGCAATAACCGTTACACCACCCTTCATTGGTCCAGCTTCACGCACGACATTACCACCGCGCGCTTTGATTTCCTCACAAGCTTTATATGCATCGTCTACCGCAATAGCAATATGACCATAAGCATTGCCCAATTCATAACTGTCCGTATCCCAGTTATGTGTCAGCTCTAAAACCGTATGATTTTCTTCATCACCATAACCCACAAATGCCAAAGTAAAACGACCTTCTTCGTAATCACGCTTACGAAGTAAAGTCATACCAAGCACTTCAGTATAGAACGCCAAAGATTGTTCTAAATTGCCTACACGTAGCATGGTATGTAGCATGCGCATGGAATTTCCTCATGATTTATTCTCAGCCACCAATATAGGCAAAACCGTCCTATATTTCAAACCTCAACCATAAAAAAGTAGCCACAAGAGCTACTTTTTTAATTCGAGACAAGTCGATGCTTTAACTTTGTTCAGCGGCATGCTCTCGTAGAAGTTTCGCCACCCAGACCACTAAGATTAAAATTGGGATTCCAATGAGTGTGGTCAGCAAGAAGAAATTTGGATAGCCAATATTGGACACAATTGTCCCCGAATATCCACCTAGAATTTTAGGTGTTAACGTCATCAATGAACTAAAAATCGCATACTGAACAGCAGTGAAAGATACGCTGGTCAAACTTGATAGAAATGCAATAAATGCAGCACCGGCTAAACCTGATGCCAAGTTATCGACAATAATCGCAAAATACAGCCAGTTTGAACTATATTCCTTAATCACCTTCCCTTTAACTTCTAACTGTCCATCAACTGCTTTATTCAAGTTGATTGGCTGAAGATCAACATCTAGAGTTGCAGATTTTTCAGCTGCAGGATCCACCTGATAATTCAGTGCAGTGTGTTGTTGCGCACGCTCATTTTGCATCAATACAGCATTCAGCTTTTTAGAGTTTGAATCAAGGAGCTGTTTCACAGGGATTGCCGCACTAAATACACCTTCTTTGTCTAACTTTGTATCAAAGCTTTGACCATCTAAGCTCAATTTAATACTTTGGTTTTCAGCCAGTGTAGCAAGGTATTGACCTCTTACCACGATGCTTCCTTCAGACTCTCGTTGATTAATCACATTATCAGCCGTGATCGGAAGCAACAGCAATACCCTAGATGCACCCGTTTGACTGATATAAGGCAATGTGACCGAGACAGGCTGTGAAGTATCATTTTGAAAACTGGCCGTTGCAGTTAGACTTTCATTTGCCTGAAGCTGCTTAACAGGAACCTTAATTGTCCATGCACCTGTCTCATCCGCTTGAGTTTTGAAACTTTGCTCACCGACATTGATCACAACATCATTTAAAGGTTGTCCTGATTTGACCAAGCCAATAAAGATGAGATTGGTTGAACTGGCCAAGATTGCTCCGACAAACATCAATTTCATGATGTTCATACGCTGCGCCAGTAGTCCTCCTAAAAAACCACCAACCAAACTAAAAATCACCCCATAAACTTTCACCGCTTCAGCAATCTGTTCTTTGGTAAAGTTTAAGTCTTGATAAAACACATTGGAGATCACACCTGCAATAATGTCGGAAATACGGTAAAATCCAATCAACAACAGCAATACCAACGCCAATTTCACGCCATAACGCTTAAAGAAGTCTGCAACAGGATTCACCCATGTTTCATAGGCCATTTGTTTGTTCACAGCACCCATTTTGACTAGGCTTGAACCCACTAAAAATGCAACAGCACCAGAGCCAATAAAACGTAAAGCCTCAAAACAAAACAGTGCAAAACTATCTTTGATCGACCAGAGCTGAATCAGCATTTCAGTTAAGTTGCCTGAATAAATATAGCTCAGTACAAAACTCACCACAGACACAAAGAAAACTGCCACTAAACGATAATAATCTACTCGTTTATATTCTTTACGTACCCGATCAACTTGTGGCTCACGTATGCATAAAGTGGTTGCGATCCCGACCAACATGACCGCCGCCATTGCCAAATACGTCCACTTCCACGCCTCATAAATATAGTTACCTTTGGCTGTACCCAAATAAGCCGCTAAAAATAACGCACCCGCACCTGCAACGATCATGCCGATGCGATAACCAGCGTTATAAGTTGAAGCCAACACTGTTTGCATTTGCGTTTCTGCCAGCTCAATACGATAGGCATCAATCACAATATCTTGTGTCGCAGCAGAAAAACCTAAAAGCACCGCACCCGCAGCCATTTGGTAAAGATAACTCTGACCAAGAGACGGATCTGAAAAAGCCATGATAGAAATGGCACAGATAATTAAGAGTTGTGCGATCAATAGCCATGCACGGCGACGACCCAATAATTTGGTTAGCACTGGTACAGGTAATTCATCGACCAAAGGGGCCCAAACAAATTTGAATGAATAACCCAGAGCAGCCCAACTAAAAAAAGTCACAGCGCTCTTATCGATACCTGCCTCACCTAACCATAAAGATAAGCTCGAGAAAATTAACAGGATTGGGATACCTGCTGAGAAACCCAAAAACAGCATGATCAACGCACGGCGATCTAAAAATGCAGTAAAGGCGGATTTCCATCCTGAAGATTGTGTTGTCATTACGTTTTTGTTGTCTTAAAACCAATGCTGCTATTCAAACCCTTAATACAATTTGTTTCAACCTGATTTATAAAATCAATGTTCTATTTTTGTCGACAAACACTGCGACTTTGCTTGATCTTTTGCATTAAACCTGTATACCTTTAAGTTTCTAACGCAATCTTTAGTTTCGGATTTCAAAGTGACCCAAAAACACGATCAAATGAGCTCTTCTTTATCTGTACCGCCCGCATTAAATAGTCAAGAAAATCCAGAAAACAACCTTAGTTCAGCATTTGACCAACCCGAAATTCAAACGACCTTAGCAAAGACACAACTTCAAGCAGAGCAACTGACGCATATCCCTGCTCTGGATAAGATTCCAGCCTCAACGCGTCGTATTAAACCGCTCAATAATTTTTTAGGGCAAGATCGTGCACGTGCTTCAGTTGAAGCAGGCATTTCCTTACCTTATTCTGGCTATAACATTTTTGCCGTAGGGACAGCTGGTTTGGGCAAGCGCACCATGGTCAAGCGTTTACTCCAGCAACACGCCAAAAATATGCCGACACCGAACGATTGGGTTTACGTTTATAATTTTAAAAGCCCACGTCAACCGATTGCTTTAGAGTTGCCTGCGGGTCAAGCAGTAAAATTTCAAACCATGTTACATCAAACATGGCAAACCACTTTAAAGCAGCTCGAGCGCCGCTTTACTGCTGAAACCTACCACAACCGTATAGAAGCCATTCGCCAACAAACGGGTGACGTTCAGCAACAAGCCTTGATTGAATTGACCCAAGAAGGCGAAGAACTCGACCTCAAACTGGTCTCTCGGAATGATGAGCACTGCTTTATCCCTGTCCAGTATGTAGACGATAAAGTATTGGAAATGACGCAGGCCGACATCAATGCTTTAAGCTCTAAAGAGCGTTCTGAAATTAATGCCAATATACGCCACATGGATAAAAAACTTGAACGTTTAGGCATGCATTTAGGCGACTTGGAAGAAGATGCCCGCGATAAAGTTCAAGTGTTGAACCGCGATATTGCCAAGCAAGTTTTATTGCCTAAAGTCGAACAGTTACTGACTAAGTTTGCTGAGGTTGAGGGCTTAAAAGACTATTTAAAATATTATGCTGAAGACATTATTAACAATGTCGAGGTGGTACTCGAACAAGAAGAAGATGACTTTACCCCAGGCCTGTTTAGTCGTATCCCTTCGCGCTACCAAGCCAATGTGATTGTGTCGCATAAATCCAATGCTGGTGCACCGGTTATTTTTGAAGACTTCCCCACTCACTACAATTTACTTGGCCATGTAGAGCAACTGACTCAACATGGCACCATTACTACAGACTTTACCCTAATCCGCCCAGGGACATTGCATAAAGCCAATGGTGGTTTTTTAATGTTAGAAGCAGAACAACTGCTTGAACAGCCTTATGCATGGCAAGGTCTAAAACGTGCTTTAAAATCAGGCCAGTTAAAACTTTCTTCACTTGAGCATATGCTAACACTGACAGGAAGTATCTCAATTGAACCTGAGGCAATCCCACTGAATTTGAAAGTGGTTTTATTGGCTGAGCCTGAAATTTACTATGAAATACTCGAAGTAGAACCTGAGCTTGGCAGTGTCTTTAAAATCCGTGCCGACTTTACTGATACGTTGCAGCGTAATGAAGTAAATGAACAAGCCTATATGCAACTGATTGCAGACTATGTACAGGCCGACAAACTGCTTCCTTTCGATCGATCTGCACTTTCTGCACTTTTGACCGACTCTAGCCGTCAAGCCGAAGACCAAAGCTCCTTATCTCTACATGCCCTCACTTTGGGTGATTTGATTCGTGAGGCGCATCATCACGCCTTCCAATCAGGTGATAAAATGGTCTCGGATCAACACATTAATATGGCACTAGATCATCGTAAATATCGCTTAGGCTATTTACGTGAGCTCTATTGGCAGGATTTATCTCGTGGTACACAGCTCATCGAAACGCGTGGACACCGCCTCGGTCAAATTAATGCGCTTTCGGTCATTCACTATGCAGATGTTGAATTTGGCTTGCCGTCACGTTTAACAGCCTCTGTGTATCAAGGCGGCGGCGATATTCTAGATATTGAGCGTAGTGTCGAGCTCGGTGGCTCTCTGCATGCGAAAGGTGTGCTTCTGATGTCCTCATTCTTAAAAGCACATTTCGGTCGTGAGCAAACCCTACACTTCTCTGCTGCGCTTGCCTTTGAACAAAGCTATGGTCAAGTCGATGGTGATAGCGCCACAGTTGCTGAACTCTCCGCTTTAATCTCTGCAATTAGTCAGCTACCGATTGATCAGTCTTGGGCGATTACTGGCTCAATGAACCAATTGGGTCAAGTTCAACCGATTGGTGGTGTCAATGCGAAAATTGAAGGTTTCTTTGATGCATGTAAACTTCAAGGTTTAACTGGTAAGCAAGGTGTGATTATTCCACGTCAAAACATGCAACATTTAATGTTACGTAAAGACGTGATTGAAGCGGTTTCAAATGGCCAGTTCCACATTCATGCTATAGATACGATTGATCAAGCGCTTGAACTACTTATGGCTCGACCAGTCGGCACTTTAGACAAGAAAGGACGCTATACCAAGAAGTCTATTTATGCGGCGGTGATGGATCAGCTAGATTATTGGCAAGCCATTGAAGATGGTGCTGAGTTTGAAGAAGAGCCGAAGAAAAAGAAAAAAAAGAAGAAGGACAAAAAAAAGGCAAAAGCTGAAAAGAAGACTGTTGCAACTGAAAATGCAGCGGAACACACTTCTGAAGCTGTAAGCACTGTAACTACAGCGGATTAACACTTTCCCTCAAACAAAAAAAAGCGCCTCAATGGCGCTTTTTTTTACAACTGAAGATTAAGCTTCAGGTGCTGGACTATGCTGTTCAACTAAAGGTTGTAATTCACCTTTTTGGAACATGTCTAGAATAATGTCACTACCACCAATCAACTCACCGTTGATCCATAACTGTGGGAATGTAGGCCAGTTTGCAATTTGTGGTAACAAAGCACGAATATCTGGATTTTCAAGAATATTCACATAAGCAAACGGACGACCAATTTGACTAAGCGCTTCTACAGCACGTGCAGAGAAACCACATTGTGGAAACTGTGGGGTGCCTTTCATATAAAGAAGTACAGCGTGTTTTGCAATTTGGTCACGAATTAACGCTTCGGTATCGCGTGCTTGTTCAGTCATTGATCAATCCTCAACTAATCTAACCCGCATTATACCCAAAACGTAGAAAAACAGTATGCCTAAAGCAATATTTCGACTTTTATTTAGATTTAGGCTTTAAAACTACAAGCATAATTGCTTAATATTGGATTTCACTTACCCTCTAACAGATAAGAGTTAGTCATGAATAACATTACCCTTGCTCCTGTACAAACTGATCAACCCTCTCATTTGATGCCAGTATTTGGCCGTCAGCCGATCAGCTTTGTCCGAGGTCGAGGCTCTTATCTGTACACAGAAGATGGTACTGAATACTTCGATGCACTGACGGGCATTGCAGTTTGTGGTTTAGGTCATGCACACCCTGTCATTGCAGAAGCGATTGCAGAACAAGCTGCAACGCTCATTCATACCAGTAACTTGTTTGAAGTGCCTTGGCAAACGGCTGCAGCACAAAAACTTGCTGAAGTTGCTGGCATGGAAGAAGTATTCTTTTCAAACAGTGGTGCAGAATCCAATGAGGGTGCAATCAAAATTGCCCGTAAATTTGGCTACATGCAAGGCATTGCCAATCCAAAAATCATTGTTGCAGAGCACTCATTCCATGGTCGTACCATGGCAACTTTATCAGCAACAGGCAACAAAAAAGTCCAAGAAGGCTTCGGCCCATTGGTTGAAGGTTTTATTCGTGTTCCATTCGGCGACATTGAAGCCATTGAAGAAGCCGCAATTCACCATCCAGACATTGTCGCAATTTTTGTCGAGCCAATTCAGGGCGAAGGTGGTGTCAACACTGCTCCGCAAGGCTTTAGCTATTTGGAAGAGATTCGTCAAATCTGTAATCAACACAACTGGCTGATGATGCTGGATGAAGTTCAAACAGGTAATGGCCGTACAGGTGAATACTTTGCCTACCAACACACCAACATCATTCCTGATGTACTCACCACAGCCAAAGGTTTAGGTAATGGTTTCCCCATTGGTGCGGTGATGACTCAAGGTCGTGGTGTAGGCGTATTGACCGCGGGTAACCACGGTTCTACGTATAGCGGTTCAACATTGGGTTCGCGTGTGGTGTATACCATCATCGACATTATGCAAAAAGAAAACATCGTTCAAAATGCGGCTGAACAAGGCGCTTACATCGTAGAACAACTGCGTAAGCAACTTGCCGATCAAAATGTGATTGTACGTGGCTTTGGTTTGATGATTGGTGTGGAGCTACCAAAAGCATGTGGTGACTTGGTCAACATCGCTCGTGATGAATACCACACTATTATTAACGTTACTGCAGGTTCTGTGGTGCGTTTACTGCCGACCTTGAATATTACCAAAGAACAGGCGAATCAACTGATTGAACGTCTAGTGAAAATGATTAAAGCGTACTTGGCTTAAGACAAAAAAGTCTGGTTCTAAAATTGCTTTTTGCATATTTCGGAACCAGACTTTTTGAAATGAATCGGCCAACTAAATATTAAAGTTTTGGATCACGCATTTGCACCAAACTTGCATTGGTTTTAGTTAAGGTTTCTATCACTTTATTCATGACTGCTGGTACCAAGGCATCTGCAATTTGCACAGCTTGTAAGCCCAACTTCTCACCTAAAGTCGGTTTCTTACGCGTTGAGATGACATAAACATCATGATCGGTCAGTAAATTAAGTAAATAAGCATCTGAAGTTTGTAACTGATCGACCAAATTCAAATCTAAAGCATCTTTCCCATACCAGTGCTCACCTGTCGCAACTTTTTCAACATTGAGTTGCGGACGGTATTTTTCAACAAAGTGTTTAAACAGCACATGCGTCTGTTGTAACTCTTCTTCAAACTTCGCCTTACCTTCGGCTGTATTTTCACCAAACATCGTCACTGTACGTTTATATTGGCCTGCTGTGTACAGTTCAAAATCGATATTGTGTTCTTTTAGCAGACGATTAAAGTTAGGAACTTGCGCGACCACACCAATTGAACCAACAACCGCAAAAGGTGCAGCAATAATCTGATTGGCGATACATGCCATCATATAACCGCCACTCGCTGCAACTTTATCGACACAAATAGTGAGATTGAAACCTGCATCACGTAAACGCACCAATTGGGCAGCAGCCAAACCATAACCATGTACCATACCGCCTGGGCTTTCTAAACGCACCACAACGCGATCACGCCCTGCTTTGGCTGTCGCTAAAATCAAGGTGATTTCTTCACGTAAGCTTTCTACCGCTGTTGCCGCAGTATCACCTTTAAAATCTAGAATATAAACTTTTTGATTAGCCTTTTTACGGTGACGAGACTCTTTCGCTAACTGCTGAGTCAGTTGCAATAACTCCAATTTAGATGCTGTAGTTTGCGTAATTTTTTTACGTTGTTCATTAATACGCGCATTTAAATGTGTAATTCGAATTTCAGCGGGAAGTTTCGGTAAATGAAATAACATAGAAATTATATTCTCTAAAATAATACGTCGGTATATGACCTAGATTAGGTCAATGGCATTTTTTTTCAATAGCCATTTTTTGTTTTATTCTGTAATGCGTTACCTTTCACATTTAATCATTTACAAGATGAGTCTATATCTCAGACGGCACATCTTCGCATCTTTTGTTCAATGTGACGCTAATACGCAATGTCCATCATCATGGCTGTTTTAGTCACCAGACTTAATATCTGCTTATAACAAAAAAACAGAGCATTTAGGCTCTGTTTTTTCAAATATTTCAAGTTATGCGTATTAACCGAAACGACCTGTAATATAAGCTTCAGTTAGCTGATGATCTGGCTGAGTGAAGACTTTCTCGGTTGAGTTCACTTCAATCAAGTCACCTAAATGGAAGTAAGCGGTACGGTCTGATACACGTGCAGCCTGCTGCATTGAGTGCGTCACAATCGCAATCGTATACTGCGTTGAAAGCTCAGAAATAAGCTCTTCCACTTTCGCTGTTGCAATCGGGTCAAGCGCTGAACATGGCTCATCCATCAGAATCACTTCTGGGCTTACCGCAATGGTACGCGCAATACATAAACGCTGCTGCTGACCACCCGACAAGCCTGTGCCCGGTTGGTTTAAACGGTCTTTGACTTCATCCCAAAGACCCGCTTTACGTAAGCTGTTTTCTACAATTTCTTCTAAGTCATACTTATCACGGGCCAAACCATGGAGTTTAGGGCCATAAGCCACGTTATCAAAAATTGACTTTGGGAATGGGTTTGGTTTCTGGAATACCATACCTACTTGAGCGCGAAGCAGTACCACATCTAGGTTTGGGTCATAAATATCTTGATTATCCAACATCACTTTACCCGTCACACGACAGCTATCAATGGTGTCGTTCATACGGTTCAAAGTACGTAAGAAGGTCGATTTACCACAGCCTGATGGCCCAATAAATGCAATCACTTCATTTTCGTAGATATTCAGATCAATCCCTTTAATCGCTTCAGCTTCGCCATAGTAAACATGTACATCTGAAGTGCTGAGTTTGACTTGTCCTTGTGCCTGATCTTTCTTAGTAGAAGTCTGTGTATCAAACTGCGACACAAAAGAAGTACCCTGCTGACCTGAGGTCGTATTTGGGTTTGTAAATTGAGTGTGTTCTTGATTCACTGTTTGATCCTGATCTAAGGAATTTTTAACAACGGTATTCATATTTTGCCCTCACTTACCAACGGACTTCAAATTTCTTACGTAACCAAATTGCAATACTGTTGAGTCCAATCATCATTGCAAGCAGAACAATAATCGCAGCTGCTGTACGTCCTTCGAAGAAGTTACGCAGCTCATTACCTTGCCACAAGAAAATCTGTACAGGTAAAGCACTCGATTGATCAAATGGAGTTGTAGGTACACTTGCAACAAATGCACTCATACCAATTAATAACAGCGGTGCAGTCTCACCTAATGCTTGCGCTACACCAATAATTGCACCTGTTAGAATCCCTGGTAGTGCAAGTGGTAAAACGTGATGGAATACGGTTTGTACACGTGAAGCACCTAGCCCTAAAGCGGCCTGACGAATTGAAGGTGGTACAGCTTTCAACGATGCACGTGTCGTAATAATCACCGTTGGTAAAGTCATTAAGCTCAGCACCAAACCACCGACCAATGGCGCAGAAAGCGGTAAATGCATCCAGCCAATAAAGATCGCAGCACCGAGCAAACCAAAGACAATTGATGGTACAGCTGCAAGGTTGTTAATATTGACTTCAATGACATCAGTGATCCAGTTTTTAGGCGCAAATTCTTCAAGATAAATTGCAGATGCCACGCCAATTGGAATCGAAATAATGATCACGATCAGCATCATGAACAGCGACCCCATGAATGCCCCTGCTAAACCTGAAGTTGCAGGAGAACTACGCGAGTCTGGACTGACAAAGATGTTGGTATTGAAAGTATTTTCCATTACCCCTGAAGCTTTCATTTCATCGGCAAGTTGACGAACTTCTGGGCTCAACTGTTGCTGTTCATCAGGCAAACTACGGTCAATATTTCCTGCGAGCCACACATCAACGTTTGCATCAGCAAGCACTTTAATGTCTTCTTTCTTACCGACCAATGATGGATCTTTCATCACCATATCACGTAAGCGATATGCTTCAGAACTAGTGTACAAAGAAGCCAAGTCATCTCGTTTAGAACCAAGTGCTGGATCTTTTGCAATCATGGCATTCACGATTAAAGCATCCCAATCCACCATACCCATTTCAGTTTGCCAAGCAATAAAACGCTCTTCAAACTGTGCTGGAGATTCACCTGCACGCTGTACAGGTTTTGCACCTGTCGTAATAATGGCAGGGTCAAAGTACACGGGTAAACTCATGCTACTTTGCCAAAAAGCAGGTAAGCCTTTCGATAAAATACTGCCAAAAAGTAGCGCGACAAAGAATAAACCTGCAATCACTGCTGAGAAACCAAAGAAACGAAAGCTTTTTTCTTTACGGTGACGTTTTGCCAATGAATTACTGATCGTTTGCTTACGCTTTTCTCGTAATTCTGCCGCATGTTGTGGATCAAATACTTGATCTGCTGTGCTATTAGAAGTCGTCATTAGTCGTATTGCTCACGATATTTACGCACGATGTACAGTGCAACAATGTTCAAACCAAGCGTAATTACAAAGAGGGTCAGACCTAGTGCAAATGCCACCAAAGCTTGCGGGCTTGCAAAGTCAGTATCACCGGTCAATTGGTTTACGATGGTAATGGTCACAGTTGAAATGGCTTCAAGTGGATTGGCATGCAATAAAGGACTATTCCCTGCTGCAAGCACCACAATCATGGTCTCACCGATGGCACGTGACGCTGCAAGCAAGAACGCGCCGATAATGCCCGGAAGTGCTGCAGGTATCACCACCTGACGAATGGTTTCAGACTTTGTCGCACCCAAACCTAATGAGCCATCACGTAATGCACGTGGCACCTGCGTGATAATGTCATCAGACAGCGATGATACGAAAGGAATAATCATGATCCCCATGACGAAACCAGCAGTGAGTGCGCTGGTTGCGTTGATGTGTAAACCAACGGATTCGCCAAGCATTTTAAAGAATGGGCCAATGATCATCAGTGCAAATACACCGTAAACAATGGTTGGAATCCCTGCGAGCACTTCAATGGTTGGTTTTGCCCATGAGCGGAAACCAGAAGATGCATATTCAGCAAGATAGATCGCGATCATTAAACCCACAGGGACTGCAACCAAGAGTGCAATACCACTGACCATTAAGGTGCCCCAAAGTAGAGGAAGCAAACCATAACTGCCCTCTGCACTACCTGAAGTACTAAAACCTGGGTTCCATTCTGTACCGAAGAAAAAGTCGAGTGGACTCACGAAGTGGAAGAATCGCATCGCTTCGCTGAACATCGACATCACGATACCAATCGTGGTTAGAATCGCGACACCAGAACAGAGCGCAAGTGCAACATTAATGGTTTTTTCAACTTGGTTACGCGCGCGGAATTGAGTTGCAATGCGCTTTTTCGCAGCGACTAAACCTGCCAGTGCAGCACAAATCACCACTGCAATTTTTGCAAATGTTCCAATGCTTTGAAACTTCGCCAGTTGCTCCGCAGCAGCAAGCTCATACGCGGCTGGTGTATCTGTGACACCAAAACCTGAGGCAATCGCTTCTACACGGTTAATCAACACATCCGTACTAGCAGCATCTAAGGTTGCAGCGACTTGTGCTGGCACGTGATTTAACACCACATGATTCAAAACATTTGGTTCAACAATATTCCAAACAATCAAAATTAAAAAAGCAGGGATACCACACCACAAAGCCACTAACGCACCGTAATACCCCGGACGTGAGTGTAATTTTGCAGAATTATTTCCCTTACCTGCTAAGTTACGGCTCTGACTTAAGCCCATTTGATAGGCTATGGCAATCAGTGCCAATAACACACCTATAAGTAGCAGATTCATGTATTCTCCACGGTTCTTTCAATTTTCATTATTTGAAAAAACTTAATCCTAGTAAAAAACGTCAAAGGTAGGACTTGCCTACCGTTGACTGTTTCTACGCTTAATTACTTAACCGCTTTGCCTGCTTTGAAGTTCGCAAGAACTGCTGCACGCTCTTTGTCTGACATTGAGATCAAACCAGCACGCTCAAGCTTAGAACCTTTACCTGATACTTTCTTGCTGATGAAGTATTCCGTGTATTCTTTTAAGCCTTTGATTGATTTCAAGTGCTCACCCTTCACGTAAAAGAATAGTGGGCGAGAAACTGGGTATGAACCATTCAAAATCGTCTTTTCAGATGGTGCAACATTGTTCACTGTAGCTACGCGTAACTTGTCACGGTTTTGGTCGTAGAAACCCAAACCAAACACACCTACTGCGCTAGGCGAGGTTTTTAAGCGCGCTAAAGTTTCAGTGTAGTCACCCGCAATCTCAATCACTTTGCCGTCTTTACGGAAAGTTGAACATGCTTTCTTTTGTGCATCTTTATCCATTGCTTTGATTGCTGCATAAGTTTCGCAGCCTGCATCAACCATTTTTTCTTGGAACACTTCACGTGTACCGTGGTTTGATGCTGGAATCACTAAAGTGATTGGTTCGTTTGGAAGGCTTTTGTCAATTTGGTTCCAACGTGTATATGGGTTTGCAACCATTTTACCGTTAGATGGTAACTGCGCTGCTAAAGCTGCATAGACGTGCTGTGGACGTAATTTATATGCTGCTTTGCTTGCATTTGAAGCGAATACAATACCGTCATAGCCAATTTTGATTTCGATCACTTGGTTCACACCAGCTTTCTTACAAGCAGCTAATTCTGTATCTTTAATTTTACGAGATGCGTTTGCGATATCAATTGTGTTATCACCCACACCATTACAGAACTGTTTTAAGCCACCTGAAGAACCGCCAGAACCAACAACTGGTGCTTTAAATTGTGGGAAAGTATTGCCAAATTCTTCAGCAACAATACTTGCATATGGTAAAACTGTTGAAGAACCCGCAATTTGGATTGTGTCACGAGCTGCGTTTGCCGTGGTTGCTACAGCTGCCCCAGAAACTACTACTGCAAGTGCGATATGGTTTAAGCGCATATTTGTTATCTCACATATTAAACATTTTGAAGTACGCCACTTTTTATTCAGTCTTGTACTTTTTTGGATAACTGCATTTTGATTTCAGAATATGACAAGCAAGTTACAGCATTGTGACACTTTCATGATGTTTATTTTTATTTTTATTTTTCCATGATTCGTTACACTTTGTTCAATTTCACCCAGTCTAAACACGTAAAGAATTTTTCTTATTTCGATATACCGAGAGTGCGTAATTCATTTTACATAAACATCTTTTACGCTTTTATAAAAAATAAAACACATTTAGAATCAATACATAAAGCAAAAAAGAACTCCATAGACTTTGATTTATTTAACATTGAATATCCCTTCTAATCTATAAAACTTTGCGTATACCTATATGCAAAATCCATATAAATTTTCGCCATTTGTCAGAATTTCATAACCTATAAATGACAAATGAGTGGTGTCATATTTAGAAAATTGAGCATCATTTAGGTCTTAATTTTTACCTTTTATCCCTTATTTATTACTGAAAAATAGCATGCTCATCTCAAATACGAGAGCAAATTTATGACTTTCAGACTCAGGTACTTTTCTTATTTTTAGAAATATTTGTCCGAATAATGGGTATTTCTGACGACACCGCTTTATCTTTTTTCTAAAAGATAGCTCAAAGAAGGAGATTTTGGGTTTCTCCTCCCCTTACTGCCGCCTTAACCATTCATTTTTCGTAATAAGCGTGACAAGTCATATGAGTGCGACATTTCCCATGACAGCTAGCCAAACACGTTTATTTACCCCCCAATTTTTCGGGATTATGATAAGGACTTGCCTGTCGTGCAGGTCATACCTTTAACTTGAAAATTCGTGAAGGAAATCATTTGCCTGTTGAAAATCAAAAGCCCGAATATTTAGCTTTAGTCTTAACTATTGAAGCTCATTTTCCTGAAAATCATAGTTGAAGCAGATATCGACAACTACTTCATAGAAAAATAAAGCATCTCCAACATAATTAAAATTAGAAACTTAGCCAGTGATGTTATGTTCTTTAATATTTAGAACACATAAAAAAGGAGCTGATATCAGCTCCTTTTTTAACACAAACAATCGATTAAGCAATTGCAGGTGTATAGGTTCCATCTGCGATTGGACCTTTGATACGATCCGCTTCTGCAAGGACAAGACTAAGCAGGTTCTTCACGTTATCTAAAGTCGCAACTGGACTTAAAGTCGTCATTTTCAATGATTGATTTTGGCCTACTTTAGTTACACCAATATTCGCTTCACCACGTGCAAACAATTCATCTGCAACGTTTTGGTTTAAGGTATCAAGCAATTCTACTGGATAGCCTGCTGGAACCACACGGAACAATACAGATGCAAATTGTGGATCAACCAACATCTCTAAACCAGCAGTTGCATTGATATAATCAGCAACGTCACGAGTTAAAGTAACGCCGTGGTCAATCATAGAACCATAGAGCTCTTCACCAAGTGCTTCAACAGTCATCCAAAGCTTCAACGCATCAAAACGACGGGTTGTTTGAAGTGACTTAGACACCAAGTTTGGCACGCCATGCTCTTCATCATAAGCTGAGTTTAAATACTCAGCTTCGTAGTGCATGAAACGATAGTTCGCTTCATCTTTTAACAAGAACGCACCACAAGAGATGGTTTGGAAGTAATGCTTATGGAAATCAAGCGTAATAGAGTCAGAAAGCTCGATCCCATCCAACATATCACGGTGATTGTTCGATAGGATTAAAGCACCGCCCCACGCCGCATCAATGTGCATCCACGCGCCATATTTGTTGGTGATTTCACGAATTTGCTTCAGTGGATCAATCGCACCTGCATCGGTTGTGCCCGCAGTTGCAACCACACATGCCACGATTTTACCTTCAGCTTGAAGGTGAGCCATGGTTTTTTCAAGTGCATCCACATCCATCTGAGCGTTTTCGTTCACAGGAACGGTTACGACTGATTGGAAACCCATGCCCATCATCGCCATGTTCTTTTGCACAGAGAAGTGTGCATTTTCAGAACAAATAACTTTGACGTTGCGCATCGCATCGCCCGGCACGCCATCACGCTGTACAGACCACGGATTACCGTTTTCGTCTTTCCAGTTTTTCGCAATACATGCATCACGTGCAAGCAGTACACCCATCAAGTTTGACTGTGTACCACCAGAAGTGAACACACCAGCTTGACCTGCACCATAACCCACTTTTTGACGAAGCCAGTCAATCAACTGAACTTCCATCAATGAACCTGCAGGACTTTGGTCCCAAGAATCCATTGATTGATTCGTTGCATTAATCAGCACTTCAGCAATTTGACTAGTCACCATAGTTGGGCAGTGCAAATGCGCGAGCGAGTGCGGGTGATGGACTTTTAAGCTTTTGTTTAAGAAAAGCTCAATCATACGTTCAAGTGACTTTTGTACACCCAAACCTTCTTTAGAAGGATTAAATGCAATCGCGCTGCGTAGCTCTTTAATGCTACCGCCTGTGTACATTTTATCATTTTGCAACCATGCTGCAACTGCTTTAGTCGCTTGGTCCATTGCTGACGAATAGTCAGCAATGGATGCAGCATCATTGCAGAGTAACGCCTTACGGTGTTCTGCAAAATCAACCATGATTACGCGCCTCGAGTTGCAACAAGTGCTTCAGCAATTGCTTTCTTAAAGCGAACAATTACTTCTTCACATTCAGCTTGAGTGATAATAAGTGGGCAAAGTAAACGAATCACTGTACCGTTACGACCGCCTTTTTCTAACAATAACTTGTTGTTAAAGCATGCCGCTTGAATCGCTGCTGCCAGTTGACCATCTGCAGGTAAAGACCCCATATGATCCGCTGGTTTACGCTCATCAACAATTTCAACACCAATCATCAAACCACGACCACGCACGTTACCGATACATAGGAACTCTTGAGCAAGCTTTTTAAATTCAGCTTGTAAGAAATCACCACGTTCTTGTGCATTTTGCGCAAGCTTTTGTTCTTTGATAGTTTTGATCGTTGCAAGACCAGTACCCATTGCCAATTGGTTACCACGGAAAGTACCCGTGTGACCTGCTGGCTGCCAAGCATCAAACTTACGTTTAATACCCAATACAGCAAGTGGTAAGCTACCACCAACGGCTTTAGACATTACTACTACGTCAGGTTCAATACCCGCATGTTCAAATGCGAACATTTTGCCTGAACGTGCAAAGCCTGCTTGAACTTCGTCAAGAATCAACACAATGTTGTGTTTTTCAGTCACTTCGCGGATTTTTTTCAACCATTTGGTTGGCGCTGTTACCACACCGCCTTCACCTTGAATTGCTTCAAGAATGACAGCAGCTGGCTTGGTTACACCACTTTCAACATCTTCAATGAAGTTTTCAAAGAAATATGTCAAAGCATCCACACCCGCTTCGCCACCTAAACCAAGTGGGCAACGGTATTCATGCGGATACGGCATAAATTGAACGCCTGGCATTAAACCATTTACAGCATTTTTCGCAGACAGATTACCTGTCATTGCAAGAGCGCCGTGCGTCATACCATGGTAGCCACCAGAGAAACTAATCACTGTGCTACGACCGGTATACGTCTTCGCTAATTTAATTGCTGCTTCCGTGCCATCTGCACCAGATGGACCACAGAACTGTAAACAATACTCTTCCTTACCGCCTGGTAATTGTTCAAGCAATGCTTCAGTAAATGCATCTTTTAAAGGTGTCGTTAAATCCAAAGTATGTAAAGGAAGGCCACTTGCAAGTGTATCTTGAATACTTTGAATTACCGCAGGATGATTATGGCCCAAAGCCAATGTTCCTGCCCCAGCTAAACAATCGAGGTACTCTGTACCTTCAACATCAGTAACCCAGCAGCCTAATGCTTTGGCTATCGCTAACGGTAATTTCCGTGGATAGCTACGAACATTGGATTCCATCTGACTTTGGCGAGTCAAATAGTATTCGTTAGTAGTATTAGTGGCAGGGTTTACAGAAGAAACGCTCATATCGAATTACCATCTCTGATATGGGTTGAAAGAAATAAGTCGGGTGACTTTTGGTCCTTTGACTCGGCGCTTTATAAATTCTAGTCAGATAGAGTTTGGATACTTCATAACTAGGAGGCGGATGATACAGAAATTTTCAATAAAATAAACAGCTTTTGCACATTATCTGCCAGAAATTTACTAAAAAAATATATCATGCCAAACCATAGCTTAAATTATCCTCTTATAGTGTGACAACGTAAAGAAAAGCCGATGAATTTATTTATTTTTCAACTTCGCCACAAAAATTCAAAATACTCACCTTGGTTGAAAAATAAGTTTTTGAAATAAATAGATTTATCTAGGTTTTTCTGAAAAATATTTTATACCTTTTTTTTACAATCGAACCACAATATTTTCGCAAATTCACCACAAATTGGCTTTAAGCTTTTTACAAATGTTGCAAAACTCCTCCTAAATAAAAAAGGAATAAAAATGCGTCAATTCTTCATCCCAGCAATCGCGCTTAGTGCTTTATTTAGCTCAGCAGTTTTTGCTCAGTCTGAGAACCAATTAAACTACAATATTGTCAATGTTCAGGCCGAGGCAACACGCCAAGTATCCAACGATTTAATGAATGCAACGCTTTACGTTGAACGTAGTAACAAACAACCTGCCGAGCTCGCTACACAAATTACGCAGCTGATGAATCAAGCCACAGCTTTAGCTCGTAAATATCCAAGCGTAAAAGTCGAAACAGGTTCTCAAACCACCTACCCAATTTACAACGATGACAACCAAAAGTTAAAAGAATGGCGTGGTCGTGCTGAAATTAATTTAGAAAGTACCGATTTTAAAGCGGCGAGCCAATTGATTGGTGAGCTACAGCAAAACTTCCAAACACAGTCAATCGGCTTCAGTGTGTCCGACACACAACGTAAGAAAGTGGAAAATGAGCTGATTGTTGAAGCATCGAAAAACTTTCAACAGCGTGCGCAATCATTAGCACAAGCATGGAGTAAGTCAGGTTATAACTTGGTTAACTTAAACATTAATACCAGCAACTACTACCCTCGCCCAGTCATGATGCGTGCAGAAAGTGCAAAATTTGCAGCAGCTGATGCGCCAATGCAAGATGTTGCAGGCGGTGAATCTAAAATCACTGTGAATGCAAATGGTACTGTTCAACTTAAATAATAGATTTCATTCAAATTCATCTCAAAAGCCATGTTAAACGTGGCTTTTTTATTGTGTATCCATCAATAAAACTTTAATTCGCCTATTAATTTTAGTGTTTTAATTGCAATAAGTGATAATGATTATTATTTAATTTCAACAAAGTTCAGCATATGATAGCCGCGCTCTTTATTATGGATTGCGCACAAAAGAATGATTTCATCACGTCTTCATCTGCAGGATCGCAGATTATTCAAAGCCAAACAACTCAGTATTGCGATTGGACTTTCTATGAGCTGCTTGACCTATGCACAAGCAGAAGAACTCACTGAAGCAACCAGCAACAATGTGCTTCCGACCATCAAACTTGAAGCACAAGGCAACTGGTTAGAAGATGCCAATGCAGAGAAAGTGCAAAAGCATGCAGGCGCTCGTACGATTATTACTCGCAATCGCTTAGATGAAGTTGCTGCGACTTCAATTAAAGATGCCCTGAAGCAAGTGCCTGGTGTTCAAGTCCAAGAAAATAATGGTACTGGTGGCAGTGATGTTTCACTCAATATTGGGGTCCGTGGTTTAGCCTCTCGTTTATCTCCTCGCTCTACAGTACTGCTTGATGGTGTCCCGCTATCATTTGCGCCTTATGGACAGCCTCAGCTTTCTCTAGCACCAGTATCATTAGGCAATATTGAATCTGTGGATGTGGTTCGTGGTGCAGGCTCTGTACGTTTTGGACCGCAGAACGTTGGCGGTATCATTAACTTTGCAACTCGCGCGATTCCTCAAGAGTTTGCAGGTAATGTCAGCCTAACGACCGAATATGCTTCGGGTACAGATCAAGTCAAATACAGCCCGAACTTATTTGTAGGCGGAACCTTAGATAATGGTTTAGGCCTTGCTTTACTGTATTCTGGCACAAAAGGTGATGGCTACCGTGAAGCCAATAATAAAACTGACATTGACGATGTCATGTTAAAAATGGCCTATCAAATTACAGATGCGGATGCGATTGCCTTAAACCTATATCACTATGAAGGTTATGGTGAAATGCCTGAAGGCTTAACTGCTGAAAAATATGCACAAAACCCTTATCAGTCAAATAAGTCACGTAATTATTTTTCTGGTCGCCGCTCAGATGTGTCATTCCGCTATACCCATCAAGATGAAAAAATAACTTTGAATTGCTGACCTATTATATTGACTCATTTCGCACGAGCGACTTAGAGACAGATGTTAGTGCAACGACTTCGCGTATGGACACCTCTCCACGCGACTACAAAGTTTTTGCCATTGAACCGCGCTGGTCTCGTGCATACCAATTAGGTAACTCAAATAGCGAATTCACTATCGGCTATCGTTATTTAGATGAAGATAGTTCTGAGTTCTCAGGTCGCTCATCGACATATGCATTGAATGTACCTGTGACCGAAATTAAAGCACGTACCACGAGTGAAGGTGGCACTAAAGCACATGCAATTTATGCAGATAACCGCTTCGATTTAGGTAACTGGGTCATCACACCGGGACTACGTTTTGAATCAATTGAAACGCATAACAATTTTACTGCCTATAACCAAGGCGTAGCAGTTAATACCGTTTCTCCAAAAATTGATTCACATGAGTTTTTACCCAGCCTATCGGTCATGTATAAAGCAACAGACAATTGGAACATTTTTGCCAATGCGGGCGTTTCATTCGGCCCACAGCAATATAACCAATTGGCACGTTTAGAAGGTGGTGTTGCACAAAGCACAACTGATGGCTTGCATCCTGAAAAGTCCAATAACTATGAAATTGGGACGAAATATTTAGGCAATGGTCTAAATGCAGAATTAACCGCGTTTTATTTAGACTTCAAAAAAGAGTTAATTTTAGAACGCGATGCCCAGAACAATGGCATTTGGACAGACTTAGGCGCAACCAGCCACAAAGGTGTAGAACTTGGTCTGGCTTATGACTTTGCCTATTTAACCGATGCGCTTGAGGGCTTAAAACTCTATAGCAACTACACCTTCACCAAAGCTGTGGCTGAAGCAGGCGACTTTGAAGACAAAGATCTTCCATTCTACTCACGTCACACAGCAAATGTTGGTTTAGGCTATAAAGTGAATCAATGGAGAGTCAATGCAGATATGTTTGCCCAATCTAAGCAGCATTCTCCAGGTTCGGGTGATACCTATCAAACTGACGAATCGGCTGATGGAAAATTAGGTGATATTCCAGGTTATTCCACTTTTGCCGTGCGTACAGCATATGACTTTGGTGAGCAATTTCACGGTTTAAAAATCGCGGGTGGCGTTAAAAACGTGTTTGATAAACAATATTTCACACGTTCTACTGACTCAACAGGCGGAAAATATGTAGGGCAACCACGTACCTTCTACCTTCAAACGTCATTTGATTTCTAAAACTGAAAGCTAATTAGTTCAACTACATTGAACTGTTAAAAAAGACTACATTTTTGTGGTCTTTTTTATTTTAACAATATGACAAAATTATGACTCTCTTCCGTACTTTATAAACACAATCCACTTTCATGACTCTTTCAGAACTTAATTTATCGCTTTTTTCATGGATTAATGCTTCTCCTGAAGCCACTAATACCAGTATTCATTTTGCCATTTTTATCGCCAATGACCTGCTCTATTGTATGATTTTACTGTTTGCTTGGTTTTGGCTACGTGGTAACTATGACACTAAAAAACAGATATTGAAGGCGTTTATTTTTACCAGTATCGCCATTTTGATCAGCCAATGTATTTCTCATGTGTATTATCACCCACGGCCTTTTGTCATGGAGGTCGGACGCACTCTCATTTACCATGCACCCAATGGCTCTTTTCCAAGTGACCATATGCTGATTTTTAGCAGTATCGCCTTTTCTTATCTATTCTCTGCGCAGCGTAAACTGGGAATTTTTCTCTTGGTCATGGCTTGGCTGGTTGCATGGTCACGTGTCTATCTTGGTGTACATTTTCCTTTAGATATGCTCGGCGCTTTTCTATTGGCTTTTGCCTTAAACTTCTTTGGATTAAAGCTTTGGAATCTCTATAAAGAGAAAATCATGCAATGGGCACTCACCCTTCACTTTTACTTATTTAAGCCCCTCATTCAAAAAGGCTATATCAAATAACTTTTGCTTTAAAACAAAAAATCCCGCTCGAAAGCGGGATTTTTTTTAATGCATTTAAATCAGTAGATCGCCATGTGGTTGCGATGAATCATCTCAAGTGAACGTGCTTCACCTAGAACTTGGTGAACTTTATCTGACGCCAAGCCCTTTACCAGCTCCGCAGAGCGCGAACTAAAGTTGACACGCCCGACCGCAACACGGCCACCTTGGATATCAACACATTCAACCACGTCACCGCGTTCAAAATGCCCTTCCACAGCTTTCACACCAACTGGAAGTAAACTACGATGATTATCTTTAATGGCTTTGACAGCACCATCATCCAACACTAAACGACCCGCAGTTTGTAAGTGAGCCGCCAACCACTGTTGATGAGCGGTAATGCGGTCATTATCTGTAATAAACAATGTCCCGAGCATTTCACCATCCATCAAACGCGCAAGCACATTGTCGCTTTCACCACTGGCAATCAGCGTTGGACAGCCAGACTTTGCAGCTAAGCGTGCAGCACGGACTTTGGTCAACATACCACCACGACCAAACTTGCCGCCACCGCCAGCCATATCAAACAAACTCTCATCTAGAGCACGCACAGTATGGAACAGTTTAGCGTCTGGATTTGAACGTGGATCTGAGTCGAACATACCTTGCTGATCAGTCAAAATAATTAACAAATCTGCATGGACTTGACCTGCAACCATCGCAGCAAGCGTGTCATTGTCACCAAAGCGAATTTCATCGGTCGAAACCGTGTCATTCTCGTTGATTACAGGAATGACATGCCATTCAATCAAGTTCTGTAAAGCGTCACACGAGTTCAAATAACGACGACGGTCTGCCAAATCATCATGGGTTAATAACACTTGCGCGGTCTGAATATGATGTTTTTCAAGCACACTTGACCACGTATGAATAAGGCCCATCTGACCAATGGCAGCACACGCCTGAAGACTGGGTAGATCGGTGGGTCGGCTGTCTAGCTTCATACGAACCATACCTTCAGCCACAGCTCCTGACGACACCAGAATAATCTCATGTCCTGCATTGTGTAGATCTGCAATTTGTTTCGCCCAATGCGAAATTGCATCTATATCTAGACCTTGCCCATTTGCTGTGAGTAAAGATGATCCGATTTTAACAACGATTCGTTTACAAGCTTCGAGCTTACGTTGCCCATCTACCACTTCTATCATCTTGTCCTCAGTTACTCATTACGAGCTTAACGTACGTAAAACACTTCCATTTCGCCGTCATCTTCATCATCGTCTTCATCATCATCAGCCAACAGGCCTGCAAGACGTTGTTGGCGACGCATTTCACGATATGCTTCTTTAGCGGCAATAGTTTGTTCGCGTGTTTCAGCTTCAAGCTGCTCACGGAATGCTTTCACTTCTGCTGCATAGTCAGGATCTTCAAGCTCACGTTCACGTTGTTGCTCAATTTGATCCATCAGGTAATAAACAACTGGTTTTGTCCCTTCAGACATCAAACCTGAAGTTTTAAATACAGGGCCATCCCACTGCATTTCATCTAAGATATGCTGACACCATTCATCACGCGTATCGTCTGCAAGTTGGTCAACTTTGTTTAACACTAGAACGATAGGTAACTTTGAAAGTGTCGGAGAGAATTTCTCTAACTCACCCAAGATCGCTTTTGCATTGTATGCAGGATCAGAACCATCAATCGGCTGAACATCTACAATGTGAAGCAAAATACGCGTACGCGCCAAGTGCTTTAAGAAACGAATACCAAGACCCGCACCTTCAGAAGCCCCTTCGATCAAGCCAGGAATATCCGCCATTACAAATGAACGGTGACTGTCTGCATCAACCACACCAAGGTTTGGAACCATCGTAGTAAATGGATAGTCTGCAACCTTAGGTTTTGCTGCTGATACGGCACGAATAAACGTCGATTTACCTGCGTTTGGCATACCCAGTAAGCCAACATCGGCCAGTACTTTTAGCTCTAAGCGAATTTCACGGAATTCACCTTTAAAACCATGGGTACACTTACGTGGCGAACGGTTCGTCGATGATTTGAAGTGAGTATTCCCCAAACCACCATCACCACCCGCTGCAACAAGCACACGTTGACCACTTTCAACCAAGTCGCCAATAATGTCACCTGAGTCAGTGTCAACAATGGTTGTACCTACAGGAACCTTTAATACTGTGTCTTCACCACCACGGCCTGCGCAGTTCGCGCCACGACCATTTTTAGCTCGCTCCGCACGGAAGCGGCGAGTATAACGGAAGTCTACAAGGGTACTGGTATTATCATCAGCTTCGATAAATACGCTACCACCACGACCACCATCACCACCGTCTGGACCACCAAAAGGTACGAATTTTTCACGGCGAAAACTGGCTACGCCATTGCCACCGTCGCCAGCCTCTACGGTAATGACTGCTTCATCAACAAAGCGCATGCTGCCAATCCTCTAAATACTTTAAAACCGCATATTCTGCCATATTTTACAAAATTTCTCGAATAGAATTATTCAGCGAAACATGAAATTTAGTCACAAAAATACCAAAATCTAATTTTTTGACACTTTTCACCTGATTTTCTTCATTTTTTAATTTAAATGTGCTGACCATTTAGTCGTTAGGCCACTCTTCGATTCACTTTATTCAATCCTACTCAACTTTTACTTTCAAAAAGGATTTTCACATCAAAATAGCGCACTAAAAGAATAGCTTGTTTGATAACAAGACTTTTCACAGCCTGAAATTTGAATCAGCTCTAATCCACTTCCGCACTCCTGAGGGATTCACTATTAAAGTGTAATTAAGAATTCACGCAACCAATCCACATTACTTGTCATCTTTTATTTTAAAGCTGCTACTCGCTCCTTGCTTTCTAGAATTTCAGGCAAACTTTTTTCAATCCAACCAATCAAATACATGGTTTTCTCAGCGGCTTGAGAACCCAAGATCGTCAATTGGTACTCTACTTTGGGCGGCACCACGGGATAGACCGTCCGTAGAATAAAGCCATCATGCTCAAGCGTTTTGAGCGTCTGAGAAAGCATTTTCTCACTCACTCCTTCTATACGCTGCTTGAGCTCACTAAAACGATGTACGCCATCACTTAAACAGCGCAACACCAGTACCGACCATTTACTCGTAAGATGCTCCAAAATTTCACGAGATGGACACTCCGTGGATAAAACTTGACCTAACAATTTGCTTGTCGCATAGGTGTGCATCATTTCTCTCCATTTGGTTTATTACTTACTTTTTGGTACGTACTTACATTTAGTAAGTTAACAGATTAAGATACAACCATCAAGTATAGAAAACAACCAACATAGGTGAATTATGAAAATTGCAATCACAGGCGCAACAGGACAACTTGGCAACCTCGTTATAGAGCAACTTTTGCAGCTGACCGCTGCCCAGAATATTGTTGCGCTGGTTCGTAACATTGATAGAGCTGAACATTTCAAAGTCCAAGGTATTGAGCTGCGTGAGTTTGATTATGACCGCCCTGAAACACTAGCTCCTGCTTTATTAGGAATAGATAAGTTATTACTCATTTCAGCCAATGAAATTGGTCGCCGTACACCTCAACACAAAGCAGTGATTGATGCTGCGAAAGTGGCCGGCGTACCTTATCTTGCTTATACTAGCTTACTTCGTGCAGATAAGTCCCCACTCGGCTTAGCCCAAGAACACCGTGAAACCGAAAAACTAATTCAAGACAGTGGAATCACTTATACCTTCTTAAGAAATAACTGGTATAGCGAAAACTACCTTGCAGGTGTTGCTCACACCATTGAAATTGGGACGCTTTTTGGCGCAGCTCAAGATGGCCAAATTAGCTCAGCATCGCGTATAGATTATGCTGAAGCTGCAGCCAAAGTTTTAACTTCAACAGGTCATGAGAATAAAACCTATGAATTGGCAGGTTCTGAAAGTTTTACTAAAGCTGATTTGGCTCAATTCATCAGTCAGGCAACTCATAAGCCAGTTATCTATCAAAATTTGTCTGCCGATGACCTGCGTCAAGGCTTAATTCAAGCCAACCTCCCATCACACTTGATTGATGTGATTGTGGATGCCGATGTGCAGACCGCCAAAGGCGCGATGTACAGCAACAGTAAAGACCTAGAACAATTGATTGGACATAAGACCACCAGTATTCAAGATTCGATTAAAGCCGCACTTTAAGCCAATCATTTAATCTTCACATTCAAACACCACCAGTGATTGGTGGTGTTTTTTATGGATGAATGTTCTTCACAGGTAGTGTCATATTCATCTCCAAATTCGCAGTCGTACTCCGTTCCGTGTTATACATGGTCGCATTGAAGCTTGCTATTTTTCGCATAGTCATTGGGTCATTCAAATTTAACTGTGGTGCAAACTGATGTAACACATGCAGACGCACTTGCTCATCAAACTCAAAATAGACCAAGCCATTAAACATAATTTTGATTGGGATCTGATAGTCTTGCTTTAAATGAAATGGTACAGCCAGCTTAATCGGAATATCTAAAGTGAGTGGGAACTTAGGCAATAGTTTATTTTGATAAATTAGGTCTGTAGTTGTCTCCAACGGCATATTTTGATCAATGAGCACCTCTGTTTGATAATCAATAGATACTGAAACGGGTACTTCTACTTCAAACTCTAAATTTGCCAAATATTTCCCTGTCAAAGGCAGGTTGATTTTCTGATCGATTTTCAGTTGCGTATCTAAAGTCCCAACGGATTGGGTTTCTAAATAATTACCCACTTGGATTTTGGTCGGTAAGGAGTCTGATAGTTGAATTTGGGCTTCACTCGCTGACACTTGCATATTAGCTTGAATATTCAGGTACAACCAAAACAGCACAGCCACCAAAATTACAATGCACACAAAACTCAGTATAAGCCGCTTTGCAGACTGGAATATCCGCATACTCCCCCCCTATGGCTTCACGTGTTCTTGAGGTTGAGGTTTTTCACGCAGTAATTGCAAGCTATTGAGTGGAATTTTCAACTCCCCCTGCTTAATTTCAATTGGCAATGTATTCTGTACATCCACCGACGCTTTCAATGCCGTTTTAATGGGAACCTTTAAATGCCCCTGTATTGGAATATTGGTCTTAACCACTGTATTTACTGGAATATGTAGATTTTCTTTCAGTACGGTTTTCACAGGTGCATCAAATTTGAGGTGTACTTGCTGTTCAAGTGGCACATCGATATGAATCGGCACATCCAACTGAATAGGAATATTGCCTTTTAAAGGCAAAGTCACATCTCGCCCCATGACTTTCACCTGTACCTTGGTATCTACAGGCATGTTCTGATTAATTTTCAAGGTTTCACGCACTGGAATGGTGGTTTTAATCGGAACCTGATTATCAAAATACACTCGTGGAGTCAGCGTTTGGGTCAGTGGAATATTCAGGTTTTCACGGATCGGAATTTCTGCATTGACGCGCCCTGTGATATCAACATCTAAGGCATCATGAATTTTAACCTCAGCTTGTAAAGGCTCTTGCAGATCAATACTGACTTTTTGATTTTCTAAGGGAATATAAATATTAAAGTGTTTAAACATCCAAATAGCGATAAGCACACCGCATACAGATGCCAACACAATGAATGCCAATCCACTTAGCACATGCTTCACTTGCAAATTCAAATTCCTTTTGTTTTATTTTCTTTTATCTGACAAATATCATCCGGTTGTCAGCTTAGAAAGTCATTGGGGGCGGTATACCAACCAGACTCTATAATTTTTATCACCCTATTCTACACAGTATTCTAATTATTCTAAGTAAATTAGTAGGGATTAAACATTGGCAACTCTTACCACTCAAGCCAATACTTATGTCACCCCAACGCACCTGATTGGCCTCATCCACAACAACAGCGCAAAAAAAAGAGCCTCAATTGAGGCTCTTTTTAGTCGCTATTACAAATTATGCATTTGTTTCAGCTGGAATTTTTGGATAGCTTACGCCGCCCATTTGCTCTGCAATACGTAAAACTTGGCAGCTATAACCAACTTCATTATCGTACCAAACATATGCAGTTAAACGGTTGCCCGAAGTGATTGTTGCTTGCGCATCAAATACACCTGCTGTACGCGAACCGATAAAGTCAGATGATACAACTTCAGTCGAGTTGGTATAACCGATCTGACCTTGAAGGCTAGAGCTGATTGAAATTTTACGAATGTATTCGTTCACTTCATCACGATCAACTTCTTTATCTAAAGTTAAGTTCAAAATCGCAAGTGAAACGTTTGGTGTTGGAACACGTACAGAGTTACCTGTTAATTTACCTTGAAGTGCTGGAAGTGCTTTAGCAACCGCTTTAGCCGCACCTGTTTCAGTAATCACCATGTTCAACGTTGCAGCACGACCACGACGGTCTGCTTTATGGTAGTTGTCGATTAAGTTTTGGTCGTTTGTGAACGAGTGAACTGTTTCAACGTGACCATTCAACACTGTGTATTTGTCATGTAAAACTTTAAGTGTTGGTGTAATTGCGTTGGTTGTACAGCTTGCAGCAGAGATAATGGTATCTTCATCAAGAATGTCTGCTTGGTTCACACCAAACACTACGTTCTTCATGTCGCCTTTACCTGGTGCAGTCAAGATCACACGTGCAGCGCCTGGGCACTTAAGGTGTTGAGCAAGACCTTCAGCATCACGCCATTTACCCGTGTTGTCGATCACTAACGCATTGCTAATACCATAATCGGTATAATCAACTTCAGTTGGGTTCGACGCATAAATCACTTTAATGAATTGACCGTTTGCAATGATTGCTTCGTTTTCTTCATCAACAGAAATCGTACCAGAGAATGGACCATGGATTGAGTCACGGCGTAATAAAGACGCACGTTTTTCCAAATCACCATCAGATGACTTACGAACCACAATCGCTTTTAGGTTCAAACCACGGCCAAGACCAGACTGACCAATCATTAAACGTGCAAGAATACGACCGATACGACCAAAACCGTAAAGAACAACGTCACGGCCTTCTACTGAAGTCGCACGACCTTCTACAGATTTAACAGCTGCTGCAACAAATGCATCAACATCGCCACCTTGCTCTTTAAACGCAACGGCTAATTTGCCTAGATCAATTTCAGCAGTACCGATATTTTCAATTTTAGCTAACGCTTCAAGAATTGGGAACGTGTGTACAACTGAAAGTTCAACGTCCATCATACGAGTGAAACGGTGCGCTTTTAAAATTTGGATAACTGAACGGTTAACTAAAGAACGTCCAAACACTGAAACCACAATATTTTTTTCACGGTAAAGCTGACCGATCAAAGCGATCATTTGTTCCGCGATTTCTTCACGGTTTTTCCAGCGACCTTGGTGTTCTGCGTGTAGGGCGATGATAGTCTCTTTGCTCACAGATACGTCCTCTAATTAATTTAATCTAAGCATAAATTTTAAAACCCAACAATTGTAAAGGATTTAGCGCCAAGTTTGAATCGAAAGCTGTAAATGCATGATGTTTTTTGTCGTATATTCATTATTAATTTAAGAAATGATTGCATTTAGTCTTATGATTTTGCAGTATAAAAATTAAAAAAATATTTTTTTAGATAAAAAATAAACAGTTACGCAAATGATGTTTTATCAAACAGTCAATTATTCTTAAAGGGCAAAAAACAAATCAGAAACATGCTTATCGCCCAAATTCTAGTGCAATGACAGCTCCAAACATCATCAAATTAGTCTGAATGTTGCTGTTTTTCAAAATGCTCAATATTTCGTTCGAGCTGTTTTTTATTTTGTTGCTGTTTATATAAATGCAACACGCCTTCAATAATAAGCAATAAGACTGCAAACCAAATTGGAATATAAGTAAACCACTCACCTGCCTCTATACGCTCTCCCATGGCAACTGATGCTCCTGCCAGTAAAACTGGCTCCAAATAACTCAGCAAACCAAAAATCACAAAAGGTAAATAACGACTCGCGAGTATATAACTTCCAAGCCCCATCGCACTTAAGAAACCCAGTCCAATGACCGCCAAAATCAGATGTGGAAACTGTTGTATCAAAGCCAAACTATCGCTATGCACAAAGCCCAAATAGAATGCGACAGGTAAAATCAAAAACAGATCCCACCAGAAGCCACCCAAATGATCCGTTTTACAAACACGGCGCAGGAAGAAATACAAAGGATAAGCCAAAGCGATATAAACCGTTTCCCATGCCATGCTACCAATACGCCAAATTTCATGTCCTACCCCAAGCATAGCAAGGGCTACCGCAGCCATTTGCCAGCGGGATAGTTTTTCCTTGTAAAGGATGCAACCAACCAACACCATGACCAAAGGCAGTAAAAAATAGCCGAGCGACACCTGTAGGCCGCGACCATTCATGGGCCCCCATAAAAATAGCCACAACTGCGTGGTACATAAAACCGAACTAAACAATAACCAAGCAAACATCCAAGGTTGTTTAAAGATACGCTTAAACAACTCCGAAATGAGTTTTAAATCACCACTCCACCACATGAATGCGGTTAAAAAGGGTAAGGTCGAAAGCATACGCCAAGCAAAAGTTTGTTCACTATCCAAAGGCTTTAAAAAAAAGGTATAAAAATACAAAACCCCAAAAGTGACGGATGCTAAAACCGATAGTGCAACACCTTTATACATCCTTCACTCCACATTGATTTACGCGATTTTTACCAGGCTCCGATTATAAAGCGTTCGACTGTATAAAGCTTTATTATTCAAGTTTTAAAATACGTATATGAAACTAAAAAAGCCATGCTTCAGCATGGCTTTCAAGGCTTAATAGATTTTATTTTTGCAATTGTTTGGTATGAATCAAATCATTCAAGTCATAACCCACTGACTTTGCATATTCTAAGTATTCATTAATGACTTTTTGGTCTGGTTGTGGCGAGCGAGAAAGCACCCACATATACTTACGGCGTGGCTCACCCACTAAAACCGTTTCATAGTCATCATCAATTTTTAAAATCCAATAATCCCCCCGTGCCATGGGTAACCAACGCACCACTTCAGGTAAAAAACTCACTTTCAACTTACTGTTAAAAGGTGGGTTTTGTACAAATGCTTCACCTATGGACTGCATCAACTTACCATCTTGGGCATAACATCGGTTATCTACCGTCACATTGCCATTTTCATTCAGGGTATAAGTAGCCGAGACATTACTTCCACATTTATTTTGGAAGTACATGGGCTTACGTGCAATTTCGTACCAAACACCCAAATAACGGTCTAATTCAACCTTATCCACCACAGCTAAGGGTTTGCTCTGGGCATAAGCCATGGTTGCCATGCCTAACCCGACTAAAACAGCACCACCTACAGCAATTTTGGCAAGCGTAAAACCCGCCTTTGGAAGATTTGCAGACATAAACTGTACCTTTAATATTTCAGAATTTATGATCTAAAAATAAACATCTCTTTAAAAAATAATGCTTTCTGCCCAAATTACTGTAGCGTTATGTAAATGCAACTTAGGTTAGAAGTTGTGCTTTTAAGCGCAAAATTTCATCTCGCAGACGTGCAGCTTGCTCAAACTGTAGCTCTTTAGAAGCTTTTAACATTTCTTTTTCCAACTTGCTTAAATGCTTGGCAAGAAGTTTCGGATCGGACAGCAAGTGCTGCTGATCTGCACTTAAGGTTTGGTGTTGATCTGTGATACCACTTTCAACTTGATCATCTGTCAGCACTTCGCCTGTATCAATATCCTTTTTATTTTGTCTGATAGTGCTACGCGGAATAATGCCATGCAGCTCATTAAAGGCCATTTGTTTTTCACGACGACGGGCTGTTTCATCAATGGCTTTTTGCATCGAATCGGTAATCCGATCACCATATAAAATCGCTTTGCCTTTTACATTACGCGCTGCACGACCAATGGTTTGAATCAAAGAACGCTCAGAACGCAAGAAACCCTCTTTGTCCGCATCTAAAATAGCCACTAAAGACACTTCAGGCATGTCCAAGCCTTCACGTAGTAAGTTGATCCCGACGAGGACATCGTAGACACCCGAACGTAAGTCATGAATAATTTTCACCCGTTCAACGGTATCAATATCTGAGTGCAGATAGGCAACCTTGACGCCATACTCTTTCAAATACGAGCTTAAATCTTCTGCCATACGTTTGGTTAAGGTGGTTACCAAAACACGCTCATCTAGATCTTTACGGATATTGATCTCAGACAACACATCATCAACTTGAGTCAATACCGGACGTACTTCAATTTCGGGGTCAATCAACCCTGTAGGACGAACCACCTGCTCAGCTATTTGCTCGGCTTTTTCAATCTCGTATTTGGCTGGTGTAGCACTGACATAAATCGTTGCTGGCGTAATCCGCTCCCATTCTTCAAACTGCATTGGGCGGTTATCTAGCGCACTAGGAAGACGGAAACCATAATTCACCAAGTTTTCTTTACGCGAACGGTCACCTTTATACATCGCGCCAATTTGCGGCACAGTCACGTGTGACTCATCAATAATTAGTAAGGCATCGTCAGGAACATAATCAAATAAGGTTGGCGGCGCTTCGCCCGCAGGACGACCGGATAAATGACGTGAATAGTTTTCAATACCGTTGGTATAGCCCAACTGCTGCATCATTTCTAAATCATAACGGGTACGTTGTTCAATTCGCTGTGCTTCAAGCAATTTGTCATGTGCACGAAAGAAACCTAAGCGTTCTTTTAACTCTTCACGAATCGTGCCGATGGCGCGCTCTAAATTATCTTTCGGTGTTACATAGTGACTTTTTGGGTAAATAGTTATGCGCGGAACTTTACGTACCAGTTTGCCTGTCAGTGGATCGAACCAACGAATCGAATCGACTTCATCATCAAACAACTCGATTCGAATCGCATGCTGGTCTGATTCCGCAGGGAAAATATCAATAATTTCCCCACGAATACGATAGGTACCGCGTAAAAACTCAAGCTCATTACGGCTATATTGCATTTCCACCAAACGACGAATGATATCATCACGTGCAATACGATCGCCCTGTACAATATGCAGCAGCATGCTCATATAGGCATTGGGGTCACCCAAACCATAAATAGCAGAAACTGAAGCAACAATAATTGCATCGCGACGTTCTAAGAGCGAACGTGTTGCAGATAAACGCATTTGGTCAATGTGGTCATTGATCGCTGAATCTTTTTCAATAAATGTGTCTGAAGATGGCACATAGGCTTCGGGTTGGTAATAGTCATAATAACTGACAAAATATTCGACGGCATTGTTCGGAAAGAAAGATTTGAACTCACCATAAAGCTGTGCGGCTAAGGTTTTATTATGTGCCATGACAATGGTCGGACGTTGCGTCCGCGCAATCACGTTGGCCATGGTATAGGTTTTACCTGAACCCGTAACCCCAAGTAACAACTGGTCGTGATAGCCCTTTTCTATTCCAGCAACAAGCTTTTCGATGGCTTGCGGCTGATCACCTGCGGGTTGGTAATTGGTGACTAAATCAAAAGGTTGTTTCTCACTCACAGACATATCCCAAGATTTGCTTCTTCAACCGACTATTTTAACAGATTCAATCCCGAGCAATTCTTGCTTTTAGATTTTTAATGTAATTTACTGAAAATATTACAAAGATTTTTCACTTGACCCCCCCGTATTTCAAGGGCAACATGAAGTGAAGAAGAGCGAAAAATCAGAGCCTATGACATACCAATATCATGACGAAAGCATCGTCAAAAACCTAGATGAACATACCGTATTTGTGTTTGGTAGTAACATGGCAGGTCAACATGCGGATGGTGCTGCCCGAACTGCACTTGAACACTTTGGCGCAATAAAAGGCGTCGGACGTGGTTGGTCAGGGCAAAGTTATGCCATTCCCACCATGAACGAACACTTACAGCAAATGCCGCTCTCGCAAATTCAACACTATATTGATGACTTTAAAATCTATACCAAAAATCACCCTAAAATGACTTACTTTCTAACCTCTATCGGCTGTGGTATTGCAGGTTATAAAGTTGAAGAAATTGCTCCTATGTTTAAAGGCATTTCTCATAATGTTATTTTCCCCGCATCATTTCGCCCATTTGTGGAAAGAACACTACCACGTCTAAATAAAAAGTTTTTGCATACCATTTTTAATGATGCCGTGATTTTCAGCACTCAAAATGATGACATGCTGATTCAGCATTTGGCCTTAACCGATAATGAAAAAAGTTTAGCCAAAATTATTCTCAACACACGCATGTATCCAACCGACAGTAATGGTCGCGATCGTGTTTTTGAAATTGAAGATATTTTACATGCGCTGTCAGGGAAAATATTTGATTTTGAGACCAACGCGGAGGGGCGCATGCTTTTTGGTGGTGCCATTTTAGCGCTGTTGGAACTTTATAATATCAATGAACTAGACTTCATTGAAGTTTGGCAAGGCAGCCGAGAAATCGCACCGCCAAAACCCGAACATCGTGCGCGGAAAGCCTCTCGTTGAAACCCATCTTTCAAACCCCAAAAGCCAACTCTATGAGTTGGCTTTTTAGTTAAAAATAATAGAGTTGTTGAAATCTTCCCTACCCCCCAATCGCCAACTACTACAAAAAATGTGACGGTATTGTTCCTGCTTTTCCCTTTTTAACTTTTAAAGGTTCACTTACACTCTGAATCATAATCATACTTTTCAAAAACTTAAATAAATCATGAAAACAAATAGACAACTTGAAGCCTTAAAATCCAAAAGAAACAAGCATGCACTTTTCAGTATGGCTATTGCCGTTGTCATGCTGATTGCATTTTATCAACTGCCTCAATTTCAGGATTTTAGTTTTATAAATCTATCCCCAGTCTACTTTATCTTCATTGTATGCTTATCCTTCCTCAAAAAGACAAAGAACGAACAACCGAAAAAGAACAACCTCCTCTTAAATATTTTATTCATGACGGCACCCTTCTTCATCATTAATGTTTTTGCACTTTCCAGTCTCAGCAAATTTACTGACTATTCGGCTGTACGTATTGCAAAACATATACCTAACCCACAACACATCGAGGGCCAAATTCGGTTAAATAGCTACACTGTGGGCTCTGGGCGTAATAAATCACACTATGAAGATATTGTATTAAATGAAGCTTCTCAGCAGCAACCACTAAGACTGGTTTGTAATTTCATGGATCGCTTTAAAAGCTGCCCGCTATTAGAAGACCTTCAACAACAAAAGGTTAGTATCCGTTATTACACAGACAACCGTCAGTTTATCTACCCAGAAGTTTTAGTGTTATCGGTCACAGCAGACAACACAACCATCAGCAGCCAAGACTTCATGCAGATCTATCAACAACAACGAAAGAATTTTTTGATTTATTTATTCTTCATGGTATTGATTCCAAACCTATTGGTAATCAATTTATTTTGGCGCGACCATCAATATCAACAATCACAAACTTTTCGCTATCGACCTCAAAGCATTTAGCGCTTATCGCTATCAGCATAAACGCTCTTTAAGCTCCAAAACCATTGGAGCTTATGCACTTTCTATGCGCAATCAATATGCATTTTTTGACTAAATCCCCCATAAACTCACATAAATTTTAAAAATAACTTTTTTTATCACATTATTTTAAAAAGTTTTTTTAGCGCTTATACTGCTTTAAATTCCAACATAAAAACGAGATATAAATGCAATTATTGGACTCTCCTATTTTTGAATTATCTCCCATTGCCATGTGGTTAGAAGACTTTAGTGAAGTACAAAAACAATTTGATCTTTGGCGGAGTGAAGGTGTTGAAGATATTGCGTCTTTTCTGTTGGAAGACAAATCACGTATTTTAAGTTGTGCGCATAAAATTAAAGTCCTGCATGTCAACCCGCAAACCTTAAAACAATTTGAAGCCGAAAGTTTTGAAGATTTAACTGCGAACCTTGCGCAAATTTTTAAAGCAGATATGTCAAGCACTCATTTAAATGAGCTGGTCGCGCTTTGGAATGGTGAGACCTTATTTGAAAACACTGCCGTAAACTATACGCTTACAGGTCATCGCCTTGACATTCGCCTGCGCGGGACAGTACTTCCTGGTCATGAACACGATCTTTCATTGGTTCTGATCAGCACGGAAGACATCACGCCTTATGCCAATGCACAACGCTTAGAAGAAAAAAGTCGTTTAATTGCTGAAGCACGTTTTCAATACTCGCCTACTTCGCTTTGGGTTGAGGACTTTAGCCGAGTCAAAGCACGTTTAGATCATTTACGTCGTTTGGGGATCAGTGACTTTAAAACTTTCCTTGATGTCCACAATGACTTTATTAATGAATGTCTCAGAGACATCATGGTTACCGATGTCAACCAAGCTACACTCGATTTGTTTGCTGCACGTGACAAAGACCATTTACTTAAAAATTTGCATAAAGTCTTTCAGAACGCAACCCAACAGACCTTTCGACATCAGCTGCTCGAACTGTGGGATGGCAATATTCAACATAACTGCGAAGCAGTCAATTATGCACTCGATGGAAGTATTCGCCATGTGTTGTTGCATTTTGCCGTGTTTCCAGGCTTCGAAGACGATTGGGGTATGGTACAACTGGCGCTCACTGATATTACTGCGCGCAAAAAAGCCGAAAATTATCTTGAGTATTTGGCCAAGCATGATGTCTTAACCAAACTTTATAACCGCTCTTTCTACAGCACCGAAATCAACAGACTTGAGCGCAACAACCTACGTCCTGTGTCTTGTATTTTCCTAGATATGAATGGCTTAAAAGCTATCAATGATAACCTTGGTCATGATCAAGGCGATAGCTTATTACGCCGTATGGGTAATACCCTGAATCAGTTAATTGAAAATACCCAATACTCTGCTTCAAGGATCGGTGGTGATGAATTCGTGGTGCTATTACCTGCCGCCGATGAAGCCGCATTGAACCATTGTATTGAAAGTTTGCATGAGCTTTTAATGGTAGATAACCAATTTAATAATCATCAACCGATTAGTGTGTCGATTGGCACTGCTACCAGCCAGCCAAATGAGCGGGTTGAAGATATACTTAAACGTGCCGACACTGCGATGTATGAACACAAAAAAACCTACTATGCACAAAATGATCGACGGGTTAGCAATTACAACCCAGCGAATGATCAATAAAAAAGCGCCCTAACCAGGGCGCTTTTTTATTTCAATGGCGAATTAACGTTTACCCATTGAACGACGGGTGCCACGTGGTGGCATCCAAGTACGATCTGCATATTGTTCAGGTTTTGGACGAACCTGATTATGTGCAACATCGTCAGCACTTTGTTCTGCATTTGGCATTGGGAATGGGAGATTCACCAAAGGTTTTTTTGAAGTAGGCTGTTGCTTACTCATGACCATCACTCTCATCAAATTGCGCTTATTTTAAAGTTTTTTTCATAAAGATGCGAGAAACTTCCTAATTCTGTACATTTTTGAAATCATTAGGGTGTGTTGACACTTTTAGCTTAAAAAAATAGCGAAGTAGTAAAATCAAATCGCCAAACCCAATTTTACTATTCGCTATGCCTCGTACCATGCTGACAGATCAACACTGGCAAAAGTTGAAAGTTATTCTGCGTAATTTATCCATTCACCACAACTCAAATTTACGCAATTTTATTGAAGCTATTCTCTATAGAATTAGAACAGGCTGTCCGTGGCGAGATATTCCTTGTTGTTTTGGTCATTCAAACTCTATTTTCAAACGTTTTAATCGTTGGTCAAGCAGCGGTAAGTTACTTAGATTATTCAAATTACTAGCCTCATGCCCCGATATGGAGTGGATTTTTATTGATGGCTCTCATGTACGTGCTCATCAACATTCTGCCGGTATAGCGAATCAATCTATTTCTAAAAGTGTAGGAGGAAACTCCTCAAAAATACATTTGATTGTTGATGCACATGGCAATCCTATTGATTTCATGATTACCGATGGAACCACACATGATGTTAAAGTTGCACCTGATTTAATATCAACATTAGATTTAAAAGAGACAAAAGTGGTATGTGCAGATAAAGGCTATGATTCAGAACCACTGCGTGAACAGATCAGGAAAACAAGGACTAAAGCGAATATACCAAAAAAAACAAATAGCCAATCGAACAATGACCATATGGACTGGTGTTTATATAAAATCAGGCATTTAGTTGAAAATATGTTTTGTAGATTAAAGCAATTTAGAGGAATAGCTACTCGATATGACAAGCTCAAAAGAAATTATCAAAGTTCTGTTGCTTTAGCCTGTATATTTTTATGGCTACCTTTATAGGGTTAATTATGAACAGTAAATGTCAACAGACCCTAATTCAAAATTGAATTTTTTTATGTTTTTTGCAGAAAATCTGTGTTTTTAAACGCCTTGCTTGAGTTTTTTAAGCTAATATAGTGTGCTTTTTATTTTTTAAACCCTATAAGAAGGAATACTGCCGTGGACGTACGTCTCTCTGATCGTGTGAATGCCATCAAACCGTCCCCAACTCTTGCTGTTACCAACAAAGCTGCTGAATTAAAAGCGGCTGGCAAGAACGTTATTGGCTTGGGCGCAGGTGAACCTGACTTCGACACCCCACAACACATCAAAGATGCAGCAATTGCAGCGATTAACAACGGTTTCACAAAGTACACCGCTGTAGATGGTACGCCTGGCCTTAAAAAAGCGATTATTGCAAAATTCAAGCGTGACAATAACCTTGATTATGCTGCAAACCAAATTTTGGTTTCTTGTGGCGGCAAGCAGTCATTCTTTAACTTAGCATTAGCTTTGTTAAACAAAGGTGATGAAGTAATCATCCCTGCACCATTTTGGGTAAGCTACCCAGACATGGTGATTATCGCTGAAGGTGTTCCTGTTATTGTAAAATGTGGTGAAGAACAACGTTTCAAAATCACACCTGCTCAACTTGAAGCAGCGATCACAGACAAAACTCGTTTAGTGGTTTTAAACAGTCCATCAAACCCAACAGGTATGATCTACACTAAAGCTGAATTAGAAGCTTTGGCTGATGTTCTTCGTAAATACCCAGAAGTTTATATCGCTTCTGACGATATGTACGAACCAATCCGTTGGGATGACGAATTCTACAATATCGCAACAGTTGCACCAGACCTTTATGACCGCACAATCGTGTTAAACGGTGTGTCTAAAGCATATGCAATGACTGGCTGGCGTATTGGCTATGCAGCGGGCCCTGCTAAGCTTATTGGCGCAATGAAAAAAATCCAATCTCAATCAACTTCAAACCCAACTTCTATTTCACAAGTTGCTGCTGAAGCTGCGTTGAATGGCCCTCAAGACGTTCTTGAGCCTATGATTGAAGCATTCAAACGCCGTCATGACTTAGTTGTTAGTGGTTTGAACGACATCAACGGTATTTCTTGCTTACCTGCTGATGGCGCATTCTATGCATATGCAAACATCCGTCCATTAATTCGTGCGAAAGGCTTAAAATCTTGCACAGAATTCTCTGAATGGTTATTGGAAGAAACTGGCGTTGCCGTAGTTCCTGGTGATGCATTCGGCTTAGGCGGTTTTATGCGTATTTCTTATGCAACTGCTGATGACGTACTTGTAGATGCGCTTGCACGTATCAAGAAAGCGGCTGACTCAATCGAAGGCGTAGACGCTGCGATTGCTTCAATTGCTGCTGAAAAATGATTTAACCTTTAAAGTTAGATTAGAGAAACCCGCGAACTTCGCGGGTTTTTTATTTTTAAACAAAATCTGAAAAATTTGCTCTTAAGCCCGTTTAAATAATTTTAGAGCCGTGTAGTACCAGCAGAATCTATTGTATCTACGTCTTTCTTGCGAGATGACGCCGAGATCACCAAGGCAATGCCTGCCAGAATAATCGTCGCAGAAATAATGATTCGGAAACTCAACGCTTCCCCAATAAACAATGCCCCACCCAGAATCGCCAAACATGGCACAGACAATTGCACGCTACTGGCCGTGACCCGATCAATTTTCTTCACTATTGCATACCAAAGTACATATGCTCCACTCGATGCCAAACCACCAGATAAGAGCGCCAACAGCATACCTTTTGGCTGGATAAAACTCTGTGTGTAAAAAAATAAATAGACCAAGACAACAAAAGGAATCGCCACTACAAAATTTGCCAAGCTACTGGCCAGTGGGTTATGCATCTTTTTACCTACAATGCTATACATCGCCCAACCTATGCCTGAAAGTACCATCAATGCAGCATAACCCAAAGGAGGTGCCGAAGACGCTGGTAGCAATAAAATCAAAAGACCTAAAATAGCGATCACCAGCCCCAACCCGCGTCGTAAATTGATTTTTTCACCATGACACAGGCCATAACCAACCATACTTAATTGAACTGTCCCAAACAGTAGTAATGCACCTACACCCGCGTCGATATGCAAATAGGCCAGTGAAAAAGCCACAATATATAAGGCAAGAAAAAAACCGTTTTTTACACTCCACTCTATTTTGGCCTTATGAGTAGAGAGCATATACAGTAGAAATAACACCATTGTACCGCTACAGACCCGAAGTAAGCTAAAACTCATCGGATCAATCTGCTGCTCAGCCAACGCTAAACGACATAGCACCGAATTGGCTGCAAAGGCCAACATTGCAATGGAAATTTTAAGCAGCATGTTTGAGCATCCTTATTCAACAGCCTGCTGATATATCGAATATATCTTATTAAATCTAGAGAGTTTTTCTCATACAATTTATCAATAATCTCGATGTGCAACTCAGATGATTCAGCCTGAATATCTTATTTTTTAGCATCATCTGGTGAAAATAAAGCAATCACATCCGCTTCAGTGAGCTGCTCTGTAGAATACTTGAATTGGTAAAAATCAGGCTTATTATCAATATAAATTTCTGTTGTAAGTTTTAAATCTTTTGGCTGTTCTTCCATCGCAAACACATTGATATTACAATAGCTGCCGTCCTGAGTTCGCCAAAAAAGTGACGTGCCACATTCGCTACAAAAACCACGCTCCCCCCAATCCGATGACTTGAATAATTTTAAATATTCTTGATTGTCAAACTTTAAACTATTGGGTTCGACATCAATACTCATGAGTACCCCGCTCGACTGCTGGCGGCACATCGAACAATGACAAGCATGCACATCATGATTTTTGAGTGCGGCTTGGAACTTAGTTTTACCGCATAAACAGGACACGTTCATTGTGAGTTCCTTCTTCATGTGAAGACTGTATAAAATTACTAAAACCTTGTTTATCTTATATATAAATAAAAAACAAAGAGTGTATAAATTTTGTGCACCACATTAAAACAATGCTCACGTTTAGGTTACTCAGTTCTATCAACACTCAAATCATCAAAATGAATACGCTTACACTTTTTACATGCAATCCGTTCGCAACATCATCTCAATCCGTGATTACGATTTCGTTGATTTTGTACTGATCAATCCAATGCTCAATATTGACGAAAAGACTGAATTTTGTTTAATTGGACAACAAGTTCCAAAAAGGAACTCATAGATAAATATAGGAATGAACAAGATGAATCCCAAAGAAATGACAGGACTACAACTCTTAGAAGCCATGTGTGCAGGAAAAATTCCACCAGCAAGTATCAGTGAAACTATTCCCATGCAGCCTTTTGAAGTTTCTGAAGGAAAAATTAGCTTTAAAGCAAAAGCGGATCACCGCCATTTAAATCCGCTTGGTGGCGTGCATGGTGGCTTTGCAGCAACAGTACTCGACTCAGTAACAGGTTGCGCTGTACATACTATGCTTGAAGCAGGTGTTGGCTATGGCACCATTGATCTGAATACTAAAATGTGCCGACCGATTCCAAGAGACAAAGAACTGCTTGCCATCGGCAGCGTGATCAACATCAGTAAGAACTTAGGTATTTCTGAAGGTAAAATTGTAGATGAAGACGGTAAACTCTACGCCCATGCCACAGCCACCTGTATGATTATTCGTTCCTAAAAACGAAAGGCACTGATAAATTTCAGTGCCTTTTTTACGCCAAATTAAACTTTACTTCAGCATGACAGATCAAATTGCGGTTTTAAACGTCTTCAGCGTCTGCAATTTTGAGGCATCAGGACGCTCAACTCCTTTATAAATACAATAGTATTTAAATGCGCTGTCTAAACTCACGTCTAAACTTTTACCTTCAGCAGCAGACCAGACTTTTGAACGATTATTACCTGATAAAGCACTGCCTGACAACTGATACAAATACAGATCATGTTCTCGCTGCACAGTCTTTTTAAGAGTACTTGTCGACTGTGCGGAAAGCAACTGACAAGGACTGTTGACCAGCCAACGCTCACTAAACCAAAGTTGTAATAAATCACCCAAATACAAGTCTGTACAACCGACTGGCCAAACATCAATATAGGCTGACTCTACAGAGATATAGTATTGTTCAGGGTTGGAAATAATAGAAAGATACTGATTTTGATAATCAGCTAGGTTTGCAAAAATATCGGAAATAGTAAGCGTATTCATTCGCTTTCTCCTGTTTAGCCATTTTAGTGCTGGCAAGTTGGTTATAAATCCACACTGTTTAAGTTTTCACTTAAACGCTCTGTTGTTAAAGTCAGACTATCAACGACTTTCCCACATTGCAAGCACTTCAATACGATTTTTTTTGAAAATGATTTTTTTGTTCAAATAAAAAGCATCCAATATAAAAATGACAGCAACATGACATTTTAGACTTGACCCACTATGAAATGTCCTTATAATCGCATGCAGATTCTCCAATAGCTCAGTCGGTAGAGCGACGGACTGTTAATCCGCAGGTCCCTGGTTCGAGCCCAGGTTGGAGAGCCAAATTCAAGAAAGCCCACACTATAAGTCGTGGGCTTTCTTCTTTTCTACACATTAAAAGTTTTACCGCTTAAGGTGTAAATCCTCCAGCTAAGTTCAACAGAAAGCCAGAACTAAACTATTCTCGAAAAATAACTTATCTTAAAAACACTAAAAAATGATTCACAAGAAAAATCATGAGCACATTTAAAACACATGTGGATGTTCGTCCAGATCACAGCAACTGAAATGAAAAAATGGAAAGGGCAAAAAAATTGGGAATACCAGCTTAGTTTTAGTGATCCTGCTTATAAAGATATTTCTACTGGATGTAATCATTATGAGTAAAATGACAGATTATTTTTAATTTTTATTCACCCACCACAGCCAATCATTAAAAATATTTTTTAAGAAAATAGATCTTTCCACCCAATTAAATCATGTCTCTGAGACTTTGCGAAATACTCTTTCTGATGTAACCATTTTTCATGATGTGCAATGGTGGAACGTGGAAGATATAAAAAAGTACAAGAAATCATCGTCAAAATTCTAAGCACACCTACTCAAATAACTCATTCCACTGACTCATATTTCGCGATTTTATGGAAAGGAATTACAGCTCTCAATACATCATATCTACCCATCTCTAATTAAAAAGCCCAATCGATAAAGATTGGGCTTTTTAATGAGTTAGAATTATCTACACTGAGAATTTGCAACTTTCGAACAGTCTACAAACTGTGGCATTCACCCACCTTATTTCTAAGTCGCTTGCATAGGCACGCCACTATGGAAACGAAACACATCATCAGGTGTAATAATTAGCTCTTTTTCGACGTTACGGATATGTTCAATACGGGCTTGAATATCTTCTTTCGGATTTTTCAATTTCCCCGTTTGCGCAACATCTAAAGCCAAAGCTAAATAGTCTTCAAAATGGCGTGATTCAGACTTCAGCAGGTAGCGATAGTAACGACCTAATTCATCATCGACCAAAGGTGCTAACGCGTAGAAACGCTCACATGAACGTGCTTCTACAAAGGCACCAATGATTAAAATATCAATTAAAGCCTCAGGCTCATAAGTCCGCACTTCTTTACGTAAACCACCCGCATAACGACCAGCGCTCAGATTGCTCCACTCTAGCCCGCGCTTTTTCATAAATTCAAGCACTTGCTCATAATGCAGCATTTCTTCACGAACCAGTTGTGCAAGCTTGACTTGTAAATCGGTAAAAAAACTATATCGAAACATCAGGTTCATCGCTGTACCTGCAGCTTTCTTCTCACAATTCGCGTGGTCTTGCATCAGCACATCAAGATTAGTTAGTGCTTCAGCCAACCAAGCTTTTGGTGTTTCACAGCCCAAGAAGTCCATGACGGGCTTCATGAGTTCATCATAATTGATATTCGACATATTCAAATCTTAAAAACTTTAAAATTAACGTGCAGCTTTAATCACTGCTTTCATTTCACGCACGGCTTGTTCCAAGCCCACAAAAATTGCATCGGCAATCAGTGAATGACCGATATTTAATTCGTGGATCTGTGGAATTTGCGCAATTGGGGTTACATTTTCAAGGTTGAGTCCATGCCCAGCATTGACTACTAAACCCTTAGATGCCGCATATTCAGCACCTTTGACAATACGTTCAAGCTCATGTTGCTGAGCTTCAGGTGTTTCTGCATCAGCATAAGCGCCTGTATGAATTTCAATGGTTGGTGCACCACAAGCAACCGCTGCATCAATTTGTGCAAAGTCAGCATCAATAAACAAGGACACATCACAACCAATCTCAGACAAGGCTTGAGTTGCCGCTTTAACATCGTCAAAATGTCCAACCACATCCAAACCACCTTCAGTCGTCACTTCTTGGCGTTTTTCAGGAACAAAACATACATGGTGCGGTTTAATTTCTTTGGCAAATGCAATCATTTCATCTGTGACTGCCAACTCCAAATTCATACGTGTTTTAAGCGCTGGACGCATACGACGCACGTCATCATCTTGAATATGACGACGGTCTTCACGTAAATGCAAGGTAATCCCTTCCGCCCCTGCTTGCTCACAGATCAGTGCTGCATTGACTGGATCAGGATAAGACGTTCCACGCGCTTGTCGTAAAGTTGCCACGTGGTCAATATTTACACCAAGTAATGCAGCCATATTCATTTCCTAATTACGATTGAGTTTGAGTGTTCTGAATCCACAACTGACGACTTTTTAAGGGGCGATCGCCCAACAATGAACTGATCATTTGTCGATACAACTTGGTCAGTAATTGTAACTGCTCCAAACCAAAATCCCTACCCTTTTCATATTGGCACATGCTTAAAATTTGCTGTCCATTTAAGGTCGATCGCGAGGCTTGTGCAGTAGGAATAAAGCCTTCATTCAGCTGGAATATATAGTTGAGTGATGCCTGAATTTCAAGTTGATTGGCATCGGTCGAAAAATCTAAGGCATAGCCTAAATCTTCCAGCAGTTCGTGCTCAAACTGTCTTAGAATTTGTTTTAAAAATTGATTAGGATCGGCTTGCTGTGCCAGTTGTTGTAATTGCGTTAGCGTATGCGCATATTGAGCAAAACTTTGCTCCATTTGTACTTCGAGCGGACACAGCCTGAGCAGGATCTCATTGAGATAAAAACCTGAAAAAAAAGCATCCCCGAAGAAAAAAATCGGCTGATTGACAATTTCAAGTTTTGTAAAATTTTTGAGTTCAGATTTACCCGAAGCTTGTAAACAAATCGGCTGATATTGTGGCGGCGGGGTTTGCCTTAGAATACCATCAACTCGCCCATGCTCTTGGGTAAATAAATGCACAATATGACTACGTTCACGGTATTTTCTATGGTGAATTAAATAACCATGCAGTACTTCATTGCGCATGAGAAATTAACTAATCTTTTTTATCTTTATCATTCTGTTCACTGTCTTCATCATCCCCATCTGGGATAACAGCACCAACCACAGCTGCGGTTCCTTTCACCACGCCTTTTGTGGTTTTATAAGCAATCTTTACAGGAACGGTGACGATCTTGTGTATACAACCTTGCAAAAACAACATACAAGCCATTACTGCGAACACTTTGACCATAACACCATCCCTATAAAAATTTGTTTTCTTAAAACTTAGATATCGCTATAACCTAAGCTTTTCAATGCACGTTCATCATCAGACCAACCGCCTTTCACTTTAACCCAAAGTGTCAACATGATCTTTTGTTCAAACATTTTTTCCATATCGATACGGGCATCCATACCGATTTTCTTAAGCTTAGCGCCTTTTTCACCAATCACAATTGCTTTCTGGCCTGGGCGGTCTACAAAAATCGTTGCATCAATATATGTACATGCTGGTTTAGGACGACCTGTTTTTTCATTCACCGTTGCTTCTTCAGTCTTAAACGACTCAATTTGCACGGTTAAATCATAAGGTAGCTCTTCACCCAACTGACGCATAATCTTTTCACGGATAATTTCTGATGCCAAGAAACGTTCAGAACGATCTGTCAATTGATCCAATGAATACATCGGTGGCTGGAAAGGTAAATATTTTTCAATGGTATCGCGCAGATGGTCTAAGTTTGCACCACGTAGTGCAGAAACAGGAACAATCTCAGCAAAATTCATTAATTTTGCACGCTCTTGAATCAAGGGTAATGCATGGTTTTTATTTTCAAGTATATCAATTTTATTGATCACTAGAATCACTGGCATCTCTGCATTTTTGAGTTTTTCCAAAACGAGCTCATCGTTTTGAGTCCACTTGTCTGCATCCAGAACAAACAATACCAAGTTGACATCACGCAATGCAGAAGACGCAGCACGGTTCATCATTTTGTTGATGGCGCGTACTTCTTTTTTATGCATCCCTGGCGTATCCACAAATACTGCTTGAGATTTTGCACGTGAATCAATTCCCACAATCTTATGCCGTGTGGTTTGTGGTTTACGTGAAGTAATCGATAATTTTTGACCCAATAAATGGTTCATCAACGTAGACTTGCCTACGTTTGGACGACCTACAATTGCCACAAAGCCGCTACGAAAATCCGTTGGGATTTCTGTGCCTTGTTCGCTAAAAAACTGGCTAATTAAATCATTACTGTCGCTTTGCGACTCGTGATCAGCATCGATGTGATCGGAAGAATTTGACATGGCAGATTACTGCTCCAAAAGTTTTAAAATATCCGCCGCAGCAGCTTGCTCAGCAAAACGACGACTGGTGCCCTCACCATTTACAACAGACAATCCATCCACTTTACATTCCACTTTGAAATGCTGATTGGGTGCATCACCTTGAATATCAACCACATCATAAACTGGGAGAGCTTTTTTTCGTGCCTGAAGATATTCTTGTAAACGAGATTTAGGATCTTTAAGTTGATCGGTTGGCTCGATATGGTCTAAATATGGCTCGTACCATTTTAACACAATCGGCTCCAACACCGTTAAATCACTACAATCCACATAGATTGCACCAATAATCGATTCAACCGTATCCGCAAGGATGGACTCGCGATGATGTCCACCTGATTTTAACTCGCCTGTACTTAAAATGAGTGACTGGCTCAGTTTTAAATCATTTGCAATTTTACCTAAAGCTTCCTGACGAACCAAGGTTGCACGCATACGCGTCAAACGGCCTTCGTTCTCAGTTGGATAAGCTTTATAGAGATAATTTGCAATAATCATCCCTAACAAAGAATCGCCTAGAAACTCTAGGCGCTCATAATTGTATTTGTGGCTCACCGATCGGTGGGTCAGTGCAAGCTGAAGTAATTCAGGTTGTTTAAACTGATAACCGATACGGCTCGCTAAGCGGGCTTCACTTAGCTTGGACTGAGCTTTGATCAAAACTTTTCTCGAACTTTAATACTAAATCTATATTCAGTAAGAAGGGTTTTCTTACCTCATACTCCTTTTTCACCTGCAACCCTTCGGTATTGGTGACTTGCATAATTTCTTTAATCTTCACATCGCGAATACCATTCATATCCAAACGCTTTGAAAGCTGACTCTCAAACTCCGCGGGCTGAATATTTTTCGGGCTGCTTTGAAATACTTCCTCAATTTGGCTATTGATCATCCGATCATCAAAATAAGGAGCCCAAACTGCAATTGCCACTTTCGCCATAAATGCAAACCCCATGATTGCAAATAAAATGGCGATATAAGATGCCCCTTGTTGATTCTTGCGCATTTTTTATTTTCCGAATCGATATTAGTCAATGCTACCGTTACGATTAAATGACGGCAACTTAAAGCCAGGTTCTTTATGCATCCAAATATAAAATGCACGACCCGTTAGGTTCTGTTCAGGAACCATTCCCCAGAAACGACTGTCAGCACTTTGGTCGCGATTATCCCCCATCGCAAAGTACTCACCTTCTTTTACTTTCACTTCCCAATATAAACCATTTTCAGCAGAGTATTTACCATTTTCTACAAAGTTAATATACGGTGCTTGGCGTGCAACATTGACACCCTCTAACTCACGCATGGTAAAGGTATGCTTGCCAATGGTTTCTTTATGATATATCGAAGTAGGCGTATCTAAACGGTCTTTTTCACGGCTAAATTCAACAGGAACTTTAGCAATTTTTTGACCATTAATGGTTAATTGGCCATGATCAAAAACAATGTGATCGCCAGGAATACCAACCACACGTTTGATATAGCTGATCGTCGGTTGCGGTGGATAACGGAAGACAATCACATCACCACGCTCAGGCTCACCCACATCAATCACTTTTTTATTCACAATCGGCAGGCGAACACCATAGTCAAACTTATTGACCAAGATGAAGTCACCAGTTTCTAAAGTCGGGACCATCGAGTCGGAAGGAATATTAAAAGGTTCATAAAAGAATGAACGTAAGCATAGAACAATCGCAAGGACTGGCCAAAAATCATAAGCCCAAGTAATGACAAAATTTTCATTCCCCTTGCCTTTTGTCGCTCGTTGTTTAAATACAAACTTATCGAGCAACCACACCAAAAAGAAAATCAGTGTGACAGGAACAAGTATCAAATTAAAATCAAAATCCATGGGCTTATATTCCTACCTTTTTATCTTTCTACTTTCAACACAGCCAAGAACGCTTCTTGTGGGATTTCTACACTTCCCACTTGCTTCATGCGTTTCTTACCTTCTTTTTGCTTCGATAGCAGTTTCTTCTTACGAGAAACGTCACCACCATAACATTTCGCCAATACGTTTTTACGCATTGCCTTTACGGTTGAACGAGCAATAATTTGTGCGCCAATGGCCGCTTGAATTGCCACATCAAACATTTGACGTGGAATCAAATCTTTCATTTTTTCAACTAATGCAATACCACGGTGACGTGCATCTTGACGGTGACAAATCATTGCCAAGGCATCGACTTTATCGCCATTGATTAGAACATCGACTTTTACCAATGATGAACTTTCAAAACGTACAAAGTTATAATCGAGCGACGCAAAACCGCGTGAACACGACTTCAATTTATCAAAGAAGTCCATCACCACTTCCGCCATTGGAATTTCAAAAGTGATCGAAACTTGGTTCGCCATAAACTTCATGTCTTTTTGAACACCACGGCGTTCCACACATAAAGTCATGACATTACCCAAATACTCTTGTGGTACAAGGATATGGCACTCAGCAATCGGCTCACGTAGGTCTTCGACCGTTGAACCATCTGGCATTTTAGATGGGCTATCGATATAAATCGTTTCACCATTCTTCATCACCGCTTCATAAATCACAGTCGGTGCAGATGAAATGAGGTCTAAATCATACTCGCGCTCTAAACGCTCTTGCACGATTTCCATGTGTAGCATGCCTAAGAAGCCACAACGGAAACCAAAACCTAAAGCATCTGAGCTTTCAGGTTCAAAGAATAACGCCGAGTCATTGATCTGAAGTTTATGCAAAGCTTCACGGAACGGTTCAAATTCACTTGAATCAATTGGGAACAAACCTGCATACACCTGCGGCTTCACTTTTTTAAAGCCTGGCAAGGTTTTGACTTCTGGTGTGTTGGCAAGGGTAATCGTATCACCGACTGGCGCACCAAAAATGTCTTTAATCCCTGCAATTACGAAACCAACTTCACCCGCTTCAAGGATGTCTGTCTCAGTATGTTTAGGATTGAAAATACCCACAGAAGTAATAATGTGCGTTTGGCCTGTTGATTTCATCAACATCTTGTCGCCCTTACGCACACGACCTTCTTTCACGCGCACCAAAGAAACCACACCTAAGTAGTTATCAAACCAAGAGTCGATAATTAAAGCTTGTAATGGCGCATTACGATCACCAGTAGGTGCAGGAATGACATTAACAAGGGTTTCTAAAACGCTATCAATCCCAAGACCTGTTTTTGCCGAACAGGTTGGCGCTTCAGTCGCTTCAATACCAATAATGTCTTCAATTTCTTGAATCACACGTTCAGGTTCAGCCTGTGGTAAATCAATTTTGTTGAGCACTGGTAGAACTTCGAGACCTTGCTCAATTGCGGTATAACAGTTCGCAACCGACTGAGCTTCCACGCCCTGCGCAGCATCTACAACCAACAATGCACCTTCACAGGCAGCCAATGACCGTGACACTTCATATGAAAAATCGACGTGCCCTGGTGTATCAATAAAGTTCAATTGATACTCTTGACCATTTGGATGAGTGTAATACAAAGTAACCGACGCAGCTTTAATGGTAATACCACGCTCACGTTCAAGTTCCATGGAGTCAAGTACTTGTGCTTGCATTTCACGATCTTGCAAACCACCACAGGTTTGAATAAAGCGGTCAGCGAGCGTTGACTTCCCGTGGTCAATGTGAGCAATAATGCTAAAGTTTCGTATATTATTGATATCTACAGACTTTTTTACAACTGCCATAAACTACTCTAAAAATATGTACACAATCATGTACTCAACTGTAAAAGTACAAACGACGTGCAAAAAGAATGTTGCTAAAAACTTCGCACAGTATAAGCAGATAAGTGTTAAAAATATATATTGTGATTGAGAAAAACTATCTTACAGAACAAACAGAATACAACTCATACATTAAAGCTATAGCGTTGCCCTGATTCATAAGGTTGTCAGCATTTTTTATTTTAATTGTACTTATTATAGTCACCCTCTTTAAGTCAAAAAACTATTTATTCTTTTTACGCATATTGTTATTCAATTAAATCCATTACCAAAAAAATTAAACATGTTATAAATTAAACAAAATATGTTGAGTTTATAACATGAAATTATCATTACTTGTATCATCACCTCCTAGTCAAAGTACTGCCGCCAGAATGCGAATTTGGCGTTCATTAAAATCGAATGGTGCAGCTGCACTAAGAGATGGCGTCTATCTCCTACCAGCAATACATGCTGAAAAATTTGATACTGTTATCGATGATCATTTCAATGAAAATGGACATGCTTATATCTTTCACGCTGAAGCTCCTGCACATCTAGATCTGGGACAACTTTTTGATCGGAGTGGAGAGTATGAGGAACTCAGAACTGAAATTTCTCAAATACAAAGTAAGCTTGAAGAAAGTAAGAAAAAAGAATATCTCAAACAAATCCGAAAATTAAGAAAGTCCATCAATTCACTGGTAGAAATAGACTTTTTCCCCAATATTCAACAAAGTAAAACACTGAATGAACTCACCCGATTAGAACATGCTATTGCTCGTTTAGGTGAAGATGATGAACCCAATAATTTTGAACAGCAAATAAAAGTCCTATTCAAGCAAGATTTTCAAAATAAAATCTGGGCAACTAGAAAGCGTCCTTGGGTTGACCGTTTGGCATCAGCATGGATCATTCAAAAATTTGTAGACCCTCAGGCAGAATTTATTTGGTTAGAGCACCCCGATGATTGCCCAAAGGATGCCTTAGGTTTCGATTTTGATCATGCCAAATTTACGCATATCAATAATCTAGTCACTTATGAAGTGTTAATGCATAGCTTTAAATTACAAAACCCTGCTTTAAATAAAATCGCTGAAATTGTTCATTTTTTAGATGTTGGAGGAAATGAGCCTGCTGAAGCATTAGGTATTGAAAAAATCTTACAAGGTCTCAGAAGCACGATCACAAATGATGATCAATTACTCCAGCTTTCAAACCATATTTTTGATGGCTTGTATGCAGACTTTCAAAGGAATTTAGCATGAACAATAAGCCATCTTTGTCAAATGAAATAGAAATTGAATCTATTAGCTTTTGGCAAGCTTTTAAATTTTGGTTAAAACTCGGATTCATCAGCTTTGGAGGCCCTGCTGGGCAAATTGCTGTTATGCATCAAGAGCTGGTTGAAGAAAAAAAATGGATTTCAGAAAAGCGGTTTATGCATGCTCTGAACTATTGCATGTTGTTACCTGGGCCTGAAGCTCAACAACTCGCAACTTATATTGGTTGGTTAATGCATAAAACCAAAGGAGGCATCGTTGCAGGTGTTTTCTTTGTTTTACCCTCTCTATTTATCCTGATCGGGTTGTCTTGGGTTTATGTTAAATATGCAGATGTCCCGATCATTGCGGGCTTGTTTTATGGCATTAAGCCAGCAGTTGCAGCCATTGTATTTCATGCCACTTATCGTATTGGTAGTCGATCATTAAAGAATAAATTTCTATGGGCAATTGCAGTTGTCGCTTTTATTGCAATATTTATTTTTAATGTCCCTTTCCCTTTAATTGTTCTATGTGCAGCTATATCAGGCTATTTTGCAGGTAAAAAGCTTCCAGAGTTATTTCAGGTAAATGCACATCATTCCAGTCAAAAATCTTATGGTCGTGCAATTATTGATGACGACACTCCCACACCTGAACACGCCATTTTTAAATGGTCGCATCTAATCAAAATAGCAGTAATCTCAGCACTTTTATGGATAATTCCGCTCATCTCTTTAACAGCAATTTTTGGATGGAGTCATTCTTATACTCAACTTGCTTGGTTTTTTACTAAAGCTGCTCTTATGACATTCGGGGGAGCTTATGCTGTTCTGCCTTACGTATATCAGGGGGCCGTCGGTTTTTATCACTGGCTGACACCAACTCAAATGATTGATGGACTAGCTCTAGGTGAAAGTACTCCTGGTCCGTTGATCATGGTGGTGGCTTTTGTCGGCTTCTTGGCGGCTTACAATCAATCTCTATTAGGTGTTGAGCATCAATTTATTGCGGGTGCATTAGGTGCAATCATTGTCACTTGGTTTACGTTTATTTTCTCATTTTTCTTCATTTTAGCGGGGGCGCCTGTCATAGAGTCCACGCATAATCAAATTAGATTCACAGCCCCTTTAACAGCCATTACCGCTGCCGTGGTGGGTGTAATTCTGAATTTAGCTCTCTTTTTATGTTACCACGTGCTTTGGCCAAAGGGCTTTGAAGGAAGTTTTGATTATATTTCTGCCATTATTGCTATTTTAGCTATAGTCGCATTATTTAAGTTTAATCAGAGTGTGCTCCGAGTCATCATCGGTTCGGCGTTACTAGGATTAGTAATTAAGCTCATAATCTGAAAATCAGCTGCGCAACTTATAAGTAGCGCAGCCAATTTTATCACTCATCCTATTACTTATCTTTATGCATTGTCCTTCTGAGAAATTTACGTATTCTGACAGGTGCCAAGCAATTATTTCTCGAAAGAGCTCCTGCAGCCTTTGATAAATGCATCATTGATATTCATTTCAGGATCATCCTTTTCATCATCGCATTGATCCGCACTCTTTAGGTTGTTATCACGTGCGTATTGATAACCGTAATACTCTTCTGTGCCTTCCTTAAAGCCACCAAGCGTGTCAGGTCTCATTTGATACTGGAAAAAGATGAAGGCAGCTATGCCGATGACTGCGAGTATTGCGTTGACGATCCTAAATTGTTTTGAAATCATTTTTTATTCTTGGTTGGGTTATTATTTGTGCGATGATCATAAAGAATAAAAAGGGATAAGTCTATGTGTGCAAACTTCTAAAAATTGGGAAGTGAAATATAATAACAAACATGTATATGAGTTATGAAGAGGCAACAAAAAACCATGACAGAGGGAGTGATATGTCATGGTTTCATTATTCTATTGATGCTTGAAAATAAGAGCTTTTTAAGGGCTACAAATTTCGAAGATGGACTTTATAATTTTTACATGCAGCACAAAAATAATTCTAAAAACAATAAAAAAGTTTAAAATAGTCAAAATAGTATCAACAACATCATTGTGTATGATACTAGTTAAAATAATAGATACACATAAAACAAAAACCCAAATATATGATTTTAAAATGTAAAAAACAGCTTTCATATATTTCAAATCAAATAAAAAATTCAAATTTTCTTTGTTCATAACCATTAAATTAACTTAAAAATCTTACTACTTTCAAGGCTCTGAAAAAACATTTCAAAACTAGGGCGAATATCCTCACCTTCAAAAGTAATATATTTTAAATTTGAGTGATCTTGTAGGTCTACAATAGACTTATCAACTGTTGCTTGAATATTATATTCAGTACCAAATTGATCTTTTACGGTGACTTCTTTTTTTAACATAGATGGGTCCTTAATTTAAATTATTTAGAAATTATATAACTTGATTAAATTACTTTATAATTTAACTTAAACATCTGATTTAAAGACGTATAAAAAGTTCTTCCATCTAGGTTCAAATCAACTTCTTTACCTGATTGAAGAAGTATTCGCTTACCCACTTCTATAGTTTTTAACCCATTACGAGTATTTTGTATTTTATTTAGAGGGATGAGCGACACTATAATTTCTGTACCATTTTTTGATTTTGCAATTAAATCGTTTATCTTTAACAACTTGTATCCTATTTCTGGAGGTTTTCTCGATTTGAAAAAACTTTAAAACTAACTTTCAATTTATAAAAAGCACTGTTTAGTGCTTTTTATTACTGTCAATTATTGCTTAGATAGCAACAATATTTACAGCATTTGGTCCTTTTTGACCTTGAGCTACACTAAACTCAACCATTTGGCCTTCAAACAGTGTTTTGAAACCTGAATTAGCAATTTCGCTAAAATGGGCAAAAACATCTGGACCTGATTCTTGCTGGATAAAACCGAAACCTTTAGTTTCGTTGAACCATTTTACAGTACCTTTAACAACATTCGAGTTTGACATAATAAATCCTACTGATTTTTTAATAATTGTGAGTCATTTGATTGACTATTTATAACTTTGAAAATAATAAATTTTGAGACTTAAAATCTGAAAAAACGAAGGATTATAACTAAAACTGCGATACTTAAAGAAGATTTACCGAAACAAGACTTTTTTCTAGTTAAGTTAACTATACACTAAAAATTAATTTAATCAAGTTTTCTTATATATATATTTATCCACCTTATGTATTTTTAATTTTTACAATAAAATTAGTCCTTTATTGTAAATACACTAGGATATTGTTACTCTGAACCTCAGCAATATTGATAAGTAATGAATGCGATTTTATAACTCTGTAATAACAATTCTAGTTTTTTTGGTTTCGGGAATGATGATTTTTTCCCATATACAAAGCTCCTACCACCCTGCAAACTTTATTACTGCATCTATTGATAAGTAATTAAATTCAAAATCAATCAGATGCTTAAACACTTTTAGTCGTATCAATATATTAATTAAGAACGCTTATCCCCTCACGATAAACCTTACACCAAAGCCCTCACTTAGAGGGCTTTTTCAATTCACACACTGAACACAAACAGTGACATGCACCTTTGTCGAAATCGAATGAGCTGTGCAGCCTGAAAGCAGGATGCACAGCATGAATGCTTTGATCATGATAGAAACAAAGCCTTTTCTTTAGCACGACGATTCACAAGCCCTTGCATACGCTTACCACCCGCATTCACCCACACATCAAACTGATCCGCAGCAGCACGATTATCATTGCCATTCAGCTTTTTCACCAAAGTTGATTTGCTAAATGCATTGGTCCCAATGTTGTAGGCAAGTGATACCAGCGCATCAAACTGATTTTGGCTAAGTGGTACCGTAACCGCGTTATTTACAGCAGTTTCAAATTTCTTTAAATCATGGGCCATATAAGCTTTTGCTTGTGCTTCAGTACAGGTATCACCTTTTTTGACCTTCATGCCGTTTGGATAAACCGTAGTACCGAAACCAATCGTCCACACTCCCACACCATCATCATAGGCAGTAAGCCGTTTCCCCTCAAAACCACAGATGAGATCCACACCAAAAAGACTGACCACCATCTGGTCGATCGCAATACCCAACATATCAGCCACTGATACATCTGTAGCTGTAGCAATCACTTGATTGGCAGCATCTACCTGTTTTTGAGTAAGTGTTCCACCACTGATCTTTCTTAAAAAATCAAAAATATGTTTCATTTTTCACTTACTCACTTAAACATTGCTTTAAAAGCTGATCGAATTTCAAAGATTAATTCACCAATGGTTTTACCACGTAACAGCTGAATCGCTTGATACCAGATGCCAATTAACAACATTCCGAAAATCGCAAAGATCAACATTACAAAGCCTTGCGTCATATGTGAATAGACATGCCAACCATAATATTCAATAAATGCTGAACCACCATACAGACTAATCGCCACACTAAACGTGAACTTCATAATCACCCCCATCGTGATTTTAATTCGTCCCTCGGTGTCGATATCCCCCGATAACGTCAGAGCAAAGATTGCCCCAACCACTGCAGCGATAATTTTAAAAAGCCATGGTAGGCCCTTGATGCTTAACGGGTCATTCATAGACCACTCCTAATTTTTTGGCAATAAAAAAGCGCTCAATGAGCGCCATGTACTTTTTAAAAACTTAAACTTCTATTTGAATCACTTCACCCAATGGTGCGAGTCGTTTAATCTCACCATCAGATACGAATACGGTTGCTCCTAAGTTGTAACGTGTTGAACTGGTGACCAGGTTTAAACCTGATCCACCTACTACCAACACTTTGTAATTGGGATGGTCCACGCTGGTAATGGTTCCTACAAATTCTGCAGCCGCAGGAAGTAAATCAATTAAACGCTGTAAGGCATTACTCACGATTGACACGCTCCACTTTCACAGTTTGATTGACCAGCGCATGACTGAATGAGACGCTGACGCTATCTACAATGCCCCACCATTCCGCATTAAATGCCAGTACTTCTCCTGGCACACATTCGCCCACTTCAGGCGAAATCGGCATGCTGTAGGTATGGGTTTCGACCATCCCTGCTTTGGCAAGCTGAGCCTTACCATATGCCCCCATACTGACATGGTTAAACAATGGATTGTTTTCAGGCTGAAGTAAGGTGTCAGCACTGGTTCCAGTGCGTTTCACTTGAGCCACCAACGCTTTACGATCATTGGTCAGCGTAATGCCGTTGTAATCTGGATAGATTTGGTAATCGGTCGACTGACTCACTACCGCGGACTCAGGCAACAAGCGATCATATTCAGCGATCGACAACACATCCCAAAAGGTCTTTTTATACAGCGGTTTAATTGTCAGCGTATTGCTACCCTTTTCGCTATAAATAAACCCACCACCGCTTTCAACCACCATCTTGATGGCATCTATCGGTGCTAAATTGGAATAGCTCAAGCATTCACGCTCAACGATCCAACCCAATGCATCGATCAACTGCCAATTGAGCACCGTATCGCTAAACACACGATCAAGCTCTGCTTGGCATAACTGGACGGAGGTTCGATCATTCTCTTGTAAGAATGAGCGTAATGGCGCTGTCGGTGCAGCAAGCAGCGCGGTTTGACTGCGACCAATTAAAGTATAGGTATCTTGGGCGAATTTACGAGAACGTCGTCGGTTCTCAAGCAACATTTGATGCTCGGTACCATTCACGATAATTTTTAAAATTACAGGTTGGCCATTGATAGGCTCAAGCTTCCCAATCTCAGATGCCGGTACGGTCAAACTATAGGACCAACACCAGCAGCTGCGATCGGTACTGTAATTCCCATCTAGCACATTTATTTCCTCGCCATTATCTAGGCGCGTCACAGATAAACTATTCAATATGTACCACCAATTACGATTCGGTATGCCGGGTATGCAGTCGTCTGCACCGAAGTTAAGTTCAACATTATGCGAATCCACCTCATGACATAGGCATACGAAATTAAGATCCCCCGTACCTTCATACTGAGGAATTTCAGGCTCTGGCCATGGTTCAATCGGATGCTTACGATAATGGATAGACTTCGCTTTATCCCATGGGATTTCATCTTGTGTGACCAGCTCTAGTCCTTTGTCCCAATCAAAGCTAAAGCGCTTTTCAAAGACATGTGCGACCTGATGTGAAAACGAGATATTGCGGCGTTTACGGATCATCTCCTGATGAGTTAATTCACGGTTCAATCGAAGCTTAATTGATTCCTCAAAATACAAATCACGCGCAATTGGAATCTTTAGATTTTCTTGCCAGCGCACCCCTTGGTTACGACTAAGCTTTAAGCCCTGGTCAAAAGCACTATAGATGGATTCAGATAAAGTCAGTCCACGCTCAAAACTCAGCTCTGTAGCATGATTAATGACTAAACTACGGTCGTAAAAAAAGGTGTCATTTGACACCCTTAAAATAGGCTTGGTCCATGGTATTTCTACATGGTCTAATCTTGTGAAGGCTTTCCGATATTTCAGCCTTGAGACAAGAGATACCCCCACAATATGATTGATATCATTCAAACCCAAAATATCAGACTGAATAGAGGGGTTAATCGTTGCCAAGATTGTGCCGTGATTATCTACATTGTCCTGATTGGTTCCAGCAATATCCGCATTAATCGAAGTGTTAATAGTACTGTGCAATGTACCACTATTTACTTCTAGCTCTGTATTCGAACCCCTCAGTTGTACTTGAATACGAGTATCAATTTCAGCATTTAGAAAACTTAACTGATCTAAGGAATCGTTAAAATTTAAAGCCAAATTGTGGCTGTCTGTTGCTGTAGAAGTCTGTTCAAAATTAAGTATGACGTCATGTGCGTCAGGTGGTGTGTAAGACATTAACCACCTCTAAATCAATATGGTTTTAAGATAATGCTATCAATCTTTTGACTTGAGCCAAGTGCAATATTGACACTATTCAGCACAATGTCAGTACCAGCAGTTCCTATACCAAAATCTGCATATGCTTCATCATCGCCATTATATAAGCGCGCCCATACTGCTGTACCTGATTTTGTGGCCAGTGCTGCTTCGGTTTCATGTAACTCTATACCATCAATTAAAACCTGTTTAATGCATGGCTCAGGTAATGGCAGTACGCAAAGTAAATTCGATGGGTTTGCAGCCACTTCTGTGCTGACAGGTTTGGCACCACTGTAATATGCAAAATATGCAGCCCCAGCCCCATGATCTAAAAATTCAGCATGAGCTTGAAGTGCAACAATTCCCGCTTTTTTTGAGATTTGTATCATTTTGGCACCACATTATCTTGAATGACTGCATTAAATTTAAGTTTAGGATGATGTGCCACAATAAAATATGAGCACTCATTACTTAAGTTTTCGAATTGATAATAGCCCTGATCATCTGTTAAGACATCAGCAAATAACAAACCCGACTTTCTTTCAAATAATCGAACACGACAAGGTATAGGCACTGATTTTTCGGTTACCTGCCCTTGAATCGTTTGAAAGTCGAAAGTTTTAAAAGCAATATTTTCTTTAAATCGAACTGTGGTCGTTTGATCAATCTTGATGCCCACTATTGCTCTCCTAGATCAAATAACACAATGCCTAGTGGATAGCTACTCGTCCCGCGGACGTGCTTTGCTAGAAGTACCAAGCCACCCTCTTCTATTAACTGCACGTTGCTGTAAAGGGCTTTATGGGGAATCGTCTTAATCAGGGGTAAAAAGCCTCGAGGATGCGCTTGGGATGATGCTGTGACTTCAAGTACCAAAGGGGTTTGAATAACGACGCCGCCAAACACTTCAGCGCTTACTGCGTATCCAGCCGAACTTCCACTCACCACATTGATTCCAGGTTCAAGTGTCGCCTTGCGACAAGTCGCTTGAGCATACGCGGATTTTTTATAACCTCTCTGCAAAAAAACACTACGTCCTAGTGCTGTGTTAGCGTATTCCTCAGAGCCGACCACCACATCTCGTGTGAAAGACTCCATTCGATTGAGAGTGCTTTGAGCAGTCTCCCAAACATTGCTTGCCAGCAAAAAGTGTGTGAATAAGTCATCATTTGCTATAGGGTTAAAAGCACCAAACCCATAACAAAACGCTAACTCCTTTTCCTCATCTGGAATATTTTTTTGATTATCAACACCATTGAGAATATAAAATGCAGACTCTGTTCCAATCACCATCCAAGATCTATTTTCTGTCTCGTAATCAACTAAGCTCATTGAGTCGTAGTTGTATTCACCCAGTGTGTAGTAATACCACTTAGCCCATCCATTCTTTATATTGACCCCACTCCCCGTTGGATTCCAGTTTCGTGTTGCGGCAGATGCAATATAAGGGGCTTGTACACCCTGCATCACATCAATACCGGTCATCTCCTCAACGATACCTACTTTGGCATATTTCGCATAGTTATTGCTATAACTAGAAATGCGTTCATCCACCACACGTAAAAATGGGCGATTTGACAAAGTTTCATCTTTTGAACGATATGCAGCACGCCCTCCTCCTAAAGCTGTTGAACTTGAGAAAGGCTTATCCCAATTTAAGGGTGCAAGCATGCAATTAATCGTGCCCGAGGCATTCGCAACACTCGCAACACTATTCAATTCAAACTTAATGGTCGTTGCATTGACCACTTGTTTAATTTTAAAGTCGCCATTGTATTCAGCCTGTGTTGCACCACTCACTCTGACGACCTGATATTTTTTAAGGTTATGAGGCAATCCAAATACAGCAGTTGCTTCAAGTCCAGTATTAGAGAGTGAGTTAATAACCCCCACCTGAATACCTGTCACTAGGCAAGCATCGAGCAAAGTTATCATTGAGCCTGAAGCATTTTGCAATTGAGGTGCATTACTGTTGTCTGATGTAAAAAACTTCACTGTCTTATTTGTTGCCATGGCCTTTTACTCATAAAAAAGACCGCCGAAGCGGTCATATTTGGATTAAAAATTAAGCAGCTATGCTTTGAATAATGCGGTCAATATCACCACGTAGCATGATTTGAAACGAATCAGACAATACGGTAGGTTCCGATTGCTTCACCGTACGAATCACCCAAATCGGATGATTGGCTGCAATGGTGTTAAAGCGAAGTGCATTACCACTTGCCCATCCACTGCCCCAACCTTCCTTCTTTATAGTGAAATATGGGGCATTCGTGGTGGGATTGATTGGAGAGCAGTGAGAATTTGTCTCTCCGTTTCCTATAAAACCTGAAATCTCACCAATGATTCGAAATGTCGTGTTGCTTATGAATACCAGTGACCAGCGCTCCTGAATACTGCCCTTGTTCGTGACATCAACGGGGTAAAAAGTATCGTTATAATTAGCTGATACAGGCTCACCCACGGGCTCATCACTCCACTCACTGCTCCATGTCCCTTGAACAAACAGTCGTGTATATCTGGCTTTCATATCACCAATCACCAACACTGAGCCCACGATCGTATTGGTTGGATCATAATTGTGCGTCAGTGGTTTAGTGAAAGTAATTTGCCCATTGATTTTAACATCACGCACTAAACCCATATCCTGATAGCGATACTTGGCTGTCAGTGGCCCAGTTAAATTACCTAATGCAAAATCCCCGTTTAAAGTCACTTTGCCGTAGTCATAATCAACCACATACATATCAAATGGAATTTTAATACCATCGGCATCCTCAAGTTCACACCAGGAGATCCTCACATCATTCAATGGATAAGTTTGCCCTGCCACATAGTCGGGGAATTCCTGCGACTTACTCGCGCTGACAATCCCAATCTCACCCGATCGGAAAATCGGTACCCGACCATCAATCGGTAAACGTACTGCAGATAAACCCAGCAATTCAGCATCAATCGGGATATAGCTATAACCCACTGCGCTATATTTGATGGTTTCAGGCAGTACCATAATGGGCTTGTGAATCCACTGCTTACCATCCTTGGTATATTCCAGCTCAGCCACATACCAATCCTGCGCCATAATTTCAGCACGGTTGGCACTGGTCACTTCAACCTTTTGACGAAAAACAAACTGGCCATAGCCTTGGTCAAAGTTAAAGAAGCCATCACAGTCCGCTGTATCAATCGCACCTGATCCATCAGGCGTGATATTCAGTACACCGCCTTCCACCTTGGTGGCGGACAAAGTTAAGGACTGCGCCCGGATCGGGATCATTGGTGCACGGTATGACACTTGATTGGTCTGAACCTTTTCAAGCTGAGTAACCAATGTTTCAAGCATAGGGTTATTTTCACCCTCCACATCCCATGCAGATAGCTCTATAGCACCATTACCATAATGAATTTGACCCGAAACAGTCCCCACACCCGTTGTCACCGACGGATTGCGATAAAGTGAGCCGAGTTTATCAACATAGGTTGAATCGGCCAGCGTGAATCGAACCGAACCTGCAAGAATTTGTTCAGCAAAGCCTTCTGTTAAATCCGTTTTTAAGACAGATCCAATCACTATGTCTGACCAAGAAGCAGCGGCTGAACTATCTCGATAGGACACACTCACAGTCACAGCCGTCGCTACTTCATTTAGGCTTAAGGTATAGGTCTCACTGGTATTTTCATACTTAATGGTCATTCCTAACATACCTGCCGCAATTGCCTCCTGAGAAGTATTATGCGTTCCATAGTAAGGGCGCATAATCTTCTCACGCTCGATCGCTTCAAGTGTGGTGCTTGGGGTAATATTCATCGTACGAGACGCATAGTTGATCGTGCCTTGTTGTTGCCCCTCACCATTGATTAAACGTCCTGTAGTTGCATCAATCGGCAAATCGCGCAGCTCAACTTCACCTGTATAGCTCATATACTTGACGGGTACACGTACTTTTACAGACTTAGGGATCAATGCTGCGGATCCGTTATCCAATTCAATAGCAATGGTTCCACTAGTCGGTACTGCAGTCACCTGAACTGAAGACTTAGACCCTTTCTGACCTGATACATTGAACGTGGTACCACCATTGGGTAACAAGATCGGCATCAGCTTGGCCATGCCATCCGCATAATCAATGGTTCCTGTGGCATCGCCTATAAATTGTCCTTGACCGTTATCGGTTGCAGACTTTGCCACACCATTCAGTAGCCAATTGACAGTTAAACTACCTGCCACAATCGAAGCATTTACAGGGATCTCAACATAGGCTTTATTAATCGTTAATCCTGAGCGCTCCTGAGCCGTGATCATATTGCTCCACGTTAGCAGGATTGCACTGCCAACGTCGGCGAGTTCACCTGTCGTTAATGACATGGTGCCTGTATCGTAATCGATGCTTCCTGAACCAAAGGACGAATCAGAACCGCGTAATTGCCCTGCGCCATTATCTCGAAGTGTATAGACTTGATTCTGGACCAAGAACGATACCTGCAGAGTACCAGGTGAAGGCAGCGGTACAAGATTGCGCAACCATGTAAAACCACTATTCTCTTGATTCACATAGATTGATTCCGACTCAACAGGTGCTGTTACAGCTGCTGCAGGCAAAAAACTAATCTCAAGATTCGTTGTTCCTTCGATTGCGTTTGAATTCCAGACGATGGAACCATTCTGATAGTTAATTGTTCCAATGGATGTACCTGATGTATTTTTAAGCTCCCCACCGACGTCGGTAATCGCAGATCCAAACAAGCTAAATTCGACTGATTTCGGCATGATCGATGAGCCAATATACAAACTTGAAACTGTACTAATGGTGACGTTGCTGAAAGTCTTGACCAGTAGTCCATCTTTAGCTTTAACCAAGGCTACAGAATCACCTGCAGCATTGATATTCACCATAGGAGTTTCTGTCTGTGCTGATGGCACCAATTGTGTATACACATCTTGTGCGACCACAGAATAATCCCCAACCTGAGCAGTTTCTTTGAGATTTGCACTCGCATAGTACTTACCAGTATCCGCGACAATGGTGTCACGGATGATGGTGGTGCTCTTTTCACCGCTATACCATTGCTTCGCAGATAAACCCACAAAATCGGCTTTCAATGCATCACTCAGGCCATAGGTCGCAATCTTATATTCAATTTGCTTGCCATCAACCATCACATAAGCAGTTCGTGTCGATACTTCAGTAATACGTAGGTATTGCTCTAATTCTAAAGGCTCACCTTCACTCGAGATCAATACAATTGATGCACCAATAGCACTTTCCGCTTCCTGAGGAAACATGGCCACTTGTAGAGACTTCATGCCTTTCCAATGCGTGTCCAAAGGTGTACCAGCAATCTGAGCACCTTTGGCATTATAGTTTTCAATGCGGTTCTGCGCTTCTTTACGCTCATCCGTCCAGCTATCGGTACTAAATAACACGGCGGAGACGTTTGGATCTTGCGCATTCTGAGAGATGAATACTGTCGCACCCATCAAAGCATCGGTATCAGCAGTATCCACTGCAGCATAAATCTTTTGGATAGAGGTACGGCCCGTAGTGCGATCCATCTCAGAAATATCATTGAACAGATTATTACTCTGACCATCGACAATTTCACGGCCTGAGTATTTCCCCCCACCATCTTCAGCATCTGTACGAATGCGTTCTGACTCAAGGAGCTTTAAATTATTGGTTTCAATTGTCATCGCTTACCTCTGTAAAACGCATGGTGACCACGTAATAGTCGTCCTCGGAAACGGTTGGAAATTCCTTAACAGGCTTAGCTTCAATCGCACCCGCCTCATGATTGAAAATCACATTAAAGCGGCGCTGATCATGAAGGTATTCAAATTCAATCGTGAATTGCTCACCCAATGCTGACCATTCCAAAATAGTCCGTAGATGCTTTCGTTTAATCCAGCCTTGACCCGACGAAGGTGGAACTAAAGTGATTGGTCGACCTGAAAGCTTTTTGCCTTCTTGGACAATCAAAGAACCACTAATTGAACGCTCTTGCTTTTGCTCAACAGGTTTCCAATCAAATTCATCCGACCATAAAAAACCGTCCTCAAGTGGGACGGTTTCTGATGTCAGTTTTCGTATAAGTTTCATTACATGCTCCGCTTAAGCGTCTCAAATTTTTGAAGCATCTCTTCAACGCTATCCACCGCTTCAGGTGTTCCCTCTAGTGATGCAGATTTTCCACCTGACACTAGCTCAAGGCGCTTAGTTTCTTTTGGTCCCATAGATTCATCCATCTGAATATCAAAGCCTGTGGCAACCATCGGAGGCATTTCGGTCATCGGCGCGGCAATAGCAGTCATTTCAGGACTATTGGTGATTGAAGTCATGCCGCCAGTGTTAGAGCTCACTCCTTTAGATCGAGTATTCAGTGCATCAACACTGGCTTGTTTTTTCGCTTTAAATGCTTCCCAATAGTCTTGACCAGCTAAACTGTCACTTGATTCAGAACCCGCTTGTCCATTCATTACGCTAATTTGCTTTGCAGAAGTCAGCGCAGATTGTCCAATTTGTTGTATGGCCTGATCCGTTTTCTGCAATGAAGCTGAAGCATTACCAAACTCATCAATCTGAGCGACCATACCTTGCAGTCCGAGCTGAGCCTCGTACCAAGCAATTTTTGCGGCATTGCCTGAGGCATAAATATCAGCAGACATTTTCTGTAAGGCCTGGCGCATTTGCCCTGCAGTCGCTTCGCCACTTTTTACCATTTCCTGATAGGCTTCTTGGTAAACGGTAGCTTGCTGACCTGCTTGCTCTTTAGACTGAATACCAAATACAGAAAACGCCTCATTAACTGAGTTAATTCCCGCCCTTGCTTGGTCAGCCTTGTTTTTAATCTCCAAAAGCTGTTGTTCAGCTTGCTGTAAAAGTCCATTAGCAACTTGTGCGCCTAGATCACTGCGGAGGCTCTCAATTTTCAACTTTAAAGCATCGAGTTCTTGCTGATTGGTTGCAGTGTTAATCGCAGTTGAAATACTCGCATTGAGTGCACGCCCAACATCAACACCTTGACCTTTCAGCTCATCCAAACCTTGAATAAGTACACGAACATCATTATTGGCTTTGGTAAAAGCTTCAGTAGACTCGCCTTTTAATTCCACATAGCTGAGCCCAGTGCGACGGATCGCTTCATCAAGCACGGCGCCCTGAACCATGGCTGCTGACTTTACTGAGTTAGCGTATTGAACATTCAGAGTACTTGCTTCGGCCTGTAGCTTGCTGATATCACCTTGAAACTTACCGACCTCCTTGAGCCAAGCCTGATACTCCATGTCCCGATTAGCTCTCTTCCATGCATCCAGTTCAAGCTGTTTAGCCTTAATCTTGGCATTGGTCGCTTCAAGTTGCTTTTCAATATTGACTGGAATTGCTGCCAATCGTCCTTCGAATGCAACCAGATCCTCATCAGAAAGTATACCCGTTAGGGCTTTTCTAATCTCTTCTGCGGTGGCTTTACCTTGAGTCTGGAGTGCCAGTAACGCAGTGAGTCCATCATTAATACCTGTAGTGGTGCTGAAATTGAAAGATTTTGCAATTTGCCCCAAAACATCTGAAACCTTAGCACCCTCCTTGACAAGTTTCTCAAACTCCACAACTGTTGCTTTAGATGCCTCGTTAAGACCAAGAGAGGCATTTTTAAGCATTTCAGTGCGTTCGGCATTTTTTGCTTTTACAGCCGCAACCTCCTCCTGCTTCTTACGTGAGGCCTCTTCAGCTGCAATAAATTCCTTTTCTTGATCCACTAAGGACTTCGTACCAGTGGCTCTAGATACAGCCCAATCAATGAAATCAGACCCTTGCTTTAATAGCCACTCATCCGTTTTCTTAAATCCATCAACAATTAAATCACTAGCTAAAATAACACCCGCTGCCGCTACTCCATATGCACCAAATCGAGATAGAACCCCTGCAATACTCCCCTTTAAGCCATTTGCAGCTGTCGATACTCTCCCAATAACCCCAGATGCTGCTACATTCGCTGTATTGCTTGCATTTGTAGCGACTGTGAGTTGATTTTTCGCAACAATTGCTGCCTGAGTTGCTCGGGTATTTACCAACTGTGCTTGTGTGTTTGTAACGATGGACGCTGTTTCTGTGGCAATAGCGGCTTGCGCAATTTTCACAGCATTCGCTTTTTCTAAAAAGCTTGCTGCAATACCAAGTGCTTTGTAGGCAACATACGCCTGAGCCACTGTTGTAAGAGTTGAAACTAAAACTTCAAGGTTTTCAGCTACAAATTTGATTGCTTCAGCTACTTTTGTGCTTGCCCCATTAGCAGCATCTGCCTCCCCTATATACAAGGTCCATGCTGTTTTGAGATTTTCAATCGACTGCCCAATGGTAATAGGCATTTTAGAAAATTCATCATTAAGTGCTTTAGATTGACTTTCTAACGCCTTAACAATAACACTTGATGTGAGCTGACCCGTGTTAGCCATTTCACGAAGCTTACCAATATTCACACCTAAGCCATCAGCAAGAGCTCTCGCCAATCGTGGCGCTTGCTCCATCACACTATTGAATTCTTCGCCACGGAGAACACCAGACTGTAACGCTTGGTTAAATTGATAAATTGCTGCTTCGTTTGAAGCCGCTAAACCACCACCTACAATTAATGACTTGTTTACTAAATCGGTTAAATTTAATGCCCGTTCTTGCGAATATCCAAGCTGATCAGTTGCAGTTTTTACTCGGGTAAATAATTCCGCTGTAGCCGTAAGATTGGATCTTGTTTCAATCGCAATCTTTTTAACACCCTCAAAAGCTTGAGTAAAATTACCGCTTTTAGATGTAACAAGCCCAATTCTTGCCTCCAAAACCTTAAACTCATCCGCAGTTCGAGCAATTTCAGTTGCAGATGCGCCAATACCTAATGCAGCCATCGCACTCGTTAGTGCTGTGTATCCAGTTTTTAAACCCTGAATTTCACCACTTGCTTGCTTAGCAAATGTCTCATTTTTCTGAAGTTCTACATTCGTTTTACCAAGCTCTGTATCTAGTTTGGCTACTTCTGGAGTAATTAGGCTTAGTTCGGATTTAAAAGCGCCAAAAGCTAAATCTGCCTGTTGAACCTCTTTCTCCAAAGCATCAATTTGTTGCTGAGCAATTCGAATATCTTCGGGCGTAGCTTTGGTCTTTGAGAATTCCTCAAGTTTAGTTTTTGCAGTAGCAAGGTTTGCTTTAAGAAGATTTAATGATCGTACGGAGTCGACACCAAACTTCTCAAAACTATCTGAAGTACCTACAACACTTGTACCAGTGCTCTTAATAATTTCGGTTATTTCATTAAGTGATTTGATTAAAGTTGCTGCACGTTCACTGGCATTTTTTGGAATGATATTTCCAATTTCTGCACCGGTGTTTTTGGCAGTATTTGCTACATCCTGTAGTTCTCCACCAAGTTCGCCCAACTCACCTTTTACTTGTTCTGCTTTTTTTGGCAAGTCTGTTGGTATGATTTTACCAATCTCTTTTGCGGTTTCAGCACTTGTTTGCTTTAATCGTTCAGCTTCACCTTCAATGGTTTCAAATAGCTTTTTACTAACATCTTTGGATTGTTTAGCAGCAGCCACAAGGCCTTTACTATCGCCATCCATAATTAATTTGAATGTTAAATTTTTACCAGACATGGCGACCTCAATTTTCAGGCATTAAAAAACCCACCAATTGGTGGGTTTGAAGTGCTTATTTAAATCATTTTTGAATTATTCGATTCACAACATAAAATCGCTTGCCATTTTTACAATCAACAAATGATGCTATTTGATCTGGGTAATTGCTTTTCGTGTTTGAGTGTCCGACATACTCAACTAAATCACACTCGGGGAGTTTTGAAACAAGCTCGGCTGAATCTCGATCATGTTTTTGTATTTCAACTAGGCCCTGTGCACCAACCTGCTTAAATAACTGAGGGTATGACTCAGATGTGTAGTTCTCGATAGCATTCACATCAATTTTAGAATTGCTCATTAATTTTACCTTGATAAAAAAGCACCACAAGGTGCTTTTAACTTACAGTTTATGATGGCTTACAGTAATCCAGGAGAAAAGTTGCATCACTCATAGATGAAGAGCTAAGCCTTGTGTTTACACCAGACTCAGTCTCATTTTGTTTCATAAACTCCAAAAAACCATCTATGGTGTAGTTATAGGAATTTAATAAGTTGCTTCTCATCATGTCCTCACAAACTGTTTTTGGTTGGCGCGCATCGAGATCCCTTTTCAATTTCTGCAGTTCCTGAACTGGGCTAGATAGATCAATCCTTGGTGTAGCTCCAGCAACTTTCAGAGCGTCATTCCATTTTGCGCTTAAACCAGTATAGAAGCTTACATCCTCGGGGCTCATCTTGGGTGATTCAATTAATTTAAGGGCATCTGACTCCCTTAAGTCGGGTAGACTTTTCTGTAGCTCAACAACCTTGACTGTTTTATTCTGTTGCTCTGTGTAGGCTTGACCGCTTGCTGCAACCCTTGCAGCATCTTCCTTGTTGCTTTTATGCATAAAATAAAAAAGACCAACAATAATAACAATAACCCCAATCAATCCGTATTTCATTTTTAATCCTCAACGACGTTCCCAAGTAATTTTAGATATGCGACCTTCACGAACGGTTACGGTATAAATCTCGTTTCCAACTTCATAAATGTAATCTGTCACAGAGATCGTAGTATTGTTGCCAGTATCAACTGTATAAGATTGTTGGTGAATAGGCTTACCAGCTTTAGAAATTAATGCTCCAATTGAATCACCAACTTGAACAATGTCACCACCTACACGGAAGCTACGTGTTTCTGCGGCCACAACTGAGAATGATGCGACCAATAACAACCCAGCAAGTAATTTTTTCATTATTTATCCAAATTTATAAAGCACTTGCCGAATAATAACGTGATCAATTTCACATCACAACTCAATCATCGACTGGCCTTAAATCATCAGTCAATTTCGCATAAGCTTTATCTTTTGCATGCTGAGCTGCACGCATTAGATTTGTGCTTGTTAAGAGGTTTTGTGATCGTTGCTTTTGAGCTGCTTTAAGGTAACCAATAAAAGATCCATAGCTCATTTGCATGATATCTTCATGATGATGACCAGCCTCAATTAAGTATTGGAAAGTTTCAAACCAACTCGGTTGATCCAGCTCTTTGACTTTTCTTGAGCGTTTTCGCCCTGATTCTTTCTCCGCAAAATAAGCGTCATTCACTTTGATAACTGCTTCAATCAAAGATAAGAATGTTGATTCTGAAGCCTCAGCCATCAAAATCAGCTCATTTTCAGTTTTCAGTGTGGATTTACCCAACAAAGTCATTACTTCAACTGTATGCGCTTTTAATAGTGATTTATAAATTTCATCTGAATGAGTTTTTAGAAAGGATTTAATTATTGAAGCATGTGGTGCCCACTCATCAATGTTATGCATTTTCAATTGATGAATGGTGGTATTTCCAATTACTACACTTCGATTATTTGCTAAGAAAAATTCATTCATGATGGAATCTCAAAAGAATAGGCACAAAAAAAGACGCTAATGCGTCTAAGGTTCTTTGTGCCTAATGGGTTTATGCTGCTACTGAGAAGCGCTCAATATGACCAAAGATACTTAATTCAGCATCGTTCGCCTTAGAGATATCTGCTAGACACTCACCTTCAAAGCTATAACTCGCAAAGTCTTCATGAATTAGGTCAAATTCCGTTTCAGGAGATAATTCTAGGCGCCATAGTGTCACTGCAACTTTATCGCCCTGGTATGTATCGACCCCCTTGAAGAAGAAGCGATATTCCTCGCCTAGATTGGTAGCGATGGTTGTGCGTGTAATAGCTCCAGATTTACCTGACCATTTCACATCAGTAATGGGTTCATTAAAGATGACCGTTCCAAACACGGCATCTAAAGTATATTTATCTGCAGTAATTGCCGCATCTGCTGGCCCCTTAAATGCAACATCGGATAAGTTGCGGGTCCCTAGATCAATCATTTCACCAGCTTTAACTGCACCTAATGTTGTTTCAGGAATTGTTGCTTCTGGGATTTCTAGTGTTTTACCACTGAGTACCATAGCTAGGTTTTCTTTGGTGACCTCTTCCAAAGTTCCGCTAACCGATACACCGGTTTGCTTACGCAGTACTGCATCCTTTGCACGCAGACCTGTTTTAGATTCATAGTGATCTGTTGATTCGGAAGTGATCTGAAGCTGGAGCTCTGGCGTGTTGCCAATCGATAATAGTGCAGCAGGCTGACTATTAATCATTTTTGCTAAAAACAACTCACCTTGGAGCGAGATTAAATCTGGTTTATTCGCCATCGGTTTTCACCTCTTCTTTTTTGGCTAGTACAGGCTTCTGTTTTGAGGCAGGCTCAGCCAACTCAATTACACCGCGCTGTAATAAATCTTGAATTTGAGATTCGCTTAAACCACCGACGATATCCCCTGAATGAAATCGCCCGACAGATTGCCGGGCTTTGTATTGCTTCTGCATATGATTTCCTAAACAAACATTTTTGATTCAAACACCAATGTGATGTACACACACGTTGGTGAATAGTCCTCTTCTACCGCCACCATTTCTAAGGGACGCTTACTGGATGCAGGTTGCCAACCGGATAAAAGTTTTAAAACTTTTATCGTCAGCAAACCCACTCGATCCAGCACCGCAGACCCATCACTGAGTTGTGATGCTGCATGACGTTCGCAAATCGTGACTTCCCACTGTTGAGTAAGCATATTTACTGACGATCGCACAGCTTCATCAGATTTGCGAATACGGCGGTAATAGACTTGGGCGTTTGGCGTAACCTGAGAAAGCTCCGTAATTTTGGCGGAATTGGCTGGTGTATAGATTTTTTTAAAATCTGCAATTTCAGTTAGCTTTTCAGCAATCTCACCACGTACAGCAAAGAAGTTATCTTCATTACTCATCGGTCAAATGCTCCACAATTAGATCCATTACCTCCTGCTCATCTGTTTCAGTCAATCCCAAGAATGGACGACGAGGCATGTTTACTTTGTACGCTTTCCCTTGGGTTTCCTGCATGAAGTTAGATCGAGCTTTACGAACAAACTTATTTCCTACCAAACCTGTGCGCTGATCCTGACGAAAGTAGGTGCGACGCATGTGTGCTTCATACTTAATTTCCCCACCGAAGTGATGAATAGCCGCGTATTCAACATCAGTACCGATTTCCACACCACTGGATAGAGCATTGTGAGTCATGGAATTCATAAGACGAGATGTATCACGCAAAGTCGTTCCACCTTTGCGCCTAACTCGGCCTGATAAGCGCCATTTACCTTCAAGTCCTTCGCCATTCATCCAACGACTGCGGATATTGCTTACAACCGTTTGGCCAATCGCATCGAATAGTTTTGGCTTGGTTTGATCAAAATTAGATAAGCGCTCCAGAGCCTGCATCACAGCAGATTCGCCATCCGCTTCAATCGTAATTGGTACGCCTGACATATCAGCCTCACTTGATGCTAGGCATCATATTTAAGATATCGTCACCAAAAACACCGCCACGATATGTAGTACCGATTGGCATTGTGGCTGGCGTTCTTGCGGGCTTCTCTTCTGTGACTTCATTTTGAGGGTTTAGGATATTCAATGTTGCTTTACCATCAGCAACCCGTTTCAAGAAGTCAATTTCCGCCTTATAGCGGTTTTCAACCTCCTCAATTGGCTGCTGAAAATAAAGCCGGTAGCGCGCAATGTTGCACGCAATCCGTTTCAACGTACTGGGCGTATTTGGCAAAGGCAGGACATATCGAACAGCGATATAACTGTCGATTTCCTCAGATGCATCCTGTAAGGCTTCTTCAATCGAATTGCCTACAGTTTGCATTGATTCCAATTGTTGAAGCTCACCTTCACCAAAACGCGCCTCTAAGTCATTTCGAGTCGCGTACATAGGTCACCTTACTTATCAGCTGGCGGTGCTTTCTTGGCTTCGGCAGTGGCTTTCTTTAAAGCGGCTTCTGATGTGGCTAGTGATTTTTCCAAGCCTTCAACTTTCTTTTGAAGCTCTGCCACTTCTGCATCGGCTTTATCCTTACCCTCAATAAGGATTGCCTCATTTGCTTTAAGTTCTGCCACTTCTGCAGTAAGGCTTGCAAGCTGGGCAGCGGCACCATCCGCCTTAGGTTGTTCTGGAGCTTTTTCTTCTTCAATAGCTCCAGATGCTAAAAGGGCCTGAAGTTGTTTATCTTCAAGCCCTTTGATTTCATCACCTGGCATAAAATGCCCGATGGATTGTTTTGCGATGTACTTCGGCATGTCTTACTCCTTATAGGGTGATAAAGCCGGTACCACCGACTACACCATTTTTATTAGAAGGCACGACCAATGGAGCAGATTCTGTCATCAACATGATGCCGCTTGGATCTTCACAGTACCATTGACGGTCAAAGTATTGCTGAGCAACACCGTTGGCCAACATATTTTTGATCTTACAATGTGCCACTGAGCCGTTAGTATCAGAAATCAAAGAGAAGTAATCTTTTGGAATAAAGCGCTTCACCTGACCTTTGTTACGGTAAGTTGCGTCATATACCCAGAACTCGATTCCATCAAATGTCCCTTTGAGAGTTGCTGACTCTTTGACACCAAAGCTTGGTGTAACAGGAACAGAAATACCAGCGTACGGCGTGATGAATTCTTTCTTGAATTCTTCGTTATTCCATAATGCAGCCCATACCAAGCCAGACATGATTGCTTTTTTGGCTTCACCGCCATCAGCTGCCAATTGACGCTCAAGCATAGTGCGGATATCTAAAACTGGTTTAGCACCCGCTTCGTTCCACTTAGTCAACGGCGTATATGTCAGAGAGGCATCACGGCGATAATCAACTAAGTTGTACTCATAGTCATCTGAATGAAGGACATATTTACCATTTTTCAGAAGATCAATCGCCATCATTAGGACTGAGTTATCAATGGCATCATGGTTGCGTTTCATCACCGCAATTTGGGAAATAACCATCTGCTCTTGTAGAGACAATTGCTGATTTCCAGTTGAGATAATGCCAGCGGTGCGTAAACGCTCAAGTAATGAGATTTCAAATGTATCGGCCGGACTAACCTGATTTTTTGGCTTGTAGTAGGCCGGTTTCACATGGCGTACTTCACCCGATTGAGTGGTATCAAATGGCTTACCGGGTTGTTGTGGTGAAACCAGTGGTGCTAGATCATGTTCAGCTGACAATTCAGCCAAAGGTACATCATCACGTGTGAATAATGGACGATTTGGAAATAGTTGGTCTAATAGCCAAGTATCCATCGGGCGATAGTTTGAGTGGATTAGTGCTAACTCACCCACATCAAGCAGTTCTAGTGGGGTACCTTCAATATTAAAAGCTTGTGGCATGTCATTTACACCTTAGAAAGTTCGATTTTGTTTTTGGTTGCTTTGGCGCGTGCTGCAGCGTATTGAACTGTGGTGAGTAAAGTGCCACCAAGTGATACTGCTTCAACGTTAAATACACCACCGTAATACACTGGAATTTCGATTCCATCAGCTGCTTTGATTGTTGCTTCTGCTGCAGTAACATCCTGACCACAAATCACATCCCATGTTTTTTCATCAGTGGCATGAGCCAGTACATTGGTATCTGATAGCGTTAACAGGTCGCCATATTTATATGCTGTGGCAGTCGTTACTTTTGCATTAGCACGACGTAACTTTTCATTATCCAGAATTAGTCGTTTTGATGTGACTGAGATAGGCGGTACATAGTGAGTAACCATGAATTATTTCCCCTTTTGTTCTGCGAATGCTTGTGCACCAGCTGTGAATTTATGTTTATCACCAGCACCTTGATTACCACCTTGACCTTGCCCACCCTGACCACCTGTAGCTTGGTGACTGAACAAGTGGGCAAGATGTGATGGAACTTGTTGCTGCTGTTGTTGACCAGCTGGTGGCTGATTACCTGCTGAGAATTGCGTTAATTGCTGAGACATGAATGCAAACGAAGTGTCATCCATATTGGTATAAGACGTCTTTTCTTCAGCGCTAAACTGCTTATTTAAAGCTGTCTCAAGTGCTTTGATGTCCCCTTCACGCTTATCAGCTTTGAACTTTTTAAGGTCAGCTAAAGCATCATCGCGCTCTTGTTCAGCCTGTTTCTGTGCGGCTTGCGCCTTTTCTAATTCGGTCACGTCTGTGTCCTCTGTAGGTTGATTTGTTGTACCGGGTTTTGCTGAGAATGCATTTACCGACGTTGTTCGATCCGCACCTGTAGAGCAGATCGTAAATTCACGGATACGGTTATTTCGGAATACTGCGACTGGTCCAGTGAATGTCTGTCCATTTACGACAACGCTCACCCCTTGCCCCACCTCCTCTACAGAACCAGGATCAATGAACATGGACATTTGAAACGGATAGCCATCATCTGCGTCATCCACAACTTCACGTGCTTTCGCATTGCGGAGAAAGTCGCCAGTCACTGTGATGTTTTGATTGATACCGACTTCTTTCACCACACCAACACGACTGGTGCTGAAGTGCTCTTCTAGTAAAGGTGTGGGGGTTGGAATCTCAATTCCTTCAAGATCAAAAACAACACCATTTCGACCCCAAAACCAGTGACCATCTACACGACCACCACCGTAAGCTGTGCCTTTAAAGGTTCGTTTCTTATCCCCTTCAACCTGAGGAACAATGTCCACGGCGGATAGTGAGAATAGGTACTTGCCTTGTTCTTCATTAAGTTCAGGCATTTTTCATGCTCCATAAAAAAACCACCTTAAAAGGTAGTCTTGAATGATTGTGATTACTTAAATACTTTGAATTAACAGATTGAGTTTTTCAGAAGCTGTATCTTTTACATCAGAGCATCCATTGATATTCAATACAGCGGCCAATGTGTCAATGATTTGTAGTGTATCTTCTAATGGATAGTTGAATTTTAGGCCGGCACCTTTAGATTCCTTATTACCTAACGCTCGACTTCCATTTGATACATCTGAACTTTGACTTAAAGCATTTGAGCCAAAGTCTTGACCTAATGCATGACAACCACGCTCATCTACTTTTAATGCACTCGTTAAAAGCATTCGAAGTTCTGCCCGATCTTCTTTAGATTCCGCGACAATTGAATCGATGTTCATTCCGGTTAATGACATGCCATTTTTATATAAGACACTCATTCCATTTTTTAAAATAAGCTTCATCTAATTCACCAATGCTTTAAGTGTGTAAATCATCTTGCCATTCAGCGCTTCAATCGAAACCACTTCAAATGACAAGCCCATTGGCATTAATACGCCATGACCGGCATTCAATTCGTTTAGATCAATGCCTAAGCCTTTCGCATTCTCAATTTGCAATACCACATCGGAAGCATTCTCAGCTAACAGTAATGGCGAATTAAATTGAATCGTTTGTCCAACCTCATAAGCGACTACATGCTGCAAGGTCACACCGCCTGTCACGATTGCAGCTGAATTACTCGCCACGGCGTTTAAGGCTTGCATGTCCTGTCTGAGCCAATGCTTTAAAACATCGTCCGCTTTCGAGCTCACAGACGCATTTAGGTAGTTCGTGATTGCTGCATCATTTCCCTGCACGTAATCCAAGAAAGTCTTAATCGCACTTGGTCTAATGGATGGATCTAAAGGAATAACTTTATTGGCCACCGTGTTGAATAGATCTCTCGACTTATCATTCATCGGGGCTAAAAGACTGGTCAGCTTTTTAGATGCAGTCCATTCAGCCTTAATTGCCTCTTTCTGCTCCAGTAGATATTCCTTATCAAGTAATGATTTAGAAATCTTCTGATCCACCAATGCCTCAAACTCTCCAAATTGCAAAGGATGTGAACTCCAGTCCAATGCTTCTGCAACTTCGGGCAACTTGTCATCTGGTGTAATGCCGTATTTAAGCGCCTGTTTCTCTGTGAGGGCGATGACGGTACAACGACAACGAAAACCTAACGGTGGGTAGTGCGTTAGCCAAAATGGATGATCAATCGGCAATACAATTCGATTCAATGCCAAATGTGCAGGACGTACACGTGAGTCATTGATAGCCGAATACATCAGATACTGACGTTTATCTTTATTTCGTTGCTGTTGCTGCCAACGTCCATGACCATATGCGCTTTGGATATTGGTCCGAAATACATTGTCTAGGTAATGCTTGGGTAAAATGATTTCAGACTCAGCTACAAGCTTCTGAAAATCGTTAAAGGTGCCACCCGATGCTAAGGTTTTGTTAAGTGACTTAATCACTGACTCAGCTTGTTCAAGACTCGACAAAAAACTAACCGTAGTTGCCATTTGCCGTGTCTTAAGATCCATTGAATAAAACTCATCAGGCAGCACTACTTTCTTACTATGCGCATACTGCAGCGCTTCAAGAAACGTGACTGGTTGCATCTATTTCCCCTTAGCTGCTGTCGCATACCCAAATACATCTGCAGCATATAAAGCTTGATCCAAATTCGCTGCAAATTGTGACTGTGTCGCACCAGGTATTAATCGAGACAAATTAAATAGCAGCGCCTCTGGTGTCTCAGATTCAGCTGCTAACTGTTTAATTTGCTCATTGGTCAATAGCTCAATTTGATCTTGGGCATCGGTCAGTTCATCCACCTCTTGCTGCTCAGGTGACTGCTTTTGAACTGATGCCTTAAAGCTGAATGCTTGACGAGGTAGTGCTGAGAATTGGGTACTTGGAACCACTTGCTCAGCTGGCTTTAAATCACCATCTTGCAAGTTGTACTCACGAATGAAATATGAATCTGAAAGGTTTGCACCGGCATTCTTTAAATGAGTATCCCGCTCGGCCTGTTCTTTATTCAATGGTTTCGTTTTTTCACCCAGTAGAACCTTATGCGGCTTCCAATCATTCAACACACATAACGCATCCACGACGGCTTGAAGTGTTGGAGTAACCAATCGAATATCAGACTTGAGCTTGTCGCCACGAACATTTTCGTGAACTTTACCCAATGCATAACCACTAGTCCCATCTGACTGGCTAGTGAGTGTCTGCCCCAATACAACCTTTTGGATCTGCTGTGCCAAGGTCTTGTTGAATGTCTCAAAAGCACCGTTAGCTGAACCAGAGCCTTGAGTTGATAGAACTTGAACATCATCCTCAATATCAATCGAAAGTACACTTTGTGCATGGGCATTGAGTAATGCTTGGCTCATATCATCCGTTTCAGTGTCTTTACACTTACCCAGTAAGATCGGAGTACCAAAACGCTCCAAGAACTTTGCCCAGAATTTAAATCCATTCTGTTTAAAGAAAAACAACCAATAGAGTGTCGCCAGTAATGCTTTGCCATAAGGTTGTTCAAATGTGGCCTTACGACGGGTGAGGAAAAACTTTAAAAATTGATCAACTTCCCGATCTGTACCACCACCGTCTTGACGATAGATCAAGCGCCCATCGTTTTTAGGCTCAAACCATTGCATTGGCTTTTCACCAATCCACTGCAATCCTAGATATCCCTCTTGTTTTACTTCGTATACAGCCTCTTGCACTGAATAGCCAAAGAACAAAGCATTTAGTGCAGCTGATGCAATTTCGAAGTACCACTCATCAAGCTCAGCTTTTAGATATACTGCCTCTGGTGTATCACTAGGCTCAATGCGGAACGGCGTAGCCAATAACGCATCAATACGTGTCTCTACTGCCTGCGCAATCTCATCATCATCCAGTAATACAGATAAGCAATGACGAGTAATACCCGCTTTACGCAATACCTCATCATTGTCAGGACGTCTTCCAAAATGTGTGAAAAAGTTAGAAATCGCTTCTTGAGTGTATAGACCACCTTTAGACAAAGCCTTCTTTGACGCTTTGTCCTTTTTAGACTTTGCCATGTGTTTTCCTATTGATATGTACGACTTCCAGCACCAGCTGGTTTTTTCCGCTTACGCTCTCTAGTGTCACTAAAACAGATCATGACGCTATCAGCCCGGTTAGGTGACAAAGCACCTTCAGGTTGCTTATTTACGAGGATTTTGCCAGCACCGTTTTTACTGTAGGTCGGCTGTGATAACTCACGCTTGAGTTGCTCTAGTTCGCGCTTATCCAAATCTTCAGTCGACAGTGAGATAAGTGCATCAGGATCGTATTGCATACCTTGTAGTGCTCTGTACGTATTCTGGAAGCGCATACGCAAACTCCACCACATTTGAGCTTTTAGGTTTGCGAAGAAATCGATATTCTTCCGAGCCTCTACCATCTCAAGCTCTGGGTTATGAACTGCGCCCGATCCCCTGAACGGATCCGCTTGGATCTCATCAATTCCTTTAGCACTGTTTTGCTCATTAATGACTCGGGCATCACCGCGCACACCAGCTCCCAAGCCATCTGCATCGTAAAAGAACAAATTCAGTTTTTGCTCTAAGCAAATATCGATTGCCTTTTGGGTTGTTCCAAAGATGTCATCACCGATGCCTGACCACGTATCCAAATACTGCAGAACAATGCCATGACGTGAGGCAAAGGAGTTTTTATCCTTACCCTCATCTGCCACATCAAGTGCACCATTACGCTCACCCGATGGCTGTATATCGAGTTTTAGGTGTAAATCTACCGCAGCCTCAACCCATGCCGATGGAATCAATACACCCTCAACTGAAGCGGCATAATCAATATCAACCTCTTGGGCTAAGACAATGTCGTCAAGCGTCGCAATTTGCTTTTCATACCACGGATGAATCAACTTTCCATGGAGTGAGACAGTCCAGTTTTTATCTGGGTTGTCCCGCCACGCCATCGTAAACACGGCGTAACGTCCGCTGAATCGATCTTGATGAAACTTGTCCCCGATACCGTTTGGCGTTGATCCCTTGATATGAACGTTGGTGTTCTGCGATATAGCTGCATCTACAGCTTCTTGACGCTCTACGAATGCCCATTCATCAAGAAAGTACATTGTGGTACGCCCACCACGGCCAATGTTGTCTCCAGCCTCACCCGTAACCGTTGCGCCATTATCAGGATTGATAATACGCATGTAGTTATCGTGGACCTTTTCGACAAAACTTTTCGGCTTCATCCAATCAGGAAGTTTTGAGAACATATCTCGGAACTTATGCAACAGGGTTTTAGGATCGCCCTTCTTATCAACCAGATCCTCTTTACGACTACCCACGCCGCCAGCAAAGCCCTCTACAAATAACCATCTATGTAAGTAGAAGCCCAGCACAACATAGCTCATACCTTCATCACGACTCTTCTCAATGAGGCCATGAGTTTGAGTGCTTTCCCGCTCAAGTAACCAGTCGACCAATTCAACTTGACCAGGGCGAAGTACAAACGGAATATTTGCCGGCAATCCAAAAGGCATCCCCCTTGGATCGTAGGTCCACACCCAATGATTAAACCAATGTGCTGGATCATTCTTGCACTTGTATATCTCAGCCTGAATACTGAGTTCGCTTTGCTCTATTACAGTTCGGTAATAGTATCGTCTGGTCATCTCAGCAATGACTTCAGGCAAACGTGTGCTAATCGTCCACTCTTTGATGAGGGGCGCTATTTCTTCAATTGCGTAACTCATAATTTGCCATTAATTGCTAAGCGAGATAGCTCTTGTGCTGACATCCCTGCAAGCTGCTCAGGGGTATACATAGCGGGGCGCTGGCTGTGCTCTGTTTCAGTTTTAATCGCTCCACCATCTTTGCCCGTAATTTCCAACTTGCGCTCGTAGTGGCCTTTCACGATCTTCTGAATTTGATCAATCAGCTTAATCGACATCACCACATTGCCTTTCTTGGAAACCAAAAGGTCACTCAAGATTTGCAATTGAATAATGTCGTTTGCACCGATGATGTTGTAGATCGGCTGATCAATATATTTCTTCCGTGCTTCATGGAATAAATCCACTAACTCTTGCGATAGATCCGCACCTGCAGTCTTTGTTGGGTCATATGATTCCACCTGTTGCGGGGAAACATCTATCTTAAAGTTTTCCTTGATGGCCACTACCACCTCAGTAGGTGTCATAAACTGCGCAAGTGACCGAACAATAAAGACTTTTTCTGCTTTTTTAAGCCTTGCCATAACTCACCATCCATCAAGGTACATCAAGGTAAGTGGGCAAAAAAATTTGAAACTAACCTATTACACAGTTCCCACAACACGCAGACACATTAAAATCAGATACAAACGGCGCATTCTTTGTGATTTCGACCAATCGCTTGACACTCTCGTTTGCACCCCAACGTTTGACTACACCATAGAACTCTTCAACGTCATGACCAGCTAGGTAATGCTTTGGTAAGCCAGTATTGTCGCTGTAAATGATCTCGTCATCTTGATCACGTTCTACGCCAATATGGTAGAGTTCATGTTCTATCAGGGCACAAAAATCATGATCTGAAGCTTGTTCACAGAATGATGCGTCTATAGTGATGAGATAAACAGGTACACAACCAAACCAGTCCCGCATCTGCTGTTCCTGCCGAGCTTTCTTCCATCCACCTTGGTTGAACATCACCTTTTCACATTGGCCTAATACCATACGCTTTTTTGACTGGCATGCAGATGATGCCCAAGCAAATGCTAAAAAGGTTTCATCGTCGTGTAGAAGCTCGGCAATATGGTCATGATCTGGATTGTGGAGCTGGCCACCAATGGTTAGAAAGTTTTTAATCACCCATTCTTTTAATTCCACGGCGGGCGCAAGGCGAATTGCTTCTTCTTCCTCAGCCTGATCAATGAGATCCGTCGGTGGGAATGGTCTGATCTGTTCCATCTTCTAATCTCTCTAACTGCGACTTAATCCAACGAATCACACTACCCGACTCAATTGCATGTGGCTCAAAACGTTGAATCTTGTAACCCATATCTTCAGCCAAATCATATTTATTAAATGCATTCGCTATCTTTCTTCCACCACGCCCGACAGCCCAAGGACTACCCGCTATTTCAATCAGAAGTCGTAACTTCACAATATAAAAATCAAATCGCCAGTTTTTAGTGGATTCAAATTGAAATTTACGCTCATAGCCAATCAGGTGTTCTTCTAACTCTTGAAATAGGGTTTCTTCGGCTTCTAAGTATTTTTCTTTAGCCTTTGGTAACGGTTTAGAACGTGGTTTCGTTTTAGGTGGGCGCTTTTTGGTTTTCCAGAAGTAGTCGTTTGCATTCATATATTGCGCCCATTAAAAAACCACCCGAAGGTGGTTTGCTTAAAACAACATCGACATCTGCCCAAACTCATAAATCGTTAATGCAAGGACAAAGGCCGAAACCGAGATTACAAGCACATCTTGTGAAGTCATACTTATCTCCCTTTATTGTTCTTTTTTTATACTCTCACAACTAGAAATATTTTCAACACTAAAAGAATACATTTCTCACAATTTACAGTGATAGATATGTAAGGAATTATACAAAGATGGAGTATTAGTTAATTTTTGCATAGGGTTGTTCTTATATTCTTAACCCGATCTTTCAAGTTAATCATGATGCTATCAATCACCAGCAACTCATTACGAGTCAAGCTAGAACATCTAAAGATTCAAATTTCCTCTTATGCCCCAAGATATCTGATTTGCACCAATATTCATCTAACTGAGTGTTAATTAAATCTTCTTCCATAGATTCGAGAACATAAAAAAGCCTTAACTCTTCATTTCTTTCTAGAATCTTAAGTCTATATTTTTCTATTTCAGCCACTCCAGGCTTGGCAATAACTTTCTGAAACCCAGCGCTAAATATTATTGGTGCGGCTGGTTTTTCGTATTCACATTGCCACTCTATTTCGTCAGCAACTCCCCCTACAGCTAAAATTTCCCTAACCTTACCTGCAGCTACCCCACCAATGACCGCGATTTTCATAAAAATCTCGATATATAATGTAAAGGTTGATTGATAACACATTAAAATATTTAAACAAGCACAATATTTTAACAAATATTTTCTAAGCTTCAGTTTATATCTAATTACCTACATCCCATATAATGAAGCTATAGGTTATGTATATTTTAGAAATAAGAAAAAACCCCGCCAATAATGCATATTGAGCAGGGTTTTATGTGCCGTAATCCGTTCGGCAAAAAGGAAATGTAAATTACTCAATAAAAAACCCGCTTACCTCTCCCAAAGTAAGCGGGTTAAATTTGCGCTTTATTACTAATTCTTTAATTCATCTTTATTTTTCACAGAATATAATCCCATTGTTTCACTATGATGAATAAATCACTCAATTTCTTAAATATCACTTAACTTCTTTCAAACAATCCCGACACACTTTGATTTCTTCATCATCAACCGTGTAGTCGATCTCAGTCGCACCATGCAGGCCGAATAAGCACATCAGTAATCTAAGCATGATTTTACTCCTGGACAATCAAGCAATCATGTCGCAAGAAATGTCAGTTACTTTTACTTATAAAACATAAATTTATGATATTTATTTCCAAAATAATGTCAGTAATTTTGTCGAACGTCGAACTAAACAAGATCCCTTCCTAGCTAATCAAGCAATGATCAACCATTTTAACTTGGTGTGATTACACTAATATTTCTCAGGGCAATAAAAAAAGGATGTGGTGATCTGCCACACCCTTGCCTATAATTCGATATTAATCAGCTCGGCAACTGAACTACCGCTACTCACAATCACATCAACCTTACATGCACGGTCAATTTCACTTGCTTTCGTTCTCTTTAAGGTCGGGTTGCCAAGCCCTAGCTGGAATTGCCTAAATGATCTAGGCATTTACTCAAGGCATGTACTGCAAGCTGGCACACTCACAGGATATGATTGCCATATTTCAGGCAACAAAAAAGCCCGATTATTTGACAGGGCTTCGATGTATGTAAATATCTGGGTGGCGGCATTAAAATTTAACAACTACGAATAAAGTCAAGCCGCCATAAAAAAAGCCTAATCCACGGGGACTAGGCTATAAACTTTGAATCTTTTTTCGTTGGTAGCGGGAGCTGGATTTGAACCAACGACCTTCGGGTTATGAGCCCGACGAGCTACCAGACTGCTCCATCCCGCATCAACGAGTTAGCTTTATACGCCCTAAGCAACCACAAAGCAAACTTTATTTGAAATATAAGCACTTATAGTATTAACGAAATTCAAAATATCTTAAGCCTACCCTAAAATTGCTTCAGTTATAAATGCTGGATGAGATGCTCGATAGAGGCTCAATCTTCTCTTTTCACCCTCTAAAAACAACTTGGGTTCTTCTGACCATATTGATTTTCTCGAATCAAGCCCGGATAGACCTAATGCCCAATCAGAAACAGCCCCATAAACAAAAGTATTATCAGCGAAAATTAATTTGGTCTTGTTATGTGTAATATTTATAAGAACTTTATGTGTTGGTAATGAACCGAATACACTAAACTGAGTGTAAATGTATTTATAGATTTCAGGCATATAAAGGAGCACTTAAAAGAGAGCGTCACTATACCATCTTAGTTGTTTAAAAAGCCCATCAAAGCCCATGCAATTTGTATACAGCAATAAAAAAGCCCTACATCTCTGTAAGGCTTTTCCCCTTGGTCATTTGCGCTGATACAAGGAATCGTTGTTTTTATTTACAACAAAATAATTAAATCATTAATCGAATAAAAAATGAAGCAAAAAAAACCTGCAACTTGGGGAAGGTGCAGGTATAAACTGATATTAACTATCATGGAGAACTTAATACCACTAATATACTTGGTTTATATTGAGATCTCATTCACATTTTATTCCAAATTATTTAGGAATAAAAAAAAGCCCACCATTTGGCGAGCGTTCCTTGATGCTTAAACCTATTCTTTTGAACACTTCACTTCAAACTGGTATTCGTCTTGGGTAACCTTAATTTTAATATTTTTATATTTTCGTTTGTTTGGATCCATTGCCGACCCTGCTACTTCCTCAAAAAAGCTACGATCATTCATTAGCTCGCCATACGCTTTATAACCCAACAAAATCTTTTCAGGTTTTTTGCCGTTAACTACTAATTCACTAAGAGTATCATCTAATTTCTTGACAGTTAGAATTGCCATTTCAGTTAAAGCTCAAAACAAAAATTCATTATTGCTTATTTTCATGAACAAACTATGTCAAAAAAAGCCCATCGTTTGATGAGCTTTTAAAGCTTGGTCTCGGATAAACCGTAATACGACCAGTATAGTGAAACTATAGCTTAGTCTTCGCAAAAACGAAATACCTATGCCTTTAATTCTTTGTAAGTATTTTTCTTATACAACTCTATTGATTTTGATGCTTCATTAATTGCTGACTCGATCGCCATGACCATTAGCTTTTCGTATTGCTTCCATGTCATCCGATAATTATCAACATTCATTTGCATGGTATTAATCCCCGCATAGTACAAACGTCCTTGAGCAGTGAAGTTATTCTCAAGCTGGGGATCTAAAGAGAAATCTATAACCATGCGTGCAATTAAGTAAGCCAAGTGATTCATAGTAATTTGCTCAGGCTCTCGCTTCTTATCAGCCACGGCGTTTTGAAGCATGATATTTACTAGGTGCATACGCACATATTCATAATCACTTTCACACTTACCATCAAAGACAATTAATGAAGTAACCGACTTCGCCAACTGCGTATCCATTGTAGCAATGGCACCTAAACGATCTTCGTAGTTCAAAGGCTTCTCTCCAGTGCCATGAGCTTGTGGCTCAAAGTTTGGTGACTTCGCAGTAATGCCATGAGTCAACCATTCAAATTGTTCAAATTTATCTGCCGTAACTGCCGTCATCCCAAATCCCCCACCATCTTCTCTATTTGCTCAATCGCTTTGCCGCTTTTCACTTGCTCGGTGCTAAACCGTATTACCTGATAACCCATCATTGTTGCTGCGTTATATTTCTCTAAGTCTCCTAAATACCCTTTACCCCTTGTATGCCTGCCATTACTCCAGATCCCACCTTCAACTTCGACCAATATCTTTTTGCCTTTCAAATGGAAATCAGCTCTCCATTTACGTGTCGGGTGAAACTTAAACTCCTGCTCAAACTCAATCTTTAAAGCTCTCAGAGCATTCGCCAATATCACCTCACCCTCACTCTGTACCTTTTCACCTTTAACCTTTGGTCGCTTAGATCCTCTTTTGGGTTTCTTCGCACCGATCATCTTTTTGTATTCAGCAATGGAGTAGCTGCTTGTCACCCCTTTACCTCAAATAACTGTTTAGCCTTTTCTGTAGCCTTAAGGCTCATAGGGCTCTTGCTGTTTGTCTCCAAATACCCTTCTGCTAAAAGCTGATTTACAAAAACATTGGCATTACGTGGTGATATTTCCATCCATTCGGTAACTTCTTTCAAACTGGTTCGTCCAGACTTCTGAATGATTTTCTTTAAAACCAGCACCATGCGTTCGCCCTGTTTCACGGCTTGTTTTGTGCTGAAGTTCTGCTGCTTCACACTTCACCCCCAACACGTTCATCCGCCCAATTACACTCAACCACATCCAACCCATCATGCTGAAAACGAGACCAGAGACGATCTCCAAGGTCTTGTTCCAGTTCATGTGCTGTCATGTTTGAAATCAACATGGTTGGTTTGCCAGCGTCATATCGTGAGTAGAGAACTTTGTGCACCAGCTGGAGACGGTTTTCATGACGGTCATGCAATCCATATTCATCAAGAATTAATAAATCGTATTCAGTGAAGCGATGAACAGCGTTTACCTCACTGTCATCAGCTTTGGTCCATGCATTCGCAATTTCATTCGCCATGTCTTCAGAAGTCACATAGCGGGCATACTTTTGGGTCTCAAGAATGTTTCGAGCCACGGCGCAAGCTAAGTGTGTTTTCCCAGTACCGGTGCGACCAATCATGATCAAATTGCGCTTGATCCCCTTCGTGAAATCTTTCACAAACGTGACGCATTGAGTTTTTGCATTTTGCTGACCGCTATTCGCGACCAAGTATTCTCTGAACCCACTGTTCGCATGACGGGTTGGAAGTTTTGCGCCTTGAAAGTGTTTTTCACGAACCATCGCAATCACGGCGTTGTGATGTTCTGCTTGAGCTTTGTTAAGCGCTTCTGTTGAGCATTGCTTGCAGAACGATTTACCACGGAAAGAAACCATTTGTGCCTGGTGCAACTGGCAAAATTCTGTTGATTGCTGAATATCAAAACTAAGCGGTGCGATTGCGTTCATAGGAGCCCTCTTGTATCCACATCACCTGTTGCTGGTTCATAGTTCTGAACTTCACCCCAAGGATCGTTCACATTGCAGTTGTTTGGTTTTTCAGAAGATTGTTTGCGTGTTGGTTTTCTTCCTTCGCGTTCTGCCTTGGTCACTTGTTTCTCAAACTCCTGCACCAACCAAGCTGCGAACTTTCTCGTTTTTTGGTTTTCGGTGAGATGGATTTTGTTTTCCCAGTGCGCATTGAAACTACCCAAGTGAAACTGGAAATCAGGCATGGTTAAAATTTCATTTACGCGATGGCTGAATTTCGTTTGAAGCAAAATTGTGCTTAGGAAATTTTGATCAGGTTTCCATGAATCATCCTGAGCTGAATTTTCAGGCAATTCCTGTTGTGTGTTTATATCTGTAGTAATCTCTGTAGTAATCTCTGTATTTGTCCCCTTTTTGAAATGGGGAGGGTCTGCCTTTTCAAATGGGGAGCCTCCCCCTTTTGAAAGTGGGAGGGTGGTCATTTCAAAAAGCACAGGTGTAATGAGCTCAATAAACAAAACATTGTTGTATTTCTGATTGTTAGCTTCAATTGTTCGGAAGTGACGTTTTAGCACCCCATATTTCTCGAGACGATCAAATGCCTCTTTGACTTGCTGTTTTGAGAAGCCATATTGATCAGAAAAACTCTGGTAAGAACGCTGCAAAAGATCAGATTTAAACTTCTTTTTAACGCGCACAACTTGGCCAGAATATTCATCACGCACCACTGTAGGTCGATGCCAATAAACGATTTCTGAAAGCACAACGATAGCGTTTAAATCGGGTTTTCCACTCTCTAAAACGAAGGTACTAAACCAACTGGTTGGTAAGATGTTACCCTCAAGGTGAACACTACCAACCTGATCCACGACATCATGGCCAGTGCTGAATAAACTCATTTAGCACACTCCAATTTGACTAAGCCACGTTTTTCCAACTGACGAATAATTCGAGGTTCGACAAATTGATTGTTGATCTTGTACCTGGTGCGTGACTTTTCTTTCACCTGGATAAGTTGGGTACCTTCTTGCATTTGGCGACGTATCGCTATGGCTTGCCCCCCCATTTGGGTTGTACGCTCAAGAATGAAATAAGCTTCCTGCGCCTCAATAGCTTGGTTCATGACTGATAAAGGCATTGCGGCAAGTTCTTTAGGTGTGTATATCTTCACTGGATCAAGCAAAGGGATCATCACCTCGATAGGTGCAGGAGCTTGAACATCTTTCTGCCCACGTTTAGCTGAATATCTCACTGAGCACCCCCTTTTTCGATATTTTTAATAAAGCGGCCAAACATAAAAATATGACCTGCTCGATGTAGGCTTGAAATAATTTCACCTGCATACCAAACTGAAACATGATGTTCATTGATCAGCGTTTCCATAAACTCGTCACGGGTGACGGCAGCATTCTTTTCATCTCCCTTGATCTTGCGAAGATTTGCCATGCGGATCTCCAGCAATCCATCTAATGTACGAAGCGCTGGCTCGTACCATGATTGAAGCTGCATCATCTGCTTATGCTCAGGCTTCTTTTGAACGGCCTTATTGGTAATCATGGAACCTCCGCTAAGGCTTGTTCGGCCTTGGTGAGACGGCGTTTGGCATTGAGCTCAATAGTTGAAGCACTACGAACAAACTTTTTGTTTAGGGTTAAGATGCCAATACCGATATATACATCCACGGTGTTTTCATAGACTTCCACGACGTTATATATTTCATCGAAGTTGCCTATGACTTCATTAAGTACAACAGCATCGCCGATTAAGAAGTCCGCATTGTCTTCAATGACTTGTTGTGTTAAATTTGTGTTATTCATTAAGATTTACCCTCTGAATTGAATATTTGAAAAGCCTGATCCCCAAGATCAGGCTTTTTCTTTTTGTGCATTTGCTGTGTACTTCTGCATTTGCTTAAGTGCTGCCTGATCCACGGCGGTAATCAACTCGATCAAGCCCTGGGTAATCTGGTGGATCTCTTCGTATTCCGCTGGTGTAATCACCCCATCCTCGTAAGCCTCATACACAACGCGGTTTGCTTTTCCGCTCTTAATGTTGTGCTGCATCATTGCTTCAAAGATCGATAGCTCATGATGTTTGCTTGAGTCACAATCCACTGGCACAAGTGCATAGCCCATCTGATGCGCCCACACCTTTAAAATTTCAGGGTTCTGCGTATACATCATGATGGTTTCAAGCTTCTTTAAGCTCGGTAAATGGTTTGGCATCCCTACGTTGCCGTAGTTGCAAATCGTGTTATGCGAATCACCAGTGACCTGAGCAATTTCCTTTGGTGAAATTCCCTTTGTCTGGTTAATCATTTTAAAAATTGCCGTTTGAGCTTCACGGCTTAGTGTTATTTCTTGCATTTGTGAAATCCTTTATTTGTTTCACGTTTCTTTGAAGGTTTGACAAAGTGATAATTGGTTATATTGCCAATTGCTTGAAATCATTAAGAGATGGACATAACTCAACCGCTTTGAATTTTCCATCTGTCGCCGCCTGGGCTCTCATCGCAACGATCTCAGACATTCTTTTTGAGCCTCGCACCCAGCCAGACACTGCTGGTTGTTTGACCCCAAGGGCTTTTGCTGTATTTTCCTGCCCACCAAAATGGGTTACGAGCAACTGGAAAATATTATTTGTGTTGTTACTCATAGTTATATCCTCACTAGATATAACCAATATTATAACTATAGTTATTTTTAGTCAATAACTATAACTATTTGAACTCATATAACCAAGGTTATATATTTGTTATTAAGATTTTGAGGTTCTGAAAGATGGAATTAAAAGACAGGCTTAAGCAGTCAAGAAAGCGTGCGGGGAAAACCCAAGCAGAAGTAGCGGAAGCTGTGAAAATGTCTCAGCCTGCATATCAGGCCTTAGAATCTGGTCGAAATCTGAAATCATCTTTCCTTCCACTGATTGCTAATTTTTTAAATGTTGACCCTCTATGGTTAACAACTGGTAGTGAATCAACTCCAGAAAAAAGCAATGCCGATATATCTGCGATGGAGGTTAGTATCTATCAATCTGGCGATCCCGTTCCAGATGGATACGTAGCTATTGATTATTATGATGATGTATTTGTGAGTGCTGGCAATGGCTACTTAAATTTAGAAAAGCCAAGCAACAATAAGATGCTTTTCCCTGTTGATCTAATTAAAGAATGTAATGTTCAACCATCCGCAACCAAGGTAATCCATGTCCGCGGAGAGAGTATGTTTCCTAAATTAAAAGATGGACAGGCCATATCAATTGATATGTCTGCTAGAACCATTTACGACGGGGAAATTTATGCTTTTCAGGTTGGGGATGATACAAAAATTAAATACTTGTTTAATTGGAGTGATGAAGGTAAGGGTGGCTTTAAGGCTGTCTCAGCAAACCCTGATAAAAATCAATTTCCTGACGAATACTACTCCCCTAGCAAAATAGAATCAGAAGGTATAACTATATTAGGGCAGTACTGGTGGAAACAGGTTGTAAAGCGAGTTAGACGCTAGGGCTAGGCTAGTGTAAGACCGCTTTCCCAGGCAATGATAATTCTAAAAGAGGAAAGCATAATGATAGCAACACTTAATAAATCCAAAACTGCGCTAACAATTAATCGTCAAGAATTCAAATTGGCATTAGAAAAAATTGGTGCAGGAATTGATAAACAAATAGCCTCGCTTAAAAAAGCTAAACAAAGCTATGAGGCTGCTGAAATAGCACGTGAGGTCATTAGTGAAGCAAATATCTTTGAAGCTATTATTGAGGGCTTTAACGAAGCAGAAGAGACTAATCTAAAGTTGGCGGACATAACCAATCTTGAAGTGGCACAAGGATGGATAGATGAGTTTTTAGAAAAGTATTCTGCCCTCTAAACCCCCTATCATTTTTTGTTGGCTGGATGAATAAAAAAGCCGCTATATGCGGCTTAGTCTAAATTGTGCTGGCATATTTAAATTTACTCAATATAACCACCAATCCTTATAGAACTTTTAAAATGAATTTGGAATTAAACGTATGTCAAACTCTATCGCTATATTACGTCTTTTTTTTAAACTAAAAGTTTATCAAACATCGGGAATGGACTTCCAAGTCTTTTTCTCAACAATCATGAGTAACTTGGATCCTGATTTTGTGGGAATTAAACCTCATGGGAATTGGGGAGATGGAGGAAATGATGGGTGTAATCCAAGAACTAAGCATTATTATCAAATTTACGCTCCTTTAGCCTCAACAACTACAAACCCTATAGCTGAGTTCAACAAAGCAGTTACCGACTATGGAAAGTTAATTCAAAAATGGGGTGAAGTTAAGGGTTATAGTTTTGTTATCAATGATAAATTTACCCAGATACCAGCCCCACTACAAAGTAATTTTCAAAATTTCATTGAAGAGCAGGTTATACCCGACGGGAGGATTATTTGTTCTTTCCAACTACAAAAATTATTCATGAAATTAGAGGAGGATATGAAGTTAGATGTTTTAGGAATGTATTGCGTTGATGAAAGCTTGAGTTCTGACTTTGAACCCACCCTTGTAGGGGAATTGATTGATTATCTAATTGAGAATGCTGACAACTCTTTTAATTTTCTAACAGGTGAGGCGCCAAATTTTGATGAAAAAATCACTTTCAACAACTTATCAGATCTTTTGGCAGCCCGATTAATCTCTAACTACGCAGAAGTATATAAAATAAATGATTTTTTAGATGTACAGGGTGATGATTTATCTCAAAGTTTATCTTTAAGCATAAATAAAATTTACAAAGAAATAAGCTCTTCAATCCCCTTAGAGGACGAAGAAAGAAGCTCCTTGATCTACCTCGCTTTGAGAGAAGCATTAATTCCAAAATTTGCAAAGAAAGATAAACTTTCAAAAAGAAGCTATACTTCTATAGCTGAAATTATTATTGCTAAATTTTTTTCAACATGTGATGTCTATGAAGATCCAAACAGCCTTAATGCCACATAAGCATGTCAGATTTTCTGGTTCCTTAATTGGAATCGCGGGTTACGTTCGTCAGTTTTTGGATGTTCCGATTTCTATTGATGGTTTGTGGGCTAGAATTGAAGCAGAAAAAAATCCTTTATTTAAAATAGACTTCACTCAATTGATTTTTTCTTTAGATATTCTGATGTTTATTCAAGAGATTTACCTGAATGAGCATGGCATGCTATGCACCAAACACTTGGTAAAACAATGAAACTAATAAAGCTATCTTGTAATCAACCCGAGTTTCGAACGATTAATTTTAATCCAGAAGGCTTAACAATTATTTTGGGAACCAAGGGTGACGATAAAGAGTCTTCGGTTAATGGAGTGGGTAAAACTCAATCCCTACGTTTAATCAATTTTTGCTTAGGGGCAAAGAGCACGAATTCTTTAGCAAAAACTCTTGCACATGCAGTACCTACTTGGATCTTCAAATTAGAAATCGAAGTCAATAAGGTTGCCCATGTTATAGAGCGATCAGGTAACTCAAAATTAATACGACTCAACAACCAAGATATAAAGCTTACAAAGCTTCAAGAATGGCTTGATTTATCAGGTATTTTTCCAAAAACGAATGAGTATAAATATTTATCATTTAGGTCTCTTTTTAAGAGATTTACACGAACTGAAAAATCTGACTGCTTGAATCCTTTGTTTATAGAAAAAGAAAGTGATTACTCATCATTGATTAACAATGCTTATTTGTTAGGCTTAGATTTAAATTTAATTAATGAAAAATTTAATTTAAAAGAAAAGGTTAAGGCAAATACAGCTACTCAAAAGCTCTTAAAACAAGATTCTTATCTTAGTGAAGTTGTAAAAACCGGGGCAAATCCAACAGCTAGAAAGGAATTTCTAGAAAAAACAATACCTAATCTTGAAAAAAATTTACAAAACTACTCTATTGCTGAGGATTACCATCAAATTGAGAAAGATATTGAATCCCTTACTGAGCAATCACGAGGTATTCAAAGAAATATTTCCGCTTTAAATTTCAAAATTATTAGCATCAATAAAAGCATTGAACAAACACCAGATATTAGCAATCAAGATTTATTAGATCTATATACAGGGCTTCAACACTTATTTAAACCTGAAGCCCTTGCCCATTTTTCAACTGTACAAAAGTTTCATGATGATTTAACCATCAATAGAAAGACCAAACTTGAAAAGGAAAAACTGGGGATTATTGCCGAAATAGAAGAGCTAAAGAATACACATAATGTTATTTCCCATAAGAGGGATAAAAAGCTAGCCTTCCTAAAGGATAAGCACGCCCTTGATGAGTATATAGCGATTGCGAAAGAATTGTCTTCACTTCAGGAGGAGCTGGAGCATCTAAAAAAATACTTATCGATTAATGATGATATAAAACAGCAGAACTTATCAATTAAAGGACAAATTATTAAGTCGATTTCGCTCGCTTTAGAGTATCTGAAGTCAGATCCATTAGGGATCCTTAGCTTGAAATTCCAAGAAATAACTTCAAAGCTTTACCCTAAATATAGTTCTGGCGTTTATATCACTTTAAATGATAGTGAAAATAATATGCTTATGTATGATCTAGCTGTAGAGCTTCAAACTGATAGTTCTGATGGTGTAGCCAACGCAAAGATCATCTCATACGATTGGTTAATTTTCATGCATGGATTTCATAATATGAACTTACTTTGGCATGATAATCGTTTTTTTGCAGATATAGATTCGGGAGAATTAGCTAAATGGTTTGAATACACTGCTAGCGAACTTATAAATACTAAAAAGCAATATGTTACAACTATAAATATCAATAACTACGAAGATATGAAGCGCTATTTAAGTGATGAACAAAAGATAGAGTTTGATAACAAGGTGGTAATCAAGCTTTTAAGTGACGAATCTAAGAATAAACTTTTAGGAATAGATTTTGACAAGCAAAGAAAATTAAGCAGCTAAGATTAAAAACTCCAAACAACCCACCCCAGCGGTGGGTTTTCTTTTGTCTATTAAAACATAAAAATTCTTACAACTATAATTTTATATAACTTTAGATATATTTTACTTGCTTTTCTATTGACTATAAAAATAACTATAGTTATATTTATCTCACAGACATTAAAAAAGCACTCAAGACTTCGAACCCTTTGAGTGCTTTTACAGAAACTGCGAGATCAATTATGAACAAAACCTTATCCCCTTTCAATACCATCAAGATATCTCTTGGTGTAGCTGCTGTAACAATAGGCGTGCTTAGCTGTGGGTTTAAAACTGCACCACAGGCTGCTCAACCAATAGTTGCCAATGTAGCACCTTCTGAATATCAGCTTCTTGCATTACGTATGACTGGTGATAACCACGGCGAAGCGGTTATTCGCTTAGATGGTTTCCGCGTTACTGCACGTTTTGAAGTTGAAGCATTTGAAGACAGCTACGGCGTACCAGGTAGTGAATTCACCGCTGTAGACGTAACCAGCCTTGATGAAGTGACCGTTTCAGATGCCCTAGGCAATCCATACAACGACTTCACAAACCACATCGATCATCAGAACTTCAATGCCCTCATCAAAGGCTATATCGAAAAACATCGTTTAGTGGAGGCAGGCTAATGACTACTTCTACTCAAAAGTTTTCCGAGTTCATCAGCCAAGATGACGAAGGCAACATTCGTATGCGTCTAGGCCATTCAACCTACTTTGAAAAAGGTCGCCATATTTATGTAGTGAATAAGGATGGTACCGAACAGTTAATCACTCTTGAGGTCCATGTTTCCAAGCCTTGGATCCGTGAAAACTTTGAACGTGAACGCACATTCCAACGTAAGAAGAACTTAGCAATCGCCCTACAACGTACACATATTCCACTTCGTGAACGGCGTGAGTACAAGCGTCGCGCAGGTTGGGTTGGTGCTCGATAGCAACCAATCCTCCCCTTTAAATAATGAATAGTGAGTAATGAATAATGAGTATTGCAACTTTAATCCTTGGTCAGTCTGGTACTGGTAAATCTACAAGCTTAAGAAACTTGGACCCGCGAAATGTGCTGTTAATTCAAGTAATCAAAAAGCCGTTACCGTTTCGTTCACCTAATTGGAAATACATCACACCCGAAAATAAACAGGGTTCGATTTTGGTCTCTGATAACCCTCAATTCATCATTAATGTAATTAATGGATCTAAGCGCCCAATCATTATTATTGATGACTTTCAGTATGTTATGGCGAATGAGTTCATGCGTCGCAGTTCTGAAAAGAGCTTTGATAAGTTCACCGAGATCGGCCGCAATGCATGGGATGTGTTCAACGCAGCAATTAATGCCCATGACCATAAGCGCGTATACCTTTTAAGTCATACCGAAGAAGACGCTCAAGGTAAAACCAAGATCAAAACTATTGGGAAGATGCTAGACGAGAAAATCACTCTTGAGGGCATGGTAACCACTTGCCTTCAGACTGCGGTGATTAATGGTCAATACGTATTCCAGACTAAAAACAATGGCAATTCGACTGTTAAGTCCCCTGATGGCTTGTTTGAAACTGACCATATTGAAAACGATTTAAACCATGTGGATGTGGCGATTTGCGAATTCTATGGCATCCCGAACCCTCAAATTCAAACACAAGACCAATCTGCTTAATAACCTAAATTTAAACTTGGAGTAATTTTCATGAATCAGCAATACAAACAATTTGGCTTTAACCCTGACTCAGCAAAGCAAGCAGACAGCAGTCTACGTATTGAAGAAGCTGGTAAATATGTTGGTGTGATTAAGCATATGGAATTTATCACAGCGAAATCAGGTACAACTGGTTTTGAAATTGAATTTGAAACAGACAATAAAGAATCTGCTTCATTTTCTATTTGGACCGAGAAAAAAGACGGTACTCCATTGGGTGGAGTTCACAAAATTAATGCACTGCTTGCTTGTGTTGGTGCTCGTGGTCTAACACCAACAAATGCACCTTTAGAGAAATATGACTTTGACGCTAAAGAGCGTATTACTAAAAATTGTGTAGTAGCCCCTGAAGTGGCTAACCAGCGTATTGGTTTTCTTCTGCAGCGAGAAAATTACCAAAATGACAACGGTGAATGGAAACACCAGATGAATTTCTTCTCTTGTTTTCACGCTCAAAGTGAGCTGATGGCCAAGGAAATTATTGAACGTAAAACTACACCTGAGGCACTACCAAAATCACTTGCTTCGCTTATGTCTAACCCTATTACGACACGTAAGCCTAAAAACAACAATGGTGGTGGCTACCAACAAAATAATGGTGGTGGTTATGGTGGAAGTAACCAGGGTTTTAACCAGAACAATGGTTACAACCAAGGCGGGTTTGATGGTTATTACGATGATGTGCCACCAGTGTTAGGTGCCAACCAGCAAGATGATTTTCCGTACTGAGGTTAATTGGCTATGAATGCATTGATTTTAGACACTGAAACTCACGACCTGAATGGTTACCCGATTGAGATTGCTTACGCACCTTGCTCTTTTGAGCAAGGGGTGTTGGTAATCAACCAAGGGGACGTTTTTGATGAGTACTTCTCATGCCCTGAGCCTATCGCTCTGGGTGCTTTAGCAACGCACCACATTCTTGAAGCTGATATTGCTGAAAAGCCAAGCTTTGACACATTCAAGATGCCTCAAGATGTCCAATACCTAATTGGACACAATATTGATTATGACATTAAAGCTATTCAGAAATGCCAGCCAGACTTCACTGTCAAAGGTATTTGCACGTTGGCTTTATGTCGCATGGTATGGCCTGAATTGCCACACACATTAAGCGCAATGTACTACCACGTTATGGATGATTTGGAGCTTGCACGAAAACACCTTCGACATGCCCACAATGCTAAAGCTGACATCTATTTCACTGGTGTAATTCTAAAAACATTAGTAGAGCAGCTGGGCATTAAAGACATGAACTCTCTGTACATCATGTCAGAAACTGCCCGTATACCGAAGTACATAACTTTTGGAAAGCATAAAGGTGCTGCCATTAAAGACCTTGATCCAAGTTATGTGACTTGGTTGCTACGTCAAGATGATTTAGATCCTTACCTGCGTAAAGCAATTGAGGTGGCGTGATGGAAATTCGCAATACTTAAAACGCGATAAATAAATATTTCGAGCAATTATTTGCGCAATTTAAACAATAAATCAGGTTTTTGCGCAGATGTTTGCTCAGGAGAGTGTGATGGATATTAAAAAATTAAAAGCTGAATTTGAGAAGCTTAAATATGTTGAGGAGAAGCTCGAGTATCTTAGCTTTGACGAGCACTTAGGTTGTTATGTTGAGAAGAATAACGGCATGCCTGTTGGATTGGCGGCATGGGTAAATGGCGCGCTTTATGGGTTTAATCAAGCCAAAGCAGTGCCTGAAGGGTTTGTAGTTGTGGCTAAAGAATTACCTGAGAAAATTGCTGAAAAAATGGCTATTGATCGCATTGATAAGCCAATACATGAAAATAATCCTGTTTGGAGCGAAATTGCAGAAGAATCATATAAGAATCAGGTCAAATTAAAAAAGTGGGGATTTTGGCGTGATTACAAAGCTATGATCGAAGCACAGGAGCCAACCAATGACTAACCTCCAACACATCGCCCAAGACCTTGCCGAAGAATTCGCACCACTCGTTATAGGTCAATCAGGCACAACCAAAACATTCACGGCGGAGCAAGCCTCTGCCCTTTATCACATCCTTGTAAGTTTTGGATATAAGGATGAATGCAAGGGCTTGGATACCAAATTACCGTTTGAGTTAATTGATATTAAGAAGGAGGTATTATGAATAAGTTTGAAGGAATGACTATTAAAGAGGCGCTTTGTTCACGCCCAGTACTAAAAACCCCCGACTTAGAGGAAATTTTTGGTAGGTCGTCACGAACTCTAAACCGTTGGCAGAATGGTGAGCTTTATGAAAACCCAATGCCTAAACCCTTTTCTGAATGCAGAGGCGCAGGAAATAACTATGACTCTGGCAAACTTTTGGGTTGGTATGAGTCATGGCCACTACAAAAAAAAGCGCTAGTTATCTAGCGCTTCATTCTTCCAAATTGATTCCAGTCTCTCCATCCACTTCTCGTAGGCTTCTTTCTGCTCAGATAGATAATCATGCTTATCGTATGTACCCCATATCTTTGGAAGCGCATGCCCCAACATGATTTCACATACGTGAGGCTGTGCAATTGTTGACATATTGGTACGCATAGTTCTACGAAGATCGTGTACAGACCAGTGCTCCAGATCAACACCTTTATGCCTCTTAAGCCATTGCAAAATGTTGTTTGGCATTGTGAGATGGGATGTCTCACCTAGCGGCCTTGTAGTCCCATCAATTGTAAACAAGTACTCAGAACCTTGGCTGAATTCCATTGCTTCAAGCAAGTAAGGTTTAATGTTTTCCGTAATTGGCCTTAAGATCGGCTTTTTACTCTTCTTCCCTGTTTTGTGATTTTCAGGAGGAACAGTCCATATCATCTCTTTTAAATCAAAATGAGATTTTTTAGCAAGCTTAAGCTCACCCACACGGCAGCCGTAGATAATCAAGAGTGTTAGAAACAGCTTATTTTTATAAGTCATCTTGGTTCGCTTTAGGGCATACCAAGTTAAATAGATTTCCTTGTCACTCAGCGCTCGTTCTTTTACGCCTTTTTCAATACGCAGGTCATGTTTGGCTGAAACATTCATTAGGTGATTGACTGAGATTAAACCGCGCTTCTGCCCCCACTTGAGGCACTGGTTTGCATTAATCAAAAGACGGGCAGAAATAGAAGGTGATTTCTTTGCTACATCCTCCAGTAATGAAAGCCACTGATATGCGCTTATATCATCACTATTCTGCTTTCCAATAGCTGGAAGCACGTATATCTCAAAAGAGCGCTTTATCTCATTATGACTAGATTTATTGGGTACACAGAATTTCTCATACCATTCATAAAACAAAGTCTCTAGTGTGTATGCATCTCTAATGCTCACCTTCTCTTTCAATCTTACCTGTTTTGGATCAAGCCCTTTTTCAAGTTCTGCTCTAAGACGATCTGATTCTAAGCGTGCATTTTTCAATGTTAAATTTGGATATGAGCCAAGATCTAGTCGATGCTGCTTGCCGTTATACCTGTAGCGTAGCTGAAAAACGATTTTACCTTTCGGAGTAATACGAACGCTCATAGCATCGCGATCGGCGAACTCTTCTATTTTTTCTCTATCTTTACCAAGTTGAGCTTTTAGCCAAGCCTCTGAAATCGCCATATATCACCATGTACACACTAGATCCGCAAAACTTGTGCCATATTGCTAAATATGTACACGGTTGTGTACATATTTAGGTTGGCTCATAGTTTCCATTAGTGTTTCATTGTGTCTTATAGTGACGCATAAAAAAAGCCTAATTAAAGGCTTTTATTGAGTTTCATGGCTTAATGCGTCGAGTTGTGTCTTATAGCTTCTTAATGTCAGTCATAAATGTGAGCAATAATACTGAAATTACGGATATTTTTAATATCAACAGATTTTTTAGCTTGCGCCATGGGCTACCTTGAACAAAATGAAGCGTTATGCAGACAAATTTCGATGCACAACAAAAGCCGAATAGAAATTGCGAAGGATTATAACAGATGGTTTTTTTAAAGTATCCATATTAATACGCTTCCTTTTCACAACTCTGACGCTTTTTTACGTGTTTTCGCTTTTCACTGGGCTTTTTGAATAATCCATTGAAAAATCTAGGGCATTCACATCTTTTGCAAGCGGTTGGTAAGCTTGAGTAAAACTGGGTGACATACGTTTCGCACGTCCTGTTTCAATCTCTACGCAAGCCCACTTGGTTTGAGCAACAAATAAAATGCTATTGTCTTTGGGTCTATAAAACACATATTGGCGTGATGAATATAATGCGTTTATATCGTCAAACCATGTGCGTAAGATTATTTCATCCTCTTTAAATGCAGCTTTTCGGTACTGCACATGATGCTCAACCGCGACCATGGCATGTTTTAACTCGATATATTCTTTTAAGCCTAAACCCAATGCATCAATATGTGCTGTTGCGACATCCTGCATCCAATGCATATAAACCACATTATTCACATGGCCTAACTGGTCGATATGTTCTGCTTGTACCTGAAGTCTTAAGTCAAAAATACTACTCATAAACACTCTATTGAATCTAAATATCCTTATGAAGATGGAAGTGTACGCAAATAACAGACATCATCAAATTGCAAAAAATAAAAAACCACTCCAAAGAGTGGTTTTTTTTCGCTTATTGGATGCGCATCCCTAAAATGGCTGGTGTGCCTTGTCGGATGATTCCAACGCGGGCAACCTGACCTTTTTTCAATTCAGATGCCGCTTGGACAAAATCATTGGTGTCGTTTACGACTTTACTATTAATGTGAGTGACCACATCACCAGCCGCCATACCTGACTGTGCTGCTGCGCCGCCACGTTTCACTTCTTGAATTAACACACCACCTTTCACATTGAGTTGTGACAATTCAGCAGGTGCTAAATTTCGGATAGCAATACCTAAGACAGGTCCTTTACTTTGTGTGACTGTGTCTGATTTTGCAGGTGTATCATCTGGTGCAGTAGTTAATGTTGCCGATATATTCCGCTTTTTATCATCACGCAGTACTTCAAGCTGTACCGTTTGATTTGGCATGGTACGATTTAAATAGTTCAATAACTCAGAGGTACGTGAAATCGGCGTTCCATTGAATTTTAAAATAATATCGCCTGCTTTTAGTCCCGCTTTCTGCGCAGGTGAATTTGGCTGAACATTAGTAATCAGTGAACCTTCAGGTTTTGGCAAATTATAAGACTCTGCCAAATTTCGATCTAGATCTTGTAGATTGAAGCCTAAATAAGAGCGCGTAACTTTACCTGTTTTCTTAAGTTGGTCAGCAATATCCATTGCGACATCAATGGGAATCGAGAAAGACAGCCCCATATAACCGCCCGTACCACTGAAGATACGCGAGTTCACTCCAACCACTTCACCCTGCTGGTTAAATAACGGACCACCTGAGTTTCCTGGGTTGAGAGCCACATCGGTTTGAATGAAGGGTACCGATGTCTCCCCCATCATATTACGCATTTTCGCACTCACGATTCCCGCTGAAGCCGAGTAATCAAAACCAAACGGTGAACCGATCGCAAGCACAGGTTCGCCTACGCGCAGTTGATCAACATTGCCTGCGCGGAGTGATGGAAAATTCGTACCATTCACCTTAAGCAAGGCCACATCAGTTCGTTCATCACTACCTACCACAGTCGCATCCAGTTCACGACGGTCATTAAACATAATCGTGACTTTCGATGCATCTTCTACGACGTGGTGGTTTGTCAGTAAATACCCATCTTTACTAATAAAAAATGCGCTGCCATAAGCCGTTTTTTCTTGCGGCGCTTGCTGCTGCGGAATAATGACTTGATTACCAAAAAAACGCTTCAAAATCTCAGGTATTTGCTGCTGCAATAACTCTTCTTGAGTCATCTTTTTAACCACATTTACACTCACTACCGCAGGGCTGACTTGCTCAACCAAGTTTGAGAAATCAACAGGTGCTGCTTGTGTTTGCACCGTAGCCATTGTGCATGCAACAGCAAAAAAACCAGTTTGTATCGCGCGACTTTTCATATCAAGTATTGACCTATATGCTTGTTATCAGTTTATGTATTAGCGTTTTTAGCATAATCTTTGTCTATCTTGGGTAATAATATGTTCTATTATGTTTGTATAAACAAGAGCTTAAAATTTGCTTAAAAAATACGTTCTTTATTTATATTTCCCATCAATTGTAGAGATTTTACTCTTGCCTTTTCGTGAAAAAAGCGCTGTCATTAGCGAACTTTTTTCCAAATTAGCTGATGGACATGTCTAATTTAAACACAACACATCATTTTGATGTGATTATTGTGGGAAGTGGCGGTGCAGGCCTGAGCTTAGCCTTATCGTTGCCTCAACATTTCAATATTGCTGTTCTTGCAAAATCAAACCTGACCGATGCAAGTACCTTCTATGCGCAAGGTGGCGTTGCCGCTGTTTTAGATGAAACGGATTCCATCGAACAGCACATTGATGACACCATGATTGCGGGCGCTCACTTGTGCGAGACCGAAGCCGTAAAGCAAACCGTTGAAGGTGGTAAACCTTCTGTTGATTTTCTATTGAAACACGGCGTGCAGTTTACCCTTGATGATCAAGAACAGTTGCATCTAACACGTGAAGGTGGACACTCTCAACGCCGTATTATTCATGCCGCAGATGCTACAGGTCGAGCCATTTCAACTACCTTAGTGGAACGTGCGATTGAAAAAGATAACATCACCATTTTTGAGAATTACATTGCCATCGATTTAATTACCTCTCAAAAACTGGGCTTAGAAGAACAAAATCGTGCATTAGGCCTCTATGCACTCGATGAAAAGACTGAAAAAGTCCATACCTTTTTAGCACCCTTTACCGCGCTGGCGTGTGGCGGTGCCATGAAAGCCTATCTGTATACCTCGAACCCAGACATTGCAACGGGCGATGGTATTGCCATGGCGTTTCGTGCGGGTTGCCGCGTGGCCAATATGGAATTTAACCAATTCCACCCGACCTGTTTATACCACCCGCAAGCACGCTCTTTCCTCATTACCGAAGCAATGCGTGGTGAAGGTGCTTATTTACGTTTACCCGATGGCGAACGCTTTATGTTGCGCTTTGATGAACGTGCAGAACTTGCTCCACGTGACATTGTGGCGCGAGCGATTGACTATGAAATTAAACGTTTAGGTATTCGTCACGTTTGGCTCGACATTAGCCATAAGCCCGAAAGTTTCATTAAAGAACATTTCCCAACCCTGTACGCACGCTTACTTGAACTCAGCATCGACATTACCAAGGAAATGATTCCTGTTGTTCCTGCTGCGCACTATACCTGTGGCGGTGTGGTGGTTGATGAACATAGTCAAACTGACATTGCAGGCCTCTATGCGATTGGGGAAACCTCATATACTGGCTTGCATGGCGCCAACCGTATGGCCAGTAACTCACTATTAGAGTGTTTTGTGTATGGCATGAGTGCAGCAGAACACATCGAAAAAAGTTTTGATATAACTTACCAATCTCCTACTGCCCCATCTTGGGATGACTCACAAGTGATGAATCCTGATGAAGATGTGGTGATTTTGCAAAACTGGGATGAACTCCGTCAAACCATGTGGAACTACGTCGGCATTGTGCGTACTACGAAACGTCTTGAACGTGCGCTACACCGCATTGAAATGTTGAAGCGGGAAATTACCGAGTATTACCAAGATTACCAAGTCAGCAAAAATCTGATTGAACTGCGCAATTTAGTTTTAGTCTCTGAAATGATCGTGCGCTGTGCCATGGAGCGTAAAGAATCGCGTGGTCTACACTACACTTTAGATTACCCTGAACTGTCGAATGAACTGCGTAAAACCGTACTCACCCCTTTCAATTTTAAAGTTGAAACCCCTTTAGTGAATAACTAATTTAAAAAAAGCCTGATTCGTCAGGCTTTTTTATTCAGACATTTTTTAGGATTTGGGTGGAATAGAATAAGTTCCTACCACATGTGCAATGGGTTCATCCTTACCCACTGAATACAACCACACATCCCCAACCACCAATGCTTTGCCAACTTTCATTAACTTACATTCACCGCGGATATTTGTTGAAGCTGCGGGTTTACTTAGAAAGTTGACCGATAAATTGGTGGTCACGGTTAAACCGACCAGCCCAATTTCCCCTAAAATGGCGATATACAATGCATAGTCTGCAAGAGTCATCATGGTTGGGCCTGAAACCGTCCCACCCGGTCTCAAATCGCGCTCATCTACCTGATACACGACTGTTGCTGCGCGCTCAGTGACAGATTCGATACGACATTTTTCTAAACTTTGCGGGAATTCCTTTTCTAAAAAAGCCACAATCTCAGTTAAGTTACTTTTCATTTTTCCTTCAACATTCAGTCCTTTGTCACTGACTATAAAAGAAAAATGCATTTCACTACAGCATGAAATAACATTTCTGGCTTATTTTTTAGTTTAAATATTGCAACGCTTGTGCAAAAACCTGCTCTGGTGACTGGGTCGCATCCAAACGTTTAACCCGCTCAGGATATTGTTCCCATAACTGCTGATAACCTGCTCTAACTTTTTCAAAGAAAGTGGCTTTTTCTTGTTCAAAACGGTCCAAAGCCCCCCTTTCCCGCGCACGAGACATGCCTGTCTCAATCGGGGCATCGAGCCAAAATGTAATATTTGGCATATGGCTGACAAAGTTTTCATTCAGAAGTTGCAGCTTCGACTGGCTTAAACCACGTCCTGCACATTGGTAAGCAAAGCTGGCATCGGTAAAACGGTCACACAATACGGTTTTATGTTTCGTTAAAGCAGGCACGATCAGTTGTTGTAAGTGCTGTGCACGAGCCGCGTACATCAGCAGCAGTTCGGTATCATTCGACATCGACTCTTCATGATTGACTGACAATAATAGCGAGCGAATTTGCTCAGCCATTGGTGTACCACCTGGCTCACGCGTTAAAACAACCTGCTGACCTTGTTGTTCTAGATGCTCATAAATTTTGCGAATCAGTGTGGTTTTACCGACACCTTCTGTGCCCTCAAAACTAATAAACATCTATTCATCCTTCTTGGTTTTTAAAACGCTGAGATATTCTTTTACAGCTTGATTGTGCTGCTCTAAAGTCTCACTAAATGTGTGTCCACCATTGCCCGTTGCAACAAAGTAGATGTTTTTACTGTTATCTGGGTGCATGGTAGCTTCAATGGCTTTTTTACTTGGTAAAGCAATTGGCGTAGGAGGTAAACCATTGATGGTATAAGTATTATAGGCTGTTGGAGTACGCAAGTCTTGGCGGGTAATATTGCCTGTATATTTATCGCCCATGCCATAAATCACGGTCGGATCCGTTTGCAAACGCATGCCGAGTTGAAGACGACGCGCAAACACACCTGAAACTTGCTCCAGTTCGCGGTCAACATTGGTTTCTTTTTCAATGATAGAGGCCATGATCAGGGCTTCGTATTTGTCTTTATACGGCAAATTTGCCGCACGGTTTGCCCACGCTTCATCTAAAGCTTTCATTTGGCGTTTGTATAAATCCGTTAAGATTTTTTTGTCTGACTCACCTTTGGCGAAGAAGTAAGTATCGGGAGCAAAAAGCCCTTCAGCATGCGTATACGGAATATCTAATGCTTTTAAAAGCTGATCCATGGGTAAATTGGAGACTTCCTTTTTAACCAATGCATCCTTTTTCAACGCCTCGATCAGCTGTTTAAAGGTCGTCCCCTCAATCACCAATATACGATTCATCTCGGCATTATCGACATTGGAAATCATATCCAAAACTTGGCGAATACTCATACCTTCACGCACTTCATAAACACCGGCTTTCAAGGTGTCATGAATAAATATTTTTTGGTAAAGCTTTAAAATAATAGGAAAACTAGCCATGTCTTCTTTGGCTAAGCGGTCAATAAAACCGGAATAGGTATCGCCAGAGTTAATTGCCAATAACTGCTTTTTACCCTCAACAGGATAGGACTTAAATAAACTCGACCACAGTACAATCATCAATAAAACAATGATGCTCACAGCAATCAATAACACCCCTTTCATTTTTCGTTGGGGTGGTTGCGTTTTCTTTTTCGATTTGGTTTTGGCTGCGGACATACTACTGCATCTGATTAAGTTGAAGACGATGGAACAAATCTATACACGGCTGAACATCTAAGTGCTGATGATTCAGACTTTTGGCTATTTTCATAGGACTCAAGGCATTGCAGAAAAATAAACTTTGAAAGCGTGGAATTTCTTCCATATCAATCATTCTCAGCTCACAGCTCATTCCTTGTTGCTGCATCCGTGCCAATATTTCGGCACGCATGACACCATGTACGCCATTATAACGAAGTTCGGGACTAATCCATCGATCATTTAGCAGAATGAAACAATTACTACTCACACCTTCAACGACAGAACCTTGCACATCTGTGACCAAAGCTTCCAACCAACCGTGCTGTTCTGCTTCATGCTTGAGTAAGACTTGCTCTAAACGGTTTAAGCTTTTCACACCCACCATTTGCGGCATACTTAACCCCATCGCATGTTGCAGTACCCCTGAATCAATTTCGCTGTATGTCAAAACCTCTGATGCTTGCGGATAGAAAAATACCCAAACGTCAGCAGGATGTGCTGGCAAACTATAACCGCGCTGCCCTTCACCCCGACTAATAATAATTTTCAGCGTTCCGTTTAAGTGTTCATAGGTTTGTTTTAATTGCACGATGCTGCGCTGAATAAAGGCTAAATCTGCTGACAACAACAGTCTTTCACAGGCCAATTTCAAGCGTGCTATGTGTAGAGACTCTAGCTCAATCACACCCTCACGGATACGCGCTGTACTAAAACAGCCATCTCCATAGTGAAATGCACGATCTAATAATTCTATTTGTTTGACTTCTTGTGCATTTTTATAGCAATGCATGCCAATCTACCCTGAAACAATTTTCTGCTTTAGTTTAATGAATTCTAAGCTGAACTCTTTTTCTTTTTTATTCATATAAAATTCATTTTTTATTATTTTTTTAGCAATAAGACTCACAGTATTCTTGCCTCATGTTTAAAAACGTTTAAAATTTGAGGTCTCACATGAGCTTATCTAAGTTAAAAATTGGGGTACTAGCGGCGCTAGTTTCAGTCACATCTTTTGGTGTTGCAGCAAAAGATTTCCTTAACGTGTCGTATGATCCAACACGCGAACTGTATGAAGATGTCAACAAACAGTTTGGCGCTTATTGGAAACAACGCACAGGACAAGACATTAACTTCAAACAATCTCACGGCGGCTCGGGTAAACAAGCCCGTTCGGTCATTGATGGTTTAGGTGCAGATGTTGTGACACTTGCTCTTGCAGCAGATATCGATGTAATTGCTGAAAAAGCGAAACTTTTACCGACAAACTGGCAAAAGAAATTACCCAATAACTCGACACCATATACTTCAACTATCGTGTTCCTCGTCCGTAAAGGAAATCCACAAGGTATTAAAGACTGGGGCGACCTCGTTAAGCCGGGTGTTGGCATTATTACACCAAATCCAAAAACATCAGGTGGTGCACGCTGGAACTACTTAGCAGCTTGGGCTTGGGCGAAACATCAACCTGCGGGTAACGATGCCAAAGCACAAGAATTCGTGCGTAAAATTTATAAAAATACCAAAGTGCTGGATTCAGGTGCACGTGGCGCAACCACAACCTTTGCTGAGCGCGGTATCGGTGATGTTCTCTTAGCATGGGAAAACGAAGCACACTTAGCAATTCGTGAACAACCGGGTAAGTTTGAGATCGTGACGCCTTCGCTATCTATTTTGGCAGAACCACCCGTTGCCATTGTTGAAAAAAATGCGGAAAAAGACGGCAATCTGAATCTGGCGAAAGCATATCTCAACTATTTGTATTCACCTGCAGGACAAGAAATTGCAGCGAAAAACTTCTATCGCCCACGTAATGCAACTGTCTTGAAAAAATATGCAGCCACATTCAAACCGTTGAAGTTGGTGACCATTGATAAAGAATTTGGTGGTTGGAGCAAGGTACAAAAACAGCACTTTGAAAATGGTGGTGTATTTGACCAAATTGTGAAAGCCAATACGACGAAATAAAACCGAGTCCAGTAAATAGCTGTAAGGGAGCATCGACATGATTCATACTGTAATTGTACCAGGCGTGGGTGGGAGTGAACATGACCACTGGCAATCATGGTTACAACGTCAGCTCAAGTCGTGCTCTCGTGTGCAGCAGCAGGATTGGAATAAACCCATACTCCATGAATGGATTGAACAATTTATCAAAACAGTTCAATCCATTCAGGAACCGATTCAAATTGTGGCGCATAGCTTTGGCTGTCTAACGACAGTCGCTGCTTTAGCACAGCATCCTGAACTAAATCAAAACATTAAAAATTTAGTTCTGGTTGCACCGGCCAACCCTGCTCGCTTTGGTGATGCTGGTTTTGCTCGTGATAGCCAAAATGACTATCAACAATATTTCCACCAACTCAAGCTACAAGTTCCTACCCAAATGATCATCAGTGAAAATGATCCTTGGCTCAATTTTCAAGATGCGCTGCAACTGGCAAAAGCATGGAAAATTAGGCCTAAGAACTTGGGCCAAGTCGGACATATTAATGTTGCGTCAGGTTTTGGGCCATTCCCTGAAATTTATGATTTTTTGATTTCAGAAAATGTGCTAAAAAACATTAGTTTTCACAATGAAAGCAAGTATTTATTTAAATTTGCAATTTAACACTGCAAATGATACTTGTGCCGAAATTCAGTTTTATTTGAGCTGACTCTTTTTAGGTCAGCTTTCTCTCTTTGAGGAGTAATCATGTCGCAGCGATCCCGAGTGCTGCCAGGATTTGGTCTTTCTCTAGGCTTTACCCTAGCATATTTGTCATTAATCGTTATTATTCCGTTGTCCGCTGTTTTTATTAAATCTTTAGGCATAGGTTGGGATGGTTTATGGGAAATTTTAAGTTCAGAACGTATTTTAAAATCTTTGCAGCTCAGTTTTAGTACAGCCCTGATCGCCGCGTTTATTAATGTGGTTTTTGGTCTCCTTCTAGCATGGTGTTTGGTTCGCTATCGTTTTCCGGGTAAACGCATTGTAGATGCCTTGGTCGACTTGCCGTTTGCCTTACCCACCGCTGTTGCAGGTATTGCACTCACCTCACTTTATGCGCCTACAGGTTGGATCGGTCAGTATCTTGAGCCTTTAGGGATTCAAGTGGCCTATACCCCAATTGGTATTACATTGGCACTGATTTTTATTGGTATTCCTTTTGTAGTGCGGACTGTGCAACCTGTTCTCAGTGACTTGGAAACAGAGTTAGAAGAAGCAGCATCAGCATTAGGTGCCAACCGTTTACAGATCGTGACCAAAGTGATTTTGCCGATTTTATTTCCAGCACTCATCACAGGTTTTGCACTTGCCTTTGCACGTGGCGTCGGTGAATACGGTTCAGTGATCTTTATTGCAGGGAACCAACCGTTTAAAACAGAAATTGCGCCGCTCATGATTATTTCACGCTTAGAAGAATATGATTATGCGGGTGCAACCACAATTGCAGTCGTCATGTTGGTGCTGTCTTTTGCCATTTTATTCCTGATTAACTTGTTACAAGCATGGGCAAGCCGTCGTACAGGGAGAACAGCACGATGAATATCAACAGTAATGCGCTTGCTGAAAAGTTACAATCGCGTGATGCAACACGTGAGCCAACTTGGGTTCGCTACACCCTGATTACGATTGCTCTACTGTTCTTTTTAAGCTGTTTGATCTTACCGCTGATTTTGGTGTTCGTTGAGGCCTTTAAACAAGGGGTTGGCGTCTATGCACAAGCCTTGGTTCATCCAGACACTCTCTCCGCAGTCAAACTCACTTTATTAACCGCGGTGATTGCAGTCCCACTGAATGTCGTATTTGGTGTTGCAGCCGCTTGGTGTGTGGCCAAATTTAACTTCCGTGGCAAATCCATCTTGACCACGATTATTGATATGCCATTTTCAGTATCCCCTGTTATCGCGGGCTTAATGCTGGTACTGATTTTTGGTACGCAAGGTTGGTTCGGTAGTTGGCTGATGGATAATGACATCAAAATTCTGTATGCCGTTCCTGCCATTGTATTAGCAACAATCTTTATCACCGTTCCTTTTGTTGCACGTGAACTTATTCCGCTCATGGAAGCCCAAGGAACTGAAGAGGAAGAAGCTGCGATTGTACTCGGTGCATCAGGCTGGCAAACCTTCTGGAAAGTAACCCTACCCAACATCAAATGGGGTTTAATTTACGGCGTCATTCTGTGTAATGCACGTGCCATGGGTGAGTTTGGTGCGGTATCGGTCGTTTCAGGTCATATTCGTGGTGAAACCAATACCTTGCCTCTGCATGTCGAAATTCTCTATAACGAATATACCTTCAGTGCGGCTTTTGCTGTCTCTTCACTCTTGGCGCTTTTAGCGATTGTGACTCTTGTTTTAAAAACATGGGTTGAGATTCGTCAAGAAAAGCAAAACAAACATAATGATTCAACAGTTTAAAGGAATGACCTCATGAGTATTCAAGTTAAAAATATTGAAAAACACTTTGGTGCATTCCATGCGCTGAACAACATTTCCCTCGATTTCCCTGATGGTCAATTGGTTGCATTACTTGGGCCATCGGGCTGTGGTAAAACCACCCTACTTCGTATCATTGCGGGTTTAGAATCGGCAGATCGTGGACAAGTCATTTTAGAAGGTCAGGACGCAACCGATGTGCATGTGCGTGAACGTCAAGTCGGTTTTGTTTTCCAGCACTATGCCCTATTCCGCCATATGACCGTATTTGACAATATCGCCTTTGGTCTCCGCGTTCGCCCACGTGCAACACGCCCATCTGAAGCTGAAATTAAAAAACGTGTCACGCGTTTACTGGACTTAGTCCAATTGGGGTTCTTGGCAGAACGTTACCCAGCGCAACTTTCTGGCGGTCAGCGTCAACGTATTGCACTGGCACGTGCTTTGGCGGTTGAACCACGTGTACTGTTACTAGATGAGCCTTTTGGTGCTTTGGATGCAAAAGTACGTAAAGAGCTCCGTCGTTGGTTACGTACTTTGCATGATGAACTTCATATCACCTCAATCTTTGTAACGCATGACCAAGAAGAAGCTTTAGAAGTCGCAGATCAAATCATTGTGATGAATAAAGGGAATGTTGAGCAAATTGGATCACCCCGCGAGGTTTATGAAAAGCCTGCAACGCCGTTTGTGTTTGACTTCTTAGGTCAAGCAAACCGTTTCGAAGGTCAAAACAACGCAGGGACAATCCAAATTGGTGAAGACCGTATTCAATTAGACTCTTTACGCAATGCACCTTCGGGTGACGTGATTGCCTTTGCCCGTCCAGATGAATTACGTATTCATGCACAGCCGCAAGACAATGCCATCCAAGCAACGTTCGTACGAGAATTATGGATCGCGGGCAAAGTGGTTGCCGAGCTCCATGATCGCCAAGGCAAACTGATTGAAATCTCACTAACTTCTGAAGAAGCAAAATTACACCAATTTAGACCGAATCAAACGGTATGGTTAAGCCCATCAAACTTGCATTTATTTGCAAAACCTGCGGCTTAAGACCAATTGAATGGGGCATGTTAAATGCCTCATTCATCATAAAAGAGATCCAAAACTATGAACTTTCAACAACTCAGAATAATTCGAGAAACGGTGAGACAAAACTTCAACCTCACCGAAGCCTCTGCTGCACTATATACCTCTCAGTCGGGGGTGAGTAAGCACATCAAAGACCTAGAAGATGAATTAGGTGTACAGCTTTTTATTCGTAAAGGGAAACGCTTACTAGGTTTAACTGAACCTGGCCAAGCACTATTGGGTATTGTTGAACGCATGTTGGTCGATGCAGACAATATTAAACGTCTTGCAGATGATTTTAACCGTGTCGATGAAGGTACTTTGACGATTGCAACTACACATACGCAAGCGCGTTACGTGCTACCCCCGATTGTCAATCAATTCAAAAAAGAGTTTCCAAAAGTTCATCTTATTTTGCAACAAGCTAGCCCTGTTGAAATTACCGAAATGCTTCTACAAGGTGAAGCTGATATTGGTATTGCAACTGAGTCACTCACCACTGAGGACAATCTGGCCAGTGTACCGTTCTATAATTGGCAACACAGCATTATTACCCCACAAAGCCACCCACTGGCGAGCAAGCAAAATATTAGCATTGTAGACTTGGCGGAATATCCACTGATTACCTACCACGGCGGTTTCACAGGTCGCTCAAAAATTGACAAAGCCTTTGAAGATGCCGGTGTGGATTTCGACATCGTAATGTCTGCTTTAGATGCCGATGTGATTAAAACCTATGTTGAACTGAATATGGGTGTTGGTATTGTCAATAATGTGGCCTATGACGTTGAACGTGACTATCGCTTAAAACAAATTCCAACTGATATTTTTGGTCTCAATACCACATGGATTGCAGTGCGTAAAGGTCACCTCCTACGTGGCTATGGCTATGAATTTATCTCGCTGTGCTCACCAGATGCAGATATTAAAGCACTGAAAAGAGTAGCTTATCCTGAAGACTAAAACGCTTTTATTCTAAAAAGAGACCTCAGAGTCTCTTTTTTTATTTTTAAAATCATATACTTTAAATGAGTATAGTGTATTATTTGATCAACTGATATAAACAATAGTGAGCAATAACAGTGAGTAAAAATCTGTTGGGCTCTCCATTACTTTGTTTATGTTTCTATTCGTCGGGATCAAGTTTTGCTGCTGCTTTTGAACTGTCAGGTCAAACAATACAACCCTTTTTTGAACATGGAAATTATGCAGAAATTTCTCTGGCTTATATTGATCCAGATGTTTCTGGCCAAGTTCAACATACAGAGATACTGCAACAGTTTGGCATCACTGACTTTTCAACAGGCAATTTAAGCAATAAACAAGTAATGCTGGGAGCTGCGTTAAAACTGCAACTAAATCCTCAATTCAACTTTGCTGTCATTTATGACCAGCCTTTTGCTGTAGACATCGATTATCGCTATCGCCCAAAAATTTACGGTGAAAGTTATGAGGTTGAATCTGCCGATATCGACTTTGAAAGTCATAATCTCAGTTCGCTTTTAGGCTACAAAATCAACCCACAATGGGAAATCTATGGTGGTTTAAGCTATCAAAGTTTTGCAGGCTCTTTAAAAGCGAAAGGTCAGGCCTATTCTGTGTTTGATGGCTATGATGCCGAGTTTAAACAAGATGAAAGCTTGGGCTGGTTAGCAGGTATTAGTTATCAAATCCCTGAATATTATTTTAGAACGTCTTTGACTTATCGCTCAGCGATTAAACATGAAATCACCACAACAGAGTCTATCGAAGTCGGCATAGATACACCCAATGTGATGGAAGTGAAAACACCACAATCTGTAAACCTTGATTTCATGACAGGACTTCCCAATCAAAATATCTTGTACGGGACAATACGCTGGGTAAATTGGCAAGACTTTGTCATTCAACCACCCAAATTTAAAGCTGTGATCGATTATGTTGCGATATTTTACCCTGAAGCCACAGAAGTCAAACTTATTCAGTACAATGAAGATCAATGGTCTGCAAAACTCGGCTTAGCACACGTATGGAACAAAAAGTGGCTGAGTACTATGGAACTACTCTGGGACTCTGGGATTAATAATCCTGCATCTACCCTTAACCCAAGTGATGGGTACCAAGGCATTGGGCTAGGCAGCATGTACACATATAACACTGAGTTTGATATTGCGGCTGGTCTATATTATTTGCATTTTAAGAAGTCCAAAACATCTTCCGACTCAAATCCACTGGCAAACATTACAGGACTTTCAGCGCTGAATGATAATGATGCATGGATCTTAGGACTCAAGTTAGCCCATCATTTTTAAAGACTTTAGCTAAAATCACACATAAAAAAACGAGCCGAAGCTCGTTTTTTTATGTGTTGATTACCAGTGGTAACTTACACCCAATTTTGCAACTGGCATCCACTCGTATTTATCGTCATTCGCAATTTTACGCGCTTCATTATCAGCAGCAGTTTGACCTGAAGTTGAACCACCGACTTCTTGTAATCCTGTCGCTGTTAAATTCACAGAAGGGTTACCAGTGTAGTAAGCACCTACTTCACCAAATACACCCCAGTTTTGATTAATCTTAGGCGCTAAACCAAAACCTACATATGGAGCAATATCATTTTTATATGCTAAAGAACCATCGACAGAACCACTACCTGATGGAGCATTGAAGTTCTTACCATCAATTTTGATTGTGTCATTTGAATTATTCAAACGTTTGCTCAATGCATAATCGTTATCAATGTAACCTACACCAGCTGCAACGTATAAACCTTGAGCCCATCGATTTGTACTTGTACCCCATGGACGAATCTCAGCATTTAAATAAGCAAGGCTGTTGTCCATATCCATGTCGTATTTGGTGCCATCGATAGACAAATCATCAGACCATGAAATGTCACCACCGTTGTAACCTAAAGCTAAACCAACATATGGGTTAGCTGTCCACAACAAAGCACCGCCATAACCTGTTGTACCGACTTCAGCACGAACACCTGTAGGAATTAATTTATTTTGGTCAAAAGCATAACCATCTTTTACGACTGCATCATCAGCAAAAGCTGTACCTGCGACTGCTGACATTGCTGCTGCGATTGCAACGAAACGTAATGATTTCATGTTTTTTCTCCTCCAATTAAAGATTTTTTTACATCATTTACAATTTTTTGATGAGGTCATCTTAGAACAGTCTCGGACTATTTTTTATTCAAGATTTGGGCTGTTTTTGTTATTTTTTGATACATTTTAGATTTTATTGTTGTTGTATATCGCAATTCTTTACTTAACGCCTCTACTCAAACAGCTCTAAAAGTCTTATTTCCAATCATTCATTATTATTTCCGATCCTATGCTGTTTTTTCATCTATTCTCTGCACAATATAGTGTAAAATCAGGAAAATTTTTTTTCTGGAAGGAAGATCATGTCTCAGCTTTCAACAATTATTGAACAAGCGTTTGAAGACCGTGCGAATTTTACAGCAGCGGACTGTCCTGCTGAAGTTCGTGCAGCAGTTGAAGAAGTCATTGCTGGTTTAGATAACGGGACATTACGTGTTGCTGAAAAAATTGATGGTGAGTGGGTTGTTCATCAATGGGTGAAAAAAGCTGTGCTTTTATCATTCAAACTAAATGACAACAAACCAATTGAGTCATGTGACCTTCAATTCTACGACAAAGTAGATACCAAATTTACAGGTTGGACTGAAGAACAGTTTAAAGCGGCTGGCGTACGTGTTGTTCCTCCTGCGGTTGCACGTAAAGGCTCTTTCCAAGCGAAAAACGTGGTGTTAATGCCTTCTTATGTCAACATTGGTGCATATGTTGACGAAGGCACCATGGTTGACACATGGGCAACTGTTGGTTCATGTGCTCAAATTGGTAAAAACGTTCACTTATCTGGTGGTGTAGGAATTGGTGGTGTTCTTGAGCCACTTCAAGCAAACCCAACGATTATTGAAGACAACTGCTTCATCGGTGCACGTTCTGAAATCGTAGAAGGCGTGATCGTAGAAGAAGGTTCTGTGATTTCGATGGGCGTGTTCATTGGTCAATCGACTAAGATTTTTGACCGTGCAACTGGCGAAATTCACTATGGTCGTGTACCAGCAGGTTCTGTTGTAGTTGCAGGTAGCTTACCTTCTAAATGCGGTACTTACAGCCTGTATGCTGCAATCATCGTGAAAAAAGTAGATGCACAAACACGTTCTAAAACGAGCTTGAACGATTTACTACGCGACGAATAATTTTTAGTTGTCGTACGGAACTCAAGTTCCTCATCTCTACGGTTAAGACTAGCCGTAGAGATTTTTGTTTTTCTAACCTGTGGTTTAATTTTGCTATGAATACGCTTCGATCTTCTGCTATCCCTGTTTCTGATCCTTCTGCGGGTCTACGTATCACGGAGATCTTTTATTCTTTGCAAGGAGAAGCCAACACCTCAGGACTGCCAACAGTTTTTATTCGTTTAACGGGTTGTCCACTACGTTGTACATACTGCGATACGACCTATTCGTTTGAAGGTGGCGAACGCCAATCTTTAGATCAGATTATTCAAACCACGCTTGATTTTAAAACCCCTTATGTCTGCGTGACAGGTGGTGAACCCCTTGCACAGCCCAATGCATTACCTCTAATGCAACGTCTTGCTGACCTCGGCTGTGAAGTCTCTTTAGAAACCAGTGGTGCTTTAGATGTGTCTAAGGTTGACCCACGTGTTTCAAAAGTATTAGATTTGAAGACTCCAACTTCAGGTGAAGTTGCACGAAATTTGCTTTCGAATCTCGACCATTTAACCCAGCACGACCAAATCAAATTTGTAATTTGTAACCGTGAGGATTATGAGTGGTCAAAACAGCAAGTTGAAGACTATAAACTCAATGAAAAAGTCAGCACAGTATGGTTCTCTCCTGCTTTTGCCGTTGAGAAAGGTGCTGCTCGTTTACCTCAACTTGCACGTGATCTTGCGCAATGGATATTAGAAGACCATCTCCCTGTTTGCTTCCAACTGCAACTCCACAAGTTGCTTTGGAATGACGAAACTGGTCGCTAATACATTGCCTATTCATCTTTAATTTATATTTGGAGAATTTGTATGCGCCCTCGTGCCATAGTTTTGTTATCTGGCGGTTTAGACTCAACAACTTGTTTAGCATGGGCGCAAGCACAGTATGACTGTACAGCGCTCAGCTTTATGTATGGTCAACGCTCAACCACTGAGCTCGATGCCGCACGCGAACTGACAAAAAAAGCAGGCGTAGAACATCGTGTCATTAATATCGACTTAGGTAATTTGGGCGGTTCTGCGTTAACAGACCATAGCATTGATGTTCCAGATCATGAACAAGTCGGTATTCCTGTAACTTATGTTCCAGCACGTAACACGATTTTCTTATCTTATGCCCTCGCAGCAGCCGAAGTTTTAGATGCTGAAGCCATTGTGATTGGTATTAATGCTGTTGATTATTCAGGGTATCCTGACTGTCGACCTGAATTTATTGAGGCATTTGCCAACATGGCTCGCCTTGCCACCAAGGTTGGCGTTGAAGGAAAACCTCTTAAATTTGAAACACCTCTGTTACATTTATCCAAAGCAAATATTATTCGCTTAGGTATAGAACATGGCGTAGACTATAGTCAAACGGTGTCTTGCTACCAAGCAGATGACCAAGGACGTGCTTGTGGGAAATGCGACAGCTGCCGTCTTCGTAAAGAAGGTTTTGCAGATGCTGGCGTAACAGACCCAACGCGTTATATACCGTAACGACAAGGTACAGTTTATGAAAAATTTAAAATCAAACATTTTGCTTTCTACATTGGTGTCTGCAGCTGCATTGTTCGCTACAGCTTCAAATGCTGCTGAATCGAACAAATTACAAGAAGCGTATAAAAGCAGCAATGTAAAATCGGCATTAATTAATGTTTGTAAAGAAGAAACTGCAAAAAGCAAAAAGCTTAGCGCAGCAGAAGTAAGCAAATACTGTACTTGTGCAGTTGAAGCTGATGGTAAGTTGACCAATGCACAAAAATGGGAAATCCAAAGTGCGATCAACCAAAAGAAAAGCCCGTCTACTTTAGCTTTTGTACAAAAGCAAAATAACGACTTACAAACATGTTTCGGTCCACAGTTAACAGGTAAATTAAAATCTTTAACTGAAGAAGCAATGAAAGCTGCTCCGAAAAAATAATTCACTGAATGTGAATGAAGCCTGCTCTATGCAGGCTTTTTTATATGTTCAAAATAGATAGAACCTGAAAATATGCTCACCCAATGGAATACACGCGCCCAAAATCGAAAATTTGTTGCGTCATATAGTGGTGGAAAAGACAGCAGCCTTGCTTTATATCAGGCGATGCAAATGGGTGAACCTGTTGCATTAATTGTCATGTTAGAAGAGCAAGGTCTGAAATCACGTTCACATGGAATGTCCCTCGATATTATTCATGCGCAGGCAAAAGCAATTGGGCTTCCCATCTACAGTGCCTCCGCAACGTGGCAAGACTATGAAAACCAGTTCATTCAACTGTTACGAAAAGCTCAAGCTCTTGGAGCAGAAAGTTTAGTCACAGGTGATATTGATTTAATGGCACATGCCGAATGGAATCAATCCGTTTGCGATAAAAGTGAGCTCAGCTTATGTATGCCACTGTGGCAACGTCCGCGTTTAGACATTGTGCATGAGTTTATTCAACTTGGATTTCAAAGCATCATCGTTACGGTCAACTTAAACTTAGGCATGACAGTTGAAGACTTAGGTCAAGTGCTTAGCCTTGAATATGTCGATGAACTGGTTGCAAGAGGCATTGACCCATGCGGCGAAGCGGGTGAATTCCACACTACGGTGATTGATGGCCCAATTTTCAAACATCCACTTTCGGTTGTTAAAGGTGATATTCTGTATCACGAAAATTATGCCTTTTTACCACTTGAATTAGAACAACGCGACATTTAAGGATAGAACATGACTGATACCATCCAACTTCCGAATCAGAATTTCCCAACCACAACAGGTGAAGTGAACTTAACTGAAGTGCCGACTGAATGGCTAATTGTGTATTTCTACCCGAAAGATTCAACGTCAGGTTGCACAACTCAAGCCGTTGGTTTTTCATGTTTAAAAGATCAGTTTGATGCCCTACAAACCACAATTATTGGTGTTTCACGTGACTCGGTTAAAGCGCACCAGAATTTTACAGAAAAGCAGGCTTTAACCATTAATTTAATCAGCGACAAAGAAGAAGTACTGTGTAAACACTTTGATGTGATTAAAGAAAAAAATATGTATGGTAAAAAAGTGATGGGCATTGAGCGCTCAACTTTTATTTTCCATAACGGTAAACTGGTTAAAGAGTATCGTAAGGTAAAAGCTGCGGGACATGCTGAACAAGTTTTAGAAGACTTAAAAGCATTACAAGCTTAATGTACATAAGCCCGCAGATGCGGGCTTTGTTTTTTGTGATTTTTTAATTTATTGTTTTTTATTGCACACACTTTTTATTTCACAAGCAGTGAAATGGCGATCCCCCACATCACCAACGCGATGATCCCATCCAGTACATTCCACGCTTTCGGATTTGCAAAAATGGGGATAAGCACACGAGCCCCATAGCCCAAAGCAAAGAAAAACAACCAAGATGCACACACAGCCCCCAAAGCAAAGTACGCAGGTTGCTCAAACTGAGTTGAAATAGAACCCAGTAAAATAACCGTATCTAAATACACATGCGGATTAAGCCAAGTCAGCGCCAAACACAGCAAAACAATATTCATTAAATGATGCTTTTCAATGGAACTTGCCTCCAAGCCCTGCTGTGATTTGAATGCCCGCAGTGCATGTTGGAATCCATAACAAAACAGGAAAAGTGCCCCCGCCCATTTGGCAAACTGAATAATTTCAGGATAGTGCTCAAGCACTTTTGAAAAACCAGAAACGCCCAAGACAATTAAAATCGAATCCGACAGTGCACAGACAAAACATACCCAAAAAACAAACTGCTTTTTGAGCCCCTGTTTAAGCACGAATGCATTTTGAGCCCCAATGGCAATAATGAGGCTCATCCCGACTGCAAGCCCTTTTACATATGTACTTAACATTTTGACTTTTCAACTTAATTGATGATGTCGGGATTATCTTTCATTTTTAATTAAATTAAGTATTATTTAGAAAATATCAATATAACTAAAATATTTTTAGTTTAAAGTGAGTCCAGATATGCTGAATCATAAACAGTGCGACGCATTTTTAGCTGTGGCAGAAACAGGAAGTTTTGACCTTGCTGCTGAACAGCTATGCATTACTGCTTCAGCCGTCACTTTACGCATACAAAGCCTAGAAAAAAGTTTGGGGCATTTATTAATTGTTCGAGAAAGACCTTGCCGCCCGACACAAGCAGGTCAATCACTGCTGCATTATTTGCAACATAGCCGACTGTTAGAGCAAAGTTTCATTCAGAACCTCACGGGTCATATGAACACCTCTGCTTTTTATCAAATCAACATTGCAACCAATGCCGACTCCTTAGCGACATGGTTGTTGCCCTTGCTACAGTCAACATTAATTGAACAAAAGATCGTGGTGCATTTTCAGGTCGATGACCAATCACAAACCCATCACTTACTTGAAGCCGGTTTGGTGAATGCCTGCGTGACAGATGAATCACAAGCCATGAAAGGCTGTGTAGCCGAATACATTGGCGATATGAACTATCGTTTTGTCGCCACCCCAACATTTGTACAGCAATGGTTTAAACAAGGCGTTAACCGGGAGTCTCTACGTGCAGCTCCTGCACTGATCTTTAACGCAAAAGATCAACTCCACACCGCGCATATCCAACAAAAGTTTGGCCTCAATCCAACTCAATATCCACATCACTTTATTCCGTCTTCCAGTGCATTTTTTGATGCGGTTACGATGGGACTCGGCTACGGTTGGTTACCCTATTACCAAGCCAAACCGCGTTTGCAGGATGGCTCATTGGTTGAGGTGGATCCTCAGCACAATATCGATTTGCCTTTGTATTGGCACCATTGGAAACAGCAGTCGCTGCAGTTAAATGTGCTGACAGATCTCTTGATTGAACAAGCTCACGCAGCGATGAATTAATAAAGCCCTGAATATAGGTCTTTAAGATATGAAGCCCCTATTGCACTTTCCACTGCCCTGACAGTTGAATATTCACTTTTTCGCCTACACCAGCAATGGCTTTTTTCATGCCAAAGTCACTTCGGTTAATCACGGCTGAGGACTGAACATCTAGCAGATTAGCATTATTAGCACTTGGTTTTAAGGTCGTGCTAAAGCTAACAGGCTTGGTAATGCCGCGAAGTGTTAAGTTTCCGAGAATATTATATTGACCGCCACCCAAATCTTTAAAACTGGTGCTTTTAAAGTTAGCGGTTTTGTACTTGGATGCATAAAACAAATCTTCACCCAAAATCATATTTTTCAATGAAGGTTTACTCAAGCTTAGGCTATTTACATCCATGACAAAATTCGTTGAGGCATGCTGTGGTGCTTTGGCATCAAACTGCATGCTGGATTGCACCCGATTAAATTTAGCTCTTACAACGGTCACGCCTAAGGATTTAATTTCAAAGCCTACATTACTCTGAGGCGTCAATGTCCATGACTGGGCCTGCACTTGAGTGCTGAATGCAAATGTAACACCTGCAATCAGCAAAGCATTTTTAATGGCCGTATGACTTGCAATCTGTTTCGTCTGTTGTCTTCTATCCATTGAACTCGATCCTCGTCGAAATATTTTTATTCGAATGAGAACCTTAGTCTAAATTGGATGGGTCCTGAGTTAAAAATTTGTGTTGTAACTGTTTATATATTTCACTTTGTTGGAATTTATGTAAAAACTCACTGGTTCCCAATGGAAACGCCTGCTCTAAAATATCACCTCGATAATAAGCCTCACGAACAGGTGTTGCAGACATCGCGTCTTGTAGACTATCGAGCTCAACCATTTGCCACTCAGGAAAAAGCTGTAAATAATACGAAGAATCATCTTTAAAATGGCCAATCAGTCCAACCTTCGCCTCAGGTGTGACTACATGATTCACTAATTTTTTTACCAATTGCACCCATTTAACATCATTATAAACATCAATTACATGTACAAAGTGAATCCGTTTTTGATGTGCTTCTGAAAAGTTCGATAAAATCATTTCTTCACGTTCAGATGCTAAAAATGGATTTTTCGTATTTCGTTCATTTTGCGCAGAGCCTAAAGCCAAAATGACATTTTGACTTTGCTCTAAAGCAATCTTGATGGTTTGCATATGTGCCAAGTGAAATGGCTGGAAGCGACCAATGAATACGAGATAATCAAATGTATATGGCATAAATCTTTTACTTTTTTATGAACTGGTCAGTTGTGTCGATCATAAAATTATGCGACATAATGAGCCCATAAAATTAAACCAAACTTTCTAGCAAGGATAGTACGATGACACTGAGCTGTATTCAACAACCTCATCAACATTTGAATGCAAAATTAGACAATGGCGTACTGACATTAGCCATTCACCGTCCTGAAGCAAAGAATGCGTTGTATGGCGAACTTTATTTATGGATCGCAAAAGCTTTAGATGAAGCAGATCTAGACAATAGCGTTCGTGCTGTCATTCTACGTGGTGAAGACGCGGACTTTACCGCAGGCAACGACATGCAAGATTTTATGAAATCTGCAGCGCAAAAAGGTCAAGCACCTGCGGCTGAAGGCCCTCCATTTATTTTACTTAAATCTGCGGCAAAATTTTCTAAACCGTTGATTGCGGCTGTACGTGGTGTGGCGATTGGTATTGGGGTAACGATCCTGTTACATTGTGACTTGGTTTATAGCGACAACACTGCCCTATTCCAGATTCCATTTGTAAGCCTTGGTTTATCTCCAGAAGGTGCTTCAAGCAAATTATTGGTAGAACAAGCAGGTTATCACAAAGCTGCTGAATTACTGCTGACCGCTCAGAAGTTTGACAGTGCAACTGCAGTTGCTGCAAACCTTGTCAACAGTATTGAAGATGATGTCTATGCAGCAGCAGCTAAAAAAGCGGCACAATTGTCTGCTTTACCTTTAGCCTCTTTAGTGCAGTCTAAAGCTTTGATGAAACACAATGTAAATGAAATTGTGGCTTGGATTGATCATGAAGCTGAAATTTTCATGGATCGTGTCGGCTCTCCAGAAATGATGGAAGCCGTATCAGCATTTATGCAAAAGCGTAAACCTGATTTCACCCAGTTCAACTAATCCTTCATCGTTGAATGACTAAAAACCACTGTGTTGCATATTACACAGTGGTTTTTTTATTTTCCGTCCCAACATATTTAAGAACCCATTCGGAAAAACTACTTATGTCGAACACTACAGAAAAAAAGCGTTACTTTGAGCCTGCACCACAAGGTATCGATGTTGAAAATTTTAAGAAAGTCATCCAAAGCCGCCGTTCGGTTCGCAAATTTACCAAGAAAGAAATTCCAACTGAAGTACTTGATGACTGTTTAGATTTGGCCCTACTTGCACCAAACTCATCTAACTTACAGCCTTGGACTTTTTATGTGGTGCAGAATCCCACTAAGAAAAAACAGCTGGTCAAAGCTTGTCTAAATCAGCTTGCGGCAAAAACTGCGTCAGAACTGATCGTGTGTGTCGCGCGTACAGACCGTAATGATGAAATGGCAAAACGCAACATTACAGAGTTCCCTTTTCCTGAAGCGCCTGCGACTGTACAGAAATATTATAAGTTCATTCCTTATAACTATAAGACAGGTTACTTAAATGCACTGGGTAACTTTAAGAAAGTGGCTTTCAAAATTGCACGTAGCTTAGACAAACAACTGCCTGTAACTGCATTTAATCAAGCCGATGCAAAACTTTGGGCAAGTAAAACCACAGCTTTAGCATGTGAGAATCTAGTGCTAGCTTTACGTGCCTATGGTTTCGATAGTTGTATGATGGAAGGTTTTGATGAGCCTTTGGTTCGTAAACTGTTAAATCTAAATGATCAGCAATACCCTGTGATGGTGATTGGTGCAGGTGAGCGTGCAGAAGACGGTGTGTTTTTCCCGCAGTATCGTTTTGATCGTGAGTTATTTATTCAGAAGGTTTAGCTGCTGTCTTAATTACAGTGATTGCAAAAGTTTGATACGCGTTAAGGTCATCAGCAACTGTTCGAGCTAACCTAAATACCTATCATAGAGTTTCTGCGACTTATTTAATCAAATGATGAAAGCAGTCGAGTTTTGCTGATGACAATGGTTTTGCCTACTTTTCCCGAAAGAAAAGTAGGTCGAACCGAAGGTTAAAGTCTCAATTAAATATTAAACCTTAAGACTCCGCCACAAACTTCTTTTAAGATTAAATATCCACGATTTGAATAAACTCAAAAGCGGGTTCTTCATAGGGATGACTTAATTTTAAAGCCTTTGTCACAGCAGAAGCTTTTTCCTCTGGAACAATGGTTTCCACCCGCCACTCTGGAATTTGCTCCAAAGCATCTAACTGACCTATAAACGGATTTGCGTCTTTTACAGGTTTAAACTGCCCTGTGCCCAAAACTTGCCATGCACAGTGTTCATAATTCCCTATACCACCTGCTCCTGCTTCAAAAATCGCAAGTTTGGTGGATTCAAGATGAGATTCGGGGACATAGTAGATGAGTTTGAGCATAGCGCTTTAATGTAGATTTTATTAATATCACATCAATCATATTGATCGACTGTACCTATGTCTAATAAAAATATTGCCCGTGAACTTGCTTTAACAACAACTGAAAATTTAGCAGATGAAATTATCTTTAAAACAGCCAATACTCTGCTAGAAGACACAATTAAATCTATCCCTTTTGCATCTTTAATTACAGGTTCAATTGAAAGCTATACTAAATTTCGTACTTTGAAAGAACAAAAACAATTATTAGCTTTTATTGAAGAAGCAGAAAATATAAATGTTGGGTTTATCGAAAAGTTTTTTAAAGACAAGGACAATTTAGAATTAAGCATTGAAATTTTAGGAATACTTGATCAAACCTACCTAGAAAAACAAGCAAAAATGATAGGCCGTGCTTCTGTACTGTTTAAAAACCTTAGTATTTCAAAGCAAATTTTTGATAAATATACATATATTATTACTAGATTAAATAGCCATTTAATTTACCTAATAGAGGAAATTTACACCATAGAAACCAATCGTGATGATCCTGAATTCGAATATGATATTAAAAATCCCAATATGGAATTAGTAAACTTTGGTTTTTTAATTGAGGTACCGTCACAACTTTATCCTGGTTCAACACAAATTTCTCAATTTAAAAAGACCAGTGACTTTTACTACTTTTATGAAAACATTTTCAAAGGCTAAATTCAATCACATGACTTGTGACATAGATGTCGCCCGTCAAACTGTGAACAAGGATGCCCCATCAGACGAACAAAGGGCTTTTGTTACTTTTCGCCCATGAAAAGTAAAGTCATATAGATATAAATTTTGTTTAAAATTACGCCAACTAAAAATGCAGTCTATTTTATATAAATAGTACATTCAATAAAAAACCGCCTCTCGGCGGTTTTTTTATATTCTCAAAATCACATCTGCAACATATACCCCAAAATCAAAAAGATCAATTGCAAGCTCAAAATCACAGCAAACAACTTCCATCCTTTTTTACGTAACGCAGACTTATCGACTGCTTCGTATGTAACTGTTTTAATCATGTCATCACCTCATACATAAGTGTTGATACTGAAATTGTTTAGTAATCCATCTTTCTTCTATTTTGCATGATATTTGTGCACTTATTACACAATATCACTTTCACATAAATATAAAAGCAAAATCTAAACCAACTTCAACGGGAGAAATAAAAATTCAAAAAACAAAAAAATTAATTCAATAAAAAAGCCACCCGAAGGTGGCTTTTCAAAACACAGACTTCAAATTAACCAATGAACTTACGTGCATTACGGAACATACGTAACCATGCACCATCTTCCGTCCACTCTTCAGGCTTCCAAGAATGCTGTACCGCACGGAAGTTACGTTCAGGGTGCGGCATCATAATCGTTGCACGACCATCTTTCGATGTGACACCTGAAATCGCTTCTGGTGAACCATTCGGGTTCATTGGATAGTGTTGAGTCGGGTTCCCTTGGCTATCGACATAACGCAAGATCACTTGATTGCCTGCATTTAATGCAGCCAAGTTATCCGCGCTTGTTACCACACGACCTTCACCATGTGCAACTGCGATCGGCAGGATTGAACCTTCCATACCTTCTAACAATACAGAGTTCGATTTTTCAACACGAACGTTTACTGCACGCGCTTCAAACATCTCAGAAGTGTTGCGGTGGAAACGCGGCCAAGCTTCAGCACCCGGAATCAGTGGCGCCAATTGCGACAACATTTGACAGCCATTACAAATACCAAGAGAGAACGTTTCGTCACGATTGAAGAATTTTTCAAATTGGTCACGAAGTTTTGGGTTGAACAAAACTGATTTCGCCCAGCCACCACCAGCACCCATTACGTCACCGTAAGAGAAACCACCACATGCCACAAGACCTTCAAAGTCATCTAGGCTGATACGACCTGCAAGCAAGTCGCTCATGTGCACGTCTACAGTATTGAAACCAACTTTGTCGAATGCCGCAGCCATTTCAACATGACCGTTTACGCCTTGTTCACGTAAGATCACCATGTTTGGACGGCGTTCGTTGATGTACGGCGCTTCGATTGGCTCGTTCAAATCAAATGTAGGTTTTGCAATAATACCTGCATGTGATTTGTCCGTGATCAATGCAAATTCTTGATCCGCTGTTTCCACGTTATCACGTAGACGTTGAATCTGATGTGACACTTCAGTCCACGCCACTTGCAAGTCTGCACGTTCAAGCACTAAGCCATTTACAGTCAATTGATCTGTATTATTTACAGTACCAATAACCGCAATTGCATCGCGTAATGTAGATGCCGCAACTTCTTCTGCAAGTGTTGCCCAATCAGACGCGCTGATTTGAAGCACTGCACCAATTTCTTCTGCAAATAGACTTTCAGTTGATTGATCTTCTAAAGCCACACCGAGACGTGCCGCAAACATCATTTCCGCAACAGTTGCAAGCAAACCACCATCACCGATGTCGTGGTAAGCCTTAATTAAGCCGCGGTTATTCCAGTCTTGAACCAATGTAAAGAAAGCTTTGAAGTCGTCAAAACTATCCACATCAGGTGTCACTGAACCAATCGCTTTATAGACCTGAGCAAGGATTGAGCCACCTAAACGGAACTGACCTTTAGAAAGATCGATACGGACAAGTACTGATTCTTCATTTTTCAATTCAGGCGTTAAGGTTTTACGTACATCAGTCACAGGAGCAAAGGCTGTGATTACACCTGACATCGGTGAAGTCACCGATTTGTCTTCGCCTTCATCATTCCAAGTCGTACGCATTGACAATGAGTCTTTACCGACTGGAATTGCAATACCGAGTGCAGGACACATTTCCATACCGATGGCTTTTACACCTTCGAATAAAGCTTGGTCTTCACCTTTTTGCCCTGCCGCCGCCATCCAGTTTGCAGACAATTTAATGTCACTGATCTGGTCGATTTTTGCAGACATAATATTTGAAATCGACTCTGCAACCGATAAACGCGCAGATGCCGCAGGATTTAACAAGGCAACAGGCGGACGTTCACCCATCGCCATTGCTTCACCTGTATAGCCTTGTAAGCTTGTTGTGGTTACTGCTGCATCTGCAACAGGAACCTGCCAACGGCCTACAAACTGATCACGTGCAACCATACCTGTAATTGAACGGTCACCAATGGTGATCAAAAATGATTTCGATGCAACCGTTGGATTTTTAAGTACACGGTAAATTGCATCTTTCAAATCTGTGACTTTAGATGCATCAAAGTCGTCACCTTGACGTTCAATCGTTTCATACGAACGACTCATACGTGGTGTGCCACCTAGCATGACCTGCATTGGCATATCCACGGCTTTGTTTTCAAACAATGGATCTTCAACAGTTAAGTGACGTGCTTCAGTCGCTTCACCCAATACTGCAAACGGACAACGTTCACGTGCACAAAGTGATTCAAACAGGCTTAAAGAACTTGGACGAATAGCTAAAACATAACGTTCTTGCGCTTCGTTTGACCAAATCTCCATTGGAGACATGCCCGGCTCAAGCGATGGAATCTTACGCAAATCAAGAATCGCACCCAGTTCGTGGTCATTCACCAACTCAGGCATTGCGTTAGAAACACCACCTGCACCCACGTCATGCACAGACACGATTGGGTTGAAGTCTTCCATACGCCAGCATGCATCAATCACTTCTTGGCAACGACGTTCCATTTCAGGGTTTTCACGTTGTACAGAAGCGAAATCTAAGTTTTCACCGAGTTTACCGCTGTCTACAGAAGATGCAGCACCGCCACCAAGACCGATCAGCATTGCAGGGCCACCAAGGACGATCAATAAATCGCCTGGTTGAATCGCATCTTTTTCCACGTGGTCTGGACGGATATTACCGTAACCACCCGCAATCATAATTGGCTTATGGAAGCCTTTCACATCGCCATTCACGTTTTGTTCAAAAGTACGGAAGTAACCGTTTAACGCAGGACGACCAAACTCGTTATTGAACGCAGCACCACCCAACGGCCCTTCAATCATAATTTGAAGTGGAGATGCCATACGAGATGGTTTACCGTAGTTTTCTTCCCAAGGCTGTTCAAAGCCCGGAATATTTAAGTTTGAAACCGTAAAGCCTGTTAAACCTGCTTTTGGTTTACCACCACGACCTGTTGCGCCTTCATCACGGATTTCACCGCCTGAACCGGTCGCAGCGCCCGCAAATGGCGCAATCGCTGTTGGGTGGTTATGCGTTTCCACTTTCATGAGGATGTGAGCGGCTTGACTCTTGTATTTATAAACGTGGTGACCAGTCGCTTCATCTTTCTTTGGATAGAAACGCTGAGTATCAAAACCAACGATCACCGAAGCATTGTCTTTATATGCTGACAATACATCTGTTGGTGATTCTTTATAAGTATTTTTAATCATTTGGAACAATGACAATGGCTGTTTTTCACCATCAATTGTCCATTCAGAACCAAAGATTTTATGACGACAGTGCTCTGAGTTTGCCTGAGCAAACATCATCAGCTCGATATCGTGCGGATTACGACCGAGCTTGTTAAAAGCAGCAACTAAATAATCAATTTCTTCATCAGAGAGTGCAAAACCAAACTCAGAGTTCGCCTTCACTAAAGCATCTTTGCCCTGACCTAAAATGTCGATTGCATTTAAAGGTTTTGGAGCCGTTTCAGAGAACAATGCAGCAGCGTCTTCAATTTGATTGAACACACTTTCAGTCATACGGTCATGTAAAACTTGTTTTACTGCATCCGATACTTCAGAAATACCTTTTAAAGTAAACAAAACACCGCGTTCTAAGCGGTGTATCGGGGTATTACAGTTAGCAAAAATATCCGTTGCCTTTGATGACCACGGCGAGATTGTACCTACACGTGGCGTCACAAGGACTTGAACTTCATCACTTGTCGCTTCGCGAACTTGGAAGGTTGCGCCATCATTTAATAGCTGCAAAGCAGATTGCTGTTGTTGCTCGTCGAGCGCTTGGTCGAAAAGGTAAACCCATTGGCTTTCTATTGATTGAACAGAACTGATAGACGATAGACGTGTTAAAAGTTGTGTTTGCTTAAAAGAAGAGTGTGCAGGTGCACCGGCAACGATAAACATGCTGTTTTTGGCTCCACGGGCAGGTCTAGACAACCTACCTCAATGTGACTTGAAGAGAGCGCATATTCTACTGTGAATGCAAGTTTTGAGCTAGTCATATCAGACTTAAAATATACTGAAATCGTGGTTTTAAATGTCCGAATTTCTTTGACTTTCGCTGCTAAACATGATTAGTAACAATTGATTTACTTGACTGAATATATGTACTCGCCTGTTTTCGGATCTTCTTTAGCAATGATGCCGTTCTTTTTATAAAACATATTCCCACATTGAAGCTCTTCATCAATTTCACCATCTATTGCATAAGGAAGTTGCACATTCACTCGCTTTAAATAAGGATGATCAAAAGCTGGTTCGATAAAAAATGCATCTAAACTTTCCATGTTATAACAAACATAGATTTGCTCAGGTGTACCGTTTTTATTCAGGTCAATGCTAAAGGTGTGATCAGAATTTTGTACTATTCGATCATTTTTCAATGATACAAAATTAACTAAATCACCTTCTCTATCAATTTCATAGGAATATTTTTGATTTTCATCCTCTGAGCCACCATTACAGTTTTTAATTGGTTTTCCAATTTTAACTTTTTCGGATTGAAGCTCTTCTTTGGTAAATTTAGATTTACCATTTATTTCATTACTGAGCAAAATCGCCCAATAATTTTTCCCCTCTGCGCGTGGAGCATCTGTCCAAATACAATTTTTAGCAATGAACTGATCGCCCTCTTGTTGAAAGGCAAAAGTAGCGATAGGTAAATCTTGGATCACTTTATTTTCAACCGATAAGTTTGGTTTAACTTGAGAAACTTTTGATTCAACTTTTTCAGATGCAGTCATCTGTTTATTTTGATTAGGTTGGCTGCAAGCGGATAATAAGATACTGATAGCTAATAATAAGCTTTTATTCATATTTTTCTCAGGCTCATAATAAATAGGTTCTGGATCCCATCCATTGTGGAAAATCAATAGTCGTTTACACTCAAGATATAAAATAACTGATTTCAAATCTTTATATAGGGTGTGTTGACACTTTTAGCTTAAAAAAATAGCGAAGTAGTAAAATCAAATCGCCAAACCCAATTTTACTATTCGCTATGCCTCGTACCATGCTGACAGATCAACACTGGCAAAAGTTGAAAGTTATTCTGCGTAATTTATCCATTCACCACAACTCAAATTTACGCAATTTTATTGAAGCTATTCTCTATAGAATTAGAACAGGCTGTCCGTGGCGAGATATTCCTTGTTGTTTTGGTCATTCAAACTCTATTTTCAAACGTTTTAATCGTTGGTCAAGCAGCGGTAAGTTACTTAGATTATTCAAATTACTAGCCTCATGCCCCGATATGGAGTGGATTTTTATTGATGGCTCTCATGTACGTGCTCATCAACATTCTGCCGGTATAGCGAATCAATCTATTTCTAAAAGTGTAGGAGGAAACTCCTCAAAAATACATTTGATTGTTGATGCACATGGCAATCCTATTGATTTCATGATTACCGATGGAACCACACATGATGTTAAAGTTGCACCTGATTTAATATCAACATTAGATTTAAAAGAGACAAAAGTGGTATGTGCAGATAAAGGCTATGATTCAGAACCACTGCGTGAACAGATCAGGAAAACAAGGACTAAAGCGAATATACCAAAAAAAACAAATAGCCAATCGAACAATGACCATATGGACTGGTGTTTATATAAAATCAGGCATTTAGTTGAAAATATGTTTTGTAGATTAAAGCAATTTAGAGGAATAGCTACTCGATATGACAAGCTCAAAAGAAATTATCAAAGTTCTGTTGCTTTAGCCTGTATATTTTTATGGCTACCTTTATAGGGTTAATTATGAACAGTAAATGTCAACAGACCCTAATTCTTCCGCATCAATTTGTGCTGAATATTGATCATAGTTTTGATCTGAAATATAAGATTATTCGTGTAGGCAAGGTATTTCCCCTAAAGAAATAATCGTATTACACTTACACAGGAGTTTTGGCATACCGCCCGTAGTTAGTTTATTTAAAAAATCAATATAGTTAGGTCTAATTAGTCATACTTGATCAAAACAGAGTGGAATTTAGAACAATCATGATTGTTTCCCCCCTTTCAGCACGAAATAAATGGCAGATGATTGAAATGAATTTATATGATTTCATCATCCATTTTTTTCAGAATAATGGTGAAAAGTATAGGGAAAACCAAAAGTCATAAATTAAAAGACAACTTATGTCGCAGCCCTCTAGAGCTCGTCACACTTTTTTGGCATGATGAAGCCAATAACTCACTGAATAACGATAAATGATGCAAATGCGTTGGTTGGAACTGCTCTCAACAGTTCGTATTGGAAGTAAAAAACAAAATACCGAATTGGCACGTAGCCCATTTCACAAAGATTATGATCGAATTATTTTTTCCCAAAGTTTTCGCCAACTGAACCGAAAAACCCAAGTCCATCCACTGACTCAACACGATGGCATTCACACCCGTTTAACTCATTCGCTCGAAGTCTCCTGCATTGGACGCTCTCTTGGCATGCTCGCAGCGGAAAAAATCAAAGATGAACTACCAATGTGGATTTCCCCTGCCGATGTTGGAGCCATTATTCAAGCGGCTTGTTTAGCACATGATATTGGGAACCCACCGTTTGGTCATGCGGGTGAATATGCTATTCGTGAATGGTTTGACGATGCGTCACATGGAAACTTTTTAGAGAAACTTTCCGCAGAAGAACAAGCCGATGTACGTCAATTTGAAGGTAATGCCCAAGGTCTACGCTTACTGACTAAAATTGACTATCACCCTAATGATGGTGGCATGCGTCTGACTTATGCAACACTTGGGGCTTACTTAAAATATCCATGGTTGTCTAAAACCATCGAGTCACAAGGTAATACTCCTGCCAGTAAACGTGCCAAATTTGGTTGCTATCAGGCAGAAAAAGAAATCCTTCAACAAATTGCAGAGCAACTTGGACTGATTCAACTGGGTGAATATCATTATTGCCGTCATCCGCTGACTTATTTACTTGAAGCAGCAGATGATATTTGCTACGCCCTGATTGATCTTGAAGATGGCATTATTTTAAATATGTTGTCTTATGAAGAAGTCGAACCGACTTTTTTAAGCTTACTAGGTGAATATAGCGCACCAACTGAACTGTCGATGCCAGATACAACTTGGCAGCAAAAAATTGCAGCCCTACGTGGACGAGTGATGAAACGTCTGGTTGAAGAAGTCACATCGGCATTTGCTAAGCATCATTTTGAAATTTTAAACGGACAACTGGCTGGCAGCTTACTGCAATACTGCGCTGCTGATATTGAGTTAGGCATTAACCGTGCAAAGGATTTAGCTCGCGATAAAATATTTGAACACCCACAAAAAGCGGGTTTGGAAATTATTGCCCATCAAAGCTTACAAAACATTTTAGATGCCTTTATTCCGCTCACTACACCGCATAAAACATTGAGCTTTAAAGAACAACGCTTAATGGCTATTTTATGTCGTTCTGGTGCGCACTTTGGTAGCAACCACTATGAAAATATCATGCAGGTCTTAGATATTATTTCTAAATTTTCGGACCACCAAGCGTACAACTTGTCTCAAGAGTTACAAGGCAATAAGGCAGGATTGATTTAAATAAGTCATCAACATCCAGTTTGATGATAAAGCCATCAATCCGAACTCAATTTTCCATGAGTCTTTTGCCTTTCTGCGCAATGCTCACTACTATGCAACCATAGATAAAAAAGTGAATCACACAACATGATCGGATGTCTTATTGGTGAAGTCTTCGCACTAGAAGCACCCACCGTACTTTTAAATGTAAATGGTGTCGGTTATGAAATTGATACACCACTGACGACCTTCTGCCAACTACAAAAAGGCCAGAACATTACCTTATGGACGCACCTTGCCGTGCGTGAAGATGCTCAACTGCTCTATGGTTTTCTACATCAACAAGAAAAAATCATTTTTCGCACCCTATTAAAGGTCAACGGTGTCGGCCCTAAAATGGCTTTAGGTATCTTATCCACGCTCAGCGTCGATATGCTGATTCATACTGTCGAACATGAAGATATAAATACACTGGTTAAAGTACCGGGCGTGGGTAAAAAAACTGCTGAACGTTTGATGATTGAGTTACGTGATCGCTTTAAAGCGATGTCTTCAGGCACTGTGCCAAGCAACTCAACCGTTGAACAAATTCAGTTCACAGGCAACTCTGCCGTGGCAGAAGCTGAAGCGGCCTTACAATCTTTAGGTTACAAACCTTTAGAAGCACAGAAATTGGTCAATGCTGCAAAAGGTGATTTTACTGAAGCGAGCGACATCATCCGTGCTGCACTCAAATCGATGAATAAATAATCCAAAATAGACACACCAATACACCTAAATTGGATACATGAAGGCGACATGGATGTCGCCATGTTGGATTGGGATATAAGGACATATCCTCAATCCAACATAAGATTTTTGTTACTTTTGATCTTTCAAAAGTAAGGCAATGCCTACACAATGGTACCTAAACACAAATCATAATTTGAGGCTGTGCCTCGAAAGTTCAGCCAGAGATTGATTTAACTATATGCAAGACCGTCTCATCGGTGGTTCCGAAAAACCCGAAGATCATATCGACCGCGCTATCCGCCCGACCTCACTCGATGACTACATCGGTCAGCCCGTAGTTCGTGAGCAAATGGAAATCTTTATTGGCGCAGCACGTGGTCGAGGTGAAGCCCTCGATCACACCTTAATTTTTGGTCCACCGGGACTAGGTAAAACCACACTTGCCAATATTATTGCCCGTGAAATGGGTGGAAACCTCAAGTCGACTTCAGGCCCCGTACTAGAACGGGCTGGGGATTTGGCAGCCATGCTGACCAACCTTGAAGAAGGTGATGTGCTGTTCATCGACGAAATTCACCGTCTTTCCCCCGTGATTGAAGAAATTCTTTACCCAGCCATGGAAGACTACCAACTCGACATTATGATTGGCGAAGGTCCTGCGGCGCGTTCAATTAAGCTCGACTTACCCCCTTTTACTTTAGTTGCCGCAACCACACGTGCTGGACTCCTCACCTCTCCTTTACGTGACCGTTTTGGTATTGTGCAACGCCTTGAATTCTATTCAGTCACTGACTTGACACATATTGTGACTCGTTCTGCCAATTTGATGGATGTACCTATTACACGTGAAGGTTCAGCAGAAATTGCACGTCGTTCACGTGGTACACCACGTATTGCAAACCGTTTACTGCGTCGTGTCCGTGACTATGCGCAAGTCAAAGGTACTGGTGAAGTGACACAAGATATGGCTCAGCGTGCACTCGATATGCTCAATGTCGATAAAGATGGTTTAGACACTTTAGACCGTCGTTATTTGAGTATGTTACTTGAACGTTTTGATGGCGGCCCTGGTGGTGTAGAAGCTTTGGCAGCTGCAATGGCTGAAGACTCAGGTACTTTAGAAGATGTGATTGAACCATATTTGATTCAACAAGGTTATGTCATGCGGACAGCCCGTGGCCGTATTGCCACCAATATGGCGTATTTGCAGTTTGGTATGACACCGCCTGAACCGAAGGATAAACCCTAAAATACCTGTTTAATGCAAAAGAAGGAGGCTTAATGCCGCCTTCTTTTTGGTTCACTATCTATTCTTTGTTTCTTTAAACTCATTAAAGTCTGCTTTACGGATCATGGCATGAATACCTTTGGTACGATCAACCACTTGGGATACCTCAAAGTCTGTAGCGGCACTTAAATAAGCATATGCAATTTCTTCTGAAATACCATATTCATCAACCAAAAAGCGAATCGCTTCACGTGTTGATTTACGCATTGCTTCGTCCAAATCTTCGTCTAAACCAGGCGTAATCCAAAACTCCGCATTCTCTGCTAGAGGTTGTCTAATGGTTTTACCAGGTACTTTATCCTTGCCCGCTTTTAACAATGTAATTTTAAACGTTGCCCGTGCTGATCCCTCAAGAGCAGTCAAGGAAACTTCACCATCTCCTTGAACAAAATGACTATCACCTGTATAGAACAGTGCACCTGGCACTTGTACAGGATAGTACACCGTTGCCCCAGCACTTAACTCATTAATATCAATATTTCCTCCATAAAATGATGGGGGTACTGAATGCACAGGTTCGCTTGTATTTGCAGCCACCCCCATAGTTCCCATAAATGGGTTTAAAGGAAAGCGGATTGATGGGCCTGTATCAGTTTTTAAAACACCTTCCCAAACTCCATTTTTATTTTTTTCAATTGGCGTAAAGATAGAAACATTACCATATGCATCTGGATTATTTGCTGAAGCTCCATCCATCTTTTTACGCTTTGGAAACTCAGGTAATGTACCCTTTCCATGTCTATAGTCAAACCGCTTAATTACCCATACACTCGTTAAAGAAACGACTAAAAAGCTTATCTATTGAGTTAACCAACCATTTTTTCCTTTTTGCTTTCACCCATGCCCACATTTTTTCAATAGGATTAAGGTCAGGACTATAAGGTGGTAACCAAAGTATTTGATGCCCATGTTGGCTTAATAGATCTTGTATATCTGGTCGTTTATGGAAGGCTGCATTGTCCATGACAATTACACTATTCGAGGGTAGTTCTGGTAATAAAAACTGATCTACCCAAAAATAAAATACATCCGAATTTACTTTGCTATCAAATAAACCCACTGCAAATAACTTACCCTCATGGATTGCTCCTATTGCATTGGTTTGATTTTTTAATTGCCAATTATATGTTCCATAACAAGGAGTTCCCTGTTTTGAATAACCATGAGGTCTATGTTCATGAGATTTAAATCCACTTTCATCAAGATAGATGATCGGGTGTTGATACCTTAATCGGTTTAAATCTTTTAAATACTGCTCTCTGAGTTCTGTTTTTGCTTTCGGGTGCCGTAAGGTCTTTTTTTAACTGTAATATTTAGACGCTTGAGCGCATCTCCAATTGTAGAAGTAGCACAACCAAAACGAGCAGCGCGTTCATATTGATAATCATCGGGATATTGCTCAACATCTGCACGTAAGGCATCATCATCAACTTTAGATGGTTTTCTTGGTCGAGTTCTTTTTATTTCGATTCGCTTTTTCCATTCGACAATTGTATTTTTATTAATTTCGAAGTGCTGAGCAACCGCTCGGATAGATTGACCTTCTTCAAGCTTGGCTAATATTTTCTTTCTAAAATGTATTGGATAACTCATATCGGTATTGTATTGGTTTTTTGGCGTGCGGACTATATTTGAAATCACACCATAAGGAACTCGTGGTTCAACTTTTAAGATTTCAACTTTTAAAATATCCCCAGGCATTGCACCATCAATTGCAATTGGACCTGTGATGATGTGTGGACCATCTTTATGAAAATCATGCTTTAAATTGGAGCGCGTAATTAATTTTGCTTCATCTAGAACATTTTCAGATTCAACCCCATGCGATGAAAAATACTTTTCAGCATCTCTCCCCTGATCTTCAAGCAATCCTTCATGTGAAACAGTATCAAAGGTCACTGTACTTTCCGATGGAACTGTTAATACTGGTTTAGCATTCTTATTTGGTAAATAGCCCCATGTAATTGTTTTTAATGTACTTGGAACATAATAATTCCCTTGATATTCACCTTTTTTTAATAACATTGGCTTATTTTCTAGTTGTTTTAAAACCTGAAAGTCATCAGCAAAAGTGAAAGATGAAAGTGCTAAAAGACCAGATGTGACAGCTATAGATAATGCTAAACGCGTTGACATATGTAAATTTCCCTAATTTAATTACATAACGCTAAAAGCAAATTTAATGCCATTTTAAGTTATTATTCACGTTTTAATAAAGTTATACCTAGTCGCTCTATTAGTCAGCTTCTTAATACAATACTGGGTATGCATTTATAAAATATTTAAATAACATTATCTTTTTTTTAAACGAGAATCCATCACAAGCCTTGGCTATACATCCCCTCTCGACAATTTATAAAGAGGAAATTTCTCTCACCTCTTCGACCAGCATTAACTCACACGCCCCATTCCCTGTGTCTGTCCGACTCAGTGAACTGCGCCACGTCCAACCATCAGCCGATTTAACTTCAACCAGTTGCCCTTTTAAATAAACCATGTCGTCTACATCAATATCTGCAAGTTTTTGTGCAACAACTTTATTGGCTGGGATCAAATGCGTATTGGCACTACTCGAGGCAATATCATTTACTGGAATGGGTGGATTGTTCTCATAACGCCGATAATACCAACGATTACTTTGTGTAATAGATAGTTGCTTGTAGACTTCAGGCTTCGCCATCTCGTTCCAACCCAAAGCAAAATCCACAGGACTTAGCTCTGCTTCACGACCCATCCTATAGTTTTCACGCGCCAACACACGAAACTCTCCCGCATATGGTTCTAAGGAAGTAATTGTGTAGCCTTCAACTTGCTGTACATTTTCAATCGGTGAATATAACTCTAAACTTCTGCTTCCTTGCTCAGGCTTAAGCCAATATGTCCACAGCGCAAATGCCACAGCCAAAATAAGCAGCAGTTTAAAATAACCATTCATTCCCTTATCCTTATATTTTTATAGCCATACAGCGTTCAACTCCCCCAACAGTCATGAATCACAATATTTGACATCTTGTGCCATTGGAGTGAAATCTCATAATGCTAAACTGCGACGCATTAGTACTTTGACGTGCATCAATTTTAAGACCCTGTCCTTAAATATAAAAGCGCCAAGTCAATCTAAATCGACTCGTACAACTGGAAAAACGGAATACTCTCATGGCGAATAAATTTGAATTCAACATTCGTGTCTATATTGAAGATACTGATGCAGGTGGCATTGTTTACCACGCCAATCATATTCGCTTTATGGAGCGTACCCGTACTGAGTGGTTACGTGCTTCTGGTGTAGATCATTACTGGCATCAAAAAGACTATAACTTCGTTGTACACAAAATTAATGTGAAATATTCACGTCCAATTTTAATGGATGATTTAATTACTGTTACAGCAAGTGTTGTTTCGTGTAAGGCTACGTCATTTGTGTTGCAACAAAATATTTATCGTGGTGAAATCATGCTTGCATCTGGTGAGGTCGAATTGGCATGTATCAGTTCAGAAATGAAACCACGTCGACTTCCCGATGAAATCCGCGAACTGATTCTAAAAGAATTAGGACAAGACTAAAAAAATTATTGGCACATGTAGTAACTATGGCAACTCAACTCGAATCATCTCTTCAAGTTTCAGATCTAATATTACAAGCAAGCCCAGTCGTACAACTGGTAATGCTGGCTTTACTTTTGGCCTCGCTGTTTAGCTGGTATCTGATTGCCAAGTTACACATGAGTTATAAAAAAGCACAGGCAGACGATGACCATTTCCAAAAAATTTTTTGGTCAGGTGCTGAACTGAATACGCTGTATAACAATGCGCAACTTAACTCCAAACGTGTCGGCCTTGAGGATATTTTTTATCAAGGTTTAGGCGAGTTTTTAAAACTAAAAAAACGCAATGCTGCTACAGCTCAAACCATTGAAGGCACAGAACGTATTTTACGCGTCGGTCTAAGTCGTGACCAAAGCCAACTTGAACAAGGCTTAGGTGCTTTGGCCAGCATTGGTTCTGTTGCCCCGTATGTTGGCTTATTTGGTACCGTTTGGGGCATCATGAATGCATTCATCGGTTTAGCAGACGTAGATCAAGTCACCCTTGCAACGGTTGCACCCGGTATTGCTGAAGCCCTCATTGCTACAGCGATTGGTTTATTTGCAGCGATTCCTGCAGTATTGGCATTTAACCATTACACAGGAAAAGGCGAAACGGTTTACTCCGATCGTGCTTTATTTGCAGAAGAAATGGTTGCGTTATTACAACGTCAGTCTTTGGGTGAAACTAAGGAACATGACTAATGGCAATTCAACGTTCAGGACGCTTCGAGCGCATTAAAAAACCACTAAAAAGTGAGATGAACGTCGTCCCATATATTGACGTCATGCTCGTATTATTAGTGATTTTTATGGTCACCGCACCCATGATTACTAGCGGCATCAATGTCGATCTTCCTCAGGCCAATGGCAACCCCATTGAATCAAAAGATGCACCTGCAATGGTCAGCTTAGATAAAGAAGGTCGCTATTTCCTTAAATATAAAACACACAGTTCAGCTGAACCTTTGGCTTTATCTGAATTGACGTCTATTTTAAGTGAAGCACAGCAACAAGCTCAGGCTGAAAATAAAACTTTAACCGTTGTTGTGGAAGGTGAACAGTCACGCTCTTATGGCGAAGTCATGTCGCTCATGAACAGCCTACAAGAAGCGGGCCTCAGCCAAGTTGGATTACTCACAGAGCCATTAAAGTAATTTATGAAAGATTTTAAAAAGCCACCTTTTAAACAAAAAGCCATCGCGCTTGGATTTACCTTTGGTGTCCATGTGATTGCTGTTGTTGGCTTACTTTATCTTGGTATGAGTAAACCACCAGAGCCACCGAAGCAAATTAGAACTGTGCTCATCAAACCTGAGGACTTAAAGCCTGTTACGCTTGAAGAAACAGAGTTTACGGAAACAGCACATGAAAATGTAGCCAAAGAAATCACACAAACTGCTCCACCAGTTGTAGAGCCTGCACCTGTTATCCCAACTGCACCACCTATAACACCCGTTGTGCCAAAGGTCGACGCTCAAAAGGCAGCAGCGGATGCTAAAGCTGCTGAAGCGGCAGCGCGTAAAGCTGAACTACAGCAGCAGATTCAGGCACGTGCAAAGGCTGAAGCTGAAAAACTACAAGCTCAGCAAGAACGTGCTGCTGCCCGTGCAGCGGAGCAAGCTAAAAATGCTGAGAAAGCCAAAGCAGATGCAGCGGCGAAAGCCGAAGCAGATGCCAAACGCCGAGCAAACTTAGAAGCATTGAAAAAAGCAGAGGCAGTACAAAAAGCGAAGCTAGAGGCACAAAAGAAAGCAGATCTCGCTAAAAAGCAGCAACAAATTACTGACGCCAATAAAGCTAAAGTTGCGGCTGATGCAAAAGCCAAAACCGATGCCGATAAAGCCAAGGCTGCCGCTGATGCAAAACGTAAAGCCGATGCGGACAAAGCAAAAGCCACCGCTGATGCAAAAGCCAAAGCAGACGCCGATAAAGCCAAGGCAAATGCCGATGCTAAAGCTAAAGCAGATGCAGCGAAGGCCAAAGCTGACGCTGATGCGAAACGTAAGGCTGATGCGGATAAAGCTAAGGCAAATGCTGACGCAAAAGCCAAAGCTGATGCCGAAAGAGCCAAAGCTGCCGCTGATGCCAAACGTAAAGCCGATGCCGATGCCAAAGAGCGTGCGGCTGAAGAAGCACGTGCTTCATCTGCAAAACAAGCTGCCGAAGAAGCCGCACAAAAGAAAGCTGAAGCAAAGCAAATTGCTTCAACGGCAAAGCGCGACTTTGAAAATAAAATTAAGCGTGCTTGGGATACCCCAGCAGGTTCAACGGGTAAAACCGCGACTGCACGTGTCACGCTTTCGGATAGTGGCGCTGTACGTTCTGTGATCGTGAGCTCCAGTGACCCGGACATGAAAGCCAGCGTCGAAGCAGCTGTTCGTTCTGCTGCACCCTATCCAATGCCTTCAGATCCAGAAGCGCGCCGGCAAGCACAAAGCTTTACCTCATCCTTTACTGCAAAATAATCCAAATCCCTCTGAACAGTCAGGGGGATTTTTAGCCTAAATCTCAGTACTTTTATATACTCAAATAACTTATTTTAAATACGTTTAATCTGTATCCATGTTCAATAGTAATCGATGTGAAGTCTTTAATTTCAGTCGATATTTCACTCCATATAAGCAAACCGCCACTCTCCCTTATCACACATATCTACCTATGTGTTTTTGCATTTACGCTTAAACGACTTAATTCTTACTCATTTTTCACAGTGTTATAACAGATCAGTCATAATTTCATGCTTTTAATATTAGAAAATCATGCCATTATGTAGAACAATTAAACCCACAATAAAAGCCGTTTGTTTGAGTAAATAACGAATGATGGAAATGACGCGTAAACACCTTCTTAGCCTAGCCATTTTAACTGCTTTCAGCCCAGTCTTAGTGACTCAAGTGCATGCTCAGCTTCATTTAGAAATTGCAAAAGCACCTGAAGAAGCGCCTAAAATTGCAATCGTACCTTTTAGCAATGACAGTAGCCTCTATCCTATTATTGAAACAGATTTAAACCGCTCAGGGAAATTTACCAGCGCTTCAAAAAATTTACCTGCAACCGCCAGCATGAATAATCCGAACGCAGCCAACTGGCAGGCTGCAGGTGTTCCATATGTCGTTACAGGAACAGTAAAAACCACTGAAAATGGCAGTTACGAAGTTCATTACCAACTTTATGATGTCCAAAAACAACAATATCTTTTAAATGAATTATTAACTGTTCCAGCATCACGCGTTCGTTCTGCTGCACACATGATTAGTGATGCTATTTATCAAGCATTAACTGGTATTCCAGGAGACTTTAGCGGTCGTATTGCTTATGTACTACGCAATCCTGCTACACCAGAGCAACGCTATACACTACAAATCGCGGATACTGATGGTGAGCAACCACGTACAATTTTAACGTCACGCGACCCCATTCTATCGCCTGCTTGGACTCCAGATGCCAAGAAAATCGCTTATGTGTCGTTTGAAACCAAACGCCCTGCAATTTATGTCCAAGACCTTTCCACAGGTGCGCGTGAAAAGCTTGCTAGCTTCCGGGGTCTAAATGGCGCACCAAGCTTCTCTCCAGACGGGAAAAGTATGCTGTTCACCGCTTCTATGCATGGCAACCCGGAAATCTATCAAATGAACTTGGAAACCCGTCAGCTGCAACGTATGACCAACGACAGTGCCATTGATACTGAAGCGCGTTATGCACCAGATGGTAAGTCATTTATCTTTACTTCTGACCGTGGTGGTTCTGCACAAATTTACCGTTATGACTTGGCAAATAGTAATTATAACCGCCTGACCTTCCGTGGCGCATTCAATGCACGTGGTACGCTCAGTGCCGATGGCAAAAAGCTGGCACTGGTTCACCGTCCAAGTGGTAGTAACTATAAAGTCGCTATTCAAGATTTAAACTCAAGTGTCACCAATATTTTAACGCCAACCAGTTTGGATGAATCACCAAGTTTCTCGCCAAATGGGCAGATGGTGGTCTATGCAACGCGTGAAGGTTCACGTGGTTTGTTGTCGATCATGTCACTGGATGGCCGTTTCCGTATGAATTTACCAAGTGAACAAGGTGAAGTCCGTGAACCCGCTTGGGCACCCAAATAACTTTTTTAATGACTAGTCATTTAATAATCATCAATTTTCATGGAGATGAAGAATGAAATCGATCAAACTTTTAGCCCTTCCAATCTTAGCGACTGCTCTTGTAGTTACAGGATGTGCGAGCCGCAAACCCGCTGCGACAATTGAAGCGGGTCAAAACCCAAATGGTTCAACCACAGTCAATACTCAAGGTCTAAGTGAAGATGCTGCTTTAAATGCACAAAATCTTGCAGGTGCATCGGCAAAAGGCGTAACTGAAGCCAACAAAGCATTTTTAGCAAAACGCGTTGTGCATTTTGACTATGACAGTAGCGACCTCAGCAATGATGATTACCAAACGCTACAAGCTCATGCGCAGTTCTTAATGGCAAATGCAAATTCGCGTGTGGCGTTAACAGGTCATACCGATGAGCGCGGTACACGTGAATACAATATGGCATTGGGTGAACGTCGTGCCAAAGCGGTTGAAAGTTTCTTAATCACCACAGGTGTGAGTCCGAACCAGCTTGAAGCAGTTAGTTACGGTAAAGAAATGCCAATCAATGCAGGCCATGACGAAAATGCATGGAAAGAAAACCGTCGCGTAGAAATTAACTACGAAGCAGTGCCACCACTTTTAAAATAATGCTGGTATTACAACTGAAATAAAAAAAGCGCTCCTTTCGATGAGCGCTTTTTTTATGACTTAAACTTGTTCAGGCTTGGGATTTTCATCAGATTCTTCAGCATGTTGCATAGATTCAATCATGTCATGTTTATTGAACTTTTTATACTCAGCCTTTGCTTCGTAATCTTGCCACGCTTTTTTCACGCTATCGTCTGAAATATCATCTAAGTTAATCCCTTCGCTCGGCGTTGGAGTCGCATCAAATTTTTGCGTTGTCATTGTTGTGCTCCTATTTTTACCTGATATTCCTTCCATCAACATAGCACTTTCCACAAGACTTGCAAGGGTAAAATCGAAGCAAATAGTCGAGTTTAATTGTTCTTTTGTCTCGTTCTCGACTAAAATATAGCGCAATGTTGATTTTGTTACGTATTCAAGTTTTAGTGGAGTCCTCCCCCTTATGTCATATCTCAATCTGTCCCAATTTTTAGAACAACAAACGGGAAATCTTACGCCTGAATTGGCACAAGTGATTAGCACCATTGCTGCTACTTGCCAAACCATCGATCAAGCTTTACAAAAAGGTGCTTTAGCTGGTGTCTTAGGTAGCGCGCAGCATGAAAACGTGCAAGGTGAAGAACAGAAAAAACTGGATGTAATTTCAAATGATTATTTGATTGATGCTCTAAAAATCCACCCACAAGTTGGTGGTTTAGCGTCTGAAGAATTGGATGAATTCACGCCAGCTCAAGAAAATGGCAAATATTTAGTTTTATTTGACCCACTTGATGGTTCAAGCAACATCGACATCAATATGTGTGTGGGGACTATTTTCTCAATCTTGCCTGCAAAAAATGCAGTGACACAAGCTGAAGACTTTATGCAAGCAGGCAACCAACAAGTTGCTGCGGGTTATGTACTTTATGGCCCATCAACCATGTTGGCACTAACAGTCGGCGCAGGTACGGTGTTCTTTACCTTTGACCCAGAAACTCAACAATTCTTGCTCACCTCTGAAAATATTCAAGTGGCAGCAGATACCAAAGAATATGCCATTAACTCATCAAACCAACGCCACTGGGAAAACCCAGTAAAACGTTATATTGAAGAACTTCTTGCAGGTAAAACAGGTCCACGTGAGAAAGACTTCAATATGCGTTGGGTGGCTTGTATGGTGGGCGACATTCACCGTATTCTTTGCCGTAGCGGGATTTTCATGTATCCATACGACCTCAAAGATCCGAAAAAAGCAGGTCGCCTGCGTTTAATGTATGAAGCAAACCCTATGAGTATGCTAATTGAACAAGCTGGCGGTGCATCAACAACGGGTCGCGTTCGTATTTTAGACATCGAACCAACTGACCTACACCAACGTGTCCCAGTGATTATTGGTTCTAAAAACGAAGTCGATTTAGTGACCGGCTACCACAACTAATTTTTTTTAAATGCGCATAGCCATCTGAAGCGTTATGCGCATGAGTCTCTCCCATGTCAATCGTTTTTCTTGAATCAAAAGACAACCCAAAGATTAAACATCTGCGCGGTTTAATAGAGCAAAGTAGCTACCGTAAAAAGCAAGGTCAAACTGTGCTTGAAGGGACACACTTAGGCTTAGCTTGGGTTGAAAAAAAGAAGAAACTCAATTCTATTTTCACCACTGAAAATGCACTCGAACACCCTGATATTTGCGATATTTTAGATGAATATGAGGGTGCTGTTTTTGTCATTGCTGAAAGCCTATATCGTGACTTAAGCACATTAGGGACCACTTTGCCCTTCCTGGCAGTTGTAGACTTACCAAGTTCATGCCAAAGTGTAGACTTTAGCTTCGATACCTTGATTTTGGAAAACATTCAAGATCCAGGCAATGTAGGTACACTGCTCCGCTCTGCTGCAGCAGCGGGTATTAAGCAAGTTATTTGTACCAAAGGTTCTGCTGCACTCTGGTCACCACGTGTATTACGCGCAGGCATGGGTGCACACTTCTCACTCAACACCTATGAAAACGTTGCCATCGAAGATGTACTCGAACGCTTTGAAATTCCAGTGTATGTGACCAGCTCACATCAGGCCGAAAGTTTATATCAAAAAGATTTAACACAAGCTTGTGTCTGGATCTTAGGCAATGAAGGCCAAGGAGTTTCTGACTTTGCTTTGGCACATGCTCAAGCACTAAGCATCCCACAGCCTGGTGGCCAAGAATCTCTCAATGTCGCTATTGCGGGTTCAATCTGCTTTTTTGAAATGGTGCGTCAACGACTTTAAAATCGTTAAGTTATATTAACTAAAGTCGGCTCAGTAGAAAAAATAGATTACACTAGAAAAAATAATTACTTGTGTTGTCAACCAAACCATTATTTCCAACGTTATAGGCACATGATCGAGGAAATAATGGTGGGTATCCGATGACAGGATTTTCCATCTCTATGGATTTAGCACCCAAACAGTCTAAAACGCAGGATTCTAGTACTCTAAAGAGTACCGCCGAGTCTCGCCTAAAAAACTTCATGCAAGAAGTGACTGGTCGTGCGTTAGTAATGATGGAAACTGCCACCCAAAACCAGCAGGGTATCGCCATGGATTTGGTGCAAGAAGCTTTTATTTCATTACACAAATCTTATTCAGATCGATCTACGGAAGAATGGTATCCCCTGTTCTATACCATTTTAACCAATAAATTACAGGATTGGCGTCGTAAAGAAGCACGTCGAGCACAACCGTTTTCTTTCTTCAAAAAAGTCAGTCTTGATGATGACGATTTTGAAGTCAATGAGGTGGTCGATGAAAGAGCGCTGAATCCTTCAGACTTCTTAAGTCAAGCTGTCACTGCGGATGAAATTCAAGAAGCCATTGCTGGTCTTCCGGTTCGTCAGCAGCAAGCATTTATGTTACGTGCATGGGAAGGTTTTGATACTGCAACCACTGCGCAAATCATGAATTGCTCTGAAGGCAGCGTTAAAACTCATTACCACCGTGCGATTCAAGGCTTACGCAATGCTCTCGCACATTTGAATCCACATCTAGGAGGATCATCCGAATGAAAGATGATTTCTTAAAGCAAGTAACCTCCAAACTTGATGGGCTCGCGCAACACCACAAGAACAAACCCGTGGTGATGCAACATGTTCTTGATGACATTCAAGATCAAAAGTCCTCACGTTATGGCCTTTGGAAAATGTCTGGTTTTGCTTTAGCTGCGGCTATTGCTGGCTTTGTCGTACTTCCGAACTCTATAACCCTTGATGAAAAGCCACATAACCAAGTGGTTTCGACTCCTAAACTTTCACCTCAAATGGTTGAAGATTTAGAAATGTTATTGGTTTTAGGTGAGGACACTGTTCCACATGGCAGCTAAACGTGTCGCTTTCGCACTTTGCACGCTAGGTTTTTTACAAACCAGTTTTGCAGGTTTTGATCGTTTTTGGATTTTTTCTAAAGATGCAGATACCCAAGTGTCTGAAACATGGGAGTCGTTGTCTGAAGAAGAACAACGAGCGTTGATTCAACGTTACCAATCCCTTAAAGAACTGCCCGATGCGCAAAGTGCAGCCCTGCAACAACGTATGGACTGGTTTACTCAGTTACCTGAACAAGAAAAGCAAAAAATGCGTGACACTTGGCAACAGATGAGCACCCAAGAACGACGTGATTTACGTGTACGCATGCAAAAAGCAGATGCAGATGAACGTGTGAATATTCGAAATGAATATATCAACAAGTACATCCATAGCAACACTGCTACACATTAAGATGCCTAGTTGAATGTAAATACTTTAGAAACAGCCATAAAAAATGCCTCATGTGAGGCATTTTTTATGGCTACATTTATATTTTTCGTCGTTGTCTAAACCACGCTAATGACAACAATCCAAGCACCCCAAGGCCACTGATTGAGCCACCACCACCGCCACTCGCTTCCGTATTGGTATTTTTAGCGGTGTTCGTAAAATACATCATCGCAGATTTAGACTCTTCAGCCTCTGCATCATAGATCACATATTCAATTTCATAAGGGAATGGACTGAAATTATTGCGGACTTCGACTTCAATATTGCCGCCATAACATACATATTTTTCATATTCTCCCGGACAAGAACCTGTACGTTCTGGCTTAATATTAATGCCTGCATCCTGACGTACAATACGAATAGCAAGATCCTTTCCATTCGCATCACGGTGAAATGCTGGACGCTGATGTTCTGCCGCGACTGTACTAATCGGTCCATCACCATCATCACTATCATTTGCAAGTGGATTTACATTGAGTTTTAAAGTGCCACCATAATTCAGGGTGTATTCATCCGTTTTGGCAATAGGTTGTATATTGCTAAACTCCGCTTTTAGAATCCCCGAAGAACTTGCCTGCGTAGCCTTACTCTTTACACTATATTGGCAATACACATATTCCGTGCTTGTTGTAGGCTTACCATCGGTGCGATAAATCATGATTTGTTTTAAATCATCCTTCCACTCACAGCGTAAAGTTGGATCCGCTCTGAGTTTTGAGGTATCCAACACACCATCTTTGGCGCTGAGAACACCTACACCTAATACCTGAGTTTCAGTAATGGTATAATTCTCAGTGTTCATTTCTTTTAAAGCCGACGTTCCATCAGCAGTGTTGACCACAGCCTCATCTTGCAAGACAAACTGAAAGGGATCGACATAAATCGCTCGGTATTTTTGATGTAGTTTGGTTGCCGCTAAAAGCTCTTTATAACGCTTTAACTCTTCATTAAACTCGATCAAAAAGTCTGGATTGGTGTTTTTATCGGCGATTAATTCTTCCAATTCCTTAATATTATTCTCATACGCCTGAAGACGTTCTGCCTGCGAGGTATTTTTCAAATCAGCAATATCCGCTGCTGCTAAACGACGCAACTCAACCGATCCAATATCACAGCTGTTAGCTTCCGCAGGTGCTAACATCAATGTTCCGTCGACAATACGGTCTAGACCACGCTGGTCACTATCATTGCAGCTCAATTTACTGTTGGTATCTAGTAAATCAACTCCTCCACTATTCACTTTCGGAAAATACATTGGGCGGAATAAATTATATTTTGATGGCGAAGTTAAGGAACTGAGTAGACTTCCTATAGCCACATTTTTCACATCAATATTGGTATCTGTCGTACCATCGAGTATTCGTGCACTTGCTGCCAGTTCACACTGACTGGTTGCAGTATCAAACGCATTGTAACCTGCCGTCACACCGGCATCATATTTGTCGGATAGTGTCTGAGAACCGACATAGCGGCATGATGTATTTCCATTATATGCAAGTACATTGTAATACAACGACTTCGTACCGAAATCATCATAATCCAAAACGCTCGCGGCACTGTTTTCTACAATGGTGTTATTTGAAAATAAGAAACTACTTTCAAGACTCAGATTATGCTCTCGGGTATTAACGGCATACAAGATGCTCCCGTTTAGAGTATTCACAGTATTTTTTGCGATCGTATTATTCGCCATAGCAACTTTTGGGTTACCACAAAAATCGAATGTATTTAGATTCGATATCTGACCATTTGAAATAATACTATTCGCTCTAAACTCTATATTCGTTTTTACATCCAACAGCCCTGCATAACATTGCATTGCAAGCACACTACCTACAGTCGCTTGGTTACCTTGTAATACACTATTATTTACAGTCACCTGATGCTCACCAGAACCAACGAGATAGAGTGCTCCACCTTTTTTATCCGACTTTGAGTTTAGAATTTGTACATTATTTAAGGTTAATGCTCCACCGACCAGTAAAGCACCGCCTTCATCTGCCGAATAACCATTTTCTAGAATGACATTCTCTAGCGTCAAACTGGTCTTGGTAATGGTATTAAATAAACGTGACTTTCCACCCGCATCAATCCGTGAAGTCAGCTCACCTAGCGCTGGATACTTAAAAGTGATGGGATTTTTTTCACGATCTAAATAAGGGCTTTTCCCAAAAACCACCACTTTAGACTCGGGAACAATTTCCTTACTCAGCTTATACGTCCCGGCTGCTAACTGAATATAATCGGTTTGACCTGAACCCGTATTCCCAGCACTACAGCCGCCATAAGCCTTATTTAAACTGGCTGTTTTGATTGCCTCACGGAGTGAACATTGATTCATGTTCACATTATCTTCATCATCAAATGTGTTGACATGAATTGTTCTATCTTCTGCAGCCATTAATGTCATAGCAGCTACCACCATGACACCCAATAGTCCTTTTTTAAAGTGTTTCATGTTCGCCCTTTTCTTTTTATTTTCGACGCAGCAAAATTAAAGCAAATAACCCCAGTAAGCTCAGAATACCCGTGCTGCCCCCAGAAGTTTTAATTTTGTCACTTTCCATATGATTTTGCGGTTCTTGTACAATTTGTACATTCACTTCGACGAACGGAATATGTTCATCAAAACGTGTCGTGGTTGTGACCAGCTGTAACCTGAAAATATCAGCACCATGCCATGCTCCATTTGGCGTGTAAGTAATATTTCCTAGTTCATCAATCACCACTTTACCTTTCGATACCGTTTGAGTCTGCTGCACCCGCATACAACCGGGTTGCCACTCTTCACCATTTGGCGCTTTAGCCGATTTGAACAAGCTTGCACATTCGGTTTTGGACAGTAGATCACTATCTCCAAGCAGATCTGCAACAGAAAGTTTAGCTACTTGCCCCGCTATCAGATCTTCACCAATTAAGCTAATGGTCGTTGGGACCTCAATCTCAATTGCACCACGGTCACAAAAGGTATTATTCGTATTTCGATTCACACCACGTTGATCTGAATTTTCACAGCCAATTAAAGAATCCGTTGTGTTTACAACCACTTTACCCTTGTTCACAATTGGAGAATCTAACCAATGCGTCTGACTCATTAAAATGCGTGGACGGATATAGCCTAAAAATTTTTGGTTGGGAACAATATAAGGACACAATAAACTGTCAGCATCTGCAGACATGGTTTTACACTCACCCACCACATCACTGCCTGCAATCAAAGCGCCAGACCAAAACTCATTCGGATAATAGCTCGCACCACTGCCACAGTCACTTTGCGTGACTAAGTTGTTCTGAAGAACTGCTTTACTTAAATCCCCAGCACAGTTTTGTGTGATGGTATTTTCAGCATTCCCTAAAACGATACTATTGGCCAGATAAGCCAAGTTTGTAGATGGATTGAAATAAATCCCTTTACTGTTTCCCACCACCGTTAAGTTATTCAAAGCCATGCCATCTCGAACATTGACGACATAACCTGTATTTTTCACAAAGGTACTACTGACCAGACGTGATGCTAAACTGGATAAGGTTGTATCTTCTTTAACAGCTGCATTATTGACAGAGTAAATATTGGCACTGCTTGCATCTGTTGTTTTATTTTCTTTGAAAACTGAATTATAAATCCGAAAAGAAGGCGCGTCCCCATACAAAATAGCACCTTGTGCCGCTTGGTTTTGCTCAACCAGAGTAGAGCGAATTTCAACTAGACTACGACTAGTACCATCTTTGAGCAAGGTTGCGACATTGTAAATCGCACCCCCTTGCCCTGCAAAACCACCTGTTAATTTGACGTATTCAAGACCTAAATATTCATTGTTATAAATTAAACCACCTTGATTCACACCGCAGTCTTTCGCACAGCCCTGTAGAGTAACCTCTTTTACTAACACACGAATTAAAGCATTCTCAGCATTATCAACCCTTAATAAGTTGTCAGAACCATTCATTTTTAAGATGGCATTACTTAAACCCTGAACAGTTTCTTCCCCCACAGAACTGTCATAACTTGTTCTGAGTGTTAAATCTTTTTTGATCGCAAGATGGGTATTTAGCAAATAGGTTTTATTTTTCTCAAGCATGACGGTGGAAATCGCATCTTTGCCCCCGCAACCATAATAACCCGCCTCAGGCATACCTTGATTAATATAGTCGATAGCTTCGCGAAGTGAACATTCCGTGTCATTTTTGACAATATCGTCAGTGATGGTCACTTTAATATTATCCGAATAGGCATGACTCGCCACCAATAGCGTAGCTACACCTATGCTCTTCTTGAGCATAACGATCTCCTTGCTTTTATTTTATCTTTTCTTTTTATTCTTAGATTGCAAAATCCCTGCAATATCTAACAATTTTTTGTACTCTGTCACAGCTCGGACAATTTCTCAAGTAATATTATGATTTACCGATATTCGTCAATTAGCGCATAAATTTGTCTGAGATTTGCATTACTCAGTTTGGTTTTCTCACCTTTTAGTAGTTGAATTAGTTGTTCTAAACTTTGCAATAATACCGAGGTTTGATGCGGCCCATGCGCGAGTAAATAATCAATAATCTGTTGATCGATATGAATCCCACGACGCGATAAAACCGACATCACTAATGTAGAACGATCGGCATACAAACTTCCGTTTGGTACTTTCACACTTACAGCTTGCGTCAGGCGAGATTGTAAATCAGGTAGTTCAAGTTTTAATTCAATCGGTGCAACACGAGAAGAGAACACCAATTGGCCGCCTTCTTCGTTATTGTAGTTGATCAGGTGAAAAACCGCTTTCTGCCAATGCGGCACACCGCTTATGGCTTCGATGTCATCTAAAGCGACAAGGTCAAAACGCTCTAAAGAAGTAATTGCTTCTGTTGGCGCATCCAACAGTTCAAGTAATGAAACCTGAATCGCTGTTTTACCCACATCCAAATAAGAATCACAAATTGCTGAAAGTAAATGACTTTTCCCAGAACCTGCACTACCATACACATAAAAACGATTCATTAAACCCGCATGTAACTGACGAATCGCATCGATAACATGCCCCCATCCCGGCCCAGAAAAATCACTGATTCGGGCATCGAGTTGGGGTTCAATATCTAGTTGCAATTGACGCATGCTGGTTTGTGTATCCTAAATTTCTTTATGGTCTATCTGATCAATCTTACTTGAATTTTCAGATGCTTGCTGAGCTTTTACCGCTTGATTTTTTAGTTCAATATCAACATCGACCTGATCAGTTTCAATCGTAATTGAACCCGCTGATGAATCTTGCACAACATAAGTAGATGTACTATACATTGGGCTGTTTTCATAAAACTCACGTGCATGTCTTAATAAGACCACAATCACAGCAGCGACAGGCAATGCAATTAACATTCCTAAAATACCGCCCAATTGCGCACCAGCCAGCACTGCAAATACCACAGCAACTGGAGACAAGCCAATTTTATCGCCCAACAAAAACGGTTGTAATATATAGCCTTCCACTGCCTGACCAATCATAAAGACCACGCCAACCAAGAGTAGTTGCATCCAATCAATACCAAACTGGAATAAACTTGCAATCACTGCAGCAATAATTCCGACAGCAAAACCTAAGTACGGAATGATACTGCATAGCCCAGCCACCATCCCAATAATCAAACCGACTTCAAGTCCAATTAACTGTAAGCCCATTGCATAGACCACGCCCAAGAGCACCATGACCAAGAACTGACCTTTAACAAATGCACCAAGTACACTATGACATTCTTTAACAATGACTAAGGTCTGTTCTTCATATCGCCGTGGAATAAGACGACGGAAACTGTCCAGCATGCGATCCCAATCTAATAAAAAATAGAATGCAATAATTGGGATCAGCACAACAGTACCACCAATCTGAATGAAGTTCAGTCCAGACTGAGCCAATTTGGCAATCATAGCCTGAATACTGTCTGCACTATAGTTGGTCTGTACATATTCCATAATTGCGGCTGAAATCTGATCAACATCTAATTCCATTGGGACCAGATTAAAACTGTCAGATAACCAAGGGAGGAATTTATAATTTGCCCAATGTATACCTGAAGGAATGCTGTTCTTTGCATACATCAACTGTTCCCATACCAGTGGAACTAAATACCAAAATGCCAATGTAATGACAACGCCAATACCGATAAAAACAGCACTAATAGATAACCAACGTGGTAAGCCAATTTTATGCAGTTTATCGACCAGTGGACTAAACAGATAAGCGACTAAAAATGCACCAATAAAAGGTAAAACAACAGGCTTGAGTAGATACAACACCCAGAGTATGAGCGCGATTCCTGCCAAAATAAAAATACGTTTAAGTGTACGATCTTGCATGCAATCTCGCCTTTGTCAGATTTAATCGTTATTGAGAAAAATATTTTAGTAAAGATAACATTTTAGCGCAGAAATAACATATGTGTTTCGTATATTCAGGTATAATCGCCCCGCGAATGCGGAGACTTCATTATGAGCAACTCAACTTCTACCCCAAACACTGGTTTAAGCTACAAAGATGCAGGTGTCGACATTGAAGCGGGCGACGCGTTAGTCGATCGTATCAAATCTGTCGCGAAGCGTACTACTCGTCCTGAAGTAATGGGCGGATTAGGTGGCTTCGGTGCACTTTGTAAAATCCCTAAAGGTTATGAAGAACCTGTTCTCGTATCTGGCACGGACGGTGTTGGTACAAAATTACGTTTAGCATTGAATTTGAACCGTCATGACACGATTGGTCAAGACTTGGTTGCAATGTGTGTAAACGATCTTCTTGTATGTGGCGCTGAGCCATTATTCTTCCTTGACTACTATGCAACTGGCCATCTTAATGTAGATGTGGCTGCAAACGTAGTTACTGGTATCGGTACAGGCTGTGAACTTGCTGGTTGTGCATTGGTTGGTGGTGAAACTGCCGAAATGCCTGGCATGTATGAAGGCGAAGATTACGACTTGGCAGGTTTCTGTGTAGGCGTAGTTGAGCAAAGCAAAATTATTGATGGCTCTAAAGTCAAAGCGGGTGACGTTTTAATTGGTGTTGCATCAAGTGGTGCTCACTCAAACGGTTACTCTCTACTTCGTAAAATTTTAGACGTGAAAAACGTTGACTTGGCGCAAATCGTTGATGGTCGTCCACTTGCCGATGTTGCAATGGAACCAACACGTATTTACGTGAAGCCTATTCTTCAACTTTTAAAAGAAGTTGATGTACACGCAATGGCGCACATTACTGGTGGTGGTTTACCAGGTAACTTACCACGCGTATTGCCGAATGGTGCTCAAGCTGTTGTGAATGAAGCATCTTGGGAATGGCCAGAATTGTTTAAACTTCTTCAACGTGAAGGTGGTGTTGAACAGTTCGAAATGTATCGCACATTCAACTGTGGCGTAGGCATGGTCTTAGTTGTTGATGCAGCTGATGCGGATAAAACAGTTGAACGACTCAATAGCCTTGGTGAAAAAGCTTTCACTATGGGGCATATCGCAGACAATGCTGAGTCAGTTGAAGGCGCAGACGAAAAAATCCGTGTGGTATTCGCTTAAGTCATATGATTAAAATTGCTGTTCTGGTTTCGGGAAGTGGATCAAACCTTCAAGCCTTGATTGATGCCAATCTGTCAGGGCAAATTGTGGGTGTCATTTCCAACAAACCTGAAGCCTATGCGCTACAGCGTGCTGAAAATGCAGGTATTGCGACAGCGGTCATTGAGCACAAACAGTATCCTCATCGTGAAGCTTTTGATGATGTCATGCATCAACAATTGCTCGATTGGGATGTGGACTTGGTGGTTCTTGCTGGCTTTATGCGTATTTTAAGTGAGAAATTTGTCAGTGCTTGGGAAGGGAAAATGATCAACATTCACCCTTCTCTTCTACCGCATTACAAAGGTATGCATACCCATCAGCGCGTCTTGAATACTGGCGATCAACTGCATGGCTGTACCGTGCACTATGTGACGGCTGAACTCGATGCAGGTCAAGCTTTAGCACAAGGTGTACTGCAAGTTGGTTCACATGATGGTGTGAATAGTTTGGCCCAGCGTGTACATACGCTTGAGCATATCATCTACCCGCAAGTGGTAGAGTGGATTTGTACACAAACGATTCAGCATACAGACCAAGGCGTTCTCTACCGCGACACCTTGATGCACGAGCCAATTCAGTTTTGCAAATTTTGAAAATAGAAAACGCCTCCAAGGAGGCGTTTTTTTATGGTTGCTAAAAAGTACTATTAAACATTTTCTTGAATCAGCGCCTTAATCAGAGCAACCGTTTCTTCTGGTCGCTCCAAAGGAAACATATGGCTTCCCTCAACGATTTGATAAGGAATGCCAAATTTCTTTTTCACTATTTGTGGAAAACCTGGACCAATAAAAGGACCTTTTTTAGCAATCATTAAATGCATCGGCACTTGTGGTTTGCACTGAGGTAGCCACCATAAAGAAGGATTGGTTCTGAAGATATGAACTTCATCCATTTTTGCAATCGTAAGTTCAACACCGCCACGGACACGATCTTCCGTTAAAGCATATTCAATATAAGCTTGAAAGCAGTCTGGATCAAAGTCTTTATAAAAACCTTTTGGACGTAAAAGTTCAGCTGCTTGCTCACGGCTTTCCCAATGGTCACGACGCCGTAAAGATAGCGCTGCTGGTGACATGGTATCAACCATTTTTAACTTCAACATTTTCGCAAAGTGTAATGCAAACGAGGCTTTGCCCATGATCAAAGGCGGGTCTATCATGATGACTTGTTGAAATAACTCAGGACGCTGTAACGCCGCCTGAAACGTCAGCACTGATCCTAATGAATGTCCTAAACCAATCACTTTACGACCCTGTGCCTGACGAACAATACTGTCAATCACTTGCTGAGTTAAGCTTTTCCAATGGTTATCAATCGGGTAGTTTTTATCTGGTCCTAGTAAAGGGACATAGATCACATCATACTGATCTGACAATAAATCAAATAATTTCTGATAGACCTTAGAAGGCACGCCATTGGCGTGCGCAAAATGAATTAAAGGTTTCATTGCAGTTTCGTGGTCTGTTCAGATTGCATTTGATTTGAAAGTGAAGATGCAAAACCAGCTCCCATAGATGCACCTAAACGGCCTAATACAGCATCTAGTGGGCTATGTACCACCGTATAATCCATCGCTTTATCGGTATTTAGTTCACGTTTTAAAGTATGTAAATTACCAATACGATCAGCAATACCCAGTTTGACCGCCTGATCCCCTGTCCAGAAAAGACCTGAGAAAAGTGCAGGATCGTTCGACTTTAACTTTTTGCCACGACCTTGTTTCACAGCATTAATAAAATGCTCGTGTACATTATCAAGTACACCTTGAACATGTGCGCGCTGCGCAGGGTTAACGGGTTGTGTCATTGATAATAAAGCTTTGTTTTGACCAGAGGTCATAGTGCGGTCTTCAACACCTAGTTTTTGCATGAGGCCATTCACCCCATAGTTCGGCATAATCACACCGATTGAACCCACTAAACTCGAAGGATTCACCAAGATTTCGTCCGCAGCAGATGCGATATAGTAAGCACCTGATGCACCTGTATCACCAATCACCGCATACAATTTTTTATCGCTATGCGCTTTTTTCAAATATTGAATTTCTTGCCAGATTTCATCCGACTGAACCGGAGAACCGCCCGGTGAATTAATATTGAGCACCACCGCTTGGCTTTGTTTATTTTCAAAAGCTTTCTTTAATGACTTAATCGTGTCATCACTGTTTACGCTTTGCTCATCAGCGGCAATGGTACCAACAATATCAACTACAGCTATGTGTTTAGATGCGGTTGCATCCGTACCACTAGTCGAACAGCTCTTGGTCATGGCAAATAGAATAAACAAAAGATAGGCGAAAGTTAGACATTTGAAAAAGATGCCCCAACGACGTGCACGACGTTGTTCCTCGACGGAAGCTAAAACTGCTTTCTCTAAAAGTTTCCATTCGTTTCCTGTCGGTTGTTCATGTACAGGCTGTTGTTTCGGCGTTTCATTTTCTGGTTTTGGTGGCCAATCGGACATATAACAATCCAAACTTGAATAAAATTGCCCTCATTATATACACTGATTTGTAGAAAACTGTCGAAACAGTTTATTTTAGCCTATAATATTTTATGTTTTTATCCACATGCACCATTGACTCTAAAGAATGACTAAAGCACAAGAGCAAAACTCGACTTATCGTTTACTGCGTTTTGTAAGCAAACAACCTATTAAATTTGCACGTTTTTTTGCTAAAGGTTTAGCAGGCTTAGTCAATCTTTTAAAAATCAGTAAAAACAATGACGCCCTCAGACTCAACTTAAAAATTGCACTGCCTGAGCTGAGTGATGAGCGACGTGAAATGATTGCGAAGCAAGCAGTGCGTAATGAACTGACCACCTATTTTGAGTTTTTTAGTATCTGGGGTTCAAGCAACCAAAAAAATATTGAACGCGTCCAAAAAGTACATGGCGAACATTTGCTACATCAGGCGCTTGCCGCTCAGAAAGGTTTAGTCTTAATCGTACCTCATTTTGGGACTTGGGAAATTATGAATAGTTATGTCGCCCAATTTACTGAAATGACTATTATGTATAAACCGGTCAAAGATCCTGGTGCTGACTTATTTGTTCGTGAGGCGCGCAGTCGTGAAGGCGCTCAGCTTGTGCCGACCGATGAATCAGGGGTACGCCAAATTTTTAAGGCGCTCAAACAAGGGGGAACAACCGTAATTCTGCCCGATCATACCCCAAAACAAGGCGGTGAAATGATTCCTTATTTTGGCTTTCCTTTGGCTTCAAGTAACCTGAGCGCCAAACTGATTCAAAAAACCAAAGCCAAGGCTTTACTGCTCTATGCTATTCGTAATGACGATGGCTTTGATATGTACATTGAAGAAATGAGCGAAAGTATTTATCAAGGTACAGCCAATGATGGCACCTTCGTCATTCACCAAGCTATTGAGGACTTGGTCCACCGTTATCCTGAGCATTATCATTGGACCTATAAGCGCTTTAAAGCCAACCCTAAACTTCGAGCACTGTATAACCTTCCCTTTAATGAGGCTGTGACCCGTTTAGAGCAATTGCGTTTGGAACAACAGAATCAGTCGACTGCAACCACTGTCGAGTCTGACGTTGTATCGTCAGTTCAATAATCCCTGTAGGCTGCACAATAAAACCGATACTGCCTTGCTCTACTGTTGTTAAGAGTGGGATATTTAAAGCTTTCAAACGAGTTTGCGTTACTGTACTTGGATGTCCATAACGGTTATTGAACCCTGCTGAGGCAATTGCTAATTTCGGTTGATAATGTTTTAAAAACGCATAGGCTGAACTATGTCGACTGCCATGATGACCCAAGACCAATACATCAACTTTTAAGTCTGGATAATCCTGTAATAATTGAAACTCGGTTTGCCAGCCTGCATCCCCCATAATCAAAAAATACTGATAAGGCTGTACACCCTTCACTTGTATATAGACTACACAAGATAACTCATTTTGCTGATATGGCACTTGTGCCAATTGATTGGCTTTCGGTGACAAAATTTTGATTTCCACTTGTTCAGACCATTGCCAGATCTGACCTTGTTGGCAATAGTTAAAGTTTGACGTAGTCGCCACATCCAATTGCTGATTAGAGTAAACTTGATTGATCGACAACTCATTTTTTAATGTGGCATAACTTCCACTATGATCTTGATCCAAATGTGTAAGTATCAGCTGATCTAATTGGCTCACGCCTTGCTTCGATAAAAATGGCTGAATAATCTGCTTAGCAACGCTAAACTTCGATTCATCATAGGAGCCACCAACATCAATCATGGCATGCTGTTGCCCATCTTGCATATACACCGCTTGTCCCTGACCGACATCCAATACGACCAACTCAAAAGGACGGTTTTGGCTGCTAAACCCCAACAAAGGAATCAAACCTAACACCAGCCATGATTTTGGTAGACTCGGTTTGGGCATAAAAATAATGATTAAGAGCACAATCAATAAAATGACTTGCCAAGTATTGAGCGCAATCGGGTATAACTTAATCGGTAGTAGCGCATCCAATCCATTGAGTATGCCCAATAAAAATACCAGCACCCAATCTGCCAACTGAAACAAAAGGCTGCTCAGCGGTTCAAAAAGATAAAAAGTAAATGCTGCCAAAACCTCCAGTGGTACAACCAGTAAACTGATCAGTGGAATAGCGACAAGGTTACTGATTGGACTCACCCATGAGACTTGCTTGAAGAAAATAATCACCAAAGGCATCAGAGCCACAAATATTTTCCACTGCGACTCAACCAAAAGTTTTAAGCTAAAAACGAGTTTTTTCTGCCAAGACTGCGGGCGACTCAAATCCAGCCGAATAGTCGTTTGATAAATGCGTAAAAGCACAAAGCATGCACCATAGGACAGCCAAAAGGCAGCTGATAGAATTGAAAAAGGGTCTAACAGTAAAAGGAGTGATGCACTCAATAAGAGTAACGTCAAAGCTGAAATTTTCTGCCTGAGCCAAATCAACACACTTAAACAGAAACAACTGAGTAAAGTACGAAGTGCAGGAATTTCAAAACCAACAAAGGCACAATACAGCAATACGCAGCAACAAAATGGCAGTAACAATGCATAAGGTCGTGGGATTTTTAGAAAAATCTGTGGCCAATAACGATTCAGCACCTTTTGTAACAGCCAACACAGCATCACGGCAAAGATCAGCACATGTGGCCCAGAAATCGCTAATAAATGGCTAATGCCAAAGCGTTGAAAAAGTGCTGTCGTCTCCTTATCTAAAAAACTTTCATCCCCAGTCAGGAGTGCTAGAATTAAGCCCTTATGGCTTAAAGGCTGGCTATAAATAAAATGACGAATGTTTAAGCGCTGTTGTTCTATACCCAGTTGAATTTTATTGAGTACACCCTGCTGTTTTCTTAAATAATGGGTATAGCCTAATGCAGAAATTTCTGACTCAGACAAGGGGTGTATGTGCTTGAGTTTAAAACCCGACATGAGATTACGTTGCAGATACCACTGCTCAACATCGAATACACCTTGCACCGCATAACTATGCGCAGGACGTATTTCCCCTATCAGTCGGTAGTATTTCCCAAGTTCCAAGACCACTTGCTCATCCGAGATCCTTTTTTGAAAACCCAACCACTGCACTGGTTGCACATGTCGGTTCAAGACCTGTATTTCTTGCTGAATGGTCTCAGCACCCAGTTGGTTAACTTTTGCGATATAAACAATAATTTCAGCATCTTCAACTTTTGTTTCTTTATAGGCTAGACGCTGTTGCAAAGCTGATTGTGCATAATGATATCCTGCAGTTAAAAACAACATTGAATAAATCAGTCCACATAAAAACTGCAAAATAAGGACGTGTTTGTGCTTAAAGAGAAAAAGCTGTAACGGCAAAAGTACAGTGACCAAAATCAATGCTGGGTAAAAAAGGTGATTTAGGATGGGGACGGTCTGCCCCATCAGTGCAATTCCTACAATCCAAGCAGCAGCATATAAAAACTTCATTCTTTTAATCAGTTATTTTTTTATTGGCGCCATAATAAAGCCCACCGAAGTGGGCTTCAATAGATAGTGGCTTTATCTCATATTTTTATCGGCACTCAGCCTAGTCATTGACCCAAAGACCATCTTGCATATGCAAAATCGAATCGGCGGACTGAGCCAGTTGTTCATCATGCGTCACGATCAACATCGCCATATTGAATTCCTGACGTAAATCCATCAGCAGCTCAAAAATTTTACTTGCTGTTTTACGATCTAGGTTGCCTGTCGGTTCATCTGCCATCATCAACGCAGGCTTGGCCACCAATGCACGCGCTAATGCAACACGTTGCCGTTCCCCGCCCGAAAGCTCACCCGGTTTATGGGTTAAACGATGCGTCAATCCTACACGTTCAAGTAAATATTCGGCTTGCTTTTGTACATCTTTAAAGTTGGTGCCTTGACGTAACATCAGTGGCATTGCCACATTTTCCAAAGCCGTAAACTCAGGCAACAGATGATGGAACTGGTAAACAAAACCTAAGTGTTGGTTACGTAAATAACCACGCTCAGCTTCATTCAAACTGTCAAAACGACTGCCCTGCAAAAACACTTGGCCCGAACTCGGACGGTCTAAACCACCCAAGACATGCAACAAAGTACTTTTACCCGAACCACTCGACCCCACAATCGAGACAAATTCACCTGCTTTGACTTGTAGAGAGAGGCCTTTAATCACCTCAACGGTCGACTTACCGTCAGTAAAATGCTTTTCAATATTTTGCGCTTCTAAAACAATTTTACTCATAACGTAATGCCTCCGCAGGTTGGATTTTTGCGGCACGCATTGCAGGATAAATTGTTGCAAGGAAACTTAAAACTAAAGACAGTGACACAATGGTTAATACATCTTGCCATCTTAAATACGATGGTAAGTAATTGATAAAGTAGGCATCAAACAGATGAAGTCCCATCACATTGTTTAACCAACCCACAAAACCACTAATTCCAGAAGCGAAAACAATGCCGAGAATCGCACCCGATACCGTACCAATCACACCAATAATCGTGCCCTGAACCATAAAAATACGGGTAATGGTTGCAGGTGAGGCGCCAAGGGTACGTAATATGGCAATATCCGATTTTTTATCGGTCACGACCATCACTAAGGATGACACAATATTAAATGCAGCCACCAAGACAATCAGGAAGAGCAATAAGCTCACCATGGCTTTTTCCATTTGGATCGCACTAAATAAATTGCCGTGAGTATAGGTCCAATTCGAGGCATAAAAACCGCTTGGCAGATCCATCACAATTTCATCAGCCACTTTAGGTGCTGCAAAAATATCATCCAATTTCAAGCGAATGCCTTGCGCGCCATCAGGTAGGCGTAACAACGTTGATGCATCATTCAAGGCAATGTAGCCCATCATCGAATCAACCTCAGCACCAATGCTGAAAATGCCCACAATTTTGAAACGTTTAAAACGCGGTACCACACCCGCTGGTGATGGTGTTGCCTCTGGTAAAACCAAAGTCACACTATCATTTAAACCTAAACCTAAGGCATCGGTCATTTGTTTACCTAAAACAATACCAAACTCACCTTTTTTTAAGTTATCAATACCACCTTCAACCATGTGGTCTTGGATAATCGAAACCTTTTTTTCATATTGAGGTTCGATCCCCGTGACCATAATTCCAGCCACTTGGCCTTGTGCCGTAAGCATCCCCTGCAATTGAGTAAACGGTGCTACGCCTGTGACGTGTTCCTTTGTCTCAATTTTTTTTGCAAGTTCAGGCCAATCTGTTAAAATTTGTGTTGAAGAAACAGTGGCTTGAGGTATCATTCCAAGTACACGTGTTTTCAGCTCTCGGTCGAAACCATTCATTACAGATAAGACTGTAATAAGTACAGCCACACCCAGTGTCAGACCGATCATCGAAACCAGTGCAATAAAAGAAATAAAGTGGTTGCTACGCCGTGCGCGAGTATATCTCAACCCTATATACAGCGAGATTGGTTTAAACATACCATCTAGTCCGAGGTCATAATTATGGAAAATTTACAGCATCAAAACGTTCAAGCAGAACGTCGTGTGATGTCACGAATCGATGCGGCCTTGAGAATTAACTATCAGATCATTTCTGATGATGTTGCCCTGAATGACCCTTACGATCCTAATTTTGTTTTACCGCGCTATTTTCTACTACTCGCAGAATTAGATCAATTTGATCATGCACTAAACTACGAATTAGAACAATTATCTGAAAAAGATCAACAAATTGCTCGAATCTTATCCCTATTTAACCAGAAATTAAACCTGATCACGGGGTCTTTGTACGACACAATTGTACAAACCATGTTACCTACGCCTGAACATGTGAATTTTTCTGAAAGTGGTTTGAGTTTCTATAGCGAAAAACAAATTCAAGATGGTACCTATATCCACTTAACCTTGAGCCACCCTGAAAACTTCTTCCATATTGCCGCGATTGCACAAGTGGTGTACAGCAATGAAGAGGAAAATGGCAAGTGCCGCACGGGAGCATACTTTATTACCTTGCACCCGCAAGATCGTGTCAAATTGGCCGACTGTATTTCTTTGACGGTCGAAGATCATTAAAGCCAGAACCTTGGACTAGTTTTGGCTTTTTAACTTTTGGGCAAGTTTCCGACTTGCCTGAAGATCTTTATAAAAGTAAACGAATAAACCTGACAGTAAAACCACTGCACCCAACATCCCCATCATCGAAAGTTTTTCCTGATTCAGTACCGCACCTATAAATAGAGCAATCATCGGCGTCATGACGGTAGTCAGCGATAAAGTCGTAGGTTGAATTTTCTGTACCAATTTAAAATAACAGAACATCGCAATCAATGACGCCATGACGACCGTATATAGCAGCGCCAAGCAAGTTTTCAAATCGGGCATTTGCTGCGGTGCATGCTGCCAAATAAAAGGCACAATACATATAGCCGCCAATGTCGACACCAAAATTGAACCTGTCGCTTGTGCAACGGGTTCAATATTCGCATTGACTTTTTTCACCCAGAAAATAGAGGCTGCATAAGAAAATACACTAAGTAACATCAGTCCAATCCCAAACGGATGGACATGCTGTGCTGTACCTGCAAGGCAAATTATCGCAAGTCCTAGCAGTGCAATACACATTCCAAACCACTGCATTGCACTCAAATAGCTCTTAAAGTAAAAACGTCCGATCAGCCCTGCCATAATCGGTGCTAAGCCAAACATCAATGCAATCATGCCTGAACTAATATAATTGGTGGCAACATAGGTAAAAAACTGCGAACCAATCAAGCTAAAAGAACCAGCCAAATAACTATGCCAAGCGACTTTATCGGTGGGGAACTGTCGTTTTAAAACCAATAACAAACAAATCGCCAAAGGCAAAGCAATGAAAAAACGTAATACCAATGCCCACAGCATATGTAAATCGGTCACACTCCACACAATCGCTAAAGGCGTTGTGGACCAAATAAAAACCAATAATCCATAGGTTGCCATCAGATTGGCTTTAGAAGACATAATCAGCTCGATGCTAAATGGCAGTTTTGCGTTTTTGCTTTTGAATGGTTTGGTCTAAAGAACTAGAAAATTCGCGTTTATCACGCTCAGAAATAGGTGGTGGCCCACCCGTGTTTACACCTGCTCCACGTAATGAATCCATAAAATCACGTAAATGTAGGCGGGCTTTGACATTAGCGGTAGTATAGATTTCACCACGTGGGTGAATTGCGATTCCACCCTTTTCAATCACCTGTGCTGCCAGCGGAATGTCTTGTGTCATCACAATATCATTCTCTTTCATGCGTTCGATGATTTCTTTATCCGCGGCATCCGCCCCACTCATCACTTGAATCGAATTAATACGAACGGAAGGCGTAATCCCGACATTTTGATTGGCCACAAAGGTCACTTCAAGTTGATAACGATCTGAAGCACGTAAAATCACTTCACGTAAAATTTTAGGCAATGCATCTGCATCGACCCAGAGCTTAAATGGCAGCACTGCACATCCATAAACAAAAGAAACTGCCTTAGTCTAACAAACTCAGTGCTTGAGCATAATAGATAAAACCGCTCAAAATCACCTATACAAAGCTCGCTTCATACTTTTTAAGTATCAGATGAAAATACTTTGTTCTTTTGTCTATCAAATAAAGTAAGGCTTTACTCTTTTTTGATGATTTTCTAGTAAAAATAAAATATAGGACTTGAAATATAGAAATAACCCTCGATTTAATAGGGATATATAACCTCATTCAATCGTGCATATGAACAATCAAAATAGTCCAGAAATAATCACCATTGATGACCAAAACTTTGGTAGCCACGTCGAGCATTGGAATTTACTCACAGATAACCCTGCACAAGATGTCCCTAAATGGTTAGGTTTAGCTTTAAATGCACCAATCATGCCGATGGGTTTATGCCAGACTGAACAAGATATGGATACGGGTTGTTGGCTCATTCAAGGTCCAAGTCAAGCGGCTGTTCAACTGACTCAAGTCATCGCGGTTGAAGACAATAAACCCAAGGCCGTTAAAACTGCATTTCCAAGTTTTAATAGCCCCTATAAAGTGTCTGCTGTGGTTGAACGCATCATTCGCGGTCAATCCAACACACAAGCCGTTTTACGTTTAAACTTAGGCAATAACAGCATCGTCTACGCTTATGACAGCTTATATAGCGTCAATCATGCTCAATACCAAAAAGACCAAACCTATATTGCACATCTCAATGCATGGGCATATGAACTAGAAGCAGTCGCAGAGCACGAGCAACTAGTGGTTGATGACCCTGCATCGATTAAACATCATCGTGCCTTGAACGATATTTTGGCAGCAAACAATGGCATTGCTCCTGCAAACTTGCAAGAACAGATTGATGCATGGGAACCAAAGTCGGATGATGACAAAGAACCTGTGACTGTCGATTTTTCAAAAATGGTCGCTTATTTGTATGGAGAAAAGATAGGTCAGGAAGATGAAGCATGGTTCCAAGGGAATATTGTTGGCAAAACCAACATGCAATTTATGGAACAAGACTACACTCTGCTTGATGTTGCCTTGATTCATGAAGACAACCAAGCTGCAACACTGATTCGTATTGCCACTAAAAATCCAGAGTACGCCAACTTTAATATCGGACAATACATTCGCGGCAATATTTGGATTCAAGCCAATATTTATGCATTAAATCAATAATTTATAAAAATAAGCCAACGCAGCCTATACCAGATCGATGTATAGGTTGCGTTGGCTTTTTTATTTATATCAGTACGATTTATTTTAATTTGAATTCATTTGTATAAAACTTATCCACATATTTTATTATCTCTTGGCATTTTAAATTCATTTAAAAGAACTTTTATCCACAGTTTTAAATTCAATTATCTTATTTTAACGATGAATAATAAAATCTTAAGTTCTATGACTTTCAGATAGTTAGTTATTGGTAGCTACTGGCTTCTGGGTTAACTCAGCATAAACTTGAATATTTAAGTGATTATGTATAGTGGAGATCTGATTATTTTTAATTAGTACTTTATTTAAGCAATTTTTTATGTTAAAAATACAAACATGCAATAGGATTTTAACGATAATTAAATCGGAATAAAAACTTCCATGAAAATTATGCAAGAAGAAAATATACAGCATGTTGAACATCAATTAGAAAAGCGTTATCAGCTTGACGCTTATTCGTGCATGTTTTTTGTGTTAGGCATGATGATTTCTGCCTACTTCTTACATCAGTTCATCCTGTAACTGATTTCACGTCGCAGCCTAATTCAAAAAAGCCAACTTTGTTGGTTTTTTTATGTCTAAAAATATCTGCTACGCCGTATCACTGGATCATTCTTTCCATGTTCTACGCTAAGAAACATGGCACCCACAAAATTACTTGCCTCTCATAAGCAAAGTTGCTCCCTCCCCCCTTACTTGTCACACTCACCTACCACCGCACAAATCGTTAAAAAGTTTTAGGCATTTAGATATGCCTACACTTACAAAATAGCAATTTTAGGTATAAAAAAACCTGCAAGTCTAAACTTACAGGCCTCTGAAAATACTATAAAAATTAGAATAAACGATTCATACCATTTAAGGTCGCTACACGATATGCTTCAGCCATCGTCGGATAGTTAAACGTCGTTTCTACGAAATAATTGATGGTATTGTTTGGACTATTCATCACCGCCTGACCAATGTGAATAATTTCCGATGCGTTATTACCGAAGCAATGAACACCCAGCACTTCCAAAGTTTCACGGTGGAATAAAATTTTCAATTCACCCACTGTGTCACCTGTAATTTGCGCACGCGCCAAATGACGGAAAGAAGCCTGACCCACTTCATACGGAATTTTTTCTTCGGTTAACTCTTGTTCAGTTTTACCAATCGAAGAAATTTCTGGAATGGTATAAATTCCTGTCGGAATATCAACCACAGGTTCCACACCCACTTCACCGCTCATGTTTGCACCTGCACAACGACCTTGGTCATATGCAGCAGAAGCCAGTGAAGGCCAACCAATCACATCACCAGCAGCGTAAATGTTTTCCACTTCGGTTTGGTATTGATCATTGACTGTAATTTGACCACGGCTGTTTGGTGTAATACCCACATTTTCTAAGCCTAAGCCATCCGTATTTCCAGAACGACCATTACACCACAAAATAGCATCTGCTTTAATTTTCTTACCGCTTTGTAAATGTAGCACCACGTGATCATCATAGGTTTCAAGATGATCAATCTGCTCATTATGGCGAATCAAGACACCTTGTTGACGTAAGTGATAAGACAAAGCATCAGAAATTTCATCGTCTAGATAACTCAGCAATTTATGCTGTGTATTAATCAGGTCAACTTTATGATCTAGTCCAATGAAAATAGACGCATATTCGCAACCAATTACACCTGCACCATAAATGATGATTTTTTGAATCGAATAATCAAGGTCTAAAATTTTGTCCGAATCAAATACACGTGGATGGTTAAAATCAAGCGCCGCAGGACGGTATGGACGGCTACCCGTTGCGATCACGATTTGTTTGCACATGATCGTTTCTTTAATACCTTCAGGGCTAAATACTAAAACTGTATTTTGGTCTTGAACGTAAGCACGACCATGGTAAATATCAATTTTATTGCGGTCATAAAAACGTGAGTGTGTATCAACCTGTTGTTGAATCACTTTATGTGCATTTTGAAGCACTTGCTTCATGGTAAACTGGCGCCAGTCGCCCATTTTTTTAAACATTGGGTCACGGCGATAACGGATAATACTCGATACCGTTTGACGTAAAGCTTTACTTGGAATGGTCCCCACGTGGGTACAGTTACCACCGAGCTGCTCACGTACATCTACAATCGCAACACGCTTTCCAGATTTGGCAAGTTTCATTGCCGCGCCTTCACCCGCAGGGCCTGAACCTAGAACGACCGCATCGTATTTAACGAAAGTTCCACCAACGACCTCTTTTTTACGTGGCATTCAACGCTCCTTCTTCAAAAACTTATTACTTATCTTGGGCATATTATGACGTAATTGCAGGCAATTTGCTGTATTTAGCTTACATATATTAAGTGATAACCACATTTAGTAAATGAATAGTATTTCCGCCCTATCAATTCGCATTTCCGCTATACTAATACTGCTATTTTTAGCATCTCCCCCGTCAAAAACAGTGGAATAGTTGAATATGTCTGAAAACCGTAAACCTGAGCAGGGTATCAAACTTCGTGGCGCAGAAAAGGTCGCGCGTATACCTGTAAAAGTTATTCCTACGGTTGAAACGCCACGCAAGCCGGATTGGATTCGCGTGAAAATGGCAGCACCCGAAGAAGTGCAACGCATTAAATCAACCCTACGTGAACAAAAACTGCATACCGTTTGTGAAGAAGCTGCGTGTCCAAACCTCCCCGAATGTTTTGGTGGCGGTACTGCAACCTTTATGATTATGGGTGACATTTGTACACGTCGTTGTCCTTTCTGCGACGTGGCACATGGCCGTCCAAATGCACTTGACGCAGACGAACCACGTCACATGGCTGAAACAATTTCAAACTTAGGTTTAAAATATGCCGTGATTACGTCTGTAGACCGTGATGACTTACTTGACGGTGGCGCACAACACTTTGTTGACTGTATTAAAGAAGCACGTGCATTAAGCCCGAATACTTTACTTGAGATTTTGGTACCTGACTTCCGTGGTCGTATGGACATTGCGCTTCGCATTATGACTGAGTGTCCACCTGATGTATTTAACCACAACATTGAAACTGTGCCGCGTTTATACAAAGCGATGCGTCCAGGTTCAGACTACCAACACTCTTTAAATCTGTTGAAAATGTTTAAAGAATATTGCCCTGACGTTCCAACCAAATGTGGTTTGATGGTCGGTATTGGTGAAACTGAAGAAGAAGTCATTTCACTTTTAGATGATTTGCATGCACACGGCGTTGACTATGTAACAATTGGTCAGTATTTACAGCCTTCAAAAGAGCATGCGCCGATTGACCGCTTCGTTACACCAGAAGAATTTGAACGCTACACTGCGCACGGTCAAAAGTTGGGTTTTAGAAATATTTGGGCAGCACCGATGGTTCGGTCAAGCTACTTCGCTGACCGCCAATACTATGGTGAACCTGTACCAGCAGTACGTCGCAAAGCAGATCCTGCGAAAAAGATTGCTGTTCAAACGATTGAAGCTTAATTTACTGTGGCGTTAAACAGTTAAAACGCAAAAATTAAAAGCCCTCATATGAGTAATGCTGATCAGTTAAGACAAAATAGCTGAAATGCGGTAAAAATGAGCGTATCCAGATACGCTCATTTTTTTATGACTTTTTCTCAGAATTTAAGTTCAGCATTTCAGCAGACAGCTCCTTCACTTTCTAATTTTAGCGAATTAATTGATTTAAACTGGATTGAAGACTGTTTAAAACGGACCGGGAAAGCATCGGTCAGAAAAAGAAAACTCCCCGCAGAGCATGCTGTATGGCTAGTTATTGGACTTGCATTGTTCCGCGACCAGCCCATCTGGTATGTTGTTCAGCAGCTGCAGCTGGTTTTTGGCACGGCTGAAAGCTGCGCCCCAAGCGCATCAGTGCAGGCCAGACAGCGCTTGGGTCTGGAGCCTTTAAATGTCCTGTTCAATACACTGAGTCAGACATGGTTTGAAGATTCTCAGCCGCAATATTCCGCCTTTCATGGCCTAAGCATCTGCGCTGTAGATGGAGCCATCTGGTCCATGCCCCACACAGATGAGAACTTCAGGCACTTCGGTTCTTCCAAAGGCAAAACGATAGCAGCACCTTGGCCGCAAGCCAGAGCGGTTTGCCTGATCAACACCAATACTCATGAAGTGATTGATGCCGGGATTGGAAGTATGGATCAAGGCGAGCTGACTTTAGCGAAGAAATTGAAAGTGCCTGCAAATAGCCTGACTTTATTTGACCGGGCCTACTTCTCTGCTGATTTCTTATCAGGGTGGCAGTCTCGGGAAAACTGCCATTGGCTTATGCGGGCTAAAGACAATCTGCGCTATGAAATTATCAGGAAAAACTCAGCGCATGACTTTCAAATCAGAATGCCTGTTTCTCCAAGAGCGAAGAAACTGAATCCGGATTTAGGTGACTATTGGGAAGCCCGCCTGATTGAAACTGAACAGTCTGGAAGGGTTAGACGATACGTTACATCATTATTAGATTCAAAGGCTTATCCTCTGGAAGACGTCAGTACGCTGTATGCTCAGCGCTGGGAAATCGAGATGTGCTACCGTGAAATCAAGAGCGACCTGCAAGATGGGATGCATTTAAGAAGCAAGCAGCCTGAATTGGTGTATCAGGAATTATGGGGTGTATTGATTGCTTATAATATTCTTAGAAGGCAAATGAAATTTATGGCTCAACGGGCGAAAGTCAGCCCTTTGCGTATCAGTTTCCATATTGCTTCAATCAGCATTATCAATATATTAAGGCATACTCCGCTGGAATCGGCAGGGAATTTGCCCAAGCATTTAGAGCGTTTGCTGGAACAGTCTAAAATGTTTGTTTTGCCTGAAAGAAGATCAAGGCAATGCCCTAGAGTCGTCAAAATAAAGCCTCAAAAGTACCCAAGAAAATGCCAGTCAATTTCTTAACTGACTGGCATTACTCATATGAGGGCTTTTTTTATTACGATCTTCGTTCTTTATATTTTTCAATTACGTATTCATACATTTCTAACACAGTCATTGTTCAATAAACATCCTAATCTAATTCAAAGTCTAAAATAATCGTGATGCTACACATCACATCAAATTCATTTTATTACACCTTTTTAGTCTACGTTTTTGCCTTATTTTCCGTGGAATTCTATAAAACGTATGACTGACCTCACGGTGTAAACAACGGGAGGTTTCAATGGGTTTCATTTTCGCCATTCTGTTTTTAATCTGTATCCTCTGGGCTATTTTTTATTTTGAACTCAGTCGCTTAATGGCAACTGCAATCATTATTTTTACGTCCCTCTTCGCTGCTATTTTTATCAGTCCGTGGTCATTACTTCTAGGTCTGCCCTTAATTATTCTCAGCCTGATTGTGGTTATTGATCCATTACGAAAGTCTTTAATCACTCAACCTGCCTATAAAGCTTTAGCCAAAGCCATGCCGAGTATGAGCAGTACCGAGCGTGAAGCATTGGATGCAGGCACCAGTTGGTGGGAAAAAGAATTATTTATGGGTGCGCCTGACTGGAAAAAATTTGATGGTTATGTCTACCCAACTCTGTCTGCTGAAGAGCAATCCTTCTTAGATCATGAAGTTGAACACCTTTGTGGTTTACTCAATGAATGGGAAATTCATCACCACTTAAAAGATCTTCCTGTTGAAGCATGGCAATACATCAAAGAACAAAGCTTTTTAGGTTTAATTATTCCCAAAGAATACGGAGGTCGTGCCTTTAGCTCCTTTGCCCAAAGCCGCATCATGAGCAAAATTTCTTCACGTTCACTGACCACTGCCGTCAGTTGTATGGTGCCCAACTCTCTAGGCCCAGGTGAGTTGCTTTTACATTATGGAACTGAGGAACAAAAACAACGCTACCTACCAAGACTAGCCAAAGGCGAAGAAATCCCCTGCTTTGGTTTAACCAGTCCTGAGGCGGGTTCAGACGCTGGTGCGATACCTGATACAGGTGTGGTCTGCTATGGTGTGTTTGAAGGCCAAGAAGTACTCGGTTTACGTATGAACTTTTCAAAACGCTGGATTACACTGGCACCTATTGCGACTGTGATTGGTCTCGCTTTTAAACTCTATGACCCTGATGGACTATTAGGCGATGCAAGCAAAACTGAATACGGCATCACCTGTGCCTTATTACCGGCCAGTCATGACGGCGTCCAAGTCGGCGCGCGACATAATCCTGGTTCCCCCTTTATGAATGGCACGGTCGATGGACAAGATGTTTTTATCCCACTCGATTGGATTATTGGTGGGGTGGAAAATGCAGGTAAAGGTTGGCGCATGCTGATGGAGTGCTTAGCCGTAGGTCGTGGGATTTCACTGCCAGCGCTCTCCACTGCTTCAGCTGAAATGGCTTATTTAAGTGTCGGTGCTTTTGCCAAAGTACGCCAACAATTTAAAATTTCTGTAGGACATTTTGAAGGCGTGCAAGAAGCCACCAGTGATATTGCCAGTGGTACATATATGCTCGAAGCTTTCCGCTATATGGTCACTTGTGGTTTAAACGAAGGCGGCAAGCCCGCAGTGATGACAGCTATGGCCAAATACTATGCCACCGAAACCATGCGTAAAATTGTCAATCATGGGATGGATGTCGTTGGCGGACGGGCAGTACAAATGGGGCCGCGCAATTTTTTAGCATTGAATTATCAAGCCATCCCCATTTCAATTACCGTTGAAGGGGCCAATATTTTAAGCCGTTCTTTAATGATCTTTGGTCAAGGCTCAATGCGCTGTCATCCTTATTTATATGAAGAACTCCAACTCCTTCAAGCAGAAGATACAAAGTCAGCTTTAGCGCCTTTCGACACGCTACTTTTTAAACATTTGGCTTATACTTTTAACCGAACAGCCCGTTCATTCAGTTATGGCATATTCGGTGGCCCTTCAGATGCTTCCGCACAGACAGATGCTTTCTCACGCCCTTTTTACAAAACCATTAACCGTTTCAGTTCAAACTTTGCCTTAACAGCAGACCTGTGTTTAGGCTTACTTGCAGGCGATATTAAACGCAAAGAAATGCTTTCAGGACGTTTGGCTGACATTCATGCCCATCTATTTATAGCAACCGCTATTTTGAAGTTTTATGAAAAAGGACAACGTAGTGAGGCTGAACAACAGCATGCTCAACTGGCTTTAGAAAAAGCATTTGTCCAAATTCAGGATGCATTTGATGGACTATTCGCAAACTTTCCTATGCGAGCCGCTGCTTGTGTAGTCAAGTTCATCTGTTTCCCTTTTGGTCGTGTTGCTCAGCAACCAAGCGATCAGCTAAAAACGCAATTAGGACGTGCGATCATGGAAAATAATCCTTTCCGTGAACAACTGAAGCAGCATGTTTTTTACAATACCGATCCCAATGACGTCTTTGGGCGTATGGAAAATGCCTTCCAAGCTGCATTGAAAATTGATCCACTATGGACGAAGTTTAAAAAAGCGGAAGCCAAAGGACAATTTGAAGGCTTAGATTTTGAATCGCATATTCAACATGCACTTGAAACAGGATTCATAAGCCCTGAAGAAGCAGATCAGTTGATTCATTACAATGCTCAACGCTTCGATAGTATGCTCACCGATATTTTTGATCATGAGCTTGAACAGACACTAGATTTAAAGAATCCTTACAATACTAAGGCTTCCGATATTCAACTATAACCTTTCATCGGTTTTCGAAACTCCTAAAAAATAAAAGTCCGTTTACGGGCTTTTATTTATCCACACAATATAAACCAGACATCAAAGCGAAGTTTTAAATCCAATACACGTTTAAACGATAATAGAACTCTTCCACTTCCAAACGAACTTGATATCCCAGTTGGGTCAGTTCTGCTGAAAAATGACGAATATCTTCTAGGGGTAAATGTTTTGGCAGAACTGTAAATACCGCAGTATTTCCCTGTTTCGCACTCTCCTCAATGAGTGAAGCTAAACGTAATTTATAGACTTCAATATCTAAATACGCTTGGTTGGACATAATTTTTGCCTGTTCGGCATTAATAAAAGCAGCCATCTTTTCCTCCAAATTCGCCCAAGTATTGACTATGAAACTAACGCAGATCAAAACAGCGTATAACGTGATTTGGTAACACTGTGTAGCCATTCCTTAGAGAAATAACAATAAGAATCAAATCTATTTAAAAAGGCAGCGACTACAATCCAAATTTTTCTGTTCACCAAACTCACTTACCGTTACAGAAAAAATAAATAAAGTTACCATCTATTTTATTTAAATAATAATTGTTATCATTTGCAATATTGTTTACTAATACACCAACTCTCTTCCATGAATAGCACCACTCAAATTGATGCCTTGGTTCATTCGGAAAAAGTCCATCCGAAGCCTGCCAAAAAGAAGAAAGTCGACACACCACTTAGCTACCGTCTGATGGTGTTGTATCGATTTGCACTTGCATTGCTCGGAGGTTATCTCCTTGCTGCACTCTCTGCATTAACCATTGCTAAAGTCTTTATTGCAAATCCTGTGAATGCGGCCATGAGCGCCACACTCATTGCATTTTGTCTTAACTGTGCTGCCTTTATTTGGGTCTTTATGGTTCAAAAAACCTTAAAAGCAACACTCGGCATTGCTGTGCCATGTATTGCACTGTATGCCCTACTCAAATTTTTAGGATAGTTTTTCAATGCGTGTTGATCAAAAAGCGGAAGGACCGCGCCAATCCATGTCATGGTTGCATACATGGGCCAGTCTCATTTTAGGGTGGCTGCTGTATGCAATTTTTGTGACTGGAACCCTCAGTTTTTTCCAAAATGAAATTTCTACTTGGATGAAACCCGAAACACATCAATCTATCCCTGCGCAGTCTCAAGTGCAACAAATGCAGGTCGCGCTCAACTATTTACAGAAAAACCACCCAGATGCAGGCAGTTGGAATATTCAACTACCCAACTCACGCCAAACCACAACTGAAGTGACTATTCGTGCCGTTGGTGAAGACCCGAAAGCACGTCGTGGTGGAACACGCATCACCTTAGACAGTGCGACTGGTGAAGTGATTGAACCACGGGATACGCGTGGTGGTGGATTCCTATATCGTTTCCATTTTGAGTTGTACGGTTTACCCCGCCTGTGGACGCGTTGGTTAGTCGGGATTGCCACCATGTTCATGTTGGTCGCAATTGTCAGCGGCATCATTGCCCATAAAAAAATCTTTAAAGATTTCTTTACCTTTCGCTCAGGCAAAGGTCAGCGCTCATGGCTGGATGCACACAATGCAACCGCTGTTTTTGCACTGCCTTTTCATCTAATGATTACCTTTAGTGGCTTACTACTGCTCATGTTTATGTTCATGCCTTGGGGAATTAACCAAGCGTATGAAAATCGACAACAGTTTTTACGTGACCAACAGGCCAGCATGATTGAGCAGCCCCAAAAGGCTGAAGATGTGCCACGCGAAGGCGAAAGAGCGGCTCGTGGAGAACGCGGACAGCAACGCGGTGAACATACAGAAGGTCGTGGTGAGGAACATCCAAAACCCGAACTCCGCCCTGCTCCACTGACAGACTTAGCCCCAATTATGGCAGCGGTACAACAACAGTGGAAAGACAATCCAATTGCTTCAATTAACATTATTTCACCCAATACAGACCAAGCCAAAATTGAATTGCGTGCTTTACGTGCTGAAAGTGTCGCGCATCGCAATGTGTATGCAACCCTCAACTACAATGGGGTCACGGGTCAAGACGAAACGGATAAAAATATACGAATCAAAAATCCATCGATTCCAAGTGCCATCTATAACGTGGTCACCGTCTTACACGAAGCGCGTGGCCTCGACTTAGCGCTGCGTTGGTTATTATTCTGCTCAGGTATTTTAGGTACGCTCATGGTGGCTACGGGTCTTATCCTTTGGTGTTTAAAACGTGCTCCCCAACAGCAGAAACAAGGCTATAAATCGTTTGGTTTCCGACTGGTTGAAGTCTTAAATATTACAGCCATTATTGGTTTGCCTTTGGCCTGCGCGGCATATTTTTATGCCAACCGTTTCATTCCTGCAGATGTAGAAATGCGCCTGAACTGGGAAATTCGTAGCTTCTTTACCGTATGGTTACTCACGCTAATTTATGCCATTTTCCGTACCCACCGCCAAGCATGGTTAGACTTACTTTTATTGGCAACACTCGCTTTCGTCCTGCTGCCAGTGGTCAACTTGATGACAGGCGGTCAAGCTTTGTGGAACAGCATCGCGCAGGGCCAATGGATGATTGCATCGGTTGATTTAGCCATGTGGGTAATGGCAGTGATTTTCTATTTCGCTTATGACAAAGTTAAAAAACATCAAGGTTTGCCGAACAAAAAAGTGAAAGTAGCTGTTCAGGAGGCCGAAGCATGATTTGGTTTCTGATCATTTGGACTTTAGCGACCTTAGGTTTTTTTTCACTTGCCAGCAGTATGTCTAAGCACCAAAAGCAAATCTTTGCTAAAGAACTGACACTTCAGCAAACACGCTTAGCAACCACTGTGGGTTGGTTACTGTTAATTGTTTCTTTGCTCATTTGCTTAACGCAAGGACATTGGAGCACTGAAATCAGTTATTGGATCGGCGTGATTAGCTTCGCAGCACTGTTTGTTGGACTTTGCTTAAGTTATTTTGAGCAAAAAATTAAGAATATCGCTGTTTCAGTTTTACTCTTATTTATATTCAGCCTAACTTTGCACCTGATCTGAACCTAAAAGCCAATCTTCGGATTGGCTTTTTCACTTGAAAGCATTAGGCTATCCACAGTTTAAATCTTTGGTTATTTGTATGCCTAAATCTCCTAAAATTCCTGCTGAATTGGTCAACCTTGCAACAACAGGCAATAGTGACGCTCAATTTGAACTCGCTGAACTATATATGCAAAGTGAAAATGAAGATGACATTACGCTTGCAGAAGAATGGGCGCTCAAAGCAGCAGCATTGGGTCATGTAGAAGCCATGTATTGGCTGGGTGAAGGTTATGCTTTTTATGCCAAAGAACTTCGAGAAGAAGATCCAAGCGAAGCTGAAACCTACTTTGGACATGCACATCACTGGTTAAAACAAGCCGCTGAACTGAAACACCCTACTGCAATATTAGAGTTAGCTGGTTTTTACCGTCGTGGTGATGTGGTTGAAAAAGATGTCGCTAAGTCAATTGAACTGGTACAACAAGCAGCGGAACTGGGTGAGGCTCAAGCCATGCGTGATTTGGCATTCATTTATGAAAATGCGCTAGGTGTCGATACAGATGAAGCAAAAGCCAAATACTGGCACGACAAGACAGATGCCGCAGAGCAAGAATAAGCAAAAGCCCATCCTTTGATGGGCTTTTTACTACTTAAAACTTATGCACAAAAATAATATCTAAATCCTGCTTCGGCACAAAATTCTTTTCTGTCATTTGAAATTGTGTCGAACTGATCTTTTTCACCTGACCCTTCCAACAAAATGAAACCAACTCATTCGGGTCACGCTCAATGGTCAGTTTAAAACTTTGAATAGGTTTCGCCCAATTTGCACCCGTTTTTAAGATATAGCCCAAAGCTTGATAAGGTGGATATTGCGACTTGGCCTTTTTCAAACCCGCTTTGAAGTTTTGATCCATACAATAGGTTTTTTCATCCTCTTCAGGATATAAAGAGACCGAACCACCGACCAATGGCATGTACTCATGTTGTACATAGGTCAGCGCATTGGCCTTAAACGTCTACTGCCAACTATAAATAATTTGCGATTCCCAATAAATTTCATCATCCGCCTGATAGGGCTTTAAAAGCTGCTGTACCGTTTTGTCCTCACAACGATACAAACGCTGATTAAGCGTAGAGTCTTGTTGCAATAACCACGGATGCATCAAATCTCGATCTGAAAAACCACATTTTTTCAAACCTGCAGTCACATCGACGACGTCACCATTGGAACTGAAGTCTCCAGTTGCTGTTAAAGCAGGTAAAAATGCACGCACATGTGTTTCTGGCTGAATCTTTTGTGCATTGGCTTGTACTTTAAAGCTTTGAATCAATTGTTCGGTATGCGCAAAATCGCTTTCACGCGAACTGCCCACACGCGGCAAGGGAAATAAAACAGTTTCCGTAATATCTTGAGCGGTAAGATTTTTAAATTGGTAATTCACCCGAATGATGTTTTTACTGATAAACAAATCTTCACTTTGCATACTGATTTTTGGATTTTTCAGATATTGCACACCGCCCGTTGCCACATAACCCGTGCTGTCATTCGCGCTGATCTGCATAGAGATGAACACGCATAGTCCGAGGATCTTTTTCATTTAACATCTTCTTTTCATGTTTATTGTGCTGTTTCCATGCGAGCGTTTGAATGATCAAGCACGATCACTTGTCGGCAGATGCCCTCGACTTGACGTTGCTGCTCAAATACAGATGCAGGCATCGCATCAAAACTGTCAAAGAAACAGATTTCCTGCTCATCTATAGAATAAACCAGTGAATGGTTTCCGACGCCTTCTAAAGTATCGTAATAGACAATGATAAATTTATTTTGCTCAAATGCCTGTTGAATTTGTTGGTAATTGATGGCCACTAAAACTGGCAGCTTTAGTTGCTCAGCTTCTGCATAACTCAATTTTTCTTGTGCTTGAAGCTCTGGGTCTTCATCAGTATAAAATTGAACATCAAAGCCAAATTTCTTTAATCCGACTGCCAAGCCAATGGTTGTCGTTCCGTTTTCTGCATCATAACCGCAGACCTCTATCAACTGTTCAATATCCGCATCGATATATAAATGCTGGAGTAGCATCCATACCGCATAAATACCACCATTAGCTTCAAGGTTCATTAAGGATTCAGGGATATTCAAGGCCATAACACAATTAAAAAAAGATGATTGTGTTGATAATAAACAAAACATCGTTGGAACTGAATCAATTTCCAAGTACAATACTTCGCTAGTCGAGGGATGCTGCGACTTTTTCACAGGTACATAAATGTGGAATCGCTAGGCTCGACGATTCGGTTAGACACTCGTTCCAATCAACAACGGCATCCGCGAACATAATGATCAATTTTTATTTTAAATTAAGGAGATCGTAATGAACGCGGTTACTGCTTCATTTACAGATTACAAAGTTGCTGATATTTCACTTGCTGATTACGGCCGTAAAGAAATCAAACTTGCTGAAGCAGAAATGCCAGCACTTATGGGCCTACGTAAGCGTTATGCTGCTGCAAAACCACTTGCAGGTGCGAAAATCCTTGGCTGTATCCACATGACCATTCAAACTGCTGTTTTAATTGAAACATTAGTTGAATTAGGCGCAGAAGTTCGTTGGACTTCATGCAACATCTTCTCGACTCAAGACCACGCTGCTGCTGCAATTGCAGCTTCTGGTGTTCCTGTATTTGCTTGGAAAGGCGAAACAGAAGAAGAATACATGTGGTGTTTAGAACAACAAATCAATGTGAATGGTACCCCTTGGGATGCCAACATGATTTTGGATGATGGCGGTGATTTAACCCTACTTGTTCATGAAAAATATCCTGAAGTGATTGCAAAAATCCACGGCGTAACTGAAGAAACGACGACAGGTGTTCAACGTCTGTATGAAATGCTTCGTGACGGTACTTTGAAAGTTCCTGCAATCAACGTGAATGACTCTGTAACTAAGTCTAAAAATGACAACAAATATGGTTGCCGCCACTCACTGAATGATGCCATCAAACGCGGTACAGATATGCTTTTATCTGGTCGTCGTGCACTTGTGATTGGTTACGGTGACGTAGGTAAAGGTTCTGCACAATCACTTCGTCAAGAAGGCATGATTGTACGTGTGACTGAAGTTGACCCAATATGTGCGATGCAAGCATGCATGGACGGTTACGAAGTTGTATCTCCATACAAAAATGGCGTACAAACAGGCAAGAAAGAAGACATCAATGTTGACCTTCTTCAAAATACTGATCTAATCGTAACAACAACAGGTAACTACCACGTATGTGACGCTGCAATGCTTGATTCATTAAAAGCAGGTGCAGTGGTGTGTAACATCGGTCACTTCGACACTGAAATCGACACCAACTACTTACGTGGTTACAAATGGGTTGAAGTGAAGCCACAAGTTCACCAAGTGTATCGTTCAGAAAATGACAGCGACTACCTCATTCTTCTTTCTGAAGGTCGTTTAGTTAACCTAGGTAATGCAACGGGTCACCCATCACGTATTATGGATGGTTCTTTTGCCAACCAAGTACTAGGTCAAATGCACTTGTTCGCTGAAAAATTTGCTGATCTCGCTGAAGATCAAAAACAAGCAGCGATTCGTGTAGAACTGCTTCCTAAGAAATTAGATGAAGAAGTTGCTGCGGCAATGGTTGCTGGTTTTGGTGGTGTCTTGACTCAATTGACTCAAGAACAAGCAGACTACTTAGGTGTAGCTGTTGAAGGTCCGTTCAAATCTGACGCTTATAAATACTAAGTTGCAAACCTCTCTTGCGCTGAACTTTAAAGCAGTGCTTAAAGTCTGCTCAGGAGAGGGACTTTCATTACCGAATGATGTTAGCAGTGAAATCTTGTTATCTCTATTCAATGTAATGAATCCCCTTCTCCCTCTGGGAGAAGGATGGGATGAGAGCAAACACAAAAAATAGCATTTATAAAAAAGGATTTGATGATGAGCAAAAAAGTTCCAATTTCTTTTGAGTTTTTCCCAACCAAAACCGATGCTGGTGCAGAAAAACTTAAAGTCGTACACCAAGAACTTCAGTTATTAAACCCAGAGTTCTTCTCAATTACTTACGGTGCTGGTGGTTCTACCCGTGAACGTACCCTTGCTGCCATTGCTGAATTCAATGGTAAAGGTACGCCTGTTGCACCGCACTTATCTTGTATTGGCGATGACAAAGCACGTATTGCTGAATTACTCGACATTTATAAAGATCAAGGCATTGACCGTATTGTGGCGCTGCGTGGTGACTTACCTTCAGGTCAAGTCGGTCTAGGGGAACTACCTTATGCCACGGATTTGGTTCGCTTTATTCGTGAACATTCGGGCGATCATTTCAAAATTGAGGTTGCCGCTTATCCAGAAATGCACCCTCAAGCAGATAGTTTTGACCTAGACATTCAACGCTTTTGCGACAAAGCCAATGCAGGTGCGAATGCCGCACTGACTCAGTTCTTCTTTAATCCAGATGCCTACTTCTACTTTGTCGATCGCATTCAAAAAGAAGGCGTGAACATTCCTGTAGCACCAGGCATTATGCCAATTACCAATGCCAGCAACTTGATTCGCTTTGCAGATGGTACAGGCGCTGAGATTCCACGTTGGATTCGTAAGCAACTGGCAACTTATGGTGATGACACTGCCAGCATCAAAGCATTTGGTCATGAAGTGATTGTGAAACTTTGCGAACGCCTGATTGCAGGTGGCGCACCGAGTTTGCACTTCTACACCATGAACACCACTGATCCTACCCGTCAGCTTGTACTAGACCTCGGTTTAGCATAAGCATTTAAACTAGATTCACCCTATTTGAGAGTAAAACCGAATGCCTCGTTTTTTTATGGAAGCAGAACTCAATGTTGATCACACTGTCGAACTGACTGAAACTGTGTTTCACCACTGGGTAAAAGTTTTGCGTGCTCAAGTCGGTGAAACGGCTACTTTGTTTAATGGACAAGGCGGCGAATATGAAGTGACCTTAAGTGACGTTGCTAAAAAGTCAGCATTAGTTCAGGTCACTGCTTTTAACCCAACCAATCGTACGCCTGCGTTTAAAACTTTACTCGGTCAAGTCATGAGTAAAGGTGATCGTATGGACTATGTCATTCAAAAGGCAGTTGAATTAGGCGTTTCGGAGATTCAACTATTAACGTCTGAACGCTGTGAAATGCGTTTGAAATATGACCGCGATCAAAAGAAAATTGATCACTGGCAAGGCATCGCCATCGCAGCTTGTGAACAATGCGGCATGAATATTGTTCCAAAAATCCTTGCACCACTCAGTTTAGAGAAATGGCTCGCATCCGAATTACCTGCGACTCGACTTGTACTCGCCCCGAATAAAGAAAAAATCGATGTTTTGGCACATGCGACACCAAACATTGCACTACTCATTGGGCCTGAAGGTGGTTTAAGTGAGGCTGAAATTACAACAGCCAATGAGAACGGTTTTATTAACTGGTGTATTGGTGAGCGTGTATTGCGTACAGAGACAGCACCAGTCGTAGCTTTGTCAATCCTCAACTACAATTTAGTGATTTAAATCACATAAACAGCAGAGTCACCCTTTTGTTCTGTTAATATATTGATTATGATGTACAACAATATTACCCTTGACTTATATCAAAATATAAATTGATTGTGTTTTACACAATGTATTTAAATTTGAAAAAAGACACAACACAATGCCATTGGGTCATAAAAAAAATAAGGTTTCGCGATTCATGCCAGATATTTCTACAGAAAATCTTGATCGGCACTTGCAGACTGCGCAAATATCGCATTCCATTAGCCATCTTCGTTTCCTCATCAGTAGTTTACTGATTCTAAATTTTTATATTTTCTGCGCATATCACTATAATTTTTCTCAAGATTCTTTTTATTTTAACCTGTGGTTTTTTGTTTCTGAGTTTATTCTCAGCATTTTTTGGCTCGTGAACACCGTGTATTTCAACCCGAAAAATCACTCTGCCAAACATGCACACCGCTGGATTCAAGGCATCTGTTTAAGTATTGGTCTTTTGGTTGCAGCAGGCGTCGTCTGTATCTATTACTATTTACCCAGCCTATCTGGCAATTTTAACTATACAAATGCCCTACTCTTGTCTGCACTTTTAGTGATTGTCACACAGACCGTTTGCCTTACCTATTTAACGCAGCGCATTAGTTATTTTTGTTTGGTTTTTATTCCGTCCATCACCCCTTATGTCCTCTCGCAATTTATCAACTTCGATGCCAATCACACTCTTTTTCACCTTGCTGTGAACTTTATTCTGATTGTGATTTTGCTCTGTGCCAATGCCACCAACCGTATTAATCAGCACTTATCTCGTCTCTCAATTAAAAATCGAGAGCTCAAAAAAGAAGCTGAAAAACAAGTCTCTTGGACCGATGATTTATGCAAACAGCTACAAAACGAAGTGAATAAATCCAAAGAAATTGAACAACAGTTACAACTGAATAATCAATTGCTTGAGCAAAAAGTACGTGAACGAACCTTTGATGTAAATCAAATCAATAAAGACTTAAAAAATAAGCAAGAAAACCTATCGCTTGCCCATGAAATTTCAGGTATTCGTCCTTGGGATTGGAATATTAAAGATCGGCTCATTTCCCTGACCAATCACAAACAAGAAAAAGTACTTAAAAATTCCACAGAGCATCAACTTCAGCTTCAGTATCTAATTCATCCAAATGATATTGCCCCGTTTAAATCTGCAATGAAAAGTCATTTACGGGGTCATTCAGACCGCTATGAAGCCACTTACCGTGTGCAACACAATAACGGGAAATGGTACTGGGTACATGACACTGGGCGTGTCATTGCTCGCGATCCAATCAATCAAAAACCGTTACAAATGGTCGGTATTCGACGTGACATTCAACATGAAAAAAGCAACCAAGAACGTCTGCGACTAGCAGCGAGCGTACTTGAACAAGCTGAACAAGGGATTTTCATCTTAGATGAAGACCTGCGTTATATCGACGTAAATCCGTTCTTTGAACGTTTGGCTGGCTTTGAAGCTGCACAAATTAATGGCAAACATCTGTTTGATATTGTTGCGAACTATAAGTCGCATCAACGCAGCACACATAACCAAATCATTGGACAGCTCCTAAAAAAAGGCGAATACGACGGTGAACTTAATGAAAAGTTCCTATCAGGCAAAGAGCTGTGTATTTGGATGCATCTGAATGCTATTACCGATGAGCAAGATCGTGTCACACATTATATTGGTATCGTGTCCGATTTAACCGAACGCAAACTGCAAGAACAGCGTTTATCCTATTTAGAAAACTACGATACGCTGACCGACCTACCCAACCGTTTTTACTATAACTATCAGCTTCATCAATATTTGGTTTCTCAACAAGACAGCATTAAACAACTGGCGATTATTCGACTCAATATTGACCGTTTCCGTCCATTGAATGAATTCTTAAGCAATAATGGCGGCGATGAACTGCTGCGCCAAGTTGCCCAGCGCCTTCGTTTAACCAATGCTGAAGCCCTTATGGTGGCTCACTTAAATGGTGACGATTTTGCAATTGTATATGAGGTCTCTCATATTCGCCCCTCCGTTCAGGAACATATCGATCGCATTAACAAAGCCTTTAGTCTACCTTTTGATATTTTTGGTCAAGAGCACATTATTACGCTTTCAATGGGGATTTCGCAGTACCCTGAACATGGTCGTCAACTTGACTACTTAAACAACTGTGCAGAACAAGCACTGAGTGAAGCAAAACGTTTAGGTGGAAATGCGACCAAGTTCTACAGCCTGAGTAATACCGTTGCATTAGAAGAAGGGATTTATTTAGAGCGCGATTTAAGACTAGCGATACAAAACAATGAGTTGGTGGTTTACTACCAACCCAAAATCAACTTTCACGATCAGAAAATTTATGGTTTTGAGGCGTTGGTACGTTGGAACCACCCAAGCAAAGGCATTGTGCCGCCAGGTCTCTTCATTCCGATGGCAGAAAAAACCAGCTTAATTTCAGACATTGGCCGCATTGTAATTTTACAAACCGCAAAGCAAATCAAAGAATGGAATAAATTGGGTTTTGATAATATCTGCGTCTCGGTCAATGTGGTTGCTCAACAATTACAACGTGGACAGCTTTTAAAAGACTTAGATGAGGCTCTTGATCGATACAAAATCAGTGGTAGTAGTCTCGAATTAGAAATTACAGAATCCACTTTGGTTGAAAACTCAGAAGCGGTGAAGAACCTCCTTGAAACCATCAAATCGCGTGGCATTCACATTTCTTTAGATGATTTTGGCACAGGTTATTCATCGCTGTCTTACCTCACTGACTTCCCAATCGATACTTTAAAAATTGATCGAAGCTTCATTTCAAAAATTGGGCACTGCAAACAAGAAGCTATTGTGAGTGCCATGATTGCCATGGGGAAAGCCATGGGTATGACCGTGGTGGCGGAAGGAATTGAGACCGAACAACAACTGAGTTACCTGCAAAACTTAGAATGTGATATCGCGCAAGGTTATTTATTTTCAAAACCTCTTCCACAGCTCGATGCTACCCAATACTTAAGAGATCATCTAGATACGCCCTCTTATACATACTTAATATAAATCAGACTGTTTTAGCTCTAAGTTTGCCTTAAAAAGCACCAGCTATCACTGGGATATACCAGCAACTAATGGTATATTCGGTCTTGTCTACTAAAAAACCACCAGCTCCGCTGGCTAACCCACGCTACAAAGAGATTCAGATGGACGATCAATCATTAAAACAGCAAGCTTTGTATTATCACGAATTTCCAACTCCAGGGAAAATCAGCGTTACACCAAGCAAGCAGCTGGTCAACCAACGTGACTTAGCTTTAGCTTATTCACCAGGTGTTGCTGCACCATGTTTAGAGATTGAACGCGACCCGTCTACTGCGGCGCTTTACACAGCGCGTGGTAACTTAGTTGCTGTGGTCAGTAACGGTACAGCCGTTCTTGGCCTTGGTAACATTGGTCCTTTAGCGTCTAAACCTGTTATGGAAGGTAAAGGCGTACTGTTTAAAAAATTCGCTGGTGTTGACGTTTTTGACATCGAAATTGCAGAAAATGATCCTGACAAAATCGTGGACATTGTCGCTGCATTAGAACCGACTTTTGGTGGTATCAACCTTGAGGACATCAAGGCACCAGAGTGTTTCTATATCGAGCAAAAACTACGTGAACGCATGAACATTCCTGTGTTCCACGACGACCAACATGGTACTTCTATTATTGTCGGTTCTGCTTTGCTAAACGCTTTGCAGTTAAATGGCAAAAAAATTGATGAAATCAAGATTGTTGCTTCAGGCGCAGGTGCTGCAGCATTATCTTGTTTAGATCTTCTTTGTGCAATTGGTGCGAAGAAAGAAAATATCGTTGTGGCTGACTCTCGCGGTCTGCTCACCACGAAACGTGAAGGCTTAGATGAGTCTAAAAAACGTTATGTGCAAGATATCGAAGGCACTCAACTGGCTGACGTGATTGCAGGCGCAGACATGTTCCTTGGTTTATCTGCTGCGGGTATCTTAACCAAAGAAATGGTTAAGGTCATGGCGAAAGATCCGATTATCTTCGCACTTGCTAACCCAGATCCTGAAATTCTTCCTGAACATGCACATGAAGTTCGTGATGACGTGATCATGGCGACAGGTCGTTCAGACTATCCAAACCAAGTGAACAACGCACTTTGCTTCCCTTACATTTTCCGTGGTGCTCTTGATGTAGGTGCAACAACGATCAATGAAGAGATGAAAATCGCATGTGTCTATGCAATTGCGCGTATGGCACACATTGAAGCAGATGCAGCATCTTATGGTGAAAAATCAGCATCTTTTGGTCGTGACTACCTTATTCCACGTCCACTCGATCAACGTCTGATTTTAGAAATTGCACCTGCTGTCGCACAAGCAGCAATGGACTCTGGTGTAGCTGATCGACCAATTCAAGACTTCTCTGCTTATCGTCAGCGTCTGTCTGAGTTTGTCTACAACTCTGCATTTATGATGAAGCCTATTTTTGCTCAAGCAAAATCCGACCCAAAACGTATTGCCTATGCTGAAGGTGAAGACCTACGCGTACTTCGTGCAGTACAAATTGCGGTCGATGAAGATCTTGCAAAACCAATTTTAGTCGGTCGAACTGCGGTTATTGAAGCGAACATTAAAAAGTTAGGCTTACGTCTTGAACATGGTGTGAACATCACGATTGTCGATCAAGAAAAAAATCCTGACTACGAATTGTTTGCAGATGACTACTACACGCTTATGCAGCGTAAAGGTGTAACACCTGAATATGCACAACGTGAAGCACGTCGTCGTTCGACCTTGATCGCGTCGATGTTAGTGAAACATGGTAAAGCAGACGGGATGCTATGTGGTACGTATTCAAGCTACGATATCCACTTAGACTTCGTTAAAAACATCATTGGTAAAAAAGAAGGTCACAACTCTTTCTTTACATTGAATGCTTTAATGCTTGAAGACCGCAACCTGTTTATTGCTGACACTTACATCAACCGTAATCCAACGGCTGAACAACTGGCTGAAATGACTATTTTAGCCGCTGAAGAAGTGCGTCGTTTTGGTATGACACCACGTGTTGCGCTACTATCTCACTCAAGCTTCGGTTCAGACCAGACCGACCCAAGCGCACAAAAAATGCGTAAAGTGTTTGAGATTTTGTCGCAAATCGCGCCAGAACTTGAAGTTGAAGGTGAAATGCATGCGGATGCAGCATTGGATGAAAACATTCGTAGCTTTGCATACTCAAACTCACGCTTCAAAGGTTCTGCGAACCTATTGATCATGCCGAACTTGGATGCAGCCAACATTTCATTTAACCTGTTGAAATCAACGTCAGGTAATAATGTCACCATTGGCCCTATCCTACTGGGTGCAGCAAAGCCAGTTCATATTTTGACACCGACAACCACAACACGTCGTTTAGTGAATATGACTGCACTAACTGTAGCTGAAATTCAAGAAGCGGAGAAAAACGGCGAATAATTGTTTGTCGTTGTACTCGCATCTTGTGACTTGAGAAAACCTCTATTCTGTAGCATGATGGCTGTAAGAGTAGAGGTTTTTTCATGCAAGTTTATTTAGTAGGCGGTGCGGTCCGAGATCAGCTTCTGGGTCACCCCTATCACGAAAAAGATTATGTAGTTGTCGGTGCAATGCCTGAACAACTGCTTGCCCAAGGTTTCCAACCTGTAGGTAAAGATTTTCCTGTTTTTTTACATCCTGAAACCAAAGATGAATATGCGCTGGCACGCACCGAACGTAAGTCAGGGCATGGTTATCATGGCTTTGAGTTTTATACCGACAGTACCGTTACCCTAGAACAAGATTTAATTCGACGCGACCTCACCATCAATGCCATCGCCATGGATGATGAAGGCACACTGTATGACCCCTATGGTGGCCAGCGCGACTTAGAGCTGCGTGTTTTAAGGCATGTTTCTGATGCTTTCGTAGAAGACCCTCTACGCGTCCTCCGTGTTGCACGATTTGCTGCACGTTATAAAACCCTAGGATTTACGGTAGCCGAAGAAACGTTGGCACTGATGCAGCAACTCGCAGACTCGGGTGAACTGGAGGCACTAACTCCTGAACGCATTTGGAAAGAAACCTCTCGTGCTCTGATGGAAGATCATGCCGATGAATACTTTGAAGTGCTACGTCGCTGTGGTGCTTTAAAAGTACTTTTTCCAGAAATCGCGGCACTTTACGGTATTCCACAGCGCCCTGAGTATCACCCTGAAATTGACTGCGGTATTCATACCATGATGTCATTGCAGCAAGCATGTCGTGCCAACTACGCATTGGATGTTCGTTTTGCTGTTTTAGTGCATGACTTAGGCAAAGCTTTGACACCTGTGGACGAGCTACCGCGTCATATCATGCATGAAGAACGTGGGGTCAAACCTGTGACAGAAGTGTGTGAACGTCTAAAAGTTCCAACGCAGATGAAACAGCTCGCAATTACGGTCTGTAAAGAACATTTGAAATGTCATCAAGCTCTAACCTTAAAACCAGGCACTTTATGGCGCTTACTGCAACGCTTAGATGTACTACGTCGTCCAGAACGGGTTGAAGCCTTTGTGCAGGCCTGTGAATGTGACTCACGTGGTCGTTTAGGGCTTGAAGATCGTGAATACCCACAGTCGGCATATATTTTAAAGGTGATGGATGTTGTGCGAAATATCAAAGCACAAGACCTACCTGCGGATATTAAAGGCCCGGATATCGGTGAAATGCTGATTGAACGTCGAATACACGCAATTGGAGAACTGAAGGCTCAATACAGTTAAACCTTGATCGACTCAAATAAAGCGCCACAATCGGCGCTTTATTTAATTTCACTTAAGAAATGGATGCGGGAAAGGTAATCACCTTTTCCAACTGCATGTGTTCTGTTGCAATCATTAACAAACGATCCACACCTAAAGCAATACCTGCACATGCGGTCATTTGAGGCAAAGCAGTCAATAAAAACTCATCAATTGGCATCACATGTAAGCCTAATTTTTCACGTTCAGCATTATCGGCTTCAAAACGCGAACGCAACACCTCTGCGTCGATCAACTCATCATAAGCATTGGCGAGTTCCAAACCTTCAATATACAGCTCAAAACGTGCTGCAACCAATTCACCGTCTTCATCCGTTTTAGTTTTGGCAAGCGAGGCTAGCTCTGGTGGAAAATCGGTTAGAAATACGGGCGTATCAAAACCTAGACTTGGTTCTACAAAATGTGAAAAGAGCAAATCGATATAGCCAAGTCGGTCATCGCCCAAGTCCAAATTTAAACCTACGCGATTACAACAGTCTTTTAACTCTTTCAAACTGGCTTGCAGTGGGTTCAAATCCAAACGATCCATAAACGCATGCTTATAGCTCAAAATGGTAGGGCGAACCTCACCAAAACGCTGCTTTAATGTGACATTCAATAAATCTGTCACTTCAAACATCAAATCCTTCAAACTGAAATTCGGTCTATACCATTCCAGCATGGTAAATTCACTATTGTGTTTACGACCATGTTCATCATCACGGAAAACTTTACAGATTTGATAAATCGGCCCACTACCACTGGCCAATAAACGCTTCATGGCAAACTCAGGTGAGGTCTGCAAATAATGCGTTTGTTGTTTGCCTTGTACATGGCGCTGCGCTTGAACCGAAGCCAAATGCACATCGGTCACACCAGCTTGAGATAAAACCGGGGTTTCAACCTCAAGCACTTCACGTTCAGCAAAAAACTGACGAATTTGGCTATACATTTGCGCACGCGCTCGCATGGCTTTTAAGTCACAGGTTGGCTGATAATGGATCACGTCCTGACTCATGCCTTCGGCCCTCCATGTGCAGCCCATTCACGGCGTAATGGATAGGTCTTTCTTAAATGATCAAAGGCTTTTTGGTCAATCATTCCCTCTTTTAAGCAAGCACGTAAGGCTTGGTCATCTCGTGCAATCGGGTAGATTTCCCTTAAATGCTGTTGAAGTGCAGATTTCAAATCTTGCCCTTCAAAATATTGAGCACATACAGGCAACTGCGACTCGAAGCTTTTATCTGCTTCAAATTGGAAAGTTTTACAGAAAGCCTCATAGATCATTTGTGTACCACGCGCTTTGCCTTCTAAGCTATAACCTGCGATATGTGGTGTCACCAGACTCACAGCATTCAACACTTGTTCAGAAATCACAGGCTCATGCTCAAAGACATCTAGTACCACTTTGCGCTGCGTTTTTTCGATGTCGGCCAATAAAGCTTGCTCTTCAATCACAGGCCCACGTGCAGAATTAATCAATATTGCTGTCGCTTTCATCGCAGCGAAAGCTTCGGCGTTGAATAAATGATAGGTTGGATGTGGTCCTGTTTTGGTTAAAGGTACATGCAATGAAATTGCATCGGCAGTGCTTAATAGGGTATTTAAATTGACCTGCTGAATCGTATCTTGCTGTACAAAAGGATCATGACCGATCACATTCCAGCCCAATAGTTTGGCCATATAAGCTAAGCGAGAACCGACATTTCCTAGACCAATGATCCCTAAAGTAAAACTTTCTTCAGCATTCAGCAATGCTGGCTTGAGATGGAGCAAAGCCGTAATCACATATTCAGCCACCGCCTGTGCATTACAACCTGCAGCATTCGCCCATTGAATATTCTGCTTTTCAATAGCGTTAATATCTAAGTGGTCTGTACCAATCGTTGCACTACCCACATATTGAAGTGTGGTGTTATTGATTAATGCTGGATTGACTTGAGTTACGGAACGCACCAACAGTGCTTTGGCATCTACAACATCGGCATGCGTTAAAGTACGCCCTGCTTTGTGCTCAACTTCACCAAATTCGGCAAAAAAATAATCGGTAAATGCGAGATTTTCATCTGCCACGATTTTCATAATGTCTTCCAACGCTTTGTTGACTCTATGATAACCGTTGCACAAGCTCAACACTATGTTGCTCTGCAATACATCTGAATAAACAGTCACGATGTTTCATCTTCATGGTAAAAAACCGAATACTTTAAAGAATTGTTTAATATAGATTTACTTCGTTCAAAATACTGAAAAATATAAAGTCAACTCCGTAAACGCTATGATAGTACAAACAACTAGACAAATAATTTAATACTGTTATAAAAAAACCTTCTCCCAACATTTCAGAGAGAAGGCAAAACCTCAAGCAAGTAATAAGCGAGATAATTATTTAGATTTATAAGAGAGTTTCATCCCCACGATATAGCCTGTATTGTCCTCAAACTCGCCAACAATACGACGATCCGAAGTTTCACCTTCCGCATCACCAAACCACATATAGCGACCACCTACGCTGAAAGCCATTTTTTGACTAATATTGTATTTAGCAGCCAAACCAGCACCCCAATAACCCTTCACAGGACCTAAAGTTGGTGCGGGGTCACCTGCACCTGAGTCCCATAAACCAGAGACTGCAATTGCTAAATTTGGCGACAATTGTTTGCCTAATCCAATTTCGACTGCCATTTGATCTTCAGAATAATCAACTAAAGGTAAACCTTTACCTAAAGCTTCTGTCGTTGCTGCTTTCAGTACTGGTGGGCTTTGTTGCACAAACCTATCTCTAAAGGCTTATTCCACAATATAATTCTCAAATGAATAAGCCCACACCTAAAATCTATCGTACAACCAATTGGTCTTCTTATAACAGTGCATTAATAAATCGAGGAAATCTCTCAATTTGGTTTGATCCCAAGACTCAATGGTACGCTCAACCCAAAGGTAAACATGGTCGAAATCAAACTTATTCAGATACAGCCATCCAATGCTGTTTAATGATCAAATCCTTATTTCGTCTTTCTTTACGCATGGTCACTGGCTTTGTGCAAAGTCTCATTCATCTTTGTAGATTAGATTGGACAGCACCAGACTATTCCACCATCTGCAGAAGACAAAAGCATATTGATATTGCAATTAACTATCAAAAAAGCAGTAATGGTCTCCAGCTACTCGTCGATTCTACTGGCTTAAAGTTTCTAGGCGAAGGTGAATGGAAGCGTAAGAAACACCAACCTGAATATCGTCGCCAATGGCGTAAACTTCATATTGGTATAGATGCTGAAACCCTTCAAATACGCGCTATTCAACTCACTACAAATAATGTGAGTGATTCACAAGTGCTTGGTGATTTACTCGATCAGATTCCACAAGATGAGCAGATTGACTCTGTCTATACTGATGGGGCTTATGACACCAAGCAATGCCGTCAAGTAATTGCAGACCGACAAGCACATGCGGTGATTCCGCCAAGAAAAAATGCGAAACCTTGGAAAGATACAAAGACCAGCTCGCTAGAGCGAAATGAATTACTTCGAACAGTTAAACGTTTAGGAAGAACAATATGGAAAAATTGGTCAGGCTATCATCGCAGAAGTCTGATAGAAACCAAGATGCATTGCATCAAATTATTAGGCGATAAACTCCGTGCGAGAAACTTTCAAAGCTAAGTCAATGAGATTCATGCACGTGTGGCCGTATTAAATAAATTTACAGATTTAGGTCGACCTCACACCCAAGTTGCCACTTAAATTTAGATAACTTGGAAGAAGTTTAGCTTTTGAATGTTTGTGCAACAAAGCCCATTTGATCTCATAGCTACACCTCATCCTCTGCGATCTCATAAACATTATTATGATCATATCAAAAATATAAAAACCTAATTTTTACCCTACACTGACATCTGAGTACTTCCGACACCATTACATATGTACGTTTCCACAAGACTCCAAAACTCCATCATTTTCACAATTACTCTTAAAATGACGTTGAAAAATTCATTCACTTTGAAGAAAAGTTTCATGGATTAGAATATAGGACTATGTAAAATTTGTCCTTTTTGATGCCCATAGACGAGAGCCATTTGGATCTAAATACTCAGAGCCAATTAATATTAATCATCGAGGATGCCCCTAACTCCTAAAAGTTGAGACTTTCAATCACACGGCTATTTTTTATCAGTAATATGGATTAATTTGTGAGAAAAATATGAAAAAAAAAGCCCCCTGTAACTACAGAGGGCTTTTTAAATTTGGCGGAAGCGGTGAGATTCGAACTCACGGAGGGGTATAAGCCCTCGTCGGTTTTCAAGACCGGTGCATTAAACCGCTCTGCCACGCTTCCATGTGCGCCATCATACGGAGCTTTTGTTTTGATGACAAGTAAAACTTACCGTCAAAGCAATCAACTGCATATTGTTTCATCAAAAGTTTATAATTTCGAAGCGATTTCAGCACCTTCACGAATCGCACGCTTCGCATCTAGCTCAGCAGCCAGTTTAGCACCACCAATAATGTGATAATTCGCTAGTGTATTTTGCTCAGCACTTGGCATCAGATCCTTTACAGACTCCTGCCCTGCACACACAACGATAGTATCGACACGTAGCAATTGATCTTGTCCTGCCATATCCACCCAAAGCCCTTCATCAGTCACAGCTTTGTACTGAACCCCACGTAACATACGTACTGCATGCTTTTTCAACTGTGCACGGTGTACCCAGCCCGAAGTTTTGCCCAAACCTGCTCCAAGTGCAGAGGTTTTACGCTGTAATAAATAAATCTCACGAACAGGCGGATGAACTTCTGCGGCCTGCGTGCCTCCTTCAGAAACATAATTCGGGTTTGGATCTACGCCCCATTCACGTTGCCAATCTGCAAGTGGTTGTGGCTGAGGTTGATGCTCTGGTTTCAATAAATACTCAGACACATCAAAACCAATCCCTCCAGCACCAATCACTGCAACCTTTTGACCGACAGGTGCGCCGCGTAACACTTCTGCATAAGACAAGACTTGCGGTGAATCACTCCCTTCGATACGTAATACGCGTGGCACAACACCTGTTGCAATAATAATTTCTTCAAAGCCTTCACGCTCAAGCTGCTCACGATTCACCTTGGTGTTTAAACGTAAGTCGACGCCAGTTTTTTCAATCTGTACTTTGAAATAGCGAATGGTTTCATGAAACTCTTCTTTACCGGGTACAACTTTTGCCAAATTGAACTGTCCACCCACTTCATGACTTGCTTCAAACAGAGTCACTTGGTGTCCACGACTGGCTGCAACTGTCGCGGCTGACATACCTGCGACGCCACCACCCACAACCGCAACTCGTTTCGGTTGTTTCGCTTTCAAATAAACCAACTCAGTTTCAAACGCTGCACGCGGGTTAACTAAACAAGTAGCACGTTGGTTTTTAAAGGTATGATCTAAGCATGCTTGGTTACAAGCGATACACGTATTGATTTCATCGACACGATTGGTCGCTGTTTTATTCACCCAAAAAGCATCAGCCAATAACGGACGCGCCATTTGCACCATATCGGCTTTGCCCGATGCCAAAATCTCTTCTGCCGTGTCTGGCATATTGATACGGTTTGAAGCAATCACTGGCACAGCCACGTGCTTTTTCACTTCCGCAGTATAGTCAACAAAAGCAGCACGTGGCACCGAAGTCACAATGGTCGGAATACGCGCTTCATGCCAGCCAATTCCTGTATTCAATAAGGTAATGCCTGCTTTTTCTAGTGCTTGCGCAATCGTAACCACTTCTTGCATGGTATTGCCGTCATGCACCAAATCGAGCAATGACAAACGGAAGCAAATAATAAATTTCTCGCCGACTTGTGCACGTATCCCTTTGACAATTTCGACCGCAAAACGCATACGGTTTTCAATCGGCCCGCCCCAACGGTCTTCACGTTGGTTCACATGACGGCTTAAGAATTGATTCAGTAAATAACCTTCTGAACCCATAATTTCTACACCGTCATAGCCTGCCTTTTTGGCAAGACTGGCACAGTTAACATAGTCATCAATGGTATTTAAAATTTGCTTTTCAGACATTTGACGCGGTTTAAAAGGCGAAATCGGCGACTTGATTGGACTGGCAGACACAACAAAAGGTTGGTAGCCATAACGTCCAGCATGCAAAATCTGCATTAAAATTTTTGCGCCATGCTTATGTACGGCATGGGTCACTAAACGATGCGGAGCAATATCCCCCAGCGTATTCATCGTCCCGCCCGCAGGAAGAAGCCAACCTTGACGGTTTGGAGAAATCCCGCCTGTAATGATCAGGCCGACTCCGCCTTTAGCACGCTCACCGAAGTATGCAGCCAATTTTGGATAATTATAAAAACGATCTTCCAAGCCCGTATGCATGGAGCCCATCACCACACGGTTTTTAATGGTGGTAAAACCCAAATGTAAGGGTTTTAAAATATGTGCATAGCTATTGGTTGTCATCATGAATCCTTATCTTTGGCTTTGCAACTTGTTGCATACTACTTTAGCTGTTTTTTAAAATATTGGGATGACAATTTATAAAAAATTCTTGGCATCTACGGTCAATCCGACTGAACTCTCAAAAACATACGACAATAAAAAAACCAGTGACGTTGCCCTCACTGGTTTAGTTTTTTAGACCAAAGCCCTTTACTGCCAATGCTTCAGCTTACTGGTTTGACCAATACCCACATTAAAACTATTGGTTGGATCAAGCTTTTCATAATGCGTTCGTAGTGCAGGTTTTGCTACATATAAATGTCCGACATTATGCTCGGCTGGGTATTCGGCCCCACGTGCATCCAGTAAATGCCACATTTGGTGTTCCATCGCCAAAGGATCCACGCCCTTTTTCACAATATAGTCCTGATGAAACACATGACATAAAAAGTGACCATAATAGAGCTTATGAACAATCAGATCATCCATCTCTTTGGGTAAGGTTTCCACCCACTCTCGATCATTACGACGCAATGCGATATCCAGAGCTACAATATCTTCAACTTCTGAACGGTGCGTATCCCGATAGCGAATTGCTGCACCTGCAACGGCAAAGCGATGTAAAAATGCTTTACGTCCTTCTTCCTCGGTACAGTGGAAAAAATCACCTGAGGTTTTATCTTGGAAATAACGTTTTAAAAAGATTTCAACTGTCTCGACATCTTGATTTTCAATCCGAATAACCAAATGATGTTCATACAGGTCACGAAAAGCATTCATCCGTTTCGGTAAATGATTGGGCATGAATTTGGTCACCAGCTGCAAAACTTTATCTGACAGACCTTTCATACCAAATTTTTCTAAGTACGCATCGACCTTATCTTTCATTGCAAATGCAGCAGGTACTTTGGCTGTGCCGAGTTTTTCAATGAACATGAAGGTGTCTTTACCGTACTCTGCCCCAATGTCATAAGCCACGCGGTGGATGTATTCCCCTGCAATCGGCAATCGCGGCAAATCTTTTAGTAAAAAACGGCGGATTTCAGTCAAATCATCATGTGAATTTGTACCCACGTAGAATACTTGGCTTGGAATTTTTTCAAAGGTATCCAAACGTACGGCAAAAACACACACTTTACCCGCCGAACCCGATGCTTCATATAAACGAGATGGATCGGCATTAAAACGCGCGGGCGTATTTTCATCAACTTGTTTAACATCATGTCCATAACGATGGTCCGATGCGCAGCAGCCTGAGTTATTAATAATATCGCCGATTTGATAATTTTTCGTTTCAAGCTTGCTTAGAATTTCTTCAGGTGTTTCGCCTAGGTTCACTCCCAAGTGATTAACCAACTCTAACTGACCATCATCATTAACACGGGCATACAATGCCAGCTCAGTATAAGCAGGACCACGGCGAACCAAAGCACCGCCTGAGTTATTACAGACGCCACCTAAAACTGAAGCTCCAATACACGATGAACCAATCACCGAGTGTGGCTCCCGATTAAATGGCACCAATTCTTTTTCAAGTCGATCTAATGTTGCACCAGGTAGACAAATCACTTGCTGACCGTCATTAATGACCTGAATGCCAACCAAACGACGCGTGCTGATCAGAACCACAGGACGGTCATAGTCATCGCCAAAAGGTGTTGAACCACCAGTCAAACCTGTATTGGCTGCTTGCATAATCACAATACAATCTGCATCAACAGCCGCTTGCAGTACTTGCCACTGTTCCAGTAATGACCCTGGTGCAACAACAGCGAGTACTTTCCCTGCACCGTAACGACGACCTTGGCGGTATAAACGTGTGTCTTTATCGTCAGTTAAAACGTGTTGTTTACCCACAATAGTGATGAGCTTTTGAATAGTTTGCGGTGCGTCTAAATTGGATTGCATTTTATATCCTGCCCATTAATTTTTTGAGCTTTTCAATAAAGCTAGATTATGAAATAACACATTCATTTTTTAAGCGTATTAATCACGGTATTCGATGTCGTGTGGCGGCATGGATGCCGGCGTTGGGCGGGGTACAGGACCTACCCCTCGCCCAACAAAAGATTTTTGTTACTTTTCATCTTTGAAAAGTAAGGTATCGCCTACGCAATTGAACTTAAATTTTTTAATTCAAAATGAGGCAAAGGATGCTTCTTTATATTCATTCGCTTTTATTAGAGAGTTTTACTCAGCCAACTCTCGTTCTAACTTCACTAAACAGTCAGACGTAATATCAGCAATGGTTTTTGCACCTGTTAAAGTCATTGCCACACGCATTTCTTTATCAATTAAATCAAGCAGATTTGAAACACCCTCACCGCCTGCCGCACCTAAAGCATAAACAAAGGCACGACCGAGCATACACGTGTCCGCACCCAACGCCAGCATACGTACCACGTCTAAACCATTACGAATACCCGAATCCGCGAGGATTTTAATATCACCCTTCACTGCATCTGCAATTGGTGGAAGTGCACGTGCAGAAGATAAAACGCCATCCAGCTGACGACCACCATGGTTTGAAACCACAATCCCATCTGCACCGAAACGCACTGCATCTTTGGCATCTTCAGGATCCAAAATTCCTTTAATGACCATTGGCCCATCCCAAAACTCACGAATCCACTCAAGGTCTTTCCACGAAATAGACGGATCAAAGTTAGAACCTAACCAACCAATATAATCTTCTAGACCTGTAGGTTTGCCTAAGTATTTAGAAATATTGCCCAAGTCATGCGGACGTCCCATCATGCCGACATTCCATGCCCAATGTGGATGGAAACACGACTGCATATAACGACGCATTGCTGCATTTGGGCCACTCATACCCGAGTGGGCATCACGGTAACGCGCACCCGGTACAGGCATATCCACGGTAAATACCAAGGTTGAACAGCCTGCCGCTTTAGCACGTTCCAAAGCATTTTTCATGAAACCACGGTCACGCAGCACATAGAGCTGGAACCACATTGGACGCTGAATCGCAGGCGCCACTTCCTCAATTGGACATACTGAAACGGTAGAAAGCGTAAACGGAATACCCTTTTTATCTGCAGCGACCGCAGCTTGAACTTCGCCGCGGCGTGCATACATGCCTGTTAAACCGACAGGAGATAATGCAACAGGCATCGACAAAGTTTCATCAAACAGTTTGGTCTCTAAACTTAACTGTGACATGTCGTTCAGTACACGCTGGCGCAAAGCTATTTTTGATAAATCTTCTACATTACGCTTCAGGGTATATTCTGCATACGCACCACCATCGATGTAATGGAATAAAAATGGCGGTAAACGACGTCGTGCCGCTTCACGGTAGTCATTGGCAGAAGAAATAATCATGCTTATATCCTGTTTAATCGACTGGCGCGCTGACGACGAGCTTCTTCTTCATCAATCATTCGCACCTGTTGTACTACAAACTCAATGTGTCCACAGACTGCTTTACGTGCAGCTTCTGGATCACGACGTTCAATTGCATTCATGACTTGAAAGTGCTGATCATGCAATTGATCAAACCGGTGTGCTTCGCTATAGACTTTTCGGCGTCCCAAAGCGACGTTGAACTGCAACAAATCAAACAGACCACGCATCATCTGAATCAAAACCAAATTATGAGATGCTTCAGCAATCGCTAAATGAAATTTCGCATCTGCACGAGCCGCCTCGTCATCATTTCCCAAAGCCTGAAAATGGTTAATCTGATCATAATGATGTCGGATGTTCACCAGATCTTCTTGGGTTGCGCGTTGTGCTGCATACCAAGTTGTTCCACCTTCTAAAATAATGCGCGCCTCTTGCACATCAAATCGGTAGGCAGGATCTTCACTTATCAAATTACTAATCGGTTGTACGATTTGATAACTGGACCAAGTTGCTGGTAATTGTTTTAAAAAAGTTCCCGCTCCCACTTTGCTGACCAACATACCCATGCTGGTCAACTGCGAAATGGCCTCTCTTAAAGAAGAGCGAGAGACTTGAAGCTGTTCACACAGTTTTCTTTCAGCAGGCAGACGGTCTCCAACTTGCATATTGCTTTGTTCAATCAATACACGCAGGCTTTGTACAGCTTTATCGGAGACTTTCATCTGCTTTCCTTAACGTTGATACACAATTTGTGTTATGGAATCATCCATGGGAACACATAGGCTTGTAGGGTAATCATAATACCCATCATAATTGTGAACGTTATACTGTGTTTTAAGGTAAAACGGAATAAATCAGACTCTTTACCAACCAGTCCTACTGCCGCACACGCAATCGCAATCGATTGCGGTGAAATCATCTTACCGGTCACACCACCGCTGGTATTTGCTGCCACCAGTAAAACTTCTGGCACACCAATTTGCTGAGCTGTAGTAGCCTGAAGTGCTGAAAACAGTGCATTGGCAGAGGTATCTGAACCCGTGAGGAATACACCCAACCAACCCAAGAAAGGCGAGAAGAACGTAAATGCCGAACCTGTATGTGCAAGAGCCAAAGCCAAGGTCGAAGACATACCCGAATAATTTGCGATAAAAGCAAAAGACAACACCATACCAATTGAATAAATGGGAACTTTCAACTCATTCAGAGTTTCACCAAAAGTTACCACAGCATCTTTCGGTTTCATCTTCAAATAGGCAATTGTGATCAATGCTGCAATAAAGATCGCAGTTCCTGTAGCCGAGATCCAATCAAACTTGTAAATCGCGTCATAGTCTTTAATTTCAGCAACCACGGGTGGCATTTTTTGAATCATTTGATGCAAAAATGGCACTTTGATTGAAATCACGAGATCATGCAATGCACCGTCTTTGGCAAATAAATCCTTAAACGGTTTCACACTCCAGATCGTCACCATCACAGTTAAAATCGCGAATGGAGACCATGCTTTTGCAATTTGTCCTACAGTGTATTTTTGCTGTTTTTGTGCAGCCACATCTTCACTCATCGTTGCGTCTTGATCTGCAAAACGGAAAATGTGCTTCGGCTGCCAGTATTTAAACAAAATCGTTAAAGAAACCAAGGATGCAATTGCAGCCGTAATATCAGGTAATTCTGGACCGACAAAGTTAGAAGTTAGGTATTGTGCAATTGCAAAGCTACTTGCACCCACCACAACTGCAGGCCATGTTTCTTTAACACCGCGCCAGCCGTCCATAATTGCCATAATCCAGAACAACACGATTGGCACCATAAATGGTAGCTGACGGCCCACCATTTGGCTGATTTCCATCGTATCAACACCAGAGACTTGTCCAGCAACAATAATTGGAATACCCATTGCACCAAAAGCCACAGGTGCTGTGTTTACGATTAGACAGAGACCTGCTGCATATAACGGTTTAAAGCCTAAACCGACTAATAATGCTGCGGTAATCGCCACAGGAGCACCAAAGCCTGCAGCACCCTCTAAGAAAGTACCGAAAGCAAAACCCACCAACAGCATTTGTAAACGCTGATCTTCAGTAATTGAGAGAATAGAAGAACGAATGATGTCAAACTGGCCTGTCTTCACTGAAATTTTATACAGGAATACCGCACCAATAATGATCCATGCAATTGGCCATAAACCGTAGAGGAAACCATAAGCCATCGATGCGAATGCCATCAGCACCGGCATCTTATAGGTAAATAAAGAGACAAGAAGTGCAAGTACAACAGTGATCGTACCTGCCACACTGCCTTTTAAACGAAATATCGCGAGCGCCAAAAAGAAGAAGATAATCGGAATCAGTGCAATTAGACTTGAAATCCAAATATTCCCCATCGGGTCATACATTTGCTGCCATTGAAGCATTGTCATCTCCTTGAAATGCTTACTAAGATTTAATTTTGAGCATATTATTGGCACTTTTGCCAATATTGGACAGACCAATATGAGCAACCGTAAAGAGAAACAAACCAATAATGACTTATACTTGGCTTATTTTGATTTAAAATGAAGTAAAACTTCAATTAAAAGTTAATATTGGTATGACCAATATCAACTACCTTTATAAACACGATCATATTTCAATCAAATTAATATCATTGTTTTTACTGATATTTTTATGAAAATAATGCTAATTTTAGACTTTAGTCTAATAATATAAAAAATAATCACCGAACTTAAATCCAGCTTAATACTCAAAAAATGGAAAAATCACACAATATTGGTAATACCAATTTAAAACCAAACCAACCTCCCCACTTTTTTGATTAATTTACAGCCTAAACATCTTCTAAAAAGACAAAAATTGAGCACACAATATAGAAACCGATTTTATCCAGATTTTTTTCAACAGTATCGATATGCACATGAGCCTTAATATTTTTAAAGCCCTATGATTTTTTAGAAAAACCATTTGGAAAAGTGCTACAATCGCGGACATATGTATTCTTTCAGGCCACCCATTCTCGGTGCCTATATTTATATCGTTAGGATTAACAATGACTGATAATGCAACTATCTTGCAGAATGTCCCAGTTGGCAAAAAAGTTGGTATTGCCTTCTCTGGTGGTCTAGATACTTCAGCTGCACTTTTGTGGATGAAACAAAAAGGCGCAGAACCTTATGCTTATACAGCAAACTTAGGTCAGCCTGATGAAGACGACTACGATGCGATTCCAAAAAAAGCGGAAGCGTATGGCGCAGTCAAAGCTCGCTTAGTTGACTGCCGTTTACAGCTTGCACTTGAAGGTATTGCTGCAATTCAATGTGGTGCGTTCCACATTTCAACTGGTGGTGTACCGTATTTCAACACGACGCCATTGGGTCGCGCAGTAACAGGGACTATGCTTGTTACCGCAATGAAAGAAGATGATGTCAACATCTGGGGTGATGGTTCAACATATAAAGGAAACGATATTGAACGTTTCTACCGTTATGGTTTGTTGACCAACCCTGCACTTAAAATCTATAAGCCTTGGTTAGACCAAACGTTTATTGATGAATTAGGTGGCCGTGCTGAAATGTCGCAATTCTTGATCGACAACGGCTTTGACTACAAAATGTCAAAAGAAAAAGCGTATTCAACTGACTCAAACATGTTGGGTGCGACCCACGAAGCAAAAGATCTTGAATACCTCAATGCAGGGATCAAAATTGTTGACCCAATCATGGGCGTTGCATTCTGGAAAGACGACGTAGAAGTTAAAGCTGAAGAAGTATCGATTACTTTTGAAGAAGGCTTCCCTGTTGCAATTAATGGTCAACGTATCGAAGACCCTGTTGAGTTCATTCTTGAAGCCAACCGTATTGGTGGTCGTCATGGTCTAGGTATGTCTGACCAAATCGAAAACCGTATTATTGAAGCAAAATCTCGCGGTATTTATGAAGCACCAGGTATGGCACTTCTACATATTGCTTATGAGCGCTTGGTTACTGGTATTCATAACGAAGACACGATTGAACAGTACCGTATTAACGGTCTACGTTTAGGTCGTTTACTTTACCAAGGTCGTTGGTTCGACTCTCAAGCATTAATGCTTCGTGAAACTGCACAGCGTTGGGTTGCCAAAGCCATCACTGGTACTGTGACTTTAGAGCTTCGTCGTGGTAATGACTACACCATCATGAACACTGAGTCTGAAAACCTCACTTATGAAGCTGAGCGTTTGACGATGGAGAAAGGCGATTCAATGTTTACGCCAATGGACCGTATTGGTCAGTTAACTATGCGTAACTTGGACATCACAGATACTCGTGCGAAACTTGGTATTTATACCAATACTGGTTTATTAGCTGTAGGTACTGGTTCTGCTGTTCCACAGTTAAAAGACAAAAACAAATAAGTTTGTTGAATGTCAAAAAAACCGCTCATAAGAGCGGTTTTTTTTATTTTAGCGATTCATTCTATACAAGTCGATGTGGTTAAGGGCTGATAATAAATCTGGTTACGCCCCAATTGCTTGGCGCGGTATAAAGCCTGATCTGCGATACCCAGCAACTCGACTTTACTCAAATCCACCTCACCTTTAAAGACCGTAATTCCTAAACTAATGGTGACAAATGGAGATACTTCAGACATTTGATGCGGAATTTCCAAACGTTCAATCGCTCGGTAAATATTTGAAGCCACCGCATAAGCGCCATGTGCATCAGTTTCAGGTAATAACACCACAAACTCTTCGCCGCCATAACGCGCCACAAAATCCATATGCCGAATCGCATTTTTAATAGATTTTGCAATCGATGAAATCACATCATCGCCCTTTTGGTGACCATAACAGTCGTTATATTTTTTGAAAAAATCAACATCAATAAACAAAATCGACAAGGGTGTTTCATCCTGACGTGATTGCTCATAATAAGTATCCATCATTTCGTCAAAATTACGCCGATTTGATATCTTCGTCAGCTCATCATTCTGACTCAAATGCAGCAATTCTGAAGTATGTATTCGATGTATTTTTTCACTAATTTTAGCGCGACGAATATTTAAAAAAATGATGCGCTCGCGGGCGTAGATCATACGGCTGATGATAAACCCCAGCAAACAGCTACCAAACATTACACGCCCCATCACGATCGCATCAAACTTGACCAGAGTCGAAATCAGGACTAAAAATGAAACCCCAGCGGCTGCCATACCAGTCATAAAAACATATCCTGGTTTTACCCCAGTCAGCAAATACCCCAAGACATAAATCATGCAAATGATCATCATCGCTTGATGACGCAAAGCTTCGGTATGCACCGATATGGTCAACCAAGTCGTCGAGACCACGGCCCAAAACACAGCAAACATGGCTGCATAGGCAAAAAAAGGCTTCAGCTTGACAAAATGTGAAAAAACATAAAGAAATAAAAGACAAACTGCACCATTTAGCAGCCCCAATAAGCAATGAATAAAATCTTGTTTAAAGTGAGACTGTTCAATAATCCAGTAATCCCCCGGAATCGTCAAAATGGCGAAAATAAAATAAGCCAAAACACCAGACCAAAGAAAGTCATTAATATTGCGACGTGCGCGCTCTAAGTTTAATCGCCAAAACTCTTGTTCTAATTTCTGAGGAAAAACCTGACCAATGCGACGGTTGTGTCGTGTAATCAGCTCTTCCATTTTTTCTTTGTCATACTGAAGTTTGGCGAGGTTGTATTTATATTCCATACCAGACCAGATTTAATTCTTGTAGTTGCCTAAAAATAACACAAAATTACAAAGATAAATCATAATAATCAGACAAGATGCCTTTATTTGTCATTACCATTTTTGGCGCATATGCATTATCATCTGTTTTATTTCTTTGACAGAAATCGCCTTGAATACGATTACGATTCTCCAGCCAGATGATTGGCACGCTCACCTTCGTGATGGTCTTGCATTACAACGTACGGTTCCCGATTTAGCCCAACAGTTTTCACGCGCTATTTGTATGCCAAATACCGTACCGCCTGTTAAAACGGTTGAGGAAGCGAATGCGTACCGTGAACGCATCATGGCGCACGTACCAGAAGGTAATGCTTTCGACCCACGTATGGTGTTGTATTTTACTGACACAACTTCACCTGAAGAAGTCAAGAAAATTAAAAACTCTGAGTTTGTAAATGCGATTAAACTCTACCCTGCTGGCGCGACCACCAATTCAGACAATGGTGTAAGCGACATTCGTAAAGTCTATGCCGTTATTGAGCAACTTGAAGAACATCAGGTTCCATTACTGCTGCATGGTGAAGTCACACACAATCATGTCGATATTTTCGACCGTGAAAAGCGATTCTTAGACGAAGTTCTTTCTCCGTTGCTAAAGCAATTTCCAAAACTGAAATTGGTTTTAGAACACATTACCACCAGTGAAGCGGCCAACTTTGTTTTAGAACAAGACCGCAATGTCGCTGCAACCATTACCCCGCAGCATTTACTGTTTAACCGCAATGATATGTTGGTTGGTGGCATTAAACCGCACTTCTATTGCTTACCCATTTTAAAACGTCAAACCCATCAGCAAACTTTGCTCGAAGTTGCGACCAGTGCCAACCCTAAGTTTTTCTTAGGCACAGACAGTGCACCACACTCTAAAAATGCCAAAGAAAATGCATGTGGATGTGCAGGCTGCTACAGCGCACCAACGGCAATTGAACTTTATGCTCAAGCCTTTGATCAAGTGGGTAAACTTGAACGCCTTGAAGGTTTTGCCAGCCACTTTGGTGCAGACTTCTACGGTCTACCGCGCAATACTTCAACAATTACACTGGTAAAAGAAGACCAAGTCATCCCTGAGAGTTTAGACTATTTGGATGGTGAACAGATTATTCCGCTGTATGCGGGTAAAACCATTCAATGGAGAAAAGTGTGACAAATGAAACATTGCCAATAATTGGTCAGCGTTTCCGTGGTTTTCTACCTGTTGTTGTCGATGTCGAAACAGCAGGTTTTAATGCACAGACCGATGCCTTATTGGAAATTGCTGCAATTCCGATTATTTATAATGAAGAAGGTCAATTTGTACCGGGCCCTGCACATCATGCGCATATCAATCCCTTTGAAGGTGCAAATCTAGACCGTCGTTCACTGGACTTTATTGGTATTGATCCCTTTAATCCCATGCGCATGGCCATGGCTGAAGACGAAAAAACAGCATTAAAACGTATTTTTAAAGCCGTCAATGAAGTCCGTCGCCAACAGAACTGTACACATGCGGTCTTGGTCGGTCATAACGCCCACTTTGATTTAGGCTTTGTACAAGCAGCGATTGCACGTACAGGTACTAAAAATCAAAACCCATTTCACAGTTTTTCAGTATTTGACACCGTCACCCTAAGTGCTGTGATGTTTGGTCAGACTGTTCTTGCGAAGTCATGTATTCAAGCTGGGATAGAGTTCGATGGTAAAGAGGCCCACTCGGCTTTATACGATACTCAAAAGACCGCCGAACTGTTCTGTTATATTTTGAACAAACTCGCACCACACCTACTTGACACTCTGATGGCGGATCAATAAGATACCGCCATCCTCGCAACGTCCCTATCGTCTAGAGGCCTAGGACATCGCCCTTTCACGGCGGTAACCGGGGTTCGAATCCCCGTAGGGACGCCATCTTATTCTATTTCTAGAACACATCACTTTTCATTTAATCGGCTATTGACCACCGATGTTTCATTTCAGTTTTAACCATACGCTCGCTATACTATGGTCTGTGTTTTTCAAGGTTGATTGTTATGCTTAAGAAAATTCTAATCTTTTTATTAATTCTATCGCCTTCTATTTTTTATCTATGGTTTGTCCAACAAGGAACCAATAACACTAAACAAGACCCTGTCGCACAAGAAATCCACTCAAGTGTTGAAAACAGCCCTTCTTACCCAACACCTGACCACTAAAAGATAGTCTTTAAGCATTTGTTTTTTAAATTGATACCGATAGTTCATCAGAAAATTTCAATTCACGTGATTTTTCATCTTATTAAAAACTAGAATATAACTTTAAGCCCATTCTTTGATTTTCTATGCAATCTGCAACGCCGCCTTCGCAGTCGTCAACTGATTCACTGCAAAATACCTCATTAAAACGTGCCATGAGCACACGCCACCTGATCATGTTATCGCTTGGTGGTGCCATTGGTACAGGCCTGTTCATGGGCTCAGGCGAAGTGATCTCTCAGGCAGGCCCTCTCGGTGCTGTGCTGGCTTATATTATTGGGGGTTTGATCGCATATATGGTCATGCTTTGCCTTGGAGAGCTTGCAGTACATTTACCTGTTTCTGGTTCATTTGGTGCCTTTGCAACACGTTATATTGGCCCTGGCACAGGTTATATGGTGTCGTGGATGTATTGGCTCGGCTGGTCGGCAACACTTGGCACCGAATTTACCGCAGCAGCCATTTTGGTACAGGAATGGTTCCCACATACGTCGATCTGGTTATGGACGCTAATCTTTGCCAGTGGCGTCCTGATTTCAAACCTTAGTTCAACCCGAGCTTTTGCAGAGTCTGAGTTTTGGCTGTCCATGATTAAAGTCGCAACTGTACTTATTTTCATTCTATTAGGCTTTGCCTGTATTTTCGGTGTTATCCCTTTTCAAGGGTATGAATCTGCCCCCTTATTTAACAGCTTAACCGCACAAGGCTGGCTACCAAATGGCCTTATTCCGTTGTTTACCACCTTATTAATTGTGAACTTTGCCTTTAATGGCACAGAAATGATTGGTATTGCCGCAGGTGAAACTGAAAACCCAGAAAAAAATGTACCCAAAGCCATTCATGCCGCGGTTTGGCGCCTGATTATTTTCTTTGTTGGTACCATCATTGTCATCAGTTCGCTACTTAGCTACACAAACACAGGTTTGCAAGTAGGTGGACATGGCGGCTTAAGCAGCAGCCCGTTTGTGACTGTATTTACCCAGATGGGTATTCCTTACGCCGAAGATTTTATCCGTTTTGTGATTATCACGGCATTATTATCAACCGCAAACTCAGGCTTATATGCTGCATCTCGTATGATGTGGGCCCTGTCCTCACAAAACCAACTCCCCAAGCTTTTTGCCAAAGTAAGTAAATCTGGGGTGCCTTATATTGCCATTTGGGTCACCATGATTGGTGGCTTACCAGGCTTGCTCTCTGAGCAGTTTGGTGCAGATGTCATTTTTAAGAACTTGATGGGTGTTGCAGCATTCACTATGGTGATTGTCTGGATGAGTATTTGCTGGAGTCAGTTTAACTTCCGTCGCCAATGGTTAAAGCAAGGTCATGCTTTATCGGAATTGAAATTCCGTACCCCGTGGTATCCGTTGGTTCCGATCCTAGGCTTTATCTGCTGTACTGCGACAGGTTTAAGTATGGCGGCAGACCCTGAAATGCTTTCAGGTTTTATTGGCTGCTTGCTCTTTATGGCCGCTTGCTATACCAGTTACTATTGGCTCTATCACAATAAAAACTAAGCATCTTCAGCAAAGTGAGCTCAAGCTTATTTTTTGAGCTCACTTTTGCAACAATAAAAAATTCATTCAATTTAATTACTTGTTTTGCCTAATGTTTGAACTTTCAACCATCACAGAGCAAAAACCCTTTTGACAAATAGGCCTTTAATCCTTAATATACGCATCACCTCACAACGTCCCTATCGTCTAGAGGCCTAGGACATCGCCCTTTCACGGCGGTAACCGGGGTTCGAATCCCCGTAGGGACGCCATCTCTTGATCTTATCCGATCAACACTTATTCATAATTACTATTATTTCATTGCAGATTTGCAGTTTTTCACTACAATAGCCCGCTTCATTCCTGAACTTATTAACGCTTATGCACTCATCTCCGAATGATGCTTCGCATCAGGGCAATTCTGCGCCTTTAAAACGCGCTATGAGTACTCGACATCTGGTTATGATTTCGCTTGGTGGCGCAATCGGGACTGGCCTATTTTTAGGATCGGGTGAAGTCATTGCACAAACGGGGCCTGTAGGTGCCATTATTTCTTATTTCCTCGGCGGGATCATTGCATATATGGTCATGCTGTGTTTAGGGGAACTTGCTGTTCATATGCCTGAGTCTGGCTCATTTGGCGCCTATGCCAAACGCTATATCGGACCAGGTACAGGTTATACCATCACATGGCTGTACTGGCTAACGTGGTCAGTCACGCTAGGAACCGAGTTTACAGCTGCCGCACTGCTCATGCAGGAGTGGTTTCCAGATAGTTCAATGTGGATGTGGACTCTAATTTTTGGTGCATTTGTATTTAGTTTAAATATGATTTCGACCAAATGGTTCGCTGAATCTGAGTTTTGGTTGGCTTTAGTCAAAGTTATCACCGTTGTTATTTTTATTTTATTGGGTCTACTCGCTATTTTTGGCGTGATTGGCTACAGAGGCTATGAAGCTGCGCCTTTATTTAGCAACTTAACAGCTCAGGGTTGGTTCCCAGAAGGCTTGTTCCCTATCTTTACCACCATGTTGATCGTGAACTTTGCATTTTCTGGTACAGAGCTGATTGGTGTTGCTGCGGGTGAAACCAAAGATCCTGCTAAGAATGTACCCAAAGCCATCAATACTGCGATTTTCCGCTTATTGATTTTCTTTGTGGGTACCATATTGGTCGTGACTTCACTCCTTCCGCATCAAGAGGCAGGTTTAGCGGCTGAAGGCGTGAGTAGTAGTCCATTTGTAACCGTATTCCAACACATTGGCATTCCTTATGCTGAAGATATCATTCGTTTTGTGATTATCACTGCGTTGCTATCTGCTGCGAACTCGGGACTATTTGCCGCTTCGCGTATGATGTGGTCGTTGTCTTACCAAAAACAGTTGCCAGCAGTCTTCTCAAAAATCAATGCACGTGGTGTCCCTTATGTGGCAGTCATCGTGACCATGATTGGGGGGATGCCGGGTTTACTGTCTGAACAGTTTGCACCTGAAGCCATTTTTACAAACCTTTTAGGTATTGCAGCGTTTACCATGGTCGTCGTTTGGATGAGTATTTGCTTAAGCCAATTTAACTTCCGTCGCCAATGGTATAAACAAGGACGTAAAAAAGAAGAATTAGGTTTTGCAGCACCCCTGTTCCCTATTGTGCCAATCCTTGGCTTTATCTTCTGTTTTATCACCTGCGTCAGTATGGTGTTTGATCCAAGTATGCGTATTAGCTTCTTTGGTTGTTTACTGTTTATTGCAGTATGTTATGCAAGTTATTACACCTTTTATCACAAGAAATCTTAATCCTTACTGTTAAAAAGAGCGACTTCGGTCGCTCTTTTTTTTATACTGTTTTTATCGAGTACATCATCGGTGCATGCCTGATGAATATTGTATGGATTCATGGGATGAATCAGCAGCACAAGACTGCGCGTACCCTGCTTCAACATTGGCTTATGATCTTACAACAGGTACTGAGCGAACTTGGCCGTGCAAATGACCTTCGCTATCTTCAGCGGCACAGTCGGCTGGCCTTTTACGGAGATCTTCTAACACGTCAGCATTTAGAAAACACCCTCAATGCCAGCACCCTCATGCCACAACATTGGTCTCCTTTTTCTTTTTTACATCCTATTCACCTGACGCACACCGCTGCACCCAATATCGAACATCAAGCTGAAATTTCTAAAAACCCCCAGCTCACCATTTCAGATGAACTCTCATTCAATAATAAAATTAAATACATCAGCCTCCTCAGCAAAGATCTGGCCTTACGCGACTTAGCTAGTTTAATCAACCACTTCCCAGAGCTGCATAGTAGCTTTATTCATCGTTTTTTGATGGAAGCGTATCTATATTTATCCAATCCACACTTCATCCACACCGTGCATACGCGTCTGCATGAGCACTTACACGGTACGAAACCCAATATTGTGATTGCCCACTCTTTAGGCAGCGTGATTGCCTATAATTATTTAATTCGACACCCTGAACTTAAGATTCAAGCACTAATTACCCTCGGTTCACCACTTGCTTTTCGCGTTATCCAGTGCCATTTACAGCAACCTATTCAACGGCCTGCAGCTTTATGTGGCGATTGGATCAATTTTTATTCAGATGCTGATTTTCTGAGTGCTTTTCCACTGAACCAAAAACCGTTTGCTTTTACTCCCGCCATTATCAACAAGCAAATCACCACCGATCTTGCTCATCCTCATCTGATCGAAGGCTATTTACGCCATCCCGAGTTCATCAACAACTTGCTTAAGTTGCTTAAAAAATCGGCTTAAATCATATGATTTTTAATCATTTTATCTAGATTGTTTTAAATTTATGCACTCAACACTTAAAACTAGAATTATTTAGAGAAAAGCGTTTGACACCCCTCTATTTTCGCCCTAATATACGCCCACCTCTGAAACGTCCCTATCGTCTAGAGGCCTAGGACATTGCCCTTTCACGGCGGTAACCGGGGTTCGAATCCCCGTAGGGACGCCAATTTCAGAAGTAAAGTTTTATTAAGTCCCTATCGTCTAGAGGCCTAGGACATCGCCCTTTCACGGCGGTAACCGGGGTTCGAATCCCCGTAGGGACGCCATTACTTAAGATCAAAAGTAATTGGTTTTAAAACATCACTTCTGTACTGTCCCTATCGTCTAGAGGCCTAGGACATCGCCCTTTCACGGCGGTAACCGGGGTTCGAATCCCCGTAGGGACGCCATATTCGAGATTGATTCTTTCTAAAGTCATCTCACAAAAAAGCCCAAGCATTATGACTTGGGCTTTTTTATTGCTTGTCTATTTACGATCAACTTCAATTAAAGCGGTCGAGGCAAAAATAGCCTGTGGCGCAATCACAGTTTCATTCAAGGGAATGTTTTTCCCATATCGCTGTTGCATGAGTTGCTTGACTTCAGGCGAACTTAAATTAAATTGCTTCAGTTTGGATAACGGCGCCAACTCAATGCCTAAAGCATCATGATAGGCCTTCCAGACTATTTCTGAGCAATATAAAGCACGATTGTCCCACTCAAAATAAAGATCATAAGGCTGGCCTAAGTATTGTTCTGCGTTCTTGATCAAGTGCTGCTTTTGCTGAACAGTCAAATTCGTTTTAAAGCGCTTCACCACATAATGCCGTTCAACCCCGCGATCAATCCACTGCTGAAGTGCAGTATATTTCACAGGCTGAACCGCCTCTAAAACCCATGATTTTCCATTTTTATGAACAATTAAACCCATATGGCTATAACGGGACTTGGTCGCTTTTTGTATCCCTAAACTTTGCTGAGACTTCGAAACATGAAAAATAATATCGCCCGTTTGATAGGACATATTCGCCCATAGCAGCTGAGGACTTACCAACAGTAAAACAGCACTTAAAATCGCAACATTTCTATTTTTCATCCTAGATTTCCTTTATTCTTCTTTTATAGATACGATCAATCACTTAAAACTAAAAATATTTATGATCTTACATCATCTTCAAAACTCGCGTTCACAACGTATTCTTTGGCTACTTGAGGAACTTGAGCTATCTTATGAACTCAAGCTGTATGATGCAACACAAGCTAGACAAACGAATCTGAAATTTCCAACGCTCGACATTCCACATTATACTCAGACGATACGACTTACGGAAAGCAGCGCAATCGTAGAATACTTATGCCAACTGTGCCAGAAGTTGATTATTCCTCATAAGCATACACAGTATTGGAACTTCTGTTTTTATAGCCATTATAGCGATGCCAGTCTCATGCCCAATTTGGCATTGAAACAAGTTTTCCAACACATTAAACAACAAACACCTTTGCTTGTACGTTTTGTGAGTTTGGCCTTTCAAAGCGCGTTCAATCGTGCTTATTTAAACCCTGAGCTACATCGGCAACTTAAAGAAATTGATACCCACTTAAGCACGCATTCATACTTTGCAGGCGATGTGTTTAGTTATGTGGATATCTTGATGTGGTTTCCAATCTATGCGGCCAGTTATGCCACTCCGCAGTTTGCCCAGTATCAGTCTATTCAACACTATTTCACCCAAAAACAAAGCAGACCTGCCTTTAATGCTGCAATGGCACGTGGGCAATGGTCTGCTTCTTATTTTGAACACTATTGGTCTATCACACAGTGAGGCTATGCTTAAGCTGACTTTCTAGAGTTGACTTGCCCCTTAATCACGGCTTTCACATTGCCTTTTAAATAATTAAAAAACACTTTGAGCGGTGACAGTTTCGGATTTGGTTGTTTACCTTCTGCGATATCCTTAAATTGTGCGGCATACCAGATCACTTCCATAATCGCCATTTTATCAATCATCGAAATACCTGTTTTGATCTTATCGACTGCATAACGTACATCTTGCCCTGCAATTAAACGATTGGTCACGTCGGGTTCTACCGCAAATGGACGCGCCATCCCAATAAAATCACACGCGCCACTCGCTAAGGCTGCGTTCATACCCGCAGCAGTACGAAAACCGCCTGTCACCATCAGCTTACACTGGACTTGTTCACGAATTTTTTCAGCAAACTCTAAAAAGTAAGCCTCACGTGCAATGGTCGACGCTTTACGTTTTTCTTGCTTCACCCCTGCCATCGCAGGTGCTTCATAGCTGCCCCCTGAAATTTCAATCAAATCAATCCCAGCCGCATCAATAGCTTTAAATGTCGCAATGACATCTTCTTCACTAATCCCGCCACGCTGAAAATCTGCTGAATTAAGTTTGACAGAAATAATAAACTGATCCGAGGTCGCTGCACGTACCGCTTTATAAATTTCCAATAAAAAACGCATGCGGTTTTCAGCAGAGCCACCCCATTGATCTTGGCGTTTATTGGTCAACGGCGATAAAAACTGACTGATAAGATAACCATGCGCACCATGTAATTGCACGCCTTCAAAACCCGCTTTTTCACAGATGGCGGCTGAAGTTGCAAAACGTTGGATAATATCAAGGATTTCATCTTCACGAAGCGCTCGCGGCGTTCCGAAGCTCATTGCTAAAGCAGGGCTAAACGGTACTGCTGAAGGTGCAACCGTTTCCTTATTTAAACCCTTAGGACATTGACGGCCCGGATGTGACAACTGCACCAATTGCACCATGCCATGTTTTTTACCAATCGCAGCCCATTGTTTTAGTGGTTCTAAGTCACGTTCGGTTTCAATCACCACCACGCCTGGTTCATTTTTAGCTCGGAAGTCCACCATCACATTACCTGTAATGGCACAGCCTAGGCCTCCTTTTGCCCAAGCCTCATACAAGCCTAAGTGCAAATGATTCGGCTGGCCAGCATGATTGGCCAGTGCTTCACTCATTGCCCCTTTAATCATCTTATTTTTAAAATGGACCTGCCCAATGTCGATTGCGCTTGCAAGCTGGCTCATGAAAATTCATCCTTTAATATTTTTTAGTGTTTTTACTCTATGTGTTTTTTGGCTACAGTCAAGAGAATTTGACAATTCATTTTGTCAAAATTTCTGATCTTTTATTTAGAAAATGATTTTACTGATACTGACTGGCTTGAATCAATTGACGCGTATAGTCAGACTGCGGTTGCTCAAAAAGTTGTTCAGTGGCTTGCAATTCCACTACTTTGGCATGTCGCAAAACCAAAACCTGTTGGCAGAGTGCACGTACCACTTGTAAGTCATGGCCAATAAACAAATAGCTGATACCCTGCTCGTGTTGTAGACGGCGTAATAACGCCACAATCGAACGCTGCGTACTTCGGTCTAAGGCCGAAGTTGGTTCATCTAAAATCAATAGTTTAGGTTGAAGCACCAAGGCTCGTGCCAAAGCCACACGCTGCCTTTGCCCACCAGATAGCTCATGTGGATAATAGCTTTTAAATGCGACTGGCAACTCCACCTGAGTTAAGACATTCTCAATACGCTGTGTTCGCTCAAACAAAGACAAAGGCTTTAAAGTCAAACCTTCTGCAATGATCTGTTCAACACTCATGCGTGGGTTCAAACTTGCGAACGGGTCTTGAAACACGATTTGAAAATCACGACGTAGCGGACGCAATGCCTTTTGCGAGAGTTGGTTTAAATCATGTTCTCCAAACTGGATCTTTCCTCGACTTTCAATCAGCCTTGCTACGGCCAGTGCCAAAGAACTTTTGCCTGCACCACTTTCCCCAACAATTCCCAAAGAATGCCCTTGAGCCAAGCTCAAGTCCAAAGCTTCAACCGCAGCAAGATACTGTGTCGTGCGATTAAACCAGCCTTTTTTAATCGGAAATTTAACCTCAAGTTGTTTTAAGCGGAGCAAAGATGCTGCATCTTGTACGTTAATGGCTTGACCAAAAGAATGATTGAGTAGGTTTTGAGTATAAGTAGACTGCGACTGCTCAAAAATCTGCGCAACCTCTCCTTGCTCTACAACCTTACCTTGATGGATGACCACGACATCATCAGCATAGTGTTTCACCAAGTTGAGGTCATGGCTAATCAAAATCATGGCCATGTTATGGCGCTGTTGTAAAGACTTCAGCAAGTCTAAAATTTGAACTTGCAGCATGACGTCTAGTGCTGTGGTGGGTTCATCTGCAATCAAAATATCAGGCTCTTGCACCAGTGCCATGGCAATCATGACCCGCTGACGCTGCCCGCCAGACAACTCATAAGGAAAACGCTGTAACACACTTTCAGGATTTGGAATACCCACATCCTCTAGCAAGGTAATTACTCGTTGTCGCGCTTGAGCTTTCGACCAACCCTGTGACCATAAAGTCTCGGCAATGATCTTTTCCACCCGATGCAAAGAATTTAAAGCGGTCATTGGCTCTTGAAAAACCATCGCGATTTTTTGCCCACGAATCGGCCTAAGTTGCGCATCGCTCAGCTTTAAGAGATTTTTTCTGTCTAATAATAGTGAGCCTTGCACTTGTAAATCTTTCGGCAATAAACCCATCAAGGCTAAAGCACTGACCGATTTTCCTGAACCGCTCTCTCCAACCAGCGCCAAAGTCTGCCCAGCACGTAGTTCAAAACTGAGCTGATCGACTAATACCCGTTCTGAACTGTGAATGCTCAGGGCATTCACTTCAAGTATCGGAGCTGTTCTATTGGCGTCTAGGGTCAAATGCATCGCGCAAAGCCTCCCCGATATACATCAGCAACGCAAGCACAATAGCCAAGCTAAAAAAGCCAGACAGAGCTAACCATGGTGCATTTAAATTATTCTTGCCTTGTAACAAAAGCTCACCTAATGATGCCGCATCAGGCGGTAGGCCATAGCCCAAGAAATCCAGTGCGGTTAGCGCTGTAATATTGGCTGTTAAGATAAAAGGCAGTTGTGACAGACTCGAGCTGATTGCGTTAGGTAAAATATGCCGAAAAATAATAGCTCGGTTGGTGACACCTAAACTTCGCGCAGCACGGACATAGTCCAACTGGCGGGCCCTTAAAAACTCAGCACGTACCAGTGGAACTAAAATCGTCCAACTAAATAACAGCATGATTAAAAATAACCAGTAGATATTTGGGCTGAACATGCTGACTAAAATCATCACCATGAATAGCATGGGTAGCCCACCCCACACTTCTAAAATACGCTGTCCGATTAAATCGACCCAACCACCGTAATAACCTTGTAGTGCACCAATCACAATGCCCAGTACAGCTGAGCTGAAAGTCAAAACAAAACCGAACAACAATGAGACACGTAAGCCATATAATATTCGTGCCAAAACATCACGACCTTGGTCATCTGTCCCGAGCCAATTTTGCATCGTGGGTGGTGACGGTACAGGGACAGTCAAATCTACATTGGGAGTTTGATATGAATATTGGATCAACGGCCAAACAACCCAACCTTTTGCTTGAATCAGCTGTTGTACCACTGGATCTTTATATTCAGTTTCAGTTTCGAACACACCGCCAAAAGTCGTTTCAGGATGGTGTTTCAATACAGGGAAATACAAAGCATGATCATACTTAACCAACAGCGGCTTATCATTCGCGATCAATTCTGCAGCTAAAGACAGTACAAAAATACAAAGAAATAAAATACAACAACTAAGACCAAGCTTATTTTGCTTAAATCGCTTGAAACCTGCCTGTAAAATAGGTGACATCAGCCTCTCCCTTGCGAATCAAAATGAATTCGCGGATCAATCAACTGATACAACACATCGCCAATCAGACGCAGCAGCAAGCCCAACAAAGTAAAAATGAACAATGTGCCAAAAATCACAGGATAGTCTCGTTGCACAATCGCCTCAAAGCCCAATAGGCCTAAACCATCCAGATTAAATATGATCTCTATAAATAAATTGCCCACAAAGAAGTAAGCGATTAAAGCTTCAGGTAAGCCTGCCACCACAATTAATATCGCATTACGAAACACATGACCATACAACACTTGAGACTCAGTCAGGCCTTTAGACCGTGCCGTCAGCACATAAGGCTTGCTGAGCTCTTCCATAAACGAATACTTGGTGAGATAAGTCACTGTAGCAAAACCACCAATCACCATCGCTAAAAGCGGTAAAGCCATATGCCAGAAATAATCTTTAATTTTGCCCCATAGTGACAAGTCCGCAAAATTCTCCGAAACCAAACCTTGTAAGGGGAACCATTGGAAGTAAGATCCGCCTGCAAAAAAGACAATCAAGAGAATTGCAAAAATAAACGCAGGAACCGCATAAGCCACTGCCAACAGGAGCGATGTAGACTGATCAAACACTGTGCCGTGGAATCGGGCTTTTTTAATGCCCAAAGGAATCGAAATCAGATAAATCAGCAAAGCACTCCACAGCCCCAAGGACAGCGATACAGGTAATTTATCCTTAATCAATGCTGTAACGGGCTGGTCTTTAAAAAAGCTCGTGCCGAAGTCCAGTTGCGCGTAATTTTTCACCATTTCAAAGAAGCGTATATGCATGGGCTGATCAAAACCATAATGTGCTTTGATCTTTGCGAGCATTTCATCACTTAGTCCTTGCGCGCCTTGGTAGACATTTGAGCCTCCACCTGCACCGCCCAAATTACCCAAAGTTTGCATAGCTTCCGCTTGTTGAATGGCTTGCTCAACAGGCCCACCAGGTGCAATTTGGATCACAGCAAAATTGATCAGCAAAATCAGAAATAAGGTCGGAACGATCAGCAACAGCCTTTTGAATATATACATACGCATCTCAAAACCCCCTATGCCAGCTTATGGCTTGGCTGCCTGACCTAAGTACTGACTCACCTTTTTCGCCTGTTTGGCATCACTCCACCAATAATCCAAACCGACATGCAACTGTGGACTCCGTGCTGGTTTTTGATACATGTTCCAATAGGCATACCATTGATCCGCTTTACCATAGGTCGGTATTTGATAATAACCTGCACGCAACAAGCGATCTAAAATACGCGTTTGCACGACCACTTGCTTACGATCAGGCGCTTGAATCAACTGTTGAATCATCTGATCAATCACCGGATTTTGAATACCCGAATAATTATAATTTCCCACCTGATGGGCTGAAGCACTGCCCCACAGTTGCACCTGTTCTTTACCCGGTGTCAAAGACTGCGGCATCGTTTGTAGGGTCATATCAAAATCTTGAGTACGCATCCGCTCATAGTACTGCGGTGTATCAACCTGTCGAATGTTCAGCTGTATTCCTAGGCGCTTTAGATGGCGAACAAAAGGCGTAATTTCACGTACAGCATCACTCGGCTGAATCAGAAATTCAAACTGAATCGGCTTATTTTTCCGATCCAACAATTGCCCTTTGGCATTATATCTATAGCCGTTTTTTAATAAAATCTGTCGTGCGATAAGCAAATTATTTCGATTATAGCCCGATCCATCTGAAGCTGAATAACGCCAGTTCTTTAAAACGCCATCTCGCTGTACGGGATGCAATTTCGCCAAATAAGGCTTTAAGATTTTGATTTCAGCAGCCGAAGGCACACCCTTCGCCTCTAGTTCACTATTAGAAAAATAACTTTGCAAGCGTTGATATTGCCCATAGAACATCGCTTTGTTTTGCCACTCAAAGTCGTAGGCATAAGTTAAAGCTTGGCGAAAATAAATATCTTGAAAGGGCTGACGACGGGTATTAAACACAAAACTTTGCGTCGGTATCGGATTGAAATGCTTAAAGCGATATTTTTTAACGAGACCTTGTTTTACTGCAGGAAAATTATAAGCAGTCACCCATTGTCGTGCGGACTCTTCCTCATGCAAGGTATATAAACCCGCCTTAAATGCAGTAAAAGCAATATCTTTGCTACGATAATACACATAACTCACGCGGTTAAAATTATAGCGCCCTTGGTTGGCCTTTAAATCTCTGGCCCAATACTTTGGATTACGTTTATAAACAACCCTCTGCCCTGCATTGATTTTCTCTAAGAGATAAGGGCCTGATCCTAAAATCGGTTTGATCGAAGTTTTACTAAAATCTTTGCCTTGCCAGTCTTTTTTGGAATAAATTGGCATTCTGGCCACAATCAAAGGCATTTCCACATTATTCCGGGTTTTAAAATGCATTTTGACGCTGTATTTGGACAACACTTCTGTCTTGGCTAAATCTGACAAATACATCTGTAAGCCAAAATTGGATTTGCTTTGAAAGATATCAAAACTGAACTTTACATCGGCTGCGGTAACAAGACTGCCATCACTAAACCGTGCGTTAGGGTTTAAATGAAAAATGATAGCGTTAAAATTTTTCGGGTCATAGCTGACCTTTTCTGCCAGCAACGGATACATCACCGCAGGCTCATCCAAAGAACTACTCATAAGTGAGTCAAATAAATAGTTGGTTCCCTCAACCGCAGTACCGCGACCATTCATGCTGTTTAAGTTATCAAAACTCCCAATGACTGCACGTGTTAATTCGCCACCCTTCGGTGCCTGCACATTGGCATAAGGCAGATGATCCAATTGGCTGTATTTCGGCGTACCATAAGGTGCAATAAAAGGCATGGTCTGCAGTGCAGACCATGCCTTTAAAGGAATCGTTACAAGGCTGAACAGCAAGAGTGTTGTTCTAACCGTCATCGAAGCTTTCTCTGAAATTGCATTTCAACTCAATATTAGTTCGGCACCTTAATTACATCGCCAATGCGCAACTGCGTATTCGGTTTAATGTCATTGAGCTCAGCCAATTGCGAAGTGTCCATACCATAACGACTTGCCAGTCCAATTAAGGTATCGCCACGTTTTACTGTGTACTGCGTAATCAGTTTCGGGATTTGAATGGTCTGCCCAACTTGTAAGCCTGCACGTGCACTCAGGTTATTTAAACTAGCAAGCTCTGACACCGACATCCCAGCACGGCTTGCAATTGAGTTTAACGACTCGCCTGACTTCACTTTATAAGCTTCAGTTGCTCGACCTGAAGTTGCTTGTGATTTTGCTGCCACAGTTTCTGTTTTGACTGGAGCTGAATCAACATCACCTTCAATTTTCAAACGCTGACCGACACGAACATTCGCCGTCCGACTCAGGTTGTTCAATTCAGCCAAATAGTTCAGTTGCAAATGATATTTACGTGCAATGCTATTTAGGGTTTCACCCGATTTCACAACGTGAATATCGGTTGAGTTATTACTTGCAGTGGTTTGTTTTTCGACTGTTTTCGGCGTTTCAACAGCAGGCACTTCACCGGTTAATTTGAGTTTTTGACCTGCACGTAAGCCTGCTGTACGACTCATGTTGTTGAGGTCAGCAATATAATCCATACCCAAATTATATTTCGAAGCAATCGCAGTTAACGAATCTCCTGACTGAACGGTATAAGTATCTGGCACAGTTGAACCCGCAGGGATCTTAATACTTTGACCCACTTGTAAACCGCTATTGGTTGACAGATTATTGAGATCAGCCAACTCCGACAAGCTCATCTTCGACTGTGATGCAATGCTATATAATGTGTCACCACGTTGTACTTTATAACTTTCAACTTTGAACTGTGGCTCAGCTTTGACTGGAAATGCTTTGGCACTACTTGTCGTTAAGCTTTTGACATCATTGAGTGGCACATTAATTTTTTGTCCCACCAACAGGTTGCTGCCCGCATTTAAACCTGGTGTTAAATCTGCCAATTCTTGATTTGACAGCGCATAGCGGTCTGCAATCAGTTTCAGATATTCGCCACGTTTCACCGTATACGACTGGGTTGCCACTTTGGTTGGGCTGCTAGTTTTTTCATCGTTGGATTTAGTACGGGATTGAGCTGTTTCTTTTAAAGAAAGCTTTTGCCCCACACGTACACCACTCGTTACGCTTAAACCGTTATAATCAGCCAACTGTTTTAAGCTTAAACCGAACTCATCCGCGATACCGGTTAAGGTATCATTGGCACGAACAGTATAACTCTCAGGTTTAGTCTCAGCTTTCACGGTAGAACGTACTTCTACTTTTTCAGCTTGTGGCTTTGCATCATATAAATAAATCGATGTACCGACATAAAGTGTGGCATTGGCATCCATTTGGTTCCACTTCGCCACATCACGCCAGTTCACCCCATTTTTGGCAGCAATCAGCGCCAAAGTATCACCCGGTTGTACGGTATAAGTTGAACGTTTACCTTTTGGCGGAACAATTACAATTTCAGAGTCAGTCTTAACAAAATTTTTGCCTTGATTACGCTTCACTTCATCTGAATCTAAACGAGTATTGTCAGCCACAGATTTTGGATAAGCAAAACCTTTGGTTAACTCTTTACCTTGCAGCTCTGCCACAGACTGACTGGTTTGAATTGCGGTGAGCTTAATTTTACCATCTAAAGGATCCACAATTTCTGTGCCTTGAGGGGCCAAAGCTTGAATTTCAGCTACCACTTCAGCTTGCTCTGCTTTCGTCGCAACTGGTTTCAGAACTTCATCGACAGTTTTGCTTTGACCTTCAGCTTGAATTGCCGCGGTTAACTGCTCACGTTCTGCTACTGAAATTAGTGGTTCAACGGAAACTGGTTTCACTGGGGTCGCTGGCGTCACCGCAACTGGAATACGCGGCGCACTTGGAATATCGCTATTGGCAGCAAAAGCAGCCAGTGCATTAGAACCCTTAGGCGTTGAACCACGAGGCGGCGTAGAGATAGCTGCACCGCTTGACGACGTAACCACAGATGAAGTGGTAGGCTTTCCTGTTGTGGTTTTTGTGGTTGTCGTCGCTAAAACAGGTGGTGTAGTTTTCGACGGTGTGATCGCTTTGGTATTTAACCTCGGTGATTCAATTTTGCTTGGTTGAATCGTTTGGTTATTTTCAGGCAGTTTGGTATTTGCAGATGCCCACAAGCCGCCTGAACCACCCTGTAATTTTTTCAAACGTACATCCACTGAAGGGCTCAAATCCGCAGGAATTAAAATCCGCATTGGACTTGCACCATCAATCCATTCACCACGGTGTCCCGGATTTAACTGATACAGCTCGGCACGACTTAAACCGGTAATCGACGCAACTTCATTTAGACTCACCGCGCCCACAGTGACTTCTCTAAAGTGCGGACGATTGGCAATCGGCGGTAAATTGATGTTATAGGCATTTGGATTTTTAATGATCTGCGCAACCGCCAAGAAACGTGGCACATAGTTCATGGTTTCTTCAGGCAGTTTTAATGACCAATAGTCCGTCGGCAAACCTGCGGCTTTATTACGGTTAATCGCTTGTTGAATACGGCCCGGACCTGCATTATAAGCTGCTAGGGCAAGTTCCCACGAACCGAACTGGTTATATAAACTGCCCAAGAACTCATACGCAGCCCGTGTTGACTCCACCACATCACGGCGTCCGTCATATTGGCTACTTTGTTTTAAGCCATAAATACGTCCCGTACTTGGAATAAACTGCCATAAGCCGGCAGCCGCAGCACTACTGGTTGCAGCAGGATCGTACGAACTTTCAATCACAGGCAGAAGAGCCAGCTCTGTTGGTAATCCGCGACGCTCGGCTTCTTTAACGGTGTGATACAAATAACGTGAAGCACGTGCACTTAAACGATCCAAATACGGTTGACGTGAAATGAACCACCCGCGCTGTGCATCAATACGCGGATTCCAATGATCGCTGTTCATTTTAAAGCCCACGGTCATACGCTTCCAAACGTCACCGTGCTTTAACACCAACAGGCGATCCCCTTCCACCGCACGCATGTCGGTTGCAGAAAGTAAATCTTCTAAAGAATCTAGACTATTTGCGTCTAAGTAGTTTGATCCGACTTGTTTGGATTTAGATGTTTGCGTTGCACTTTGCGTCGAGGAGCAACCAGCCAGTCCAAGTGTCGCGAGAGCTGAACCGAGTACTGTAATTTTAAATAATGTCGGTAACATCGGTTGGCCAAAAATGGCAGCTGACTTATACATAAGAAAATCCAAACAACTCGTATAAAATTTATTTTTTAGATCTGCCATTGTAGTAAAGCACGCCGCAGACACAAGGCGTTAATTTAACTTGAAATCAGTATAAATGTTACAAGAAATTAAAAAAGCTGCATCTTATACACTTCTCTAGTGCATTTGCGTTATACAATGGTGCCCGCTTAGTTTTAATTTTCAGTTTACGGAAGTTGTGTATGTCACAAACAATTACCCTGTATGTCGATGGTGCTTGTCGTGGAAACCCTGGTCTTGGGGGATGGGGCGCCTACATTATTACAGAAACTGAAGAACATAAACTGTGTGGCGGTGAAGACAACACCACCAATAACCGTATGGAACTCACCGCGGCCATTGAAGGCATTCTTTTTTGCCCAACCGATGCAAAGTTGGTTGTCTGGACAGATTCAACCTATGTCAAACGCGGCATTACCGAGTGGATTACGGGTTGGAAAAAGAAAAACTGGAAAGATGTTAAAAACCCAGATTTGTGGAAAAAACTCGATGCAGCCTGCCAAGGCCGTGATATCGACTGGCACTGGGTTAAAGGCCATGCAGGTCATGAAGGTAACGAAATGGCAGATCAATTGGCAAACCTTGGTGCCGATCAAACACAGGCTCAACTTCGTCAGTCTAAAACAGCGACAACAGAACCGTCTGTAGATAAAAAAAAAGTTGAACCAGACTGGTTGTTAAACGACCCTTTTGGTTTAGGTTTCGATGACGAAGAAGCCGATGACAGCGAAGATTTAGCCGAAAGTGAAATACACGTTACAGAACAAGAGCCAAGTTTAGTCGCTGAACCAGAACTTGCTACAACAACTCAGTGTTCTATTGAACAAACGCCTGAAGTTGTGGCAAGTGTGGATTTAACACAACTCAAACAACATCCACAAATTGTGATTACTCCACGTAAGGTTGAGGTCTTTGGACCTCGACAGCTCATCCTCGATACAGAGACCACCGGTTTTTATTATCAAGATGGCGATCGCATTATTGAAGTTGGTGCGATTGAAATGGTGAACCGGAAGCTCACAGGCAGCTCTATTCATATCTACATCAACCCGAAAAAACCTGTGGGCGATTCTGAAAATGTCCACGGGATCTCTGATGACTTTTTAAAAGATAAACCGCTGTATCAAGAGATTGCTGACACTTTATTTGCCTATCTCAAAGGTGCGGAAATCATTGCGCATAATGCAAGCTTCGATATGAACTTCTTAGACATGGAGTTCAAGCGTGCAGGATTTGTTGCACTTTCTGAAGTTTGTGCAGTGACAGATACCCTCGCGATGGCAAAATCTAAGCATCCGGGGCAAAAAAACTCACTCGATGCCTTAGTTCGCCGTTACGAAATTCCACAGCGTGACCGTACCTTCCACGGGGCCTTACTGGATGCTGAAATTCTAGCCGACGTTTACTTGGCTATGACAGGTGGTCAGGTTTCCTTTGATATGGATGCCCTGTCACATAGTGAACAACAAAATGGGCAAAGTCAGCGTCAAACACTGGATATTGAACTGGCGGTAATTCACCCTTCAGCCGAAGAACTTGAAGCACATGAGACTTGGGTCAAACAATACCAAGAAAAACATGGCACACCCTGCCTTTTTGCCAAATAAATTCTAAAGTTTTTGTTAACTTTTGTATTACAAGATTTTTCAGTTAGGCTATAGTGATAAACAAGTTGCTATGCCTTCTTTGGGCCGCATATAAACACGATAAAACACTAGGATAGGTGCAGATCAATGTCTTACCAAACCTCTATTCATTTTGATCCAACGGCGCTGCTGATAATAAAAAATGAAGTGGATAACTCCATTAAGCTGGTTGAATCAGCTGTGAGCACCTTAGCGGAAGATCAGACTTTACCTTTTGGAATTGACGATGCATTAAACCAATTTGAGCAATGTGCTCAAGTGCTTGCATTGATTGATATGTCGAGCTTAGCCAAAATTGCTGAATATTCCGCAGAGCTTATGCGCAAGATCATGGGGAATCCTGCACAGATTAATACGCAAGATGTGATTGCACTCAGCGAAGGCACGACCATGCTGAAGCGCTATATTGAATTCATTTGTTTAAGAGAAGTGAAAATTCCACAGTTTTTACTCGACACCTTAAACCGTCTTGAAATTGCATTAGCAAAGCCTTTAACGCAAGAAGGTCAGCACATCGAGTCCTTACTAGACTGTATCACCCCAGATTTCAGCCTCCCTCAAGCACCAAGTCTTGAAAAATCTCAATATGTTCACCGCCTGTACAAGCTGTCTTTAAGTCAAATGTTGAAACAAGAAGAAAGCGAACTTGATTTACAAGCAATGAAATTGGTGGGCACTTATTTAGCGGGTCTAGCAGAACAAACGCCGAGTAAACAATATTGGAACTTGGTCTATGTTGCACTCAATCAAATTGAACAATTGCTCATTAATGAACCACGTTTACGCACTCTGATTAGCATCGAACGTAACATTGCACAGTTCTTTACTGCGCCTGAACGTTTCAAAGCCAGCCTCACCGATCTTGCCAACATTCTCAGCTTATGTATCAGCCAAGAAGACGAAGTGTCTCAACACATCCGTGGCAAACTCAATATTGGCGACGACCTACTCACAGATACGCAGCTGCAAGTTTTCAGTCGTCATCTGTATGGCCCAGATTTCGACACGATGCATACCATTAGTGATTTGGTAACCACCGAAATGTCGCAAATCCGCAATGACATTGAGTACAACTACCAAAACATGACCCCTGAAAAGACCCAAGAGCTCCAAGCAAAACTGGTCGATTTGGCGAACATTTTCAAAGTATTGAACTTAAATGAAGCGCATAATGACTTAAACCGTCAAGCAGCATCACTTAGTCAAGCAGATATGCTGAAAGATGAAGGTTTTGCGCAGCAGTTGATGAACGTGATCTTGTCGGCAATGAACTCGATTGGCGTGTTAGAACGTCACCATACTTCAAGCCGCCTACAGCTTCGTGTGAACAACATGAATATTTCACTAGACCGTTTAGATGAAGCCCATGCTGCTTTATTGACTGAGACTAAAACGTCTATTGACTTAAGTAGTCAAGCGTTGGCGCAATATCAGCAAGAACAAGATTTAACTGCTCTTGAGAATACTCCTGCACAACTACGTGAAGTTGCTGGCGCAATGCTGTTCTTAGGCGCTGAAAATGGTCAAACTGCTCTGAATCTTTCAGCAGATTTTGTGCAACAACAAATCACGGCTGAAACTGCGCTCACTGCCGCTCAGGTGAATCATGTACTTGATGCTCTCGCAAGTGCAGATATGCTGATTGATAACTTAAAAAACAAACAGCCTGTATTACACAGTATGTTTGATGTAGCATTGAACAGTAGCCAAAAACTAAAGACTGTTGCCTAATGTCAGAACTTTCACTTGCTTATATTTTCCACCAACAACAATTGTTGGTGGACCATAACTTTCAATTGCCTCGTGTAGAAAAGCTAGCAAGTGATTTAAGTTTTCACTCGGATGATCAAGTGATTGCCCGAGACCTGCTAGACAATGAGCCGATTCCTGATGGCTTAGAACTCATCCCAATTCGCCAGTTGCTTCCACTCTGGAGCACCAAACAATTCGAACAGGCCAGCCGAGCTATTCAACTGTTAGAATGGCGTCGCAATCATAAATTTTGTAGTCATTGCGGCCACGCCACAGAAGCGCATGCCAGCGAATATGCCATGATCTGCCCTGCCTGCGGTTATCATCAGTATCCACGAGTACAACCCTGTGTTATCACCGTCATTACACGAGGTGAAGATGAAATTCTGTTGGCAAAAAATGCGCGTAATACCCGTAGCAATATGTATGGGTTGATTGCAGGCTTTGTTGAAGTCGGTGAAACCTTAGAAGAAGCGGTACGCCGCGAAACCTTGGAAGAAGTCGGCATTCAAGTTAAAAATATTCAATACTTGGCGAGTCAGCCTTGGCCTTTTCCAAGTAACTTAATGATTGCGTTTAAAGCAGAATACGCATCGGGTGAGCTTTGCTTACAAGAAGAAGAAATCAGCGATGCCCAGTTCTTTAAGTTTGATCAATTGCCTGAAATTCCGTTCAAAGGCAGTATTGCACATGCCATGATCATGCATGCGACAGAAGGCACAACGGTCGCAGATGATACACGTGAGTGGCTGTAAGCTCACTCACCATCGCTACAACAAATACACTTTAAAACCTAATTAGTGCTTAAGCGCATCCTCGAGCGCCTGCATAATTTTTTGCTTGGTCGTGAAGTAACGACTAAACAAACTCGATACCGAACCAATCATTGAAATATGACCAATGCGTGGCACCGTCCAAAGTTGACTGTAGTTGCCTTTTTCTTTCAATCTACGATCCAAATCAACAGCATTGCTTAACCCAACAACATCATCATTCTCAGCAACCAACAGATAATGTTTAACCCTATTCGACTCGACGAAATAATATGGCATCACTTCTTGATAAGGTCTGTTCTGATCAAAAGCATCCGCACAAATTGGATCACCTTTATAGTCAAAATGATAAGGGCCTGCCAAACCAATAATAGCAGTAATTTGACTGCGGCATTGTATTTCATATGGCTTCGGATGATAGAGCGCAGACATCACATTAAACGCGCCCGCAGAATGCCCCATCAACACCACTTTTTCCGTTGAAATTTGATATTTAAGCTGATGTACATTGAGATAATTTAAAGCCAAGCTGAGATCATCAATAGAGGCAGGAAAAATATGCTCAGGCGCCAAGTGGTAGTTAATTACAGCCACATCAAAGCCTTCTTTTGCAAAGGCTTCTCCAATAAAACGATAATCTTTTTTATCGCCATGCATCCATGCGCCGCCATGCACAAATACGATCAGAGGTCGGTGTTCACGCGGTGTTTGTGTACGAAACAAATCTAAACGATGTCGCGCGCGTAGCCCATAGGCCACATTTTCTTGGACCGAATAACCCTTACGCGGTGTTAAACGGTTTAAGGCATAACTACCGACATCATAAATACGAAAGTCACGATAGAGTAATCTTGCATACTCTACCGAACGATTCAGTCTTTGAACAAAAGGCTGAAGCTTATTGAACATTATTTGGCTCAACTTGGTCTGGGTCTATCGCAACAGGCGTTTGCTCTGTCGGTGTTGAATTAATCATTGGTGATGCAAATGCACTGGTCGTTTGCGTCTGTTGCTCTATATTATCCACCAATGTGATAATTTTAGTCACATTCCCCACTTGCTGTAACACTTGGTTTAAATCGGTAATTTCAGCACCATTTAAACGTCCCATCACATATAACACGCCATCTTCGGTGTGAATACGCACTTTCGCATCTGAAACAACAGCAGCTTTCATGATCAAGCCACGTGTATTTGCTGTAACTGAGGTGTCTTGCATGATGGTGCTATAACTAATTTGGTTTCCAACTGTAATGTAGTTATGCACGGTTTTGACATCCGACATCGCACGTACATTGTCTTCAGCCAATTGACGTAAGTGTTGATCGGGTACTTGTCCTGTTAATAAGACATTGCCATGAAAACTTTCGATATTGACACGTGACTGTTTAAAACGACTGTCCAATTTATATAAGTTAATTTTTGCAGTACGCTCAATTGAAGAGTCAATAAAGACCTGCCCTAATGAACGTGCACCGCTTTCTGTTCCTACAGCGGCTGTTCCTGTCCCACCCGAAATGAAACTTGCACATCCAGATAAACTTGCGACGCATAATACGGTCATTGCAATACGATTGAACACTCAGCAAGACTCCTCAACTTTTCAAACTATTTTAATTCAGCATTTCAGCTTTGATTTTGTTCAAAGATTAATAAAGTCTTGATCAAAAGTAAAAGCATTTTCTATCCATTGCTGATCATAAGTGAATTTTGAAAAATCTTGCTGTATGGTTTTTGCAATTTCTTTAAAAAAATCAAAACAAATCACATCAAAGCGGCAATAATATTGCTGGAAATGTGGATGATCTTGTAAAAATAACATGGCCGTTTTTGCTATTTTGCGTTGTTTTGAATAGGAAATTGTTTCAATAGCCTGCGCAAAACGCGTTTTTGAGCGTGCTTTGACCTCAACAAAAACCAATTCCTGCCCTTTTTGTACAATCAGATCAATTTCACCAAAGCGCGAGTGATAATTGGACTGCACATGAACATAACCCTGTTCTTCTAGCACAGTCAAAGCTTGTTGCTCTGCCCATTGTCCCAGTTTCATCTCTTTATCTTCCCTACTTCGTTTTTATTTTTTTAATCATCACATTTCGAAAAACTAAATATCGATCAAAAATCTCACGTCTTGATGTTTAAAACCACTGCTGTGAGTCTCTCGAACCAAACAATTCATTTCATTCTACGTTTTAAAGCCTTTTTGGCGTTTAGATTTCAATCGAATGTCTTCCCGACTCCTGCAAATCCATCGCCGACAATATTCTAACTCACGCCACGACGGACAATTCAGGTAGAATGCTTATCGTGGTATCGGTTGAATGCATCAAAGCACTCAAGCCAACCTATTATTTTATTATTTTGCAGCGCGGAGAAAACCCATGAGTGCCCAGTTATTTGTAGTCGCAACCCCTATTGGGCACTTAGATGACATGACTTACCGCGCAATTGATGTACTAAAATCAGTCAAAATCATTGCTGCTGAGGATACACGAACTTCAACACAATTACTGAAACACTTTAATATTCAAACACCTCTCACCGCATGCCACGATCATAACGAAAGCAACAAAATTGACACCCTTATTCAGCGTTTGTTGAAAGGTGAAGATATGGCGCTTATCAGTGATGCAGGAACGCCTCTTATCAGTGATCCAGGTTTTAAATTGGTTCGTGCGGCACAAGAGCATAATATCCGCGTAATCCCTGTACCGGGCGCATGTGCTGCCATTGCAGCTTTAAGCTCAGTGGGCTTACCAAGTGATCGTTTCAGCTTTGAAGGTTTTTTGTCTTCTAAACAAACCCAACGACTGGCAAGTTTGGAAAAGCTCAAAGACGAAACGCAAACCCTTATTTTTTATGAAGCACCACATCGTATTTTAGACAGTGTCAGTGACATGGCTAAAGTCTTTGGTGCTGACCGCCCTGTCGGTTTTGCCCGTGAAATTACCAAAACCTTTGAAACCATCAAGAAGATGACATTAGGTGAGTTGGTTGAATTTATTGCAAACGATCATCATCAACAAAAAGGTGAGATTGTATTGGTTGTTGGTGGCGCGACCACTGAAAAAGATATGGCACAAGAAAAACTCGACCAGCTTTTAACGCGTCTCTTACAAGATTTGTCAGTGAAAGCTGCATCACAGTTAGCGGCTGATTTGACAGGTATTAAAAAGAAAATTGCATACCAACGCGCTTTAGAACTAACGCAAGATCAGGCTGAATAGGCTTCAATAGCTTAGAATAAAAGTACTGTTTTTATTGTGAATGAAAAAAATAAAGAGCAACAGACGTAAGTGCTTTGGCCTTTCTCTGCTGCTCTCCATGTTAAGCGGTTCCATGTGAACCGCTTAACTCAAATTATGTAGTTATATTATTTAAAATTTATAAGCATGTGTATGGGTTGACTGATCGTCAGTTATAATCTCTATCGAATTAGCTTGCTTCTTGGTAAATACGACCGCCGGGTAGTTGGCAAAAGTATTGTTTCAATGCATCCAAACAACGATGGATCTTCATCGGCTGTTGCTCATGCTTTGAAATGATGGCATATAGCGTAAAGTTAGGGAGCTTCCACTCTGGAAGAACTTCCACTAAAGAACCGTTAACCAATTCTTTTTGCACATCCAAATATAAAATACGTGCAACCCCATGCCCATGTTGGCATAAAGTCTTTGTCACTAAAATATTATTACTGGCTACTCTTGATTTCATCTCAAGTTTAACCGCGTCACCTGTCACCACATTTTTAAAATCAAAATCATGATTATTTTTCATAATCGTGATCGGAATAAGATCATGATTTTTCAAATCTTCAGGTCGTGAAATTGGTGCAGACTGATTCAAATAGCTCGGTGAAGCAACCAAAATCTGTTCCACACGCGCCAGTGGCACGACATGTACACTTTGATCGTCAACTGTTGGGCTCATTCTTAGGGCAATATCAATTCGCCCATTCATCAAATCCACATAATGATTATCTGCTTCAATATGAATAGATAATCCGCGATGTGCAGACATCCAATGCGACAAAGCAGGAATCACATGATTGGCACCTAACTCTGGCGTAGTGGCTATTCGCAGCTCACCCACAAGATCATCGCGCAATTCATTGATACGTATTTTGCCACGTTCAGCAGCGGCGAGCATTTCTTGACAGCTGTGGAAAAAAGCTTGGCCTGCTTCAGTTAAATTCAACTTTCTTGTTGAGCGATGTAAAAGAACAACTTCCATCTCTTGCTCTAAAGAACGAATTTGCTGACTCACAGCACTTGTAGTGATGCCTAACTCACGCGCGGCCCCACTAAATGAACTCTTTTCAACAACACAAGCAAAAACACCCATTGCCCGTAGTTGATCTAACATAAAATTCTCTCTGGATTCATGAGAAGTTTTCATCTATTTGATAAAAACAACTCATTGTATTATACGGTGAATTTTTTGCGTTGCATCCAGATTTTTTAATTTAATGGTAAAACTATAGTCGGATTGATTGGCTTGCCATCTAAGCGTACTTGGAACTCTAACATGGTGCGCGTTGCACCTGTGGATCCCATTTCAGCAATTTTCTGTCCTGCCGTCACATTTTGACCGCTCTTCACATTCATTGCACTGTTGTGTGCATATGCTGTGATATAACCATCAATATGCTTAACCAAAATTAAGTTCCCATATTCTTTCAATCCGTCTGCTGCATACACCACTTGGCCATCTGCTGCTGCATAAATTGGATCACCTTGGTTACCAGCATAGCGAATACCTTTTACATTATTTGCTAAATTATAACCTTGCAAAACAGCGCCGTTACTTGGTTTTACCCAGCGTAAAGTTGAACTTTTCGAGCTCGCAACAGGTGCGGTCGGTACTTTAGCAGGAGTTGTTGTAGTTGTGGTGGTCGTATTTTGACTCGGGAGACCAATATTTTGACGTTGAATTGGAGCGGTTTGTGTAATAGGTTGCGTCGTGGTTGTACGCGGACTACCCGAACCTTTTAAACGTAATGACTGCCCCACATAAATACGATACGGCGCAGCAATATCATTCATGTCTGCAACAGAGGTATAACTCAGCCCATAACGAGTTGCAATACCGCTCAGCGTGTCGCCTGAACGAACTGTATAATAGTCTGGTGCTTTCGCAAAACGTGTTGCATTGTTAACCTGTGGTTTAGAAGCACAACCACTCAAAATAACAGTTGAAACTACAGCTGTGGATAACACGACAGTTTTCAGTAGTGCTGTAGGAATTGCAATGAAACGAATTTGAGACAACACAGACATTTATCTTACTCTCTAAAAATACAAAAAAATAATCAGTTTAATTTGCGCTAAGATTAGCAAAAAAGTATGTGAAAATAGTATCTCTGCGCGTATTTTCACAAAGTTATAACAAACAGCTGAATACATTCCTTGTATTGCTCAGCTGTAGCGCCTTTTAAGCACTTATTTGCCCTTGTAATGCATGCAAAACTTCATAGTTGGTTGCATCCATCTGAATAGGCGTAATACTCACAAAACCATTCGCCACAGCGAAAAAGTCTGACTCTACCTCATCATAACCTCTTTTCGGTTCTGCCACAGCTTCACCCGCAAGCCCAATCCAGTACACTTGACGACCACGTGGGTCAACATGACTGGTAATCGGCTTAGACTGACGACGACGTCCTTGATAAGTAATTTTAGCGCCCTGTAACTCAGCGACATCTGGAATATTAATATTTAAAATATGGCGTGGTGGCAGTGCTGGCAAACCTTGTTTCACAAAGTCATGCACCCACTGTGCAGCATGATGATAATCTTCTGGGCTGTTGTACGATCGCACTTCAGGGCCCGCAAGTGATACCGCAATGGCTGGCTGTTTCATCAGTCGCCCTTCAAAGGCTGCTCCGACTGTACCTGAGTAGAGTACATCATCACCCAAGTTTGCCCCGCTATTGATACCACTAACAACCAGATCAAACTCAAAGTCAAATAAGCCATTCATGGACAAATAGACACAGTCGGCGGGTGTTCCATTGACTGCCCACATGTCGGGTGCAATTTCGATTGGGCGTAAGGGGCGATCTAAAGTCAAAGCACTGGAAAAACCACTGCGTTCACTTTCAGGTGCTACAATCACCACGCGACCTAATGGACGTAAAGCATGTGCGAGCGCTTGAATACCTGGTGCAAAAACACCATCGTCATTGGCTATTAAAATATTCACTGATGGATCTTCTTAAATCTATATGAGTCGGTAAAAGCCTTATACATCTATTTTGCACTCGTCTTCGTCTTTTTAATCTTTACGGGTAGCTTGAAAAAACTAAATCTTTAAAGCGAAAAGAAAAGCTATAGAGTCCTCGATGCAGAACGACTATACATTGAGATCAGGCAATCTGAAAAGATGAAATCATTGATCTGGGTGAGTACTTTAATCTTGCATGAGCAGAGTGCAAAAAAAGAGAGAGCCTAAAAACAGAAGAAGCTCAGCATACGTTCTATTACAGAAAATGCTTTTAAGTGTTTTGATATTAAGCCAATTTATTCGCGTTTTTTACTCATTTCGGATAACAAATCCAGTTGTATTTCTTGTATTTGGGTTAACCTATTCCACTGATGCATCAACAGATGATCTAGTTTTTCATTTAAGTGTTGAATTTCTAACTCTGCCTTTAAATTAATTTTATAATCGTTTTGCGAACGCAATCTGTCTTTGGCTTCCTGTCTATTTTGGCTCATCATAATCACGGGAGCTTGAACCGCAGCAATACAGGATAAAATTAAATTTAATAAAATAAAGGGATAAGGATCGGCAGGATGCGTAACCATGACCACTGTATTAACAATAATCCAAATGGCTAGGAAAGTCGCAAAGCACATGAGAAAAGCCCAACTACCGCCAAAGGTCGCAATTTTATCTGCCAGCCTTTCCCCTAAAGTCCAATTTTGATCCAACTGGTTTTCAACATTCTTGGTGATCACTTCATGTTGTTGCAAACTTTTAATCACCTCATATTCAAGATCAGTCACTTCCCCCTTTTCAGACTTTAACAGGGAATGAACATACTGAATTCGATACTTGGTTAAGTCTGCTTGGCATATATAACTTTGAGGCGACCATTCTGGAAAATCATGTGAAATTTCTTCGGTAATAGATTTTCGTATTGCCCCCATAGGAATGAGGTTTTTAATGAGGAATTTCTGCCCACAGACTAAACATTCATTACTTTGATTTTTTTCGCTCATGCTCGTTCTCTTTTATAATCATTATTGGTTTTGGGGAGATAAACATCATCGAACAAATTTTAAACCAATGTCAAATTTTCACCATCACTCAGAGTAGCTCCTCATTAAGATTTTTCTAGACAGTAGCCATGAATAAAAAAATGCCACAGATATAATCATGATTCTGTGTCTTAAATAAGGCTAAACAAGTTCATATCATCAGGCTAAAAATTAAAAAAATCCAGCTTTAGAGCAAGGAGACAATCAATGCCTAACTCCGCAAGGCCTATGCGTTTAGGTCTACTTTTTCACGCCATATTACTCACAGGTGTCGCAGCTAATGTAGATGCGAATACACCCTCTGTAGTGTTGAGTTCTTCCAAAAATTTTATGTATCCAGATATAGATCATGGTCTAAGTGAAAGTCTTTATCCGAATGAGGCCGCCACTGCTAAAGAAATCGCGAATATCATTGAAATGACGATCCGAAAACAATATGCCACAGATATCGCACTACGTGATGCACACCCTAAAGCACATGGTTGCGTACGCGCAGAATTTAAGATAAACGAGACATTGCCTCCAAACATGGCTTATGGTGTTTTTATTCCGGGGAAAACTTATCAAGCATGGATTCGTTTTTCGAATGGATCGAGTAATGCAAAACAGGCGGATATAAAAAAAGATGCACGCGGCATGGCGATCAAACTTTTAGCCGTGCCAGAGAAAAACCTTTTAGATGAACCTGCGCCTACGCAAGATTTTATCATGGTCAATCACCCTGTATTCTTTGCCAATGACCCTGCTCGTTATCTATCATTTATGCAAGATATCAATAGCGATCGTTTTCTAAAAAAAATGCATGTCCCTTTTGCATTAGGAGCTAAAGGCACTTGGATTGCCTTGAACACTAGAAATAAAATTTCAAATCCACTGCAAACCAGATACTGGTCTATGGTGCCCTATCAGTTAGGAGTTGGCGATCATCGTCAAGCAGTAAAGTACTCTGCTCGTGCATGTTCAAGCGTTGTTAGCCCGATTCCAGTTACTCCTCAAAAGGACTTTTTAAGAGAGGCACTTCGAACGACCTTACAAGACCGTGATGCCTGCATGGAGTTTTTAGTACAACCTCGAACATCCAACTCAATGTCTGTTGAAGACTCGATGACGGAATGGAAAGAAGACCAAGCCCCTTTCTATAAGGTGGCCACTATTCGTATTCCTCAGCAAGTTTTTGATACCCCTGAGCAAAATAAGTTTTGTGAAAATCTATCCTTTACACCATGGCATGCATTAGCTGAACATAAACCACTGGGTGCGATAAACCGAATGCGCAAAGTCATATATGACCAGATTAGTCGCGTCAGACATGAGATGAATTCGGCTAAACAAACAAACGCTAACAATGTCGAAGATCAATAAGGAGTCCTATGGTTAAACTCAATGGCCTGTTAATCTGTGTGTCTAAAGAAGAAGTCTGTATGGTGATAGAACTCCTTCCAGCGCATATTGAATTAACTCATCAAGAAGAAGGCTGCATTTCTTTTGAGGTCAAGCAAAGCCTCGACCCTTTTATCTGGGAGGTGCAGGAAGTGTTTGATAGCATGAAAAGTTTTAAGCATCACCAAAGTAGAACGGCCTCGTCCATTTGGGGAGTGAAAACGCAAAATATTAAACGGCAGTACAAAATATCTGAGGGTGAATAAGGTTTAAGTTTCTAGCTATAAAATGACAGGTCTATGACTAAAACTTGAAATAGCCCTCAAATGAAAGCTCTCTCTATTCAGATCATAAAATTTAAAAATGTTCTGCACTAAAAAACACAATGAAGAATAGCGGTTTTTGTATGGATCATCATGCATTGATCAGGTGTTAAAGCTAAGAGCTTTTTTAGTGAGCAATCGCTGCTGCTTTGGGTTTAAAAGCCACCAAACAAAAGACGATAAAAGCACATAGAACAAAGGATGCGCCAAATCGACTCAGATCCAACCCTCCGTGACTAATGGGCTTATCTAGGAAATCCCCCAGTACGGCACCTAATGGTCGCGTGAGTACAAATGCAGCCCCAAATAAGAAAGTTCTAGAGATTTTGGTCCACATATAAAGCATGGTCAGCAATAAAAGTAAACCGCCAAAGATAAGTGCTGCACTGGTATAGCCCAGCCCTTGTGTATCTGCTGTCCAATCCCCTAGCGCTGTGCCCAATGTTTGGGAAAACATGATGGTCAGCCAATAAAACGCTTCACTTTTGGAAGATTGAATACTTTGTACCGCAATTGACCCGCTGCTGTAGTACCACGCCAATAAAGATAAAATAAGTAAGCCGAATAAGATTAAGCTGCCACCTAAATAGCCCAGTCCTAAGGTACGATCAACATAGTCCGCTATAGTTGTCCCTAGAGTTGTTGTTGCAATAATTGTAGACCAATAAAAAAATGCATTATATTTTTTGGCCTTAATCTGTGCCGCAACGAATATTGCAAAAATAATGGCGAAGATGCCCGTACTTACGATATATCCCAGATTAAGCGACATGGATAAGGCATCCCCCGCTGTTTCACCCAGTGTTGTTGCCGCAATTTTAATGATCCAAAACAACAAAGTGACTTCAGGCACCTTGCTCAACAACTCATGCAGTGTTTTTTCCTCAGTCATGATACGTACCCAAACCTTATTCTTTTGTCTATGCTGAATAATAGTGCTCACAACTGAAACCAATCTTAAATTTCAAAGACCTCGCCCATAGAGGCTGTTTATGGCTTTCAACACCACAACATCTATAGACTTTTCATTCGCTTTATAAATCGTATATTGACCATGAAACCAAGCTGAGTTGCGTTAAACAGCTAAGCTCATGTTGTCGCTCGCTACTCGTAAAGACAGCTGTAAAATAAGTCATGACAAATGTTCTGTTCGCATCAATTTAATTTGCGATATTTTTGAATTTACCTGATTGACCCGTCTATAAGTAAAGGGTTTAGCTTAATGGAACAATGAACGAATGATGGAAACTATGCTTACTGTATCTCGCTTAGCGAAAAAACTCGGTTTATCCAGAACGACTATTCTCTATTATGAGCAACAGGGTTTATTAAAACCAAGCTTAATCGCTGAAAATGGATACCGGTGGTACGGTGAAAGTGAAATTGAGCGTCTTAAAAGCATCATCTCCTACCGTTCTTACGGACTATCCATTTCAGATATTCGTTTTCTTTTATAACCACTTAGCATATCCCAAGGGCAGATCTTGGAAAATCATTTTCGGGCATTGGAACAAGAGATCAATAACTTAAGAGCTCATCAAAAAGCCATCATTGAGTTATTGAAAAAGTCCATTTTATTAAAGGAAAAGTTCGTGAATAAAGCTAAATGGGTAGAGATTATGATCGCAGCAGGTTTATCAAAAGAAGATATGATGAAGTGGCATCAAAAATTTGAAGAGATGGAACCTGAGGAGCATCAAAAATTCTTAGAGTCACTCGACATGACACAAGATGAAATTACAGCTATTCGAAGCTTATAGTGCTTTTTAGCTCTCCAATCTTGAACATGGTGACTATCAAACTCAAGACTCAGTAGCTCTCATCTAAGGGCTATTGTGGATTCACTGCTTACCTATCGTCAGTATTTTTTATCCCTAAATATGATTCCTGCACCAACAAGCAGCTCATCCTAAAGACCGCCAAAACAGAAGATTAGAAGTCGTTAGGATGATCATTGGCGATTAAAAGGTCCAAAACAAAAAACTTTATTAAAAAATGACTGGTCAGAACTTTTCATTGAATTCTAACTGAAAATATATATATTGAGTCTCCGCATCCACCATAAATATGTGATTTTAGAAATGATTAAAAGCTTAACATTACGTAATTTCTTCGGATTAGGCATGGCTATCATGATTTCTCAATCTGCTTTTGCACTAGAGGGATTAAGCACAGAAGAAGCCAACACCATCGTGAAAGAAGATATTGCAGCAGCGCAAGTCATGACCGAATTTTGCCCTGCTTTGGTGGGTCAAGGCCCTAAAATTGAAAGCAACATTCAAACTTTAATTCAAACCTATTTACAAGACTACTCAGATAAGTCGATGACCTATGCAAAATTACAGTCAGACAGCGAATACCAGTCGATTCTGAAAGAAGCTCGTACAGATGCAAAGGGTACTGACAAAGCAGAACAAAAGTCAGTATGTGATGACGTTGTAAACTTTGAAGGTTAATTCAAGTTCTACATCTATATCGCAAAAAAGGATGAATAATGGGGTTATTCATCCTTTTTTTATTGGACGGAAAAATGTAAAAACAATGAAGCGACTTCAACAGCTTCTATACATTTTTGCGCTTACATTTACTTAAAATTTGTTTAAGCTCATCCTATTATGGCAACAACATGTATGCACTTAGGGTTTAGAATGAATTTAAATGTAATGAAAAAAGTGATTTTGGCAGTTTGTGGTTCTTCTTTGATTGCCATCGGTTCGGCTCATGCGGCCAATAAAGACGAAAATATTGAAGTGACTCCACTGCAACAAGTGACGCAGCAAGAGTTGGCTGCAATTTATGTCCTATCAGAAGTTTGTCCAAGTCTCGTTTCAGACCAGAGTCAGTTTGAAAATGGCTACAACGCTTTGGCTAAAGAGTATCTACCGCAACAGAAAAATCCGACTGAATACCTTAAAAGCCTTAGCAAAGAGAAAAAATTCAAGCCTATTTTAGCCGAAGCTCAATCCGATGCGAAAAAAGCAGGCAAAGCAAAAAACCAAGAAATTTGTAAAGAATTGAGCACTTACAGCAAATAATACCAATTGGTTACAATATCTTTGAAATAAGCCGATTTCTACCGTAGAAGTCGGCAGAACTTTGTCCTAAAATGCAAAGCTCTCGTGCTTATACTAAAGAAATCGGAACCCCTTAGAATGATTCAAAAAAGCGCCCTTGCTGCGGCATTACTCGTACCAAGCATTTCATTTGCAGCAACTGTCTTATCCTCACCACCAGAACTAAATAATAAATCATATGTGCTGATGGATTATGAGACTGGGCAAATCCTCGCATCTAAAAATGAAAATGAAAAATTAGCACCAGCATCAATGACAAAAATGATGACGAGTTTCATTATTGAGCAAAAGTTGTTGGCGGGTGAGCTAACCGAAGATGAAAAAGTTCGGATGAACGAGTCTGCTTGGTGTCGTGGTAGTAGTTCAGAATCATGTATGTATGTGCCATTAAATGGTACTGCGACTGCATTAGAGATGTTACGCGGCATTATCATTCAATCGGGTAATGATGCATCTAAAGCTATGGCTGAGCACATTGCTGGGAACGAAGGCACTTTCGTTCACATGATGAACACTGAAGCAAAACGTATCGGCATGACCAATACCAGCTTCATGAACTCAACAGGCATGCCTGCTGAAGGTCACTACTCGACCGCTAAAGACATGGCAACGCTTGCACAGCACATCATTCACGACAGTTCAAAATATTATCCGATTTATTCTGAAAAAGAATTTACCTTTAACGGTATCAAACAAGGCAACCGTAATGCCCTGCTTTATACTGACCCAAGTGTCGATGGTTTAAAAACTGGTCATACTGACGAAGCGGGTTATTGCTTAACAACTTCGGCTAAACGTGGCCCAATGCGTTTGATTTCTGTGATTTTTGGTGCGCCAAGCATTCAAGAACGCGCAACGCAAACACGTGAAATTTTAGCGTGGGGTTATGCAAACTTTGAAACCAAAAATGTTCAAGCTGCGAACCAAGTTTTAGCAAAATCAAAAGTATGGTTTGGTAAAGAAAATGACGTACAAATTGGTTTAGCTGAAACCTTCAACGTAACGATGCCGAAAGGCCAGGCCAACGCAATCAAAACACAACTGGTGGTTCAACCAAAACTGACTGCACCGTTGAAAAAAGGACAAGTGGTTGGTAAATATGTAGCAAGCCTTGATGGTAAAGTGATTGCTGAAAAACCACTTGTGGCGCTAAAAGATGTTGAAGAAGCAGGTTTCTTTGCACGTATGCTTGACCACATCAAACAATTCTTCTCAAACTTATTCTAAGCAGCAACATTTAGACTTAAGTTAAAGCATCCACACCTCGGTCTGGGTGCTTTTTTATTTTATAATGGACACCTACATAAAAGCAGAACACCAACATGGCTAAAAATATTCGCCCTTATTTGAACAGCACGCCACAGCTTGGCAACAACTGCTATATCGATGAAATGTCGGTAGTGATTGGTGATGTCATCTTGGCTGAAAATGTTTCTGTATGGCCTTTTGCCGTAATTCGGGGTGATGTAAACCATATTCGGATTGGTAAAAACTCGAATGTACAAGACCATGCAATGCTGCATGTTAGTCATAAAAAAGCGGACAAACCAAATGGCTCGCCTTTAATCATTGGTGAAGATGTCACCATTGGTCACCATGTCACCTTACATGGCTGTACCATCGGCAACCGTGTTTTGATTGGTATCAATAGCATTGTTTTGGACGATGTCATCATTCCTGACGATGTTATGATTGGTGCAGGAACACTGGTTCCCCCAGGTAAAGTGCTTGAAAGTGGCTATTTATATGTCGGTAGTCCTGCCAAAAAAGTTCGCCTTCTGACAGAAACAGAATTAGCATTCTTACCATATTCAGCACAAAACTATGTCAAAGTATCGGGACATTATTTAGAGCCATGATCATTGGGAGCATTTTGCTCCCCTTTTCATATCAGATCAAATAACAAGCATCACCTTCAAAAATGCTGAATCTGCGGATTAATACTTCTCAAACTCAGTCACTAAAAAATCAATTAGTGCTTTTACCGATGGTAATAAACCACGTCGAGAGGTATAAGCCAGATGAATCAGTTCGGGTTTTGGCTCCCAGTTTGGAATCACTTTGACCAAACGGCCTTCTTTTAAATCATTATGAATAATCAGCTCTGGTAACTTGGCAATCCACGCCTACCACAATACCTGTATAGCCTAGCGGATGAAGAAGATACCAAAAGCGTGGAACTAAGCTACTAATTTTATATCCATAACATAGCCACCACCGCCTAAATTTTGTAGAATACTCCTTTTACCCCATGGTGCTTTTACATGACCGCTTGGACAGCTCACGTCACCGTCGCAACTGTTGTTGAAAAAGACGGAAAATTTCTATTTGTAGAAGAGCATACTGCGGGTGTGACACACACTGTATTTAACCAACCTGCAGGCCATGTTGAATCAGGTGAAACACTCATCGAAGCTGCCATTCGTGAAACTATGGAAGAAACTGGACATGAAGTGTCTATAGATGCGTTATTGGGCATTTATACCTATACACCACCTATGTTTCCAGATCGCACGTATTATCGTTTCTGCTTTTTAGCGCAGTCACTTCATCACAATCCAACGGCCGAACTCGATACAGGTATCGTGGGTGCAGTATGGATGACTTTAGATGAGCTGCTCGAAACGGCTCGTGCACGTAGTCCATTGGTGATTAAAGCGGTTCAAGACGCACTCGCGGGGCAAAAATATCCTTTATCGCTCGTTTATGAGCACCAAAATTCTCCCCTTATTTCAAGTTTGGATGCCTAGTCCTATGCAACAACGTGTCATCGTCGGTATGTCGGGTGGTGTAGATTCATCTGTTTCTGCTGCTCTTCTTCTTCAACAAGATTATCAAGTTGAAGGTCTTTTCATGAAGAACTGGGAAGAAGACGACGGCACGGAATACTGCACGGCGATGGAAGACTTAGCCGATGCTCAAGCCGTCTGTGACAAACTAGGGATTAAACTACACACCGCCAACTTTGCTATGGAATATTGGGATCGTGTATTTGAGCATTTCTTAGCGGAATATGCTGCAGGCCGTACTCCAAACCCAGATATTTTATGTAATAAAGAAATCAAATTCCGTGCGTTCTTAGATCATGCTATGCAACTGGGCGCAGACTTTATTGCGACTGGTCACTATGCACGTCGCGGCGAAACTATGACCAACTCTAAAGGTGAGGAATACGCACCTTTACTGCGTGGTTTAGATAAAAACAAAGACCAGACCTATTTCTTACATGCTGTGCATGGCCGTGAAATTAATAAGACGTTGTTCCCTGTAGGGGAAATTGAAAAGCCTGAAGTACGTAAAATTGCGGAACAATACGACTTAGTCACAGCGAAGAAAAAAGACTCAACGGGCATCTGTTTTATTGGTGAACGTCGTTTTAATGACTTCTTAAAACAATACTTACCTGCACAAGCTGGAAAAATCGTCTTAGATGATGGCAAAGAGGTTGGTGAACATCACGGCTTAATGTACTATACGCTCGGTCAACGCGGTGGTATTGGTATTGGTGGTTTGAAAGGTGTAGCTGAAGGCGCATGGTTCGTTCTACATAAAGATATTGAAAACAACCGTTTGGTGATTGGTCAAGGTCATGAACATCCACTGATGCAAAGCACTGCGCTTTGGAGTGAAACGATTGACTGGGTCGCAGGTGAAATGCAGATTCCTGAAACAGGTTTCCGTTGTACCTCACGGACGCGCTATCGCCAAGATGACCAAGATTGTGTGATCTTTAATGATCCGACTACCCAAGGTGGCGTACGTGTTGAGTTCGATGAACCCCAACGTGCCGTGACGCCGGGTCAGAGTGTCGTATTCTACTCAGGTGAAGTTTGTTTAGGCGGTGGCGTGATTCATCATACCAATGCTCCTAAACCTGATTTTATTTAAAGGATTTTAAGACATGGCTGAGTTACCGTTTCAACAGCCTCAAACTTTGAACGAACGCCAAAACCGAGCTTTAGCGTTGGCGGCTGTTTTTCAGTCCGCGCAACTGACGCATATGACCGCCTTGAGCGGTCAGCAAAGTATTGGGGAAAGCGGTAACTTCTATTTAGAGCAGTTGATTAAAGCCAGTTTAAATATCCGACCAAAGGGCAACCAAAGCGGACAAACTTTAGACTTCTTTCATCAGCTGGCGGACATCTCCTTAGGACTAAAAACCTTAGAAAGTAGCATTACCCAACCCTTTAATACCTCACCCAAAACTCGAATTCCCAAATTATCCACTGCTAAACTTCCCATTACTTATGCCATGGCGCTCTTACAACTCGAAAAGAAAGTGTATAGCAACCCCAAATTCGTTGAAATTATTGAACAGTCCCAACAAAAAATCTTAAGACAGCTTTCTTTTTTCGATAATAACTATTTACATCCAAGCATCATTGCCAACCTCGCACAAACCTACGTCGACACCGCAGGACAAATTAACCCACGCATTATGGTGCGAGGTAATGCAGAAGCATTTAAAGATTCATCGCATACCAACCGCATTCGAGCTTCCCTCTTCACTGGCTTACAAATGGCACATTTATGGCGTCAGCTCGGTGGAAGTTCATGGGGCATGGTGTTTAGCAAACGCAAATTGCTTAAAGATATTCAAGATCTCGCTCGTTTACAGTATCAGGTGATTTAACACATGATCGACGGGCTTTTTAGTTTTACGTTTAATTCCAAAGTTTAAGGAATCGCTATGAACGCTTTAACCGCACTTTCTCCATTAGATGGACGCTACGCTAGCAAATGTGATGCGCTTCGTCCTTTCCTCTCTGAGTTTGGTTTAATCCATGCTCGTGTGACTGTTGAAGTGCGTTGGTTACAAGCGCTTGCAAACCGTCCAGAAATCACTGAAGTGCCTGCTTTCAGTGCTGCGACCAATGCTGCACTTGATGCAATTGTTGCTGACTTTTCTGAAAACGACGCCAACCGTATTAAAGACATCGAACGTACTACAAACCATGACGTCAAAGCGGTTGAGTACTTCCTGAAAGAAAAAATTGAAGGCATCGAAGAGCTTAAAAATGCGGGTGAATTCATTCACTTTGCATGTACGTCTGAAGACATCAACAACTTGTCGCATGCATTAATGCTGAAAAGTGGTCGTGATGTATTGGTTGCATCTATGCAGCAAATCATTGACTCAATGGTGGCATTGTCTGAAAAGCATGCTGACCAACCTATGTTATCTCGTACACATGGTCAGACGGCAAGCCCAACCACTTTGGGTAAAGAAATGGCAAACGTAGCTTATCGTCTTGCGCGCCAAATTAAACAGTTCAAACAAGTTGAGCTTTTAGGCAAAATTAACGGTGCGGTAGGTAACTATAATGCTCACCTTTCTGCTTACCCAGACATCAACTGGCCTGCACACTCACAAGCATTCGTTGAGTCTTTAGGCCTAAGCTTTAACCCATACACCACTCAAATTGAGCCGCATGACTATATGGCAGAACTGTTTGATGCTTTACGTCGTTTCAATACGATTTTGATCGACTTTAACCGTGACGTTTGGGGTTATATCTCGCTTGGTTTCTTCAAGCAAAAACTCAAAGATGGTGAAGTGGGTTCTTCAACGATGCCACACAAAGTAAACCCTATTGACTTCGAAAACTCAGAAGGCAACTTAGGCTTAGCCAATGCTGTACTGGCGCACCTTGGCGAAAAACTTCCAATTTCTCGCTGGCAGCGTGACCTAACGGACTCAACTGTACTACGTAACATGGGTGTTGGTTTTGCACAAAGCTTGATCGCTTTTGAAGCCTGTTTAAAAGGTATTGGTAAACTTGAACTGAATGCTGCACGTATTGATGAAGACTTGAACAATGCGCAAGAAGTTCTAGCTGAACCAATTCAAACGGTAATGCGTCGTTACAACGTTGAAAAACCATATGAAAAACTAAAAGCATTAACTCGTGGTCAAGCCATGACACGTGACATGATGGTTGACTTCGTCAATGGTAATGAACTTGAAGCTGTCCCTGCTGCTGACCGCGCACGTTTAGCGGAAATGACACCTGCAACCTATACAGGTAACGCAGCTGAACAAGCAAAACAAGTTGCTGACTTAATTTCTAAAATCTAATTTTTAGAAATTGAAAAAAAGCGGAGCTTAGGCTTCGCTTTTTTATCTATAATTCAAACAAGAATCTCCTATACGCATAATTGAAAAACCAATAAAAATGATGACAATCCTGAAAAGTAAAACAACGAAAGCTCACATTGACTATCAACTGAAAAAGCCGCATTGGATTGCGCTCATTGTACTCGCTGTCGCCATTGCTTTCGCATCGATCCACCCCCTTGAACTCAGCTCTTATATTTTGCATCAGGTCGGAACCGTATTCATGTTGGTGACGCTGATCATTTGTCTTTATAAAATGGGGCTCAGCTTAATCAGTTTTATGCTTTATATTGGATTTTTGCTGATTCATATACTCGGTGCGCATTATCTATATTCTTATGTACCCTATAATGAATGGTCAATTCAATATTTAAACCTCGACCTCAACCAAAGTTTAGGTTGGACGCGGAATATGTATGATCGCTTTGTACATTTAGCATATGGTCTGCTGCTCTACCCGTTTTTCTACCGTCTGTTTCAAGTGTGGCTGCCTCAACTTTCTAAACTCACCCTATTCTTGCTGGTCATTCAATTTGTGATGGCAAGTAGCCTCATTTACGAATGGATTGAATGGTTTATTGCGATGGGCTTATCGCCTGAAGATGCTGAAAACTACAATGGGCAACAAGGTGATATTTGGGACGCACACCAAGACATGCTTTTAGCCACAGTTGGTGCAATCATCACAGGCATAGCCTGTCTATTGAAAAAGTAATCATTTTGCCTACGATTCGTCTAGCACAACAATTAACGACGATACAGGACTCATTCAAGCGCAAGTGATTTGTACATCAGTTTTAAAAAACAAAAAAACACCACGTCAGGCGTGGTGTTTTTAACTCTCTTAGTCTTTCGCAGACTCATCTGTTGGCACTTCAGTAATTCGGCCACCGCGAGCAAGGAATGCCGCAACTTCGTCTTCAAGTGCTTGGCGTTGTTTTAATTTTGCAGTCACCGTAAGTGTTTCAGCTTCGGCAACATCACCATCACTTGCAGCATTATCAGAAGAATCTGATGCGCCTTTTTCCGCTGCTTGAGCTTCGTCTTCGTCGACTGTTGAGTCTTCTACATCATCATAATCATTTGAATCAGTCATCTTAATCTCCCCACAAATGACATTTTAGGTTCCCATGAATTACTGGTTTCCAATTATGTTGAAATTTAACAAGCTCTCAGCCTTTCGCATAGTCTTATTCAACGGAAAATCGTATCTTTTTTAATCAAAATCGTAATCTTATTTTACGACTGGCTAAAAAATAACACTTCCTTTCTTACACAGCATAACGCGTCTCTTTGAGCAACCCTAAACCATTGGCCTGTGCCATAAAAGCATCTTTTAATACAGGCAATTTTTCAACCTGTTTCAAACCAAAGTTTCGCGCCCATACCACAGGAAAGAGTTGTGTGGTTTCCATCCAACCGATGGCAGACATACTATGCATCATGGCATCATTTTGTCCTTTACGGCGGTGTTCATAACGCTTCAGTGTTTGCTCATGTGCCCACACGCCACGTGCTAGATCATGTAGTAATACATCACACAGTACAGCCGCATCAAGACAACCAATATTCACCCCCTGTCCTGCTAAGGGATGAATCACATGAGCCGCATCACCAATTAAAGCCAAGCCCGCTTTAACATATTGCTGTGCAGCACGTGCTTTGAGTGGGAAAGTGGCACGCGGTGTTGCTTCCAACACTTCGCCTAACATATGATGACTTTCTCGCGTTAACAGCTGGGTAAATTCAGCATCTGAAAGTGCAGCATATTCTTCTGCATAATCATCGGGGAGCGTCCATACGATAGACTGCCAATGCCCTGCTTGCTCTGGTTTTAAACTCGCCATTGGTAAAAATGCCAAAGGCCCCGTTTCTAAAAAAATCTGACGTGCAACGTGTTGATGAGGCTGTGCAGTGCGAATGGCACAGCTTAAACCAGCCTGTTTGTAGTCCAGCACATCGATATCGATAAACGCTTGTTCCCGTACAAAAGAGTTTGCACCATCTGCACCAATCACCAGTTTGGTTTTCAACACCGTACCATCGGCCAAATGGATATACCATAGCCCAACACCTTCTTCGACACGCGTAACTTTAACTTGGGTGCGGTAATCGTTGAGTACAGCAAGCATCTGCTGTTGAATCGCTAAATTAAGCAAACTTGGCTCAACCATAGAACCGAGGGCTTGTTCGCCATGTGGTTCCTGCTTGGACGCATGACCAAAGTTAATTTCACCATAGCCATTTTTATTCCACACCTGCATGCCACTATACGGCATCTGGCGGGCAATTTTATCCCAAACATCAACGGTTTTAAGTAGGTGTATCGTCGCTTGACTGAGTGCCAAGACACGTGGGTTTGCAACACTTAAGGTCTTGTGCTCATCTAAAATAGGTGCAGCATCCAATACGGTAGCTTGCACACCGCCTTGTGCCAAAAGCAAGGCGGTCAGTCCACCAACCAAACCACCGCCAATAATCACCACATCTAAAACATCAGTTTGAACATGACTCATGCTTTTAGCCCCATGGCATAGTTGGCAACGAGTGGTTTAATGCCTGGAATCGTATCAAATGCGACCAGACCAGTATTCCGAATAAACTTTAAGATTGGATTGCTATTGCTAAAGCCTCGTACCACCGAATCACAGAACTTAATTACGCGTTGTTGATCGGTCAAACGTGAAGCCTCATAGGCTTGCAGCATTACGGCATCGCCCAAGTCGGCATTTTGCGCAATTTGCTCCGTTAAATAACGTACTAAGACGTGCGCATCTCGCATACACAAGTTAAAACCTTGCCCCGCAACGGGGTGAATGGTATGCGCAGCATTGCCCATTAAGACCACTCGTCCTACGGCCTGCTTTTCTGCTAGTACTTGTGATAATGGAAAGCTAAAACGCTTACCTGTTTTTTGAAACTTTCCTGCACGGTCGCCATAAGTGTCTTGTAAGGCATCTAAGAAATGTTGGTCATTTTCATCGCCCAACCATTCACCTTCAGTACCTTTTTTCACAGGCCAAACCACGGAGCGACGGTATTCACCTGGAAGCGGCAACAGTGCCAATGGCCCTAAGCTACTAAAACGCTCAAAACCCACATGGTTATGCGGTTTTGAAGTTTGTACCGTGGTCACAATAGCGACTTGATCATAGTCATGCTCCGAAGCACCTATTCCTAAGGCTTTACGGCAGAATGAATCACGTCCATCTGCGGCAATGACAAGTTTTGCTTGCAATGACAGTTGTTCTTCTCCACGACTCGCTTCTATGTAGGCCATATCAGCATCTTGGGTCAGTTGGGTGACTTGTACACCATCAATCAGTTCAATGAATGGTTTCTTCTGAACTTCCGTCAGTAGTACACGACCGAGCCATGCGTTTTCTATGACCTGTCCGAAGCTTTCGACTTTTTCTTGTTCTGCTTTGAGTCGCGCCTTCCCAAAGCTACCTTGTTCGGTGATATTCACTTCTAAAATAGGTGTTGCATGTTCTTGTAAAGCGCTCCACAAACCCAGTTCTTGGTAAATTTGAACTGTCCGACGTGACAAGGCGCTGTTTCTTGCATCAAAGCTAGAGTGGTATGGTGCAAGGTTTACATCATCATAATTTGGGTATTTGATCGCCTCTAAAAGCTTCACCGCAATGTTTTGTTTGGCTAACATCAACGCCAGACTGAGTCCGACCATACCACCACCGACTATGATGACTTCTTGTTGCATGCTTCTATCCTTTTTATGGCGTACCTAAAGTCAAAAACTTCAAATACCTATAAGTTTTAATGGATTTATATTACATCAAAGATTTTCTTTTTTATAATGAAATGGATGTTTTTACGTACTTTCACCGTAAAGTGTCATGTCATGATTTCTGAAAAGACAGTCTTTTAAAGTTCCCTCAAAACTTCTTCAGGACACTGTTTAAACAGACTTATAAGAAATGTGCAACTTTAAACAAATAATGATCATGAAAAATGAATAATACATAAAAAAGCCCAACCACTTCAGATTGAGCTCTTCAATAAAACATAAGCAATTGAATTTAAAATGTAATTTAAAGGATTACTAATAAGGTGTATTATGTTATTTTTAGCAAATTTAAACATTTACCTTATAATTCAACTGTAGTTCATCCGCATTTCTCCCTCTAATGCCCCAGTTTTCTTTAGGAGTTTCAAATATAGTTATCTCAACATCATTTGAATCAATACCGCATAGATTGTTTATATTTTCGAATAGAGACCTAATAAATGCTTTTTTAGTCTCTTTTGTTCGTCCATCGAACATAGAAATTTCAATAATTATATAAGATTTACTGCGATCTACTGGATATACAAAATTCTTGGATTCTAGTGCGATAAAACGTTGAAACCTTTTCTCTTCAGGGTATTTTAATTCTTTAACTAAAGCCTGATGGATAGCTTTACTTAAATTATCACGATGTAATTCTATTGTTTCATTTAAAGCATAAATTTTTATCTGAGACATTACTTTCTCTAAATTAAAATCCTAATTTTAGCTTAGTTTCTCCCCTATTTAACATAATAGTGCTTATTCGAAACAAGAGTCTTAGAATCTAATCAAAGTATCTCTAATTCCTTTAATGCAATTCTCAGCGTCCGAATTGCGGAAGCACGAAAAAGAGGATTTGTCCCATCAGCGGAAGGATTTTTATCTGTCCAAGCGATTGCGGCAAGACATTGAATACCCACATAGAATAGAAATTTCATTTTAGGCACTGTCTGCTTATATGTACACTCCCAACCTTCTAAAAAAGCATTCCGTAATTCTAAATCAGAGAAATCTATATCCACCCAAATAATTTTGGCTAAATCATAAACCGCATCTCCAATACGAGCAGCGTCAAAGTCTATAATACCCGAAATCCGATTTTCACTGTCTGCAAGGATATTTCGACCAATATAGTCACAATGCAGTAAATGAAGCTGTGTCGGCTCACATATCGCTTTAGCGTATTTTCGTAACTCATTCAATTGGTCACAAAACTCATGATAATCAGATGACAATGGATTTATACGAGACATCCATTTTGAGATCATCAATTCTAATTGTTGCTTCCACAATACCCAATGTGTTGATAAGCCGTCTCGATCTTGCCAGAACCTCATATTCAATATGCGCGTTTGTGGAAGCGCACGATGAAGTTCGCCCAAAGCTCGTCCTACATTCCAAAGCAAAGAGATTTTCTGTACCCGCGTACAATTCTTTAATGCTTGATCGACTTGAGTACCTTGTATGGCACTCATGACAAGGATAGAAGAACCTTCCCATTCAAACTTATTTAATACATTTGGCGTTAGTGGAAATTCTTTGAGAGCTTCTAAGATTTCACAGTAACGATCATTAGCCGTTTGATTATTTGCTATTTTGATAAAGACTTCTCCTTGAAAGGATTGCCCTTGATACACTGAAACCCCATTTCTCTGTGTAACTAAATCTAACGTCTTTGCCTGAATTCTATGCTTTAAATCAGATAAATCTTTCATGCTGTCTAATTTCTGTTGTTAATAAAAATGATGATGAAATAACTAAAATTTTTTATTTATAAATATTAGAACTATTGCAAAAGTCAAAAAAACGATCATTTATTGGCAATATAATGAGTGTTGAATGTCACTTTCTCTTGGTGAGAACGTCAGGATGAGGGATGATTCTTCATATAAATCCTCTCCCTAGCCCTCTCCTTTGAAAAGGAAAGGGAACTTTCATTGTGATTTCAATACAGTTCAAAAAACGACTTATGCAAGAACACTATTCTACTTGTCTATTTAACAACTCCATAAACACCTTATAAAAAATAAAAGCCGATCTCATGATCGGCTTTTATACAGTAAATTATATTTATCGCGCCATTAACGCTTCAATCTCTTCTACCGACTTCACCACTTTCGCAGTCAAATTCAGTGGACCGTTTTTGGTTGCTACGATGTCATCTTCAATACGAATACCAATGCCACGCCATTTCACATCAACCGTTTCATCATCAGGTGCAATATACAAGCCTGGTTCAACCGTCACCACCATGCCTTCTTCATAGGTACGCCACACACCTTCTTGCTTATATGAACCAACATCATGCACATCCATACCGAGCCAATGTCCTGTACCATGCATATAAAACTGACGGAAACTTTCCTTTTGGATAATCTCTTCAATATCACCTTGCATAATCCCCAGATCAAGTAGGCCTTGGACTAGAATGCGCACAGCAACATTATGTGGTTCTTTATACGAGTTGCCTACACGCACTGCGTCAATTGCAGCAAGTTGTGCATCGAGAATTACATTATAAAGAGCTTTTTGCTCAGGGCTGAACTTTCCATTGACGGGGAAAGTACGGGTGATGTCTGAAGCATAATATTCATATTCACACGCTGCGTCGATCAGCACCAAATCGCCATCTTTTAGCTCTTTGTTATTCTCTACATAGTGCAAAATGCAAGCGTTTTCACCACCACCGACAATGCTGTTATACGACGGTACACAGCCATTTTGACCAAATACATAATTCAGCTCAGCTTCTAGAGCATATTCCATCATGCCTGGCTTAACAGTTTGCATGGCACGAGTATGCGCTTGTGCGGAAATATCTGAAGCTGTTTGCATCAATGCAATTTCTTGTTCTGACTTAAACAAACGCATTTCATCTAAAATACGATCGAGCTGTATCACTTGTGCAGGTGCAGCAGTCCCACGACGTGACTCACCATTGGCCGTCGTGATCCATTTTGCTACACGCGCATCAAATTCGGGCTGTTGCCCAATACGATAAAATAATTTTTCTTTGCTTAAGAGTTTTTCAATGATTTCTTCATCTAACAAATCTATCGCATACGCTTCGTCAGCTTCATAGTCGTCTACCGCACCATCCACACCTGCGCGGTAACCATTCCAGATTTCCATCTCGCGGTCACGTTCACGGCAGAACAAACTGTAGCTGTACCCGTCTTCATCGTCTTCGGCAAAGGTTTCAATAACCGCTACGGCTTCGGGCTCAGCAAAACCAGTCAGATAAAAGAAGCTGCTATCGGTACGGTATTTATAGTCTGCATCACGATTACGCATCGCCACTGGACTGGTTGCGATAATGGCAATACTGTTCGGACCCATTTGTGCAGCTAAACGGTCACGGCGTTCCTGAAAATCCACTTGCGTTAGTTTCATGTTTGATCTGTCTTTTTTATACCAAAGAATAAAAATGCCACGCGCACCCTATCATGTACGCGCAGCAAGTCTTATGCCAATCAGCTTGGGCGATGCGGCGTAAACATTTCTACAACATTGTTCGCTTCTGTTACAGAACGATCAATTTTTTGCTTGTTATGAAAGTGTTTAAGCAGCGAACTTTCATCAACTGCAATCTTTTTGCGGCCTACAGATAAGCTCACAGGAATTAAACGTACAAACTCGTATAACTCTTGATAGCTCTCTTCACCCTCTTCATCATCATCAGTTTCTTCAAACTCAACTGCCGCCACATCTTGTAAATGTTCGATAAGTTCCATTTCATCTGGGCGAATATGACCCGACGCCAAACCAAAGCCCAGCACTACGCCTGCGCACCAATCCGCCAAAGCTTGTACACGATCTGCTAGCGTATGAGTGTCATCGGGAAGTAACGGTAAATAGTCCAATTCATCGTCAGAAAGTGCATGTGCGACATCTTCTGCTTCATCGGCTAACAAAGCCAAAGCTTCTTCGCTTAACTCAGGAATTTCCAAAGTCGTGAGGATGTGTTGCCACTCTTCACGGCTCGGTGCCTGAGTTACACAAATGATACCCGTGAGTAAACCATGTAACTCACTTGGGCTAGAAATCTCTTCAATTTTAGAAAAATTTGGCTGCCATTCTGACCAACCTGAAATATCGTCTTGCATTCGTTTATCCAATCTCTATACTTCTTATATATTACCTTTGTTTGCAGCACTGTGCGACCACGATATGTTAGAAGAATTACAGCGTCTACAGGCGCATATTGGCGTTTTAAAAACGCGACTTGCTCATTTTGAAAGTGAAAATAGCACTTTAAATGCAGCTAAACTGGATGCTGAAGAACAGCACCGTTCTCAAGTTGTGCAAAAAAATGGCTTAATTACCCAGAAGCAAGAACAAATTGATGATTTAACTGAGCAATTAAGCAGCGCTCAGACCCAATATCAACACTTAAACACTGATGCGACTGCTTTGGCCGATCGTTATAGTCGTTTGGAAAAAAGTTGTACGGATTTAAAAAATCGCTTTCAGGAAATCTTGGCTGAACGTAATGAATTACGTGCAATTAAAGAAAAAATGAACAATGATCAGCGGCAAGCTCAGCAAGAAATCCAAGCACTTCAGCAAGAACGTGAAAGATTGTTACAAAAAAATGAGCATGCCAAAGCTAAAGTCGAAGCCATCATCCAACGTTTGGCTGTTTTAGGCACAGAGCAAGATCATCACGCGCAAGAAATTCAACAACTTGCCCACCCTACTGAAGCTGGCGAGGAAGTTTAATCATGAGCGAACCAATTACCGTTGAATTACGTGTCTTAGGTCATAGCTTTCGTTTAGTCACAACGGAAAAAGAAAAAGCCGACCTTGAACGTGCAGCTCTGCTTTTAAATGATAAATATGATGAGTTTCGCCGTAAAGCGCCACGGGTAGAACCCAGTAAAATTATCATTATGGTGGCACTAGAGTTAATGCAAGAAGTATTGTCGATGAATAAAACACTGCAAGAGTATGCACACGCAGAACGATTACTGGCAAATATTATCGATGACGTTGCGGAACTTGTTTAAACTCGACTGAATTGAATAAAGTATCAACACTTACTCCAGTTGTTTACAGTTCGTAGCGGTGTATGAGTTGCCATCAGCGTGAGATTCGTTATACTTAAGGCAACTCTGAGGTGTTCGCCAGCGGGTCTATTCCCCTGCCGATACTTAAACTTATGGATGTGTTCTGTATATTTAGAGTGTATGCCCACTTTCATGTGGGAAACCCAGCAAGTATACGTCGCGTCCACCTTGAACTCATCGGGTTCAGGGTAACGACACATGCAGCGGCATCTTCGGAGTACTTTAAGTGATTGTTTTTTAATAATCATGAACAAAATTTCTAAATTCTCTATCAAATTAATTTTCATTTTCTAGCCCTTTGTATACTCCATGTATACCAAAGATCTAATCACTAATTCAGCTAGTGCTGTTAGGAAATGAAAATGTCTAATAAGAAAGTAATTATTACCCTCTCGTTTGTTAAAAACCTGATTAAACAACTGTCAGATCCAAACGCGGAAGATTCATTAAAAGAATCAAAATCATATTGTTTTGATATTCCCACGGGTAAACAAATCTTCTTTCGTGACCTTAAACTTATTGGCTTTGCTATCAGGGCCACTCGCCATTCTCTGGTATATACCGTTGAGAAAAAGATGCCAAGTGGCGCTCCTTGTCGTGTAACCATCGGTGATCATGGTCTTTATACACCTGAAACAGCAAGGCAAAAAGCTACCGAGTACCTTCTAGAGATGTCCCAAGGGATAAACCCTAATGACAAAAAAGAACAGCTACGTCAAAAAGCTTCTCAGGAACGTCATAATCATCGGCAAATTCCGACTGTGTTAAATGCTCATAAACACTATATTGAATCTAAATCAGAGCTAAAACCCAATACAGTCGCTGTATATGACAGAGATATGAATCTGTATTTAAAAGATTGGCATCATTTAAAAATTACAGATATAACCATGGAAATGGTAGTTGAAAAGGGCTTTGTTGCACAAACCTATCTCTAAAGGCTTATTCCACAATATAATTCTCAAATGAATAAGCCCACACCTAAAATCTATCATACAACCAATTGGTCTTCTTATAACAGTGCATTAATAAATCGAGGAAATCTCTCAATTTGGTTTGATCCCAAGACTCAATGGTACGCTCAACCCAAAGGTAAACATGGTCGAAATCAAACTTATTCAGATACAGCCATCCAATGCTGTTTAATGATCAAATCCTTATTTCGTCTTTCTTTACGCATGGTCACTGGCTTTGTGCAAAATCTCATTCATCTTTGTAGATTAGATTGGACAGCACCAGACTATTCCACCATCTGCAGAAGACAAAAGCATATTGATATTGCAATTAACTATCAAAAAAGCAGTAATGGTCTCCAGCTACTCGTCGATTCTACTGGCTTAAAGTTTCTAGGCGAAGGTGAATGGAAGCGTAAGAAACACCAACCTGAATATCGTCGCCAATGGCGTAAACTTCATATTGGTATAGATGCTGAAACCCTTCAAATACGCGCTATTCAACTCACTACAAATAATGTGAGTGATTCACAAGTGCTTGGTGATTTACTCGATCAGATTCCACAAGATGAGCAGATTGACTCTGTCTATACTGATGGGGCTTATGACACCAAGCAATGCCGTCAAGTAATTGCAGACCGACAAGCACATGCGGTGATTCCGCCAAGAAAAAATGCGAAACCTTGGAAAGATACAAAGACCAGCTCGCTAGAGCGAAATGAATTACTTCGAACAGTTAAACGTTTAGGAAGAACAATATGGAAAAATTGGTCAGGCTATCATCGCAGAAGTCTGATAGAAACCAAGATGCATTGCATCAAATTATTAGGCGATAAACTCCGTGCGAGAAACTTTCAAAGCCAAGTCAATGAGATTCATGCACGTGTGGCCGTATTAAATAAATTTACAGATTTAGGTCGACCTCACACCCAAGTTGCCACTTAAATTTAGATAACTTGGAAGAAGTTTAGCTTTTGAATGTTTGTGCAACAAAGCCACATAAAATTAACTTTCAATACGATATTGGAAGGTATTTTTAACATTCGACACACTGGTCGGTTTGCCATCGACGAGACGAGGCTGATATTTAAAAGTGAGTGCAGCCTGAATCGAAGGTCGTACAAACATCGGATGACAATCGCCTTGTGCTTTAGGATTTTCTACCCGTCCTTTTTCATTTACGCTATACATCACTGTGCAATCCCCCTCAAGTTTACGATCCAAAGCTTGTTCAGGATAGGCTGGTGCTATTTTTGCAACAGGTTGATAATTTTTAACATCAAATGTTTCAGGATGAGTTTGTGCTTTGGGTTCTACTGATTTCTGGGTCTTTGTCTGAGTTGGTATATCCGCTTTAGACTGCGTATCTACTGTTTTCTGAGATTCAGCTGCTGCCGTTTGCTTTTCTGTCATGACTTGCTGTGTCGGTTTAGCCGCTGTAGGTACAATTTTGTTGCTCTGTGATTCTACAAACTTCTTGGTGGTTTTCGGTTGAACTTCAGCAGGTTTCACAATCTGTTTTTTTGGGACAGGCTCATGTAGCAGTTTTTCTTCGACTATCAGTTCAGGCTTTTTAGGTTGTGGTTGCTGTTTGGCAGGAGGTGGTATTTGCACAAATTGTAATTGAATGGTTTTCGGCTTAGGTTCCACCAATGTTTCATGCATCTCAACCGTACATAACCATGCAATTAGCGCAATATGCAATCCAGCCGTGACCGAAAGCGCTAGACCTTGATCACGAAACCTAATTTTGGAAACGGTTGCCATCATGATTGTGGTTCCTCTGTCACTAGCCCCAAGTTCGTTACCCCACTTTTTTGCAAGGATGCTATGGCCTGTGCAACCAGTTGATAATCGGCATCCTGATCGGCACGCACATAAAACTGTAGGCTTTTATCTTTTTGAATAATCGGAACGAGCTTTTGTTGCATACTGGCTAAATCAATGGCCTGATCCGTGACTTTCTCAGTATTCACTTCCGAACCAATATTCCAGTAATACTGACCATTGGCTTGAATAGATAAGGTCACAATACGCTGCTGTTGTGACGCGGGCATGACATTGGCATCCACTTTAGGCAAATCAATTTGAATGCCTTGTGTCAACATCGGTGCAGTCACCATAAAAATCACCAATAGCACCAACATGACATCAATATAAGGAACCACATTCATTTCAGCATTGAGTTTTAATTTTTGAGGACGCTTAATCATGGCTGTTGCTCCTTAACGCGAAGCGCGCTCAGTGTGCCCCAACAAACGATAAATACGCGTTTGCAACTCATTGGCAAAACCGTAATAACGACTGGAAAGCTTGTCAGCACGTGCCGAAAAGCGGTTATACGCGACTACCGCAGGAATAGCGGCAAATAAACCAATGGCTGTTGCAATCAGCGCTTCTGCAATTCCAGGTGCAACTGTATTGAGGGTTGCCTGTTCAACGGCAGACAGTCCAATAAACGCATTCATAATGCCCCAGACCGTTCCAAATAAGCCTATATACGGGCTGACTGAACCGACTGTTGCAAGAAAGGTCAGATTTTGCTGAAGCTTTTCTTCTTCTTCACTGATGCTGCTGAGCAAACGACGTTCTACCCCATCAATCACATCACTTGTAGTGAGTTGCTCATCTTTGATCAATTGATGGTATTCATCCACCCCATGTTGAAAAATGCTGACTACGCCTTTCTGTTGTTCAGGCTGTTGGTAATCTTGCTGTAAAAGATTGAGATCTTTTTGCTGTCTAAAATTCTTTAAAAAGCGGTTCCAAAGCTGCTCTTGTCCACGAAGTAACATACCGTGACGCACGATTAAATACCAACTTACTACTGAGGATAAAACCAAAATCAACATCACTACTTTCACCAACACACTGGCATGGCTAATCAACATCCAAACCGACATTTGATCCATTGTTGCTTGCATAACGCACTCCAATTTTTTACTGCATGGTGCAGTACATGTATATTTTTAAAATGGGCTGTGACTCTTTGCCCCAGCCTATGTACTAAAGCGCTATTTAGTCTAAATGCAGGGCTTGAGCGATTTTTTCCCATGGCACATATTTAAAGTTCTGATTGGTTTCAGGCATCCGTTTACGTCCATCTTGCACCACCAACATGCCTTGCTTCCATTTGCCACCAAAATTTAGGGAACTCACATCTAGTCCATCTGTTTCAGACACAGCGTCAATGCCTTTGTCGATATTGATGCCTACACGAAATGCGCCACGAACCGTATAAGGTGCTGCGGCATCAAGCACCACAAAGCTGTCATTGCCTTGGCTTGAAACTACCAAATAACTTTGCTTTTTACCGTGATAAAGTCCCATTCCCTCAATGTCATCATGCATCACCTCTCCTACACCTATCACCTGCTGCATAGGGAGCTGAGTTTTTGGATTGAGATCTTTTACCCACACCGCGACATCTTCTTCACCCAAGAAAATACGTCCTGTGGCGTCGTCTACGACACAGCCTTCAGGTTGGGTTTTAACTGAAAAACGTTGTACTTCTTCAGCCCTTAATTTTTGCTGCGTAGCGGTAATGTGGTATTGAACAAAAGTCCCGTTTTTATCGTTTGGAATGGCATAGATTTCACCTTGAGCATCGCGATACATACAAATGCCGTAGATGTCATCTAAAGTCGTTGGTAACTCACCAAGCACAAAGACCCTGCCTGTTTTTGGTTGAATCGCAAATACATGTAAGCTGTTGTGGTCTCGGTTCGATGCCACAGCCAAATCAACCGTTTGATTACCCCACTTAAAGCCATGGCGTACATCGACATTATTGAGTCTCCCGACTGGCAAATACTGTACAGCTTTACCTTGTAGGTCATTGACTTGTAAGCCGCCTTGTTTATCTGTCGCTAAAATACGGGATTGACTCGGCTGTGTGGCATTGTGCCAAATAGCAGGATCATCAGCCGCATCACCTGTACTTGGCACACCCTCTGTCTGCACTTCTGCAGGGATAGTGATGATACTTTGAGCTTTGGTCTGGGTCTGAGTTTCCCATTCAACATCGGCTGCTTTCACCGTTTTATCATCTAAAATCAGTAGAGATTTATCGGTTAAATTTCCGCGAATACTCAGACTTTCCGCCTCCTTTAAACCACTCAGCTGTAATGGTTCTAGGATGTTCCAATGCTTGTCTTGTTTTTGATAACGATAAAGCAGTGGTTTTTCTTCATCAAGCACCGCAATGTGATCATCCACAATGCTAATTGCGGATGGTGTCCCTTGAATCGAGCCAAACGGTTTTACCAAATCGACTGCTTGGCGCACCATATCTGCTTCAGAATGGGCAGGATAGACCCAAACACCGACATTTTCTTCATTGATTAAGAGTTCTGCACTAGTATCATTCACCTTGCAAACAGTACTTGCAGGTGGAAAACTTAAACGACGTACCAACTGCGGCAGGGCCAATGCTTTTTCACGATTCGCCACAAGCCACTGCTCACCTATCCCTTCTTCACCGACTAAAAAGGCAAAACTCAAGCCTTGAGCATCGGTGTATAGACAAACATCTTCGGACTTAAATGAACGCTTTGGAATAAAGCTGGCTTTGTCCCATACTTTATTTTTTAAGTTCATGCTCATCAGTTGAATTTGCTGTTGTTGCAAATTCGATGCAGCAATCAATAAACGCTCCGAACCAATCCGGTAATCAAAACGTCCAAACTGCCCTTGAATGTGATGCAATACATTTTGTTCATCATCTAAAAACTGAAGACCTTTATTCTTACTGCTCAATAGAGCTGTCACTTCTGGCCATGTACTTAAGCTCAACCATTGCACATCTTCAGTTTTAGCTTCATTTGTATCAACTTCGCGTAATTGGAGCTTTTCTGCTGTTGGCTGATCCACCGTTAATGGTTGTGAGCTTACAGGAGATGGAGAAACACCATGCTGACTACATGCTGTCAGTAACACTATGCAACTTGTTAAAACAGACAATTTAAAGCTTGAAAAATTCATAAAATTACTCAAATTTGGGCAACCATATCTCGAGGTTTTCTTCTCAACAAAGAAAACCTGAGCGTTTATTTAGTGAAATTTAAAAATGGGTGTAAGTCAGAGCAAGCTTATAGGCTGGGCCATATTCTTCATACTGCGCGTTGTAAGCCTTCGCACCTGCGTAGTTGTAATAGTGCTCATCGGTGATGTTTTGTACATCAAACTTTAATTGTAAATTTTTTGACAAATTCAGATGACTACTAAAGTCGAGAAAGACTTGCTCATCGGTATAAGTATCTTTTTCAGGCGTATCAATATCACCTAACTCATATAAATAGCTAGACTTATAGTTTGCAGACAAACGTACGCCGAAACGCTCATTTTCCCAACCAATCATGGCATTGCCTACCACATCCGACTGGTTTGGTAAATGAATACGACGGCTCAGAAGTTCGCCATCTTTCATCGAATCAATATCTGCTTCTGACTTACTAAAGGTCGTATTAAAGCCCAGCAAGAAACCATTCCAAGGCGCTCCTAGATGGTCAAACTTTTGTGAGTAGGCAAACTCCATCCCGTACAGTTTTGCTTCATTACCATTTTTATAGGTAATAGCTTCATCAAAGTCAGCCCATTGCCCTGTTCCTGCAATATTGGTGTTATAAATAAAGTTATCGATATCTTTATAAAATGCGTAGAAACCCACCATACTGGCTTTGCCAAAATACTTTTCTACACCCAGATCAAAGTTAGAAGACTCTAAAGGCTTTAACATTGGGTTACCAAACTCAGCTTCATCACCATCGATATAGACACCTGGTGCACTTTGCGCAAAGTTCGGACGTACCACACTATTGGTCCAAGCGGCACGGAGGTAAGCGTTATCGGCCAATTGATAACGTAAATGTAGGCTTGGCAACCAATGATCATAGTCATTTTTATATTTAGTCGCAGTGATCACATCATCGTTGAACTCAAAACCACGTGCTTCAAAGTTGGTATTTTCATAACGTAAGCCTGCAATCACACGCAGTTGATCCAAATCAACGGTATTCATGACATAAGCCGCTTGTATGTCTTCATTCGACTTAAAGTCATTAATGATTGAACCGTCAGCAACCACATAATCATTTGGATTTAATCCACTGATTTTATCTTTAATAGCGTTTTTATTAATGGTTGGACCAAACTGACCCAGTTCATAATGGCTGTTTGAATTGAAATCTGAACTTGACGTACTGAGATCTTCATATTTCCATTCATCGGTATTGTTGGTTTTTTCACGTTGGCTGATTTTTCCGCCGAACTTCAATGCAGCAGCATAATTCCCCAGCATATAGTCTTTCAAAAAGTCTAATTTACCGTTGTATTCTTTATCGGTGGTTTTAGATTTTTCCCACGACACCGAATCTAACTCATAGTTGGCCGCATCATAAAAATCTTGGTCTGCCGTAATTACAGGTTTTTGCGTACTATTAAATCCAACATTACTAAAATCACCTTGGTATTTTGCCCCCGAAATTCCCCCTGGATTTTCCTCCGATGCTTCGCTATAACCGAGCTGACCTTCCACCGTCCACGTGCCAAAACCTTGCTTACCACCGAGGACAAAAGACTGTATTTCTTGTGTTTCTTCACGGCTCTTCAGTGAACGAGTCACTTCTGCATCACCACGCTGGCCTGCAAGTTGTGGATCAGAAAATTCAGCCGCCACTTCCTGACGTGATTCAGTGTCTTTAAAGCGACTATATAAAGTTCTTAAATAGTATTCGCCTGTGTCATTCGGACGGTAATCAAAGTTTAAACCCGCACCAATGCGCTCACGCTCGATGTCATATTGACGCATTGCGGTTTCTTCAAGTGCGTCACCATCCCAAGCCCCACCCGTTTCAACATTGTCCGAGCCAAATTTTCGGTTTTGATAACTCAGTGCCAGTGCCACCCCAAGGTTGTCTTGCCCCTCACCAACACTGAAACGATTACTGAGAGCACCAGATGCTTTAGGGCTATATTTTTCCCGTTTTTCATCATAACCACCTTCAACCGTTCCCGTATAAAACAAACCGTCATGGTCAAAAGCCGATAAACTTTCAACCTGCACCGTACCACCTAATGAGTTGGCATCCATGTCTGGTGTCAGCGTTTTCACCACAGCCAATGACTGTACTAGCTCTGAAGGTAAGACATCCAATGCTACGCCACGGCGATCGCTTTCAGGTGCAGGAACCAAAGTACCATTGATGGTTACTGCATTTAAGTCAGCGCCTAAACCACGAACGGAAACAAAACGTCCTTCGCCTTGGTCACGCTCTGTAGATACACCTGGTATCCGTTGCAACGCTTCTGCGGCATTGTCATCGGGTAATTGTCCAATGCCATCGGCATGTACCACACTGCTGATTTGGTCGGCACGTTTTTGTTCTTTGAGTGCTTTATCCATACTTGCAGCTTGACCAATGACCTGTACATATTCCACCGTGTTATCTTCGGCATGTAGATGCGTCATGCTCAGCATTGACAGGACCAATGTGCTGAGCTGAAAACCCGCACGCTTATGTTTCATGAAACGGCTCTGATTATTTTGCATTATGTTCTTCCCCTCAAGCCAAAGTGGCATGGTTTGAACGCACAATAGAAATTGAATGTGAACATGATGTGACAGTGCCTTTTACGATCTGCCCTTTTTATTTGTTTTTGGCCTTTTTCAGTAAAAAGTGAGCTAATTTGATCTGTATAGAGAAAATACTGAGCATACAGAATGATGCATATTCCCCTCAAAGATAGGGTTTTTCAGCATTTTTATTCTCAAAAATCAAAAATACCCTGATCTATTTTGACCCTAGCCATTGCCATCAAACTGTCATCTAAATCTGTTTAGCTTGGGCGAAAATAAATCATTTCAAAAAATGCTATGCCTAAATACTTTGCTTACTACCGCTGGCCTTTATTATGTGTAGCGACTGCCTGTAGCTTATCCCTTTGGTTGTTTATCTTACTTGGGCAGAGCAAGTCATTTGCTGAATGGAACTGGGTCGATATTTTAGGTGAAGGGGGAGCAACTGTTTTTATTGGTATTTGGATTTTCTTTATTATTAAAAGCCGTCCTTTGGGCCGTGTAACCAACTATATCTTTTATGGACTGTGTTTTATTTTTTTCCACATGTGGATGGACAGCTTAGATGAGTTTATTCGCCTGCCTAAAGAAATCATGTGGGATGCATGGCTTGAGTCCATTCCTTTTCCAATTGGACTGTGTCTATTTACCATCGGGATTTATTTTTGGCATCAAGAAGAACTGGCGATTTCTAAACACATGCAAAAAAGAGAACGCATTTATCGGGATCATCGCTTATTCGATGCACTCACCCCTTTGGCCGATGCTCATTATTTTAAAACACAGCTCAAAGCCGCAATCGAGCAAAACTTGCATGAACCCAGCGACATGTCCGTCATACTGCTAGATATGCATAATTTTAATCAGATTAATCAAACACATGGCTTTGATGAAGGCACATCTATTTTACAGCATGTTTCACAATTGATTAGCTTAAACTTACGACCACAAGACCTGCTCTGCCGCTTCGCAGGAGATCGTTTTATTATGTTGTTACCAGAGACTAAGCTACAACAGGCTGAAAAAATGGCTGCTCAACTTGAACGCATGCTTATGGTCAGTGCTTATTATCAACGTGATCTGTCCGTGCACATTCCTCTAAAAGCACTCACGACCTGCTGCGCTGTCGGACAATACCAAACTGTCCAACAACTCTTGAGTGCCTTAAATCAGCAATTGCTCCAAGTGAAGCAGTACTACTCACCGAAGCGAGTCATGGTATGAGCTTTGAATGCGACTACAGCTACATTCCTGCGCATCATCAATTGTCTATTTTAATTGATTTGGCAGCGAGTCATGAAGTCGAACATCACGTCCTGCTCAGTGGCAGCAGTATTTTCTTAGAAGATATCTTTTCGGGGCAAAAACTAATTAGTCAACAACAGTTACAACAGGTTTTAAAAAATGCTGAACAGTGTTTTCGCAATCAGGACATCAGTTTCTTATTTGGTCAGCGCAGTTTAACCACTCCCTTTAATGACGCCATTAAATCCATGCTTTATGCATCGACCTTCGATGAGGCACTTAGCCGTTATTTAGAATTTTCCGCGTCCGTTTCACCATGGTTATGCCCTCGACTCATGTATAGTCAAAGCCATATTCATATTTATTGGTTAGATGAAAACAAGCTTGAAAATCGCTTTTTAATCGAAAGTGCAATGAGTGCAATACAAGCGTTTAGCCGTCAACTGTACCAAGCCAAATTAGCGTGGAAATTCGAGTTTAATTTTTCTGAACCGGATTATATTGAACAATATTGGACACATTTAGGCAGTGCTTTAGAGTTTAATCGCCCGATCAACATGATGAGCCTACCTCGCGATTTGATTTATGAAAAACTTCCCAATGCCTCTTCGACCTTAGCTTCAATCAGTTATCAATATGCGCTGAAAGAAATGACAGCTCAAAATATTCAACAGAGTTTTTTGCTCAGTTTGCACCAATATTTAATGCAGAATATTCAAAATAATATTCAACTTGAACAAACCGCTGACTATTTTCAAATGAGTTCTGCCACCTTAAAACGTAAACTGAAAAAGCATCAGACCCATTTTCAAGCGCAACTCGATCAAAGTCGTTTGCATACTGCCATCATTTTATATCGTGTACATGGTTTTAAAACTGAACAGATTTCTCAGTATTTACAAATTAACGATGCCACTAATTTTCGACGTGCGTTTAAGCGGTGGAGTGGTTTAACCGTACAAGCGGCACAGTCCTAAGCGCTTATTTTTCCCAAAAAAATCACGGGTATTTCTATTGTAACGTCGAAATTAAAAGTCAAAAACTCATCGGCTAATCACTAAAGTCCGCATAGTCACGTTCGCTGTATTTTTCTGTTTGTGTCCAAGGTGTAGCAACATGTTGGCCAATTTTGCGCACGGTAAAGGTTTTGGCATAGCCTGAGGTCGGTTTGAGCAATTCATATTTTTGAACCAGTTGATCCTGTTCACTCCATATAATATTCAACGTTTGCCCAGCACTGCGTATTTGATAATGCGCTAACTTCGAATCACGTTGAATCAATTGTGCTCGCTTTAAAATGTCAGGATGAATCAAACTATATTCACAGCGCCAACAGTTTTTCATCCCTAGCATTTCTTGATCGACATCCTGCAATTGCACCCGCATTTTTTCATCTGGCAAAATATAAAAACGCTGAAACGGACTTTCTACGTTTGCTTGCCCGACTACATCTTTGCGCTGCATCCACTGAATTGCACTGTCAAAACTCACATGCTCATGGGTGTCTGTTTTGGCAGACACATGAGTGTTGCTATGTATCTGGGCTTCGTCAGCATGCGTTTGTGTGTTTAAACGTTCAATCCAAATATTTTGCTCATCTCGAATTATTTTCTCACTGTATTTTTGAATGGTCGTGACCCCATTGGCATCCAACCGTTCAATCTGATAATCAATACGATATTCATCGGCCGACCATACCCATGGACTGAGCAAACTGAAAGACAATGCTAAGAATTTCATTTTGAATTTGAACGGCCGTATAAATCTTGTATCCATTAGAATCCAAACGCCTTTTTCAATTGCTCAAATACCCATGTATTTTCTTGTGTGCCTTTGAATAGATTTGAATTCTTTCCTTCAGCAAACAGCATCACATCTCCGCCGCCATGTGTTTCGCTTTTCGTCAGTTGTACCCCGACTTCTTGTTTATAGTCGTCAGCAAAGGCTTGCTCGTTGCTAATACTGTCACGAATATCTAAACGTTTACCCGTACCATTTCCAAAAACAAGCGTCGTTCCTGTTGCCCCATTTACATCGCGGTATGGATTATGTACTTGGCCATCAGCCAGCACTTTGCTGTAAGCATTTTGCTCTTTTGCAATATTATAGTCATAGCTCAGCCCCAAAATACCTGGATTAGTTTCCGTCGTTTGACCCGTTCGTGCGGCATAACCATTAAAGGTCATCACATGGTCATGGTCTGCCGTCACTACAATCAAGGTATTGCTCAAATCCACTTTATCCAGTGCAGTTTGAATTGCATCATTAAATGCCTTGGTTTCCTGCAATGCCCGTTTGGCATTATTGGCATGTAGCGCATGGTCAATACGCCCACCCTCAACCATCAAGAAATAGCCTTGTCCATGACTCTGTGCTTGCAGTGCATCAATCGCTTTACTGGTCATCGCCGCCAGACTCGGTTCAGTCTCTATATTCTTCTTGAGTCGATCCAAATCAAAATTTAAATGCGACTGTGTGGAGAACACGCCGAAAATTTTCTGAGTATTGACCGTCTGTGCCAAATCACTTTGGCTTAAAACGGTTTGATAACCCTGCTGTTTAAACTCTGCCAATAAATCACGACCATCCAAGCGCCCTTTGGGGTTAGAGACTGCATCATAAGGCGTCCAATGATTTAAGCCGCCTCCCATAAGGACATTAATGCCATCCAATAAGTTTGGATTATAAGCTTTACCTTTTGGAACAGCTTGAAGCGCTATATCGTATTGCGCATCACGGTGACAGATATGTGCATAGGTTGCCGCAGGTGTGGCATGGGTGAGTTCGGTCGTCGTCACTACGCCAACCGCTTTACCCTGCTTTTTTGCCAGTTCTAAAATACTTAACGCAGGCATCCCTGCGACCATACTACTGCCCTGTTCTGGACAACGGTTGATGGCTTTCGCTAAGCTTTTGCCATTCGGCAATTTTCCTTCTTCAGGTTCGACCGCAACCGTTCCTGTTGTCATGGCAATCACTTCATTTTTATTTTTCTGCCCAGTCATATAGGCGCCCATAGAGGGAGCGCTATCTGTGGTTTGACCATCCTCAGAATAGGTTTTAATCCTTGCTGCGTGCTTCATGCTGTCCATGGCCAGTTTGCCATTTTCCCCCACAGCATAAATACGACTTGCCGTCACTGTGGTTGGTCCCATGCCATCGCCTAAAAAGAATATAACGCTTTTCGTCGGTGTAACTGTGGTGTCCGCAGCATACAAAGCACTTGAAGAAATCGACGCTGTAAGCAGAAGCATCATGTATGGGATGGTTTTTAAAGTATGTTTCATGTGATATCCCTCTGCTATAAGCCTGTGATCTTACGAATGAGGTGATTGACCTCAATATTTTCAAGGCTACCTGAGAACTGATCGGCTCCCTGACCAATCGCACCTAAAAACACATCTGCACCGCCATGCGTTTCTTTATCTTTATAGCCCGTTTGAATCACAGCTTCTTGTTGGAAATCATCCGCAGCAGTGCCCGTACACCAACCCGTTTCAGCCAAAGGATAGGTGAAACTATATTTTTCACCTTGTGGTGCCTTTGGCCCTTGTACAGGATGACAGACATCAGTGTCTTTTAAGTTCAGTACCAAGTCATCCATACGGTTTTGAGTGGGGCGTTTTTTGCCCGTACCAAAACCGATAATCGGATAAGGTTGACCATGAATATCTTGAGCAAAGCCCGCTTGATCATAGTTTTTTACCAATCCAAGCACACTGGTTTCCTTACCTTCGACGTATTTTCCTGTACGCTTGGCATAACCATTTAAAACCAAGGTGTGATCATGGTCGGCTGTGATTACAATCAGTGTATTTTTAAGTTCAGGATCACTTTGTTTAAGCTTTTGAATGGTTGCTTCTAAAGCATCATTTAAGGCAATCGTGTCTTGTAAAGCACGTTTGGCATTGGTGTCATGCAGCGCATGATCTATACGCCCGCCCTCCACCATCAGGAAAAAACCTTTTTTATTTTGCGTCAGGATGTCTAAAGCAGACAGCGTCATTTGCTTGAGACTCGGCTCTGCCAAGTTTTTCTTGGTGCGATCCAAGTCGTAATTTAAATGGCTGTGATTAAATAAACCCAATAATTTTTCATTTTTCGCCAGCTGCACTTGGGAGAGTTGGTTTTCATCAAAAACTACGCGGTAGCCTGCCTTTTGCATCTCGGTAATTAGATTGCGCCCATCAGTACGCTCTCCGTCTGCATCTTTAGGCAAAAATTGACGCTTGCCGCCGCCTAAAACCACATCCACTCCATCTTTGAGTTTTGGGTTATATCTTTGATAAGCATCCCCTTTTGAACTCGGCACCAGCTGTGATGCAATATCATTTTCAGCATCACGGTGGCAAATATGCGCATAAGTCGATGCTGGTGTGGCATGCGTGATCCGCGTCGTGGTCACAACCCCTGTCCCCCAACCCTTTGCTTTGGCTAATTCGAGTAAAGTCTGTGTGTTTTGCTTATTTTTGTTTTGTGGGTTAGTCCCGCACTGGTTATTCCCTACTGAATCAGGTTCAACTGCAATTGTCCCTGTCTGCATCGAGATCACCTCATTTTTCATCTTCACACCGGTCATGTACGCACCCATCGAAGGTGCACTGTCAGTGACTTGCGCATCTTCAGAAAAGGTACGAACAAAGGCAGACTCAGGTAACCGATCAATTGCTAACTGACCATCTTCACCGACAGCATAAATGCGGGAAGCGGTAAGTGTAGTCATGCCCATTCCATCACCCAAGAAAAACACTACACGTTTCGGTTGTTGGACTTTTTGTTGTTTGAGTAGTTGTACTGCATGAGTTGGTTGAGCTTGCATTAAATCACTACTTTGACAAGCGGAGAGAAATAAAGCATTCAAACTTATATATGCCACACTGATTGTTTTTAATTGGAATTTTTCAAGAAAACCGAGCATTGCATCAACCCATCTAAAGATGGCTGAAACATACACTTCGGATATTTAAATCCGATGACATTTAAGCATCAATATAAATTTACTCACTTTCGAAACGCTTTTTCATTTTTTACAATTATCAATATTAACCATCAAATTTGTAACGCAATCTAACGTCTTTATTCTCATTTGACAATGGTTATTATTTACTTTTTGGTAAAATTCAATCAAAATCCCCCAGCCTTCTACAAACCAATCTTTTGAATTACTGCTAAAAATGAAATAGTTAAGCTTTTTTATAACGTATCTTATTAACTTTATGCACTTTTTTACAATAACCACCACTCTCGGGGATCTTAAATGAAACGCTCTTCCATGTTACTTGCTATAGGGCTCTTAATAACCACTCTTTCAGGCTGTGCGACATCACGCGGATTGATTCAAGTTCCAACGCCTAATACTTCCGCATCCTCTCAAGAAGTGCCGAGTTCTAAGAAAGCAATTATCGCGCTGGTCGAAGATAATAGAACATTCCAAGACAAACCCACCACACCTGATATTCCGTCTTTAAAGGATGGTTTAGCCAAAGCAACTACTGAAGAAAAAGCAAAAGCTGTTGCGCGTAAAAGAAATGGCTACGGAAAAGCGTTAGGCGATATTCTTTTAGAAAAAGAGACCGTGTCTGAGTTATTACAAAAACGCACAACTCATGCACTTAAACAATCAGGTTATGAAGTCATTACAGACAATGAAACCAATCGAGCAAATGCCGATCTAATCCTCACCATTAAAATTAATAAATTTTGGTCATGGTTCCAGCCTGGATTTGCGTCAATCAAAATTCACTCAGAAATAGATACAAATGTCGTGAATGCGAAAGACTTGAATACAGCCCCTCTCCACATTTATAGCAAGGTGACAAAATCAGCTCAAATTGCCAATGGTACGAAATGGGTAGAAAACATTGATGGGGTACTTGATGATTATGAGTCTAAATTAATTTCTGCATTGCCAAAAGCAAATCCATAAATAGCTATAAAGTAAAAAAAGCCCTATGTAGAGGGCCTTAAAAGCTAACGAATGTTATACGTTAAAACTTGGGCCATTCTTTAATGACCCATGTTTTTTTAACCACAAATAAAGATAAGTACTACCACTTATGACTATAAGAAACTTTTAACGTTGCTCCATTCGCTACTAAGTGACTTGTGTTGTCACCAGATCTTAGCAATTGGCTATAAAGTGGGTAATATTTTCGGTTAAACATATTTTCTAAACCAATAGTTACAATATCTTTTTTGTTAAGCGCAAAACTACTGATTAAGTCGGCCGTTGTATAAGATTTCACATCATAACGACCAAAACCGTTTACGCCATTCAACCTGTAGTCCTTCGCACCAAAGTAAGTTGCCTGTAGTCTATTCGTCCAAGTATCAGTTGGACTATAAGAGATGTAACCAGTCAATTTTAATGGTGGGATTCTGAAGCCCGTCATATCTTGTTCTTTATTCGTGTTTTGTGGAGTTTCACGACCTTTCATCCACGTTACACTCCCCCCAGTCCCCCAAACATTAACATCATCAATGTAGTCAATAGTTGCTTCAACACCAGAAACTTTCTCTTTTGTTCTAGCAAGAACCAATCCATTGTTAAAAGATTGGACACCTCCAAGGTCAGAGGTTGAATGGAATACGGCAAAACTAGATGAGATATTTTTAAAATCACCCTTCCAACCCAGCTCATAATTATCAACTTTTACAGGTTCTAAAAATGATGAAGCAAGGTTAAAACCGACTCCAGCATTACGTATAACTAAACCAACATCAGGAAGTTGAAAGCCTTGATTAAAAGAGCCGTATATCGAGTGTTGATCAGTTGGAGAGAAAGTAAGATTTGCATTATATAACCATGCATCAGCTTTAACTTTACCCCCTTGGACTGTATAAGGGTTTGGTTTACCTAACTGAGATAATGGGATGAAACTATCGATTTCAGCGTAACTATCTTCATAACGAGTTCCAATCTCAGCAGCCCATTGGTCATTAAATTGATGCTTAAATTGAACAAATCCGCCAAGACTTTGAGTTGTGAGCTCAGGCAAATAAATAAGATTCCCAATTTTAACAAACTCTAGACCACCAGACTGATCATAAATTTGAGGGTCAAAAATATCCAAGGGCATCTCGCTCTTTTCACGACTAAAGTCACCGCCCCAAACGACAGTTGTATCACCCAAGAATTCAAGTGGAGTCGAGACTGTTAAGCGACTACCTAGGACATTATTTTCTTGGTAAATTTGATCTACTTGTTTTCCACGATTTGCATTACCACGCGCATCAAATGGTGAGAAGCGAGTAAAGAAGTCTCGATAGTAAAGTTGTGCATCAACTTTATTTCCTAATAAATCTTTATTGATATAGGTCAAATTATAGATTTGATTTTCATTTTTATTTTGATCTTTTAATTTTAAACCTTTAATTGCTTGAGCAGGTACACTACCAAGAGGATATTTTTTTGTGCTCGTATCAGCTGCATAATCAGAATCTTGTTCTGCATTATAGTAATTCGCCGCAAGCTGTAGGTATTGATTGTCATCAATATGATAGCCAATTTTACCCCCTATGCTATAGGCATCAGCATCATAAAGATCACCTTGACTGGGTTCTGGAGCAACTCTATCACCACTGGCATCATATGGACTACCAATACGTTGATAGCCAAAGTCCAATGCATAGTCAAAATTATCCAAGCTTCCCGTAAAATATTGGTGAATATCCCCACTTAATGCATCTGTACGGAAATTAGTTAAAGGGCTTTGTAAGCCAATAACAGTTTTAGCTGTAGGTTCTCCACCAGCAGCTTTAGTTGTTATAGATATAATCCCGCCTGCTGCACCACTACCGTAAATGGCGTTGCTTCCTCGAATAACTTCAATATTTTGAATACTTTCCGGATCAATAGAAGAAAGACCTCTAGAAGTATCACGCGTTAAATTCATCGGAACACCATCAACTAAGATAAGTGCATTTCGCCCACGTAATGTTTGTCCATAATCTGTAATTGTACGACTTGAATCAGATAAGCCAGGCACAGCTTTTGCTAAAACAGTTGCAATATTCCCTGAAGAACCATTTTTTAAAAGTTCAATTTGTTTTTCATCTAAATTTGTCACTTGTTTTGATTTTTCTTGTACTTCATCAGCACGTGAGGCAGTGAATGTCATTGTTTCTAACTGTTGTACAGTATTTTCTGATGGAGAAACCTTTTCTGAGTTTTCTGCAAAACTCGAATTAGAAATGAAAATTACACCTGTTGTTGCTAATATTGGGAAAAGTTTTTTAGACATAGATATTGAAGAGGGCTTTTTCATAATTTGCAAATAGTAATAAGAATTTTTATCAAAATAATTCTTGTTTACTTTCCAGTCAATTTTTTTATCAAATAACTTTAAATTATTTATTGTAAATAAATAATTTAAAGAAAAAACTATTCAGCTGTTTTGATACGTAATTTTCTAATATTGAAGGGCTTTGTTGCACAAACATTCAAAAGCTAAACTTCTTCCAAGTTATCTAAATTTAAGTGGCAACTTGGGTGTGAGGTCGGCCTAAATCTGTAAATTTATTTAATACGGCCACACGTGCATGAATCTCATTGACTTGGCTTTGAAAGTTTCTCGCACGGAGTTTATCGCCTAATAATTTGATGCAATGCATCTTGGTTTCTATCAGACTTCTGCGATGATAGCCTGACCAATTTTTCCATATTGTTCTTCCTAAACGTTTAACTGTTCGAAGTAATTCATTTCGCTCTAGCGAGCTGGTCTTTGTATCTTTCCAAGGTTTCGCATTTTTTCTTGGCGGAATCACCGCATGTGCTTGTCGGTCTGCAATTACTTGACGGCATTGCTTGGTGTCATAAGCCCCATCAGTATAGACAGAGTCAATCTGCTCATCTTGTGGAATCTGATCGAGTAAATCACCAAGCACTTGTGAATCACTCACATTATTTGTAGTGAGTTGAATAGCGCGTATTTGAAGGGTTTCAGCATCTATACCAATATGAAGTTTACGCCATTGGCGACGATATTCAGGTTGGTGTTTCTTACGCTTCCATTCACCTTCGCCTAGAAACTTTAAGCCAGTAGAATCGACGAGTAGCTGGAGACCATTACTGCTTTTTTGATAGTTAATTGCAATATCAATATGCTTTTGTCTTCTGCAGATGGTGGAATAGTCTGGTGCTGTCCAATCTAATCTACAAAGATGAATGAGACTTTGCACAAAGCCAGTGACCATGCGTAAAGAAAGACGAAATAAGGATTTGATCATTAAACAGCATTGGATGGCTGTATCTGAATAAGTTTGATTTCGACCATGTTTACCTTTGGGTTGAGCGTACCATTGAGTCTTGGGATCAAACCAAATTGAGAGATTTCCTCGATTTATTAATGCACTGTTATAAGAAGACCAATTGGTTGTACGATAGATTTTAGGTGTGGGCTTATTCATTTGAGAATTATATTGTGGAATAAGCCTTTAGAGATAGGTTTGTGCAACAAAGCCTCTTCGGAGTACTTTATTTAGTTAAAATAATAATTACATACAACGCTAATACTCTTTCATTTTTATTTTTCAAGCTTATAGTTTTCATCTTGTCTCTCTGCTACCAAACAAAATGATTATTGAATATCTCTATCTCTTAAAATAACGCTTTTATTGGACTATTAAATCTTTATCGAACCATTTTTCCACTACATTTGTCCATAAAACAAAGCCAATCAGCCCTCAATTATTAAGAATTTCTAAATGAAAAGCCTGACTTAGCTAAATGCTGCATCAGGCTCATTCACATGATTTAATTTTTTAGCAAATCGATCCAATAATATGCTCTGCGTGACAGGTCGCTCCCTGCTGAGCTGTCAACTGAATTACCCCACTTTGATGTGCAAGTACAGGAACTTCCATTTTCATGGCCTCCATAATCGCAACCACTTGCCCCTCTGCAACCTGCTCCCCGTTTTCTACTTTCCAAGCGCTAATTACGCCATTGATTGGTGCAAGTAAGTGTTCAGCACTCACTGCTGTTTCTGTAGCCGGTTGGTCTTGAAACGTCATTGTAGGGTTTTGTGCAAACATACCCGCAGGTAAGCCTAAACGATGTAATTTCCCATCAATTTCAATATAACTGAGTAACATCGGCTGTTGATGATTCGGAATACTGCGTTTCGTTGGCTTTAAGTCCTGTTTAAAATCATTTTCAATCCAACGAGTATGGACATTAAATGTGTCGGTAAAATCAGCTTCATTTAATACAGCACGATGAAAGTCTAAAACCGAAACAACACCTTCAATTTTAAATTGCTTCAGCGCACGTTTAGCGCGAGCGATCGCAATTTCACGGGTTGGGCCTGTGATAATCAGTTTTGCCATAAGCGAATCAAAATGACTCGACACCAAAGAACCAGTACGAACACCTGTGTCTACGCGTACGCCCTGGCCAAATGGTGCTTCAAATAAACTCAATACACCAAATGCAGGAATGAAGCCGCGAGCAGGGTCTTCAGCATTGATACGAAACTCAATGGCATGCCCCTGCACTTTCGGGGTTTCTTTGATTGAAAGTTCATGGCCTTGAGCCACTCGAATTTGCTCAACCACCAAATCGACTTTGGCCGTTTCTTCCGTGACAGGATGTTCCACCTGCAAGCGGGTATTTACTTCTAAAAATGAAAGCTTTCCATCACGGCTTAGCAAATATTCAACGGTACCCGCACCGACATAGTTGGCTGCCTGACAGATATTTTTGGCTGAAGTTAAAATTTCTTCATAAATTGCATCGCTGATAAAAGGCGCTGGGGCTTCTTCAACCAACTTCTGATTACGACGCTGTAGCGAACAATCACGTGTACCTAAAACCACTACATTGCCATGTTGATCGGCAATCACTTGCGCTTCGACATGGCGAGGCTGATCTAAGTATTGCTCAACAAAACACTCACCGCGGCCAAAGGCAGCTTGCGCTTCACGTACAGCCGAATCATACAGCTCTTTTACATCTTCCAGTTTCCAAACGACTTTTAAACCGCGACCACCACCGCCAAACGCGGCTTTAATCGCAATAGGTAAACCAAACTGCTTTGCAAACTCGAGGGCTTCATCAGCATTATGTAAGGGGTCTTGTGTGCCTTGAACTAAAGGTGCACCCACTGAAGCAGCTATCTTACGTGCTTCAATTTTATCACCCAATTTTTCAATGGCGCTTGGCGATGGCCCTACCCACTTTAAGCCTGCATCAATTACGGCCTGTGCAAATTCAGCACGTTCAGATAAAAAGCCATAACCCGGATGCACCATGGTCGCTTTGGATTTTTTAGCAACCTCAAGAATGGCTGGAATATTCAAATAAGTTTCACGTGCAGTTGCACCCGCCAAACCCCATGCTTCATCCGCCAGTTCGACATGCATACTGTCCATATCGTCATCAGCATATAAAGCAACCGATGAAATACCCATATCACGGCAAGCATGAATAATACGAACGGCAATTTCACCACGGTTTGCAATTAATAATTTTTCAGTAGTCATCATTCATTCTCAAAATCTGTAAATTCGGTCATTTTTTTAAATTTGATTTGGCAATCTGCTGGAATCTGTGCCACCAAGTCCCAATGGTGCTTCGCCACAGCCGCAATCACGGGGTAGCCACCAGTTAAAGGATGGTCATTCATAAACAGTACAGGTTGACCGTTTGGCGGAATCTGCAAGGCACCAATACAAGTTCCTTCACTTTCCAACTCATGAGTAATTTTGCGCTGCAACGGCTGCTCACCTGAAAGCCTCAGTCCAACCCGATTACTTTCATTGGTCACAAGCCAAGCTTGCTGACATAAGCGCTCAATGCTCTCTACTTCGAACCAATCCGTTCGCGGTCCCATTACAATGTCGAGCTCAACCACATCGCCGACTTTGGGCAAGTGTAACTTCGCAATTTCGGTATTACTGATATTTGAAACTTCAACCTGTCCTTGATTAACCGTATCCCCCATTTTTAGAGGTTCTGGTCCTAATACAGCCAAACTATCAAATGAGGCGCTATTCAGCACAGGCTGTACGTCGATACCACCACGAATCGCCAGATAATTTCTTAGCCCTGCCGTCGGTGCTTGAATCTGAAATTCATCACCTTCATCAAGGGCAATCGCTTGATAACTCTCAAAGTCAGCCTTTTGGTCATCACTAAATTTCACGTGGATGTTTGAAATTGCTCCCGTAACCGCAATGACTGCGGACTGATGCATTTTGGCTTTCAAACCACCATTTAAAATTTCAATCACAGGCGTCGGAGTTGGGTTACCGACAATTCGATTTGCACTGTGCATCGCCGATACATCCATCGCCCCTGCAACACCAACCCCAATCTTGGTCTGGTTAAAACGCCCTTCATCTTGGATCAGCATCTGTAAACTCGGTGCTGTTACCGTAAACAAAGGCATGGATTGTTTAGGTTCAACTGTACGAGTGACTTGCTGTGGTACGCTAACCGTGGTCGGTTGATGTGTGACATCTTCAAAATGTACTGTCATCCCCGGTAACAGTAGCGCTGGATTTTTACGTTCCAAATCCCACATTTTTTCAGCAGTCGTACCGATCAACTGCCAGCCCCCCGGACTGTCTTTCGGGTAAATCCCTGAATATTGTCCTGCCAGTCCCAAAGAACCCGACGGTATTTTTTTACGTGGCACAGCTAAACGAGGAATATCTGTAAAAGGTCGATCGGGACTGCTCATATAAGCAAAGCCCGGCGCAAAGCCAATAAAAGCCACATTCCAAACACTTTGACGATGCTTCAAGATAACTTCAGCAATTGAAAGCCCTTGTAACTCTGCAACTTGAGCAAGATCTTCGCCCGTATAGCAGATAGGAATAATCAGCTCTTGGACATTACGCTCAACGCCTGAACCAATTTTTATAGTCTGAATCGAAGCAACCAGTGTTTTAAAGGTGGTTTCGATTTCATTAAAAAACACTAAAATTGTTTTTGCAGCAGGGACTAAGTCTTTAATTCCATTCAATTGCATCGTGTGCAATTTATTGTACAACGCCAATGTTTCCTCTAGGCTGGCAAGCTCTATGAGAAAACAATCCGCGTTTACCGATAAAAAACGCATGTGCCTATCCTTTTTAATTGTTCTTTCGTCCCGCTTAACCTATCCATGCACGATCAGGAATGTCGGTAATGAACATATGACCGGGTGCATGGCTAATGGCAAAAGGAATTTTTGAGTTCATCACCGCCGCTTGTGGGGTTACACCACAAGCCCAAAACACAGGAATTTCCCCAGCCTCAATACGTGAAGCATCACCAAAGTCTGGCTGATTCACATCACGAATGCCTAAACCTTCAGGATGTCCAATATGTACAGGCGCACCATGCACACTTGGCATCCGTGCTGTAATTTTGACGGCATCCGCGATTTGATGGGATGGAATTGGACGCATAGAAACCACCATATTGCCCGAAATACGTCCCGCAGGCTGACACTGAATATTACTCAAATACATCGGCACATTGGTCTGATCATGGATATGACGAACTTCAATGCCCGCCTCTTGCAATGCAGTTTCAAAAGAGAAACTACAGCCAATTAGAAACGTCACCAAGTCAGGATGTGCATGATAAATGTCACTCGCATCCGTTACTTCATCGACCATTTCACCCTCTTTCCAGATGCGATAACGTGGAAAGTCGGTGCGTATATCTGAGTTTTCTGCCAGTCTTGTGGCATAAACACCTTCCTCTAGCACGTCTAAAACAGGGCAGCTTTGCGGATTGCGATGTGCATACAGTAGAAAATCATAAGCCCAATCTTTAGGTACCGAAATCATATTGACCTGCGTCATGCCCGCAGCCATACCCGCCGTTGGTTTGTCAAAGCCTGCACGAATTTTTAAACGTGCGGCTAAAGCGGCTTCAAGCTGCGCTGAATCGACTCGGATATCCTTATACATTGCTTACTTCCTCATGCTTTAAGACAAAGGGACGAATTTCAATATGATGATTTAGCAGTTCAGCTTTAATCGCAGCCGACATCTCTAAAGCACCTGCGGTGTCACCATGTAAGCAAATCGTGTCCGCTTGAATAGGGGTAAATACACCATCAATCGACTCAACGCCGCCATTTTTCAACATAGACACCACACGGCGTGCCACAAAGGCTGAGTCATGTAAAACAGCCCCGTCCAAACGTCGTGAAACCAATGAACCATCACTGTTATAAGCACGGTCTGCAAATGCCTCAGATACAACCTTTAAGCCTGCTGCACGTGCTTGCTCAACCAAATGGGAACCTGCCAGTGCCACCAAAACCAGTTCTGGGTTATACATTTTAACGGCATCAATCACCGCAGCGGCCTGAGCGTGATCGTGTGCAATGGTGTTATACAGTGCGCCATGTGGTTTCACATATTGCACGTGAGAACCAGCCACTTTAGCTAGACCATCCAGTGCAGAAATTTGATACAGCACATCGGCAATCAGCTCATCACGTGACACATCCATATTGCGGCGACCAAAACCAACGAGGTCTGGATAAGATACATGCGCGCCAATCGCGACGTTTAATTCAACAGCTTTACGCAGTGTCTTTAAAATCCCCAGCGGATCTCCTGCATGAAAACCACATGCAATGTTGGCACTTGTCACCACGGGTAGAATTTGGTCATCATTGCCCATTTTCCACGAACCAAAACTTTCACCTAAGTCACTATTTAAATCTACAAACATGGCTTAATTCCTTTATCACTTCACCGTCTACTGGCTTAAAGTTTGGTTAAATAATTAAAGACTGTGGTAAAGGACATATAGCCCATCCACCATGTCAACATACATGTGAGTACACCCAAAATAAGTAACCATTTTGGATAGTTATAATTCCCCATCATATCTTTACGGCAAGCGGCAACATAAACAAAAATAGTTAAACCAATCGGCAGTACCAAACCATTAAAGCCACCAACGAAGATCAATAATCCAGCAGGGGTCGCGCCCAGTACGACATACAGTAATAAAGCCAAAGCGATAAATGTAATGGTGGTGTAATTGGTTTGTTTTGGACTGAGGTTTTTCTTAAATGCGGTAAAGAATGAAACCGAAGTATAAGCCGCGCCAATGGTACTACTGATCCCTGCTGCCCAGAAAATCAGACCAAATAATTTATAACCGAAAGTCCCTGCGGCATATTGAAAAGCTTGTGCTGCTGGGTTGGCATCATGGCTGGCTAAATCAATGCTTGCACCACTCACCACTACGCCCAAGAAAGCTAAAAACAGCACATAACGCATGATGCCCACAACCACAATACCTTTGGTTGCAGCTCTTGCGACTTCATCAATATTTTCAGGGCCAACCGCGCCTTTATCCAGTAAACGATGGGCGCCTGCATAACAGATATAGCCGCCGACCGTTCCACCAACAATCGTGGTGATGATGGCAAAATCAATCTGGTCGGGTGCAAACGTTTGATGAACAGCTTGGCCCACAGGTGGCATCACAATGACAGCAACAATGATAATCAAGATGATTTTGAGCAACCCCAAAACGATCATGCTTTTATCCATCGCCAGCGTGGCTTTTCTTGAAGCAAAAATTAAAATGGCTAAAGCACCACTTAAAATGCCGCCCCATTTAGTGTCTAACCCAAATAAGGCATTGAGACCTAAAGCCGCACCTGCAATATTACCAATACTGAAGAAAAAGCCACCCAAAATGACCAGAAAAGCCAGTAAATAACCACTGCCCGGCAAGGCTTTATTGGCAATATCCGAGGCACGCATTTGCGTCAGCGTTACGACACGCCAAATGTTTTGTTGAACCACATAATCAATCAAAATAGACACGAGAATGGCAAAGCCAAACGCCGCACCCAATTTCACAGTAAAGACCGCGGTTTGAGTGAGAAAACCAGGTCCCATGGCGGAGGTTGCCATCATGAAGATTGAAGCAACAATGGCCCATTGGCGATCTGATAAAAAAGAAGATTTTAATAAAGACATATTTAATGCGTTCCTCGTCCATTTGAGCTTAATAACGCTATTTTCAAGTTGAACCAAGAACATCATTTTGTTTGCAAATTCTGTTCTTAAATCCCTTTAACTGACAAAGATTCCCTGTTGCCCAACCAAAGCCATGGCGGATCAAATCTTCTATTTGAAATAAGAACATAGGCAAGCGCGATGAACAATACGACTTTTTACATCCATTATTAAAACTAAATGGCTGTATTTTATTATTTTTTATTTATTAAAAGTCTAATGATAAATTTTACTTATCACGCACGATAAGCTGCTTTTATAGTTTTTCAAACAAATTACGTTTTGAGATAAAGAAACATCACTTGTCAAAAAACTGCGTACGCCTCAATTATTTTTTAATTTTCTCAAGCAATCTTTTCATTGCGCTTTCAGAAACAGTGACTGCGACATCGGTTAATTTCTCTTTCAAGGCAGCATCATTTCCTTGCATATAAATCGAGGTGAAATGAAAGGTCTTGAGCTGGATCGGGGTATTTAAAATTTCCAAGCGACCATCGGTAATTTCCTTTAGCGCCGTTAAGGTCGGCACAACGGCGATTCCCAAACCTTGCTCCGCAAGACGCAATAAGGTCGCAAGCGAATAACTGGTAATTGAAAGCGGCTCATCCAGTGCCTGCTCTTTCATTTTGGCCTTGAGCTCTTTATAGGGATAGGTAATTTTTGGGTAAGTTAAAATGGTATGAGACATCAATGCCTTAAATGACATTTGCCCCACACCACCTTTAAAAGAAGGCGCTGCCAAGAAACTCAGTTCAAAGTCGCACAGCGCCTGCTCTACACACTCGAAAGCCAAAGTCGGACCCAGCAAAAAGGCCATGTCCAAATCTCCCGTACGCACACCTTCTTGCAAATTTGGGGTTAAATCCACCACAATTTCCACAGAAACTTTGGGAAACTCTTTTTGCACTTTTTCGATATATTCAACCAACCACGTATAAACGATGGTCTCGGAAACGCCTAAACGAATTGTTCCTGTGAGGTGCTGGTTTTCAGTCAGCTCAGCCACCAAATCGGTTTCTAAACGCATAAACTTTTCAGCATATTTAAACAGGGTCATGCCTTTATGGGTGGGTTTAAGCTGTCGAAAGCTGCGATCTAGAACTTTAAAACCTAAATCATTTTCAAGAGAGGTGATTTTTTGTGAAACGGCAGGCTGAGTCGTTTGTAATTTTGTGGCAGCCTTATTGAAACTATTTAAAGTCACAACCCAATAAAATGCTTCTAGATTTTTTAAATTCACCCTGAATCCTGCCTTTACTCCATCCCGCTTATAGTACGGCAGTTCCCACTATTTTTTAAGTTACTGTTTTATATAATTTCAAAATGTCTCACGAGATGATGATCATTCAAGCGCTATGCCTTGCCCAAATACATCTATTTTGCGTCTTATACAACCTTACTCGCTCGAACCGGATCAAGGCTCTTTAAATCAAGTTTAGTCAAAAAAAGACGCTTGTAAAAATCAATGTTTATTCGCGCTGCACTTCATCCCATCACGAATCATCATAAAAAAAGCACCTTTGTTAAAAAGATGCTTTTTTTAAACTCAACTGAAAAGGGAGTGTAAAAATCTAAAAGCGCTTATTTACTCTTCTGTAAACGTAAAGCATTTAAGACTACGGACAATGAGCTCAATGACATAGCCACCGCAGCGAACATTGGGGTGAGTAATAACCCTGTTAATGGATAGAAAATTCCTGCTGCCACAGGTACACCTAAACCGTTATACACAAAGGAAAAAGCAAGGTTTTGTTTCATATTCCGCACACCCAGTTTCGCCATATGTAGCGCATCGGCTGCGCCACGAATATCACCTTTAACCAAAGTCACTTGTGCGGTTTGTTTAGCAATATCGGTTCCGTTCCCCATTGCAATTCCGACATTGGCTTGTGCCAAGGCTGGTGCATCGTTAATGCCATCTCCCGCCATCGCCACAATTTTACCTTGGGCCTGATATTTCTTCACGATGTCCAGTTTTTCAGTTGGAGTGCAGTTGCCATATACATGCTGAATCCCCAGTTCTTTTGCGACTAACTGTGCATTCTGCTCATGGTCACCTGTTGCCATCACCACTTCAATGCCATCAGCCATCAATTGCTTAATGACCTCTTGCGCATTTGATTTAATCGCATCGTGAATAGAAATATAAGCCAGCACTTCTTGGCTATTGCTTAAGAAACTGATCACATTGCCTGTCGCACGCTGCTGGTTCAACTGGCTTTGCAAAGTATCATCTAAAGTGATGCCGAGCTGTTCAAGCAGCTTTTGGCTACCAATATAGAGGGTTTGCTCGCCAATCTGACCTTTGACACCAAAGCCAGTCACATCCTCAAAGTCTGCCACTTTCAGCAACTGCTGTGAAGGCACAATTTGCGTCAAAGTCTGTGCAATCGGGTGACTTGAATATTGCTCAATCGAAGCAATCCACTGTTCCGCTTGCGCTTGGTTCACATTTGGGCTGAGCAACTGAATTTCTTTAAGGCTTGGTTTACCTTCCGTCAGAGTCCCTGTTTTATCGACAATCAGGGTATTCACTTTACTTAAAGCTTCAATCGCCTCTGCATCTTTAAATAATACCCCTTTTTGTGCCGCGCACCCTGTAGTGGCCATCACGGACATTGGCGTCGCCAAACCCAGCGCACATGGGCAGGCAATAATCAATACCGCCACCGCACACATCAGAGCCAAGTCAAATTGCGCACCACCAAACACCATCCATGCAACGAAAGTCAAAACACTAATCAGTAACACCACAATCACAAAATACTTGGCAAACACATCGGCCAAACGTTGTAACGGTGCTTTAGAACGCTGTGCTTCTGCCACCGTCTGAATCATTTTCGCCAAAGTGGTATTCGCCCCGACCGCCGTGGTTTGAATACGAATACTGCCTTGTTGATTGACCGTACCACCAATGACTGTGTCATGCATTTGCTTTTTCACAGGTACAGGCTCCCCTGTCATCATGGCTTCATCGACATAGGTTTTGCCTTCCACCACCACACCATCTAGTGGAATCTGTTCACCTGAAGAAATCTGTAGAATATCCCCCTGCTTCACCATGCTAATTTCAACTTCAACCACCTGATCGGCTTGTACCAATTTGGCAGTATTCACTTGTAACTTTAACAAGGCTTTCAGCGAATCTGCGGTTTTGGCACGCGCTTTCAGCTCCATGATTTGCCCCAGCAAGCTTAAGGACACAATCATACAGGCTGCTTCAAAATACACCGCCACGCCATGCCCTGTTTTGGCTGCCATCGGAATCAAACTTGGGAAAATAGTCGCCACCACACTATAAATATAGGCCGCTAACACCCCGACACCAATGAGGCTCCACATATTTAAGTTGCGGGTTTTATACGAGGTCCAGCAACGCTCAATAAACGGTTTACCCGCCCATAGCACTACAGGAGTCGCTAGGACCAACTCAATCCACGGCTGAATATGCGGTGAAATGAAACTATGAATATGTGAACCCATCGCCAGTACAAATACAATCAACGTAAGCGGCAAAGTCATCCAAAAGCGATGGCTAAAATCCACCAATTCAGGGTTCGGTGCATCATCTAAAGTCGGTTGCATCGGCTCGAGTGCCATACCACAAATCGGACACGTCCCCGGTCCCTTTTGTACAATTTCAGGGTCCATCGGACAGGTATAGTCCATATCCGCCGCCCCTTCAGGCACAGGACGCTGATCGGGTGGAATCAGATAAAATTCAGGGTCAGCCTTAAACTTATCTAAGCACGAAGGATTACAAAAATAATAAGTCTGTTGCTGATAATCCGTTTTTAACTCTGTATTCGGATCGACTGACATGCCACAGACAGGGTCCATAAACTCAGCTGATCCAGATGGAGCATGATGTTCATGTTGATGTTTCCCACCACCACAGCAACTACTTTGGGCAACTTCTACCTTCGGCTTGGGTGCACAGCAACTTGCTTTGCTGTCTGGTTCTATTTTCGGCTTAGGCTCACAACAAGATGTTTTTTTCTCTGTCTCTTTCGGAGTTGATCCACAACAGCCAGCAGTAGAAGTAGACACCGATGCTGCATCTTCAGTTTTTACATAAGCCTCTGGGGTTGCAATAAACTTTTGCAAACATTTTTCACTACAAAAATAGTAGTCCTGTCCCTGCCACACGGTATGCGGTTTAGTTAAATCTGTTACGGTCATACCACACACAGGGTCAATAAATGTGGTCTTCTCTGCATCTGACACAGGTTTTGATCCGCAACCACAACCTTTGGAAGTAACTACAGCACTTTCCTCTTTCCCCTGAGATGAAGCATCGCTTATATCTGTTTTGGATTGACTACAACAAACACTGGGCGCCCTTTCTGATGTTAAGTAAGCCTCTGGATTGGCCGAAAATTTCTTTAAACAGCCTGAGCAACAAAACAAATAACGAACTGATTGATACTCATACACATGAGGAGAGTCCTCTGCGACCGTCATCCCACAGACAGGATCGATATTCACCACCATCGGCGCTAATTTCTGTTTGGAACAGCAAGACGTTTTGTGTTGCTCACTCATTCTGACTCACCTTTTATTTTTTGATTGTGTTAGCATAAAGTCTGTACCTAGGTACTGAGTCAAGCCTTTTGGAGATTATTTTATGCTCACTATCGGCAAGCTGGCAAAACACTGTCAAGTGAATGTGGAAACCATTCGTTATTATCAACGGATCGGTCTGATGCGTATTCCTGAAACCACACAAAACTATCGCTACTATAGTCAGCAAGATATTGAAACCTTAAGCTTTATACAAAAAGGTAAAGATGCGGGCTTACAGCTCAGTGAAATTCAAGATCTACTACATTTGCAACTGGATGACCGTGAAAAAGTCCGTGATGTGATTCAGCAACGACTGGAAAAAATTGATCAACGGATTCAAGAGCTGAATGCTTTGAAACAACGCCTTTCAAGCTGGGTGGATGAATGTAAAACCACCACCGACAGTTGCTGCCCAATTTTGCAAGAGCTAAAAAAAGGTTCAACGATTGCACCATAAACAGATACCATCTTTGAAATTTGACGATCATTTTCACACACACCTTTTCGATTCTCAGGACTGCGTTCACCATGTCGATTGAACTTGCCCAACTCAGAAAACAGCTTCGCAAACAACGCAGACAAGTTTCCGCCTATCAACAGCAGCAGTCCGAACTTCAAATTTTACAACGTTTAAGACGTGTGCCCGAATTTAAACATGCCACCCGTGTCGGGATCTATCTACATGCTTTTGGGGAAATTCAAACCCATAAAATCATTGAATATTGTTTTCATCAAAAAAAAGCAGTGTATTTACCGATGATTTGCAATATGAATCAGCGCTTAGTGTGGGTCAAAGTTTCACGTCATCAATTTCAAAATAAACGCTTTTCTCACCATCCGTTGGGTATGCAAGAGCCTATGGCAACACGTGGTCAGCACGTTTCACATTTAGACCTATTACTCATGCCCTTATTGGCGTGTGATCCTTATGGCACACGCATTGGCATGGGTGGTGGTTTTTATGACAAAACCTTGGCTTCTGCGCCCTATCACCGTCCGTTTCGTTTGGGTTTGGCCCATCACTTCCAGTTGGTGCCACAGCGCTTAATTCGAGAAACATGGGATCAACCTTTGGATGGGCTGCTGACCCCTCAACAGCATTTACGCTTCAAGCGCTAAAATTGACATTTTTGACTGTTGAGAATACTTAAAAATCACATGTTTAGTCATTTTTTATACAATTTATTTTGACCTGCCCTTGTATTTTTTAAAATACCCATCACTATAAAAAACATGGCAACACCGTTGTCACTCATTAGGAGTGCCCATGTCTGAAATTATTATGAATCAAGAAACCTTAGAGCCTCAGGTTCCAAGTGTATTACCACTTTTAGCGTTACGTGATGTGGTGGTGTATCCGCACATGCAAATTGCGCTATTTGTAGGTCGTGAAAAATCGATCAATGCAGTTGATGTGGCTCGTAACAGTGACAATCTAGTATTTGTAGTTGCTCAGAAAGATTCTCTTTCAGAAGAAATTGATCACGACAACTTATATCAATACGGTACTGTCGCGAAGATTGTGCAAGTTGTGAATCATGAAAATGATGAAAACTGTATAAAAGTATTAATTGAAGGCTTGCATCGTTCAAAGCTAGAAAAAATCATTGATGAAAATGATTATCTAACCGCAGAACATGCGCTTAGCCCAATGTCAGTCCACATTGACGAAACCACGCAAGAAACACGTGTCCAAGAATTACGTGCCCTATTTGCTCAATATGCTGAAGCAAAGCTGCGTAATGCACGTGAACTGATTGCTGCTGCGAACAAAATTGACGATTTACTGCAGTTGTTATTCTTCGTAGCGACCCGTGTTCCACTGAATATTGATGTGAAGCAAAAATTCCTCGAACACGATGAGTTTGAAGCCCATCTACAAGAACTGATGACGTATTTATTGCAGCAATCTGAAGAACAACAGATTGAGCAAACTTTACATGACTCAGTGAAGCGTCAAATGGAGAAAAATCAACGCGAATACTTCCTCAATGAAAAGATGAAGGTGATTCAGCGTGAGCTTTCTGACATGAATGGCGGCGCGGAAGATGACGTTGCTGAAATTGAAAAACGTCTTGCCGAAGCTGATTTGCCTGAACACGTGCGCAAAAAAGCTGAAAGCGAATTCCGTAAGCTTAAAGCGATGCAACCTGCGTCTAGTGAAGCGGCTGTGGTGCGCAATTATATCGAGGCCATTTTAGATACGCCTTGGAATAAAGCCAGCAAAGTCAGCATTAACTTAAGCAAAGCGCAAGAAATTTTAGATACCGATCATTACGGCTTAGATGACGTAAAAGATCGTATTGTGGAATATTTAGCGGTTCAATCTCGCGTGAAAAAACTCAAAGGCCCAATCCTTTGTTTGGTTGGCCCTCCAGGTGTAGGTAAAACTTCACTGGGTGAATCTGTTGCGAAAGCGACAGGTCGTGAGTTTGTGCGTATGGCACTCGGTGGCGTACGTGACGAAGCGGAAATCCGTGGGCACCGTCGTACTTATATCGGTGCGATGCCGGGTAAAATTGTGCAGTCTTTAACGAAGGTCGGCGTGAAGAACCCATTGTTCTTGCTCGACGAAATCGACAAGATGGCACAAGACTACCGTGGCGACCCTGCTTCTGCGTTGCTTGAAGTACTCGATCCATCACAGAACAGCAAGTTTAACGATCACTATTTAGATCTTGATCTGGACTTGTCTGAAGTGATGTTCATTTGTACTGCGAACAGCATGAATATTCCAGAAGCCTTGCTTGACCGTATGGAAGTGATTCGTCTACCGGGGTATACCGAAGATGAAAAAGTGAATATTGCTGAGCGTTACCTTGTTCCGAAAGCAATGAAGAACAATGGCCTACGTGCGAAAGAATTGACTGTTCATGAAGAAGCGATTCGTGACATCGTACAACGTTATACACGTGAAGCCGGTGTGCGTAGTTTAGAGCGTGAAGTCTCTAAAATTGCCCGTAAAGTGGTAAAAGAAGCGGTCAGCAAGAAGGCGAAAAACCTACAAGTCGACGTGACTTCGGCTAACCTTCCAGACTACTTAGGTCCACATAAGTTTGACTTTGGTATGGCGGAAGACGAAGCCCAAGTGGGTCGTGTCAATGGTTTAGCATGGACTTCGGTCGGTGGTGAGTTGTTGACCATTGAAGTTGCAGCGGTCAAAGGTAAAGGTAAATTCATTACCACGGGTTCACTCGGCGATGTAATGAAAGAGTCCATTACCGCAGCTATGACTGTCGTGCGTACCCGTGCAGATGAATTGGGTATCGAATCGACCCGCTTTGAAGAAACCGATGTTCACGTGCACTTACCAGAAGGTGCAACACCGAAAGATGGTCCATCTGCAGGTTTAGCGTTAACAACTGCATTGGTTTCTGCTTTCACAGGCATCCCAATTCGTCCAGATATTGCCATGACAGGTGAAACCAGTCTTGGTGGTCGTGCAATGCGCATTGGTGGCTTGAAAGAGAAACTACTGGCTGCACACCGTGGTGGAATTAAGCTGGTCTTCATTCCTCAAGACAACGTCCGTGATTTATCTGAAATCCCTGACAATGTCAAAGAAGGTTTAGAGATTAAAGCGGTGAAATCGATTGATGAGATTTTACCACTGGCGTTGACCTCTATGCCTGAGCCTTTGGTCAAAGCACCAATAGTGAAAGCGGTCGATGAAGGCAAAAAAGCTGCACGCCACTAATTCGGCATCGTAAAAAAGAGAGCTTCGGCTCTCTTTTTTATTACAATTTACTGTAGATAACACCACACATCTTTATGCTTTTATTTCCTACAATAATTTGATCAAGGGATACATGTAGGACAACTAAAATGAAAAACCCGATTGGCTGGTTTGAAATTTATGTGGATGACTTATCTCGTGCCAAACAATTTTATGAATCTGTTTTTAATATTCAATTAACTGAATTAACCCCACCAGCAGATGATAATTCACTGCAAATGTGGGCTTTCCCCTCAGACATGCAAGCCTATGGTGCTTCAGGTGCACTGGTGAAAATGCCAGGCCTATCCGCAGGAGGAAACAGTACCTTAATCTATTTTTCATGTGACGATTGTGCGAATGAAGCGAGCCGACTTGTTGAGTCTGGTGGAAAAATTCATGAAGCAAAAACGGCCATTGGTGAATATGGTTTTATTGTGCTGGCCTTTGATAGCGAAGGAAATATGATTGGCCTACATTCCATGACGTGAAATGAATCTACCCATTTTCGCTTAGTTGGTTTGAATTTTTGTATAAAACCTTTTCCTCTATCATCCATCAGACTTGAAAAATCGATAAAAAGCCCGATATAAATAATAAGAACAGATACGCGCTGTATGTTTCTTTTTATTGATAATTTGAAATTGCATGGTCATCTGATTCTCCAGACGGATGACCTTTTATCGCAGTTCTCGCTACTTGGGAACTGCGTTTTTTATTGCTCAAAATACATTAAGGTTTCAATAAATGCTGTACCAACCCATCGATCACATTCGCCATTTTGGTCAAATTCAACGTTGCTAAGCGGTCTGCTTTGGTATGGTAGTGACCATTTCGATAAAATGCGGTATCGGTAATCATGACTGCGGGAATATCAAACTCCCAATAATTCAAATGATCTGAAAAATCAAAAGCATTGGCAAAGCTCGGAGCAACCAAACGCTGACATTCTAACTGATCAAGTTGCTGCATCGCTGCACAATAGCCTGCGCCTAAATCACGTGAACTGACATTACTCACTGTCGCAATAAAATTACCATGGCTTGGATAAATCCACTTTAAGCCCACAGGATAGCTTTGGATGGGTTGTTCGCTAAAGAAGCCGATCATTTCTAAAATATACACACCTTTAATCTTATCTTTTTGTGCCTGAACCGATTTCGCATGCACATAACTGCCCATTTGTTCAGTTTTAGAAAACGGTGGTTCTTCTAAACTATAGAACACAAAGTCCACATTGTTAGGCAGTTTAAACTTCTGCTCTGCCAAAATACGCGCCGTTTCAATAACGCCTGCAACACCAGAGGCATTGTCATCTGCACCATCTTGATCGCCAAAGACGTCATAATGCGCCCCAACAATCACGCGGTCTGCCCGTCCGACGTTTAAACTACACACTACATTTCGGTAAATTTGCTGATTGGCCGTAAAGTTTTGATAGTGACACGGAACGCCCAATAAGCGCATTTGTTCTTTGATCCATGCAGAGACACGGTTCAGTTCATCAAGGTTTTTATAGTTACGTGCTTTGCCCTGACCAATCACTTGCTCCAAATAGACTTGTAGGTTTTGTTCATCAGCCATTTTGGCGTTGCTTGCAAATACCTGCCCTGTGAAAGTACCCAGTACAACAATCAACAAAAAAGCCTGTTTTTTTAAAGTTTTGAGCCACATTGTTATTATTCCAAGTATTTCTTATTCCTTTCATCTGTTGAATTAAGCAACATTAGTTCAGTGAATTCAATTGCATTTTGTTTCGTCTCACTGCAAAGCATTGCTTTCACCGTTATAATGAATCGTCTCCTTATACATGCCCCATTATGAAAATCCGTATTCTGACCATTGGTCAAAAAATGCCTGCATGGGTACTGACTGGTTTTGAAGATTATTTCAAACGTATTCAACCTTTTGTGCAAACGCAGATTATTGAACTGCCAATGGCAAAGCGCGGTAAAAATGATTCAGAAGCAGATATTTTAAAATACCGTCAAATTGAAGGTGATAGCATTTTAAATGCAATGAAAGGTAACGAAGTACTGATTGCTTTGGAAGTCGGTGGTCGTGAGTTTAGCACCGAAAAACTGGCAGAAACCATGAAAGGGTGGATGCTTGAGGGCAATGATATTGTACTGGCAATTGGTGGGCCTGACGGTCACTCTGAAGCAGTACGTAAAGCAGCTGCTTGGCATTGGTCTTTATCCAAACTGACTTTACCACACCCGATGGTTCGCGTGATGCTGATTGAACAGCTTTATCGTGCTATGAGTATTAACCATAATCACCCTTATCATCGTGCAGGTTAAGCTCAAGTATTGTTCTTTTTTTGGAACAATACGTTGATATTTCCCCCATTACACAGATGATAAGAATCTGACAAAATCCTTTTCATCTTCCCTTATTAGGCTTTCACAATGAACTTACAAACGCTACCCGGCTTATTCATTTCTCATGGCTCTCCCATGCTTGCGTTGAATCCAGAGCAAGTTGGGCCTGCGTTACATCGTTTGGGTCTAAACTTACCGACACCACAAGCAATTGTGATTATGTCCGCTCACTGGGAAAGTAACTCACTTGAAGTAAGTACTGGAGCCCGTCCTGAGACATGGCATGACTTTCGAGGCTTTCCTGCTGAGCTTTATGACATTCGCTACCCAGCACCCGGTCAACCTGTTCTAGCCGAAGAAATTCTACATTTATTGGCAGAAGCGGGTTTTTCAGCTCATGCAAACAGTACTCGTCCGCGTGATCATGGCGTTTGGATGCCTTTACTCCATATGTATCCAGATGCAGACATCCCTGTGGTGGAAATTTCACTCCCGATGAATCTGTCGGCAGAAGAGATTTATAAAATTGGTCAAACCCTTGCGCCACTACGCGAGCAGCAGGTCTTGCTCATTGGCTCAGGGAGTATTACCCATAACTTAGCCGAGTTGTCTTGGCATGGTCAGTCACAAGCGGTACCTGAGTGGGCATCGACATTTCGTAATCATGTGGTCGCGAAACTTAGCCATCAGGACTTTGACGCCATTTTAGACTGGGAATCGATTCCTTTTGTCCGTCGTAACCACCCAACGTTAGAACACTTTGCCCCAATATTTTTTGCGATGGGTACAGGACATCGTTTTAATATTGTGCATAGTAGCTTTACCATGGGTGCACTGGGCATGGACATTTACCGTTTTGATTAATGTATAAATTTTACTTATATATTAACAAAAAAATATTTATGGATATATTTTGAAACCCAAAAGAACTGAATGTATCCATTCTTTTAAAAACAACATCGGATATCATGTATCTTGTTATTTTAAATCAAGAACTTGTAACCCATGAAATTAAAATATTTAGCGATTGCCCTTTTCCCACTCGCACTGGCTGCTTGCCAATCATCTGATATTCAAAAAGTAGGAGATTTGGCTGTGTCTGTACTACAACAACAAAATGCAGATCAAACACTCGCAAACTACCATTGGAGCGCGAACACCGCAGGTACGCCTAAACCTTTGGTTTTAAACTTTGACAAACAAGCTGGTCGCTTAGGCATTGCAACCAGTTGTAACGGTATGGGGACTAGCTGGAAAGTTGAGAGTAATCAAATCGTGACGGGTAACCTGATGGCGACTCAAATGGCATGTGAACCAAAAGCCATGGCTCAGGAAGGCATGGCAGCAGATTTATTTGACAACCGTAAAGCACCGTTTGTTTTAAACCTAAATGATCCTGATGCGCCAACACTGACCGTGGTATCGGCAAAAGGTGAAAAAATTGTATTCACAGGTAAGCAAACTGCTGAATCGAAATATCAAAGCCAAGGTGAAACTGTTTTCTTAGAAATTTCACCAGAAACCAAAACATGTTCTGCAGGTGTTGCCCGTATGGAATGCCTACAAGTTCGTGAAATTAAATATGCTGAAAATGGCCTAAAAACGCAGGTCGATAAAGACTGGACGTTATTCTATAACCATATCGATGGTTTCACCCACAATCCGAAAGAGCGTCAAATCGTACGTGTTAAACGTTTTGAAATTGCCAACCCTGCGGCTGACCAATCAAAATATGCTTATGTTCAAGACATGATTATTGAACGTGAAGCGGTCAAAGGTTCATTGTAATCGTTCAATGACCTAGAAAAAAACCGAGGCTATCGCCTCGGTTTTTTATTGGGATTTTCTAAGTGTACAAAACTTAGAATACGCCTTGAGCTAGCATTGCATCTGCAACTTTTACAAAGCCTGCAATGTTCGCACCATTGACATAGTTCACAGTACCATCTGCTTGTGTACCGTATTTCACACAGTTACGGTGAATTTCTTTCATGATCGCATGTAAGCGCTCATCGACTTCTTCAAAAGTCCAACCCAAACGCAAAGCATTTTGTGACATTTCTAAGCCAGAAGTCGCAACACCACCCGCGTTCGATGCTTTACCTGGTGCGTATAAAATTTTCGCTTCAACGAATTTTTCGACTGCATCTAAGGTAGAAGGCATGTTTGCCCCTTCAGCGACACAAATCACACCATTTGCAAGAAGTACTTCAGCATCTGCCTGATCTAACTCATTTTGAGTTGCACATGGCAGTGCAATATCACATGGAATAGACCATGGACGCTGACCTTCTAAGTATTCAAAGCCATGCTTAGATGCAAACTCAGAAATACGACCGCGCTTCACATTTTTCAATTCCATCACTTCAGCAAGTAAAGCATCGGTAAAACCTGCTTTTACATATACCGTACCCGCAGAGTCAGACAATGAAACGACTTTTGCACCCAGATACATTGCTTTTTCAGCAGCGTACTGTGCTACGTTACCAGAACCAGAAATCGTGACTGTTTTGCCTTGGAAGCAGTCGCCACGTGTTTTCAGCATTTCTTCAGCAAAATACACTGTGCCGTAGCCCGTTGCTTCAGGACGCGCCAAAGAACCACCAAAGGTCAAACCTTTACCCGTAAACACAGATGAAGTGTCATTACTTAACTTCTTCATCATGCCAGCCATATAACCCACTTCACGGCCACCCACACCAATATCACCCGCAGGGATATCCGTATTTGAACCTAGGTGACGGTATAGCTCAATCATTAGCGCTTGGCAGAAACGCATAATTTCGCCTTCAGACTTACCCTTAGGATCAAAGTCTGAACCACCTTTACCACCGCCCATTGGCAGTGTAGTGAGGGCATTTTTAAAGGTCTGTTCAAAACCCAAGAACTTAAGAATAGACAAGTTCACCGATGGATGAAAACGCATACCACCTTTAAATGGACCAATAGCCGAGTTGTATTGAACACGGAAAGCACGATTTACATGCGTTTGACCTTGATCATCCACCCATGAAACGCGGAATTGAATCGCACGCTCTGGCTCAACCAAACGCTCCAGCAAACCGTGGTCTGCATAACGAGGATTTTTTTCAATGAACGGCCAAAGGCTGGTCATGACTTCCTCTACCGCTTGTAGAAATTCGGGTTGATGTTCATCACGTGTTTTCACGTAATCTAAAAACTCATTAAGGCTGTTATATTTCAACGCTTAATCCTCAGCAGAAAATGGATCAAAATTGGTCAAATTTTATAAACAATGTTAAATTTTGGCGCAAACAATTAAATATCTTTTACCAACAATTCACAACACATTTCTATAAAAAAACATATTTATCATTTATATAACAATTATTTATATAAAACATACCTCAAAACTGGTTATAAAAAAACACCAATGAAAACACAGGTTTAAAATCTTTTTTTGCTCAAAAATGATGCAGTTAATGAACCGTTTTAGAACACAGGATTATTCAAAAAAAACATGGTAAAATTCAGTGATCTACCTATTTCTCCTAATATCTCTGCAAATTCAGTTGCAGGATTGGTTTACGCATGAATTCGCACATTTCCCTGATCCAAAATATCGATGCCCTCCTTCCCCAAACCCAATGTGGACTCTGCGGACATCGTGATGGATGTCTGCCTTATGCCCAAGCCATCAGCGAAGGTGAAGCAGCCAATAAATGTGTACCCGGCGGGCAGCCTGTAGCCGATGCATTGGCTCAGTTGCTAAACAGGCCAGCATTAATTGCAGAAGAAAGTATTTGGCCTATTCAAGCCGATGGCCGCCCACAGAGAATGAAAGCAGTTATTCGTGAAGATGAATGCATTGGTTGTACCAAATGTATTAGTGCCTGTCCTGTAGATGCCATTATTGGCTCAGGTAAACTTATGCACAGTATTTTGACTGACCTGTGTACAGGCTGTGAATTGTGTATCCCACCTTGTCCTGTCGACTGTATTGACCTTATTCCAGATGTAGACGGCATACCGACGGAAATCTTGCGTAAAGCTGAGCAAGATGATTTAAGACAACGCTATTACGCACATATTCAACGTGAAGAAAAACAGCGTCTACACCGTAAAGGCCCAGTGGTTCGTGCAGAAATTGATACGGCTTTATTTGCCCAGTTTTCAGCACAGAACGATACTATACCCGATATTCAGATCATTGAAAAAGAACCAGAAATGGCAGCAAAACTCGATGCAAAATCCACCATTGAGCTGGCGAAATTACGCGTACAAATTAAAAAATTAGAAAAGCAGCTCAGCGTTCGTGAAGATACGAAAAAACGTTTGTTGTTAGATGACTTAACCCAACACCTTCATCAGTTACAGGAAGCTTAAAACATGCTCACAACAAGCGGAAAACCTGTAAAAAACATGACCAAAAAGCAAATCCAAATCTTTTTTGAACGTTTACGTGCGCAACGTCCAAATCCCAAAACTGAATTAAATTATTCGAGTCCTTTTGAGCTGTTGGTGGCTGTGACCTTGTCTGCTCAGGCGACAGATGTGAGTGTCAACAAAGCTACAGACAAACTCTTTCCTGTTGCCAATACACCTGAAACTATTTACGCCTTAGGGGTCGATGGTTTAAAAACCTATATTAAAACCATAGGTTTATATAATGCGAAGGCCGAAAATGTAATTAAAGCCTGTAAAATGCTGATTGAAAAACATAACAGCATCGTGCCAAACAACCGTGCCGATTTAGAAGCTTTACCCGGTGTAGGGCGAAAAACAGCCAATGTAGTGTTGAATACTGCTTTTGGGCAACCGACCATGGCGGTCGATACGCATATTTTTCGTTTAGGCAATCGTACGGGATTAGCGGTCGGCAAAAATGTGCTTGAAGTCGAGCACCGTTTAGTGAAAGTCATTCCGAAAGAATTTATTGTGGACTCACACCATTGGCTCATTTTACATGGTCGATACTGCTGTATCGCACGCAAACCGAAATGTCATGAATGCATCGTTTCAGATGTGTGTAACTGGCCAGATCGTTTTGAATTTGGTGCAGCACGTATTGCCACAACGACGATTGAAGCTGAACACTAAAGTTCAGTTTTTTTATTGTTGATTTGATTTATCTTTTAAGTCTTGCTGCAACTTCGGATGCAACTGACGTTCTGGTTGCTTCTTCGACAGTTTTTCTTGTTTACTGACATCGCGTAGCATTTTTACGCTAATGCAAAACAAACCCACCAATACCGCCACGGCAACAATAATTAAAACAATGATTCCAACTTGTGCCACACGCGACTCCATTTTTAGAGGATCAAGAAAAAGAGCCCTAATATGACTTAGAGCTCTTTCAATGTCAAAACATTGCCATGTTTAAAACATGCAATTATTTGTCTTGATCAAGAATCGCGAACAAATCTGCTTGTACTTCGTCAATTGGACGTAAGCCATTCAGCTTGTCATAGGTTGGTGCATTTTCACCAGACGCTGCGCGACCTTGGTAGAAACCAACCAACTGTTCAGTTTCAGTGTGGTATGAACCTAAACGCTTACGAATCGTTGCTTCTTGGTCATCTGGACGCTGTACCAGCTCTTCACCAGTTTCGTCGTCCTTACCTTCCACTTTAGGTGGGTTGTAAACGATGTGATAAACACGGCCCGATGCAGGGTGCTGACGGCGACCAGAAAGACGTTGTACGATTTCTTCGTCAGGTACATCAATTTCAATCACGTGATCAATGTTGATGCCTTCATTTTCAAGCGCTTCGGCTTGAGGAATGGTACGAGGGAAACCATCAAAGATACAGCCATTTACACAGTCAGGTTGTGCAATACGTTCTTTCACTAAACCAATGATCAGTTCATCAGATACAAGACCACCATTGTCCATCACGCTTTTAGCTTGTAGACCGAGTTCAGTTCCTTCACGAATTGCAGCACGGAGCATATCACCGGTTGAAATTTGTGGGACATTGTAGCGCTTACAGATCAACTGAGCTTGTGTACCTTTACCTGCTCCAGGTGGTCCGAGTAAGATAATGCGCATAAAAAAACATCCTCATTTAAACAATATATTTGACGCTTTATACATGCCGACAAATTCGACATATTTTTAGCATCTAATTATAAGAAAGCTACAAACAAATGTATTGTACCCGCAATGAAGCCCGTTACCCCACCCAATAAAATCAAAATCCATTCGTCTTCCTGAAATGCAGGACGTAATAAGTTTTGAAATTCTTTCGGCGTTAGCTCCCGAATACGGTCTCTAAACATTTGATAGATTTTCTGTGCACGGCTCGCATTGAACGCTGGGTCGCATACAGGCACCATCGTAATTTCAATTGAACGATCAATCAAGTCCGTCTTGAGTTTTGCGTATTCACGTGGCCCCAAAGACAGCTGCAAAGATGTTCTCACCAATGGTGTTTCCATAATTTCATTAATATGACGTTTGACAATACGACGGGTCTTGTCTTTTTTATTGCCATACATCATTTCAGTCATGATGGATTTTAACGTAATCAGGTCTTCTGTGACTACACTTGCAAACACATCAGACACTTCTTCTTGACGCTTCATGAAAGCGCCTTGCACATTATAAGTCCCAATGCGCGGAATCACAGGCTTAATCCATGGAAACTTACGATCTTTTGTTAATTCAGTCAGTTGCAGATATCGAACATAGTGTGGCTCAATTGGATTAAACACCATCCAAATCGCAATCCAGTTGGTTAAGAAGCCCCATACTGCCGCCCAAAATGGTACGGTCCAATGCCATGGCACCACAAACCAAACAATCATTTGGAAGATACCAAAGAACATCCCAATGAGGGCACTAATATGCCAAATAAAGTTGATTTCTTTCTGACCCACTTTCAAGAACATACGCACCATTAGTCTGCGGTCACCTTCCATTTGGCTGACCACCATATCGCGCATATCCACAAGTGACTCGACGTTCATGGTCAGTTCGGTCACTAATTCTCTGAGCACAGCCGGAAGCTGTTTGTGTGCCTGCGCATAAATTCGACGCTTAATCGAATAAGGTAAGTTTTCCCAAAGTACAGCATTACGGTCAATCATGACTTCATCAATCAGGTGCTCAAGTTCAAAACCAACTTGCTCACCAATGATTCGCGCCATATCCTCAGGATCCATTGCATCTAAAAATTCACGCAAAGAACCAAGCTTAGATAAGGTGTTATCCGTAATGATGCCTGAAATACGCCCCGCTTTTCTGGGCACAATGCCCTGCCAACCCACAGGCAAAGGCCCAATATGAAAGCCCCAAAATGTAATCGGGTAAAAGACCATTTTCAGGGCCATCCAAACGTGCGCCCAAGTCACAAAAGCAGTCACAGGAATAATGCTGAGTACAGCCCAAAAATCGGGTCGATTCAAAAAGGTTTGCCACAACTGATTGACGTACTCAAGCATGCATAACTTCCATATTTAATTTTATTAACTGAATTATATAGCGTTTTAAAAAAGATATTGTGTCTACAAACCGAAACTTAGAGTATAGGAAAATTGTAGTCTCGGTTCAGTTTCTGCAACCACATAGCCCGATTTGGCTTCGAGTTTTTCCCCTGCACCAATCCCTACACTGAAAGTGCTGATTCGTTCAGGACTCAGTAACACATAAGCAAGATCTACACCACCACCAAGGCGAGATTCGTACTCGCCATCCACTTTCTTACTGTCAATATGCCCCGCATAAACACCGAGATAATAGCCATTTTTATCTTTACCAGTAAAATGAACTGGAAATCTAAAACCCAACTGACCACCTACAGGGTAATCATCATTGATAAATACCCCAGCTTTTGCGTATGCAATGCCATAAGGATTCACCCATTCCAGATTGGTGTGCAGTAATTTCTGCGTTACACCAGCCCCTACATTCCACGTTTGAGCACTGCCAGCAGGAATTTTTGCATCTGGCAAAAAGGAATTATCTTGAGCGTAGGCTACGTTTGCACAGGCAACAAGTGCCAACACTGGATAAATTCTTGTCATTATTGTCACCATTATCCGTAATGTTATTTTAGTAATTGGTCCCTTTTTACAGGATTTTGACTGTAGCAGAATTTATAAAACACTTATATACAGCAATTTATATTTTTGATGTCTATAAAGTCAAAATTTAGGCAAAAATGAAAAGCAGAAGCCGCGATTACAAATATCAAAACAGTGTGACATGCGTTAGAATAGCGCGCAGGTATTTTCCTCTTTATCCATGTGTTTAAGTCGATTTGGTATGAAACAGCACTTTCCTTTAAAAAATGTCCAACAAGAAAAGCGCATTTTTCGCAATCGTACCTTTATCTCCATGGGTATTGTGGTTTTCTTCTTGCTGATTTTAGTCACTCGCTATGCCTATTTGCAGCTGGTTCAATTTGACGAGTTTTCAACTGCATCCGATCAAAACCGCATTCGCCTACAACCTTTAGCCCCTGCCCGTGGTTATATTTATGACCGCAATGGTGTGCTGTTGGCGGACAACTATCCAGTCTTTACCGCGACGATGAGTCGAGCGGATGTGACGGATATTGATGCCACGATTGAACGTTTAACGCCAATCTTAGAACTCACCCCTGATGATATTGAGCGCTTTAACAGTCGTATTAAAGCCTCACGTAAAACTGAACGCGTTTCCATTAAACTTAATCTCAATGAAAACGATATTGCTCGCTTTAGCGAAGTTAAATATCAATTCCCTGGGGTTAATATCGAAACCCAGATGACGCGCTACTATCCACATGGTGAGCTATTTGCCCATGTGATTGGTTATGTCGGTCGAATTAACGATAAAGAATTAAAAAGCATCAATAAAGATTTGTATGCGGGCACTAACCTGATTGGTAAAATTGGGGTAGAAAACTCTTATGAAGATTTGCTGCATGGTGTACCAGGAAATGAGTCGGTCGAAGCCGATGCGCATGGTAACGTGCTACGTCATTTAGGTCGCAAAGAACCCGTTCGTGGTAATGACTTATATCTTTCACTCGATTATGGCTTGCAGACGGTTGCCTCAGAGCAGCTTGCAGGTCGTCGTGGTGCAATTGTGGCGATGGATCCACGTACAGGTGAAATTCTTGCCTTGGTCTCAAGTCCAAGTTTTAACCCTAACCTGTTTGTCACCGGCATTAGTCATACCGACTATAGTGGTTTACGCGATAACCTCGATCAACCCTTATATAACCGTGCTGTGCAAGGCGCTTACCCACCTGGCTCGACCATTAAACCGATGTTTGGTTTAGGTGGTATTCATTATGGCTTAATTGATTGGGGCACGGCCATTTCCGATCATGGCTATTTCACACTTCCGGGCGATTCGCATAAATTCCGCGACTGGAAAAAGTCAGGACACGGCGTAGTCAACTTGCATAAATCGCAAGTGGTCTCTTGCGATACCTTCTTCTACATTCTGTCGTTCCGTATGGGCATTGAAAAAATGAACACATGGATGCGCCAGTTTGGCTTTGGTGAAAAAACTGGTGTGGATTTACCAAGTGAAAGTACAGGCCTTTACCCAAACCCCGAATGGAAAATGCGTACCCGAGATGCCAAGTGGCTCAAAGGGGAAACCATTTCAGTAAGTATTGGACAAGGTGCTTTTACAGCAACACCGCTGCAATTGGCCATGGCAACAGCCATTACCGCCAACCATGGTTCACATGTGATTCCGCATGTTTTACAAACCAGTAAAGGCGCAAAACCACATAAAGACTTAAATGCACCTGATGGCAGAATCCAGTTCAATGGCACCGATCAAGACTGGATACAAATGCGTGATGCCATGGTCGATGTCATTGAAACAGGGACTGGACGTGGCATTCGCACGCCAATGTATAAAATTGCAGGTAAAACCGGTACTGCACAGGTCAAAAGTATTGCTCAAGGTAAACGCTATAATGAAGCCCTATTGACTGAACGTCAGTTAGATCACGGTTTATTCGTAGGCTTTGCACCTGCGGAAAACCCTGAAATTGCGATTGCAGTGGTTTGGGAAAATGGTCGTCATGGTGGTTCTGCGGCACAGCTGGCTCGTCCGATCTTAGACTACTGGCTGCTCACACGTCATAAAAATCCAATTCGTCCACAAAACCATCAAATTAGTGGCGGCTTGATGACAGCGGGGATTAAACCGGGTGAATTACCAAGTGGTAGCACTCCACCAGCGACCACAACTGGGACAAGTACAGCTACGCCAACCAGTACTTCCAATACAGCACCCGCTTCAACAACGGCAAATACAAGCCGTTCAGCTACACCACCTTCTGCACCTGTGGAGTCAGACTAATTATGAAAAACCAACTCCGCATCATTGGAGGGGACTGGAAACGTCGTCAACTGCCTTTTGCCAATATTGAAGGTTTACGCCCTACGCCTGATCGCGTACGTGAGACTTTGTTTAATTGGCTCATGTGGGATGTGCAAAACACCAATGTTTTGGATATTTGTGCAGGTTCGGGTGCGTTGGCATTTGAAGCCTTATCACGTGGTGCATCAAAGATAGTGATGATTGAACCTGACCGCAGTCAAGCACAGTTTTTAACGCAAAACTTGGAACTCCTTAAAGTCCCTAAGTCTCGTGCCCAGTTAAAAGTAGCGACTGCACAGCAAACATTAGCCACCTTAAAAGAGCAATTTGACTTGGTCTTTTTAGACCCACCGTATAGCCTAGAGCTATGGGAAGAACTGGCCCTCTTGGCGGATCCGATAATTCAAAATAATGGCTATATTTATGTAGAAGCCGATCGGGATTTGAATCTATTAAAACTTCCAGCATCGTGGGTGCAAGTGAAGAGCACCAAAGCTGGGACTGTACGTGCAGGTTTATATCAAAAGAAAGTGGTGGTTTCCCCATAATCTAGACACTTTTACGCCCTTTTGATTTAGGCCATCACGAAAGAAATTGCTCTTAGTGCATATTAGTGTGGTTCTGAGCTACGCTATGTATAAAGATCAATATACATATTCAAAATCAAGCTAAGGTTTCAATCATTTTTCATGTCTAAAACTATGTAGACAGATCGAAAAACCATACACTCGCTAAAATTTTAAATATATCGCATATGACTTGGTTGATCTTTATCTTAGGTGCAATGGTGGCGGGTTTTGTACAGGGACTCACGGGCTTTGCATTTGCCTTAATTGCCATGTCATTTTGGGTCTGGATCTTGGCACCTCAGCTCGCAGCGCCCTTGGTGGTGTTCGCCTCAGTCTGGAGTCACCTAATTTCCTTAAAGTCGGAATCTGCCTTTCAACTTGATAAAAGCCTTGTTACGCCTTATATCCTTGCAGGTCTGATTGGCGTTCCATTGGGTACCTATCTGTTAGACATCATTCAAGCACATACCTTTAAACTGGTTCTAGGAATTTTTTTGATTCTTTGGTGTCCATTGATGTTAATTAATCCCCAGATTCGCTTCATTCAAAACTCTGGAAAATACGCCGATAGCAGTATTGGTTTTCTTGGAGGTGTATTGGGTGGGTTAGGAGGCTTTTGTGGCTCACTGCCTTCAGCTTGGGTCATGTTAAAAAACCTTCCTAAAGAGCAACAGCGCTCAATTTTAAGGCATTTTAATTTCGCCATTCAGCTATTCACCTTACTCACCTATCTGCTCCGCGGAAATTTAAACTTGCAACATTTACCCTATATGGGCATCTTACTTTTGAGTGTGAGTCTACCTGCCATGCTCGGCGCGCAATTGTTTTATAAAATTTCTGAGCGGCAGTTCAAACATACGGTACTGGGTTTATTGTTTAGTTCAGGCTGTTTTCTATGTATCAGCTATCGCTTTCTGTAGTGCTATAAAAACCTGACTCTGCACTTTGGCATTGGCTTGGGTCAGCAATTGTGTGTTTTGTGTCAAAATAGGCTCATCTTTAAACAACTTAGCTCTACTGGGCTTTCTCCAACTCCAAAAATCTTTATACAATTGGCACACCTTCAAACCCACCGCTCACCATATATGAAACTGCCTCTTGCACTACTGAGTATTTGCTTTATCAGTGCTTGCTCCATAAGCTCATCCAAAGAAATAAAACAAGCCGAAAAACTTCTCCAATCTTTTGACTGTCAAAATATAGAGCGCGATCAGGCAGACCACAGCAGTATGACCAGTTATCATGAACAAGTGCTTGCCAGCAGCAAACAAAAAGCCCAATCCTATGTAGAAAGCTATCAACATGGCGATCAAATTTTTGACCTGCCCCTGCCCGAAGTGATTGAAACACAGCTACAAAGTTATACGGCCGCATGCCAATCACTAGGTGGGGTTTTACCCAATCCCCAGCAAAGTCCTTAAAATACGATTAGCAATAAAAAAGACAGCTCGAAAGCTGTCTTTTTTATTTCATATGATTCGAATTTAAGACACAGTTGAGTCGTTGTGATAGCGAGTATCGACACTGAAATCTTGAGGAAATTTAGCAGAAATTTGCGCATAAAATGCCATAATTTCAGCCATATCTTTTTCATAATCACCAGTAGGATAAATAATTTTACCCACTCCAGTTTTTTTCTTCGCATAGTCCATATAGGCCAACGCAATTGGAACACCTGCACTAACTGCAACATGGTAAAAACCTGTTTTCCACTGTTCCTGCTTGGCACGTGTCCCTTCAGGGGTGACCAACATCACCAACTTAGGGTGTTCTTTAAAAAGATCACTCATGAGTTGCACCATACTTGGACGTGGTTCACCTTCATGCTTCGGACGACGGTCAATACCTATCCCGCCCATTGCACGAACAAATGGCCCAAATGGCAGTTTCATATAGCTGTCTTTAATAGTGATACGGACATGCACACCTAAGGCCTTTAATGCCAAACGAGCGTACAGCGCATCCCAATTGCTGGTATGTGGCGCTGCAATCATTACACATTGATCGATATTCAAATCCCAATGATTATCAATCTGCCACCCCATTAAGGCTAAACTTTGTTCTGCAAGCTTTTCGAACACAAAAAATACCACATTACTGAAAATCCGCGCCGATTCTAGCAATGCTGCTGATCAAATACACGGCGAGACGCTCAATAAAACAACAATTAATCTATAAACGTATATTTTATTTAATTCCAAATATTTCAAGAAAAAACAGGGTCTTTGAGATTAAAGGTAAAAATACGTGAATAGTATTCTTTATTGAAGATACAGAAGCACTCACAGATCTTCACAGATTCATTTCCTGCACTACTGTAGTGTAAAACTAAACATTGAATAATATCAGGTGCTGTATATGCAAAAGACTGTTTTAGCACTATGCCTATCTTTCACCATGTTAACTGCATGCTCAAAGCCAAATGAAAACAATCCTCCACCAGATCACAATGTCACGGCATCTCTGGACGACAGTGCTAGCACAACCGTGATGGATGCACCAGACACAGCAAATGCCTTAGATTGGGTAGGCACATATCAAGGGGTTCTACCCTGTCATGATTGTTCTGGGATCGACACTGAACTTGAACTGACCTTAGATCATCATTTTGTGCTGAAACAAAAATTTTTAGGCAAATCGAATAATAATTATGTCAATGAAGTGAAAGGTTCATTTCAATTTTTGAATGACTCTGATCAACTGATACAGCTCGACTCATCTGGTGATAGCCGTATTTATTATATTGGTGCGCAATTCATTGAAATGCGTGGCGATAAAGGCCAACTACTGGATCAACCTGAGTCCAACTTTAAACTCACCAAATCCTTAGAATAGACACTCGCAACATTCTGAATGATTTAAATTGCTTCTTTATATATCACAGCATAAATTTCACCAAAACATCAAAATGGTGGCTGAATTACTTCGGCCACCTTTATCAGAGTTTACTGCTTTTGGGTCTGCATATTCTTAATTAGCTCGCTAAAATCAAGTGTTGCAGCTTTTTGTACAGGTGGATAATCCATCAAAGATTTAATGTGTGAACCCAGTAATGCCTGTAAAGGTTCAGAAATCCATTGCTTGGTTTGAATAATCTCCGAACGGTCTCTAATACTATCAAAAGTCTCAAATGGGTCTTGACGAAGGTTGTACATCACTGGAAATTTTTGCTTTTGATATTGGTCGTAATAATTTTCACTGGTTTCAAAATGAACTTTCCATTGATTAATACGAACTGCACGTAAAATCGATTCATGATAGTACAGAAAATTATCTCGCATACTCTCTTTTGATTTGCCCGTCCAATAGTCGATATTGTTTACACCATCAATAATTTGCTTACGATTGGTTTTCATCACCTCGACCACATTTTTATTCCCTGCGACATTCGCCAAAGTTGTAAACAAATCCATATGCGACTGAATGCCGTGTTTCACTTGTCCCGCAGGAATATGTCCCGGCCATCGCACCATCATTGGAACACGGACTCCCCCTTCATAGGTCGTCATTTTTTCACCACGGAATGGTGTGGTTCCACCATGATTTTTTGCACTGTGCTCAGGGCCATTATCAGTGGTATAAACAATGATGGTGTTATCCAACACCCCCATCTTCTTCATATCATCCAAGAGTTGACCGACTTGCATATCGTGTTCAACCATACCGCTGCCGTATAGATCATCTTCTGAGGTGGCTTTAGCAGCTAAGTAACGATGCTCAGGACGTAAATGGGTAAACATGTGCATACGACTTGGGTTTAACCATACAAAAAACGGCTTGTCTGCTTTTTTACTGCGCTTCATAAAGTCTAAGCTGGCTGCAATGAATTCATCATCCACCGTTTCCATGCGTTTACGCGAAAGTTCACCCGTATCTTTACATTTTTGCTTACCCATTTTACCAAAACGCGGATCATTCGTTTCATCATCTGTAGTGTTTGCATAACAGTGTAGAACGCCACGAGTACCAAATTTTTGACGGAATTCTGGATCTTTTGGATAATCAAATTGCTCAAAAGTCTCCTCAGTATTGAGGTGATACAAATTACCGAAGAACTCATCAAAACCATGTACCGTTGGTAAATGTTCGTTACGGTCACCCAAGTGGTTTTTACCAAACTGACCACTCATATAACCCAAAGGTTTTAGTACTTCTGCCAGCGTTGGTGTTTCTGGTTTAATCCCTAAAGGCGAATCTGGTCGCCCTACCGTGGTCAAACCTGAACGAATTGGATACTGACCCGTAATAAACGATGCACGACCTGCGGCAGAACTTGGCTGTGCATAATGATCAGTGAACATAATGCCTTCTTTGGCAATACGGTCAATATTCGGCGTGTTATACCCCATAACCCCATGGCTATACGCGCTGACGTTTGTCATGCCCACATCATCCGACATAATCACCAAGATATTCGGTGCTTTTGCCATCAGGGCGGTTGAAAGCAAAGCCCCTCCTGCCAGAGCGATGGAACGTGCAATAATTTTTTTACGCATATGTTTTCCTTAACAGTTTTTGGAACAGATAAAAACTCACTTTCAAACAATTGTATCCACACAATCATTTGATACTTCATCATTTATGGGCGACGTCCTGCCCTACGTTATTACGGTTCTTTTAATGTGGTTGTAAGCGTTTCGCAATCTCACTTTTGGAAGTGGTTGCGGTATGAAAAAATTTCTTTAAGCCTGAGCACAGGTAATGTAAGCCAACTTCTCCTTCAGGGGTTTTCAAGAAACGGTCTTTCGGACAATCGCCCCAGCACAGTTGTAAATATGGACATTTGCGGCAGTATTCTGGGAGTGAGTTTGACTTGGCATAGGCAAATTTCTTTTGTCGCTCTGCAAAAACCAAATCCCCCTGATGGGTCTCTTGAATATTGCCGAGCTTATATTCTGGATAGACAAAGTGATCACAGGAAAATAAATCACCATTGTGCTCCACTGCGAGTGACTTCCCGCAAATCTGTCCAGATACACATTTTTGTGCGCCATATCCAAACATCATCGAAATCACATTCTTAAATTGATCGATAAACACTTGTCCAAAGTCTTGAGCAAACCACTCCTTCCATACAGTAGATAAGAAGCTCCCCCAATCATCCGCAGCAATCGACCAGTCGGTTACTACGGAATCAATAGTTCCGGGTTGTGCTGCGGTACTGCCTAGTTTCGGTAAATCGGCTGGATTCCAGTGTCCTGGCGCTGTTTGTTGGAACTGCGCACTTTCCATGCCTGGAATAAACTGAATCATGTAAGGTTTAACCTGATCACGCAGGAAGCGGTACACATCGAGCGGTCGTTTGCTGTTATCGCGATTGACCACACATAATGCGTTAAAGCGTATTTGGTATTGATGCAGTAGTTGCGCAGCATGCATCACTTTGGCATGGGTAGGTTTACCACCTTTGTTATAACGGTGGATGTCGTGCAAATCGGCTGGACCATCAATGGATAAGCCAACAAGATAATCATGTTTTTTTAGAAAGGCACACCAGTGTTCATCGAGTAAAATACCGTTGGTTTGTAAGTCATTTTCAATGCGTTGATTGGGTTTCTTATATTTATGTTGTAGTGCAGTCACGCGTTTAAAGAAATCCACCCTCATTAAGGTCGGCTCACCGCCCTGCCAACTAAATACAATTTCATCCCCAGTTTGTGCTTCAATATATTGCTTAATATGAAGCTCTAGCATTGACTCCGTCATGCGCGGAGTTTTCGGTTGATGCAACATATCTTGCTTATGCAAATAGAAGCAATAACTACAGTCCAAGTTACACTGTGCGCCAGAGGGCTTGACCATCACGTGATAGCGATATGTTTGTCCCTGCACTTGCAGGCTTTTTAAAGGCGGCGATTCAGCTTGTATAGGTATCATTCGCATTTTTTAGAGTCCTCATTTTTTCAGCGTTCAGGCACTAATTCGCAACTGTACATAACCATGTGCACAAGTCATTTTGCGAAAAGAGATTAGCGAGTTTCATTCCATTCACTACATGAAGTCTGCTAAAGAGCAGAGCCGTTTTGTATTTTGAATGGATTAACCCGAGTGACTGTTGCCGCTAAACACGCAACAGGAAGGCTGCTATAAGATAACCTTTCAGATATTTTGATAATTTCAATGTTTTATAATTCATTCTCTTCTTATCCCTAAGCTTAATTGTCATCAGCAAAGCTACCGTGTAAGAGTAAAAATCAACAGCCAATTCCAATTTAGGCATGCTGAAAAATACTGACCCATCTCACACAGTTGCATTGCTTGGTAGAGCACGTTATCAAACTTTGAAAATAGAAAAACCACTCAAAAGAATGGTAATTGTATTTTTTATGGTCTCTACTTATTAAAGCTTTCTTCGGATTCAGATCATGTTCTAAAACTTATTATTCTTTAGCGTGTATTTGAAAAAATGCCTTTTCCTATACAGCGAATACAGACCTATCGTCGTCTGGAATTTTTGCTGAAAAAGGATTTTGTTGCACAAATATTTAAAAAAATACCCCTAAGCGACTCAAATTTAAGTGACAACTTGGATATGAATTCGGTCTTAAAATGGCTATACGGGCATGTACCTCGTTGACCTAGCTTTGAAAGTTCCTAGCACTGAGTTTATCGCCTAGTAATTTGATGCAATGCATCTTGGTTTCTACCAAACTACGACGATGATAGCCTGACCATTTTTTCCAAATCATTTTTCCTAGGCGTTTAACTATTTTCAATAATTCATTTCTTTCTAAAGATTCTACTTTTTTGTCTTTCCAAGGCTTTGCATTTTTTCTAGGTGGAATCACTGCATACGCTTGCCGATCTGCAATGACCTGACGGCATTGTTTTTGTGTCATAAGCCCCGTCTGTATAGACTGAATCAATCTGCTCATCCAATGGGATTTGATCAAGTAAATCACCGAGTACCTGTGAATCACTGATATTGTTCGTTGTGAGCTGAACTGCACGTATTTGCAGCGTTTCAGCATCTATACCAATGTGAAGCTTACGCCATTGGCGATGATATTCGGGCTGATGTTTCTTCCTTTTCCATTCACCTTCACCTAAAAACTTTAAGCCAGTAGAGTCCACGGGCAAGTGAAGTCCATTACTACTTTTTTGATAGCGAATTGCAATATCAATATGCTTCTGTCTTCTACACAGCGTGGAATAATCTGGTGCTGTCCAATCTAATCCACTAAGTTTAATGAGGCTCTGAACAAATTCTGTGGCTAGGCGTAAAGAGAGTAGAAATAGCGATTTGATTATTAAACAACACTGAATCGCGGCATCGGCATAAGTTTGATTTCGACCTTGCTTACCTTGTGGTTGAGCATACCATTGAGTCGTTGGGTCAAACCAAATGAAGATGTTTCCTCTATTTATTAGTGCTCAGTTATACAAAGGCCAATTAGTTGTGCGATAAATTTTAGGTGCAGGCTTCTTCATTTAGAAATTATATTGATGAAGAAGCCCTTAAGAGTAGGTTTGTGCAACAAAGTCTATTCAGATTAAAAATGGCTAAAAATATCAATTATTTTAATTTAACAGCCTAACTAAACCACTTTAAGCATTATGCACCAAACCAATCCAACATTTACAAATAATAAAAAGGCCGCATTTAAGCGGCCTTTTTACATCTAAAATAATATGGTGCAGCTTACATCATTCCGCCCATACCACCCATGCCGCCCATATCAGGCATTGCTGGCTTGTCTTCTGGAACGTCAGTAATCATACATTCAGTTGTCAACATTAAACCTGCTACAGATGCAGCATGCTCAAGTGCAGAACGCGTTACTTTCGCAGGGTCAAGAATACCCATTTCTAGCATATCGCCATACTCAGAAGTAGCAGCGTTATAACCGAAGTTACCTTCTCCATTTTTTACCGCGTTGATCACAACTGAAGGCTCATCACCCGCATTCGCAACGATTTGACGAAGTGGTGCTTCAATTGCACGACGTAAAATGTTGATACCTACGTTTTGATCGTCATTCGCACCGTTTACGCCGTCAAGTGCAGCTGCAGCACGTACCAGTGCAACACCACCACCAGCAACCACACCTTCTTCAACAGCAGCACGTGTTGCATGAAGCGCATCGTCCACGCGGTCTTTCTTCTCTTTCATTTCAACTTCTGTCGCTGCACCAATTTTGATCACAGCTACACCGCCTGCCAATTTAGCAACACGTTCTTGAAGTTTTTCTTTGTCGTATTCAGAAGACGATTCTTCAATTTGCGCACGAATTTGAGTGACACGTTCAGCAATTTGAGCTGCGTCACCAGCACCGTCAACAATCACAGTATTTTCTTTAGATACAGTGATTTTGTGCGCAGTACCTAAGTCTTGAAGAGAAGCTTGTTCTAAAGTCATGCCGACTTCTTCAGAAATCACAGTCGCGCCCGTCAAGATTGCGATATCTTGAAGCATTGCTTTACGACGGTCACCAAAACCTGGTGCTTTAACCGCACATACTTTGATAATTCCGCGCATGTTGTTCACAACAAGTGTCGCTAACGCTTCACCTTCAACATCTTCAGCGATGATTAAAAGTGGCTTGCCTGTTTTAGCAACAGCTTCAAGTACAGTAATCAATTCACGGATGTTGCTGATTTTTTTGTCAACAAGCAAAATGAATGGGTTTTCTAATTCAGCAGTTAACGTATCTTGTTTGTTTGCAAAGTATGGGCTGATATAACCACGGTCAAATTGCATACCTTCAACAACGTCCAAAGCATCTTCAAAGCCTGAACCTTCCTCAACGGTAATTACGCCTTCTTTACCCACGCGTTCCATTGCTTGTGCAATGAGTTTACCTACAGTTTCGTCAGAGTTTGCAGAGATTGAACCCACTTGTTCAATCGCTTTGGTATCAGACGCTGGTTTAGCCGTTGCTTTAATTTCAGCAACCAATGCTTTAACTGCAAGGTCAATACCACGTTTCAAGTCCATTGGGTTCATGCCCGCAGTTACAGACTTGATGCCTTCATTTAAAATTGCTTGAGCTAGTACAGTTGCTGTTGTTGTACCGTCACCAGCAATGTCATTGGTTTTAGAAGAAACTTCACGAACCAATTGAGCGCCCATGTTCTCAAATTTGTCTTTTAGAGAGATTTCTTTCGCAACCGTTACACCATCTTTAGTGATGTGCGGCGCACCGAAAGAACGGTCGATCACAACGTTACGGCCTTTAGGACCTAAAGTTACTTTTACAGCATCTGCAAGCACGTTTACGCCTGCAATCATTTTAGAACGAGCTGAATCACCAAATTTTACGTCTTTAGCTGACATACTAAACTCCAAATATTCTTAAATTTTAATCAATTGTATTGCTTAAACAGCAAATGAACGTTCTGAATTAACCTTCAAGAACCGCTAAAATATCAGACTCTTTCATCACAAGAAGTTCTTCGCCTTCAACTTTAACTTTAGTGCCTGCATATGCACCAAACAGTACATTGTCGCCCACTTTTACGTCTAAAGCACGAACGCCATTGTCTGTAATTTTGCCATTGCCTACTGCAATGATTTCACCTTGAGCTGGCTGTTCAGCAGCAGAAGTACTCAAAATTAAACCACCTGCAGTTTTAGTTTCCTTTTCTACGCGGCGAATCACAACGTTGTCATGTAAAGGACGAATTTTGCTCATTTCTTGCTCCATAGACATTTTTAAAATGCCGTTGTTTACGATGTGAAGATGACTTCTTATTCCTAGGTCATCAACAAAATTTTGATATGACACTTTTGTGGGGATGGAATAAAACGCTTCAAGGGCAAACACAAAATATTTTTATATTTTTGCGCTCTTTTTAAGCAAACCTCATCAAAGTTTAGATACTCAATTCAATCTGAAGTATTTTGCTGCATCAACTCGAAGTGATTTGTTTCAGCGTTAAAGCTCAAATGTTGTACATCAGCATTCGGCAAAATAATATTCAAGCTATTGGGCAAGCCCGCATGTAAACGATAAGACGTTGCCGTTCCCGCATGAATATCCAGCACAGGATGCGATACCCCAAGTTGATAAATCTGATTCAAATCATAAACGGCAGCGTGGTGTAAATGCCCATGTAAGAGTCCATTTAAACCATGTTGGCTCCATTGCTCCAACGCAATACGACCAAGCATCGGACAGTCTTTCACACCATGACTATGGTCTGGTGGAGTATAAAAAGGCTGATGCGCGACGATCAGTTTAATTTTGTGTGCAGGTGCTTGCTGCAACTTCAGGTCAATCTCTTGAATTTGATTCAGTGAAATATGCCCTCGCGTGTGGTAACGCCGACGAATACTATTCACCCCAACAACATAAAAGTGTTCAGTCTCTAAGGTGTTTTCCATCCCCCCAAAAAACAGTTGATAACGTGCAAAGGGACTGAAAAAACGATTCCACACATGGTACAGCGGAATATCATGATTCCCCGGCACCACCAAATATGGCAGCTTTAAACTGTCTAAAAACTGTCGACAAGCATAAAACTGAATAAACCGCGCGCGCTGCGTCAAATCCCCACTGACCACTACGGCTTCAAAAGGATGTTCCTCACATAACTGACGAATGGCCTGCAAACAGGCTTCGCGTTCGGTCCCAAAGTGTAAATCCGACAAATGTAAAATCATGCGGGAACCATGATATTCAGCGCATGCTTACGTACTGTAATTTTCAGCGGTGGTGTCATCGTGACAATTTCTCCATCTACCGCAACCGTGAGCTTATTACGCTTTGAATGAACAATCACTTCATCTGCTGCAAAGCTATAAACATCGGAAGCCTGATCCAAATTGCCTTTAATCAGCTGCCATAAGATCTTGAACAAAGTCCGCTTATCACTTTTTGCTACTACCACGCCCGCCACTTTGCCTGCTTCCGCCGCCTCGGCAATACGTAGTTTCATTTCTGCCAGTTGAAGTTGATTATTGCCAAAGAAAATCAATGGCGTTTTCACTGGGTAGCGCTGTCCATCGACTTCTACTTCAAGTTTTAACTCTTTACGGTCGCGGATGAGAACATCCAATGCTGAGGTATACGCATGCAATGGAAAGCGCCCAAAATGCTTATTAAACTGTTCTCTTTTTTGAATAAATAAAGGATAAAGCCCTAAACTGGCATTGTTCAAATAGATATGTTGATTCAGCTGTGCCACATGTACAGAACGTGGCTGCCCTTCACTAATTGTTTTGGCCGCATCTAATAAATCCAACGGAATATTCAGCACTCGCGCAACATAGTTAAAGGTACCTAGCGGCAAGATCCCCATGGGAATATCCGTTCCCATCAATTTAGATGCAACAGCATTTAAAGTGCCATCGCCACCTGCAGCAACCACGACCCCTACATTCTCCGCTTGACGATGACGTAGTAAAATATCTTGCATCATCTGATCAAAGTTGATGCACTCACTTAACTCAAATGACTGTATTTCAAAACCCGCAGTACTCAGATCTGCTACCAACTGTTCATACACTTCATCTTTATTTGCGGCATGAAAACCTGATTTTTTATTATAAATAAGTGATAAAGGTTTGAGTTGCTCTGACATTTTGCACCTAAACTTGAAGTAATTGCTCTATTTTTGTCCAAATATTCAACACTTAACAGTTTTGTTATGTAAAATTCAAATGACTACCATTTATTTAATCAATAATAAATCTCAATCACAAAATAAATGCAAGCATATGATTTTAATACTAATATCTTAAATGAATAATCCTCATAAATATAATAAATACACAAAATAAAAGCAAGAAATCTAACCAAACTATTGTTTTTTAATAATTAAAATGAAGCAACTCCATCGAGCTGTTCATAATTTAGATACGCCTTTGGTCTTATTTTTTTTATCAAATTATGCTTTAATACAGCCACTTTTTTTTCATCTTTTCATCTCTGCAGTAAATTTTATTGCTGAGATTGTACTTTGTACAAACGTGTACATATTTGAGATAGGCCTCACCATGACCCAAGTGAACGCACCAGAATTCGTTCGTCACCCTAAGCTTATTGCGTGGGTGGAAGAAATTGCAAAATTAACAAAACCAGCGAAAATTGAATGGTGTGACGGCAGCGAAGAAGAATATCAACGTTATATCAACTTGATGATCGCTAACGGCACAATGCAAGCGCTTAACCAAGAAACGCATCCTGGTTCTTATCTTGCTAATTCTGATCCTTCTGACGTTGCTCGTGTTGAAGGTCGTACTTACATCTGCTCTGAAAAACAAGAAGATGCTGGTGCAACAAACAACTGGGAAGAGCCTGCTGAAATGCGTGCCCGCCTAAATGGTTTGTTTGACGGTTCAATGGCAGGTCGTACTTTATATGTAGTACCGTTCTCTATGGGCCCATTGGGTTCTCATATTGCGCACATTGGTATCGAATTAACTGACTCTCCATATGTAGCAGTTAGCATGTCTAAAATGGCTCGCATGGGTAAAGCTGTTTATGACGTTCTTGGTACAGACGGTGAATTTATTCCTTGCGTACATACTGTTGGTGCGCCGCTTGCTAATGGCGAAAAAGATGTTGCATGGCCTTGCAACCCTGAAAAATACATCGTGCATTATCCAGAAACACGTGAAATCTGGTCTTACGGTTCTGGTTACGGCGGTAACGCATTACTAGGTAAAAAATGCTTAGCTTTACGTATTGCGTCTTCTATGGGTCGTCAACAAGGTTGGTTAGCAGAACACATGCTGATCCTTGGTGTGACTAATCCTCAAGGCGAAAAACACTACATCGCAGCGGCATTCCCTTCTGCTTGTGGTAAAACAAACTTCGCAATGTTGATTCCACCAGCAGGCTACGAAGGTTGGAAAATTGAAACTGTAGGTGACGATATTGCTTGGATCAAACCAGGTGAAGACGGTCGCTTATACGCAATCAACCCAGAAGCAGGTTTCTTCGGTGTAGCGCCTGGTACCAATACCAAGACCAACCCGAACTGTATGGCTACACTTCACAAAGACGTGATCTATACCAACGTTGCGGTAACTGACAATGGTGAAGTATGGTGGGAAGGTCTAACTAAAGAAGCACCTGCTAACCTGACCAACTGGAAAGGTCAACCTCACACTGGCGCAGAAAAAGCGGCTCATCCAAATGCGCGCTTCACTGTTTCAGCTGGTCAATGTCCTTCTATTGATGCTGACTGGGAAAATCCAGCCGGTGTTCCAATTTCAGCGTTCATCTTTGGTGGTCGCCGTGCGGACACAGTGCCTCTAATTTCAGAAGCATTTGACTGGGTAGATGGTGTTTACAAAGCTGCAACTATGGGCTCTGAAACAACTGCTGCGGCCGTAGGCCAACAAGGTATTGTTCGTCGTGACCCATTCGCAATGCTTCCATTTGCTGGTTACAACATGGCGGATTACTTCTCTCACTGGTTAGAGCTTGGTGAAGAAGTTGCAGCGAAAGCTAAAGCTGCGGGCAACAAACTTCCGGGCATCTACAATGTGAACTGGTTCCGTCGTGATGCTGAAGGCAACTTCGTATGGCCTGGTTTCGGTCAAAACATGCGTGTTCTTGAATGGATCATTGACCGTTGTGAAGGCCGTGCTGATGCAGTTGAAACACCAATTGGTTTAGTTCCAACGTATGAACAGTTGAACTGGACAGGTTCTGACTTCACTAAAGCCCAGTTTGACCTTGTGACTTCTCAAGACAAAGATCAATGGATCAAAGAGCTTGAAAGCCACACTGAACTATTCGACAAACTTGGTGAACGCCTACCAGCTGCACTTAAAGCTCGTCAAAACGAACTTTTAGATGCTGTTAAGCAATCTGCTTAATCTTTAAATTAAGCCAAAAAAAAGACCGCATAAGCGGTCTTTTTTTAATCTATTTATAATTTTAAAACTATATAAGTCAACAAAATTTATCCAGCCAATCGCGACTAAAATAAGTAGCAACAACTCAGCCAGCACTTCATGTTTACTCGATCAAAGCCCCCTCCGATTCAACTCAATTTTGAAATCAAAAGCTCAGCAAAGTCGCCAAGAGCACTTATGGCAGCATAGTTGAACTCTATCCGCGTCTTGCTGAACGTGCACAATCAAGTCGGTGTTACGTCGTCATTGACTACAATGCCAGCCAACGCTTTGGCGTATTGTCCGTCCAGTCGTTTGGGGAACGGCTGTAAAATGGAAGACACCTGTAGACTGTAAACAGCTCGGCGGTATCAAAGTTTAAATCTAAAAAAGCCGCAATAGCGGCTTTTTTAATAGAACGGAATGAAATGTAACCTGACACAATCAATACTATGCAGCATCCTCTTGCAGACGACGCAGGTGTAAATCCTGCAAGTAGAGGTCTAAAGCTTGGGTTTCTAGTGCATCAAATTTTAAATACAGCTTAGTCCGGCGTTTTAAAATATCTTCACTGCTGATGGCCCACTCACGTTTCACCACATAATCCACTTCTTGCTGATACAAACCATGGCCAAAAGACTGCCCTAAAGTTTGTACATCTTTGTTCTCACTGAGCATATGCCACACTCGACTACCATAACTGTTTGCCCAACGATGCGCTGTTTGAAAATCCAGTCCTTTGATTTCATGCATCAACTCTGCACATAAAACCTCAACTGAACTAAAACCTTCCGCACCTGGGAGTTTTGCCTCAGCCGTCCATTCCGCCTTCATGTGTGGAAAATAACGTTTTAGCTGTAGCAAAGCCGCTTCCGCCAACTTTCGATAAGTCGTTAACTTTCCACCATAAACAGATAATAATGGTGCTTCATCCGCAACAGGTTTAGATATCGCCAGTACATAATCACGTGTCACTTTAGAGGCTTGTGTACTTGCATCATCATACAATGCCCTTACACCTGCAAAGCTTGAGATTACATCTTCTTGCTGTAATTGAAGCTTGAAATGGTCATTAATCACATCAATCAAATAAGCAGTTTCCTGCTCGGTGATATGGACATGATTTGCATCCCCCTCAAACTCTACGTCCGTGGTACCAATCAGGCTGTATTCATCTAAATAAGGAATTACAAACACAATGCGTTGATCATCATTTTGTAGAATAAACGCATGCGGTTCCGGGTATAAACGCTTCACAATAATATGACTGCCCTGAACCAATCGAATGCCTGCCTTTGGGGTTTTGGACAGTTGCTGTTGAATAAAATCCGTGACCCATGCACCCGTTGCATTAACCAAAGTTCGAGCTTTAATTTGGTAATGTTGTTTTTGATGCTCTAAGGTTAGACACCACACACCCTCCTGCTGAACCGCAGAAACACATCGTGTTTGTGTCCGAATTTGAGCTCCCAGCTCATGCGCTTGAATTGCATTAACTACCACCAAACGAGCATCATCCACAGTACAGTCCGAATATTCAAAACCACGCTTAATGGTGTCTTTTAACGGGCTATCGACATTAAAATGAACAAGCTCCGAGCCCTCTAATGTTTCTCGTTTTGCCAAATAGTCATAGATAAACAAGCCTGAACGAATCAACCACGCAGGACGCAAATAAGGTAAATGCGGCATAATAAAACGCATAGGATGGATCAAATGTGGGGCTTTTTTTAACAGTACTTCACGCTCTAATAGCGCTTCACGCACCAAACGAAATTCTTTTTGTTCGAGATAACGCAATCCACCATGAATGAGCTTGCTACTGGCTGAAGACGTATGACTAGCTAAGTCATCTTTTTCGCAGACGAAAACACTTAAACCGCGCCCTACAGCGTCATTTGCAATGCCCACCCCATTGATGCCCGCGCCCACAACGGCAATATCATAAATGGCATCTGTGTCTTGCATATTCACCTCTCTCATTGAGTTATTGTGTTATTTTTGTTCTTCACGCTAAACTTAACATCAAAATCCAACCTTGTCATACTCCAAAGCCATTCAGATCAGAGGAAATTCGTTATTCTAAATAAATTAATAACTGCATCTATTTTTACAATTTAATTTTTAATTTTGACTATTCAGTGAAAAATCGACTAATTTCCAAGCTAAAAAACACTTTCTTTTCTAAAAATCAACATTCACCATAAAATAAAAAAGCCCTATAACCCCTTGTATTTTAATTGACTATTCACACATTAAAAAATCACAAGAGTTTGTTTTGAATAAGTAAAATGATAATTTCCCATTAAAATAAAGATATTCATTAGAAAAACTTAACAGCATATAAATCATACCAACATTTAGACTAAAGTCGAATGAAGTCCAAGGATAAGGGGCGTATAACGAAACAGAATTTTTTGTTTAATCTTAAAATATATTGTTTTAACTTTTTCTACTTAAAAAGTTAAAAGATGTATTTTCCGAACTTCTCTTTGGGAAATTTTTGTGACTGATCTATCTCCCCAAACTGCTCCAGTAAGCATCGATAAAAAGACCCGCTTAAAATCGATTCTCGGTGGTTCAGCTGGCAACTTAGTTGAATGGTATGACTGGTATGTCTATGCCGCATTTACCTTATATTTCGCGCCACAGTTTTTCCCTGAAGGGGATGACACGGTAAAACTGTTACAAGCTGCTGCCGTCTTTGCACTGGGCTTCCTGATGCGTCCTATTGGCGCGTGGATCATGGGCATTTATGCAGATCGTAAAGGACGTAAATCAGGTCTTACCCTCTCTGTATCTTTAATGTGTGTAGGATCTTTGATTATTGCCTGTGCACCCACCTATGCCAGTGTGGGTATGCTCGCACCTGCCTTATTGCTCTTTGCCCGTTTATTGCAAGGTTTAAGTGTTGGTGGAGAGTACGGTTCAAGCGCAACCTATTTAACGGAAATGGCTGGGAAAAACCATCGTGGTTTCTTCTCTAGTTTTCAGTATGTGACTCTCATTTCAGGTCAGCTCTTGGCGCTGTGTGTGTTGATCATTTTACAACGCACCATGAGCGAAGCACAGTTATCTGAATGGGGATGGCGTATTCCCTTCTTCATTGGTGCTGTACTTGCCATTGTGGTGTTCTGGATTCGTCGTGGTTTGGTTGAAACCCAATCCTCAAAAGATGCACAGGAACAAGCTAAAAATGGTGGCCCAAAATCTAGCGCACTTGCTTTATTTACCAAATATCCAAAGCAAGCGTTCACCGTAATTATGCTGACTGCAGGTGGAACACTGGCATTCAATACCTTTACCACGTATTTACAAAAATACTTAGTCAACACCTCAGGTTTTGAGAAAACCACAGCAACAGAGATCACCACAGCTGCAATCTTTGTCTTCATGCTATTGCAACCTGTGGTGGGTGCACTGTCTGATAAAATTGGTCGTAAACCAATTATGATCACTTTTGGTGTATTGGGTGTACTGTTCACGATTCCAATTTTCAACGGTCTTGGTTCAACCAACAGTCCAACAACCGCATTCATGCTATGTATGAGCGGTATGGTAATTGTAACGGGTTATACCGCAATTAATGCCGTAGTCAAAGCAGAGCTCTTTCCAGCACATATTCGTGCACTAGGGGTTGCCCTGCCTTATGCGATTGCCAATACTATCTTTGGTGGTACAGCAGAACTTGTGGCGTTGAGCTTTAAAAATGCAGGACATGAAAACTACTTCTTTTACTACATCACCTTCATGATTGGCTTATCTCTACTGACTTACATCTTTATGAAAGACACCAAAAAGCACAGCATGATTACCGATCATTGATGCTTAAATTGACTGTGTAAGTTAATAAGCTAAACATAAAAAATGCCTTCTCGAATAAAGGCATTTTTTATGTTTGATCAATTTTTTTGCCGAAACTTGATCGATTGAAATATCGTGAATTACACCTGTGTATGGCATACTAAGAACAAGAATAATGTTAGGAACTTTTTATATGAAAAATACGTATAAACTTTTAGGCTTAAGCTGTATCGTTTTAGCAGTATCTGCATGTCAAAGCACACCTCGCCAGTACAATGGCAATGTTGGCTATCAAATTGAACATCAATCAGCGTCGAGTGCTACCCTTGCTTATACGCTTGCTGCTCGTAAAAATCAGCAACTCGATGAAAATAAATTACAACGTGCTTGCCAAAAAGTTTTAGGTTCACAAAAGAATTATAAATTGGCGATTTTAAGTATTAATGAAATTCCTAATACTGCAGCAGATGTTCCCGAATATGGACGCCAAATTGGTCAAACTCGTGCCACTTTTGGCTTAAGCAATACACCTGACTTACACCAAGGTGAAAACTTTGCAACACGCGAGTCACTTGAAGCACGACCAAGCACACTACATGTTGTACGCTATACGTGCTCTTAAGACCTTCTGATATATAAAAAAGGGCTTAGTGCCCTTTTTGAACATTCAACGTTCGATAAAAACTCACATTGCGAAACTCTAGTGACTCATCTAGATCTGGCCAAGTTGTGGCACTACGCTCATCAAGCTTTATGTATTGCGGATGACTAAAATTTTTAACACGACTATCTGCCACCCAAACCTCAGGTGCAAACTTTAAAAACTCATCTAAAAAGAAACGATTACATTGGTCATATAAAACATCGGCAGCCAATAGAATATCGACCTGTTCAGATTGATATAAGTCATCCAAATACTCTAGCTCTACGTTATTGAGTTCCGCATTGGCACGGCAAGCATCTAAACTAACTGCATCAATATCGCAACAAATCACACGTTTTGCGCCCGCCATTTTGGCTGCAATCGCCACCACACCTGAACCTGCACCAAAATCCAACACCACCTTATCTTTGACATGATGAGGCTCTGCCAGTAACCACTGCGCCATGGCTAGACCTGAAGCCCAACAAAAGATCCAATATGGCGTTTCATTCCAAATACGACGAATGATTTCATCATCCAGTTTATCGGTTGGAAATACTGGAGGAATGAGCCACAGTGAAATGGATGTCTCAGGAAGTTGCTGAGCTAAAAGCTCACAATTTGGAATCACCTCATGCAAGGCTTTTAGTAAATGTTTAGGTGCTTGAGGAAATTGGAAAGTACAGCTCATGGACATTTTATATTTGTAGAATTTTTTAATAAACGCACGACGGAGTCTTACACATTAAGACGCATGATATGCATAACCTTCGGTTCGACCTACTTTTGTTTCGACAAAAGTAGGCAAAACCATTGCCATTTGCTGAACTCGACTGAAATCATCATTTATTTAATGCTTCGCAGAAACATTTTTATCGAATTTGGTCCGGCCTCGAACAGCAGCAAATGACGATGTCACGACTCCAACACCAACATAAAACTGATTTTAGAGTCTTATAAAAATTAACCTAAAGCTTTTTCAGCAGCTTCAACTGTTTGACGAATTAGTGTCGTAATCGTCATTGGGCCAACACCACCTGGAACAGGTGTGTACGCAGAAGCCACTTCTTCAATACCGACCAATTGAATGTCGCCTACACCACCACCATCACGTGGATGGAAACCAGCATCAACAACCACTGCACCTTGTTTGATCCAATCTTTTTGAATCAATTCCGCCTTACCAACCGCGCCCACGATAATATCGGCTTGTTTCACAAAGTCAGCTAAGTTCTGAGTACGTGAGTGGCAGATCGTTACGGTCGCATTGGCTTGAAGTAACATCGCAGCCATTGGCTTACCCAAAATTGCAGAACGTCCTACAACAACAGCATGCTTTCCAGCAATTTCGATATTGTTTTCTTGCAAAATAGTCATAATACCTGCAGGTGTCGCAGAACCATATGCTGCTTCACCCATGGCCATACGACCAAAACCAAGACACGTTACGCCATCCACATCTTTTGCAAGAGAAATTGCATCAAAACATGCACGCTCATCAATTTGTTCAGGCACTGGATGTTGAAGCAAAATACCGTGAACATCAGGATTTGCATTCAGTTTTTCAATTTCTGCCAACAATTGTTCAGTGGTGGTCTCTTTTGGAAGTTCAACTTTAAGTGAGTCCATACCAACACGACGGCAGGCATTTCCTTTCATACGTACATAAGTTGCAGATGCACCATCGTCACCCACCAAAATAGTCGCAAGAATTGGGGTACGACCTGATTTTGCTTTGAGCGCTTCAACGCGAGTTAACAAGTCAGCTTCAATTTTTTTTGCCAATGCACGACCATCTAAAACTAATGCCACGGCACATCTCCAAGTGTTGATATGAATCAATTTTGCACATAATACATGATAATTTTAAATATTTTTCGCTATATGCTGTTTTTATGCGCATACGAATGAAAGCGCTATTGTTTTTTTTTCAGAGCTTGCTAATATACGCATCAACAAGACGCGGCGGGGTGGCAGAGTGGTCATGCAGCGGACTGCAACTCCGTGGACGCCGGTTCGATTCCGACCTCCGCCTCCATCTTGTTAAAGCCCGAGTGGTGAAATCGGTAGACACAGGGGATTTAAAATCCCCCGCCCACAAAGCGTGCCAGTTCGAGTCTGGCCTCGGGCACCATTCTTATACTTCTAAGTATGGTGCATATAAAGAACCCAGCGTTAAGCTGGTTTTTTTATGCCTACAGAAAAAGCATAATGCAATGCACAAAAAAAGAGAGCACATTGACTCTCTTAAAAATAATATCTCATTCGTTTATCACGATAAGGGTGGTAATAAGTAATGTTGCAGATCTTGTTCTAATTTTTCTTGAAAATGAGCTGGCTCAATAATTTTAATGTATGGAATCCAATAACGTACCAAAGGTAAAAGTTGCATTTCATGGCAAATTTGACAATCAATTAATAAACCACCCGATGCATCTTCTAGTACAATTTGTTGCTCTGGCAATAACAGACGTTGCTTAAAATATAAAGCAACTTCAGGTCGCACCGATATTTTGACCGTTTGCTTATGCTTTGCAAACCAAATCCCCTCACTAAGCTCTAATTGGGTCAAAACTTCTAAATGGTGCTCGAAAAGCTCCGACTCATGTACAACCACTTGATCTATTTTACTTAAACGATAAGCACGTAATTCATCAACTACAGCTGCAGCCAAATACCAACTTCCCTGATGATGAATTAAACGATACGGGTCAACATGGCGCAAACGATCATTATAAATAAAACTGATTTTTTGACGCTTATGAATCGCGCCCGCAAAAACCTGAAAATGTTCAGCAAATTGCTGTGCATTTTCATAATAATAACCTTTGGCAGAGAACACTTGATTCGCACGCTCATCAAGCAGGCCACGTAGAAAAGACATATCTAGAGATGGATAGAGCTCACTGATCCCAGAAAGCTGCGCAAAGTTCTGAATGTCTTGTAGCTTAAAGCGCCCAAGATAAACAGGATCTAAAAAGTACTTCTTGGTATATTCATCTTGAAGTAAAGGTAAATACGTATTGAGACGATCAAAATCTCGCTCTATTGTCCGAGTACTCACCTGAAATTCATGTGCTAGTTCTGCAACCCCCAATTGATACCCAGTATTTAATTTAGTCAAAATATTTGCTAAACGCTCCGCAAGGCGTTCATGTGTTGAAGCTTTACGCTTCATATTGCCCTCGCTGCACAATCAATGTTGTGTCTTTATTTATAGTTAAATGCCTAAGCATTATATTCAATATAAATCACTGAATAATATTAAGTAAAAGACAAACAGTCAACTTTCAAGCTATGTCATGTTTTTATCAAAAAAAGCGCTCAATGTTTGTTAGATTTCCTCTTCTTTACAGCGGTTTTCTGATGCGCTAATCGCTCTATATAGCGTTCAAAATGAATTAAGGCTTTATACAACTTATGTAACTCATCAGGTAAAACACTATTATAGATAACCGCCTTATGCAAGCGCTTGAGCGCACGGAAACCATGTGCATGTGTATATGATGTCGATAAAATTTTCATGACAACCCTCTTTTCTGTTTTATTTTTCATTTAAAACCACGTAAATTTGTCAGGTTTAAATTTAGTTGCAAATTTACACCACAGTTTTGACAGGTTGTGTCGAACAGTTATCTTTTTTTAATCTTTGTTAAATTATTTTCTATTTTCAGTACATTATTTTTATTTTTTGGAAAAATTTTAGGCAAAAAAAAGCTGACACTAGGTCAGCTCTATTTTTTATACTATAGAAATATTACAAAATTTTTACCACAATTTTACCCACGTGCTCACCCGTATCCATGCACGCATGTGCTGCTTGAATCTGATCGAAATCAAAAGTTTGATAAATCATTGGCAAGCACTCACCTTTGGCCCATAGCGGTGCTACATGATTTTGTAAACCTTGTGCAATCTCAGCCTTCTCAGCCGTATTTCGTGCACGCATGGTCGAACCTGTGATGGTTAAGCGCTTCATCATAATTTGCCCCAACTTAACCTCTTTGGCTTTTGCCCCACCCAAAAAGGCAATATAAACCAAACGTCCATCGCGGCGAAGCAAGTTCAAATTCTTTTCCAAATACGGTGCACCCACCATATCTAAAATCAAATCAACACCAGCATTTTCCGTTCTCTCATTGATCTCGTGTTCAAAGTCTTGGGTTTTATAATTGATGGCATCTGTTAAATTTGCAATGGCTTGTACTTTTTCATCGCTGCCAACGGTTGCAAAGGTTTTAATGCCCAATGCTTTACATAGCATGAGTGCCGTGGTGCCAATACCACTGGTTCCGCCATGCACCAACACCACTTCCCCTGCTTTGGCTTTACCCATTTGGAACACATTTGCCCAAACCGTGAAAAAAGTTTCAGGAATAGCCGCCGCTTCCACAAAGCTTACATTTTCTGGAATATGTAAAGTTTGACTTTGTGGAACCACGCAATACTCTGCATAACCACCACCATTGGTCAAACCACAAACTTTATCGCCTAATTTAAACTGTGTAACTTCAGCTCCAATTGCAACGACCTCACCTGCAACCTCAAGTCCTGGCACTTGCGTTACCCCAGCCGGCATTGGATATAAACCCTGACGCTGTAAAATATCTGGACGGTTAATACCAAACGCATGAACCTTAACCAAGACCTCGTCTGCTTTTGCTTCAGGGATAGTCACTGTTTCATATGCCAGCTTATCCACACCACCCGGCTCTGTAATAATGACCTGTTGCATCGTTGTTTGTGACATGATTTATTCCTAACTCTTGCGATATTTTTCAAGTTTCATAGACCTATTTGATCATAGAAATAAATTGAAATGAAGAACACCGTACTTATGTATAGTGTGAAGACTATTTTGCTGCGTGATAGCGCTGATCATTGATAAAAAAAGCAAGCTGGGACCGCTCTCGACATCCCTCTCAAACATTACTTAGAACGATTCGGGCCAAATGAAAAGCACAGGTATGTCAGTTGCGTGGCTGATCAGGCAAAGATACAAACTGCATTAGAAATATACGAACCAAAGGTAAAAATACCATAATCAGAGGAAATGCAATCAACCAAGATAAGCTCCAGCTTTTGAGCCAAAGATGGAAGAAATTATGCACTAGGCCTTTATTTAGCAGTAAGTTAAAACCAGAAATAGAACCACTCATCAGGCCGGAAAGCAATAAAGGCATTAACCAATTTAAATGTTTGATATGAATTTTGGGGAGCGTGTTGAACATAATCGACCTGAGTAAATAAAAATTAGCTTTGGCTTTGCGTTTTAACGGTTTGTTTTAAAGCTTTCATAAACTGCCCTAAATGTGGCATAAAGTCTTTAAAGAGTGGAAGGTTTTTATGCTCCAGTATCACCTCACTAAAAAGCTTTAAACCAACAGCAAATGATTTCGCTGCTTCATCATCCAGCATTTGACTGTTTTGAATCACCTGTAACACTTTAAAAATATCGTCGTGGTTATAGCTGTTAAAACTCAAAGTATCGGTATAGGTCGACGGGTTGCCTTGAGCATCTGCAATGTGTTTGAGGGTGACTTCATAAGCATGTTGTTTCATTCTGTTTTCCTAGAGACGTGCAATATTCACCGCTGCTTGATCAATTTGTTCTGCAATAACACGAATTTGTTCAGCGCTCAGCTCACTGTGTTGTATCTTGAGCTTTAAGGAAGCTTTGAGGTTTTCCATCGCACGTTTAATGTCAAGATATTGTTCATTATTTTGAATTTGTTTACGCGTATCAAAACGAGATAAGATCTTTTCCACACTTGCTTGCTCAACCTCAAGATGCTTCAAACCCAAGGCCGTTATACGGTATTGCTTGCGCTCAGCATCATCTAACGCGACCTGAACAAACTGCTGCTCTTCCAAATAATTCAAGGTTGGATAGATCGTTCCTGCACTTGGGCAATAGCCCCCTCCCACAATTTCACCCACTTCTTTAATAAGGTCATAGCCATATTTAGGCGCGAATGAAATGAGATGTAAGGCTAAAAGTTTCATCTGACCCGCTTCAAATAGGCGCTGTTTACGTAACACTGGTGCTGTCTCTAAATCAGCAAAGGGTTCAACTTTTTGTGCTTTAGACATAAAAAGATACATCTTTAAATTATTAAGATATATCTTAAATAATTTTTTAATGATTGCAACCTCAAGCCCTGAAATAGAACATCAAAATTTAAGATCGAATGGATAAACGTGAAGGATTACTTGATATTTTTAGATAAGATTGCTGAACAGTTGCAATACCGCTAAAATTTAACCTATGTTTTCACATTCCCCCTCAAGTGAACTCTGACAAAACTCCTAAAATTCAGAATTAAATTAAAATGACAGATCAACTCAGAAAAAAATTTGAAAACCTACAACTCAATGCTGGGCAAGGCAAGATCAGTGCATTTCTTTCTGTTTCCTTAGGCTTTTTGGGTATTTTTGCTGCTTTATGCTTTTTATTTCCCACTGTGCTCACCACACCAGAGCTACGCCCGCTATATAGCAAACACTATGATGTTTTCTACTATACCTTACTGTTTGGCATTGTAATCAGTGCTGGCTTTGGTACCTATAGTGCGATCATTAAACAGAATAAATATGGTTTTTATGGTTTGTGTATCACCATTTTAGCAGCTATTTTAGGCTGTGGACTGATCAAAGCACCGACATTGCCAGCCCTACCCTTTTATGCAGGTTTTGATTATTTCGTTATTACCTTAATCATCCTTGCTTTGGTTTTTATCCCACTTGAAGGATTCTTTGCAAAGAACACTGAACAGAAAATTCTGCGCGTTGGCTGGGTCACAGACATGAAATATTTCATGTTTAGCCATATTGGCATTCAGCTTTTTTCGTTTTTAACGGTCATGCCTATTCAGTATTGGATCACGCACATTCCCGACAACCCGATTGTGCCTTATGTGCAGGCACAGCCAATTTGGTTACAGTTTATTGAGCTATTGATCGTGGTGGACTTCACCACCTATTGGTTACACCGTGCGATGCATGAAGTGAATTTTTTATGGCGCTTTCATGCCATTCACCATTCAACGGAACAAATGGACTGGCTAGCCTCTTCACGCTTACACATCGTTGAAGTGTTAATGACCCGTTTTATCGCAACCTTACCAATTTTCTTGTTAGGTTTTCATACGTCTGCGGTCTTTGCTTATTTAGTCTTTATTTCTTTCCATGCCATTTTTATTCACTCCAACGTGCGTTTTCGCTTTCCCTATCTGCGCTGGCTGATCGCAACACCTGAGTTTCACCACTGGCATCATTCTTCCGAAAAGCCTGCGATTGATAAAAATTATGCAGCCTTTATTCCACTTTATGACGTGATTTTTAAATCGATTTATATGCCTAATCATTTGGCCAGTGTATATGGCACAGTCGGCTATAAAATTCCAAACAGTTTTGTGAAGCAGTTTACGTGGCCATTTAAACGTTATGTGAATAAACTGAAAAAGCGCTTAAATAAAGATAATGAGACTTCCTAACAAAACCAATCGATTAACAATCTCAATAATTAAAGCTTGTCTAATCCCTCACCAAAATCGAAAACCTGTATCTCCGCAGGTTTTCTTTCATTTTCCAAGCCTTGTAAATCGAACTTAAATTACGCTCGCCCTTTAAATTCTTTTACCATACGATCACTCACGTCCTCTGGATAACACAGTGGCGCAGCACCACCGACTCGATTGTAAGCACTACGTTTACCACACCGACTTCCATTTCTTGCAGTATTGTAAGTACAAGGACAATTTCCCGAATACGCTTGTATCGATTGTTGAATAATTTCCTTCTTAATCGCTTCATCACTTTGCGTGGGCTGTTTAGCATCAGCAGCAAAAGTTAAAGTTAAACCAATAAATAATAATATTTTTTTCATAATACCCCTCTACAAAAGAGGCATTCTATAGCACTGAATTTTTATTGAAATATCATATTATTTATTTGAATAATATTTATCCATCTAAAATAGAAATAAAAAACCCACCTTACGGTGGGTTCCTTCAAATCAGCTCAATCTCTTATAGACGAACCAATTCAACAATTTTATCAGCTAGCTCTTCAACCGCATCTTGAGTGAATGCGACATCTGTGCCGTCGACAAGGTCAGTCACCACAACCACACCTGTTTCACGTACTAGTGCAACCTGATCAGCAGTTAGACCCGCTTTCGCAATCGCAACTACACCTTGTTGAATCAACAAGTTTTCAAGTGCTTGTGCATTTTCTAGAGCTTTCGCAGAGACAGTTACCGCAGCAGGTTTTTGACCTAAACGTGCAGCACGGTCTTCCGCTGTGACAGGGTTGCTATGCGCAGACCATTCCACAGACTCTTCCACCATACCCGCACCAATCGTCACGTTGTTTAAACGGTCGATGAAGATAAACGAACCTGTATAACGACTGTCTTGGTAGCGATCAAATACGACAGGCGCATCAAACTCAACGGTGACATTAGCAATGGCATTCAGCTCAAGGCTATCGACTTGTACCTTTTCCAATGTATTGACATTGGTACGGTAGTTAATTGCAGTGACTTTTGCAGGAACAGTTTGCGTACCCACTTTTAAGTTATACAACTTACCAATCACCAGCGGTTGATCTGCCATCCAAACCACAGTGGCATTGACCGAACGTGAAATTTCTGGCGCAGCTTGATCCGCACGTACAAGCACGTTACCACGCGAAATATCAATTTCGTCATTCAGCGTCAACGTTACTGCTTGACCTGCAACGGCACGCTCTAAGTTCCCATCATAAGTAACGATTTCTTTAACCGTCGACGACTTGCCTGATGGTAAAGCCACGATTTTATCACCTACCGATACATCACCTAGCGCAACTGTACCGCAGAAACCACGGAAGTTGAGGTTTGGACGGTTCACATATTGCACAGGGAAACGAAAATCGTTGGTCACTGAACTGCGGTTAATTTCCACAGACTCAAGCGTACCCATTAACGTTTCGCCTGTATACCATGGCGTATTTGGTGATTTATTGACAACGTTATCACCATTCAATGCTGAAATAGGCGTAAAGATAATGTTGTTTGGCTTACGGTCACCCAATTGCGCCACAAAACCTGCATACTCCGTCTGAATTTCATTGAAGCGCGCTTCAGAAAATTCAACCAAGTCCATTTTGTTAATCGCAACAATAATGTTCTTAATGCCCAGTAAGCTTGCAATATACGTATGGCGACGCGTCTGAGTTTGTACACCATAGCGCGCATCAATCAAGATAATCGCAAGATCACAGGTTGACGCACCCGTTGCCATATTACGCGTATATTGCTCATGTCCCGGTGTGTCAGCAATGATGAACTTACGTTTTTCAGTTGAGAAATAACGATAAGCAACATCAATGGTAATACCCTGCTCACGTTCAGCTTGTAGACCATCTACAAGGAGTGCTAAGTCAGGTGCATCGCCTGTCGTACCGACTTTTTTAGAGTCACGAGTCACCGCTTGCAATTGATCTTCATAAATCAATTTTGAATCGTAAAGCAAACGACCAATTAAAGTTGACTTACCATCATCGACGTTCCCGCAAGTCAGAAAACGCAATAAGTCTTTATTTTCATGTTGTTTTAGATAGCCCAAGATATCTTGGCTAATCAGTTCTGATTGATGAGACATTGCTCAAAACTCCACATATTCTTTAGAAATCGGTTTTAATCTCTTTAATCCCTCTAAATCTCCCTTTGATAAAGGAGGACTTTCCTCCATTTATTTCGGGAGTTCCCCCCTCTTTTTTAAAGAGGGGCTAGAGGGAGATTTTAGAAATAACCTTCTTGCTTTTTCTTCTCCATCGAGCCCGCTTCATCATGGTCAATCATACGACCTTGACGTTCAGAGCTGGTTGCAAGCAACATTTCTTGGATAATTTCAGGTAAGGTATTTGCCGTTGACTCTACTGCACCCGTAAGTGGGTAACAACCAAGTGTACGGAAGCGTACCGATTTCATTTGTGGAACTTCGCCTTCTTTTAAAGGCATACGTTCATCATCAACCATAATCAGGGTGCCACTACGCTCAACCACAGGACGTTCTGCAGCTAAGTAAAGTGGAACCAATGGAATGCTTTCCAAGTAGATATATTGCCAAATATCAAGCTCAGTCCAGTTTGATAGTGGGAACACACGAATACTTTCACCTTTGTTCACTTTACCGTTGTAAAGATTCCAAAGTTCAGGACGTTGGTTTTTTGGGTCCCAACGGTGTTTCGAGTCACGGAATGAATAGACACGTTCTTTCGCACGTGATTTTTCTTCATCACGACGTGCACCACCAAATGCCGCATCAAAACCGTATTTATCAAGTGCTTGTTTTAAGCCTTGAGTTTTCATGATGTCGGTATATTTTGAGCTACCATGGTCAAATGGGTTAATGCCCGCATCTTTCCCTTCTTTGTTTTGATGTACGATCAAATCAAAACCATGGGTTTTTGCCATGTTGTCGCGGAAAGCAATCATGTCTTTAAATTTCCAACCCGTATCGACATGTAGAAGCGGAAATGGAAGCTTGGCAGGATAGAACGCTTTGAGCGCCAGATGCAGCATCACTGCTGAATCCTTACCAATAGAATAAAGCATTACTGGGTTTTCAAACTCAGCAGCTACTTCGCGGATAATATGAATACTCTCAGCTTCAAGCTGTTTAAGATGAGTAAGTCTTTCCTCATTTAATGACATTGACAGCACCAACTCACAAAAATCGTGTACTTATTACACTTTTAAAAATATATATTCATTATAAAGATTTAGTTATACACACTATTGCTTGTTTTATTATATTTATATGCAAAAACCTCATATAAAACAAAATTGATAAGCCCTATAAGTTTTATTCAATAATTAGATATCACTAAATAAACTCAAATATTACATCAACTTCATTCAAAGTATTCAGCCTATTTACCAATTCACTCTTCGATTTTCCTCTAATTTTCTGCTAGGTAATACATCTACAAATAGGCTTTGTTGCACAAACCTATCTCTAAAGGCTTATTCCACAATATAATTCTCAAATGAATAAGCCCACACCTAAAATCTATCGTACAACCAATTGGTCTTCTTATAACAGTGCATTAATAAATCGAGGAAATCTCTCAATTTGGTTTGATCCCAAGACTCAATGGTACGCTCAACCCAAAGGTAAACATGGTCGAAATCAAACTTATTCAGATACAGCCATCCAATGCTGTTTAATGATCAAATCCTTATTTCGTCTTTCTTTACGCATGGTCACTGGCTTTGTGCAAAGTCTCATTCATCTTTGTAGATTAGATTGGACAGCACCAGACTATTCCACCATCTGCAGAAGACAAAAGCATATTGATATTGCAATTAACTATCAAAAAAGCAGTAATGGTCTCCAGCTACTCGTCGATTCTACTGGCTTAAAGTTTCTAGGCGAAGGTGAATGGAAGCGTAAGAAACACCAACCTGAATATCGTCGCCAATGGCGTAAACTTCATATTGGTATAGATGCTGAAACCCTTCAAATACGCGCTATTCAACTCACTACAAATAATGTGAGTGATTCACAAGTGCTTGGTGATTTACTCGATCAGATTCCACAAGATGAGCAGATTGACTCTGTCTATACTGATGGGGCTTATGACACCAAGCAATGCCGTCAAGTAATTGCAGACCGACAAGCACATGCGGTGATTCCGCCAAGAAAAAATGCGAAACCTTGGAAAGATACAAAGACCAGCTCGCTAGAGCGAAATGAATTACTTCGAACAGTTAAACGTTTAGGAAGAACAATATGGAAAAATTGGTCAGGCTATCATCGCAGAAGTCTGATAGAAACCAAGATGCATTGCATCAAATTATTAGGCGATAAACTCCGTGCGAGAAACTTTCAAAGCCAAGTCAATGAGATTCATGCACGTGTGGCCGTATTAAATAAATTTACAGATTTAGGCCGACCTCACACCCAAGTTGCCACTTAAATTTAGATAACTTGGAAGAAGTTTAGCTTTTGAATGTTTGTGCAACAAAGCCCTACAAATACCTAAAGTCTGTTTCATTGAGGTTCTATGTATATGACTTACCAAACTCGTAGCTTAGAGTATTAAAAAGCACACTCAATACAGACCAGCTTGTTGATTTTATATATCAACATGATAACCAAAAATTTGGATTCCAATTACTTCGAGATTAATCCGTAAAACATAAAAACCCGCAATAAATGCGGGTTCTATCACTCTCAAATATTAATAATGAAAAACGCGTTTATCCAAAGGTATTTCTATACCAATCGATGCACCAGCATCATTACCATGTAAATCAGAATCGCTGAACCAACCATTAATTTTGATTGGTACAAATGGACTTAAGTAATGTGACCAAGTTAAATCGATAGCTTTAATATCATCTGTTTCAGGAAAGGCTGCATTGGTAATACGGCCAGATTGATTAACCTTTGCAAATAATAATCGACCATTTAGACGGTTCATTGCATCGAATCGAATATCACCACCCAAAGATACCATTTCACCATCACCACCCATAGCATGCCCCAATGGGAAACCATGTTGGTAATAACCATCGGTATAAGTTGAATGATTATATGAAACCCCTAACGCGTCACGGTTGGTACGAGTATCAGCCCATTCTGTATAAAGTTGATATGGCATGTTTTTAAAAGATGACGAATAATCTACGCCAGCAAGATACATTTTTTTAGAAGGTAATCCACCAGCCTCATCCTCACCTACATATTGTCCATACAGACTCATAGGTACACTCAACAACTGCTGAAAATTCAATCGAGCATCAAATCCTGCAACCTGATTAGACGGATCAGGTTCTCCTGTACCACCGTTATCCTTGTTTCCAATCATAGCATCCCAGAATGAGCTAAAACTTTCTGGTCGTCCCTCGCCCCCCCACTGAAAAGCACGTGAAGCGCCTAATTCTAAATAAGGTAAAGGTTGTGCCGTAAGACGTAGACCCACTAATTTAGCATCAGGTACAGCAGAATAGTCATCTAATTGACCTGCAAATGCTTGATATTGCCACGGACCAATCCATGACAACCATTTTGTTTCAAAAGCTGATTGATCTGCGCGCTGAGCGGTAAAGCCATAGACTGGGCGGCTCGCATCACCTCGTAAAAGACTCCCATCATGACCTGGCCCCCAATATGTTGGTATCTGACCAGCAATCAACCATTGATTCCACAATTTTCCAGCTATGTAAGATCCTTCAACATTAACTTCTTGATCGTTGTCAATTTGTGGGTCTTTTTCTCCATTCACTCTAAGGCGAATATCCCAATTTTCACCACCAGCATTAAATTCCAAACCTGCTTGGTACTGTGCTTTTTCTTGATCACCAAAAGCTTGAGGAATTTCCTTTTGATCACTCTCTGCAAATAAGCGTGCTTTAAACATCGCGTTCTCACGATCGAGATGAGCTCGCACTGACTCAATAACTTTTTGCTGAGCAGGAGTCGCAACTTTAGCCTGAGACAATACTCTTTGAATTTCATCACCGCTCATTGGCCATGTAGATGTGCTAATTTGAATCACACCCTGCTGATTTAACCAGTTTAGATCTGTTCTTAAATTTTGATCATTTAAAACGAGACCTTGAGCAAAGATACTCGTTGTTGCACCCATTAGCACAGCGATTGCAAGTGTTTTTTTTAGAAACATTCCGTTTTATTCTCAGGACTTAAAGCTAAGTGTTACCTTATTTTTTTTATCTCTTTTTTACAAGCTTTTCTATTTAGTAATGTTGTAAAGATCAAAAAAAACCCGCAATGAATGCGGGCTTTTTATGTTCAGATCAAACTTAGTTTTTATGACGCATGTGTGGGAACAGAATCACATCACGAATACTTGCTGCATTAGCGAATAACATAACTAAACGGTCAATACCAATACCCTCACCCGCTGTCGGCGGTAAGCCGTACTCAAGTGCTTCAACAAAGTCTGCATCGTAGTGCATTGCTTCATCATCACCTGCGTCTTTTTCTGAAACCTGAGCTTGGAAACGTTCGGCTTGGTCAATCGGGTCATTCAACTCTGAGAAACCATTCGCAAGTTCACGGCCACCAATAAAGAACTCAAAACGGTCCGTAATGTGTGGGTTATGATCATTACGACGTGCCAATGGCGATGTTTCAGCAGGATATTCTGTAATGAAAGTCGGTTGACGTAGCTGAGTTTCAACAGTTTCTTCAAATACGATGGTTTGAAGTTTACCCAGACCAAAACCTGGTTTTACCTGTTCTTTCAGCTCTTCTTGCACAAATTTTGCCAAGAATTCACGGTCATTGACATTTTCAGGCGTGAACTGTGGGTTGTGTGCAAGAATGGCATCAAACATTGAAATTTTCTTGAATGGGCCTTTGAAGCTATACACTTCTTCACCATAAGGCACATCGGTTGAACCCAAAATGTCCAGCGCTAAACGCTCAAGCATATTTTCGGTAAGTTCCATCAAGTCTTTATAGTCTGCATAAGCTTGATAGAATTCAATCATGGTGAATTCTGGGTTATGACGCGTCGAAACACCTTCGTTACGGAAGTTACGGTTAATTTCAAACACACGCTCAAAACCACCAACAACCAAACGCTTTAAGTAAAGCTCAGGCGCGATACGTAAGAAAAGTGGCATATCCAAAGCATTATGATGCGTTTCAAATGGACGCGCTGATGCTCCACCTGGAATCACATGCATCATCGGTGTTTCTACTTCCATGAAGCGCTTTTCAGTTAAAAATGCACGAATGCCTGAAACCACTTTGGCACGGATTTCAAAAGTCTTACGTGTTTCTTCGTTCACAATCAGGTCAAGATAACGCTTACGATATTTAACTTCAGTATCGTTTAAACCGTGGAATTTATCTGGAAGTGGGCGAAGCGACTTGGTTAAAAGCTCAAAATGTTCGATATGCACATAAAGGTCACCTTTACCAGAACGACCAATATAACCTTTCACCGCGATAATATCGCCAAGATCTAAGCTCTTAATGGTTTCTAAGGTTTCTGGTGCTAACTCTTTACGCGCTACATATAACTGGATACGACCCGTCATATCTTGGATCACGATGAATGAACCGCGGTTCAACATCACACGACCCGCTACAGACACATAAACATGCTCTGCTGCTTCAATTTCTTCTTTGCTTTTGTCTGCAAATTGATCTTGTAAGTCTTGAGCATAATGTTCACGTTTAAAGGTGTTTGGCCATGGGCTAGTGCCCGTTTGTTTGGCTTGATCTTCAATCTGCTTTAACTTGGCATGACGCTGTGCAATTAAATCGTTTTCGGAAATGGCTTGTTCAGAAGTCGATTGAGCGTTTTGTTGCGTCATCTCTGCCTCGTATATGTATTAAAAAACGGAAGTTGCATAGCATAGCAGAATTCCAGACGAATGAGCATCATCAAAAACCACGCGATATATAAAAAAGTATACATCCTGTTTATTTCAGAGCTAAGACGCCCTCTGTATAAAAGTTCTGTCTATTTCTTAGACCAAAAGCTAACTTCATTTCACGATCAATCCCTCTACAATGGACATTATAAATCGTGGAAAAGTAAACTTTTCTCCACTCATAAAATAATTTAGTTTTTTAATTGAATGATAAATCATGAGCAGATGCGAATCTAAAATTTTGTTTTTGCATGGATTAGACTCCTCACGCGAGTCCACTAAGTTCCATGCCATTGATGCAAAGCAGAAATTTTGTATCGATATCGATTATCGCTATCTCAATTTTTCTACCGTAGCCAGTTTCTACGACGATATTATTGAAAAAATAAAACCTGAAATTATTGTTGGACATTGTATTGGTGCGTATTGGGCATTGAAAATGTCGCTGCTGCATCAAATTCCATGTGTGATTGCCAACCCACGTTTAGCCCCTGACTTTCGCGATGATTACCCGAGCATTAATGATACTGACTTAGATCACAATGTGCCGCAAGTGGCCTACTTGGAGCTGGGAGATGAATTAATCGATATGTACGCGGCACAGGAAATTTTAGAAAATTACATGTTGATTCAAGCGGTTGAAGGCGGACATCACCGACTACTTAAACCTGAAAATATTAATCAACTGATTGAACATTTAGAACAACAATATTTATATAAATAAAAAAAGCCTTGGATGTCCCAAGGCTTTTTTATCTGCTTATGCCGCAACAGATTCTGGTTTTGATTTGTCATCTAATACTGACCAAATCTTTAAACCTAAGTCAGTATGCAAATCAGGCAAATCAAGAAAAATACTGGCACCGAGCACTTCATGATTACATTTTGCCACCAGCTGATTAACGGCTTTTAATGTCCCACCTGTCGCTAAAACGTCATCTACAATAATCACTTTTTGCGATGGAGTATTGGCTGACATTTCTAAGCGGTCTAATCCATATTCCAAACTATAACCGACACCCACCACCGGTGGTGGCAGCTTGCCTGCTTTACGTACCAACAATAAACCTTTACCTAAACGTTGTGCCAATAAGCTCGCAAGCACAAAACCACGCGCTTCTACAGCAACAAAACTATCTACTTCCGCCAACTGCTCAGCAGGAATACTTGCAATTAACGCGTCGGTTAAAGGCTCAATATTGCTCATAAACAATGGGGTTAAATCGAAGAAGCAAATCCCAGGTTTTGGAAAATCTTGGACCGTACGAATGTGCGACCACAACGTTGTAGACAAGTTGTTCATAGGAGATCAATAAAATTTGAAAAGGAATAGATGAATTTTACAGCTTTATCTGTTAAAAAAACAGTCAAGCACTGGCTATGCAGCCGACTGAACAACCAAAATATTTATGTAAGTTATTGTTTTCAATTAAATCATTTATTTAATAAATATTAGGTATAGATACACTCAATATTAAAATAGCAATTTAACTTTGAGTTTACAGCACGACCTTAGTCTATACATCAATAATTTTATAAGGCTAGCTGACTGAAAAAACGCATCTTTTTTAGATGTAATTATCTATAACCTTCACACATTCGCAAAACGCGATCTGGTTTTAAATGATACGTTTTGTCCTGATCATCGCTTTTAGCCGATAGATTCAATCATTAAACTCCGATATTTACTTTACATTCGTATTAGAACTGCGTAAAAATTTAGATTAGCGAAGTATGCTAACCACTCAGATGAGTAGCAGCTTGCGTAATGGATTATTTTACTGAACCCTTTCTTGTTCAGCGTTTTGGAGAGTCAAATGAAGAAGTATCAATGCATCGTTTGTGGATGGATTTATGACGAAGCAGAAGGTTGGCCACAAGATGGCATCGTGGCGGGAACGAAATGGGACGATATCCCTGACGATTGGACTTGCCCAGATTGTGGCGTGTCAAAAATCGATTTTGAAATGGTTGAAATCTAATTCATAGTGTTAAAGACCATGCAGCATGGTCTTTTTTTACGTCTTTAAAATAATCTCTGGAGAACCTTATGCATCCCATCGTCATCATTGGCTCAGGTATGGCAGGCTATGCTGTAGCACGTGAATTTCGCAAGCTGAACCCTGAACAAGAGCTGCTTATGCTATGTGCAGATGATGCGACTAATTATGCCAAACCAACATTGTCCAATGCCTTTGTTGCCAACAAAGCGCCTGAACAGATTGCTTTGGGTGATACAGAGAAAATGGCAACACAACTGAAAATGCAAATTGCCACGCATACTTGGGTGAAAGAGATTCATACTGAACAACAGCAGTTAACCGTTATTAAAGATGGCGCTGAATCTACACAGCCCTACTCTCAATTGGTTTTAGCGGTAGGAGCAAACCCAATTCGCTTAGCCATTGCGGGCGATGGAAGTACTGACATTCAAGTTGTAAACAATCTAGACGACTATAAAACCTTCCGCGCAAAACTTGAAAAGCGTGCAGACAAACGTGTAGTCATTTTAGGTGCAGGTCTTATCGGTTGCGAATTTGCCAATGATTTACAACATACAGGTCATCAAGCTACCGTTATCGACTTGGCAAACCAGCCTTTGGGCCGTTTATTGCCAGCGCATGTTTCAAGTGCCTTTAAAGAAAACCTTGAGGCAACGGGTATTCATTTTGTCCTTGGCACCACAGTTGAAAAAGTGTCTAAAATTGAAAATGGTGACTATGTTGTGACCTTAGCCAATGGTCAGTCTTTAGTCGCAGATGTAGTCTTATCTGCGATTGGTCTACAACCAAACATTTCCCTTGCAAAAGAAGCAGGTATTCAAACCAGTCGTGGCATTTTGACCAATGCACAACTTGAGACGAATCAACCGCATATCTACGCCGTAGGAGATTGTGCTGAAGTCAATGGACTCTTGCTACCTTATGTGATGCCAATCATGCAACAAGCACGCGCTTTAGCCAAAACATTAAATGGCGAGACCACTGCGGTGCATTACCCTGCTATGCCTGTAGCAGTTAAAACACCCGCTGCGCCGCTCACTGTTTTGCCTGCGCCAATCGATGCAGAGGTGAACTGGGAAACTGAGGAATTAGACGATGGCATGATTGCCAAAGCCCTAGACAGTCAAGGTACACTTCGCGGCTTCGTACTGCTCGGTGCAACCGCAGCGAAACAACGTTTAGCATTAACAAAACTGGTTCCAGACTTGATTCCAGCACAGGTTTAGAGTTTAAATAAAAGGACATTTATAACAATAGATGTCCTTTATGTGAGGATTACAATAATGAATAGCGCACTCCAATATAATCTTTCACCCTATACCTCTTTCATGCGCGAAACCAAAGTCGACTTAGGCAATGGTATTGAACTCCATGTCGAAATCGGTGGCGAAGACCATCATCCGACCATTGTTTTGATCATGGGCTTAGGAGCACAGCTGTTATTTTGGCCTGATTTCTTCTGTAAATCTCTGATTGATCAAGGGTTCCGTATCATTCGCTTTGATAACAGAGATATTGGTTTATCTTCAAAAATTAAACATCAAGGTCCACGCTTAAACACCCTCAAACTGATGGGGCGTTTTGCTTTAGGTTTAGATAACCGTGGTGCACCTTATGACTTATACGACATGGCTGACGATGTGGCACTACTTTTAGACCGTTTAGGTTTAGATGAAAGCTATGTGATTGGCGCATCCATGGGCGGTATGATTGGGCAAATTCTAGCAGCGCGTCATCCACAGAAGGTCAAAAAGCTCGGCTTAATGTTCACCAGTAACAACCAACCTTTACTGCCACCGCCTTTTCCAAAGCAACTCTTTAGTCTAATTGGTCGACCTGAATCGACCGATGAAGAAGGGATTGTAAGCCATTCTTTGAAAGTGTTTAAGCTTATTGGCTCACCTGATTATCACAATCCAATCGAGTCAATTCAGACTTCTCGCAAATTATATCGCCGAAGTTATTACCCTGCGGGTGTACTTCAACAGTTTTTAGCAATATTATGTACAGGTTCTTTATTGCAACTGGACAAACAGATTCAACAACCGACCCTTGTGGTGCACGGTTCGCGAGACCGTTTACTCCCGCCTAGTCACGGAAAGGCCGTTGCAAAGGCAATTATGGGTGCTAAATTTGAATTAATTGATGGAATGGGGCATGATATCCCACCTCACTTCATTCCAAATCTTAGCGAATTATTTGCACAACACTTTAAATTATAATCATTAGGACACTATGGCTGCATTACCATCCTTAAGACAGCTGTCATATCTCGTTACACTGTCAGAAACGCTGCATTTTACTGAAGCTGCACGCCGTTCATTTGTAACCCAATCGACTTTGTCGGGCGGGATTATGGAGCTTGAACGCCTACTCGGTGGCGTACTTGTAGAGCGTGATCGCCAAAATGTGCGCTTAACTCCTCTAGGCGAGCAAGTCGTTGCTCGTGCTCGTGTTCTACTGGCAGATGCTCAAGACCTGATGCGTTTAAGCCGAGAAATGAGCGAGCCTTTAACTGGTGATTTACATCTAGGTGTTATTCCAACCATTGCGCCATTTATTCTGGCGCAATTGTTAGATGAAGTGCATAAGCAACTCCCTAAAATTCAACTACATTTACACGAAGCGCAAAGTGAGAAAATTGTAGAAAAACTCGAACATGGCAATTTAGACATGGTCGTTTTGGCTCTACCTTTTGATACACGTGGCTTAAAAGTTGCTGAAGTCGCAAAAGAAAGTTTGTTTTTGGTCTGCAATAAATCAGATATCGCAAGCCAAGCCAAATCGCTAGACGACTTAGACCTTTCGCGTTTAATGTTGCTTGAAGAAGGCCACTGCTTACGTGACCACACTCTAAGTGCCTGCCCTATTGGTGAGCGTAAAAACGATCATCGTTTAAAAGCGAGTTCTTTACCGACCCTTGTGGAAATGGTATCGGCTGATCTTGGTTTTACTTTATTACCTGAAATCGCAATTCATACCAATATGATTAAAGCGAATCCAGATTTAATGGTCAAACAAATTGAAGCTGCTCCAAGTCGTATCTTGGCTTTGGTGACACGTAAAAGCACTCCGCTACAAAGCGAATTTGATGTGCTATTACAAATCCTGCAAAAAATTACTCAAGATCTACACTAAGCTTATTTTAGTGCATAAAAAAGGAGTCAAACATGACTCCTTTTTTTGTGCCTGAATCTTTTTTAGATCCAAGCCTCCCCCCAAAATTATTTAATCACATCTAGCAAATAACGCTGTGCATTATGCTCGGTTTCGCCTTCAGCTGGCGTCGCACGAAGCCAAGTTCCATCACCTTGTAGTAACCAAGCTTGTTGATTATCCTGCAAATAGGTCAACAAACCTTGCTGATAAATACGTTTTTTCAAAGCTGGATCTTCAATTGGGAAACAGGCCTCAACACGATTAAATAGGTTCCGATCCATCCAGTCGGCGCTCGAACCATAAATGCGTGCATCGCCATTATTACTAAAATAGAAAACACGCGTATGTTCTAAGAAACGCCCCACGATCGAACGTACACGAATGTTTTCCGAAAGCCCTGGCAAGCCCGGGCGTAGACAACAAATTGAACGAATAATGAGATCAATTTGTACACCTGCCTGTGATGCCTCATACAGCTTATTGATCAGTTGCACTTCGGTTAGTGCATTCACTTTCACAATAATTTGTGCTTTCTTGCCCGCTTTCGCATTGGCAATTTCATCATCAATAAAGTGGATCAATTGTGCATGGAGCGTAAACGGCGCATGAAGTAGCTTTTTCAGCTTCGCCATTTTCCCCATACCTGTCAACTCTTGGAAAATACGGTGTACATCTTCACACAACTCTTTATCGGTCGTGAGCAAGCCATAGTCGGTATAAATTCGTGCATTACCCGCATGGTAGTTACCCGTTCCCAAGTGCACATAACGAACGAGTTTATTATTTTCACGGCGTACCACAAGAATCATTTTGGCATGGGTTTTATAGCCCACAATGCCATAAACAACCACTGCACCCGCTTCTTGTAGCACATTTGCCACTTCGATATTTGACTCTTCATCAAAACGCGCACGCAGCTCAATCACCGCGGTAACTTCTTTACCATTACGCGCCGCTTCTGCTAAGACTTGTACAATTTCAGAGTCTGCACCACTGCGGTATAGGGTTTGCTTAATTGCCAACACTTGTGGGTCACGTGCCGCTTCACGCAACAAGTTAATCACAGGTGCGAAAGACTCAAACGGATGATGTAGTAAAATATCCTGCTTCTGCATTGCAGAGAACATGCTTTCCGACTTTTTCAACACTTTAGGAATAACAGGAATATGTGCGTCATACCGTAGATGTGGACGTTTAAAATTGGACAATAAACGCGCCAAGTTCACAGGTCCTTCGACTTTATACAACTGCTCCTGATGCAGATCAAATTCATCTAGCAAGTAGTTATAAATATGTTCTGGACAGTTTTGTGTAACTTCCAAACGTACTGCTCGTCCAAAACGACGTGAACTTAACTCACCTTTCAGTGCTTTGGCTAAGTCTTCCACATCTTCATTGAGCGCCAAATCAGCATTCCGTGTGACACGGAACTGATAACAGCCTGTTGCTGTCATCCCTGGGAACAAGTCAGAAACATGCTCATGGATGATAGCTGAAAGCATCACATGATGCTCTTTTCCACCTGTGAGCTCATCCGGTAGACGAACCACACGTGGCAATGAACGTGGTGCAGGAACAACGGCCAAATCAATCTGACGACCAAATGCATCTTTCCCTTCCAAAGTCACAATAAAGTTGAGACTTTTATTCACTAAACGCGGAAATGGGTGCGCAGGGTCAAGGCTAATCGGTGTTAAGACAGGTGCGACCTGTTCTTGGAAATATTTCTTCACCCATGAAGACTGTGCAGGCGTCAGTTCCCCACGGCGTAAGAAGCAAATGTCTTCCTCACGTAGTTTCGGCAGAATTTCATCATTGAGAATACGATACTGACGTTCAATTGCAGCATGTGCAGTTTGCGAAATTTGATCGAGTACTTGGCGTGGAGTTAAGCCATCGGGGCTACGGCTTTCATTACCCAGATCCAACTGTTCCATGACGCCCGCAACGCGAATTTCAAAGAACTCATCTAAGTTACGTGAAAAAATCAGTAAGAAATTCATCCGTTCTAACAGCGGATGTAAAGGATCTACGGCTTGTTCCAATACACGTAAATGGAAATCTAATATCGATAACTCACGGTTAATATAGCGATCGTTATACGCGTATTCAGGTTGTAGTATCGGAGATGTGCTTGCTGCCGTATTCATAGCTAACCTTTGATTATTTGAATGCGTTTTATCATGATAAGTATGCTTCAATTTTGTGACAATTTCATAAAAAAAGCCCATAAATTTGGGCTTTTTCACATCAATCAAATTAAGGGATATCGCTATAGCGCATATACTTTCGAATCATGCGCTCACGGTTTTGCAACTTACGGTCATTTTGATGGTCTTGGTAGTATTTCGGATTGGGCAAAATAGCCGCTAAAAAGACCGCCTGCTCTCGGCTTAAGCTACGTGAACTTTTACCAAAGTAGTGTTGGGTCGCAGCTTCCACGCCATAGATATTATCGCCAAATTCCACCGAGTTCAGATATACTTCTAAGATGCGTTCTTTGCTCCACATCCGTTCCATCATCCAAGTTGCAACAGCTTCCTGCCCCTTACGAATGAATGAACGCTTGTTATATAAAAATAAGTTTTTGGCCAATTGCTGAGAAATTGTTGAACCGCCGGCAACCACTTTGCCCGTGTCATTATTACGTTCAAGCGCCGCTTGAATCCCATCCCAGTCAAAACCATGATGTTGCATAAATTTGCCATCTTCAGCCGCAACAATGGCTTTTTTCATGTACTCACTGATCTCATCATAATCACGCCATTCGTGTTGAATGGGTTTAGATGGCTCAGACCAATAATCAATCCGCATAAACATGGTGGTTTCCACTGGCTTGTAACGCCACCACGCTAGGCTTGCAAAAATCCACAACTGTACCAAAAGCACGAAGCTGACAACGACTAACAAACTACGAACAATAAAAGCTTTCATGCCAGTGGCTTACTCCAAAAATCATTTTTATTCATGCTAAGCTTGGGCAAATATAGCAAAATTTTAGCAAGAATAGCATGACCGAGCTTACACCTCCGCAAATCAAAACAAAATTTGACGTACATTTATGGTGGATTACCGCCGTCATTATTGCCGTGAATGTTGGGTTGTTTTTTTGGCAAGTCCTGCATGGCATGGATGTCAGCAATCCAAGTACAGCTGATGCCATACGCTGGGGAGCAGACTATGCACCACTTACCTTCTTGGCTGAACCGATGCGTTTATTGAGCAGTATGTTCTTTCATTTTGGCTTGGTTCACCTCATGTTGAACATGTGGGCGCTGTATATTTTTGGCAGTGTGCTGGAGCAAATGTTTGGACGTGTCTATTTTCTTGCACTATATGTTCTTGCTGGTCTCATGGGTAGCTTGCTCAGTGGTTATATTGCCATTCAAGACAGTTATGAACTGATTCGTATTGGGTTAGCAAACCCTGAACTCTTGCCTCGTGTCGGTGCAGGGGCTTCAGGTGCCGTCATGGGGCTGGGTGCAGCGCTGACGGTTCTATCCCTTCTGCCGATGCTCCCACAGCAACGTTTTATTTTAGATAAAAAGACTTTGCTCATCGTGATGGGAATCAACTTAGCCATGGGTTTTATGATTTCAGGGATTAACAATGCCGCACATATTGGCGGCATGTTGATGGGTGCTGTCTTAGCGGCACTTTGGTATCTCTCCCAAAAGGCGCAGCAGCGTTGGATTATGCCGCTGAGTCTTGTTTTAGCTGCATGCGTATCATATTGGTTTTACTTACACTGCCAAAACCTTGTGGTCTACATTCAACCCTTATGGTCAGAAGTATTAATGATGATGCGTCAACAGCTCAATTTCTAAGATTCAACGCTTAACGTATTAAGAGATCAATCACGATTGATTGATCTCTCTCAAACTTTGTAAAGGTGGAATCTCACTGAGATAACTTAAGCGATAACGCCCAATCAGCGCGCAGAGTAAGGTCATGAACAATGGTAAAATGAGCCAGATTTCCCAGTGTGGCTGAATGGCTAATCCCATGCGATAACATGCGACCGCACTTATCGCTTCAGCAAATAAACAAGAAACCACACCTGCCATAAAACCAATAAAGCCAATTTCTAGACTGAGCATGGTTCTGAGTTTTTGTTTGGAACCACCAAATGAACGTAATAACGCCACTTCACGTTTACGCTCATCCATAAGTAAGTTCAGGCAAGCAATTAAAACCAGAATACCTGAAATACTCACCAAAACCGCGAGGATCGTGACAATCTGCACCAGCACCGTCACAATGCGCTTAATTTCATCTAAAATTAAACTGACATCAATAAAGACAGTGTTGGAAAATTGCTGAATAATGCTGACCAATTTCGCTTTGTCAGACTCAGGAACATAGAAACTACCCAAATAACTGCCAGCATTTTCATCCATGGTCTGTGGCGCAAAAATAAAGAAGAAATTTGGGCTAAAACTTTCCCATTCTACAGTTCGTAAGTTTGCCACTTTGGCGTGAATGACACCCTCTGGTAAGCTAAAGGTCAGTTGATCCCCCACTTTTATCCCAAGCTCTGTCGCGGTATTGGCTTCTACCGAAACTTGTCCTTTTGCTGTGAGTTTTGATGCCCCAGAGACAATTACATTATCTTTAGGATAATTGTCAGCTTGAGTCAAATTTAATTCGCGGCGTAAGGAATTATTTTGCTTGACCAAATCCGCAGCAAAGGGCTGTCCATTTTTGGCAATCAGCCTGCCCCGAATATTGGGATAGAGCGGTGTACTGTTCCATTGGTTCTGCTCAATTTGTGCTTTTAACTTAGGCATGTCAAAAGGCGGTAAACCATATACAAACTGATTCGGGGTTCCCTCAGGAATTTGCTGCTGCCAACGCTCTAATAAATCAGTGCGTAGCACGGCTAAGACCGTAATTAAACTAAGTCCCAAAGCCAAAGCGGTAATCTGAAATGCAGTTTGATAAGGTGTGCGAACATAAGCAGAAACCGCATTTTTCAAGCCACGCAGAAACTTCAAACTCTGCCAGACTACAGCGTATAACACTGCACATAGAATGATAATTGCCCCAATCACCATGGCTGTCAGTACCATGTTTTCAGTCAGAACGATACTAAACAGCACCAGACTAGCCGTTCCTGCGAGCAACATCCAAAACATAGACGAAACCGATTTTTCTTGACTGCGAATGACTCGGATCGGTGGCGTATTTAACAGTTCCCAAAAACTCGGCAAGACAAAACCCAGAAGCACTACGGCACTGGTCAACATAGCAATCGGAATCGGCCCGAGCAGCATATCCCACGCTGAAAACGCAATACTTAAGTGTGGGATCAGTTGTAACATCAACTGTAACAAGCCATACCCCAGCCCAACACCCACGGCACTCCCGACCAGCATGGCAAGCAAAAACACCACACCCAACAAACTGAGATAAGCCCAGAGAATTTGTGACTTCGCCGCCCCCATACAACGCAATAGCGCAATGTGATCTTGGTTTTGTTGTACAAAGCGCTGACTGGTCAAAGCAATCGCAATTCCACACAGCAAAATCGTTAAAATATTCGCTAACTGCAAAAAAGTGTCCAAATTTGCAATTGGTTTCATTAAGCGGGTATTACCCTCACTGGCATTGCGTAAGCGTAAGCTGTTTTGTGGTTCTTCAGCATTGACACTTTGAGCTGCCGCACTGGCATCTTCAGACAATACATTCTGCTTCTTAAAATTTGCTTCAAACTGCTGAGTATTTTGTGCTGTACCTGCCATCAGTAGACGATAGTCAATGCGGCTACCGACTTGTATGGCGTTGGTCTTGGCAATATCCGCTTCAGAAATAATCACCGTTGGCGAGAAACCTGAAAAGCCCAACTCTAGATTGGAATCATGCTCAATCAAGCCTGTCACCTTGAAAGTACCATCTGCAATATTCAGCTGATCGCCCAGTTTAACCCGTAGCAAATCCATAGCACGTTGACTCAACCACACTTCACCCGAAGCAATATGCTTCGCAGCAGGCTGAATGCGTAACTCTCCACGCAGAGGAAAGGCTTGATCGATGGCTTTGACATTGACCATAACAAACTGATCATCGGTATATGCCATCGAACTAAAGACAGTGACTTCGGATTGTTTTAAATTAAGAGCTGTCGCTTGCGCTTTCCATTTCGGATCGAGCTTTTGACTGTCCGTTAGAACCAAATCCCCTGCTAGCATCTCAGCGGCTTGAAGCGCTACGGCATTTTGAATTTGCTCATTACTAAACTTCAGCGCGGTCGTTGCACTGATCGCGAGAATCAACGCAATAATCAATAAATACACACCGCTACTTTTAAAACTTTGCTTCAGCAATGGATGAAATAGAGAATTCATTTTCATCCTCCCGTTCGAGGATGTTCGATCAACTGACCATCGAGTAATTCAAAATGACGCTGACACTGTTCTGCAAGCGTATGGTCATGCGTCACTAAAATGAGGGTCGTACCCAACTCACGGTTCAATTGAAACAATAATTGCTCAATTTCTCGCGCAGTTTGACTGTCTAAGTTTCCTGTTGGTTCATCGGCAAAGATAATTTTTGGCTCAGCAATCAGCGCACGGGCAATTGCGACGCGCTGCTGCTCCCCACCCGAAAGTACCTTCGGTGTTTGGGTGGCCTGTCGTTCCAATCCAACTTTTTGCAACAAACTCAAAGCGCGTTGCTCCGCTTCAGCGAAGCTAAATGATGCATGAAGCCGTAACGGCAGCATCACATTTTCAACAGCAGTCAGGTGTGGTAGCAGTTGAAAGGACTGAAACACAAAGCCAATATGCTTTAAACGCACCTGTGCACGCTGTTCTTCATTGAGCTTGCCAATACTTTCACCACAAACGATTAACTCACCACCGCTAGCCTGATCTAAAGTCGCCAAAATACCCAGTAAGGTAGATTTTCCTGAACCTGAACGTCCTGTAATTGCGACTTGTTCACCTGCTAATATGCTCAGACTCAAATCTGAGAAAATGGTCAGTTCTTTTTGCGGAAGTTTAATCTTTTGTGTCAGTTGCTGGGCAGAAATAATCACTTGTGGCATGATGCTTACATCACTATGAACTTGGGTCATAACATCCCTATATGCAAATATTCGTGAAAAATCGCAAAATCAAAAAACGTATCAGTTCATACTTGGTTTTGCTTGCACTGTGCCTAAGCCCCACTTGGGTTTTTGCAAAAACCGTGATGGTTTTAGGAGATAGCATTAGTGCAGGTTATGGCATAGAACCACAGCAAGCATGGGTAAATTTACTGCAAAAAAGGTTAGACCAACAGTATCCGAAACAACACAAAGTGGTCAATGCCAGTGTGAGTGGTGAAACCACCAGTGGCGCTTTGGCTCGTTTACCCAAACTGTTGCAAACGCATAAGCCAAATGTGGTGGTGATTGAGCTTGGCGGGAATGATGGACTGCGTGGTCAACCACCTCTGATGATTCAAAAAAATTTAGCGCAATTGATTCAGCAGAGTCAAAAAGCCAATGCCACTGTGGTTGTCTTGGGAATGAAAATGCCACCAAACTATGGCACAGCCTATAGCAAGGCATTTGAAAATAATTACAAAGTGGTCAGTCAACAATACAAAGTTAAATTGCTGCCCTTCTTTTTGGAAGGTGTAGCGGGAAATAAAAGCTTGATGCAAAAAGATTTAGTCCACCCAAACGCCAAAGCACAGTCTATTTTATTAAATTTAGCTTATCCCTATGTAAAAGGCGCTTTATAAAGCGCCTTTTACTCTGATCAGCACATAAGATCAGAAGTCAAAAAAAACCACTTCACCACTTTCAAGTGAGTACTCAGCACCAACCACTTGTAACTTGCCTTTGGCAATCAAACTCTCAAGCACAGCTGAGCCATGACGTAACTGATTTACAGAGGCAAATACATTTGAACGTACCGCATGTTTAGACAGTTTGCATAAGTCATGTTTCAGTTCGGTTTGCATCAAGGTTTCAACCGAAGGACGGACACGGTTTACAATCGACATCAAGTTTGCAGACGGTGGGCTATCTGGGTTCATCAGGGTGTCAATGGTGGCTTGAATCGCACCACAATGGCTATGACCAAGTACCACAACGACCGCACAGTCATAACGCTCAGCAGCAAACTCAACACTGCCAACCTGTGAAGGTGCAACTACATTTCCTGCAACACGAATAACAAACAGATCACCCAAACCTTGGTCAAATACCATTTCTGCAGGCACACGAGAATCAGAACATCCCAGTACAATGGCAAATGGATTTTGGTCTTCCGCCATCTCTGCTCGTGCTTGGTGAGACAATTGCTTATGGTGGGTTGTCTCACCCGCTACAAAACGTTGGTTACCTTGTTTTAGACGGCTTAAAGCTTCTTGAGCTGTTAGCATTCCTTTTTCCCACCCGATTGTTGTTAAGTCGCAATAGTTTAATCTTAGAGAAATTGATTGTCACTTGCAAAAAACATAGCGGCTTCTTTTTTTGCTTAATTTTAAATTTGCATTTTATCTCAAACAAATCGTTACGCAGTTCACACTTTATCCAAATGCAGTATATCCTTTCAAATAAATAATTAATGACATTTACATGAAAGCGATTAGAATCAAACAGACCTGTAAATAAACATAAAAACTATTCAAAATCAGAGCATTTTTATCTTATTCGGTCAGTTTTTTCATTCATCTCCGTTTAAGGATGAACCATGATGATGCGCTCAAAATCCATCTTGAAACAAAGTCTAAAGGCCAGTCTATTCGCCTTAGCTTTGTCATTTTCTTTCGCCAGCCATGCGGTCGAAAATACCATCATCAAAGACAAACTCAGTTTACAAAGCTACCTTCTACAAGAACGCGTCACCGCCGGCTTAAAAACCAAAACGCTTAAAGTGGATGACATCGTTTGGAGCTATAACGAAGGCGGTGCAGTTGATAAGCCAACGATTTTGCTGATTCATGGTTTTGCTGGAAATCGAGACAATTGGAACCGTGTGGCACAATTTCTAACGCCGTATTACCACGTGGTTATCCCTGACCTTCCGACCAATGGCGACACCAAAGTCCCTGATGATTTTGATCTCTCTATGCCAAATGTCACAGAGCGACTCCGTCGTTTTGTTGAAGCCATTCATATACAAGATAAGCTGAATGTTGCAGGACATTCTATCGGTGGTTCAATTGCAACTCTATATGCCGCACAATACCCTTTTGACACGCAAAGTTTGTTTTTATTGAACAGTGCGGGCATTTATAAAAACGCCAACACCAACTATGCCAAAGACCCGCAATATTTAAAGCACCTGATTGTGAGTAAACCGGGCGATTTAGATGACGTGATGCAACGTGTCATGCAAACGCCAATCAAAATGCCCTATTATTTAAAACGCGCCCAAGAAAAACAGTTAATTACTCAGGCTGAAAAAAATACTAAAGTGATTGAGCAGTTGGTGACCTTGAACCGAATTTATACCACCGACTCCTTTGCTCGAGTGACCCGCAATATTGAAGCGCCCACCCTCATTTTGTGGGGTAAGCAGGACAAAATTATCAATGTCGAAGTCGCGAATGAGCTCAAAACCTTATTGAAACGTGCTGAAGCTCCTGTCATCCTTAACAATGTTGGCCATATGCCACTTTTGGAAGCAGAACAGGCCGTTGCACAGCACTACCTACCTTTTCTTGCAAAAACACAAAAGTTAAAAAATCCATTGGCTGATAAACTGATTCCATTAAATTAATTTTGTTGAGTACGTATGCAGAAACACCCGATGATTGAGCAGCTCATTGAAGCTCATCTTAATTTTTTAGATCATGAGTTTTCGCAAGCAAGTACCGTACAAAATGAATTCACTCTCTTTTATCACTGGTTTAGAAAACAAACTTTGCAGCAACTGTGGAGCTTTGAAGACATCAATGCGCTGTTGCAAAAACAAGTCCTAGCCACATCTGCGACCGAGCATCTGATTTCACAAATTGCTGAGCACATCAAGTTTGCGTTGATTCACCCCATCAATGAATCAACCAAAATTGCCGATGTGATTCCTGTACTTACCATCGACAAAATTGCGCAGTATGTCGCGAGTAAAAGTGGGCATCGTCAGCGCCTAATTAAAACTGTAGTAAATAACCCAGCTTTTTCGGCCATGATTACCCAGCTGATTCAGCACTCGATTCAAGACTATTTGAACAACTCGGTGATGACCAAACGTGTGCCGGGTGTTTCTAGTTTTATGAAAATGGGCAAGTCGGTACTGGAAACCGTCACGGACTCAAACCTAAATGACACCATCGGACATTATTTGCAAAAGAACATTTTAAAACTCAGTCAAATGAGCGAACAGGTGTTAAATCAAAACTTTAATGATGAAAAGCTATATCACTTTCAAGCCAACCTTTGGCACAAAATCAAAGACATGCCTTTATCAGTTTTGAAAAATTATATTGAAGTACAGGACTTAACTCAAACCGTCGCAATGGGTCACGAAATTTGGGCACACATGCGTCAAACCGACTACCTCCAACAACAGGTGCATGACGGTGTTTACGCTTGGTACATTCGCAACCAAGAACGAACTTTTGATTTACTCCTACGTGACTTAAATATCGACGAAGCTTTAATTCAAAATGAACTTCAAGATTTATTGAATCCTATTATTCAAGAGCTCATCCGATCACATTACTTACGTGATCGAGCACGTTATTATTTAGAACAGTTTTATTATTCTGATCAAGCACAAGCGATTTTAAAGCCATAAAAAAAGCCGCGTTATGCGGCTTTTTTCTTTCATAATTTAGAATGCATACTTCAAGCTCGCATAATAAGCTCGACCTGGTTCGTTGTAGGTTTGACTTGTCGACTCACTGTCTCTCAATTTCTGCTCATCAAAAATGTTACTAATTCCGACACGTGTACTTAAATTTTTACTAAATTTATAACCCAAATTGATACCAGCTATACCATAACTTTTTACAACGCTTGGTTTAAGTGCATCATTTGCCCCACCTGAACCAACCCCAGCTTCAATACGATTTTGAGCATATTGACGTGACTTCTGACGACCATATTGGGTATAAATAAAGTTTACATCCAGTTGGTCAGTAATATCATAATCGAAGATTGAATTGATCGTATAATTCGGCACTAAAGAAAGTGGATTGCCTGTAGACTTATCTTCCGAGTCCATCATATAAGTGAAGTTATTGGTCCAGCTTATTCCATCCCATTCCATTCCAATACTACCTTCAAAACCTTGGATTAAGGCCTCAGGTATATTTTCCCAACGTAAGACATTCCAATTCACTCCAGACGTTGTTGTAGCTGTAGCTAGAACTTCATCACCTGCTGCAATCTTGTCTTTATAATCGTTTCGGAACCAAGCCAAACTTGCATTTAAATTATCTTTTGCAAACTGTATTCCTAACTCTTTATTTACAGAAGTTTCGGGTTTTAAATCGGCATTCCCTTGAAGTAAACAACGGTTTTGAATCGTTGCAGGACACCCATTACCATTTGTTGATAACAAGTATCCTTCTGAGTTCTGATACATATTCGGCGCTTTATACGCTCTTGCTATACCACCTTTTAAAGTGAAATAGTCTCCAAGTTTTTGAGTAATATTTAAACTTGGACTCCAATTCGATCCCGATTTATCATGATCATCAAACCGAACACCCAAAACTAAATCTGTGCTATCTGTAACTTTAAAATTATCTTCAAAGTACACAGAAGCGATACGTGAACTCATATTGCTACGGTCTTTTGGAGCTATCACATCTAGGCCTGACGCACTTCCAGTTGATCCAACCGTTGTGTTTGCTTCATCTTTAAAATCATCTTCAATCCATTCAGCACCTACAGTGATATTTTGGGGAACATAAAATTCCAGAGGAATATTCACCTCACCGTTTAAACGGAAAGTATTTAGTGTTGATGTTGATTTATCAGTTGCGGTATTAATACGACCCTCTGTACTCCCTCCAAGGCCTTCTAATAAGCGTTTATTTTTAGTTTTATCATATTGAATTATAAATTTATTATTCCCCCAATCCCACTCGCCATCATGCATTAATGAATAGCTATCACGATACATTGTATTCGTTTCACTACCGTATAGAGCTGAAAGAATGGCATTGGCTTCCGCATCCGCATTCAGTTGTGAATCCCCTGAATAAAGATTACCTTGACGACTCGAAGATGCATCAAATGTTAGTGTTTGACCATCAACAATTTGCCAAGCTAGGCGTGCTGAAACATCTTCATTCTTAACACCTTCTCGACCTGCTGCTGTACTATTGATTGACTTATTAATGTCAATCGCATCAGGCTGTGTCTTATTAAAGTTACCGTATAAGCGATAAGACAAGACATCCTTAATAATTGGTCCACTAAGATTTATACTGACACGCCCTGACTCCCCTTCTTTCGAGTCCTCTGGCTGATTCGCATAAAGTTCAACCGAACCATGAACTTCGTTTGTGACTTTTTTAGTTTTAATATTAACAACACCACCCATGGCACCTGAGCCATAACGAGCAGCCGCTGGACCACGCAATACTTCAATAGATTCAATCGCATCTGCGGGCACCCAGTTTGAGTCACCGCGAGTATCACGTTCCCCTCTCCAGCCATAACGCACAGAATTTCTCGAATTCACAGGCTTACCATCAACCAAAATCAAGGTATTTTCTGGCCCCATACCGCGAATATCAATTTGGCGGTTATTACCACGTTGTCCCGTTGCACTATTGCCTGTTAAATTTACGCCAGGCATCCGACGTACATATTCAGAAATATCATTTACAACAGGTAATTTTTCTAAATCTTTATCCGTAATAATAGATGCGCCTAGAGACTGCTTAACCTGTTCCTCAGCCGTTAATACAATCGTTTGTAATTGTGTTGTATCTTTTTCTGCCCCTGTAGTCAGCGATTCATTCGCCATCGCAAATGAACTCATTGCCCCTACAACAGCCAAAGCCAAAGTTGATCTCGTCAGATTTTTACCCATAACGCATACACCCAAATACAAAAGAAGGAGAGATTGTGTAAATTTCGTAGGGTATCTTAACAAATGATAAACATATTGCAATAAATATTGATAATTATTCTCAATTATATTTTACCTTTAGATAAAATATAACCCCCTAATTTAAGGAGGTTATTTGGTAAAATGGTTTAAAAATTATTTGAAGTACGCGCCTTCCGCCTGTGTATGGTCTGTCTGGTCAATAACACGACGTAACTCAGGAATGTGTTGTTGTAACGTCGTTTCAACACCCTGTTTCAAGGTGACATCAATTGCTGAACAACCTTGGCAACCACCGCCGAACTTCAGCACAGCCGTTAAACCATGCTCTTCATCTTCAACTACTTCAACCAATGCACAGTTACCACCATGCCCTGCTAGACCAGGGTTAATTTCAGACTGAAGAATATAAGTAATACGCTCTTCAATCGATGCATCAGGACCGACGCGTGGTACTTTCGAGTTTGGTGCACGGAAAGTTAACTGCCCACCAAAACGGTCTTTGTTGTAATCAATCACTGCATCTAATAAATATGGAATAGACGGTGTGTCGATATACGCAGGAAAGTCTGGATAATCTTGACGGTAATCGGTTGGGATCACTTCTTCAGGCGCGCTATATGCCATACAACATTCAGCACGTGGTGTACCCGGATTTTCAACAAATACACGTACAGCAATACCAGGTGTATTTTGTTTTTCTAGTAAATCACGTAAATACTCTTGTGCAGTTGGAGTAATCAATAAGTTTGGAATTTCCTCTGCAACTGCAGTGCTGCTGTTCTCAGTCGACATAACAATCATTTCCTCAAGCTGAAGCTGCTATTTTAACTGAAGATGCGGGGTAATGAAAAAAAATCAACCAAAATTGTCGGATTTATTATGAAAGTTCATCTTTCCGCTCAATTTAATGGCATTATGACCACAAGATAGTTATATGTAGAACATCTCAGAAATGTTGGATTTACCTTTTAATCATACAGTTACGATCATTATTATTACGGTCATTATTTCTATGGTGGCATTTTCAAATCAGAACGTGATGAACCGTCTGATTTTCTGGCCTCCTGCGATGCAACGTGGACAATACGATCGTTTTATTACACATGGCTTTATTCATGCCGATGGTATGCATCTCCTGTTCAATATGTTCACCTTGTTTTTCTTTGGTAGCATTATTGAAAGTTTTTACCGCCAATACTTCTATGAGTTAGGTTTTATTTTGTTTTATCTGGGTGGCTTAATTTTTGCCATTTTACCAAGTTATTTAAAACATAAGAATGATGTGCGCTGGGCAAGCCTTGGTGCTTCTGGTGCGGTCTCTGCGGTATTGTTCGCTTATGTGTTGTTTGAACCTTGGAAGCTAATTTTTGTGTTTTTTATTCCAGTACCTGCGATTATTTTTGCAGTGTTGTACGTGGCATATAGCATCTGGTCAGGTAAAAAAGGCAACTCCAACATCAATCATAGCGCCCATCTTTGGGGAGCTGCTTATGGGGTCATCATGACCTTAATTTTAGAGCCGCGTCTTATCCCACACTTTCTGAGCAAATTAACCCAGTTACCTATTTAAAGCCGAACCCCTAGATTGCAAATGGATTGCATCCATACGCATATAGGCTTAGTAACATTTTTTCACAGCAACGGGTGGTCCTGATTTTTACAATAAACATCAGGACAACTATAAACCAAGGAAATTGCGATGAAAATAATGTCTATATTTGCAGCCTTGATGATCAGCCTCAGTTTTACAGCCTGTGCGGTACACACCCCTGAAGGGAGTATCATCGTCGATCCTGATCGTTCTTATTATCCTCATGGCCAAGGCGATTTCTGTCCACCCGGACAGGCCAAAAAAGGTCGCTGCTAAACTCAAAAGCCTTCTGTTCAGAAGGCTTTTTTATTACATATATTTTTACATAAATTTGGCATGAAATGCCAAGCAGGAATTTGATTTGGCATAGATAATGTTTACAACTGTATATAAATAGCAAATGCCAGTGAGATTTCTTGCATGTCCAATCCCTTAGATGGTCTTCAATTTCCAATTTACTCGAAAACACAAAAAGTTAGTACCTCACGTACAGGGAAAGAGATTATTGCAGAGGCCTTAGCCAATGTTGATCACCAAAGCTCTGTTACTGCACTTACAGAAAAGAACTGGCGTAAACAATATCCACGCTATTTTAAATCCTTAGTTGAATTTGGGATTCGTAATCAAATTGCACCGATTCAAATGGCACAAGATGGGCTCAACAAAGCACATAATGTGTTTGAGTTTTATCGAGATGGGCAAAAGCATCTCCTCAAAGATGTAATGTCACTTGAAAGCGCACCACTGCATACTATTAAACTCAAAGGCGAAAGTCATGCGACGCCTGAATGGTCAGTGCCTTATAAAGGCCAACAACTCAAAGGGGGTACTTTACTTGCACAAATCCAAACATGGTTAGATGCAGGTGTGATTGAACCAAGCCATGCTGAAGCACTGATTGCTTGTGTGGAACATCCTGAATGGTTTGATTTATCAGATCGCACGATGGTTTTGTTCGGTGCGGCCTCTGAAGTAGGTCCACTCACATGGTTAGCCCAATGGAAAGCCAATATTGTGGCGGTTGATTTACCCAATAGTCGTGTATGGGGCAAAATTTTAGACACTATCCAACACGGCAATGCCACGCTATATGCCCCATCGGTTGAAGCGCTGAGTGCAGAAACACCTGTCGCTGTTTTAAAAGAAAAACTAGGCGCAAACCTACTGACACAAGTACCTGAAATTGCACAATGGTTGGTACAAAACCCACATCAGTTAGATTTGGCTGCGATTGCTTATTTGGATGGTGAAAAACATGTCCGCGTTTCCGTTGCAATGGATGCGATCATGCAATATGTCAGTGCACAAAAAGCAGATACCAGTTTGATGTATATGTGTACACCTACCGATGTCTATGCAGTTTCAGAAGAAGTCATTACAGCGTCTGAGCAAAAGTTCAGTGGACGCTCTAAAACGCAGCAGATGATTAGCAAGAGTATTTCAACCCTCAGCGGACAACTATTTTTTAAGAAAAACCTACATGAGCTCATCGAGTCGGATAATACGAAGTCTTATGGTATCGCCGACTGTTTAGTGATTGAACAAGGGCCGAACTATGCGTTGGCTAAACGTATTCAGCAGTGGCGTGCAACGCTTGCTCGCTCAGAAGGTCAGCGCGTCAGCATCAACATTGCGCCATCAACCACCACGCATTCTGTCACCAAAAATCCACTGCTCAAAGCCGCATTTAATGGGGCGAGCTTGTTTGATGTTGAAGCCTTTAAGCCAGCAACCACCAATGCCATCATGGCGGCTTTATGGATCCATGATCTGCGCAATCCTGAGTCTGTAGCCAATCCAGAGAACAAACTTGAACATCCTCTAGAGCTGATGATGCATGGTGCCAATCACGGTGGCTTATGGCGTGTCGCTTATTTAGCACGTACCGCACTACCCTTTGCAGCACTTTATGGTTTTGCCGCAGACAAGCTACCACTCAACAAGGTATTTGCTTTACTCAAAAAGTAAGACCTTGAATACCCGCTTCAATAAAATACAGAGCTAAAAAAACGCTACCTTCGGTAGCGTTTTTTATTATTGGTTTTTACCAATCAGATTAAACAAACTGTAGGAACAACCAGAACAAACCACCTGATAAACAGATCGTTGCTGGCAAGGTAAAGATCCAAGCCGAAAGAATGGTTCTCACTGTTGCAAAGTTTAGACCTGACTTATTCGCCACCATGGTCCCTGCTACCGCAGAGTTCAATACGTGTGTGGTCGATACGGGCATACCAAAGCCATCAGCAGCTGCAATCGTAGTCATCGCCACCAGCTCTGCTGACATGCCTTGACCATAAGTCATATGGTTTTTACCAATACGCTCACCTACAGTCACCACAATACGCTTCCAACCCACCATCGTACCAAGACCTAAAGCCAATGCCACAGCCACTTTCACCCATGTTGGGATGTACTGTAAGAATGAATCTAAGTTACTACGATATTCTTTTACTGTCTTTTTGCCCGCTTCAGACATCGCCGGCAATTGATCCGCTTTATCCAAACGTTTGAATGCTGTCGTGCTTAAGTACATGTCATTACGTAGTGCAGAAACTTCAGCTTCAGGAATATCTTTAAGATCTCCATAATGACCAACACGCTCACCCAAATGATCTGTCAAACTGGCTAAAGCAGGTACGACTTCTGGGGTCATTTCTTTGGTTTGAATATATTGCGTGATCACCGTACGGGCTTTTTCATCTGCAATATCGTTATGATTCGGATAAATCACAGCCGCAGTTTGATCTGAAAGTTGAGCAAATGACTGAATATGCTGTGAATCTAAATTCTTATTTAAAGAATAAGCCAAAGGCACGATACCAATCAAAATCAGCATGATTAGACCCATACCTTTTTGACCGTCATTTGAACCGTGCGCAAAACTCACACCTGTGCAAGTAAAAATCAAAATGGCACGAATCAGTGGAGGTGGTGGTTTGTTGCCTTCAGGTGGTTGAAATAGTTCCAGTTGTTTCTTAAAGATTTTTTTCACCAATAAGAACAACACTGCTGCAAAAGCAAAACCGATCATGGGTGAAAACAGTAAAGCTTTACCGACTTTAATCACCTGATCCATATCTACACCCGAAGCACCGCTACCCGAATGCATCAGGTAGTTCATGATGCCCACACCCAAGATTGAACCAATCAAAGTATGTGAACTTGATGCTGGAATACCCAAGAACCATGTGCCCAAGTTCCACAAAATCGCAGCAATCAACATGGCAAACACCATGGCAAAACCTGCGCCTGAGCTGACATTCATAATCAACTCAACGGGCAGCAGCGCAATAATACCGTAAGCCACTGCACCACTTGCGACCATAACCCCAAGGAAGTTACAGAAACCTGCCCACATCACCGCAACAGGTGCAGACAGTGCATTGGTATAAATGACCGTTGCAACCGCATTGGCAGTATCGTGAAAGCCATTTACAAACTCAAAACCCAAAGCAATGAACAATGCCGTCGCTAAAAGAATTAAAGAGTAAAGATTCAGTGCAGGAACATGCGATAAGTCAGCAGAAAGCTGAAAGCCAATATAAATTAGCGTTGAAATAATGACCGTTAAAAACACCGGCATAAAAAATTTCGGTGTAGGTACGTGCACATTCGTCGACTTGACCTGTGTCACGTGCACCTGATCTTGGACGGGAGGAATATTAGAATTCATGCAGACGGCTAAAGAGGATATCAATATCCCCTATTGTTCAATTTAATTGTGACAATTATATGACAAATGCGTGTCACATGAAGCCAATTTTTTCATAATTGGCTTATTTTAGATCAGCAGTAAATCGCTTATAAGCCTTGAACGCACTGTGCTGGCTCAAAATTTAACTTTTCGGTGCGGATTACGCTGAATTATTTTTTTACATTTGGCTGTGCTGTCTGTAACAATCTGCTCCAATCAATATTTTTCATCTCTATTTCTTCTGATCTATTAACATAGCGGGTCTATATTTCACTTTCGTGAAAACTAAAGCTAAATCAGCCTTTTTTATTTGCCATATAGCCAATACCACTTGAATTAGGCATCAATCAACCTGCTTTTCTGCTAAAATATTGCACGTTTTGAAAACCTGTTTGTGAGTTTTGAATGTCTACACTTGCCACCTTAAAAGCACTTCTTGCCGAGCGCATCCTTATTATCGATGGTGCGATGGGTACCATGATTCAGCGTCACAAGCTCGAAGAAGAAGATTATCGTGGTGAACGCTTTGTAGATTGGGCTTCTGACCTCAAAGGCAACAACGATCTTTTGGTGCTGACTCAGCCACAAATTATCCAAGGCATTCATGAAGCATACCTCGATGCTGGTGCAGACATTATTGAAACCAACAGCTTTAACGGCACACGTGTTTCCATGTCGGATTACCACATGGAAGATTTGGTGCCTGAAATTAACCGTGAAGCAGCACGTTTAGCCAAAGCCACTTGTGAAAAATACTCAACCCCTGACAAACCACGTTTTGTGGCAGGTGTATTGGGACCCACATCACGTACCTGTTCGATTTCACCGAATGTAAACGACCCTGCGTTCCGTAACATTACTTTTGATGAATTAAAAGAAAACTACATTGAAGCGACGCATGCGTTGATTGAAGGTGGTGCAGACATCATCCTGATTGAAACCGTATTTGATACCTTGAACTGTAAAGCGGCAATCTTTGCGGTGAAAGAAGTGTTCAAGCAAATTGGTCGTGAACTGCCAATCATGATTTCGGGCACCATTACCGATGCATCTGGTCGTACCTTAACAGGTCAAACCGCAGAAGCGTTCTGGAACTCGGTTCGTCATGGTGACTTACTCTCAATTGGTTTTAACTGTGCGCTCGGTGCAGACGCGATGCGTCCACACGTTAAAACCATTGCTGATGTAGCCGATACTTTTGTTTCAGCGCATCCAAATGCAGGCTTGCCAAATGCTTTTGGTGAATATGACGAAACCCCTGAACAAACCGCAGCCTTCATTAAAGAATTTGCAGAAAGTGGTTTGATCAATATTACCGGTGGTTGCTGTGGTACAACGCCTGATCATATCCGTGCAATTTACAATGCAGTGAAAGACATTCAGCCACGTCAGGTGCCAGAAACCAAACCTGCCTGCCGTTTAAGTGGTTTAGAACCGTTTAACATTTATGATGATTCGCTATTCGTGAACGTCGGTGAACGTACCAACGTCACAGGCTCAAAAAAATTCCTACGTCTCATCCGTGAAGAAAAGTTTGCTGAAGCTTTAGAAGTTGCACAACAACAAGTTGAAGCTGGTGCACAGATCATTGACATCAACATGGATGAAGGGATGCTCGATTCGCAAAATGCGATGGTGCATTTCCTGAATCTGGTTGCATCTGAGCCTGATATTTCTCGTGTGCCAATCATGATTGACTCATCAAAATGGGAAATCATTGAAGCTGGTTTGAAATGCGTACAAGGTAAGCCAGTCGTCAACTCGATTTCCTTAAAAGAAGGTTATGACGAGTTTGTCGAAAAAGCGCGCTTATGCCGTCAGTACGGTGCTGCGATAATTGTTATGGCCTTTGATGAAACAGGTCAGGCAGATACCGCAAAACGTAAGCGTGAAATCTGTAAACGTTCTTATGATGTTTTAGTCAATGATGTTGGCTTTCCAGCCGAAGATATTATTTTTGACCCGAATGTGTTTGCCGTGGCAACAGGGATTGAAGAACATAATAACTATGGCGTCGATTTTATTGAAGCTACAGGTTGGATCAAACAGAACTTACCGCATGCCATGATCTCGGGTGGTGTCTCTAACGTCTCCTTCTCATTCCGTGGTAATGAACCTGTACGTGAAGCGATTCACTCTGTGTTCCTTTACTATGCCATTAAACAAGGCATGACTATGGGTATCGTGAACGCTGGTCAAATGGCGATTTATGACGATATTCCAAAAGAACTGAAAGACGCGGTTGAAGATGTTGTATTGAACCAAAATCAAGGTGAATCTGGTCAAAACGCCACAGAAAAACTGCTTGAAGTGGCAGAAAAATTCCGTGGTCATAGTGGCGCGCAGCGTGAAGCTGAAAATCTTGAATGGCGCAATGAGTCAGTTGAAAAGCGTCTCGAATATGCGTTGGTAAAAGGCATCACTACCTATATCGACGAAGATACCGAAGAAGCCCGCCTCAAAGCCAAACGTCCTCTTGATGTCATTGAAGGTGCATTGATGGATGGCATGAACGTGGTCGGCGACCTGTTCGGTTCAGGCAAAATGTTCCTACCTCAAGTGGTCAAATCTGCACGTGTGATGAAACAAGCTGTGGCTTGGTTGAACCCGTACATCGAAGCTGAAAAAGGCAATGCACAATCTAAAGGTCGTGTGTTAATGGCAACGGTAAAAGGTGACGTACATGATATTGGTAAAAATATCGTTGGCGTGGTCTTGGGCTGTAATGGTTATGACATCGTTGACCTCGGCGTCATGGTGCCTGCGGAAAAAATCCTGCAAACCGCGATTGATGAAAAATGTGACATTATCGGTTTATCAGGTTTGATCACCCCATCTTTGGATGAAATGGTGTTTGTTGCCAAAGAAATGCAACGTAAAGGCTTTGACATTCCATTGTTGATTGGCGGTGCAACCACCTCTAAAGCACATACCGCAGTCAAAATTGACCCTCAATATTCAAATGATGCGGTAATTTATGTGGCCGATGCTTCTCGTGCAGTCGGTGTGGCAACCACCCTACTCTCGAAAGAAATGCGCGGTAATTTTATTGCTGAACATCGTGCTGAATATGCCAAAATCCGTGAGCGTTTAGCCAATAAGCAACCGAAAGCTGCCAAACTCAGCTATGCCGAATCAATCGAAAATGGCTTTAAAGTGGATGCGAATTATGTGCCACCTATTCCAAATACGATGGGTACACATGTACTGACCAACTACCCACTAGCAACATTGGTGGAGTATTTTGACTGGACACCCTTCTTTATTTCTTGGAGTTTGGCAGGTAAATTCCCGAAAATCCTGACAGATGAAGTTGTGGGTGAAGCGGCAACGGATTTATACAATCAAGCGCAAGCCATGCTCAAAGATGTGATTGAGAATAACCGTTTCGATGCCCGTGCTGTATTTGGTCTATACCCTGCTCAACGTACAGGTGCAGATACAGTCAGCGTGTTTGATGAAACAGCGCAGAATGTCACGCATACTTTTGAACACTTGCGTCAGCAGTCTGACAAAGTTACAGGCAAGCCGAATTTATCTTTAGCCGACTTTATTAGCACCTCGAAAGACAATACCGATTACCTTGGTGGGTTCACTGTGTCGATCTTTGGTGCAGAGGAATTGGCGAATGAATATAAAGCCAAAGGTGATGATTACTCTGCGATCTTGGTTCAGTCTTTAGCGGATCGTTTTGCCGAGGCATTTGCGGAGCATTTGCATGAGCGTATCCGTAAAGAGTTCTGGGGCTATAAAGCCGATGAGACTTTGGGCAATGAAGAATTGATCAAAGAGAAGTATGTCGGTATTCGTCCTGCGCCAGGTTACCCTGCTTGCCCAGAGCATTCTGAGAAAGCGGTGTTATTTGACTGGTTAGGTTCGGAAGCGAAGATTGGTACGAAACTGACTGAACACTTTGCGATGATGCCGCCTTCTTCTGTCAGTGGTTTCTATTATTCACACCCTGAAAGTGAATACTTTAATGTGGGCAAGATTTCTCAAGATCAGCTTGAAGATTATGCGAAGCGTAAGGGTTGGTCACTGGATGAGGCGAAGCGTTGGTTAGCCCCCAATTTAGATGATTCGATTGTTTAATTTAGAGTTATTATAATCTCCCCTAACCCCTCTTTAAAAAAGAGGGGGATGTCATGTGATTAAATGAATTGCGTGACAGCTTCTCCCTTTTTCAAAGGGAGGTTGGGAGGGATTGCATTGATCTTTAAATAAAAAATATATAATAGACCTCTTGCGAAAGTCGTTATTGCAAGTTCATCCGGTTTACCAGTGCAGCGATTAAGTTAATGCGTAAACCGAATCTTTTCCGTCGATTTCGATAGCGTTCACTTAGTATTCTAAATCTTTTCAATTGACTGTTAATATGTTCGATTACAACTCGTATTTTTCCAATCATTTTATTGTACTTTTTCTCAACATCAAATAAGGGTAAATTCTTCTTTTTCTTTATTGGTATCAACAATTTAAAGCCATCTTACCCTAACCCATAGTACCCTAAATCGGTCATAACATATTCAAAATGTTTGAATTTTTTTACTGTTTTTCTTGCCAATTTAATATCATGCTGACTGCCAGAAGATATATCTACTCCTATGATTTGTTTACTCTTCGGATGATAGATCACTTGGGCTTTTAGCGTATGTTTCTTCTTTTTACCACTGTAGAACTTACTCTGATTTTTTTTTCGGGCGTTCTATTGAACATTCTGTAACATCAATAATGACCCAGTTAAATTGTTCGTCTGCTGTTGTAATGCTTCGTTTTGGCAGGGTAAAACGCCTTGATTTCATTAATGCATCTTCAACCTTTTTAATGGTTCGATTCACATTACTTTCAGCGATATGGTAATTTGCAGCCAATTCCAATTGAGTGCTGTAATTCCGTAAGTAATTGAGTGTTAATAATAATTGATCCTCTATAACTAAAGTATGAGGACGCCCAGATTTCTTTTTAAGTGATTCTGCTTCTTTTAAAACTTCGACCATTTCACTAAAAACTGGTCGAGGTACACCAACCAAGCGCTTGAATTCAGAATCTGAAAAACGGTTTAATTTCTGATATTTCATGAAATCTATATTGAGGCAGTTTTTACTTTCGCAAGAGGTCTAATTTACCAAATAAATATTTTAGAAAACTATCAAATGGCAATAATTAAAAATTTGACTTAGCAAGTTTAGAATCTATTTGTAAAATTTTAGGTGATACTGCTGATGGACTTACTGGTACAGAAATTAGTAAATATTTATCCGAATGCAATATTAAAGACCCTCAAATAAATTCTACTAAGTGGAAACGTTTATACGATTCACTAGCCCTTAAACAAAAGGAAGACCAATGTGCAAATAATATTATAGCTTTCATTCAACATGTGATTAGACCATCTCGCCATGTAGATAATCGAACATGGTTTGAACAAATAAGAATGAAATTAAATTATGTTCTTTCATTTGAAGGCTTTGAAATAACTGAAAGTGGTTCTATAAAATATGTAAATACAGTTAAAACATTTTCTGAAGCTGAAGAACGCGCATCCCAACTTAAAAGAATTCTTATAGATAGAAATATACATCCAGACGTGCTCTCATTTTGTAAAGCCGAATTATTAGTCGACAATTATTTCCACACAGTCTTTGAAGCAACTAAAAGCATTGCCGAAAAGATCAGAATCAAAACTAATTTAACCAGTGATGGTTCTGAGTTAGTTGATCATGCTTTTTCATATAAAGGTAAAATTCCTTATTTAGCATTAAATAACTTAACAACTGAAAGTTATGAAAGCGAGCAAAAAGGATTCATGAATTTATTAAAAGGGGTATTTGGAACTTTTAGAAACACTACAGCGCATGTTCCAAAAGTAACATGGGAAATCAATTAACAAGATGCTCTTGATATTTTATCAATGATTTCTCTTATTCATCGAAAACTAGATAAAGCAGTAGAAGCTAAAAAAATATACGAAGGAAATTTGTAATCTTCCCCCCTTTAAAAAGGAGGGAGTTTCGTGAATCCAATACCATCATCAAATTCACGGCAAGTCCTCCTTTATAAAGGGGGATTTAGGGGGATTCTGGATTGGGCGGTTTGAAATATAAGTTCAATAACATCATCAATTTCAGTCAAAACCTGTCTATTACTAAACCTCAACACTACAAGTCCTAATTCGACTAAAACCTCATCTCTAACCCGATCAGCTTCTAAACCTTCTTCAGTAAAGTGTTGCCCACCATCACACTCAATCACCAAATTTGCAGCAGGACAGTAAAAATCCACAATGAAATTTAAAAGTGGCTTCTGCAGATAAAACTGCAAACCTAAAATTTGCTTAGCACGAAGCTTTGACCATAAACGCTTTTCAGCATCAGTCATATTATTTCTAAGATCACGAGACAGTTGTTTCAAATTTTTATTATAAGGTTGCATTACAACTCACTTGGTTTTTATATCTTCTTTTAAGAATCTTGGCATAATAAATGTCACTCAAAATCAAGCTGTTCTAATTGAATCTCTACCACATTCCAGTGATGCATCATCTCGCGCAGCACAATAAAGTAAACCAAACTTGAAATACCGTCATCAGCCACTTGAGACACATAGTATTCCCTACGCTCAACAAAAGTATTAAAAGCACTTTCAAGTTGCACACGGTCAATCGATTGCTGATCTGGAAAAAATAATGCTAAAACCTTTTGGAATAATATATCTGAAGTGGTGGCAATCTTGGGTTGGGCATACTTCATCTGAACGGATTCTAAAAGCTCTTCAATCATATAAATCATCGACTCAATCGCAAGCTCATCTAGCAGCCCACGACGCATACTGTTTGACTGTATAAAGCTTAAACCTTTGTCTAACTGAATATGCTGCCCATCCATTTCAAATGAAAGTTGATCTACGCCCAAGGAAAATTTGAGTACACCATTCAGATCAGTCATCGCATTAATCCTCCAGAGCCAAAGCATGTATACACCCAATGCATTTTTAACGAACGATTATCATCCTGCCGAAATGCAATCGCGCCATCTTAGTTTGATAAGATAGCGCGATTAAAACTAAAGGTCAGCAGTATTCAGTTAGTTTACTTGAGTCTTCGGTAAAAAGAAGGTCGCCAAACCGAGTAAAGGCAATAACGCACACACGCCAAACACCCATTCAATGCCTTTGACGTCAGCCAAATATCCTAAGCCTGCTGCGGCGATGCCACTCACACCGAACATTAAACCGAACATCAAACCTGCAATCATGCCAACTCGCCCTGGAACAGCTTCTTGAGCATAGACCACCATTGCAGCAAAGGCAGAGGACATTACTAAACCTGTGATAATCGAAAGTATGGTCATCCAAAATAGATTGGCATGTGGCATCATCAAAGCAAACGGCGCCATACCAACAAAAGATACCCAAATTACCGCTTTACGCCCAATTCGGTCTCCAATCGGCCCCCCTGCAAATGTACCCAAAGCCACCGCTGCCAAAAAGGCGAATAGATGCAACTGAGCACTTTGCAAACTGAGCTGAAACTTGTTCATTAAATAAAAAGTGAAATAGTTACTGATGCTGGCGATGTAAGTAAATTTGGCAAACATCAACACGCAAATGGTCGACAGCGCAATAACCAATTGACGTCCATGTAATTTGCTTTGAACTTGCTGTGCCTTGGCTGCCAACTGTTTTTTACTGTGGCTGATGCTCCAACGACTGACACCGAACAGCACCCAAATTGCCAGTAAGGCAAATACAATCAACCATGCCACGGCGTGCTGTCCAAAAGGCACAATAATCAGCGCCGCCAATAAAGGCCCAATGGCTGTACCTGTATTACCACCAACCTGAAAGGTTGATTGTGCTGTACCAAAACGCCCACCCGAAGCCATACGCGCCACACGTGAAGCTTCAGGGTGAAAGGTCGAGGAACCCACACCAATCAATGCCGATGCCATGAGCAATACGATAAAATTCGGTGAAAATGCCAACAGCAAAATGCCGCTAAAAGTCACCACCATACCGAGTGGGAGCAGATAAGGTTTCGGATGTTTGTCGGTATAGAGTCCAATCCAAGGTTGCAGTAGCGATGCCGTAATTTGATAGACCAATGAAATCAGTCCGACTTGCGCAAAGCTTAAGGAAAAATTGGTTTTCAGCATTGGATAAATGGCTGGCAAAACGGCTTGAATCAAGTCATTCAGTAGATGCGCAACCGCCACCGCTCCCACCACTTTTATAATCATACCTTGCGGTTGCTCATTGATTGTAGCTTCGCCCATACCCTCTTTCATTTGAATTGAAGACGACATCCCTCGCAAACTCCATGTATTTTTCATCAGGCATTGATTGTAAAATGTCATTCATAAGACTATCTTCCAATAATCATTGTATAACTGACAATTTTAAACTGCACATGCCAAATTCTCTGATTCAAACCGAAATGTCCGAATTGGTGATTGGGCTTTCTTCTGAGCATACCTACCGAGAGATTACCCCTACGCATACCCATTCGCGAGCGCAGTTTCTGTATGCTTCGACAGGGATGATTCAAGTGTTCACCCCAAACCACGTTTGGATCGTGCCGCCGATGTGCGCGCTATGGATTCCGACCCATGTCGAGCATAGTGTGATTTCATTAAGCCGAGTTAAACTCAATACTGCATTGGTTCAGGCCGATGCAGCTGCACTGCTGGGGCAACATTGTTTTATTATTCGGGTCAGCAAGTTATTGCATGAGTTATTGATTCGGCTCAATGCGATAGAACACATTCCACCTTCCGAGCTGATCAGCTCTGATGAACTGTCTCGATCTTTACAGATTTTAATTTTTGATGAAATTCATAAAGCCAATCTGTTGCCCATTCAAATTCCGTGGCCACAAGACAAACGCTTAATGAATATTTGCCAAGCACTATTAAGTACGCCCGATCAGTTAAAAGATTTAAGCACATGGGCAGATGAAATTGGCACCAGCTCCAGAACCTTGATGCGCATGTTTCAAAAGGAAACGGGGCTGTCTTATCGCACATGGGTTCAGCAAATGCATATTGCCCATGCCTTAAGTAAAATTGCCAGTGGTGAATCTGTCGCGCAGATTGCAAGATCTCTTGGCTATAGCAATCCGAGTGCATTTAGTACCATGTTTAAACGTCATTTGGGACAGACCCCGCAACAGTTTAAATATAAAGATGAATAAAATGACACTCGTGACTAAGCACTCAGGCGATCGACAAATAAAATACCATTGAGATGATCGATTTCATGTTGCACAATGCGTGCAGGAAAACCTTCAAAAGTGCTTTCCATTACCTCACCAGTCAAACTGTGATACAGCACCTTAATACTTTGCGCACGCTGTACCTGTCCGCGTTCATTCGGCACACTTAAACAGCCTTCTTCACCCAAGGTCATTGCTTGCGAAAACTCTAAAATTTCAGGATTGACCATCACCACGGCGTCCATTTCAGGCGCATCGGGATAGCGTAAATTTGGCCGTGAAGCCACAATAATGACCCGCTTTGAAATATAGACTTGTGGTGCAGCAATGCCCACACCGCTCCGCTCTAACATGGTCGCAATCATGGCCGAGGCCAACTGCATGAGCCAGTCGCTATTAAATTCTGCATCTGCGACGCGAGCAGCTTTGAGTCTTAAAATATCTTCACCACGTTGTGCAACAGGTAAAATGACACTCATACACAAATCCTAAATTTTTATACCTATTTATTCTTTTTATATCATAAGCTTTTTATCTCGCCTGCGTTATATATTTACGTTGACCGTCAAATCAACTATGTTGATTCATGTATAATTTTTAGTTCAGCCCCAGTAAAGAAAGATTGATTATTCATTCAAAAAAGACTTCTTTAAAATCAAATATAAACCTTTATTCAGCTTTGGAAATATACGCATGGATGCAACACCACGTTTGACCAGAGAAGACAAACGTACCCTTGGGCTGTCATCACTCGGTGGTGCACTTGAGTTCTATGACTTTGTTATTTATGTTTTTTACGCCAAAATTATTTCTGAGTTGTTCTTTCCCGCAGGGCTCAGCCCATTTTGGGCCATGCTGAATACTTACGGTATTTTTGCCGCAGGTTACTTCTTCCGTCCACTTGGCGGTGTAGTCATGGCGCACTTTGGCGACCTCATCGGGCGCAAGCGTCTCTTTAGTTTATCTATTTTGCTCATGGCTTTACCTACCCTCATGATCGGGGTTATGCCAACTTTTGAAACGATTGGTTATACTGCACCGCTGCTTTTGCTCCTTATGCGGGTGGTACAAGGCATTGCAATTGGTGGAGAAATTCCAGCGGCATGGACCTTTGTTTCTGAGCATGTTCCATCTGAAAAAATTGGTTTTGCCAATGGCTTACTTACGGCTGGTTTGTCACTCGGCATCTTGCTCGGTGCTTTAATGTCACTGTTCATTTCTCTTCAGTTTAGTGAAACATCTGTACATGATTGGGCATGGCGCATTCCCTTTATTGTGGGCGGTATTTTTGGCTTAGTGGCCTTGTATTTACGTAGTTATTTGAAAGAGACCCCAGTATTCAAAGCCATGCAAGCACGTAAAGAGCTTTCTAAAGAAATGCCGGTCAAACAAGTCTTAGCCCGTCATAAAACCGCCGTGGTGATTGGTATGCTCTTGACTTGGTTCTTAACTGCTTGTGTAGTGGTTCTGATTTTAGCCATGCCAAACTTACTGACGGGTGCCTTTGGCTTTGAACGTAGCGATGCGTTTCAAATGCAAAGTGCTGCGATCATCATGCAAATGCTGGGATGTATACTCGCTGGGACCTTAGCCGATCGCTTTGGTGCAGCCAAGGTCTTGATTTTTGGCTCGCTCGGTGTCGCCGCTATCGCAACCATTTTCTATCACAGTTTAGGTGCGGTCAGTCCAACTACGGTGTTTGCACTGTATATGCTTTTGGGATTCTTTTCAGGCACGGTTGGGCTTGTGTCCTATAGCATGGTCAAGATGTTCCCTGCTTCGATCCGCTTTTCGGGCATTTCGTTTTCCTACAATGTCGCCTATGCCATTGCAGGAGGCATCACACTCCCTTTGGTTCAATGGCTCAGTCTCTATAGTAACATTGGCGCGATGTATTATATTTGGCTAGTCTGTTTGGTTTGCTTCTTCACAGCTTTGGTTTATCGAACTCAGTTTGAAGCCAAACCCTAAAATAATAAAACCCTTCATAAGCTCTTTCTAGTTGAAAGTGTATAGAATAAAAGTAAGATGTAAGTTTAACTTTTAATATCAATTTGTTTTACTGTAGTGATTAAAGGCAAAAGTATGTGGATTTTTAATCCAGTTGCCATTCTCATAACGTAGAGTGTCTGCCTCACCAGAATCAAGCATACGTACCTGATAAGTACGTAATGGCAAATGCAGTTTAATAAACAGCACCATACTGGTTACAGGAGACCAAATTTGATAAATGGTTATACGCTTATTATTGCGAGTAATTTTTTTACTGCGCCATACGCAATCTTGGTCCTTTTTATCAATCAGGTTTTCATCGACTTCAAACCAATCGCCGCCTTGAGTTGCACCTTGACCTGTCTGTTGTTGCGCCCACAACCAATCTACAAAGTGTCCTCGTGGTTTTGGACACAAGATATGGCGTAAATCACAAATATAACGGTATGGCAGCGGATTATGTATCGTTTCGGTGTTGCTAACTTTACTTTTTACTTTTTCAAAAGGATTGGTGTACAAACGAATAGTTTTGCCATTATCGTCTTTCTGACTTAGATGTGTATTGAGCACCCAATCAATAAAGTGGGTGGTATGATTTAATATATTTGCTGTAGATCTATTATCACCTTTATTTGTTTTTTCCAGCAGAATGCGCTTAAGTTCATTGGTTGAAGCATGCCAACCATTTTTGCCTAAGAATAAGCTCAAAACATCAGAGGTGAAGGGAGCTGAACTAGTGAGGTAAATATCAAAAAAATTACTTAAAGCCTCAAGTTTAACCGCTGTTCCTACATCTTGATTCGTTATCCATTCCTCGGCTAATTGGCGCCATATTTCCCATTTTTGACCGTATTTTTTCACAAGCCATTGTAGGGTAAAATCATAAGAACGACCGTCCTGTTTCTTCCTTTTATTTGTTTTTTTATCTACCATTGCGCTTTCCTAATTTTCGATACTTTCCAGTAAATAATTCTTCAGGGTCAATATCATTAAAACCACGCTCAGTTAATACCTCCCAGCTACGCGTACCTATTTTCTCTACAGGCTCTATCGGGTTTAAAAGTCGCTGTGTCGCTACATTAAGACTGGCAGTGACTTCTTTTGTTGTTGGTGTGGTATAGACCGCTTGTGACTGTAATGATGCATGGTGTAAACATTTCTTAATCACAATTTCTTGTACATCAGCCCTGCGTAAACGTCTTCCATAATTATGTCTGTGTGAGTGAGGTGATAATCCATCGGCTTTACAAGGTCTAAGTCCAATACGCTTTAAACCTTGACAGTAATTGTAGTGAAATGCATTAAGCGTGTAGGGATTACCAGTATGATTACGATGGAAACTCACAAATGCATATGGATGATTGCGCTCAATAATTGACAAAAATCGAGTATAGTTTTGCCAAAGTCTAGCAAATACCTCCCCAAAGATTATTGGAAACCAATGCACTTCTATGTATCCATCTTTGCTGTCAAGTACCCGATTTTTCCAGCCAACATGCTTTTTACCCATAAGATGATTGCGAGGGGTTAAAGCATATTTTTCTTTGAGATAGGCTGCACGAGTTGTCTTTCCTGAACGTCCTCGCCAGTTATTCGGGGCTTTACTATCTTCTGGATGATAGATGCGAATCTGAACACTATTCTCGTTCGATGGGTCAATAAAGACATCTTCAAGCCATAGGTGTAAAGCCTCAGATTCTCGTAAACCACCACCATGCATGAGCAGTAAGATTAGTTGATCACGCAATGCAGCCCTGCGATCTACTGCGCCACCCAAACCATCGAAATAAAAGGCTTCAAAATAACGTTCAGGAAATTCAATAGCATCTTGAGATTGCTTACCTAAAGGACGCTTTCCTTGAATGCTACGAGCGTAACGAACGGTAGTATTGACATGCTTATCTTTGATATGACCAAGAAAGTTGTGTTGGTTTCTACGAAACCATGCAGCGTAATTAAGGCGTTGCGTCAAGCTGTCAGCTTCAACCGGTGGATTCATTGAAACCGCACCATGTTTATCTGCCAACCAATTAGTAATTTTAGTTAATGCATCGATATGTAAGCGAGCTACTTGTTTACTGCAAGGTAGCCAATACAGCCCGGAGGGATCTAATCCATCATCGCCAATAGTTCCTGTATATAATCGACTACTAAAACTCTCAAACATGGCTTGTAGCGAGGTAAATCCATTTACATGCACAACCATGTATTCAAGTAGAAGTTGTGTTGCTTTGATGCAATTACTGATGGTCGCTTGACTCCTACCATCACGCTTTAACTTCAAAGCATATTCAACTAATTGTTTTATTGGTTCTTTGTTCTGATCAAGTAATACGGGTATTTCTGTAAAAACACCTGAATTATCATCTACCACTTTTGCGATGACTTTTACTGTCTGCATAGTTACTCTCTTGAAATTATATCAAGTAAAAATAAAAAGCAGAAAGCACCATAAACATTGATAAAAAAATCAATGCCACTTAGAATGAATTTGTCTTGGACCTGCAAGTTAAAGACAAATTCATAAAGGCCTATACATCAATATGTATGGGTCTTTATGCTTATCTGCTGATAAACAAGAATTAATAAATAATTTAATCCATATACCTTTGCTCCTTAATACCTAATTTTACTGCGATTCTATGACTCTCTCCGCGTAGTGGGACTTTATTATTTTTTAAAATTCGATATACAAGATCAGGTGAGAAATTATTAATACGTGCCCATTCGGCTATAGAAATTCCAGACTGAGAAAAATCATCTCTAACTTGCTTAATTGACTTGATCATATCAGACGAATTTTGAATAAATTTGACGAAAAAATATCGGATGGGAATGCTTAAGTCAAGTAATTATTTTTTATTTTAAGCTATTGTTTTTACTATAATAAATTAATTGAGAAACGTTTATTTATTCATTATATCGTCCATTAATTTAATATTTGATTTTATATTTTTAATATCATTCTCCATAGTTTCTTTATGGTTAATAAAATATTTCTCTAATGTTTTATCATCCGATAATAATGATTGTAGAAACTCAATATTATTTTCTTTATCTTTAATTTGATCTAAAAATTCTGTTTTCTTTTTAGAAAAAATCTCTTCCAATTTTTGCTTCTTTGTTCGATTCCTGAGTTCATTCATACGCGGAGTTTCGGTATAAGAAAAAACATTTTTTCTTGATGTTTCATGATTAACTTCTAAATATTGAAATCGTATTAAAACTTTTAAACCAGAATACATCAAACGCTTGGTCTGATCCTAGACAGTATCGTGGACAACAAATCCCTCTAAATTCTTGAAATATTTCTGTTCAAAGGCTTCTGGGCTTAACCAGCCGTTTGCAGAATGTCTTCTGATTCGATTGTAATAAATCTCAATATAGTCAAACAAGACAGCATTCGCTTCTTTTCGAGTGGCAAACACACTGCCATGGACCACATGACCTTTCAATGTATGAAAGAAGCTTTCAGTCACTGCATTATCCCAACATGAGCAGTATACTGCGCAAGACTGCGTGACATACTTAGAACGCAGTTATTCGTCAATAATAGCGCCCTAAAATCACGACTACAGTACTGTGAGCCTTGGTCCGAATGTACCATGACACCCATTGGATACCCCTGACGAGCCATTGCATAATGAAACGCATCACACACCAATTGACGGTCTATTCGATGGTTGGTTTGCCAACCGACAATACGACGGCTGAATAGATCCAGCATCACACATAAATACAGCCAACCTTGCTTAGTACGGATATAGGTAATATCCGTTGTCCAGATCTTATTGGGTTCATTGACCGTAAATTGACGATCCAACAAGTTAGGCGCTGTAGGCAAACGATGGTTTGAATCAGTCGTATGCTTGTATTTACGTGCAATCCTGCTACGTAAACCAAGCTTTTTAAGCATTCTTCCAACGGTTCGTTCGCTCATGCTGTAACCTAAATCATGCATGTCATGTACCAATGAAGGTGCACCCAATCGTGCATGATGCTGCCAATACACGGCTTTTAAATCATTATATTTCTGCGCTAGATTGGTCTGGCGTTTTCGCCAGGCATAATAGCCTGAAGTGCTGACACCCAGGCATTTACAGGCAGAAGATACAGTGACTTCATTCACATCCAGATCTTGAATTACCGTGTACTTTTCTTGGCATGATCTGTCAGAAAGTACACATGCGCTTTTTTTAAGATGTCATTGGCGTCCCTGAGCTGTTTGACTTCTTTCTCTAATTCTAAAATCCGCTGTTGTTCTGATGAAAGTTGGCGTTTGCTTGAAGCCGCCGGATTGATTTCACGAATCCATTTATCCAATGTTGAATAACCAACACCTAATTTCTGGGCGATTGCAGCTAAAGATTCGTGCGAGTTTGAAAGTGCATAATCAATTGCTTGCTGTTTAAATTCAGGACTAAAACGTTTAGCCATTTCTTGAATCTCCAAAGATTAAAGTTACGTTATCTTTAGAGGGACGTGCTGTCCATTATTTTGTCTAGGATCAGTGTAACGGTTGTAGACGTTTGCATCATTCGCCCTAATCAAAATAAAGTTGATAATCGGTGGTTAATGCATACCATTAATTCACCAGTTATGCGCCAACGTATTAATGAATATGTTACAGGCACGACTAGGCAACGTATTTCTAGAGGAAATTTCTCAAAACTTAAAATTTCTGTCCCACCACTTGAACAACAACGCCGAATTGCGTCTATTTTAGATCAAGCGGATGAGCTACGCCAAAAACGTCAGCAAGCGATTGAAAAGTTAGATCAGCTTTTACAAGCCACCTTTATTGATATGTTTGGCGATCCTGTCAGTAATCCTAAAGGGTGGGAGAAAGAAAAAATGGATACCCTTATGACGATTGTTCGCGGAGGGTCGCCAAGACCAATTGAGAATTTCTTAGGTGGTACTTATCCTTGGATCAAAATTGGTGATGCTACTAAAGGTGATGATTTATTTATTACTAAAACCAAAGAAGCAATTACTGAAGAAGGCTTACATAAAACAAGACTATTACCTGAAGGAAGTGTAATCTTTGCGAATTGTGGAGTAAGCCTTGGGTTTGCACGTATCTTGAAAATTCAAGGATGTATTCACGATGGTTGGTTAGCATTTCAAGATATTCATGAGGATAAAATACATAAATTATTTTTACTAAAAGCTCTTAATTCAATTACTCAATATTTTCGTGATACCGCTCCAGATGGGACTCAACCCAACCTAAATACAGCCATCATGAAAAATTTTGAATTAATTATCCCACCAATGGATTTACAACTTAAGTTTATAGCTATAGTCGAATCCATTGTAAACCAAAAGAAAATATTGGAAACTTCAAATATTGAGTTTTCTAATCTATTCAAATCATTACAAAACCAAGCATTTAACGGAACTTTATAAAATTTAATTTAAAATATGAGGGAATATATACATGAGCAACTTCTCGTTTTTAGAGCCTGAATTTAAAAGTTTAGCAGCGACAGCCAAAGAAGCTGAAAAGCTTGTGTATATATCCCCACAATTTGCCCTTGCTGCGGCACGTTCATCACTCGAAAACCTTGTACTGTGGCTGTATCAATACGATAAGAAACTCACCCAACCTTATGATCCGTCACTGCATAACCTACTCAACGACCTCAAGTTTAAAGACCTGATTCCACCCTATATTTGGGACAAAATGGACAACATCCGCATGGTCGGCAACAGTGCTGTTCATGGGAAAAAGTTCAAGCAGCTCACAACAGAAGAAACGGTAAAACACATCAGCCATTTATTTCTGATGTATGTCTGGTTTGAACGTAACTATGGTTCACCTTCAAAAGACCGTTCACAATCGATTTTATTTAACCCAAAACTCATACCAAATGCTGACAATACTCAGCAAATCACCGCCAACAAAGAACAACTGCAAAAAGAAACTGAAGCTAAAGAAAAACAGTTTGCAGAACAACATAAAGCTTTACGGGAACGTGAACAAAAACTATTTGAGCTGTCCGCCAGTTTAGAAGAGCGTGAAAAATTACTTGCAAATATAGATGCTGAACTTGCACAAAAACGTGCAGACGTTGAACAAGCCAAAATTGCCAACAGCAAAATCGAAGACCATACCGACTATAAAGAAGACGAAACTCGAAAACTTAAAATTGACCTCATGCTTGAAGAAGCAGGCTGGGAAATCGGTACATCGGTTCGAGAGGAAGTTGCTGTAACAGGTATGCCGAGCCCATCGGGTAAAGGTGCAGTGGATTATGTGCTGTATGATGCCAATGGCTTGCCTTTGGCGGTGGTTGAAGCAAAACGTACATCGACTGACCCTGATATTGGACAGCAACAAGCCAAGCTCTATGCAGACTGTTTAGAGCAACAAACAGGACAACGCCCTGTCATTTTCTATACCAATGGTTACAAAACCCGAATTTGGAATGATGTGCAAGGTGGTCCACCACGCTTAGTTCACGGTTTTTTTACACAAGCAGAACTCAAGCGTCTGATCGAAAGACGTAAGAACAACCCTGATTTGAGTAGCTTCCCGATCAATGCGGAGATTGTCGAGCGTTACTACCAAACTCGTGCCATCAAAGCCATGCTTGCAGCCTATCAACGTAAAGAACGTGCAGGCTTACTGATTATGGCAACAGGCACAGGTAAAACACGTACTGCCATTGCACTGGTCGATGTGCTGATGAAAGCCAATGTGGTACAAAAAGCTTTATTCCTTGCCGATCGTACTTCATTGGTCAATCAGGCACACAACGCTTTTAAAGCCAATTTAAAAGATGCCTCATTCGTCAATTTGCTTGAGGATAAAAACCAAGTGGGTCGAGTCTATTTCTCGACCTATCAAACCATGATCGGCTTAATTGACGAAAAAAATGCCGATGGTACACGCCAATTCGGTACAGGCATGTTTGACCTGATTATTATTGATGAAGCACACCGTAGCGTTTACCAAAAATTTGGCGAGATTTTTAAATACTTCGATAGTTTGCTTGTTGGTTTAACCGCAACGCCACGAGATGAAGTAGACCGTGATACATACGCACTGTTTGGCTTAGAAAGCGGTGTCCCGACTGATTACTATGATTTAGATCAAGTGATTGCCGATGGCTATCTTGTGCCACCGAAAGCCTATTCTGTCCCACTTAAATTCATGCGTGAAGGCGTGAAATATGACGAACTCTCTGAAGAAGAAAAACAACATTGGGATAGTCTAAATTGGGGCGATGAAGATGCACCTGAAGAAGTTTCAGCATCCAAGATTAATAAAGAGCTGTTTAATACAGGCACGATTGATTTAATGCTCAAGCACTTGATGGAAAATGGCATTAAAACCGAAGGCGGTGATCGTCTTGGTAAAACCATTATCTTTGCCGTCAATCAAAAACATGCCCAGTTTATTGCTGATCGCTTCAATGAAAACTATCCGCAATATGATGGCAAGTTTGCCCGTGTCATTACCCATGCCACTAAGTATCCACAAAGCCTGATTGATGACTTCAGCAAGAAAGACTTGCCTGAGCCACAGATTGCGATTTCAGTGGATATGCTCGATACAGGGATTGATGTACCTGAAGTGGTCAACTTAGTATTCTTTAAAGCGGTTCGCTCTAAAGTCAAATTTATGCAGATGATTGGGCGTGGTACACGCCTCTGCAAAGAATTATTTAGCCCTGAAAAAGATAAAAAAGAATTCTTTATTTTCGACTATTGTTCTAACTTTGAATACTTCAATGAAAACCCTGATGGTGCGCCTGTTGCGACCACAGAACCATTAGGACAACGTCTATTTAAAGCACGTTTAAATATCCTGAGTTTACTGAATGCGAAGGACGATGCCACCGAAGAATTAAAAGCTGTACAGCAAGATATGCGTCAAAGTTTACAGACTGAAGTGAAGTCCATGAACAATGAGAATTTCATTGTGAAATCTGAACTTGAGCATGTTGAACATTTCAAAAATGATGATGCTTGGAAAAACTTGGATGACCTTGCCATCGGTACATTACGAGAACACATTTCTAAATTACCAAACCAACTTGAGCCTGAAACTTTAGAAGCCAAACTGTTTGATATGCTTTGCTACAACCTTGAGTTGGCAGTATTGGAAAAGAACAATACAGCGATTCAGAGTTATGCCAATAAAGTGATTGAAATTGCTTCTAAACTGGAAAGCAAAGAAAATATTCCTGTTGTTGCAGAACAGATTGCGCTGATTCAAGACATTCAAACCGTTGAATATTGGAAAGGTATTACCTTGCCAATGCTTGAGGCGATGCGTAAACGTATTCGCGGTTTGGTGAAACTGATTGAAAAATCGACCTCGACCATTGTCTACTCCATGCTAGACGATGAAATTGGACAGATGCAAGAGGTTGATATTCCTGTCGTATCAAGTGGTGTCAATTTTGCACAGTACCGTAAGCGTGTAGAAAGTTTCATCAAAGCGAATGAAAATCATATTACGATTGCAAAGTTAAAACGTGGTTTGACTCTTACACCGACTGATTTAAGTGAGCTAGAGCGTTTTGTTTTTGAAGCTCAAGAAGTTGAAAGCCGAGATAAATTTGAAGAATGTTTTGGGACTGAAAAATCCTTACCTCTCTTCATTCGTTCTCTGGTCGGATTAGAGCGTCAGGCGGTACAAGAAGCTTTTTCTAAGTATTTACAAGGCTCAAGCTATAACGAAAAGCAAATCCGCTTTATTGAAATGATGATTGAGCATTTAACCCAACGTGGTGTGCTAGAAGCTTCTCAACTGTATGAACCACCATTTAATCAGATTCATTTTGAAGGGATTGATGGTGTGTTTAATGATGGAGATGCTGATGAAATCTTTGAAGTAGTGGAAGCGTTTAATCAGAGTGCGGTGGCATAGGTTATAGAGATGACGTTCCCATGTACGCGCTGTGGCTTATGTTGTTTAAATATTAAGAATATAGAAGCACTTAAAGAATTTCATCGGGGGGATGGCCGATGTTTTTATTATCATCCAGAAGATGGGTGTGTGATATATAAACATCGACCATTAATTTGTCGTATAGAAAATATGTACCAAAAATATTTTACAGGAGTTATGTCTAAGAATGAGTTTTATAGAGCAAATGCCAAAGTTTGTAATACGTTGCAAGAACAAATAAATTTACCTTTACACCATAGAGTAAGAATGAATGAAGAATAATGTAAATTATGCGTATTTAAAGAAAGAATTACCTCATTTAGAACAACAAATAAATCGCTTTGAGTATATAAATCAACGTAATCAAGACTTTAATGTTGTAGTTTATGGAAAATATAACCATGGTAAGAGTTCATTATTAAATGCACTGTTTTGTAAAGAAGACCACTTTAAAGCAGAAGATAAGAGAACAACAACTGAAAATGCAACCTATGTAGATTCAAATACGGGGGTTGCATGGATTGACACACCTGGTTTAGCTGCCGATGTTGCTGGTGAAGATGATGACCATGCGAATAGTGCAGTTACTAAAGAAGCTGATTTAATTTTGTTTGTTCATAACGTCAAAGTGGGTGAATTAGATCGAGAGGAAATGGAGTATTTGACTCAGCTACTTCAATTAAAAAAACCATCACAAATCATTCTAGTACTGACACAGCAAGATCAACTAAAATCGGATCAATTTGAACAGGTATTTGATAACATTAGTCAACAAGTAGAGAGTCTAAATTTAATAAAAATTAGTGTATCGCAAACACGCTATTTTAAGGGTATTAAAAACAATAGTTCCAACATGCAACAAAGAAGCAATATCGATGAATTAAAAAAAATGATTCATCAGAAGTTAGCTGATTTTAATCAAATAAAGTCAGAAGAATATAAAGATTTACAGACACAAATTTTAACCAGTTTAGAAAATAAAAGTGTGGAAATTTCTACGAAGAAACTTCACAAAATTGAGGAGTTAAATAATATTCATCTTAACTTCCAAACAGACGTCCAAAAGTTAATACAAAAAATTCAACAACAATTTTAGGGGGAAATATGCCTTTACCATTACTAATTGGGTTAGGGGTTGCAGCGGCAGCAGCAGCGGTTGCTGCTGTTGCAATGAGTGATGACAATTCATCATCTGACAATGATCAGGCACGTTTAAATGCTGAGAATGAGGAAAAGCGAGAAAATGCTAAACTTGTTCAAAAAGAAGCCGAAGCTAAAGCCAAACTTACAGCGAGAAAAAAGTTATTGGATACTGAATTCTTAAAATTAGCTGAGCAGTATTCTCTGCCTACCGATGATCAAACGCGGTTGAAAAGTTTAGTTATTCACAAAACGAGCTTGAATAGATTGAAATCGCACATTGAAAATATTTGGCCAAATTCTGAAATATCAAAAAAATTATCTAGAGAAATTAAAGATCTAGATGTTGAATCAAAACAGCTCAACGCTAATATACAAGCTTTAAAAGAGATAAAAAATGCATAAACAAGTATTCTTCGATCAGTTGGAAAAATTTGAAACTGGCTATATTAAACAAGCAAAACAAGCTGATGAATTGATTCAAAAACAAAAAAAACAATTGCATCACGACATGTTCGAGTTATTAAGTCAGCCGAAAAAATTAAATAGCAGAGGTGCTTTAGCTAAACAATTTGATAGTCTGAATTTTGAGCTTAAGAATTTATTTGAAGAATGGGATAAGCAAATTCTTAATCTGTTAAAGATGCAGGAGTTAGCAAATACCTATCAAAATCGAATTATTTTTCTAGTATTTGGTAAAGTCAATGCCGGAAAAAGTTCCTTCACCAATTTTATTTCTGAATTATTTGAATCAAATCAAGTTAAGCGTTTTACATTGCAGGATGGGAAAATTGTTCAAGTAACAGAAAAATTTAAAGAAGGTTGCACAGAAACGACCTCTACAATACAGGGTGTTGAATTGGGGCAGCATTTTTTATTGTTGGATTCTCCAGGCTTACACTCAGTCACTGAGGAAAATGGTGCACTCACAAAAGAATTTGTAGACTGTACTGACGCTATCTTATGGTTAACACCTTCAAGTTCACCCGGTCAGACACAAGAATTAGACGAATTACGTGAGGAGCTTTCAAAATCTAAACCTCTCCTCCCTATTATTACTGCCAGTGATATTTTGGAAGAAGACGAGGATGATGGTGAGTTGATACAATTCTACATCAACAAATCTGATCATGCTCGTCAGGCTCAAGAAGAAGATGTCCAAGCTCGTTTAAATCAATATGCTCAAGCACGCAATCAATCAATCTTATCAGTATTAAAAAAGCCAATTTCTATATCAGTTTACATGTATAGAGAAAACCAAGATGCTGAGGCTGCGGGATTAAATCGTTTGTTGTTAGAAATGAGCAGCTTGCTCAAAGAGGCTTGTGAATACAAATTAAGAAAGAGTGAGCAGCAGGCACAAAATTTTCTTAAAGAAAAAATGTTATCTATGCTAGAAAAGAATTTCCTAGCCAGATTGAAGGAAGTAGAAGTTTCGATCGATACAACATTAGATACTCTAGACAAGCAAGCCAAAACAATCACCTTAGATATTCAAAGTGAAATGCTAATACTTGTTCCTAAGTTAATAGAAAAACATGCAAAGCAAAAAGATAAAAATAAGTTAGTCGAAGATATTAATCAAAAGTTGAATACTTTACTTAATCAAAAATTATCGGAAACACTAGGTAAATTAGTATCAGAAATTCAAAAAATTTCTGATCAAATTTCTTCTGATCAAATTAAAGATTTTGAAAATAATACTATCGAAATTGAACAAAGTAAGGGAAAAGTTTTAAGTACCGCAACAAGTATATTTGGTGGTCTTGTGGGGGGGGCTGCAACAGGAGCAGCAGTGGGTACATTGGGAGCTGGACCTATTGGTACAGCCGCGGGAGCTATTGTAGGTGGAATTGTCGGTGGTGTTAGTTCTACATTTGCTGGAGAAAAATTGTTTGTTGAAACGGAAACAGTGACAGAGATTGTAGGTGTTTCATCTCTTCATGTTGAAGAAAGTTTACAAACATACTTTGATCAGCAAATTCCTAAATTTGTAGATAAGGCATTTGAACAAGTGAAAAATGAACTTAAAAATTATGATGCTCAAAATAGTGCATTAAAACAAATTGTGAATGCATTTAAACATAAAATTGAAAACAATCAGCTGGAGATCAAAAATGTTGCCTAATTTGATTCACATGTCAAATGCAGTAGATCAGGTTAAACTATTACTAGATTCCTCTAACATAATTAATGAAGAGAAAAAAATAGAGTTATTTGATGTAATTGAAAAATTTAATCAAAAGAAGCTGAATTCTGCGCTCAATGTTATGTTGTTTGGTGCCTATAATGCAGGTAAAAGTACCTTCATTAATACTTTAATGGCAAAAGACGTAGCACAAGTAAATGACATCCCAACAACAGATAAAGTTGATGAATATCATTGGAATGGCATAACTATTTGTGACACTCCTGGAATCAATGCACCAATAGAGCATCAGCAAGTAACAGATGAATACTTAAAACAAATACACGCAATTGTATTTATATTGCGTGAAACGGATGTGGATGCAAAAAATTTATATGACCGCATGTTTGAAATGTTAAAAAGTAATAAAAGTATCTTTGTTATTTTTAATCACCAATTTAAAATGGAAGAGCAAGATAAATGTCAGTTGATTGTTCAAAGGATACAAGAAAATCTAGTTAACTTAAGTTCCTCTTTCAATATTGATACTGATCAATTAGCTAAAATTAATATTTACCCAATTAGATTGCGTGCTGCATGTAAAGGGGCTATAGAAGGAAAAGATGCGCTATTAAGTAAATCTGGATTTAAAGATTTTCAAATTGCATTTCAAAATTGGTTAGACTTTGAAAGTGATTATCCTCAATATTTGCAAGCACTTTATAATTATTTAAATGAGCATCTTTTTCATGTGTTAGAAAATAATCTGTTGGAAATAAATAATATACCTTCAGAATTAGATGTATTGTTGGAAAATAAACGAAACTATGAACAGCAATCAGTTCAATCAACTTTAAAAATAAACAATAAAATTAAATCGTTAGTACAGCATTCAAAGCCTAAAGTAATTGAAATCTTGAACAATGCTCAAAGCCAAGAACAAGCAGAAGACGAAATTAATACTTTGTACTTGAGCTTACAAGAGCAAGTAATGGAAGTTTTAGCAGAAGAAATAGAAGATAACAATGAACAGAATTTACAAAAATGGCAAGCAAATCTAGAGAGCATCCGTAATCGTCCTGAATTAAAAGGAAAAGAGTTATATAAAACTCTGATTGAAAATGGTTTAGAAGTATTGTCAAAAGAACAAAATATTAAACAAATATTGTTAGCTGGAAGAAAAATGAAGATTCCAGGTTTGAAAGGTCGTTGGGAAAAAACTCTAGGTAAATGGGCCGGAAAAGGAGCGATAGCAATTCAAGTTCTTATGGCAGGATATGAGCTTTATAACGCACATTCTGAGCAAGAGAATGCAAATAAAGAGATTAGAGAGTTTGAAGTTGCAAGATATCAAATTATTAATACCGTATTAGAAAGCTTCTATCAGTACTTATCTGAATATGCCGAGGGAATGTTAAAATTAACATATGGTAAGAAAATTAATGAAATTGAAACGAGTTTAAACACCATTCATGAAAATGATCATCAAGTTGATAAATTCGTACAGGAGTTTGAAATAATCAAAAATAATTTTAAGAAATTTAATGAGCTAGAAATGGCCTGATTTTGTAAACTTAATAGCCTTTTATAAATATGTAAAGGGCTAATTTTTTTGGATCTTTTAATAACCTCGGAATTATACTTAAGGTACTGGATGAATCAGAGTGAAAGTTGTCTGAATAGACAGTAATTATTTTATAAGTCAGACTTCCTCTGTCCAAGTTAAACAAGAATCACTGTTCATGTCTGTACAATATTCTGTGTTCACTTAGATAATAATATGCAGAAATTGGCACGGCAACCGAAGTTTCCCTTCCTATTAGTAGTCACAGGAGTCAACATTGCCCAATACCGCAAACGTATAGAAAGCTTTATCAAAGCCAATGAAAACCACATTACCATCGCCAAGCAGTACAACAAGCCGTTTCAAAATATCTGCAAGGTACGACTTACAACGAGAAACAGATTCGTTTTATAGAAATGATGATTGAGCATCTGACTCAGCGTAGTGTGCTAGAAGCCTCTCAATTGTATGAACCACCATTTAACCAGATTCACTATGAAAAGATTGATGGTGTGTTTAATGATGGGGATGCTGACAACATTATTTTCGAGGTGCTGGAAGCATTTAATCAGAGTACGGTGGCTTAGCACTTGTTATTGAGTTTTTATAATTTATATATTTTTTACTAGGGTCTGTTGACATTTACTGTTCATAATTAACCCTATAAAGGTAGCCATAAAAATATACAGGCTAAAGCAACAGAACTTTGATAATTTCTTTTGAGCTTGTCATATCGAGTAGCTATTCCTCTAAATTGCTTTAATCTACAAAACATATTTTCAACTAAATGCCTGATTTTATATAAATACCAGTCCATATGGTCATTGTTCGATTGGCTATTTGTTTTCTTTGGTATATTCGCTTTAGTCCCTGTTTTCCTGATCTGTTCACGCAGTGGTTCTGAATCATAGCCTTTATCTGCACATACCACTTTTGTCTCTTTTAAATCTAATGTTGATATTAAATCAGGTGCAACTTTAACATCATGTGTGGTTCCATCGGTAATCATGAAATCAATAGGATTGCCATGTGCATCAACAATCAAATGTATTTTTGAGGAGTTTCCTCCTACACTTTTAGAAATAGATTGATTCGCTATGCCGGCAGAATGTTGATGAGCACGTACATGAGAGCCATCAATAAAAATCCAATCCATATCGGGGCATGAGGCTAGTAATTTGAATAATCTAAGTAACTTACCGCTGCTTGACCAACGATTAAAACGTTTGAAAATAGAGTTTGAATGACCAAAACAACAAGGAATATCTCGCCACGGACAGCCTGTTCTAATTCTATAGAGAATAGCTTCAATAAAATTGCGTAAATTTGAGTTGTGGTGAATGGATAAATTACGCAGAATAACTTTCAACTTTTGCCAGTGTTGATCTGTCAGCATGGTACGAGGCATAGCGAATAGTAAAATTGGGTTTGGCGATTTGATTTTACTACTTCGCTATTTTTTTAAGCTAAAAGTGTCAACACACCCTCTAGTAAGATTCATTTCAAATTACTCCTCCAGTAATAAAAAAGATCCCATTAAGGGATCTTTTTTATGTGTTTTATATAAATTACTTTACTAGTAATAACAATCGAAGGGTTTCTTTTTATGCAGCCTACTTTGAAAACATAAGATCAAAGCCTTTAGCTTAAAGTTTCTGCATACAGATTTTGGCGCAGTTCATCTTCTACGATATCCAGCTCGATTTGACTAAACTTACGAATTTCACCTTCAGCATGTTTTTCTAACATACCACCAATTAATGGCACTTTCACTTTTACAGTCCACTCCAGTTGAAAGTGAATCTGCTCATCATTACCCGATACACTACGTTGGCACACAGCTTCTAAAGGTAAGTTCGGGTCTAAACGGACTTCCGAACTGAGCACAACTAAATCACTGACGTCGGTACGTTGTAAGCGAAAGGCATCTTTAAGAAATTTCTTCGCAATATCGGGAATATTGACATCCAAATTATACGCGCGCTTAAGGGTATAAATATCACCGACTTTATTCGACTCCAAAATTTCCAACTTCTCACCGGGAATACGACGACAAACATTTTCATGTAAGCTGATATTGGCTGCGAGTCGACGGAAGTCATCCAATGAAACACCGTTGATGGTGGCATTGACTACAAACTGATGTGCCATAACATTAAATCCTTTATTTTTTGTTTTTGTAAACATGCATGCCCTGATCAGGACTGAAAAACTGGATCTCGTCATCCTGTAGAAAAGTCAAATATAGACGATGTTCCAGCACCGACTATACCGCGATCTAGATTTCAATGTGTGCCATTCTGTATGACAATATCATCTGCAATATGAATAAAAACCACACGCTCAAAACAGGCCAAGCGAATATCAAAATGCTCTGCCCCATCATCCAGTCCTGTGACCGCCCAACTTGCACTACTGGGTAAATCCCCCAGCCAAGTGGCCTGATAAAAATCAGCAACCGAAGCAAAGTCCAAATATTGCTGTGGACTTCCTTTTAACCGTTCAATGACCGACTCAAATTGAGCCAATTGTATTTGTTTAAAATCAATCAACACTACCCAGCCTATACACTTTTGAGCTGTTGTTTATGACGTACCTGAGTCCATTGCCACCAGCCAAAAGCCGCCAAGCCAACAAAGCCTGCATATAAAGCCGCGGTTAGGAACAAATCTTTATAGATAAACATACCGACATAAACAATATCGACAAATACCCACAACACCCACGTCGCAATATGTTTACGACTGGTCCAATAGGTCGCCAACAGACTAAACGCTGCAAGCTGCGCATCCAATAGCGGTACAGCAGCATCGGTCAAATACTTTAAGCTCAGGCCAAATACTGCACCAGCCGTAGCGGCAAGTAGCATTTGCAAAATCACTTGCCGAGCTGTAATCGGTTCAATCCGAATATCATGATCTTGTTGTTTACCTTTGAGCCAGTGATAAAAACCATAAAAGTTCACCACCACAAAGAAAAACTGCAAAATGGTTTCGCCATATAGCTTATAGGTATAAAACAAATAGCCATATAACAAGAAAGCAGCGAAGTTAAACCACCAACACCACATATTGCGCTTAATGGTCAACGTCACCCCAATTAAGCTAATGATGACTGCAAATATTTCAAAGCTAGACATGGTTCAACTGGTATTCAAAGAAGTGCTGCTATTATGAAAAAAAACTCAATAAAGGCAAGACAATTCCACTCAATCTAAACGTCGATCTTTTTTCGGGGAATCGGATCAAACTGTCGAGTCACAGAATGAATACGCATAAGTTTTGACAGTTTTCTAACAATCGTTTAAAAACTTATAAAACGATACAGGGATAATCAAAATGTCAGAACAACAAGGTCGTGTCAGTCGCGAAGTTCGCGGTTCATTATTTTTAATTGGTTTAGACCGCGCAGCCAAGCGCAATGCTTTCGATAGCCATATGATTCATGACTTATCACTGGCCCTCACCGAATATAAGGATGATCCTTCACTGCGCTGTGCCGTAATTTTTGCACACGGGGAACACTTTACAGCTGGGCTTGATTTGGTTGAGTTGCAACCCAAGCTCAATGCAGGCGTTTTCGACTTTCCCATGTCACAAATTAACCCTTGGGGCACCAGTTCCAGACCTCGCACCAAACCCGTGGTTGTGGCAGTCCAAGGCTTTTGCTTTACCGCGGGAATTGAATTAATGCTCAATGCCGATGTGGTGATTGCCGATGCCAATACACAATTTGCCCAAATGGAAGTACAGCGAGGCATTTTACCCTTTGGCGGTGCAACGGTTCGTTTTGTACAAGCGGCGGGTTGGAACAAGGCTATGCGCTATTTACTCACAGGTGACAGCTTCAATGCGCAAGTAGCTCTCGATCTCAATTTAATTACCGAGGTTGTAGAAGCATCTACGCCAAACGCTGCATTAGAGCGAGCATTGAACCTTGCAGAATCGATTGCACAAGCAGCACCACTCGCCGTTCAAGCCACGCTGGCTTCTGCGCAACAAGCCGTACAACACGGCGCAGACTATGCCTTTGCACATTTACAAGAGCACCTCAGCCCGCTACTCAAAACCCAAGATGTCCAAGAAGGTGTCATGGCGATGCTACAACGCCGCCCTGCTCAGTTTAAAGGACAGTAAAGCTCAATGTCTGGAAGCCACTTTAGGATTTAACAAAAAGAAGAAACGATGATGCAAGCCACCGCCCATTTAGATTCGACCCAAATTGAGAAACAAACTGTAAAATTTTCAGCAACCGATGGTTATGTACTCGTTGGTACACGTTATCGCTCATCTGAGCCGATCAAAGCCAACATCATTGTTGCCAGTGCAACAGGTGTACCACAGCAATTCTATCGCCGCTTTGCCGAGTATGCAGTAGCTCTAGGTTATCAAGTCCTAACTTTTGATTATCGTGGTGTAGGGCTTTCTGCACCGAAGCAACTCAAAGGTTTCGGCATGTCCTATTTGGACTGGGGGCAGCTAGACTTGTCGGCTGTCATTGACTCTATCCGCAAAGATGACAAACCTATTTTTGTGGTTGGACACTCTTATGGAGGCCAAGCACTCGGTTTAACCCACAACCATGACCAAGTCACTGCGATGTATTGCTTTGGCACAGGTGCGGGTTGGCATGGCTATATGCCATTTCGGGAAAAAATGAAAGTGCACGTCATGTGGAATATTATTTTCCCGCCGATGGTTGCACTAAAGGGCTATCTGCCTTGGAGCCTGCTAAAAATGGGTACCGATTTACCTGTGGTTGTCTACACACAATGGCGAAAATGGTGTAAAAATCCGACCTACTTTTTTGCAGATCCCGAGCAACAACACTTACTAGAACAGTATGCACAGGTCAAAACCCCAATCTATGCTGTTTCAGCACTGGATGATGACTGGGCTTTACCCGACTCAAGGCATGCATTTATGCAGCATTATCGAGATGCGAACATGCATTACCTCAATATTGAAGCCAATGACTATGGTTTAAAAGAAATTGGGCACATGGGATATTTCCGCCAAGGAGCCGAAGCCATCTGGGAAGATATGCTGAACACTTTTGATGGCTATTTATCATCACCAACCACTACGGAACGTTAAAGCTCTATGCGCCCACAAAAACTGAGTAAAGAACAAATCCAGTTGCATTGCATGCAAACCTTTAAAACCCATGGTTATGCAGGCACCAGTATGGATTTACTAGCAAAGTCTTGTGGGCTCAGTAAAGCAGCATTTTATTATTATTATCCCAATAAAGAAGCTTTGGTTTTAGATATTTTGCAAATCAGCCAGCAATACTTAAACCATAAATTGTTCAGCATTTTGAATGATACGCACTTAGAGTATTGCGTTCGCTTTGAACACTTGCACCAGCAATCTGTCAGCTTTTTTAGTGTTGGTGTTCAAGGCTGCTTAGTCGGGATGCTGTCATTGGAAATCCCGCATTTATCTGAACAAATTCATCTCAAAATTCAGTCTATTTTCCAAGATTGGGAGTTGGCGTTGTTCCACTACTTCCAGCAGGTCATGCCAATTGCTCAAGCTGAGGCACTGGCTAAAATCAGTGTTGCCGATTATGAAGGCGCAATTTTAATGAAACGCTTAAAACAGGATGACTTCTATCTAACTCATGTTGCAGAACGAATTCTTAAACAGTTATCCATGGCTGTGATGGAAGCTGCGGAGGCTTAAGCGAGGAGATCAATCACGAGTACGATGGCTTTTTTTATGCTCGCGTCCACTGCGGTCGATATGCGTATAAAACATGCCATAACGACTTACATAGTATTCAAGCGACTGATCATAGAAGCTCCAAAAAATAGACCATTCATTTAAATCCATTTTGCGGATTTGCGCCTGGGTTTTCGCAGGCATTTTGACCAATAAGGTACTTTGCATCAGCGTTGCATCTTCTTCAGCCGTGAGCAATATCGCTTGATCTAGAAATAGAGTCGCCACGTCATCGAACAGTTCTTGTTCATAAGCATCAACTTCAATAACACGCTCAACCTGAGGTGCTCTATTGGTATGCGTTGCCATTTGCACAGATGCTGCTTTAGATTCAACCGCTTTTTTTTGTCGCTTCAGAAAGCGGTGCTTTTTTTGAATTTTGATTACAATAATAGATGCCGCAACCAAAGCAATGAGTATGCAAATCATCAGTAAAAATGTCGCCATGCTCAGCTCTCGTAACAAATATTCACTTTTAAAATACAGCATTATCGCTCAAATAAACACCAAATTAATTAAAACAGACTACGTATGAACTCAAACGCTCAATTCGATGACTTGTAATTGGGTGTTGACTCTCAGACCAATTCAAGTGATTCAACACATATTCGCACAAACGTGAAAGGCATCACGATATGTGATTTTTCACTCACAAAATCACTATAAAAAATAATTAACTTAATGCGATTGAACAACAAAGTTACATCCCTACTAACAGTAATTCAATTTAATAAATACAGTCGCTAGCATGAAATAGCTGTTTCTATAGCTCTAAGAAGAAAAGATGATACGGGCAGCCCAACTTCAGGACATTCCTGAAATTTTAAATGTCGTGCACGACAGTATTCGATCATGTATCAAAGACCACCATCGCCATGAAAGTACGATTCAAATTTGGCTAGAAAATAAAACCCAATCCAACCTGATTATGTGGATGCACTATAACGACAGCTGGGTCTATATACTCAATCAGCACGTAGTGGGTTTTATTATGGTCAGTGATCAAGGCCGTATTTTACTCAATTATATTTCATCCGCTGAACAAAAGCGCGGCATTGGGAAAGCCTTATTAGAAACCGTTATTGAACATCTTAAACGTAAAAAAATTCGTCAAATGAGTTTAGAAAGCACCCAAACGGCATGCTCTTTTTATCAAAAACATGGCTTTCAAATCCACGTCCAAGACATCCCAAATCCCAAAATGGTGGCTATGGTTAAACTCTTATCCTAAAGGTGATTGACCGAAGCATGACTCACCTAAAAATCACTCATTTTCATATGATTCATTGGGCATTTTCATCTGATCACGCCCCGCTTCTTTGGCTTGATACAGTTTTAAATCGGCCGCTTTCATAAGGTCGTGAATATTGGCATAACTCGTTTCACGATCCATCCACGACACTCCCATACTCAAAGTCACATAATCTTTGCCATCTAGGCGGTTATGATGCTCAAAGCGCGCACTACGCACCGCATCTAAAACGGTTTGCATAATCTGGCTAATAATCACAAGTGGGACATTATATAAAACAATGGCAAACTCTTCCCCACCATAGCGTGCTAAGTAAGCATTATGTGGCAGTACCGCACCAATGACTTTGACCAGATTTTGCAGGACTTCGTCGCCCTTTAAGTGCCCATAGTAATCATTATAATTTTTGAAATAATCGACATCCATCATGGCAAAAACCAAAGTTGCATGACTATTTTGTTGTGTTTCAACAAAGCGCTGCTGAATTTCTTGATTCAATGCACGCCGATTATAGGCGCCTGTTAAGGCGTCAATTTGAATTTGATATTCGAGTTTTTCATTTAAGTCATGTAATTGAGAGGTGCGCTGTTGCACTTTTTGCTCTAAAGAATCATTCAATTCAATTAAATTATTATTTAAACGTTCGGTATGGTAAGTCTGATAAGCATAGTTACGTGATTGTCGGAACATCACCAAAAGTGCATACAGACTGGTAGAGATAAAAGATAGATGAATAGAATCAATCACATGTAGCGTTAGTAAAAAGTCATGAATGACCGATATACACAGCAATACCACGGCGTATAAATTGATTTTCGAATATTTTTGTTTGGTCTTTAAAGTAAGGTAAAAACCATAGGCAAAATTAAGCAAAATAACAATACTGAAAAATGCGCTATAAAAAGCCAGCTGCTCAAAAACAACTTGCTCGGATAACAAGGTAATGACGATATTCAAGGTCAAAACTAAAATGGAAACGGTATAAATCCAACGCTGTAAATAGTACTGATTGAGCAAATACATATAGCTCAAAAAAAACATGACCGCTAAATAGATAAATAAATATTCTAAACGTATGCCCCACAACCAGTTGATATCTAGGAAGGTCGTATAAGCATATGGCGCAGTAAAAAGATTATGTAAGGCAAGAAATAAAATAAAAATACCAAAAACAAAAATACTTTTACTATTCCGTTCATCTGAACCACGGAACATCGAGAACATGGTGGTGAACATTCCTACACCAAACACCACGCCACAGATCATGGCGATACTCATCATCAGTTGCTGATAATGTCGATTAATCGTTTTAGCAATGCCAATATGCATGGGGCTTTCAAGGCCGCCGCGTAAATTGTTAAAGTTTGAGGCTTGTATACTTAAAGTAAAATAGGGGCTGTCAGGGACAAAATAAGCAATCCGCGGTGCATTTTCTGTTTGCTGTGCTCCCGCATTATCCGCGACATCCCCTAAACGAACTAAAAAATCGCCATTGAGATAAACCCGATAAGCACAATTTTGATTGGGGATATGAATGGCTAGCCTTCGACCAATAAATTCATCCGGAATTTTGAAATGACCGACAAAAGTCCCATAACCCGTATTACTGCCTGTAAGTTCTTGAAATGAAATTGGCAATTCGGTAGTTTTAGAAGGGAGTTTACGATTAGGCTGAGAAATCAGCTCTTGGTCATAATAAGACCATGTACCTTTTAAATAACTGGTGGTTTGTTCGGTGAATTGAATGTCATTGACATTTTTTTGATGCAAATAATACTGCGTGGGCTCAGCTTCATATTGTGCCCACGTCGAAGGTATCAAACTTAAAACCAGCAAACAGCTTAAAACAAACCCAAACAAAGACCGTTTGCTCAATGAGCTATACAAAAGCGACTCTTCCCTTAAATACGCTCTGCCTAATAATTAATCTACAAATGTTTTTCTTAAAAACCAAGTGTTTTTACAAATGAATCAAATACATCCTTGTAATTGACTCTTTTATTTATCAATATTTTTGATTAATCACGTGTTTTTACATCATACAACTCAATTTCAAAAATCAAATTTGAATTGGCAGGAATAATATTACCCATTTTACGCTCACCATAAGCCAAATGTGACGGCACGATGAGTTTACGTTTACCACCCACTTTCATGCCCATAATACCTTGGTCCCAACCTTTAATGACACGGCCTGTCCCAATAACGGTTTCAAAGTAATTTCCGCGGTCTAAAGATGAGTCGAACTTGGTTCCATCTTCTAACCAGCCCGTATAATGCGTGGTGATTAAAGCACCTTTAACCGCTTCTTTACCCTCACCGACAACCAAATCAATAATTTCTAATTCTGCGCTCATGTTTTCGCTCCCAACCTGTTCAATCAATAAATCTAGTTAAACTGCTTGTTTATTGCAATTGCGTCCACTCAATAATGGCTTGAGCATTGTCACCAATTAAGGTCCACTCACCATCCATTACATTTAACTGAAGTTGCATGGTCCGCTCACACAGGGCTTGAACCGCTTCAGTACTTGCAGTCGACAACTGCCAAATTTCAACATTGTTCAATGTCTTCAACTTACTGTTGCGCTTATACCATTCATCGACCGCTGTGCCATAAGTAACAATAGCCACTTGCTTACAACGTGCACTGGCTTTTTTCACTTTATCTTCGTCTGGGCTGCCCACTTCAATCCATTTCACCAACTGACCCGTTAGGTCTTTTTCCCACAGCGCAGGCTCATTGGTTTCAAATAAATCTTTGGTAAACTCTAAAGCTTCATCCGCAAAACGTGCAAATGCCAACAAACGCACCATCAAACGCTCAATGGTTTCTGAAGGATGCAATGCCAAAGTCAGTTGATAGTCCCCATATTGGTGGACATCCATATTGGCAATATTCAAATCTGCCTTATAAATTGTAGCTTTAAGCGCCATACATACCATCCTCAAATTTGCCGACTAGCATATAAGATTTCGGCTTTTTTTGCTTAAAACAATTTAAGTCATTGCTCTATGCGACATTCAAAAAGTGCGCTTTCAAAGTCCATCCAATCTCTTTCATTTTGAACAATCAATTCAACTCGATTATCAATTCCTTCCTCGACATCTTGATAGTTAAATTGTTCAGGATTGAAATTAAATGCCTTCCACCCCTGATTGGTATGGAAAATTCCTTTAATCCGTCGCCAATCTTGCTGTTCGCAAAGCAAATCGAGTAAATCGTAAAAGTCAAAAACCCAACGCTTCGGCATTTTCCAACCTGCAACACTATAACCTTGCGCCGTTTCTACATAGTGATACGGCAACTGTTTAATCTCGGGAAAATCTTGTTGAGTCGCTTTCAACTGTTGCTGAATGTTCAGTAAAGGCTGCTTGAATCGTTTTGTTCCGATGTACTCAAAATCAATTTGCGCAAGCTCAATCTTGCCCTGCTCTGCCATCAGCCACTGCTGAGCATAAGGCTGATATTCAGTTTGCAGTTTTTCAAGAGCATCTTGATCTATTTTTTGCATTTGAGCTTGATGCGAAACCACCACAATCTGCGCCGCTTTCAATTGATCCTGATAGAGATTTTGTGCTGTCCATGCATGATCATGTAAACGCGAACCATCCAGCACCGTGATCGGCGCACGCATGTGCAGGGTCGAGTGCCAATGTGGCTCGGTCAGTTGCTCTAGTAACTGTGCTGGATGTCCCAAGCCTGTGGGTTCAATAAACAACCGATCAGGCTTTTGTTCTGAGAGCAAACGAGACAGTGCAATTTGCATCGGTAGTTGGCTGCTACAACATAAACAACCACCGAGTAATTCTTTCACCGCATAGCCTTCCGTTTTTGGCATGAGCTGTTGATCTACGCCAATTTGCCCAAACTCATTCATCAGTACCGCCCAAACTTCATGTTCCGGTTTCTGACCTAACAAATGCATGAGCAAAGTGGTTTTACCTGCACCAAGAAAGCCCGAAATAATATGCGTAGGAACCGCCTGCGGCATCGACATCAGTTTCAAAATTTTATACCTAGCATGGAATATGATAAAAACAGCACAATAAAATAAGCCTTTATCTTAATTTAAATCACCAGCTTTCTCATCTCAAATCCATGGCATCGAACACTCAGCATTCAGTTGGCTGACATTTCATTCATTTATACCCCTATTGGACAAACTTCCTTACATTTTACTCAGTACTGAAATTAGGGTTTCGCACTTAATTCGCATGCTTTGTACAGTTTATGTGAGTTTTCAAACATCCATATTGATCATTAATTCTTCATTTCCTCTCAATCTATTCACAAAAAACTTCTACTTGTTACTTAAAGCTTACTATTTTTTCATCATCTGTAGTTTTAGGTAATGTGCACTTTTCACATTGTTGCTTCGATTGAACCGCAGATATTCAGGCGATAGCATGAAGCTCAGTTCAAATTGATGTGATGATCAGTCTGAACTATTTTTATCTATAAAATATAAGGATGCCAAAACCATGAAACTTTCTCACTTAATTATTGCAACATCTTTAACAGCTGCGAGCTTTGCAACTTTTGCTGCACCTCAACAAGCGCCAGCTCAAGAAGACAAAGTTGTAGTATCAACCCAAGAAACAGCTGAAACTACAGACTTAAGTGCAAATGCACCTGCTTCGGAAGCATCAGCAGAACAACCGAATCAAGAAAAAGCTGCTAAATAATTGAAATGTTGAGAGATCCGGTGGCTTACTCTCCTGCTGGATCGCAACAACTTTTTAGCGTCACTTGAAACCAAGATATATCCTGTCTTGGTTTCTTTTTATTTATGCGCATAGACTTTAGAAGTTTGAGATCAACAGGTGCAAAAAGCCAAATTTGCGTAGTTTTCCCATATGAGCTTCTATTCAAAACATAAACGTTAGACATAAAAAAAGATCCCCTATGTAGGAGATCTTTTTTTTTAAACTTAACTATGTGAGGCTTTTTTATAAATACTGCACGAAGGATGATGGTTCTCTTGTAAACGCGCGACCTTACGTTGTTCTGCCGCTTCAAAACGGCAACGCTTCCAGTCATTGTCCAAATTCAACGCAGGAATTTGTTTTGGCTTACCATTTTCATCTACCGCGACCATGGTGAAGTAACAACTATTGGTATGGCGTACTGTACGCTTTTGAATATTTTGTGCTTCAACACGAATACCAATTTCCATCGAAGTACGACCGACATGGTTCACGCTTGCCAAGAAAGTTACTAACTCGCCCACATGAATCGGCTCTTTAAAATTAACTTTATCAACAGATAAGGTCACCACATAACTTCCTGAAAAACGACTTGCACACGCATATGCCACTTGGTCTAACAGTTTCAAAATGGTGCCACCATGCACATTTCCTGAAAAATTCGCCATATCAGGTGTCATTAAGACCGACATAGTGAGTTCAGACTGGTCATCCGCAGCCGCAGCAATTTGATCTAATGGGGACATCGCGTTCTCTAATTGGTAAGATAATAGGATATGTGACATTTATTATATCGGTTTTGAACGCTAAATTTGGTAACAAAACCATCATTATTATTTATAGTGATTTAAGTATCATTCAAAAAAATATATATAAAGAAGACTAAGCTTTTGAATCTATAGGCCTTCTTTAAATTTTAATTTATTCAAAAACATTGTCGCTGTGATATTTTCGCAGCACATAAATGGCTTTGAGCCTCATTAGCATGTATTTCTAGTTATAGAAACACATGCTAGTCCAGTCCATTCAGGCTTTTATTTTGAAATCACGCGTGATCAATGCGTTCGTGCTTGAATACTTTGAATATTCAATTTTTGCTTATAATTTTTCTGCGCAAAAACTTTTTGAATCTGTCCTAACTGCGCAACGGTTGCATCGACCCCAGCTTGCATGGTCAACTCACGTCCACTCACATCAAAAATATGTACTTTCTCACGCAAGTCTGGCTGAATCACAATATCGGCATTTTTCAACTCAATTTGTGCAAGGTTCTTTTGCATGATATTGATATTTTGGTTAAACAGCCCCCAGACATTTGAGGTTTCGGTATACATCGGCTGCGCCAAAATATCGACCGCGATAATAATATCTGCCCCTAACTTACGTGCCACATCAACAGGTACAGGGCTGACTAAACCACCATCTACATATTCGTCAGCACCAATCTTGGTTGGAATAAACATACTCGGGATCGATACCGATGCTCGAACTGCTTGACCAGTATTGCCATAGTTAAAGACAACCTTTTTGCCTTCTTTTAACTGTGTCGCCACCACATACATCGGGATAGGTAAGCGCTGAAGTGGAATGTCGTTCACTTGTTCATTGACATAGTCTTCAACTTTTTGACCATCAAAGAAACCTTTCATGTCCAAACGAATATCGCGCACATCATTGGCTTTCATATTCAGTGCAATATCACGAATTTGATTGGCATTTTTACCACTTGCATACAGTGAGCCGACGATACTGCCAGCACTGGTTCCCACGATAAAGTCGGGACGAATCCCCGACTGCTCTAAAACTTGAATTGCGCCAATATGTGCATAACCACGTGCACCACCACTCCCCAACACCAAGGCAATAATTGGACGGTTCTGTTCTTTTTTGAGCTGTTTAAAATTGATCTGGTTGAGTCGCTCTTGGGCTTCCCCTGACTCAGTTTCGGCTGAAAAAGCCTGATTTGGCGTTTCTTGAGCCACTTTGGGCATGCTTTGACAGCCTGCTAAAGCGAGCAATGTAAACGACATAAGGCTAAGTTTAATGTTTAACATGATTCACCGAGGTTAAGATAGAGCGAAGTTTTCCAGCAGCATAGTGTATGAAAATCAGCAGTCCAAGTACTGTTGTTTTTCGTAAAAGCGTCATATTTCTCTATTATAATCTGTTTCAATTTTTCAGCATAATTCAACATGCACACTCAGCAGCTCATTCGCATCTTTCTGCATTTTTTAAAATTGGGCTGCTTGTCTTTTGGTGGCCCTGCTGCTCATTTGGTGTTTTTTCACCGACATTTTGTACAACAACTTCGGTGGTTGAGTGATGCTGAATATGCCCAGTTGGTTGCTCTCGCACAATTGCTCCCAGGACCGACCAGCAGCCAAGTGGGTATTGCCATTGGTTATCAACTCCAAGGCTACCGCGGTGCGTGCGCGGCTTGGCTCGGTTTTACTTTGCCGTCTATGCTCCTCATGGCATGTTTCGCGGTACTGGGTCAGCAGTATTTCAATCAACTCAGTGCGATGACACTACATAGCATTCAGTTGATCGTTTTTGCTGTGGTGGTCTGGGCCTTTTGGCAAATGTTGACAAGTTTCTGCAAAACTATCTGGCAATATGTGCTGATGCTACTTAGCACCTTGTTTCTTTACTTTGTGCCATGGTCATTCAGCCAAGTTATCGTCATCTTTGTTGCTGCTCTTGTCGGTATTTATTTCGCATCAGATTCGACATCAAAGCTCCAAGACAGCAGCTTAAAATCAAAAGTCCAAGCAAAGCAGACTTATCTTTGGCTAATTGCCTTTGTTTTGCCTTTTGTAGTTTTTATGGTGTTGCATTCATCTTCTTCACTCTTCTCACAGAGCCTGTTCAGTTTTTACCAAGCAGCCTCTTTGGTTTTTGGTGGTGGGCATATTATTTTGCCACTTTTACATCAGGACTTCGTCTCCAGCCATATTTTATCTGCCGAACAATTTGACTTGGGTTATGCGCTGGCTCAACTCATGCCCGGCCCCTTATTTAGTTTCGCAAGTTACTTAGGTGCTTTACTGCCTTTAACTCCGTTTGTTTGGCTGAATGTGGTTCTAGCCACTTTAGCAATCTTTCTGCCCTCATTCTTTTTAATCTTTGCAGCCTTGCCCTATTGGTCTTGGCTTATGCAGCAAGCTGCAATACGAAAAGCCGTGATTGGGATTAATGCTGCAGTGGTAAGTTTACTGCTGTGTTTAGTGATACAAATGGGACAAAGTTATTTCAAGCATTGGACTGACTTAGTTTTTGTAATCGCTGTTATTTTACTACTTCGAACCAAACTCCCGATTTGGCTAAGCCTGATTTTAAGTTTTGCACTGTATCAGCTGTTGTTTTACTTTAGCGGCTAAATAGCCATAAAAAAGCCCCTATCAATGTAGAGGCTTTTTTAATGTGCTAAAAGATTACCAAATGTCTGATTTCACTTTGTCTTTAAATTTAGGATGGTTATCCAATTTAAACACTGGCTCTTTCACACCTTGTTTCAGCTGTGCCAAATAGTCTTTTAACAGCATCAATAAGAATGGTGTTAACAGCAAAATAGCAAACAAGTTAATGGTGGCCATAACGCCCATGAACAAATCGGCAGTGTTCCAAATGAGAGGCACACTCATCACTGAACCGAGATACACCATAATCAAAACAAAGATACGGAAGACGAACATCACCTTGGCATTGTTATTGATAAATTGCACATTCCCTTCAGCATAAGCATAGTTACCAATGACTGATGAAAAGGCAAACATGAATAAAATCGTTGCAAGGAAGTCATCACCCCAAGAACCAATTTGGCTCTCTAAAGCCATTTGGGTGAGCGCTACGCCTTCAAAGCCCGCATCATGATAAAGTCCTGAGGCCAAAATAATAATCGCGGTACATGAACACACCACGAAGGTATCCACAAATACACCGAGCATTTGTACCAAACCTTGGTTTACAGGGTGCTTTACATCCGATGCAGCTGCCGCATTCGGTGCTGAACCCATCCCTGCTTCATTAGAGAATAAACCACGTTTAATCCCCATCATCATTGCCATAGAAACCATCGCACCGAAGAAACCACCAGCAGCAGCTTCAAACTCAAAAGCTTTAGAGAAAATGAGCTGGAAGATATCAGGTAAAATAGCGTAATTAATTACGGCGATATATAAAGCAACAGCCAGATACAACAAGGCCATCAATGGCACAAAACTTTCTGCCACTTTGGCAATACGTTTGATCCCACCAAAGATAATCATTGCGGTCAGCAAGACTAAAGCTAGTCCAACCCAAGACACCACAATATGAATGCCGCCGAGTTCAAATGCCAGATTGGCTTTATCCCATCCCCATGCATGTGCTGTTGCACCCGTAATTGCATTGGCTTGTACTGCGTTAAACACAAAACCATAGGTTGAAATAAGCGCAACAGCAAAGACTACACCCAACCATTTTTGTTTCAGGCCTTGGGTAATATAGTAGGCAGGTCCACCACGGAACTGTTTATTTTCTTGGTCGCGCACCTTGAACAACTGCGCGAGAGATGACTCAACAAAAGCCGAACTCATTCCCAAAAATGCAGTGACCCACATCCAAAATACTGCACCCGGTCCACCAATCGCAATTGCGATCGCAACGCCCGCAACATTACCTACACCTACACGACTTGCAAGCCCAGTGACAAAAGCCTGAAAAGGTGTAATGCCATGATCATCATCACATTCCTTACGGCTTGATTTCATGACCTTGATGCTGTGCAAAAATAAGCGCACCTGTACTGCACCTGTAATTAGGGTGTAAAACAAACCGACCGCAACAAGGAAAATCACCAAAAAGTCCCACAGAGGTCCATTCAGTGTATTCACCCACCCGAGTAATGTTTCATTTAATTGATCATTCATCTCGATATCCTAATTATTGTGAGAGACCTGAAAGCAAAAAAGCCCTAGTTTCCTAGAGCAAATTGCATTTCTAATTAGTTAAAATATTGCAAAATAGACTGAATGACAGCCACGTTAATCAAGTCTACAAAGAATGCGCCACATAAAGGCACAATCAAGAATGCCTTGTGCGAAGGACCATACATGTTGGTAATCGCCTGCATGTTTGCAACCGCAGTCGGGGTTGCACCCATACCAAATCCACAGTGACCCGCAGATAGCACCGCAGCATCGTAGTTTTTACCCATTACACGGAATGTCACAAATGCAGCATATAAGCCCATCGTAATTGTTTGTGCACCTAAAATCACCACAAGCGGACCAGCAAGGTCAGCCAATTGCCATAATTTCAATGAAAGCAAAGCCATCGCAAGGTACAACGACAGTGATGCATTACCAAATACATCAATCGCACGGTCAAAGATTTGAACTTTGAAAATACCTTCCAACACATTACGTAAAATCACACCACCTGCAAGCGCCCAAACAAAAGTCGGTAACTCAAGCATTGTGCCTTTCATATGACCGGTCATAAAGTCAGCAAAAGCCAAACAGCCTGCAAACAAACCTAATGTCGTAATCGCATTATCCGCAGTGATTAAACGCACACGATGTGGATATTCAAACGGTACATATTCTGTTGAATTAATATCAGTCAGTGGCGTGTTATCACTCTTTTCAATTTGTTCATTGGTACGTGGTGTCGCCAATTGATAGCGGTTAATAAGTAACTTCGCTAAAGGACCGCCAATCAAACCACCAATAATCAAACCAAATGTCGCACTCGCCATACCCAAAGCTAATGCACCTTGGATACCATGTTTAACTTCTAAAATTTCACCCCAAGCACCCGCAGTACCATGACCACCAGTTAAGGTAATTGAACCTGCAATCAAACCAATAAGTGGGTCAATACCCAATAAAGTTGCAAGGCTAATGCCGACAAAGTTTTGCACCACAATAAATGATGCGACAGCAATCAAGAAAATAACCAGACCAATTCCCCCTTCGCGCAATTTGGCAAAGTTTGCACTTAAACCAATTGAGGCGAAGAAAATCAGCATAAAACTTGTTTGCAATTCGCTACTGGTCGTGATGCTATAGCCCCAAAGACTATGCACAACCAAGGAGATAATCGCTGCAACTAAACCACCTGCGACAGGCTCAGGAATGTTGTAGCGTTTCAAGAAACCAATTTTATTTACCAAGAAGCGGCCAAGTAACAAAACGATGACGGCTGCAATCAAGGTATAAAAAGCGTTAAAAGTAAATTCCATGACAATTGTCCATAAAGCGGATGCTTAGATTTTGTTATCTGGCTAATAAGCCACCGAATCCATTGATACTTCAAGAGATATTTCGTAAATCTGAGACAAACTCAGTCTTGCGTATGGAAGTTCAGGCAACGGGTAAATTGGTAACAAACTAAGCGATCTGATGCATAACATGTTCAGTTCTACACGATGAGTAAACTGAAATAACGTAATGCCCAATAATGTTTGGACACAGATACGGTTTTTGAAAAAAATCACAAAACCGCCCCATATTGCTTTAAAAACAAGCAATAAATGCACAATATGGGCGAAAGACGGACATTATGCAGATTTTTTATAGATAATCTTTATTTTTTTACAATAATTTCCAACTATTTCACTTATTCTTTTCTGACCCAATACTTAAGTCTATATTCAAAATGTATTTAGTCTGTATAAATTTCTCGACTCAAACAAAACAGGAGCCTAAAGCTCCTGTTTTTAAACGGCTTTGTTGCATAAAGCCTTTGACGGCAGAGTTTTCCTAAGTTGCTAAAATTTAGGTTACAACTTGGGTATGAGGTCTGCCTAATTCTGTAAATTTATTTAATACGGCTACGCGTGCATGGATCTCATTCACTTGGCTTTGAAAGTTTCTCGCACGGAGTTTATCGCCTAATAACTTGATGCAATGCATCTTAGTTTCAACCAAACTTCGCCGATGATAGCCTGACCAATTTTTCCATATTGTTCTTCCTAAACGTTTAACTGTTCGAAGTAATTCATTTCGCTCTAGCGAGCTGGTCTTTGTATCTTTCCAAGGTTTCGCATTTTTTCTTGGCGGAATCACCGCATGTGCTTGTCGGTCTGCAATTACTTGACGGCATTGCTTGGTGTCATAAGCCCCATCAGTATAGACAGAGTCAATCTGCTCATCTTGTGGAATCTGATCGAGTAAATCACCAAGCACTTGTGAATCACTCACATTATTTGTAGTGAGTTGAATAGCGCGTATTTGAAGGGTTTCAGCATCTATACCAATATGAAGTTTACGCCATTGGCGACGATATTCAGGTTGGTGTTTCTTACGCTTCCATTCACCTTCGCCTAGAAACTTTAAGCCAGTAGAATCGACGAGTAGCTGGAGACCATTACTGCTTTTTTGATAGTTAATTGCAATATCAATATGCTTTTGTCTTCTGCAGATGGTGGAATAGTCTGGTGCTGTCCAATCTAATCTACAAAGATGAATGAGACTTTGCACAAAGCCAGTGACCATACGTAAAGAAAGACGAAATAAAGATTTGATCATTAAACAGCATTGGATGGCTGTATCTGAATAAGTTTGATTTCGACCATGTTTACCTTTGGGTTGAGCGTACCATTGAGTCTTGGGATCAAACCAAATTGAGAGATTTCCTCGATTTATTAATGCACTGTTATAAGAAGACCAATTGGTTGTACGATAGATTTTAGGTGTGGGCTTATTCATTTGAGAATTATATTGTGGAATAAGCCTTTATAGATAGGTTTGTGCAACAAAGCCTTTTTAAACTACAACTATTTCATCACATGATCAGAAGCTGTATTTCGCCATTAAGCCAACACGGTTGTCTTTTTTGCTTTCACCAGCAAAGGTATCACGTTTACCATTGATATATTCAACACCTAAGTCCAACGGCTTAACTGGTGAATAGATGAAGTTAATCCATGCTTGGTAAACTTCTTCATTTGCAGCATCATTTATACGCGCGTAATCAGTACCATCATCCGCAAAGAGTGCGCCATACGCTAAAGTCGAACGTAATTTTTCGTTAAATTTATACGTACCACCGACTTGTACACCAAACGCTTCATTTTGCTCGATATTGCCATTTACTGGATCTACATAAAATGCTGTATTGCTTCCGTATAAATAGTTGCTATTGCCCTGTACATAGGACACATCAGCACTTAGTTTTAAAGGATCAATCACTTGATAGTTTACACCAGCAGCTAAGCCCCAACCTGTTTTATCATCACCAGATGATTCAGACTTATAGTGCTCCACTAAACCACGAACAGATGCATTCGCTTTGCCATCTGCAAAACCTTGCGTTAATTTCGCAGTTAATACTGGTAAGCTATATTTCACATCTGAACTAACAGTCTCCCTCTTAGTTACACCATCAGTCGTGGTAACTTTAAGCTGGTTTGCTGAACTATTCCCTTCTTCCGCAGCAATAAATAATTTCGTTGCAGGCGCCAAGTTAAAGCCATAACGTACTTGTGGAATACGTGCTGTACCCCCCCCCACGTTAGTGCCGAAGTCAATCATTTCTGGTGCATGGCTAGACAAGAAGTTAGATGTAGTTTGACCAAACAACCAGTTGTTATAAGTCAAATATGCATGACGAATACGCAGTGCTTCATTTGTTCCAGCGAAGTCGACTTCTACTTTACCGCCAAGTTTGTTATCACCAGCCACATTGGTATTGAAATCTAAACCTAAACGTGTAGTTTTTGCTGTTGCACGAAGTTTGTCTTTAGTTTTACCATCTGAACTTGCAACTTTGTTGAAGTCGTCATCCGCACCTTCAATAATGTAGTTTGCATCGCCACGAACAAAACCATATAGGTTAATGTCTGCGCCAGACTTAGATTTGAACGAAGATAGTGGAGATTCAGCTTTTACAGGAGCTGGCTGTGTTTTCACTTGTTGAATCTGAACTGCTTGTTGTTGTTGAACTTGTTGCTGTTGTTGCATCAATGCTTTTAGCTCTGCAACTTCAGCGCGTAATTGAGCGAGTTCTTGTTGTTCTTTGGTTGCAGCATGAGTTGTTGTCATCATCAGAGCAGCCACACTAAGTGCTAGGCTTTGAGCGATAAATGGCTTTTTATTGAGGGCTAAACGCATACACAAACTTCCTTTATTACATTGTTAATAGTGAATCAAAAATTCCATTTCAGTAAAATTTTTTGCACAAAAGACCACTCCGTTTTGGTCTTTTCATATGCAAAGTAATCTTATAAAGATGAAAAATCGCACATTTCGATGTTTTAAGATATGACCTTTTATTACTCTTGCCACTAAAGTCTAATGCACACAATTTCAAACGATAATTGATGTTATTCGCGATTGGCTTTGAAGCATCAAATTACAATTTAGACAGACTTTTGCAATAATTAAGTAACAATTCTTCATATTTTCTTAAATATAGACTGAGTTTTATTTGAGATCTATATTTTTTTCTTATAACTAAAGTCTTAGTCTAATAGATAGCCACCTATGCCCAATGATGGGTCAAAATCACACCTTTGCACCAAAAAAGCCTAACTATTCAGACGATTATTGAGCATGATAAATAAAATATCCCCAAGCACGAATACACGGTTATGGCAAATAGATGTGCTCATAGGAAAACTCCTAACAAAATGTTTGAGCAAACCCGTCAAACTCAATTTAGACCGTCTGAACATCCTGAAAAAAACATCTAATAATAAGAAACTTTTGGATATTATCCGAAAAAATGGATTTCGCCTTTTATTGAGCACCGCAGCGAAAATGGTTGGGGCTTATATGGCTTGCTTAATATTCAAAAAGGTGAAAAAGCGAAAATCGCACAGCAGCAATCATGTAATGACTAATTTTTTGATACACCTGTTGGACTATTCTTAATAGTTAATCAAGCTATGAGCATCGGCGCGAAATGAATTTGTAATGATGATGCAAAATGTCATGATTGCAGCCAAAGTACGAGGCTTAGACACTTGCCTACAAGCCGCATGGAATCATCTTCATGCTCTCGTGCTGAATATACTTGATGCTGTACAGAAAGAAGAATTGGTCTGCAGTATAGCACTAGGTTATGCGGATCCTGAGCGGATCGTCAATCGCTTTATAACACCACACGCACCAGTTGAAGATTTTGCAGTATTATTAAATAATGACTAAGATTTAAAGCATTCATTTAAATACAAAAAGAGACTAAAATGAGTCTCTTTTTTATATAGTCACGACTTCAATTTTTAGGCTTTTTCGTGCTCAAGCTTAAACACATAATACAAAGCCAAAGCCACAAAAATAGCCATAACGATGGCCATATTCAAAAGTGCCGACCAAAGTAGAAAATTAAGAATCACGCCACAAAGTAGACCACAACCAAATTGCATACTACCCATAATCGCACTGGCCGTTCCTGCCCGTGCACCCTGCTCAGACATTGCAATCGCCATAGCATTTGGTCCTGTAAAACCAATTGCTGCGACAGCAAGAAACATCCCTGCGCAAACGATATATAAAGGAGCATGCGTCATGCTGCCCGCTACCAACAGCAGCCCCACACCAACCAACTGCAAAAAACTGCCTAATTTTAAGCGCTGAAAAACACTTAACTTTTGTGCCAAGCGCTTATTTAAAGTTGAGAACAGCATAATCCCAACCGCATTGGCACCAAAGGCATAGGCAAAAACTTGCTGACTTAAGCCGTAACCATCCATCAGAATGGCAGCAGAAGCACTGATATAGCAAAAGAGTACAGCCCCAGCAAAACATCCAACAAACATCGGACGTCTAAAGCTCGAATCTTGCAGAATCGCCCCGTAGAGGTTTAAAACTTGATTAAAGTTAAGCTTTAAACGGCGCTTCGGATCTAAAGTTTCTTCAAAGAAAAAGTGTACGCAGCACAGGCTTCCCAAACCAACGACCATCAAAAAGGCAAAAATACTATGCCAACTACTGAAACTCAGCACCAACGCGCCTAAACTCGGTGCAATAATCGGCGCGATGGTAGTCACAATCATCATACTGGCAAATGCTTGAGCTGAGGCTTGCATATCTAAACGATCACGAATCGCAGCACGGGCAATCACCACGCCCACACAACCGCCTAAGGCTTGCAAAACCCGAGCGGCAATGAGACTCCACTCACTGTTTGCAAACACACATAGTAAACTGGCAATAATGTAGAGACTTAGGCCAAAATACAGCGGTTTTTTCCTTCCAATTCGGTCACTTACCGGCCCATAAATCAATTGTCCAATAGCCAAGCCTAAGAAGTAGGCAGGTAAGCTGTTTGCCACTATTTGTGTGCTTACCCCAAAGTCATTCGCCATTTGTGGCAAAGCAGGCAAATACATATCAATAGACAGTGGACCGAGTGCAGTCAGTGAAGCAAGTAAGAGAATCCAAGCGTTGGAATAGACCGCTTTTTCCTGTGTAGTCGACATAGGATTAATTTATGTTTTGGAAGGAGAGTTTGCAGACAAGTTTACACGCTCCATAGTATGATTTATACCAGAGCAGGTGAAATTTCACATATTCTCATATTTGAAAATTGTCCAACCCTAAGCGACAAACAAAGGTGCCCTTTGAAAGCATGGCTGACCAGTCTAAAACAGGCTACTTATAATACAACCTTCATGTATAACCTCCGCATGGTCATTACTTTTGCAGGGACTGCTTTTGTTCCATATTTTATGGGTTTTCAACTGGCAACTATTCCGCTGACACTCGGTGCAGTTGCTGCGGGTTTAAGTGATATTGATGACCGCTTTTCCGTGCGGATCATGAATTTAATTTTTACCTATATTGGCTTTTTCATTACCGCAACGTCTATTTACTTTTTATTTCCGCACCCAATTTTATTCGCACTGGGTCTAATCGTTTCGTGTATTGGTCTGATTTTACTGGGTTCACTGGGACGTCGTTATGCCACGATTTCCTATGGTTGCTTAGTGGTTTCGGTTTACTCCATGCTCGGTGTCGGACTTTTTGACAACTGGTATACACAACCGTCTCTGCTAGTGATTGGGGCAATTTGGTATAGTGTTATTTCAACCATCAGTTTTCTGCTCTTTCCCGTTCGTCAGGTACAGGACAATCTATCGAAGTGTTATTCCTCACTCGCCGATTTTCTGTTTGCAAAATCCAACCTGTTTGATGTCGATATGACAGCAAACAGCTATCAACAGAGCATGATTGAACTGTCGTTGGAAAATGGTAAATTAATTGCAATTTTCAACGACATGAAAACCGCCCTACTCACCCGTTTAAAAGGTGACCGTGGACAACGGGATACCCGTCGCAGCCTGCAATATTATTTTGTGGCGCAAGATATTCACGAGCGTGCAGATTCAGCACATATTGACTATCAAAAACTGGCGAAAATTTTTCAACACAGCGATATCTTATTCCGCTTTCAACGAATTTTATCTATACAAGCTAAAGCCTGTAAGGACTTAAGCAGCAGCATTTTAAACCGTCAAACCTACACCCATAATAAGCGCTTTAAACATGCTTTTGAAAATCTCCGTTTATCATTAGAAAAGCTGAGAGATGAACAACAATATGACCAAATTTGGGTCAATGCTCTGTTTTCTCTGTATCAAAACTTAAAGTCGATTGATGCTCAGCTACGTAACTTAGAAACTGAACGCAATATTAAACTCGATAAAACCAAGCATATCGAAAGCCAACTCAAAGATGATGACTTGAAAGGCTGGGATGACATTAAGGTTCGGATTAAACAACATCTCACCCCAGAATCGGTGTTATTTCGACATGCGATTCGTTTGTCTATCGTGCTATTGGTTGGATATATCTTTGTTCAAGTCACTAACATTGAATATGGGTACTGGATTCTACTTACAGCACTCTTTGTCAGTCAGCCCAATTTCAACGCAACCAAACGTCGTTTACGTTTACGTATCGTAGGAACGTTGGTCGGAATCATTTTAGGGTATGCCGTATTGTACTTTGTACCTTCGATTGAAGGACAACTTCTCGTCTTGGTCATCAGCGGGGTACTTTTCTTTGAGCTGCGCAGTAAACAATATGCACAAGCCACCGCTTTCATCACTATTTTGGCGCTGATTAATTTCAACTTAGATGGTATGGGATACGAAGCTGCCCTTCCGCGCATGATGGATACCTTAATTGGCTGTGGTCTGGCATGGTTAGGCGTGAGTTTCATTTTCCCTGACTGGAAGTTCCGTCGCCTACCCCGCACAATTTATCGTTCGCTTTCCGCTCAATGTGATTATTTAGCTGAGGTGATTGAACAGTATAAGTCTGGACGCAACAATGGCCTGAATTATCGAGTGGTCCGTCGTGCGGCACACAATACTGATGCCGAGGTTGCTTCACTCATTTCCACTTTAGCCACCGAGCCCGATTTTGACCCAACGCAAAAAAGCTTGGCATTTGAGTTCTTGTGCCTCAATCATACCTTTATTAGCTATATTGCAGCTTTGGGGGCTCATCGCGAAAAAATTGACGACCCACAAATTTTAGAATTGATGGATCGCGCTTTTGACAATATCCAAGGTGCGCTACTGCGGGATGAAATGCCTGATTTAACTGCGCAAAATATGCTACAGACCATTCGTCAGCGTTTAAGCCAAAATAATGAGGAAGATCAGAAGGCATTGATTATTTTACAACAGCTTTCCTTGATGTTTAGCATCTTGAATCAGTTCAGTCGTTTGAAGCAAAGTTTAAGCCACGAACGGGATCATGAGGCCACAGAATTGGCTTCATTATAATTTGGGTGATTTTGGAACAATATACTCACTGAAATGCTCTAAATGATGCTAAACTTTTTGCAGTTTTAAATCTGTTACTTTCACTATGACCGCGAAAAATTTATACGCTTATACTTTACAGCCTGTGACCTATGAAATCACTGAAGCTGAACAACGCGATGCTCAATTAAAAATTTGGCGTAGCACAAACAAAATTAGCATGAAAGCTTGGATCATCATGGCTGTCGTTACAGCCCTTTCGATTCTTGGCCTAATTTTACTCAAGAATTATTCAACCATCTTTTGTTGGGTCGCAATCGCCTGCGTCGTGGTTTACCTTTTAGTCCGTAAATTCGGCTTAGAATGGTATGTGAAACGCAAAATGAATGAGTTTCCAGTTCAGGAAATTAAAGGTATTCGTTTAGGCGTACAACCTCATGGTCTGATTATGCGCCAGCAAATGGGCATGCAAGAAGGTGTCGGTGCGATCGGCTGGAAAGACATCTACGAATGGTATAACACACCTGAGTTTTTGTTGATTAAATTCAAAGTGAAAGGCCAAGAAGGTGCATACATTCTGCCAAAACGCATGGATAGCAAAAACTTCTCGTTTAATACGATTCGTAAACATTTAAAAGAAACAGTCGGTGAAGCGCAGCCACTTTAAGTCCTGCCTTTCTCTTCTATAAAAAACCTCCACCTTTTGGAGGTTTTTTTTATATCCCAAACTCTCGAATACAAATGATAATGAGAATAAATATTAATTTCTAAATCCATATTATCTTCTCAATCTTCAGGTATAATTTGCGCACAACAAATCGCTCACCATTAAGTATCGCCATGTTTAAAAAAACATTTTTCCAAGTGCATTGGTTTTTGGGAATCACTGCGGGTCTTATCCTGTCGCTTATGGGCGTCACAGGGGCCATCTATTCTTATGAACAACAAATCTTAAAATGGATGAACCCAGATAGCTATACCGTTCAAGCAACACAAAACAATAAATTAACCCCTGCTGAGCTGTATCTACATTTCCAAAAACAAGATCCTGCCATCAAAATCAATAGTATTACGATTGCTCAAGAGTCAACCACTTCAAGTACGGTCAATATCGAGAAAGAAGGCGCACGTCGTGGTTATAATATGATGGTGAACCCGTATACTGCTGAAGTCCTACCCGAAGTTAAAGGCCGTGAATTTTTTAACTTTATTCAACAGTTGCACCGTAATTTAACTATCGGTCCTGTCGGTAAACAAATTACTGGCGCTTGTACCCTCATGCTTATTTTCTTTGTATTGAGTGGTCTGTACTTACGTTGGCCCAAACGTCATTCCATCAAACAATGGTTTTTTATTAAACCTAAATTGAAAGGGCGTAACTTCATTTGGGATTTGCATGCTGTTGTTGGTACTTGGGTGGTGATCTTTTATCTGATCTTGGCCTGTACAGGACTGTACTGGTCTTATGATTGGTGGCGTGATGGCATGTTTAAAGTCCTCGGTGTTGAACGCCCACAAGCACAAATGCAAGAAGGACCCCGTCCAAATGTTGGTGCAACTCAAGGCCCACGTGGCGAACAGGCTGGTGCTCGTGGTGGCGAATCACGTGAGCAAGGTCGTGGCGGCCCACAAGGTGAACACACAGCCCGTGGTGAACGAGGTCAAGGCGAACAACATGGTGAGCGTAAAGGCTTATCTCCAGAACAAGTACAAATTGCTTTAACCCAAACGTGGACAGGATTTAATGCACAAATTGGTCGAGACTATTCAACCCTGACCCTAAATATTCCGAAAAAACCTGATGGTACACTTGAGCTTTCATTTGTAGATGCAATTCCACAGCATGAGCGGGCGCGAAATTCAGCGGTCTTCAATTATCAAACTTCACAAATTGAAAAAATGGAGTTATATGAGCAGAAGAAGCTGAATGAAAAAATCATGAGCAGTATGCTTCCTGTACACCGTGGTAGCTTCTTTGGCCCAATTTATCAATTCTTTGCCATGTTTGCATCACTGATGATGCCACTGTTCTTTGTAACGGGTTGGATGCTGTATCTCAAACGCCGTAAGCAAAAGAAACTCACCCAGCAAGCCCGTGGTGGAGCGTTGAATGTTCCAGTTGATCTACATGCGAAACCATGGCTCATTGCCTATGCAACTCAAACGGGTGTTTCTGAACAAATTGCTTGGCGTACTGCAACCAGCTTACAAGAAGCAAGACAACCTGTAAGCGTTAAAGCTGTGCAACACTTAACACAGGATGACTTAAAAGCTGCTGAGCAAGTGCTTTTTGTTGCAAGTACTTATGGCACGGGTGAAGCACCTGACTTAGCCAGTAGTTTTGAAAAGAAATTTTTAAATACAACTTTGGATTTGTCACACCTTCACTATGCCGTTTTGGCTTTAGGCTCTCAAGAATATCCTGATTCCTATTGTAGTTTTGGACATCGCATTGATAGTTGGTTAAAAGCCAATGGCGCACATGCTTTGTTTGCAACCATTGAAGTCAACAACGCAGATAACAATGATATTCAACGTTGGAACAGTGCTCTTGCCTCTGCAACCAAACTTGAACTTCAAGCCATGAACATTGACAAAACCTTTGATCAATGGAATTTGGCACAACGTGAAGTACTCAATCCAAATAGTGTCGGAGCACATGCTTATAATATTGAGCTAAAAACCAACTTCGATGCAACATGGCAAGCAGGTGATATTGCTGAAGTTCAACCAGGTAACAGCACAGCACGTATCCAAGCCTTTATGCAAAAGCATCACATTGCAGCACAGAGCATCGTTGAGTCTTTAGCCATTTCCATTGAGCAAGCGCTTTGGGATAAAAACCTCAACACAGAGATTGAGCCTTTTGCCAATTTGGAACATTTACTGGAACAGTTGAGCCCTTTACCTACACGCGAATACTCAATTGCAAGTGTACCGACTCAACAAGTGTTACGTTTAGTCGTGCGCCAACAGCAAGATTCAGCAGGTGAACTGGGCTTAGGTTCTGGTTGGTTAACCCAACATGCCGAGCTTCAGCAACCTATCGCACTACGTATTCGTACTAATGAATCATTCCATTTGATCAATGACAACCGTCCTATCATTTGTATTGGGAACGGTACAGGCATCGCAGGTTTAATGAGTCTACTCCATGCACGTACCCGCCTAGACTATACGCAAAACTGGTTGATCTTTGGTGAGCGTCAACGTGAACATGATTTCTTCTATCAAAGTACGATTGAAGCGTGGCAAACCACAGGCATGCTACAACGCTTAGATTTAGCGTTCTCGCGAGATCAGGCAGAGAAAGTCTATGTACACCATAAACTGCGTGAACAAGCCACTGAGCTTAAAACATGGGTTGAAAATGGTGCCGTAATTTATGTCTGCGGTAGCATTAATGGTATGGCGAGCGATGTCGATGCTGCCCTAATTGAAATCTTAGGCGAAGAAAAATTAGATCAACTCCGTCAAGAAGGTCGTTATCGTCGCGATGTTTACTAAACACTAAGTCTAAATGAAAAAACCGAGCCACAGCGCTCGGTTTTTTCATGCGTAAATTTGCTAGAATCCATGCAAACGATAACCCACAAGCCTATATGCAAAAATCAAAAAGAGTCATTAGTTTTATTATCGGGTCATTACTGTTCGCAGACGGCCTGTATTTTGTTTTACAACTACGCTTTAATTTTGGCGCCCTCTTGCCCTTATTGATTGGACTAGGTCTAATCACTTATGCACACGCTTATCCTAAGCTTATCGCCTATATTCAAACTAATACAATCAGACAATCAATATGGCGTTGGGCTTGGGCTATTTTCTTTGTTTGGGTTTTTAGCTTAGTCATTTTCTTCGCCTTTTTAGGGTTTTCAAATCAACAAAATACCCCTCATGTCGCTGCACCCGCTATTGTAGTTCTTGGGAGTGGTCTGAAGCATGGCAAACCGAGTCCAACATTGGCCAGCCGTTTAGATCAAGCGGCAAACTATGCCAAGCTACATCCCAACAGCATTATGGTCGTCAGTGGTGGCCTATCTTTTCAGCAAAAAAATAGTGAAGCTGAAGCAATGCGGCAGTATCTGATTGATGTACACCATATCCCAGCACAGCGTATTTACACCGAAGATCAAAGCACCAGTACTGAGTTAAATCTGATCAATAGTAAAAAGATTTTAGCCAAGCAGCATATTTCTCTCCAGCAACCGATTGCTATTGTGACCAGCGATTTTCATATTCCACGTAGCCGCGCTATAGCCATACGTCAGGGTTATCAAACGCCCATCATGATCAGCGCTCAGACACCTCTTGCCATTCGCTATAATGCATGGTTACGTGAGTATTTTGCATATTGGAGTGGTTGGTTACTCAATGAATACTAAAATGGGATCATCTTGAATTAATGGAGGCGAATTGTCCGTGGCGATGGTAATTGTAATTGTTTAAATAACTCAGGCTTCTGCATTGAAAATTGATATAAATAGTTTTTGATATCTAATAATAATTTTTCTGGTGCAACCAAGACATTTTGTCCTTCTGGACTTAAATTCATCGAGACCGTGGTTTTTTCTGAACGTAAGAATGGAATCACTTTTTCGACTAAATCGCTAAGACCAATACTCTGGATTTCGTAGCCTGCCCAATTATCTTTCACTAAAAGCTGTGCTAAACCTTTACTCTGCCACATCGCAAATGAACGTTGACCGGTTGGCGTAGCACATAAAGCCCAGCCATCTTGGTATAAGGCAATAACATGGCCTTGATGCACGATAGTTTCGATAAAAAGACGATAGATTTCAAGAGGATCGTAAGCAATATTTTGATTTTTAGACGCAGCTTTGCGTTGATATGGGTTTCTCATAAATCTGTCATATTTTAAAATTATTATTGCACAGAAGTGTATGAAAACAGCTTGAGATAAGCAAGGTTTTTACGATAAGGGAATATGGTGGGCGCTGACGGGATCGAACCGCCGACATTCTGCTTGTAAGGCAGACGCTCTACCAACTGAGCTAAGCGCCCTTGAGAAATAAAAATAGCGTCGCTATTTTTATGATGCAAGAGAGAAATCTTGCTTGATTCCATTTACTAGCACAAGGGATCTAGAAAATGGCGCAGCGGACGGGGCTCGAACCCGCGACCCCCGGCGTGACAGGCCGGTATTCTAACCAACTGAACTACCGCTGCAACGGTAATTGCGAATGCAATTAGGGTCATTAAGCTTTACAGCTTGAATATGGTGGGCGCTGACGGGATCGAACCGCCGACATTCTGCTTGTAAGGCAGACGCTCTACCAACTGAGCTAAGCGCCCTGATTAAGATTGTCAGTCTTAGTGTTTAAATTTAAGCTCAGGGACTTAAATTTATATTTTAAATGGCGCAGCGGACGGGGCTCGAACCCGCGACCCCCGGCGTGACAGGCCGGTATTCTAACCAACTGAACTACCGCTGCGTCGTAAAATATGGTGGGCGCTGACGGGATCGAACCGCCGACATTCTGCTTGTAAGGCAGACGCTCTACCAACTGAGCTAAGCGCCCTGATTAAGATTGTCAGTCTTAGTTTTTAAACTTAAGCTCAGGAACTTAAATTTAATCGATTCTTTGAATGGCGCAGCGGACGGGGCTCGAACCCGCGACCCCCGGCGTGACAGGCCGGTATTCTAACCAACTGAACTACCGCTGCATCGCAAAAAATCTGGTGGGCGCTGACGGGATCGAACCGCCGACATTCTGCTTGTAAGGCAGACGCTCTACCAACTGAGCTAAGCGCCCTCATTAAGGATTTCGTATAAATGGCGCAGCGGACGGGGCTCGAACCCGCGACCCCCGGCGTGACAGGCCGGTATTCTAACCAACTGAACTACCGCTGCACTTACACAAAGTCACTAATGTGGTACAAACAATATTAAAAATCTTAAGTGGCGCAGCGGACGGGGCTCGAACCCGCGACCCCCGGCGTGACAGGCCGGTATTCTAACCAACTGAACTACCGCTGCACGTAAGATCTTTAACGTAAAGGCTTGGTGGGCGCTGACGGGATCGAACCGCCGACATTCTGCTTGTAAGGCAGACGCTCTACCAACTGAGCTAAGCGCCCTTAACGTCTTTATCGTTTGTGAGGTGCATTATAGAGAATCTTTACAGGCTGTCAAACGCTTTTCGGCTTGTTTTCGCTTTTTTGCAATCGAGTGATTAAAAAATAGGTCAAATGGTATAAAAACAAGTATTTTCTGTATGTTATTTAACATATTTGCGAAAATTAAAATGATTATTCGCTAAATTTCTTTTCCTCAAAATACACATTTTCTATGATTAATCCCCTTCTTCTATTAAATACTCATATTTTAAATTACAGCGGTGAATACTCAATAAAATAAGCTTGCACATTTTTTAACAACTATTTTTAGAGTTCAAGTTTATGTTCGGAAATATAAACCAGTGCATTGCAATCAATTAGTTCAAATAACTCTATAACATCCGTATTACGCATACGAATACAGCCATGCGACATCGGCATCCCCATTGGTTCGCTATCTGGTGTTCCATGAATATAGATATAACGTTGATAGGTATCGCAGCCTTCCCCGCGATTAAAGCCTTCTTCTAAACCACTCAGCCATAAAATCCGAGACAAAATCCAGTCTCGTTCAGGAAACTGATTGGCTAAATCGGTGTCGTATACTTCCCCTGTAGGCTTTCGAGCAATAAAAACGGCATTTTGAGGTTGCTCAGCACCATGCTTCTCAGCAATGAGATGCCAACCCCGTGGGGTTTTACCACTATTTTCAACTTCGCCAATGCCATTTTTTCCTGACGAGATCAGATAAAATTTATTCTTTTTAGGCAGTGTTAAAGTCTGTTCAGCCAGATCAATCAAGACGTCTGCATCAGCAATTACATAAGACATCAGTTGTCCTCTATTTGTTTTTTATCTACTCCAGTATTTGGTTCTGGGCGTAACCATAACCATATTGCGACTAGCAGCATGGTGGTATTGGTAAATAATTTCACAAAGAATGGTGCATTGGTCAGTAGCATGATCAGTCCACTGATCAACATCATGATACTGGCAAACCATTTCGCTTTACGTGGTACAGTGCCATTGGCACGCCATGCTCTTAACGTTGCGCCATATTTAGGATGGTTGAGTAACCAAGCATCCATTTGTGGCCACCCCTTAGATGCAGCCCAAGCAGCCAAGATCAGAAAAACAGTTGTTGGCATACCCGGCAACAGTGCACCGATAAAGCCTAGGATGACAAAGATCACCACTAAACAACGCCAAAACAACGTTTTCATACCACTTTCCTGAGCACCGAATTGCGGTAGTATAAAGTGTTTTTTAATTTTATCCGTTGTCCTTCTGCATATTTAGCTTCTTTTTTAAGGCACTCACATGCATCTCATTTCACAGCATCAGTTGTTTGAACCTTGGCTCCAATTCAAACATCCATTGCTTCGCCAGTTGGCTTTTGCTGTAGCAAGTCCAAACATTTTATCTGCGTTGCCGTTAGAGCTCGATATACAACATGCTTTTCATTTTCATCCCTCACAAATCTGGCAACAGCACTTTCAAACCTATTTACCTCGCCTTAAACAGCTCGATCAAGACCCGAAAGAACTCGAAGACTTTATGGCTCAACTGAAAAGTACCCGTCTGGGTCTGCGCTTTGAAATGTTCATGTGGTTTTGGTTACTGGATCATCACTATCATGCTTATGAATTATTGGGTCATAGTATCCAAATCATTGATGGTGCACGGACTACGGGTGAACTGGACTTTTTAATTAAAAATACCGAAACCAATCAAGTCGAGCATTGGGAAGTCGCGTTGAAATATTATTTAGGTGAAACAGATCTAAGCTTAACCACATGGTATGGGTTGAATCGTACTGATACTTTAAACCGAAAACTAAAACACTTTACTCATAAACAGTTTCAATTCCAGCAAGCTTTAGACACAGGCATTCAAACGCGCTTTGCCGTTTTAAAGGGGCAACTCTTTCTCCCTCTAAGAAATGGTTTCACAGCAGTTGATGCTTTAAACCAATACTCCCTCCCCGATTGGCTCAATCCTGACCGTCGACTAGGTACTTGGGGTAACAGCATTCCAAAGGCCGACTTGAATTACTATCGCCTACAACGTCAAGAGTGGATTTGCCCAAATGCTGAAGTCAGTAGCCAAAATGCACATTGGTGGACCAATGGACTGTACTTACAAAATCAAAACAATCAGTTTTATATGTACCGAAATCCAAATTTGATTTTAACTTGATTTTGCAGAAGTTACTTTATACAAAAATACATAATACAACATACGCTTACTTATCTCCTGTAAAACCATGCTATTTTTTATAGTGTTTATTTTTTAATCTTAAACAACATCAGAACAAAATCATTTGATGAATACACTAAAAATTTTGGAGATAGAGATGAAAAAAATTGTTTTAAGTTCACTAGTGATGCTTTTTGTTTTAACAGGCTGTAATACCGTCAAAGGTATGGGTAAAGATGTCTCTTCAGCAGGTAATGCTGTATCAAATACCGCTGAAAAAACCCAAGATGAAATCCGCAAGTAATTAATATCTGCACTTCAAAACCTTATCAATTGATAAGGTTTTTTTATTGCTAAGTTTCGCATTCCAGAGATTAATCGCCTATTATAGTGCCGACTGTTTTATTGACTTTGAAATGCGCATGACCTCTTCTGCTACTCTCGATTTAAGCCTCCAACTTTTACGTCAGCCATCGGTTACACCTGTGGACCACAACTGTCAAAATATTATGGCTGAACGCTTAAAAAAAATTGGTTTCAACATTGAGTCTATGCGCTTTGATGATGTTGATAACCTATGGGCACGAAAAGGCACTGAAGCACCTGTATTCTGCTTTGCGGGTCACACCGATGTCGTTCCTACAGGTAATTTAGATGCTTGGAACTCAGACCCATTTGCCCCTGAAATTCGTGATGGCAAGCTTTATGGTCGTGGCAGTGCAGACATGAAAACGGCCTTGGCTGCAATGGTGGTTGCTTCTGAGCGCTTTGTTGCAAAACACCCAAATCATAAAGGCTCAATCGCGTTCCTCATCACATCAGATGAAGAAGGCCCATCGATCAATGGCACGGTCAAAGTGATCGAAACACTCGAAGCCCGTAATGAAAAAATGAAGTGGTGTTTGGTGGGTGAACCTTCAAGTACCCATCAACTGGGTGATATTGTTAAAAATGGTCGTCGTGGTTCACTCAATGCAGTACTGACAGTCAAAGGAAAACAAGGTCACGTGGCTTATCCACATTTAGCCATTAACCCAATTCACATGGCCTCTAAAGCTGTTGCTGAACTTTGTGATACGGTTTGGGATCAAGGCAACGAATACTTCCCTGCGACGTCTTTCCAAGTGTCAAATATTCAAGCTGGTACAGGGGCAACCAATGTCGTTCCAGGCACCATGACCGTGACTTTCAACTTCCGTTATTCAACTGAATTGACCGCTGAAGAATTAAAAGCACGTGTTTTAGAAATTTTGGATCGTCATGGTTTAGTCTACGACATTAAATGGACACATTCAGGCTTACCATTCCTGACGCCAGTGGGTGAGTTGGTGAATGCAGCTAAAAATGCCATTCGTAATGTAACTGGTGTAGAAACTGAGCTTTCAACCTCAGGCGGAACATCTGATGGTCGCTTTATTGCTCCTACAGGTGCTCAAGTACTTGAACTTGGTGTTCTCAATGCCAGCATCCATCAAATTGATGAGCATGTGAATGTCGCTGATCTTGAACCACTTGCTGAAATTTACGAACAAATTTTAGAAGGCCTTTTGGTATAAGCATTCAAACCCATATAAAAAAGGAACTCAGTTGAGTTCCTTTTTTATTACATTCAAACTTAAGCTTAAAGCCCTAAACTCGCCTGAATTTTATTTAAATTCGGTACATGGTAAGTCTCATCTCCCATACGCACCAACTGGAAAATAGTGGGATCATTCACAGGGCTTTCATCATCAACAATTTCAGAAATACGCAAACGAATTGACTTCGGCATTTCATTACACATCAAAGCAAAGCGCTGAGAAGCATCATCCCCCTCAATCACCAGCGCCACCCCTTCCATTTGGTCAGGACGGTTGATGGCATAAACAGGCAGATGAAGATCATGCCATTCCACCGTTTTCACTTGCGTATCACTATCGAGCGCTGAAAGTACAATATTTTGAGGCAAGAGCATGGGTTTTTTACCATGACATTCAATGATATAAGCATCAATAAAACCCGTTGATACTGTAATCAGATATTGCAATTCTTGCTGACTGATTTGCTCATTCATGCTCTTTGAAACATTTGCATTCATTTATTTACCCCTGCTTTTCAGCCAATAACTGCTGAATGTTGGCAAGTAACTCTGCCTCTTGGAATGGTTTGCCCATGTAGTGCGTCACGCCCAAGCTGAAAGCACGTTCACGGTGTTTTTCACCCGTACGCGATGTAATCATAATAATCGGCAAGTTCTGGTGAATTTCGTGGTGACGAACCAAGTTCGTTACTTCAAAACCATCCATACGTGGCATTTCAATATCCAGCAACATCAAGTCTGGCTTAACGCTCTCCAGCTGCTCCATCGCATCGACACCGTCTTTTGCAGTCACAATATCAAAGCCTTGACGCTCTAATAAGCGCGATGTGACCTTACGTACCGTAACCGAGTCATCCACAATCATCACTAAACGACGCGTATCCTGATGACGACCAAAGTCACGATGATCGGCGGCATGCGTTACACGCTTGGTACTTAAAATCTGACGTGCAATGTTCTGACCATCTAAAATCAAACACACATGGCCATCACCCAAGATCGTTGCACCCGCAATTGCACCAATGCTGGCAAACTGTTGTCCAACTGGCTTCACTACAATTTGCGCACGTGAACCAATCAGCTGATCAACCAACAATGCAATGGTTTGTCCACTATTGCCTTTAATCAATAACACCGGCAATGAATGTCCAATATTACTCAAACGCGGAATCGGCTGATTGGATAAAAACTCAGATAAATAGCGCAGTTTATAACTCACACCATCAATTTTAAATTGGTCATCTTTGCTGTGGAAATAGTGATCCAGTGCTGTTGGAGCAATACGCACAATACGATCAATCTGCGCCAATGGAATCGCATATTGTTGATCACCGGCTTTCACCATCAACGCATCACTCACCGCTACCGTAGTCGGTACGCGAATAATGAAGGTCGTACCGAATCCAATTTCCGATTCAACCGTGACATGTCCACCCAGTGCTTTAATTTCACTTTGTACCACATCAAGACCAACACCACGTCCAGAAATTTGCGTCACTTCTTTGGCCGTACTAAAACCCGGATGGAAAATAAACTGTAAGATTTCCTGTTTATCCAACACTTGATCGGCTTTAATTAAACCTAAGTTTAGCGCTTTCGCTTTAATCGTGCTTTCATCAATACCTTTACCATCATCTTTAAAGCTGACGATAACGTCTGTACCTTGACGGCTAATGTTTAGTTCAATTTGGCCTGTCACTGATTTTTTCGCAGCACTACGTTGTTCCGCATCTTCAATACCGTGGTCGATTGCGTTACGTAGCATATGCTCAAACGGCGTAACCAAACGTTCAAGAATCGTACGGTCCAACTCACCTTCGGTGTTATGGACGACCAATTCCGTTGGACGGTTCAAAGTTGATGCGGTCTGACGTACAATACGTTGCAAACGAGGCAGCATACGTGAGAACGGTACCAAACGTGTCCGCATTAAGCTTTCTTGAATCTCTGCTTGAATACGGGATTGTTGTAATAACAAGCCTTCCGCATCACGAATTTTCTCAGCCAAAGTGCTCTTGAAGTCGACCAAATCCGAAGCTGATTCGGCTAAGGATTTAGACAATTGATTCAGCGATGAATATTGGTCCATTTCCAAGGGGTCAAAGTCTGCGTAGCGCGAGTTTTCAGAACCGTGCTTCGCAATAATTTGACTCTCAAGCTCACCTTCCATTCGACGCAACTGATCCGCCAAACGCTTAATTGCAAGCTCCATCTCGTTCAACGTATTGCCGAGCTGACCTAAGTCCATCTCAATACGTGAACGGTTAATCGCATTTTCACCGGACAGGTCGATCATTTTCTCAACCAAATCAGCTGAGATACGAATCATTTCATTACCACCATCCAAGTGAGTCGTTTCTTTCCACTCACCCAGCATTGCTGGCGGCTCAGTACCATCACCCTGCACAAACTCAAAACTTGGTACCGCATTAAGTAAATCAATTTGAGTTACACGCGTCGGTAATTGCGCAATCACATCCACATAATCAATAGATGCTAAGCTGTTTTTCAAACCATCATAATTACTAAAATCACGTTTGAAGATGGCTTGTTTTAACCATTCAAATGCGGTTTGCAATAATGGGTCATACACGTTTGAACTGAAATTATGTACAGCAAATTGCTCAAATGTGGTTTCTAGTTCATAAGCAATCGCACCAACGGGTTCATTCTCCGCCATACGTGCGCCGCCTTTTAAACTGTGCGCGGCACGTTGCAATTGTAGTAACACACTACGGTCACTACGTTGTTCAGTCCACTGTTTCAGTAAGCCATCCGTAGTCGCTAAAATTTCTTCAGCTTCTTCCAAGAAGGTTTCTTCAACAATTGATAACAGACTGGCTGCTTCTTCTTGGACAAGTGACGGAGTATCCAGCTGTTCAACGACAGTAACGTCCGTGTTTTCAACTATACTTGACGCTTCAATTGCAGTTGCTGACTCAACAGCAGCAGCTGTTTCAACTTCAATCGTTCTATCTACATTAGATAAAGATTCTTGAACTAGAGGCTGAGCCTCTTCAATTGCTTTAACAAACGCCTCAACCAAAGGCTCAGATGCTGAAGCGGTAAGAGTCGTACCCTCAACCAAGCTCTGAATGTTATGCAATACCTTAATGGTCGCTGTTGCTGGGTAATCAACCTTCTCCGTACGAATGACCTGAATTCGGTCTGCGACGTCATCCTGTACTAAGCGAATGATGCTGATCAACTGTGGCGTTGTGGCTATTTGCTGACGAATCACACGCTCATAAATAGACTCTAATTCGTGTGCAATCGAACCAATAAAAGGTGCAGAAATCATATTGGCACCACCTTTTAAGGTGTGCAAATAACGCATTAAATTATTGAGCGCTGCTGTATCATTGCCATTTTTAGACCAAGTATTAAGATCCTGATCCATCCCCATCAATAATTCTTCGGCTTCTTCCAAGAAGATATCGAGCAAATCATCATCAAAATCGGTATTGGCCGTATTCGATTGCTTGTACTGATGATCCGATGCAATTTGCTGCGAAATCTGCGCAAGATCAAGGCTTGGTTGTAAAGTATTTCCAGAAACAATAGCCTCAGCAACAGGTTCAATTACCGTCGTCGAAGTCGATTCAACATCTTGCTGTACGAAGGCCATTAATTCATTCAGAACTTTATGCACTTCTTCAGTCAGAATAACACGCTGACCCGCAGCTAAAGTGTCAAATAAATGGATAAATTCTTGATGTGCCTGACCAAATAACTCATATGCATAGTCTACATTGAGTAATTCTGGCTTTTCCAGTAAGGCTTGATAACCCGCATATAGCTCAGAAGTAAAGTCATGAATTCCTTGAGCAGCACGGTTATTGGTGAATTCTAGCAATTGTTTTGCTTGTTCACCTAAGTGCTGAATATAGTCTGGATATTCAACCTTAGCACGCTGATCAAACTCAAACTCGGCATCAAGCAACAGATCAATATTTAACTCGATCAGCTTCGAAACCATACCTTGTGGGTTTAGCTCATCAGCTACGTCTTCAATACTGAAACCATAGTTATCCCAAGCCGTAGTGAACGTGGCGTAAATCACGTCAAGCTGTTCGTTCGTACCACGCCCAAGCACGTGTAAATAGTCACGTACAAATTCAGCATATTGGGTGAGTAAAGAGATTTCCTTCGAGGTAGAAACGATCTCTTCTTGAACCAAAGTTTTAAATAGATTTTCAACTTTTGAGCTGGCATTAAAGACATGCTCAATTTGCGCCATAGACGAACTACCGCGCAATGTATGTAAAGCCCGGATTAAACCATTGTAATCTTGTACTTTGGTTTCATCTGCATTTAAGAACTGATCGATAGTCGCTAAATGGTCTTCCGCTTCTTCAATGAAGATCGCTAAAGTTTCTTCAAGGACATCATGCACTTGATCATCCTGCTCAGAAACGTCTGCAACTTGTGGCTCAGATTCAGCCACTTCGATATCGCTCAGCTCTAATCCCGTCACGACATCATTACTATTTAGATGATTAGACAGTTGTAGCAACTCTTCTAGAGCAGGTTCTAAACTTTGATTTTGTTGTAATTGTTGTCCAATTAAAACCAATGGACGAAGATCAAGATCAATTTTCTGCATCTCTTTAAAAGTCGGGTACAGTTTAAATTGATACAGTTTAAATACTGTTTTAGCAAATTTTTGAACCGTTGCCGTAAGCGGTACAGCCCCTGAAATCACACGGTTTAAGGTATCTTCAACCGCCCATGCTGTTTCACCTGCTGACTTTGCTCCCACCATACGACCAGAGCCTTTTAAGGTATGGAAGTGACGGCGTATGCTCAACAAGGTTTCTTGATGGGTCGGTTCAGCGTACCACTTTTCAAATAATGGATCTAACTCAACGAAGATTTCTTCAATTTCTTCAACAAAGATTTCAAGAATTTCTGCATCTTGATCTAGATAACTATCTTCCGGAAGCGTTGTCGTTTCAACTAAATGTTTTAATATTTCTTTCATAGCTAAGGCTTCTTGCGTTGTCAGCTACCCAAAAAAGGTGCATAAACTTCATTATAACCATCATCCCAAACCAGCCTTTTGGCTCAAGCAAATTGAGTTGATGTGTATCCTGATTTTGGTATGCCACTCAAGCGATGAGCAGCATACCCTCCCCCAAAGCAAGTGCTTAATCAGGCAGTTTAAAGTCTGTTACAGACTCACGTAACGCTTCCGCCATATTTGCAAGTTCAGAGACTGAACGTGCTGTATCGAAAGTCGCAGTGGTGGTTTGTGAGGTAATTTCTTGTACGACGTTCATCGTGGTTGCAATATGACCTGCAGACGCTGACTGTAGCTTTGCTGCATCCGAAATGTTTGCAATCAATTTCGCCAAATTACCCGATACGTTTTGAATCTCATCCAGTGCAACACCCGCATCCTTAGATAAGTTCGCACCACGTACAACCTCAGACGTGGTTTGTTCCATCGAAATTACAGCTTCGTTGGTATCGGTCTGAATGGTTTTTACCAGTGTTTCAATCTGTTTGGTTGCTGAAGCAGAACGTTCTGCAAGACGCTGTACTTCATCCGCAACCACGGCGAAACCACGACCTGCTTCACCTGCCATCGATGCTTGGATCGCTGCATTTAAAGCCAAGATGTTCGTTTGGTCGGCAATATCGTTAATCAAGGCAACGATGTTACCAATCTCTTGCGAAGATTCACCCAAACGTTTAATACGTTTAGAGGTTTCTTGAATCTGCTCACGAATGATATCCATACCTTCAATTGAACGGTTTACAACGTTCGCGCCATTTGCAGCAATTTTTACTGAACGTTCTGCTACCACCGCTGATTCTTCAGCGTTTGAAGATACTTGGTCAATTGACATTGCCATTTCGTTAATCGCGGCAGATGCACCCGCAATTTCTTGCGCTTGGTGTTCAGATGCTTCGGCTAACTGGTTGGTAATCCCCTGCGTACTTGCCGTATATTGTGCAACTTCTTGAGAGGTTTCAGTAATACGCGATACAAGATCACGTAATTGGTCAATTGCGAAGTTAATCGAGTCGGCAATTGCACCCGTGAAGTCTTCAGATACCGTAGCATATGAACGCAAGTCACCATCTGCAAGATCGGCAATCTCATCCAGTAAACGTAAAATCGCGTTTTGGTTACGGTCATATTCATCTTGTAGACGAGATACACGTTTTTTATCTGATTCGCCACGAAGTACAAGTAATTTAAATACACAGAATAAGAAGGTAATCAGGGCTAGAATTAGACCTAAGGCAGGAATTGCAATCGCTAAACCTGTACCACCAGATAATTTATTTAAATTGCTTAACAAAGCATCCGACTGTTCAAAAATCGATGATGACGCTTGGCGTACTTTAACGATTTGTGATGAGTTCTTTAAGACGGTTGCTGCTGCTGACTTCAGTACATCATCATATTCAGATTGAATACTGGTTAAAGAGTCACGCATTTCAGGGTCATTAATACGCTCTACACCTAAATCCGCACTGCCATTTAACTGTGCGTTTAAGTATGACGCGAAGGTTTCTGTATCTGAGCTAAAGTCATCCGCAGATTCACGCGAGTTGTCTGAACCGGTTAATACCGAACCAATTGAACGTAAAATACGTTCCGCAATGAATACTTGGTTTTTTGCAATTACGACTTGGTTAGCTGGCACATTTTGACGTGCCATTTGGTCAACCATTAAGTTGTATTCGGCCTGAATCCCCGGAATACTTTCACTAATCGCAATGTTGGTATCGTAGAGTTGGTTAATGATTTTTTGTTGTGAAGCAATTAAATCAATATTTTCAGAAACTTTTTTCCACTGTGCATCTACTTCACGCAGTGCGTCTGTGCTCGCGTGAATATCTTTTACTGTTTCTAAATTTTCAGCAAAAGACTTTTGTGATTCTGTCAGTTTTTTAATAGCTTCAGGCGTACCTGATGCTGTTGCTTCAGTTGCCTGACGCGAAATCGTTTGTGATAAAAGACGTAAATCACCCAAGCTACGGGTGAATTCGTTATTTCGAGGTACACTATAGAATAGGTACAACAGTAAGAAAATTGCCAGTACGATACAAAATGCCGCACCCAAAATTAATGGCTTGGACTTTTCACTATCACCAAATACACGTGAAAACTGTTCCGTCTGTGATTGAAATTTTGCTACTAAAGCATTTCCACCTGAGCGGTTACTGCTTCCATCCGTATTTTTCTTTTTAAGTTTAAAGCCCATGCAGCTTCTCCCCGATTTACGCCCTTATAATTTCGCGCGCGACAATGATATTAATTTATAAATTTTATAGATGCGTTCATATACTTTGGATTGTCTAATAAGCGACTGAATAAGAAAACATGCCATTGTTGGTTGTGTTGGTGAAAATACCCTTGGCAATATTCTTTTAAATTCCGATCTAAATCTTCATGTTTAGAAAAGAAACTCTTCTTATTAAAGTGCTGAATCCCCAGAACCTGATCTACAACTAAACCGACATAGTGGTCATTATGACTAATACAGAGTACTTTTTGAGTTGGTGAATACGCACTACGATGCCCTGATACATAGTGCGCTAAATCGGCAACAGAAAGTAAACGTCCTCGAATATTGGCCAAACCCACAACCCAAGGTTGAGTATTTGGCACTAAGGTATATTTCGGAGGATAAATCACCTCTGCAACTTCACCTAATGGCGCAACGAAATATTGCCCCATCATCTCAAAAGCAATGCCCGACCAGCGGTTTACCTCATTTTCGTTTGAAACGTAGTTTTTATTACCACGTTTAGCAAGTCGAAGTAATTCGATAAATCCATTTGCTGCCATAGAGCTTATCCTGCGTTCAGGTGTTGCTTAATCACATCAATCAGTTGGTTTTCATCAACAGGCTTGGTTAAATAATCACATGCACCTTGACGCTTACCCCATACACGGTCTGTAGCCTGATCTTTAGTACTGACGATCACTACGGGAATGTGTTTTGTTGTTGCGCCACGCGCAATTTGACGGGTTGCTTGGAAGCCATTAACGCCTGGCATCACCACATCCATCAACACAAGATCAGGAAGTTCAGCTTGAGCCATGGTTACACCATCGGCACCATTCGACGCTTCAATCACTTCAAAACCGTGTTTCCCCAAAATTTCTTTAAAGCGGAATGTCTCTGTAGGTGAGTCATCCACAATTAAAATACGCGCCATAATTTTCCCCAATTACACTTATATTATTTATGCTGAAACGTGATTACGAATCGCATTTAATAATTCATCTTTACTAAACGGCTTTGTTAAATATTCATCTGAACCAACAACACGCCCTTTGGCTTGGTCAAATAGACCATCTTTGCTAGAGAGCATCACGACAGGAATATTTTGATAATTTTGTGAATTTTTGATTAATGCACACGTTTGATAGCCATCTAGTCGTGGCATCATAATGTCGACAAATACGATATCAGGATTGGCTTGAGCAATTTTTGACAATGCGTCAAAACCATCGACAGCAGTCACAACCTCACAACCTTCGCGTTGCAATAATGTTTCAGCTGTGCGACGAATGGTTTTTGAATCATCAATGACCATTACTTTTAGATTCTGGAATTTATCGTCCATTTAATATGACCCTTCCCATTTTTAGAATGTTTGTAGAAACAGATTCGTAGACGCTTTACAAGTTACGTACACTTTTAACATATATTTACTTATATTTTCAACGAACAGTTTCCGCATAAAACCACACTTCATCTTCTTTTTAAGAACGGCTTCACACTTTCCTATACCCGTCGATTTTTTTTTGACTGATTATATTTTTTATTCCTAAATTTAGGACTAATATAGCACTATTTATTGCTTGTAAATAAGTAATTTAGTCAACTTTAAACTGGGGGTATCGATGCTTAGGGAGTTTAATCACAAACTTGCTTTGATCGTGAAAAAAAGGATGACTGCGAAAGTCATTTTGCTGGCTTTGCTAAGTTTGCAGACCATCTCGATTATGGCCGATCCACCTAAAGCGGTCTGGTATCGATATTATGAGAGTAAAGGCATCGCGAACGTCAGTAGCAGTGTCACGCCCAACCATATTCGTTATGGTTATGAAGCACTCGATAGCAACATGCAAGTGATTCAACGAGCACGTCCATACAACGCAGAAAAAGATGCGCAATATGCTACACAACGTGCAGCAGCAGCCAAGCAACGCGAGTCAGATCTCAAATTAAAACGCGCTTATACCAACAGCCAAGTCGCTACTCAAAAACGCAATACTGCCCTTTCCTATATCTTAAAACAGATTAAATTCCAGCAAGATGAATTAAAACAATTACAGAATGACCGTATTGGATTCTTACGCCAAGAAAAAGAAAACATGCGTAAAGGCAAAAGCAATCCGAAACCGCTCCAAGATATGATTGATTATAATTCCAAAAATATTGTGATGAAAAAAGAGCAAATACAATCGTTACAAAGTCACTATCGTAATACCAAGGCTGAATACGACAGAATTATTGCTCGTTTAAAAACACTTGAATAATCTGCGTCTTATTTACAGTGTGCTGACTTTCGCCGCTAGACCAAAGGATTTGACTCAATGCAGGCTGCACCATGTATAAAACCCAAATTAAGCCGCCAAGTGCTCCCTATTTTTAAACTCAGTCCACTGTGTCTGTGCTTACTCCTCTCCGCCTGCCAAAAACAAGACGAAGTCACCTCCCCTACTTCGTCTACAGCTAAAATCGAGCTGATAGCACAAGACTTGGTTCAGTTCCAAGAAGGGCCTTCTATCCAACGTACCGCCTTTACTGGCACCATTCGAGCCGTCAACCAAAGTTCCATTCAGGCTCAAGTGACAGCGACAGCAACCGCAGTTTCACTTCAAGTTGGACAAACCGTTCAAAAAGGTCAAGTACTGGTTCGATTAAACAATCAAGATAATGCTGCGCGGCTTGCCCAAGCTCAAGCCAATCTTGCTTCAACCCAAGCCCAAGCCAATCTTGCAAAAAGCATGGTTCAAAGAAAAAAACGTTTACTCGATCAGGGCTTTATTTCTAAAGTGGAATATGAACAAAGCCTTGTAGACTATCAAGCTCAATTAGAAAATGTACGTGCGCAACAAGCCAATGTTGATATAGCCGAAAAGGCGGATCGCGATGGCACTATTTTAAGCCCGATTTCAGGGGTTATTACTCAACGTCAGGTAGAACCTGGACAAACAGTATCCGCAGGACAAACCCTATTTGAAATCATTGACCCGAGTCATTTAGAAATACAGGGCAAAATTCCAAGCGATCTCCAAGCCGCTTTAAGCTTGGGAGGAAAAATTGAATATCACTTGCAAGGCAATCCTCAAAAGCTAACCGCCAAGCTTACTCGTATTTCCCCGATTGCTGACCCCGCAAGCCGTCAAATTGAGTTTTTTGCTCAGCCAATGGAAAGTATTAATTCATTGAGTATCGGGACCTTTGTAGAAGGCGACATGCTTGGTTCACAGTCCATCACAGGCCAAATTATCCCGCTTGATACCATTCAAGATATACAAAATTCACCTTATGTTTGGGTGATTCGCCACAATAAGATTGAACGTGTTCACATAAAAGTATTGGAACAATGCTATAGCAACAACAGTGCTGTGGTACAGGGACTACAAACAGGCGACCAGATTAGTCGTATAAAGTTTAATCACAAAGATTTGCATCAAATGGTGACAATCAATCCATAAAAATAAGAAAAGGTTGTTGCTATGTGGTTAACCCGTATTAGTGTGAAATATCCTGTTTTTACCATCATGATGATGTTTTGCCTGATGGTTTTAGGCTTAGCCTCTTGGCAAAGAATGGGAGTTGAGGAGTTCCCTGACGTCGACTTCCCCTTCGTTGTGGTTTATACCACCTATCCAGGAGCATCCCCTGAAACAGTGGAGTCTGAAATCACCAAGAAAATGGAAGACCAAATCAATACCATTTCAGGTTTAAAACAGGTCATTTCTCAGTCTAGCGAAGGCTTATCGACCATTATTGCTGAATTTGATCTCGATGTTTCTTCTGCTATAGCCGCGCAAGATGTCCGCGATAAAATTGCACCGGTCACCGCTCAATTTCGAGACGAAATTCAAGACCCGATTGTTGAACGTTACGACCCTTCTGCCAATGCCGTGATGTCGATTGTATTTGAATCACAAAACATGTCACTGAAAGACCTCAGTTCTTATTTGGATCAGCGCATCGTTCCGCAGTTTAGAACCGTTTCTGGTGTCGGGACAGTCAACTTATTGGGTGATGCCAAGCGACAAATTCGCATACAGATTGAACCCCACAAACTACAAAGTTTTGGGATTGGTATTGACCAGATCATCAACACGCTAAAAGCTGAAAATGTCGAGGTTCCGGGTGGAACATTGAAACATGGTAATAGTGAGCTTGTGGTCGAAATCAAGTCTAAAGTGATTCATCCTTTAGCCTTCGGCGATTTAGTGATTGCCAATAAAAATGGTGTACCGATTTATTTGCGCCAAGTTGCAAGCATTTCAGACAGCCAAGCCGAACTTGAGTCGAGTGCCTATTTAGATGGTAAAACCGCGGTTGCGATTGATATTTTACGCAGTTCCGATTCAAATGTGATTGATGTAGTCGATGGTGCTTATGAGACCTTAGCAGATATCCAAAAACAGTTACCTGAAGGCACCACAGCAAAAGTCGTGGTAGATTCATCCAAAGGCATTCGTAATAGCATCACCGATGTTGCACGTACCATTATTGAGGGTGCAGCTCTTGCCGTTTTGATTGTCCTGCTGTTTTTAGGCTCGTTCCGTTCCACCGCCATTACAGGCATGACGTTGCCGATTGCTCTTCTTGGCACTCTGACGTTTATTTGGATCTTCGGCTTTAGCATCAACATGATGACCTTACTGGCACTATCACTCAGTATTGGTCTACTGATTGATGATGCGATTGTGGTCCGTGAAAATATTGTGCGACATGCAGACATGGGCAAAGACCCTGTCACAGCAGCCCTTGATGGCACCAAAGAAATTGGACTCGCTGTTTTAGCCACCACCTTAACCATTGTTGCGGTGTTTTTACCTGTGGCATTTATGGGTGGTATTATTGGTCGATTTTTCTATCAGTTTGGCGTAACCGTCAGTACTGCTGTGCTGATCTCCATGTTTGTCAGCTTTACTTTAGATCCCATGCTATCTGCACATTGGGCTGAAAAGCATAATCCACATAAACCACCCAATCGAGTCAAACGTTTCTTCAATTGGATTTCTAGCAAACTAGATAATCTCAGCCATGACTATGAGAAATTACTTAAGCTTGCTCTGCGCTTCCGATTCATCACCCTCATGATTGCTGTGGCTTCGCTATTCGGTGCATTAGGCTTATCTAAACTAATTGGAACAGAGTTTGTCCCTGTTCCAGATAAAGGTGAGATTCGGATTAAGTTCGAAACACCTGTCGACGCCTCTTTGGAATATTCACAAGCCAAACTGCTGCAAGTCGATAAAATTATTCAGCAGCACCCTGACGTTCGAGCAACTTATGCGGTGATTAATGGCGTTACGGATCGTGGTAAAAACCATGTCAGTATTCGCGTAACCGTTACGCCACGCACAGAGCGTAAGAAAAGCTTAACCGACTTAAACAATGAGTTCCGCCAACGCCTACAACAAGTAGGTGGCATTACTGTGACCTCAATTGCCTCCGCAGATGAAACAGTATCGGGCGGACAAAAACCCGTGATGATTTCCATCAAAGGTCCAGACTTAGCCGAATTGCAAAAAATTTCAGACCGCTTTATGGCAGAAATTGCGCAAGTCAAAGGCATTGTCGACTTAGAAAGCTCACTTAAAGCTCCTAAACCGACTTTAGGCGTGCATATTAATCGGGTCTTAGCCAGCGATTTGGGCCTATCGGTCAACCAAATTGCCAATGTCATTCGCCCACTGATTGCAGGGGATGATGTCACCACATGGCAAGATGACAAAGGCGAAACCTATGACGTTAACCTGCGCTTAACTGAAAATGCGCGTAGCTTACCTAGTGATGTACAAAACCTTTACCTCACATCGCAAAAAACGGATGCCAATGGTCAAGCTTTATTGATTCCCCTATCTAGTGTTGCGCATTTAGAGCAAAGTCTGGGGGCATCGCAGATTAATCGTCGCGATCTAGCACGGGAGGTCTTAGTCGAAGCCAACACCGCGGGTCGTCCTGCAGGCGATATTGGTGCAGATATTAAAAAAATTGAAGACAACTTTGACCTTCCTGCAGGTTATAGCTTTGACACACAAGGTTCAAACAAAGACATGGCTGAATCTGCAGGTTATGCCATGACCGCAATCACCTTATCCATTGTGTTTATTTATATTGTGCTAGGTTCGCAGTTTAATAGTTTTATTCACCCTGCGGCGATTATGGCTTCCCTTCCGTTATCGCTGATAGGGGTGTTTTTAGCGCTCTTCTTATTTAACTCCACCATGAACTTGTTTTCTATTATCGGTATTATCATGTTGATGGGTCTGGTGACCAAGAATGCAATTCTATTGATCGATTTCATTAAAAAAGCCATGGATCACGGCGTTGATCGTTATCAAGCGATTATTGATGCAGGTAAAACACGTCTACGCCCTATTTTGATGACTACTAGTGCCATGGTGATGGGCATGGTGCCTCTGGCTTTAGGGCTAGGTGAAGGAGGGGAACAAAGCGCACCGATGGCACATGCAGTGATCGGCGGTGTCATTACATCGACACTACTAACCTTGGTGGTGGTTCCTGTGATCTTCACCTATTTAGATGACTTTAAGAACTTTATGCTGCGTCAAGTACGTAAAATCATGTCATAATAATCAACATTTTTCTGAGGTGGTGTCGACATGCCTCCTCATTTTTTATCGTATAATCTTTGACTTTCAAAGTTTAAAATTTTAGGACAGTTTCCATGCGCGCGAGTCGCTTTTTATTTGCAACGTTAAGAGAAACCCCAAATGACGCAGAAGTGATTTCACATCAACTAATGCTGCGTGCTGGGATGATTCGTAAATTGGCTTCAGGTTTATATACTTGGCTGCCGATGGGCGTTCGCGTATTAAATAAAGTTGCAGCGATCGTTCATGAAGAAATGAACAATGCGGGTTCACTCGAAGTCCTGATGCCCGTAACTCAGCCAGCATCTTTATGGGAAGAATCTGGTCGATACGTCCAATACGGCCCTGAACTGCTTCGTTTCAAAGACCGCCATGGCAACCCTTTCGTACTTGGCCCCACCCACGAAGAAGTCATTACCGACCTTGCGCGCAATGAACTCAAAAGCTATAAACAATTGCCTGCAAACTTCTATCAAGTACAAACCAAATTCCGTGACGAAATTCGTCCACGCTTTGGTGTAATGCGTTCACGTGAATTTATTATGAAAGATGCTTATTCTTTCCACGCAAACCAAGAATCACTGCAAGAAACCTATGACATCATGTATGGCGCGTACTGCAAAATCTTTAGCCGTTTAGGTTTAGATTTCCGTCCAGTACAAGCCGATACAGGTTCAATTGGTGGTTCAGGCTCACATGAATTCCACGTATTAGCATCAAGTGGTGAAGATGATATCGCCTTCTCGACAGAGTCTGACTATGCAGCAAATATTGAAATGGCTGAGGCCGTTTTAGTTGGGGAACGTGCAGCGCCAACCAAAGCATTAGAAGTTGTCGATACACCAAATCAAAAAACCATTGCAGATGTCTCTAACTTCTTAAAATCTGATCCTGCTCACTCTGTAAAAGCCTTGTTAGTGCAAGGTATTGCAGCCGAAGAAGGCCAAGCAACACCGGTAGTGGCATTGTTCTTACGTGGTGATCATGAGCTGAATGAAATTAAAGCCGAGAAGCATCCATGTATCGCATCACCATTAACTTTTGCAACAGAAGAACAACTTGCTGCACTGGGTTTAACCGCTGGTTTCTGTGGACCACAAGGCTTGGTAGAAAAAGGCTTAACGGTCATTGCCGACCGTGCTGCATCGGTACTGTCTGACTTTGTTGCGGGTGCAAATGAGGTTGATAAACACGTGACTGGTCTAAACTGGGAACGTGATGCACAGTTCACCGAAGTTTATGACTTACGTAATGTGGTTGAGGGTGATCCTTCTCCAGACGGTAAAGGTACGCTGCAAATTAAACGTGGTATCGAAGTGGGGCATATTTTCCAACTCGGTCAAAAGTACTCAGAAGCTTTGGGCTGTAAAGTTCTAGGTGAAGATGGTAAGCCATTTACTGTCACCATGGGTTGTTACGGTATTGGTGTAACACGCGTGGTTGCCTCTGCAATTGAGCAAAACTTTGACGAAAAAGGCATTATTTGGCCTGCGGCAATTGCACCATTTGAAGTTGCCATTGTGCCTATGAATGCACATAAGTCTCCACGTACTTTGGAAGCAGCTGAAGCACTGTACGCTGAACTCACGGCAGCAGGTTATGATGTTTTACTGGATGATCGTAACGAACGTCCAGGCGTGAAATTCTCAGACCTTGAGCTTACAGGTATTCCTCACCGTATTGTGATTGGTGAGAAAGGCTTAGATGCTGGTACTTTTGAATATAAAGGTCGTCGTGATGCTGAATCTGTAAACATTTCTAAAGAAGAGTTATTGGCGAAAATTGCAAAATAATTCATTTTAGATTAAAAAAATCCCGCGTATATCGCGGGATTTTTTATGAAAATTTAATTAGCAGAATTTTAAACCACCGTAACAGTTTGATCTAAAGTTTTGCCCTTGTAAGCTTAAATTGGTCAGTGGAAAATCCAAAGTCGTCGTATTCATTGGAACATTCCCAACAACTAAGGCAGAACCACCGACACATCCTGTTAAAAGATTACCGCAATTTCGAGGATTGTCCGTTAGATCTTTATTAATACCCGCAATGGTTTGTTTTAAGACTTCATTGGTAATTGCCACTTTGGTCGTTGGGCTTAAGCTACCCAGTTCGACTTCATCTTCCATTGCCAGCCACCAACCTTTATTCGCACCAACCGCAGCACCCGTCCATAAAATATCTTGGGACTGCAAGGATAATGATGCTGGGTTGTTTAAATACAATGCGTGAATTAAGCCTAAACTTTGGTTCACAGTGATATCTGTTTTAAGCCCAGTAATATTGCCGGACACCTGTTTATCTAAGTTTAAAAAACCGAGTACTTTAGCTGTTAATTGTCCACTAAAATCAATTTTCCCAACAGTACCCGTCCCTTTTAAAGTTACATCCTTCATTCGAGTCCCCGACACAACTGTCGAATTAATCGTAAAAGGCGCTGTAGTTGAAGATAGATTTAAATTATAAGTATCAGACGTATATGAAATATCATAACAAGGGTCTAAAGAACCACTGACACAAGTTGTCCCAGAACTACTTCCGAGTAATCGTCCTTGCACAATACCATTCATAGTTAATCCTGTATCTGCAAAGGTCATGCTACGAGCTGCTGTCACTGCAGTACCAGATGCAGTTTTGGTTTTCATATATCCACTAAAGGTATTAATTCCATTAGGTATCGCATTATTATTTGCATCTACATCATTATTGGTACCTAATGTCATCAAACCTTTAATCTTTTCAGCACTGACACGAAAACCGAGTACTTCACGTGTTGCGGCTGAAGTCGGGTTTTTAATGGCAAACTGAATAAATGGATTTGTGATTAATGCCGAAGTTGCTGCACGCTGATCCGATGTATAGTTCGCATCATCAGGTAGTCCACTTAAAGAAATATGATCGATATCAATATCACAACTGTTGGCTCGAATGGAATTGTTGTCGCCACCGCACCCCAACTGAAGCTTCTTAATATTGGCATTCAGCTCCAATTCTGCACTTAGAGCCAACTTATAAAACCCAATATTTGATTGATTATATGTTTTCCCTTGTGCATCGGTTGTATTCGTCCCCTGCTGAAACTCTAGATTCATCAAAGATTGACCTTCAACTTCTGACAACTCCTCGTCATTTAAAGCGGTCATCGCATAACTTTGACTCAAGCCTAATGTTGCTGTGATTAGAATTGAAATTAAAGACTTATTCATTTTATTTATTCCTTGTCATCCTTTTTAGCGCGGCGTAATCCCTAATGTGCTACGCATAGCCCCACCCGTAATGGCAATATCTGCAACCTTCTGCATGGTACCTGTTGGAGACAATGCAACCTCCGTTCTAAAGGCAGTTCCTTGTCCACCTGCTAATGCCTTATGGTTAAATTGCACTTGATTGTCTATGACAACTGAGTCCTTTTGCATATGAATTTTTCCATTCAAACCTAAGTGACCCTGCATTTTGTTTAAGTTAAAACTTGAGGTTTTTGTTGCTGTTCCATTACTGTCGGTATTACTTAAACTAATAAAACTTCCTTTTTTACTTTCATTACTCAGGTCTGTGCTACTCAATGTATTAAACTCAAAATTAGATTTAAATGACAAATAGTTGCTTTGTGGTGTCCCACCTACAGCCTCAAGCCCAGGAATAATAAAGAGTTCGCCTTTACCATCTAACATAAAAGCAATCGATGCGAGAACATCATCTTTTTTGGCAAAGTTATTAATCGGCACGACTTCTTTGGCACAACTATTCACCCCTGCTGGACAGTTATACAGTGCACCCGGAAGCTGCCCGATTGCGATTTCAGCATTGGCAGCAAACAATAAATTATCAGCTTTGATATAGATTTCATTTTCATTAAAACCAATCACACCATTGGCTTTAAAATATGAATCAATATTGCGTAAGCCTGTATAGTAGTTAACTTCTTCTCCATGCTTACTCATCGCACCATCAATGACGATAATAGACGTTGTTTTCGGGTTGCCTTGACTATCTTCACCATAACCATCGGTTGATACCGCGATGTCATAGCCCAACCCATCCTTCACTGTTCCAGCGGTATTGGTATATTTCTTGGCAAAAAATGCTGCATTGGCATTTAGGTTATAAATTGGAATACCTAAGCCCCATGTCCCTTCGTTAGTATTGTTTACCGCAATCGAATTATCTGAAATAAAGCGGGCTTTACGTGCAATGGCTTGAAAATCGAGCCCACGCACAGCAATAAAAGCCATATTTGAAGCATTGCCCGTTGGCGATGGGTTATAAATCAGTTCATAGTTTTGCGCACCCAATATCGTCTTAATTTGGTCATTGACCACAAAACCCATTGAGTTGGTGCGAATGTTATTGATGTAAATCTGGCCAAAATCAATATAGGCATTTTGACTGTTTATTGCTGAATTAGGGTCAGTAGAAGAACGTACATTCAGCGGTGATAAGTTTGAAAATTCGATGGCATAACTGCCTGTACCAGTATGCCCTAATTCAAACGTTGTCGGTGTCGCAGCGCCGAGCAAACTATTCCCTGCACGAGTAAAGTCAGCCGATACATTTAAATGTAAGCCGCCCGCATTCTTAAAACCATAACCTGCAGATGCAACCACCTCATTTTCTTGAACATTGCCGTTAACACGGTTGACCGTATTAAACTTAGCAACACCAGTTTGGTCAGCATTCAACGCGATCTTGCCATTGGTTAATGCACCCGATGCCCCTATCCGAATTAAGTTCCGGTGAGTCGAGTTTGCTGAGCCATAACGTAAATCGACGTTTAACCCCGGATTTGTGGCATTGCCTACACGGCTGTCATGCACATCAGTTTTATCTTCCACTCGACCTAAAACAACAATATTATCGCCAACACTGCCCTTTGAGGTGAGAACTACACCTTCCGTTTCATCGATATAAAGATATCCATCAGCAGATAAATTGAAGTTGAAATCTTTTAAGGTTAAATCTTGATTATTTTGTCCATAGCTAATACTGGCATTCTGCAATTTAAAATCTAAATGCACCTTTGAGTCGCGGTTAAACAAACCATTCGTCGTTGCCAAGTACACTTCAAAAGGTGAAATAGTCGAAAGCTTAAAACTTCCTAAATTTTGGTCTGTTTCACCTGTTGCACAATTCGGCGAACACATCAGCATGATTTGGGCAGCCGTTGCGGTAAAAGGTGACACACTTGCAGAGAGCTGAATGCCAACCCCTTGCGTACCATTGGCTAATTGTGTTGTTCCCACATCAAAATCGAGTTTGGTTTTAATGTTGTTATAACCAGTCGCCGTTTTTACTTCAATATTATGTAAACCCAGTTTAATCGGTGTTTTTCCGACTTCCGCTGGATCAACCCAATTCAATTGTTTAATGTCAACTTTTGAAGCTTCATGGATAATTGAAATACCATCTTGACCCGTTACATCACTTAAAATCTGATCATTCAAAGCTTGTAATGCATAACTTTGATTCGCTGCACAGATACACAGTGTCAGAAGGTTTAATTTTATTATTTTATGCATCTCAATATCCTTTTGAAACTATATGTCTAACAGCGGCTACCCGCAGTGCCCGAACAGTTATAGCTAAAGATTTTTAGATTTCCATCCAGATGTAAGTTTCCGTGAACATTTAAGCCCATAAAGCCTTGTTCCTGACCTTTATCAAAAGTGGGGACAGTTTTACTCGTACCATAACTGTTATACGTTGAGGTATTGAAATATCCATTTTCACCACTTTCTACTGAAAGGCTGGCAAAACCTAAGTTACGAATTTTAAGGGGTTTATCATCGAAAAATTTTAACAGCATCGCAGTTTGTGGCTTACCTTCTTTATTCAGAATTGTGGTACCTTCCAGCGAAAATTTATCAATTTGCATGGTGCCTTGGAACTGCTTAAACACCAGCCATTTTCTTTGCCCATTTTCCTTATGATTATTTGGAGAAATAGCGATACGACACAGTTCTAATAAAGCGCAATCTTGATTTGCACGCATTTGATAATACGCTTCAGTGACAATAGCCCGCCCATTCGCATCTACACCATTGGTTTTGGAAATCGTATTTAGACTCATATCATTGGCATATTGATGGTTGATCGATAGCGTTAAGCTCAAATCTGCGCCGCCCTGCCCAGTCACACCGACCAGTTCCTTATTATCCAAATCTACCAAACCCGCTTGAGACAACATGGATAGCGACATCAACATAGTTACACATAATTTTTTCATCATGTCGGTATCCTATAGCCCTGTGGTCTTAATTTTTAAGTGTTGGATCAATACACCATCGATAGCAACTGAACCCAAATTCACAGGAACTGCTGTTCCAGTCCCGCGGAATACCACACCAGTAGATTGTGTCGCCGTATTGGCTTTGAGCGTATTGGTGGTCGGATCCCGTGTCACGCTACCAATCGAAATACTGCTATGTGTTGCGTTATTTCCTTGGTATTGAATCGCAGTACTCCCTGCCCCAGTTTGAACAAAATTCGAACCACAATAGGCCACATTACAGGTTGATCCTTTATAATCTGCATTGTTTCCACCTTGTACATCTGGGTAGTAGGTATAAATCTGCTTATAAATTTCAGGCACGTTCGGAATACGCGTGACTTCAAGAATAATATTGCGTCCTTCCGAACCTACAACAAAAGGCTGATACATATTGCCCAAGACCAAGTTAATATTTGGGCTATATAAATAAAGCCCCTCGCTCGCATCAAAGATTGGAGCCAATGAACGATCTAATGCGGGTGTGACTGCCGTACCGTCGTTGGTCGCAGCTGTGCTCAGTCGAAGGACTTTGCCATTCAACTGCGCTTTATTTGCATCTGTATTTTCATAGATTAATGTAGATGGATCATCATTAGTATTGATCCGAAGTAAGGCTGCCATCCCAAAGGTTTTATTTTGCTGGTCTAAGGTAGATGCTTGAGTTTGAAACATACGAACCTGTGAGCCATTTAAACTCAATCCGTTGGCAACCGCCTGTAAACGTATTCTTTGGTTTAAACTTAAATCAGGATCCGCAGCCGCATTGGTTGTTGTCGGTGCACCTGTAATAGGGTCCACTTTATTTTGGGAATTCCAACTGCGTGAAAAAGCATCCCACCATAGACCTAGTTTAATATTATTATCTGCTTCATTTGCTACAACAGTTGCTAAAGGCGCTTCCAGCCCTAGAAAACTCACATCTGAACTTGCATTCGATTGATGAAACTGTTTAATCCCCGTGGCTGTACCAGCGCGAAATAACCAAGGATTAACATCGCTTCCCCATGTAAAGCCCTGATTGCTGAAACGACTATTGGCATTATTATCAGACCGTGAAAGTGCTAAACCATAAATAAAGATGTCCGCTTTGGTTCGTTTCGTGCTCAGATCATCAGCATCGGTATATTTGGAGTAGTTCTCACCCACAGGAATAATACGAATGAAACCCGTGTCGTATTGTTGTGGATTGGCCACGCCACGGTTGTAGCTAGAAGCAGTGGAGAGATCATTGGCCCCTTGGAACACCATCTTGAAGTTTTCAGGAAGTAAAGCAATGCCTTCACCCGTAGTATCCGCTAGATATTCATCGGAAAGTGACTCAAGGGCAAATGTAGACTGCGCAAGTATGAGTCCGACAAGACTAGCTAAACAGGATTTTTTCAATCCTGCGGGATATATACGATTCGTCATCTCGACCATCCTTATTATTCGATGCTCCGCATCTTTATGTACTGCATCCTTTGCTTGGCATTTTACTCTGCGCACTATAATTTTTATTTGCGTCAACCAAAGCACTCTATTTCACAATTGATTATGCTGAAACTCAACACAAATGCAAAACCAACTGTCCGATAATATTTATTTTCCGATGAATGAATTGACATAAAAAAAGCGGATCAATGATCCGCTTTTTTAATATCAAAAACTTAGGTCTTTGGTAAAGTTACACCTGTTTGACCTTGGTACTTACCACCACGGTCTTTATACGATGTTTCACACACTTCGTCAGATTCGAAGAACAACATTTGTGCAACACCCTCACCTGCATAAATACGTGCAGGAAGATTAGTTGTATTCGAGAACTCTAAAGTAACATGACCTTCCCACTCAGGCTCAAGTGGTGTGACGTTTACGATAATACCGCAACGTGCATAGGTCGATTTACCCAAACACACAGTCAACACATTACGTGGAATACGGAAATACTCAACGGTACGAGCTAAAGCAAATGAGTTCGGCGGAATAATACAAACATCAGCTTCAATGTCGATAAAACTTTTATCATCAAAGTTTTTTGGATCTACAATTGCCGAGTGAACATTGGTAAAAACTTTAAACTCACGTGCACAACGAACGTCATAACCATAGCTCGACACGCCATAAGAAATGAGTTTTTGACCATTTTCATCTAAACGAACTTGGTTTTCTGCATACGGTTCGATCATGCCGTGTTTTTCGCTCATTTCGCGAATCCAACGATCGGACTTAATAGCCATTTATTCTTTCCAAAAAAGCTTAATTTCAATAATTGCGTTGTACTTTAACTGAAATCGCTTTCAATGAAAATAAGCGCGTTTAAGTTCGCAAAATTTCTGTCTTTAATTACTAAATTAAAAGCTTAAAATCGCAGAATAGCTCAGCGGAATCGAAAAACTCATCAAAACCAGTGATGCTGTTTTTTGCAGGTTAGATTGGTTCAGCCAACGAATTTTATTGCTCGCTAAAATTGACCCGATAAAAGTCCAAAAGAAAGCAATTGGAACAATCAAAACCAAAAACAGCGACATATGTGACAGATAATAATCTAGTTTTGTCCACGCAATGGTTGGGAAAATGGCTGAAGCAAACAATAATGCTTTAGGGTTCAATAATGTTGCCAAAAACAGTTCACGCGCCCGAATAGTCGGTTGATTAAAACTCACTTCAGCATCGGCTGTACGCCATAATTTGATGGCCAAATAAATGATATAGCTTGCGCTGAACAATTTTAAAATGGTCGGCAATAAAGGCAAGTGCACAGACACTTTTCCAATGAGGAAGCCCCATGCCGTGATTGAAATGAGATAGCCAAAAGCTTCTGCAGGAATGAGACGCAATGATTTACGAATACCGACTTGAATACCCGAAGAGGCAAGTAAGGTATTGGTCGGTCCTGGAGTTAAAAGAATGGTTATCACTAAACCAATAAAAAACCAAGTGACCATATTCACAGACCCACATATATATAACTATAAGCGTAATGACTTGCCATGCTGAAAGCAATCAAATTTAGTGAACCGTGATAACAGTTTTTTTAATTTTCATTCAATACTTAACATAAATAACGTATGAGGCCCTTACCCAATCTAGCATTCATAAAAATGACGCCACATGCTTTATTCTTTTTTCAAATCAATGATTTTATAAATCAAATAGACATGCCTAATGAAAAAAAAACTATTCAAATGATTTTTAATCAGTTACTTTTTAAAACATGCGTATTTTTATTCATCAATCTGATCACGCTAAATCAAGGATAAAAGAGCCAAGTGAATGGCTTTGAAGATAATAAAATGAGGAAAAGTATATGAAAAAATGGACTCAACTCACGCTACTTTCAATTGCACTTGCAGGTCTAGGAGCATGCTCAAGTGACAATAAAACCACGACTTCAGGTGATGCTCAAACTGAAACCAGTGCACAAGCATCCGACAAACTCCAAAGTAAATTTGTCAACATAGCAACAGGTGGCGCATCTGGCCCGTATAACGTGATTGGCACCAGTTTGGCTGAAATTTATAATAAAACCTACGGTGTAAATTCAAAAACCCAAACCACAGGCGCATCGGTAGAAAATCTTAACTTACTCAAACAGAGAAAAGTTGAAATGGCTTTTGTCATGAGTGACAGCTTAACCGAAGCACTGAATGGCACAGGTAGTTTTGCCAGTGGGAAAATTGATAATGTCCAACAAATTGCAGCACTTTATCCCAACTATGTGCAAATTGTGGCATCAAAAAAATCAGGCATTAAAAAGCTTGAAGACTTAAAAGGTAAGCGTATTGCCGTCGGTGCTCAAAACTCAGGCGTTGAAGTTAATGCGCGCACCCTCTTAAATGGTTTTGGTATTACTTACAATGACGTGAAGGTCGACTATCTAGGCTATGCAGAAGCCGCGGATGCTTTAAAGAGTGGAAAAATTGACGCTGCATTCTTAACCAGTGGTATCCCCAACTCATCCTTGATGGAACTGCAACAAGGTTTCGATTTACAACTGGTCGGGATTGATCCTGAGAAAGTGAAACAAATCGCCAAAAACCAAACCTATTTCCTATCTCTAAATATTCCCAAAGGCACTTATGGCAATGCAGAAGATATTCCAACTGCGGCCATTATGAATGCTTTAGTGGTACGTTCCGATCTTTCTGAAGATGATGTCTACAAACTGACCAAAACCTTCTTTGATAGTTTAGGACAGTTGGCCAACTCACATCAGGCAGCGACAGAAATTAATCTGGAAACAGCTCAAAAAGGCGTGGTTGCTACGCTACACCCTGGGGCTAAGCGTTATTACGACGAACTTGCAGCGAAAAAGTGAAGCTGAAAAAAAGTGCAGTGTTTACTGCACTTTTTCTACTCAGTTTATGCGGGCTGTTGTTCTTGCCTGTGCGCTATAGCGAAGTGACTGTTGCTCAAATGCAGTGCCGAATTTCAACAGCACAATTTAATTTGCAGTGGAAACATTCAGTTGAAAAAACTCGTTGGATTGAAAACTATCAACGAGAGCAACAACACTTTATATTGCGCTACACCGACCTGATTTCTTTCGGTGCAGGCACACCGAATGACTATCCCATCATCTTTCAAAAAGAAGGTATGGTCAGAATGAAAGTTAATCGGCAAATTGATCAAATCAACTGGATCATTTCCAAGAATATGCAAGGCAGTATCATCATTCACCAGAGCGTCTGGCCCATTTTTCAACAATATCCAGATTACACCTTGGTGCAAATTACAGCACAACAACAGCCCTTGTGGAAAGCATGGCAGATCGGAGAATGCCGATGACTCAAAATGAAGAAAAAGTTGCCCCTGAACAATTAGATGAGCAACAACAACAAGCCATTTTAGAAAAATTTGATCGTGAGTCAGTGACTCGTTCCCCAAGCAACAAATCTGTGGCATGGTTCATAGCGGCGATTGCTATTTTCTATTCCTTATTTCATTTATTTATTACCTTTAATCCACTACCCGAACTGATTCAGCGTTCCGCCCATGTCGCTATTGGTTTGGTTTTGATCTTTCTACTTTATCCTGCGCGTCAGTCCAGTTCACGACAAAGTATCCCTTGGTTGGATTGGTTACTTGCCTTAGCCGCTTTAGCAACCTTTTTATACCTTTGGAAAGAATATCAAGCCATTATGACCACACGTGGTGGTATTCCAAACACCTTAGATATTGTTTTTGCCATTTTAGCCGTGGTGCTGGTGGTTGAAGGCGCTCGGCGGGTCATGGGATGGATGCTGCCTATTTTAGGTTTAGTCTTTCTGTCTTACCCGTTTTTTAGCCACTATGACTGGGTCCCTGATCGTTTATTGACGCGTCCATATAGTATTAGTGATATTTTCGGGCAAATGTATTTAAAAACCGAAGGTCTTTATTCTTCCGCAATCGGTGCTTCAGTCACTTTCATTTTCCTGTTTATTTTGTTTGGTGCTTTTCTAGCGAAATCAGGTATGGGTAAACTATTTAATGATCTCGCGATGGCGCTTGCAGGACATAAACAAGGTGGTCCTGCAAAAGTTGCCGTCATTTCCAGTGGATTTATGGGCAGCATTAATGGCACAGCAGTGGCCAATGTCGTGGGTACCGGTTCATTCACTATTCCCCTGATGAAAAAAATTGGCTACCACAAAAATTTTGCAGGCGCTGTTGAAGCCAGTGCCTCGGTGGGTGGACAAATTTTACCCCCTGTGATGGGAGCCAGTGCCTTCATTATGGCTGAAACCACGGGTGTCAGTTATGGCACCATTGCCCTTGCAGCCACTCTTCCGGCTTTGCTCTACTATTTGGGTGTAATGGCACAAGTTCATTTCCGTGCTGGTAAAGACAATTTAAAAGGCGTACCGAAAGCGGATTTACCACGGGTTAAAGATGTCCTTAAGGAACGAGGACACTTGCTTATTCCGATCGTGGCTTTGGTGTTTTTCCTCTTTCAATCCATTCCTGTCAGTTATGCCGCGGTCTACACCATTGTCTTAACTGTGATTGTGGCGAGTTTCCGCAAATCGACCCGTATGGGCTTCAAAGAAATATTAGAAGCGCTCGTCGATGGTGCAAAACAATCCCTTTCGGTCATGGCAGCCTGTGCTGTGGTGGGGATTATTATTGGTGTGGTGAGCCTGACCAGCTTTGGCTCTGTCATGACCTCCTCAATTATGAGCATCGGTGCAGGCAGCCTATTTCTAACGCTGTTCTTTACCATGATTGCATCGATGATTTTAGGTATGGGACTACCATCGATTCCAGCCTATATCATTACCGCGACTATGGCTGCACCTGCTTTGGCAAACTTTGATATTCCAACCCTGGTGGCGCATATGTTTGTGTTCTACTTTGGTCTTTTTGCCAATATTACTCCCCCTGTCGCCTTAGCCGCCTTTGCAGGTGCTGGAATTGCAGGGGGCGACCCTATGCGCACGGGCTTCCAAGCCTTGAAGCTTTCTTTAGCGGGTTTCATTGTCCCATTCTTGTTTGTCTATAACCCTGCCATGCTGATGATTGATACAGCCAATGTCGCAGTCAATGCACGTGAGTTTGCTTTTCCTGCATGGACAACTATTGTGAGTATTGTCTTTACCTCAGTAGTCGGTATTTTGGCGCTGGGTGCTGCAGTTGAAGGTTACTTTAAAGTTGGTTTGAACTGGTTCTGGCGAATTTTCTTAGGTGTAGGTGCTTTATGTATGATTATCCCTGAAACTGTGACTGATATTATCGGGATTGTGATGGTGGTGATCGCCATCAGCATTAATATTATGCAAGCAAAAAAACAAAATCAGTCCTATTCACTCTCCTAAAAAAGAAACAAAAAAAAGCCCAACTTAATGTGTTGGGCTTTTTTATGGCTCATTTAGAAAATACGAGTCTGATCTTTTTCAGCCTGAGGCAGTGCGGCTGCAATTTTTTCAGCAATCTGCATATAGCTATCTGCTGCACTGTCTTCCACTAAAACAGAAGGCTTGCCCGTATCCGCATTTTTACGGATTTGTACATTTAAAGGTAAACGTCCCAACAGCGGAATAGCATATTGCTCAGACAGTTTATCACCGCCGCCCGTACCAAAAATTTGGTCTTCAAATCCACAATTTGAGCAAATATGGGTCGACATATTTTCCACAACACCCATAACTGGAATATGTACGCGGTTAAATAACTCAATGCCTTTGGTCGCATCCATAAGTGCCACGTTTTGCGGTGTGGTTACAATCACCGCACCTGTCACAGGAATACGTTGCGCAAGCGTCAACTGAATATCACCTGTACCCGGTGGCATATCAATCATCAATACATCTAAGTCAGGCCATAAGGTTTGATTGAACAACTGCATCAATGCCCCTGTCGCTTTCGGCCCACGCCAAGCCACAGGAGTATTGTGATCACCTGTTAAATGCCCAATCGATAACACTGCCAAACCATAGGCATCTAAGGGTACAAAATTTTCCGCTTCAATCATCGGCGTTTTGCCCGCATTGCCCAACATGGTCGGAATACTTGGACCATAAATGTCCGCATCTAAGACCCCAACTTTTAAGCCTAGCTTTTGCAAAGCAAGTGCAAGGTTTACCGTGGTGGTGGATTTGCCAACGCCCCCCTTGCCCGAGGACACCAAAATCACATTTTGAATACGCGGATGCTTCGGCACATCACGTTGTTGTGGCGCTGCTTTTTGGATGGGTGGGTTGTTAGGATCAGTTTCAACGGGTTGTGCAGCAACTTGGGCTGCTGAGCCTGAAGCATCAATCACTGGGGGTAAATTGCTTTTCGGTGCAGCCTCTTTTGCTTGGCTTGAACAGCTCTCACCTTCAGCATGCTGATGTCCACAGCCACCTGACTTTTCTTTATGTCCCGTTTTTTGTTGAATCACATGCATGTTTAATTCTTTGATACCGCATGCTTCAAGCGCAACCGCCAAATCATCATGAATCTGTTGTAAATCATCTGCTTCGGCAGGAAAAGTATTGATGGTAATTTGCAGAATATTGCCCTGCACATTCACTTGAGTAATGCGGTCTTTCAACGCATGGTTTGAATTGGGCAAGATATAGTTTTGCAGTACTGTTTGGATTTCTTCTTCCTTTACCTCCTGCGCAGGAGAAAAAACTGATTTAAGAGAAGAAAGCCACGACATATATGTACTCCAAATTCGAGTATTCAGCTGAATGCTATAGTTTAACCACAAAACGAACTTAGGTTAAGTTCAGTATTTATGGATTATGCCATGAAATTTAGTATTCCTAGCTTTTTAGTTGGTTTTATACGCTGAATATCAAAGGGCGAAGCTTAGTCACTTAAGCTAACTGAAAAAATAAAATCGGTGAATTACATCAAATTTGAACGTAAAGAATTGTAAGTACAATCCAATCTCCCTAATTAAGGTGATGTTATTGCATAGCAAAATATCTATATTCTATTGTTCTATCTTGACGCGATTTGGGGAGAAAAAAATGAAACTTTGGGCCGTGGTTGTTTTGGCTTGCACCATATCTAGCTTTAGTTTTGCAGATACATCAACCAATTCATTTAAAACCCCTGCGGGTCAAACGGTGACTATCGGTGATCAAGTTCAAGACATGCAGAAAAAAATCGATTTATCGCCCATTTCTATGTCCTCTACCCCAATCAACAGTGCACCGAATAGCCCACTTGAGACGGTATATGTATATGAAATTGCAAACTATCGTTATACCATCCGCACCGTAAACAATCAAATTCAGAGCATCATGTGGTTTAACTTGGACGCAGACCCTGCACTCAGTACACAGTCTACGCCATAGTCTTAGCGAACATTTAAGTCCGACATTCGCCATCTCGGACGGATTAAGCTTGGTCGTCTTTTTTAAACTTTTGCAGTGTCTCTGTGGCTTTCTTTTTCAACTCGTCAAACTTTTCAGTGGCTTGCACCTTGAATTCTTCCAGTTTAATTTCAGCCTCATGCTTTAACTCTGTGGCTTTAAGTTTTGCCTCATCCAGTTTATGCCCTGCTTCAACTTTAAAATGATCCAATTTTTCCTGCGCAACTTGTTTCGCATGCTCGGCTTTGGCTTGTGCAGACTCCAACTTTTGCTCAAAGGCTGCATCACCTTCGGCTTTACTTTCTGCTGCGTTCTGCTTTAAGTCAGTCAGCTGCTTTTCAGCATCAAGCTTCGCTTCAGTGGCCTGATGCTTAACATCTTCCAGTACTTTCTCGCCTTCGAGTTTTGCCGCTTGCGCTTTCAACTTCAAGTCTTCACCCAACTCAGTCGCTTTGGTTTTTAAATCATCGAGTTTATTGTCATTCGTCATGTCACAGCCCTCTTTCGTATTTAAAATTTTGCTTAACTCAGAGTTATACCTTGCTTTTTAAGTGCTGACGTCATTTGCATCATTTGGAAACAATAGCTGTACAGGATGCAGCAATTTAAACACCATCCTGTACCACTCAACGGAAGAGACTAACGCTTTAAAGTACTGATAAAACTGATGACTGCAAACAGCCAAATAAACAAAATGAAACTGCGGGCTTGAGTGAAATGGGTCACGTCTGCACCATGTACCATATTATGACGGCTGGCCGTGACACTAGAACTCGCATCCATTTTCAATGCTTCAAGGCTCAGAAAATACGGATTGATTTCACTGGCAATTTTAACTTTATGCCATAGGCTTTTGACTTCATGGCCTTTCAAACCCGGTACAATTTTATACACATCGACGAACTTGGTTTGATTTTGCTTTAAATACCCATGTTCAATCAGCGCATCCGTCAAAATTCCTTCAATTTGACCATAAAGAACCGTAATACAACCTGCATAACACTGCTGTTGATACAGTTTTAAGATTTCTTCAATCACGCTGCGGCGCTGAGCTTGGAATGCACCCAAATCCATCGCGTCGTAAGCGTCAAGCAAAGTCGCTTGGAAATAGTCCGTTTGGATTAAATTGGGCAACTGAAACTTAGTCATATCAGCTTCTTTTTCATTGGCCATTTGCCAGAAAAACAACAGATTGAGCACGTCATTGGCCATTGGTTCATCACTTTCATACTCAAGTTGATCCGCCATTACCGCAAAGTACGAATCTTCAGACTCGAGCTGACGGAGCGACTCGACCAATTGTGCATGTGGTCGACTACCCATTGAAGCAAGATATTGTTCAGCTTGTTGTAAAAGACGATTGCCCAATAGTTTGGTCGCTTGTGGATTTTGCGGAATTCGGGTCACGGGTTGGTCGAAATCAAAATCATCATCGATCATGGACGGCATACTCTTAAAAACGGGCTGAATCTAAGTATTATCGCTGTTATTGCAAAATGGATATATAACCATTTCTAATTTTCTATCTTTCTTTTTCCATTTGAGAGATTCTCTGAATAACGTCAGAACCTAATGATCTTGTGTTTTTTTCATTCCCTTTCAGGTTATTTAAATCAACATTAATTCTAATAGCAATTTCTCTTAATATAGGTTTTGCAACAGATTGCAGCACTTGATTTTTGCTTATGTTAATACTTAAGTTTGATAATTGCTGAATCTGATACTCTCCAAAAATCACTTCTTTAATTACTGAAACATTGTCACTAACGATCTCTATCTCATAACCCAACTCATCAGCTCGGTCTAAAATCGCCTGAATATTTCCTGCACCCCATTGATTTGAAATAACAAATTTTCCATCAGTCAAATCTAAAACCTCATCGACTTCAGAAAAATATCTATTCTTATCATTTGTCTGAATCACTTCATCATAACGCTTGTACATTTTTCTCCCCTTTCTTAATTCTTGAGGAAAATCAAACAATAAATCTTCAAGAGATAAAATATTATTATTTTTAATATGTGTTTTAATTAGTTCTAGTACCAGTTTTCTTTTATTTAACTCTAATCCGTTAAATAAGTATTTAGAATAATCCTTACTATTTAGATTTTTCTGTATTTCTCTTCTTTCTTCAGCTTTCTTTTGAGCTCGTATTTGATAATCTTTTGCCTCAGGCAAAGGTAACACTTGCTGGATATCAATCAAAATTTGATCTTGATATTTGTATGGTTTCATTCGAACACAAGTAATATCCAAGTCCCTCTCATTCAACCATATTACGGATGTAGTCAGTTCTTTAGAAAACTCAGCAGAAACTAGAATGATTCGAACATCATTACCAAAATTTGTTTCATTAATCGCATCTAATTCAATAAAATCCTCAATAGTTTCTCTAGCATTTTCTCTTGTAAAGCCTTCCTCTCCATTTTTGTTTCTATAGTCTACCAATACATCCAATGCATGCTCAAAAGTCATGGTAGAAATCATAGAAGCGTAACGAAGGGCCTGTAACTCCATATGATCACCTGTATCGGTGCGTTTTAACTCTATGATCACTAAATTTGCTTGTTTATCAATTGCTAATAAATCAATACGTTTACGTGAAGCATCCCATTCTGCATATTCCTCCGTTAAAACTAAGCAATCCGCTGCAATCACGCTAATATTCTGCTTTAAAGCTTGCTGTAAATGCTGACGCTCTAAAATAGATTCATTGATAAACGTTGTTCCATGTATGGCATTTAATTGACCATTCTCCAATAAGAATATGCTCATATTTACCTTATGCTATTAAATTAAATAAATAAAATTGCAGTTAGACTAACATGTAGAAGTTAAATCATCTCTTGTTTTTATTCTACTTTTTAGGAAGCATCGCTTTGTATTACCTCATTCATCAGGTAAAATCGTTGACCTTATATAAAATACGAATGAGAGAGTCATATCCGTGCGTAATATTTTAGTCACTAACGCCCTACCATACGCCAATGGTCCCATCCATATGGGACACTTACTCGGTTATATCCAAGCAGATATTTGGGTTCGTGCCATGCGTGCAATGGGACACGATGTGACTTATGTATGTGCGGATGATGCTCACGGTACAGCCATCATGCTACGTGCCGAAGCGAATGGTATTTCACCAGAAGATCAAATTGCCAATGTGCAAAAAGAACACATCCGTGATTTTGACGGTTTTGGCGTGCATTTCGATCATTATGATTCAACGCATAGTGATGAAAACCGTGTTCGTGCTTCTGAAATTTATGTGAAAAACCGCGAAGCAGGCAATATTGCCATCCGTCCTGTCAACCAGCTTTTTGACCCTGAAAAAGGCATGTTCTTATCGGATCGTTTCATTAAAGGCACGTGCCCGAAATGCAAGTCGGAAGATCAATATGGTGATGCGTGTGAAGTCTGCGGTACCACTTACAATGCAACCGAACTTTTAAACCCGAAATCGACTTTAAGTGGTGCGACGCCTGTAGAGAAATCTTCAGATCATTACTTCTTTAAACTGCCGAATTTCTCAGAATATTTGCAAAAATGGACGCGTGACCAAGGTCGCTTACCTGTCTCAATTGCCAACAAACTGGATGAATGGTTTGAAGCGGGTCTATCCGACTGGGATATTTCACGTGATGCACCGTATTTCGGTTTTGAAATTCCAGATGCACCAAACAAATATTTCTATGTTTGGGTAGATGCACCCATTGGTTATATGTCGAGTTTTGAAAACTATATCAAAGCTAAACGTCCTGATTTAAGTTTTGACGACTTTTGGAAGAAAGACTCTGACAAAGAAGTCTATCACTTCATTGGTAAAGACATCGTTTACTTCCACGCGCTGTTCTGGCCTGCAATGCTTGAAGGTGCAAACTACCGTACGCCATCAGGTTTATTCGTCAATGGTTTCTTGACTGTAAACGGTCAGAAGATGTCGAAGTCTCGCGGTACATTCATCAAAGCTGAAACCTATTTAGAGCACTTAAACCCTGAATATTTACGTTACTACTTCGCGTCTAAACTGTCTGATAAAGTTGAAGACTCTGATCTGAACTTGGATGATTTCGTTCAGAAAGTAAACTCAGATTTGGTTGGTAAAGTGGTCAACATTGCCAGTCGCTGTGCAAAATTTATCAATACTAAATTTGATAATAAGTTAAGTGCAACTTGTGCAGAGCCTGAATTGGTACAAAGCTTTATTGATGCAGGCGATTTAATTGCGAAAGCCTATGAAGCACGTGAGTTCTCTGCTGCGATTCGTGAAATTATGGCGCTTGCAGATAAAGCCAACCAATATATCGATGAGAAAAAACCTTGGGCTTTAGCAAAAGTTGAGGGCGAAGAACAGCAAGTACATGATGTATGTTCGGTCGGGATTAACCTGTTCCGTCAATTGGCTGTGTACCTTGCGCCTGTACTTCCGACTTTAGCGGCTCAAGTGCAAGAGTTCTTAAAACTAGACCGCTTTGACTTTGCTTCTGCTCAAACGGCATTGGTGGATCATGAAATTGCATTGTTCCAACCGTTAATGCAACGTGTAGACCCGAAAGCAGTTGCTGCAATGGTCGATGCTTCTAAAGACTCTTTAGCGGCTGCGGCTGAACCTGTAAAAGTTGAGAAGAAGAAAGAAAAGAAAGCTTCGACTAAGCCTGAGCCAAAAGTTGGCGAGGCAGAAGTGATCGGCATTGAAGACTTTATGAAAGTTGACCTTCGTGTTGCTGAGGTTTTAGATGCAGCTCACGTTGAAGGCTCGGACAAACTTCTTCAATTGACTTTAAATGTCGGTGAAGCTGAACCGCGTAATGTGTTTAGCGGTATTCGTGAGTTCTACCAACCACAAGACCTTAAAGGTAAATTGGTGGTGATGGTGGCTAACCTTGCACCACGTAAAATGCGTTTTGGTATTTCTAACGGTATGGTTTTAGCTGCGGGCAATGGCGAAGGTGTTTGGGTGATTTCACCTGAGTCTGGCGCTAAAGCTGGCGATAAAGTATCTTAAGGTTTAATCATTAAAAGAAAAGCCTCTACGTTGTAGGGGCTTTTTTATTATTTGCTGTTTCTCCCCCCTCATCCTAGCTTTCTCCCTCAGGGAGAAGGAACTTTCATTAGGGAATAATTTAATTACACGCTCTCTTTTAATAAAAAAGATGAGAAAACCATTATCTAATCAAATGACCAGCGACATGGATGTCGCCCGTTCACTAGGGGGCACATGGATGTGCCCTCTAGTGAACAAAGGGGTTTTGTTACTTTTGCTCATTCAAAGGTAAAGGGAATTAAATAAACAAACTATTCTGCCATTACTTTTTCATATCTATTTCGACAAGCGCTACAGAACTTACTTTGAAAACTAATTTCATCTCCAGTTAAGCTAGACTCACATACATCACAAATCTGTTTTGCCTGATATTGACATGAAAAACAAAAACAACTTTCTATCGAGTAGGCATTCGTCCAACATGATGGACATGTGCAAAATACTTCGTTTAATGAGTCTCCAAACATTGAATCTCTTCTCTGTTGATAGTCAACTTCTTGCTCTATAGCGGAGACAATCAATTCGTGATAATCAGTTTCTTTAAAGCAAGATAAACATCTATATTCAATTTGATGGGAATTAGTATTGTTCTTCAGAGGTTTAATGACATCAAATCCACATTCTGAACAATTAGACTGTTTGATAAGCTCTAAAATCTTAAAGTTATAGTATGTATTTGAATCTAAATCATTAATACACTGGTTCCTTTCAATCTGATACACCCGATCTACTTCTATTAAGATCGACCAAATTTCTTCACCAAAAATTTCTATAGGATCTCGTTGTAAATATTTTCGAACAAAATCATTTATTACATTAAAGCTTACTGCTACTAAGCCTAAAATTATCAAAGGATTTTCATCGCTATATTTATGCTCAATATCATTTCTAATTTTTTGAATTTTTTCTAACTCACCCCATTCTATCAAAACTTGACTTTCATCTAATTTATCCTTGAGCTGCTTAAAGTCTAATGTTTTTTTCCTTCCCTTTTCTTTTGATTTTAAAGGTATATAAATTAAATCTGGGTTAACTGTGTATAGATAATATTTAAAAAGTAACAAAATCCCTGAAAATAGATTTCTTGTACAGGAAATTAATCTTTTCGGATTTTCTTTAATTAACTCATAGTCTTCTATTCCAAGCTGAATTGAGTCAATTGCATTTTGTAGTATCGTCATTCAAAAGTTACCATTTTAATTTTTATAACGTTCATCTAGTCACTATACCAAGCTTATGCTAGAACAAACATATCACTATCAAATCTATAAGAATTCCTATGAAAAAATTGAAATCTAAACTCACCGTTCTAGGCTTATTAGCTACTGCATTTTCATCAACCTTCGCCCTTTCCCCACCTGCCCCAATCCCCCAACAAAAACAAGTCGCTGGCTATTATCAATACCAAGCGGGTGATGTACAAATCACGGCCCTGCTCGATGGCACCAATTTCATGTCGCCTAAACTCTTTCAAAACATTCCAGAAAAAGATGTGCATGAAATATTAAAGAAATACGCTGCCGACCAAGCCAAAGGCGTTCCAACCTCTGTCAATGCCTTCCTTGTGAATACAGGTCATTCTCTGGTTTTAGTGGATAGCGGCGCTGCGAGCTGTTTTGGCGCACATTTGGGTTCAGTGTTAAGCAATTTAAAAGAATCAGGCTATCAACCAGAGCAAGTCGATACCATCTTACTGACGCATCTACACCCAGACCATGTGTGTGGTATTAGCCAAAATGACGTGGCAAACTTTCCAAATGCAACAGTTTATGTTTCGAGCGATGAAGCGAACTATTGGCTAAACCCGAAACAGGTCGAAAAGCTCCCGAAAGAAAAACAAGCGGGCTACTTAGGAACTGTTGAAAAAATTAAACAAGCCATTGCGCCCTATCAAGCCAAACAACGCTTCAAAACGTATCAATTGGGCGATCAGGTTCAGGGCTTTAAAGTGATTAATACCGCGGGGCATACACCCGGACATTTTAGCTATGAGTTAAAAACCAAAGATGAAACGGTGGTATTTATTGGTGACATTGTGCACTCTCATACTGTGCAATTCGACAAGCCAGAAACCGCTATTGATTATGACATCGACCCGAAAAAAGCAGTGCAAACCCGCTTAAAGCAATTTGCTGAATATGCAAAAGGCGGGCAAACCATTGCAGCACCACACTTGCCATTCCCTGCTATTGGACATATCTATTCAGCAGATGGGAAAAGCTATCAATGGATTCCTGTGCATTTTAAGGATTAATTTATACGAAAATCGTCTCTTTTTTTGCTGAGAGTTAAAAGGCTCTTCATCCAAATAGAAGCTTGTTAAATCATAAAAATCCCCTCATTTGAGGGGATTTTTTTTACTGCTGTGGACTTATCGAGTTTTGTACAAAATGCGGAGAGCGAGGTCCATATAGCAACCCTTTTTGCTGCATCAACTGTGGAGCATACAACTGCGTACTCACACTGTTAGACAGTACATAGGCTTTGTCCGATAAGTGATTGGAAATTTGGTCAATCAAAGCACCCACTAACATTCCGACCAGACCTGCGTTGCTATTATTATTGGCTTGTTGGATTTTTTCCTGACCTTCCCATAATAATGTTCCGGTTTTTAAATCAACCAATTTCGCCTCTACCGCAACGGTCGAAACGGATTGAATCACCTGATACTTAGAACCATATTCTTTAACTTTGACATACAGTGCGGCATCCGCTCCAAAAATGTCATTGAGTTTCTGAATTGGAATTTGCTGCGCATCATAGCCATTGGTTACGCCGTTTTCTTTAAATAGCGTATCGACCACAGAAATGGGGAACACGTAATAGCCCGCTTCTGCTACAGGTAAAGTCACGGTAGACCAATACCCATAAGTTGCCCGTGTATCGGGTGTCTCATTCACAGGTGGCAACACCAAAATGGATTTTGGCATATTGGCATGATAAGCAGATAGGTCAAGATTGCTTTTTGGTGTCGTAGCACAACCTGTGAAGAGTGTCACAGCAAGGCCAAGTACGCATAATTTTTTGAAATGTTTCACTTCACACTCCCTGCCGCAGACTGGGCTGTCATTTTTTTCAAAAGACGATCCATTAATACTGCCGACTCTGGGTAGGTTTGACGTTCAAGTTCAAAATACTGAACAGCACGTGGCCCGTTATTGATATTCAAATTCAACAAACCCAAATGTGCATACAATCCCGGAGGCACTGCTGCATTTTTAGCTTTGGCTTTTTCAATATCTTTTTCAAGTTTGCCAATCTGTTCTTGTGGAGAAGTCTTTTCTGGCAGACTCAACATCAAATAGGTTTGCTGCGGGTATTCGCCCCAGCTATATAACGATTTTGGCGCTGAAACACAGCCCACCAAAGTCATGGTGCAGATTGCACCTAAAACCAATACGATTTTTTTCATTGATTCAAACCAGTTACTGCGCAGACCACTTATTGGTTTGAATATCCAACACCAAATTATTAACCGCTTCGCGTACAGCCAAATCTAAAACTTTGCCGTTTAAAGTTGAGTCATAAGAAGCGGTAGAACCAAAACCTAAGATTTCACGTTCACTGAGTGCATACTCGCCTGCGCCTTGCACAGAGTGAACAATTTCTGCTGTTTTGACATCTACAATGTTTAAGTTCACTTTGGCATAAGCAATTTGGGTTTTACCACGCCCCAATATGCCAAATAGCTGGTGATCACCAACTTCTTTACGGCCAAATTCAGACACGTCGCCCGTTAATACATAACGTGCGCCTTTGATGGCTTGAGAGGATTTAGTAAAGCCTGCTTCTTGTTGTAATTCAGCAAGGTTGTCACGGTTTAGGACAGAGAAATAGCCCGATTGCTGTAAATGCGTTTCTAAAATGGTTTTCGCCTGACCACCTAAACGATCAACATTGTCTGAGAAAATGCCACGCATGTAGCTTGAGCGGTTGTCAAATTTCCCTACAGAAACAGGCGTTTTAGTGCCAGCGTATTTAACGGTCGCCACTGCCGCTGTTACTTGCGGTGATTGAATTGTTTTTGACGTTTCTGTTGTTGAACATGCAGATAATGCTAAGCCACTCAAAACGGCCAAAAATATAGATTTATTCAAAATTTATCCCTCAAATCTTTAATTTAAAAATCATTAAAAAATCAATGGGATTATAACCATTTAGCTTTTCGTTACCTATACAAAATCCAGTTTTGTTGTTGTAAACCTTATCACTTCATGCCAAAAATAAGTTTCAAACCCAACACCGTCATTACGGCCCCTGCTGCGCGGTCAAATACGGCTTTAAACTTCAAATACACACGGCGCGGCTTTTCAGCAGACAATGCCACTGCAACCAACGAACACCAACCCGCATCAATAAAGAAACACAGGATAGGTAGTACAAAATAGTAATAGGTTGGGATTTCTTTGGGTAAAAGTGCAGTAAAAATACTGGCTAAAACAATCGCAATTTTAGGGTTGGAGAGCTGAGTAATTAAACCAGTCATAAAGGCACGGCGTAAAGTCATTGCTTTTGAGCTGGAATGATCTGCCTCAATCGGCTCTTTGGCATGTTTAATAATTTTAAACGCGAGCCAAAGCAAATAGATCCCACCACAAATTTTTAAGGCCAAATACGCTGACGGCACTGCCAACAAAAAGGCTTGTAAACCAAGTACAGCCAACAGACCAAAAACAGCTGCGCCTGTTCCAGTTCCCAATGCGGTAAAGAGTCCATGCTTTCGAGAAATCGCAATCGAATTTTTTGCTACATAAATCGACGTCGGTCCAGGGCTCATTGCGCCTAACATTAATGCAAAGGCAATCGAGCCCAAAATCCAAAATGATTCCAAGAGTGACCTCTAAATTGAGAGAATTTATCAGCTGCGATTTTACGCTAAACAAAGTTTTTACGATATTCACTTTATCAGTTATTTTTCACATTTATATCGTGATCAAGCCACAGCGTGTACGTCCATTATATTTTTTAATGATAAATAAAAAGCCTATTTTTAAGGAAATTTGGCATAGGCCATAGTGAAAACAACAATAGAGCAATTACTCAACAATAAACTTCAACATCAGTTATTTAGATCATATTCAATTTTAATAAAAAGACAAATGTGTATTAAAAATAGCCATCATATGCTGATTTTTGATTACAAAATATAATGGGGGATTGCTTCCCTTTTCATACATTTTTCATATATAAAAAGACTTACTATTTATAAGGTTTTATTTCTCTAAACCACATTTTTAACTTCATAATTTTTAACATCAGAATTAAAGGTGAACCATGCAAAATAAGAAGCGCACCCCATTAGACACGCAACAGTCCCATCTTTGGATCATTGGTGGTGGTATTGCAGGTATGGCTGCTGCTGCATTTGCGATCCGTGATGCCAAAGTCCCTGCCAAAAATATCCATATTTTAGAAGAACTCGATATTTCAGGTGGCTCGATGGATGGCGGACATACACCGCATGCCGCGCAAGCTTGGGTAACACGTGGTGGGCGAATGCTGACCGATGAAACTTATTTATGCCTATGGGACTTATTTTCCAGTATTCCATCATTAGAAGATCCAAACGTTTCAGTCCGTGAAGAATGTCGTGAGTTTAATGAACAAGTGAAAACCCACGCCAATGCACGTTTAATTGATGCCGAACATGTCATTGCGGATGCAGCAAAGCTTGGTCTGAATAAACTACATCGTGCACAGATGCTGCGGCTATTGGCTTCAAAAGAAGAAAAAATTGGCAGCCGCCGCATTGATGAGTTTTTTGATGAGGCCTTTTTTGAAACCAATTTCTGGCGCATGTGGCGCACCACTTTCGCTTTTCAAAAATGGCACAGTGCAGCAGAGTTAAGACGCTATTTCTTGCGTTTTATTCAAGAATTGCCACGCATTCATACCTTAGCGGGTGTGAAACGTACTAAGTACAACCAATATGATTCAATGATCCTTCCCTTACAGCGTTGGTTAATCGCACAAGGGGTCGATGTGCGTTTTGGACACTATGTCACAGATGCGGACTTCATTACCAATACTGAAACTCAAGAGCGCCATGCCTCGCATCTATACGTACAATTGCCTGAAGGCTCAGAGCAAATTAATCTGAAAGCCAATGATTTAGCCATTTTCACTTTAGGTTCCATTACTGCGGACTCACGTTATGGCGGTAATCATGAAGTGCCTACCCTCATTCGTCATCGAGAAGATCATGGCTGGACGCTTTGGGAAACACTGGCACAAAAAGCCCCAGACTTTGGCCGTCCAATGACTTTTTATGGCAATGTCGATGAACATAAGTGGGAATCTTTCACCCTGACCATGAAAGATGACGTGCTGCTTAAACGCATTATTGACTATACGGGGAATGAACCAGGCACCGGCGCACTGATGACTTGGTATGAGTCGGGTTGGCATTTATCCATTGTGGTCCCTGCGCAGCCACACTTTGCCGACTTACCTGAAGGCCTGTATACCTTATGGGGCTACGGTTTCCAAATTGATCATATGGGCGATTACATCAAGAAACCAATGTCCGAAGCCACAGGGCAAGAAATCCTAACAGAACTGATTAAACAGCTCGGTTTTGACGACATTTTAGATCATGTTTTGGCAACCACCAATGTAACCACTGCCATGATGCCATATGCCTCTGCCCTATTCGCCTGCCGTAAGCCGGGGGATCGTCCACAGGTAATTCCACAAGGCTCACAAAACTTTGCTTTCCTCGGACAGTTTGTGGAAATTGAAGATGACGTGGTCTTTACTGTGGAATATTCAGTTCGTGGTGCGATGCTTGCCATTTATGAATTCTTTGGGGTGGAACGTGAAATCCCTGAAATTTACAACGGTCTGCTTGATCCGAAAGTTGGTTTGAAAGCTTTGGAAACCGTGTTCCACTAAGCTTTTAATAATAGTGATAAGAGCACCTTTATGTCGCTACTATTACATAGTTTAATTTAAGCAACGTTTGGATACGCGAGTGTGGCAGGGATGCCACACGTTATCCATCATAACAGGGATGTTATGTATGGGTAACAAAGGCTTTTGCTTACTTTTGGCCTATCAAAAGTAAGGTTATTGCCTACGCAAACACCTTTTGTACTTTATTGAAATGTTGAGGCCGTGTACGCACCTAATTTTAAATTGGATAAAAAGAAAAATTAGATAAAACTTTATACCTCATTAGTAAATAAATTGACTAATCAACATAGGAAAAACACCTCCACGTTTTAAATAAAATACCGAAACTGACTAAGTGCTTTTCTATCGTTTTCTCATGATTTTAGATTTCATAAAAATTACAAAACTCACTTGAAGCTTTGACTGTACAGATGCAGCATAAGACTCATCTAAAACTTTAAAAACAAATCTATGAAACTAGCAGAAGCACTTTTATTGCGTAGTGATTTACAAACCAAACTCACCTCTTTACAACAACGCATCAACAATAATGTGCTAATCCAAGAAGGCGATGAACTGAGTGAAGACCCCAATGCGCTGATGGGTGAGGCTTTTAGTGTAAATACAGAGTTACATCATCTGATTGAAAGAATTCATGCGACCAATGCTCAAGCTAAAACCAGCACGGGTCAATCCATGCTCAGTGTTTTAAACACACGTGATTTACTCACACAACAGCATCGTATAATTCAACAGGCCATCGATAGTTCACGACGTGAAAATGGTCGTTATAGTTCGAGTGAAATTCGCTGGGTTAAAACCATTACGGTTGCAGACTTGCAAAAACAAGCCGATGCAATTAGCCAGCAACTCAGGCAAAACAACTTAGAGATTCAAGCTTCAAATTGGCAAATAGAACTGGTCTAGCCAAGTTGAGCAACAACAGTTTGGGCATATTGGGCGAGTACAAGGCCTTTTATACGTTTGTAAGGCTTTAATTCAACAAACGTTTGCAGGAAGTAAGACGTCTACTTCACATTTTCACAAATCTGGCGTAGCACAATGCATCTTTTATACTGCACATCGCACCTTGCACCACCATGTACTGACAATATGCCTCCCTATTTTTACCTATTAGTAGGCATCAGCCTGTGGAGGCTTTTTCTGATTAAAAGCCATATCTTGTGATGGAAGTTTATAGTCACGATCATGCACAGGAACACCACCAATAATCATGGTACGAGCCTCAGTTCTAGGCTGATTCAAATCCTTTTTTGCATCACACGCGGTCAGTTGAGTGAGCAATAAAACCAATACTAGGGTAGATAAGGTTTTCATCATAGCCCCTCATTTATCATTATTGTGCTTTCAGCATAGCACTTTTATTTTTCCAATCCTATCGACTTTGTTACAACTCTTATCCATCTACATGAGGGTTCTCTGTGAATTTTCTTTATAAAATAAATATCAATCATTCATAAATAAAACAATAACATGAATGATTTAAGTTAACCAAAATTCGATCTAAATATTTATTCGACATATTTAAAAAACTATCTTGGCGGAGTCTTATCTTGTTTTATTCAATTTCTTCATCAGCCTGCGGCTCGCCCTACTTTTGTTTAGGCAAAAGTAGGCAAAACCATTGTCATCTGCAAAACCTGTTCATTTCTTGGATTCATTAAAATATAGCGAATAAAACATTATCTTATTTACACCATGCAGGTTGCAGATGACGTTTTCGAGTAGAATATTTCTTATCGAAATTAGATTAAATTAGAAAAACGCAAAGTAATTTACAAAATTTTACAGGATTCAATATTTACAACGGACACTTTTGTCCGTTAAATAATAGCACTTCCAAATTAAATGAAATAATCACCATGACCAGTCGTCAACAGCGTGCAGCACAAAACCGTGAAGAACTGCTCGAAGCTGCGGTTCAGGTTTTTCGTACACACGGGATCAATGCCCCCTTACAACTGGTAATTGATGCCGCCAATGTCGGGCGGGCGACGTTTTATCGTAATTTTGATGACCGTCGTGCCTTGGTGATTGCACTCATGGAACAAGCATTGGAACGTCTCGCAGTTCGTGCAGAAGCGTTTTCTCAATATGACGATGGTTTTATCCGTTTAATTGAAAACCATGTTTATAACTTGCCCTATTTAACCGCACTGATGGAGTATTGGCGGGTGATTGATCGTGATGATCCCGTCATGGTCGATATCTACGCGCGCCGCGATGCGATTTTACAGCCTTTGATTGATCAAGCCATTCGACACGGCGTATGCCGCCCCGATTTGACCACCCAAGATTACGCCATGATTACGGCCATTTTAAGGACTTCATTTCAAGGGTTGACCGATATAGAGCAACAACAACTTGCACAACGTGCAATTGAACTCTTACTCAACGGTATTCGGGCATAAAGGTCACCACTCATGACACAGCCACCGCGTTTACTCGAACCTGCGCCAAACTGGACAGCAGAAGAAAAGCCAACCCTACCCGGCTCTCCTGCCGTGATCGCGCACTCCACGCCTAAGCGCTTCATATATTTTTTTATTGGCTTGTTTGTCGCACTGTCTGCAAGTCTCAGTAATGGTTTCATTACTGCAAATTTGCCCTTAATTCAGGGTGAATATGGGCTAACACCCTCTGAGGTGGCATGGATTCCTGCGGCTTATGTGATGGCCAATGTCAGTGCGAACCTGATTCTGTTTAAAGCCCGCCAACAATATGGCCTGCGTCTATTCTCTGAAATTGGCTTACTGATTTTTATTGTAGTTTTGGTTTTACACGTCTTTGTACATACCTTTGAAATGGCCGTACTGGTACGTTTCATTAGCGGCATGGTTGCAGCACCACTCAGCTCCTTAGGCATGTATTACATTATGCAGGCCTTTAAGCGGGAAAATTTTGGTCGCAGTATCTATTTGGCTTTAGGCTTTCAGCAGCTCGGTATTCCTTTGGCATGGATCATTTCTCCGTATCTCATTGACGTCAATAACTGGAATGTCCTGTATACCTTTGAAATTGGTTTAGCCCTGTGCTGTTTCGCAATGGTGGTGTCGCTGAAGTTGCCCCGTAGTTTAAGAATTGCTGTTTTTGAAAAGCAAGACTTCTTCACCTTTGCCCTACTTGCGCCCGGTTTTGCCTTTTTGTGTATTGTGCTGACCCAAGGGCCTATCTTGTGGTGGTTTGAAGTGAAGTGGTTGGCATACCTTTTAATTGCAGGGTTTAGCCTGATTGTGATTGGTTTGGTCTATGAGCATTATCGGGTCAATCCATTGATTATGACGCGTTGGCTGGGGACATCATCCACGCTTCGTTTTATCATCGGTGCCTTTGCAATTCGCTTCTTAATGTCGGAGCAAAGTTATGCTGCCGTGAGTTTTCTCAAAACTATGGGCATGGGCCCCGATCAATTTGTCCCACTCTATGTCGTGATCTTTTTAGGCATCGTGTCTGGTACCTTATTTAGTGCCATCACTTTTTCACGTGAACGGATTATTTGGCACTTACTATTAGCAGAAGCTTTGGTGTTGATTGCTTGCGGACTAGATTTTCACCTTACCAGCGATATTCGCCCTTCCAACTTCTACGGCAGTCAGTTTTTGGTGGGCTTTGCCAGTGGTGTGTTTATTGGTCCACTCTTGATCACGGGTATCTTAAGCGCCATGCAAAAAGGCCCCACCCATATTGTCACGTTTATTGTTTTATTTTCAGCGACTCAAACATTTGGTGGCTTAGTCGGTTCATCGTTTTACTCCACCTATCAACAAGTCCGAACCCAAAACTATCGTGCTGAGATGATTCAACAACTTCCCGAAACCAATCCATTGATTGCACAGCGTCTTTTAGCGTATCAACAAAGTTCGCATACTTACACGCTCGATCAGCAGTTAGAGCAACAACAAGCCTTAAAAAATCTCAATCAAGTGGTGACTCGAGAGGCTCAAGTTCGTGCCTATAACGATGTGATTAGCTTTAATGGCGTTGTTGCTATGCTGCTGTTGTTGTGGGGCACATTCCTGATTGTGCGGAATCAATATCATCTGCGGCAACAAGCGAAAATCGGTCCTGCCTAATGCCACTGCTCCCTATTTATTGAGAAATTGTTATGTCTGAAGATCAAAAACCAGTAGCTCCCGCTGAAACAACCGCAAGGTCTGAAAATACCTCTCAGCCTGAACAGCCCGTGGCAGCAGCAACACCGATTACACCGCCTTCGAGTAAACTGATTCCAACAGCGAAACGTACGCTGATCTTGATGTTTATTGTGCTGATCATCGGTATTGGCATCATTTTATGGGCATGGAAAATTGGGCCCTTTGACAGTGCTGTTGAGTCCACTGACAACAGCTATGTCAAAGGCAAAACCACGGTGCTTTCTTCGCAAATTAATGGCTATGTCAAAGATGTATTGGTCAGTGATTTTGATCATGTCAAAAAAGGACAGGTGTTGATGCATATTGATGCCACGACTTATGACCAAAAAGTCACTCAAGCAGAAGCTGGGGTGGATCAAGCGCAGAATGCACTGTCCAATCAAAGCCAAAATATTGCACAGCGTAAAGCCGATATTGTGGCGGCAGAAGCCAAAGTTGAACAAGCGCGAACAGCCTACCAACTATCATTGGCACAACAGCAGCGTTATCAACAGTTGGGCGACTCTGGCGCAGCGTCTAAATCGGAACAAGACAAAGCCTTTGCCGATACCCAAAATAATTTAGCTTTACTGCAACAAGCACAGGCCAATGTATTGGTGGCAAAAGAAGCGCTCAAAACCGCACAAGTGGCTGAAACAGGACTCAAAGCACAAGTGACCAATGCCTCTGCGCAACTGGATCAAGCAAAAACCACCAAAAACTACAGCAGCATTATCGCCCCGATGGATGGACAACTGGGTGAAGTTAATCCTCGCGTGGGACAATATGTGGCCGCAGGCACACAGTTGCTCTATCTGATTCCGCGGCAAACTTGGGTCACCGCAAACTTTAAAGAAACTCAAATTGCCAACATGAAAATTGGGCAAAAAGCATGGTTCACGGTGGATGCCCTCAATCATCAGAAATTTACAGGTCATGTGGAACAAATTTCCCCAGCAGCGGGCTCAGAGTTCAGTGTGCTTAAAGCCGATAATGCTACGGGTAACTTTACCAAAGTGGTGCAACGCATTGCGGTACGGATTGCGATTGATCCAAATCAGACGGGTATCGAAAATTTACGCCCAGGCATGTCCGTGATTAGTTCGGTCGACACCTACTCTGCACAGCGTTAATTCTGTGCAGAAACCACGACTTTTCACTTACACTAAGCACTCAACCTGATTGATAAAAGTCCTATGTTTGAACAGATTGCGCAGTCCATTCCCTATCAGCACATCAGCGTTGGCGGAGTCAATATCAGCATCAAACGTTTAGACCTAGTCCATCCGCAAATTTCAGGCAATAAATTTTTTAAACTGAAATACAACCTGTTGGCGGCACAGCAACAAGGCTGTAAAAAACTGCTGACTTTTGGCGGTGCCTATTCCAATCATATCGCCGCAACGGCCTATGCAGCACAGTTGTTTGGATTTGAGAGTCTGGGCATTATTCGAGGTGAGGAGCTGGCTAGTAAAGCTTTGAATGCAACTTTAAGTACAGCACAGCAATTCGGCATGCAGTTGCAGTTTGTGACGCGAGAAGCCTATCGGCAAAAGCAAAGCCCAGCCTACTTAGCACAGTTACAACAAGATTATCCTGATTATTATGTGATTCCTGAAGGGGGAACCAATCCTCTTGCCATTCAAGGCTGCACAGAAATTCTCTCTGATGCGGATAGACAAAATTTCGATCTGATTTGCTGTGCTGTGGGTACAGGTGGCACCATTGCGGGTCTGATTGAAGCCAGTCATTCACAGCAGCAAATTTTAGGTTTCTCTGCACTCAAGGGCGATTTCCTGAACACAGAAGTCGAGCAACTGACTAAAAAACGGAATTGGCAAATTACCGATCGATATTGCTGTGGCGGTTATGCCAAAACCACCGCTGAACTATTGCAATTTATCCGTGCGTTTGAACAGCAATATGACATTCCACTGGAACAGATTTACACAGGCAAAATGCTGTTGGGCTTAAGCGATTTAATTCAACAAGGTACATTCCCCATAGATCATCGTATTTTAGTGATTCATTCAGGTGGGTTGCAAGGTCGTTTAGCTACGCTTTAGATAGTCCTGAAAAAGCAAAAAAGATGGTCTATAATGCCCTGCTTTATTCTCCCGTGAGTGTGTCATGTCCGCAAATCAATATGATGTCTTAGTTTTAGGTGCAGGTGCATCTGGCTTAATGACAGCCTATATGGCAGCTCAACGCGGACGTAAAGTGGTGGTGGTAGAAAAAGCCAATAAAGTCGGCAAAAAAATTCTCATGTCAGGTGGGGGTAAATGTAACTTTACCAACCTCTATGTCGAGCCAAGCAACTTTATTTCACATAATCCGCACTTTGTAATTTCAGCCCTCACTCGTTATACCAATTGGGACTTTATTGGGATGGTTTGTGAGTACGGCATTGAATATGAAGAGCGTAAACACGGTCAGCTGTTCACCCTAAAAGGTGCCAAAGAAATTTTAGCCATGCTATTGAGCGAGTGTGAAAAAACAGGTTTGGTCGACATTAAAACCGACTGTGAAGTAAAAGCTATCACCGCACTCGATGAGCAAGGTTTTCAAATTGCCACGACACTGGGTTATTTTGAAGCTGAATCTGTCGTGGTTGCATCAGGTGGTTTATCCATTCCAACTTTAGGTGGTTCTGGCATTGGTTATGAGATTGCCAAACAATTTGGTCATCATGTTTATCCGACTCGCGCTGGTTTAGTGCCCTTTACCTTCTCGGATAGCTTTAAAGAAGTGACCACACGCTTAAGTGGCAACGCGGTCGATGCGACTTTATCGAATGACTTAAACGCTTTCACCGAAGCCCTTTTATTTACCCATCGTGGGCTCAGTGGGCCAAGCTCGCTACAACTGTCGAATTATTGGGATGTAGGACAAAGCTTCAAAATTGACTTCTTGCCAAGTGTGGATTTGCAAGACTACTTAAAAGCCAAGAAGCACAGTCAACCCAAAGCCCTACTTCGCACTTTACTGGGTGAACATTTCCCTAAAAGTGTAGTGGTTGAACTACAAAACCTCATTTGGCCAGAACTGGCTGAAACAGCAATAGGTCAGCTTTCTGATGAAAAACTCGAACACATTGCAACGCGCTTACATGCCTTTGAAGTCAAACCATCAGGAACAGAAGGCTACCGTACTGCTGAGGTGACTTTAGGTGGCGTAGACACCACTGAAGTTTCATCGAAAACCATGGAAAGTAAAAAGCAAAAAGGCTTGTACTTTGTCGGTGAAATACTGGATGTTACAGGACATTTGGGAGGCTTTAACTTCCAATGGGCATGGTCATCTGCGCATGCCGCATCAGAATATGTCTAAGCAATGTACTTAAGCTATAAATTATTCCAAATAGTCCGTGCGTAGCAGTACGCACTGCTTTTGCTTCTGCTGACGGGCAAGTGCTAAGTCCATTTTCGCAATGGCAATATGGACATGGCTCGGCTGGATCACTGAACGTTTTGTCATCAAAGTTTTTTTTAATATTTGCATCATCTGTTTTTCCTTTTTAAACTGCAATTTATAAAAATAAATCGTGAAATGTCCATGCAGCTATAATAAAAGTATAGGCATGTAAGTATTTCTAATTTATGAAATATCCATATTCCACATGCATCAAACATACCAAATTAAATTTCATTCCACACTATAGACTTTTGTATTATTTTTCATCAGATTCATCCGCATCACGGCCCTCAGTTGCAGTAGTCGGTATTCTTTCAGCATTGGTCTGTGTTGTCTCATTGGTCTTAGGTTTTGCAAAGACAAATTTATAAGCACTCACAAAAAATCCAACCGTAATACCTGCAATGATGATTGGGGCAAAATATTTATTTGGGGCTTTTTTTGACATCAGTTTACTCCAATAAAAAAACACCAACCGCCATCAGCGGTCGGTGTTTAGTGTGATTAATTTAGTCTGGATCTTTGGGGTGAACGTCAATATCTTGTTCAGCTTCACCCGTTGAACCAAAAGGTTTATTTAAAGGTTTATGCGCAGGATCAACCTCTGCTGTAGTTGGAATATCATCTGCATGTTGATATTCCTCTGCAACCGTTGGCGTATCCATTTGCTCTTTCAGTGAGGCATGTTCTTCTTTGCTCTGTGCTGATTGCGTGCTTTCAGCTTTGGCCTGATAAAGTGGATTCGGTTGCGTACCTTCTTTTTTGGCTTTATCTAACAAATCGGTCAAAACCCGTTCCGCAGGTTGACGCCCACCGAGACCAAAAGCCAGTGCAAAAGCAATAGCAACCGCACCAAGCGTTAAGCCAAAGGCCAAATTCACAATCGAATCTGCGATACCCATTGCACGCAAGCCCATCGCCAATACCAAGCCAATGATCAAGACACGTACAATGTTCGCCACCCAACGAGAGCTGTTGTATTCACCACGCTCAATCACCTGAGCAACCAAGTTCGCCAGCCAGAAGCCCACGCCCAGAATGACTGCACCTAATAGGATGTTTGCACCAAACTGGATAAACATCGCAATCAAACCACTGATCTGTTCAAAGCCGAGTCGATTTGCTGCTTCAGAGACCGCAAATAGCATGGTAAAGAACACAATAAAATAACCCACAACGCAAGATGCTTTGGTGTTTCCTAAGAAACGTTGCAAGCCAACTTTGTTTGGAATGTCATCTACACCTGTTCCCGACAAGACTTCAACCACAAGACTTGCGACAAAACGTGACACCACATAGGCCAAAATTAAAATTAATGCCGCTGCAATGATGTGCGGAATTGCATTCATGATTTCATACAGCATGGCCGTCGCTGGTTGAGAAATTGCATCAATGCCTAAAGCTTCAAACGCAATAATCAGCGCTGTGATAATAACCATTGCAAAAACAAAAGATCCGAGCACTTTAGCCAAATCTGAGTTTTTAAACAGTCCTACTTTTTCAACCTGTTTTTGTACATCTAGGCTTCTCAATAAGCCCTCAATAATGCCCCGTACAATTTTGGCTAGAATATAACCTGCAAAAACAATTACACCCGCAATAAAGATATTTGGTAGATACAGTACGGCTTCATTGACCATATTTTGGATCGGAAAGAGCAGCCCAGTCAGACCGAGTATCGACAAAACAATGGGTAAGAATAGTAATAAAATCAACCAATAGACAATTTCACTGATGTTTTGACTCAGCGTACTGACTCCGACATCCTGACTGAGTTTTTCATCTAACTGAGTTCGATCCAATCCTTTTTGTAAACCCACTTTGACCAGCTTTGCCACAATCCAGCCAATAAAGCCCACAGCAACAGCAGCCAACAATTGTGGTATAAACAACAAGAACTGTTGAACCATATTACTAAATGGCCCACTTACACTGGTGAGATTGAGAACATTGAGTGCACCGATCACCGCAATAATCAAGATGAGCCAAAACACAACTCGAGAAATAATATTTTCAATATTCGAGCGATGGCCAGTAGCACTGGAAAGTTTTTGGTTGGTCCCGAGTTTGGTTAAAACCTTTTTCACAGCACCTGCAATCAATAATGCAATAATCCAACCAATGATCAGGATGGCGATTGCGGACAGGATTGGGTGAAACTGGTCCCAATAATACATCGCATCAAATCGACCCTGATGCCCTACATAATCATTCATTTTGTTCTCCCTCTTGTTGTGTCTACATCACAGCGACCTTTGCTCAACTACAGATTTTAGTTTTGAAGTGATTGTCTGCCATGAGGTATGAATGAGAAATGGAATACCTTTTGATGACTGCTAAAGAAAAAACCCCTGTACATTACAAGGGCTTTAGTCACATTTAGCGGTCAGTTGCAGTCGCCGTATTGCTATCGGTGGCTACCGCTTCGTCACCTGCTGTTGCAGTGGTGCTATTATTCGGTGTTGCAGGCTCTGCGCTCGGATTCGGATGACCTGGAGGCGCCTCATTCGGATTTGGCTTGGTATCTGCAAACATATAAAATAATAATGCGATTAAGAAAATTCCGACCAATGCCAATATATACAAGGGCACGCGTTTTTTCTTCTGCCGCTCCTCTGGCGTTTGTACATGGGACGGTTTATTGAAATCATGTGGCATATGTTCCCCCTCAATTTTCTATTATCAAGTTGTCGAATTCTCATACTAACAACTGCTTGTGTAGCATTGTGTTTCAAAGCATAGTGAGATAGTAAACAAGCGCTTTATTTTAATCTAAGCTATTATTTTTTAATATTTTAAAAACAGTCGCTCATCAATCAATTTAGTGTTAAAAGTCATATAAAAAGTATTTTACCTAGACATAGACAAAAAGAGTCTGGCGAACAGCGTTCTTTAAATGAATTTGCGCTATAATTATGCACCTTGTTTTAGCTGTTTTTGGACTTTATGGCATATCGTCAACAAAGTGTAACGCTTGATTTAGACACTGATGTTACGCACCAATGTCATTTGCACTACACGCGAGACCAACATCTTATTGGTATTATTGAATTTTCTAAGCCTAGTTATATTTTAAAATGGGGTGATCTGGAGTTTTTCCGTCGTCGTACTGAAGAGTTTTCAGTGATGCCTTTTCCTGAATGTGTCAATGCCATGATTATTGACATTCGAAATGTGCAAGCCTTTTTAGATAATGAAACACCCATCATTCCTTGGCGCTTACTGGAAGAAGAATGTCCAGTACGTTTAGTTGTACCTCAAGACCGTTTAGATCACTATATTGGACTGTTTGAGCCAACATGGCTGACGACGGATATAGAAACGGCTATTTCTGAAATCCGTGAATATATGGATATGTTTGTGCACTAAGCACTTCTTCATACACACCTGCTCATATCCTCCCATTGCGATTGTGCCCTACCATTTGTTCATAACGTACAGTCGCTTTTAGTTTTTAATCCTCTGCGGAAAGCGTAGGACAGTAAACCGAATCTAACTGACCTTTATATACTGCGTCATAAAACGGATCATCTTCAAAATAAAGCACTTTTCTTTTTTATTGCAGTTTTAGCATGTTCTACACGAACAAAATCCATTCTGTCATGCATCCATAACGAAACGCATAGCCAACCCCGTGGCATTAGACATTAGCCTAATAAAATGAATTATAAAACTTGAAATGGCACGCATTATGCATAATTTTCTTTTTAATATCAGAGGAATATAGCGATGCACTTATTTAAAGCATTATTAACAAAATATTAAAAATCCCACTTGAGCAGCAAAAGCAATCTCGATTAAGATGCAGACTAAGCTGTAAAAAAATACCATAAAAAGAACATCTTTTGCACAGAATAAAGCTTTAACCCAATTCTGACGTTTTTGATAAAAACAATGCAATTGATGCTGCAAACAAAAGGAGTTTGTACATGACCATGCAACGTAATCTTTCTGCCTTATTTTGTGCAAGTGCACTTGCGCTGAGCCTCAGTGCATGTAGCGACAACAAAGCACCTGCAACGGATGCAGCTAGCACTGGCGCAGATGCTTCACAGTCAGGCACTTTAGATAAGATTAAAAAATCAGGAACCATTGTTTTAGGTTACCGTGACTCCTCTATTCCATTCTCCTATATCGCAGACAATCCAAATCAACCTGTCGGTTATGCACATGATTTACAGCTCAAAGTGGTTGAAGCTGTTAAACAAAAGCTGAATATGCCTGATTTAAAAGTTCGCTATAACTTAGTCACCAGCCAAAACCGTATTCCATTGGTTTCAAATGGCACAGTCGATCTTGAATGTGGTTCAACTACAAACAACAAAGAACGCCAGCAACAAGTTGATTTTTCTGTGGGCTTCTTTGAAGTGGGTTCACGTTTACTTACTGCAACCGATTCAGGCGTGAAGGACTTTGCTGACTTAAAAGGCAAAAAATTAGTGACTACAGCAGGGACAACCTCTGAACGCTATATCCGTCAGCATGAAAAAGAACTCGGTATTGGTGAAGTGATTTCTGCAAAAGACCATGCTGAATCATTCTTGATGCTCCAAAGCGGTCGTGCTGCTGCGTTTATGATGGATGACATTTTACTCGCTGGAGAAAAATCGAAAGCCAAAGATCCAAACAAGTGGCACATTGTCGGTACAGCACCAATTCAAGAAGTTTATGGATGTATGTTACGTAAAGGCGACACGGGCTTTAAACAAGTGGTTGATGATGCAATTAAAGCCACTTATAGCTCAGGTGAAATTAACAAAATGTACAACAAATGGTTTGAACAGCCAATTCCACCGAAAAACATTAACCTGAACTTTGCTATGTCAGACCAACTTAAAGCCTTAATTGCAAACCCACATGACCGTGATCAGTAAACGATAAAGGAAAGATTAATGTTCACTCAGGCAAAGTTTCTTTGCCTGACCTATTTTAGGGGATTGTCATGAATTATACCTGGAACTGGGGCGTCCTTTGGCAATCCACAGGCGTCGGAGATAGCACCTATCTCAGTTGGATTTTAATTGGTTTAGGCTGGCTGGTTGTTATTGCCATTGTGGCTTGGAGCATTGCAATGGTGCTCGGAAGTATTCTCGGCATTATGCGCACGCTTCCCAATAAAACCGCACGTGCTATCGGCACTGGCTACGTCACCATTTTTCGTAATGTACCGCTACTGATCCAATTATTTATTTGGTTTTATGTGGTGCCGAATTTCTTACCTGGTCCGATTAAGTCATGGTGGATTAATGATTTAAGTGCAGGAACAACAGCGCTGATTTCAGCCAGTATCGGTCTTGGACTGTTTACCGCAGCACGTGTCTGCGAACAAGTCCGCACAGGTATTGAAGCTTTACCTACTGGACAGGTTAATGCAGGTTATGCCATGGGGTTTAGTACCGCACAACTATACCGCTATGTCATTTTACCGCAGTCCTTCCGTACGATTTTGCCGCCTCTGAGCTCAGAGTTGACCAACTGCGTCAAAAATACTTCTGTAGCCTCTTTAGTTGGGGTCTCCGAGATTATTTCGCAGATGAAAACCATCAGCGAATATACGCAGAACACCATCGAAATCTATACCTATGTCACGATTATTTTCATCGTTATCAACGTCTGCTTAATTACCTTAATGACGCTGCTTGAAAAACGTTTACGTGTTCCAGGTTTAATTGCAGGAGCTAAATAATGGAATGGCTCACCGCATTTACCCATGATTTGCAGTTATCTGCACCTGCCCTATGGCATGGTTTAAGTATCACTTTAAAAGTGGTCATCATCGCCACCATTGGCGGTATTTTCATTGGCACGCTGTTGGCACTGATGCGTTTGTCTTCAATTCGCATCTTGAATTTAATTGCCCAAGGCTATGTCAATTTATTCCGCTCGATTCCACTCCTATTGGTATTGATGTGGTTCTACTTTGCTGTACCCTTCATCTACACCACAGTCACGGGAAATTACCTGACCATTGATACCGCTTTGGTCTCAAGTATTGTGGCGTTCATGCTGTTTGAAGCGGCTTATTTCTCGGAAATTGTACGTGCAGGAATTCAATCAATTCCTAAAGGACAGTCTGCCGCGGCTTATGCACTAGGCATGACCTATGGTCAATCCATGCGCTTAATCATTTTGCCGCAAGCCTTTCGCAAAATGACACCGCTGCTGTTACAACAAACCATCATCTTGTTCCAAGACTCAACCATGGTATACGCCATTGGACTACTCGACTTCTTCCGCACCAACTACGTGCGGGGCGATTTGATGTCTCTATTAACGCAATATATTTTATTTGCTGGCTTGGTGTATTTCACCATCAGTATGCTAGCCACATATGCAGTAAAACGATTACAAAGGAGGTTAAGCGTATGAGCGACCAAAAAGTAATGATTGACCTCCAAAATGTCAGTAAATGGTATGGCGATTTTCAAGTCTTAACCGATTGCACCACACAAATTTGCCAAGGTGAAGTGGTGGTGGTCTGTGGTCCATCAGGCTCAGGAAAATCGACCCTGATTAAAACAGTGAATGGACTGGAAGCCTTCCAACAAGGTCAAATCACAGTCGATGGAATACCCATCAAAGACCCGAAAACAGATTTGACCAAATTACGCAGCCGTGTAGGTATGGTGTTTCAGCACTTCGAGTTGTTTCCGCATCTCAGCATTACCGAGAATTTAACCATTGCCCAAATTAAAGTATTGGGACGCTCTGAAGCTGAAGCGAAAAAGAAAGGCTTAGGCTATTTAGAGCGTGTTGGGCTAAGTGCACATGCACATAAATTTCCAGCACAACTTTCAGGTGGACAACAGCAACGTGTCGCAATTGCCCGCGCCTTAAGTATGGATCCGATTGCCATGTTGTTTGATGAGCCGACATCGGCGCTTGACCCTGAAATGATTAATGAAGTTCTTGATGTGATGGTCGAGTTAGCACATGAAGGCATGACCATGATGTGTGTCACCCATGAAATGGGCTTTGCCCGCCAAGTGGCCAACCGTGTATTGTTTATGGATCAAGGTAAAATTGTCGAAGACTGTAGCAAAGATGATTTCTTTAACACCAAACGTGGTGATCGTGCTCAACAGTTCTTAGACAAGATCTTGCACTAGCACAGACGTGTTATCCCACATTAAAAAAGCAGATCACACAATCTGCTTTTTTAATTCATGCTCTAGTCTAAAACCAAGCGCGCATTGGTGGCTTGAACAGGACGATTATTCGGATACCCCATCAGTGCAGCGAAGTTTGCGATTTGCTGTGCTGATGCCTGCTGAATATCTTTTAAGACCACCCAACGTACACCTTCAGTACACGGCGGTGTCGTGAGCGAACCATTAAAGCGGTAGTACTCGCGATGTGTCGGCAAAAATTGATCTGCGTTTAAATTAAGTGCTTTCTGGGGTTGCCTGTACTGCTGCCACAGTCCATCAAGTGCTTGATTCTTTTTCCCTTGTTCATACATCATCGCAATCACAGCCAGCTCGCCTTTTTCAGAAGCATGGACTAAATGTAATTCCATCGGAAAGCTTTTGCCGTGAACCGTATTTTCTGAAGGGCTATGTAAATGCATTTGCAATAATTGAAATCGTTCTCCCTCTAAACTTAAATAACTGCCTTGATGAAAATTGGCTTGTAAAGTATGAGGGAGCTTCACGATACTCGTTGCAGCCGTTTTATAATCAAAATCAAGTGGTGCAAGGTCTGCTGAAATCACATGCTCAATATTAATGGGCGATTGATTATGCCCCGCACAAGTTTGGTATTTTCTATTGAGCTGGCTCCAATACTGCGGTGCGGTTTGTGCTTGATAACCCCAATCCGAAGTTACTTCACTACTGGCCCAAGCCATCACACATGGGAGACCAAACAATGTCGCTATTAGTTTTTTCTTCATCATAATCCATCAAAAAATATCAGTTTAAAACGCCCCAATATCCTCTAAGAAATCACGCTCAAGCAGCAAAACCTAAAATGCCAATTCTGCCTGCTTGTCTTTGTTTTTTGTGCAAACTCTGTAATCATGACTTTTCAGCAAAAAGCCAATATTGCCCGACTATTTTGTCTCGTTGTAGATGTAAAACGATGAAATAGGACTGATCATATATGACAATAATTACAATTAATTACATATAGTTATGTGATTATTCATGTTTTATCTTCAATAGATTAAAATAAGAATGAGAAAATACAAATCATGTTTAAAAACTTTCACTGATGCACAATCAGCACGCACATTTCATGGCATGAGCGTTCCAAAAGAGAACAAAGCAACGGAAACTCAGCTCACAATAGCTGCTAACCGAATTTTTTTATCATTTTTTTGTGTTGCTACTTTTTGGGTTTAACTCAAGAGATAAAATATACATCTGTATATTTAAAATAAAAGAAACTTAGATAAACATAATATATTCATAAACTTAATATTAACTTATATTTTAACCCATGCACCACTGCAATGCACAAACACCATCATGGTGCATACTTTTGCTTTATATCGAGTCTTGTTATTTTTAAGCAAAACTTAATCAATATTTCCTTTTTGCTGAGATCTTCACGAAATTACAGGCATCAGTATACTGAGTTTCTTTTTGCAAAATTTTGCACTCAAATGGAACCTAAACATGCAAAATATTGACTTACTTTTTCTTCTTCTTGGTGCGGTTTTAGTCCTTGCCATGCACGCAGGCTTTGCTTTTTTAGAACTAGGGACAGTTCGTCATAAAAACCAAGTCAACGCTTTAAGCAAAATTTTAACGGACTTTTCACTTTCCGCAATTGCCTACTTCTTTGTAGGTTACTATATTTCCTATGGACACCATTTTTTCCATATTGGGGATACCTTAGCGGCGGATCATGGCTATAACCTGATGCGCTGTTTTTTCCTGCTCACTTTTGCAGCCGCAATTCCAGCGATTATTTCTGGCGGTATTGCCGAGCGTGCTAAAATGCGCTCACAAGCGATTGCAACCGTGTTATTAGTGGCCTTGGTTTATCCTTTTTTTGAAGGGATCGCGTGGAATGGCAACTTTGGTTTACAGCAGTGGCTACAAGATACTTTCGGCGCAAGTTTCCATGACTTCGCAGGTTCAGTGGTTGTACATGCTATGGGAGGCTGGATCGCTTTGGCTGCGGTGGTTTTACTCGGTGCACGTGATGGACGCTACAAGAAAGATGGTCGTGTCAGTGCGCATCCTCCTTCCTCTATTCCTTTCTTGGCTTTAGGTTCATGGATTTTGATCGTGGGTTGGTTTGGCTTTAACGTGATGAGTGCACAGCGTTTAGATGCAATTTCAGGACTGGTCGCGATTAACTCACTTATGGCAATGGTTGGCGGAACCTTGGCAGCCAACTTCGCAGGAAAAAATGACCCAGGCTTCTTACACAATGGGCCCTTAGCTGGTCTCGTTGCAATTTGCGCAGGTTCGGATGTCGTACATCCGATTGGGGCATTGGTGATTGGCGCCATTGCTGGACTGATTTTTGTCAAACTTTTCACCTACACCCAAAACAAGCTGAAAGTCGATGATGTACTCGGAGTATGGCCTTTGCACGGCGTATGTGGTGCCTTTGGTGGGCTTGCAGTCGGGATCTTTGGTCAAAAATGGCTTGGGGGCTTAGGCGGTGTTGCGATGATGTCACAGCTGATTGGTACGCTCTTAGCAATTGGTATTGCTGTTATTGGTGGATTGGTGGTCTATGGCGCTTTAAAAGCCACGATGGGCATCCGTTTAAGCCAAGAAGATGAATTCCGCGGTGCAGATTTATCTATTCATAAAATCTCTGCCAACTCAGATGACAGCATGTTCTAAACGCATTTGCATTTTAGTGCGGCTCACATGGGCCGCTTTTTTTTATTCCTATTGAACATTATAAGGGGCTTTTAGCTTTCTAAATAATCAAAAATCTCGGACAATGCCGTGATACTCGGTGCAGTCATCTGTACTGAAGGAACATGAAAGCCTGATAGCCACAGCGCTTGCATTCCTGCCTGCTGCGCACCTTGTACATCATTAATAGGATGATCACCGATAAATAAGCACTGCTCCACCTCAACAGCCAATTGCTGTGCGGTGTCAATAAAAATATCAGCTTGGGGTTTGGCTTGACCAAACAATCCAGAGCTATTAATCACATCAAAATAATGCTGAAAGCCCAAGCCATTTAATATAGACAGCCGTGTGGCATGACCGCCATTTGAAATAATGGCGAGTTTATATCCTGCTTGCTTTAGACGGGTCAGCGTTTGTTCAGCCTCAGGCATCGCCACAGCACTATGACCAAACTGTGCAAACCAAAAATTGCTTAACTCTTCTAAATGTGGAGGCGCCTGCCAGTTTAACTCCTGTAGCAAAGCGTAAGCCACTGAAGCACCAATACTGGGATGGGTTAAATACTCTTTTAAGGGATAGCCACCATTGTCGATCCGATTCACAATCGACTCAATCTGCTCCACATCAACGCAGTTAAGTTGGCTTTGATAAGTATCGGCAAGATCTTGACTAAAGGTCGCAACACTTCGCCCACGATGCGTCAAGGTATTATCCAAATCAAATAGAACAGCACGTATCGACATGTTTAAACCTCATGTGTTTGAGAGCAAATCTAACACTGAAACGACACTTTGTATTCGCCTTAAAACGATAACCAAAACACAGATCATGCTAAAGTAGATGAAACAGCGTTTATGTTAAGCCTCGTTTAAGCTGACACTGTTGGAATAGCGCTTATTTTTAGAACATGGCCTCACTTGTGTCGGATCAGCAACGTTTTTTCATCCTTCAGTTTTTTATTTTGACGCTGGGTTTTGCCATATTGTGGCTGCTCTTCCCTGTGGCAGGCACCATCGACTTACAACTAATTCACCCCTTTATGGATCAAACTGGTCATTTTCCACTAAAGCGCGACTGGGCCTTAGCAGAACTGAATCACCGTTATGTCAAAGACATCATCATCGCGGTGTATGTGATTTATTTGCTGAAATGGCTCGCTTCATATAAAAGGGCTACGTTCAAGCCCCAGCGTTGGCAAAATGGCTATTTCATTGGCTTAGTCCTCATCAGTACCAGCCTCATTGGGATTTTAAAATCACAATCCGCACATGCCTGCCCATGGGATATGACTCTGGCCACGGCACATGATTTCTTTTGGGACTTATCCGCCAGCGCAGGGCATTGCTTCCCTGGAGGACATGCCGCAACAGGTTTTGCGCTCTTTGTGGGATATTTCGTATACCGTCTAAATGAACCCAAACGCGCGTGGTTTTATTTGCTTGCTGCCCTAATTCTAGGCTTTGTCATGGGTTGGGCGCAAATGATGCGGGGTGCACATTTCCTCAGTCACAATTTATGGACCGCGTGGGTAATTTGGCTGGTCAATGTACTGGCATATGCGCTGTGTTATAAGCAGTTTATACAGTCCAGCCCAAATCAAGCAGAAACTACAGTTTAAAAATCACTTGAACTTTTAAGCCGCCCAATCCTGTACTTTGTCCAAAGTGCAGTTTGGCGCCAATTTTTTCTGCGGCTTTATCGACAATGGATAAACCCAATCCACTGCCGACTTCCAGATGGTGATGTACGCGATAGAAACGCTTTAAGATATGATCATAAAGTTCTGGCGCAATCCCCGGCCCACTGTCTTCAATTTGAACAATGGCTTGCTGATCTTGCTGATAAATAAAGACATTAATCACACCCTGTTCAGGCGTATATTTAATCGCATTATCTAAGAGATTATAGATAATAGAATGTAAGGCTGAACTTTGAGTTTCTATCCAAAGTGCTTCATGCTGTTCCAAGCCCAAATCAATGTTTTTGGCTAGCGCCAGCTCCATCAGTTGCTCCATACATTCAACCGCCACATCACTTAACCCTAGTCTTTGTGTAGGTTCTAAACTTGGTACAGAAGCATCCTGTTTTGCCAAATTGAGCAGTTGTGACACCAAATGTTGAATCCGAATTAAGCCTAGACTTAAGTTTTTTAACGCTTGGTGTTCTGGAAATTCATGCAACAAAATTTTCATTTGCAAATTCAGTGCGGTAATGGGGGTTCTGAGCTCATGCGCTGCGTCGGCAATAAATTGCTTTTGTTCTTGTTGCGACAGCGAAATTCGTTCAAATAAACGGTTCATTTCATTGATGGTCGGAAGAATTTCCAAAGGATAACCATCGGGCCGAATCTCACTCAGTTCATGCGGTTCACGCTGTGCAAGTTCCGCTTTAAACTCATCTAAGGGCTTTAGACTACGCCCAATAATCCAACTCAGTCCCCATAAAGCCAAAGGCATAAACAGTAAATATGGAATCAACATATTAGCCGCCAGCTCTAAAGCCAGCTTTTGTCTTACACTGCGCTGTTGGCTGACTTGAATCTGGTACTTCTCTGTTGGCAGCACATAGGTATTCCATAAGCCTTGTGCTGTATGGTGAGTATAAAACCCCGCTTTTTTAACGGGTTGTATTAATAAATCAAACTCATGTTGCCGTTGTTCAGGCAGTCCATACGACCAGACATCTACAAATAAATCTTCTTCGTGATAGTGTCTGTCCGCTTCAAACTCGCTCTTAATTGGAGCGGGATCATGCGCTGCAACACGCTCTGCCAAATTACGCATTTGTGCATCGAGGATCTCATTGGTCTCTTCAAGGGCAATGCGATACGCTGCAATCACCAACAAACAGCCCATCACAATACTAAATAAAGAGGTATAGGTAATCAGTTGACGCTTTAAGGAAACAGGAGTCGACTTCACCATTTTATGCTTCAACCTGCCCCAAACGATAGCCTAGCCCTCGAATGGTACGGATAAAGTCTTTGCCAAGCTTGGCACGCAAATGGTGAATATAAACTTCAATGGTATTGCTGTTAATTTCCGAGTCAAGGTCATAGAGCTTTTCTTCCAAATTGGTTTTGGAAAAAATTTTATTGGGATGACTGACCAGAGGAATTAAAATAGCCCATTCACGGTTCGACAAATCAATAGTCTGCCCTTTGTACTTGGCTAAGTGCAAATCTTCATCTAACTCTAGACCTGCATAACTTAAAGTCTGGCTTTGCTTGTGCTGTTTTAACGCTCCACTGCGACGTAATAGCGCATGAATACGTGCCAGCAACTCATCAAACTCATAAGGCTTAATTAAGTAATCATCCGCGCCATGGTTTAAACCATCGACTCGGTTTTGTAACTGATCTCGTGCCGAAATAATCAACACAGGCAAAGTCGGATAAAGCGAACGGATATTTTTTAGAACCTGCATCCCATCCATCATCGGTAGGCCCAAATCCAGCAACACCACATCAAATGGATATTGTTGTAATTGCTTTAAACCATCAAAACCATTGTTGACCCACACCACATCAAACTGCTGATAACGCAGCAGCGTTTGTGTGGACTCAGCAATCATAAAATCATCTTCAATAATCAATATTTTTGACATGTTCTAAGCGCTCACTTTGGTCGCGGTACAGTGTTCTAACATATTATTTTTTGAATCAATCACCGTACTTTTTACCCCAAGTAAACTCAATAAGCTTGGGAACAAATGATCTTGGCTTAATTCTTGGCTTTTTTGTTGCCCTAAGCAAGCGATTTGTTGCGGATTCTGCTTTTGCCATGTTTCTGAAAACCACATCAGCATCGGCACGTGGGTCTGTTGGCTCGGTGCAATAGCATAAGGTGAACCATGTAAATACAGCCCGTGCTCACCAGTCGACTCACCATGGTCAGATAAATACCAAAAACCGGTCTCAAAGTTTGAGTTTTGCTTTAATACACCGATCAGTTGACTCAACACATGGTCGGTATAAACAATGGAGTTGTCATAACTATTTTTCAGCTGTTCAGGTGTGCAGGCTTGAATGGCATTGGTTTCACACATCGGTTGGAAAGGCTGAAACTTAGGCGTTGAACGCTTATAGTAAGCTGGTCCATGACTGCCCATTTGGTGTAACACAATTAAACGTGGCGTTTTATCATCAGCCGCAATACCAGCCATATAGGCTTTTAAGCTATCCACCAAAATTTCATCGGTACATTCGCCATCGGCTGAACACCATTTTTTCTGTATCGGTTCTGGAATTTTATACTGTTCAACCCGATCACAAACGCCTTTACAGCCAGAGTTATTGTCAATCCATGTCACTTTGTAACCAGCACGCTGTGCAAGATCTAATAAACCTTCACGGTGGTGCGCTAACTGTGCATCATAGTTTTCACGTGGCATGCCTGAAAACATACAAGGCACAGAAACCGCAGTGGCTGTCCCGCAAGAACTGACTTGATTAAAGTTGATGACATTGAGTTTTTCCAGCTCAGGATTGGTCTTTTTCGCATAGCCATTTAAAGAAAAACTTTCTGCACGTGCCGTTTCACCGACCACCAAAACCATCAATTTCGGCAAGTTTTGCTGTCCGACTTGCTTCATCAAATGAGCATCTTCACCATAAGTCACTAACGGTAAATGCTGCTGTGGTCGATTCTTTTTATAATACGACAGGGTTGAACTGATCGCATTTTGCGGTGAAATCATCCCTTTGAGATCACGATGCTCACGGAAAATCGCGGCATAATCAACAAAGAAAATAAACAACATGCCTGCAATCAGTAAAATAGAAACTGCACTACCGAACAGCTTGTGCAGTAACACGGTTTTAAAAGGATCACGGCGGATTTTAACCTTAAATAAAACGACTAAAGGTAGCACCACCATCGCCCCAATCCACAGTACTAGACGCCATGACAACAAGTCGCGCACTTCATTGCCATCGGTTTGCATCATGTTTTGGATCTGATCTGGTGTGATCGAAACGCCTAAACTGTTGACAAAATACGCACTCATTCCACCAATGATGATCAATAACGCAGCCAACCCTTTAGCCATCGGCCGCCACTGTAACAGCTGAAAAACCAAATGATAAAAAGCCAACACCACCAAAATGGTAGCGCCGATAAAGGCATAAGCTTTGAAATCATGATACGGTGTAAGCAACTGAACTTGCTTATAGAACATCACGTTTAAAACCACGGCTAACCACAGCGCCAAATAGATGTTAAAGCGCGAAAGTGAAACTTCTTTAAAAATAGACTGCAAATTGAACATTTTAAATCATGTCTTGCTGAGCGGATGCCCCAATGTAGTTTTCTAAACTTAAAACTCGCTTAAATAAAAAAGGCGCTGTGGCCGAATATATAAAGTCATACCGATCAGTTAAGCAATCAGATGCCCTTTTTGAGCCGCCCAATATTATTTGATACGCGGAAACGTCATCCGCAACCTGCATGTCCATTTAAAAGGAATATTTTTGCAGAATGATCATTTAAATGCAGAAAAGCAAAAGGTTTTGCGGATGACAAATGTTTTTGGTTCTTTTGGCTACGCAAAAGAACGGACGAGCTCCAAATATTAAATTTTAAAATACGAAGATTCCATCATGAACGACAAAAAGTTAAGGAGTTTCTATAAAACTCCTTAACTGATCAGCATTAATCTGTATAGACTTTACCCTTTTCTATCACTTAAACATTAAAATTTGTATTCAATCCCTGTGCCTACTACAGGTTGTTTGGTTTCAAATGATGCTTGTTCAAGCGTCAAAATCCCTGCGTAACCATAAGCTTTAACTTGCTTGGTAAAGGCATAATCAGCACCTGCAATAAACTGCTGTGCATCAAAGTCATCTTTAGATGTTTTAAAGCTGGTTGAGTTTTGACTGTATTGAGCTTTCACTGTCCAAGCTTTGGCAGTCGGTAAGTTATATTCAGCCCCAACCAACCAGCCTTGTGCGTCGTCTATGGTAGCTGCGACAGCATCATTACCTTGTACATCCGCCACTTCAGAAGTTTGATATAAGGCTTTCAACGCCAAACCATTATTCAGATTTACTCGGCCAATGGCACGCAAAGTATCAGCTGCTGCAAAGGCACTACCTGCCACCCCGCCAGTCACTTCAGGCGCTGAAGCATTCAAAGTGCCACGTCCTGCAAAGGTTGACGGAATGGCCTTATCATAACCAATCCCTGCAACAAACTTTTTACTGTCATAGACCACTGATGCTGACCAAGCATCGCCCAGACCACGCCCTGCAACTTTTGCACCGCCTTTAGATTTTTCAATACCACCAGCTTCACCTGTTGCTAACAGTGCCGCAGCTTTCAGTTTACCTGCGCCCACTCCCCAAGCAGGTGTTTCATAGACCAGCACATTATCAACTCGGTTTTCACCCGTGAAAATCCCCGCCACATCGGCTTTATTGGCCACATAGTTATTAAAGGTATCCACCACTGAAGACAGTTGTTTAACGGGGGTATCAATTTTACCGACTTTCAATGTACCCAATTTCTGGTCTTGTAAGCCAACGAGTAAATTACGCGGAACGAAAGTATCCGTGCTACCACCATTGTCCACATAGAAGGTAAATTCAGCTTGGTATAGTGCATTTAAGCGATCTGTCAGTTTCTCTTCGCCCTTTAACCCCAAAAAGGAGTTGTTAGAGTTCAACTCGACCACATCTCGGTCTTTATTTGGCGAAGCATTGTCTTCAGGTAAATAATCGGCCGTGACATCAATTTCACCATAAAAAGTAGGTGCTGCGAATGTTACCCCTGCCACTAAACTTAAAGCGATTGCGGCTGCAATTTGTGTTTTCATTATCAAAATATCCTACGGTAAATTTGTTACAAATATTACCGTTCAGACATATATGACAGAACAATTAAAAAATTATTTAGTTATATTTTTTAATTTTTTACATCATTATTTAGCACTTTTTATGATTTATTTATGAATGAATTATGAAAGGTCTGAATGCATCGCAATGCCACGCCATTTGAAGATAAACCACAGGCTCAACATCGCAATGACTACAATCATACACAGATAATTAAAATAGCCGAGCCAATCTCCCAATAGACCGCTCACACTATACAAACCACCACTGACAGTGGCCATCAACGCTACTTGAAAAGTAAAGTCCGTGCCTGCCATATGTTTACGACTGTACTGCATCACTAGGGTGAGCATGACCACCAACAGCATCGATGAGGTCATATCTTCAAAGGCATTGATCAGATATATCAGCCACGGCTGCATACTGTGCTGGTTTTCATATTGAAAGGCCAACCATGTATAAGCCGCCAGACTGAATATTTTTAGCACCGAATACAGTACTAAAGCCGTGTCACGGCGAATCAACTTCAAACTATAACCCGCAAGTCCTGCACCGATTAAGGCGGCACATGCACCCAACATGGTGACATAAAGCCCTATCTGAGAAAAACTCAGACCCAAATCGACCATCAAAGGCTTCAAAAGTGGCCCTGCTAAACCATCAGCAATTTTAAAGCTCAATAGCACTGCTAACCATGCTGCAAGCAAAGGACTCTGGACAAAATAAGCCAAATAGTTTTTGATCTGCTGGAGATTAAAAGGTGTGGTCTGAGCTGCTGAAACCTCTCGATGCTTTGGCTCTGGATAAATTAAAATCGGCAGCGTGTTTATAAAGACCATTGCCGCCAGCATCAAAAAAGTGCTCTGCCAACTCAGCCAATCTAATGCCCACAAGATTGCTCCACCACCGACAATAAAACCCAGACGCGATCCAATCACCTGAAAGGTATTGCCCCAGTGCTGTTGCTCCCCTTTTAAAATATTGACCGCCAATCCATCGGTTGCAATATCTTGCGTTGCCCCTAGAAAATTCATACTCAGGAGGCCCACAAAGAAAGCCCATAAATAAATAGGTTGATTTAATCCATCAATCGGGAGGAAAGATAGTCCGATCAGCACCAGCACCGTAAGGAACTGCAATGGAATAATCCAACTCCGATAGTGGCCGAAACGAGTGATCCCAAAACGATCCAGTACAGGTGCCCAAAACACTTTGATCGACCACGGCAACATCAGCAGTCCGAAGCCTCCAATCTGTGCCAATGACACACCCTGTGCTCTTAAAATGACGGGCAAGGCATGAGTCATAAACCCGACGGGTAAGCCCTGCGCCCAATACAATGAAAACAGCAAAATATATACATTGCGAGTCTGTAGCATGCTGTTCCTATATACATGGATTGGTCAAAATATTCATCTGAGATCGCTATCCCTTCACTTTTTTTGCCAATGAATTCAAGCCGATCAGTGCTTATGATGAGATCATATACATCTTGGTCGATTGAGTATAATAACAATGAACCAATATTTTCCAGAACTACCAGATCAAGTTCCAAGTCGTAACTCATCTGCATTCACTCGCGCTATTTTTAAGCAGCTTTATTTGGCGCAAGGTTGGCGCTTTGTTGGCGAATTTCCCAACCTGCCTAAAGCGGTAGCAATTATCTCGCCGCATACCTCCAATATCGATGCATGGCATGGCTTTACGGCTCTACTGGGCTTAGGCCTCCAAATCACCATTTTTGGCAAGAACAGTTTGTTTCATACCCCACTGAAACCTTTACTTGAGTGGATTGGCGTCATTCCTGTCAATCGTAGCCATGCCCAAGGGTTAACCCAAGACATTATCGATATTATTCACAGCAAAGAAAAAATTTGGTTCGGGATGGCACCTGAGGGCACACGTAAGCAAGCCGAATCCATCCGTAGTGGCTTTTATCGCATTGCGTATGGTGCACAGATTCCAATTGTGATGTTTTCCTTTGACTATGCGCAAAAAACTATCCACTGCTTGGGCGTGTTTCATCCCACAGGGCATTTTGAGCAAGACCTAGAGCATATTTTAGATCTGTATATCGGCAAATTTTCAGCCAAGAACCCAAAATGGTTAGCCAAGCCTTTACAAAAACGCTTAAAAAATAGCTAGTAAATCAAGGTCGAATCTGCTGAGATGTGCACCATTATTTGTTTTGCGTTTTAGTATTTTTGACCATGAATTTTGCTCGTTTATCTCTGATTGGTGCACTCACACTGACTATGGCAGGATGTGATCTTGCATCAAAGAAAACACCAACAACAACTCCCATTCAAGCTCGTGAACCTGTGATTGCGATTGCACTCGGCGGTGGCGGTGCCAAAGGCTTTGCACACATTGGGGTGCTTAAAGTTTTAGAGTCACATGGTATTAAACCTAAAATTGTCACAGGAACCAGTGCGGGAAGTTTTGTGGGCAGTATCTATGCCAGTGGTAAAACGCCTTTCCAACTTCAGCAAATTGCCTTGACCTTAAAAGAATCGGACATTCGAGACTTAACCCTCAACTCCCAAGGGTTTGTTCAAGGTCAAAAGCTGCAAGACTATGTCAACAAACACGTCGGCAACAAACCGATTCAACAGTTCCCTATCCGCTTTGCTGCGGTGGCGACCCGTCTTGATACTGGACGTAAAGCCGATTTTATCAAAGGCAATGCAGGCCAAGCAGTACGTGCCTCATGCAGTATTCCGAACGTTTTTGTACCTGCAGTGATTGGTGGAACCAAGTATGTTGATGGCGGTCTGGTCAGCCCAATTCCAGTCAAAACAGCCAAGGACATGGGTGCGGATATTGTGATTGCTATTGATATTTCAGCGCGCCCTGTCGGTAACAAACCCCTCAATATGTGGGGCTTGCTCGACCAGACCATTAATATTATGGGGCAGCAAAGCATCAATGAAGAATTGAGCCAAGCGACTGTGGTGATTCAACCCAAAGTCGGACACTTGGGCACTTTGGACTTAAAAGCCAGCAATCAATCTATTTTAGAAGGTGAAAAAGCCGCTCAGCTCAAAATTAAATCGATCGAAAAAGCCATTGTCGATTTTAAAAAGACCCCAGCTGCTTTTAAACCTGCGCCCAAAGCCAAATTCTAAAAAATTTGATTTTTAATATTCAAAGACTTATTCATCTGCTAAATTGATATAGATGCTTCTGCATCTATATCCCTATAACGAATATATGAGTAGATGTATGGAATTTGCTTTTGAACCTTGGCACTGGTTTGTATTGGGCGTTCTGTTAATGTTATCAGAGCTGATTCTGCCTGCTTTTGCCGCATTGTGGTTCGGTATTGCGGCCATTATGGTCGGTATTCTGTACTGGATGTTCCCCATGATGGATGTTACCACGCAGTTTGTGACGTGGATTATTTTGTCGATTTTATGCACTTTACTTTGGTTTAAGTTTATTAAACCGCTTTCGACTGACAAAACCAAAGCAGGACTGTCTCGCGAAGCAACCATCGGTCAAATTGGCATGGTGATTCAAGCGAGTCCTGAAAATGAACACATTCGCGTTCGCTTTCCCATTCCAGTACTCGGTTCAGATGAATGGAACTGTCGTACTTTAGATAAAGTCCACGTCGGCGACCGAGTGCGTGTCGTTGAAATACTGGGCAATGATTTAATGGTCAAAGCACATCTCTCAACCAACGAAAATAGATAAAAGTGAGTTAAGCATATGTCTGGTGGATTTATTGTCGTTTTAGCAATTTTGGCTTTTGCCGCTGTCACCATTTTTAAAGGTGTCCGTATTGTTCCACAAGGTTATAAATGGATCGTGCAACGTCTGGGTAAATACCATACCACGTTGAGTCCAGGTCTCAACTTTGTGATTCCTTATGTCGATGAAGTGGCTTATAAAGTGACGACCAAAGACATTGTATTAGACATTCCCTCTCAAGAAGTGATTACCCGTGATAATGCCGTTTTGCTCATGAATGCAGTGGCCTACATCAACATCACCACGCCTGTAAATGCCGTCTATGGGATTGAAAACTATACATGGGCCATTCAAAACTTAGTGCAAACGTCACTGCGTTCAATCGTTGGTGAAATGGATCTCGATGATGCGCTATCGTCTCGTGATCACATTAAAGCCAAACTTAAAGCAGCCATTTCGGATGATATTTCAGACTGGGGCATTACCCTAAAAACCGTTGAAATTCAAGATATTCAACCCTCTTCAACGATGCAGGCCGCAATGGAAGCGCAAGCGGCAGCTGAGCGTCAACGTCGTGCGACCGTGACCAAAGCAGACGGTGAAAAACAAGCAGCGATTTTAGAAGCTGATGGACGTTTAGAAGCGTCTCGTCGTGATGCAGAAGCACAAGTGGTCTTAGCAGAGTCTTCTCAGCGTGCCATTGAAATGGTCACTTCGGCTGTGGGCGACAAGGAAATTCCTGTGGCTTACTTGTTGGGCGAACAATATGTCAAAGCGATGCAAGACATGTCTAAATCGAACAATGCTAAAACAGTGGTGTTGCCAGCCGATATTTTAAGTACCATCCGTGGTGTTATGGGACGTAAAGACATCTAACTGATGCTTGGTTTCATTGAATGAGGACAGCTTTCGAGCTGTCTTTTTTATTGTGGTTGAGGAAAAACTCAAGCCTCTAAGGAACAAGTATTAAACAAGAGGACATAGTATGTCCTCTTGTTTAATCTAAACACTGAAACTTAGCTTTGGCGAGCCAATAAAAACTGTGAAATCTGATTAAGTTCTGCTGCAGCATCCGTTGGGAAATAAGCCAAAGCAGCAAAGGCTTGATCATGCAAAGTCTTGGCATAGTCTTGTGCAGCCTCAAGTCCCATCAAAGCTGGATAAGTCGATTTTTCGACTTGCTCATCCTTCCCTGCGGTTTTACCTAGGACATCTGTATTTGAAATGATATCTAAAATATCGTCTTGCACCTGAAAAGCCAAACCAATTGCCTGCGCATATTCGCGTAACTTTGGAATCGCTTGATCACAACCGTCAAATACAGTCACCGCGGCCATCATCACCGCAGCAGAAATCAATGCACCCGTTTTATTTCGATGGATATTTTCAAGTGCAGTCTGATCGACACGTTTACCTTCGGCTTGCAGGTCGAGGACTTGTCCACACACCATTTTAGAACTCGCTGTCGCTAAAATTTGCATCTGCTTCAGTACAATACCCTGATCAACCACTGGGCCAGCATCAAACAGTCGACTACCTAAAATTTCAAATGCCATAGACTGCAAGATATCGCCCGCAAGCAACGCTGTATCTTCACCATAAGCCACGTGACAGGTCGGCTGACCACGACGCAAAAGATCATTGTCCATACACGGCAAATCATCATGTGCCAAGGAGTAACAATGAATCAGTTCCACTGCCACCGCGGCACGGCGCACGGCAGCTGCATTATTGTTTGGATTTAAATGTGCCGTGGCATAGCACAGTGCAGGACGCACACGTTTACCACCTAACATGACCGCATGATGCACGGCACTCTTTAACGGTTCTGGAATTGAAAAAGCATCAAGTGCCGTCAATAAATCATCGTGAATACGTTGTTGAGCCTGTTGGAGTGCATTTGCTGATACGTCGGTTAGTGCTGACACATTCGCCTCGAATAACAATAGGATAAATTAATCTGGTGCTCAGTTTGCCTGAGCCGATCATTTGAAATGATCTGTTGGCATGATACTGCTTTCTGCCCGCTTTCTCTATGCCGAAAGCACAAACAAGGCACAGTATTCTATTAATTTTTGCAGACTAGATGATAAGAATAACTTTTCTACTATTTCAAGCCGCCATTACACAAGCAATCAGGCTCTAAAATTCACCTCTCATGCTCTTGGTTATTTTTAGCCTTCTTATCACAGACCTAGAGTTGACATAAAAAAGCCTCTACAGAAAGAGGCTTTTTACATCGCGTTAATCCAAGCTTTCCGCTGGAATACGCACCCAACCTTCCATCAACACGCGTGCACTACGGCTCATGACAGCTTTTTTTACTACCCACTGACCCTTTTCTTGTATCGCTTGCGCTCCCACACGTAAGGTCCCTGAAGGATGACCAAAACGAACGGCTTCACGTGCTCCACCACCCGCGGCCAAATTGACCAAGGTTCCTGGTATCGCTGCTGCGGTACCAATGGCAACAGCTGCTGTCCCCATCATCGCATGGTGTAATTGACCCATAGAAAGTGCACGAACCAATAAATTGGTGTCTTGCTCTGTAATGGTTTTACCACTCGACGAGACATATTGTTTTGGCTTAGAAACAAAAGCAATTTTAGGCGTGTGTTGACGACTGGCAGCTTCAGAAATGTCTTGAATCAGCCCCATCTGTTTTGCACCATAGGCACGAATGGTTTCAAAACGCGCTAAAGCCTTGGCATCGCCATTAATTGCGTCTTGTAATTCACTCCCCGTGTAGCCAATGTCTTCCGCATTTAAGAAAATGGTCGGAATACCTGCATTGATAAACGTTGCTTGGAAGCGGCCAATCTCTGGAACCTCTAAAGTGTCAACCAAATTCCCTGTTGGGAACATGGCACCACCATCTTCACCATCATCGGCTGGATCTAAAAATTCAATTTGCACTTCTGCAGCTGGGAACGTCACGCCATCAAGTTCAAAATCACCTGTTTCTTGAACTTGCCCCTGCGTAATAGGTACGTGTGCAATAATGGTTTTTTGAATATTCACCTGCCAAATGCGGACTGTGCAGATGCCATTTTCTGGAATACGTGCAGCATCGACCAAACCATTTGAAATCGCAAATGAGCCTACAGCAGCCGTTAAGTTGCCACAGTTTCCGCTCCAGTCGACAAACGGCTGATCAATCGACACTTGCCCAAATAAATAGTCGACATCATGTTCGGGCTGTTGGCTCTTCGCTAAAATCACCGTTTTACTGGTACTCGATGTTGCACCACCCATACCATCAATCTGCTTTGCATAAGGATCGGGGCTACCAATTACACGGAGCAATAACTGATCTCGAACGCGTCCAGCCTGTTGCGCAGCTTCTGGGAGATCATCTAATTTAAAGAATACGCCCTTACTGGTCCCTCCACGCATATACGTTGCTGGAATTTTGATTTGCGGTGCAAAACTCATTTTTATTGAATCCTTCATATTTATCATTGTGTTAAGTCAAAAGATCTGATTTAACTTAGGCTCATCATACCTTTTTTCCCTATGCCTACGTAAAATACAGACTTAAGTCTAAAAAAACATCATTTGTGAACGTCCGGTTTCCAAATAAAATTCCTGATTTGATAATTTAAATAAAATTAATATATTGATTCGTATGTTTTTTATTTACAATTCATTACACATTATTTTTCATATGAATAATAACTTTTTTTCATGAATTTTGAGCTACTATGCGATTTCTTCACGATCTATTACAATCGGAAACACTTATCCATTGTCGGGCTGAAATAACTTGAATAAAGAGTCGTCTCAACTTCAGCGTGGCTTAAAGAACCGTCATATTCAATTGATTGCCATGGGCGGCGCAATTGGTACTGGCTTATTTTTAGGTTCCGCACATGTGATTGAATCTGCTGGCCCATCCATTATTTTGGGCTATGCAATTGGCGGTTTAATTGCATTTCTAATCATGCGTCAACTCGGGGAAATGATCGTTGAGGAACCTGTAGCTGGTTCTTTTAGTCATTTTGCAAACAAATACTGGGGCAAATTTGCAGGCTTTTTGGCTGGCTGGAACTACTGGATTCTATATGTTCTAGTAGCCATGACCGAACTGACCGCAGTTGCGAAATATATCAACTACTGGTGGCCCCACATTCCTGCGTGGGCATCTGTACTCACCTTCTTTGTTATCATTACCTTAGTCAATTTAGGTAATGTGAAATTTTATGGTGAATCAGAGTTTTGGCTAGCTATCATCAAAGTCACGGCCGTCGTCGCCATGATTGTTTTTGGTCTTTATCTTTTGGCTACAGCAGGCGCAGATTCTACGGCTTCATTCAGCAACCTTTGGTCACATGGCGGTTTCTTCCCACATGGTGTTGAAGGTCTATTCTATATGCTTGCCTTCCTCATGTTTGCCTTTGGCGGTATTGAATTAATTGGTATGGCTGCAGCAGAAGCTGATAACCCACAAAAATCAATTCCTAAAGCAATCAACCAAGTGGTATTCCGTATCCTCATTTTCTATGTGGGTTCATTAACCATTTTATTATCACTTGTACCTTGGAATGAATTGCAACTTGGCGGCTTAGATAAGAGCCCATTTGTAATGATCTTCAGTCAATTAGGTATTGGTTGGGCCGCGCATTTGCTTAACTTTATTATCTTGACTGCAGCACTTTCTGTATATAACAGCGGTATGTATGCTAACAGCCGTATGCTGTTTGGTTTAGCACAGCAAGGCAATGCACCTAAAATCTTCAGTAAAACCAATAAGCAAGGTGTGCCAATTCCAGCAGTCTTGTTCTCTGCTTTACTGATTTTCGGTTGTGTACTATTAAATTATTTTGCGCCAGAAGATGCTCTCAGCAACTTAATTTATATTGTTGTTGGTGCTTTGGTATTGAACTGGGCCATGATCAGCTTAACTCATCTTCAATTTATGAAGGCCATGAAAAGCGAAGCAAAAAAACCATTATTTCCTGCACTTTGGTCGCCTTTCAGTAATTACCTTGTTCTTGCATTTATTGCTGTAGTGCTTTACATCATGTGGACTCAAGGTTTAAGCGGCGCTGTGATCATGATTCCAATTTGGATTGTATTAATGTTCGTTCTATACAAAATTCTGTATAGAAAAGCATAAAATATTCATTTTTAAATAGTTATTGTTTCGGCAATAACTATTTTTTTTGAGTAAAATCAGCTACATTAACCGCACTTTTGCGCTCTTAGCTTAACTGGATAGAGCAGTTGCCTCCTAAGCGACCGACGTGGGTTCGAGTCCCGCAGAGCGCACCATTTTATGGTTGTTTTCAACCTCTCTATGCCTAATCATAAACACTAAAAATTCGATTCATCGCGCCCAGATACTAATAATCCCCTTCAATCTTGGACGCTGATTCAACAGCCGCTCAAGCTAATGCAAAAAATTCAGCGTGATCAAACTCGCTCGCGGCGACACCTACATCTGGGTTTTCAAATCAGGTTTTAGTAAGTCAAACTGTTCTTGATCTTTTACAATTAATTTTCGTGCTCAAATCAGTTGCTTGGCTGTTTCATTTTCAAATAGCTATTCTCAACAGATGCACTGAATGAGCCAAATTTCATACCCAATTTTTCCATTCTATTTTAGTCCTATAGCACAGATTTCATCCTGAAATCTTGGTATAACAAAGCGCCCCTATTTTAAAAATATTTTTATGAATAATATTAATTTAATTTATAGGTCAATCATTTACCAATTTTATTTATTACGTAATTAAATTACGTATTGAATAATAATTTAGATCAAGTATGATGAATTAAAACTTCTACACTTGTTCACTCAACATTAAGAATGCTGCAGAACAGGTGCCCCATGTCAGACAAACGGATTTGTCTCTCTCGCTCTAAAATTGTAGCGACCAGTCCGTTGGCTCTGAAAGGAATCGTTAAAAAAGATAAGCAATAGGATTGCTTAAAAAAGAAATGAGGACGTTGTATGAATGAATTAGCCAACCCATTAGAACTGTGTGGATTCGAATTTATTGAATTTGTTTCTGAAGATGGTCAGCTAGATGCGGTGTTTGAAACCATTGGGTTCAGCAAAGTGGCAAAGCATAAGTCTAAAAATGCGTATTTATGGCGTCAGGGCAAAATTAATATCATTCTAAATTATCAGCCTGAATCGTATGCAGCTTATTTCTATAAAGAACACGGCCCTTCTGCCTGTGCAATGGGTTTCCGCACCAAGAATGCGGCAAAGGCATTTAAAAAGGCGATAGAAATTGGTGCTGAACCCATTTACAACCAAGTTGGCCCGATGGAGCTGAATATCCCAGCGATTAAAGGGATTGGCGGCTCTCCTATTTTCCTTGTCGATTGTGACATTTACCAAAATGACTTCATCTTCTTTGATGATGTAGCATCCAATCCTGTCGGCACAGGTTTATATGAAATCGACCATTTGACCCATAATGTGTATAAAGGCCGTATGCAGTATTGGGCTGATTTCTATGAAAAGATTTTTAACTTCCAAGAAATTCGCTACTTCGATATTAAAGGTGAATATACTGGCCTGACGTCCAAAGCACTCACGGCGCCAGATGGCAAAATCCGTATTCCGCTCAATGAAGATTCGGATAAAGGAAATGGTCAGATTGCCGAATTCCTCAATGAATTTAACGGTGAAGGCATTCAGCATATTGCCTTCATTTGTGATGACCTGATTAGCACTTGGGACAAGTTAAAAGCTTTAGGTGCCAAGTTCATGACACCTCCGCCAAATACCTATTATGAAATGCTAGATGAGCGTTTGCCTAACCACGGTGAACCTGCTGATGAACTACAAAAACGGGGCATTTTGCTGGATGGCAATACTAAAGACGGTAATAAACGCCTCTTGTTGCAAATTTTCTCCCAAAATATGCTAGGCCCTGTCTTCTTTGAATTTATTCAACGTAAAGATGACGACGGTTTTGGTGAAGGCAACTTTAAAGCGCTATTTGAGTCGATTGAACGCGATCAAATTAAACGTGGCGTTTTAGATGTATCGAAAGCTTAAACGATTTCTAGAATTTCCCTGTACATATAGTTTTATGTACAGGGAAATTTAACTTTTGCGCAAAATTATACTCGTAAAAATTAAAGTCCGCTCCGATGACAATATAAAAATAACTAAACATCATCATGGTTCAAGGCTTTATCTCACATGGATGAAGAATAAAAATGCAGCACATTGAACAAGGAAACCTGAAAAAAGGTTTAAGTAATCGTCATATTCAGCTCATCGCCCTCGGTGGTTCTATCGGCACTGGGCTCTTCCTCGGCATTTCACAAACCATCAAACTCGCAGGACCTTCTGTTATTTTAGGCTATGCCATCGCAGGCCTTATTGCCTTTCTCATGATGCGCCAGCTCGGTGAAATGATTGTGCATGAACCCGTGAGTGGTTCTTTTAGTCATTTTGCTTATAAATACTGGGGCAAATTTGCGGGCTTTATGTCTGGCTGGAATTATTGGGTACTGAATATTTTAGTGTGTATGGCTGAACTCAGTGCTGTCGGCCTCTATATCCATTACTGGTGGCCTGATATTCCAACGTGGGTTTCTGCTTTGGGTTTCTTTATTTTCATTAATGTCATTAATTTACTGCACGTGAAATTATTTGGTGAAATGGAGTTTTGGCTAGCCATCATTAAGGTCGTGGCAATTATTGCCATGATTGCTTTTGGGAGTTACTTGCTGGCTAGCGGTAGTGGTCATAGCCAGTCTAGCTTACAAAATTTATGGCAGCTCGGTGGCTTCTTTCCCAATGGTATTACAGGTTTAGTGATGGCTATGGCCATGATTATGTTTGCTTTCGGTGGAATTGAACTGGTAGGTATTGCAGCAGCAGAAACAGATAACCCTCAGAAAACCCTCCCAAAAGCCGTCAATCAAATTGTTTACCGCGTCTTGTTGTTTTATATCTTAAGCCTAGTCGTAATTTTGTCGCTTTATCCATGGAATATGATGGCTGAAGGCGGTAGTCCTTTTGTATTGATTTTCGACTCTTTAGGCAGCCAAACCGTGGCCGCTGTTTTAAATTTTGTGGTTTTGACTGCGGCTGTTTCTGTCTATAACAGCACCAATTACTGTACCAGCCGAATGCTGCTGGGTCTGGCACAACAGGGCAATGCCCCAAAATTTTTAAGCAAAATTAATCCGCGTGGTATTCCTGTAAATGCCATTATGGTTTCAGCTTTCTTTACTTTAATATGTGTTCTGATTAACTATTTATTTCCTGAAAAAGCATTTAACTTACTCATGATGCTGGTCGTAGCGGCTATTGTGATTAACTGGGTCGTGATTTCTTATACACATTTAAAGTTTAAAAAAGCCATGAATCGCATGCAGGTAAAAACTCACTTTCCAAGTGTGGCCTATCCATTTACCAATTATTTATGTATTGCCTTCATGGCGAGTATTCTGCTCATTATGAGTCGTAGCCCAGATATGCAAATTGCAGTTCTTATGATTCCAGTCTGGATTGCAATTTTACTGACGGCTTATCTCTTTAAACGAAAGCAAGAAGATCATGTTGCGTTGCTTGAAAAAAGTAAAATCACTTCCTTACCAGAAGCGTAATATCGTATTTATCATATTAGGATGTATTCATGTTTCAACATATTGATGCCTATGCAGGTGACCCGATTCTTTCTCTGATGGAGGAATTCAGCAAAGATACGCGCCAGAATAAGGTCAATCTCAGTATCGGACTTTATTATAATGAAGATAATATCGTGCCGCAGCTACAGTCGGTTCAAGAAGCCTATACGCATTTAATTCCAGACTATGACAAAGTCCGAGTCTATTTGCCGATGGATGGGCTCAAAAGCTTTAATCAGGCTGCACAAGAACTCATTTTCGGTCAGGCGAGCCCTGCCCGTCAGCAAGGGCGTATCGTTACCATTCAGACTTTGGGTGGTTCTGGTGCACTCAAAGTGGGTGCAGACTTCTTGAACAAATACTTTCCGCAGTCTGAAATCTGGGTCAGTCAGCCGACTTGGGAAAACCATATTGCGATCTTTAATGGCGCTGGTGTTCAAACCCATTTCTATCCTTATTACGATGCGGATACCCATGCCGTGAATCTCACGGCGATGCTAGATACCCTAAAGCAGCTACCTGCTCAAAGTATCGTACTACTGCATCCTTGCTGTCATAACCCGACAGGTGCAGATTTAGCACCTCATGAATGGGATCAAGTGATTGAGGTTCTAAAAGCAAACAACTTGATTCCTTTCTTGGACATGGCCTATCAAGGCTTGGAACAAGATGCTTATGCGATACATGCGCTAGATCGGTCTGGTATGAACTTTATTGTCAGCCATTCTTTTTCCAAGATCTTTTCCTTATATGGCGAGCGCGTTGGTAGCTTAAGCTTTGTCTGTGATGACGCAAACATTGCCCAAAATGTATTGGGTCAACTTAAAGCGACAGTCCGCCGCATTTATTCTAGCCCAGCAGCCAACGGTGCGTTATTGGTGAGTCAGGTATTAAATGACACAGCGTTGTCTCAGCTATGGCAGTCTGAATTAGAAGAAATGCGTCAGCGCATTTTACTGATGCGTCGCTTACTTGAAGACAAACTCAGTCAAGCGCTACCAGATATGGATTTTAGCTATCTGACCCAGCAACAAGGCATGTTTAGTTATACGGGCTTAAGTGCAGAACAGGTCGATTTGCTGAAACAAGATTATAGTATTTATTTAGTCCGCAGCGGCCGTATGTGTACTGCTGGCCTGAATTTAAACAATATTGATTATGTGGCTGAGTCGATGGCAACTGTGCTTAAAGCTGCAAGTTCCACTGAGTCTGTGTTTGCTTAAGATATATCATGCTCACTTAGGCTTCTCACTCTAGGGTTAGAAGCCTTTTTTATCGTTATTTTTCAGAATTTGAATCTAGGCAACCTAAGTCTACGGGTTTCAGCGTCACTATCTAGTTCCTAATTTTCCCTTTTCCTTTAGACAAGGTGTCAGAAGATGAAATATTGATACTGTCTAGCACGACCGCATCCCATAAAAAAATCCACCAGAGGGTGGATTTAAAACTTAATTCATCTTTTCAATGTAATCGACGCTTTTATATGGCAGCAGCTGGACGAAATAAAGCATCGATCTGTCGCTGTACGCCAAGTACATAATCAATTGCTTGCTGCATTTGCCCTTCAGGTAACTGATCTTCTGTGCCAATACAAGTAATGACATGATCCAGTTGCTGCGTGAAATTAAAGACTGGAATACTAATCGCATTGATCCCAGCCATCATATCTCCTGTGACTGAAGCATAACCTTGACTCAGGATTTTCGCTTTCAGCTCTAAAAAATCTTCCCAATTTGCAGGATACTGCTCTGGTTTAGCGCTACTTTCCCATTCTTTTTCCAATAATGGCTTGATGATGTGCTCAGGCTGATAGCAGGCATGCAAGCGCCCTGTCGCAGATTTGAGCAGAGGCATGCGTGAACCGACTCGAGTAATAATATTAAAGACATGGTTAGATTCTAAAGACTGAACCACGACCGCGCCATCGGCGAACCATTTACTCACATGAATACTGCAATTCAGACTTTGCTGGATGTCCTGAATATAACGCTGGCTTAATTCCAGCATATCTGTTCGCTTGAGTGCATTCACCCCAAAAGCATGTGCGCGCTCACCTAAACTATAACGCCCATCAGTTAATTGCTGAGCATAGTCTTTACGAATCAAACTCACCACATAACGGTGTACTTTGGCCGGATGCATGGATAAAACTTCGGACAGCTCTTTTAACATCATCGGTGCATTATGTGCGGTTAATGCATCTAATACGGTTAATCCAACTTCCAGAGACTGAACCCCTCCCTGTATTTTTTCTTCCTCAACACTCATCGCTTTACCCTGCATAGCTGCATTAGTTGTCATAACTCCATTGGTGAATTGTACTACTTAAATCAAAAATGTGAGCCATCTAAACCTGACTCTCTCATTCAGAGTAGTATAGTCCAACAATTTACACTATTCATAAATAAATTATTTATTGCGTAATTTTAAAATATAAGTATGATTCTATCTAGAACTTAAATTTTCCACGGAAAGGATCAATATCCATGAGCAAACGCTTGAAGTCATTTGTTGAAATTGCTGCACATTCAGATTTCCCGCTAGAAAACCTGCCTTATGGCATTTTTAGTGAAAAACACAATTCGCAGCCTCGTGCTGGCGTAGCACTGGGAGAATGGGTGATTGATCTGGCGGTACTGGAAGCGCATAGTTATTGCAAACTAACAGATGGCAAACTGGTCTTTAATCAGCCGACACTGAATATGTTTATTGAATCAGGTCAAGCCAATTGGTCTAAGGTCCGCGCAGAATTACAAGCTTTGTTGTCCGCAGATAATCCTGAACTTCGTGATAATCAGGCCCTGCGTGATCAGGTCTTCTTCAAACAATCAGACGTCAAAATGCATATGCCTGTACACATCCCAGGCTATACCGATTTCTATTCATCTAAAGAACATGCCACCAATGTCGGTTGTATGTTCCGTGACCCGAAAAATGCGCTGCTACCCAACTGGTCAGAACTCCCTGTTGGTTATAACGGTCGTGCCAGTTCGGTCATTGTGAGTGGTACAGACATTGTCCGCCCATCAGGACAAATCAAGCTGCCAGATTCAGAACGTCCTATATTTTCTGCTTGTCGTAAACTCGACTTTGAACTGGAAACTGGCTTTATCGTAGGTAAATCAAGTCAGCTGGGTCAACCTGTTCCAATTGAAAACGCTTGGGATCATATTTTCGGTATGGTGCTGTTTAATGACTGGTCTGCGCGTGACTTGCAGCAATGGGAATATGTACCACTTGGCCCGTTTAATGCGAAAACTTTTGCGTCATCTATTTCACCTTGGATTGTGACGCTGGAAGCACTTGAGCCATTTAAAACCAGTTCTCCTGAACAAGAGCCGAAACCTTTGGCTTATCTGCGTGAAGACAACAGCAGCAACAGCTATGACATTCATCTTTCGGTTGAAATTCAGCCTGAGAATGACGACAAAAGTGATGTGATCTGCAAAACCAACTTTAAATATATGTACTGGTCCATGGCTCAGCAGCTAACTCACCATACGATTGCGGGCTGTAACTTGCAGGTCGGTGATTTGATGGGTTCAGGGACCATTTCAGGACCAACTCCAGATTCTTATGGTTCATTGCTCGAAATCACATGGAATGCCAGCAAACCTTTAACGCTATCAAATGGCGAACAGCGTAACTTCATTCAAGACGGCGATACCGTCATTATGAAAGGCTATTGTGAAAAAGGTGATTTGCGTATTGGCTTTGGTGAAGTCAGCGGCAAAATTCTGCCAGCAGTGGATTTTGGTTTTACCCAATAATTGCAGATCAGGATGTTGCCCATGAAACTGTATACCTATTTTCGTAGTTCTGCGGCTTACCGAGTTCGTATTGCCTTGAATTTAAAAGGTCTGGCTGCTGAACATGTACCTGTGCACTTAGTCAATAATGGTGGTGAACAGCATAGTGAAAGCTACCGTCAAATCAATGCGAGTGAGCTGGTGCCCACATGGGCAGAGCAAGATTTTGTCTTGACCCAATCGCTAAGTATTCTTGAATATTTAGAAGAAAAATTCCCAGACACGGCCCTGCTCCCTCAAGACTTGCAGCAGCGTGCTTTGATCCGTGCATTTAGTTTAAGTATCGCCTGCGACACCCATCCGCTCAACAACCTACGGGTACTTCAGTATCTGGTGGGTACATTGGAAGTAAGTGATGCGCAGAAAATAGCTTGGTATAAACACTGGGTTTTAACGGGCTTTAAAGCCCTTGAAGCACAGCTAGAACAGTCAAATGGCAAATTCTGTTTTGGCAGTCAGCCGACCCTAGCGGACTGCTGCCTGATTCCACAAGTCTATAACGCTCTACGTTTTAATCTTGATTTATCCGATTATCCAAAAATTTGTTCGATCTACACCCATTGCAACACTTTAGAAGCCTTTCAACACGCTGCACCTGAAATGCAGCTTGAAGCCTCTTAAGTTTTTTATAAGGATATAAAAATGACCATTCAAATTGAAAAAATCCACCACGTGGCCTACCGTTGTAAAGATGCCAAAGAAACGGTGGAATGGTACAAAAAAAACCTAAATATGGATTTCATTCTCGCCTTTGCTGAAGACCATGTCCCTTCAACCAAAGCCTTTGATCCCTATATGCACCTATTCCTAGACGCAGGAAATGGTAATGTTCTGGCTTTCTTTGAACTGCCAACCCAGCCTGAAATGGGCCGTGATGAAAACACCCCAAAATGGGTGCAGCACATTGCACTCAAAGTCAAAGACCGTCAGGCACTGATTGATGCTAAAGAACACCTAGAAGCCAATGGCATAGAGGTCTTGGGCATTACCAATCATGGTATTTTCCACTCAATTTATTTCTTTGATCCAAATGGTCATCGTTTGGAACTGGCCTATGACGATGAAAAAGCGCCACAAAAAATTGCCATGATTACAGAACAAATGAAATATGACATGCTGGAAGAATGGAGCAAAACCAAACGCGCACCGCAGCATACGCACTTCCTACATGCAGATGAATTAAGCCAAAACTCTCGTACCGCCAAAGTAGACGCTTAAGTCTGGCGGAAGTTGTGCTGATGGTGAATGCCTTAGAGGCAACTTCAACGATGATAAAAAACGCAAAGCAGCTTCGGCTGCTTTTATGATTTAAATAGATAGGATTTCTTATTTTAATTAGCTACTTAGAGTACCTTAAATCTCCTATCAATCATCAATAATTGCTTTCCATTTGCTTCACGGCGAATCCTATTTCCGTCCTCATCCGTATCGAATCAAATTGTTCATGCATGAAACCTGTCTATGCATCCCTTTAAACTTATAGGTTTAAGCACCAGTCAAATAGGCAGCAATTTCATCAGCCGCAGCTCTTGCTGTTCTGGACACTCCAATTAAAGTCGCCGATGCCATGCCTGTCCACTCACCATAGCCAACCAACCATAAGTTATTTAGTTTCATTGAACGCCCATTATAAACAGCAACCGTTTGATCAGGCCCTACCACACCAAGACTTCTTAAATGATTGAGTGCGGGGTTAAATCCTGTACACCAAATGACAGCATCTACCACTTGTGTTGAACCATCAGCCCAAATAACCGAATGCTCAGCAAATGCTACAAAAGGCTCTCGACTGTGCAAAACTCCTCGTGTTCTTGCCTCTTTGACACTGTCAATCATGACAATATCTCCCAACCCACCTGCGAGCTGTTCCAAACTCCGACCTTCCTGTTGTGCTTTTAAACGCTCCGTTGCACGAAGAAACAAGACCCGCCCATCCACATCATCTGATAAAAATGCTGGTGCTGTCATCGTGACCCAAGTTGTTTCTGCCACTTTTGAAACTTCGGCAAGAATTTGTGCGCCTGAGTTACCACCACCGACAACGATGACTTTCTTATTTTTAAAAGGCGCTGCATTGACATAGTCCGCTGAATGAAGCTGTATTCCTTTAAATTTTTCACGTCCAATATCATTAGGAATATGAGGCTGGCTCCATGTACCTGTTGCACTGACCACAGCCTTTGCCCGCCAATATTGATCTCTAGCATACACATCTAAATAGCCATCTTTTTGTTCAATATGATCGACATGGACTGGCCGAATGGTCGGAAATTGATAGCGTTGCTCGTATGCCGACAAATATTCGATCACTTCATTTCGCGTTGGGTAGGTGTGTTCAGTCGTTGGCATCATCCAACCCGACAACGAACTCCATGTATGCGGTGAAAAAAGACGTAGCGACTGCCATGCATGCAGCCATGCACCGCCAGCTTGCGATTGATCATCTAAAATCACAAATGGAACTTTTTTACGTTTGAGAAAATAAGCTGTAGCAAGTGCCGACTGACCACCACCAATAATAACCACATCGACTTCTGCTTGTAGTTGTGCCAAAGCCACTCTCCCATTTGCTATAGTGAAACCATATTCATAATTAAAAAAGCCCAGTCTATTCAACAAACTAAGTGACTTTTAAAAACTGATCAAATCTGTAATTGGGCTTTTCAATTGCACAAGCTACTTTTCAACATCTTTGATCATCTAGAGTTTATAAACTCCGTTGATTAACACGCTTAGATAATTCTTCTGCCGACTCTTTTCGCTCTGAATAACGGTCTGTGAGGTACTGACTTTGCCCACGCGTCAGTAGCGTGAATTTATACAGCTCCTCCATGACATCGACAATTCGATCATAAAAAGCTGAAGGTTTCATCCTGCCATCTTCTTCAAACTCTAAAAAAGCTTTGGGAATAGACGATTGGTTTGGAATGGTGATCATCCGCATCCAACGGCCTAAAATACGCATCTGGTTTAAGCTGTTAAAAGACTGCGATCCACCACTGACTTGCATGAGCGCCAAAGTCTTGCCTTGGGTTGCACGAATCGCACCACCTGCCAATGGAATCCAATCAATTTGTGATTTAAAAATTGAACTCATGGAGCCATGACGTTCCGGCGAACACCATACCATCCCTTCTGCCCATGCGAGTAGGTCATGCAACTCTTTAACTTTGGGATGCTCAGTGTCCGCATCTTCAGGTAAAGGCAAGCCCTTAGGATGAAAGATTTTTACTTCAGCACCAAAATGCTCCAAAATACGCCCAGCTTCCATCACCGCTAATCGGCTGTATGAACGCTCACGGTTAGAGCCATAGAGCAGCAAAATACGTGGTGGATGATCCAACTCTTTAGCTTGTACCTTTTCTAAAGTCGGTTGATCGAGAAGATTCATATCTACATTTGGGAGAATCATAGAAATTACACCTCTGCTTTAAAAAACTTTTTTCTAAGCCACAAAGACACACTGACCAAAGCAATCAACACTGGTACTTCAACCAATGGGCCGATCACCGTGGTAAATGCGACTGGTGAAGCTAAACCAAAGGTCGCAATCGCGACAGCCAGCGCCAATTCAAAGTTATTTCCCGCAGCTGTAAAAGAAATAGCTGTGGTTTTAGGATAATCGTTCCCCATCCATTTGCTCATGAAGAAGCTGATGAAGAACATCACGATAAAGTAAATCGTCAATGGAATCGCAATATGCAAGACATCCATCGGTAAGCTCACTACGTCGTTCCCTTTGAGACTAAACATCGCCACAATCGTGAACAATAACGCCAACAAACTCAGTGGACTGATCTTCGGTAAAAAGACATGTTGATACCAATCCAGACCTTTAGCTTTTACTAGAGTGAATCGCGTCATAAAGCCAAGGAAAAATGGAATTCCCAAATACACCAGTACCGCATGGGTAATGGTCCAGAAATCGACATTGATTACCTGTCCTGCAACACCAAAATATGGTGGTAAGAAGGTCAAGAACAACCAAGCATAGGTACTGAAAAATAAAATTTGGAAGATACTGTTAAAGGCCACCAATGCAGCAACATATTGGTTATCCCCACAGGCCAAACCGTTCCACACCAAGACCATGGCAATACAGCGCGCTAACCCGATCAAGATTAAGCCCGTCATGTATTCAGGATAGCTGTGTAGAAAAATGATGGCTAATGCAAACATCAATACAGGTGCTATCACCCAGTTCTGAACCAAAGACAAAGTTAAGGTTTTTTTGTCTTTAAACACTTGTGGTAGCGCTGCATAATCCACTTTAGCTAATGGTGGATACATCATCAAAATCAAACCGATTGCAATCGGGATATTGACGGAATCCACACTCATTTTATCCAAAGCGACAGGGGCTTGCGGAAAAAACACGCCTATCGCAATCCCTAAAGCCATGGCAATAAAAATCCATAGCGTGAGGTTACGATCTAAAAAGGATAATCTTTGTTGAGCCATGATGTTCTCATTCAATATCTGAGATGTGATTGATTGCAGCAATCAATTCAGGACGAGACATATGCGCTGTATCGAGTGCCCATAAAGCGTCTAAGCGACGGTTGATATGGTCTACAGTCACTTGGAATGCTTTGAGCTTTTCTTCTTTCGGCAAATCTAAATGTGATGGATCAGCCAAACCCCAATGTGCCTTAATTGCACCACCTAAATACAGTGGACATGCTTCTTGAGCTGCCGAATCACAAACCGTAATCACCACGTCAGGTTGGTATTGTTCACAATCATCAATGGTTTTACTCCACAAACCATCTGTTGAAAGACCTAGGTTTTCCAAGGTTTCAATGGTCAATGGATGTACTTGCCCTGATGGCTTACTACCTGCACTGTATGCTTTCCAACCTTCAGGCGCACGGCTGTTAAAAAGTACTTCAGATAAAATGCTACGACAGCTGTTTCCAGTACATAAAAAAAGAAATTTCATATTTTTACTACTCGCAATAACTATTAATTTGTTGAAATGATGGAGCAACTTTTGGCTGTAAATCGGCATTTTTAAGGGTATTTAAGACGTCTATGCACCAAGTGGGTAAATTGGGATTGAGACTGTAATAGACCCATTGCCCTTGACGTCGATCTTGTAAAAGACCAGAAGAGCGTAATAAGGCTAAATGCCGTGAAATCTTGGGTTGGCTCAACTCTAGTTTTTCCGTCAAATCACAAACACACTGTTCATTATTTCCAAGAACCAACATGACGATATTGAATCGCGTTTCATCAGCTAAACATTTAAAAAAATTGATTTGATCCATACTTTCACCTACTCAAACCTCTGGATATAGCAATACTTACAGATACCCAGTACATATTTATTTTAATCGCTGCCCATTTGCATCCAACACTTGTTCACCGTCTTCTTTACTAAAAGCATCCTTTTGTGGGAGTGGCAGAATTTCTAAAACCAATTCTGACGGACGACTTAAACGAGTTCCTAATTCAGTGACTACGAATGGACGGTTAATCAAAATTGGATGCTGCAGCATAAAATCTAAAAGCTGTTCATCCGTCCAGTCCTCACGGCCCAACTCGAGATCACGATAAGGTTCAACATTCTTACGAATCGCTTCTCTCACCGTTAAACCTGCATCCGCGATCATTTGAATCAGTTCATTTTTAGATGGAGGTGTTACAAGGTACTCAATCACTTCAGGTTCAATATTGGCATTACGAATTAATGCCAATGTATTACGTGATGTACCACATTCAGGGTTGTGATAAATCTTAACTTTTGGAGTAGCAGACATTTGCTCAAACTCAATTGAATCCTTATATATACTTATATATGAATAAACATATATATGCAACTCCATATTTTAAGAATAAAAAATGATCTTTTTTGAATATATAGTGATCGAATGAGCATGTTAAAATTAAATAAAATATAAGATTTAGAGGTCAAGCTATGGAAACAGTCATGATTACTTTGATCTTAGTTATTATTTTGATTTTACTTGTCATATTTTATAAAAAGAAAAAATAAACGATGGCTTTTGGATTTATGGATAGGCTCCGTAATAACCTAAATCATTCATTGATCTGTGAAAAGGTAAGAGAGCTTTTCGCTCTCTTCTTAGCTTAGGAATTTCTGAATCATAGCCCATCAAATCAGCAACACCCTCTAACACTGTCATACAGCGTTAGAGGGATAATGATCTAAAGATTGTATTGCTTCGGCTGTCTAATTTGCCGTATTAGGCATCATCACCAGCCCAGACCATATTCCCTTTTTTAAGCATTACTTAATGCACTGGCTAAATCACCAGTACCCTTCAAGTCAGACACCTGTCCGTCCAAAGGCTGACTAAACTGGATACGCTGAATCGTTGCTGCCCGCTCTGCGGAGAACACTGGGATTTGACTCATCGCAAATTCAGACAGTGCGGTAATGGTCAGTGAGGGATTCACACCTAAATTTCCAGGTACAATCGAACCATCTAATACGCGTAAATTTTGATAACCAAAGACTTGACCAGTGAAGTCCACAACGCCATTCGACTTGTCATTACCCATCGCGACACCACTCATAATATGTGCTGTCGTTGGCGTTCCCAGTAGAATTTCAGTAAGTGCAGAACCTGGCTCTCCACCCAACTTTTGTGCAATCATTTTAGTGGCTTCTTCAGCCGCAGGGAATGAAACTGTGAGTGGCGTATCCCCTTCTTTTTGCACGGCAGTAATACTATTCTGGAACAGTCGATACCACTTTCTACGCCATTCAAAATGAATGAATGCTTCAGACTTTTGCATTACCAATAAAATAATAGAGTCTTTGGCTTTACCCTTATAACTTAGCACTTTAAAGGTTTTTAAGGGATGCAACAGTGTAGTGAACACAAACTTCATAAAGCGCATAAAGCCCTGACCAGTCACCATCGGCACATATGGAATATAAATCCATGAAGCATCAGCACCTTCAGGGAAACGTGTGACCTCAATATTGGTATCTGCATCAACCGAAATAAAAGAGCTGATTGCCACCCCATCATCCAGTTTTTTTCCTGTGTTGTTTACTGTGGTCAGGGTTTCCGAATTCGTCCGAACTTCCTGTCCCAGCAATGAAGAAATATTGGGTAAAGTCTTATGCTGATCACGCATTTTTAACAACATCGGTACCGTACCCATCACCCCTGCAGATAACACTACCCCACGACTGTGCAAACTATACTGACGAACTTGTTTCCCAAGGGTTTCTTTGACTATTACTTCGTAACCTGCGCTACCATCTTCATTCAGTGGTTTAATTTTCACCACTTCTGAACTTGGACGAATTTCAACGCCATTACGCTCAGCAAAATACAGGTAATTTTTCATGAGGGTATTTTTTGCATTGTTGCGACACCCCAACATACAAGCACCACAATAAATACAGGAGTTACGATCTGGCCCATCTCCATTAAAATACGGGTCTTTCGCTAATTGACCTTCCTGACCAGCTGCTTGCGAAAAGAATACCCCTGTGTTGACCGTTTTAAAAGAGTCTGCATATCCAATTTCACTCGCAACTTCTTTTAACGTGTCATCTGCAATATTGGTATAAGTATTATTCGCTGTACCCAACATACGTTGAGCGAGACCATAAAACGGCTTTAAGGTTTCTTTCCAGTCTTTACGAATCTTGGTCCACGCCTCGGACTCAAAAACAGCATCAGGTGGAATTAAATGTACATTGGCATAAATTTGTGAGCCCCCACCAACGCCTACCCCGTGCAAAATGGTGGTTTTACTGGTGAAAGTAAATTGCATCGTACCTCTGAATCCCAGTTCAGGACGCCACAAATAGTTTTTGGTGTCTAAATTGGTGGTTGGAAAATCCTTATCTTCACGGCGTAAGCCTTTCTCCAAAATCAGGACTTTATAGCCTTTTTCACTAAGGCGTAAAGCACTGACCGATCCACCAAAGCCTGAGCCAATCACAATTTGATCATAATCAAAATCTATTTTATTCATCCTATTAACTCCTTTAATAGTTTTATTTTTCTGTTTTTAAATTTAAGCGCTTATGACTTCATCCGAATCAATAAATTCAACAGCCAATTGGCAAATTTTCCGTAAGGCGGCGCGAGAAACTTCAAGCTTGAAAAACCCGCCTGATAAAACACAGGACGCATTTTGGAAAAAGTCAAAAAGCCTTCATAGCCATGATAGTGCCCCATCCCGCTGGCACCGACTCCACCAAATGGTAAGTCATGCTGCCCGACATGAAATAAGGCATCATTGACCGAAACCCCGCCCGACATAACTCTGCTGATATAAAATTCGACTAAGCTTTTGTTATTGCTAAATGGATAAAAGGCCAATGGACGATCACGCTGAACAATATAGTCAACAACATCTTCAGGCTTTTGGTAGGTTTTGACCATCAAGATCGGGCCAAAGGTTTCACGCGTATCAATTTCCATCTCATCATTACTGTTCAACACCAAAGTCAGTGGAAATTTTCGTGTCGCAGCATCAGGCTCTTGCTGATTTAAATTAATTAAACTAGCCCCTTTGGCTTCAGCATCTGCCAAGCTATGTACTAAGCGCTGAAATGCACGCTCATCAATCACAGAAGTATAATCTTTGCTATGAATATCAGGCACATGTTCCTGCACCCAAACTGATGCCGCTTGAATAAACGCTTGTAACCTCGACTCATGTACAAATAAATAATCGACATTGGTACAAATTTGTCCCGCATTAAACTGTTTCACAAACATAATGCGTTCTACAGCTTTCTCAATAGGGTATTCAGGGTCAATCACCGCAGGAGATTTACCACCCAGTTCCAGAGTCACAGGGGTTAAGTTTTGTGCTGCAGCAGCCATGACTTTACGCCCTGTCGCACCAGAACCAGTAAACATCAGGTGGTCAAACGGCAATTTTGAAAATGCGATACCCACTTCACCAGTCTCATCGAAAATCTGTAATTTTTCCGCTTTAAAATATTTGGGGCTTAACTCAATCAGCAATTCAGCCAAATGTCTTGAATTTTCAGACATTTTAACCATAGCCGTATTTCCCGCAGCAAACACGGCCGACAACTGTGAAAACATCAAATTGATGGGAAAATTCCACGGCACAATAATTCCAATCACCCCCAGTGGCTGAGGAATTACGCGGTTCTTCGCACCAAAATACAAGCTATGATCGACATGTCTTTTTTGTACTTTAGTCCACTGTTTCAAGTGTTTGATGCTGCCGTTAATATCATCTGTGACCGTAATAATTTCTGCCAGTAAGGTTTCATGACGTGAACGATTGCCATAATCTCGATTCAGGGCTTCAATAATTGCTTCACGGTGATCGTTAATCAGTGCTTTTAAATTCAGTAAATGTTGCTTACGTTGCGCAATCGTTTCAATGCCTTGTTGATGAAAGCTTTTGCGCTGCAATTGAAAACAATCGTGTAATGTCTGTTCTATCACTGTTTGCTCGATATGAGGCTGAACCGTAAGTTGCATATGCTTTTCCTTTCACGGCTAAAAATGGTGATTCAATACTTCTTTTCTATGTTGATTGAGACAATCTCTTATCCTACTTTAACAAATGACTTGAATTATGCTTGACTTTTTAGGACACTAAATTGATCTTTTAGGACAACACGGAATGTTGTAATGGGAAGTTATATTCGTGCAGCCAGCCTCGGCGGTTTTGAAGACTTAGTCCGTAGTTATGGCGTAAACCCTATAGAAATCTTGAAAGAGATCGGGATTTTACCTGCTTTACTCCGTGATCCAGATTCATTTATTCATTATGATCATTATTTAAATTTATTGGAAAAAGCGGCCTTAGCTTGTCAGGATGATTGCTTCGGTTTAAAACTCGGTGCACTCCAAAATATTAGCACAATCGGTTTGATTGGCGTCTATATGTCCCGACAAATGACCATACTTGAAGCCTTAAGCGTGGCGCAAAAATATGTCTATTTACATGCTGAAGGCATTGTCTTCCACGTCTCGCAACATAATGCTCTGCTCTGTAAGCTGAACTTTGTGCGTTTAAGTGAATACAACACCGATGTACCACAAAAATCACAACTGGCCATTTGCCTTGTCGCGAATATTTTAAAAGATTTGATTGGCCCGCAGTGGCATGCAGAAAAAATTTGCTTCAAGCAAAAAGCACCACAAAAAGGTGCTCAAACTTTCCAAGCACATTTTTCATGTCAGGTAGAGTTTGAAACCGATGAAGATGCACTTTATTTTCCTGCAAGCTTTTTAAGCTATAAACCCTATAATTTTAATGAAGATGCCATCAATCAGCTGATCGTACAGCAGCTTGAAACACAAAGCAGCACCAAAACTGAAGACAATACCGCACTGATAGAGAGTTCAGTCCGCATGCTGATGGCGACAGGAGACTGCAGCATTGAAAATATCGCACTCTGTATGGGCATGCATCCGAAAAAGCTTCAGCGCGCTTTAAAAATGCAAGGAACAAGCTATCGAGATATACTCGAAAATGTCCGAAAAAAAGAAGCACTGCGTATGCTTGATGCAGGCAATGTGAATTTGACGGATATTGCTCTACAGTTGGGCTATGCAGAGTTATCTATTTTTAGTCGCAACTTTAAAAGTTGGTTTGGCGTTCCTCCAACCGAGTTAAGAGACAAAAGTCGAAGCCATATTGTATGACTTCTGGTTTTGCTACTTTGTTCAATAATGAGCATACCTCTGAGTTTCAAGATCAAACCAAATGGCAATATTTCCACGATTAATGAGAACTCGGTTATATGAGGAGCAATTGCTTGTACGGTCAATTTTAGGTGCTGGCTTCTTCATTCGGAAATTATATTGCTAAAGATGGCTTTAAGAATAGGTTTGTACAACAAAGCCCATCCTTCTAATCATTTATGGTTCACAGTAGAGCGATAGCGAACTAAAACTCTAAATTTTTTAATAAATTATGCTTTTAACGGTATAACAAAACTACAGCTTAATTTAAGTCAAGATTGAGTGCTGATTACACCGCTTAATAACCACCTGTATTCATTCATCTATATTTAAAACTAAAGATTTTTGTTCTTAACATTTGTTTCAGCTTTTATATATTTTTTATAACACAACGCAATATAACCGCAACAATTATCATTGTCGCTGTAGACAATATTAATCATGTAAAAAACAATAACTTGATCTTCTAAATAAAAATAATCGATAAATGATCTACGAAATATAATTTTGTATTATAAATACAGTAAAGAAAAAAGTGATACGAATCACAAAAAGGATTTATTTTTACGCTTAATTGAGTAAATTTTAACCAAAAAATAAATTTTATATTTCAAATTATATATTTATATTTTTCATTAACTTAAGTTGAAAAAAAGTGTTTTTTTAGTGTAAAAACTCTATTGCGATCACTTTTTGAACTGATTAGTTATGTCTAGAGCATTTACTCTTATTTTAATTGTGCTATTTTTGTGACACGGAGTAACAAATGATTTCGGTTAACCGACTTCTCCAAAAGCCAAAAAACATAAACACAAAATGAGCAACAAACATTTGCATTTGCACCTCAAGGAAAGACGTAGAATGAAATTAAAGACATTAACGACAGCAATGATTTTAGCAACTGTACCAATGACGGGGGCATTTGCCGCTGCTCTAGATCGTTCAGGTCAGTCAATCTCTGCATTCTTGCAACCTGGTAATTACTTTGAAGCAGGTATTTCTGTATTAGATCCAGATGTATCTGGGAAGGCTATTTCAACTGCTGGTGGCGGCAATCTTTCTGACATGGGAGATGATTACTACTTCCCCTCAGCTGCTCTTAAATTACAAGTAACAGACCACTTCTCATTTGGTTTGATCTATGACCAACCATTTGGTGCTGATGCTGCATACTCAACAAGTGACCCACTTGTTGGTCTCAATACAGGTTTGTTACACTTAAACGGTGAAGCAACTGAAGTAGAAGTTGACACTCAAAGTTTGTCTATGATTTTTGGTTTCCAGCCAAATGAAAATTTCAACATTTATGCTGGTCCTGTTTATCAAACAATTAAAGGTAATGTTCAATTACGTGGTGCGGCATATGGTTCAGCTAACGGCCTTGGCTTATATAATGCTGATTTAGATGAAGATGGTGCAGTTGGCTGGTTAGCTGGCTTTGCTTATCAAATTCCTGAAATTGCTTTAAAAACATCTATCACTTATCGCTCTGAAATTGACCACAAAGCATCTGCTCGCGAATATGGTCAAAGTAACGTATTAGCATTTGTTGGCAGTAGCCCTGTTTACGATGTAGCAACAGATGCAAATATTACAACTCCCCAATCTGTTAACCTTGATTTCCAAACAGGGATCATGGCAAATACAGTTGCCTTTGCAAATGTACGTTGGGTGAATTGGAAAGACTTTTCTATTGACCTAAAACAATTCGGAACTGTTGCAGATACTCTAGGTGCGCTAGGCCAGACTCCAGACAACCCAAATGGCTTTGATATTGTTGGTTATACTGATGACCAATGGTCAGCAAACGTAGGTGTAGGCCGTAAATTTAATGATCTATGGGCAGGTAATGTCTCAGTAGGTTGGGATTCTGGTGCAGGTAATCCTATATCAACTCTTGGCCCAACTGAAGGTTACTGGAATGTTGGCTTAGGACTTCAATATAGTCCAACACCTGCAACCTTTATCGCTGGTGGTGTTAAATACTTCTGGTTAGGCGATGCAAAAGCGCAAGTCGCATCTAACTTTGGATCAGATACTTATGTTGCAGAATTTAATGACAATGATGCTTTAGCTTATGGCTTAAAAATCGGTTACAAGTTCTAATTACTAATACTGAAAAAACCATCTGCAAAGATGGTTTTTTCATTTTCAACAATGACACCTACGCTCTTTTTTATACACTTGTGATTCATTTGAGCAACAAATAAACACTTAAACATTTTGCATAATATTCAATCAGCCACTCAGCATCTAAAAATAAATCCATATAAATCATAAAATTAATATTTTTTTTTAGTGTTTTTACTCTACACAAGTATATTTTTTAACTTTTCAGTTCATTTTACAACCGTAGTTGAGCATTTACTCTTTTTGTATTTATGTTACTTTTCGTGCCAATCACTTACATAAAGCTACAACAAGGAATGTTCCCTATGAAGCTTACAGCTCTTCGCTCGGCTATTTTACTCAGCTTAATCCCAACAACTTCTGTCATAGCTGGCGGTCTAGATCGATCTGGGCAATCAATGTCTGCTTTTTTTCAATCGGGCAACTATGCTGAAGCTGGTTTTACAGTAATTGATCCAACTGTAGAAGGTACCTCTACAGTTGTTAAAGATGAAAAAATCAGTGATATGGGAGGTGATTACTACTTCCCTTCTGCAGCGATTAAAATACAGCCAACCGATAATATTTCACTAGGATTATTATATGATCAGCCTTTCGGTGCTGATGCAACCTACTCATCAACAGCAGGTACATTTGGTAATGGTACGGAAGGAACTTCTGTTGAAGTTGATACTCATAATCTAACTGCGCTGATTGGTTACCAACCCAACCAAAACTGGAATTTTTATGCAGGCCCCGTATATCAAACAGTTGAAGGAAAAGTTTCATTACGTGGCGCCGCATACGGTGGTACTCGTCTATTAGGTGGCTACGACATAGATCTCAAAGAAGATGATGCTTTCGGTTGGATTGCAGGTGCCGCATACTCTATTCCTGAAATTGCACTTAGAGCTGCTATCACTTATCGCTCTGAAATTAAACATGAACTTGATACTTCAGAAACATTTGCCCTAGGTGCTGTTGTTCGTCCCAACTCAAACACAGAAGTTGTTACACCTCAGTCTGTAAACATTGATTTGCAATCAGGTGTCGCTAAAGATACCTTAGCTTTTGCAAATATTCGCTGGGTACATTGGGATCAATTTGCAGTTAAGCCAACATATTTAGCTGCTGCAACACAAGCTGCAAGAGGTAAAGCACAAAATCTAATCGACTATTCAGATGATCAGTGGTCTATTACAACAGGTCTTTCTCATAAGTTTAATGATAAATGGGCTGGTTCAGCTTCTGTTGGTTATGACTCTGGAGCAGGTAACCCTGTTACGACACTTGGCCCTGTAGAAGGAAACTGGAGTATTGGATTAGGCGCTCAATATAGCCCTGCACAAAGCTATTTCATTGCTGCTGGCGTACGTTACCTATGGTTAGGTGATGCAGATGCACAAACAGGTGGGAATGTTGTTGGTAGCTTTGAAGATAACAGCGCCCTTGCATATGGTATGAAAATTGGCTATCGCTTTTAATTAATCTATGTTAACTAACATTGAATTCAATGAAAAATGGCGCTAATTGCGCCATTTTTTATTATTTTAAAATCAATATATTAAGCAGGAATATCACGAACTGAAGCATTACGAATTGCCTCTTTTAAAGCTGCATAACCATGAATTGCAGGGAATTGTGGGAACTCTTTAATCACGTTTTCTGGTGCATCAAACAAAAAACCTTTATCCGCTTCACCCAGCATAGTGGTGTCATTATAAGAATCACCTGCGGCAATCACACGGTAATTTAGTCCATGCAATGCTTTAACTGCTTCACGTTTTTGGTCAGGTTGGCGCAGCTTATAGGTTGTAATCATACCCTTTTCATCAGTCTCTAACTTATGACAAAAAATCGTTGGCCAGCCCAGCTGTTTCATTAATGGGTGCGCAAACTCATAGAAAGTGTCTGACAAAATAATCAGCTGAAAATGTGTACGTAACCATTCAACAAATTCTTTTGCGCCTGGAAATGGGCCCATCTCAGCAATGACTTCTTGAATATCATTTAAGCCTAAACCATGTTCTTTTAATATATTCAAACGCTGCGTCATGAGCACATCATAATCAGGAATATCACGTGTGGTTGCTTCAAGCGCTTTAATGCCTGTTTTTTTAGCAAAGTTAATCCAAATCTCTGGAACTAACACCCCTTCTAGATCAAGGCAAACAACTTCCATGAATACTCCCTTTTATTTACGTGGAAAAATTTTGAACTATCATAGCTTAATATTTGTCTAATGCATTGCTGTTTTTTAAATCTATTTTTTTCATAAGCATTTATTTTTTAGTGATAAGTGGTTTATTTCAACTCTATTAAAATGCACAGCAAATAACGTAATATAGGTCTTGTTAGATTCCAAGCCTATTGCCAGGATACTTATGACAACCATTCCAACTATTGATCTTGTTGATGCTCTCGCAGCTGAATATGCAGACAAATCACCAAGTGAAATTTTAGCACTTGCACTGAATCAAACGGGTGAAATTGCCATCTCGTTTTCAGGTGCAGAAGATGTCGTACTTATTGATATGGCTGCTAACTTAGGTAAACCTTTTCGTGTCTTTAGCTTAGACACAGGACGTTTACATGCAGAAACCTATCAATTTATCGAAACTGTGCGTAAACACTACAACATTAATATCGAAATTTGCTTCCCAGAAGCAGATGCCGTTCAACAACTGATCAATGAAAAAGGTTTATTCAGCTTTTATCAAGATGATCATAAAGAGTGTTGTGGTATCCGTAAAGTTCAGCCTTTACGTAAAAAATTAGCGACTTTAGATGGTTGGATTACGGGTCAACGTAAAGACCAAAGCCCAGGCACACGAACTGAGATTCCAGTTATTCAAGCAGATGCAGGCTTTTCAGGCGAAGGCAAACAATTGATTAAATACAATCCTCTTGCCAACTGGTCCAGTGCCGATGTGTGGAGCTACATTCGCATGATGGAAGTGCCTTATAATCCATTGCATGAGCGCGGTTTTATTTCTATTGGCTGTGAACCATGTACGCGTCCAGTGTTACCAAACCAACATGAACGTGAAGGACGTTGGTGGTGGGAGGAAGCGACACACAAAGAATGTGGCCTACATGCAGGTAATTTGAAAAAGTAAAGATCAAAACCACTGCAAAGCAGTGGTTTTTTCGCAACCAATGGATACACACAAAGCGCTCCCATTGTTAAAAAAAATCGATATACTAGCTTTAAGTTCTATAATTCTAACAAGATTGCTCATATAGGAGCGGTCAGATATTGCAGTGAGGCAATCCAGACTATGCGTCCATTACATCCGATTGACTTTATTTTTTTATCACTTGAAAAACGCCAGCAACCCATGCATGTCGGTGGATTATTCTTATTCCAAATCCCGGAAAATGCACCTGCCAGCTTCATTCAAAATTTAGTTGCAGATATTCGTAACTCCAAATCCATTCCTATTCCTCCATTTAACAACAAACTCAACGGCTTATTTTGGGATGAAGATGAAGAGTTTGATCTTGATCACCATTTTCGTCATATCGCACTCCCACAACCGGGGCGTATTCTTGAACTGCTCACCTATATTTCACAGGAACACAGTAGTTTAATTGATCGCGCTAAACCGTTATGGACCTGTCATATTATTGAAGGGATTGAAGGGAATCGTTTTGCCATGTACTTCAAAATTCACCATGCGATGGTGGATGGTATTGCGTGTATGCGTTTGGTGGAAAAATCATTATCACAAGATCCAAATGCAAAGAGTATTGTACCACCTTGGTGTGTTGAAGGCCCTCGTGCGAAGCGTTTAAAAGAACCGAATGTTAGCCGCTTTAAGAAAATAATGAATGGCGTAATGGGCCAGCTTGGGTCAACACCACGTGTCATGTATGAGTTGTCACAAACAGTCATGAAAGATATGGGACGTAATCCTGATTATGTTTCAAGCTTTCAAGCACCCAGCTCTATTCTGAACCAACGGGTTAGCTCTTCGCGTCGTTTTGCAGCACAGTCTTTTGAGTTTGATCGCTTACGTCATATTTCTAAAAGTCTAGGGGTCACGATTAATGACATCGTACTGGCGATTTGTTCAGGTGCCCTACGTGAATATCTTTTGTCCCAAGACGCACTTCCTAAAAAGCCTTTAATTGCCATGGTACCTGCCTCGGTTCGTGATGATGATTCGTCTATGTCGAATCGTATCACCATGATTCTGGCAAATTTAGGCACGCATAAAGAAGATCCACTAGAGCGCCTCGCAATTGTTCGTCGTAGTGTGCAAAATGCCAAAGAAAAGTTCAAACGCATGAACTCAAACCAAATTTTGAACTATAGTGCGTTTGTTTATAGTGCTGCTGGTCTCAATATTGCCTCAGGCTTACTGCCTAAGCGCCAAGCATTTAATCTGGTAATTTCAAATGTTCCTGGCCCACGTGAACCATTGTATTGGAACGGGGCACGACTCGATGCGCTATACCCTGCCTCAATCATTTTAGATGGTCAGGCACTCAACATCACCATGACCAGTTATTTAGATAAACTTGAAGTTGGTTTGACGGCTTGTCGAAATGCGCTACCGAAGATGCAGAATCTACTCACACACTTAGAAGAAGAGATTCAACGCTTTGAGGCGATTGTGGGGATCGAAGACCCAAAGTTGCAAACGGTCAGTTGATGCCGCAAAAAAACGAATCAGAAATACAAGAATAATCAATAAAACTAAGGGGCTTCGATAAGCCCCTTAGTTTTTAATGCTACGACATTGTTTTAATAATTGATGACATGCAGTACGAATCATGGCAGTTGTAATTTGTACTTCTTTACCCTGATCATCCACGATATATGCATTATGCGTTACTTTCGTATCTAATAAATGTTTCAAACTAGGTTGAATAATTGCTTCTCTAACACCCATATCACACCTCATTTGCTAAACCTATTTGGGAGAATAAGCTTTGGCTATTTCCGTGTTTCTAGTATTAAAAATCTAAGATCGAAAGTAAAATTTCAGTTGTAACAACTATTTAACCATATATTGTTACAATTTCAGCTCAGAATGATATCGTATTGCTCTTGCGTATATAAATTTTCCACCTGAAATTTAATCACACGACCAATGAAATGCTCTAAATCAGCGACTGCTGGGGCTTCTGCAGTTAACAAACGGTCAATCACGGATGGATGCGCAACGACAGTAAAGCCAGTCTGAGATTGATACGCACGTGTATATCTCATGATTTCTCGAAAGATTTCGTAACATACAGACTCAGCTGTTTTCACATAACCCCGTCCCTGACAGGTCGGACAAGATTCACATAATAAGTGCTCTAATGATTCACGTGTACGTTTACGTGTCATTTCGACCAAACCTAGCTCAGAAACCTGTGTAATTTTGGTTTTTGCATGGTCTTGCTCAAGCATCCGTTCAAACTGAGTCATGACCTCAGTTCGATGCTCCTGCTCTTGCATGTCAATAAAGTCGATAATAATAATACCGCCTAAATTGCGTAGTCTCAGCTGGCGCGCAATGACCTGTGTCGCTTCCATATTGGTTTTAAACACGGTGTCTTCTAAAGAGCGACCACCCACATATGAGCCTGTATTAACATCAATAGTGGTCATAGCTTCAGTCTGGTCAATCATCAAATAACCACCAGACTTCAACGCAACACGCGTCTGCAGCGCTCTTTGAATGTCTTCTTCGACATTATACAAATCAAAAATTGGGCGCTCACCCGGATAATGAATAAGGCGTTCTTTGATATTCGGAACAAATTCTTCTACGAACTCTTGGAGCTTGCCATGTATTTCACGCGAGTCGACTGAAATTTTAGCGGTCTTTTCACTCGCAAGATCGCGAATAATTCGCTGGGGTAAAGGCAGTTCTTCAAAAATTAACGATGGCACCGCAATACTGATTTGCTTGCGCTGAATAAATTCCCAAAGTTTCGCCAAATAAGCCATGTCTTGCGCAATGGCAGCTTCCGCAATCCCATCAGCAGCTGTACGAACAATCACTGAACCCGGAAGTTTATGTTCCGCTTGAATACGCTCAATCATCGAACGTAAACGATCACGCTCAGCTTCAGACTCAATGCGTTGAGACACACCCGTATGATTGCCATAAGGCATCATCACTAAATAGCGCGAAGGAATGGAAAGATCAGTTGAAAGCCGAGCCCCTTTGGTGCCCAGCATATCTTTCATGACTTGAACAGTAAGAATTTGTCCTGGCTGTAAGAGCTCAAAAACATTCGGGGTGGGTTGATTACGTGACCAAACCATATCATTAATATGTAAAAAAGCAGTTCGTGACAGCCCGATATCGACAAAAGCAGCCTGCATTCCCGGAAGAACACGAACCACTTTACCTTTATAAATATTGCCCACTAAACCACGTTTCACCGTACGCTCAATAAATAATTCATTGACCGTGCCGTTTTCAATTAACGCGACGCGACATTCCATAGGCGTGACGTTAATTAATAACTCGTCAGACATAACAAACTCAAAACATTATAAAAAATCTTTTGAGACAGTTAATTTAGTGCCTTAACTGCCTGTAATAACTGTACCGTTTCATGTAACGGCAGCCCCACGACATTGCTATAGCTTCCCTCTATACGTGGAATATAACGTGCTGCAATGCCTTGTATAGCATAGGCTCCCGCCTTGCCAATGGGTTCAGATGTAGCCCAATATGCTTCCATATCATTCGGGCTCAAATGCTGAAATTCAACTTCAGTACGAACTACTATACTTGAAATTTGCGTATTTGTACGAACACAAACCGCAGTATATACATCATGCTTGCGCCCAGAAATTTTTCCCCACATTTCAAATGCATGCTGCTTAGATTCTGGTTTGCCTAAAATCTCTTGATCGACCCCTAAACTGGTATCGGCAGCAATCACAATTGCATCTGGGTATTGAAGCTGTACTGCCTCAGCTTTGGCACATGCCAGTCGCTCCACATAATGAGCTACCGACTCGCCTGCTTGTACAGACTCATCAATATCTGGACTATAGATATCAAATACTAGACTGAGCTGCTCAAGCAGCTCACGGCGACGGGGCGAACTGGATGCTAAAATTAAACGCGCCATTTCTTCAAGATGAAATAGACCATAGGGAAAGTCAGCACACTACTCAACAACGGTTGCCAATGACGTGCAAGAGAAAACTGTGCCCCGATCATAATTTGTGCGATCCAGGTAATAAACAAATGCGCGATCACAGCCAAGGTAGCGATGACCCAAATATTGGCAAAGGTCATAATTCGACGTTCCCGCGTTAAAAAACGGGACACAAATGTAATCAGGACAAAGCTGAGCGCGTTTAAGCCCAAAGGTGCATCAAGTAGTAAATCGGTGAAAATCCCGACTGCAAAGGCAAACCAAATCCCGCTCCATGTCGGCTGGCATAGCACCCAAAACAGCATCACCATCATCATAAACAGTGGACGCCAACCAGAGAGCGCATAAGACAAGGGATAAACCATCAACACTGAAGCAATGATCACCGAAAAAATGATCGGAAATAAGGGGTCACGCTGTTTGGCGGCACGAAGTTTAGCGATCGGCATGTGGTTGCTCCATCGCTAAAGAATCGGAAAATAACACAACGACATGATGCCCACCCGCTAACTGTGCAGCAGGAACAACATCAATTTGAGCAAACTCGCCTGAATTATGACGACTGATTTTTGAAATGGTGCCCACCAGATAACCTGCTGGAAAATGCTCACCTAAACCAGAGCTATACACTTTTTCACCCACTTTAATTTCGGCACTGGTCGGCACGTATTCCATTTTCAAATGACCCAAATCTCCAGTCCCTGAAACAATGGCACGCATTCCAGATCGCTCTAAGCGAACCGAAAGAGAATGTTCCTTATCTGAAAGCAACATGACGCGACTACTATGCGGATAGACATTAATAATCTGTCCCATAATACCTTTGTCATCGAGCACGGTTTGCCCGACCTTCAACTGACTGTTGGCACCACGGTTTACCACAATAATATGACGCAATGGATCGGCATCTGTCCCAATGACTTCTGCAATTTCCATACGACCATCAATGATCAACGGGGTATCTAACAGACCGCGTAAACGCGTATTTTCCGCAGATAATTCAGATAATTTTTGTAAACGCACCTGCGCCTGCAATAACTCGGCTTGCATCGCGGTATTTTCACGGCGCAATTGAGCTTCAGACTTGGTTTGTTGATTCAGCCACTCTCGCGATAACACGGGATAACTTGCTACGGCATAAATTGGATTATAAGCGGCGTACAAGACATCTCTTGCAGGTTGAATCACATGCGGCATGCGCCAGTTAAAAAACAGCACGACCAAGCATGTGATCACTGCAATGATAAATGAGCGAAAAGATGGCGGTTGTCTGGAAAACAGATTTGTTTGCACCCGCCGATTCCTTTATTAGCCTACAAATAACATGTCGTGATTTGGATTATCGAAGAATTCTAAAACTTTACCACCACCACGAGTGACGCAAGTTAGAGGATCTTCTGCAACCACCACAGGTAAGCCTGTTTCTTGCGCAAGAAGTTTATCGAGGTTACGCAGTAATGCACCACCACCTGTCAATACTATACCGCGCTCAGCGATGTCTGAAGACAGCTCAGGAGGCGTTTGCTCAAGTGCAGATTTCACAGCTGAAACAATACTTTGTAATGGATCAGAAATCGCTTGCGTGATTTCGTCCGAAGTCACAGTGATCGCACGTGGCACACCTTCAGCAAGGTTACGGCCGCGAACTTCAATTTCAAGTGTTTTAGAATCAGGTTCTGGTAAAGCCATACCCACTTCTTTCTTGATAATTTCAGCAGTGGTTTCACCAATCACGCAACCATGTGCTTTACGTACATAGTTAATGATTTGTTCATCAAATACATCACCACCAATACGTAGTGAGTCAGCATAGACACAACCTTGAAGCGAAATAATCGCAATTTCAGTTGTACCACCACCAACATCGACCACCATAGAGCCGCATGCTTGTTCAACTGGCATACCTGCACCAATTGCAGCAGCCATTGGTTCTTCAATCAAACGAACATCACGCGCGCCTGCATTAAATACAGCTTCACGAATAGCACGACGCTCAACCAAAGTTGATTTGCAAGGCACACACACCACAACACGAGGTGCAGGTGGGAACAGACGTTTTTCATGTACTTTACCAATAAATTGGTTCAGCATAGTTTCGGTCACTTCAAAATCGGCAATCACACCATCCTTCATTGGACGAATGGCAGAGATATTTGCAGGTGTACGGCCCAGCATTTGCTTTGCATCAAGACCTACCGCGGCAACGATTTTTTGTGAACCACTGTGACGAATCGCCACAACTGTCGGTTCATTTAATATAATGCCTCGTCCTGGTGCATAAATAAGTGTATTTGCTGTACCTAAATCAATGGCTAGATCGGGCGAAAACAAGCCAATTAGTCTTTTTAGAATCACGGAGACGTTCTCGATTAAACTTTATGTGGACGCAAGGTGGCAACTTTAACTAAATGTGATGATTTGAACAAGTCAATCGCTTATTATAACGCACGATATTTTGAAATTTTTTAATACTGACTCAGGTGATGTTATGTCTACATCGGATGCACAGCATTCTGCAGATTTAAATGCACAAACAGTTTCAGCAATCGCCAATCTTGCTCGATTGTCGCTAGATGATACGCAATCTGCTGAATATGCTCAAAGTCTAAATAAAATTTTAGGCATGATGGAAACCTTAAAAGGCATCGACACCGATGGTGTTGAGCCGCTTAAAAGCCCATTTGATCACCCACAACCCTTACGTGAAGATGTGGTTTCAGAAACCAATCATCGTGATGAATATCAAGCCATTGCACCGCAAGTGCAAGACGGTTTGTACCTAGTTCCTCGCGTGATTGAATAATTTCTATTCAGTTAAACCATTATTTTGTAAAAATTAACGTAAAGACATTTCTCATGACAGATTTACATCGCTTATCGATTCGTGAACTCTCTGAGGGTTTAGCTGGGGCTAAATTTTCATCTCGCGAACTGACTGAACATTATTTAAAGCGCATTGCAAAACTGGATACACAAGTTAAATCTTATGTAACCGTGACTGCAGAACAAGCGCTTGCACAAGCCGATGCTGCCGATGCTGCAATTAAAGCAGGCACAGCAACCGCATTGACAGGTGTGCCAATTGCACACAAAGACATTTTTTGCACCCAAGGCATTAAAACCACTGCGGGCTCAAAAATGTTGGATAACTTTATCTCTCCTTACGACGCTACCGTTGTAGCGAAAGGTAAAGCCGCTGGTCTAGTCACTTTAGGTAAAGTGAACATGGACGAATTTGCAATGGGTTCAACCTCTGAGAATTCATTCTACGGCGCTACAGCAAACCCTTGGAACTTAGGTCATGTACCAGGTGGTTCTTCAGGTGGTTCTGCGGCAGCGGTTGCAGCGGACCTTGCTCCATTTGCCACAGGTACAGACACAGGTGGTTCAATTCGCCAACCTGCATCGTTCTGTGGCTTAACGGGTCTTAAACCAAGTTATGGCCGTGTCTCGCGCTTCGGGATGATTGCGTATGCATCATCGCTGGATCAAGGCGGGCCAATGGCACGTTCGGCTGAAGACTGTGCCTACCTCATGAATGTGATGGCAGGCCATGACGCAAAAGACTCAACATCCGTTGAAAAAGACGTTGATGACTATGTGGCGAACCTAAACGGCACATCTGTTAAAGGTCTACGTATTGGTATTCCAAAGCAATACTTCAATGTCGCTGGTTTAGACGCAGACGTAAAAGCACGCGTTGAAGAATCATTGAAAAAATTGGAAGAGATGGGTGCGACTTTGGTTGAGATTGACCTCAACATGACTGAAGCTTATGTTCCAACCTATTACTTGATTGCGCCTGCTGAAGCGTCATCAAACTTGTCTCGTTACGATGGCGTGCGTTATGGCTACCGTGCAGAGAACCCTGTTGACCTGATGGACTTATACAAACGTTCACGTTCTGAAGGTTTTGGTGCAGAAGTGCAACGTCGTATCTTGATTGGTACATATGCGTTGTCTGCGGGTTACTACGATGCTTACTATGTCAAAGCACAAAAAGTCCGTCGTCTGATTCAACAAGACTTCTTAAAAGCGTTTGAATTGGTTGATGTGATTGCGGCACCTGCTGCACCAACCACGGCTTATAAAATTGGCGCGAACTTGTCCCCAGTTGAAATGTACTTGGGCGACATTTACACCATCGCGGTCAACCTTGCGGGACTTCCTGCGATTAATGCACCTGTTGGTTTTGACAAAGACAACTTACCTGTGGGCTTACAGCTGATTGGTAACTATTGGTCAGAATCTCAACTGTTGTCTGTGGTACATCAGTACCAACAAGCGACGGATTGGCATACGAAACGTGCGGCAATTGCTGAGGAGAATGCATAATGACTAAAAATGCTGCTAAACCAAAATCATTATTGATTGATGGTTGGGAAGTCGTTATTGGGATCGAGATTCACACTCAGCTTGCGACCCAATCTAAAATCTTCTCAGGTTCTTCGACTGAATTTGGTCAAGACCCAAACACCCAAGCCAGCCTCGTTGACTTGGCAATGCCGGGTGTACTACCTGTATTGAACAAAGAAGTGGTCGATTTAGCCATTCGCTTTGGTTTGGGTATTGATGCGTACATTGACCAAGCGTCTGTGTTTGCCCGTAAAAACTACTTCTACCCTGACTCTCCAAAAGGCTACCAAATCAGCCAGATGGATAACCCGATTGTGGGCTTGGGTCATATCGACATTCAACTTGAAGATGGTACGGTAAAGCGCATTGGCGTAACGCGTGCCCACCTTGAGGAAGATGCAGGTAAATCGATCCATGACCAGTTTGAAGGGATGTCAGGCATCGACTTAAACCGTGCAGGTACACCTTTGCTTGAAATCGTGTCTGAACCTGATATGCGTTCGGTTGAAGAAGCGGTGGCTTATATCAAATCGATTCACACTTTAGTGCGTTGGTTGGGTATTTCTGACGGTAACATGGCAGAAGGTTCATTCCGTGCAGACTGTAACGTGTCGTTACGTCGTCCGGGTCAACCGTTTGGTACACGTTGCGAGTTGAAAAACCTCAACTCATTCCGTTTCATTGAACAAGCGATCAATGTTGAAATTGAACGCCAAATGGAAATTTTGGAATGGGATGGCACGATTGACCAAGAAACGCGTCTATTCGACCCTGTGAAGATGGAAACACGTTCGATGCGTTCGAAAGAAGAAGCGAACGACTATCGCTACTTCCCAGACCCTGACTTGCTGCCTGTGATTATTTCAGATGCGCAAATTGAAACTGCTCGTGCTGCGTTGCCTGAGCTTCCTGCGGCACGTCGTGAGCGTTTCGTAGCGGACTTTGGTGTCACTGAGTACGATGCGCATGTCTTGACACTGACCCGTGAAATGTCAGACTTTTATGAAGTGGTTGTGGCTGCTGCTGGCGGCGCTGCACAAGGTAAAGTGTCTGCAAACTGGGTGATGGGCGAATTCTCAGGTGCTTTAAATAAAGCAGGCTTGGAACTCGCAGACTCTCCTGTTTCGGCTGAAAAACTGGGTGGCATGGTTGCGCGTATCGTGGATAACACCATTAGCGGCAAGATTGCGAAGCAAGTATTCGGCTTTATGTGGGATGAAGGCAAAACTGCGGACGAAATTATTGCGGAAAAAGGTTTGAAGCAGGAAACTGATACGGGTGCGATTGAAGCGATTATCAAAGACGTGCTTGCTGCCAATGAGAAGATGGTTGAAGAGTTTAAATCTGGTAAAGAGAAAGCTTTCAATGGTCTAGTGGGTCAAGTAATGAAAGCGTCTAAGGGTAAAGCTAACCCTGCGCAAGTAAATGAATTGATGAAGAAATTGATTGGTTGATTTATTCGCTAATTAGTTGATTTCATGTTATAAAAACCTCACAAATGTGGGGTTTTTTACGAGTAGGTTATGGCATCAAAAACTATTTTTAATATTTCTGAAGAAAAAACAGCGAAACTAGCAGTACTCATTGATGCAGATAACGCATCAGCCAAGGATATAAAAAATATTTTAGATGAACTTACCAAATACGGAGAAACAACAGTAAGGCGTATTTATGGGAACTTTGTTAGCCAAAATGGTAGCTGGAAACAAGCCATAAATGATTTAGCGATTAAACCCATGCAACAATTTGCTTATACCACAGGAAAAAATGCCACTGACGGCTTTATGATTATTGATGCGATGGATTTACTCTATACTAATCGTTTTGATGGCTTTGCTCTAGTTTCTAGTGATAGCGATTTTACTGCCTTAGCTATTCGTATTAAAGAACAAGGAGCAACCGTTTACGGGGCGAATTCAAACATGAGGTGCGACAGTTTCAAAAGCCATATGATAATCAACAAGCTGAGCAAATTTCTCTAATGGTGTAAGCCAATCTAACGCCTTTCTAGGACGAGTATTCAGTGACATGGCAACTTGATTTAAATAATGCTGATCTGCCTGATTTAAATCAATCCCTTTAGGTAAATATTGCCTAATTAAACCATTCATATTTTCGCATGTGCCTTTTTGCCAAGGTGAATGTGGGTCACAGAAATATACATCTATGCCTAAATCTTCTTCGAGTATTTTATGTTCTGACATCTCGCGTCCACGGTCATAGGTCAACGTTTTACGCAGTTCTGCAGGTAAATATTTCAGAGCTTCAGTTAAAGCCTTGCGCACTGATTCTGCCTTTGCATCAGGTAATGTTGCCAAGATACAGAGCCGTGTATTTCGTTCAATAAGTGTTGCTATCGAACTTTTATTGTCTTTACCTTTAATTAAATCAGCTTCCCAATGACCCGGTATTTTTCTTTCTTGAACTTCGGCTGGGCGCTCATGAATAGTTTTAATATCCTGTAATATAGAATCTTTTTTAGGTTCACCGTTAGCTTTTCGCTTTTTATTTTCATGACGCAGACAGGATAATAAGTCTTTTTTCAACTCACCCTTGGGTAATGCTCGTATCGTTGAATAAATCGTTGTATGGCTTACATTCATTGTTTGATCCAAATCAGGAAATGTCTTTAAACGCTTTGCTATTTGCTGAGGAGACCATAAACAACGGATCGCTTCAACAATAAATTTCCAGAGGATTGAATCGATTTTGAGTTTTCTGTGACCACGTCTACGTCTAGCGAAGGTGTTATCAGAAGCATATCGAGCTTGATAAACGTCATTGATGCTATTTCTTTTAAGCTCACGATAGATCGTACTAGGATGTCTTTTAATGAGTTCAGCAAATTTTCTGGCTGAAAAGCCTTCTTTTCTTGACTCAAGCATTAATGCAGTACGATCTTCAAAGTTAAGATGATGGTATGACAATTTTATATACTCCATAAACCCTTTAAATTAATTAGGTGGTTTATGTCGCACTTCAAGTTTTACTCTGCCCGGTTTTGGAAAAATGCAAACTCCTGATGCCTTTAAAAATGCTTGCTCACATTTTACTTATGTGGAAAACTTAAGTGATGAAGAAGTTGCAACAATACCTCAACCAATTAAACAACAGAAAAACACCCAAACAGTAACTAAAGAAACTACTAAAATAGAATCAAAAACTATAACAACCTCCAATTCTAATACTGAACTCCCCTTATCCACTATACAGCAAGTTTTTGATAATCAAGATGCTGAATGGATTACTGTTGCATCTTTAGGCTCTCAACTAAAATTAATGAAAACTGATTTTGATCCAAGAACTTATGGATTTAAACGCCTTAATGATTTAATTAAAGGCTTTCCGCAAATTTTCGAATGTGATGAACGTACTCTAGAAAATGGGCATAAGCACTTGTATGTAAAGTTAAAATAAAACAGTTCGATGCTTTTGTAGTTTGCTTGATGAAAGCGCCTAAGGGTAAAGCTCCCCCCTACCCAAGTGAATGATTTGATGAAGAAATTGATTGGTCTGATTAGTTTTGGAATAAAAAATCCGCTTTAGAGCGGTTTTTTATTTATATGTTTATTATTTTTTTGAGCGATATTTTCCAAGTTTCTTATGATTTTCTCGTAGTCATTAACATTATTTATTTGCGCAAATTGAGATTCAATTTTTTTAAGATCAAACTCACTTATAACATCACTATTTATTTTTAAAAGATACTCAAAAGTAATTACTTTTCTGGCAATAAAATTTGTTTTAATGCCATCATAAGTATAAATAAAGAAAGGAATACAACCTAATAAGAAATAAAACACCATAAAAATGTAGAAGTTTTTATGATTTCTTAAGACCCAGTTTTTCTCTTTTTCTTCACATTCAACTCCATCTCGCTCGTCATCAAGTTTCTTCTTTACTTTCGAAAATAATATTACGCACATAAAAATGGTTACTAAGCCAAGCATCATCACAATGAGACTATAAGTCTTAGCTTGAAATCTATCTAAACTACGTAAAGCTATACTTTGATAAATCTCATCACTAAAACTTGATGAAGTCTGCACTAAAAAATTAATAATTCCATTTCCAAGAAAGCTAAATATGGGTTTCAATACTACTTCCCAAACACCACTTCCTAAACCACCTACAATTAAAGTACCTAAAATCCCAAGTACCCAACCTAGTGCATTATGTTTTTTTATAAAATCTTTCATCATCAATAAGCTATATAAATTTCAATCAATAATACTATATAAAGGTTGGTTTATTCCTAATAATTAACAGCTTAAGTTTTACCTAAAATTTAAAATATAAAGCTAAAAAACCTCCGAAGACATAACATTGAAGAAAACATGGTCACTAAAAAATATTCTCAATCAGCAAACTCGAAGACTTTGGATGCATCCAACTATCCAAGTCCTTTTTTATGCTTGATTTCTGAATCCCTCTCCTTGCGAAGCTTCGCTTCTCACCTTTAAAAAAAGGAAACTTTGTCATGTGATTAATTTGGTACGCGAAGTTCCCTCTCCTTTAATAAAGGAGAGGGCTAGGGAGAGGATTTCTACATGAAGTAGTTTTTAATTCCCCCAAATTACTACACTAAACGTATTCTATTACTTTAAAAACATTCACCACTTTAAGAAATCAAAGGACAAAAATGAAAATAACCATTCTCACACTTTCTACCCTTGCCTTCTTCAGCACCACTGCCTTTGCAGAAACCAAACCCAATGTTCCTACCATAGAAGCTAACCAAATATTTAAAGCCGCAGGCTTTTCAAAAACCAAACATGGCTGGGAAGGTAGCTGCGACACAGGTAAAATCACCACATACAAAGACTTAAATGGTGACGGGCTAAAAGACGCGGTCATTTCAGACTACAGCACCATGTGCTATGGCAACACAGGTGTCGGTTACCACATCATTTCTCAGCAAAAAGCTGGAACATGGAAACTCATTTTTGAAAACATGGGCATCCCTACTTTTCTACAAACCAAAGGAAAAGACGGTTGGCCAGATATTGAAAATGGTGGCCCCGGATTTTGTTTTGCTGTTTACCGCTGGAATGGTCAAAAATATGATGTCAACCGTTATGAATATAACGGCAAAGCCTGCACATTAGACTATTAACACCTTAGCATAGTAAATTTCATATCAGTGAATATATAAACTGATTGATTTAACAAGCTTTTACAGACAGGGATAACGCCTCAATTACTTGGAGCTTTTTTTATAAAAATGACCTCAGTTATACGACTAAAGAGCACTGAATGACTTAAAAATGACATCTGAACTGTGCTAATTTAGATCAAAATTGAACATAAATACGCACAAACAATAAAGAGGGTTTAAAAATGTCAAAACAAATTTTAATGCTCGTCGGTGACTATGCCGAGGACTATGAAACTATGGTGCCTTTTCAGTTTTTAACAGGTCTCGGTTATACCGTTCACGCAGTCTGTCCCGATAAAAATGAAGGTGAAAGCATCGCCACAGCCATTCATGACTTTGAAGGTGAGCAGACCTATAGTGAAAAACGCGGTCATAACTTTGCTATCAACTACAACTTTGAAGCGGTACACACTGCGGACTATGCCGGTTTAGTCATTCCCGGTGGTCGTGCGCCCGAATATTTACGCATGAATGAACGTATTCTTGAGATCGTGCGTGAGTTTGATGCTGCGAAAAAACCAATTGCAGCAGTTTGTCATGGTGCACAAATTCTTGCGGCAGCCGATGTACTCAAAGGTCGTACTTGTTCCGCTTACCCTGCCTGTGCAGCCGAGGTGAAACTTGCTGGTGGGACTTATGCGGACATTGAAGTGACTGAAGCTGTAACCGATGGACACTTGATCACAGCACCGGCTTGGCCTGCCCACCCTGCTTGGATGGCACAGTTTATTCAAGCTTTAGGGGCGACTGTGACGATTTAATTGTGTTGTTCCTCAAATGAATCTTTTATGAGATGGCCTATCAGCCTTTAGATTCAAAAATAAAAAAGCTCCTTCGATTCAAGGAGCTTTTTTTATAACATTAATGCTTTCGATTCAGTTTATAAACAGTTCTTACTATTCATAATTTTCAAATATTTTAATCGATTAAACTACCTCGTCACGCCTAACTTATTCCAAATTTCTGGGGTTAAAAAAGTCGTGACCAATTTATTCAAATCCACATAGCGCAGTACGCCTTGCAACTGCCCTTTCACTTCAGGGTTCTTTAAAATTTCCTCACCTGTAATCTGTCCAAGTTCTTGAAAGCTGTCTCCAACCGCTTGTAAGCCTTCAGCTTGAATCACTGCTTTGGTCTGCGCTGAACATTGCTCCACCAAAATGCGTTGTAATACTTGTGCTAAGTTTTTATCTAGCTGTGTCCGCTGTGCATCGGTGACATTGCTATACACCTTCAGATCAGGATGTGCAGCCAGTGCCGCAAACGTCCACTGCAACACAGTAGTTTTATCTGTTGCTGTCGTTGACTTCACCAAACAATTACTCAATTGGTCGACTGTAGTACTGGCCGTTGCAACTTGGACTGAACCACACAAGGCTGCTGCCAAAACAGCATGACGAAAAATAACAGAAGACCGACCACGTAAAACGCTTAAAACAGGCTGTGACATAAACTCAACTCCAATCAACAATTGCATTCTTTGTATCACAAAGCCCGCCAATCAGCCTGTTATGGAACTGTAAAATTACCGTGTAGTTGGAGAAAATTAAATCGCTCAATTCAAGCGATTTCCCTATTTAACTCAGCAGTTTCAAAGGCAGTGAGCTGTGGGTGTACGGTCGGGCATGCATTCCAAAACCAATAGAAGTAACCTTTGGGGTCAAGCAAAGTATACATCTGAATCGTAGATTGACTACTTTCGCCCTTCCAACACGCTAAAGCAGCATTACGGTTATTATGTAAATCGATAAATTCAGGAGCAACTTGCTTCGGCATTTCAGGAATATAAAGTGCGTCACCATGTTCTACCCACAAATCAGCCAAGTAAATTTTTCGGTCTTTTGGAAAATATCGTCCTGCTGAAATTACTAAAGGTAGTTTATTTGGATCGGTCGAAGCAAATACATGCGGAAAGTCATGATGCTCTAGGTCTGTGACGACAAAGGGATATAAGGTTTTTGCATCTAGATTGATTTGAGTTGGGTCATAAGGGAAAAAATGACCGGCCAACATGCCATATTGATATTTAATTTGAGACAACTTTTTCTGCGTAGCCTGTACCTCTATCGCCTGTCTAGCTTTCACCAAAGTCATACCAAATGCGGCAGCAGTTTCTGGCGTGGCTTTGAGTGGCATAAACTCAAAAGAGTTTCCTGCGAACGCTAATTGGGTCTGCTCTCCCCAATGGGTTTGGATCGTCGCTATTTCTTTGGGTACATCATAAACATGCCCCCTACTCATATGGGCGTTGGTTGAGGATGCTTGAATCAGCTCAATAGCATCTGATACTTCGGCTAAATACTCGGGTGTTCCACCATTGTTGTAAAAATAAGGCTGAGCTGAAATATCAACGTCTATTTCTTGCACGGTCTGATCTAGCAAAGGCGCAGTAAAATAGGTGGCTGGGGTTTGCACATTACTCATGATGTATTTCCTTTGGTTGAGGTGCTCACATGAAGTGCGGTCGCAAACAGCCTAAAATCTTACTTCATTTGCTTGAGCATATTTTTAGCACCTGTGTGGTTATGATTTTTGGCTAAGTTCTGCAAAACATATTTTGCCTGCCCTTTAGGGTTGGAAAAACGACTGCTATAACTTGGAATACCCGTTAAACAACGTGCAACTAATATGCCCGATTCGGTATAGACATTTGAGGCATCCGACCCCGGCAAACGACCATAGTTATATGCGCGTTGTGCACTGTTACAGGCAGCGACTTGGTTGCGTCCACTGTTAATATCACGGCGTGCAGCCACATACAGTTTGGCCTGTTGCTGCTGCGGTGTTTCTACAGCTTTGGCGACTTTAGGTGGTACTTCCACTTTGTTTTCTTTTTTAGGCTCTACTTCTTTTTTGCTTTCTTCCTCTTTCTTCACCTCTGCCTTGATCGCAGGTGCCTTCGTCACCGCTTTTTTGCTTGGTGTAATAGGTGCCATACTCCGTGGTGCTGGCTCAGTCAGTACTTTGCTTTGTAAATTAACCACACGAGTATCATTTGAGTTAGGCAGTTTACGTTCAGACAATGCCTCAATGCTCACCGACCACTGCTCGCCATTATTGAGCTGGCAACGAAAAGCACCCGTACCCTGTTTTAAACTGTTATAGGTGCGAAGTAATTTTTTCGCCCACGGATCTTTCACTAAGCTAAAACTACTTTTTTGTGTCTGAGTAAAACGCCCACCATGTGCTTGGCAATACTGACTAAACATGCTGCGTGGATATAGCACCTCGATATCTTTTTCATTTTTTACGCCTACCGTGTGATAGACGTATTCTTTGCTGTTTTTATCGGTATCATTAATTTTTCGTTCTACGATTAATTCTTGTGGTGATGCAATATTTTTAAAAGGTGCTTGTGCTATATTTCCCAGACTGGTACAGCCCTGCAACACACTCCCCAAAACCCCAAATACACATAAAATTTTATAATTCACTACGACTTTACTCTTAAACACCCGCATAAAAACATTAGCGGAAAGCTCATAAAATAACAAACTTAAATAACTGTTTTTATTATTTATTTTAGCTTGACGCACACATCATTCTGCTTTGTTTTATGATAAACCCAACAACATTTCATCAATTTAATTTGACCCATACAACAAAAATTACAGACAAGATGATGCTTGAGCACATAAAAAACCTGCCGTGAACAGCAGGTGAGATACATCAAAAATATTTAGTCATCCAAAGTCGATTCAAAAGCTTTTAGACGCTTATAAATCGAGAGCAGTTCAATAATGGTTTTCCATGACAAAATTAGATATTGAAATGACTCTCGTACTTTATCAAACACATTACCAATTTGGTTGATTAAACCTAGAGTCATTTTCCCTGCTGCAATTGCGGGAAATAACACCACCAAACTGTATAAAATATCCAGTTGTCGATACCATGTCGCGACTAAGTTAAAATAAGCATAGTGAAAATAAAGTCTAAAATAATTCTTTCTTACTCTGCTAAACAGTTCGACCAATGTTGCAGGTTGGGCACGGTCTGCATGGTCTTCCCCATACACCAACTCTTTACGGTAAGCCGCTTCAACCTTCTGATTATTAAACTCTAAACCTGGTAGTTTACTTCCCACTACCATTAACAAGACCGTACCAAAAATAGCCCAAATAATAGAAGCCCAAACTAGGGAATGCTTTACTTCACCCACAATAGGCAATTCAGGAACATTCTTTGAAAGCTCAAATAGAATTGGTAAGAAAGCCACCAACACCATCACAGCCTTGATCAACTCAACGCCCAAATCTTCTAAAATAGTAGCAAAGCGCATAGTGTCTTCTTGCACACGTTGTGATGCCCCTTCTATATGACGCAATTTTTCCCAGTGTTGGGTGTAGTATTCATTCATCGCTGTACGCCACCGAAATACATAGTGGCTGGTGAAAAAGGCATTGATCACTGCGAAAGTGACCGCAACCATCGCAATATACAAGAAGGTTAAAGTACCCATATATAGGTCTTTAATGTTACCGCCTTTACCAAGCATGCTTTGAATGAGATCCCAAAATGGTCCATACCATGCGTTGATGGCAACACTGACCTGTACACCAAACCAGATGTTAAACAGAATAAATGCGGAGCCCCAAATCGACCATCTTTGCCATTTATTGTCTGAGACAAAACGCCAAAATAAGGCAAAAAAGGTTGTTGCTATAAAAAACCAGAGATAGAACCACAGAAAAGACGGAGACCAAAAACGGCTCACTCCTATAGGCAGTTCAGCCGTTGCATATCCTTGCGGCCAACCTATGACGCTTCCCCATGTATTTCCCCCTGTGTACCACAGTACGACATTGATCACCGACCAAAGTAATACCGAAATGAAGAACCATCTAGGGTTTGGGAAAAATGACTTAAACATGAACGATATATATCCCTTTTATATTTCAGGTATGCAATCCGTGCATACTAATCCTTATTTCTTAATTTAGTACAATCGCATTACAGCAAGTTTGTACACTTTACTTATCCTTATTGGGTTATACGTTATTTGATTTGTATACCCCTTCACAAGAGCTCAGGACATTATTTTCCGACTTGATCAGTCACATCACAATCAAAATAAATTATTTCAATAACTTATGAAAATACGAACGGGCTTTGCCCCAGATTTAAAATAATATTTTATTGCTTATAACTTTTGGGTTTCAAACTGAAAAATTGCTTAGGATTTAAAGCGAGTGCAATGATGGTATTTCTCTGACAACCATACGATTACTTGTTGATTTTATGTATGAAAGAATGAAGTTTGCACATTTTAAAATAACTTCATGCTACTATCTTTTCATTAAAAACTATTGGATCTATGACATGGAAACCCTAGTACTTGAACTGATCAAACCACTCACACTGACAAAAGAAGACTTTCCACCCATTAACTTTGAAGAAGGCACTGTGCTCAAAGTTCTCATGAAAACACCTACAGGTTACTTGGTAACGGCGGACTCTCGTTTTAATTTTACGGTGTCTTTTGATGATGAAAATCAAGTGTGGCAGAAGCTTTAATTTGCAACGCTCTTTAATAAAAGAATAATCCATTCAATAAGATAAAAATAAAAACCATCTTTTTTTATTGATTTAAAACTGGTTATTTTTATTAAAATTTAGTTTTCTTATACCGAATCAGCAAATGAATACCGTGCTGAGAGTTTTCTATACCTATTGATTTTGTGATTTCTGGGGCTCATTTGTATCGTCGTTATGCATCCATTTTATCCTTAATCTCTTGATTTAATTGATCTACATTAAATCCTTCATCCTTGTTAAGTAAAACTTTGAACTATAAATCAGAAAAAGAGAAAGGATTTGAAAATCTTCAGTCTATAACTCTATATTTACCGACTCATTCACCAAGCTCATTACTATTTAAATCTAGGTCTTTCTGCAAAACCTATCGCTATAAAAAAGCCTCAGATACGAGCATCCAAGGCTTTTCAATTTTTAAACGTGTGCTGAGCTAAGTTATTGCGCGGTATAACCACCATCCATTACCACGGCTTGACCCGTTACACCGCCCGCCTTATCGCTGGCAAGGAAGATTGCATAATCCGCAATTTCTTCTACACTCAGTAAGCGTTTTTGTGGCACCATCGCCAAAATCACATCTTCTAATGCACTTTGCTCACTGACATTTCGAGTTTTAGCCAAGTCATGAATTTGACCGCGTACCAACGGTGTATCGACATAGCCCGGACACAGAGCATTCACCGTAATACCATCACGCGCGCACTCTAAAGCCGCCACTTTGGTCAAACCAATCACACCATGCTTAGCACTGTTGTAGCCGGCCTTGCCAGCAAATCCAATTAATCCATTAATCGAAGCCATATTAATCACGCGACCAAACTGCTGTGCTTTCATGATTGGAAATGCGTACTTAATGCCAATGAATGACCCCACCAACATGACATTAATCAGCTTTTGATAGACTGCAGTTGGAAAGTCTTCAATCACTGCAACATGCTGAAAACCCGCATTATTGATGAGAATGTCCAACCGACCATAAGTTTTCTGAGTCAGTTCAATCGCAGCTTTATATGCTTCTTCATCAGTCACATCACAAGGCGCAGACAATGCTTCAAAGCCTTGCTTTTGAAGTGCCGCCACAGTTTCAGAACACTTCTGGGCATTCATATCAGAAATGACAACTTTGGCACCTTCACTGGCAAATTTCTTTGCAATTTCATGTCCAATACCACTGGCTGAACCTGTAATAAATGCCACTTTATCTTTTAACAGTTGACTCATGATGTACTCCGTTGTCTTCTTTTTTCATTCCAAAGTCTTAAACAATACCAAACCAAGTAAAGGCAGCAATAGCAACAAATACCGCGATGGTTTTAATAATCGTGATGGCAAAAATGTCTTTATAGGATTGTTTATGGGTTAAACCTGTCACAGCAAGCAAGGTAATCACGGCGCCGTTATGCGGTAAGGTATCCATACCGCCAGAAGCCATCGCAACAATACGGTGTATGACTTCAGGTGGAATACCCATGGCTAAAATCGCAGCATTGTATTGATCGGCCATCGCACTTAAAGCGATACTCATACCGCCAGAGGCTGAACCAGTCACACCCGCTAAAACTGTCGTGGTAACCGCACCATTGACCAGTGGATTGGTAAAAGTATTGCCCAATGCATGACTAATAATCGCAAAGCCCGGTAAGGCCGCAATAATCGCACCAAAACCATATTCAGATGCGGTATTCATCACGGCAAGTAAAGACCCGCCAATACTGGCATTGACACCATCTTTGAAGCCCGTATAGACACGACGGAAGTCAAATGAAATTGCCGCGATAATACCCACAATTAAGGCTAAACCCACGGCCCAAATGGCAGAAGTTTTCGCAACATCGACGGTGTAAGCTGCAAGTCCAATAGCATTAAAGTCGAAACCGTTTGGATACCATTCTTTAATTGCAGTGGATAAATACTTATTGGTCACGGCAACTAAAATGAGCGGTACAAAAGCCAACCATTGACGTGCGGTAGAACCATTCGCTGTTGTATCTAAGTTTTGCTTCAGTTGTTGTTGCTCGGCTTCAGTCAGCTCAATACCTGTGGCATAACCATCGCCATTTCGAGCGGCTACACGGCGACGCCATTCCAAATAGCTCAAGCCTGTAGCAAGAACAAATACCGCACCAATCAAACCGAGAAAAGGTGCTGCATAAATGTCTGTACCAAAAAAGGTCGTCGGAATAACGTTTTGAATCTGTGGGGTTCCCGGCAAGGCATCCATGGTAAAGGTAAATGCACCAAGGGCAATGGTTCCCGGAATCAAACGCTTTGGAATATTGGCTTGTCTAAAGAGTTGATTTGCAAATGGATAAACTGCAAAGACCACCACAAAGAGACTGACACCGCTATAGGTTAAAATCGCACCCAAGAGCACAACAGTTAACATCGCATTTTTAGAGCCAATCAAATTCACAATGGTTTTGGCAATGGATTCGGCAATCCCTGACATTTCAACCACTTTACCGAAGATGGCACCGAGTAAAAACACCAAGAAATAATCTTTAATGAACCCAACCATTTTGGGCATAAATACGCCTGAATAAAAAGGCAAAACGTTAGCAGGGTTAATCAGTAAAACTGCCAACAGGGCACAAATTGGTGCCATAAGAATGACAGAAAAACCTCTGTAGGCTGTATACATCAGTAGCCCAAGAGACAATAAAATTACACACAAATCCCACATATTTTTTACTCCATCCTTAAAGAAAATATGTCTTGATGTGCTGTAATATTAATGGCGAATGATGTCAAACCTAGTTGAGTCACAGTGCAATCAGCCTGTGTGGAATACGCATTCATCGACCGTCTATTTCCCTCATGACGAGATGTCTATTTGCATTCTGATCTATGTACTATATTTATCCATCAGAGCATTAATATTTCAGCTTATGGGTCAGACTATAATGCATATAAACCCACGCATTGTTTGAAAATAATCATTGAGTAAGAAGAAAAATTGATTAATATCCAAGCCCTAGCAAGACTGATAAAACTAATTGCATCAAGTTAAAGGTAAAATTTTAAAATCGAACGAAATGACTATTTTTATATTTTTCATTCAGTTAAAACATATTTTTACAGACTATCATGCTGTTCGATTTATACTGCTTTGACGACTTGATAAAAATGCACCCACTTCCATCACTTGATCTGTTTTGACCGTCTGTTGTATTTTTCATGTAAACCATTTGAGAACAACACGTTCATTTTCATTCAACATCGTGTTGCATCATTGCTCAGGGAAGCTCATGACACTCAAACAATTAAAAGCCTTTTTGGTCCTTGCACGTACGCTTAATTATGCCAATGCAGCCAATGAGCTGTGTCTGAGCCAATCCGCTCTCAGCTTAAGTATTAAAACATTAGAAGAAGAACTCGGTGGAAAACTGTTTAAACGCAACACGCGCCGAGTAGAAATCACCACTGAAGGTCAGTCCCTCATTCCCTATGCCAAAAAGCTCTTGGCCAACTGGGAGGATATGGAAAAAGATGTCAAACAGCGCTTTAAACTCAACCGTGGTACTTTAAATATTGCCTCAATGCCCTTTGCCACTCATGCGGTACTCCCCGAAGTGATGCATGATTTTGCACAGCAGCACCCCAACATCAGTTTTTCAATCCATGACATCACCAATGAAAAAATCATTGAAAAAGTTCAAGAAGGCATCTTTGAGATTGGCATTTGTTTTGAACCTAAACCGAATGATCAACTGATTTTTCAGCCCTTATTCAATGAAGACTTTTTGGCTCTGCTGCCCAAACACCACGTCTTAGCAAAACAAAAAAGCGTGACATGGCTTGAACTCTGCTCTTATCCTTTTGTGACCTTACAAAACCCCTCGATTATTCGGCATGTGATTGAGGAGCAGTGTGCGGCGCATCAAGTGGTGTTGGATTTGAAAGTCGAATGCCACCAAATCAGTTCTCTATCTCACTTTGTTGCCTATGGTATGGGTGTCAGTGCTATTCCACGACATTTCCAAAAATTCATCGATCTTGAAAAAAATGTGTTGGTTGAAATTGAGGACAATCAAGCGCAACTCGCGGTGGGCATTATTTATAAAAAAGATTATGAACTGTCTAACATGTCGTCCCAATTTATTGAAACCACACTTTGGCATCATTTCTAAGCGAAGCTCTCCCTCCTTCGGACGAAACTGAAGCTAAACCTTAATAGCTCAGAATAAGCCGTATGATTATTTGCATGGCTTTACCACATGCTTTGACTCTTCTTTTATTTATTTTTCTTCGTAAATATTCTGCATTAATGAGTTTTTCTTATTATACGTTAGAAAGATTCAATTTCTAAAAAGTGCAGTGCAATGCTAAAAAAATAACAAGCAAGGAAGATCAGGAAATAAAAGATGAATAAAGTCGTCGCAAATGCAGCCGAAGCATTGGCTGATGTGGTTACCAATAATCAAACGGTTGCCGTGGGTGGTTTTGGCCTCTGCGGTATTCCAGAAGCATTAATTGATGCCTTAAAAGATACAGGTGTCACAGGTTTAACCTGTATTTCGAATAATGCGGGTGTGGATGGCTTTGGTTTAGGTAAATTATTAGAAACCAAACAAATTAAAAAAATGATTGCGTCTTATGTCGGTGAAAATAAAGAGTTTGAGCGTCAGTATCTCAATGGTGAACTTGAAGTTGAGCTCACTCCGCAAGGTACACTCGCAGAAAAACTACGTTCAGGCGGCGCAGGTATTCCTGCATTTTTCACCCAAACAGGTGTAGGCACCCTCATTGCCGAAGGCAAAGAAGTCCGCGACTTTGATGGTCGTCCGCATATTTTAGAAATGTCCCTTACTGCGGACATTGCTTTAGTGAAAGCCTACAAAGCCGATAAAGCCGGTAACTTGGTATTCCGTAAAACAGCACGTAACTTTAACCCTGACTGTGCCATGGCAGGCAGATTCACCATTGCCGAAGTTGAACAGGTGGTTGAAATTGGTGAAATTGATCCAGATGACATCCATTTACCGGGGATCTACATCAACCGCGTGGTGCTCAATGCCACCCCCAAAAAGCAGATCGAACAACTGACCATTAAAGCAGAGGAAGCTTAATTATGGCTTGGACACGTAATGAAATGGCGCAGCGTGCTGCCCTTGAACTCGAAGATGGTTTTTATGTCAACTTAGGTATTGGCTTACCGACCTTAGTGGCCAATTATCTACCCGAAGGGATCAATGTTTGGTTACAGTCAGAAAATGGCTTGCTCGGTATTGATGAGTTTCCAACCCGTGATGCAGTCGATGCAGACTTGATTAATGCAGGAAAACAAACTGTCACCGCACGTAAAGGGGCTGCATTTTTCTCAAGCTCAGAATCCTTTGCCATGATTCGTGGTGGTCATGTCAATATTGCTATATTAGGTGCAATGGAAGTCTCTGAAACGGGCGACTTGGCAAACTGGATGATTCCGGGTAAAAAAGTCAAAGGCATGGGCGGCGCAATGGACTTGGTCTCTGGTGTACAAAAAGTCGTGGTACTCATGGAACACTGCGCCAAAGATGGCACGCCAAAAATTGTGCCTCAATGTACCCTACCACTCACGGGTAAAGCTGTCGTTAGCCGTATCATTACTGACTTAGGAGTGATGGATATCACTGCTGAAGGTATGAAACTGGTTGAACTGGCACGCGATGTGAGCCTAGAACAAATCCAGAAAGCGACTGGATTAGAACTTATCATCAATGACTTTAAAGCTGCTTAAGTACAAAACAGCATCATTCAAAGCAGCTTCGGCTGCTTTCTTATTGGGCTCACTCAAAAATATTTTCAGTTACCAATAGGTATTTTTATGGCCTTTAAATCAAACATAAAAACCATCATCAGCTTGTTCAAGAGCATCTCTATACTCCCAAATTTAGGGAATGATGACTCCCGCGCACATCTTTTTAACCCAAATATCGGATGAAAAACCACACCGCTCGGCTACTATATTTGCATTCCACATCTAGAGGTTCCCATGTCACAACAAGATTATGAAAATGGTTTAAAAGTTCGCACAGAAGTCATGGGCGAATCTTTTGTTAAACGTGCTCAAGACAATACTGTACCTTTCACCCAACCTTTGCAGGACTGGATTAATGAACATGCTTGGGGCTCAACATGGCAACGTGAAGGTGTCTTACCGCGTAAATATCGCTCGTTAATTACCATTGCATTTTTGACGGCACAAAAGAGTCCAACTGAGTTGAAAGGTCACGTTCGTGGTGCGCTAAATAACGGTGCAACGGTTGAAGAAATTCAAGAAGTCCTTTTACACAGTTTACCTTATTGCGGCGCACCTGCGACTCAAGAGGCGTTCCGCGCTGCACTGGAAGTGATTCAGGAATATCAAAGTAATCCATAAATAGATTAAGCGCCCATACAAAAGCGTCTTTTGCAGTCGTATGGCGCGATTCATCTGGTTTGGCTATGCAGCATTTTTGGTTAGCCAAACCATTTTCATTAAAAGGCTTTGGTTACACTCATGCCTACACTAAAGTTTCGGCCATCGGCAGGTTCAAAGAAGCGACTATTGCCGTCATTCACAATTACTGAGCCAACATAGTTACGGTCAAACAGGTTATCAACTCGGGCATAGCTGTTTACTTTCCAGTCACGATTTACCCATAAATAGCCGACATTTGCAGCCATGACGGTATAACTTGGCGCAGTATCTGAGTTGATATCATCGACATAAATTTTATCCATATAGCGTGCTTCTAAGCCTGCTTGGAAACCCTGTTCAGGTTGCCATGCAATACGAGTAAACGCTTGGTTTTTGGCAATTCCGGGAATCTTATTTCCTTTATTAATGGCTTTCGCATAAGGTTTTTTTGAATCATCTGGATTCGCTATTTCTGCTGTATAACTATCAAATTCAGCATCGATATAACTAAAGCTCGATTGTATGTTGAGCTGTTTCCAGATCGTTTGTTGCCATGAAAGCTCTAACCCTTGTCGCGTGGTTTGATCTGCATTACGAAAAGTCGCACGACCATCACGTGTTCCCGCTGTCACTATATCGTTTTTTGTATCTGTCTGGAAAACAGCTAAAGTGAAGAGCCCGAATGGATTCTGCGACTTTAAACCTAGCTCGTAATTATCACTACTCGCAGGTTTTAACGCAAAATTCATACCCGATTTCTTAGGATCAGCGTTATAAGCCATTTCGGTAAAGGTAGGGGTTTCAAAGCCTTTGCCATAACTGGCATAGGCATAAAGTTCAGGTGAAATTTCCCAACCTAATGCCACAGATGGCAATAATTTTTGATAATCGGTTGAGCCACTGTCATCACCATTGCCATCTACAATGTAATGATCATCGGACTCATAATGCACATTGCTATAGCGTAAGCCTGTATCAAGATGCCACGTAGGTAAGAACTGCCATGAAGCTTGTACATACGGATCTAAATTCCATAAGGTATTATTTTCATTACGGCGTAATGCACCTTTTACACCAAAGTTACTTTCATTATCATAATTTTTATAGCCTTTCCGGTCTTCAACCATCCGGTCTAAAGCCACACCGGCAACTAAAGTTGTATTCGGTAAAAGCGCTTTACCCGTCCAACGGAAGTCTGCACCATAATAATCCCGATCAAAATCAATCACGCCACCTGCATGGCGATCATTCTCTTGAAACTCTTTTGGAATCGACTGATATTGTACAACTTGTCGGTTGCCCAAATAGAACATGCTATACAACTCTTGCTGGTCATTCAGCGGCTTAGTCCACGTCAGTCCTGTTTGGGTTTGTTCAATTTCTTTACGGACATTATAGGTATTTTTGCTATCATTGACTTGTTTTGGATTGGCTTTCCACTGCTCACGCTTTAGACCTTGTGGGTCGTCAGCATCAATATCGACACGATTCATCACCCAGTTGATTTTACTGCCATCCTCTAAGTTCCACGTCAGTTTGGCATTATTCAATACTTTTTGTGCTGCACTATGGTCTCGAAAACCATCAGTATCAAAATAAGAAGAACTAATCACATAAGCGGGCTGATTGGCCTGTTCGGAACCCCCTTGTAATTGGATATTGGCTTGTTGCTTATGGTGGCTGCCTGCATTAAGACCCACTTGGATTGAGTCTTTCCCTTGCCCTTCTTTGGTCTCAGTCAAGATGGTTCCACCTGATGAGTTACCATATAAAGATGAAAATGGCCCTGTCAGTACTTCAATGTGATCTAAACTATTGAGGTCAATATTGGAACTTTGCCCTTGACCATCAGGCATGGTCGCAGGAATACCATCGACATACATCCGAATGCCACGCACGCCAAAAGTCGAACGAGCGCCAAAGCCACGCATCGAAATCTGTAAGTCTTGCGCATAGTTTTCACGGTTATTGATTTGTAAGCCTGCAACCCCTTGTAAGACTTCAGATAGGTTCACATTGGCATTGTTTTGTACTGTAGCCGCTTGGACTTTTTGAATGGATGCAGAAGTCGATAACAACTCGCTATCGGTATGTACCGCTTGGACGGTGATGACGGGAAGTTGATATTCTGTGGTTTCTGCATAAGCATGCATAGACTGTAAAATAACCGCAGTCAATAAGGCTTGTTTAAAAGGCGCAGGCATCAAATAAGTTAATCGCACAATATTTCCTTGCTTGTTATTACCATAAAAATGGGAAGCCTATCATCTCGACAGGCTTCCCATACAATAAAACGTTTTAATCGGCTAAGCTATACGCAACCACATAATCACCATGATCAGGCGACTGACGTGCCCCACCTGCGGAAATGACCACATATTGCTTGCCTGTTTTTGGAGAAATATAGCTCATTGGTGTACCTTGGCTACCTACGGGTAAACGCGCTTTCCATAACTCTTCACCATTAGATGAATTGAAGGCGCGCAAGTAGAAGTCTTGTGTTGCAGCAAAGAACACTAAACCACCTTGAGTTGCCATTGGACCACCAATAGTTGGCATACCAATCGGCGCTTTTAAGCCCATTTTGATGCCCATTGGACCCGTATCTTCAACCGTACCTAAAGGCACTTGCCAAGCCACTTGACGGGTTTTCATATCAATCGCCGTCATGGTTCCGAAAGGTGGTTTTTGACATGGAATACCTAATACCGACATAAAGCGGTTTTTATTCACTTTATACGGTGTACCTTTCATTGGCACTGCGCCCATACCTGTGTTGACCTTCTCTCCACCACTGGCTTCAAGTTTTAAATCTTCAGGCGTTTGTTTAATCAGCTGAATCCACAGACCTAGGCGCATGTCGTTGACAAACATATAACGATGCGTTGGGTCAAATGCGATACTGCCCCAATTCATCCCACCCAACGAACCCGGAAAACTTAAAGATATATCAGAACCCGGTGCTGTAAAAAGACCGTCATAGCGCATTGATTTAAAGTTAATACGACACATCAACTGGTCAAATGGCGTTGCGCCCCACATGTCCGATTCAGTCAAAGTTTGATTGCCAATTTGTGGCATTTCAACTGAACGTGGCTGAGTTGCACTGTATTGCTCATCAGGAATATCTGCAGCTTTTACAGGTTGCTCAACCACTTTGGTTAAAGGCTGACCCGTAATACGGTCAAGTACAAAGAACTGCCCTGACTTGGTGCCAATGACGACAGCAGGTTTGGTTTGCCCATTTTGCATCGGAAAATCGACCAAGCTTGGCTGCATGGGTAAATCGAAGTCCCAAAGATCATTGTGAACGGTTTGATAAACCCACTTCTCTTTACCTGTGGTTGCATCCAAAGCCAAAACGGAAGAATTGTACTTATGGTCTACAGGTTGACGATTTCCACCCCAGACATCGACCGATGAACTTCCCATCGGTAAAAACACCGTGTTCATTTGCGGGTCGTAGGACATTGCAGCCCAAGAGTTAGCTGAACTACGTTTGTAGATTTCACCCGGTTTGAGGACATAGTTTGGATTTGGGTTACGTGGATCAAAAGCCCAGCGTAGCTGTCCAGTAATCACATCATAAGCACGAATCACACCACCCGGCATATCGGCTGCAAAGTTGTCAGCAATACGACTTCCAACGATGATACTGGTGCCTGCAATGGTTGGCGCCGAGGTCACTTCAAAACGAGGCGCTTGCGTGCCCGCACCTAGACCATCTAGTAAGTTCACTGTTCCATCAACACCAAAGTCTTTACAGCGTTCGCCTGTATCGGCATTGACTGCAATTAAACGACCGTCAGGTGTATTGGTATAAACACGACGTGGACATGCAGTATTATTTGCCACCGCTGTCACCGCACTTGCACCTGCTAAAGTCGGTTGTACCAAGGCTTGAGTCGAGTCAAAGTAACCCACACCACGGCAACGCTCCCAAGCATCGGCTTTTGAGTTCACTTCAGCCTTCCAGATTTGTTTACCTGTATCTGCATCTAAAGCAATAATGTTGTTATGCGGTGTACATAAAAAGACTTTATCACCGACCTGTAAAGGCGTGAGCTGGTCTTCTGCGCCATTACCCGTACCTGTGGTCATATCGCCTGTTTGAAAGCGCCATGCTTCCTTTAACTTAGATACATTATTACGGTTAATTTGATCCAGTGCGGCAAAACGACTTCCACCGGCATCATTACCATAGTGCGACCAATTCACTTGTTGAGTTTGAGCTGTTACAGGCACTAGGGGTAGTTCTTCACCACTGGCTTTTACCGTTGGATGTGGAATAAACATGCCATACAAACCACCGAGCATACCTAACACCGTTAAACCACCTAAGGCATAAGCGGGTGCTGAAGGCGCAATTTGAAATTGGTACTTACGAATAGCAGGTAAAGTAAAACAGAGTGCGGCAAATAAACCCGCAGGGAACATTAAACGTGAATGGAGTGCCCAAAAATCCCAACCTGCATCAAACAGTGCCCAAACCACGGTTCCAAGAAAAACCAGTGCAAAAATCCAGACACCCAATGCTTTTTTTCTAAAAATAAATATTGCGGAAATAGTAGTCAATAAACCTGCAATGAGGAAGTACCATGAACCACCTAGACTAATCAGTTTTCCACCACCGATTAAATAAAATAAGCCAGTCAGCAATAAAGCTAAGCCTAATATAAAGCACCATATTTTAAATATGGGTTGAGATTGCGCTTCGGACATACTTTTTACTCCAAATGCTGTGTTTTAAATGATCTCTCCTACTTTGTTTTGAGCATCATTCACACCACATCCAAACTTTGAGCATCCACAATTAACTTGCTTCAACAATGAAAAAAGAGTGTTTAGGGACTGTTGATATTTCATAAATGGCTTGCGTTGTAGGCTAAAATTGAGCAGGCAAGGCATGGAACGATGACAATAGTGGGACTATTTTCAAGTTTCATAACGATGCCTGTGAAGATTTTAGCCACAACCTTTTAGGACTAGAGTATTTTTTGATGCTACGTTGTTGCGAACCACTTATTTAGAATGACTAAATTGCGTATTTCACGCCTAGTATCATCTAAAAAATACTCGTTGTCGCAAGCATAGATGAAGTGTCAACAGCCCCTGACTCAGCAACAGTATTGCTTACATTTTAAACACTCTTTCACTTTAAATACGATTAAAAATTCACCTTAACGCTAAGACCCGCTACCCAAGCATCATCCACTTCTTTCACACCAGAAGGTTGATAGATATATTGTAGGTTGGGTCTGAGCATCACCGCAGGTGACCACTGATAGGTATAGTTCAACTCAACATTGAGTTCGTCATGTTGAATTGGGACATAATCGCTAGCGAGCGCGTCATAACTGTAATAACCACGGCCTTCGTTAGTGGCGATTTGCTTGTCCGTCGCACGATCATTCACGACATAATTGGCTAAACCAAAACCAATAGAATCATTAGGACGGCTATCAAAAGGACCTTTGTACCAAAGCGCCAGTTGTTGTGTACTTTCTACAAATGTTGTGGCCTTATCGTTCACTACGCCATTAAAACTGATATATAAACCACGCTTCGGATCAGCTCCGTGTTGGGTCAGTTGTTGTTGTGCATTCAGCCAAGAACTGTATTTTCCATCTTGCATTTCACCACTGCGAATGTCTTTTGCCTCAGCCGTGGAATACAGTGCACCCACTTTATATTCACCAGACAAACCATTAAATGCTGCTAACTTTGGTTTCCAAGCCAACTCTACAGGAATGGTTGCCCCCTCAACATTGTCCATGTCAAGGTTAAAACCATCACTGTCTGAGTCTGTTTTGACATTGTCTGGATTGACTTCATACACGCCCAAACCAAGTGACCATGCAGGTGCAAATTGGTATTTAATATTGGTGCCCCAGAGTCCTACAGGCCAGTTGTACCAGATCGAACCGATGGATTTACCTAACTGACCACCACACAAAAGTAAGTTCTGGAATTCACATTGTGAGCTGTTAAAGTCATCCGACATGCCCATACGTCCAATCTTAAATTGGACACGGTTATCATCAAATCCTGTTTTGATCCAAGCCTGAGTTAAGCGCCAAATCTTGCCACGCCCGTAAATTTCTTGAGTATTGCCTAAAGTACTGGCACGCGGGTCTTTAATGCGTTCAAGCGTTAAGGCGTTACCATCACGTTTGGTAATCATTAAGCCTGCGGTGGTGTTTTCCCAACCCGCAATTTTATTTAAATCAAAATTGGCACCCAGTGTGAGCTGCGCGGCATTGTCAAAACTATTGTCATCGTTATAACCACCATCCAGATTGGTTGCCGCCTGACTCATAATTGCCGCAGTAAATTTATAGCCTTGATCTTCCAGTTGCTTCCGCTCACCGTTCCAATCCCCAAATAACCATTGACGATCAGCCGAATAAAATTCATTGGCCGAAGCCAGCTGGCAAGTTAAAAGTGCCAAAGATAATGTGCCAAGTTTTAATAGTTGTTGCATACCAAACATCCCTTTTTGTGAGGAAAGCTCAACTCAAGTGAGCTTTCCATGCATTTATGCTTATTTAATATGAACGGCTGGACTGAGTTCAGAAGTTGCACCTAAATGATCGGTCACATTGGCTGTCACACTGGCAGCACCACTCAGTGTTTTCCAAGTAGTTTGACCTTGACCTTGTGCATTGGTTTTTACCACTTGCGCACCTAAGTACTGTTCAGCTTCTTGACCATTCGCTTGAAGGTTGGCAAAGAATTCAACGTGATAACGTTGATTTGGTTGCCCTTGAACTGTCGCGGTGACTTGACCTTTGTTATAGCTTAAACGTGGCGCTAGGATATTTTGGTTTGGGATCGCATTACAGCCTTGTTCATTCGACTGTGTACAGGTTTTTTGCAGTTTTGCTGCTTCAATCACCACACCACCACCACGAGAACCGACAAAGCCAGCATGTTCAAGTGCAGGCACTGCAAATACAATGGCACCCAAACGTTGATCTGGCACACACGAACCACCTGCTTCACAGCGTTTAATGTCTTTGCCATTGTCCCAAATTAGGTTTTTGGTCAATGTCGTACGGGCATTGGCATCTTTTTCTGAACGAATGGCAATGCCAAGACGGTTACCATGCACTTTGTTACTGTCAAAAATGTTGCCATCACCCGTGAGGTTAAAGCCTATCGAATTGTTGGTCAGTTCGTTATAAGCGATGTAATTGCGCTTACCCCAGTTAATTTGCAAACCATCAGAATAGTTTTCAAATTTGTTGCCGACCACTGCGTTGTCATTGCCCCACAGGATTTCAATACCCTGAGACGGCTCTGGATTGGCTTTGGTTGAAGTAAATAGGTTATTGGCAACAAGGTTAAATGCGGCGCCACGAGTCAGCTCTAAACCATCACCATTATCGACAAACAAGTTGTTCAAGACTTTGTTGTTATTAGTGGTGGTCGAGGTCGGATTGCCCTTACCGTCATCACCCGTCAACATCACGCCTGAGCCACCGTAGTTATTACTGATACGGTTATGTTGAATCAAGTTATTGCTTGAACGGTTCACCAAAACACCAATACAGAACCGATGAATATCCAGACCTTTTAGCGTCACACCATTCACATCTTGTAGAACCAGACCCGGCAAAGTCGTGGTACGGACATTGGTGCCGTACTGTTCAGGGTTTGCCCCTGGGCAGGCTTTCGCGCCTTCACCTTTAATATAGTTTGAACCATCAATCGCAATAAACTCGCCTGTTTTGTCCCATTGCATCCCGATGATCTTCACTGAAGACTTAATTGGCGGCAAAGGCTGATTTAGTTTAATTGCATAGGGGGCTTGCCCCACAGCTTGGATGTGAATTTCATTTTCTTGCGTCGCATTGGCATTCGATTGTTCAATCGCCCAACGCAGTGAACCTTTTGCACTATCGTCCTGATAACGATCCACAATATAAGTTTCTGCACTGGCCAAACCTGATGCCGCTAAACTCAAAACCAATGTGGTCAAACGTAAAGTTGATGGTTTCATATTTTAAATCCTTTTCTATCCTTGAACATGAATAACGCAGTGCGTTAAGGGGTTGGTTGTACAGTTTTCAGCAACTGTTTGAGTTGAGTCACATCAATTTGACCCGGTGCAGAGGCTTCACCAATCATGCCAAAACTTAGGCTACCGCCCATGTTGGCAGTCGCCACACGTGAAATGGTGCCCAACTGCCCCATCGACATGGTCAGTAGTGGTTTTTGACTTTTTTGGCTGACGACCAAGGTGGCATTCATGAGGGTAAAGACATCTTGTTTTGACTTTGGCATTACCGCAATTTTCAAAATGTCGGCACCCATCTGATCTTGTTTTAGCAGACGGTTTTCAATGTCTTGTTGCTCAGGTGTCTTTGCAAAATCATGATTCGACATGATCACCAACACCTTCTTGTCATGCGCCAATTGGATTAATTTCGCCACACTGCCTGCATCACGGAACATTTCAATATCCAGCAATTGCATAAATGGCTTTTTCAGGTATTCACGATAAATTTTTTCATAGTTTTGGTCAGACACCGTCATTTTTCCGCCTTCGTTATGGGTACGAATGGTGGCGATTAACGGTTTGTCTTTTAAAATTTGATTCAACTGCTGACCCAATGCCATCACTTTTTTAGTGTCGGCAGAAAATTCCAATAGGTCGATACGAAACTCAGCCACGTCAGCGTTTGGGTTATTGGCAATCACTTGGGCTTGGGCAATGGCTTGCTCTGCTGTCTTTGCGGTAATCGGCACAATAGTTTTGACAGGTAAGTCACCAATATTGAGGTTTTTCACCATATAGTGTTGTGCGCTTGATTGAGCCACTTCCGCTGCAAATGCTGGCATTGCTGCTAAAACAGCACTGCTTAAGCAGAGTTGCATCGCAATTTTTTTAATCTTCATCATTACATTTCCTTGTATTTTCAAATTATTGCCAGACTTCTGTCATCAACGGCAAATATACGTGGGATGAATGAAATGGGTCATACCATCACCACGTATAAACTTTTATCTTTAGAGTTAGTTCAAGATGTCTCGCACTAAATCTTGGAAAATTTAGATATCCAAAAAGACCGTTTCGTCTTCTCCTTGAATACGAATGTCAAAGCGATACACCACTTCACCATCACGCTGTTCACGTTTTGCAATGAGGGTTTGACGACGAGGTGCCCACTCAATGCCTTTCAGCACAGGATCTTGTGCATTGGCTTCCGCTTCATCTTCAAAATAGACACGAGTGTTCAAACCGATGTTGATACCGCGTGCGAAAATAATCAGGGCAATATGCGGGGCTTGAGTTGTGCCTTTACGTCCCGGAACAGCACCCGGTTTAATGGTATTGAAACTCCAAAAACCAGTTTCAAAGTCTGCCCCTGTACGTCCCCAACCGAAGAAGTTTGGATCGACCGCTTTGCCTTGAATATCCGCCGCACTTGGATACACGCCGTTGGCATCAGCTTGCCAAATCTCGATTAAAACATCACGTAATGGCAAACCTAAGCCGTCAAACACCTGACCTTCCAAGCGAATGCGTTCGCCTAAAGTATTTTCTTTAACCAGTTGGTTGTTAAAGTTATTTTCAAAGACTTCAATGTTGGCTTGTTTTGGTAACAAACCAATGTGTACATATGGTCCACCTGTTTGAGATGGAGTTTCATGCAATTCTTGAAAGTTCCAATTGTTCATGTTGCTCTCCCTGAATTAAGTCAAATCATTTTCGAAATAAGTCGCACGACGACCACGTAAAGTGATGTCAAAGCGGTAACAACGGCTGTCTGCTTCAATGAAGTTGCTCTTGTCTTCTAAAGCAATCAATGCGCGACGTTGTTCTTCCGAAGGAATGGTTTTAATAATCGGACACGAATCAATCAGCGTATCGCCTTCAAAGTAGAACTGCGAAATAAGACGTTGTGCCCAACCATCAGCAATCAAAGAGAAATGAATGTGTGCAGGACGCCATTCATTAATACGGTTACGCCAAGGATATGGACCCGGTTTAATGGTACGGAATACAAAATAACCATTGGCATCGGTCATCATGCGACCACAGCCGCCAAAGTTCGGGTCCATTGCACCAATAAATTGGTCATTTGGATGACGGTAGCGCCCTGAAGCATTGGCTTGCCACACTTCGAGCAAAGCATTTTTGACTGGGCGACCAAACTGATCACGGACATAACCATGCACAATAATGCGCTCGCCAATCGGCAAACCTTCTTTGGCATAGTTCAAGATCAAATCATTGTCTTTAGGACCAAACTGGTCTGCACTGAAATGCGGTGCGGTCACTTCAGTTAAAGTTTCTGCAATTGAGATCAATGCATTTTTAGGCGAGCGTAATACACTGGTTTTATAGCCGGGTGCATATGCTGGCGGATGATCTTCGGTATTGCGTTGTGCATAAGCACCTAAAATAAGTTGCGACATGTGACGTCCCTCTTAATCTTGTTCCATTACTCTTGATTCATTTGTTCTTGGCTAAGCTGCTGTTCGCTGAGCTTTTGCGGGGCAATACCCAAATCTGCAAAAACTTCTTCTGCCATATGCATAGCTGCATTGGCTGCGGGTAAACCTGCATACAGAGAACAGTGCAAAATCAACTCTTTTAAATCATCCTTGGTCACACCATTGTTAAAACAAGCACGTAAATGCATACGTAGTTCGTCTTCACGGCCCAGTGCCAATAAAACGGCAATGGTGACTAAGCTACGGGTATGACGCGGCATGCCCGGTCTAGACCAGACTTCGCCCCACGCAAAACGGCTAATAAAATTTTGGAAGTCGGCATTGAAATCATTCAAGTTCTCAAGTGAACGACCGACATGCTTTTCACCCAGCACTTCAGTGCGTACGGTAATTCCTTGTTGATAACGTTGTTCATCATTCATGGGAGAAACCTCAATTAGGTCGCATCGGTATGTGCGACCAGTGATTTAACAAAAATAGCGACTGCTGCTGCTGTTGCTGGAATTAACAGCAGACTTAAAATAGCTGTAAACGACCAGTCATTGCCCAGTAAAACTGCGCCGATCCATGCACCAAATACTGCACCGAAACGACCAATCCCAGACATCCACGCCACACCTGTTGCACGGCATTGGGTTGGGTAAAAACGCGCACTCAGTGCTGGCATTGCCGACTGCGCACCATTAATTGCAACACCAGCGCAAAGCACTAAAATGGCAAGTAAGGTTGGATTTGCTAAGCTCTGACCAACGGCAAAGGCAAAGATCCCAGCGACAAAGTAGAAGCATGCAATAATGCGGTTCGGGTTGAAACGGTCCATTGCCCAGCCAATAAATAAAGCACTGAGTACACCGCCAAACTGGAATAAACCACCAATAAATGCAGCTCGTTCCATGGTTGCGCCAGTTTCACGCATTAAGGTTGGTAACCAACTGGTGAGTAGATAAATCATCACCAAACCCATGAAATAGGTCAGCCACAATAAAACCGTGCCTTTGACATATTTCTGAGAGAACAGCATGCCAAACACACCTTTCTTCTCTGCACCTTCAGTTTTTTCTTCAGGTACATGAAACTCAGTAACACCCTGTACTTGCATCGGTGCAATACGCGTCAAAATTTTGCGGACTTTTTCACTGTCACGACCTTTCACAATCAAGAAACGATACGATTCAGGTAAGAAGAAAATCACCAAGATCATCAAAATTAGTGGAGACCAACCGCCCAATAAGAATAAGCTGTGCCAACCAAAGGTTGGGATCAACCAACTGCTAATGAAACCGCCTGTCGCCATACCTAAGTTGTAACCACAGAACATGCAGGTCACGAGTAACGAGCGTGAGCGCTGCGGGCAATATTCAGAAAATAGCGTGGTTGCATTCGGCATTGCAGCACCCAAACCAATACCCGTTAAAAAGCGCAGTACCACTAAAGTGTTTAAGTCAGTTGCATATGCCGATGCCAGAGTAAAACCACCAAAAATCAGCATCGAAACACTTAAAACAATCTTGCGCCCAAAGCGGTCAGCGGTTGGACCAGACACCAAAGCACCAATAATCATGCCGCCTAAAGCCGCACTCATGACTGGACCCAGTTGTGAACGGTCTATTCCCCAGTCTTGTGCCAAAGCGGGAGCAATAAAACCCATTGCCGCAGTATCAATACCGTCAACAAAAACAATGAGAAAACATACAATTGCAATCAACCACTGATATTTGCTAATCGGTGCATCATTAATCAGTGCTTGTGCGTCTATACTCGTTTTTTGAGTAGCGTATTCCTGAGACGCCATACCTGCCTCCTTGGGCTGAAAGTCCTTTTAAAATCCTTAAACTATTGAATCGATTCAATAAACTGACTCAGGGTTTGATTAAACAACTCGGGCTGCTCAATATTGGAAAGATGCGATGCATCAATCACCGCGAGTTCACTCTTTTGAATCTGTTGTTGCATGAAAATGCCATCATCAACTGTCGTTACAGGATCCAAAGCCCCTGCAATTACTAAAGTTGGAATGTGAATATTCTGAATCTCGTTGCTCAAATCGGCTTGTGCCAATGCACGGCAAGATTCTGCATAACCCAATGCTGGCGTAGTCGCTAAAGACTGAATGGTGCGCTGCGCCAAAGCATCGTGTTGATAATCAAACTGTTCGCTGAACCAACGTGTATGTGTTGTCGCGACCAAATCTGCCAAACCATTTTCAATCACGGCATCGGCACGCGTATTCCATCCTTCTTCATTCCAGATTTTGGCTGCTGAGTTGGCCACGGTAATGCTATGAAAACGATCTGCATGGTGAATACCGAGCCATAAAGCGGTCATGCCGCCCATCGAAATGCCGCAGAAATGCGCTTTTTCAATGTTTAAACCATCAAGAATATCAATCACATCTTCTGCAAGATTTTGTACAGTGGTTTGCTCAATCACATCGCTTTTCCCATGACCACGGGTGTCATAGGTCACTACTTTAAACTGCTGTTCAAAGGTAGCAACTTGTGGCTGCCACATGCCTTGATCGGTACCGAGTGAATTTGAAAATACAATCACAGGCGCATTGTCTTGCCCACTGATCGCAACGGATAAAGTCTTGCCTTGACGATTGGTCATCGTGATATTCACTTTGCCTCTCCTTTTGCCTCTTGCAACACCGCATCAATCTGGTCTTGAATATTGCCAAGATAAGATTCGGGTTTAAAAATTTCTGAAATCTGAGCTACGCTGAATAAGTCTTTAACTTGATCCAATTCAGCAATCACATCTCTTAAGTGCACGCCTTTTGCAACAGCTGTTTTACACGCGTCCTCTACCAAATGATGAGCCTGTAAACGTCCGATGTGTGGCGCCAATGCCATCATGACCGCTTCTGCCATGATCAAACCCTGTGTGCAAGCTAAATTACGTTGCATGTTTTCAGCATTAACTTGCATCCCTTGTAGAACGTCCAAAGTCCGCTCTAAAGCACCTGCACAGAGTTGGAAAATTTCAGGCAATGCCAACCATTCCGCATGCCATCCACCTAGACTACGCTCATGTTCCTGCACCATGCTTTGGTACAAACTTGACATCAGCACAGGCACACGATTGGCTGCTGCCAAAACGGATGCCGCAGCAACAGGATTACGCTTATGTGGCATGGTTGATGAGCCACCACGCCCTTTCGCTGCCGGCTCAAATACTTCTGCAATTTCAGTTTGCATCATCAACGACCAGTCACGTGCCATTTTGCCCAGACCACCTGTCACTATTGCGAGAACACCCGCCACTTCGACAATACGGTCGCGCTCACCATGCCAAGTACAGCTTGGAACTGAAAGTTGTAACTGTGCTGCAAATGCTTGCACAACTGCTGTGCCTTGATTTTGCAAAGATGCCAATGAACCCACTGCACCGCCTAATTGCGCAGTGAACACACGTGATTTCATAGCTTCAATACGGGCTAAATCACGATGAAAAGCCGAAGCCCAACGTGCGAATTTATGCCCCAGCGTAATCGGTAAACCTTGCTGTAACCATGTTCGTCCAATCATCACTTGTGAACGATACTGCTGTACTTGAGCTAAAGCTGCGCGATAACATTCTTGAATTAAAGCTTCAACCTGCGTCATTGCTGCACGGCATTGCAAAATACAGGCGGTATCTAAAATGTCCTGACTAGTTGCACCCCAGTGCACATAGCGCGCAGTATCTTCATCACTTTGTTTCACAATTGCGGTTAATTGCTTTACAAATGGAATCGCAATATTGCCCGCTAAGCCTGTTGCTACAGCCAAAGCATCAAAATCAATCTGATCGAGGGCAGTCTGGGCAACTTGGGAAATTGCTGTTGCTGCAGATTCTGGAATGACACCGACCTGAGCCTGCGATTTTGCCAAGGCAACTTCCGCCTCAATCATGTATGACACCAACGCGCGATCACTGAAAATTTCAGTCACCTCGTTTTGGTAAAATAAGCTGGCATATAACTGGCTCATGATCGCTATCCTTAACTCTGCTTTAAACGCGCTGAATAATCATTGCAATACCTTGACCGACACCAATACACATTGAACACAAGGCATAGGTGCCACCGGTTTGTTCTAATTGATTTAAAGCTGTGGTCACCAAACGTGCACCCGAAGCACCCAATGGATGACCAATCGCAATCGCACCACCATTTGGATTCACTTGAGTCGTGTCATCTGCTAAACCGAGGTCACGGGTAACGGCAAGTGCTTGTGCTGCAAAGGCTTCATTCAGCTCAATCACATCCATCTGCTCGATTGTGAGATTGGCTTGTTTGAGTAACTTTTTGATGGCAGGTGCAGGTGCAAAGCCCATGATGCGCGGTTCTACACCCACTGCTGTTGAAGCAATGATTTTGGCACGTGGTTTAAGTTGGTACTCTTGAATCGCCTGTTCCGAAGCGATCAGTACAGCAGCCGCACCATCATTGATGCCTGACGCGTTTCCCGCGGTGACGGTGCCTTCTGCTGTCACGACTGGCTTGAGTTTCGCCAAAGCTGCTAAGGTGGTAGATGCACGTGGATGTTCATCCGTGTCGACTACGATTGGATCACCCTTACGCTGTGCAATATTCACAGGGATGATTTCATGTTTAAAAAAGCCTTGAGCTTGCGCGGTTGCGGTGCGCTGTTGACTCGTCAAGGCAAACTGGTCTTGATCTGCACGATCAATATTAAATTGTTGTGCCACGTTCTCCGCAGTCTGCGGCATGGTCTCTACACCATACATCGCTTTCAGCTTAGGATTGATAAAACGCCAGCCCATAGTGGTATCTTCAATCTTTTGACTACGGCCATAGGCGGTTTCTGATTTACCCATCACAAACGGTGCACGGGACATACTTTCCACACCGCCTGCGATAATTAAATCCGCTTCGCTGGCTTTAATCGCACGCGCTGCCATGGCAATTGCATCTAGTGATGAACCACATAAACGGTTTACAGTCGTGGCTGGGACTTCAACGGGTAAACCTGCAAGGAGTGCTGACATGCGTCCGACATTACGGTTATCTTCTCCCGCTTGGTTGGCACAGCCATAGATCACGTCATCGACTTGGGTCCAATCCACACTGGGATTACGTTGCATTAAGGCTTGAATCGGCACGGCGCCCAAGTCATCGGCACGCACTGGAGCGAGTCCACCGGCATAACGTCCGAATGGGGTACGGATGGCATCAATAATGTAAGCGTTTTTCATATCTATTCTTCTCTTAATCCTCCCTTAATCCCTCCTTTAAAAAGGAGGGAGACCTACCGCACTTGATGCTAGAGAAGTCCCCCTTTAGCAAAGGGGGATTTAGGGGGATTCAAATCATTAATTCTGTTGTGTCGCATCCACTAAAGTTGCACCGGTCATTGCCTGCAATTCTGCAAAGCTTAGACCGTCGACTTTCTCAATCACTTTTAAACCTTCAGCGGTGACATCAATCACACATAGATCGGTGTAGATACGATCGACACACTTCAAACCTGTCGCTGGGTAGCTCAGTTCAGCCACGATCTTCGGTTCACCCTGTTTGGTGACATGGTCGGTGGTGATAAAGACTTTCTTGGCACCGACGGCTAAGTCCATCGCACCACCGACGGCAGGAATAGCATCGGGTGCACCGGTATGCCAGTTGGCCAAGTCACCATTGGCTGCCACTTGAAAGGCACCTAATACTGCAATATCTAAGTGACCACCCCGCATCATGGCAAAAGAATCCCCATGATGGAAAAAGCTACCGCCTTCGAGCATAGTCACATATTCTTTACCCGCGTTGATCAACTCAGGGTCTTCTTGGCCTTTTTCAGGCGGTGGACCAAAAGCCAATAACCCATTTTCAGAATGTAAGAACACATCTTTGTCTGAAGGCAGGTAGCTGGCAATCTTGGTCGGTAAGCCAATCCCAAGATTGACATACGCACCATCTGGAATATCTTGTGCCACACGTTCTGCAATTTGGTTACGGCTGAGTTTTTGATAGCTCATGATGTTCTCCCGATTACACAGCAACAGGTTCAGGTTGAACCTGCACCACGTGTTGAACAAAAATACCTGCGGTAATGATGTGTTCAGGGTCTAAAGCACCCAAGTCCACCACTTCAGAGACTTGTGCAATGGTTACATCTGCGGCCATGGCCATAATCGGGCCGAAGTTACGTGCCGATTTGCGGTAGACCAAGTTACCCCAACGGTCGCCTTGTTGGGCTTTAATCAAAGCAAAGTCAGCTTTGATTGGATATTCCAGTACATAATCTTTACCATCGATGTGACGGGTTTCTTTGCCTTCTGCCAATAAAGTGCCATAGCCGGTTGGGGTGAACACTGCACCGAGTCCCATACCTGCAGCTTGAATACGACAGGCCAAATTGCCTTGAGGCACCAGTTCCAACTCAATTTTGCCTGCACGATAGAGTTCATCGAAGACCCAAGAGTCGGACTGACGTGGAAACGAACAGATGACTTTTTTCACGGCACCGGCTTTGAGTAGCTTGGCTAAACCATAGTCACCATTACCAGCATTATTGCTAACGATGGTAAGGTCTTTAATGCCGAGTTGAATTAAGCCATCGATCAGTTCCGCAGGTTGTCCTGCAGTACCAAAACCACCAATCATGATGGTTGAGCCGTCGGTGATTTGGGAGAGCACTTCCGCGAGGGATGCCGCGCTTTTATCTATCATTAGATAACTCCATTGTGCATCATGCAAATTTGAAAAGGCGCGGAAAACTAACTTATACTGGAGGATGATTCAGCTAAAACCACATTCCCTAGTTTTTTAGTTCGATTTCCTTATCTGTTCATTTTTTATAATTTCTCCACTTTAGGATAGATAGTGACCATAGGTTTTGTTCGATCATCGAACAAAAAATCTATAGATCGAACAAAACCTGATTATTTCACTCTGATTTCACGTTATAGTAAAAATAATGAATTAATAAAAATCGAAAAAGGGAACATGATGGAAGAAGCAGCCGAGACAAAAGAAAAGCGTCTTCAACACAAAGACAATAAAAAAACTATTCGACATGAAGATTTTGTCGCAGGTATTAGTAAAGGTATGGCTATTCTCGACAGCTTTGGTACTGACCGACATCGTTTAAATATCACTATGGCAGCAGAACGCACAGGCATGACTCGTGCTGCGGCACGACGCCATTTACTCACCCTTGAATATTTAGGCTATTTAGAATCTGATGGTCATTATTTTTATTTAACTCCTAAAATTCTTAAGTTTTCAGGGTCTTACTTAGGTGGAGCACATCTTCCTAAAATTTCACAACCTTTGCTGAATCTGCTCACCAATCAAACCTCACTCATTTTTTCCGTTATGGTTCTAGATGGCTATGAAGCCATTACCATTGCACGCAGTGCCGCGCACCAGCAAACGGATCGCGTCAATCCTTATGGTCTACATTTGGGAAATCGCTTACCTGCACATGCGACATCGGCAGGCAAAATTTTACTGGCCTATCTCGATGATCAGGAACAATGTGAATGGCTGAATCAGTATCCGCTACAACGCCTAACCAAATACACCCATACCAACAATGAAACATTTCTGGCTTTATTGCATGAAACTCGAGAGCAAGGTTGGTGCTATTCATGTGAGGAACATGAATTGGGCGTACATGCCCTTGCCGTTCCGATTTATGGCCAACAGTTAAAAGTGATTGCCGCCTTAAATATTGTTTCCCCTACCATGCGCACAACCAAAGAGTATTTGATTCAACACATACTGCCATTACTACAAGAAACCGCACGCGAACTACGTAATATTCTGTAACTGTGACACCTTCGGCATAACTTTAGTTAATTTCATGCTGTACACACTTCAGCACGTACAGCATTTTCTGTTGAAAATATTATTTCACCACAACTTTCGGATTAGAGTTACCCCACATGGTGTAGACATCTGCCAGCAAAGCGCCATTGTATTCTTCCAAATCACTTTGCTTCACTGTTGCACCCCTTTGTTCGCCAAACAGGACCACTTCATCATTGGCACGAATATCTGGAAAATCAGTGACATCCACCATGGAAGTGTTCATAGAGGTGCGCCCAACTACAGGCACTTTATGCCCACGAATCAACACATAGGCTTTATTACTAAATGCACGTCGATAACCATCTGAGTAACCAAGTGGTAAGTTCGCCAATAGTGAATCACGCTTCAAAGTATACGTTTGGTCATAGCCAACTGTTGTGCCTTTCAAATAGGCATTGACTGTTGCCACTTGAGTTTTAAAGGTCATCAGCTTTTTATATTCAGCTCGATCTGGCAGGCTGTCACCATAAATCACACCGCCTGCACGTACCATATCTAGGTGTGACTTTGGAACCGTCAAGGTCGCAAAAGAATTTGCGGTATGTAAAGTCAGTGCTTCTCGCTTTAATTTGGCTTTTTTAATTATCCAGTCCGTTTGCTGGTTAAAGACCGCCAAACGTTCACGTACATATTTTTCATCTTCCACAGCATAATGCGTCATGATGCCCACCAGCTTTAAATTTAGCAGTTTGGTCATGCGTAGCGCTTGCTGTTTACCTAGTGCACTGTCCAGCTCTAAACCGTTTCGGTCCATACCCCCTGCATTTAAACCCAAATGATACGCAAGGGTTAAACCTTGTTGTTTGGCCCATACTGAGAGGCGCTGTGCTTGTTCATAGTTCCCCAACAACTCTTCCATGTTTAAGGAAGCAGCATTTTGGATTTCTTGATCAGTCGCAGCACGTAGCCTTAATAGGCGCCCCTGATAACCAGACTTGCGCACCATCGCTGCTTCAGCATTACTGGTGATACCAACACAGGGTACATTAAGTTTCATAATACTCGGCATCAACAGTTCAATCCCATGACCATAAGCATCGGCTTTCATGACCGCACAAATCTGGCTTTTGTCCTGTAGCTGCTGTTGTAAGGTCTGAATATTCTGCTCAAAGGTCTGCACATTAATTTCGACCCATGCATTGGCCTGTGGTGCTGCCACTTGTGTCGCTGAAAGATGTGGCGTCAATAACGGTGCGGCAAAACTGCTCTGTATATGTAGTAATCCTGTACCCAACATGCATACCCAAAGTGTCGCTTTTTTCAAAATAAATCCCTCTGCTTTGCGATAAAAATAAAGGAGGAAAACTCCCCCTCTGTTCCTTAATTATTTTCTGGCATTTCATCCTGTTCAATGCGACGACCATGGGTCAAAATCCAGTTACGCTCTGCATATTTTTTCGTTTTATAGTAATAAGCAATACCTAATCCAATAAACCAAAGTGGAGAGAACGCTAACGAAATCATGGTGTCATGATCGAGCGCCAAAATCGCTACCACAAAGATTAAGAACAATAAGGTAAACCATGCCATAAAACGTCCACCCGGCATTTTATACGCTGACTGTTCATGCAGTTCAGGCGCTTTTTTGCGATAAGCCAAGTACGATAAAATAATCATGGCAAAGGTGAAAATACATAAAATCGAGGTGAAGGCTGAAATGATGATAAATGCCGTCATTACATCAGGCACAATGAACAAAATTGAAGTACCTACCACCACACAGAACATCGAGAACATTAAACTCAATACAGGCACTTTGCTTTTCGACAGTCGAGCAAAGCTTTTCGGTGCATCTTTTTCTACCGCTAAACCGAACAACATCCGGCTGGTGGCAAACACCCCACTGTTCGCTGAAGACATGGCAGAGGTGGCCACGACAAAGTTGACAATACTGGCTGCTGCAGGCAAACCAATTAAAGTAAACATTTCAACAAATGGACTCTTGTCTGGTGAAATCTGCGACCAAGAAGTGACTGCGATAATACAAACCAAAGCACCGATATAGAACAATAAAATACGTAATGGAATTGAGTTAATCGCGCGTGGTAAAGCATGATGCGGATCTTTAGTTTCTGCTGCTGTAGTTCCCACCAATTCAATACCGACAAAGGCAAATACCGCAATTTGGAAACCAGCCAAGAAACCCGTTAAACCATAAGGGAACAGTGACTCTTTCTCGACCACATGGGCTAAAGACGCTTTCACACCATCTGGAGAGACAAAACCAATCGTAATCAGATAAACACCGACCAACAGGAACATAATGATCGCGATAATTTTAATTAAAGCAAACCAGAACTCCACTTCACCAAACAGTTTTACCGCAACAAAGTTCAATAAAGTCAAAATGGCAATGGAGGTGAAGGCGGGTATCCATGCGGGGAGATCGGGATACCAAAACTGTGCATAGCCTCCAATCACAATCACATCCGCAATTGCGGTGACAATCCAACTGAGCCAGTACGACCAACCCAAAAAGAACCCTGCCCACGGCCCCAAATAAGCCGTTGCAAAGTCTGCAAAAGATTTGTAATTGGTATTAGAAAGCAGTAGTTCCCCCATCGCACGCATGACGAAGAAGAAGAAGAAGCCAATAATGAGGTAAGTTAAGATGATCGAAGTACCCGACACAGCGAGTGTCTTGCCCGACCCCATAAAAAGACCTGTACCAATCGCACCACCAATCGCAATCATCTGAATATGACGATTGGTCAGTGAGCGTTGCAGTTGTTCTTCCTCAACTGACTCGTAATGATGCCCACCCAGTAAATCACCGTCTAAGGGCTCTTTTTGTTGATGGGTCTGTTTTCCATTCATCATGTTTTTACTCCAATTTACAACCCAATGGGTGTAAATATGGGACTCAGATTTAGATAATTCCTTATTTCATCTCAGTCCAAAATTAAGCTACATATTATTTTTCAATAACATTAATTTTTATTATTCAGCACCACACTATTTATCTCTTTATGGCGGCAAAATAATACTCACACAGGCTGCAAAACCCATGCCTAATTTAATTATTTAATATTAAAAAACAACAATTTAATAAAAACACAACACAAAATCATCCATCGATTATAAGTATCCTTATGATCGACAGATGAAAATATTGAATTAATATTTTTCTCAATATCCATATATTCAATTCCATTGAAAATTAATTTAACGACTTAAGTTCGATAAACCACCATCATCACATTTAATAAATTGACTGAAATCATCAAGCATGAACCTCAGTTAATATCAGCCCAGCTCTTAATCCCTTTTTCACTTGAGTATTCGGAAATAAAATTCGAACCTGATCAGGTGCAGTCACATACGGTTTGCCCTGTTGCAGAGCAATCACTGCATCAGTTTCGAACACGGAAAAATTAGGCGCAGAATCTGCCAAATTAAGCTGGAAGTCATCTTCAGTTTTGATGATCGAATCAACGACTCGAAAAGTTTGAATTGCTTGTTTTTGACGGATAGGTAAGGCCTGCTCACTCACCACGGTGCGAAGCACATGATTAATCGCGGCGAAAGCCGCCAAATCATTTTGGCCAAAGGGTTTGGCATGACCAAGTTCAAGCGTCGAACTGGCTGCTTGAAACTGAGCGCTGCTAAAGTGCGTAAAGGTACGACCTACTGCATTGTGATACACCAAGGCATCCAGTTCCGCAGCTTTTAGGCTGTCCAACATCACCGCATCATAGTCATGGGTTTGATAAGGAAATAAGGCAAAAGTCGGCAACAAAGATGGGCGAATCGCAGTGTGCAAATCATAATGATAGCGTCGCACTTGAGCTGGACTATCATTAAAAAAAGCGGTGACGGTCTGTTCTAAGACCGCCACCCGCTGCGCTTCAACTGTGTCGGTAAATTGTTGATAGGCCCCGCAGAACATGCGGTTCATATCATTTTCAACATAACGTTGCCCTGTGCGAATCGCGATAGGGTTACCTAAAATCAGTAATAACTTCACCTTGAGCTCTAATGCCCCTGCAAACAAATCTTGACTCAACTGCGCCAACAACTCGATTGGCGCAGTTTCATTGCCATGCACACCCGCGGAAAGCACGACCGCTTTTTCATAAGCCTGTTTTGGCGTAAAAGATAAAACACCTTCAGCCAACCACTCCCAACAAAAATCATGCTGTACGCCATGCACTACAGCCGGGACACGTTGTGCTAAAACATCACCTAGAAAATTTATCATCTGCTTTCCCTGCACGATTGCTTAACGTTGGAAGTGATACACCGAACCTAAGTTCAAAATTTGAGTCAACTCATCTAACGCAGTACGGCTTTCAATCAGTAATTGCGGGTCAGCCAAATCTTGCTGCGCCAGCTGGTCACGGTAGTAGTGATCCACCCACGTATTTAAACGGGTAAACAAGGCATCATTCATAAACAGGTTTGGATTGATCGCGTTCAGTTCTGCTTCATTCACCGCCACACGTAAACGTAAACATGCAGGACCACCGCCATTGCGCATACTTTCACGCAGGTCGAAGACTTTGATGTCATCAATCGGCGTACCCATTTGGATCATGTCGTTTAAGTAGCCCCACACTGCTGGGTTTTGATGCGATTCTTCAGGCACCACAATGCTCATCCCGCCATCGGCACGCGTGAGCAATTGGCTATTGAACAAATAAGTATTGACCGCATCTTTCACAGATACACGCTGATCAGGCACTTCAATGGACACAAACTCTTGACCCAAACGCGCCATTTTTTCGCGAATTTCTGCCAACGCTTCCGATTGGTTCAAAAATGCATGCTGATGGTGAAACAAGACGTTTTGGTTACTCACCGCAATCACGTCGTTATGGAAAACGCCTTGGTCAATCACATCGGGATGCTGCTGGACAAAAACGGTTTGTTCCGCTTTGAGTTGGTGTAAACGTGCTACTGCTTCACTCGCCTCACGCGACTGGCGTGCAGGATAGTGTTTCGGACCGATACCACCACCGAGGAACTGCTGACCATAGACAAACACTTGCACGCTGGCTTGGTCATACGCACCGCCTAAACGGTTATGGTTCGCCGCACCTTCATCACCAAACAAAGCCACTTGTGGCAGTGCTTCATGATGGGCGAAGTGACGCTCATCCTTAAACATGGCTGCCATCACGCGTGATGTAGTATCGTGTTCAATAGAACGGTGGAATTTGTTGTTCAAATTTGCCGCAGTAAAATGTACACGACCATCTGCGCTGTCTGCCGACGGTGAAACCGTTGCCGCATTGGCAGTCCACATGCACGATGCAGAACTCAAAGCTGATAATAACGCAGGCGAAGTTCGCATCGCTTGTTCGATGACGCTGTGATCATCACCGCGAAAACCCAATTTGCGCAAAGTCGGCACATGTGGGCGTTCTTGTGGTGCAAATACACCTTGCTTTAAGCCCATGTCGGCCAAAGCTTTCATCTTTAACAGACCTTGCTTGGCAGCCAACTTTGGGTTGGAAAGATTATTTTGATTTTTGGTGGATGCTTCGTTTCCGAATGACAATCCCGCATAGTGATGCGTTGGACCGACTAAACCATCAAAATTAATTTCATAGCCTGACATTTCTAAACTCCCTTTTTGTCGACTTACAGCACAATGCCTGGCGATAATTTTTCAGGTAGGCTTACCTGCTGACTTTCCAGTGATGCCATTGGCCATGCGCAGTAATCTGCGGCATAGAAAGCACTGGCACGATGATTCCCTGATGCACCAACACCACCAAATGGCGCGGCACTTGAAGCGCCTGTTAATGGTTTATTCCAGTTCACAATGCCTGCACGCGCTTCAATCAATAAACGATCAAACAGATCACGGTCAGGTGAAACTAGACCCACCGACAAACCGAATCGAGTGGCATTCGCCAGTGCCAAAGCCTCATCGAAATGGTCATAACGATAGATACAGCTGAGTGGCCCAAAATATTCTTCATCTGGCACATCGCTAACATGGGTCACGTCTAAAAGACCCGGACTTAACAAGCTGCTGTTGGCATCCGCTTGAGTAACAGGGAGCAGAACTTGAGCCCCTAAATCGATTAGGCGTTGTTGTGCTTGTAGAATTTGCTGTGCAGCATGCAATGAAATGACACCACCCATAAACGGTTGTGGCTGAGCATCCCACTGACCCACAACCAAATTACGGCTGACTTCAACCAAACGTTGAATGAAGGCATCGCCTAGTGCACCATTTTTAATGATTAAACGACGTGCACAAGTACAGCGCTGCCCCGCTGAAATAAAGGCAGATTGGACGGTTAAGTTCACCACCGCATCAATGTCGGTAATCTCGTCGATAATTAATGCGTTGTTGCCACCCATTTCTAGCGCGAGAATTTTTTCTGGTGCGCCCGCAAGCTGCTTGTGTAAGTGGTAACCCGTATTGGCACTGCCTGTGAACAACAAGCCATCAATTTCATGCGATTGGGCCAGTGCTTCACCTGTACTGCGACCACCTTGTACCAAGTTCAATACGCCTGCTGGTAATCCTGCTTCTTGCCACAACTTCACGGTTTCTTCTGCTGTCCACGGCGTAAGTTCACTTGGTTTAAAAACAATGGTATTGCCCGCAATCAGCGCAGGGACGATATGACCATTTGGCAAGTGACCTGGGAAGTTATATGGGCCAAATACAGCCAAAACACCATGCGGACGGTGACGTAAAGACGCAGCGCCATCTGGCATTTCCGTCAGACTTTCACCTGTACGTTCGTGATAAGCACGTACTGAAATCGCTACTTTACCAATCATTGACTGAACTTCAGTCAATGTTTCCCAAATCGGCTTACTGGTTTCACGACTAATAATCGTTGCAAGCTGTTGTTTGTTTTGTTCTAACAAGCTGGCAAATCGTTGAATAATTTCAAGGCGCTCAGCTAAAGGACGGCGTGCCCAAGCGGCAAATGCTGCGCGTGCAGACTGACAAGCCTGTGCAACTTGCTCAGCTGTTGCTTCTGCACCATGCCAAATTGTGTCTTGCGTAACTGGATCGAGTTTGTCCCATGCCGTACCTTGTGCTGGAGACCATGTCCCGTTTATATATAAATTCCCTTGTGACATTATTTTTGCTCCATCTTATCTAAAGGCAACATACGAATGCTTTGCCCTGCTTGCACACCAAGGGCATGCGCTTGTTCTACCGTTAAACTTAAACTGTCTGTCTCAGCCGCATGCTGAATTAAAATCGCGCGATAGTCTTGATATCGATCATTCGCCACCAAATAACGCCCTGCACCTTCTGGTACGCTATCGACAATTTTGACGGCACAAGTGTGACTTTCTTTGACTGCACGAAGGCTACTGACTTCCGCTTCAAGCGTCGGGCCTGCATCAAAAATATCGACATAACCTTGGTAACACAGCCCTTCCGACTCCAACACACGAGAGGCAGGAACAGTCTGAGGATGTACCTGTGCAATCACTTGTTGTGCGGCCATCGGCAGTAAGTCGATATACACAGGAAAACGTGGCATCAACTCCGCAATAAAGACTTTTTGTCCAATACCACTGAGGTAATCCGCAGTCGAGAAATCCATATTGAAAAAGTGATGGCCTAAGGCATCCCAAAATGGCGAACGACCATTTTCATCCGAATAACCACGCATTTCTGCAATCAGCTTATTTTGAAAAGCCTGTTTGAAAGCTGCGATAAACAGAAAACGAATCTTCGACAGCAGTTTTCCATTTTGGTCTTTGCGGTACTCTGGATCTAAAAACAGTGTGCAGAGTTCACTACAACCTGTATGGTCATTGCTTAAAAACAGCGTATTTAAAGTTTTATAAACATTCAGAGTTTGTGAGGCATGGACTTGTTTGCCCACATGGTAGTTATAAAAAGGTTCAGTTAAACCCACTGAAACTTCAATGGCACTCACACCCACCACACGTTGTAACTGAGTATCTTCTAAAACAAATAAATACCCTTGTTCACTTGGTGCAGCTTGCCCCGCTAAGGTCTTTTGTGTGCGTGCAATTCGAGCAGATAAGATCTCTTTATTTTGGGGTAAAGAAGTCAGGCCAACGCCCGACTTCCCCGCCAGAATGTAGATATCATCTAAATCTCGATGCTCTGCATGTCTAACAATCATCATAACCAGTGGCCTATCACGCGCCAACAAAGCGCGCGAGCGCACGCTCAAAGCGTTGTAAACCTGCTTCGATATCTGCTTCTGGAATAATTAATGATGGCGTGAAACGAACGACATTTGGACCTGCAACCAGCGCCAATAAGCCTTCTTCGCCCGCTAAAGTCACGATGTCTTTGGCTTTGCCTGCATATTCAGCTTTTAGTACACAGCCAATGAGTAAACCTTGACCACGGACTTCTTCAAATAGGCCATAACGTGCATTTAACTGGTTTAAACCGTCGGCAAAAATTTGCGCACGTGTACGTACACCATTTAACACTTCTGGGGTATTGATCAAACCAAACACCGCATTGGCTACAGCAGACGCCAATGGGTTACCACCATAAGTCGTACCATGGTCACCCACCACAAACATGTTGGCAAACTTATCTGTTGTGATCATGGCACCAATTGGAAAACCGCCGCCGAGTGCTTTGGCTGTGGTTAAAATGTCTGGGATCACATCCGTATTCATATACGCATATAAAGCACCTGTACGACCGACACCTGTTTGCACTTCATCAAAAATAAGTACCGCACCATGTTGGTCACACAGTTCACGTAAACCCTTTAAAAATTCAGGGCTTGCCGTAATGACACCACCTTCACCTTGAATCGGCTCAACAATCACCGCACACGTGTCTGCATCAATCGCTTCACGTACGGCATCTAAATCATTAAATGCTAAGTGCTGAATACCTTCTGGAAGCGGTGCAAAATCTTGTGAATATTTCGGTTGACCACCTGCCGTAACCGTAAATAAAGTACGACCGTGGAAAGCATTTTTAAATGCAATAATTTTATTTTTGCGTGCAGAGCCTGAAACTAGGCCCACTTTGCGCGCAAGTTTCAAAGCCGCTTCATTTGCTTCTGCACCAGAGTTACAGAAGAACACTTTATCTGCAAAGGTGTTATCAACTAATTGTTTTGCAAGTGCAAGTACGGGTTCATTGGTATAACCATTGCCAATGTGCCAAAGCTTTTGACCTTGTTCGACCAAAGCTTTAACCGCCACAGGGTGAGCATGTCCAAGTGCATTGACCGCAATACCGCCTGCAAAATCGATATATTCCTTACCTTGCTGATCCCATAAACGAGAACCTTCGCCACGCACAGGAATAAACTGAGCGGGTGCAAAAACTGGCACCATGTACTGATTAAAATCTTGGCGAGCGGGTTGACTATTCTGGTTCATGGTTTGTTCGTCCTTAATAAATCTGATGTTGTTCTTTCTAATAATGTGGTGTGCCCCGAAGGGCACGGAACTTCCCCTTAACCTGGGAAAATTCCTCGTTCTTTACGTGCTTTTAAGATACGTTTACACGCCAAGATGTATGCTGCTGTACGTAGGCTGCACTGCTTTTCGCTTGCAGTGAACCAAACGTCTTCAACTGCTGACATCATGAGTTTGTCTAAACGTTGGTTAATTTCTTCTTCTGTCCAGAAGTAGCTCGCCATGTCTTGAACCCATTCGAAGTAACTCACAGTTACACCGCCTGCGTTACACAGTACGTCAGGTACAATCGTGATTTTACGTTCTAACAGAATGTCTTCTGCGTCTGGATACGTTGGACCATTCGCACCTTCCAAGACTAATTTTGCAGTCAATTTTTGCGCACGCTCAGGCGTAATCTGACCTTCTAAAGCCGCTGGAATTAAAATATCCATTTCAACCGACCAGAACGCTTCATCTTCAATTAAAGTGGCATCTGGGAAGCCTGCTACACCTTTATGAATCGCAACGTAGTCTTGTAACTGCTTAACGTCCATGCCTTCAGCATTAAAGATCGTGCCTGTATGGTCTTGTACACACACCACTTTCGCATTGGCTTTATGGAATAAGTAACCCGCTTCGCTACCCACGTTACCGAAACCTTGGATCGCTACACGACTGCCTTCAAGCGCAAGATTGATTTTCTTAGCAACTTCTAAACCAGTCACAAATACGCCACGACCTGTTGCACGCACACGGCCTAAAGAACCACCCAAGTGCACAGGCTTACCGGTTACCACACCTGTTACGGTATGACCTTTGATACTTGAATAGGTATCCATCATCCAACCCATAATGTCTGCATTGGTGCCTACATCTGGAGCTGGAATATCGACTTGTGGGCCAATCACTAGGCTAATTTCGCTGGTAAAACGGCGAGTTAAGCGTTCAAGTTCACGTGGAGACAATTTGCGGGGGTCTACACGCACACCACCTTTGGCGCCGCCATACGGTAAGTTTAATACCGCAGTTTTAATCGTCATCCACGCTGAGAGTGCCATGACTTCATTGAGTTCTACGTCTGGATGATAACGAATACCACCTTTACCCGGTCCACGCGACAAATTGTGCTGTACACGATAACCTTCGAAGTGCTGGATCGAACCATCGTCCATCACGATTGGTACATCAACAATCAAAGCGCGCTTAGGACGCTTTAAAGTATCGATGAATGGAATTAAGTCGTCTTCCAGATATGGCGCAACACGGTTAATCTGTGCAAGATAGGTCTGCCAAGCGCCACTATTGTCCATTTCATATGACAAAGACATGATGTTTCCCTTTGAAAATTTGGTGAATCAAATCCATTAAATAGATATGAGACATCACCCGCAGAACACATCGCCTCAGCTCGATGTAACGTTCATGTGAATACTGCTCAATATGCATAGTATGAAAAATCAAACTGCGCCGAAAAAGTTGTAATTTTGATTAAAATGAAATAAATTTCATCAAATTGATAACAGGAAAAATCAAAATGAATGATACGGACAGTCAAATCCTCGGCTTACTGCAAGACAATGCGCGTATCTCGATTACCGACATTGCCAACAAGCTCCGTATCTCTCGAAATACAGTGCAAAAGCGTATTGAATATTTGGAAACCAGTGGCGTCATTACAGGCTATACAGTGCGGATTAAACCGGGGACTGAGAAAAATAGTATCCGAGCTTGGATGAATATTATGGTCGAAGGCACCAAGACCAGTGCAGTCGTCAAAGAGCTCCGAATCGACTCTGCTGTGCATACCTTGCATAGCACCAATGGCAAGTGGGATCTGTTGGTAGAGTTGAAGTCTGACAGCTTAGAGAATTTTGACCGAATTTTAGAACGAATTCGAAATATTTCAGGTATTTACAATACTGAAACCAGCATTTTGCTTTCTACCTATAAAGTTTAAAGTCGATAAAGACAATCTGGAAAATTTATACTTCTCTCTAGCCTGTTGCCTTAAAGATCAAAAGACGTTGTAAATTGGATGCTGAACTAAAAATATATAATTCATAAGGATCAAATTTTTCTTTGTCTGAGCGGTTAGTGTGAATCTTTAACATTATTGATCCAAACTATCTTATTGTTTTATTTAAGATAAAATAGTATACAATATCCCACTAGATGCATTTAGCTATTATAAAAATCCTTTGATAGGCTCGACACTTGGCGGTCGTTTCTCCACCCATACTTAGTCTAGACCACTGATTTGGTCTGTGCTGGTTTGAATGGCATGACACTTCAAATGTTCTCATTTTAAAGCGTGACGAGCCTTTACTTTATAGTCAGTTTGATGGGGTTGATCCATCTCGAACTGTAAAAATGATTCAAGCAGAAAAAATACCAGAACTCATGCAATACATGGAAAAAATTTCAGGTGTAGTGGAGTATGAGAATCAGAGGTTTTTATTATTTTTTGGGTATATTAATTTAAATAATATTGAATTTAATTATATTTAAAATAAGTCTATTTAGTGTACATAGCGGGCTTAATAAATAAAATATCAATATTAAAATATTTTTTTATTGTAGTTTGGTTATTATGCTGATAAGCGAGTATGGTATGGGTAAGGTAGGTTTTGATTTCAAGGCTTCATTTTTATTTAGTGGAGTTATGGTATTGTTATCTGAGTTTCTTCTTGTTTTTTTTGATAAAGATATAATATTGATTAATTTGGAATTAATATTAATATTTCTTCCATTTTATATTGATGTTTCCTTGTTAAATATTATTGAGGTTAGAGCTTGGATTTACATATTTTTAATGTATTTCTTTTCTTTCCCTACTCTATTTTTAATAGTGTCGTATTTGCTTTATGACCATAAAATGCTAAATCACCCAATTCCTAAGAGGTTTTTAGTTTCAATATTGAATGTGTGTCTATCACCTGTAGCAATTATTTTACCTTTTATTGTTATGTTAGAAGGTGGGGATAGCATAGGTCGTGGAGGAGCATTTTATAGATTATTCACGAATTCTATGTTGGGTTTATGGATACTAGGTGCATTAATGTTTTACGCGATTACTTATATTTTTTGGAACTTAGTCATAGGAATGCCAAAAATGTGGGTTTCGCCAAAGAACAAATAGTAAATCTCCTTCATAAATCAAAAAGTGATCTTATTAGATTTATCAACCCTCACCTCTCATTGCTTCGAATTATAAGAGGATTATGACTAGACCATACAATATTAAAAATAAACCGACTCTTAACTAATATACACCCATAAAAAATCAGCCTTGAATGGGCAAGGCTGATTTTTAAACTGAAGGGTATTGGACTATCTTAAACCGATAAATCCACGCACAAATATTTCATTTCGAGATATTCGTCGATACCAAATTTAGAGCCTTCACGACCTAAGCCAGACTGCTTCACACCACCAAAGGGAGCCACTTCATTTGAAATCGCACCCGTGTTAATGCCGACCATACCGTACTCAAGTGCTTCACCAACACGCCACTGACGTGCGGTATTCTGCGTAAATAGGTAAGTTGCTAAACCAAACTCGGTGTCATTGGCCATTTGCACTGCTTCTTCTTCTGTTTTAAAACGGAATAAGGGTGCTAATGGACCAAAGGTTTCTTCTTTCGCGACTTTCATCTCTTGCGTCACTTCCGTTAAAAGTGTCGGTTCAAAGAAAGTACCACCTAAGCTTGAACGTTGACCACCGGTTTTAAGCTGCGCACCTTTGCTAATGGCATCGGCAATATGCGACTGTACTTTTTCAATCGCGGCTTCATCGATCAGCGGGCCTTGTGTTGAAGTCTCAACTCGGCCATCACCCACTTGTAAGTTCGCTACAGCAACTGCCAGTTTTTCAACCAAGGCATCGTAAATACCGTCTTGTACATAAATACGGTTGGCACATACACAGGTCTGTCCGCTATTGCGGAACTTGCTGGCCATAATGCCTTGTACAGCTTGCTCAAGATTGGCATCATCAAACACCAAAACAGGTGCATTACCGCCTAATTCTAAAGACAGTTTTTTGATGGTTGGCGCACATTGTTGCATCAAGATACGACCAACTTGAGTTGAACCTGTGAAGCTCAACTTTTTCACCGTGTCGCTTTCACACAGTGTTTTACCCACTTCGCTTGAATCACCACTGATGTGTAATAATACGTCTTGTGGCAAACCCGCTCGTATTGCTAACACTTCTAAAGCATAAGCCGTTAAAGGCGTTTGCTCAGCAGGTTTCACAATCATCGAGCACCCTGCTGCAATTGCAGGTGCGACCTTACGTGTGATCATTGCTGCGGGGAAGTTCCACGGCGTAATTGCGGCCGTAACACCAATCGCCTGTTTGATCACCAACAAACGTTGGTTCGGCAGTGTTGGTGTTAAAACTTCACCATCGATACGGCGCGCTTGTTCTGCAAACCAACGAATAAATGAAGCCGCATAGCCAATTTCACCACGTGCTTCAGCTAACGGCTTGCCTTGTTCTGCAGTCAAAATCTGAGCCAATGACTCTTTATTTTCCTGCATCAAATCAAACCAAGCCCAAAGCACATCAGCACGTTGTAGAGCTGTTTGCGCTTTCCACGCAGTTTGTGCCTTTTGAGAACGAGCAATCACTTGCTCAACTGACGCTCGGTCATGGGATTTCACCCATGCCAAGGTGTCATGTGTTGCCGCATCTTTGACTTCGATGTAACCGCCATTTTCAGGCACATCAAAACAAATATCTGGATGCTGTAATAAATCTTTATATTGCGCTTGAAGCATAGTCATTACTCTTCAATTATGCTGCAGCAGAAAGTGCAAAACCTTGTTTTAAAATGTTTAAGCCAGCACGGAATTGTTCTGCAGGAATCGTTAAAGGATATAAGAAACGGATCACATTACCATAACGACCACAGGTCAAAATAAGCAAGCCATTTTGCATTGCATAATTTTGAATTGCTTTCGCTTGATCCGCCGTTTCCAACTCAATCGCGACCATTGAACCCAACGCACGAATTTCTTGGACTGTAGACGAAGACTGTTTGAGTTCATTCAGAACTTCAACCAACTCTGCGCCCAATACATTTGCACGTTCGCAAAGACCTTCTTCTTCAATCACGTCCAGTACGGCATGCGCAGAAGCCACAGCCACTGGGTTACCTGCATAAGTCCCACCTAGACCACCTGGGTTTGGTGCATCCATCACTTCAGCACGGCCAACCACGCCAGAGATTGGGAAACCACCACCAAGGCTTTTCGCCATCGTGATTAAATCCGCTTTGGTCTCGTAGTGATCCATGGCAAATAACTTACCAGTACGTGCAAAGCCTGTCTGTACTTCATCTGCAATAATCAAAATACCGTGTTGATCACATAGCGCACGTAAACGCTTTAAGAATTCAGCAGGAACAACGTTGAAACCGCCTTCACCTTGAACAGGTTCAAGCACAATAGCGGCAACATCATGTGCCGCAATGTCTTCTGCAAAAATGTCTTCAATGCTTTCAATCGCAGCATCGACAGTAATGCCCTTTGACTCTACAGGATAGCGCGCATGGAAAACACCTGAAGGCATCACACCAAAGTCACGTTTGTACGGTGCAGTTTTACCCGTCATTGCCATGGTCATAAATGAACGACCGTGGAAACCGTTACCAAAAGTCACAATACCGTGACGACCTGTGTAAGAACGTGCAATTTTCACTGCATTTTCTACAGCTTCAGCACCAGTAGAGAAGAATGTTGTTTTCGCTTCACCAGCAATTGGCGCACGTGCATTAATACGTTCAGCTAAAGAAACATAGCTTTCATACGGTACAACTTGGTACGCTGTATGGGTGAATTTAGTCAATTGTTCAGTAACAGCAGCAATAATTTTAGGATGACGGTGACCTGTGTTCAGTACCGCAATACCGCCCGCGAAGTCTGTATATTGATTCCCTTCAGCATCCCAAATGGTGGAATTTTCTGCTTTCTCCGCATACCATTGACACATGACACCAACGCCACGAGGAGTCGCTTTTAGTTTACGTGCGTTCAGTGCAGAGTGTTTACTGTCCATTTTGTATCCTCATTCTTGATTCATACATTTATAAAATTTCAGCGTCCCGATCATGCTTTTTGCTGATATACAAAGGACGTGGGGTTTATTGCATTTTGCGCTTTTATTGGCACTAGACGAGAGCCACTTTTCATCAGACAGATGGAGCCAATTTACCCTATCCCTTTATAGTTATTTTCCACCTGAAATATTTATTTGATAAAAATAAACAACTTAAAAAATATCAATTAAAAAAGACATACTTATTTAAGAGAGCCATTACGGTATTCAATCGAATCACCAAAAATGATAAAGAAACCCAAAACTCAGCAGATGACTGTGCCAACCCAGAACCCATTTATGTCCAGCCTTACGCTTTTCTGACTATATTTTCAAACCGTTGTACGCGAATGTGTAAATCATCTAAAAAAACTTTTGCTTTGGATGCGACTTGTGTATATTTCCAGCCCCTTAGTCGCGGGCATTTGCTCCCAACGTCTACAAGCGAAATGCTTTACAACGGCTGCCTGACGAGATAATTTTGCATTTATGGTAATCGCTCACGAAAAGCCATTTTAATATTGTAGGAGAGAGCCAATTGCGTAGCTTGCTTGGAGATTATTTACTGCAACGATTACAGCAAGATATTGACGGAACCCTACAATTGCGGTTGTTTCGCTGCTTACGCAACGCCATTATTGACAGTGTGCTCGCACCCAAAACTCGCCTACCTGCATCACGTGATTTGGCCAAAGAAATTAAAGTCTCACGCAATACCGTACTCAGTGCATATGAACAATTACAAGCGCAAGGCTATGTTGAAGCACGTACAGGCCAAGGCACTTGGGTGGCTGAAAAACTGCCTGAATCCTTTTTGGTCAAAGCTGAAAATACCAATAGTCAAGCTCAAGAAAAAAAGACTCAGCAGAATTACAATTTGTCGCAACGCGGTTCCTATCTCATCGGCTATTCAGCTGCATCACCTTACCAATGGGGCGCGTTTGTGCCTGGTGCACCCGATGTCACAGAGTTTCCGCACCATATTTTTAGCCGTATTCAAACCCGCCTCAGCCGTGAACCCGAGATTAACAGTCTCATTTATAGCAATGCGGGCGGTTGTTTAGAGCTGCGCCAAGAACTGGCGGAATACCTCAAAATTGCGCGTTCGGTGCAATGCGATGCAGACCAAATCATTATTACTGAAGGGACACATCAGGCGATCGATTTGGTTTCACGGACCTTAAGTGACCCAGGCGATGAAGTTTGGATTGAAGATCCTGCTTATTGGGGGGCACGTAATATTTTACGCATTAATGGCGTGAATCTACGCTCCTTGCCTGTCGATCAAGAAGGCATTATTCCTGACCTAGACCCGAAAACCCCACCTAAACTGATTTTTGTAACGCCTTCACATCAGTACCCTTTAGGCTCTCACTTAAGTTTAGAACGTCGTAAACAACTGATTGCCATCGCACGCCAGCATAAAAGCTGGATTGTGGAAGATGATTATGACAGTGAGTTCCGCTTTTCGGGTCAGCCCTTCCCTTCTTTGCAAGGCTTGGAGACTGATGCACCTGTCATTTATATGGGAACCTTCAGTAAAACCATCTACCCGGCGTTGCGCATTGGTTATTTGGTGGTCCCTAAAAAGCTGTTTTCACCGCTGCGTATTGTGGCATCGGAGTTATATCGGGGCGGGCATTTACTGGATCAAAAAGTTTTGGCGGAGTTTATCCGTGAGGGCCATTATGAAGCACATATTCGTCGTATGCGTTTACTCTATAGCAAGCGTCACGCCTTTTTAATCGATCTGATTACACGTCATCTTGGGGCAGATTTCCTGCATGAATACAATACCGCTGCCGGTTTACATTTGATTTTAAAGCTGCCGAGCAACATGGATGATGTGCTGATTGCCAGCAATGCACTTGATCAAGGCGTGAAAGTTCGGGCGCTGTCACAATACTATACCAAACATTACTCAACACGGCAGAAAGGACTACTATTGGGCTTTGCCTGTGTCCGTGAACAGGAAATATTGGTGGCTTTTGGTGTGTTACTCAAATGTCTGCGAAATGCAGGAATTCGTACGCTGAGTTGATTGTTTTTATAAATTAGATACTTAAGTTTTTTTACAACCCTTCGACTTGCGACTAAAGCCGCGGTTACAAAGCTGAGTTTTGCTGCTTCATTCTATAAATTATTGAGATGAGAGTAAACATTGGCTCCCATGCTTTTCATATTTTAGCTGCAATTGGCTCCTTCCAAATGCTAAAAAATGGCTCTCGTTTACTGAGAACAAAAAAGAGAGATTAGGTGCATACATAAACAACATGTAACCGTTTTGTAGCCAAAGTGTGATTTTTCACGCTTTGACAGGAATATCAGATTTATTCATTTTTGCCTTAATAATGATAAAGCCTCTGATCATTCGGTTACAGTTTTAAAGGATGAGTAGTCCGAAAAAGGCTTTGCCCCTTTTGAAGCTACCTCCTTAAGATTAAGGAAAATTATATGGAAGCACCTAAACAAAGCGCTGTGCCGGATGCATCTCAAGGCTTAAAAAATGGACTTAAGTCGCGTCATCTCACCATGATCTCGATTGCAGGTGTCATTGGTGGTTCACTGTTCATCGGCTCGGGAAATGTTATCTATTCGGCAGGCCCGGCTGCAGTTTTGGCCTATGCGTTTGGTGGATTACTCATTCTGTTAATCATGCGTATGCTGGGTGAAATGGCCGTTCTCAATCCAGACAGTGGGTCATTTTCAACCTATGCAGATCGTGCCATTGGGCGTTGGGCTGGTTTTACCATTGGCTGGCTGTATTGGTGTTCTTGGGCTTTGCTGATGGGTTGGGAAGCCTATGTCGCAGGTAAAATTCTCAACAGTTGGTTTCCCTTTATCCCAATCTGGGGTTACATGCTGGTCGTAATTGTGTCCTTAGTTTTGGTTAACTTACAAAATGTCAAAAACTATGGTGAATTTGAATTTTGGTTTGCACTCATCAAAGTAATTGCGATTGTGATTTTCTTAGTAATTGGTAGCTTGGCTATCATGCATTTATGGCCATGGGGTCAAGCAACTGCATCAGGAATCACGCATTTAACCGCAGACGGCTTCATGCCGAACGGTTTCTCGGCAGTGATCACCGCCTTGCTCGGGGTTATGTTTGCCTACATTGGTGCTGAAATTGTTACAGTTGCGGCGGCAGAATCAGAAAATCCAGCCCGTGAAATCCGTAAAGCATCTAACTCTGTGGTTTGGCGGATTATGTTGTTCTATGTCGGTTCAATGTTTATTACCGTCTGCCTAATTCCACATAACAATCCACTGTTAAAAGATCCAACTTGGGGAACCTATAGTGTGACTTTGTCAGCACTTGGCATTCCAGAAGCAAAACACATTGTTAACTTTGTGGTCCTGACCTCGGTATGCAGCTGCTTTAACTCGGCACTTTATACCTGTTCACGGATGTTATTTTCACTGTCCAAACGTGGCGATGCACCGAAAAGCTTCGGTTCAATCAACCGTAATGGTAGTCCGTGGATGGGCGTTCTGGTCTCGTCATTATTTGCTCTGGTGGCAACGTACCTTACTGCAACTGAAAGTATGAATGTCTATGACATCTTCATGTTAGCAACAGGTACAGCAGCGCTGTATGTCTACCTGACCATTGCCTTCTCACAATTACGTATGCGTAAAAAATTAGAAGCCGAAGGACAAGTGATTGACTTTAAAATGTGGTTATTCCCTTGGCTCACTTATCTTGCCATTGTCTTTATCATTGGTGCACTCATTACCATGCTTGTGGAAGGTACCTACTTTAAAGAAGTGACTTACACTAGTTTACTTGCCTTGTTTATAGTTGGATTAGGCATCTGTGCACAGAAGTTTAACTGGGGAAAGCATGCTCAAGATAAGCCTATGAACACTCAAGCCGATTTAAGCAATAACCTTTAATTTTAAAATAATGTGGTAATGATCTAAGGTTACACCAGATTAAACCGATGGCTTTCAAGTGAGAGCCATCGGTTTTTTAGTGATAAGAAATGACCACTTAGATGAAACTCAAAATCTTAATTGAGATCTTTAATCAACACGTTTTTATGGTAAGCCTCGACAGGCTGCCCCACGATTACACGGTTCTTCAGTGCCCCTTCACGCCAACTTGAACGGTAAATGCCCATTTGGAAATAAGGTGACCACTTTTGATGGTAATTATTGACCCCACTGATGTTGGCTACTTCTTTTCCATTGTGTTTTACCACCACTTTCCCGGGAATCAGTTGATTGTTTGCATCAAGTTTTGACCATTGGATATCAAAATTCCAATCATTCCACTGGTTATAAGCCACAGGCACATCTAAGACATAACGCTTCAAAAGCGTTTCTGGAACCGCCAATGGCGAGCTCATTGGCTTCAACTCATATAAATGTAACTGCCATTCAGGTTTTAGACCTGAAAGCACCAAGGCTATTGGAGGATTCAAATCCTTTCCATTTAGGTTAAAACCATGCCACTGCGCCAGTATTGTTCCATACTGAAATGCTGGCCATGTTGAGGGAATATAATGAGAAAAAGAATAGTTGTAATGACCCCAACCAAATTGCTTTCGTTGTATTTCCGCGCGATAACATTGACCATCATCAGGCACGACAAATTTGGCAACATTCTGCCCTGTACCAGCTGGATCTTTAACTATCGTGGCTGAACTACGATTTTCAAAGTGGAGAGCCATTGCATTCCACGTCGACAAATCATTGCTGTATTTATCGACACGAATTGTCCCCGTCTCAAAGCCATCACGAAAAATGACCTTACTCTTTTCTTCTGTATTGTCGACCAATACATCATCCTCTTTAGGATCTGGTATCACATCTGATGGATTGACAACTTGTTGTGTATTTCTTGCAAAGACTTGTAGTTTGACCGTAGTGGTTTGACTGTCTTGTTGACCATCATTCACCATTAAACTCAGTTCATAATCTCCAGCACGGTCTGGAATAAAATGAAATGTTTTATCTGTACTGGCACCCAGACTGGGAAAGCTATTTTCTGGCTTTTTAACAACCGCCCAACGATAGCTCAATGTGGTCGTGCCATCATCGGTACTTTCAGAACCATCTAAAAGTATACTATCCCCGACCATAGCACTGTTTTGCGTTAACTGAATTACGGCTACAGGCATTTCATTTTGAACACCTTTTACCGTTGCTGTTGTTGACTGCTGATCCTAATCGCCCCCGCAAGCACTCATCCCCAAAACTGTAACTAAAACTAAAAAACATCTAATTTTTTTTCATGCAAATGCACTCTATTTATACCCACCCAAAATCTGCCATGTACCTCATCTCCCCCATTTCTCGTTGAGAATTGAAAGCAATAGAACATGGCCAAATTCAACTTTTAAAACCCTAATGAGGTTCATTTGAAACAATGAAACGTACTACTTTAGTTATTGATAAATGATCAATTTCCCCCAAAATCAAGCATTCAGCACAGCCTGCTCATCTTATAACATTATGAAAATCCAGCTCTTCTTTTTTTTATGGCTGAATACCTCAAAAAATGAGTATCAGTATTGAATATTTTAAAAAAGCTAAAAAATAGCAGTAAGGAAAAATAAAATATTAATCACACAAAATGCCCACTTTTTAACGTAATTGGCATTTTTTTTCAGTCTTTTATCTATATTTTTTTAACTTACAATTAGTTAAATTAACTTGCATCGATAATCATTAGCCCAACCTAGCATGACCACTTTTTTAACTATAAGATGATATTTTTACTCTAGGGATAAGAAGATGAATAAGAAGCCAACAATTATTTTAGTACATGGATTTTGGGGCGGCGCTGCCCATTGGTCTAAAGTCATTACTGACCTATCTCACCGAGGTTACGAAGCCCTTCGTGCCGTTGAACTACCTCTCACCTCTTTGGCTGATGATGTTGAACGAACCCGTAAAATGATTGCACAAGTACAAGGAGATGTACTTTTAGTTGGCCACTCCTATGGGGGGCGGTCATTACCGAAGTGGGTAATCAGCCCAATGTTGTTGGTCTAGTCTATATTGCAGCTTTTGCACCCGATACTGGTGAAAGTCCAGGTGGCATTACGCAACAACATTTACCCGTTGGTGCACCCAACTTAGAACCCGACAGTGACGGATACCTTTGGGTCAAAGCCGATAAATACCATGAAAGCTTCTGTCAGGACTTAACGAATGATGAAGGACTGGTCATGGGCATCACCCAGAAAGCCCCTGTTGCCAGTACTTTTGGCGATACCATTTCAAACCCAGCATGGAAAAACAAACCATCTTGGTACCAAATTTCAACTGAAGACCGCATGATTCACCCTGAAAACCAAGCCATGATGTCTTCACGCTTAAATGCTCAAAAAGTCATTTCTTTAGATGCCAGTCATGCTTCACTCGCGTCTCAACCCAAAGCCGTTGCTGATTTAATTGATGAAGCCGCAACTTTCCTTGCGCGTTAAACTATCTTTATTGAAGGGAGTCTAAAGACTCCCTTTTTTAGAGGTATTTTAAGTATCAAACGACTTTAAAATCACAATAGATAGTGCAATATTATTATCCTGTAGGTGTAAATATTCGCACATACTCGGTTCGATGGCTGTCAGCTAGACTTCAGCTTTTACTACTGACCTTATCATTCATAATGAAGCTCCCTCGTTAAAAGTTTTATTCAAACTACGCTATTTCAAACAAGGTGTTATGCAAATTTTGAATAACATTTTTTAACTAACTCAGCATCAAAACTTTCTGTATATTTTAATGAAGCAATAAGAATGAATAGATCATAAAAACAGTTCACAAAATATAACAGACTAAGTGCAATTTTCTATTTTGTTATATTTTTTCTCTCCAATTCTTGTACCTACATCTTCTAGGCATCCTGATGCAAGATCATCATCAGTATTTTAAGTAGGTAGTTTTTAATGAAACGATCTATGCTTTTTAATCATTCCTATCTAGACAGCAACTGGGTATCGAACCGTCGATATTCCTGCCAGCCATGGAGGATGCAATGAGCCTCGGATTAACCGCACTTGAGTTGGCAAGAATTCAATTTGCCTTTACTGTTTCCTTTCATATTATTTTTCCTGCAACCTCTATTGGTTTAGCCTGCTTTCTTGCCATGCTGGAATGGAAGTGGCTGCGCACCCAAAATCCAATTTATAAAGACTTATTTAAGTACTGGATTAAGATTTTTGCCGTGGCATTTGCTATGGGGGTTGTTTCGGGCATTGTCATGGCCTACCAGTTTGGGACCAACTGGAGTGAATTTTCACGCATCGCAGGCAGCGTCACAGGGCCACTGCTCACGTATGAAGTCATGAGCGCCTTCTTTTTAGAGGCGGGTTTCTTGGGCATTATGCTATTTGGTTGGGGACGCGTCAGTCCCAAAGCCCACTTTTTTGCCACTTTAATGGTCGCTATCGGTACCTGTATTTCCATGTTCTGGATTTTATCTTCCAACAGTTGGATGCAGACACCTCAAGGCTTTGCCATCGAAAATGGCATTATTGTCCCCACAGACTGGTGGGCAATTGTGTTTAACCCATCTTTCCCCTATCGATTTGCCCATATGGCAGCAGCGGCCTTCCTAGTCTCATCACTTTTGGTGGTTGGCACCGCAGCCTGGCATTTACTGAAAGGTCGTCGTGATGAGTTAGTGAAAAAATCTTTTTCCATGGGCTTATGGATGGTACTGGTCACATCTTGCTTACAAGTTGTGATTGGGGATAACCACGGTTTAAATACCTTAAAACACCAACCTGCAAAATTGGCAGCCATTGAGGGTCATTGGGAAACCAATCGTGATCATGGCATGCCTTTATTACTGTTCGCTTTACCGAATATGGAAACAGAGTCGAATGATTTTGAGATTGGTATTCCCAATCTGGGCAGTTTGATTCTGACGCATTCCCTAGAGGGTCAGGTCACTGGTTTAAAGGACTTCGCAGCTGAAGACCGTCCGAATGCACTGATTGTATTCTGGAGTTTCCGAGTCATGGTCGGCTTGGGTATGTTAATGGTTTTACTCTCATTAACAGCGCTGTGGCTGCGTAAAAAAGGCTCTTTATATGAAAGCAGTTGGTTTCATAAATTTGCCATCATCATGGGGCCTACAGGTTATATCGCGCTCCTAGCAGGTTGGGTCACTACAGAAGTTGGTCGTCAGCCTTGGGTCGTGTATGGCGTGATTCGAACTAAAGACGGTTTATCGCATACAGTCACCGCAGATCAAGTCGGCTTGAGCCTGATTATTTTTGTTCTGGTCTATACCGTCGTCTTTGGCGCGGGTATTTACTACATGCTGCGCTTGATCAAATTAGGCCCTGCTTTTTCTACGCCTTTAGATGCCGTGCAAGATACTGGCCCAGGGCATTTTAAAACCCCTTTACGTCCACTCAGTGCTGTTGAAGAATCTATCGAGACCACTGATCCTTCTGCTCAAAATAGTAAGGAGAAACCACATGATTGATCTCGCTTTGGTTTGGGTCGGTATTATCGGGCTCGGGGTACTCATCTATGTGGTTATGGATGGTTTCGACTTAGGCATTGGTATTCTGTTTCCCTTTATGAACGGAACGCAAGAACGTGATGTGATGATGAATACCGTCGCGCCCGTTTGGGACGGTAATGAAACATGGATGGTCCTAGGTGGTGCTGGCTTATTCGCTGCATTTCCTTTGGTCTATTCAACTGTTTTATCGGCACTGTATTTACCCATTATCTTTATGGTGGTTGCCTTGATTTTCCGCGGCGTAGCGTTCGAGTTCCGCTTTAAAGCCACGCGCACCAAATACCTCTGGGATCTCGCGTTTATCTGGGGCTCTATCTTATCGAGCTTTTTCCAAGGCGTGATTTTAGGGGCTTATATCCAAGGTATTCAGACTACCAATGGTATTTACAGCGGTGGTGGATGGGACTGGTTCACGCCATTTACATGTTTTACTGGTCTAGGGGTCGTGGTGATGTATGCCACTTTAGGCTGTGGTTGGCTCATTTGGAAAACCGAAAAAGAGATACAACAACGGATGTATCATCTGATGCCTAGGCTGATTATTGCTTTACTCATTATCTTCGGTGCCGTGAGTTTATATACGCCTCTGACCCATCCTGAAATTGCACAGCGTTGGTTCTCTCTGCCGAATCTATACTATTTTAGCCCAGTGCCAATTTTAGTCTTACTGTTTGTTGGCTTGATTCTATCGGCGTGCAAAAAGCAGCATGAACTAAAACCGTTTATCTATACTTTGGCTTTAGTCTTTTTGGCTTTTACTGGCTTCGTCATCAGCTTATGGCCCAATATTATTCCGCCATCAGTCACTATTTGGCAGGCCGCTGCACCTGAGTCAAGTTTGAAGTTCACCTTAGTAGGAGCTGCAATTCTCATTCCGATCATCATTGCCTATACCTTCTTGTCCTATTGGGTGTTCCGTGACAAAGTACGTATAGGGGATCAGGGTTATCATTAATTGAGGAGATAGACATGAAAAAATTTGTTGATCGACTCAGCCCACGATTATGGTTTATTTTATTGTGGTGCTTTGGCTTTATTTCTCTCGCACTGATTGCGGGTTTCTTTAAGCTGTTGCTGAGTTTTGCTTACTAAAGCCAGCCAAGCATTTTTTATGAATTAGGCACGGGACTTTCAATACATGTCCTGTGCCTTTTAATTGCAGCGAACCCATATGTATAAATCAGAAAAACTTGCGCTCAGCCTGAAACATTTGATTGAAAGTGGTTTTTGGAAAGCCAACGATAAACTACCTTCACTCCGTCAACAAGCTGAAACATCGGGTTTTAGCCTGATGACCGTGATGAATGCCTATCAGGAACTCGAAGCGCAAGGTCTGATTTATTCACAAGAAAAACTCGGTTACTTTGTGACAGGCGATGCACGCTCAGAAAGCAACTCCAATAGCGTCATCCTCAACGAAAAAATTGAAATCAACTCTAAAATTTTCAGATACTTAAAATCGATCCAATCTGAACAAATGGTTCCCTTTGGCATTGCCTTTCCCAACAGCCAACTGCTCTACTCTGCCAAGCTGATGCAAACGTTGGGACAACGTGCCAAACACCGTCTCAGTTATGAACAGATGCCAAGTTTACCTCCCGGAAACTTTGAGCTGCGGAAACTGATTGCACAGCGCTACTGTATGCAAGGGATTCCAACAGACCCGTCCGATATCGTAATTACCTCGGGCGGATTAGATGCTTTAAACCTCTCCTTACAAGCCATGACCCAACCGGGTGACTATATTTTACTTCAAAAAACAATATTTTATGGCGCATGGCAAGCGGCTGAACATTTGGGCCTAAAAGTCATTAGTATTCCTGAACATGAAGAACACGGTATTGACCTTGAGGCGTTTAAAGATGCAATTGAACGTTATCCAATTAAAGTCTGTTTGCTGATGCTCAACAGTCACAACCCAATTGGTTTTACGGTCAGTGATGACATCAAATACCAACTGGCAAAGCTTCTGCATGAACGTGATATCTATTTAATTGAAGATGATGTTTATGAGGAGCTTTATTTTGACCATAAAAAGCCGCTGTCGATGAAATACTTTGATCAGAAAAATTTGGTTTTACACTGCTCTTCTTTTTCAAAAACCTTAGGTGCGGGTTTTCGGATTGGTTGGGTCTATGCGGGTAAGTTTTCAGAACATATTCAGCATTTACAACTGATGAGTACGCTTTCCGTCAACTCGTTTATTCAAAATGCCTTGGTCGATTATTTATCGCATCGACACTATGAAAAGCACTTAAAAACTTTGCGTAACACCTTAAAACGTCTCAAAAATCAGTATTACACTTATTTATCTGAACATTTGTCTGAAGATTATCAAATTCATTATTATCCATCGGGCTATTTCTTATGGATTACTTTGCCCGAGCAGATCAATGGGAATTTGATTTATGAGCAGCTTTTAGAGAAAAATATCAGTATTGCGCCCGGTTCATTATTTTATCAAACGGACAATGTCCCACATCATATTCGAATCAATTGTTCATTTGAAATCAATGAACGTATTCAAAATGCCTTAGATGCCTTGATCCAATGTATTTACCCAGAAGCCTTTGAGTAAAAGTTGAATGCTTTAAATCCAAACTGATTTAAACCATCTTTTGATTTGAAGAGACCCACTCCCTCACACTGCAAATATCACCATCCCAGAGATAAAATGACATGATCAGATCTGATCATGTCATTTCTCTCAAGCTAGGTATAGGATTTCTCAGCACTCATATTCTGAAAATAGGTGCGATAGATATAGACACAGCCAAGTGAAAAGCCAGCCATCAGGCCGGATGCAACAGGTAAAGCCATCACGCTGTCTTAAGGAAAGACAAAAACCAAAAATGGAAAGGCATATACCGCAGGAATGCGCATATCAAAGAGCTTGAGCAAAAGAAACATCAAGGGCATATATATGAGGGTGAGCAAGATCCAATCTTGAATCCACAACTGCATAAGCACGGCCATTGAAATCGACAGTGTCAACGCAGCAATCTGCTTAAGGCACATTTTCAACGAATACATCATCATATTTAATGATTCATATACCACCACTGTAATCGGTGGAATCAGCGCCATCGCTTCAACCTTGAAAATAGCGGCGAGTGCAAAACCGATTAAGGTAATACTGGCATATACACCTATTTTTCGTCGATCAAAATTGCCTTTCTTCTCCACGCCTTGGTTCAGTTTAAAGAGCACAACACCCAACATCAGGATAAAACTGGTGGCAAAAATCGAAATCAAAAACGATATTTCATAGGCTTGGGTCACAATCGGCAAGAAACCTGTGGCCAGTGCGGGCGGTAATATATAGTTAAACATCCGCATCACGAGCAACATAGCACAGAGAACCAAAACCAGTTTGAACAAATATGAAATCGGCATCAAATTAATACAGAACCCGATTACAGCGGTCAAACTGGGTAAAATAAAAATTTTATCTGGCTGATTCAGCCACTGTTTATCTCGATAGACCCATAGCCCAACGGCCATCGCCGCCATTTCAGGCAGAATAATTTCACGATCATTCAGCCCATAGGCAGCCGCCACCATGAGTACTATAAAGACAAAGGCCGCGAGATAGCTTTTGGGGCTTAAGATTGTCTTTGCATGTGACATAGGATTCATATTCGATTCCTTATTGATTTAAAAAGATATAAAGCCAAGTAAATACTTCGTCACTGCTATCAGCGATGGGGCAAATAGCACCATAATGATTCCTGAAATAATCATCGAGAGACTAGCAATGACGCCTTCCAATTCATGCCGCTGTCTTGCCCGAGCTATACCCATAGCATGTGCGGCATTACCCAGTGCTGCGCCCGAAGCAAGGTGATTTTTATATTTGATCCAAAGCAAAAGAAGGTCTCCCAACAACATACCAACTAAACCTGTAATTACGGTAAAGAGCGGAATCAGGCTGATGGAGCCCCCGAGTTTTTCGGTGAGCACCAAAGCAAAAGGAATCGAAATGGAACGCGCCAACAGGCTATTTTTAACGATGTCATCAAAGTCCAATAGGCTCGCCAAAAACCAACTGCTGAAAATACCCACCAACATGGCGAGACTAGAACTGAAGAGCAACACTTTAAAATGTTGCTGAATCATGCGGCGATAACGAAATACAGGAATCGCAAAAGCCACCGTAATTGGGCCGAGCATGGCCACCAAATATTGGGTATAAAAGTAATAGTCTTGGAACTGATGCTGTAAAAGAAAGATCAGTATGATGCTCAAGCTAGGAACGACAATAATCGGAGATAAATAGATTTTTTGGGTTCGAACAAAAAGCTGCTTTGCCATGAAATAGCACAGCACAGTCCAAACCAAGTAAAAAATCCCCCAGCATTCAGTCATTCTGATCTTCCTGTTTTGATTCTTGATTTAGCACTGGCTGCTTTAACAACAACCGCACGCTATATACAGAAACCATCATCACCAAAGCGGTGCTGATTAAAATCACCAGCAGAATTTTCCAACCACTGGCAATCAATAAATCTTGATATTGAATCACGCCAACCACTGGCGGAATGAAAAACAGCAGCAGTTCAGCCAGTAACAGATTGGCACCGCGTTCAACGTGGGCTAATTTCAACCATTTCATTTCAAGTAAAAACAACAGCAGAAAAAACCCAAGTACCCCTGATGCCACAGGCAAATTCAGCAACTTTTGTAAGACATCAGCACAGCTCCAAACGGCCAAAATAATGATGATTTGGTAGCTCGCAGTTTTTAACTTCTTCAGCCGAGTTCGGTCATGCAACATCTCAATTTATGTCCGCATAAGCCCGCTCTTTAAACGGCTGGATCGAGACACGTTTGTAGGTTTCTAAAAAAGATTCATGTGCTAAACGTAGATCCAGATAAGTATTTAAAATTTCTTCGAGCACATCGGGAATATCTTCTGCAGGAAATGATGGTCCTAAAATATCACCGATGGATGCATCATGATCTGAGTTACCGCCTAAACTAATTTGGTAATATTCAGCGCCTTTTTTATCAACACCTAGAATGCCAATATTGCCGACATGGTGGTGTCCACACGCATTCATACAGCCTGAAATGTTCAAATCAACCTTGCCTAACTGATATAAAGCATCCAAATCATCAAAACGGCGAGCAATTGCTTCATACACTGGGATGGATTTGGCATTTGCCAAGGAGCAGAAATCGCCGCCCGGACAGCAAATCATGTCAGTCAGAAAGCCAATATGCGCACGAGCCAATATGCCACGATCTAAGACTTGCCACAGTTCAAACAGATCCTTTTGACGTACGTCGGTTAAGGCAATATTTTGCTCATGCGTGGTTCGCAGCTCACCGAAAGTATATTGGTCAGCCAAATCTGCAATTAAACTCATTTCATCGGAAGTGATATCCCCCGGTGCTACACCCGCCCGTTTTAAGCTGATCGTAACGATGCGGTAGCCCGCGACTTTATGCGCATGGGTATTGATATTGAACCAGTGTTTAAACTTTGGATACTGTTGGAACAAAGCCTCAAAATTTTCCGCATCTAAAGATTCATAGGCAAACGGTCGAAATACGGCATCCATTTGCGCTAAAACACTAGGCTGAACTTTGAGCAGGGTTTGAGTATGTGCAAACTCAGCTTCAACTTTTTCCGCGAAGCCCGCTGGACTGAGGGCTTTCACTAAAATTTTAATACGCGCTTTGTATTTATTATCTCGGCGACCATGCAAGTTATATACGCGCATGATGGCATCTAAATAGGCAATTAAATCTTCACGGGCTAAAAATAGCTTAATCACATGTCCCGCTAAAGGGGTGCGTCCAAGCCCACCACCGACTTTAATTTGATAACCTAACTCCCCCGTTCCATTTTCTACCAGATAGACCCCAACATCATGAAAAGTTGTGGCAGCACGGTCTTGTTCAGGGTGTGCACAAACTGCAATTTTGAATTTACGCGGAAGGAATGAAAACTCTGGATGGAAAGTACTCCACTGGCGAATTAGTTCACAGGTGGGGCGCGGGTCTGTGAGCTCGCCCTCAACTACACCTGCATATTGGTCTGTGGTGGTGTTTCGAATACAGTTGCCACTGGTCTGAATAGAATGCATGTGTACTGTAGCGAGTTCCTGCAAAATATCGGGGACATCTGCAAGCTGCGGCCAATTCAATTGAATATTTTGGCGCGTAGAAATGTGCGCATAACCACGGTCATACTTCTGTGCAACCTCAGCCACCTTACGCAATTGCACTGAGTTCATTAAACCATAAGGCACCGCCAAACGTAGCATGGGTGCATAGCGCTGAACATATAAACCATTTTGTAAGCGTAAGGGACGGTATTCTTCTTCGGTCAGTTTCCCCTCTAAATAACGCTGGGTTTGGTCGCGAAACTGTGCGACACGTTCATTTAATAAATTTTGATCAAAGTCTGTATATAAAAACATGGGGATGACCTAGGTATATGCATCAATATGAAAGAAAAGCTGTTTTGAATGGGAGATCAAAAATGCAAGTTAGGCGAAAAAAGTCGCCTACTTTCGGGACACGCCATGTTGTAGACAGGTCTGCATATACTCGGCATAGACCGATAACTTTTCATAAATATGCACCGCATAGAACATATCTTCAACCAACTGGGTCGCTTGCTGCTGGTTATAACTGCCATAACTCAACAGTAACTGCGCATTCAATGTGGCGAATTTTTCACATAAATCGATATATTGCTGATCTTTGTTTTTAAAGAACAATTTCCGCATATTCCATTCACTACTGTCGATGATGACATCTTGTGGATGGGTAGAAATATAGTTGATTTTGACTTTAAAAAACTGTTCCAGCTCTGCGAGTTTTTGTGTATTGAGCACTAATGATGTCACCAAAAAAATCTGCGAGACATCAGTTCGACATAGCGCTTTGATCAATGAAAAATAAAAAAAATCGACATCATTAAATACGCTATCACTCAAATCTAAATAAACATTGAGTGCCTCAAGCACATCATCTATTTTTAGGTTTTGTTTTTGCTCTGCTTGATAGTAACGATTGAGGATATTGAGGACGGTTGGTGTTGCAGAACTGCTATAAATCACAGGATGGTTCAAATTTGCCAAGATAAAAGGTGCAAATAAAAATGCGACCTCTGCATGTTCTGCTTGAATGGCAGACTGCACAATATACTGAACTTTAGCGCTTGAAAAATCACGTAAAACTTTAGCACGTAACAAAGTCGCTTCTAAGTTTAAATACTGCTGCGCAAGTAGATGTTGCAGTTGATCTGAAAGACCCTGCCCCTCAACCAATTCAGAAATTGTATTCAGTTGCTGTGTTATAAACATTACGCCACCATCAAGATTGTGATCCCTTCTTGAATCAAATTTTCAGCTAGTTTGGTGCTAATGAGTAGCTACAGTAAGGCTTGAAAAAACTATAACAGCGTGCCTCCTTCTCAAGTTTTATGGGTACAAAACCATCAAAATTAGAAAATAAATTCGCTATTTAAATAGAAGCCAATCCCCTCATGGCGTTATTTTGAGTGCCTAAAAATTCAGAAACTACTCTTCTCTTTTCCTATTTCAAGCTGACTGTTTAGCCATTGAATCTAAAATGGAATATAAAAAGGAGAATAAAAGTTATGGCTGACAAGACACCTCTAAAGTTGTTTTGATCCTTTCTAACACAACGGTGGTTTTAAACCATTGCACATTGGCATTATGATGAAAAAGCTGATCACATAAGGCTTGAAACCGACTCATACTTGGCACCAAGAGTACCAACATAAAATCCGCCTCACCTGTTACGTAATAGCACTGCTGTATTTCTGGAATTGAAAAACTTGCTTTCAACTCGTCAAGGTCAGTCACATGGGTTTGATTGACGCGAACCTCGACAAAAATCGTAATCACTTGTCCCAATTTGTCTGGATCAAGCACCGCGGTATTACCAATAATATAGCCACTGTCTCTTAATTTTTGAATGCGACGTTGTACCGAGGCCGTTGATAAATGCACTAAATCGGCCAACTCTCGAAGTGGCGTTAAGCAATCTTTTTGCAAATGCTCCAATAAAGCGAAATCAAATTTATCCAATTGCATGAGCAGCTTCCTGCGAGAAATTTTCTCATTCAAACTAATGATTACAAGCCATTTTATCAAGAGTATTGCAATAAAATATCATCCATTCATCCTGTTTTAGAACCGCCTATGTCTACGCATTCCAATACAGCACTTGGCATTAGCTTAAATGTCACGGCCTCGGTATTATTTGCTTTAATGTTTGCCTATACCTCACTTTTGGGCACGTTGGCGGGTACAGAAATATACGGCTGGCGCATTGTATTGACTATTCCATGTCTAACACTTTTTATTTGGCTCAAAGGCAATTGGTCTCAGGTGGTTGTTATTTATCGCCGTTTCTACCAAGAGCGCTTTTTCTTTTTAACGCGAATTTTATCTTCGTTTTTAATTGGGATTCAGTTGTGGCTATTTATGTGGGCACCCAGTCATGGCTATGGACTGGATGTTTCACTCGGTTATTTTATGATGCCGATTAGCATGGTGATTGTCGGTCGCATCGCATTTAAGGAGCGAATGTCACGCTTTCAGCAACTGTCCTGTATTTTTGCAGTGCTGGGGATCTTGAATCTCTTAGCCATTTCTCAAACACTGAGTTGGCCCACTCTGCTGATTTGCTTAGGTTATCCAATCTATTTTTGGCTCAGACAAAAAACGGAGACGAATAATATAGGCGGACTTTGGTTTGACATGATGTTGAGCCTCCCTGTTTGTATTTTCTTTATCATGCAAGGCAGTATCGTCACAGAAAGCCTATCTGAAAGCGCACATACGCTTTGGCTCATTTCAGGACTTGGACTAATCAGTGCGCTGGCTTTAGCATTTCAGTCCTTGTCTGCCCCGCATTTAAACTTAAGCCTGTTTGGACTGTTGGTTTATGTTGAACCGATATTGTTAGTGGCCGTTTCAATCGCCTTAGGGGAAAGCATTACTTCAGCAGAATGGCCAACCTATATCGCCATTTGGCTCGCAGTTTTTACCCTCATGCTTGAAGGATTACGCAGCTTTAAAAAGAATCGTAAACTTGCAGCATAGGCATTTTTTATGCATATTTTCCTCTAGATCGCTTAAATTTAGCCATCTAGACATGCTTTGGTGCTGAATCGAGAACTGACTTTCTGATCGTATTTAAATGGCTATTTGACTCCATGAGTTACGTGCTGACAATTTATATTTAAAACGACATAGAGTGAATTACAGTGAACCTTTTAAATGATAATGCTGCCTCACAATACTATTCAATAAACTAGAAAAGTTGATTGCAGGTTGGCTATGCAAATCCGCCTTGAACGCAATACCGAGTCCAATCGTAGCGGTCTTATTCTTCAGGTATTTATATTTAATCCCTTCAATTTTGAGCTGTTGAGTAGACTCAGGCACCAAAGAAATGCCCAAATTTGCCGCAACCAACGATAAAATTGAAACAATCTGAGGGGCTTGCTGTCCAATTTTAGGCGTGAAGCCATGCTGTTGGCAGCTATTTAAAATCGCGGCATACAGCCCTGCACTCACCTCTGGTGGTGAGACAATAAAGCTTTCATGCTTAAATTCTGCCAAATCTACTACCTCATCTTCTGCTGGATATTGAATCGGCAAGGCAGCAATCAATTTTTCATCGATCAAATTACGAATCGTAATGGCTTTAGGATACTGTGCAGGTGGTCGCACAATCGCAATATCTAATTCATTATTCAATAAACTTTCAATCAAAATCAAAGAATTGGCTTCTTTAAATACCAAATTCACCTGAGGGTATTGCTGTTGAAATGCTTGAATGGCGGTAGGAATTAAAGAGTTTAGAATTGAGGTGCCTGTAAAGCCAAGCCGCAGTTCTCCCAATTCACCATTTGCCGTACTTTGGGTCAATTTCACCGCATTTTTCAGTTGGTTCTGAACGGGCAAGACCATTTTAAGAAAAGTTTCCCCTGCTGGTGTCAGAGCTACACCATGAGAGTATCGATAAAAAAGTTCAACACCGATTTGCCTTTCCAACTTTTTAATTTGCATACTCAACGGCGGCTGACTTATGCCAAGACGCAAAGCTGCTTTAGAGAAACTTTGCTCTTCCGCGATAGCAATAAAATATTGAATATTGCGCAGCTCCATATATTAAAGCTATACCATTATTGAGTTATATATATTATACATATACAAGTATAGTTCTTAAAATAAAGCTTCTCTCCATTTTAAATCAGCCAAGTCATGAAACTGAGCTCTTCATTAGACGCAGATTGGTCTACCCCTCAACAGCCGATTCCGCAGACCATCAGCCAAGGTACAGTTGAGTATAAAAGAGCGGGCATGGCGCTGTTTTTGTTGGGCTTTGCCAGTTTTTCACTGATCTATTGCGTACAACCCTTACTGCCCAACTTAAGTCAGAGTTTCCATATTGTACCCAGTGCAAGTGCGCTAGCACTGTCGTTAACCACAGGCTTTTTGGCTATGTCGATCGTGCTATCCAGTGCCTTTTCACAAACATTGGGCAGAAAAGGTCTGATGTTTTTCTCTATGCTTTTGGCTTCTATACTCAATGTGGTATGCGCGGTTTCACCGAGTTGGCATGTGCTCATGGTTTCAAGAAGTTTAGAAGGTTTTGTTCTAGGTGGAGTTCCCGCTGTTGCAATGGCTTGGATTGCAGAAGAAATTAGTCACAAAAACTTAAGTAAAACCATGGGGCTGTATATTGCAGGCACAGCATTTGGCGGCATGATGGGACGTGTTGGCATGGGCATTTTGACCGAGTTTTTCTCATGGCGTATTTCCATGGCCATTCTTGGCGGCATCTGTCTGTTCTGTGCGTTTGGTTTTTTGAAACTCTTACCCAATTCACGAAATTTCATTGCCCAGCAAGGTCTCTCTTTTAAGTTCCATCTACATGCATGGTATGCACACTTGAGTCATATCCGCCTGCTAAAAATCTATGGGATTGGCTTTTTACTCACCAGTGTATTTGTCACGCTGTTTAATTATGTGACCTTCAGACTGTTTGCAGCACCCTATCATTTAAGCCAAACTCAGATTAGCCTCATTTTTTTATCTTATAGTTTGGGTATTATTTCCTCTTCGATTGCAGGCAATATTGCAGACCGAATAGGCAAAAAGCAGGTAATGATTTTGGGCTTTTTGTGCATGCTCTTAGGCGTGCTACTTACTCTTTCTGCCTCGTTGTTTTTAATTATTCTTGGTATTGGCTGTGTGACCACTGGCTTTTTCATTGCCCATGCCATTGCCAGCAGTCGTGTTGGAGAACTCGCAACATCCAATAAAGGTCATGCCACCTCCTTGTATCTGCTTTTTTATTATTTAGGTTCAAGCATTGTGGGTGCGTATGGTGGAAATATCTGGCAAAGCCATGGCTGGAATGGCATCGTTATATTAAATATTTTTCTGATTCTAATTGCACTCATCGTTATTTTTTCAATAAAACCGCTTCATTCTCCATCTGTTACCCATTAGGAATATTTACATCATGCAACAACACTTATTTGTTTACGGTACTTTAGGGCCAAACAAACCCAATGCTCATATTTTAGAAGCGATTGCTGGTATATGGAACAAAGGCTCTGTGAAAGGTTTGCTTAAGGAAGCAGGTTGGGGAGCAGAACTTGGCTTTCCTGGGCTAATGCTGAGTCCAGATGGACAAACTATTGATGGATATATGTTTAGTTCAGAGCAATTAGATACGCTGTGGAACAGCTTGGATGAATTTGAAGGAAGTGAATATCAGCGTGTTTTAACTGAAGTCACTTTAGAAAATGGGCAAATACAACAGGCTTATGTTTATGCGTTAAACCCAAATGGCTTTGTTGCACAAAGATTTAAAAGATAACACTCTGCTCATTTGAACAGAATTCAAGTGACAACTTGGGTATGAGAACGACCTAATTCGGTAAATTTGTTCAATACGGCTATGCGTGCATGAATCTCATTCACCTGACTAGAAAAACTCCTTGCTGTTAATTTATCACCTAATAGTTTGATGCAATGCATCTTGGTTTCAACTAAACTTCGACGATGATAACCAGACCATTTTTTCCAAAGCGTTCTTCCTAAACGTTTAACTGTTTTCAGTAACTCATTCCGCTCTAAAGATCTCAATTTCTGATCTTTCCATGGTTTTGCATTTTTTCTTGGCGGAATGAGCGCATGTGCATCTCGATCTAGAATGACTTGTCTGCAGTGCTTCGTGTCATAAGCACCATCGGTATAGACCGAATCAATTCGTTCATCTAAGGGAATTTGAGCAAGTAAATCACCGAGTACTTGCGAATCGCTCACATTATTTGTAGTAAGCTGTACTGCACGTATTTGCAAGGTTTCAGCATCGATGCCAATATGAAGCTTACGCCATTGGCGACGATATTCAGGTCCATGTTTCTTACGTTTCCACTCACCTTCACCTAGAAACTTTAAGCCAGTTGAGTCGACGAGTAGATGTAGCCCATCACTACTTTTTTGATAGCTAATCGCAATATCAATATGTTTTTGTCTTCGACAAAGCGTACTGTAATCTGGTGCGGTCCAATTTAATCCACAAAGTTTAATCAGACTTTGAACAAAACCTGTGACCATGCGTAAAGAGAGTCTAAATAAAGATTTGATCATTAAACAGCATTGGATGGCTGTATCTGAATAAGTTTGATTTCGACCATGTTTACCTTTGGGTTGAGCGTACCATTGCGTCTTGGGATCAAACCAAATTGAGAGATTTCCTCGATTTATGAATGCACTGTTATAAGAAGACCAATTGGTTGTACGATAGATTTTAGGTGTGGGCTTATTCATTTGAGAATTATATTGTGGAATAAGCCTTTAGAGATAGGTTTGTGCAACAAAGCCAACTGGTACTATCAGTGGGCAGAGGGAGACACCCATACTTTTTGATAGAGAATCGCAATATCGATATGCTCTTGTCTACTACAGAGGATTGAATAATCTGGTGCGTTTCAATCCAAACTACAGAGTTTAATGAGACTTTGCATAAAGCCAGTGACCATATGCAAAGAGAGTCGAAATAAGGATTTAATCATGAGACAACATTGAATGGCTGCAATCGAATAAGTTTGATTTCGTCCCTGTTTGGCTTTTTTTTGAGCATACCATTGGGTAGTAGGATCAAATAAAATCGAGATGTTTCCTCGATTCATTAAAGCGTGATTTTAGGTCGACCAATTGCTGATTTGATATTTTTTAGATACAGGCTTAGTCAGCTGAGTATTATATTGCTGAATGGGCCTTTAACAGTAGATTTGTACGACAAAGCCACATGGAGTTAAAAAAGTACTCAGATAACTTTCATTATCTGAGTACTTTTTTAATCGTTCAACTTATTAAATACGTTAATTTATTTTGGAAACATAAATCTCATAATGAGAATGCATACCTTTATTTAATATCACTTCTTCTATTTTATATTTTTCAACAATTCCATCGGACAAGAAATTATGCAGACAATCTCCCTCATTAAGTGGTGTACATATATCTTTACTAGTAATCATTGTCGATTGAACAATACAATTTTTTAAAATTAGATCATCTCCACCATCAATCCTGCTTAATTTTAAATCTATTTTATTCATCATATTGGATTTCCTTTAATAAAGTTTTTCGGATATCTCTTAATGATTATTAGCATTTAGATTATACGTCTGTAAAGTACAACTTATTGTAATTTGGTAATCTGTTCGGGAAAAAAACTAAAACTGCCGAAACAATAATTTTTTCCATGCCCCCGTGTAATATGAAATACGACGCACTAAATTAAAATATAGGCGGATTATAGGCTTTTTTTATCTTGTAAAAAATGCAGTATAAAATTCATCCAACTATTAGTAGACCTCATACCAAAGTTACTACTAAATCTGAGCAACTTAGAGTAGATTTAACGGTGAAATACTTTCGCAATAAAACCAAATAAATTATAATCTTACACAGTTTCGTCCACTGTTTTTAGCCTCATAAAGATTCTTATCAGCCAGAATAAATACTTCTGAAATATCTTCAGAAGCTTCAGGCCAAGAAGCGATACCTATAGAGACTGTAATCGATCCAACCTTTTCTATCGATTGCGCTTCCACTTCTCTTCTAAATCTTTCAGCACTTTCATAAACGTCTTGCTGGCTAACATCAGGTACAATAACAATAAATTCTTCACCACCATAGCGACAACAAACATCATCTTTCCGAAAATTCTTTTGCATCATTTCTGCAATATTTTTCAGTACTAAATCACCTTCAGCATGTCCATATGTATCATTTACTCTCTTGAAGAAATCTATATCTATTAATAATATTGAAAAGGAGATTTTCAAAGCTATTTTCTGATCTATAGACAAATGCATCCCTCTACGATTCATCAAACCGGTAAGAGGATCCGTATTAATGAAATAATCCATCTCAGTCATTTTTTTTGAAAAGTGATGAACACTCAATAAAAGAGCACGTTTAAATTTAACGATTTCATAATACCATGGGTTAATATTTTTAATTTCCCTACTTGCTTCAGGCTGATGTAAAGAGCTTGCCATATTTGCAAGCTTATGCAGAGGAGATGCTATAAAAAAAGAACACTTCCAAACAACATAAAAAATTAGTAAATAAAATATAAAGATTCCCGCTGATACTTTATAAATAATCGAATTCGCTTGTTTTAATAACTGCTTTGTGGGTTGCTGGGAGACAATTATCCAATTCGTCGTTTTTACATGTGAGAATCCAGCAAGATTATCAACACCTCTACTGTTGATAAGACGAATTTTCCCTGAATTTTGTTTTTTTATATAATCTAAACCAGTGTTATTTTTGATTATCTCACCGATTCTTTCATGATCAGGGTGAAATATAATTTTATCATTTTTATCAATTACATACATGTAACTTTTTCGATATGTTTCATTCGTTGATAAAAGTTGATTAATTACATTTTTTTCTTTTAAATATATCGCAGATCCAACAAAACCTCTGTAGCGCTTTTTTTCATCGAATATCGGATATGAAATAAAAACAATCATATTCTTTTTAACAGAAAGATATGGCGATGATATATATGGTTTTTTCCTTTATTGAATTACTAATTCCTAACGTAGTTTGTACTTTATTTTTATCAATATTCAATATATTTGGTGAATAATTAATCAACCTACCCTCTGAATCACTGACAACCACGCTATTGTAGTAATCAGATTGCATTTTTAATCTCTGTACTTCTGTTTCTCGGATCTCATTATCATCAAATTTTTTCCCTAAAATCTTTGCGCTGTATCCAAGTTCGATCAGTATATTCTTAAAGTGATTATCTATAATTATTGCAATCTTGTTTGCGTGTTCGGAATTAAGTGCTAATGAATTATTTATAAGCTGATTTCTTACTATATAATAGCTAATTACTGAGCTAATAATAAAAAGACTTAATACCGAAAAAATTGCTAAAAAAAGTATTAATTTTCTTAAATTTAAATTAATTTTAGATATTTCCATTTTTAATTAATTAGCCATAATTTCTTAATTTTATTACACCTTTAACATAGAGTTAAAGTTACAATTAGATTTTTATTACAATTTACAAAGATTAATTACGTTAACTTAAACTTTCCAACGGCAAAAATTTCGAATTCAAGTCACTTATTGGGGCAGGCCGTGCATAAAAATAGCCTTGAAATAAATCACAATCGTGTTGATAGAGCAGAATTGCTTGTTCTAGTGTTTCAACACCTTCCGCTACGACCTCTAAATTCAGCTGATGGGCTAGAAAAATTATCGACCGAACAATTGCAGCATCTTGAACACTAATTGTCAGATTCACAATAAAACTTCGATCCAGTTTGATTTGAGTAATAGGTAGTAGTCGTAGATAGCTAAGGCTCGAATAACCAGTGCCGAAGTCATCAATGACCACATGCACTCCTAAAGCACGAATTGATTTTAGAATTTCAATTGCCCTGTCCGCACCACTAATAATAACGCCTTCGGTAATTTCAATTTTAAGCAGCTCAGCTGGTAATTGACTTATTTTTAGCGCTTTTTGGAGTTCCTCAAGAAACCCAGCACGTCCAAACTGCAAAGGAGAAATATTAACTGAAACTGTGAGCTGACTATCATGCGCCTTATTCCATTTAGCGATATCTAAACATGCTGTTTCTAAAACCCACTGTCCAATATTTACAATTTGTCCTGTTCTTTCAGCTAAAGGAATAAAAACATCTGGAAAAATATAACCCCGTTCGGGATGATACCAACGAATCAGCGCTTCTACTCCCTGAACCACGCCTGTTAATGGTTTGATTAACGGTTGATAGAATAGTGTAAACTGCTTCTTTTTTACTGCTTCCATAAGTTCTAGACGCAGATGAGCATAGTCTAAATTGGGTGAAATCTTATTGCTTTCTTCATAACAATGCCAAGTATTACGGCCTTGTCTCTTTGCTTCTCTCATAGCCAAAGTAGACCGATATAAAAGTTCTGAAGCACATTGTATAAAACTGTTATTTATGACGATACCCATACTTGCGCTTAGATGGAGTGTATGGTCATCGACTTGAAACGGCTCTGAAATCAAATCAAGAATCTTTTTAGCTCTTGTGGTTATTTTTTTATGATCATGTTGGCCTTTGATCAATAATACAAATTCATCTTCGGCATACCGACTCAAAACCTCATCAGGTTTTAAAAAACCTTTTAGTCGGCTCGCTATATTTTTAATAACTTTATTACCAACGTAGTAACCTAAACTATCATTCATCGAACTAAAGTCATCAAGATCAATATAAAGTAAAGTTAGAAGCTTTTGTTTTTCGAAAGTTTGCTCTAAGACTTTTTCAAAAGTTATTTGATTTAGTAAGCCTGTTAATTGATCATGAGTATTTTGATATTCAATATATTCTTCATGGATACGTTGCTGAGTAATGTCTTCCTGAATTCCAAGAAAATGAGTACATTTGCCATCTTGATCCAAAATTGGCCCCAACATTAATCTATTCCAGAACCAGCTCTCATCCCTACAATAATTTTTTAACGTTATCTGAACATCTTTCTGCTCCTTTACCGCTTGCTTAAACAAAGCAAGTTGCTCTAGATTAGTATCTCGGCCCTGTAAAAAATTATAATTACGGCCTATGACTTCCTCTTCTGTATAACCAACTTGTTTAAGAAAAGCAGGATTAACAAAGCTGATCACCATGTTTTCAGAGGCATCCGTGATAAACATCCCACTCGGACTTGCATCAACTCCGCGCTTTAAAAGACGTAAGCTCTCCTTATTTTTCCGATTTACACTAATGTCACGTGCTATCGTAAATACACCTGTAACCTTTTGATTTTGAATTATTGGTAAATTGATAATATCAAGCCATATAATTTTTTCTAACGCATTGTAAACGGGAATTTCGTAATGTTGAGACTTCCCCAGTAGGGCAGATTTAAATGCAGCATCAACTAATTCATGATATTCATCAGGTATTAATGTCCAATAGTGTTTCCCCTGTATTTGCTCTTGTGAAAAACCCGTAATTTCACGACAAGCAATATTGGTATTAAGAACGTATCCTTGCAGATCAAGTTCAAGAATTACATCTGGATGATAATTGTAAAAAGAACTATATTTTTCATTTATGGCTATTTTTTGTTGGCGTTCATCATCAAGCTCAATCGCTAATGCAACTAAAGAGGCGGCCTGTTCTAAAAGACGAATATTATGTTTCGTCGGTTTTTTGGGAGTTCGGTAATAAGTCCCAAAAGTTCCATATAAAATATTTCTTGCATTAATAATAGGCATAGACCAGCAACTTGAAAGCTGCTCTGCCTTTACTAATGCACGATAAGCTGCCCAATTCGGATCTTCCATCAGATCCTGACTAATGACCAACTTACGTAAAAATGCAGCTGTTCCACAAGCACCGCGCTGAGGACCAATTTTTAAATTATTGACGGCTTTACAGTATTGATTTGAGAAATGTTGTTTACCACTGATAAGCTTTAAAGTTTGGTCATGTTCAGAATAAAGCATGATCGTAACTAAGGCATCTGGAATATGGGATTCAAGCCACCCAGAAATTGCATTTAGAATGGGTTCTAATTCAGCGTGCTGCCCTATAAGACTAAAAATATGATACGTATCATAACTCTCTCTCATTTACTCCTACCCTCGCTTAACCTCTATTCAATCCTTGGTCTATTCTTGGCTTCATTATTATAACAGTTTGTATATTTTCCATTTATGACTGCTCCCTTAACAAGTAACATTAGTCTTTCCTTATGACAATAACATTTTTATAGAATATCGATTAGGTCTCTTTCATAAGTGAAAAGTAATCTTTTTTATTCAAGTTTATACTTGGCATGGTTGAGCTAGGGAAAGGAATAGGCTTTGTTGTGATGTGGGTCTAGGATTTTAGACCACGCCTATAAGTGATAATCTACTCCCCAATGAGCATGGGAAATGCTTGTTTTTGGAGTCAACCATGACACGAAGAAAACGTCGTAATCATTCAAGCAGAGTTTAAAGTTAAAGTTGCTCTCGCAGCAATTAAAGGGGACCACACACTCGCTGAACTTTCTACTCAATTCGATTTACATCAAAACCAAATCATTGATTGGAAAAATCAACTGCTTGAGCAATCAATCAATATTTTTTCACGACTAACAGCACAACAAGAACCAGAGATTGACCTCAAAGCTCTACATGCCAAGATAGGACATCAGGCATTGCAAATTGATTTTTTAGAAGGTGCGCTCAGAAAAATAGGGCAGCTGAGCGGCAAAAAATGATCGATAAGACCCATCAACTTTCGGTACGACAACAATCGCAATTGATTCAAATCAATCGCAGTACGTTGTATTACAAGCCCAAAGAGATTTCATCCACTGATTTGAGTTTGATGCGTCTGATCGATGAAATTCATCTCGACTACCCATTTATGGGCAGTCGAATGATACGAGATATGCTACAGCGTCAAGGGCATCAAATAGGTCGGCGTAAAGTCCGACGTTTAATGCACTTGATGGGAATACATGCCTTGTATCCAGAACCCAATACCAGTAAGCCTAATCTTGCACACCGTATTTTCCCATATCTGTTGAAAAACATGGTCATAGATCACTCTAATCAAGTCTGGTGTACAGATATCACGTACATTCCTATGGGTAAAGGTTTTGTCTATCTGTGTGCAATTATAGATTGGCATAGTCGTAAAGTACTGGCTCATCGTGTATCGATCAGTATGGAAACAGACTTTTGCATAGATGCGTTGCAAGAAGCAATTGTGAAATATGGTTGTCCAGAGGTGCTTAATACAGACCAAGGCAGTCAATTCACAAGCGAGGCATTTTTGAATGAGTTAAAATTGCGAAATATCAGTATCAGTATGGATGGGAAAGGACGGTGGATAGATAATGTGATGATTGAGCGGTTATGGCGCAGCGTGAAGCATGAGGAAGTCTATTTGAAGGCTTACGATACGGTTAAACAAGCGAAACAATCAATTGCTGAATATTTGGATTTTTATAACATGATACGTCCTCATTCAAGTTTGAATAAGGCAACACCGAATGAATTTTATGATCAACATTTACTAAAAGTAATGGCAGCATAATTTAAATATTTAGAGCGGATTTATCACTTATAAAACTGAATTGAGTGGTCTAATTAACGGAACCACATTAGATGACCAATTTGTTGTACGGTAAATTTTAGGTGTAGGCTTATTCATCTGAGAATTATATTGCTGAATAAGCCTTAAGAGGTAGATTTATGCAACCAAGCCATGTGTGTATAGAATTTTGGTGACTATTCACAGTTCTGTTCCATGATTCATGGTTACTTCTTACTTATGTAACTATGTCAGGGGCGATACAAGAATTAAGGAAACCTTATGAAAATAGCGAATATGAAATTACTAGTTGGTGCTTTTATGGCCCTAACTTTAGCTATGCTTAGCCCTGCCGTACTTGCAAATGATAACAATGATATACGAAAGGCTGTTGTAGTTAAGTTTGCAAAAAAAGCTTACTCTGCAAATTATTACGGAAGGATAGATGGATACAAGTATGATTCCTACAAATTTTATGCTAAAAAAGGGCAAAAGTTAAAAGTGACGTTGACTGGAGGAAATGTTGAAACTTACTTATGGGGTAATCAATTAAAAGACTCTATCAATCTTGGAGAATATTCTCCAGAGCTTGATAATAATGGTATTTATATTTTACCTGCTTCAGGTGAGTATGAAATTAGAGTATTACAACCTAGATCACAGGCAAGAAAAGATAAAAAACCTCAATACTGGATGAGTATTAACATTAAATAAAAGACCTCTTGCGAAAGTATCGTTTTACCTAATTTTTGAATTGGCTAAAACCTTATTAAATGTAGCTTTATGCTGTTTAAATTTTGACTAACGCAAGAAGTCTAAAGACTTGCTAGATTCTTTTAAGCTTTTATACAAGGGTTCAAAAACTATTGCCAGTTAAGCGGGGCGTGATTTTTACGCAGATGTGTTTATGTTAGTAAAATGATATAGATTACTTGTTTAATACCCCGAGGAATAATTTAATCTTGCTGTGCGTTTGTCACTTTTCTTTCAAAAGTTGATTATATCTTTCAACGTAACCGTCGTGATATTCAAGCCCTTTTGATAGGAATTTGCAGTGAAAGAATAGGCGAAACTTATCTTAAATAATGGTAATTCCTTATCTTTAAAATAGAGAACGCCCGATGAAATTCATTAGGCGTTTACTTTAAATAAGTGTCAGCTTATTTTATAACCAGATGTACTTGTCAATCATGATTCTTTTTCTCAATTGCCTTAAAAAACAATCTTGCTATTTTTGACTTTTCACACCATTTTGTTCAATTTGTACTGCGGCTTGCCAGCTAGGTAGTTGGCTTAAACCTGCTACGTAATGTTGGATATGGGGATAATTTTCACCTTGTCCCATATGATAAACTAAAGCATGTAGTCCAAAGCCCATCATGAAGTCAGCACCGGTCAAACGGTCTGCCACTAGAAATTCTTTATCTTTTAAATATTCATTTAAATGGCTAAATACTTTATCGAACTCAACTTGAGTATAATTTTCTAGAAATACCAACTTCGTGCCCTGCTTGGTTTCTATCGTATTAAACGTTTTTAACAAAAATGGCAGCATGGCAGAGCTTTCTGAGAAATGAATCCACTGTAGATAATCGACATAGGTAGGTTCATCCATATCTGGTGCTAAATGCGGCGCAAGTTTCTGAATTAATAACTCAACGATTGCGCCTGACTCTGCAATAACTTTGCCATCCCATTCCAATACTGGAGATTTCCCTAAAGGATGGATGATTTTTAAAGATTCAGGTGCCAAATGCGTGCTTGAGTCACGATAATAGCGTTTCAGCTCATAGGGCTGCTTGATTTCTTCAAGTAACCACAAAATGCGAAAAGAACGTGATTGATCTAAATGATGTAGTGTAATCATGATAATTCCTATTTTTTTAAATTTTTACAACCACTTTGCCAAAGTTTTCGCCTTTCAACATACCATTGAAAGCATTGATCGTGTTATCTAAACCTTGCACCATATGCTCTTTATATTTGATTTTTCCATCTTTCAACCATTCAGACATTTGCTGATAGAATTCCGGATACTGACTGCCATAATCATCAAAAATAATAAAGCCTTGCATGCGAATACGCTTTTTTAAAAGGGTGGAAATAAAGCCCGGTAAACGGTCTGGCCCTTGTGCTTGCTCGGTAGCGTTATACTGGGAAACCACACCACACACCGGTACACGTGCCGCAGAGTTAAGCAATGGCCATACCGCATCAAACACTTTACCCCCTACATTCTCATAATAAATATCTATACCGTTGGGAACTGCTTGTTGTAATTGTTCTGCAAAATTTTCATCATGATGATTGATACAAGCATCGAAGCCGAGTTCTTCTACTGCATAACGACATTTTTCAGGCCCACCTGCGACGCCAACCACGCGACAACCTTTAATTTTGCCAATCTGTCCAACCGTAGCACCAACAGGTCCCGTTGCAGCTGCAACGACTAAAGTTTCACCGGCTTTAGGCTGACCAATGTCCAACAGCCCCATATAAGCAGTAAATCCTGGCATTCCCAAAATACCCAATGCCCAAGATGGATGTTCAGGTTGCATACCTAAGCTTTGACAGGCAGACCCATTAGAAATTGCGTAGCCCTGCCAGCCATTTCCGGAAAGAACCCACTCGCCTTCTTTGAATTTTGGGTTTTTAGAGGCCACCACTTGACTGACTGTTCCACCGACCATCACTTCGCCAATTTCAACCGGTGCTGCATATGAAGGAGCATCGCTCATGCGACCACGCATATAAGGATCGAGTGACAAGTAAATGGTTTTTAACAATATCTCGCCTTGTTTAAGTTCATTGAGCTCAACTTGTTCAATACGAAAATCGCTGTGTTTTGGCTCACCCACTGGCCGTTTAGCTAAAACGATGCGTTGATTAATAACTGTTTTCACACATATAACTCCATGTTTTATTTAAAAGTATTTTTCTTCACAATCAAAAACTGTGATTAAAATTTCTTTACATCCATTGTAGATGAGTTATAATAAAAAACAATACGACTGGTCTATTTTTTACAATAGAGTAAATAATTAATATGAAGCCTACTCCTATTAAAAAGTCTGAAGCGAAGCGCTTACACATTCTTAACACCAGTTCAGACCTGATTTTGCATAAAGGTTTTACTGGCGTAGGATTACAGGAAATTTTACAGAGCTGTGAAATCCCTAAAGGCTCGTTTTATCATTATTTCCAATCTAAGGAAGCTTTCGGATGTGAATTGGTACAGCATTATGTAGACAATTACCAAGTCCGTTTAAATGATGTATGGCGTTGTGATAAATCCCCTTATCAAAAGCTGATTGAGTATTTTAATTTATGGATAGAAGATCCTGAAACACAGTGTGGTTGGGCGGATAGCTGTTTAATTGTGAAACTTGCCGCAGAAGTTGCCGATCTATCTGAAGATATGCGCTCGATTATGTCCGCTGGCGTTGATGATGTAATCCAACGTATTGCTGGTTTAATTGATTTGGGAAAACAGGATCAGTCTATCCAAGCAGATACCGAGGCCTCTACTTTGGCACAAGTACTTTACCAAATGTGGTTAGGTGCAGCATTACTGAGTAAGTTGCAAAAAGATAAAACACCATTACATCAAGCTCTGAGAGCAACTAAATTTCTATTAAAAAGTGAAGATTCATAAAAATTAAATATCAACTACATAATTAATAATTCATGATAGCAGTCCAATGATTACCTATTATTGTGTTGCTATTAGATCAATTTACAATCCATGAGTATAGCGCACAATGAATTCTCCTTCTAAAGCCCTCATGACTCGTATTTTAGTTGGTTATTTAGGCTTATATCCCACCTTATTACTGGTTCTCACTTTATTAAAGCCAATTACTCAGCATCAAAGTTTCCCGATGATGGTGTTGATTGAAGTCATAGTATTAGTGCCAGTAACGCAACTGATTTCTTTTCCACTGGCTGGTTGGCTCATTACACAGCTAAAAAATTTTAAGAATTTGTTTTAACAAGAAATTGTGCTGGCAACAGCAATCCTAAGCCCTTATTTTGCCAACCACAAAGGTTGGCAAAATAACTTACTTAGTCGATATTAATCTGCGTAAGCTGGATAATCAATATAGCCTTTTTCCGTCCCACCATACAAAGTGCTTGCATCTACTGCATTCAATGGCCAGCCATTAGCGATGCGATCGGGTAAATCTGGATTCGCAATAAATGGGCGTCCAAATGCAATTAAATCGGCCAGCCCTGCCTCTAAAATTCGAGTCCCTCTTTCTGCCGTATATCGACCTGCGTAAATAATCCGACCACTGAAAGTGTCTCTGACATCTCTACGAAAATCATGAGGAAGTTCTGGTGCATTATCCCAATCAGCTTCTGCAATCGATAAATAGGCAATCCCAACTTCTTCAAGTATCTTTATGGCCTCAATATAAGTCACATGTGGATCATCTTCAACTAAACCCATGTAGACACGATCTTCCTCTGTACTTTCAAATAAGGGGGCAAAACGCACTCCTAAACGATCTGCACCAACTACCTCAGCAACTGCCTCTACTACTTCACGTAAAAAACGCAAACGATTGTTTAGTGATCCACCATATTCATCTTCACGGTGGTTACTATGTGCAGAGATAAATTGGTTCACCAAATAACCATTTGCACAATGAATTTCAACTCCATCAAAACCAGCAGCCAAGGCATTACGCGCTGCTTGAGCATAGAGTTGCACTAATTCTTTAACTTCTGCATTGCTTAAAGCACGTGGCATTGAAGGATCAGCCAAGGCCCCCGCATTGGGCCCGGTCTCAATAAAGACTTTAACATTACTATCAGCCCTAATAGCCGAGGGCGCGACCGGTGATGCATGATCGGGTTGCAAAGATGTATGTGAAACACGCCCAACATGCCAAAGTTGTGCAAAAATAATGCCTCCTTTAGCATGCACTGCTTCCGTCACTTTACGCCATCCAGCAATCTGTTCAGAGCTGTAAATACCGGGCGTCCAAGCATAGCCTTGACCACGGGGCTCGATTTGCGTACCTTCGGTGACCATAAATCCTGCACCGGCACGCTGTTGATAATAGGTTGCCATTAATTCATTTGGAATATTCCCTGGCTGACTACTGCGCGACCGTGTTAATGGTGGCAATACAATACGGTTTTGCAAAACATAAGGGCCTAAGCTTAAGTTCTGAAAAAGTTTGCTGTCTTTCATTTCATTGTATCCAAGTAATCATGACTTAATTGATCTAAATTAAAAAAATACCCTTCCTTCCTGTATATAGAAAAAATAAAGGAAGGAAAGCTATTCACTCAGGCCCTTCACCATTAAATGAGGGTTATTTTGCTTATTGCGCCAGTTGCTCAGCGTCAGAAGTTTTATTCACTGCTAAGCACCACAACAGACACTAGCTACTCTTTATTTCAACAATTGAAGTAATGCTGAGGCAGTTGCAGCAGAAGATGCTGGATTTTGTCCAGTAACCAGCAAGCCATCTACTTGAACATATACTTGCCAATCATCCACTTTAGAATAATGACCACCGTTTTGTTTAAGCATGTCTTCGACTAAAAATGGTACAATTTCAGTCAAACCTACAGCGGCCTCCTCAGTATTGGTGAAACCAGTCACTAATTTACCTCTGACTAAAGGCGCTCCATTACTTGCTTTCACATGACGAAGAACACCCGGGGCATGACACACTGCTGCAACAGGTTTGCCAGACTGAATCGCCTGTTCAATCAGAGAAATTGAAATCGGATCTTCTGCTAAATCCCACAATGGGCCATGCCCGCCTGGATAAAACACTGCATCATAATCAGCTACAGAAATTTCGCTAAGTTTATGCGTCTGTGTTAATGCTTGCATTGCAGTTGGATCTGCTTCAAAACGATGAGTGGTTTCAGTTTGAGCATCGGCTAAATTACTTTTCGGATCTAGTGGTGGCTGCCCACCTTGAGGCGACGCCAGCGTAACTTCAGCACCAGAGTCAATAAAGGTGTAATACGGTGCAGCAAGTTCCTCTAGCCAGAAACCTGTTTTCTTACCAGTATTGCCAAGTTGATCATGTGAGGTTAAAACGATTAAAATTTTCATGTTATTTCTCCGATAATTTTCAGGATTGAGGAGCATTGTTGAATGATCACATACCATGTGGCGTGAGCATGCCAGATACGTGCATTTAGCTTATATGCTCGTCTCGAGAATTTGGCGACTGATCTCTAATGAAACATTTTTATGTTCGCCTAGCTGTGTAAGATTATGTGATTTAAGTTGCGTAATGATGATCTCAATATCTGTCTCCCCCAGTCCATAATCGCTAAGACGAGTTGGCAGTCCGAGTTGCTCAAAGAAGGTTCGAGTACGGGCAATGGCTGCATCAATACGTTGTTCTTCATCACCTTCGACAATCTGCCAGACACGAGTCGCATATTGTAGTAATTTTTCTCGCTTCTCTTGACGACGTACTTGTAGATTGGCCGGCAACACAATTGCTAAGGTACGAGCATGATCAATACCATGTAAAGCCGTGAGCTCATGTCCAATCAAATGGGTCGACCAATCTTGTGGTACACCTGCTCCAATCAGGCCATTCAGTGCCATGCTGGCGGTCCACATCAAATTGGCACGCGTGTCATAATCTGCCGAATCTTCCAAGACTTTCGGTCCAATCTCAATCAGGGTTTGCAATAGACCTTCGGCAAAACGATCTTGTACTTGTGCATTGACAGGGTAAGTTAAGTACTGTTCCATGACATGAATAAATGCATCGACCACGCCATTTGCCAACTGGCGCGTCGGCAAGCTATAGGTTTTATTCGGGTCTAGCACCGAAAATTGCGGAAAAACATAGGGACTGCTAAATGCAAGTTTGGCTTGGGTCGATTTTCGGGTAACTACCCCACCGTTGTTCATTTCTGAACCGGTTGCTGGAAGAGTGAGTACACTGGCAAAAGGCAAAGCTTGGCTAATTTGAGTGCCATGGGTTTCTAAAATTTCCCATGTATCACCTGCATAATTGACTGCTGCTGCAATAAATTTGGTGCCATCAATCACCGAGCCACCGCCGACAGCCATTAAGAAATCAAGCTTTTGTTCACGAATCAGTTCTACTGCTCTCATTAGGGTTTCATAGCTCGGATTCGGTTCGATTCCTCCGAATTCGTGAATTTCTCGTGTACCTAATGCTTCACGCACTTCAGCTAATGTGCCATTTTTACGGGCACTTTCGCCACCATACAGCATTAATACCCGTGCTTCTGCAGGCACATAGTCATTGATTTTGACAATCGTGTCGGCACCAAAAAGAATACGGGTTGGATTATAAAAGTCAAAATTCAGCATATTTTTATCCTCAAAAATCAGTTAATGATTTGAAAAACCACCGTTATTAATCGCGTCAACTATAAAAATTAATCCACACTGCGGTTTTTGCTGTGATCATGCAGCAACTATATACAAAAATAGACCAGTCGTCTATTTTTATAAAAATTATTTCATCTTGCGACTTGAGTGATGGTTAAACACATTCAGGCTTGTTCTATAACACTTTTATTATTGATGTATTTTCACGAGCGATTGTTGTATGGAAGGTATCAACATGTATGACTACTGACATGGTCGTGAACGCATTGGCTAAAACAGTGAATGACTCATACAAAATAACGATGATTAAATATTTTAAAAGCAGATTGGCACGGTTTAGCAGATGTACAAATGCGACAGTAAATTAGATAGATTGGTTCAATATAAAGCATGTACATAGCTGCATTCATTTATTTACCCTGTTTTGATATTGACCCATGTAAATGATGAGATTAAGCCATTAAATAAAGTAGCCCAACTTGAATAAAAAGCCTCCGACAAACCTCACAGGGTTGAAGTGCTGCCTTTCATTCGAAATTTCAGGCAGCACCCTCATACATTTAAGCGTCGGTATGAGCTGGTAGTTTACTCGCCAAAACATCTACTTTTTCAATTGATGGTGGCTCTGAAAATAGCTCATCGGCCTGAGCCATCAACGCAGCTGCAACCTTGCCAGATAAATGTGCTTGGCGACCCGCCTCATCAGGAAATGCATCAAAAATACCAAATGTTGTAGGTCCAAGACGTAAGCCAAACCACGCAACTGTCGCAGGTTCTTCCATTACAATAGGTAAACCGGCTTTAAGGAAAGCTTCCACTTCGTCTTCTTTACCCGGTTTAGCTTCAAGACGGACATATAAAGCTGTTTTAAGCATGACTAAAACTCCACAATTGATTAGAATTCAAACTGATTCTGTCATTGCTAATGTATGCATGTCAGAAAGTTTTGTTGTATAAAAGTTAAAAAACATCCCATAGCTGAGCCAAAATTTAGGTTTTTATTTCGACATAATGCTATGAATTTATTCAAGTTAATATCATTAACATTTGAATCAAAAAATCAAGATATGAGATGATTAAATTCAATCTTAGTTATATAAGGATCAATTGACTCTACCTTAGATTTATAAGCTGACCTCTTCATCTGGAAGTTATATTGCTCAAGAAGCATTCAAGAACAACATGCACATCTTCATATCTATGAAAGTTATTTAGCTAGGAATTTGCTGTGAAACTCTATATGTTTCTCTATAAAGCTCGCAATGAAGTAATAGCTATGGTCATACCCTTCTCTTAGGTTAAGTGTAAGAGGATATTCTTGTTCCAAACAAATATCACTAAGAAGCTTAGGTCTTAACTGTTCTTCAAGAAAATCATCAGCTGTTCCCTGATCGACTAAAATAGGTAAATGAACTTCATCGTTTTTGATTAATTCAATCGCATCATAGCTTTTCCATAAAGTTTCAGTTTCACCTAGGTAGTGTGTAAAAGCCTTTTTCCCCCAAGGTACTTGGCTAGGTGCAACAATTGGTGCAAAAGCAGAAATACTTTTATACAGCTCAGGGTTTTTTAACCCAATGACTAATGCACCATGACCACCCATGCTATGCCCCATAATGCTTTGGACTTGGTTGGTCGGAAAATTCAGGTCAATCAGATTTCTGAGCTCTTCCACAATATAATCATACATTTTGAAATGCTGTGACCAGGGTGCTTGTGTTGCATTCACATAGAATCCTGCGCCTTGGCCTAAATCATAATCTGCATGATCTGGTACATCCTCTCCACGTGGGCTGGTATCTGGTGCAACAATAATGACTTTATGTTCAGCCGCATACTTTTGTGCTCCGGCTTTAGTAATAAAGTTCTGTTCGTTGCAAGTCAGTCCTGATAACCAATATAAAACTGGCAACTTCTCATCTTTGTCATGAGGTGGCAGATATATTGAGAATTTCATTGAACAGTTTAATGCTATTGACTGATGGCGATACACTTCTTGCGATCCACCAAAAGAAGCATGTTTCTCAATTATTTCCATAATCAATTACCTATGTTGAGCAAGACTTCATGAGAAATCGAGTAAACAAAGAGTCTGACATTCTCCACAGAGAATACTGATAAAGATTTAAAATGTAGGCAGGTTTGTTGAACCTATACATGATGGATACATAGATAGATCTGTTTTACAGATGATGTGCCGTTTTAGAGGATTCCATGCATGTCAATCATGATTCACATGCATGGAAAAGTATAAGGTCTGACGGAATTATTCGTAATGAATTACAGTACGAATTGACTTACCTTCATGCATTAGATCAAAGGCTTCATTGATCTGATCCAAGCCCATCGTATGTGTCACAAATGGTTCTAATTGAATTTTACCTTTCATGGCATCTTCAACCATTCCTGGAAGTTGCGTACGACCTTTTACCCCACCAAAGGCAGAACCTAACCATCTACGACCAGTAACCAGTTGGAATGGACGGGTAGAGATTTCTTGACCTGCGCCAGCTACACCAATAATTACGGATTGTCCCCAGCCACGGTGTGCACTTTCAAGTGCTGCACGCATCACATTCACGTTACCAATACATTCAAATGAATGATCTACACCCCAGCCAGTCATTTCGACAATGACTTGCTGGATTGGTTTATCGTAATCTTTAGGGTTCAAGAAGTCCGTTGCACCAAACTCTTTTGCCAGCGCAAATTTATCTGGATTCATGTCAACTACAATAATACGCCCTGCTTTAGCTTGACGTGCGGCTTGTACGACTGCCAGACCAATACCACCTAAACCAAAGACCGCAACACTATCACCTTCTTGTACTTTAGCCGTGTTATGTACTGCACCGATACCCGTTGTTACCCCACAACCCAGTAAGCAGACATGTTCGTGATTGGCTTCAGGATTGATTTTAGCCAATGATACTTCTGCCACTACAGTGTATTCACTGAACGTTGAGCAGCCCATATAGTGGTAAATCGGTTGACCATTGTAGGAAAAACGAGTGGTACCATCTGGCATTACGCCTCTACCTTGAGTTTCGCGAACGGAAATACACAAGTTCGATTTTCCAGATTTACAGAATACGCACTCGCCACATTCAGCGGTGTAAAGTGGAATTACATGATCACCTGGTTTGACGCTAGTCACGCCTTCACCAACCTCAACTACGACACCAGCACCTTCATGCCCGAGAATAGCCGGAAAAACACCTTCAGGATCATCGCCAGACAAAGTAAATGCGTCTGTATGACACACACCGGTATGGGAGATCTTAATTAATACTTCACCTTTCTTTGGTGGTGCAACATCAACTTCAACAATTTGAAGAGGTTGACCAGGACCAAACGCAACAGCAGCACGTGACTTCATGGAATAATTCCTTATACAGATCTATTTTAAATATGATTTTAGAATCTTGGCGATTTCAGCCAATTCTTCTTTTCGTTGTTGTTCTGTGGTTTCACCTGATACTAAAGTGTCCTTTAAATGAACCTCCAACATTTCATTCATCAAACCATTAATAGCACCACGCACAGAGCATATTTGTTGCAGAATTGCACCACATTCCACATTGTCTTCTAACGCTTTTTCAATCGCTTGCGTCTGACCTTTGATCTTTCTGACGCGTAGAAGAATCTTTTTTTTGTCTTCAACCTGATTAGGCATCAGACCTCCTTATTTGCTAGCATTAATACTATAGTACCCCATAGTATAAAAAAAGCAATAATTTTTATAAATCGAAAATTAAAAAGATCTTTAGCGAAAATTTTCTATCCCTGTTTTTAGTTTTTTTAAATTAACATCATAGAGCTTATGCGAAAGTCACAAAAAAAATGGGACTTTTAGCTCCCATTTTTTATTTTGTCTCATGTTCTTTGTAATGCTGTGACCTTTTAGAATTATGTTTCAAATTTTAGCCACTTTGTAGATATTTTGAACGTTTCAAGCCTTGAAAATACTACCGACAGTTTAGATTAAACTGCCTTTACAGACTGTACTAGAATATTTTTAGTGAGCGGATGATGTTTACTATTCATTATTTAGGAATTATTAAATCCTATAAATATCATTTATTGGATTAATTTATTTTGGTACTGTGCATATCATCCCCTAGTTAAGAATAAGGAACAACTATGAATAAGATGATGAATGCTCTTATCCTAGAAAATTTTGGTGATCATGAATTTACACGTGTAGAACTCCCTATACCTCAACCAGAGGCTGGGCAAGTTCTAGTCCGTATTCATGCTAGTGGTGTAAACCCTATTGATTATAAAATTCGTCTTGGTGAAGCACCATATGCTATGCCAGAGCTTCCTGCCGTGTTGGGAACGGATATGGCTGGGGTTGTCACTGCTGTTGGTGAAGGTGTCACCCACTTCAACGTCGGAGATGAAGTTTACGGTCTGATAGGTGGCGTTCGTGGTCTTCAAGGATCTTTAGCAGAATATGTTGTAGCAGATGCTGATCTGATCGCATTAAAGCCACGCAATATCTCTATGCGCGAGGCAGCAGTACTACCATTGACGTTTCTCACGGCTTGGGAAGGTTTAGTGGATAATGCGAAGGTCCAACCAGGGCAAACTGTACTGGTTCAGGGTGGTGCTGGTGGCGTTGGCTATATGGTTGTTCAGCTTGCAAAAGCACTTGATGCAAATGTTTGGGCGACTGGTCGTACAGCTGATCAATCACTGATTTCAGAACTCGGTGCAACACCTCTCGATTACACAACAGCATCTTCCGATGACATTATTGCTGCAAGCCCTGAGGGTCAAGGTTTTAACATTGTTTACGACACTGTGGGTGGTCCAGTACTCGAAGCTTCACTTTCCATGACAACTCACTATGGCCACATTACCAGCTGTGCTGCATTTGGTAATCATAATTTAGCGAGTTCATCTCTACGGTGTGCCACAGTGTCTGGCGTATTCGTCCTAATGCCGATGTTAACAGGCAATCGCCGTGCTCATCATGGTGATGTCCTTAAGATCGCGACTCGTCTCGTTGAGGAAGGTAAACTGCGTCCTATTGTTGATCCTCGTCATTTTACTCTAGACCAAGCGATTGAGGCTCATGATGCTGTTCAAGATCGCTCTGCCAATATTAAGGTCGTGATTGATGTCATTTAACGCACTTCAGGCCAAGACTTGGCGCTTCAATTGTATTGGAGATACAGATGTTCTGACATTAGAAACACTTCCTGTTGCTTTACCAGCAGCAGGAGAAGTTCTAATCCAGATGAAAACGATCGGACTCAACCGGGCTGATGTAATGTTTCGGCGTGGGACTTATATTCAAAAGGCAGTATTCCCTTCTCGTCTGGGATATGAGGGAGCAGGCATAGTTCTGGCAATAGGTGAAGGTGTACGCCAATTTTCTCCAGGAGATGCAGTATCGATTCTTCCGACTGACAATCTAGCCAAATATGGGACATATGCGGACAAGCTTCTGATTCCAGAAACTTTTTTAGTTCACAAACCCGATAGTTTAAGCTGGGAAGAAGCTTCTTCAATCTGGATGCAGTATTTGACGGCTTGGGGTGGTGTAATCCATGCTGGTGGAGTTTCGAAAGGAAAAACGATCTTGATCACAGCAGCTTCAAGTAGCGTAGGACTAGCTGCGATACAGATCGCTGAAGCAGCGGGTGCTAAGGTCATTGCAAGTACACAGACGATAGAGAAAAAGCAACGTTTACTGGATCTCGGTGTTAAAAATGTTATAGCCAGTGAAGATGAACCAGATTTGTATGAGGCGCTTGTTTTACGTTTAGGTGGAGAACATCTTGATGTCGCCTTCGATGCTGTAGGAGGGCCACATATTGAACAGATTGCCAAAGCGATGTCTGTAGGAGGAACTATGGTTATGCATGGTGCGCTTAGCCCGGAGATCACACCATTTCCCCTTAAAGTTGCATTACGCAAGAGCTTAACCATGCGAGGTTTTTTGTTCCTTGAGGTTCTGCATGACCCTGTTCTAAGAGAGCAAGCCAGACGATTTATTCTTAGCAGTATAGGTGCAGGATATCTTCGTCCAGTGATCGACCGTTGCTTTAACTTTGAGAACATGCATGACGCTCAGCGCTATCTTGAATCAAATCAGCAAATAGGAAAAATTGTAGTTACTCTAAATACATGATGGTCTTATCTGATTTCTACTTTCTAGAAAAAAGGTTAGTTCCTTCTGATTCAGGTTTCTATATGGCCCAGCACTTCCACTAAGTAATCAAACAATGCTCGGATTCGCAAAGGTGTCGGGCCCCGCTGTGGACGATATAAATACAGGCGCCAAACGGGAGAGGTTTCCTCATGAAGTATCTGAATGAGCTTACCACTCCTAAGCCACGGCAAAACTAGAAATCCAGGCATGTGTCCGAATCCAACTCCAGCGAGAATAGCTTGAAATTCAGCTTCTAGATCATCTGTAATAAAACGAGGCTTTGATGGCGTGAAGCTTCGACTTTCGGTGAATGTCCATGGCCAGTAACGCCCTGTTTTATGATCGAATAGTGCTGTTAGAGGGTATTTATCAAGGTCAATAATTTTTTTGGGCATTCCAACCTTATCAATTAACTCTGGCGTACCCACAGAATAAAAATTCACTTTAGCCAATTCCCTTGCCACATATCGATTGTCCGGCAAAAATCCAAATCTGATCCCGATATCTATTCGCTCATCGATCACATCCGAGTGTGAATCTGTTAGCACACAATCCACGACAATATCTGGATAACGTGTGGCAAATTCTGCTAGTGCAGGTACTACCAATTTACGCCCTAACACAGACGACACAGTAAGACGGACAGTCCCACGCATTTCATCTCGTTTTTCCTTGGTGTCTTTTATAATCAGAGCATCAATCGATCCCACCGCAAAACGTGCTTGCTTTGCCAAACGCTCACCATCAGCAGTAATTTTAATTTGTCGAGTACTCCTGTAAAACAGAATCTCTCCGCGCTGCTCTTCTAGCTCCTTTATTGCCCGTGTCACTACCTGCGGGGAAATACCCAGCTGAGTTGCTGCCTCTTTAAAATTTCGAGACTCTGCTGCGACACAAAAGATACGCATCATTTCCAATTTGTTCTGCATGTCCAATCCTGTGGTCTGGTAATTATTCCGTAAATAGGAATTCTGAAAGATAATATTATTCATTTATTATATATAACAAGGCTGTAATACTTAACCCATCAAATATGATTACCAGATAGGTTGAAGGTTACTTGTATGAATAATATAGAAAATAAAGTTATTGTTATCACAGGTGCAAGTAGTGGTTTAGGTGAAGCTACTGCTCGCTTACTTGCTAAAAAAGGTGCAAAGGTTGTACTTGGTGCTAGACGTACTGAAAAATTAGAGGCTATTGTTCACGACATTCGTGCTGAAGGTGGTCAAGCTGAGTTTATTGGTATGGATATAACCAAACCACAGGAAGTACAAGCACTTATTGAAAAAGCATTAAGCGCATTTGGTCAAATCGATGTATTGGTAAACAATGCTGGATTAATGTCTATTGCACCATTAAGTGAGCTAAAAGTTGATGAATGGGATCGTATGATCGACATTAATATTAAAGGTGTTCTTTATGGTATTGCAGCTACCCTACCTGTTTTCCAAAAACAAAACTTTGGACACTTTATTAATCTCGCATCTGTTGCAGGGATAAAAGTATTTAGTCCAGGAGGTACTGTTTATAGCGGTACTAAGTTTGCTGTAAGAGCCATCTCTGAAGGACTTCGTCATGAAGTTGGGGGAACAATTAGAACGACTACTATTGAGCCTGGTGCAGTTGAGTCAGAACTAAAATTTGGTTCGTCTCATAAAGAAAGTTCAGAGTTTGTTACTGATTTCTACAAACAAGCTATACCAGCTGACTCAGTCGCTCGAGCAATTGCTTATGCAATTGAACAGCCTGCGGATGTAGATATTAATGAAATTGTTTTACGCCCAACGAGCCAAGAGTTTTAATAATTGAATAACAAAAAATGGGAGCACCTCGCTCCCATTTTTACTATATTTTTAAAGTTAAGGACAAATCTATGAAAGCCGTATCGTATGTTATCAATAACCATGATGATTTTAAAAATTCATTGGTAGATATTGAAAAAGCGAAGCCTACACTTAAGGAGCGTGATGTACTGGTAAAAGTTCAGGCAATCTCTGTGAATCCAGTTGATACCAAAGTGCGAAAAAATTCGTCTGAAGCAAATAATCGTATTTTAGGTTGGGATGCCGTTGGGGAAATTATTGAAGTTGGCTCAAAAGTTACCTCGTTTAAAGTAGGAGATTCTGTTTGGTATGCTGGCGATTTAACCCGAGATGGTAGTAATGCTGAGTTTCAAGCAGTCGATGAACGAATTATCAGTCTTAAACCAATTACAGTATCTAATGCAGAAGCCGCAGCATTGCCATTAACTGCTATAACGGCATGGGAAATGCTGTTTGATCGGTTTCAAATTTCAGAAACAGATGTTGGCAGTATTCTGATTATTGGTGGTGCAGGCGGTGTAGGATCAATTGCTATCCAACTCCTAAAAGCAAAAACAAATCTGACCGTTATAGCAACAGCTTCACGTGAAGAAACGAAATCTTGGGTGGAATCACTTGGTGCCGACCATGTCATTGATCATAGCAAAGATTTAAACGAACAAATCGAAGCACTAGGTATTGAAAAACCAAAATACGTCTTCTCTACAAATCATACAGAAACATATATCAAGCAAATAGTTTCTCTGATTGCACCACAAGGCAAGCTTGGATTGATCGATGATCCACAAACATTTGATATTATGCCGTTTAAGACTAAATCTATTTCTATCCATTGGGAGTTGATGTTCACTCGTTCAATGTATGAAACCGATGATATTGAAAAGCAAGGTGATCTGTTGCAACAGGTTGCCCAATTAGTTGACCAGCAAAAAATTAGAAGTACCCTCAACCAAAATCTAGGCAAAATTAACGCTGCAAACTTGGAGAAGGCGCATAAGTTGCTTGAATCAGGTAAATCAAAAGGCAAAATTGTACTAGAAAACTTCTAAAACAAACTTAAGGTGAAATAATGACTATTTCAGTAATTGCGAACATTAAGGCAAAATCAGATCAAAAAGAAACGTTAGAAGCGCTTTTAAAAAGTGTAATAGAGCCTACGCTTCAAGAAGAAGGATGCTTGAAATATGAGCTTTATATTAGCGAAAATGACTCGAGTAGATATTTCTTCTTAGAAGAATGGCGTAGCAGAGAGGATTTAGATATCCATATAGCGTCTGATTATATTCAAAGTTTATTTGGTAATATCCAATCGCTAATTGAATCAAGTGATATTGTAGAAATCAAAAAAATATAGCTGTATTCGGACGTTATGATGAAGTATTCTTCAAATTAACATAGAGACTTAGAAAGCTAACATAAAAATGGGAGCTCTAAACTCCTATTTTTTCTGGTTTTTTAAATTTTTAGGGCTTTGTTGCACAAAGATTTGAAAGGCAAAGCGCCCCTAATTAAGCCAAATTTAAGGCGTAACTTGGGTAAGTGGTCGACCTAATTCCGTAAATCTGTTAAGGACTGCTACACGTGCATGAATCTCATTGACTTGGCTATCAAAACTCCTTGCATTGAGTTTATCTCCTAATAATTTAATGCAGCGCATCTTAGTTTCAACTAAACTTCGCCGATGATAGCCTGACCATTTTTCCATAGTGTTTACCTGAGAAGCACTGCTTCGCAAGATTAACTGTTCGAAGTAATTCATTTCGCTCTAGCGAGCTGCTTGCTCTTTGTTTCTTTCCATGGTTTCGCATTTTTCTAGGTGGAATCACCGCATGCGCTTGCCGATCTGCAATGACCTGACGGCATTTCTTAGTGTCATAAGCTCCATCGGTATAAACAGAGTCAATCCGCTCATCTTGTGGAGTTTGATCAAGTAAATCACCAAGAACCTGTGAGTCACTGACATTATTTGTTGTAAGCTGAACTGCACGTATTTGCAGTGTTTCAGCATCTATATCTATGTGCAGTTTACGCCATTTTCGTCGATATTCAGGTCCATGGTTCTTGCGTTTCCATTTGCCTCATCTAGAAACTTCATGCCTGAAGAGTCCATGAGTAGATGCAGCCCATCGCTACTTTTTTGGTAGCTGATTGAAATATCAATATGCTTTTGTCTTCTACAAAGCGTGGTGTACGAATATCACTGATATTCGGGGCTGCTCAGCCGCAAAGTTTAATCAGACTTTGCATAAAGCCAGTGACCATACGTAAAGACAGACTGAATAAGGATTTAATCATTAAGCAGCATTGGATGGCTGCGTCGGAGTAGGTTTGATTTCGCCCTTGTTTGCCTTTTGATGGAGCATACCATTGCGTAGCAGGGCGAATTCAAACCAAATGGCAATATTTCCGCGACTAATGAGTGCTCGGTTATATGCGGGCCAATTGGTTGTACGATAAATTTTAGGTGTAGGCTTATTCATTTGAAAATTATATTGTGGAATAAACCTTAGATATAGGTTTGTGTAACAAAGCCGAGCTCAAATGAGACCCCATATTTAACATGGTCAAAATATTAGCTAAACGATCAGCTAATCGCTCATGAGTAGAACTATTTTGTTTCATCAATCAATAAGCAAATTTATGTGGGTGCATGGACAGATTGTGTCATCGTTATCAATCTTTTACTCTTATTTATTAAAAATTTTAAATGTTGTTTAAAGTTCATTTTATTTCATTAAATAATACAAATTCTCATCTTTTCTGATGGGATGGCGTCAATTAAACTCAACTCCTAAGCTATTGATTTAGTGAATTATAAAGTCAATAGCATTTTACCTATACCCATTTTTTACCCAAATTAGATTTAGTGCATTGAATCACAAAAATAATCTTGTTCAAATCCGAACTAAAGGATTTGAAATGGTGTACTCATTATACGATCTTTATAGCTCAACCAAAATATTATAATATAACATTACATTTTTGATATTTATTTTTTGATGTATTATTCAGAAAGACACATTCAGGGTTAAAGTTATGTTTGAAATTATTGATGATTTAAAGAAAAAATTAGATCAATATCGCCCTTTATCTCCTGCAATTGTAAAAAATTTACAAGAAGATCTTATTGTCCGCTGGACCTATCATTCAAATGCCATAGAAGGTAATACTCTTACACTATTGGAAACCAAAGTAGTTCTTGAAGGTATTACTGTAGGTGGAAAAGCGTTAAGAGAACATTTCGAAGCGATAAACCATAGAAATGCGATTTACTACGTCGAAGACATTATTCGTAAGGAAGAACCATTTTCAGAATGGCAAATTCGCAATATTCATCAACTTATTTTAAAAAATATTGATGATGAGAATGCTGGGCGTTATCGTCAGCAAAATGTATTGATTTCTGGTGCTACTACTACCCCTCCTGACTATACTTTATTAAATGACAAGATGGCTCAGCTAATCGATTGGTATAACCTTGAAGCATATAAACTTCACCCGATTGAACGTGCAGCCAAAGTACATGCGGATTTTGTGGGTATCCATCCATTCATTGATGGCAATGGTCGCACATCACGTCTTTTGATGAATCTGGAACTGCTTAAAGCAGGCTATCCACCCTGTGTGATTACTGTAGAAAATCGTTTAGCTTACTATGAAGCATTGGATCAATGGATGGCTTCTGGAAAGACTGAAGCATTTATTCGGTTAGTTTCAGAGGCGGTACAAGACGGATTTAAACCGTATCAAGTTGTTTTAGGAATATAGAACTATACTAACTTACATTTTTCTTCATTTATCTTTGCTTAAGACATTTTTGTTTATTCGGCCGGGATAGTATGCGCACAGCAAAAAAATTAAACCTTTGTTTATTAAAACATTTACAACCAACCTACTTCATTGTACCGCGAAAAGTTAGCAGGCTAAAAAATATTAATGGCAATGTATCTACATTACAGCTGTTAATGAACCTCAAGCTGCTGAATTCTGAATATCCACCTTGTATCATCAGTGTTGATAATCGATTGGCTTACTATAAAGCTTTAGATTATGGATGGCTTGTGGAAAACGAAGCTTTTGCATATTTTTATAAAAAATTCTAACCTCAATAAAATTATTCTTAATAACATTTCACATAAAATTCACTATTAAATACCTATACTTGAATTGGAAGTAAAACGCTGAAATTTAGAACCACAAAAATTTAGCAAGTGCTTTTAAGGTAAATTTAGTAATTTTACCAATTATAAATTTATATAGGTGTATTCTTCAATGGCTATAGAATTTGTTTCCAAATCAAAGTTACCTACAGCGTTTGGTGATTTTGAAATTATGGCATTTCAAGACCAAAGTACTGGTGAAGAACATATCGCTCTTGCCAAAGACATGGATACTATTTCTAATCAACCTGTACTCGTCAGAATTCATTCAGAATGTTTAACAGGTGATGCTTTTGGATCACTCAAATGTGATTGTGGTCCACAATTACACTCAACCATGAAGATGATTCATGATGCAGGTCAAGGTGTCATTTTATACCTTCGCCAAGAAGGCCGTGGCATAGGACTAACCAATAAAATTCGGGCCTACGCACTTCAAGACCAAGGACATGATACCCTTGATGCAAATTTATTATTAAACCTGCCAGCAGATGCTCGTAAATATGACATGTGTACCATTATGCTTGATTATTTACAAATAAAAGACGTCAAGTTGATTACAAATAATCCATTTAAAATCAAATCTTTGACTGATTTAGGAATCAACGTTGTTGAACGTATTCCTTTAAAAGTTGGCTTAAATATTTTTAACAAAGATTATTTAGAAACAAAGCAAAAACGTATGTCACATCTGTATGATAATAGTGATTTTTAAAAAGCAATTACTTTCAGTAAAAAAATCCACGTATAAAGTTCCATCTCCCTTTCGGGAGAAGGCTAAGATAAGATACTGTTTTATATTTAATTATTGTTTTAAAGAATACCTATGAAAGAAGCTGGCCTACTCTTTATTTTCTCTCAGGATTTGCGAAAAAACTGTGACTTTTTCTAAAGTCGCATTCATCCCCTTATTAAAAAAAGTATTGACAAGTGCTGAGCCAATGATAATAAGATCTACTTTATTGGCTAATGCTTTAACATGACTTTCATTTTTGATCCCAAAGCCAATTGCAACTGGAATATTAAAAATAGGCTTGATTTCAGCAATCTTTTTCTCAATATTGGGTAGATTTAAATGCCCCCCTGTTAAGCCATTTTCTGCAACATGATATAAAAAACCTGTCGCGCGCGCTGAGATTTGCTCTAACCTTTCAACTGGGGTAGTCGGCGCTGTCATTGCAATTAAATGCATATTTTTTTCATTTAATTGCACTTCAAAGTTTTCTCGATATCCATATGGAGCATCTAAAATCAATATTCCATCTATAAGATTTTCTGTATCGGCGACAAGTGTTTCGAAACCATATTGCATCATCGGATTTAAATAAGTCATAAAAATTATTGGTGTCTTGTCATCATGCAGCCTGATTGCTTTTACCAACTCAATGGTCTGTTTGACCGTTTGACCTGCACGTAATGCTCTAAGATGTGCTGCTTGAATGATCTCTCCATCTGCCACTGGATCTGAAAAAGGAATGCCAACTTCAATAATGTCAGCCCCAGCTTGACCTAATTGGCTCAACAGACGACAACTTTCTGCAAAATTAGGATCTCCAGCAGTAAAATAACAGACCAGACCGCTTCGATTTTCCAGTTTCAATTGCTCTAATTTTTGATCTAGACGGTTCATGCTGTAGCTCCTGCAAGATATTTTTTGACCGTGTTTAAGTCTTTGTCACCTCTGCCGCTTAAATTGACAATAATAATCTGTTCTGGCTGCATTTCTTGAGCAAGTTGAATCGCATATGCAATCGCATGAGAACTCTCAAGCGCAGGAATAATGCCCTCCTGTTGGCTTAAAAGCTGAAAGGCATTTACCGCTTCTTGATCGGTGATCGCCGTATATGTAACACGTCCTGTTTCAAACAGAAGGCCATGTTCAGGGCCAACACCAGGATAATCTAAGCCAGCTGATATAGAGTGCCCTTCTAAAATCTGCCCATCTGAATCTTGTAATAAATAGGTTAAATTGCCATGCAGCACACCGACTTGACCTTTGCAAATAGAGGCGGCATGTTCACCACTATTTGTTCCTTTTCCACCTGCCTCAACGCCAAACATTTTGACATTCAGGTCTTCTAGAAAAGGATGCATCAACCCTAGTGCATTTGATCCCCCACCCACGCAAGCAACAAGAGCATCAGGCAGCCTATTTTCTTTCAGGAGTATTTGGTTTCTGGCTTCTAGACCAATAATTTTCTGAAATTCTCTGACCATCGTCGGATATGGGTGAGGGCCTGCGCCAGTACCCAACAGGTAATAGGTTGTATCCACATGACGAATCCAGTCACGTAATGCTTCGTTCATGGCATCTTTTAAAGTCCCACGCCCTTTTTGAACACTTCTGACTTCAGCACCGAGTAATTTCATGCGCTCAACATTCATTTGTTGCCGCTGAATATCTGTTTCTCCCATAAAAATGGTACATTTCATCTTAAACAGCGCGCAAACCGTTGCTGTTGCAACACCATGTTGCCCAGCACCCGTTTCTGCAATGATTCTGGTTTTACCCATAAATTTGGCTAATAAGATTTGGCCTACACAATTATTGATCTTATGCGCACCCGTATGGTTCAAATCTTCTCGCTTGAAATATATTCGAGCGCCGCCTGCATAAGCTGTTAGGTTTTTTGCATAAAAAAGAGGACTAGGACGACCAACAAAGTCCGTTAAAATCTGCTGATATTCAGCCCAAAATTCAGGTTTGTGCCGAACAGTATTAAAGGCTTGCTCTAATTCTTGAAGTGCCGGCATTAAGCTCTCTGGCATGTAACATCCGCCAAATTGACCAAAAAATCCCAAGTCATCAGGACCATTACCTGTATAAGGGGTTGTCATCTCATATCTCTTTTACTATCAAAACTTGTTTGATCTTAAAATATTTTCATTTTTATGATAATTGATATATTTTGAGCTTATGGTGTTAGAGAATTTTACAACATGAAACGCAGAACATTACCTCCCCTTAATGCTTTAAAAGCATTCGAGGCTGTCGCCAGAAATAAAAGTTTCAGTTTAGCTGCGGAAGAATTGTGTGTAACCCATAGTGCGATTAGCCATCAAATAAAGCAGTTAGAAGAATGGTTGGATAAAAAATTGTTTATTCGACATTCCTCGACCATCTCTCTGACGGCGGATGCCGAAGAATTATCGCTAGTTTGTACGCAGCTTTTTAATCGTTTAGAACAATGCGTCTTTGAGTTAACAAATAAAACTTCAGAAGTAGAAGTTGTAATAGGCGCTTCTCATAGTTTTATGGCAAATTGGCTGATTCCTCGATTAGAAAAGCTCGAAGTCATTTATCCCAATATCCATATCAAATTAATGACATGTAATGACTTAAAATTGTTAGAAAAAGAGAAAGTTGACATATTTATCAATAGCGTCAGTGAACATCATCTACTTCCCAACTTTTTGAATAAATATCTGTTATTTCCCGATAACATGGGTCCTATTTGTAATCGTGAAATAAATCTTCTTCATTCCGTAAATGATCTTTTAAACTATCCATTACTTCATACCCACTCAAATAAAAGTGCATGGCATACATGGTTTGATCAGTTTCAAATAAGCTTTTCCCCAAAATCCAATGACCGTTATTTTGATAGTCTGAATTTAATGATAGAAGCTGCCGTGTCTGGGTTAGGAATTGCCATAGCACCTCAAATTCTAGTAGAAAAAGAAATGCTAAATGGAAAGATCATTGCCCCTTTTGGTTTTATCTATTGTGACTATAATTTTTATGCAATGGTCAGAAAAAATAACGAAAATCGTGATGTTATGAATATCATTGATTGGTTAATGGCCGAAGAAAAAAGTTAAACCTTTAATCTTTGATTTGAAAAATTCTATTCAATTGCTCATCTATAACCTCTATTTCACATTCTGTTCACGCTGTGCTGCCTAAGGTATAAACATACACTTCATACGGACACTGATGATGAGACTTGTAAAAACACTAATTGCTACAGCCTTATCCTTGCCGCTTCTGTTGTTAGCCGGATGTAAAAGTATTCCCAGTTATTCAGCCGATTACGTCCAATCCAGAAACGGTATTCAGGGGATAGCGCTGGATCAGGCTAAAGCTCAGGATATCGGCCTCCGCTTTACCTCAGCTTTTAATACCTTGGGCACACCAGAATTTGTGGAAAGAGCCGGATCGCTGTATGCCGACCAGCTGTTTATTAACGATACCCTATCGCAATTTTCATCCCGTCAAAATCTACTCGAGCACTTTCAAGGCATGAACAAACGGGTCAGCAAGGTCAGCGTCAAGCTGTTAAACGCTTCTTATCATCAGGACTCTGCCTATGTGCACTGGCATATGGCCTATGATTTTAAAATGTTCGGCACGACCCGCAGTATGGACTCTTACGGTATCAGTGAAATCAAGATCAACGAAAACAACAAGATTATTTTCCAGCAGGATTTCTGGGACCCTGCGAATGGCCTGTATCGTTCCCTGCCTTATGTTGGAGGGGTCTACTCATGGCTACTGCCTTTCAAAAAATAGCGATCAGCACGGCGTTAGTGATGGGATGTAGCTTCTGTCCATGGGCACAGGCACAAAGCCTGAATCAATGCGGCAATGGTCCGCTGATGGTGGGACAAAAACATGTCGGTGTGGCTAGTTACTTTGCGCAAAACTGTAATCAGCCTTGGCAAGGCCAAAACATGCAGATGGATTTTACCTATACGCAGAATATTCCGGAATGGGCATTTAAACGTGCGGCCACACATTTACTGAAACGTAATATTAAAGACGCAAAAATACATGCTCTATTCAACCCAATCACTGATTTGTATCGTCCGGTCAAATCAGGTGACCTGTACCGTTTAAAATACAACCATGCTACACAGACCCTGAGCTTATCCTTGAACCAGCAAGGTTTAGGGCAGCTTAAACATCCTCTGGCACAACAATATTTTAATATATGGCTGGGTCCCCAGCCATTTAGTGCTAAATTAAAACAGCAATTATTAAATTAGTATCTGCCGCTATGTCGAAACATTTTATCCTGATGGTTGAAGACCATTATGAGCTGGCCTCTACCCTATGCGAGTTTCTGGAAGAACATGACTTTGTGGTCGATCATGCCCGCAATCTGAGTGCTGCTAGACAATTACTGAAACAGCAACGCTACCATATCTTGCTACTTGACATTAATTTGCCTGATGGTTCTGGTTATGAATTGTGCGAGTGGTTACGCAATGAAGAGGGGTTAGACTTACCTGTCTTGATGCTTACCGCTCGGGATACCTTGGATGATAAACTCAAAGGCTTCAATTCCGGCACGGATGATTATCTGGTCAAGCCCTTTGACTTTAACGAGCTGGTAGTTCGGGTCAAGGCCCTGATCAAACGTTCCATGGGTGAAGTATCTAGCAGTCGTCTGCAAATTCATGACCTAATTTTGGACACGGCAACACAGCAACTAACTCGAGCTGGGCAGAACATTGAATTGCCTCCGATTCAGTTTAAACTTTTGAAGTTACTGATGCGTCATTCTCCTAAAGTACTGACCAAACAGGAAATTATGATGCAGCTTTGGGGTGACGAAGAGCCAGAAAGTGATGCTCTGCGCAGTCATATCTATAATTTACGCAAAATGGTCGATAAACCCTTTGAACAAAAGCTGATTCACACCATATCTGGGATTGGTTTAAAGATTGCTCTCGAAGATGAAGCCTAATTTAGGTACACAACGACAATCAGTCCAGTGGTGATTGCTAGATCAACATCCTGATGGGTATTGAGATAATACTGCCGATCAAACAATTCCACTCGCCAGCCAAGCTGCTTGCACAACTTCTGTACCAATTGCAGTCCAATGCCATGACCTTTGATCTCTAATTGCAATTGCTGCCCCGACAGTTCTTGCACCTTTGAGTTATTCGGTAAAGGAATGCCGACACCATTATCTGCAATCAATACTGTATTTTTTTGCAAAATGACATCAATTTCTGTGCCTTGTGAATAATTCAGCGCATTGCGCAGAATATTGCCAAACACCATTTTGGTCATCGACGGGTAAAGTTTACGTGGCTGTTCGTTTAGATCTTTTTGAAAATTTATCCGCATGCCTTTGTTATGGCTAACACTATCCAGATCCTGAACTAAATTTTCCAAACATTCTGAAAGCATAGTTGATTCAGCGGTTAAAGTATTGGTGGTATTGCGGGCGATAGCCAGTAGTGTGTCAACTAATAGTTGCATGTCTTCAATGGTGTTGTTCAGGCGAGTAAATGATTTATTGTCCCCATAGCGTGCCTGACACAACTGCACATTGCCTTTTAAGATGGTAAGTGGTGTGCGAAGCTCATGACTGACATCACCAGTAAATTCACGTTCACGCTGAATAAACTCGCTTAATACCTGATGATATTTTTCTAGCGCCTGCTTCAGATATTCCGCTTCCAGATTTGAATCAGTCCGGATGTCATGAAACGGTGAAGCCTGATTTTTATAATCTTCCCAATCAATATGTTCCAGTGCGTTGGCAAGCCTTGTAATGGGAGAAAAATAGCGCCGGGCACGACGGTTCCACCACCACAGCACACTATATAGCACAAACAGGCTGACCATCAGCGGTGCCAGACCAAACAGCCACACCAGCTTGTTGACGTTGCTTTCACCAAACACCAGCAGCACATGCTGCCCATCTTTTTCGCCATAAACGGTCATGCGTTCCTTACCATCGACAAAATGCCGATTCACCCCTTGCTCAAGTGACATATTCTTAAATTGGGAGGGAGACACAGTGTTCCAGCGGTAACCATACAGGTTTTTGGTATCGGGCAATTCTGCGGCAGGATTACGTTCTAATCGCTGCCAGTAGTGTGACATTTCCTGTTCTAGCGCCGTTCTGAGCAAAGAACCTTTGATTACCCAAGCACTACAGCCAATCCCAATCACCACAGACAGGGCAATGAATCCGATTTGCAGCCAGTAGTAGCGGTTAAACACCTCACCCAGAGGATGATCGTGTTTGTCCCTGAACAGCTTTAACATTGGTGCATTCCCCGCTACCCCATCCGATTCGCCATTCAATTATACGGTTTTCTTTTTAAACAGAAAGTGACCGATCACCCACTCGCGTCCATGGTCATAACCAAATAGCTCGGCACAGGCCATAAAGAAAATCCGCCAGCGCTGCCACCAGATTGCGGCATCCGCGCCATAAGTTTTTTCAAATAAGGGCTTTAGCTCGGCCTGTTTACCATCCATATTTTCTAGCCAAGCATTTGCGGTACGTTCATACTGCGTACCCGCCCATTGCCAGTGCTGTTCTAGCTGTAAATGCTGCTGAAAATGTAGGAAAGTTGAGGCTGCTGGCATCAAACCACCACTAAAGAAATATTGCGACATCCAGTCAAACTCATTTTTGACTTCAAACGGGTAATGCAAGAAACGATGACAGAAAATATGACACCACAATAAGCCATCTGGTTTGAGCCAAATACTAATATTTTCAAACAGTTTTTGATAGTTGCGTACATGCTCAAACATCTCCACTGATACCACACGGTCAAATGACGCAGGTTCAAGTTGCAACACATTGACATCACAAGTGATCACATTAAGGTTATCCAGTTTTTTTAAACGGGCTTGTTCCTGAATATACTCGCGCTGGGTTGAAGAATTTGACACGACTGTAATACGGGCCGTTGGATAATGCTCGGCCATATACAGACTCAAAGATCCCCAACCGCAGCCAATTTCCAAAATATCCTGCCCGTCTTTCAGTTGTGCTCGCTGGCAATAGCAGGCAAGCGCAGCTTCTTCGGCTTGGTCTAGCGTCATATCGGCATGTTCAAATAGACTCGCGCTATATTTCAAACGCTTACCGAGTACTGCCTGAAAAAATGCGGTCGGCAGTTCATAATGCTGCTCATTGGCTTTGTCTGTATCAATGGCAATTTCGCTGTTTTTCAGCATGGTCAGCACATCCATATAGCGCCGGGCTGCCAGTGCTGGGTCAAAGCGTCCTTCCTGTGCCAGACGTTTTTTGCTTAGGCTGCGAATGCCCGCGCGAATCACCGAATCGGGCAGCTTGCCGCTTTCGACCAGTTTTAAAGATTGTTGAATCATAAAGTCCATGTATTTACCTACTGTTTGGGTGGCCACGGAATAAACATTGAAGTTCGTCGTTGATAGTCTTTATAGTTGTCACCACGGTGGGTGAGCGCCTGTTGTTCACTAAAGGGAATCCCGGTGATGTAGTACAGAAACAGCCACATCAGCAGTGGATAAATCCATAATTCATAGCATCCTGCTGCCAGACCGAGCACTGGATAAGCAAACCAATGCAGCCATTCAAAGAAATAATTCGGATGGCGCGAATATTTCCACAGACCCTGATCCATGGTTTTACCTTGATTCTGTGGATCTAGCTTAAAACGGTAAAGTTGCTGATCGGCAGTGCTTTCGCCTATCAAAGCGGATAGCATGATCATGCCCGCCACAATCACAGTGACCAAAGTCCAGTCATTCCATTGCTCGGTCGAGATACTTAACAACTTCAGCATTGGGTAAGAAAATAGTAGAGCCAAACCTGCCTGAAATATAAAAAACACCAGAAATCCAAGATGCTGATAATCCCCCATCGCTCGGCGCATGTTGGCATAACGCGTGTCTTCTTGGGTTTCATTGGCATAGCGCCGTAACAGATGCCAAGTCAGCCGTGAAAACCAGATCCCACTCGCCAGTCCCAGAAATAACCGAACCAACATCGGCGCACTGTCAATCACCCAAGCGGCAATAATCACATTAAGGGCAATACTGAAACTCCAAGCGACATCGACTAGCCCTGCTCTGCGGTTATAGGTCACCAACACCCAGTTACAGAGCATGATGAAGACATTGAACAAAAATAAATCTAGCAGCATGTCGCCCTCCTGTTTTATTTCTGCTTAGTAAGCACTGGCTTCAAACAGCAAATGCACATCACTGATCACACCTTCCCTAAAACCACCTTCGCAATAACACAGATAAAAATCCCACATGCGGATAAAACGCTCATCAAAATCAAGTTGCAGTACTTGATCACGCTGCTCCAGAAAACGCTGACGCCAACACTTCAGGGTTTGTGCATAGCTTTGACCAATATCTTCCAGATGTTTGAGACGAAGTTTTTGCTCAGAAGCCGTTTGCGTCATAACACTGATACATGGAATAAAACTACCGGGGAAAATATAACGCTTAATGTAATCCACCGTATTTAAAGCTTTAACATAGCGTGCATCTTCAATCGTAATCGCCTGTATCAAGGCTAGACCATTCGGCTTGAGGAGCTCGCGGCATTTTCGGAAATAAGTTGGTAAATACTGCTCACCTACGGCCTCGATCATTTCAATGGACACCAATTTGTCGTATTTACCCTCGAGTAAACGGTAGTCCTGAAGCTGTACAGACACCCGATGAGACAGCCCTGCTTCAGCAACTCGGGCGAGTGCTTCATCGTACTGAGCTTTGGAAATGGTAATGGTGGTCACCTTACAGCCATAATGCTGAGCCGCATAAATGGCAAAGCCTCCCCAGCCGCTGCCAATTTCAACCAAATGGTCCATCGGTTGCAATTGAAGTTTTTGGCAGATCAATTCTTTTTTATAATCTGAAGCTTGTTCCAAGCTCATACAAGGGTCTTTAAAGACAGCACTGGAATACATCATGCTGGAATCTAAGAACAATTTAAAAAAATCATTGCTCAAGTCATAATGCTCAGCAATATTCTGACGACTACCATCAATCGAATTCTTGCGGGATTTATACCAAGCCTTAAGTGCCAACTGGCTAGCTTTGGCCACTACATTTTGATTCATCCGATCAAGCACATCACGGTTACGTGCCAAAATGCGGATCACATCGACCAGATCTTCACTGCTCCAGTAGCCACGGATAAAACCTTCGGCAGCACCCAGTACACCATTACGGAACAGCAAATCCATCAGACGAACATCATGCACCTGTATCACCGCCTGTAAATCGCTATTTTCCCCGACAGCCCCGTTCCAGACGCCTTTAAAAATCAGCTGACCATGGCGTAATTTCAGCAGGTGGCGCAGTACCACCGGCAGTGTGCTTTGCTCTCCCATGAATAGTGTCTTCATCGCAATGTGTTTCCTTTTTCTTTTTTAGGATGTCGATAAAATGGAATTTTCTTTTTCCATAAACGAAAGGCGTGCAGATAAATTCCGCTGACCATCCTGAAGGGTTCAAGAACTTTCAGTACAGCATAACGATGCTGCTGTGAAGGAACCGTGATGGCCTGCAAGGAAAATTTCAGGGTGGCATCGAATTGCAAGATTCCCTGCTCAAACAGCTGCATATGAATCACGTTCTGCCGATCCGAAAAGCTGAAGCGCCAGCGATAATCCAGCCCCATCGGCATGAACGGCGACACATGAAAGGCCTTTTTAAAGTCAAACTGGTGACTCTGGTACGGCGCATATTCGTCTGGATTGTTCCGGCAATCGTGAATGTAGACCTGTCGTTCATTCCACGGTGTGTTGGTGATTTCACTCAGCACAAAGAGCAATTGGTCAGTGGCATCAAAGATCAGATAAAACACTACGGAATTGAAACGGAAACCCAGTGTGCGCGGCAAGGCCAGCACCCGGATGGAAGCGGCATGCGGTAACAGATAGTTTTCCCGCTTGATTAGCAGGCGTGCAACTTTCTGCCGGATTGAACCACATTCCATGCTCAGAAAATCGCGCTCATCCAGAGTCAGGAAATTCCAGCGGTTAGATGACCACAGCCAGGATTTACCGGTAAAGGTCGCGAGCTGATCCGGATCAAACCATAGATAGGTTAGCTGGGTCTCAAAAGCATGGGCTTTGGGCAAATAACGTCGGTGCCGGATTTCGGCAGAGGCAATCGCCAGTGGATACATCTGCATCATGTGCTCCTAGGCGGCCTGCTCGGCCTGTTTCAATAGCTGATCGACTACCCATGCAGCACTACGGGCACCATCCTCATGAAAGCCCCAGCCCCAATAAGCACCGCAGTAGGAGGTGCGGTTTTGGCCGTTGACCTCGGCCCAACGTTGTTGTGCCTCAATCGCGGCAGCATCAAATACTGGATGACGATAATATCGTTCTACCCATATTTTTTTCGGATCGAGGTTAAAGTTAGGATTGAGTGTGGCAAAGATTTGGGTTTTACAATTCAGGTTTTGCAACTGGTTCATCCAGTAACTGAAACCATAATGCATGCCACTATGCTGGAATGGAGTTGATTCGGTTGCACGACTAGGTGTCACATGTACATGCCAGCTGGCCCATTGGCGCCTGGATTTGGGCATGATATGAGTATCGGAATGCACCACCATATGGTTATCCTGATAACGAAACTTGCCAAGTACTTCCCGCTCTTGCGCTGACGGGTCTGTAAGTAAATTCAAGCTATCATCAGCATGGCTGGCAAAAATGACCCAGTCAAAACGTTCACTGCCCTGTCCAGTTTCAATCACTACATCATTGGCACTACGGGATACATGAAGCACACCTGTCTTGCGGAAAGTCATATTCGATTGGGCCTGAATGGCACGAACATAACGAGCTGATCCACCCTTGACCGTAAGCCACGAAGGTCGCTCTTTCAGCTGCAACATACGATGGTGCTGAAAAAAGCTCACCACAAATTTATACGGAATCTGTCCAGCTTGCTCTACTGGACAGGACCATAGCGCCCCGCACATCGGATAGAGATGTTCCTGACGAAAGGCTTCGGAATAGTCATGTCGATTGAGATATGCATCAATACTGAGCTGTGCATCGACCTGTTCAACATCAATATCTTTATTGGCCGCATAGAAACGGAACAGATCGGACAACATCGCGCGAAAATCTGCATTAAAAAAGTTTTGAGGTCGGAACAATAACGAGAATTTTTTTGAAGGATTGTACTGTAAGCCAGTGACCTGATTATTCACCGAAAAGCCCATGTCACTGCTTTGCGATTGAATCCCAAGTTCTTTTAGCATGGCGCAGAATAGCGGATAGTTATGCTCATTAAAAACAATAAAGCCACTGTCCACCGCAACCTGTTCACCATCGATATTCAGCTGATGGGTATCGGTATGACCACCAAAGTAGTTATTCTTTTCAAAGACTGTGACTTCATGCACTTTGCTGAGTTTCCAGGCAGCGTACAGACCGGAAATACCTGAACCAATAATTGCAATTTTCATGGTGATTCCTTTGAATGAATATTCGGAGTGCCGGTCTTGGCAGCTTTTTTCTGTTTTCGAGCCCGGGCAATTTTACTGACATCATAGACACGTGCCGGAATGGGCTTGAGTCCCCAGACCAGCCCGAACAAAGACATGAGTTTCAGCAGGTAATAGGTCACATCAATCTGCCACCAGTAAAAACCCTGCCGGGTACTGCCGGCATAATAATGGTGATTGTTGTGCCAGCCTTCGCCTAAGGTAATGATGGACAAAAACAAGTTGTTGCGGCTGTGATCATCCGTGTCAAAATCCCGGCTGCCATAATGATGCGCCAGTGAGTTAATACACAAAGTGGCATGGAGCAGTAACACAGTGGAGACCACAAATCCCCAGACCAGCAATTGTAGGCCGGAGGTACCAAGTTGCGGCCAGGTCATAGCTAGCCACTCCCCTAGCGCATAAATCCCGCCCGCGGTCAGCAGCACCACAATTAAACTGAAACGGTCCAGCCAGATCAGTTCCGGATATTTCATCCAATCTCTAATGACTTCTTTTCGCGTGGCAAAGTTATATTCATTTAAAAACCAGCCAACGTGGCTGTACCAAAAACCATGCGTGGAGGAATGCGGGTCTTGCAAGGTATCGGTATAGCGATGGTGATAACGGTGATGCGCCGCCCACCAGAGCGGCCCACGCTGCGCACTCATGGTACCCATCAGCACAAACAGGAACTGTACCAGACGCGAAGTCTGAAAAGTTTTATGTGACAGATAACGATGAAAAAAAGCGGTGATGGAAAACATGCGGATCAGGTAGAACGCCAGCATAAAGCCCAGCGCAAACCATGACACCCCCACCCAGAACACGGCGAGACAGGCCAGATGCAACAAAATAAAGGGCAAAATCCGGAGCCACTGAACCTGGCTGTTTTCAGCGGTCAGCGTTTCAGGCGATGTATGTATGGACCAGCTGTCTATCCATCGCATCAGGCTTTTCAACATGGACTCATCCTACTTTTAAGCGGTTGTCTTTATTCTATTTGATGAGTCTAATCAGTCAGATATGAATTTTATGTGAAGTGAAATAAAAAAAGCCGAACTGTAGAGAGACTAAGCAGTTCGGCAAAAGGGTAACAGATTAATGCGGCAATTTGATCAGTTTTGTGATGTCATAACCATAATATTTTGCTGTATCCAGATAGGACTGATAGGTGGCTTCATCCAGTTGCGGTTCGCGCGATAAAATCCACAGGTATTTGGTGCTCGGTCCACCGACCAGCGCCACTTTATATTCCGGATCCACGCGTAATACCCAGTAATGCCCTTTGGTAAACGGAATCCATCTTAAACCTGGCGGCAAAAAGCTGACCTTCAGTTTGCTGTTGCCCTGATTTTGCGAATAGGCCACCCCTTCAGAGCTAATCATTTCACCATTTTCAATCCGGCAGCTGTTTAAGACGCCTATGGTCTGATCGGCATTGACAGTGTATTGTGCCGAGATATCCGAGACACATTTACGCTGAAAATACATCGGTAAATGCGCAATTTCATGCCATTTACCCGCATACTGCCGGATATCCACCTGATTGACTGCCTGAGGGGCAACCGTTTCAGCCCGAGCAGTAAAGCTCAAGCTAATGATGGCCAGTGCTGTAACTGAAAAAACCGACTTGAATAGCATCTTCATTTTTAAGCCTTGTTTGATTTCAGGATTAGCATAACCCAGCTGAATGTGAACAAAGCGTGAAGATTAGATGCTGTGATTCAGTTTTTGTGGAGATGCCATTCGTTTATCCGCTAAACAATAATTAAGTCTTTAACATCGGAAAATTCAGGTTCTCGGGAATTACACCGATTGAAAATAAACTTCCTGATTTTTTTCTTAATTTAAGCAGTCAAACCAGACTGGTTAATTCAAAGCCATTCTTTGCTGTCATCGGCAACAGGTGTGCCATGCATCACATGCTGAATCATGGCATAAGCAATACTGCCCTTGAACGGAATCTCGGGTAACTGATCAAATTTGAAAAACCGCGCATCGCTGAGTTCATTTTCCTGAATCTGAATCTCGCCTGCATGATATTCGGCCTTGAAGGCCATCATCAGATTGCTAGGAAACGGCCACGGCTGGCTAGCCAGATATTGAATGTTTTTGATCTGTAGCCCCACTTCTTCCATCGTCTCACGGCGTACCGCCTCCTCCAGGGTTTCGCCCACTTCGACAAATCCGGCAATCAGGCTGTACATCTGGGTTTTGTTGCGGGCATTTTTTGCCAGCAGAATTTCATCTGTACCCCGAGTAATGATAGTGATCACACAAGGATTCACCCGCGGATACTGGTTATAGCCACAGGATGGACAGACCATGGCATAGTGACTGACGTGCTGCTGGGTGGCGTGACCGCATTTACTGCAAAAGCGGTGGTTACGGCGCCATTCCAGTAACTGTACCGCACGGCTGGCCTGTTCAAACTGCGGTCTGCTCCAGACTTGCACCAGTTGCCGGATTGGAACCAGCTGATAACCTTCCGGCACCGGTTCGTCTTCTTTCAGGTCACGAGCAATGATCTCGCCATTTTCCGACAGGTTTAGGTCGTGCTGCAGTCTTTCTACCTGCGGCAACTGAAAATGCTCATCCACTAGCAATTGCTGCTGTCTAAAAATATACGCTTTTGAATGCATGCTCATGACAATTCCCTGATTAAAAAAATCTCATACAGAGGGGTGTATGGGACAAAACTAAGGAAGCTCACATGGAGTAACTTCAAGCCAGATACTAGGCGTGAGCTACTTTAATTACAACCATAATAATTTTTATCTTTTTGATTAAAATCACATAATTTTCACACTACTCATGTATTAAGAAATCATGTAAAGCGAGTTTCATCAACTGGCTTTAGCATTGTAGGGATGAATATTTTGTTATAGCAGTACCCATCATTTCTGTGCGATGTCAGCGGGCCATCTGGTCGAGTTGGATTGATTCAACATGCAGAATGATCTTTATTTTCACAAAAAATTGAACTGTCTTGACTTACACTGCGCTATCTTTCATAGGGTCTGGAATGGCTATGCGTTTCGGTTTAATTCTGGGTGACCAGCTTCATCATCAGCTTGCTACGCTCAAAGCGCTAGATCGTATCAGGGATGTGATCCTGATGGCCGAAGTTGTTGAGGAAGCCACTTATGTCGCCCATCATCCGCAGAAAATTGCCCTGATTTTTAGCGCCATGCGTCATTTTGCCAAAGAACTCAAAGCAGAAGGCTGGCGTGTACGTTACCATGCTTTTAAATCTGATAGTCCGATTCGTAGCCTGCTGGATTTCGTAGAGTCACAACAGCAACTCTTACCAGTCACAGAACTGGTCATTACGCACTGCGGAGAATATCGTTTACAGCAGCAAATTGAACAGCATTGGAGCAAGCATCTGCAACTGCCAGTGCAGTGCCTGAATGATGAACGTTTTTTCTGTAGTCCAGAGCAGTTCCAGCACTGGGCCAGCCGCTACCAGACACTGCGTATGGAATATTTTTACCGGGAAATGCGCAAGCAAACCGGTTACTTGATGCAGGGACAGCAGCCGTTTGGAGAACAGTGGAACTATGACAGCGCCAATCGTAAGGCCTGGGCTGGCAATCCCCCTTTGCCTGCACCACTTCACTTTGAACACGATCAGATTGATCTGGATGTGCTTGAATTGGTTGAACGTGAATTTTCCCGTCACTCTGGCAGCCTTGACAACTTCCGCTGGGGCACCACACGTAGCAATGCTCTGCTTGCACTGGAGCATTTCATTACCCACAGTTTGCCACATTTTGGCGATTATCAAGATGCCATGGTTCAAGACTCAGACATGCTGTTTCACAGCCTGCTCTCACCTTATCTGAACTGTGGTCTGCTACTACCTAAAGAAGTCTGTGATGCGGCAGAAGCTGCATACCATGCCGGTCATGCACCACTGAATGCAGTGGAAGGTTTTATCCGACAAATTCTCGGCTGGCGCGAATATGTTCGCGGAATTTACTGGCTGTACATGCCAGAATATGCCAGCCGCAATGCACTGCAGCACTCAGCACCATTGCCACAATTTTACTGGACTGGCCGTACTCGGATGAACTGTATGGCTGAGTGTTTCCGTAATACTTTTCAGCATGCCTATGCACATCATATCCAGCGTTTGATGGTGACTGGAAATTTTGCCTTATTAACTGGTGTAGACCCGCAGCAGATCAGCGAGTGGTATCTGGCAGTCTATGCCGATGCCTATGAATGGGTAGAACTACCGAACACGCTGGGTATGGTGATGCATGCCGATAGCGGCTTGATGGCCAGCAAACCCTATGCGGCCTCGGGCAATTACATCCATAAGATGTCCGATTACTGTAAGCACTGTAGCTACAATGTCAAAACTCGCACCGAGCTAGATAGCTGTCCGTTCAATAGCCTGTACTGGTATTTTATGATCCGGAATGAGGCTAAATTTCGTACTCATCCACGTATGGGCATGATCTATCGACAGCTAGATAAACTTAAAGATCGGCATCAGATTATCAGCCATGCCCAGCAACTTCTTAGCCAGATCAATGAGTTATAAACGATGAAAAAACAGCATCTCCCTGAAAAAATCTGTATCTATTGTTTGCGCCCTTTTACTTGGCGCAAGAAATGGCACCGCTGCTGGGAGGAAGTACAATATTGTTCTGAACGATGTAAACGTGAGTCCAGACGGTAATCAAAATCAAACACTTAGAAACGCTTGTATTGGCGTGAACAATAGGCCCGTATCACATCAGGTAAACGCAGCTGCAGATGCTTGGTTTTTCGGCCTGTCACACGTGCACGCCACATTTTAAAGCTACTGGGTTTCATATTTTGCCGCATCAAGCGGATCACTGCCGCTTCGTTCAAACCAAACTCACATTGAATGGCTTCAAATGGGGTTCGATCCTCCCAGGCCATTTCGATAATTCTGGATAAGTCTTCTTCAGAAAATTGATTCATGCCATTCTCATTTTAATTACTATGAAGCTTCAATAAGTTCTATCAACTCATTTACATAACTTGAGTCAACTTTAATTCAACTAAAAGCATAATAATACGATCATGAATTTTTTGTGATTTTCTCTAGTTTACGGACTAAACACAAATAATAGGGCTAGTTAGACTTGGACTGCTCCCAGTATCCTAGACATTGAAGTAGCCTCATTTTGAAGCTGCCTCGAATGCTTCTGGACTCATCCCATCAAGATGCGAATGGCGCCTGATTCGATTATAAAACATCTCGATGTAATCAAACACATCCGCACGCGCCATTTCGCGTGCTTTATAAATTCTCTTTTTAATTCTTTCCTTCTTTAAGCTACTAAAAAAGGATTCTGCAACGGCATTATGTTCCTTTGGCCACAATTTCTTTTACTTTTGATGAAACCTGAAAGCGAGTAATTTCATCTAAAGGTAGCTCTAAAAAATCTTCAGTGATGTAGCCCAAACGGTATTTAACCGTGCTGATATATTTTTCACTAGACCACTGCGGACTCATTAATTCAAACCATTCATCACACACTTGTTTTAAATGATGTGAGACCTTTGATTTACCAGAAACTTCAGCTTTAAATTCCCGTGCAACTTTTCTTATTTCTTTACAGCCTACTTCGGGATATTCACCCAGTTGTTTCCTGGTCTGCTTTCCTTCAATTCGATATGAAAGTACCCATTTCTTTTTCCCAGTAGGAAAAACCTCAATAGAAAGCCCTTCCCCATCGGCTATTGAATATCGCTTTTCTTTTGGTTTAAGACTTTTAACTTGGATGTCTGTAAGCATTCTTGTTGTTACACGCGTGTCACTATTGTGTCACAAGTATATTTGATAGAAAGCAATTATCAATGACTTACAATAACGGACGCTGATAAACAACAGGCAGAAAAAAAGCCCTGATTTATTGCTAAACCAAGGCTTTTATTCACTTTTTTGATTAAACCTGATCATTAGCGATCATCTTTAATCGGTGGCGTCAATTAAACTAAACACATAAGCAGTTGATATAATTTAAAATAAATCTTATTCAACCAAACACCATACAAAATACCATACAAAAGCATTTTATTTAAATCGCAACTAACTCAGCTATTTTTTCCGCAACTATCTCCAACGTATCTTCAGATGTATCAAGACCACTTCTTGAAGCTAACATTGGACTGACATCTCTAAGTGCCTCGTACGTTGTATTATGTACAATTGGAATCAAACGGTTACCAGCTAGAAGAGTTGAAAGCTCTTTATCTGCTACACCTTCTTTAGGTAAGCGCGACAACAAAGCTGGTGTTACCAAAACGAGTCCAACTTTAGAATTAGCCAAACCTTTATCAATTGCTCTCATCATTGGAACACCCAAACCAAGGTCTTTTTCACTAAACCAAACTTTTACACCAGCAGCCTCTAGAAAATCGTGTAGTTGTTTAGCAGATTCCTTACGATCATCCCATGCATGGCATAAAAACACATCACGAAGGTCAGGCTGCTCAGAAGCTTTTTTCTCGATTACCTCTCTGACAGGTGTTAGGGATGTTACTTCATTTGTCGTATATACAAGAGAGGAGCCTGTTTTAGCCCAGCGAGGTTTTGAAACACTTTTTGAACTCCCACTGCCCCCAGCTCTACTAGAATCACTATAGGTGCTACTAGACCCATTATAAGAACTACCAGAACTATATGATGATGAGTAAGAATAACTACGAGAACGAGAACCATATCTGTTACGACATGCTGGGCAAGCCGCAGCAGCTGCAGCAGAACTATGGCCTCGAACAGGAGCTGTACATCTAGACATTTATTTTCCTTTTTTATGATTTATTCACATTTAGGTTTTAATTAAGCGATTAGCCTATTTTACAACATACTACTAACAAACTAAAAAATAAAAATAATTTTATGAATAACTTAACAAGCTGATATAGCTTCTTCGATTAAAATATCATTACCACAAAGAACAGCGAATTTAAATTATTAGCTTCTTTCAAAGACAAGGCTCGTCCCTAAGGGATCGAGCCTAATGCATTTGTTAACGCTCTTTGTTGAGCAGATGATTACGCCTGTACTGGCGGTTCAATTTTTTCATGCCGACTTAGGCCATATTCCATATCATATTTCTACTGCTAGGCAATAGTTTTATGCTTGTCTAATCTGGAAGAACAAGCCACGATTTTTTCATGCTGGTGTAGCATTATCCTGATTTAAGTCTCAGGCAAACCCGTATAAGTATATTTTCATCAGTGACCAAACTTCAGAATACTTACACTGTACCAATCTCGGCCTAGTCAGAGAGACCAATCCCCGACTGAGAAACACGACCAGTGTTCCATTAACCTTTCTTTTCTACATATTGTCCAACATGCTCACGCATGTGCCGACTCAAGTTTTCGCAATGAGCATCCCGACTGAAAAAAATCGAAATGTTTTAGGATTCGCTTTAAGCTAGCTATCTCATTTAATACAAATCTTACTATTAAGATTTGTATCACAATTTCCGCAAGTAAATACTTGCTTTATATGCGCTACTCACCATCGCTCCCACACTGAAAAAAATACAACAGACTTTTAACCAATTTAAGCCTTTTTATTCAGTGCTTCCCAAGTTATTTCAAAAGTGTCTTAATGTGCAGACCGTTTATCCTCTCGCCTGTATACATGCTTCCTGTTTCCCCCGACCGTAGTTCCTTAAAAAATATCGGGATATGATGTATACACAACTTTGTAAAGGGTAAAACTCTTACACTCCAATCAGCATCTATCGATTAATGCCGTTACACGTTTAAGCTATCCAGCGACCCATTCAGCTTGCGCAAAATGGTGCCAGCTTTTCCAGCGTTAGCCTCAAAGCCCTAGTACCTTACGGCACTCTCAGCAGCCATCGTGATTGGAAATGAGCATACTTTTCCAAGTAAATAAACTTGTTCGATCAAGCATACACATTCAGCTATTAACGGAGACTATCGCACATCCTATGCTGCTCCTAACTGTATCACTTTGAACAGGGTTTCAATGTTCCACTATTTTCATAATTTCACACCTAACTTGGCTATTACTAACCAAATGACCATTTCACGATAAATCGCTTATAGGCTCCCGTTTCCTTGTCGCCCAACCACTTTTTATTTGCTTGGAACTCTTAAAAAGTGAATGAACGGATAGAAAAAGGATATTGCAATCCTCTAGCCCCCGTTGCAACGTACCGAGCGAGGTTTCCCCAGCAGTCCGCTACATCGGCAGTATGAAGATGGTTAGTCTTATACTCAGGGCAATATGTATCAAAGTTTTTGAATGGTGGTCAGCCATTCAAACAACTTCAAAAAAAGAAAGTTGGAATGGATGGTCAATCCACAATTCGATTGATATGCCGTCATATTACCAGAATAAATTTAATATATCAATATTATTGATATATTATTTAAACAAGTATAAGATTTGCTGATTAAGTTTCTTAATGCGCACTAGGAACTACTTTATTGTCACCTTACAACGTGAGGTGACAGTGCTAGCGCAATTTGATCAATGCTGATTGCTGACGCGTTCAGCAAAATGGGAAATGTAGAGAAAATTATTGTTGATGAACAATTCAAAAATGAATGAAAAAATTTGGATTTAGGTGGATTGTTGATTGACATTAAAAGTGCATAGTTGGATGACGTAGAATGATTGATTACAGCCCCCACACAAAATACACCGCACAAAAAATTCAAGATAAGGTCACAAGAGGATCATATTTTTACTGCAAATTTATAGTGCAAACTGAGTTAGGTAAAATTGATATTGAAAAGATTATTCATAAATTAACCGAACGATATTCATTAAATTTAACCAGTCGGCAAAGAACATATCGACTAAAACAAGGATTACCTGTTGCTGATCTCATTGTTCAAGACATTCTTTATAAAGATGCATGGTTATTTGTCTTGTTGATCAAAACCCCTAATAGCCATCGTCACAGCAAAGAAACCATAGGCAAAGTGACTTCAACAACCATATCAGCATATACATCAAAAGATAAAATTGCTGAACTTGAACCTGTCATCTGGGACAAAATTACAGTCGGGCAAGAATTAACTTTTATCCGTCAATACTATAAAGACAATGAACAATTTAATTTCATATTGAATAAACCTTATCTATGCTTAGATTTTGGGAAATGTGAGGCTGAATTAGTACGGTTAAGCCATAAAAAGTATGCTGAACATCAGACTAAGTTTTACCGTAAAAATAATAAGAATTTCTCATGGACGTGGAGATTTAAGAAATCTGAAATAGAGAAACAAAAAAAAGAATTAACCCAAATTCTCAATCGAGTGATTTCCCAAAAAGATCAGACTAAGGCGCTCAATGATCTTCTTGCATGGCAGAATTATTTTAAAGTTTATGCAGTATTCAGAGGCAATCGACAGCAGGCGGGACGTTTATATACCTTCGGGAAACTATTCTTTTTCAGTCGGAAAAGACAACGATGGGATCAAGCACAAATGCCTGTGATGGACTTAACAATAATCGCGCGTTATGAAACCTATGCGGATTCTTATACTGAGTATTGTATGCGTAGATATTTTTATGAATCCTTTGAAGCAGAGCTTCCACGTGAAATTTCAAAAACTCAAGATTGGACATTAATTAATGCGTATATTGATGTTGAATATAACCAACTTTAACAAACCGTCTTGTTATTTATTTTACTTATAACTATTTTTTCAAACATCTGTAATTTTGATATAAGCCTTAATTTAAATTATGATAGTTGAGCCTGTTAATCTTTTAAAATCCAAATAAAACCTTATATATCAATATTATTGATATACATTTAGTGCGACAAATTTTGTCTTTCTATTTCCAATTTTGCTGAAAAAACTTTAATTTTCGGTACACTAGTCATGTTTTATTCATTTCATCGGACATGCATAACAATGACCCAAGTACAACTGCAACAATTACAAAAACAACTTTGGAATATTGCCAATACTTTGCGCGGCACCATGGGCGCCGATGAATTCCGTGATTACATTCTGGGTTTTATTTTCTTTAAATATTTATCAGAAAAATCGGTGAACTTTGCCAATGAATTGCTCGATGGTGAGGAGGTCAGCTTTTTAGAATTAGATGAAAATAATGCTGAGCATGTGCCATACATCGAAGAAATTAAAAAGAATGCCATTGCCGAAGTCGGTTATGCGCTCACACCCAAACAGCTATTCCATACCTTAGCCGAGCGTGGTCGTCAGGGCGAATTCATTCTGGATGATTTAACTGCGACCTTAAAATCGATTGAACAAAGCACGTTAGGTACTGACTCTGCCGATGACTTTGCCAACCTGTTTGAAGATTTGGATCTAAACTCGACCAAGCTCGGCAATAATGCCAGTGACCGTAATGCACTGGTGGCGAAAGTCCTGAGTCATTTAGATGATATTGATTTTGATATTAGTAATACCGAAGCCGATGTACTGGGCGATGCCTACGAATACCTGATTGGTGAGTTTGCCTCAGGTGCGGGCAAAAAAGCAGGAGAATTCTATACCCCGCAAACGGTATCGACTCTACTGGCAAAGATTGTCACCCAAGGCAAAGCGCGTTTACGTTCAGTCTATGACCCGACCTGCGGTTCAGGTTCGTTATTGCTGCGGGTAAAACGTGAAGTGAAAGATGTCGATATGATTTACGGTCAGGAGATGAATCGTACTACTTACAACTTGGCGCGAATGAACATGATTCTGCATGATGTGCATTTTGCCAAGTTTGATATTAAGCAGGAAAATACTTTAACTCGTCCGCAGCATTTAGATAAAAAGTTTGATGCGGTGGTGGCGAATCCGCCATTCTCTGCAAAATGGTCTGCCGATCCGTTATTTTTACAAGATGAACGCTTTGCTGCGTATGGCAAACTGGCGCCAAGTTCTAAAGCCGATATGGCGTTTGTACAGCACATGCTGTATCAACTGGATGACAACGGCACCATGGCGGTGGTGTTACCGCATGGCGTCTTGTTCCGTGGTTCGAGCGAGGGTGTAATTCGTCAGTATTTGATTGAACAGATGAACGTGGTGGATGCAATTATTGGTTTACCCGCCAATATTTTCTATGGCACTTCAATTCCGACCTGTATTTTGGTGTTGAAGAAAAGCCGTGAGCAGAGCGGCAATATTCTGTTTATTGATGCCAGCAATGATTTTGAAAAGCAGAAGAACCAAAACAAGTTATTGCCTGAGCATTTGGATAAGATTGTTGCGGCATTTGAAAAGCGTGAAAATATTGAAAAATACGCTCATGTAGCAACTTTACAGGAAGTCAAAGATAACGATTACAACCTCAATATTCCGCGTTATGTGGATACTTTTGAAGCGGAAGCCGAAATTGATTTAGATGCGATTGCAAAACAGCTTCAAGCTTTGGAACACGACAGCCAAAAGACCGATGCCATCATTGCAGATTTCTGCAAAGAGCTAGGCATTGTTTCACCTTTTGCGGAGGTGAAGTAATGGCTGTACCTAAGTTAAGATTTAAAGAGTTTGATGGGGATTGGTTTCAATCTAAAATTGGAGAAATTTTTCAAGTTACTTCTGGCTCTACACCATTGCGCAGTGATAACCGTTTTTTTGAAAATGCTGATATCGCTTGGGTTAAAACAACTGATTTAAATAACGGTTTAATCGAAAAAACAGAAGAGAAAATTTCTCAAATAGCTTTGAAAGAAACATCTGTAAAAATATTACCTAAGGGGACTGTTTTTGTAGCCATGTATGGTGGTTTTAATCAAATCGGTCGGACTGGGCTTTTAGTACATGAGGCTGCCTGTAATCAAGCATTATCAGCGATTTATCCTAACGAAAAAATTGATTCGTATTTTCTTCTAACCTTTCTAAACCATAAGGTTGATGATTGGAAAAACTTTGCAGCTAGTAGCCGTAAAGATCCAAATATTACGAAAAGTGATGTACTAGCTTTTCCACTTAAATATCCAGTAAAAGAAGAACAAACCAAAATCGCTTCTTTTCTTTCCGCAGTCGATGAAAAGATCAGCCAACTCACGCAAAAACATCAGCTACTCAGCCAATATAAACAAGGCATGATGCAAAAGCTGTTTAGCCAGCAGATTCGTTTTAAAGCGGATGATGGTAGTGAGTTTGGGGAGTGGGAGGAGAAAACTCTGGGCAGCCTTGGGGTTTTTAAATCTGGGCAGGGTTTTCCAGAAAAATACCAAGGTGGAAAAACAGGCGTTCCTTTTTTCAAAGTTTCAGATATGAATACTTATGGTAATGAAAAAAGAATGGTTGTGGCCAATAATTATGTTGATGCTGATTCAATACTAGAGATGAAAGTGAAGGTAATACTTGATGAGTCTATTATTTTTGCTAAGGTTGGGGCTGCTGTCTTTTTAGAACGTAAACGTTTGGCGACTAATTTTTTAATAGATAACAACATGATGGCTTTTACACCTGATCCAAAATTGAATATAAATTTTATTAAGCAATTTTTAGATACTATTAAGTTTTCTAATTTTGTTCAGGTGGGAGCTCTCCCTTCTTATAATGCTGGTGATCTAGCTATCATTCCAATTCATATTCCATGTGTTGTTGAACAAACTAAAATTGCTAACTTTTTATCTGCAATTGATCAAAAAATTGATATGGTCGCACAGCAAATTGAACAAACCAAACAATGGAAAAAAGGCTTGTTGCAGCAGATGTTTATATAGGTTTTGTTATGAAAAAATCCAGAGAACTTATAGCACTACATTCATCTAAACATAAATGGTTGCAAGATTTAGAAAGATTATTAAATCAAATTGATCAACAAACTAATCAGTGTGGAGATACACTGATTGAATGTAGTAAATCATTTATAGAAGCGATAGCTAAAAATATTATTTTAAAACTTAGACCGTATGAAAACGCCAAGGATATTAATTTATTGGATTTAGGGCGCTTGTTTAAAAAAGCTAAGGAGTGCATTTACGAACATTCAGCAATTGAAAATGTAATGCCAAAAAGCGACATAGAAAATTATTTTTCAGCACTTAATCAATGGATACGTTTTCTGGGGGAGATGAGAAATAATGTTGGTGAGATATCTCACGGCAAAATTCTTCCAAAGAGTTATTCAGTTGGAGTGGAATTAGCTCAGATTATTGCACAAACAACAGATCGATTATCATATATATTGCTTCTTCTTCTACTTAAAATTGATCTCTCTTACACACAAAGTTACCGTTACGAGGACTATCTTGAATTTAATGATTTTCTTGATGAGCAATTTGAATTACCTAGTGGTTTAAGTTATAGCAAGGCATTGTTTGAGCAAGATTATGATGCGTACTCAGAAGAGTTAGATAATTATCTTGATGCGCAAGGTATCGAAGTTGCTTAAGTTCTTGATTATAGATAATAAAGATTGAAGTGTATAATTTAAAAGATTAGAGGGTGAAATGACAGCACAAAGCGAATACCAACTTGAAAATGAACTGATTGGCCAGCTCAAACAACTGGGTTATGCCTCAGTCACGCTCAAGGATGAAAGCCAACTACTGTCTAACCTCAAAACCCAAGTCGAACGCGCCAATGGACTTGCGCCCCTGTCAGAAACGGAATGGAAACAGGTCATCAGTTTTTTAAATACGGGCACAGTATTTGAACGGGCCAAGAATCTGCGTGATCTTTTCCCGGTCAAATTTGATGATGGTACAAGCAAACACATCTTTTTCCTGTCTGATGACCCAAGCAAAAACATCTATCAGGTGACCAATCAAATTACGATTGACCACCGCGACTATAACGGCCGTACCAGCCGTTTTGATGTGACTTTACTGGTCAATGGTCTGCCTTTGGTACAGATCGAGCTGAAAAAACGCGGCATGGAAATTGCCGAAGCCTTTAATCAAACCCAACGCTATATTCGTGAAGCCTATTGGGCAGGGCAAGGGCTGTTTGGTTTTATTCAGCTTTTTGTGATTAGTAATGGTGCCAATACCCGTTATTACTCCAACGGCACCACAGGCATCGAGTTTGCCTTTCCCTGGGCCGATGTCCATAACAAACACATCAATGAAATTGTCGACTTTGCCGAAGATTTTTTCAATCATCAGCATCTGACCCAAATGCTGACCCAGTACATGGTGCTGCTAGAAACCACCAAAAGCCTGATGGTGCTGCGTCCCTATCAGATTTATGCGGTACAGAAAATTGTGGAGCATGTGCAAAACTCCGATCAGAACGGCTATATCTGGCATACTACAGGTTCAGGCAAAACCCTGACCTCATTTAAAGCCAGTCAGATCATCATGCAAATGCCTGATGTGGAAAAAGTCATGTTTGTGGTGGATCGTAACGACCTCGATACGCAAACCTCACGCGAATTTAATGCTTTTAAAGCCGACAGCGTGGACAGCACCGATAACACATCGACCTTGGTGAAACAGCTGGATCAACGTCATGACAAACTGATTGTGACCACCATCCAAAAACTCAATCGAGCCATCAGCACCGACCGTTATTTAGAATCGATTGATTATCTTAAAAATAAAAAAGTGGTTTTTATCTTTGATGAATGTCATCGCAGTCAATTTGGTGAGACTCATCAGAACATCAAAAAATTCTTCAGCAATGCCCAAATGTTTGGTTTTACTGGTACGCCTATTTTTGAAAAGAACAGCCAAAGCAAAGCAGGTTTAAAACTCACCACAGATTACCTGTTTAATGCGTGTTTGCATAAATACGTGATTGTCGATGCGATCCGCGACCGTAACGTATTGCAGTTCCAAATTGATTATCGTGGCAAATACACCGCCAAAGGCATGGCGACGAATGACAGTTATGAGGAAGATGTAGAAGGCATTGATACCAAAGAACTGTATGACAATCCGCAACGCTTAGAAATGATTGCCCGCTACATTGTCAATATTCACGATACCAAAACCCGTAATCGTGAATTTACCGCGATGTTCTGTGTCAGTTCGGTCGAAACACTGACCCAATATTACGACATCTTTGAAAAAGTGCAGGCTGATAAGCAAATTGAAGATGAAGCACAAGGTCGGATATTTAAACCGTTGACCATTGCCACCATCTTTTCCTATGCTGCAAATGAGGCTGTACCGACTGATGACTTAACTGGCTTGATTCACGAAGAAGCCGCAGATATTCCAAGTCAGGTCAATTCATCCAGTCGGGATAAGCTGGATCGCTACATTGCGAATTACAATCGACAGTTTAAAACCAACTACAATTCTGGTGATCAATTTTATGCGTACTACCGCGACATTGCACAGCGCGTAAAAAACAGACAGATAGATATTCTAATCGTGGTCAATATGTTCCTCACGGGCTTTGACTCTAAGCCGCTAAATACCTTGTATGTCGATAAAAACCTAAAATATCATGGCTTGATTCAAGCATTCTCACGCACCAACCGTGTCTATAACGATAAAAAACCATTTGGCAATATCATCTGTTTCCGCAACCTGAAACGCGCCACAGATGAAGCACTGGCGCTATTTTCCAATAAAGAAACGACCAAGATTGTACTTGTTCCCAGCTATGCGGAAATCGAACAGGATTACCAAGCAGCGGTGAGCAAATTGTTTGCCTTAACGCCCAATTACCAATCAGTCGATGATCTTGTCACTGAAGAACTGCAACTCGAATTTATTAAAGCTTTCCGTGAAGTGATGCGCTATAACGCGCAATTACAAACTTTTATTGAATACGATCAAGACCAAACACAACTTGATAAGCAGCACTTTGCAAACTTCGCCTCTAAGTATGCTGACCTATGTCGTGCCGTTAGAAAAACCACCAAGAGAGACAAAGTATCGGTACTGGATGATGTCGATTTTCAACTGGATTTACTGCATAGTGATCGCATTAATGTTGGTTATATCATCAACCTGCTACAGCTTGTTGTTGATACAGACTCAGAGGACAAGCGTAAGAAGTACCAAGCGCAAATTTACGATTTAATCAGTAGCGATATTAGCTTGCACGATAAGCAAGACCTCATTCAAAAATTCATTGAAGAAAACATGCCGAAGATGATCAATGGGCAGAGCGTCCAAACGGCTTTTTCTGAATTCTGGGATGCTGAAAAAGAACAGGCCTATCAGCATCTTTGTAAAGAAGAAAACCTGAAACCAGAAGCCATGAAGCAGGTTCTGGAGCATTATGAGTTCACCAAACGCCTACCACGTAAAGAAGAGTTGAAGGACTTACCAAACTATAAGGTTAAGCTGTTTGAGCGGGAGAACGTGTTTAGCAATTTGCTGGTCAAGACACGCCAGTTGATTGAGAAGTTTTATACTGGTTTTAATTAAATAATACACTTCAAAATGTGACTTTATTTCCAGAGAGTAAGCAGTGAAATTAGACTATATAGCAGGAACCGTGATCACTCATGATTAAAAATATGGATTCTTTCAAGCTGTCCTATGTGTATTTCTTTCCAGTGGTCTTTTTCCCATTTTTGAATATCTATCAATTTAGAAATGATCCAGATATTAAATCTTGGTTATTTAGAAATTTACTTGTCAGTTTTATAGTTATTTTGATCCCACTTTTTCTTACTTTAAGCATGATGATTACCAAGGTTTTATACAAAGATCAGGATAAAAATACAGAATATCGCTCAATAGGTTTGGGTTTGCTATGTTGTACATTTCTGACAGGAAGCAACTATTACCAATTTCAAAAATTTACAGTAGGAACAGACCTATCCATTGACTATTACCGAATGGTCATGATGATAAGTTTTCTAATCGCTTGTTTTATATCAAGTCTGTATTTCACATTGAAATATAAAAGATATTCACAAAAATACTCGGTTGATTTTAATGTAAAAACAATGAGATTTATGACGAGTACTGCCATCCCCTTCTTTATATCAGTAACTACTTTTTTTGTTGTTTAAATCATCAAAGTGTTAAACATGTTGGTAAGCAAGATGAATTTACAGCTGAGTAGTTTTCATACTTAACAATAAGGGTTTCTCTAATTTATAAGTTAAAGGGCGATATTATGAAAAATGGTGAACTGGAAAAGTTATTGACACCACCTGAAATAATTAGTGATCAACATAAAGATAATATTATAAAGTTAAATGAATATAACAATAAGTTAAAAATTTATCTAGTTGAAAACTATTTTAAAAAACCTGATATTTTATTGATTTATTTAAAGAAAATTGGGGCTGAAAAAATAATTAGCATTAGTGAGAATATTGAACTATTGCACAGAATATTCAGTAATATAGTTTTTTTTGATTATTTTAAGGAGAGTGAGCTTTGTGTGGCTGATCTAATTAAGATATTAACTATTTGTAATAATTCATCTGAATACTTTATTAATAGAATTAAGAATGAAGAAGAAATTATTAATAAAAAAATAAAAAAGCTAGAAGTCGTTTTTAAAAGTTTTATAGATAATGCAGAAGAACTTTATGATTTTGAGTTTTGGTTTAATGATAGAGCAATAAAAAATTTAGGAGAGATATTAAATATTATTGCACCTAATGATTTTGATAAAGAAGAGGAATTACTCAACTTGGAAATAGGCGACAAAATAAAATCCCTTGTAGTTTTTGAGAAAATTTTTGAAAATTACTATCAAGATGTAAAAAATATGTATGAAAGTAAAAGAGAATTAAATCCAAAAGAAAAAAACATAAATATTAATTATTTTGTTAGGGAGTTAAGGAATATTTTTGAATCTGGAAATAAAATAGAAATTCCCAATGAAATTATTTGCGAGCTGGTTTCTCTAATATTCGATAAACAGATGGATGATACTCAATTGAATAATATCCTTAAAAATTCTAATAAAAATATTTCAAATACTAGCTATACATTACAGTTTACAACGAAAGAAAATAATATTGAAGAAAGGGAATATATAAAAACCAAAAATTGCTTATAGTTTTTCTTGCACTATGTCAAGGTTATCTATGCCTGTTTTTTTTGTGGGTTTAAGAGCATTACTCTTTTTTTGATTATTTATAAAAATGCATGTATCTACTTTTTACATGAGAATTGAAATGCTAAAGACAAAAAAAGAAGTCTGCGAATTATTGAGTCTTACACGTGATGGTCTGACAAAGTTACAACAGAAAGATCCATCATTTCCTCGACCTATAAAATTTTCAAAAGAACGTCAAGCTCATGCATATTTTGATATTAAAGAGCTACAGGAGTGGCTTGAGTTAAAAAAATCTGAAAGAGAGGAATATTAAAATGAGTAATATTCTTTTATCTGAATTATCTAAAGACCAATTGATTGAAAAATTTGAAGAATATCCAATTTATGCCTTTCCAAAAATAATTGCTAATGCGATTCAAAAATCTGCTTTTTATCATCATGTTCCTGTTGCAGTCGCAGCTCAAACATATTTAGCTCAAATGTCATTTATCGCACAAAAATTTATTAATGCGCCAAGCGATAAAAAAGAAAGTGGACAGCCGGCAAGTCTAGCTGTATTGACAGTTTTTGCTTCAGGTGAAGGAAAAGATGTATGTAAAGATGATGCTGCAAAAATTGCAATCGAAGTCGATAATACGAATATGCAAAATTATAATGAAGAAATAATCGCATGGAAAATAGCACATCAAAAAAACAAAGGTGAACGTCCGATTAGTCCTCAATCAATTTTTGTAAGAGCAACCACGCAAGGTGTATTAAAGCATATGAGTATTAGCCCTTCTTCGAGTTTTATTTGGAGCACGGGCGAAGGCGGTTATTTGTTTGGCGGTTATTCTTTGCAAAGTGATACGAAATCAGATGCTTTAAGCACATTAACAGATTTAGTTGATCGAGGATCAGTAACTACAAATTTAGGGGGTGATGATAGTACTCTTGTTATGAATAAACGCTTTTGTTTGGATATAGCGGTTCAAGACGTCGTTGCACGACCATCTCTTGAAAATGAAATGTGTAAAAAACAAGGTTTTTTTGCAAGATTTTTATTTGCTGCACCTGAATCATTGCCTTTTAAGGAAATCACAAAAAATAATCGTAAATTAAAGTCTTATGATGATAATGATATAAATATGTATTGGAGCTTATGTCGGGAACTGCTTGACCCAATAAATTTAGCTATTGATACAGCTAAAAGACAAGTTATTATGAAAAATGACGAAGCTGATGATATTCATATTGAATATGAAAATTATATTAATTTTGAATCTCAAAAAGATGGTTTATATTATTCTATTCAAGCAAATGCAAAACGAACAAAACAATATGTTTTAAGAGTTGCGGCTATTCTTTCTTTTTTTGAATCTAAAAATATAATTGATGCCAAAATCATGAGAAATGCTATTGATATATGTAAGTATTCTCTAAATCAATGGCTAATATATTATAATAAGGGTGAAAAAACAGATAGTGAGATACTATTCTCTTGGATTAAAGAGCAATATAAACGTGGAAATAAAGTAATTTTAAAATCTAGCATTAATCAAAATGTTAGGAAAGTAAAAACTGCTCAATTAAGAGATGCAGCCCTAAAATACTTAATCGAAGCTGATTATATCAATATTGAAGAAATCGGAAAAAAAGAATATATCTCATTGACTAATAAAGCTCTTGAGAACATCTAAATTGCCTAAAACAACTAAAATATATACATGGTAAGGCTTTGACCGTAGATTGTAATATCTAATGAAGTCTAAATTGTCTAATGCTCAATTTGAGCTTAGACAATTTAGATCATATTAGACCATAGAATTCAGAATGTAAAACTAGAGTAGATATAGCGCCAATAAGATTTTAGACAAATAGATCACGTCGCTCTAAGATGCTAAATCATTTTCATCTTTCAACATATCAAGAATAAATAATTTTAATTGAGATACCTTAACTTTGTCAGAAGTCAAAGTATTTAAATTATCGATGACATCAAATTGCTCAGTATCAAAATTAAAATGTTGATTATTTATTAATGCATCCAAATAATCTGCCCAAATTTGCATCATTTTAGTTCTTTGTTTCAAATAAAGAGCGGCGAATTCAAACATGAGGTGCGACAGTTTCAAAAGCCATATGATAATCAACAAGCTGAGCAAATTTCTCTAATGGTGTAAGCCAATCTAACGCCTTTCTAGGACGAGTATTCAGTGACATGGCAACTTGATTTAAATAATGCTGATCTGCCTGATTTAAATCAATCCCTTTAGGTAAATATTGCCTAATTAAACCATTCATATTTTCGCATGTGCCTTTTTGCCAAGGTGAATGTGGGTCACAGAAATATACATCTATGCCTAAATCTTCTTCGAGTATTTTATGTTCTGACATCTCGCGTCCACGGTCATAGGTCAACGTTTTACGCAGTTCTGCAGGTAAATATTTCAGAGCTTCAGTTAAAGCCTTGCGCACTGATTCTGCCTTTGCATCAGGTAATGTTGCCAAGATACAGAGCCGTGTATTTCGTTCAATAAGTGTTGCTATCGAACTTTTATTGTCTTTACCTTTAATTAAATCAGCTTCCCAATGACCCGGTATTTTTCTTTCTTGAACTTCGGCTGGGCGCTCATGAATAGTTTTAATATCCTGTAATATAGAATCTTTTTTAGGTTCACCGTTAGCTTTTCGCTTTTTATTTTCATGACGCAGACAGGATAATAAGTCTTTTTTCAACTCACCCTTGGGTAATGCTCGTATCGTTGAATAAATCGTTGTATGGCTTACATTCATTGTTTGATCCAAATCAGGAAATGTCTTTAAACGCTTTGCTATTTGCTGAGGAGACCATAAACAACGGATCGCTTCAACAATAAATTTCCAGAGGATTGAATCGATTTTGAGTTTTCTGTGACCACGTCTACGTCTAGCGAAGGTGTTATCAGAAGCATATCGAGCTTGATAAACGTCATTGATGCTATTTCTTTTAAGCTCACGATAGATCGTACTAGGATGTCTTTTAATGAGTTCAGCAAATTTTCTGGCTGAAAAGCCTTCTTTTCTTGACTCAAGCATTAATGCAGTACGATCTTCAAAGTTAAGATGATGGTATGACAATTTTATATACTCCATAAACCCTTTAAATTAATTAGGTGGTTTATGTCGCACTTCAAGTTTTACTCTGCCAGCTTTATTATAAACGCCTTCAACTCCACCAACAGCATGAGCTAAGGCAGTCTCAACATATTCTTTTCTAAAGCCTTTTTCTCTCAGAGTAGTACTTAAAATATGCCGAAACCCATGCGGAGTCTGGCGTCCTTGATAACCTAATGACTTTAAGGCTTTATTAAATGTATTATTGGAAATGGGTTGTTTCTTGGTACTTCTGCTAGGAAACAAGAATAAAGAATCACTAGTGATTATTTTTAGCTCGTTAAGAAGTGATAAGGCTTGCAGTGGTAAAGGGATAATATGCTCTTTTCTTTTTTTCATTCTATGTGCGGGGATAGACCATAGATTTTCCTGAAAATCAAATTCTTCCCATACAGCTTGCCTCATTTCTGATGGACGGGTACCTAACATAACACTCAATTCTAATCCAATAGCCGTCATTCGATTTGGATATGCTCTTATTTTTTTCAATAATTCTGGCATCTCTTTTTCTGAAACATGTGGCATATTTTGCTTTTCATGTTTGTCCAAAAATTTTGTAATACCAGTGACTGGATTGTAATCTATACGACCTGTAACTTCTGCAAAATCATAAATCTCTCTGCATAATGTACATAGCCTTTTACCCATTTCAACAATAGGTTTTTTTGTTTTAGGGTGTAATTTTTTTTGAATCGCTTGAAATAACTCTAACCATGCCTTTTTTGTTATTTTTCTATAATCCAGTTTTCCCATGATTGGATAAATATGGTTTTTTAATGCGCCTTCATTTCTAACTCTAGTTGCCTCTGTCCATGTTTTAGTTAAACAAAATTCTATAGCTAATTGTTCAAATGTGAATGAGTTGCTTAATAAACCGGCTTGCTTTTTATTTTCTCTATCAATTTTTGGATCTATCCCCTCTGAAATTAATTTTCTCATTTCTTCAGCATTTTTTCTTGCAAGTCTTCCCCCGACTGACGGATATCCTCCCAAACCCAACCATGTCCATTTACCATCGCTTGGTCTTTTATATCTTAATTCCCAGCGTTTGTTTCCTTTACTATGAACAGTGAAATATAGATTATTGCTATCTCTAACACGATACTCTTTTTCTTCAGGTTCTAAACTTGCAAGAGTAGTATCAGATAAAGGATATTTTTTTATATCGACTCTTTTCATAGTTAAAGCCTTGTATGGTGATTTCATTACAACTCAAAATATACACGGCACCATACAAACAATACAAGACTATACATATTCGTGGCTATTTATGTATATGCATAAAAAAAGCCTTAAACACTGATGTTTAAGGCTTTTTTAGTCATATTTAGTTATGTAACTTCATATAAATTTAAGAATTTGGTGGAGGTGGCGGGAGTTGAACCCGCAAACATCAAACACAATAAAACTCAATCAAACTCAGACCTTTTGAATACAAGGGCTTGCACTTTTAATTTCTAATAGAATATGACTGTTTTACACGTCAGTCTGTCAAAAAACCTGTCAAGACCTTATTCATTTCAACTAGGCATTCTGTAAATGGTTCAGATGTCTTTGTAGATTAGATAAATTTTATACAATTTGACTTGAATATTTTATAATCGACAATTATATACCTATAAATATAAAGGAGTTTCTATGGATCTTATAATTCGTTTTTTTGTTTGGGTTGCTAATTGCTTTTTAAGTGGGAAAGCTCAAGCATTAGGGATTGCAGCATTTGGTGCTATTATTTCTTATGCGTTATTTAAAATTACACCTACTGTATTTAGTGCGGCATATTTCATATACCCAAACCTTGAACAATATATTTTTGAGCACTTGTTTGTTGCCAAGCTGATTTTGCTTCTAGTTTTTATGATACCACTTTCCATTGGGAGTTTCATAGCAATCCAGCAACTTAAGTATATTTACCACAAAGAAAGCTATAGAAATTTTTAATAAAAAAGCCCTTCTATAATTAAGGGCTTTTTTAATATCGATACATAACAAATATCAATAAAAGGCTGAAAAATAACGTTATCTTTATGTTTTTTCTATAGTTTGTAAAAGTGCCTGCAAAATAAATGCAAAATTCCTGCAAAACAATTATCGAAAATATAGAAAAGATTGACCGTTTTGACGGCATGAAATTATGAAAATTTGGCGGTATTTTCACTTTCTATATTGCAGCTTTAAAGAGGCGCATGAGTTCTTCTTTGAAATGCAAGATGAGTACATCACCTTCCCTAAATCCCGCTTATCCGAAAATGGCGTTCAACCTAGTTTAATTTGAAGGCCCGTTGATTATCCACAGCTTTTAAATTTGAATTTATTTTGACCGAAATCTACAATCTTGAAATCTGTTACAGAAATCAAGTTTGGCTATGAACGATATCAAGAACCATGGTGGTGTGAGACCCGGTGCGGGGCGAAAACGCTCAGAATTGACCACGCTCATCCGTGTGCCCAATTCTTCTGTTTTAGAAATCAAAGCCTTTCTAAAGAAGGCTAAAGCTGATCCCGAAATCGATCACATACGCCAGGTTGACCCAGTCACGCATATGGCTATCCCCTTAGCGACAGAGCGCGTTCAAGCGGGCTTCCCTTCCCCTGCACAAGATCATGTTGATAAGACCCTAGACCTAAATGAGCACCTGATAAAGAATCCAGCCGCGACATTCATTGTCCGAGTTAATTCACTGTCACTCATCAATATTGGTATCGATATTGGCGATGAGTTGATTGTCGATCGTAGCCTTGAGGCAAAGCATTGGGATATCGTGATTGCATTGGTTGATAATGAGTTCACCGTAAAGCGTCTCATGTGTGAGGAAAATGGAGTGTGTTGGCTAAAAGCTGAAAATCCAGACTATGACGACATTCATTTCAGTGAAGGACAAGAGTTCATTATTTGGGGTGTTGTCACCCGCGTTCTAAAGAGCTTCAGATGAGAAGCGAAAATAAGATCTATGCCTTAATTGACGTGAACAATTGTTACGTCAGTTGTGAGCGTGTATTCAATCCAAAGTTGAATAATAGACCAGTGATTGTGCTTTCAAACAATGACGGCTGTGCAGTTGCACGTTCACAGGAAGCTAAAGATCTTGGGATTAAAATGGGTGTGCCCCTATTCCAAATTAAAGACATTGTTGAAAAGCATAATGTAGAAGTGCTTTCGAGCAACTACAAAGTCTATGCAGAGATGTCAAAGCGCTTTCACAGCATCCTTGCCGAATATGTTGCACCAGGAGAACATGAGATCTATTCGATCGATGAATGCTTTCTAGATCTCACTGCATATGAGTATAAATTCGACTTAACTGAATACGCACAAGACATGCGTGAGCGTATCTCTAAATGGATCGGCTTGCCTGTATCAGTCGGAATTGGTCGAAGTAAGACCGAAGCCAAAATTGCCAACCATATGGCCAAGAAAGCCAAACGCTTTTCGGGTGTCTGCAATTTGGTATCCATGGACCCAAAACATAAGGATTACTTTTTTAGTTTGATCGATGTCTCTGAGGTTTGGGGAGTCGGTCGACAGCACAGTAAGAAACTACATGCCATGGGTGTGCATACCGTTCAGGATCTTACACGAACTGAGCCGCGCAATATGAAAAGCCTCTTTTCCATTGTTATGGCCAAGACCGTAGCCGAGTTGCAAGGTATTTCCTGCATTGAAATTGAGCATGCTCCACCCGCTAAAAAACAAATCATCTCATCAAGGTCATTTGGTCAACGTGTAACGGATAAAGAATCTTTGTCTGAGGCGATGAGCGATTACCTGCAGTCAGCAGTTAAACGTCTACGTGAAGACAAAAGCTTGTGTGGCTGTGTAATTGCTTTTGCTGAGTCCAATCCATTTGATAAGAATAAGCCGTTTTATAAGAAATCCATCAGTGTGGGCTTTGCCGAGCCAACAGACTCTGCTGCAGTCATGAATAAAGCAGTGATGAAGCAAATGAGTGAACTGTTTCAAGAAGGTGTTGAGTTTAAAAAATGCGGCGTGATTTTAACGTGTATCGAGAATAAAGCGGCATATATTCCTGACTTACTCAGTGATATTGAATCCATCGAACGAAATGAAAAGCTACAGCTTGCAATGGAAGGAGTTAAGGAGAGGTTTGGAGATAAGAAGCTTGCGATAGGACCATGTAAATTGCCGAACCGTGGCTGGTCGATGAGTCGAGGAAGTTTGACGAGGGATTATTTTAGTTGGGATGGTATGTTGACTGTAAATAACTAAAAGAATATATATTAAACAACAAATAATGGTGAACTTTATGAAACTAGAAGAATCAGATGTAACCGAGGTAACTTTAGGCGCTTTAATAAACCTACTTAAACTTAGTGGTTACGACCTAAATTTAATCCTTGCTAATTACGAAAGAAAAATAGTTGATAACAAACTTACTGGTGCTAATCCACACTACAAAATGGCAAGTGTAGAGTTATTAAAGGAACTAATAGATGAAGCCAACAATAATTCCGTTTTGAATTAAGAAAAGCCCTCACTTAGAGGGCTGTTTCAATTCACACACTGCACACAAACAGTGACATGAACATTTGTCGAAATCGAATGAGCTGTGCAACCTGAAAGCAGGATGCACAGCAATAAAGTAAATAACTTCATTTCAAAAATAAAGCCTTTTCAACAGTCCGGCGATTCACAAGCCCTTGCATACGTTTACCGCCTGCATTCACCCATACATCAAACTGATCTGCAGCACCACGAATATCATTGGCATTCAACTTTTTAACCAACGTCGATTTGCTAAATGCATTAGTCCCAATGTTGTAGGCAAGTGAAACCAAAGCATCAAACTGATTTTGATTAAGTTGCACTGTGACTGCCTTATTTACAGTAGCTTCAAACTTCTTTAAATCATGTGCCATGTATGTCTTAGCTTGTGCTTCCGTGCAGGTATCACCTTTCATAACTTTAATGCCGTTCGGATAAACTGTGGTACCGAAACCAATCGTCCACACTCCCACTCCATCGTCATAGGCAGTAAGTCTCTTACCTTCAAAATTACAGATCAGGTTTATCCCACTTGGGCTGATGTGCATTTCATCTGTGGCGATACCCAGCATATCATTCAGGTCATCATAGGCGGTTGCAATTAACTTATCTGCAGCATCAACCTGCTTTTGGGTGAGTTTGCCACCACTGATCTTTCGCAGGAAATCAAATATGTGTTTCATTATGGGCTACCCTTAACTTTAGGCTGTGCAATCTTACGGCCAATGTACGCCAATGCAGGCAATACAACTGAAAGCAAAATAGCATGGTATTCAGTCGGAATGAGTTGTGTGTTGATGCCCTCTTGAATTAAAACAGGAAGAACACCCAATAAAAAAGCTCCGATAATTGGGAGCTTTACAGATAAATATTTCCAGACGTTTTCGGGGATGAATTTCATTTTTGATAATTCCTAATGGTTGATACGTCGGACTCAAGACGAGCCGTTTTTTCCTTAAGGAGTGAGTTTTCTTGTGCATTCTGGATAATTGAAGATCCGACCCATGTGCACACGCCAATAAAAACCCCTGCGAGAAGTGTTAAGGCAATACGAATGACATTCAGGCCACCATCGAGTTGAGCTGATTTATTTTCCAGCACACCAACCCGGGTAATAATCGAATCAATATCTTTGCGGTTTTCAGCACTCATGTTTTGGTGCGCTTCGTTAATGAATGTCAATCTGGTTACGTGGTCGGACAGCATTCGAATGTCAGACTGCATTGAATCAATCTTCTTCTCTACTCTGACCCCGTACGACTCGTTGTCGGTCATAAGACCCCCTAAATTTTGGCAATAAAAAAGCACCCGAAGGTGCTATGGTTTTGTAAAAAATACTTTTAGAAGACTATCGGTATTGACGTCATACAGCAACATAAAATCTGTATACAGAAAGCGATTTGTGTTATTTCCTCTTGTCACACTTAATGCAACCCCTCGATTAACAATGACCTGCTCAAAACTAGAGAAATTGAAAGCAATATCACTTTTAAGTGATACAATTTTTTTATCTTGTGCTGTTGTTCGATTTCCAGAAACCAAGACAATTGATTTGCCGTCACTAGCCACATCAAAACAGTAAGTAAAATTTGTCGGTATATTGTATGTATTTGAGTTTACTAGTGAATAATTGGAGAATATGTCCCCTGTTATTTGGTAAATTGTTATAGTTCCCGCACTAGCCACAATATAATATTGTCCAACAATTTTTGATCTTTCTACTCCTGTGATTTGCATCTCATTCTTAAGAACTGCGGTTTCAATTTCGTAAGCTTTACTCAACTCAAAGATATATCGCTTATAAATTGATGATCCAGTGATAATGCAAAGACCAAACCCATCATTAAAGAATGAGGCATAAAGAAACGTATTGGTAGTATTTGGTAGTAACTCTACAGATGTTGATGCTGGAAAATAATCCCCAAAGGGTGACGATGTTGCATGTTTTAAAAATTGAACTTTTGATGTTATTGAGGTGTTGTGAATATATATATAATCCCCATTTTTTGAATAAAACGTCGATCTAAGTGATAGTGATGGGGTTAAAACCGATTCAGAATCAATACCTACAATTATCGGAACGTCGGCTTTATTCGCAAAAACCTCAAAACAATCTGTAAATACCTCTTGCTCCCCAAGTCTTGCTGACAACATATAAAAATATGTTTCATCTTTTTCTGTCGTTAAATCCTCATATTCATATATGTCACCCACAACTTCAGCTAAAAGTGGTGGCAAGCTATTTGATGTAAATGCAGAATCTGCACGATAAATTCGCACAGATTCAGACATGACACTCTCATTTTCCCAGTTTATTTTGATTTTTACTGCCATAAATTAATACTCTACAACTTCAAATGTGACATTGCTTGGAGCGATTAATGTTAATCTTTTTACAATGCAATCAAATACATTCATACATTCATACCCATCCCGCACTGTTTTCAAGTTGATGTGCAATGAGCGTGTATCAGCTTGCATTGCTGTCTCAAGGAGTGTGAAACTATTAGTTGCTGATGCATTTATGCTATGAGTTGCAAGCTCTATATTTTCTTCATCGAGCTCAATTACAGTGAGTAATGTTTGCGTTCTATCTTCAAGCGATACACCCTGCTCAAAATACCCGATAAAATCACCACCTGTTTGCTGTAAACGATTCCGATTAGACCAAGTCAGTATGAAATCATCTTCAAAATAAGCAGGCCAATACTTGTCATTGATTTTCACATTCGCAGGTGGATAGGGTCGGTTAGCACGTGCTTTGATTTGAACTTGCTGCATATCAACATCATCAATCCCTAAAATACCACTTGGAGTAGTCGTCAGTGCTTTTACATTGATGATCTCACCAGTGACATATTCCGTTGGATCTACCGTGATAAAATCATCTGCAAAATACAAAATACTCCCAGCCAAGTGATTTTGAGGAACTGTATCTAACGCCCCACGTTTTACCGTGAGCAAACCTGTCTCTTCATCATAAGATTGGTAGACCATGATTTCGTTATTCACGGTAATCTGCGTACCAGTACTGACCATGTCTATATCACCTGCATTTTTTAAAATGAAAGTGGTATCGACCCGTGAAATATTCTGATCCAGCTCAGCTGTTTCGCTATATACAATCGCACCTGCTCGCTCAAAGTCATTGCCAATATCTGTATACATCAGAGCATTTAATGAATTACTTTGTGGGCGCTGAGCAATCACCGCCGCATAGCCTGCATCGGGGTTATAAGCTAGAGCCTCGTCCACAGCTTTCTGCCCATTGAGCTGCACTGCTTCTAAATAGGACAACTCAAAAGCCTTAAACAATGCAGGCTGTGGAGGTTTTGGTATGGTGTCTACAGGTGTATCATTCACAATGTTTGAAGAAAGATTGCCTGAATAAGGCACGACCTCTACAAAATCAATCGATACATCTGTACCGGTGCCTAAGTTGATTTTCATAATCCGAACTAAAATGGTACCGCTCCAACGTCTTGGCCATTCCAGTTTGAGCAAGTCATACCGATTCCACTTTCGTGCCTGATAAAACCCAGTTGTGAAAGTTCCTTGCCAAACTGGAGTAGATACCTGCTTGAGCTTCCACTGACTTACTATTGCTGCATTACGCTGATGCATGAAATAAGGAAACTTCACCTCATCAGAGTTTTCATGTCCATTTAAGTTCCGAATTGCAGCATTCTCGGCAATTGAAAATGAAGAGTTTTTAATCGCACTTCGATTGTAATAACTCACGTTCAACTTATTAATCAGTTCATCTGCAGATGTTGCTCCATCCAGCTGCATACCCTTAATTTTGTTGACAGGCAGTGTGTGAACTTCATTATCTGCAAACCAATCATCACGAAATAAGACCATCTCATATAAACCAGTTTGACGGTTCATCCGCACACCCGCTTCGATATGGCCACAAAGTTCATTGATGGCTTCAAGACATGACTTCTCAGTAATTGACCATGAAATACCCAAACCTTCATCAAAAATTCGATCCGCAGCTTTCATAAAATTCACGTCATTTATGTCTGATTCAGGCTTGCCCATCGCGGTATCATCCGTAAGAATTTCCCTAATCTTATGAATTGGATTTATATCGGGAGCATCAATTTCAATAAAATCTCTATGCATTTTTATATCAAGAAAATAAACATCAAGAGCCACACCCATTACATGAGAATTGGAATCTGGGTTGTAAATAGAATTTCTGCAATAAGCTGAATCTACAAAAACACCACCCGACTCTACCCAAAGCTCGTAATTTTTTTCTGGTGACGCACTCTCGCCTCTTGCGCTTGACTCAACTCGAATGAGAATGTCGAAAGGGGATGTATTTGTAAAAGTTTGTTTTTCTTCATGATAGCCATCGAAGTAGCTTTGACCTGACACTCCCGATCCACTACCTGACTTATTAGGCGAGAAATTCATTGTTACTTTATTGAAATTAATTTCATTTAGGTCTTGTCCGCCTGTATACGTCCTAGTTGCGTTTAAAGTAAATGGCTGTGGATTAAATTCCTCATTATTTTTGATGTAATAGCCATTAATCTCACAAACAACAGCACCATCCTCTCGCACCTCATACCATTGTCTGCGACCATCATTTCTAACTCGTGTGCGTTTCGGCCAAAGCAACATTTCTTTCATGTAACCTGAGTTGCCGTGATAAAACGATTTATTGTAGTGGTGTCGTTTCGCAATAATTCCCGCAATTTCACCAACTACGCCACCCGCTGAAACCCCTCTGCCCAGTCCACGGAACAATAAATAAGACTGAAATGGATAGCCTGAAACTTTTGGAAAGTCAGTGCTATAAGTGGCATTAGGCAACTGATCTGCTGTACCCGTATAAATATCAATAAACCCAGCAACCCCACCTTCTTTATCCCCATATAGATTTGGACTTTCTACACGTAGAAAGGTTTCATCATTATCGGGTTTAAAAATCCAGCCACGGTTATCAAAGTTAATCCCAATCAATTTTTCAATCGGATTACCAATGAAGGTGGTGAGTTTTGCGAAGTATCGTTGACCAATTGTTTGACTACTGCTTCCGCCCATTTTTTACATACTCCACAACTTGCTGCGCCATGGCATCATTGGTTTGTTCAACAATTTCGATATCGATGCCGTTTTCAAGAAAGGTCGACCAGTCCCAACCTTGAGCCAAAAAAAATGCCCGCGATCCGCGAGCACACATTCCTGATTTTCGTATATCTGACATGTAAATCTTCACTTGCCACCTTTCTGTTTGATATCCGTTGTCGCATGCCCCCAAATATGGGTAATGTTTCCATACATGTGTGGGCTACCTGCTACATCTGAGAAAGAAACGCCTTCATCAGCAATCGTTCCATCAAGCTGATTGGCGGTTTGCTGGTTTTTCTTTTGGGCTTTGCGCATGGCGTAATAGCTGTAAGCCATTGTGACAACCATCAGCGCCAGCATGGCGTAAATCACCCATGGAGCAATAACCATTCGACACCTCGCTTACTTAATCAATTGGGTAAAAATTGGGTTGCTGTTCGGGATGAATTGATGCCCAGCATAACGTGCCCAATTGTTAAACTTCTCATCACACATTTTTTTAGATTGGTCGCAACCCGGTACAACTGAGAAAACATCACCCACCGCTAAACCGACATGCTGGCGGTATAACGTGAAGCTATTCACAGTGCTGGTCGTGATTAAGGTATGTACTCCACCTTTCAGCATCAACCCCAAACTCAACCATTGATCTGGGTAACTCTTGGTTTCCATGATCGGGTCTCCATTTTCAAAAGTGGGGTTGCCCTGACCATCTAAAACCAGAGTGGGCACCACATCGAATGAAACCTTTAAGCCATCGATCGCAGTCACTTCAACCTCAAATGACCAGTCTTCAAACTTGAGCCCACACCAGCGGTCATAGATTGAGTTTGGGCACGAATACTGAAACTTACGTGTCAAAATATTACGATTTAGGTAAGATTCTCCCGTTTCACATACCAGCGTCAATGTGTCTGCATCTTCATCATACTTTGGCTGCGTCACACGGCCTTTATGCAGGACCAGTGTTTCGCCCTGATAAAGCTCAAGGATGGTAATCGTCACACCGCCATAGAAGATCTTGCCTGCAAAGATGGCAGCCAAATCTTCACCCTCAGTATTGAATAAATGCATCTGCGGAAAAGTCACTTCGGTATCGCATTTATCAATACTTTCATCTTCAATGGCTGTACGCTGTAGGCCACGGATCGGCAGATACTCAATCCCTGCATGTGTGATTGCTTTACGCTGATCTGTAAAATACCAAGCACGTGCACCATGCTTCAGTTGATATAACTCTGCTCTGTTTCTCATGATGATAGTTCCACAATAGGCACTGTCACTTGCGTAATCTGTGCACCTAAAAATTGAAATTCGATTTGATCTGCATCAAAACGGTGTAGACCCAAATAGCAAATGGTTTGGATGTCGTTGCGGTGTGCATTGATTGCAGGTGACACCGTTAAAGAGCCACCCGTTTTGGCCGTAATTTCATGCGCGGTCCACATTCCGTTTTTACGCTTTACCGCAATATGCTTACGATCAGCCTCAAGCAAGTACTTGGTGTTGGTACTCAGTGAGGTGGTGATATTTGCCGTGTTTAAGATATTGAGATGCTTCTCATACAAAGGCATCCAAAAAGCTTGATAACGGCCCATGCGTCGAAATAAAAATCGGCGGTATTCGCTATATAGATCCCATCCTTTCAACACAGACTTAAACGGTTTTAGGTAGCGGGGTTTCTTCCAGTGGGTGAATTGTTGAAATCCTCCCACATCAGCATCCACTATGTTTTGGTGCTGCATCAGCGTCATTTCTAACGCGCTGCCATCCAAAAGCAATGGTTTGAAATAGATATCCTCGCCCTGGTACTGTTCTGGTACATCACCACTATGCTCAGGTGAATCTTCTGCCAGTACGCGAAACACCACTGATGAGCTTGACCAAAATCCGCCTGTGCTGATCGATGCATCACCATCAATGATGCAGATCCGCAGAGGCATGATTGAAGCATTTGATACAGTGACATTCTGGGCCAATCGAAACCCATCCTGATATTCAGTTTCTAAGGCTTGAAGAATCTCATCCGTTTCAGGATCTCGAATTTCTTCCTGAGTAATGATGTATCGGCCGACTGCAGTAATCTCAACAACCTGAAAGCCTGCAGCTGATTCAATTAAAGCAAAGCCGACTCTAAGGTCGGCTATATGGGCTGCTGTAGACAGCGGGATGTAATCACTATCATCAAGATCAGGAATAGGCTGTCTGAACTGGGGCAATGGAATCCCCCACTGTTTACGCAAGTTGGCATACAGCATATGGAAGATGTCGCCCATCGCTTTCTGCATATTCACGTAATTGAAACTGAGGACTTGTCTTGGTGCATCACGCTGGATGTAGCGGTCTTCGCTACTGTCATAAGCCTCATGAACTTCAGTTTTGAATTCCAGTCGCTCAGTCGAATCTAATAGAGGGCAATTTGTTAATACGTGCACCTCACCATATTTGGTTTGTATTTTCATTTTGTCCTCATTTACGGGTTTACATTAAATTTTGCCGATTACGTTTAATAAACTTAAGTAACCCCGCCTTATCATCTAAATTTTTTAAATATGTCCCAATATCAGAGCGATTATCGATTGTGTAAATGATTGGCTTGCCTTGTTGAGATTTTGATACATAGCCACCTTCAGAAAACCCTTTTGGTAAGTTTCCCTTCTTGTGTTTTGAAAACAACAAATTCCCAACTGCGACACCAAGTGCAAAAAAGACTAATTTCATTTCTGTTCCTCATAAAAAAAGCCCCAGGTTAAACACCTAAGGCTGCTTTATTACGTTTAAAGAATTTTACAAATGCTTTTGTACCATCTGGACTAAACAGGTAATCACTCATACTTTCACGCTCATCAACAATCACGAAGTTTGGATTGAGGTTGACGTTCGGCTGTTGGGTTTTATTGACCTGCCCGACATAGTTCTCCATTTTGGAGTTTTGCTGAGTGAATACTTTTGGTGGATCTAAAACCATCCCACCATCTGCATAACCATTCTTGATAGCCTCCCTTAATGCATAAAACCCAGCAGGTCCACCCAATGCAGCAATCTCTTCCTGAGTTAAAACACCCTCACCGCGGTGAACTAAACCTGCAACATCATATTTCCCACCATAACCAGTAAAACCACCGTCAGCAAAACCTTGCATGGCAACTGAGGAAATCGTCGCAATTGCAGGCATTAATGCTGCCATCACAGCAGTACCACCCGCAAACTTCTGTGGAAGTGTCATTGCACTAGGATCAGCAAATGCTTGTGTATATGCTGTCCAAGCAGCGACAAGTGATGAGGCGATTGAAAATGCTTGCTGACCAGCAAAAGCGATTCTATATGCAGTCGATTGCTCACCTGCATTTTCCTTAACAGATTGAGTTAATTGCGAAAAAGTATTCTGTCCATCAGATAAAATACCTTGCCACATACTCAACTGTTGCTGATATTGATCTAAAGCAAGCTGCTTGGCATTAGCATGATAATCAGCATCTAGAGCTTTTAAATTTTCTAGGTGTAATTCTCTTGCTAACTCCAACAACTCATATTGCTTTTGAACTTCATCTGGCGCTTCATACTCATTAGTAATTTGAGTAACGCTGTTTGAAAAACGATCAAACTCTGCTTCTTTTGCCTGTTTAGAGGAAATTGTCAAACCAGCATTTTGGTATTGGAGCGAGTTTTTCCCGTGTTTACTAGCAATTCCATACAGCGCAATAGCATCTTCAGCATTTGCTAATTGCGCCAATAAATCGTTTTTCGAGCTATCAAACTTCTCTTGCTGCGCCCGTCGAAAGTTATCAACATCATTCTGATATGCAGCTTTCTGCTTATCGGTATATTCCTTAATTGCAGAGTCATCACCAGCGTACGCTTTCTGAATTTCAAGAAGGGCTTCTTTGTTATCCTCTGCCATTCGCTCTTCTTCAGTGAAATACATTTGGCGGACATTTTTTTGACGCTCAAGAGAAGCTTCCTTTTGCGCCTCAATGTCTACCCAGTATTCACCCCAAGCCTTGAGATCTGCGACATTATCCCCACTCAAAACAGTTGCGTTTTTGGATGTATTCCCGCCTAAGCCAACAAGCCACTTATCAACCTTTCCAGCATATTCACGAGCCTCTTTAGTCTTGGCTGCTGAACCAGTGAACCCCTTTGATAAAAGATCTTGGGTTCCTTTGATTCCAGCATTGTAAGCTGTGGCTGCATCCACCCAATTACCAAATATCTCGTAAGACTTTGATAAATCTTTTGCAGCAGCTTCAGCTGATTTAGAAACATTATATGAATCAGCTACTGATAGACCATGTTGCTTTCGGTAAATACTGGTTGTTTGGAAAGGGCCAATTGCTCCTGTAGGGCTTTTAGCTGTAATGTTGCCTTTCGACTCTTGAGCCATTACAGCTGCAAGCATATTTTCAGGAATCCCATACTTAGCACCAATGGCATTAAGATTATGCTTTGCATTTAATTCAGCAACTCTTTTAAGCATTTCTGTTTCAGACTTGGTGAAAGTATAGTTTTTCTGATTATATTCAACCTGTTTTCGATTTGACTCCTCAATTTTCTTTTCCGATTCTTCACGCGCTTTAATTTGTTGTTGAAGCTTATACCCAGCCTCAACCTGCAAAAACCAAGCCTTAGATGATGTTTCAGAAAAACTCATGCCTGAATCTTCTCGCGCATCAGCAAAATAGTTTGCCTTATCACGGTTCCAACCCTTTGCCATGTTTGCAACAATGTAGTTTTCACGCGCTATATCAGCACTTATATTTTTAAGTGCCTCTCGTTGCTTTTGCGTGAGCCCAAGAAGTGCTTGCTCCTGAGCTGAAATTGACTTCGCATTTTCATTATTAAGTCTTGTATTTTCTTGGACCTTTCCAGAGTAAATACCTAAGACTCTTCGCGCATCATCAACTGCTGTTTTTTCTTTACTTACAGACTCTGCTTTTTTATCAATACTAGACTTTGCAGTATCATTTACCGTTGTTAGAGCATTCACGGCGGTAGCAAGTTCGTTCGAATTTATTTTCCCTAAACGATATTGCTCAAATAATTTTGATGCAGAATCACGATCTTTTTCAGATACTTCTGAATTTCGGGTAACAGCATCAATAAGCCCAAGAAGCTCATTCTTTTGCTCACGATAAAGTTTATTTGCTTCATTTAGCTCATCTGTAGCCTTGCGAGTAAGCACACGCTGTTGGGTTCTATCCAACTTTTCATACTCAACACGTAGCTCAGCAACAGTTTTTCCTTGGGTGCTTAATGATGGATCTAGTGTATCGCTAGACTTTTTCATATAAAGAAAAGCAGAGCCTGCCGCGATCCCCTGAATAGCCAACATGGCTAAACCAGCTGGTCCTCCAAGAAATGCCATGGCTCCACGTAGCGCTACCATAGAGCCAGCAGCAATTGAACCAGCTCCAGACAAACCAATAAGCCCAGCTCCAGCTCGAATTGAAAATGCTGTCAATTGTGCTAATTGAATACTGGTTGCAATTACAGTAGGAACAAGCTTTACAGCCATTGCTGTCGCCACCGCAACAGAAACAGCTTTGATATTATCCATATTATCTGCAACGGTCTGAACTACAGGAACAATGTTGTTTATTAAAGTTGCCTGTAAACCATCCCATTGCAAATTTAGAAGCTGGACATTTTCTTTAGCTAAAGCTAAGTTTTCAATCATTTCATCTGACATGATTGCATTTGCACGCTCAGCTGCATCACCCCATTTTTTAAAGCCCTCACCACCATTTTCTAGCAATGGGATGAGTAGTGAAGAATCGGAGATGATAGCCTCCATGTAAAACTTCATGTCATTCTGGGTTGCTCCAACCTTTTGCAGAGAATCATAATAAAGTTGTAAAGCTTCAGGACCTGATAGTTTTTGAAACTGCTGAATAGTCACACCAACCAATGGAGCAATATTTTCGAAAAAATCCGCTAAAGGACCACCGCCAGTTTGCTGAAAATCACCAATACGATCCTGCATGTCTTTCATTTTGTCAGCGAAAGACTCGATTGATATGCCAGCTATCTCAGCCCCTTTTGAGTAATATTGAAAGTCATGAACCGAGGTATTTGCCAATTGTGAGAACTTCTTAATTTCACTGCCCGTTTGAATCGTTTGATCCGCTAAAGCAACCAAACCACCAACAGAAATACCAGCAATTGCAGCGCCCAATGCTGTTGCCGCCATTGCAGCAATATCAAAACTATTCGCTATACCTTTACTTGAATTCTTTGCATGACGTTCTGCTTTAGTCATAGGCTCGGTGAAGTTGCCAATTTTTGCGACTAAATCAAGGGTTAGTCTACCCAGCGAAGCTGTTGCCATAACTTTTCCTCAGGCAATAAAAAACCGCCTAAGAGGCGGTTTTTGCGTGTTCGTATCAAACTATAGAGACTCATAAGCCTCCATACAGGCTAGATAATATTTGGCTGCATACTCGTTAATGGATTCTTTCTGATGTTCTTTTGTTGTGTATTTTGATTTGCTGTAAGCATCTCTTAAAATCAACTTCATAAGTGAAGATTCTTCTTTTGTTGCATCACCAGTGGTTATCATCTTTTCATTTTGTTCAAGCACACTTGCAAGGGATATCCCACTTTGCCTCAATGTCATTGCAGCTTCAGCCATTGCCATCGCATTCAAACAGTTAGACTCTTGAGATGCAGTAACCTCTTTTGAGTGGGAATTAAAACTTATAACAAAAAAAGAAATAAATAATATTTTTTTCATTTTGATTTACACCAAGTCATAAACACTGTTAATTGCAAGCCTAACACCATAACTACCAGTGCTATCCTGATCTTTCCACCCGCCATTTATCACCGCAGGTACGGTTTTATTTATAACTCTTCCAGCTAGTTGGGCAGCCTCGTTCTTGCTTATGTATCCAACCAACAACCCATTAATTTCCACTTTGATTGCATTTTTATCGTACTTATTAAATGGCTCAGAAGAAACTTTTGCATGACACTGAATAAATTTGGATTTTTCTTCTTTTTTCCCTGCAATTTTAGATAGATTCTTTTGATAAGATTGCTCACCAACTATATCAAAATTCTTTGTACACGACAAAAAAATATAACTCATTGAAATAATGGCATAATACTTGTTTTCTGACGACGAATATGATGGCACATTTCAATGAGCTATATCTCATCTTAAACAAATATCTAAAGTGGAACAAGTCACATGTAAAATGTTTTACACTGATTATGCTTGCATTAATTGTAAAACAGACATGTAATCTTTCTTCTGCATCTAAAGCCTTACCCATCAAGTGCTTACCACAATCATTTTATCGACGTATACAACGCTTCTTTGCAGGTCAGTATTTCGATTATCGTCAAATTTCTCAGTTAATTTTCAATATATTTTTATTCGATAAAGTCCAATTAACTTTGGATAGAACCAACTGGAAATGGGGGAAACGAGATATCAATATCTTGATGTTAGCCATCGTCTATCGTGGAATAGCCATACCTATAGTTTGGACATTGCTCAATAAACGGGGAAATTCAGATACAAAAGAGCGTATTGCTTTGATTCAACGCTTTATCTCTATTTTTGGTAAAGACCGTATTGTGAATGTGTTCGCAGACAGAGAATTTATCGGCGAGAAATGGTTTACATGGTTAATTGAAAATGACATTAACTTTTGTATACGTGTTAAAAAAACTTCATTGTGACCAATCACTTAGCCAAGAATCATAAAATTAGTGATTTATTTCGTCATCTTCAAGTTGGTCAAACTGAATGTCGTAAACGACGTATTTGGGTTGGTCGAGTGAAACTGTATATTAGTGCGCTACGATTAGAAGATGGAGAACTTTTACTTGTTGTTTCTCCTATGTTTAATGCTTCTGCTATTCGTGATTATGCATTACGCTGGGAAATCGAAACCCTATTTAGTTGTCTCAAAGGACGTGGATTCAATCTTGAAAATACTCGTTTAACAGACCCTAGACGAGTCAAGAAATTGATAGCAGTGCTAGCTATCGGTTTCTGTTGGTGCTATTTAACAGGTGAATGGCAACATGATCGAAAAAAAGCGATAAAAATAAAGAAGCATGGACGACTTTCAGTAAGTTTATTTCGCTACGGTTTGGACTATGTTCAAATGGCTATTCTACGTTTGATTGGTTTTGGAAAAAAAGAGGAATTTAAGAAAATTCTAGCAATTTTAAGAAAGAAAAAGCCTGATAGGACAAGGGCTCTATGAAATTTGTCGTGTACAGAGATCAAAATTATAAGCAACTGCCTGCCTACCCATAGATGTAATGTCGCCCATTAAATTTTTTAATAGCTGAGCATCTGTATCACTCTTATGCTTATCTTGGAGCTTGACTACCACAATAATAGCTATAACGACAATTATACTAATTACCACCCACATAACTTACACCCGCCCCAAATTTATAATTTAGAACAAGATACAAGTTCATTGGACAAAAAGAAACCTCCCGAAGGAGGATTACTTAACTGCGGACAAGCCCTTTTCAAACATTTCATCAACACTGTATTCAACTTCTTCAGGCTCCTTCTCATGTGGCATAAAGGAATACGCACTCACATTTTCAGCGCCTTTAGAAGCTAGATATGCTGCCATAAGATTACCAAATCCCTGCTCAATCCTTCTGCCAAAAAAGAAAGGGCCATACTTTTTACGGTAGGCCCTCCACATTGGTAGTTCAGAAATGCTTATGGTATTTTTTGCTTCTTGGATGGTTCTTCCACCGATTCCGTTGAGGACGAGTTCGCACCAGAACTCGTTTTCGTCGAACTCTTCTTCAGTGACTTTCCCGTAAAATTATTAACCTTATTTGCCGCTTCATAAATCGCATTAATAAAGTTGGGATCCGAGGTATAAACGTCCTGAACCGATTCAAAGAAAGGCGTGCCTTTCTCATCTTCACAAATGGAACCAACCAAACGAGATGCCACCAACTGCTTTCCATCAATACCTTTTAATTCAGGATTCTCTGGATCTTTCACAACATCCCATTCAAAAGCCTTGGACACCTCTTGTTGAGCTTCAAATGTTAGACGCTTTATGAAAACTTGCCCTTCAAGTTCAAGAAATTCATCAATTTGAATTTCTTGCTTACCCACAAGCTCTTTAAGCTCGTCAATGTTCTGTTCAGTGACAAGAACGGACCACTTAACAACCTGTTCAACAGGTGCTGAGCTCTGAGTTACTTTGCGCAACTTTTTAAGATTTAATGTCTTAGCCATAACCTATCCTTAAGGAATTGTGCGCATTGTTTCGTTAACACTAGAAGTGCGTTTAAGTGGATAGTTGTAACCAACAAACTGCCCTTTTTCGAATGTACGTTCAGGTGTTTTCAAGTAACCTTCAAAAGCCCACCACATACGTTCAGGCGGTAGAGTCACAACACCTGCAGCAACAGTTGGCGCTGCATCTGAATGGCTTGAACCTAAATACCACATGACTTTTTTACGTGGATCAGTTTTGGACAACGCAAGAATCTTTAAATGTGATTCGTTTTCGTCGTCAAAATCTGTACCAAGAGATCCTTCACCCGGTGTCTTTTTACCAGGATCAAAATTATCTTCGGCATCATCAAGGCATGTCACATCAATATCTTCTTCAGTGTCATTCCCAAGTGTTAAGTTTTTTGCACATTGCACGGTAATAACCTCATTACCGTCAACATAGAACAGTTGCGACTTTTGTACTTTAATACGCGCCATGAGTAGCTACTCCTCAATTTTTTGGCATAAAAAAACCACCTTTCGGTGGTATTGGTTTAAAAATGATTTATTTATTCAAATAGACATGGCTGAATTTGCCGATCCACATTTGCAATAGCGGTTTCAAGAACATCACGTTGTTTTTTCCATTGAGACAAACCACGACCGCATTCACTAGCTATATCTTTCTCGCAGTCTAATTTTGCGCTAAGTGCTTCACGTTTTTGGATTAGAGAAAAATAGTCTGTTTGTAGAAGTGCACGTGCCTCAAAGAATGCTCGAACTAATGCTTTCTTGAACTGGCGCACCTTTGGGCTGTTCCGCATGTAGGTTAAAAGCAAGGTAGCCTGCTGCTCATTTAGGACAGCATACTGTAAAGAGTGCCCATAACCACCTTGGGGAAGTGGTGCACCCATCCGCATTTCAAATGCCAATGGGCCAAACTCATCAAAATCTGACTTATAGCTTCGCACCAACTGGATTATGGACTTATGCTGAATACCCAAACCAAGTGCGATTTGTAAAGTTGTGGTTTTTGGCACACCTTTTTCAACATCAACAATTTTTATAACTTCAATTTTTGCATTCATATATAACTCCTTGAGTTGCTGTAAACCTGTTTATCGAATGCAGTTGGAATAATAAACAGGCGTAAAAAAAGCCTTACATTTCTGTAAGGCTTAATTCTTTCATCACTAAAATCCGTGATTTGTTCAATTTTCCATATTTAACTCTCTACCGATCAAGCCACCAACTACCTGAAAATCCACGAGCAAAAAGCTTTGTATTTGACTCGTAGTGACCGATTCTCTGATCAATCAAACTATGCTCTTGGAGAACATTGCATACAGCAGCTCGAATATCTAAAGCCGTCTTTTGGTTAGGGCTATAGACCATCACCTGATACATCACATCATCCTCATTGGTGATGTTATCTAAAGAGGTATTTGGGGTTCCTGATAAGTCAGTCCAAACCAAATAAGGTAGTGGTGTCTTTTCAGGTGCCACATCTTCATAAATGCGTTCACCCAACATTCCAAATACTTGGGCATCAGCCTTTAAAATTCGATAAATAGGTAATTGCTTCATTCGATCTTGCCCTTTTTGATTGCGGATTCAATCGACTTCATAAACGCCTTATTGAACTCGTTGGTGACCACTTCAATATTCTGAGCCAATGCAGGACGCATAAAAGGTGTAGGTGGAAATTTTGAAGTACCAAACTCGATGAAACGCCAATACACAGTCATCCCACCGGGCAAAGCATTTAATTTTTCAAAATTTGATTTGGCATTTACAGCTGCACCACCCATTACACCGACTCGCATACGAACGGTGTTTATATCGCGGCTTTTACCATTACGAATCAGCAAGTTTTCTTGAATGCTTTCTCGCGTATCAGGATCATCAATACGTGAAGCTCCAACCTTGGCAGCAAAGAGCACTAGTTGCATTGCTTTACGTGCAGCGGATCGAGCGCGGCGGTTAACAGCCTTGCCATCTGTCAAAGTTTGGAGTTTCTTAGAAAGCTCATCCATGCCCTCAATCTTAAATTCTATCGGCATTTTAATTCCTAATAAAAAGCCGCCTTTTGGCGGCTTTTTCTAAATTAACTTTTGCAGAAAATCATTCAATTCATCCTGAGTATGAAACGAAATAGTTTTTAATTCCGAACCAAAATGTAAAACTAAATCAATAGGAACTTCTCTTGAAGTTCTCAAAGTTGACGTATTCTCAATAAAAGTTATTAATTCAGTATTGAAATAGATTTCAGTACCATTATGAGACGTGAATTTTACAAACATAATCTTTATTCTTCATAATTATTAAAATCTAATAATTACATAAATTTAGATAATTTCAACTCTATTTCTCTACACCGTGACTGAGCATCAAAGTGCAGTAGATTTTGCCATTTTCAGCATCGGGTAAAGGTTCACCCGTGATGCTATAAATTTTTCCATCGTAAACAACACGCATGGTTGTATCGATATCGGATCGCTTACGGATCTTACAGCGCGCAACAATTTCGGAATTATTGGCCTGAGCAACCAATGTGTCTTTGACTGAAAGCCATGTGACCTTCGCCCAAAGAGTTGCATGTGTGGACCATACTGGATCTAGGATGTTGCCATCGTCATCACGTGACGAAGTTTCCTTTTTAATGCGGATGCGGTGGCAGAGTTCGCCTGCAAGTAGACTCATAAATTCACCCATCGGTGGCGCTTCCAAAGCCAATCTGTTGCTTGAGGCAAATTTGTTGAAATCGTACCTAGTACAACCGACTCTCTGTTTGCATACCAATGACCAATAAGCATGTGAGCACCTTGTATAATCGATTTACTCACATGCATACCATTGCCTACATCTTCAGGAATAACTTCACCAACTACGTAAAGTTTACGATTGGTACTTTGCTCAAAGGCTTCAAATGCAGCATCAATCAAACCTTCAATCAAATCATCTTCATCATCGTGATCAATACGAAGATTAAGCTTGACCTGTTCCTTCGTTAGAAACTGCGGCATTTTTAGCACCTTTTCCACGTTTTGGCTTTGTAACTTCTGGCTGCTCGGCATCGGCATCGGCATCGGCATCGGCATCGGCATCGGCATCGGCATCGGCAGATGATTCAACAAGAATGGCTACTTGCAAATGATTAATCGCAATATCTGCAATTCGCTCTTCAACGTCATGAATACCTGGTTCAATCTCAATCACTTTATTGCCGTTTTCTACTGCAATTTTAAATTGCTTATGTACTTCAATTACTGGTGGCATATTCTTTCCTCCAATAAAAATGACCCTCAATTTGAGGGCCATTTTTACTATTAGTATTAAGCTTTAAGTGTTAAAACTTTCACAGCATTTGAGTCAGTCAATAAACCACCTACACGTTTAGTAGTGTAGAACTCAACATATGGTTTTGATGAGAATGGATCACGTAATACACGAGTTCCCATACGATCCACCACTGAATATGCACGCTTAAAGTTACCAAACATCACAGCATTTGCATCTGCTGCAACGTCAGGCATATCTTCATTTTCCGCAATACCATAACCCAATAGGCTTGAAGGCTGGTCAGCTTGTAAACCAGGCTGCCATAGATAATTTCCTTGTGAATCTTTGAATTTACGAACATACATTTGAGTAAGTCCGTTCATCATAAATTTGGCACCATTACGGTAACCTTTACGCAATCCATAAATCAGATTAATTAAGTCATCAGAATCAAACGAATCTGCACTACCTGAATTAAAGTTTTGTAATGTTCCAAAAGCACGATCTTTATCACCAGTTAGGGCCATGGCGTGTGCCATCAGACCTTTTGGTTTATTTGTGCCATCTCCTAACAAAAATGCTGAAGACTCTTGTTCGGCAAATTCGATAGCAACTTCACTTGATAACCACTGTTCAACATCAAAAAACATGTCGTCCAATGCCTGCTGAGTCGATTTAGGTTTTGCATAAATCTCCCCCATAGTTGCAATAATTTCTTTCAGTTTTGGTGATTTAGTGTCAGGGCGTTCATCAGTTTCACCAACCCAGCCTGAACCGGCACCACCGATATTTACGAGCTTTTTATAGCCCGATGCGCTGATAAGAATTGATCCGCATTCTTCGCGCATAACGTTATCTTTTCGCAGAATTTCCAGCAGTGACTGATCAAGTTCTTCTGGAGCGGCATAACCACCATCTTCATCAACCCCAACCTGCACAGCTTTTTGCTGAAGCTCAGCCAAACCATCTTCATTGCCTTTGCGTACAAACTTACCAAAGGCAGCTTTATATTCACTGACCTCTTTACCACCTACCGCTCCTGGGCGTTTGGCAGCTTTAAGTTCCTTTTCCAGTTCAGTTTTTAGGTTATCGAGTTCGCTCATTTTTTCGTTGAGCTTATCGACTTGTTCTGACAATTTGCCTTTTTCAGATTTAATACCTTCTAGCTCTTTGTCATTTTTCTTTTTGAAATCTTCAAACGTACCCTTAAGGTCTGCTGCAACTTCTTCAATATCTTTCTTTTCAATACCCATGATTACTCACCTACGAAAATGGATTTTAAGGATTTAAGTGGTTGTAGCGCATCTTCGTTGTCAGCCTCTCGCTGAGAATCAATTGCACTGTAGCCTTTAGACATAAATGCCTTGGCTTGAGAACGTGAAAACCCTACATCTCGCAGAGCACGCTCAATTTTGGTTGGAGATGGTGTCTCACCCTTTTCAAGCAAAGATTTCACTTCAGAAATTCTTGCTTCATCATTTGCAGGCATGGTCACAAGTGACACTTCCCACAAATCAATTTCTTTCAATAAATAGACCCCTTTGGAAGAGTCATATTCCCAATCTTTTAAGATGTACCCGATTGATAGACCACCAAGGCTGCCTGCTTTGGCATGGGCATAAGCACGTTTTGCCAATGGGTCGTCATCAATAAGAAGACGGCCTTTCACATATAAACCATGGTCGTCTTCTTTCATTTCCGTATATATGCCGATTGGTTCGGACATTTTGTGTTGCCAAAGCAATGAAGGAAGTCGGCCTTTTTCAGCCCAAAAAGAAAGGGACTTCTGAAAAGCCCCCTTTACTACTACATCTGAATAACTATCTTCGACACCAAATACTGAGCCATAGCCCTCAAATTCTCCCGTATCTGTTAGAGATTTAATCTTTAACGGGATATCAAGACGCTGCTTTGTTTGCATCGTTTTCCCCTTCTGGATCTGTTGTCATGTTCATTGGTGTTAGATAAATATCCCCACCTTCACGCGGGTTCATATCCTCAAGCTCACGGCAATCATTTGGGCTTAACCAGCCCCACTGAATACCTTTCCCATAGGATTCATAGCGAGTTTTTAGGTCGCCTCGAAGCAATGCGCCTGCATTAAATTTTGCATAGTGCGTTTTGCGATCCTTTTCATTGAGTAACCCAACCTTGATTCGTGACTCAATTCGAGTCATATAAGGAACTAATGAGTAATTCACAAAACTCATTCCCATATGCTCAATATTGTTTAAAGTCATTTTTTCCATGTTTGCGGCTAAATGTGGTGGAACACGGAACAGCCCGCAAATTTCTGTCGCCTGATATTGACGTGTTTCTAAAAACTGAGAGTCTTCAAGATTTAATGCAGTAGGTTTCCACTTCAAACCTTGTTCTAAAATCATGGGTTTGTATGTATTCGCTAAACCTGTGTAGTTTTCCTCAAACTCATCCTTGAGCCGAGCAAATGCCACATCGGAAAGTTGCTCATCTGTTTCCAGAACACCAGAAGTTACAGCTCCATTTTTAAATAAATTTGCACCATGGTCCTCTGTATCCATCCCCAATCCAATACATTTGCGTGCATAAGTAATTGGATTCAAACCAAGCAATCCATCAAGTGTGAATAATCGAACGTGCCAAATTTCGTCTTGTGTCAAAGTCTTTGTGCCTTGACCTTTAAAATTTACACTGTATTCAACTGTCCAATCATCGTTAAGTTTTGGCGTGACACTCGCGGGATCAATCGGTAATAACTCAGCTACTTCACCCAATACATAAACTTTGTAGGCGTAAAAATTACCGCGCAAACATAAGCACACCATAAGCAGCTCCCAAAACTCTTGGGCTGTCATATAATCATTTGGTGCAACATATAAAAGATCATGCAATTTATGATTTTCTGCCGGTACCTTATCTCGACCTTTCTTTTTATAAAGTCTGCAAGGCAACATACCCATCGATTCAGATAAAACACGTACACACGTAAAAACTGTAGATAATTGCATAGCAGTCAAAGGTGTTACTGACCGCCCACCAACAACGGCATTAGCCCCAAATATTTTTGATAAATCATCGGGACTAGAAATTGGATTCGTCTTGATACTTAAACCAAACGCATCCAATAGTTTTGTTTTTAAACTCATTACAGTTTCCTAATCCCATGTTTTTCCAAATGGCTTGAAAGCGTTGCTTTATCAGAGTGTTCAGGGTTCAAACTCATCAATGCCACGGCGTTAAACATTGCAATAACTGGATCAATTTTTCCTACACCTGAATCCTGCTTGGTAATACGCATACCATTACCGATCATCACGACCCGAGCATTACCTACACACCAAGTCATAAGCTGCTGACCCGCATGCCAGAGATTTCCCTCTGCCAATTTACGCTCAGAAGTCATGATGTATCCCATCAACTTATGACCTTGCGGGACTGCGACAAGAACCTCTTCAGGTATTCCAGCGCCAGTTAATCCATCAATGAGACCTCCAAGACCTTGCGGATCTAGCCCAATTTTGTCGAGCTTGCCACTGTCATAAATTTGCTTTGCAATTAACGCCAACTGGTCAATGTCTTCACCCACTTTATCGACAACAACAAGGCTTTCTTCTTGCTCAAAGTCTTTGTATTTAGGTATGTTCTCTTTACGGCGTTCTAAGGCAATTTTATTAGCCCAAGCACGACTCCAAAGCCACCAAATACGTGGATCTTTCTTCAATCGTCCTAAGGCTGCGAACCCAAGTAAGTCATCCAAGCCACCGCCATCAATCCCTAATGTGATCAACTCAGATTGTTCAATTAATTGCTCAAGTCCAAACACATGCTTTTGCTGAACCCAATACTCAGCACCCGCCCAACGGTTTGCACGCAAGTTCATGCCGATTTCAATGTTCAAATGCTTAGCAAGGAAGTCTCGAAGTGACTCTTCACCAGCATCTTTGACCTTGTTGAACTCTGAAATCAGGTATTCAAGGTCAACTGATGCTCCTAAATTTGGGTTGGTGATGTAAAAATTTTCAGGCTTAAGGTGTTCTCCAGCCTCAATCAGATGCTTAGGAAACTCATAAATGAGAGGTAAAAAGGCTTTATCCTCTTTAATTCCATCCCTTACATCACGCGCATAATCTAATAATTGTTTAAATACACCACATGGCACTTCATCAGACATGGTTGAAAGGTAAATCACGCACCCTTCGGGACGCGATGCCAAACCACCTTTCGCTTCACGGAACATTGATTCCGCATTAGCGCGTTTTCCGAATAACCAAACCTCATCGATCAAAATGATTGAGGCTTTCTTACCAGCAGCTGCATTTGATTCTGCTGCAATAACTTTGAGCGTGGCACCCGTACCCAAATGAGTTACGGTTTTAGTGTGCTCAGAAATATTAGTCATTGAACTGAGCTCTTCATCTGCTTTGATGAAGTCTCTAATCGGGTTAAAGCTGTTGTCTGCAACTTCCTTGGTTGGTGCAAGGATGATCAACTCTGCTGAAAGTCGATCATTTAACAAAAGCAAAGTCAGCATGATTCCTGCAGCAATCGTAGACTTAGTATTTTTCTTAGAAATCAGAAGAAAAAACTCACGAATCAAGCGACGCTTAGTTTCAGGGTTATATGCCCCTGCAATTGCTCTTACAAATTCAATTACCCACTCCAATGTGACATCGCCCATCTTCGGGCTATCCATCACATCAACAAGAATGAGTTCCTTAAAAATTCGCTCAGCAACATCTGCAACTTGCGGAAACTGTGGTGCACATGGCATGAGCGATTGCTTTTTGACAATACGCTCCTCCCAGTCTGGGCAAGCGGTTGTCCATACTGGGAGCATTGCAGTCATGTTTTAACTCGGTAATTGATTATTCAAGGTGCCAAACTTTCCGCTTTGGGCTGCTTTCTTAGCTTCTTCCGCTTTAGTTTCTTTCTTACCTTTGTCAGCAACCTTGCCATGTACATAAGGTAATGCAGCCTTAGCAGCATTCACTCGCATGAACATGTCATCGCTTTTATTCATCACATCTAAAAGAAACTGTAACGGATCATCCTTGGCGTAATTCTCTTCATCCAAAGGGTTGTCATTTTCCCCACTATCCACGGAGTTAACTTTTGGTTTTTTTGAAGTTAACTTTTCGGTCGTAGGAGTTAACTTTTTAACTGATTTAAATTGATCAATATAGGCAATAACTTCTGGAATTTTTGCAAGTTTAGAACCTTGCTGCATTGCAGATTTCTCACTATATCCTGCTGATATTGCTGCATCTTTATTGCTTAAGCCATCCACAACAGCTTGAGCAAAAGCTTTCATTTTTGCTGTTAAAGCCATCGCAAATCCTTAACTCTAAAAGTTAACTTTTAGCTAAAAAGAGAAATTTTTTTATACGTGAGATGGGGGTGGTGTCCGAGGCTAAAAGGTTTTGAACTTTTCAACTCCCCCCTCCCTTGCACGCTGTTGATTGCGTTTAGTATTTTAGTTTTCCCATCATCATTCACTTCACCGTTCAACGTGTGTCCAGACTCTAAGTAAACATGGAATGTGTGAATGTCTTGGCTGTAATCTTTCTTGCCTGTCCATTCAATGACGCAAGCTTCGACTTTTGCAGGATTAAAGAAGATGTTGCGGTCTTTGCTTCGGTCATACACCTGTACTAACTTTTCGCTCACTGCCGACTCTCCTTTAAGGTTTTATCTTTGTGACACGGCGGGCACAACGATTGCAGGTTAGATTCATCATCGGTGCCACCCTGTGCAACGTTAACAATATGGTCCAGTTCTAGTTGTGTAGTAACACGGCGGCAGTGCTGGCATGTCCAGTTATCACGTAGATGAATCTTTTCTTTGAGTCTGCGCCATGGTCTACCACCGCGGCCTGATCCCCAGTTCTTTGGCGGTCTAGGTTGCTTGGGTGTGATGGCATCAAGTCTGCTCTGCAATCGTTTTAGCTTCATGCTTAATGAACTCCACTGTCACAGTGCCACGCAATAATCGTGTGTATATTTCACCCTTGCGTCTATCTTTCTTGGTAAAGCGACGATGAGGTATAAAACAAACTAATCCCTGATCTACATTCGCCCACTTCACACACTTAATGCGATTGCCATTCACATATACATATCGAATGCCTTTCCCATCATTCATACTGTGGAACATAGTTATTCATCCATATATCTAGGAGCGTTTTCCTCTTCCTGATCCTCGAGTATTAACAATAATTCGTTGATCTGGTTGCTCTGCTGTGTCAGGTGCTGAATCAGTTGATTGTTCTGTATCAACACTTGGCTGTTCTGCTTTACCAGCTCGCCCACCAAGGAAAGCAATTGCATTTGAAATTGACTGTTTTGACTGTTCATACATTGCCTTTAGCTTCTGTCGACGTTCTTCACATGATTTACACGACATCTCTTTTCTCCTGACATAAAAAAACCACCCGAAGGTGGTTCGCTTAAAACAACATCGACATTTGCCCGAACTCATAAATGATTAATGTAAGGACTAAAGCCGAAACCGAGATTACAAGCACATCTTGTGAAGTCATACTTATCCCTCTTTATTGTTCTTTTTTTATACTCTCATAATTAAAAATATTATCAATACCGAAAGAATACATTTCTCACAATTAATAGGGATAGATATGTAAGAAATTATACAAGAGCGGTTTATTTGTTAATTAATCGTACAGGCTTGTTCTTAGATTCTTAACCCGCTCTTTCAACTTAATCATTATGCCATCTATCGCCAGCATCTCATCCCGAGTCAAACCAGAACGACTTAAATTTTGGTACTTAGACAGCTCAGCAGTGCAAAATTCTAAGTCTTTTTTCGCTTGTACCTTATCTGTCATAAGACCATCCAATAAGAAAAGAAAAACCCCTCAACATCTAGAATGCGAGGGGTTTTGTTTGCCGTAATACGTCCGGCGAGTTATTTAGGTAACTTCAGATCTACATCAGGAATGATAACGCTTGGTCTAAAGTCAACTTTGTACTGGTAGGTACTGACACCTTTGCTATTTAGTTGCTCGGAAAAGTAAGTCACATTGTCTGAAATACCTAGTGAATGCTTTTTAAATTCCGTGTCGCTGGTCTTACAGGTCACATCAACCTTTCGCTCACTAACAGCTTCAAAGGCACACTTTCCTTCAATCGTTAGAACATAATCACCAGTAACACCGTTATAAAAAACGATTCGTCGATCTAATTGAAAGTTGTCTGCTGCATGAGATAGGTTGCGTGAAGCAACTTGAGCATCACGCGAACAACCAACGAGTGCTGTTGCACACATTAAACCGACTGCTAATAATTTAATTTTCATTGCTTCACTTTTCTCCGGGCATTAAAAAAGCCCGATCAAATTAATGAGCAGGCTTATATTTTTGATTTTGTATTATTCAACTTCTTTCATGCAATCCCGACACACCTTGATTTCTTCATCATCAACCGTGTAATCGATCTCAGTCGCACCATGTAGGCCGAATAAGCACATCAGTAATCTAAGCATGATTTTACTCCTGGACAATCAAGCAATCATGTCGCAAGAAATGTCAGTTACTTTTACTTATAAAACATAAATTTATGATACTTATTTCCAAAATAATGTCAGTAATTTTGTCGAACTAAGCAAGATTCCTTCCTGGTTAATCAAGCAATGATCAAGCATTTTAACTTGGTGTGATTACATTAATATTTCTCAGGGCAATAAAAAGCCCACCATTTGGCGAGCTTTCCTTGATGCTTAAGCTTACTCTTTTGAACACTTCACTTCAAACTGGTATTCGTCTTGGGTAACCTTAATTTTAATATTTTTATATTTTCGTTTGTTTGGATCCATTGCCGAGCCAGCCACTTCCTCAAAAAAGCTACGATCATTCATTAGCTCGCCATACGCTTTATAGCCTAATAAAATCTTTTCAGGCTTTTTACCTTCAGCCACTAATTTACCGAGAGTGTCTTCTAGTTCTTTAACAGTTAAAATCGCCATTTCAATTAGAGCTCAAAAACAAAAAGACATTATCACTTAATTTTATGAATAAATAATGTCAAAAAAGCCCACCTTTCGATGAACTTTAATGCCTTGGTCTCGGTTGAACCGTAATACGACCAGTATAGAAATATGATACCTTAGTTAGCAGAATAATGCCAACTATTCTTAAATATTGTTTGAAAGACACAATGCTCCCGATATTTTAGGCGCGTAACTCTGAATATGTTGCACGGCGATATTCATCAATCGCATCTGAAGCCTCTTTAATAGCCATCTCAAGCGCAATCACCATAAGATTTTCATAAGGCTTCCATGTGTGACGATACACACTTAAAGACATCTGCTTACCAGATACACCTGCGACAACCTCAAGCCGACCTTTCGCAGTAAAGTTAGACTCATAATCAGGATCTAACGCAAAAACCATCACCATCTTTGCTACCAGCCATGAAAGGTGATAAATCGCAATTTGCTCAGGCTCGCGCTTCTTATCCACATATGCGGCATCCATCATGATTTTAGCCAAGTGATTGCGGATATATTCGTAATCACCCTTTGAGCATTCACCAAAGATGATGACTGATGCAACAGACTTGGCAAGCTGGCTACCCATTGCAGCAATAGCGCCTAATCTATCCTGATAATCAATAGGCTTTTCCCCAGTGCTATGCCCTTCTTGACCAAAAATAGGCGATTTAGCAGTAATGCCTTGCGCCAACCACTCAAAGTTTTTAAATTTCTCAGTCATTACTGCATTCATCCTATTTCCCTCAAAACTTCGCAAATCTTTTAAAAACCAACATAGCAGCATCACGCGCATGCTCATTCGTACGTTCAATCCAACCGGTGCGCTTTTTAAATACATCGGCCTTTGTTTTTGTTGCATTGGCTGCTGGATGAATCATTTGGTAATTCAACTCTTGCTCCTTACACCAATCTTCCCAAATCTGTGCATCACGCTTTACCGATCCAACACCTTGTGCTTTCTCACGACCACCAGTGAACCAGGTGCGCTGCCGAGCATCTTCAATGAATAAACAGACGTTTTCTTTTCCATAGTGCACAACAAACTCAAGCGTTCGATTCATGGCCTAAGTAATCGTTAAGGATCTAACCTCAAATAATTCACCGCCATTGCCTTTGTCTTCTGCCACGGCGTAACCTGTGTTCACACCCGTATCGATGCCAATGAGATACTTAGTCATTCAATACAAACTCCCCATCACCTTTGCAAAAACACACATAGCCAACTTGAACAGTTAAATTGCGGTACCCGATGCCTTTGTCAAAATCAAAAAGCTTATCGCCGTGTATAAATCTCAAGTTTTTAAAGAATGGTTGTGCTGTAAAAAATGCTTCAAATTCTTCAGTGCGATCCACTAGTGGGATTACCTCCACATCAGCACACAAACACATGAACGGCGTTCCATCATCTAAGCGCCCAAATACCCGCCCATCTTCAACACGATCTAACACACCGTATCCAGTGAAGCGTTTGCCTGAATAAATCGTTGCTGATTCACCAATAAAATCTATTTTTACGCGGTCGCCTTTATTCATCCCTTCACCTCAAATAACTGTTTAGCTTTACCACTCAGGTAATATCGATTTTCTAGGCCTTCACTGTGTTTTGCATACAGAAGCCCCATCTGAACCAAATTTTTTAAATAGCGCTGTACAGCACGTTTCGTCACCTGCGGCATTACCTGTAGCTGTATTTCTGATGCTGTTGCTACTGATGTGTTTTTAACAACTAAAAGAACATCGATTCCACGCTCTAGCACGGCGGCGCTATTGAGCTTTGAAAATGCTTGATTCACACTTCACCCCCAACACGATTATAAGTCTTCCCCAATGTCGCCAATAATTCAGGCGGGCAAGGAATACCAGTACGGTTGCGTTCATGGTTATCGAGCTGCTTTGGAGCCTTAGGCTTCACCCACATTTCTTGAGTCTTGCCACTCGCCTTAGCACGGCGTAGGTAATCCACATAAATATCTTTGAAAGCGAAATGAGCCGATTTTTGCCCTTCTGCTGTCAGTACATGGCGAACTTCATCAAGTACACGCTTAGTCAGCGTTGTGATCTTCGTTTGTGGATCTGATTCAAACTGCATTGCTTTGGCCCATGCCATGTCAGCAGTCCACCAATCACCACCCTGTTCACACCAGCTGCGGAATGTCGGTAAATTCTTCGGGCACCATTCCTCAGAGTTCATACGAGTTAAGCCACGTGCGATATCTGCTGGGGTTAGGCCATTTAGGACTGTGCAGGCCAATTGGCGAAGTTCTTCATCCGCATAAACTTCAAAGTTTTTCGTGAATGCTGATCCGTAAAGATCACTCATGCGCTGAAGAACCATGTCCGCTACTTCAATCGGAAAATCAATCGCAAATGCTTGCTCAAATAATTGGATATTGCTCATGCACACTCTCCTTGAACATCACGCATTGGCGCTGGTTGATTTGCTTGGCTACCAAAACGACGGCGTTCCAAAGGTTGTTGAACTGGTGCGGGTGGTTGCGAAGTGCGGTTTTGCTCGTTGAAATACCACTGTGCCTCAAATGCTGCCCAAGGTTTTTGACGGTTTAAGCAATACTCGATGCCTTGAGCAAACGTTAAATTTGCTTTTGCAATTTGGCTTTCAAGAAGTTTGAATGCACGCTCGGTATTCACCCCGCCTTTTGCCTTACGAACCTGCATAAATTCAGTTGCAGTTTTTTCAGATACACCGTTTTCGATCAACGTAGATTTGAAATCAAATTTGTTTGGTTTCTTGCTTGCAGCAGTACTTAAATCTTTTGAAGTAATCTCTGTTGTAATCTCTGAAGTAATATTGTGTATAACGGATGTGCTTTTAGCTTCACCGCGGGTAAAGGATTCCTCCACCCCCGAATGTTGTTTTACTTCACCCCCGAATGTAGGATTTCGAGTTCGGGAATTTGCTGTTTCACTTTCGCTGTTTTGGTCAGAATTAATACACTTTTCAAACCATTCATCGAATGCATCAATGTTTAATTTGAAGTACAACTTATGCTCTAAGCGCTTCTCTGTTTCACTCAAAATACCCAAATCTTTAAGCAATGTACGGGCAGTTTTTTGGTGACTGTAAGTAAGACCAGTTTCTTTATGCCATTCTTCAGATGTCTTATATACACCCAATTCACAATCGGTTTTGTCGTGCCAATATACAAGCTGACTTAGGAATATACCCGCCAACGGATTACCCAGGTAAATGCCGAGCTGCGGGAAGTATGCAATCGCTCTACCCAGCCCTTTTAGTGTTGAATAGTGACTCATGCTACAAAATCTCCCTTCATGCGTGATTTCTCTACAAGACCTGTGATTCGTGTTAAACCAAAAGCAGTAACACGCATATGCAAAAACACGCGCTCTTGGCCGTCGTGATGATTTTTGATAACTGGTGATGTGCGATTTGAAAACACACCATTTAACGCGTACTGAGCCATTGGCTGTAATTTTTTGGACGCATCTCGGTACACCCATTTCTTATCAATGAGCAACTGAATAAGCTCCGATTCTTTAATGCCAATCGTTTTTGCACATTCACGAATGCAATATGTATTGCTTGTATCGGCAATAGTGTCTAAAGCCTGTGCCTTAGGCTCTAGCACGGCGACATGGTCCTTAAGCGCTTGGTTTTCTTGTTCAGCAGCCAAGGCCAACTGGATTAGTTCCATTCGACTGAGTTCGACAGGTTTTGATGCTTTGTCTTCGAGTTCTTTCCAGCGCTTAATAACTCGATTGCGCAAAACGATGTTGTAGCCAGTGACCAAAGTCATTGTTAGCTCTTCATCTAACAAATATTCGGTTTGTTGGCGGTTTTGAGCATCAAAATAGATACCCCCAAATTTGGGGATATCTAAACCAAGCTGCCCAAGCATGTTTTCAACATCACGCTTAACGTGGTCATGACGCTTTTCTGTCAAGTCAGCAATAACGCGAGTCGACATGGTTTTTTGATTTTCTTGAAACTGTGTTATCATCGGCATATTCATTAAGATTTACCCTCTGAATTGAATGCTAAAGCCCGATCTCAACTCTCGGGCTTTTCCTTTTTTTATCACGACACTTCACCCAAACTTTGCTCAGTCAATGAAAGACGGCGTTTAGCGTTTAGCTCTACAGTCGTGGCGTGGCGTAATAAATCAGCTAATGCAAATTTGCGATTACCATTCAGTAAAACCCCATCGTCTTGCACCTGGTGAACCGTCATAAGGTCGTCGGGCATAAATGCGTCAACAAATACAACCGTGTCGCCTTTCACGAAATCTGAGCATGTTGTTGCTTCCACCGATATGGTTTTCACATACGCCTCATCGGGTGTCAGACCTAATTCAAATTCGCGCTTTTCAACTTGAGTCACTAAACAGTGGTTGCACTGCTCTTGTTTAAAATTGCTGCACTTGTTAGCGCATGGGTGTTGTGTTAGATTGGTTTTGTTCACAAGATTGCCTCTATTAGTTTTTTGAACACTAAAAGCCTGATTTCTGCGATCAGGCTTTTTCTATTTGCAAAGCTGATAAATACTTAGCGCACTCACCTTTCATGGCTTTGCGTAGTGATTGAATTTTGAGTTCCATCTCTTCTAGAATGTGATCCGTCTCATCCATCTCCGCGGGAGTCACAACACCGTCTTCCAATGCATTCAAAACTTGTTTGTTTGCTGCACCATTTCCAACATTCATACCTAGCAAAGACTCCAAAACGCTTAAGTGGTGCTCTTTACCATCAGTATTTTCTACAGGGACCAACATCAAACCGATTTTGTGTGCCCAAACTTTTAAAACTGCTGGATTTTCTGTGTAGGTCAGCATTGCTTCAAAAGCTTTCAGGCTTGGCAAATGCGTTTCCATATTTGGGTTTGCATAATTCAAAACAGTTTTATGCGATACACCCAATACATCTGCGACATCTTTTGGGCTTACACCTGTAGATTGATGGACCATCTTATGCAGCGCTGTTTTTGTTTCTTTACTAATGTCCATATGTGAATCCTTGAATTTATTCACGTTTACCTATTTGTTGGAAAACGTGAAAATATGTTTATGGAGTTAAGGTTTCTAAATCAGCCTTCAATTTCCCTTTTGTGGTTAATTCAAAAACTGCTTGAGTACGCGGCGGGATACCTTTTTTTTCCCACTTCCATAAAGTGACTTCTGAATAACCAGTTTTTAACGACAGTTCGCGCTTGGTTTTGCATTTGAAGTACCGCATTAGGTCAGACGGTCTCATGATTTTCTCTTAACTACGGTTAATTAACCAAAGTTACCACATGCAAACCACAGTTACAACTGTATGCATTAACATTGGTTAATACTTTTGATGGGTTTTTTTATGTCTTTTCACGAACGCTTAAAACAAAAAATGGAAGAAAAAGGTGTAACACCTGCAGCTTTAGCGCGTGCTGCATCTGTGTCACCTGTTGCGGCAGGTAAATGGTTTCATGGAGAAAGTGAACCTAAGGCTGGGAAATTAAAATTAATAGCGGAGTTCTTGGGTGTTACTGATGATTGGTTATTGACTGGAAAAGGTCCTGCTAACGCTATACCGAACCTCACACCAATCACAACTTGGGATAATTCAACACCACTGGACGAAGATGAAGTTGAGATTCCTTTCTTTAAAGATTTCTCTTTTGCTTGTGGATCTGGGGCAATAAATGAACATATTGCCAATGAAAAGCGTAAGTTGCGTATGTCAAAAGCAACCCTTAGAAATCTTGCAATATCAAAAGAGAATGCAGTAGCGGCAACTGCTTCAGGAGATTCGATGTCGCCAACCATTCAAGACGGCGATACCATTCATATTGACTTGGGGCGCAGAGAAATCAAAGACGGGAGAATATTTGTCATTTGTATTGGTGGTTTGCATTATGCGAAACGACTTTACAATATGCCTTTCGGTGGTGTTCGGATTGTTTCTGACAATTCCGCTGAATATCCTGAGCAGGTATTAACTGCTACTGAACGAGTTGATCAAGACTTTCAAGTTTATGGTTGGGTCTGGCAAATTGCCCGAATTGAAAAATGGTAAAGAAAAACAAATAAAATTTAATCTTTATTGAGCCCGCCGTTATGGTGGGCTTTTTATTGTCTTATAAATATTAGTTAGCAAGTGTTGTTTATTTTATTTTAACTTTAGTTAATTTTATTGTTGACTATATTATTAACTAGAGTTAATCTTTTCTCACACACCAACCCAATGTGAGTAAACCAAAATGACAAAACAAACAGATGCACCTCAATTCGTTGCCGACCTCTCAGGCGGTAATTTCTCGCAGCAACTTGGTATCGCTATTTCAGAAGTAGCTCAAGGCGTTGTAGCAAATGGCAAAAAAGGCCAAGTCAAAGTAACTATCGATATTGCACGTATTGGTGAATCGAACCAGGTGAATATCTCGCACACCCTTGCCTATGTAGAACCTACTGCCAAAGGCAAACGCTCAGAAGATACAACCTCTGAAACACCAATGTATTTAAACAACGATGGCAGCGTGACTATCTTCGCCAATCACACAAAACAATTGTTTAACGAATTCGAAAAAGCTTAACCAACAACACAAAACCTTTAATTTTTTTAACCCTCAATAGGAATGTTCCAAATGGAAAATACAGAAGCAAATGCAATCGCGGTACTTGCAAACCCAGTTAAAGATGTAGCTCGTGGTGATTTAGTTGCGGTACATGAAGATTATAAAATTCAAGATTTAGAAATTTTCCAAGGTGGTCGTGAGCGTGCACGTGGTGTTTTAAAAACCCCAACAATGGCAGACTTCAAATCATTTGTTATTGACGGTCAGTTCGGCGATGCACCTGTCTTTGTTGATCATAAAAATGTTACAGCCACATGCATTTTGAATTATTCAGATGGTGTATATGAACAAGGCCATTGCGACCACAAAGCCATCTTACAACTAGAACCAACTGTTGTTTGGTCAAAGTTGAATGCACTTAAAGACCGCAAACTTTCTCAGCGTGATTTTGCTGTCTTCTTGGAAGACTGGGTAAGTGTATTAGAAATTACTGATGCTTTAGGCAATGTGATTGGTGGCGCACAAGCATTGGCAGCTGTTCGCAATATGAAAATTGATGCGACGGTTAGCGCCGATCATTCAGTAGGCAATATGTCTGAAAGTCGCTCTCGCTTTGACCAAGTTGAAGCGCGTTCTAAAGAAGAATTTACGCCTGCATATTTCAAGATCCGCGACTCTGCTTACTTTGGCTTAGATGAGCGTCTTATTGTTCTGCGTCTAGTCATCAACACAAATGATGATAAGCCAGTCTTCTCAATTCAGATCGTGAAAGAAGAATTGTTGCTAGACGAAATCATTCAAGACTTTAAAGCCAAAGTAATTGAATTACTGCCTGACAACCCTGTTCGTATTGGAACATTCACAGCTTAATTTTAGGCATCAAAAAGCCCTGATAACTTTGCACGGCGATCAGGGCCCAATGTAAACACTTGCACGCTTACGGGGATAATTATGAATCAACGCGCATCTCATAGCAAATTACCTGAGTTTGGCACAACCAAAAGCCAAACATCTGCAATCCTCTACCAAGAACCGACCTTGGAAGAAACAAAGCCACAACATAAGCCAGTTATTGAGTTGGTAAAGAACTTTGCAGCAAGCACCCTACTAATGATCAGTATTTTCAGTATTTGTTTAGTTATTTTGAAAGGCTGTGCCGATGATGTTGAACATCAGAAAGCAATGGCTGTTAAGCATCAAATGCAGTTTGCGTCTCTAAACTAATTTTCAAACATAGGAATATTACAATGCCAAACCATGTGACTAATAAGATTGAGATCACTTCTGCAAATGCAAAAGATGCACTTGATTTCATGCGTACTGACGCACGTGAATTTGACTTCAATAAAGTCATTCCAATGCCTGAAGCTCTAAATGTTGAATCAGGATCTCGTACTGATGCTGCACTCGCATATGCTTTGTCTGAAGGCTTCAAGTCAGAGATTACAGCCGATCAAATTGAGAAATATTTCGAAGATGAATTTTTCTCTTCAAAAGAAGATGTAGTTCTACGTGATCTAGCTACTGCTAAACGTCTAATTGATGACAATTCCGAAACCCCTGAAAACCTATTAAAGCTCGGGCAACAGATCATTTCGAACGTAGATAACCACGGCGCTAAAACTTGGTACCAATGGGCGATCCCAAACTGGGGAACGAAATGGAATGCATACGATGTGAATGTGGCAGATGCCCAAGTGACTTTTGATACCGCTTGGAACTCACCTATCGTTATTCTGGACGCATGGATTGCTCAATTTAAATTAAGTTGCACCGTTAAAGCTTTTGATGAAGGTCATAATTTTTGGTTCATTCGAAACTACAAAGACGGCGTACTTGAATCAGAAAGAGACACTTTAAAAGAAGATTGCGATTCCTTATGCAAAGAGCTCAAGGGATATGACCCATCCGAAGAAGATGAGGATGAGTAACACCACTCATAAAGGTAGTGTGACATGGCACTGGGTAATTTTCTTTGTTCTATTTGTGGTAACCAATTCCAACGTGAAAATGGCGAAGCAAATAGGACATTGAGAAAAGTAGGGTATTTATTTTGCTCTCGTACATGTAGCGGCATTCATAGACGGTCACTAAAAACCGATGAGCAAAAGAAAATTGAAAAGGCTGAGTATGACCGCCAGTACCGCCTAAAAAACCTTGAATCACTCAAGATAAAAAAGGCTGAGTACTTTCAACGAACCTACGATCCAGTGACAGCAAAGGCTAAACGTAAGCAAAGAATGCATAGGCATGTTGAGTATTGCAGGACACCAAAATATAGGGCCTACAAGCAGAAATATGACCAGATATACCGAGCCAAGAAACAGTATGGCGAGTTCTATGAGTCAGCTTTGCTTCTTAATGAATTGGAAACAGAAGTAACTGAAAGGCTTGATTTTACAGAACGCGCAGCACTGAAAGGCACATTGAATAAACGCCAAACACGGAAAAGAAATTATGAGCAATCAATTAACTGCTGAACAACTTAAAAATGCACTTTGGGACTCATTAACTGCTGTTAAGAGTGGTCAGATGCAACCTGCCGTTGGTGACTCTGTTGCAGGTCTTGGGCGTGAAATTTTGCGCACTGTAAAAGTTCAACTTTCTGTTTCAAATCAATCTAAGCGCTCTGTACCTCAGGACGTTATTGATTTTGCTGAAAACACAAGTAAATAGGTGGTTGCATGAAAAAAGTCCCTAAAAGACACATGGACCAATTCACGATGTTTTTATCTGTTGTTGGTTTTACCACAAAGACAAATGCTGATGGTTCTATCACTTGTATAAATCCCAAAATGCCGAAAGAGCGCAGACAAATAGTGCTTTGGCAGAACGGAAAAATGAATAAAGCATGCCAGTTGCTTTGGTGGGATTTTCTAAATCACTGGTTAATTATCGGCAAGCAATTTATTGAAGCGCTGAATAAGAAGATTGAGGTGGCGTGATGTTTGAAACGAAAATTAAGCCCGATTATTCGGAAGCGATTGCTAAATTTGTTAAAAGCGGCGGTCAAATTAAACAAGCGGTCAATACAAACAAAGCTGAGTTTAATTACTGCAATGTAGACACAGCGGTTAAAAGTGCTGAGCGCCCGAACAGTCATCAAAATCATATCTTGCGTACACGTGCTGAAAAGAGTGGCTTAAAAAGTTATAAGCCTGTTGCCCCATGTAAGTCGTGCGGCACCTCCGAACGATCTGTGAAGTCAAATGCGTGTCTTGAATGTGATAGACGCAGAGTTAGAGCCAAAAACGGCATGAGTGCTAAAAATATTGAAGCTGTCGGACACTACTTACTTGCGAACAATGAAGTGGTTGAGTTCACCAGTGGCGGCCAGAAATATATTTTGAAGGTTGAGGTTGCGTGATGGAAGTGCATGAAAAGCGAAAACTTTTAGAAGCGATTGAGATTTTAGTAAAGCGCCCTGCTCAAGCTGATGAAACAACATTAGGTAATGCAATTGGTTATTTCACTAAATTGATTGAATCAACAACAGGCGGTCAATTGACGATTGTGCCAGTGGTTAAATGAATATTTAGAGCAATTATTTGCGCAATTTAAACAATAAATCAGGTTTTTGCGCAGATGTTTGCTCAGGAGAGTGTGATGGGAATTCAGAAAGAACAAGAAGCGTTTGAAAGATTTAAAGCTAAACAAATAGGCATAGATTATGAAACATTAAAAAAAGACTTAGATGATTGCGAGAAAAGATTCCCAAATAATCGGTATGCAGGCTGGAATTTTAAAAGTGATTGGGAGCTGTGGCAAGCAGCTACAGCCCAAGCGGTTCCTGAAGGGTTTGTTTTGGTGCCAGTTAAAGAAATCAAAACTTGGTATTTGGATGATAGTGAAAACATTTACCGTGAAGACCCTGAATGGCTTTGCGATATACCAGTTGGTGAAGTGGTAGAAGTTGAACATCGAGTTTCATATGAACTGGATCAAGACCCTGTTTTTGCTGCAATCCAATGGGATGAAGAAAATAGTGATGTCGGATATTACGAAACATTCAAATTAAAGGCTGAGGCTGAAAAAGTAGCCGCACACTGTAAAGCAATGATCGAAGCACAGGAGCAAAGTCATGATTGAAATAAAAATGGACTGGGGTTCAAATTGTTTTAACTGTGGTCATGCTGAAGCGGTTATCTACTCAACATCTTCAATCGATGGTACGTTCAATGATGGGGATAAAGTTAAGTGCTGTAATTGTGGTCATGATGGTGAAATGGATGCACGCGGTGAAGATAGTGACATCTATTGGTATGAAGGATTATCTGAGGATTTGCCTCCAGTAGTAGCTCAAAGTTTGAAGGAGGTGCCATGAAAAATAGATTCTATCTCACCTCTTCACATGGCTACCTTGGATCGAATGTGGTTTGGCATCGACATGAAGAATGTGGTTATCACACTGATTTGGATCAGGCTCATGTGTATACGCTTGAAGAAGCTCAAAAATATTGGGCTTTATCATGCGGCGATTGCCTACCAATTTCCGCTGATCATGTAGATGCTTTGGCTATATGGAAAGTTGATTGTCAGCTTATTCCTAATAAAACCCAGCCATTCAACGATATACACAATACTTATGTTGCCTTTGAAAAAAGTAAATGGGATGGCAATGATGTTTACTGGCTGAATGTGGACAAATACTGCACATCGACTGATTTTGATAAAGCATCAGTGGTTGGGGTTGAAAGAGCTAAGAGCCTTGATGATCGTTATGTGGTAATGCCATTTGCATTAGCCGACAAGGTAAAACGTCGAACTTTCGAACATCGTAATATCAATAAGCGAAAAATGGTTTTTGGCGCTGGCCTAAAGACTCCTGAAATAGTTAAGAAGTATCAGCGTAGAAAGGCGGATCCAAAGCACCGATTCAATTGCCCTTCATGCGGACGTATTACTTGGCAGGACAATCCTTACGACTTTATAGGATGTCGAAATATAGTTTGTGATGAATGGAGTGTGCACTCATGAATGAGGAACTCTTAGAGCTACTTTCGCGCTTTGGTCTAATCCCATTGGATTGGGTTAGTGCCAGCCAGTTTTCAGCACTTACAGGCATTAATGAGGAGAAACTGACCCACCGCCGTAAAAATTGGCAAGAAGATCTTGTTTGGACTAAACAAGATGGAAATATTTACTACTCAATTAAAGGTTTCAATGAATGGCTGACTCAAAAAGCACAAAGTCGATGCCAACTGGCGTGCGTATCAGAAACGGGGCGATCCAAATCTACTTCGAGAGAAGAAAGAAAGAGTACAACATCACGCTACCTCACCCCCCAAGTGCAGAAGGTATCTCGGCGGCCGCTAAAATTAGAGCTCAGTTAATAACAAAGGCTGAATGGGGTATTTTAACTGATAGTGATATTGCCGAAGCAAGAGGCCAGCTCGTTGATGATGACGCAGTCATTGTCAACGGCGGTATTCTATTTCAAGAGGTCGCTCAGAAATATCTTAAATTCTGTGAAAGTAATACCGATACCAAAAAAGGTTATTTAAATATTTTGGAATTTCATTGGATGGGTTATTTCGCACTTATGCCAATCAACTCAATATCAATTGAGAACATTAAAGAGGCTATTATTGATCGTGATTTTAAAACAGCGAAAACTCTAAATAATTGCCTTATTCCTTTACGTGGGGTTTTCGATTGTGCAATGGAAAATAAATTTATTACAGAAAACCCGTTAGACAGCATAAGGAATAAAAAAGTACAAGTTGATATTCCAGATCCCTTTAGTAGACCAGAAATGGACGCAATACTTGAAAATCTTAAAACGACTTTAAAGGGAGATGAAATTTTATATTATTGGTATTACGAACTAGCTTTTTGGACTGGATGCCGCCCCTCTGAACTAATTGCATTAAAAGAGTCAGATTTTGATTTTTTTAGTGGAATGTTCAAAGTTAATAAAAGTCGGGTTCGCGGTGTTGAAAAAAACGTGACGAAAACTCACACGGCGCGTGAAGTTTGTTTGAATGCACGATCCAAGAAAGCAGCACAAGAGTTAATTAAATATAAAAAGGATAGAAATATTCAGAGTAAATATTTGATGCTCTGCCCTGAAACTGGTGAACCTTTTTTTAATGAGAAACCACCACGTAATAGGCTGGTAGCGGCACTAAAAGCATGCGGTATTCGCCACCGCCCTGCTTACAACGCTCGACATACTTATGCGACTATGATGCTTATGGATGGCTTAAACCCCGTTTTTGTATCCAATCAAATGGGCCATAGCTTACAGATGATGATGAAGCGCTATGCGAAGTGGATGCATGGGGATAAGAACAAAATAGAGATGGGAAAGCTCAAGATAGACTAAACCTGTCAAATACCTGTCAAAAAAACAAGCGCCTATTAAGGCGCTTGTTTTATTTGGGGAATTTTGGTGGAGGTGGCGGGAGTTGAACCCGATTTGATAAAAGGCTATTTAATTCTATTCTAAAATAATTAATATTATTCATATACTTAATGTCTTTTAGATTTATAGCATATCACTATCTAGCAAATAGATGTGGCAAAAAATGTGGCACCCAACCAAGATCATATAATTCAAGCTGCACCATTTTACGAAAGAATTTAGATTCTAAATCATATATAACCGTAAAAAGCATGTAGCCTGTCGTAGGAAACGCCTTCACTCATTGTTCGACAAGATCATAAGAATTAGATGCAATCCTATATAAAGCATAATTTTCAAATATTTTATCTAATCCATATTTCTTTAGAATTATGAATATTTCATCTGCAACAATTTCATTATTATTTGCTGGCTTAATTTTATTAAACTCAAAATCCCAATCATTAACAAACATTCCAGAATTATCTATAAACGTAGTTTTTAAATTTCCGTTTATCCTATATACCAATACATATTTATAACTTTCTCTATGTACAAATCCATTAAATTTCCTAATTTTTTTTGTCACAAGTCTAAAATTTTGGTGGAGTTTTGGTTTTTTTCTTGTTTTACACTTTACCAATTTATCTATCGTTTCTATTTGTATTTCCGCAAAAGATAAATCAGGTTCAAACAAGTCTCCATTTATTGATAATGAGGAGTATGGATCAGTCTCAAGTGCTAATGTCTCATATGGCTTTAGAATTAATGGGGGATTGAATTCTTGTAATGTCAAAGCTATCTCTTTATCAAAGATGGCAATAACCGAGAATATATTTACTGGCCTATCTCTATGATTCGTAATAACTATATCGGTTATTCTACTACCACTCAGCCTTTGATAACTCTCTTTGTAAGTAACTGATACAGAATATCCAAATTTTTTAAAAGTAATATATAGGCCAATAATCGTAGCAAAAACAACTAATAGAGGACGAAACCACGTATCAATAAAGCATAAAATCTCTTGCATTTTAAATATTTATTTAAACTAGATTTTTTCGAATATATCAGTTTTTAATCACAGATGCTTAAGAATAATGCCCCATTCTTAAAAGATAGAGGCATTCTTTACAAGAGTAGTTTTACCTTACACAATTATTTGATAATAGTGACTACAGCACCATGCTTCGCCTTACAGTCATTGTATTTAGCTACTACATCAATAGACCAGACTAAAGCCACTTTACCCTGTCCAGACTCTAACTTTTACAAATCTGCGCAAGGTTCAAGGAGGTTCGCTGGAACCGTTGGCGATAAGGGAATTGAGTTGCTGCAGCCCAGAATCATCAATGCAATGGTTGAGATAAATAGGACGCTCAATGATCTTTTGCACTTCACGTGTAACTGTTTCGACCTGTCCACGTTGCTCTGATTTTGCTTGCTCATAGTCAGCACTCACTTGATTGATTTCATCTTGTTTTTCCGCTAAAGCTTCGATTTGCTTACGTTCAATTTCTTGAATTTTGGTTGTGCACTTTGTGTCAGCTTCTTTAAGTTTTCCGCTCAAATGATTGGTATATGCAATTTGCCCAAGCCACATAAAAGAAAGGACCGCAATTGCGATCCAGTATTTGAATTTCCATAAGCTTATGAGTATTGGCATTATTTACTCCATTTTTTATAGGCATTACCAAGTTTCACGTCATAACTGTTCTTAGCATATGCCGAGCCGTTATAACCACGTGCAAAAGCTTCCCAATCTTTGTTCTTGAGAGCATTGATCAAGTTATTTACCTTGATGAATCGGCACATAGCATCCAGCTGTGAAGCTTCATCCCGATACATTGCATTGATGAACGCCTGCAATGATGGGTAGCCTAAAGCTTTCCAGTGATAGCCCATAACCTGACCAATCCCCCAAGATGCAGATTCAAGGGCAGAATCACGATGATACTGAGCTGCGGCATTTAAACGGCCATGCTGGGCAGAATACAAACCATAACCACCTACAGATTTACTGCATAGATCTGGTCGTTCAACACTGATCAGCTTTAGATCAATATCACGTTTGTTTGCGATCAAGCGCTGTCGCATCACATGCCGTTCAAACAGAATGACCGGCGTTCCATCAACATTGAAGCCTGAGCCTTTGCATTCCACCTCAATCACTGCCCGGAGTGCAGCAACTTCAATACCTAATGTTTTGGCTTGATCTGTAATTTGTGCTTCAGTCAGTTTCTTATTCATTTTCTATATTCACCCTTAATTTCACGAATAATTTCAATCAGTGTCCGACCTTCACGCTGATCAATAAAATTAAATACCCAGCGGACTAAGGCCCAGCCAGGCAATCCACATGCAAAAAAGAATCCCCCCAAGGCAATCATTCCCCATATATCGGTCACCCATTGATGGAGACTAAATTTAACAATGATGAATGCACCACCTGCCAAACTTGAAACCACTGTGCAAATCAAACCGGTGACCCATTCCTGTGGTGAGCGAGGCATACGCATCATAAGGACAACGGTTGCAACCATCAAAATTGCCAACGTTGTGACAATCACCATCCCGTAAAATTTTAAAAATGCAGCAATGCTGCTAGAGACCGGCTCCACATATTTCCCCTATTTTTGGCAATAAAAAAGCACCCTATTGGGTGCTAAATTTGATATGTTGAAGTGAAGTTGGTTAGATAAACTGCAACTCCTTTTGTGATTCGAACTTTCCGAATAGACCCTGAAAAATATGATGCGTTGTTAAAAGTTTTTCCGATAGATACAGATCTTGAAGCACCGTAGTTCTTGGTTGTTGTTTTGCTAAAACTCTGAATGCCATCAATGTAAATTTTAAGATTATTCAATCTACGAACAACAGCAATATGATGCACAGAACCATCATTCATAACAACATCAGACGTCTTTTCAAAAGTTAGATCATCTAGCCAATAAACGCCATTTGGTGCATACCACAGCGACACGTTACCATTTGACGCATCTCGAAAATCAATAAGACATCTGGATGCAGCACCAGTGCTTTTTATTGCAAGCTCAATTGTAAAATCATTGGTTCCAAAACCAAAATCGCTGCTTGCTGGTGAAGTGATTGAGGATGATGATCCATTAAACACCGCAAAATTAGCACTAAAACTAATGTCTGATCCAGTAAATACTTTTGGTTTTAATCCTCTATCCACAACATCTGCAAATAGGTTTAGATAGGTATCTGCATACTCAACAATTCCACCGGTTGATACCGTAATTTGATCACTAATTTTTTCAATATCAGCCTTAACACTACCGAACCTGACATAGTAGATCTTCCCTGATTCGGCCTCCGTATCAGTGTAATTCAGCTCGGTAATTCCAGTAGCTGCAGGCGATGGCATATTATTTATATCTAAAGGTGATTCTGAACGATAATAATTAATACTATGGAACAACCCATCGACACTATATGCATAATCTATTTCTATACCCACCTCTTATACCTCCCTAACGACATAGCTGATGTTATGCGGCTCACTAAAGAATTGAGATAGCTCAACTATGTGATTAAACGCAGAATATGATTCATACCCATCGCGCAATGACTTCAATGTAATTTCAATCGTGCGTGTATTCGCATCCATCGAAGATGTTGCAAATGTGAATGCATTAAGTGCACCAAGACTCAGACTTTGAGTGCTCAATTCAACTTCATTTTCATCACGCTCAACTAAAATCAATTGATATGTCACGCCACTTTCAATCGTCACACCGTCATCAAACCAACCGATAATCTCACCACCAGTTTGCTGCAAACGATTACGATCAACCCAAGTCACAATCAAATCAGTTTCAATTTCATCAGGGAAATACTCACCATTAATTTTCACATTCGCAGGTGGATAGGGTCGGTTTGCCAATCCAACCATCTCCAATGTATGTGCCGTTGCCGATCCAAGCGCAAGCTGTGCCGATCCCGTCTTGGTGAGTGCCTTCACATTGAGCGATTCACCCGCAAAATAATCCGTTTCATCCAGTGCAATGTAGTCATCACAAAATAGGATCATAGAGCCTGCTGCATGCTCCTGCGGAACGGTATAGTTCACTCCACGTTTGACCGTAATTTCAGTTTCACTGATGGCGGTCACTGCCATATGCTCATCATTGACCAAGATCCATTTACCCAGCTCAATTTCTTCCAAATCCTCGACTTTGCGAATAGCGAATGTAGATTCCATTTTACCAATGACCTGTGCCAATTCTGCACTTGGGCAATAATCCAACGTTGCTTTAGAGGCATAGCCTGAACCTGAATCCACATAGATCTCAGCTGACATCGCATTTTGTTGGCCACGTGGGGCCACCACAGCAACGCGTGACAGCGTAGGCTCATCTGCAAGATCAGCATTCACTTCTGACTCAGTGGCAAATTGCACTGCGTCATAGTATTGAAGCTCAAGTACACGGACATGAGGATTATCAAGCGGCGCTTGATTGGCTGGATTCTCATAGGGTGGCACATAAGGCACTACAGAGTTCATCGGGGTGCTAAACATATCTTCAATAGCTTCAATCGTTGCCCCAAAGTTGCGGTCATCCCCATAGTCAATCGAATTGACACGCATCACCGCCCCATCCACACCATGTGCAGCCCAATTCCATTGAAAGGCATTGCCTTCTTTCAGCTGCAATGCAGTATCGGGATCAACATTGTTGAGCGTGACGATTTTTAAAGGACTGGAAAGTGCTTTTAAATCACGCTCAGCAGCTGTATAAGCAGTCTTGGCATTGGTAAAGCCATCATAGGTCACTGACTTATTCACCAAGCCATTTTGGGCAATACGTGCAGGATCTTGTGCTGTCACCGTGGCATCTTTGCCTGTTTCTTTCTCCCAATAGGTCACGGTGATCTGATTGATTTGCTCTGCTGCAGTGCGGATTTCATAATCTGAAATCTTGCCGACATTCGATTCATCTAGGATCAGTAGGTCATCTGCAATATAGTCATCACGAATCAGAGTCAGCACCCATTTATTGGTGCGACTGTCTACCGTACACACTGCATCAATGTGCTCACAGATCAAGTCGATGATTTTCTCAATCTCACCTTCATCATCAAACACGATCGACATATACATGTCTTCTTGATTGAGCACCGCCCAGGCATTTAAAAAGCTGTCTTTATCCAGCATCTCTTCAGGCTGCCCCATGCCCCAAGCCGTATTAGTGATACAGGTCCACAACATATCCGCTGGATTCATATCAGGCTCACCTGAGCGCACCCCAAACCATGATTCAAGATTGAAGACCGTTTCAGCATCATCGGTAATGGCCCAAGACACAAACATTCCTGCATCCACATTGTCTTCAGGCGTGTTATCGGCTTGCATCAACAAATTATTTAGACGAATAAAATAAGAAGCAGATCGGGGTACAGTATGGGTTTGATGCACAGCCGTGTTATGAAACATGGCTTGAAACTGTGCAATAACCTCTGGAGTGACATCGGCACCATCATGCATCGGCACAAAAATTCGACGGCTATTTTCAGTTTGATGTGTGTTTAAAAAGCTCTCTGCATTGCTGATCATGCTGGATATAGAAACACCCGATACTTGGGTTTTCGCCTCAATCCATGCTACGGCATCGGGTGCATCTGTTTCTTGAAAGTTAAGATAATCTTTAACATATAACTCATCATCAAAAAACATCAAACGAATATTGACTGTTGAGCCATCATAAACCGCAACCATATCTCCAATCAGATACATTAAACGTGCAACGCCTGAAGTAAAAATCTTAAACACTTCAGGCGTCATGGAGCGTGAGCTGTCCATTGCAATCACAATGTTGGTCACACCATCAATAAAGGTTGGCTTGATTCCATTCACATATGAAAGACGGTATTTCCAATCCTTCATATAATTGGATGTGCCAATGTATCCTTGCTTCCAGACAAATGAGCAAACACCGCGTGAAGCAGGGACATTGCCCACACCCAATTTTTGCTCTAAATAAGGATCTGGCATTTGGTTTTGCAAACCCGAATAATAATTAAAATTACCAGTTACCCCACCACCACCGCCAACATCTACACCACCAAATAAATTTTGCTGCGCAATACGGCTTGATCCATTACCCATCCCTCCATACCAGGCTTCTTTATCTTCTACCCAAATGCGACGAAGAAAGCACCCTGCATGGGCAAGAACCGCTTGCCAACCTGCATAGTATTTATGTGCGTATGTCTGTTTTTTTCCACCGCTCATTGTGTTCTTCCTGTGCAATCTTTACGACGTTTAAAGCCATAGCATCTTGTGTATCAATCAACTTTTGGGCATCAATCCCATTGGCCAAGAAATCTGGCCAGTCCCAATGATGGGCATCAAAAAAGGGCTTAACGCCCTCTTTTCTGCAATACTTCGCAGCCCGAATATGTCGAATGTAAATTTTCATTTTTTCAGCGCCACCGCCTTTTGATCGCCAAAATAGGTATAGGTTGGCGCGACATCACGTGAACCGAGCACCACCTTGATCGGTGTCCCATATTCAACGCTAGGGGCTTCAACTTCACCCGCCACTGTCCGCGTCTTCTGATTCTTGTTCATCATCAAAGACACTGCGACCGATACAATCATGGTCACTACAGCAAAAATAATCTGAGGCCACATATCACACCACCTGTCTGACTAATGGGTTATCACCCGGAACAAAAGGAAAACCGCCATAATTTGGCAGATTGGCATAGGCCTTACATGCATCCGGTGTTTTTAAGCACCCAGGATAAAGCATCACATAAGGCACCGCCTCTTCAGCGGCGCGAAGTTCAGCCTCAGCAATCGGGATTGCATCAGCTGCTGCATTTTTTTCGGTTTCAGCCAGTGCAAGCGCATCCACCAAGTCCTGATAATTCGGATCTTCAGGGGCTGCATTATTCAATGCCTCAAGCGCCTGTTCATAAGCCGTTTGTTTAAGCATCAATGCAGCTTGAGCATCTGCCAATGCTTGAGTTTTTAAGGCAATGTCATCCATCAATGCCGTGTATTCAGCATCGCTCAGTGCAATGTTGCTAAACGAATCAAAGCGACGCTTTAAAACAAGCTGATTGCCCTTACTGGTATCAATGGTAATCAACACCCCGCTTGGATCTTCAATCATGCCAATTAGAAAATAATTGTCTGCATAGGCTTCTAGGCCGCGTAGTTCCATGTTCAACTTATCCACGCTTTTGATGGTGGTCTTCACCGCATAATTTGCCTTGGCCAATCGACAATCTTGATCAAACAATCGATAAGGGCATGTGGCTTGAATCTTTCGAGTCACCGCATTACGCCCCACCTTGGTGTATTCCGTTTCAAATTGAAGTTTAATGCCTTCATCATGCGGTTTGACTTTGGTCAAGCGACCTGACCAAAACTGTCTAAATTCAACACCCTCATAACTGAACATTTGAACTGTGGTTATTTCTTCAAGTTCAGAACGGGAAAGGTTCTGGGCGAATACCGAAAGCAATGAAAACTCTATTTCCATGGTTTGCTTCTCTAAATCTCGTCCAGACTTGTGCGAACCACGTTTAATCACGTGCGGCTCATACACCACACCTGCATGCTCTATAAAGGCATCTCCATTGGTATATGCTCGCTGTACATTGCCTGTTTGGAAGAGATAAAGCTCCCGCTTGGCAATGGTTGATTGCCCATTACCGAGCAATCGAGTAAAAAATTTCATCATGGCTCAATTTCCAAAATGGCGACTGAAGACTCAGTGATGCCAGCACCTTTATATTGAATATCCACTGAATCGTTATTGAGCCGATGAAGACCTAAATAGCTAATCATTCGAATATTCACAGCAGCTTTATTGAGTGCCGGTGTAATGGTGAGTCTCAGTGTGTTACTGGTTTGCACTGCATTTGAAATGCTATGTGCAGTCCAATTGCCTGACTTGTCTTGAATGGCGATATGCTTTCGATTCGAGGCATATTCCTGGTACTGGTTCAACTCAACGTCAATCACAGTTGAAATCACACCTGTACTTTTGACATAAAAATTGCGCTCAAATGTTGGCAACCAAAATGCGCGATATTGCCCCAGTCTGCGAAATAGAAACTGTCGATACTCAAACAAGGCTTGCTGACCTTTCATGACTGATCGCATCGGTTTGCCATAACGGGCATGTAGCCAGTTGCTATGCTGATCAATCGGCCCTAAACCAAAATCCACCACAGTCTGGTGCTGAAGTACGGTGACATTTAACGCATTACCTTCCAGCAATAAACGCTTGAAGTAAATGTCATGTCCAAGAAACTGTGCGGGTACTGGTGCTTGAAGATACGGTGCATCCATCACCTGAAACTGAAGGCTCGGTTGGACGTAAACTGCATTGATGGGTGCCGATACATCACCCAAAATAAAGCCCACTCGAAGTGGGCGTATTGTGAAGCTCTGCGAGGTGATCGGTTCATAGAGTTTTAGACCATTGGCTAGCACCTCTTTGATTTCAACGACAGCTAGACCGTCCTTATGCTTAAGCAATGCTAAGGAATCGTTTCGGTAATCATAAATTGAAGTTTCACATTCAATAAAATCACCATCCACGCTACCAATACGCTGCCACTCTACATCAACAGGAATGGCCCACAGTTTACGTAAACCACCCCACAACACATTGAAGTTCTGCGCCACAGCCTGACGTGCCACCACATAATCAATATTCAAAACTTGAGATGCAGTTTCTCGTAAAGCTTTTCGTTTCTCAGTGCCATTGTGTGAACTATTGACGTAAGTTTGGAAACCTAGACTTTCAGACGACCCCACAAGCGTGCACTGGTCCAGTAAAACCAATTCACCAAAAAGTGTAGTTTGGATTTTCATTTACACTCCCAATGCACGCTTAAACTCTGACGGGTTTGCTTTAATTTGATTAAGGACAATCTGACGACCAGCTGGACCCTGCATATACTTACCAACCAAATCATCCTGTTCAATTTGATTGATAATGGTAAGCCCTTGTGGACCAGATGAAGAGCTTTGCTGCGGCTGACTTGCTAAATAGTTAGTCAAATCTTTGTTTTGCTGTGGATTCAAAACACGCTCACCACCATCTAACAACCATGTACCTTCTTTTGGAATGTTATCAATACCATCATGGGCCATACCTGCAATCGTTTGACCTGCGATTAAACCTACTGAAGCATACCCTAGTGCACGAATAGCTGTAGACATGGGAATACCAGCGATAAACCCACCTTCAGCCATTGCTTTAGTTGCAGCAACTTCTGTATTAATCAGTGCTTGAGCAATGGAAATACCCTGATTCACCAAGAACATTGCTTTATAAGCTGCACTAGATTCACCCGCTGTGTTTTTCACCATTTCAGCAACTTGGCTAAAGATCGTACCCGTTCTTGTCAGTAAATCCTGCCAAATACCCATTTGAGATTCAAATTGGTTTTGAGCCAAATCTTTAACACTTTGATCATACTGAAGATCAATTGCGTACAACCCATCACGGTATTCTTGATGTGCTTTCAGCAAAGCGTCATAACGTTCATCATCTGTCGAGAAAGCACCATTTGTCATGATGTCTCGCTCAACATTCACACGATCCTTCTTCAGAGCTACTTGAGCCTTTGAACGATCACTTTCCAGACTCCACTGAGAATATTCTTGCGGAGTCATCGTAGATTTCGCAAAAATATCATCAGCGCCACCAGAAAGACCTGTGATTGAATCTTCTAAGGTTTGACGCATTTCAAGCGCATGCCACTGAGTTTTTCTTAACTCAATCGCATGTTGTTCATCTAGTGCTTTCAGCTTTAACTCTTTAAGTTCGTTATTATATTTGCCCGATTCACTAATCATAATGCGCTGTGTTTCAAACGCATATTTTAGCTTTTCCTCTTCAGACCACTTAAAGGTATTAATTTCCTCAGTAATCTGACGAAGATACATCTCCTCTTCATATTCATAGCGAGCTTTAGCTTTAGCAACATAACTTGCCTGCAAAGGGCCAAAGTTGGCAACCTCAATTTCAGTTACTTGACGTTTATAGTCTTCAGCAAACTTAGCAAAATCATCTAGATAATCATACGAAATAGAAGCACGCGCCTGCTCCTGCTGTTTTTTCAGGGCATCAGTTGCAGCATTTGTTGCATTAGCAGCTTGGTTTTGTTTTTTAATCCACTCATCTGAACCTTTAATTACACCAGCTTGGCCACTTTGGTTTTTCGCCATTGCAGCTGTGGCTTCATTCACAGTATTGGTGAATAAAGTTGTAATTGAAGTGCCTATATCATCTATAACTTTAGCATTGTCCGCTGCCGCCATAGAGATACCACTATTTGGAGCTCTTGCTACTGTTGCGCCAGTGATTAAGGTTTTTGCGAGCCTAAGACCAGGTAATTTATCTGCCCAAGTGCCACCCTCAGCAGCTAAATCCACATTTTTTTTAGCATTAAGTGCATCGAAAGAAAGACCTGCAATTGCATTGGAGAGCATCTTAATAACTGCATAAATGCCCATGCCTGTAGCAGCCACACCTTTAAATACACCACCTAAATCTTCCCCTGCCTCTGCCATCAAGTTCGTTTCCTTGGTTGCATCCGTCATGGCATCGCCAATTGAAACAAGTGAGGGCATTAAGCCTTGGATGAACTGATTTTTAGCCCCTTGAACCTGCATATCTAAAAGCTTCAACTGAACCTTAAACTCTGCCGCTTTTTGGATCGCAGAATCATCCATGATTAAGCCATAACGTTCTGCGGCATCTGCCCAGAACTTAAACCCTTCCCCACCATTTTTAAGTAATGGAATCAAGTTAGTGGTATCTGAAGCCATGGATTCCAGATAGAAAGACATTTGCTGTTGGGAAACGCCTGCCTCCTCAAGCTTATCGACATAAAGCTGCAGTGCTTGTGGGCCTGATAAGTTCTGCATCTCAAGTGCAAGTTTCCGTGCACCCTCAGCACTACCTTCCGTTTGAACAGCAATTTGTTCAAAAAAGTCGACAGCACCACCCGAACCAATAGTAATGAACTCACCAAGCTTTTCATTAAAGTCTTTTAATTGGTCTGCCAATTTATCTGGATTAATATCTACCGATTGAGCCCCAGCAGACATTGCCTGAAATTCTTGCGTTGTCGCATTAGAAATCGCCGCAAATGTTTTTAGCTCCTGCGCTGCATCTGCATAGTTTTTTGCCATTGCAAATACTGCTGCCCCAGCTGCTGTCGCACCCGATACTGCTACAGCCCCATACGCAAGCACGTCCTTTTGCATACTCGAAAAACTAGTTTTGACCTGTTTTTCACTTTCTTTAATTGGCCCTACAAAGTTACCAATTCGGGTGACTAGATCCAGTGTTAATGTTCCAAGCTTGGCACTCATATAAAACCTCTAGGCATAAAAAAACCCCGCTTTCACGAGGCACTTATAATGTAGTCTTTTACTTCATCGCATCTAAGCATTTAATGTGTACATCATTTGAAAATTCCACAAGCTGCCTTTCTCTGAAAGATTCATCTGTAAAAACACCTTGCCTATATGCCTCAACTGCAATCTCTTTCAATACTGTCTTAGATTCCCCTGAAACATCAGCCATGGCATCAATTTCCTTAAATACATCAGCCATCAAAATATTATCTTGATGCTTTTTCATTACATTATTTGCAAATTTAGCCAAATTTATACACGTATTTTCTTTTTCAGAAACCCCATGAGTACCTGTTGATTCTCTGGTGCAAGCAGCAATAACTGATATAAAGATTAAACCAAGGAAAATTTTATTAATAGATGATAATGACTTACTCATAATCATCCACCATTAATCATATAAAAAAAATCATCTTCAGAAATAACAACAATATCTTGCCCTTTTTTGATAAGCGATAACGCTTTATCTTCTTTTGAACTAATGGTTTTACCATTTAATTTAAACAAGTCTTGCTGACCCTTAACCAAATAATTCGTCTTTTTAGTGACGCCTTTTCCTACATCAAATCCTAATTGAGAAGCCATAATACTAGCTTCTACACGTGGCATTCTTAGTTCTCCAGTAAAACATAAAACATCACCAAACCAATCACCTTCAGGATTTCCCCCCTCAATCACTACGTTTGTAGGATTAAGCCCTTCAGCCATACCGCCACGTGCAATTAATGTTGATATCTTCTTTTTAATCAACGAATCACAGTCATCAATTTTTAGTCCTTTCGCATTTAATGCAGAAACTAAAACCCTACCTGCTGCAATTGCATCTGCTAAAGCATCGTGATGTTTATCAATTCTTATGTCATTTAATTGACATACGTTCGCAAGCCCATAACCACTATAAGCTACTTGCTCCCAAGTTCGACGCACCACTCTTGTAATGTCCAACCATCGGTAATCTATTTCATTAAAATTTCTTTCTAACGCAACCTTATCAAATCCTGAATAAATACCTACCACACTATTTCCAATAAGCTGATCTAATTTTGATTTAACCTGTTGAATAGTAGGCGCATTCATTACATGACTTTCATCAATACCATGTATGGAAATATTCATAAAATCAAAGTGTGATTTAGGATTAATCAATGAATCCCAAGTTTCTACCAATTCACCATCTTTAAATACAGCAACGCCAATTTGACATATTGATCTAGGATCAGCATTCGCTGTTTCTACATCCAAAGCTACAAAGTTCATAAAACCCCCTTAAATTATACTTTTAAGGGAAATACTAATTTAGCATATAAAAAAAAGCCACCTTTTCAGATGGCTTAATTTATCTTCTAAACACCCCGCCAATTCAGTTTCCCTAATATCGGCATCAGCTCAACATCTAGCTCTAAAGAACTCTCTAACTTTTCTAAAGATTTAGAAAATAGCTCCAGTTCTTGAATAATGGTTTTACAGTCTTTCTTTACAACATCCAAGTGTGCTCTGCGAATCAAGGTGTACTGATCTGCCCGACGCACCACCAAAGTGCCGTCCTTTTGATTTTCTACAAAGTAACGCCCTTCTGTTTTAGGCAGGTACAAATCATTGCCAGTTGGAGCATAGGGCTTAACTTCATTTTTTACTATTACTTTTTGTTCTTGGTTAAAGTAACAATCTTCTAAACGCTCAAACACATCCCAAGCATGGTCTGTATCCAGCATTTTGGCATGACGCGCTGCACCACGTTCTGTCCATAAAATGATCCTTGCTGCATTCTTTGAAACATTCCCGAAATTTTCGGGGATGTTCTTAAACTCCTTTAGCGCCTCGCCTTGAAGTTTAAAAAAGTGTTTCCCTTCTACAAATCGGTCAGCGTTATAACGAAAATTATCTAAAATATTTTTTTGAGAAACACCATAAAACCCTGCAAGCTGCGCAGTAGTAATTACAGGCTTATTTTTAAAACGAATAACTTGATTTTTAGATGCAGAAATCTGTGTACTCATGGCGAATACTCCTGTTGATATAGGAACGTTCACCACCAAAACTGAGTCCAAGCAATTTGGGTGGCGGATTAAGTAGGATTGGACTTACCAGTCAACAGGGTCTGGCGCACCGAAGTGCTCCTACCTAACCCACCATAGCAGGTGCTTTCAGCAGAGTGCAGAAAGCTATAGGCAATAAAAAACCGCGAAAGCGGTCATATTGACCTGTTGACAAAATTGGAGTCCAATCCAAACACTAGATTTTGCTAGTGCCTTTTTAAAGTAGCTTGGATTGCGCGTCTTGTCAATTTCATTCGAGGTTTTCGCTAATATACAACAAAAATCTAAGTTTAGTTAATTTTTTGCGTAAAATTTAAGTTTACTTAATAAAAACCCGCCTAGACGGGTTTCTTTTTTATCGCTTTCAAACGTTCTTCTTCAAAAGTTGTCACTGGAGCATCTTCATGTGGCATATAGGTCAGAGCAGAGACTGATTCAGGATCTTTCACTTTGAACATTGTGTGATGAGCCATTAAATTACCGAAGCCCTGCTCAACCCTTCGCCCTATGAAGAGTGATCCTCTTTTTTCTCTGTACGCTCTCCAGATTGCAAACTCTCGCGGCGTGATCGTTTTTTTGGCTTTTTCAATGGTCCTTCCACCAATTCCGTTGAGGACAAGTTCGCACCAGAACTCTTCTTCTTCCAGATCCACTCCTTTCCCGAAAAATCATTAACCTCATCGGCTACGCGATACATCACATCCACAATTTCAGATGAAACTTCACCTGTGCTTTGAACCGTTGGGAAAAACGGCTCATCTGCCGAACTATAAATTGCTTTAAAAATAATGGCCTTGGTAATTTGATCAATCGTAGCTGTCTTCCGATCTTCCAAATCCCATGCATCAACAGCAGTAATTGTTTCATCATGCGACAAGCGCTTTACAAGAATTTCACCTTCAAATTCAGCCCCTTTCGAATCACGAAATGTAATTGTCTTTTCGGCGAAAGCACCAGTCCCAACAGCAGCCTTTGCAGCATTTAAGGTAAGCTTTGCCATTATGGAGTCACCTTAAACTGATCAATCACTTCTGATTGGCGTTTCATTGGAATGGTGTGATTCACCATGGCATCTACAGCAAAGACTGGGGAACCTTTACGCAAAATAGCTTCAAAGCTAGACCATGTACGAGTTTCAGGAAGTTCAACATCACTGCCTGTTAATGTTGGCTCCGCAATACCATCTGACCAACCTACATATACTTCAACCCGTTCTTTATTGGCTGCAAGTTGCAACACTGTCATATGCGATTGGTTTTTAGGGTCAGTATCGATTTGTACTGAACCTTCGCCAGGAGTAACAAGTCCATAGTCAGAGGTCGCAGTACTTGTTTCTTCTAGGCATGTTGTAATAATTTCAGTTGCACTGTCGTCACCCAAAACCAATGCTTTAATACAACTCATCTTTGTTAATGTAGGCACAGTACCATGGACAATCCATACAGCAGTACCATTCGCTAAAACACCTTTTTTTTGTGCTGCCATGAGTTACTTCTCCTCAAATCTTAGGCATAAAAAAAGCACCCTGAAAGGTGCTATTTAAAAATTTTAATTAACGTTCAGACCACCAGTTCATATCCCAACCACGGCCAAACAATTTACTTTCAGCATCTTCCAAATCAGGATGCTTACCTGTGTAAAAGAAAGTTGCTGCTTCTAAAACTTTACTTGCTTTCAAACGAATAGCTTCAGCTGCTTTAATATCTGTATGCCACACCACAAACTGAAATGCGTTATTTTCGTTTACGGCACCACAATCTAAAGTACTCCCAGGATCAGATCCAAATCCTTGAAAAACTAAATATGGAACTTCAACTTTTAGGGGAGCTGAAGACGGATAAATTCGATCACCAAGTAATGCGAATACTTCAGGATCAGCTTTTAGCGCACGTGGAATTTCTACAGTCATAAAGCCAGCTCCTTGTCTAATTCTGCGTTGAATACTTCGGCGAACTTATTTGTCACATTTTGTGTATTACTGTTAAACGCTGTTCGCATAAATGGCACCCCCATTGAACCCTTTGTTGGAAATTCAATAAACCGCCAGTGTCTTGTATCCCCACCACTTAATTTGGGTGAAACCCTGCTTGAGAAAGATGCACCACCACGAACACCAACCCGCATTACAAGCTCATTTGGATTGCGTGATTTCCCTGCAGAAACTGCAATATTTTTCCAAATTTGTTCAGCTGTTTGAGGATCATCTATAGCCTTAGCATTTTGTCTTGCGGCATTCCGAACAATGTTCATGCCCTGACGTGATGCTTTACGTACAATCGATTGGACTTTTTTAGGATTCGCAAGCCTTCTAAGTCTAGAAATGGCTTGATCCATTCCCTCAATTTTAAATTCTTCTGACATTTCACCCGCCTTAAGAGCGCTGAATGCCCTCTGAAAGTAAAAATGTGATGTATTCATTTCCGCTGTCTACATCCTCAAGCGCTTGACTATCAATAGCGTAACGCTTGCCTTTGTAGATCACTGACATTTCTGTATTAATGTCTTCGCGATAACGAATTTTTAAACGTGCAACAACTTTGGACTGATTCGCTTGGGCAGCTATCAAATCCTTACCAGATAAATGTGTAACCTTAGCCCACAACTTTTTATAATCAACCCACTCAGCAGGTATTGGATAATTATCTGAGTCACGATCAGGGCCTAAAATTTGGATGGCGACTCGATGCCGTAATTCACTTGCTAGAGACATTTTAATCACCATCCAAATACTGAGACGAAGACTGAGCGTCTGGATCATCATCCTGTAATATTTCGGAAATCAAATCATTGTTTTGATCAATAATTTTTGCCAAAAGAACATTTTGCTCAGCGTGGCTGCTGATCAATGCTGTCATTTGTTGGCTTTGATTGCTGATTGTCTCTAGAAGTTGAGAGACTAAGCTGCTGCAACAATTTTCGCATTCGCAGCTCTGCCCGCTTGGTTTGTTTTCTAATCCACTCACGTCTTTCCTCACAACTTGAACAGGTCATAACGATTACCACTGCATTTCAATACAATAGCTATTTCCTTGATCATCACTTGTATCAAACCAGCGATAACCTAATTCTGAAGCTTTATTTTTAAAGTTTCTTAAATCTACATTTGAATAAATATGCTTAGGAAAAAGAATGCAGCAGGAATCCTTTTTTTCCTTAATCGCTTCTTTGACCTTAGCCTCTGCAATTTTAAGCATTCGATCCAAATCAAGATTTGCCGTACCAAGCCGTAATGCTTCACTTGCCGTCAACATCAAATCACCTCACATAACCAATGGAACGTAATATCGAGAAAGTAAGTCTTTGACTGGCTGTGGTAAAAAACCGTCATTAGAAACGGTATCTTTACCAACTCCACGGTTATCATCAAAGTAACCACACATCATCAAAATTGCTCGCTGATGAATCTTATTTTCAGCATCGAATTTATTCAAAATATGGTCTTTCACGGCCTGTTCCGCACTATCTAAAATTGACTGCAAGTCTTGGGCAACAATGTCATCATCGTCATAGCGAAGATGACGTGCCACGTCAGCTGTTGTCAGCGCCATCATCATCTCCTTTAGACTTTCCCGCACTTGATTCAAACGGATTTTCTTTCGCATCACGCTTTGAAATAGCTTCAAGTGAATAATTTTGTTGTTGCATATATAGAGCATCACCACCTGTAACTGGTGGCAGATTTAATGCTGTTCGTCCTTCATTAGGTGTGACTAATGCACCTTTTACACCTGCAACGTAATAATTCATAAGAGAAATGCTATCCATGCGAAGCAGTGTCGAAAGATCTAGGAAAACCTCATAACCTTGAGACTTCAGATCAAATGCTTCATCAAAACAATTTTCAATGGCCTCAATTGGGCTTTGTAAGCAACTGTTCAGATAGATCCGCTCCATATCCTCAACTTTTTGGCCTTGAGGGATACTGCCAATACCTACTTTCCATGGCGGAACATTGAATACTGAACAACAAACTTCGGCAGCCCATTTATGTTGCTCAATCATTTGCGCATCCGCTGCTGGCATGGCCATTGCGATGTAGTTAACATCGCCACCAAGGACCGCAGTCTTACCAATATTTTCACCTGAATAGTTACTTTCCCACGCGTCTTTAATCTTTTTGGCATCTTCCTCAAGAATCTTGCCAGGCATGGTCAAAATTCCACTAGGACGACCATTATTATTGAAGAACTTGGCACCATATTTCTGAATGGCCACACCTTGAGCTGAACTTAATCCGCAAGCTACAAGTGGGCTAATTCCAACAAGTGGGTGATATAAGCAATTCCAACGGTCATGAATAATTTCAGAAGCAGGCAAAATGATAGATTCTTGCTGATTTGCAAGCTTATCTATTCCTATACGATAAAAAACATCACCCTCATCACTGACAAGAGGTTTAACATTGTCCGGGTTAAGCACAATCAACTGCTCTACATCACCTTGAAAACTCCGAAGCTTTAGAACATAGGTATTACCACGTGTTTCTTTTGAAATAATGTAATACTCAAGAAATTGCTGCATAGTTTGAAAATGATTAGGCTTATCAAAAAAAGGTAGACTTTTATCGCTAGCCTTTACCCAAACACCATTCTCTTTTTTACGTAACTCCAACGGCAACTTGCCAATATCTTTCGAAATGATTGAAATACATGCGAAAACAGCATGAAATGAAAGTTGATCTTCTTGGCTTAGCTCAATATTTCGCTGCCATGCTCCCATGAATGGTTCTAGAATTCGCCATCCGCCACCACCATTGACGGGTGACAAGGATTTTTTGCGAAATACATTGCTAAAAAAACCCATTGATTTCACCCCTTATTTAGATGCTTTAGAGCCTTTCTTGACTGGATTCTCAGGAACTAAAAGCAATTCTGGCTCTTGCACCATGTCTCTAAATTCATCAACTACTGGTCGCCCATTTAAATTTAATAAAATATTAGGCGGGATCTGCTCATATTCTTTTTCAGCTGCCAGACGATCTGCTTCAGCTTTTTCAACTGCTAAACGATCATTTTCTGCTTTTTTTGCCGCAGCTTTTTCATCAAAAATTTCTGCTGCACCCAATTGAATGAGCACATTAGCTTCATAATCCTGAAGGTCTTGCACAGATCCAGCTCGACCAGAGCAAAGATCTTTCAAAAATTTAACTTTTGGCATTTTCTCTACTCAATAAAAAAGCCCCTAAAAATTAGGGGCTTTTGCATAAATTAATTAAGTAAACTGGACATAACCCGCTGCAACACCACGAGGCTTCCAACGAATAAATCGCTCACCACGAATCGCAATCAAATCACTTTGATACAAACTCACCCAATTCGGTGCTGCATCAGTACCCGTATTAATGGATGCTTCAGAACTAATTGCAAAATCAACCGCACCGTCATCAGCCAGAAGAATTTGAGATGGAATAACCAATACGATCTTATCAGCACATGCAGCTGAAATTTCTACAGGCAGAGTCAGCAACTCTTTGGCACCATTGATATTCATACCCTCAAAGTACTTCTTACCCAAGGCATCACGGAGCACACTTAATTTTGCAGCGCGAGTTTCTGACATTACCCATGTTGCACCTTCCAATGTTAGGCCAGCATCAGTTGCCTGTTTAATAACAGCAGCAAGATCCGTTTCAATTGCAACGCCAGTTTCACCAGTACTCGGAATTGCTTCAACACCATTTAAAATGGATGCTGGGCTATCCGTAGATTCAGCTTTCGCTGGATCAAAGAATTGACCATCAATAAATGCTGCCGTTGATTTAAGTAAATCATCCAAGACAAGCCCATCCGCTTTTGGATTTGAAAAGCGCACCAACTCTTCAGAAAGCATAACAATCCCTGCGACTTTAGATTTAGTTAAAGTCACACTACCAAAAGTTGGATTAGTCACAGGTTTAGTTTTTGCTTCCCCTACCCAACCAACAGTTGATGCTCCAGTTTGAGAAGGAACTTTGACATTAAAAGGGACCTGACGCATTTTTGAAGCTAATTTATCGACAGCAGTTTTACCGCGTAGTAATTCGATAAACTCACCAGAAAGCACCTGGAAATCAACCAATGATGCTCCAAATGTAGCTTCAGATGTTGTGCCAACTAAAGCTTTTTGAGTCACTGCATTTTTTACAATCTCTGGAGCACGCCATGAATCGAGCACTTGCGTTGCTGTTACAGCACCTTTACTTAGTGCTGCAACTGCTTGTGCCTTAATAGCAATTGCAAAGCCAATACCTGGTGGCAAATTACTTTTTGTTTCAACAATTGGAGGTTTGCCTTGAGTCGAATTTAAGCCTTTTTCAGAAGTACCGCCTTCAACTGGAACTGTCGTACCAGGTAAGTCAACTTGAGATTTTTGAATTTTTTCCAATCGAGCAAGGTTTGCTTCTAAGTTTTTGATTTCAGCTTCATAACCTTTGATGGTTTCTTCATCAGCACCTTCAGGTGTTGAACCATTATCGTTAGCGGCTTTTGTCATGATGTCTGACATTTTCTTCATACGATCACTGATCGTTGCTTTAATTGCATCAATATGTTCTTGCAAAGTCATACGAGTTTCACTCCAGTAGATTTAAATTTTGGTGTTTCAAACAGCTTTACTCCGCCCACTTTTGGTACTGGAGCTGTTGAATTGGTTGATTGAGGTGGTTTGCACGGCAAAGACTTTGCTTGCTGCTCAATATTCTGTTTATTTGGCTGATCGGGATGGCAGAGTGTCTTAATGCCAGTGATTGTTGCTTCCTGATTCGCAGGAATCGTGACAGCGGATAATTCATACCAATCCCATTTGATGAACTTATATCCCCAAGTACCTTGAATATCAGCCACTTCAAGCCCACGAAAACCAATTGAAAGCCCACGAACTAGGCCCGTTTTAATGCTGTCCCAAGCTTCTTGCAGACGCTTTTTCAGTTCGTCTGATTCAACTTCTTCTGGTTTTACTAACTGGATGACAACCTTAATACCTTCGTCAGTAACTTGAGCTTCAGTGACTTTGCCAATTGGTTGTCGCTTATCGTGCTGCCATAAAAATGGAACTGGCAATGTGAACTGCGCTCCTTTTGGCTCAACAACATCATCAACACGGTCAGGCGTTGGCGTTGTTGCAATACCCTCAAGCTTCCACTCTTCATCATTGACCGACTTAACTTCGAGTAAGCTATAAGCAAGCTTCATCGCTTTTTTACTCCTTGGTTTTACTTCGCTTTGAGCCTGCTTGAAGTGCTTCCAACTTTTCACAAGCCAAAAAAAATCGCTTATCAATGTAAGCGATCTCTTTATCTGTTTTGCCTGCTGTTGTGCAGGCCCCGTAATGGTTTTGCAGGCTCCATTGTCGCCCAATTTCTTGCTTTATATTTTCATTTCGTGTCATACAAAATACACCCCATAGCTTTGAGCTGTTAACTCAGGATTCAATGACATCAAAGCAACTGCGTTAAATGTCGCAATTAATGGATCAATCTTTCCCTTGCCTGATTCTTGTTTTCGAATTGTCATCGCATTGCCCTGGTAAACCCCCTTTGCATTACCTACACACCAATTCATCATGCGCTGGCCAGCATGCTGAAATTTCCCTTCTGCTACTTTTCGTTCAGTGGTCTGTACATATCCTGAAAGCTGATAACCTTGAGGAACACCAATCAATAATTCAAATGGAACTTGTTCAAGCAACCCATCTTGTAGTGACGGCATACCAAGTTTGTCTAAACCGATAGCAGCTTTTTCAGGAAACTTTCCAGCATCATAAATACGCTTACATATTTGAGCTGCTTGACGAACATCATCACCAACGTTCTTTACGATGACCAAATCACCTTCTTTTTCAAAGTCCTTATAAGCTGGAGCATTTTCTTGACGACGCTCTAATGCAATAGGATGTACCCATGCACGGTTCCAACAATACCAAAGCGACCGATCATTTTTATCCCGCCCAATAATCGACATTCCAAACATATCGTCTAAACCACCACCATCGAATCCAGCCGTGCAGATTTCACTTAAATCCAAGATAGATTCAACAAACAACTTATCTTTGTATGCAGAGAGCATCCAAAAGTCTGCACCAGCCCAGCGATCCGCACGCTTATTCATGCCAATTTCGACATTCAAATATTTCGCTAGGAAAATTTGAACCGAATCATCACCACTTTGCTTTGCTTGTTCGTATTTATTTAGCAGGTATCTAATATGAGTAGAGCGCCCCAAGTTAGGATTAGTCACATAGAAATAATCAGGATTAAGATAACTTTCATCATCAATCATGCTTTGTGGAAATTCATACAGTAACGGCAAAAATGAAGGATTAATAATTTCACCATCACGCACCTTACGGGCATAGTCTAATTTCTTTTTAAATACACCAGCTGGCGGCTTGTCTGATTGTGTAGACAACCAAATAAGAAAGCCTTCTGGAAAAGATGCCATACCACCTGTTGCTTCCTCCAGCATAGATTCAGCATTTGCCCTTTCACCAAAAACCCAAAGTTCATCAACTAAAATAAAAGCACCTTTTGATCCAGCGCTTGACCCTGTTTCGGCTGCTACAACAGTTAAAACCGCTTTACTCGAACGATCCGTTATCGTCCTTGTATGTTCTGAAACACCGAAACGTTTTTTTAATTCTGAATCTTCCAAAATCATGTTTTTAATAGGAGTGAAACTATTATCTGCAACCTTTTTAGTTGGTGCGATAATGATAAATTCTGCCGCTTCACGACTATTCAAAATAATCGCTGTCAGCATAATTCCTGCTGCAAGCGTAGACTTGGTGTTCTTCTTGCTAATGAGCATGAAAAACTCATTAATCAATCGCTGCCTTGAAATTGGATCATATGCACCAAAAATCACGCTAACAAAATCAAAAACCCAATCAGCTGTCACTTCACCAATCGTTGGCTTACAATCCACATCAACTAAAATCAACTCTTTAATCACTTCGAGAGCCATTTCAGCTTCGTCAGGAAATAACGGCTCACAAGGTACTAAAGATTTTTTTTGTAAAATCCTTTGCTCCCAATCTAGGCAAGCCGTTGTCCAAGTAGGAAGCATTGATGTCATATCAACTCACCATTCGACTTTCACGTTGCTTTCGTCTTTCATCTGCAGTAGCAAATTTACCTGATTTAGCCACTCCATCAGCAGCATCTTCACGGCCCTGTTTAATCCCAACTTCACCAACTTTGCCCCGCGTATATGGCAAGGCTGCTTTAAGCGCCTCGATGCGATGCTTTATGTCAGCATTAGGGTTTTTCCAAATATGCTTTAAACCCTCAAGAGGATCTTCTATACTCTCTAACGCCTTAAATTCAGCTTCTTTAGCTGCCTGAACTAAAGGCAGAGAATCATGTCCCGCCCCCTCTCCCCCTGATTTTAAAAGCCCGTCCAGATAAGTTAATACCTCGGGGTTTTGCATCAATTGACTGCCTTTTGAGCCTGCGGACTTCTCTGAAAAGCCTGCGGCAATTGCTGCTTCTTTATTTGACTTGCCCTGCACCTTGGCATGGACAAATGCCTTCATCTTTGCAGTTAAAGCCATTTCTTTACCTATAATTCAGTTAGTTTGGAGAAATTAATCTAAATTTATGATTTTCAATAAAAAGTTTATTTACTTTTCTGAAAACAGAGGTTTTTTTTACAAATGAGAATAGGGGGCGGTGTCCGCTTAGACCCAAATTTTTAAAATTTGATACCCCCCACGGGGTTTAATTTGCACCAATATGATGCAAGTTATTAATTTTATTAAGATGTTCCACGAAAACCTTAATAGAATTAATATCTATACATGTTCCACGAATTAAAAATCCCTGCCGTTGCCGACAGGGATTAGAAGTGTCAATCATTATGGCCAACTTATGCGTTAATGGCTTGCCGTCACCAAAGTCAAATCCGTTTTGTACCCGCCTTATCTCAACATCCTGTCGAGCCTATAACGATCATGAGTTTTGCTTTCACATGAGCGTGCCGTCTATTCCAAGCTGTCAACATTGAGCCTTGCTAACGTGTGCAGGCTCTGTATGTTCAATTAATCTTTAATGCGCTGGAGTCCAAGTACAGCCAGTTGCTCATCGTTAAGTGATTCAATGCTTAATTCATGGTGCAGGTACATGACAGGTTTGCCAACCTTCAAACTGAAACCCTCAAGCTGCTCATGTACATACTTTGCTTTCTCAAGGGAACCGAATGACTGGAAGTCACCACGTACAACAATCAACACCGTGTCAGCATGGATTTGTTCAACGTCAATTATGTTCTCAGCCATCAACGCACCATCCCCAGCTTACTTTCTTGCTGCGACTTCTTGTCATGGCATGGCTTGCATAGCGACTGGAGGTTATCCATATCATCAGTACCGCCTTGAGCCTTGTTGACAATGTGGTCACACTCAAGATTCATGGTTACTCGTTGGCACTTGCAACAAGTCCAGCCATCACGCACATGAACAGCATGCTTTAATCGCTGCCAAGGTCTACCGCCACGGCCTTGTCCATAATTCTTCTGGGTGGTCAATGTTGGTTGATTACTCTTCAACGTTGGCAATGAACCACCAAGCTTTGCTAATCGTGTCATCACTTCACCGTATATAATTTCGCGTCTTTGGGAATGGGTTCATGCACTGTCAGCGTTTTGCCCTCATTGATTCGCTGAAAGCATGGTTCACACAATGCTTGCCAGTTTTGAATATTCCAAAATTTAACTTGGCTTGTCGGATCTATAAGGTGGGCAACCTGCTCTGCTGGGCTTGTATAACCACGCTTTGCACAATCATGGCAGTAATTATTTACCAATAAATAATCAGCACATGCTTTACGCCATGCTTTGGATTTATCATCCATCAATGACTTAGCTTTTGCCTTTTCTGCTTTGGCCACAGCACGTTCATGTTCTTTCCAGTGCTCATCCCGTTCACGCTTACCCATACAATCACCAACGAACTCGGCCATAAAAAAACCCACAAGACTGTCACCATGGCAATCTTGTGGGCATAAAAAAACTGCATGAACCTCTGAGAGAACATGCAGTCATTGAATTGAGCCTTACGACTCACTGGAGAACTACAGCGTTTTAATTACAGTTTTCCATTGTGGTAAAAATTAACTTAAATTTGCTTTTGCGTCAATAACTAATTTTACTTAGTTTTACTTACCTGAGTAAAAATTTTATCTTCGCCATTAGACAACTCCATGTTTAGATCTTGAATTACCCGATCTACCCATATTTTCATATGTTTTCGTACAGTGGTATCACTCCAGCCACAAAGTGCAGCTCTAGCTCTTTCAGTTGGTTTATAGCTGGCAGGCACTAAACAAAACTCTGTCACAGCAATCAGCAATATCGATTGATGATAATCATGGCTTACACCTGATTCAGTAAATTTTGATTCATACTTGCCCACCAATATTTCACTAAAAATTTTTACATTCGATTTTGTGTTTGCACCAAAGTATTTAAGGCGAAGTAGGTTGTCCTCAAACTGAGTTAATTTTGCATAACTCATTGCAAGTACTACATCTTGAGCAGTCAATGAAGGCGAACCTCCGTCAATGCGATCAGCACCATAGTCGATTGATTTTGGATTGAGCAAACGTAGGAATTTTTCCATTGGTCAGCCCTCATGTGAATCATGTGAATTACTTGGGAATGACTTTTTTAAGTCATTCACATGGTAAGCCATTGTTTTTATATTTATTTTATTTAAATGTGAATGAGTGAATAATAAAATATTCACACACGCGAAAAGAAAAAAAATAAATACACTTAAAATAGCGCGGAAAGATATAGAGAAAGGGGTTAAAAAATAATTTCTCACGTATACGCATGAGAAACTATTCACTCGTTCACATTGCTTTAATATAGTTTTATTATTCAAGCAATTACCATGTGAACGAGCGTGTGAATGAGGTTTTTTGTTATTCCCATCATTCACATACAACTGGTCACAAACCATTGTTTTAGCGTGAAAAATATTAGGTTCAAACCACTCGTTTGTCAAGAACATCAGGAACCCCCTTTTCAAAATCATTTGCACATTCACCATACCAATCCATATCGGTTTTGCCATCAGGACGATCACCAATGGAAATAATTAATGATTGCCCTTCCTCTCGCCCGTATCTCCAGCGCTGCTTCTCAAGCAATTTAATCCCATCAATTTTCTTTAAATCCTCTGTAAATTTTCGATATGAATATTTATGTTCAAGGGATGATGAAGCCCATTCCTTGTATGAGTCATAGAGCTGCTTTGCCTTACAACTTATGCATTTATATTTGGTTTCACCTGCCACCCATTCATCAATAAATACTTCAATAGATCGCTTACTGGCATTAAGCAACAGTCGTTTTGCATCGGTTATTGGTGGCTTGTCATGCTTAAAATCATCTAAGTCAACGCAAAGCAAATATGTATAAAATGCATCTAAACCATCGCCTGCAATCTCTGCATAAACCTGTTCACTCAATTTTTCATCAAGCTTACTTTCTGGAGCAATCACAAACCACCGACGTGCTTCACCATGTAAGGGGAATGGAATATTTTCATTTGATGCAAAGGCCATATTGAAATAAGCAGGAACTTGTTTTTGCGGACGCTGCTTCTCATTAATCGTGACACTTTTTGCTGTAATTAATGCATTCAAATAAGGCGTAACGTTATATTTAGTAGCATTGGTCGCAATTTCTTCACCAAAAATAAAAGCTGCATTATTCAACCAACCATTAAATTGTGGACTTTCCAGTTCCTGAGATGTAATCACTCGGTGATATTTTCCATAAATACCACCCATGACCTTTTCAAATAGTGTGGTCTTTCCTGAACCCTGAATATGACTGGCCATTAAAACAGCACTGTGTGCCTTTTGACCCTCATTCTGCAAAGGATAGGCTAGCCATTGAATTAACCACTGCTCAATATCTAAATCTCCATTACACAAAGACCAAATCATTTTCAAAATCCCAGCGCAACGTGACCGGGTTATGCCATATTCAAGACGATTTTGATCCTGATCCAAAAGCTCATTGACTGAATACCCCTCAAATGTATTGATATAATTTGGATCAATATCAATTTTTCGAGTTGGATCAAAGATCAATTTTTCATAATCAATTTCACTTCGAGTTGGACTTTCAATCCACTTTTTATATTCATGCGGATACATCAGTTGTGCAGCTGACCATGCAACTACTCTATTTAGAGACTTGTCGTATAAGAATGTTTCACCTTTAAGCAATACACAGTTTTTACTCATATTGGGCGCAACAAAACCCGCCTCTTCCACTAGCAGCTGCTCTACTTCATCTTTTTCAATCGTTTTTCGGTCTTCATGTGTATACCAGTGCTTAAAGACTGCGCTTAACGTATGTTTTAAAGATGAAATTTTAAATTTATGCTTTGTTTTAAGGTCAAATGCATCATTACTGCATGCAATAACCGCATAACGCTGTAAAGCATCTTGTAATTTATCTGGTTTTTCCCCATCCCCTTGAGATTTCTGCCCACCACTTTCGGAAACTTGATTCATGGCAGGTGCAAAATCTAGTGAGAAATCATCCTTAGGAATAACTTGATCTGTAACTATCTGATTTTCCTCACCTGCCGAAGTCATCCCCAAAACGTGGTCGGCTTGTAAAAGGGGGTTCGGGGAAACGGCAAAAGCAGAACATTGCGTAGAAATACCGCTTTCTATCTGCGCACGCACTTCTGCTAACCCGGACATCACATGCAAGTCATTGAAATCTGATGGGTGAGAATTTGATTGTGGCTGCTCTAAAATCTCTTCTTCACTCATACGTTCACCACTTGACTGAATTCGGGAAGAATCACAATACCGCCTGTTGCAGCCACAGCTTTATTAGCGGCTTTTAAGCCTGCATTTGGTGGAGTTGAATGACTGTCATCATCAGCAAAAAATACAAATTTTCCTGATGGATATAGTGATCTTAATTCCATTGCGACTTTATCCATATTCCCTGAATTAAAAACGATAACAACAACATAGCCAGTTGCTTCATAAATACTTGCACCCGTTGCATACCCCTCTGCAAAACCAATCAACTGATCAGGGGAAACAATTTCACCCATAATATAAAAACATCCACTAACACGTCCCCCTGACAAAAATGGCTTATGGCCATCTGCATGAATTTCTTGCACGTTCCAGATTTTTCCGTCCTTATCAAATAATGGAACTATCAAATTTCCTTTTCCATTAATACGGCAGCCATGGTTCTTTACTTGTTTACGCTCTAAGTATGGGCACTCTCGGTCAGCCGACTTATATGCCCAAATACGGGCAGCACGTTTAGCAGCAGTTTCTTGTGCTTTACGCTCTTCCAATTCAGCAGCTTTAGCCTGGGCTTCTGCTTTTTCTTTCCATTTTTTTCGGTCTGCATCTGTTACTTTTGTTTCAGCAGACAAGCCCAATACAGCTCCAACTTCAGTCAAAACTTCTGAGTAATTCATACTTCGTGATTTTTCAATTAGTGCGAAACCATCACCAGCACCACACTGATTGCAGATCCAAGTACCTTTGCCCTGCTTATCATCACAACGAAAACGGTCTTTACCTCCACAAATGGGACATGGCCCATGTATATTTTTCTTCTGTGGGACTGTTATTCCAAAAGCTGGGTAAAGTAAATCTATCCAACGTCCCAATGCAGCGTCGCGAACTTGATCAAACGAAAGTGCCATTATTCATACTCCGCGTCATGTTGCTGCTCAACCATTGCCAGTAACGTTAATGCAACTCGCACCAGATCCATCACATCCTTTTGGATTACAGCCAATTCATCTTCACTGATCACCCTATCACCAATTGCGGTGGCTATAGATTGAGATAAATCGCCTTGTTCACGTGCTAACTTTCCGATTTTCATAACAAAATCTGATGTATTTAGGTGTTCAGGTTTTGGTAATTCAAACCAAGCTGCATTGCCATGAATGGCACAAATACTGTCCATAATTCGACCATCTTGGGTTTCAGATAAAACTGCTTCCAAATGGTAAATATTAGGTTTATGAGTTGGTGTTGTTGGATTCAAAGAACTACGAAACGTATTGATATTGAATCCATTTTTTTCAGCAATAACTGCCATGAGTGAATCATCATTTTGACGGTACACTGCTGCTTTCAATGCCATAGTTAATGACAGTACTGTGCGTTCAATACGCTGTGTGCTAGTGAGTTTCATGTTTAAAACTTCCCAATTCATTCATTTTTTTAGTTATTTGCATGAGCTACATTTTGCTGAGTTTCAAGTGACTTTAGGCGATCCGCAGCAATATCTCTGATCTGATACTCACGTAACTGTGGAATTTGCTCTTTATTCCATCTTGCAACTGCGGCCGTGGTTATCCCCAGAGAATCTGCAAGCTCAGAAAGATTGCAACCTAATAATTCGATAGCTTCGTCTCTAGTCATTACTTTTCCATAAACTAACTTTAGTTAGTTAATTAAATAGAATTTAACTTAGCTAGTCAAGAACTAATATAAGTTAGTTATTAATGAGATTGAGCAATGGAAGATACATACAGCACAATCGGGTCGAGAATCCGCAAATTGAGAAAAGATAAAAAACTAACTCAAAAGGATGTTGCTAAAATCTTAGGAGTATCTGATGCAGCCATTGTGCATTGGGAAAAAGATCTAAACACCCCAAAACTAGAGCACCTTACTATTCTTGCGCCTACGTTAAACACAACAGTTGATTACATCATGTATGGAAAAACTGAAAGTGAAGAGAACGTTAAAGAATATCGACCTATTACTAGAATGCTACCCGTGTTAACACACGTACAATGTGGCAGTATGACAAATGTCCGCTCTATCTCTCCTCATGAAATTGAACAATGGTTACCAGGACCGCCAGAGGCTGGAAAGAATGGTTATTACCTGATTACACAAGGGGTTAGCAACTCACCTTATTTCAATGATGGTGAATTTATTTGTATAGATCCTGATGTTGATTTTAATTCTGTTCAGACTGGTGAAATGATTGTAGTTTGCCAAGATGATGAAGCAACCTTTAAAGCTCTAGTCAGAGATTTCAACAAAATCTACCTAAAAGCCCTAAATGAAAACTTCCAGCCAAACATCATTCCTTTGAAAGAAAATGCTGAGTACAAAGGAAAATATGTTGGAAAATTCACCCCAAGTAAAAAATTCATATAAAAATCTAATTTTTCATTTTTTATAAAACTCAGATTAATCTGAGTTTTTTTATAACTAAAAAATAAAACTAACTTTTATTAGCTAAAATTATTGACAATAAATCTAACCAAAGTTAGTTTAATAAGACAAATTAACTTAAATTGGTTTTTATTATGAACACTTCAAATTCCCATAGTAAAACTGATCAATTCGATCAAACCATCCTCAATCGTCTTCTTGCTGAAGACTTTGGGCAACCTCAGTTGTCTGATCTTGCTTTCTACAAACTTCGGGCTGCTGCACAAATTGGCAATGCAATCTCTGCCATGCGCAATGCAACCAATCAACATGATTTTACTCAAGCCCTCAATCAAGCCGATGCATTTATCACTGCTGCTTTAGATTACGAATTTATTGATCTTTCTGAAAAAGCTGTTTGGCTGGATGAAATGGCTGCCGTCGTTCGTATTCAAACGATTGGAGAGTCTGCATGAACTTAGCCCAAACCCCAGAAAGCATTGTGCCTGAACAATCAGTGATTGATTCATGGCCTACAAAGGTTCGCATAGCTTCGCACCCATGCCAGGAACAAAAACCAGTTGAAGTTATTTTTGATGCTGAACGTTGGCTCTATGAACGCAAAAGTGCTTATCCAATGGTGGAGTGTTTACCTGGTCCAGCTGATGGAATGTGGAAAACATTTCGCTACCACCCTGTTTGCAATGGTGTTGTTTTAAAAGACCAAGATGTTTTGGTTTTGTACCCAAATGGCAATTACTACGTTAAGCCTGATACCAACCAAGAAGGCTGCGAACATCACCCATCAAAATGCTGTCAATGCATGCTCAAAGAAATTGATGAGGAATATCTCAACTGGATGTCAGATGAGGAAAAGCATTTAAGCGCTGCACTGATTTCAATTAATGAGGTGCCGTGATGATCATGATCCTTATTCAAACACTGCCCTTTGCTTTAGTTTTTTTACTAGCAACAGCTTTCATAGCTGGATTGGTTTGGTGTGTATGTACTGCTGTTAACCACGCCAAATACTTAAAACTTGAAGCCAATCACCTTCAAAAAATTATTGAAGATCAGGAGAACGAGCATGCTCAAATTCACTGATAACCAAAAAATAGAACATGTTTTTAATTTAGAAAATTTGGTGCACGTGCATGTGCGCAAGTCTGACGAAAAAAATGTCACGCTCACTATGCATATGCTTGGGCCACACACCATTCCAGTAACTGTTGAAGCTAAGACAGCTAATTTTGTTTTGAGCGAATTAGGGGAACATTATGCAATCGAACATTGATCATAGTGCAATTATCAATAAGGGCAAATCTATTGCCCTTGCCATCCAAGTCGACGACTGGCTGAAGGCGCAGGGCAAATTAGAGCCGATACAAATTCCTTTTGGCCAAACTCGAATGAGTATGAAACCAAAGGACACCGAATATAAAACTGGCCAGCAATCTATGCGCGAATCTATGGCTGATTCTGTTAGTAAAAAAAGACCAGTTTTAAGCTCAACTGATCGTCCTTTAACGAAAGAACAAGAGCGTCATAAATTCAATTTTGAAGCTAAGACGAAAGCTCTTGCTAAAGGTGAAAGTACTTTTGGAGGCAAATGTGACTTGCATGGACTTACCGAGTTCAAAGCCTATCAATCTGGCAAGCATCACTGTGTCAAATGCCGTCAACGTACTAGCCAATTAAGAAAGGAACTTTCAGCATGAAAAATAAATTAATGGTTGATTGTGAAACTTTAGATATTGGCGAACGCCCTGTTTTACTCAGTATTGGTGCCGTGGTTTTTAATGATCAGCAAATTCAAGATTATTTTGAATACTTCATCAATAAAGAGACTGCTATCAGCGAAGGTTTTACTGTTAGTCAAAGCACACTTGATTGGTGGGATCAACAAGATCCAGATGCTCGTGCTTATGCGTTCAACGGTGAGGGAGATATACAAGAAGCCTTGAAGGCCCTGGTTCAATTTTACGAATTAAATGAATGCACTGAAATCTGGTCAAAAGGTTCACTGGCTGACATACGTTGGATTAACAATGCCTTGGATTATTTTGGCATCGAACGACCTTGGAAATATTACAAGGAGTTCTGTTTCCGTACCCTTTTAAAATCTGTACCAAAATTTGATATGCCATTTGTGGGAATGCCCCACAATGCCCTTGATGATGCAATTCATCAGGCTAAACAATTTATTCAAATTAAGAAAATGCAAGCGACACAACATCAGCTGCTCATTGAACAAGGTCAAGCATTCAATGTCCTATCTCAAAAGTGTGCAGATTTAGAATTTAAGCTGCTTCAAAAGGAGGCTGTGTGATGGATTTAAAAAACTCAGCAATCACAGCAATAGTTTTGATCGAATCATTAGTTCATTTACTTAAAAATGAAAACGTAGATATTTCAACGGTAAAGATTACCATTGGAAATAAAAAAGATGGGATTGAATCACCTGAAATACAACTTCAACAGCTTATTGATATATCACTTAAAGAGCTTCTCGAAATAAAGAATGGTGAAAAATCATGACCAATATATCTACAAAATTCAAAATTGACGACAAAGTTGTTTATTCAAATAAGCATGTTCCTAATAAATTAGTCATGACAGTAAAACGCGGTACGTACAAAAGTAGTGGTATGGAAATGGTAACTGTCGAATTACCAGGTGGACTTGCTCATACTTTTGCATCTGAATTAAGAATTGCAACACAAGCTGAAGTTGCAGCAGGTGTCCGTCATGACTCACCTTGACCTGCTCCGGAGCCCAAATTTCAAACGTTCTTTTGAACGTAAAATCGTGGCTCATATCAATGCAGAATATTTGAAAGCCGGTTTAAGTCCACCGCTACCAAAATTTGAAAATGACATGGCTACTTATGCTGAAGCAAATGTCTCGAAATTAGCAAACCGTGTCCGTACTGGAGCTGTGCTTTTTGCACAGTTGCTCGATGAACAAAAGGAGGCCTCTAAATGACTAATGAAATTTTAGATGCCCTACTCGAATTAGGCTTAACAGCTATTGATTGGGTGGATGCATGCCAATTTTCCAAGCTTACTGGCATTGAAGAACAGAAGCTAAACCATAGACGTAAGAAATGGCCAGAAGACAAAGTTTGGTCAAAACAAGACGGCAATATTTATTTTTCAATTCGAGGCTACAACCAATGGTTGACAGATCAAGCGGAACATCGTTACCACAAGGCATCAGGCTCAGAGATGGCACTATTGAAATCAACTTCACCCACAACAAGCAGCGCCAATACATCACGCTCCCGCACCCCGCGAATGCGGAAGGTATTAACGCAGCCCATAAAATTAGAAGTGAGTTAAAGAACAAGGCGAAATGGGGAATTTTAACTGAGCATGATATTGCCCAGGCTAAAGGTGAAATCGTTGATGAAAAGCATACTATTGTTGGTAATGGTGTGCTCTTTCAAGAGGCTGCACAAAAGTATTTAAAGCAATGTGAAAGCAACATGGACACCAAGAAAGGTTATAAAAATATCTTGGAAAAACATTGGATGCCACACTTGGCTTTAGTTCCTATTCATCAAATTACATCTGATGATATTAAGGAAATTATTATTGAAGCTGACTTTCAAACTGCAAAGACATTGAATAACTGTTTAATTCCATTGCGTGGGGTTTTCTCAACTGCGCTGGAGAACAAATATATTTCCGAAAACCCTGTGCAGTTTATTAAAAACAAAAAGGTTCAAGTTGATATACCAGATCCATTCAGTCGTGCGGAAATGACCGCACTATTATCCTGGTTAAACACGAATCTTGAGGACAAAGACCACTTTTATTATTGGTACTATGAAATGGCATTTTGGAGTGGGTGTCGTCCATCAGAATTGATTGCACTGCGCTGGGCAGACATTGATTGGTTTAATGGAACTATACGAATCAATAAAAGTCGTGTACGTGGGCATGAAAAAAATGTGACAAAAACACATGTAGCACGTGAGGTCTATTTAAATGAAAGATCGACTCAAGCTTTAAAGGCGATTAAAGATTTAAAACTCAGTAGCGATTACGTCATGATTTGCCCAGAGACTAATGCTCCATTTTTCAATGAGAAACCACCACGTTTGAGAATGGTGGAAGCCATGAAGTCCTGCATGATCCGCCACCGCCCTGCATATAATGCACGGCATACTTATGCAACCATGCTTTTAATGGATGGCGTTAATGCAGTCTTTGTCGCTGATCAACTTGGCCATAGTCTCCAAATGCTGATTAAGCGATACGCAAAATGGATACATGGAGATAAGAACAGGATAGAAATGGCAAAACTAAACACTACAAATGGCACTTAAGGTGCCTTTTTTAATGTCTATGAAAATGTGGCGGCTTTTGTGGTGAAGTGTGGCAAAAATGTGGCAATAAAAAAGCCACTTTTACAAGTGGCTGATTTATATAAAGAATTTTGGTGGAGGTGGCGGGAGTTGAACCCGCGTCCGCCAGCACTACGCTCGAGAATACTACATGCTTAGATATCGTCTACTGTTTTAACTCTTTGTGACCCGACGAACAGGGTACAAATCGCGATCCTCTTAATTTAGTACAAAACCCCGAGGCTTAGTTTTATACGGACTTGTGTGCGTGCGCTTCAGTCGGACTCTCTAACCACAAGTATTCGGAGAGGCGGACAAGCTGCCCTTAGGCAGCTAGAGCGTATGATTCGTCGTTTGCGACTAAAAAATGCAAATTTGATTTACGAGAGAAAATGCGCTCTCGACATGCATCTATGAGTTTCATCACCAGCGTCGAAGCCAGAAACACCCCCAAAGTAGCGGTAATCATAGCATAGTTGCTAGAAAATACGATCTATTTTCTAAACAAACACACATATTGATGCGCTTAATTACATAATTGCGCTAATATTTTGGTTTTCAAGTCCAACAATAAAATAATTTATGAGCTACTTACTTGCACTCGACCAAGGAACCACTTCGAGTCGTGCCATTATTTTCAATGAACAAGGTCAAGTTCAGGCAACGGCGCAACGCGAAACGCGTATACATACCCCTCAATCAGGCTGGGTAGAACAAGATGCTCAAGAGATTTGGAGCTCACAAATTGCCGTTGTACAGCAGGCTCTGGCCTCTGCTCGTATTTTAGCCAAAGACATCAAAGCCATTGGCCTTACTAACCAAAGAGAAACGACCGTGGTTTGGGATAAACGCACAGGTCAGCCGCTTGCACCAGCCATTATCTGGCAAGACCGTCGTGCATTTGAATGGTGCAATCAGCTCCTACAGCAAAACCTAAAAGATAAGATTCAATCCAAAACTGGACTCCGAATTGACCCTTACTTTAGTGCAGGAAAATTGGTCTGGTTACTCGAGCATGTCAATGGTCTACGCACACTGGCTGAACAGGGGCATGTGGCCTTTGGCACGATTGATAGTTGGCTGATTTGGAATCTTACCCAAGGTGCTCAACATGTCATCGAAGTCAGCAATGCCTCTCGCACCATGCTCATGAACTTAAGTACCCAGCAGTGGGATGAAGAGCTGTTAGATCTATTTAATATTCCGTCTGCATTACTGCCAAAAATCATCAACTCGGACACCTATGTCGCCGATACCGCGGCAGGCTTACTCGGTGCCAATATTCCGATTACAGGCATATTAGGCGACCAACAGTCTGCGCTGTTTGGACAGTCCTGTTTTGACATTGGGACTGCCAAAAATACCTATGGCACAGGTTGTTTTATGCTGTTCAATACAGGCGAGACCGTTCAATACAGTAAGAACAAACTGCTTTCGACGCTGGGTTGGAAAACGCAACATCAAACCACTTATGCCCTAGAAGGCAGTGTATTTATGGCCGGTGCGATTGTTCAGTGGCTACGAGATAATTTAGGCATTATTCAAAAAAGTAGCGATGTTGAAAAATTAGCTTGTACAGTTCAAGATACCGATGGCGTCATGCTAGTTCCGGCATTTACTGGACTCGGTGCACCACATTGGGACAGTGAAGCGCGTGCCCTCTTATGTGGAATGTCGCGTGGAACCAATAAGGCCCATATCGCTCGCGCAGCCTTAGAGTCCATTGCCTTTCAAGTCTCTGATGTACTGACCGCCATGCAAGCCGATATCCAGCAGCCGCTGAAAGAGCTCCGCGTCGATGGTGGTGCCAGCCAAAATGACATGCTGATGCAGTTTCAAGCCGATATTTTAAATGTGCCTGTACTACGCCCTAAGATGCAGGAGTCGACCGCATGGGGCGCAGCGGCCATGGCAGGGTTAAGGTGTGGCGTATTTTCAAGTTTGGATGAAATTGCACAGTCTTGGCAGCTTGAACGTGCTTTTGAACCCAAAATGAGTCCAGATCAACGTGAGTTTCACTTACAACAATGGCAATCTGCCTTGAAACGTGCAAAGTCAGAACTTTGATTATTTAACGCTATTGTTTTGAGATGTCAAAAACATCATAAAATTGCATAATAAAAAACCGCTTCAAGAAAGCGGTTTTTTATTACCTTAATGCGCATGCCCGCCACCGCCTGCCCCTATTTTAGGTTTAGGGCAGAGCCAAATAATAGATGCTGCAAATAGGAACACCAAGGCCAAGATCAGGAAAATATAGTTTGCCGATAAGGTCAACGCTTCTTTATCCACCAGACTAGAAATATAGCCTAATGCACCTTCCGCGCTCATTCCCTGCTGCATCAACACCGACTGGGTTTGATCTGTATGCAAACTGCCGACCATTTCGCTACGTGCAACTTTGGTATGGTCGTCCCAAATAGTGACAGCAATAGAGGCGCCTATCGCCCCTGCCATAGTTCTTAAGAAGTTCATTAAACCTGCGGCTGATGCCATTTCATGCGGCAATACCGATGACAGCGCCATATTTGATAATGGGATAAAGAAAAATGGTACAGCAAAGCCCTGCAAGATTTGCGGCAGTGCCAATGCAAAAAAGTCAGCATCTGTGGTCCAGAACGAGCGCATCAAAGTCACCCCGCCCAAGATGCTCAAACCAAAACTGGCCAGTGCACGTTGGTCATATTTGGTTGCCAATTTCGCCACAATGGGTGACATGGCTAAACTACCAAAACCCATGGTTGCGGTTAAATAACCAGCCCAAGTTGCGGTATAACCCAAATTGATCTGTAACCACTGCGGAATCAGTACAATACTGCCAAAAAATGCGCCAAAGCCAAAGGCTAGTGCCAAGACAGAAATCGTGAAACTACGGTATCTAAAGATTTGGATATTCACCACTGGATGCCGTTCGGTCAGCTCCCAAATGGTAAAAATCACCAAGCCAATCACAGCCGTTAAAGCCAGTACCACGATCGCAGGACTATTAAACCAGTCACGTTCATGCCCCAAATCGAGCATAAGCTGTAATGCCCCAATCCATAAAATCAGAAGGATCAATCCACCGCGATCAATTTTGAGTTTGGCCGTTGCGGTTTCCGCAGGTTTAAGCAGACGCATCGCAGCAAAAGCACACGCTATCCCAACAGGAATATTAATAAAGAAAATCCAGTGCCAAGACATGTTGTCACTAATGGTTCCCCCTAAAATCGGACCAAGAATTGGGCCAACCACTGTCGTCATTGCCCACATGCCCATCGCTTGGGATTGCTTTTCTGGAGGAAAAATCCGCATCAGTAACATCTGACTGAGCGGCATGATCGGGCCACCAAATAAACCTTGGCCAATTCGGCAGAAAACCAACATTTCCAAACTGGTCGATAAACCACAAAATACCGAAAATATGGTGAAGCCAATCAGACTTAAGGTAAAAACTCTCACGCCGCCAAAACGACCTGCGAGCCAGCCTGTTAAGGGAACACAAATCGCTTCAGCCACGGCATAAGAGGTAATCACCCATGTTCCTTGCGAACTCGATACCGCAAGGCTTCCCGTAATATGAGGCACAGAAACATTGGCAATGGTCATGTCCAGCACGACCATAAAGTTGGCCAAAGCGAGGACGAAGGCCGCCAGCATAAGGCGACCACCCTTTAAGTCACCATAGGGAACGTAGCTATTCATGCGCAATTACTTCGATTTCAAATCGATTTGAGCTTCCATCGACAAGCCAACACGTAAAGGATGTTCAGCCAACTCTTTCGGGTCGAGTTGAATACGTACAGGCAAACGTTGTACCACTTTAATCCAGTTGCCTGTGGCATTTTGTGCAGGAATCAGCGCGAAGGCAGAACCTGTTCCACCAGAAAAGCCCAAGACCGTGCCATGGAACTCAACCGAGTCACCATAGAGGTCTGAGGTTAAAACCGCTTTTTGACCTGGGCGCACATTTTCAAGCTGGCTTTCTTTAAAGTTCGCATCGACATATAACTGTGAAATTGGCACCACCACCATGAGCACCGAACCCGGCGCCACACGCTGTCCAACTTGAATTTTTCGGCTCGTCACCACCCCATCAAATGGTGCTTTAATTTCAGTACGTTCTAAATCAAGTAAAGCTTGTTTCAGTTTTGCCTGAGCAACCAAAACATCTGGCGTTGAATTTTCATTGCTACCTTGAATTAAAGCTTCATTTGCAGCCAAGTTACTTTGCGCAGCTTTCTGGCTGGATTTAGCCTGCGCCCAACCCGCTTGCGCCAAGTTATAGCCTGCTTGTGCATTATTTAAAGCAGCTTGTGCCGTGCTTAATTCTTCTTTAGAAATCGCGCCTGTCGCACTCAACTGCTGACGACGGTTCAAGTCATCTTGCGCTTTATCCAACTCTGCTTTGGCTTTAGCCACTTGTGCTTCAGCACTGTGAATGGCGTCATCACTCACAAAGACTTGCGAGTTTAGAGAGCTGCTGTTGGCCGCACTTTGTTTATACTGGCGCTGTGCTTTAAGTAATTCGGCCTGAGCTTGCGCTACAGCAATTTCAGCATCACGATGATCGACCAAAACCAGCACATCACCTTTTTTTACAGTTTGCGTGTCACTGACCAAAACTTTTTCAACTTGGCCTGTCACCATAGAGGTAATCGAGGCCGTTTCCGCGCCCACATAAGCATTATCAGTTGAAACTGAATGGTTAAAGAACAGTTTCCAAATCAAGAATAAAATGGCAGCAATGATCAGGATCACAGCCACGAAACCTAAGCTTTTCTTACGTTTAGCTTTCAGTGCTTGATCATTGATTTGATCGGCTGGATCAGTATCTGGCAGTGTATTTGAGGCATCTGTCATTGATTTTTCCTAAATCTAACAGACTTGGTCAGCCGGCATCATCCCTGCGAAAGGGACATCAGACAAGTATTGTCTGCATTGGTGTCGATGAGAAAGTCACAATAAAATTTGATGCATTCTAAGAGCAAATAATCACATTTTGAGAAAATAAATTGTAACTGCTCAGTCTATTTTAGTTTTCAGCATCCAACTTCCTATTAGATGCTGTAAATTTCACTTGAATATTAAATACTTAATTAATTTAAAACTAATAAGCATAAGAAGCAATCGCTGTTGCAATCGATTTGCCTTCATCATTGACCATGGTCATGCGCATGGTGCAGCCTTTACGCCCCAATCTTAGGGTTTCAGCACGGGCAATAAAGTATTTTCCACGTCCCGGCGCAAGATAATCAACTCGCATATCGACTGTAGCTAAACGGGATACTTTTTTAATGGTGTCCGCAATCGTGTCAGGTTCCGCTTTTTTATACAGCTCCCCCATCGCTACAATGCCACCAATACTGTCTAAAACCGTTGCAGCCACGCCCCCATGTAAAATTTGGAACGCGACATTGCCAATTAAGTAATCTTGCATATCGATATAGGCTTCAATTTTCCCGTCAACGACTCGCATGGTCATGGTGTTGTGCTTAAAAAATGGCGACGCATTAAAAGCCTTAACCAACTGCTCAAAAACCACATCTATATCCACTTTTGCTCCTAAGTGTATGCTGCCCGTCCAGCTTTTTTCACCACTACTCATAACAATCTGCTTCACTCTTAAAACAATAAAAACCCGTCAATATGTGCCCAAAGCCATAAGATAGGTCTACAATACTGACCTAGTTTAATACCGATTATCGAGATTTGTATGACCTATACGTTCAATCGTCCCGCCTTCCCCGCTACTCGCATGCGCCGTATTCGTAAAAATGAACATCTGCGCTCTATGGTTCGCGAGACCCATTTAACGACAGATCATCTTATCTATCCAGTATTTGTACTGCCGGGACAAAACCAAACGCAAGACATTCCCAGTATGCCGAAGGTGCAGCGTCTATCTGCAGACTTACTCTTAAAAAAAGCAGAACGTTTACTTGAACTTGGCGTATCGAAACTGGCGATATTTCCAGTTACTCCCCAAGAAGATAAAAGCTTAAGTGCAGAAGCGGCATGGCGTGAAGATGGTGTGGTTCAAAACACGCTACGTCTGCTCAAAAAAGAATTACCTGAAATGGTGCTGATTACCGATGGCGCACTTGACCCGTATACTACGCATGGTCAAGACGGCATCATTGATGACACGGGTTATGTACTCAATGACGAAACCGTTGAAGCACTGATCAAACAAGGGTTAAGCCACGCTGAAGCTGGAGCAGATGTCTTTGCGCCAAGTGACATGATGGATGGTCGTATCGGTGCGATTCGCCAAGCCTTTGAAGCCAATGGTCATATCTACACCTCAATCATGGCCTATTCAGCAAAATACGCGTCGAGCTTCTATGGCCCTTTCCGTGATGCGGTCGGTTCATCCAGCAACCTCAAAGGTGGCAACAAATACAACTATCAAATGGATGTCGGCAACCGCGCAGAAGCATTACATGAAATTGCCCTCGATATTCAAGAAGGGGCTGACATGGTGATTGTGAAACCGGGTATGCCGTATTTGGACATTGTCCGTGAAGTCAAAGACAACTTCGGTGTGCCGACTTTCGTTTACCAAGTCAGTGGCGAATATGCCATGCTCGCAGCGGCCATCCAAAACGGCTGGTTATCGGACAGCGTGATTATTGAATCACTGATGAGCTGCCGCCGCGCGGGTGCAGATGGCATCTGGACCTATTTTGCAGAAGAAGCTGCACTAAAACTAAAAGATATGAAATAACAGCGCGTTTAGAAGGATTGAGTTGCAATGCATATTGCCATCGTTGGCGCGGGAATCAGTGGTTTACTGACAGCGCTTGAGCTGATTGAACACGGTTGTTCTGTTGAGATTTTTGATCAACAACAAGCGGGGCAAGCGGCTTCATGGGCAGGTGGAGGGATTCTCTCCCCGATGTACCCATGGCGCTATCCACAAAGTGTCAATGACCTCGCCAAATATGGCAAAAGCATGTATCAAGCATGGAATGAAAAAATTAGTCCGGTTTCGGGGATAGATTTTGAAATCCACGAAACAGGTATGCTGATTTTTGATGAAGCTGATTTTGACATTGGCCTAAATTATAAAGATCAACACCAAGAACCGATGCAGCATTGTGAGCTTTTGCAACGTGAGCAACTGGAACAGGTCAATTCCCGCATTTCGACGCGCTTTCAACAAGCCATCCATTTTCCGCAATTGGCTAACGTCCGTAATCCACGACTGCTCAAGTCAATTGTGGAATACCTCAAACGGCAGCCACAAGTCACCTTTCATGAGCAAGCGTGGGTACATACCTTTGACATAGTCAATCAGCAAGTTCAAGGGATAAAAACTGCTGATGGACAAAGCTACCATGCAGATCATGTGGTGATTGCAACAGGCGCATGGTCACAGCACTGGTCCGAACAACTCCAGTGCAGCATTCCAGTGAACCCCGTACAAGGGCAAATGTTACTGTTTAAAACCCCTGAAAACTGGCTACCAACCATGTGTATGAATCAGGTTATGTATCTGATTCCACGTTTGGACGGTCATATCGTTTGTGGTTCAAGCATGGCGGATGTCGGTTTTGACCAACGCCCTTCGCTACAAACCCAGCAAAATATTTATAAAGCCTGTTTGGATATGGTGCCTGAGCTGGCAGATTTCCCAATTGTGAAGCATTGGGCAGGTCTACGCCCAAGTTCACCAACGGGTGTTCCTTATATCGGCCCCTTCCCTGAAATAGCCAATCTCTGGACAAACTTCGGTCACTATAGAAATGGTCTATGTATGGGGCCTGCATCTGCACGACTGCTACGCGAATTGATGTTGGAGCAAAGCTTAACGGTTGACGCCAGCGCCTATAGCCCTGAGCGTTTGGTAAGCTTTGCTTGATCAAACGCTACTTGGCTAAATTTTGCGGTTGAATAATGTGGATCAAGGCTTCTTTTAAAGTGGGATATTTAAACTCAAACCCCTGTGCTTTCAATGCTTCGGGGCGAACAAATTGACCATTCAACACCAATTGAGACTGCTCGCCTAAAAGTAACTTCAGCACAAAAGCTGGTAAAGAAAGTAATGGTCTACGTTTTAGAATTTGCGCTGCGGTTTGTGCAAATGCTGACTGGGTGACTTTTTCTGGACTGATGACATTAAAAACTTGTGCAGTGGTTTCATGCAACATTAAAAACTCAATCGCTCGCAGCACATCTTGAATATGCACCCAGACCACAGGTTGCCGCCCCGAACCGATACGCCCACATAAGTTCATTTTGATCGGAAACAACATTTGCGGCAAAATGCCAGCCCCTCGTCCAAAGACCACACCTAAACGAATAATTTTGGTATTTTGCGACGTGTCTTGCCGTGCAGATTGTTCCCATTTTTGACACAACTCTGACATAAAAATAGACTGCGGCGCTGACTGCTCATTACAACACTCTGACCATTGTTCAGTCGGATCGATGCCATAATAGCCCACTGCCGAACCTGAAATAATACATTTCGGTTTAATATTTCTTTTAGCGAGATATTGATAGAGTATTGTCGTGGTTTCAACACGACTGGCGATCAGCTTTTGCTTGCGGGCATCTGTCCAACGTCCCTGAGCAATACTTTCCCCAGCCAAATTCACCACATAATCAATGCGATCATGCTTGAGTTCTTCTAAAGCTCGAATCCAAGTCAAATGTGGGTGAATTTTAGGCAAATTTTTCTGTCGACTTAAGCCAATCACTTCATAATCTTTTTCTAATAAATAATCGAGCAAGTTTGAACCAATAAAACCACTTGCTCCTGTCACCAATACACGTTCTTTTTGCATAGCGTGATCTCAAATGATGCTTTTGCTCAAACTATAGCATTTAGAGGAAAGCTTTACGATTGATCGATCATTTTTGCTGCCATACGCTCCGCTTGTTTGCCATAAAACCAGTAAGTCAGCACATACAGCGGAATCGCAATCAATAAAATCAGAATCACCACCATACTGATAAACTGTGGTTGTTGGACGTAGAGCATAAAGTTTTGCCAAACTTCAGCATCTCCTTGCGCAAAGATAAATAAACCTAACATGAGAAAGGCAAAGTTATAGCTCCAAAAAATTAGACTAAAACCTAAAGTGAATTTCTTCCGCTCTGCTTGGCTTGGCGCACGGCGCTGCTGCTTAATAAATTTAAGTAAAACCCAAATCATGGCCACCAAATAAGGTACAGCCGTTAATACAGCTCCCATCCCTGTCGGAAGTAGTGCAGCGAGCACACCACAGACACAACTAAAGACAAAACATATGAAAAAAAACCAGAGAAAATATCGTGTTAGCGAAATCATAGCGCTACTTTAAACCCAGCCAAAAAATCATTATAAAAAAAATTCAGTTTTTTTTCATTTTCATGTCAACCAATCGAAGTTGATGTGCGTTAAATAGGGTACAAGGTCGCAGCAACCGTCAACATTGTACCGGCATCCACAATACGTACGGTGACCTTTCCTAGAGCAATAAGATTGGCTCCAAATTTAAATGTTGTCAGCAGCCGACATTTAAGCGTGAAGCAGTTTTCTTTGACCGACGATTTCATCATCACTCGAATCGTCGGTCTTTATTTTTTTGAGGACTGATTTTTCAGTGCTCCCCCACCTCAATAGATCAAGAAACCCTTAAAAGTTAATATGAGTTTAAGTGCTGGACGTCTTCTGCATCCTGAATGACATAACCATTACGTCCCCGCTCTTTGGCCAAATAGAGATTCTGATCGACCTCTTTTAAAAAGGCCATTTTGTCATTTTTTTGCGTTGGGATAATGGTCTTCACCCCTAAACTGACCGATAAACGCTGATCCAATGGCGATGAGCTATGGCAAATATCAGCGGTACGGATACTCTGTAAAATACGCTCCACCACTTCAATTGCAGACGCTTGTGTTGTATCAGGCAATATCAAAATAAACTCTTCCCCGCCAAAACGTGCGACCAAATCACGTGGTCGTGAGACACTTTTTTTCAGTATTTGTGCAATTTGTTTCAGACAAGCATCACCGAGAATATGACCATTATGATCGTTGTATTGTTTAAAATAATCGATATCCAATAAGATGAGGGTCAAAGGTTGCTGTTCACGCTGGGCATTGAGCCACTCACGTTGGTAGCTATCTTCAAAGAAGCGACGGTTGGCAATCTCCGTCAGACCGTCTTGATACGAATATTCTTCCAGTTGTTTTTTCAGTATTTCTAACTCTTGTTCCTGTTTTTTACGCTCCGAAATATCGAACATAAATCCAACCAAACTATCGACTTCCCCATTGGGTTTTCGCACTACATGCACCACATCGCGAATCCAAATATATTCTCCATTTATGGTCAGTGCGCGATAATCCGCCTCATGATCAACCCCAGAAATTGACTGCGCCACACAAAAATCAACCACCCATGCACGATCATTTTCATGTATTCGCATCGCCCAATCTTCGACTGTTCTCCACGAGTCTTGCTTCCAACCCAGCACTTTTTCAATTTGTGGGCCAATATAACTAAACTTTTTGGTACCCCAATCAATACTCCAAGGAATAGCAAGTGTTGATTCAATCAGCGTCTTATACACCAGATCATTAACAATACGAGGCGAACTGAAAATAGAATCAGACATAGTTATGTTCTCCTTATACCCTGTCCTATTCAAGGCATAACTTATTTTTTAGACATTCTGCATAAATCATTCTTATAAAGTCTCAAAATTGAATCCGTGATCGATGTTCACATTTCATTTACGACTTCGACACGATATACAATTTCACAGAATTACATAATACCCCATTAAAAGAACATTTTTTAATCAAAATTTATCTTTTTACTATGGTGTTAATCAAATAAACCCATCACATTCTTTTTCACATAATCGCTCAATAGTTTTTCTGTGCAATTCAACTTAAAAATAGGCACTCAACTATCAGGTCAAAGATTGTCGTCGTAGCGACAATTATCCATCGCATAATTTTGATTTATGTTAGCTTATAGCTCTATTGCGCTTTGAGCTTGGGGTATCTATGGCTGTTCGTTTTTTTCATACATCTGATTGGCATTTGGGACAGTTTTTTTATAACCATTCCCGTCAGTATGAACATGAACAGTTTTTAGCATGGTTACTGGAACAAATCAGTGCAAGACAGCCAAATGCGCTTTTGATTGCAGGAGACATTTTCGATGTCATCAACCCTTCATCGTCCGCACAAAAGCAACTCTATCAGTTCTTAGCGGATGCGCATGCACGTGCACCGCATATGCAAACCCTGATGATTGCAGGCAACCATGACTCAGGCTACCGCATTGAACAAGTTGAACCCTTACTGGCCAAATACAATGCCAAAGCGGTGGGAGTGATTCATAAAAATAGCCAACAACAGATTGATCTTGAGCACTTATTGGTCCCGATTTTAGATGAGCAACAAAATACTGTGGCATGGTGTCTGAGTCTGCCCTTTTTGCGTCCTGCTGAAATTACAGGCTTTAATGAACACACCACCAATAGCCAAAACGCGATTGCCTATTTGCATCAACAACTGATTGCCGTGGCCAAAGCCCGCAAAACAGCAGATCAAGCCCTGATTTTAATGTCTCATGCACATATGCAAGGCGGCGAAACCTCAGACTCTGAACGGCCTATTGTGATTGGGAATGAAGAAGCACTCTCCACGACATTATTTGATGAAATCATTGACTATGTGGCACTCGGGCATTTGCATAAACCTCAAAAAGTCGGTGAAGAGCATATCCGATATAGTGGCTCCCCGATTCCACTATCTTTTAGTGAAATTAACTATAAACATCAGATTGTTGAAGTGACACTTGATCCCACACAAAACGATTCATCCCGTTTTCAATTGAATGTTTTAGCAATACCACGAAGTATTCAACTGCATAAGATACGCGGTGAACTCAATGAAGTACTGGAAAAGCTGCAAGCACTGCCTCAAAGTGCCATCCCAGAGATTGATCAACGTGAATATGTCGATATTGAATACCATACTACTGTTCCACCGCAGCCCAATTTAAGACAACAATTCGAAGAGGCTCTACCCAAAGACCGTTATCGTTTAGTCCGTATTTCACGTCAATATTTAGCGACTGAGCAAGACCCCAATGCACCCGCTAAAGTAAGTTTAGAACCGCCTACACCAGAAAAACTGTTTCAGCAAATTTGGGAAAAACAGGGTTATCACAATGATGCAGAAGTGTTGAACGATTTTATGAGCTTAATGCGTGAAGCAGAACAATGCCTTGCAGATGAACACGAGGCTTAAAGGTTTAGTATGAATATTTTATCGATTCGAATTAAGAACCTTGCTTCACTTTCTGGCGAACATTTGATTGATTTTGAAAGTGATCCCTTAGCCAGTGCAGGTCTGATTGCCATTGTGGGGAAAACAGGCGCAGGTAAATCCACCATTTTAGATGCTATGTGTTTGGCCCTGTTTAACCGTATTCCACGACTAAAAGACAGTGATGGGAAACTTCAAGATGTCGATGGCTCAGAGCTGCTCACCAACTCCCCATTGACCGTTCTGCGTCGTGGCACTGCACATGGTTATGCCGAGCTTTGCTTTATTGCACAAGACCAAAAGCGCTATATCGCGCGTTGGGAATTAAAACGTTCGCGTGAAAAAGCCGATGGCAAACTACAAAGTGTGCAACGTTCTTTAAAATGTGTCACCGATGGTGTTGTGGTTGCGGATAAAGCCAAAGCCGTCGATGAAAATATTAAACGCATCACACAGCTCAGTTTTGAACAATTTACTCGTGCCGTTTTATTGGCCCAATCTGAGGTCACCGTTTTTTTAAAAGCACGGGACAATGAACGCGGCGAATTGCTGGAATATCTAACCAATTCCGCTATTTTTGGGAAAATTGGTCAACTGGCTTATGAGAAAACCAAATCCGTCGCCACGCAGCGCAAAGAACTCGAAAATGTACTGGGTCATATTGAACTATTAACTGGTGAACAAGTCACTGCATTATCGACAGAGTTTCAGCAGTGTGACAGGGATTATAAACAGCTTGAAGCTCAAAAGTCGCAACTAGAAAAACAACAACAATGGTTTGAACGCAAACATAAACTCGACAGTGAAATCATCAACAAACAACAACTCTTCGATACACAAAGCAAGTTACAACAAGATTTAGCTCCTGAGCGCGAACACTTGGCTCGTTTGGAGATCTTTTCAGAAATTCGTGCTGTGGTCTTCCAGCAACAACAGTTACAGCAAACGGTGCAGCAACTGACACCGCGTATTCAACAACAGCAACAATTGTTCAATCATTTACAGCTTAAATTTGAAAGTGAAAAAGCCCAATTTACTCAAGCTGAAATAGCAGTGAATGAACTACAACAGTTTGAAAGTACCCATCATGATGCATTGAATGAGGTGCGTAAATGTATTCAAGAACGTGATTTTATTGGGGCTGAATTTAAGAAAGTTCAGGAAAAATGGCATGCTTTAGAGCAGTCTAAGCTGCCCCTAACTCAGCAACAACAAAAACTTGAACAGCAGATCCAACACATTGATCGACAGCAAACCGAGTGTAAGCAGCAACTGGAAAGCTCACAACAGTTTGTAAACTTAGACAAAGGTCTCAGCGCCCATACTCAACAGCTAGAACAGTTCATTCATCAATATCAAAAAATTGAACATCAGCTCGGGCCACGTGCTCAAGCGGAACATCGGCTAGCATCAGAAAAAGAACAATTACAGCAGTCGATTCAACAGTTCGGGACGATCGAACAGCTTGAAATAAAAGTTGCGCAGACACAACAGCAACGCGAGTTCAAAATCAATCAACTCAGCCAATTCGAGCTGATTCAGCAAAAAATTCAGCAGTTTTTTGACTTACAAGCTGAGGCTACAGAACAGCAAGTACTGCTCAACAACGCCAAAACACAGCTTCAAGCCGTACAACACAATAGTCGACAAGCTGAACAAGTCTTTCAATCTGCCAAAAGTGAACGCATCCAGCTACAACAGGTGTTGCAACAGCAGCGACTTTTGCATGCTGAAAATATCGAAGATTTACGCTCGGCCCTCCAAGACGGCGAACCCTGTTTAGTCTGTGGAAGTACCTCACATCCTTATAAAGTGGAAGATACTGTGCTCTCAAAGGCCCTGTTTGAGCTTCAAAAACAGCAGGAACAACAGGCAACACTGAAAGAACAAAATTGCTTTGATGGCTGGCAACAAGCGCAGCAACAGCTGACTAAACTGAATACTGAAATAGAACAACGCCAAACTCTAATTCAGCAACTTTCTGAAAAAATTAGTACTTTGCAACACGTGTTAATCGAACACAGTCAAACAGCAAATATGACACTCGACTTCACCCTAACAGCATCGGAATTGAAGACTCAGTTCACGCAAATGGCTCAACAATATCACTCGGATTTGCAACAACTCAAACAACAGTCTGAGCAGTTCCAACACAATATTAAAATCCAGCAACAATGCATCCAAAACATTCAACAGATTGAACATTTACTACAAACAGCGAACGGTTTGCACAACCAAGTTCAGCATATCGTGCAGTGTTTATCTGAAGCTGAAAAAATAGCTTGGCAACAGCAGACCACCCAAACCGCTCAGCAAATCTTGATACGCCTAAATACCCGTTCACAACAACTGGAACAGCTGGAACAATGGCATCAGCAACGCGATCAAACCACGCAACAGTTGAAGACCAATCAACTGAATATCGAAAATACCAGTAGGCACATCACTGAAACCAACAAACAGCTCAGTGAGATCAAACAAAGAGGACAGCAAAATACAGAAATAGCCAATCAATTGATCCAACAAATGACAGGCTTAACTGACATCAAAGCCAATGAGTGGCTCATCCAGCACGATCAACATCGCCAGCAGACGCAAAGCCATTATCAACAGCTGAAACAGCATTTTGATCAATTGCGCCATCAATTCGAACAAGAAAAAAATCAGCTAGAACAGCTTAAAGCCCAGTTGCAGCAGAATCAGACCAGTACCAGCCAAGTAGAAAATACCCTTCAACTCTGGCTCAATGCACATCCTGATTTCCACAAATCAGATTTAGATGCGCTGGCTCAAATTAACTCGGCTCAGGAACAACACATCCGTCAGAAATTACAGCATGCAGAACGCCTAGTAAATGAAGCACATGCTGCATTGAAAACTATGCAAGAGCAGTTGAGTGAACATCTGGGCCATCAACCTGAGATTGACCCAGCACAGTTACAACAGCAAATGCAGGAACATCAAACAGCACTGCAAACACAACTTGAACTACGTGATCAACTCAAACTCAAACTTGAGTTGCATCATCAAAATGTCGCCAAACAAAAACAATTTGCAGATCAGATTCAAGCGATACAACAGAAAGAACACCGTTGGGGTAAAATTTCAGGTCTGATGGGAGATGCCACAGGCAAAAAATTCCGTGATTATGCGCAGCAATATAATCTCGATATTTTACTGGAGCATGCCAACCAACAGCTCAACCAACTCTCACAGCGTTATACCTTAAAGCGTTTAGAGCATTCGCTGAGTCTAGCTATTATTGATCATGATATGGATGGAGAGACCCGCTCCGTTGCATCACTTTCTGGCGGTGAGTCTTTCCTGACTGCCCTTGCCCTATCTCTTGCCATTGCCAATATGGCCTCAGGGTCAATGAAAATCGAATCTCTATTTATTGATGAAGGCTTTGGAACTTTAGATGCATCGTCCCTGCACATGGTCATGAATGCTCTCGACCAATTACAGAATCAAGGTCGTAAAGTGGTGCTGATTTCACACATCCAAGAAATGCATGAACGTATTCCTGTACAAATCCAAGTTAAAGCTTTGGGCGCAGGTGCCAGTACTATTGAGGTGGTCGGATAATTTCACATTTTTGAAATGTCAAAGTTTGATTTGTTTTAAGACACCATCTCTCGGTTAGAAATAAAGGGAGCATCCTACTTGATGTAAATGCTCCCTGTGAGATCCAAACGAATGCTTTAATCCGCTGGGAATGCTTTTGGTGGAGGTGCATATTTAGATGCATCTGCGGCTTTGTCTGTAGTCGCCACAGACTGTAGCGGGTAGATCACGGTACCTATCACACCTGTATTTTGGATGGAACCATGATCTGAGTTTGCAGCATAGGCATCTTCAGGTCGACTAAAGGTAAAAGATGCCACCGCAGAGTCACTCTTACGGAAGCCTTCAATAATCAACCCCCCCTGTGGACGAAGCACATAACCTGAATTGCTACGTGATGCTGCACGTCCATCAATAACATCTAAACCATCGACACTGGCAACCACTTCAAATGTGCTATTGCTATGGTTTTGGTATTTGAGTTGATAACTTTGTCCATCTTTGCCAGATAAATAATACTGCTGACCATCTCGAAATAAAGGCAGTGGACGCTGTGCATCATCTACAATCGAAAAACTGATTTTTCCAGCGGCTAATGACAGGCTGTTCACGGCTTTCCCCACGTATTTTTTGCTGGCATAGCGAACTTGTGATTCAGCAATTGGGCTACTGGATAAACGTTTTAAATTGACTTCCGTGACGTTTGAACTAATCTCATCGCCCCACTTGGTGCCTAATTTTTCACTTTTAGCGACCTGAGCATTCTGAACCGTAGCTTCCGCACTCATCTCACTCATTTTGGTATTTGTACTACTACAAGCTGCTACAAATAAGCTTAAAAGCAGGGAGATAAATAAATAGAGTTTTTTCATTTTGGCTTCATCCTAAATGCAATTTTTATCGTTGTCAGGCAATCATTGTTCATCTGTCTAATCTATAGACGGTTCAATTCATGAGTTTAAATTAAGCCTATTTTTTTCAGCAGCCTATTAGTTTTATATAATTGTAAGTTAAGCGCTTCTCACTGCCTTTAAGCTCAAGAATCCCTATTTAGACTTAATGCTGTGAATAATCTCTCGCTCCGAACAAGGCGGTTCCAACGCGAACCATAGTCGACCCAGCTGCAATTGCATCGACCATATCGCCTGACATACCCATGCTTAAGGTATCCCAGTTTTCAGGGTGAACATGCAGCTCTTTTACTTGGTCAAATAACACTTTCGCCGCCTTAAAGGCTTGAGTATTGTTCGGTGCAGGAATCACCATCAAACCACGCAGTTTGATGTTAGGCAACTGACTGATACTTTTTACCAACTCAGCAACCTCGCTAGGTTGACAGCCATCTTTGCTGTCTTGAGCATCGATATTGACCTGTAGACAAAGATTTAATGGTGGTTGCATTATCAGGCGCTGCGCCGATAAACGCTCTGCAATAATTAAACGATCAACCCCATGCACCCATGCAAACTTTTCAGCCAAATGTTTGGTTTTATTGCGTTGTACATGCCCAATAAAATGCCATTCAATCTCTAAATCCTGTAGCGCCTCTATCTTCTGCAAAGCCTCTTGTAAGTAGTTCTCACCAAAGGCGCGTTGACCACAAGCATACATGTCTCGTAACACTTCACTCGGATGTGTTTTAGAAACCGCCAAAAGTTCTACAGACTCTACGCCACGCCCTGAAATTTCGCAGGCCTGTTGAATTTGGGATAACACGTGTTGACGTGAATTTTGCAAGATATTCATTGACGAGGGTCTCATTTCGGTCATCTTTTTTGCTTTGCCTTTCAACAAACTGTTGGTTAAGTTGATTGAAAGCCTTATTATTCTATCAAAATAATTAGCATTTAAATGAACTCGGGGAAATAATGGATATCACAGAATTACTAGCCTTTTCGGCTAAGAACGGGGCATCAGATTTACACTTATCTGCAGGTATGCCACCGATGATTCGTGTCGATGGTGAAGTTCGTCGTATCAATTTACCAGCGTTAGAACACAAAGAAGTGCATAAACTAGTCTATGACATCATGAATGACAAACAACGTCGTGATTTCGAAGAAAAATTAGAAACGGACTTTTCCTTTGAAGTGCCAAGCATTGCTCGCTTTCGTGTGAACGCATTCAACCAAAACCGTGGTGCAGGTGCAGTATTCCGTACCATTCCTTCTAAGGTCCTGACCATGGAAGACTTAGGTTTAGGACAAACCTTTAAAGAGTTGTGTGAATTGCCACGTGGTTTAGTTTTAGTAACGGGGCCTACTGGTTCTGGTAAATCTACCACTTTGGCGGCAATGATCGATTATATTAACGATAACCGCTATGACCACATCTTAACAGTTGAAGACCCAATCGAATTTGTACACCAGTCAAAAAAATGTTTGATCAACCAACGTGAAGTGCACCGTGATACACATGGTTTTAACGAAGCACTGCGCTCTGCACTCCGTGAAGACCCCGATATTATCCTCGTGGGTGAGATGCGTGACCTTGAAACCATTCGTTTGGCGCTCACTGCCGCTGAAACGGGTCACTTGGTCTTCGGTACACTACATACCACCTCTGCGGCAAAAACCATTGACCGTGTGATTGACGTATTCCCTGCTGAAGAAAAAGACATGGTTCGTGCCATGTTGTCTGAATCGCTACAAGCCGTGATTTCTCAAACCTTACTCAAGAAAAATGGCGGTGGCCGTGTTGCCGCGCATGAAATTATGATTGGTATTCCTGCCATTCGTAACTTAATTCGTGAAAACAAAGTGGCACAGATGTATTCTGCTATTCAGACTGGTGCAAACTACGGTATGACCACACTGGATCAAAGTTTGAAAAACTTGGTCACCAAAGGAGTGATCAGTCCACAGACCGCACGTACAGCTGCCAAGCAACCTGAAACCTTCTTATAAGAAAACAATGGATTTGGGGTAGAGATATGGATTTTAACGACTTACTCAATTATATGATTCAACAAAAAGCGTCAGATTTATTTATCACCGCTGATGTTGAGCCCTCCATGAAAATTAACGGTCAAATTGTGCCTGTGGCTAAGGGTAAGCTGACGGGTGATGTCGCGGGACAACTGCTCAACTCAATTATGAGTGAAAAACAGCGTAAAGAATTTGCAGACACACGTGAGTGCAACTTCGCGATTATGAATCGGGATAAAACTGCACGTTTTCGTGTCAGTGCATTTCAACAGCGTGATATGCCAGGTATGGTTTTACGTCGGATTGAGACGCAAATTCCAACAATGGATGAGTTAAAACTTCCGCCTGTACTCAAAGAGTTAGCCATGACCAAACGTGGCATCATCATCTTTGTGGGTGCAACAGGTACGGGTAAATCGACCTCTTTGGCTTCGATCATTGGTTACCGTAACCAAAACTCAAAAGGTCATATCATTACCATTGAAGACCCAATTGAATTTATTCATGAGCATGCAGGCTGTATCATTACCCAGCGTGAAGTGGGCATTGATACGGACTCTTTTGAAATCGCGCTGAAAAACACCTTACGTCAAGCACCCGATGTGATCCTGATTGGTGAGATTCGTTCCCGTGAAACCATGGATTATGCGATTGCCTTTGCTGAAACAGGTCACTTGGTATTTGCAACGCTGCACGCCAACAACGCCAACCAAGCCATCGACCGTATTATTCACTTCTTTGAAGCAGACCGTCATAGCCAATTGTTTATGGACTTGTCTTTAAACCTTAAAGCGATGGTTGCTCAGCAGTTAATTCCAACACCTGACGGTAATTCACGTCGCGCTGCAATTGAGATTTTGATTAACTCACCGTTAATTTCCGATTTGATCCGTAAAGGTGAAATCCACGAAATTAAAGACCTGATGAAGCGTTCTCGTGAACTCGGTATGCAAACCTTTGATCAAGCCTTATTCGATTTGTACAAAGCTAAGCAGATTACCTATAAAGATGCGCTGAAACACGCCGACTCTCCAAACGACTTACGTTTACAAATCAAGTTGTCCGAAGAAGGCGGTGATCGTCTATTGCATGCCAGTGCAAACATCACGTTTGACGGACAAGCTTAAGTATTCCTTTAAACAATAAAAAAGGGCTTCTCATGAAGCCCTTTTTTTAGATCTAAGTGATTACTTTTTACGAAGTGCTTCTTGGCACTCTGCAGCATCACAGTAACCGTATAGGTTTAGGGAGTGACCTGTTAAAGTAAAGCCATGCTTTTCAGCAACTTCGTGCTGCTCATGCTCAATCACTTCGTTGCTAAACTCAACCACTTTGTTGCAGTTTTGACAAACGATATGATCATGATGATCGTCTTGCATGATTTCGAAAACAGAATGGTTATTTTCAAAGTGATGGCGCTGAATAATGCCCGCTGCTTCAAACTGCGTTAACACGCGGTAAACAGTTGCTAAACCGACATCTTCACCTTGTTCAAGTAAAGTCTTATAAATATCTTCCGCACTTAAATGGTGTTGCTTTGAATTTTCTAGTAGTTCTAATATTTTAATTCGTGGAAGTGTAACTTTAAGTCCAGCTTTGCGTAGATCTTGATTTGAAATTGGCATGTAAAAAGGTCTCTCAACAAATTTAAAGTTAGAATATGCAACAAAGTGTAGATGCAGTATGATCTATCCGTGGCTCAATTGCATCATAATTAATTTGGGATAGTGTAGCAAAATGCAAAAAATCATGTTGGCGTTATTCGTCACTTCACTGCTCGCAGGCTGTTCGACCTTGGGCGTTTATAAAGTTGATATTCCTCAAGGTACGCCATTAACTCAAGCACAAGCGTCAAAAATACAAGTTGGCATGAGCCATCAACAAGTTCGCTTTTTGCTTGGCAGCCCGACAGTTTCAGATCCAATGAATCCGCTACGTTGGGACTACATCTACAATTATACCCCAGGAACGTATGCTAAAAAAGCCAAGATTCCTGCTGCACAAGGTCAACACCTGAAAGTCTATTTCGACCCAAACGGTATTGTGCAAAAAATTGAAGGCTTAGAAACCATTCCTGCATCTCAGCCGGGCTTACCAGCATCGAAAGAAGCGATTCTAAACGCGCCCCCACTATAAAGCCTTATTCTAAAAAAGAAACCCCTCAACTGAGGGGTTTTTCATATCATTTCGATTGTTTTAAGCGATTGCCTTTTGCAAAGCGACCCACAGGATTATTTTGTGCACGTATCCTTCGAATATCTTTAGGATTAATGCTCAAAGGTCGGTAAATTTCAACACGATCCCCTGCCTGTAAAACCTGTTGAAGGTCTTTCAAGCGGACACCAAAGATGCCCAATTGTAAAGGCTCAGGCAATTCAACCTGCGAACCTATGCCACTCAGCTGAATCGCATCCTGCGCCGTCATTCCTTCAGAAAATGGCACACTGATATGAAACTGCTGGTCTGCTGTTGCATAGGCAACCCAGACTTGTTGAAGCATGCGCATTAGATCAGTTTTCCAAGTACGGCTACAATGGCCAATACGATAGAAACGGGTAATACAACACGCACAGCAATGCGCCAAATATTATAAAAAGCTTCATTACTAAAGTTCATCGACTTACGTAAATGGCTAATTTTCATAATCCAACCAGCAAAAATGGCATAAATCAAACAAATCACTAAGCCCCACAACATCAGTAAAATGTTAAAGATCAGGCCAGTGGCTGGAATCAACCACACCAACGTTGCAGCCAGCAGCACGAGCCACTGAATCACAATATTTAACTGGCGCTGAGCCAACTGCTCACGTGCCATCTGTAACAGCACGGCTGCCGCTACAACTGCAGTTAAGGCAATCGCATACGCAGGTAATGCCGCTTGGACTGCAAAAAATGCAAAAGCAACCACCGCCAAAATTTGTGCAATCCAAATCGGTAAAACAGTCTTGCTTGCAGCATCTTGCTGTTGAACTTGTGCCAAACTGTTCTGCCAGTACAGGCCGAGTCCTAAACCGCTTGCCACCAAAGCCAATACCGTTGCACTGCCCCATTCTGAAAATTCAACCGGCGTCACTTGCCACTCAGCGGTTCCTGTACCAGAGAGGTTTGCAAGCACTAAGGAGATCAGCACACCGACCGCCGTTAACGCTAAGGTCAACAGACGTGGGGCAAAAGACAACGCAATCGCAACTACAGCCAAAGCAATAAAGATCACGGACGATGTCATATCGGCCAGTGCATATTGATTTAATAATTGCGCAGCATTAGACAACATGCCGCCCGCTAAAAAAGGAATAAAGACGACAGCAAGCCATCCAACAAGACGCCACGTCTGAGAAGCATCGGCATCACGCGTCAAACTCAACAAAGCATTCAATGCCGTGGTTTTTGAACGCTTGGCTAAGGCAATTTCTAAGTAACACACAGGTAAAGCCAAGATCACCATGGTCACTAACCAAAGTAACCAAAAGTCGAGCTGACGTTCAACCTGAATTCCCACCAAGGGTGCAAGTGTGGCAATGATAATAAATGATAAACAAAATGCCATCAGCGGCGATAACCATCGTGACAGAGCATTGTCTTGCATGATGCGTTCCTTCAATAAGTCTTGCGCTATTTTGCCTTGCTCGCTTATGAAAATCAAAAACAAAAAGCAAACCATCAAAACTGATGATTTGCTGCGCTAAATATAATTAAAATTTATTGTTTTTATCCCTCGTTTGGCTCACTTATGAAAAGAAACGAGCAAACCAATTTTTCCCTTTTTTCTTTTCTTTTTCTTTAATAATGCCCATCATATTTTCTTTTACGGCACCGACATAATCTGCATCATCATGCTGGATATGGTTAATCAGCCATTTCGACAACACTTCATGCAGCTCAGCTTCGATTGAATGACCCAGCTCAAAACGGTCACGATAAGATTCAATTTTTTTAATAAATAAATCATGTACACGTTTGTGTGGCACACGATATTTATAACCTGCTTCTTCTTGGAGAGACTCTTCAAAAGTGAAGTGAGACTGTGTGTAATCAATAATATTTTCTAAAATCTGTTTCACGCGTTCACGGTCAGTATTGACATCAATCGCATCAATTTCATTGATATAATCAAGAATACGACGGTGTTGATCGTCAATCACATCGATACCAGTATTATATTCTGGAACCCACTTCATTATCATTCCGACCACCCAATAAAAATTAATAGATTAATTACATGAATTAATCATATCGATTAGAATTAAAAATAAAAGTGAATCAAATTGGTTGGTTTTATACTATTTTCATTAAATTAAACTTAAGTATTTATTTTAAATAAGTAAATAAATTTAAATCCGACCAAAAGAATCAGTTATTATTTAATCAATTTTATTATTTTATAAGTATGTACCAAAATAAAAGCATGTTTTATTTTATTATAAACATGGGCAGAGTAAAACTTGAAGTGCGACATAAACCACCTAATTAATTTAAAGGGTTTATGGAGTATATAAAATTGTCATACCATCATCTTAACTTTGAAGATCGTACTGCATTAATGCTTGAGTCAAGAAAAGAAGGCTTTTCAGCCAGAAAATTTGCTGAACTTATTAAAAGACATCCTAGTACGATCTATCGTGAGCTTAAAAGAAATAGCATCAATGACGTTTATCAAGCTCGATATGCTTCTGATAACACTTTTGCTAGACGTAGACGTGGTCACAGAAAACTCAAAATCGATTCAATCCTCTGGAAATTTATTGTTGAAGCGATCCGTTGTTTATGGTCTCCTCAGCAAATAGCAAAGCGTTTAAAGACATTTCCTGATTTGGATCAAACAATGAATGTAAGCCATACAACGATTTATTCAACGATACGAGCATTACCCAAGGGTGAGTTGAAAAAAGACTTATTATCCTGTCTGCGTCATGAAAATAAAAAGCGAAAAGCTAACGGTGAACCTAAAAAAGATTCTATATTACAGGATATTAAAACTATTCATGAGCGCCCAGCCGAAGTTCAAGAAAGAAAAATACCGGGTCATTGGGAAGCTGATTTAATTAAAGGTAAAGACAATAAAAGTTCGATAGCAACACTTATTGAACGAAATACACGGCTCTGTATCTTGGCAACATTACCTGATGCAAAGGCAGAATCAGTGCGCAAGGCTTTAACTGAAGCTCTGAAATATTTACCTGCAGAACTGCGTAAAACGTTGACCTATGACCGTGGACGCGAGATGGCAGAACATAAAATACTTGAAGAAGATTTAGGCATAGATGTATATTTCTGTGACCCACATTCACCCTGGCAAAAAGGCACATGCGAAAATATGAATGGTTTAATTAGGCAATATTTACCTAAAGGGATTGATTTAAATCAGGCAGATCAGCATTATTTAAATCAAGTTGCCATGTCACTGAATACTCGTCCTAGAAAAGCGTTAGATTGGCTTACACCATTAGAGAAATTTGCTCAGCTTGTTGATTATCATAAGACTTTTCAAACTGTCGCACCTCATGTTTGAATTCGCCCTAATATAAAAGCTTATTTTCAATAAAAAACACATCATAATACCCCCTTGCCTTTTAACCACAAAAATATTGAAGTTATTATTTAGAAGCAATTAATAGAAAAATAAACAAATCTTTTTTAAACAAGCTACTAATAAAAATATCTCCATCGAAAATAAAGTATAAAAATTCAAAAACCATTTAATAAAGTATCAATAGAGTTAAAATACATATAGCTTACTTTTAATTTTAAAGAGGAATACAAGAAATAATTTCTTGTATTCCTGTTATAAGATTGGGAGAACCAAGTTGATAATTTCACCCATTTCTTTGGATCTATTAATTTAAGTTTCGACTTTACTTATTTGAGCTTAGCCATTTGGTCGAGTCACAATCGGGAAAATTGAATCTGGACGTTTAAACATTGCAAAGAATTTTCCAATTTTCAGTGGATTACCTTTGACTTTACTGTCTTTAGAAAGCAGGACTTTTACCCCTTCTATTTGACCTGTAATCATTTTTAGATATAAGGGCTTGGTTAAGGTTAATGTAGGGCAATCCAATGCCAAATCTTTACTTTCATCATAACGCTTAAACTGCATGACTGAGTTTTCAACCCATAATGAAAAATGCTCTTTGGTATCCGACAAAACCAGATTGATACACTGGTTTTCATTTTTTAAATTTTCCACATCTAAATTTGTCGCCATAGCTTCAAGAAATCTTTCAGTTGGTGTATGAATCAATAAATCACTCGGATCAGAAGTATTTTGTAGGGGTACATTATTTTGTAGCTCTTGAGCGCCCACCAAAAAGAAATTACGCCAAGTTGAAGCCTCAGCAGCATAGCCCAATTGACGATAAGTATTCGCCAATAAGTCTTTTGCTTGTTGGTTTTGAGGGTTATTCAACACAATATGTTTTAAAATCTCGGCAGCCCATCTATAGTCAGCTTGAGCGTAGGCATCCCGCGCATTTTTCAATGCATTGTTCTCCCCACCTGCTAACTCAATATATTTTTTTGCAACAGCTTTAGGGGGTAATGGATCTAAATTGGAAGGATGGGCATCGAACCATCCCATATAATATTGGTATACTGCTTTTACATTATGTTTTAGGGTTCCATAATAGCCATGAGCATATAGTTTTTGATCAAGTGCCGCTGGAAGCTTAATTTTTTCGGCAATTTCAGCGCCATTAAAACCAGAGTTCATATATCTCACCGTCTGATCATGCGTGAACTTATAAACATCTCGCTGGGTTTTAATAAAATCTTGAATATTGTCATTGCCCCAGACAGGCCAATGATGCTGTGCAATCAATACATCGGATGCTTTGGCATGCTGCATTGCTTGGTCTAGATAGCCCACCCATTTTAAGGCATCACGGACTTTAGCACCCCGAAGGGTATAAAGATTATGCATGGTATGAGATAGAATTTCTGCGCCGTTATAAAGTTTCAATGATGGGATAGAGAACGTTAATTCTGCTGGTGCTTCTGAACCCGGCACGTTATAAAACACAAAATCCAAGCCATCAACCGTCATTTTCTGTTCTGGTTGAGTGATCAGTTGTGTAGGCTCAAGGATGCCCATTTTTCCCACAGCAACAGCCTTACCTAAACCTGTATCCACCAATCCTTCCGCATTTTTAGGTAGAAAAGTTCCATACATATAAGTCGCACGACGTATCATGGCTGAACCTGCCATCACATTTTCACTGGTCGCTTCTTCCATAAAGCCTTTTGGCGCAATAATTGGAGTTTTTCTAGCGTTAATTTCTTCGCTAGAAAGAACGCCTAATGCACCACCAAAATGATCGATATGGCTATGGGTAAAGATAATGGCTGAAATTTTTTGCTCACCTAAATGCTGTCTAGCAAATTTAAGTGCTGCTTCAGCCGTTTCTTTAGAGGTTAATGTATCCACAATAATCCAGCCAGTATCACCCTGAATGATGGTCATATTTGCCAAATCAAAACCACGAATTTGCCAAACTCGATCTGTTACTTTAAATAGCCCAACATTGTTGTTTAATTTTGCTTGTCGCCATAGAGTGGGATTAACGGTATTTGGTGCTTGATCTTGTAAAAAACTAAATGCATCAAAATCCCAGATAACATTGCCTTTCTCACTTTTAATTTGACCTGTTGGCTTGGCAATAAAGCCCTTTTGAGCCTGATTAAACTCAGTCATATCCTCTAAGTTATACTTCGCCTTATATGTATTATTTGATTCAATGACCGCTTTTTCTACTACAGTATTTGCTGCAAAAACAGAAAATGGCAGAATAAGCATCAATGAAACTGTTAAAAACTTAATTTTCATCTTCTTTCCTTTTTTTAAATAGAGGTGGTCCCACATGTTTGAACAACTAAAAGCTTATTTATAAGTGATACTCTGCTCTAGTTAAGCTACCTTATTTTGTTGTGGTAGCTGGTCATAGTAAAACTCATCTGGAGTCATTTTGTCCAGACTCGAATGAGGTCGTTTCAAATTATAAAATTCAAAATATGCGTTTAATTGCTTCTTCGCATCCAAAACATTGCTGTAGGCTTTGAGATACACCTCTTCATATTTAACGCTCCGCCATAATCGTTCAACCATCACATTATCAACCCATCGACCTTTACCATCCATGCTGATTTGGATGTCATTTGATTTCAATACATGGCAGAGTAAAACTTGAAGTGCGACATAAACCACCTAATTAATTTAAAGGGTTTATGGAGTATATAAAATTGTCATACCATCATCTTAACTTTGAAGATCGTACTGCATTAATGCTTGAGTCAAGAAAAGAAGGCTTTTCAGCCAGAAAATTTGCTGAACTCATTAAAAGACATCCTAGTACGATCTATCGTGAGCTTAAAAGAAATAGCATCAATGACGTTTATCAAGCTCGATATGCTTCTGATAACACCTTCGCTAGACGTAGACGTGGTCACAGAAAACTCAAAATCGATTCAATCCTCTGGAAATTTATTGTTGAAGCGATCCGTTGTTTATGGTCTCCTCAGCAAATAGCAAAGCGTTTAAAGACATTTCCTGATTTGGATCAAACAATGAATGTAAGCCATACAACGATTTATTCAACGATACGAGCATTACCCAAGGGTGAGTTGAAAAAAGACTTATTATCCTGTCTGCGTCATGAAAATAAAAAGCGAAAAGCTAACGGTGAACCTAAAAAAGATTCTATATTACAGGATATTAAAACTATTCATGAGCGCCCAGCCGAAGTTCAAGAAAGAAAAATACCGGGTCATTGGGAAGCTGATTTAATTAAAGGTAAAGACAATAAAAGTTCGATAGCAACACTTATTGAACGAAATACACGGCTCTGTATCTTGGCAACATTACCTGATGCAAAGGCAGAATCAGTGCGCAAGGCTTTAACTGAAGCTCTGAAATATTTACCTGCAGAACTGCGTAAAACGTTGACCTATGACCGTGGACGCGAGATGTCAGAACATAAAATACTCGAAGAAGATTTAGGCATAGATGTATATTTCTGTGACCCACATTCACCTTGGCAAAAAGGCACATGCGAAAATATGAATGGTTTAATTAGGCAATATTTACCTAAAGGGATTGATTTAAATCAGGCAGATCAGCATTATTTAAATCAAGTTGCCATGTCACTGAATACTCGTCCTAGAAAGGCGTTAGATTGGCTTACACCATTAGAGAAATTTGCTCAGCTTGTTGATTATCATATGGCTTTTGAAACTGTCGCACCTCATGTTTGAATTCGCCATGCTTTTATATTCCAATCATTTTGAAATAAATTAATATTGATCCGCTTTAGTAACGCGTTTTAAAGACGGATCTTTGGCTTCTCGGATTAAACGTTCCACATGGGTCATTTGGTGGCGTATCGCTTTGCCATATTGAAATAAAATCATTTCCCCTGGTGCAAAGGCTGTCCACGCTTCATTTTGAGTCAACGGTTCGGTAGTAATCACGGCCACGCGATCCTCTGCGGTAGTCACTTGACTAAAATCGACTTCAACATCAATGTCGATCAGCTGCGCAGGTTTAAATGGGTACTCACGCACCAACCAATGCAGTTTGGTAATGGCATAACTAAACAAGGCTTGTCCATTCGATAAACAAAAATTGAACGTGCCATGCTCCGCAATCCGTGGAGAAATATCCGTTAATAAATCAAAAACTTGATCTAGACTTGGCTCGATATAGCCAAACTTGTTCACCAGCTGATCAAGTAAATAGCAAAATGCACGTTCACTGTCGGTATTGCCAACTGGGGTAAAGCGTCCTGAAAGTACAGGATCAAAGTCATGCAAATCGCCATTATGCGCAAAAATCCACTGTCGCCCCCATAGCTCACGGCTAAATGGATGTGAGTTTTCTAAGTTAATTTTTCCCTGCGTCGCTTTGCGGATATGGGCAATCACATTGCGTGATTTGATCGGATAGTTCCGAATTAATTCAGCAATCGGCGACTCAACTGCAGATTGATTGTCAACGAATAAACGGCAGGCTTTATCCTCAAAAAAAGCTATCCCGAAACCGTCACAATGGTCTGAAGTAATCCCCGCGCGCTGTGAAAAGCCTCGAAATGAAAAGGTAATATCAGTCGGTGTTGCACAGTTCATTCCGAGCAGTTGGCACATAATCTTGATCTTATTTAAACATATTTATTTATGATGGTTTTATTGTGCATGAGTCCTGACTGGCTTGCAATTCACAATGCTTCATAACCCGAACACATTCACGCATAAAACTATTTTTATAAAATGCATAGGCCTAAAAAAAGCCTCCGAAGAGGCTTTTTTAAAATGCTAGTGTTTATTACTGCGATTGGTAATTAATGTACCGACACCATGATCGGTGAAAATCTCCAACAACGTTGCATGTGGCACACGACCATCCACAATATGCGCGCTTACCACACCACCTTTCACCGCATCTAGAGCACAACCCACTTTCGGAATCATCCCGCCGTAAATCACGCCCGTTTCAATGAGACGGTCAACTTCTTGGGTGGTTAGACCCGTGAGCAGGTTTTTATTTTCATCTAAAACACCTGAAATATTGGTCAACAAAATCAGCTTTTCAGCACCTAAAGCTTCAGCCACTTTTCCAGCCACCAAATCCGCGTTGATGTTATAAGTATTGCCCTCTTCATCCACACCTAAAGGTGCAATCACAGGAATAAAATCACCACTGGTAAACATTTCCAATACATCGGTTTTAACACTGGTCACTTCGCCCACTAGGCCTAGATCAATTTTTTGTACCGTGCCATCTTCCGCAGTTTTTTCCATCAGTAACTTTTGTGCACGCAGTAAATTACCATCTTTACCCGTTAAACCAATGGCACGACCGCCATGTTGGTTAATCAAGTTCACGATAGATTTATTCACACTACCGCCCAACACCATTTCAACCACTTCCATGGTCGCTGGATCGGTCACTCGCATACCATCAATACGATCCGACTCACGCCCCAATTGCTTTAAAAACGAATCCACTTGTGGACCGCCGCCATGCACCACGATTGGATTTAAACCGACGGTTTTTAACAAAACGATGTCACGTGCAAACGAGCTCTCAAGCTCAGGATCGGTCATTGCATTGCCACCATATTTCACTACTAGCGTTTTTCCAGCAAAACGTTGAATATACGGCAAAGCTTCAGTCAGGACTTGTGCTTTGTCGAGGCCAGTATGTTGATGTGGCATGTGCCTCTCCTTAATGGGCGTCTAATAGGTCTTGTGCAATCTGCGGATAATCTGCCGTCAGCATGTGCACAAAGTTATGGCGAATTTGATGGAGCCGCTGATCACTGTCCGCGTCGAAACGCACGGTAAAATACTCGCCCGTATTCGATGCTCGAATAATGCCAAATCCATCCTCAAAATCAAGTCTTACGCCATCAATTTTACTCATTTCTGCTTGAAAGTGCTGACTTTGTTTTTCCACATTCGCTAAAACCAGCGCGGGTGAAATCTGATGGGTGCTGATATAAATATCCTCTGTACTGGCACGTTCTGGGTAGTCTGCCAGTGCTTCGGACAAAGTGCATTGCTTCAAACTTAAGTATTCCAGCACACGTAGTGCGGCATATAAACCATCGTCATAACCAAAGCCACGACCATCATTAAATACATAATGCCCTGCATATTCACCGCCAAAAACCGCATGCCCTTCAGATTGCGCCAAATATTTCCGCAAAAAAGAACTACCTGTGCGAATCATTTTTGGAATACCGTGATGGGCCAATACTGTATTTCGAACCATGGTGGAACATTTCACATCAAAAACCACTTCATGTGCTGGATGATCAGCCAAACACATGTGCGCAAACAAGGACAATAAACGGTCTGCTGAAATGATTACGCCCTTTTCATCAATCAATACAACACGGTCACCATCCCCATCAAAGGCAATACCGATATCGGCATGCTGCTGTTGCACGGCGTTTCGTAGTAGATCTAGATGTTTGGCTTGAGATGGATCGGGGGCATGTTCAGGAAATTCACCATTGGCCTCACAGCGTAAAGCATGCACCTCACAGCCGAGTTTCTTTAAGACCAAAACGGCACAACGCCCCGCTGAACCGTATAAACCATCCACCACGACTTTATAGGGTCGCGGTTGAGGCATGAGCTGTATATCATTGAGCAATGCCGCCTGATAAGCCAGACAATATTCAGGCACGATCTGATGTGGCAACGTTTGCCAGTTCATCTCTGCATGGCTGTCAAAATATTCATTTGCATCGCGTGCCACCTGTTGGATTGCCTCAGGTAAAGGAGGCTCACCCTGCATAATCCATTTGATCCCATTATCCGACTTCGGATTGTGGCTGGCTGTCACCATAATGCCATTGCCGTCGAACTGACGTGCCGTGTAATACAACACAGGACTAGCACAACATCCGATGATTTGCGCATCTAAGCCCTGTTTAAGACATTCTTTGTAAATAATTTCTGCAAAAGCAGGACTGCTTTGTCTAGCATCATAACCAATGGCTAAACGTGTCTGCCCAGTCTTTAAATATTGAGTTGCGAGCGCTTGTGTAATGGCACGAATCAGCTCAGCACTCATAACATCCAATTTGCCACGGATGTCATAGGCACGAAAAATATGTGCAGGAAATTTTGGCTGAAAATCCATAGGTCTAACTTCTAATTTATTCAGATCAACAGCTCTTTCAGCTGTCCTTGTTGTTATGCTTAACGCTGGGTTTAATTTTACTAAGGATTCAAAAAAGAGTTGTAACTTTTTATGAACTAAAAATGATCATTCAGCATTAAAACAACAAAGCCTCTTTCAAGGAGAGGCTTTGTTGTTTTACTTTATCACTGAGAGATTAGTTTTGACCAGTATGTCCGAAACCACCTGCACCACGTTCTGTCGCTTCAAATTCATTTACAATATCGAACTGGGCTTGAATCACAGGTACGAGTACATACTGTGCAAGACGTTCACCTGGCTCTAAACTGAAAGCTGTTTGGCTACGGTTCCAAACCGACACCATCAATTCACCTTGATAGTCCGAATCAATTAAACCCACCAAGTTACCCAAAACAATGCCGTGCTTATGACCTAGGCCTGAACGCGGTAAAATTAAACCAGCAAAGTGTGGGTCTTCAATATAAATAGATAAACCTGTTTTGACCAAAACAGTTTGTCCCGGTTCGATGACGGTCGCAGCATCGACACATGCACGAAGGTCTAAGCCTGCTGAACCCGTTGTCGCATAGGTTGGCATTGGCCATTCATTGCCTAAACGTGAATCCAACACTTTAACCTGAACTTTCATTCTCTTTTTCCTAGTACAATAAATTTCTAAAATAAAAAAATATTTAGCGCTTAATCAATGCACGTAAATTATCTAAATAATGCTGCGCTTGTAATTTCGGATCGACATTGCCCGCCAGTTTCTTTTTACGCCCCAGCCATTCCAACTCATCTTGCGGCAACTCATCCAAGAAACGACTTGGTGTCATTTGCTTCATTTGACCGCCCGCCTTACGTTGTTCTGCAAGCGTGATGGTTAAACCCTGACGCGCACGGGTAATGCCCACGTACATCAGGCGACGCTCTTCCTCAACCGTATCTGCGGCAATCGAGTTTTTATGCGGCAGTAACTCTTCCTCAAGACCGATCAGATAGACATATGGAAACTCAAGCCCTTTGGATGCATGCAGCGTGAGCAGGTTTACTTTGTCAGTGTCTTCTTCTTCTTGCTGCTGCTCTAACATATCCAGCAACACCATTTTACGAATTACACTTTCAATGTTTTTCTCATCAACATCTTCAGCACGGTTAATCAAACTTTGAATACTGCTATACAACACTTCAATATTATCCAGCTTGGTTTTTTCTTGCGCAGGCGTCGCCGCAGACTCTTTGACATAGTCGATATAACCCGCTTCAACCATCATCTTGCGAATAATCGGTACAGGTTCATCATCCTCAAGCAACTCACGGGTAAAGGTGGTAATAAAGTCTGCAAACTCCGCCAACTGCGTGGTGGCTTTTTTAGGAATCACCATGGTGAGACGTTGATCACCCGCTGCAGAGAGCAAAGACAAATGATTTTCTTGTGCAAACAGACCCAGCTTTTCTAAAGTCACAGGCCCAATGGCACGTTTAGGTGTATTGATAATTCGCAAAAATGCACTGTCATCTTCAGGATTAATAATGACGCGCAAATAACTCATCACGTCTTTGATTTCAGCTCGTCCGAAGAACGACTGACCACCTGATAATTTGTACGGAATCTGCATTTGACGCAGTTGTGTTTCCAGTGCACGTGCTTGAAAATTACCCCGATACAAAATGGCGTAATCTTTCCAATTTTTACCATTCATCAGTTTATGCGTAATTAAGTCTTTTACTACACGTTCTGACTCATCGTCATCATTGCGGCACGTAATCACTCGAATTACTTCACCATGACCTTTATCTGACCACAGTTTTTTATCAAAAATATGTGGATTGTTACCAATCACAGTATTGGCCGCTTTTAAAATACGACTGGTCGAACGATAGTTCTGTTCGAGTTTAATCACTTTTAAATTGTGAAAATCTTCATTCAGCAAAGCCATGTTTTCAGGCTTGGCACCACGCCATGCGTAGATCGATTGGTCATCATCACCCACCGCAGTGAACTGTCCCATCACCCCGACCAGCAATTTCACCAAAATATACTGTGCGGTGTTGGTGTCTTGATACTCATCGACCAATAAATAGCGAATACGGTTTTGCCAGCGCTCACGTACTTCTGCATTTTCTTGTAAAAGACGCGTCGGCATCACAATTAGGTCATCAAAATCGACCGCATTATAGGCACGTAAATTACGCTCATACAGTTGATACAAGTGCGCAAACTGAACATCTTCTGCGGTTTCACAGGTGGTGTGTGCTTGCTCAGGTGGAATCAGATCGTTTTTCCAATCTGAAATCATCTTCATGGCTTTGGCAATCAGTTCTTTACTTTCCGCACCGGATAAATTGTCACGGTGCATCAAGTCCATCAAAATACGCTTACAGTCGTCCGCATCCAAAATAGAAAAATTATTTTTTAATGGTGTGTGTTTCAGCTCTAAACGCAGCATGTTTAGGCCAAAGGTGTGGAAGGTCGAGACTGAAAGCCCTTTTGCCTCTTCACGTGACAGCAGCTTGGTGACACGTTCTTTCATTTCGCGTGCTGCTTTGTTGGTAAACGTCATCGCGGTAATACGATAAGCAGGAATGCCGCAGTGTTTCACCAAGTAGGCAATCTTACGGGTAATCACCGAAGTTTTACCTGAACCAGCCCCTGCAAGTACTAACAAGGGTCCTTGAGTGTATTTCATGGCTTCAAGTTGCTTGTCATTTAATTGACTTGCCAGTGACATAGTCTTTCCTCTATTTCATTCCGAGCTCGATTATAGTCATCTCCGCTACAGATGCATAATGCAAATTCATATTTTAACAGTCATAAAAAAACCACCCGAAGGTGGTTTTTCAGTCTTCAATAAAAATTATTGAATTGCATAGATGCTGATTTCTACACGACGGTTTTGCTCACGGCCTTCAGCAGTCGCGTTAGATGCGATTGGGTTTGCTGAACCTTGACCTTGTGCATTAATACGTGTTGTAGAAACACCTTGAGATGCCAAGTAACTTGCTACAGATTGCGCACGCGCTTGAGACAGAGGAATATTGATTGAATCATTACCTGTACTGTCTGTATAACCTGTTACAAGTATACCGCTCTTGTTATCTTCAGTTAAGGTTTGCGCAACTTTATTTAAAGTTGAGTAGAAGTTCGGCTTGATGTTTGATTTGTTGGTATCAAAAGTGATGTTACCTGGCATAACCAAACCTACAGAACCATCTGGATTACGTTTAACTTCTACACCAGTACCCGCCATTTGTTGACGAAGTTTCTTCTCTTTGTTGTCAAGGTAAACACCAGTTGCACCACCGACAACTGCGCCAATCGCTGCAGCACGGTTGTTTTGACGACTCGTGTTTGCGTTTCCTTTAGAAATACCATAACCCGCAGCAGCACCAATTAAGGTCCCTAGAGCAGCTTTATCGTATTCCACACCACCAGTGTTATTACCAGTGCTTTGACAACCTGTAAGAACCATTGCCCCAACGACTGCGGAAATTGCTAGTGCACGCATCGCATGCCTCCTTCTTTGTGTGTTTTGTTTATAGACCGAATATTGTCGTAAAACGATGATCTAGACCATTGATTTTTTGTTAACAATAAAGCCTTTATTTACAATATGTAATAAAAAATTTCCTTTTCAAGGCATTCTTCGTCACAATTTCTACACAGTTAATGCTTGGTGCTTTTCTATTTGATCATCCCGTACTATATTGAGCTTTAGAAATAGAACGAGTTGCGAAACGCATTATATTTTAGGGTTTATTTTTATGTCATCACCAAACCAAAAACAACCTTTATTAAAAAAAATCACACGTGGTTTAACTGTTGGTTCAGTCATTACAGGCAGTACTTTTTTTCATGGTCCGCCAGTGCTCGCGCTAGGCCTGACCAAACTGTTTAAAAAATCAAAAAAAGTAGATGAGACCAATATTCAAATCACCAACAGTTGGCTCGCTGTGAACAATTATTTAATCGATCATGTCTTACCCAACACGAAATGGGACATTTCTGTCGACGATGATCTTGAGCTAAGTATGCAGGGCCGTTACCTCATGACTTGCAACCATCAAAGTTGGGTCGACACCACGGTTAACCAATATTTTGGTTTAACCCGTATGCCCCTTACCCGCTTCTTTACCAAGTGGGAACTTATTTTTATTCCATTTGTCGGCCAAGCCTTTAAAATTCTAGGCTTCCCGATGATGAAGCGGCATAGTAAAGAACAAATTACGAAAAACCCTGCGTTGAAAACACGCGATATGGAAGAGGCACGCAAATCTTGTGAACAACTGCTTAGCCAACCATTCACCCTGTTAAATTATTTGGAAGGCACGCGTTTTACACAAGAAAAACATGCACAGCAGCAGTCGCCTTATCAAAATTTACTTAAACCGAAAGCGGGTGGCTTGGCCTTAGCCTTAAGTATTTTAGGTAATGACATTGATGCCTTGGTAGATATGACCATTGTCTATCCCGACGGCGCACCTGGCTATAGCGAATTTTGGCTCGGGGAAGTCCCACGGATTGCGGTCAATTTACGTAAAATTGATATTCCTGCATGGGTACTCGCTGGAAACTATGAAGACGATGCAGACTTTCGAGAAAAATTCCAACAGTGGGTCGATCAACTTTGGACTGAAAAAGACCAATTGATTGAAAAAATGAAAGCCAAATACTCAACGTCCAATTTAACCCAGTAAGGGTCTATGCATGATGCAGAATAACCAAGTCAAAAAGTCTAAATATCATCAGGTTGATCCACAAAGTTTGTATTTCAAACTGTTTTTGATCTATGACATTTTTATGGTGTTTCTCATCATTTTTAACTTATTTTGTTTGTGTGCTAATTTTTTTATCATGAGCAATATCGGTGGATGGTTTTTCCATGCCATTCACCTAGAAAGTGTCTTAAGCTTCTATCGTGAGCATTTGCATCCGTGGGTCATCACCACAGAAGCTTGGTTTATTCTGTTCTTGATTACTGAATTATTGGTGCGTTGGGGCATTGCCATCGTGTATCGACACCATCGTCGCTGGTTTTTCTTTCCCTTCATTCATTGGTACGAAATTTTAGCAATTATTCCTCATTTACGTTTTTTAAGATTATTTCGTGCGGGGGTGATTGCTTTTCGCCTGCATGAGTTGGGCTATAGCGTGATTCCTGAGTCGGTACAAGCCAAGGCCAAATTTTACTACCGCGTGGTGATGGAAGAGCTCTCTGACCGCGTCGTGATTACTGTATTAGATGGGGTGAAGCACGAATTAAATACCAGTTCGACCCATAAAAAAATTATCCATGACCTCGTCGATCATCATCGGGCTTTATTTGCACAAGCATTGGCTGAAATTTTACAAGAATCTCTCGCCACTGAATTGAAACAGCGTCAGTATTTCATTGCTCAGAATGTCGGTCTGATTGTCAATCGTGCGATTGAAGATACCCCTGAACTGACCCAATTACTGCGTTTGATTCCAATTGTGGGTGGAAGAATTGAGCAACAAATTCAAAGTATCGGACAACGACTCGGTGAAAACATCACACAAGGTTTACTGGAACCAATGGTGGTGGGAAATCCTGCACAGCCCAATGCCACCTATCGCTTGATAGCTGAAAAAGTCAGTGATTTAAAAATCGATAATCAGTCTTTGGAACAGTTGGTTGAGTCTGTGGTCTATGAAAGTTTGGATGCCATTCGCAAGCAAGTTAAGGTGAAACAGTGGTTAGAAGAGCTTGAAAAAGATGATCAAGCCAAAGAATAAGCATTAAGGTAAAAATATTACAAACGCAGCTAGTGCAATCCTTCATTTTGTTCTAGGATTTGCTCTATTTACAACATCACTTCTTTAGTAAAAAATAAATCTGAGAAGTCTTAAGGAAAAATTATGGCTGATATCCGGATAACTGGCAGAATGGTCAATGCGATTCGCATTACCCTTGACACCAATGATCATGATGCAATCCGACAGCAATTAAGTAAAACATTACAAAATGCATCGACTGCTGGGGCGTTAGTTGTTCTGGAAAGTAGCGTTGAGCAAGAGTTAATTTCCTTGATTCAATTATTGCTGGATCTAGATGTACAGCCAATGGCAGTACAAGAAGGAATTTTGGCGGAACAAGCCCGTGCCATTCAATTCCCCGTGATTCCTGCGCAAGGTCATGGTATTAGTTCGCAACTTCAAGAAGTCAAAGCAACCAAAGAGCAAGTGGTTGAAGCCCCAGCTCCTGCTACGACAGTTTCTACCAATGCGCCAGTTGCGGCAGCACCTGTTATTCGTCATGCAACTTCATATCATGACGAAATTTTACGTACGGGTCAGTGCTTGGTTCAAAATCAAGGCGATATCATTATTACCGCAGGCATTAACAGCGGCTCGGAAGTGATTGCTTCAGGAAATATACATATTTATGGTAGTGCTCGTGGTAGAGTCATTGCCGGCGAGGGCGGAAACAGCGCTGCACGTATCTTCTGTCATGCTCTAGAAGCTGAATTGGTTTCAATTGCAGGGACCTATTGTGTTGCAGATGATATTCCAGCGCAGCATTTAAAACGCCCAACACATATTTACTTAAATGATCAACAAGAGCTTGTATTTGAAGCGCTTGAATTTTAATGTATAAATAAACACCAAAAGCCCCAAATGATAAATAAGGGGATTTAAACCATAACAGGAGTGGATTCGGTGGCGAAAATTGTTGTCGTAACATCAGGCAAAGGTGGCGTAGGCAAAACTACGACAAGCGCATCTTTTGCAACAGGTTTAGCCCTACGTGGTCACAAAACTGTTGTGATCGATTTTGACGTAGGTTTACGTAACCTTGATTTGATCATGGGTTGTGAACGCCGCGTTGTGTATGATTTTGTCAATGTATTAAATAACGAAGCTCGATTACAACAAGCGCTTATCCGCGATAAAGATATCGAGAATTTATATATTTTACCTGCGTCGCAAACCCGTGATAAAGATGCCTTAACTGATGAAGGCGTAGCACGTGTCATGGATGAGTTGTCACAAGAGTTTGACTACATTATTTGTGACTCACCTGCAGGTATCGAACGCGGTGCAATTTTAGCAATGTACCATGCCGATGAAGCGATTATTGTCACCAACCCTGAAATTTCATCTGTACGTGACTCTGACCGTATTATTGGTATGCTCGACAGCAAAACCAAAAAAGTTGAAATGAATGAAGGTCGTATTCGTAAACACTTGTGTATCACACGCTTCAACCCTGAACGTGCCGATAAACAAGAAATGTTAACCATTGACGACATTTCTAAAGATATTTTACGTGTGCCAACTTTGGGAGTGATTCCTGAGTGTAAGAGTGTTTTACAAGCATCTAACGAAGGTAAACCAGTGATTCTCTTTACTGAAGAAGCAGCAGGCCAAGCCTATGATGACCTTGTGGCACGTTTCTTAGGTGAAGAACGTCCTTACCGTCATATTACGGTGAAGCCTAAAGGCTGGTTAGCACGACTATTTGGAGCGTAGACATGGCAGGATTTTGGAGTAAGCTTTTTAGTAATGATGAAAAACCGTCTAGTGCTCAAACAGCAAAAGATCGTTTGAAAGTCATCGTAGCGTCTGAAAGTGGTTTAGGTAAACGTCTTAGCCAAGACAAAATCGACCAAATGAAGAAAGAAATCATGCAAGTGGTGAATCGCTATGTTCGCGGTGTAGATGAACAGCACATTCAAATGGCTGTCCGTTCTGAAGCGAATATTGAAATGCTTGAAATGAATATCAATTTGCCTGAAGAACGTTAATCTGATTTTTGATTAGTCAAGCAAATTGAATCAAGGCAGAATATGCGCAGACACAAGAAAGTATTTTCTTTGTCTCCCATATTTTGCCTTTTTTAATGATTAAACCAGCAAGGAGATTGCTATGGCATTATCTCAGCCAGCAACGTTCAATGAAGAATGGTCAGATGAGCGTGTATTTGCCTACTTAACTCAGCTTCCTCCTGAAGGTGTGAATGGCGATTTTCATGTGTTGTACCATGCATTTAAACACATGCGCCCAAGTGATTATGAGCGTCTACTCACCCAATTTAAAACGGATGGTCGCGATATTAACGCAACTAATCCAGAAGGTCAGCGCATTCATGACGTCATTGCCGCTTACCCACGTCAGGCAGCACCGTTTTTAGAAGTCTTGGCTAAATTTGCCTAACTCTTCAAAAACAGCAATTTTAAAATGCCAGCTCAGTACGGTAGAACTGGCATTTTTTATGTCTGTAAAAACCACATCCAAAGTGGAAAAGTCAAACCGAAACACAAAGTTTGCAAACTAATGATTGCCGCCATGAGTTGACTATCCCCTTGAAAATATTTGGTTAGGACATAGGCTGCTGAGGCTGTTGGGAGCGAGAAGAATACCACCACAATCATGGTTTCAAATGTTGCTAAACCAAATAAAAGACAGCCTACATAGGCTAAAATAGGTACCAAGATTAAACGCCCAAAGGTATTTAGAATTAGCGCTCGGCCAGCATATTTTAACGCATTAAACTGGAGTGCTGCGCCCACACACAAGAGCCCAAGCGGAAGGCTCATCCCTGCTACTAGCTTTAAAGATTGGCTGATGCTCTCAGGCAAATGCATACCTGAAAAATTAAAAAGAATCCCGACCAGACAGGCCAGAATCAGCGGATTTTTCGCAACCGACCACGCAATATTTTTATAAGACAGTCCCTGCCCTTGAGAAAAACCAAGTACGGACAGTACATTTACCAAAGGAATGACAAAAGCAATAATCATGGCAAAGACTTGCATCCCCGCAGCACCAAAAATCAAAGCCATACTGGTCAAACCAATATAAGTATTAAAACGAATATGACTCTGTAAATAGACGCCAAATTGCGCCACAGGCGTACCATACAGCGCTTTTAATACCCACAGCACCACACTCATCAGCAAGGTCACACTAAAGACCACAGCAAGCGCTGGCAAGACTTGCCCTACATTAAAATGAACGGTGGCTAGACTACTGAACAGCAAAACAGGAAACAAAATCCAATAATTCAGTCTTTCAGCGCCTTGCCAAAATTCTACCGTTAAAAAGCGATACCGCTTTAATACATACCCCATGGCAATGAGTACCACCAATGGAATTAATGCATCAATAATTTGCATGACTGGATGCCTAAACTGAATGATTAAGAAAAAGCCTGCAATCCGCAGGCTTTCTTTTTAAACTAAAATTTCTCGCTTACCGTTCGCACCTTGCGCACTCACGATCCCGTTTTCTTCCATTTGGTCGACAATCCGCGCGGCACGGTTATAGCCTAAACTAAACTTACGTTGTAGCGAGGACACAGAAACCTTGCGTGTTTCCAATACAAAGGATACGCACTGGTCATAAAGTGCATCACGGTTTGGATCGCCATCACCATCTTCAAAGCCACGAGAACTTGGCTCTTCATCAAATGGCGTTAAGATTTCATCAACATAGTTTGGCGAACCCCGTTCACGCCAAGCATCGCAGATGCGGTTGACTTCATCATCGGCAATAAAGGCACCATGTACACGTTCAGGTTCAATTTTACCCGGCCCTAAGAACAACATATCACCATGACCCAGTAAGTCTTCCGCCCCACCAGCATCCAAAATCGTGCGTGAGTCAATTTTCGAGTTCACACGTAAAGCCACACGTGTTGGAATGTTGGCTTTAATCAGACCCGTAATTACATCGACCGATGGACGCTGCGTTGCAAGTAACAAATGAATGCCTGCGGCACGTGACTTTTGTGCCAAACGCGTAATCATTTCTTCAGCTTTCTTACCGACCTGCATAATCATATCGGCAAACTCATCCGCCACAATCACAATCGATGGTAATGGGGTCAAACGTGGTGCACGCTCACCTGCAACCGAATCACTGGCTTTCCAAGTCGGGTCAATCAGCTCTTCACCATTGGCAATCGCTTCTTCCACTTTACGGTTATAGTCCGCCAGCTTACGAATTTTTAAGAAAGACATTAGCTTATAGCGACGTTCCATTTCATTCACACACCAGTTCAAGGCACTGACTGCATCTTTCATGTCCGTGACCACTGGTGTGAGCAAATGTGGAATATCGTTATAGTTAGCGAGCTCTAACTGTTTCGGGTCAATCAAAATTAAACGTAACTCATTCGGCGTATATTTCAACAACATCGATAAAATCATCGAGTTTACTGCCACCGACTTACCTGAACCTGTGGTGCCTGCAACCAGCATATGCGGCGCTTTACCTAAGTCAGCAATGACAGGATTACCTGAAATATCTTTGCCCATTGCCATCGAAAGAATGCTATTCGGATCGGTAAAAGCAGGAATGGTCAACAACTCGATTAAACGCACCATTTCACGTGTGCTATTCGGCACTTCAATCCCGATATACGGTTTACCCGGAATAACTTCGACCACACGTACAGATGCCATGGACATGGAACGTGCCAGATCTCGGGAAATATTGGTCACTTTAGAGGCTTTCACGCCCGGTGCTAAATCCAACTCAAAACGAGTTACTACGGGCCCTGGCTGCGCTTCGACCACTTTGGCTTTGACATTAAACTCTTGTAGTTTAATTTCAAGCAATTCAGATAAACGCGCCAACTGTTCAGCAGTGAAATTGACTTTTTTATTGAGGTCAACTTCATCCAGCAAATCCAACCCTGGCAGTGGTGATAAATCACGACGACGCTCTGCTACTTGCATGGACAAAGACATTGGACGGCCTGATGCATCAGTCAAAGGCGCATCAAAGTCAAACTCTTCTTCGTCTTGCGGTTTTCCAGCGGTGTCCTGCCATGCTTCAATAAACGCTTCTTTGGACAAAACTTCTTTGGCTACAGCCACTGTAGCACTTGTGCTCACTGTATTATGATGCTGAATGGGTGCTTGTACAAAAGCTGATGACTGCGCATAGCTACTGCTGGTCCGCACATCTGAAGCAGCAACTTTCTGCTCCGACCAATCTTCAGCAAGGAATTCGTCTAAATCATCCAATTCATCAAGCTGTGCTTTTGCAATTCCACTCGGCGCTGGTTGTAATGCAACGGGACTTGCAGCAGCACTTAAGGTTGCAACCTCGGCTACCGCAATTGGATCTTCAACCACATGTAAATGAGACACCGGTTCAGGCGTATTGAAGGGGCTGTGAACATCCGTTGCTGTTTTGCCATTGGGTACGGCAGCAAGCAGCTCGTCAAAGATTTCATCATCATCCCAATCAACATTTTTCTTCTGTGCAGGAGCATCGTCTTGGAAATAATGAGGATCAGCAATTGCCGCTGTATGATCTTGCACCACTGCTTGAAAGTGTTGTTCTGGGCTAAATGGGCGATCTTCTTCGGCAGCACGAAGTAAAGCATCAATATCATTTTTATGACGTTGATCTTCACCTGAGTTTAATGCACGCCACACTTCCCCTGTCGCCACCACGCGTTGACTGTCTTGTTCTAATTGGTGCGCTTTTTCTATAGTCCGCTCAAGCTCTACTTCATCATCCACATCCACCTGTTGTTCTTGAACACGTTGCTCTTTGGCCACCATGTCATTAAACAAATGCTCTGCTGAATAGTCGCGCTGAGGTGCTTTAACTGATGCCTCTTGCACGGCTACTGGCGCCTCGACCAATTCCGTTGCTTCAACACTCTTTTTCGGTGCCGTTGCAATCACTTCTTTTTTGACGCTTGGCGTCGTACGATCAAAGGCAGACTCGCTTTCAGGTACGTTACGGTAAAATAAATCTTGTAAATACGCAGGAGTTGCTTTGAGGGTCGCGAAAGTACGGTTCCATTTGATACCGAAAGCCAAGGTCAATAAGACCACGGTAAACACGACCAAAAATAAGGTTGCACCGTAAATGGTTAAAATCTGCGACAAACTTTGTCCCAGTTCATAACCAATAATGCCGCCAGAGGCATTGTCTAATGTGTCCGCTGGAACTTTCCAAAACAAGAACAGTAAGCTAGCGGTTGCAAGCAAAATAAAGAATTGTGCAGCATAACGAAATGGACGGTTTAAAAAACTATGCGGCCACCAGACTTGAATGGCTTCAATGAACAAAAACACAGGAATAAGTAGACTTGCCCAGCCTAAAAAACCGAACAGTAAGTCAGCAATCCACGCCCCAGCAACGCCACTGGCATTCGAGACTTGCAAGGTATCACTTGATATATGCATCCAGCCCGGATCAAATGGGGTATAGGTCACGGTAGCAAGGAACAAATAAATGCCAAACGAGACTAAAAATAATGTCATTAATAAGCGCTGTGCATAAGCACCCGACACCTCAGTCATATACTGTCCTGTAACAAATTCTTCATTAATGTTTTTGTTCGAAACCTAAAGCAAAAGTTTCACAATAAACGTCATATTATGCACCTCTTCTTTATAAAAAGATGCACTATTCTTAAATGCTTTATGTATAGCGAGCAGATGATTTTTCCACTTTTCCCCGCTCTACACCGCATATTTCTTCTATATAGCTCAAATCGATTTGATTGATCAATAATATCGACATTGAACTCACACAACTGTTATAGAGTTTCACGTATAATTCCACAAATTTCTAAATAAAAAAAGGATTCTACGTATGAGCGCTCGTCACTCACGTTTGATTATTCTCGGTTCAGGCCCTGCGGGTTACAGCGCTGCGGTATATGCTGCGCGTGCCAACTTAAAGCCTACATTGATTGCGGGTATCCAACTCGGTGGTCAGCTAACGACAACGACTGAAGTTGATAACTGGCCGGGTGACCCTGAAGGCTTAACAGGTCCTGCACTAATGGAACGTATGCAAGCGCATGCAGAACGTTTTGGTACTGAAATCATCTACGATCATATCAATGAAGTCGACCTTTCTGTACGTCCATTTGTACTCAAAGGTGACATGGATGAGTTCACTTGTGATGCACTGATTATTGCCACAGGTGCGACCGCTCAGTACTTAGGTCTTGAGTCTGAAGCTGCTTTTATGGGCCAAGGCGTAAGCGCATGTGCAACCTGTGATGGTTTCTTCTACAAAAACCAAAAAGTCATGGTTGTGGGTGGCGGTAATACTGCCGTTGAAGAAGCACTATATTTGTCTAACATTGCATCGCATGTGACTTTGGTTCACCGTCGTGATTCATTGCGTTCTGAAAAGATTCTTCAAGATCATTTATTTGAGAAAGAAAAAGAAGGCAAGATCAGCATCATTTGGAATCACCAAGTGGATGAAGTTTTAGGTGACAACACGGGTGTAACCGCCGTTCGCTTAAAATCAACTCAAGACGAATCTACACAAGATATTGATGTTCAAGGTTTGTTTGTTGCAATTGGCCACAAACCAAACAGCGCAATGTTTGATGGTCAACTGAACTTACGTGATGGCTATATCCAAGTTCAAAGCGGTACATCTGGTAATGCCACAGCTGCTTCTGTCGCTGGTGTATTCGCAGCAGGTGACATTGCTGATAGCGTTTATCGCCAAGCGATCACTTCAGCAGGTTCTGGCTGTATGGCTGCGCTAGATGCAGAAAAGTATTTGGATGCTTTAGGCGAATAATCTAAGCCTTGAAAAAGACCGCCTTCCATAGGCGGTTTTTTTATGTATGATCTTAAAGTCATTTTTTATCATGTATACACACCACTATGCAGCAGTTACCGCCTTCTGAGTATATCTTTCCCGATCCGCTTGAAGTTGACCCCGAGGGTGAAGGCTTAATTTGTATCGGTGCAGACCTCTCCCCTTCTACCCTGTTTGAAGCCTACAGCCATGGTTTGTTTCCATGGTTCTCAACAGGCGAGCCCATCTGCTGGTGGTGCCCCGAGCCACGTTGCATCATCCGTCCGCAGGATTATCAGCCCAGTAAAACTCTCATTCGGAGTATGAAAAAGCAAGATTATCGCATCACCATCAATCAGGCTTTTGAACGAGTGATCCGTGCCTGCTCACTACCTCGCAGCTATGCTGATGACACGTGGATCAGCGAAGACATTATTGATGGCTACTGTGCAATGTTTGATGCAGGTTATGGCTATAGTGTTGAAGTATGGGATCAAACACGCTTGGTTGGTGGACTATACGGCGTCAGCATTGGACACGGCTGTTTTGGGGAGTCCATGTTCAGTACCGAAACGGATGTCTCAAAAATGGCATTTTATACGCTGATGTTGATTGGACGTGAAAATAAGCTGCCTTGGATCGACTGCCAATTGGTCAATGATCATCTGTTAAGCCTTGGTGCTTGTACACTTTCTCGGCAAACCTACTTAAAATCGTTACAAGATGTTGTAAATCAACCCGCTATCGATTGGAAAATGTATCAGGACGGTGTATTTTCAAGTAAAACAATAGCGCAAAATGCGCGACTGACTGAATAAAGAATAATAGAGGGATTTATCATGAATTCGTATCACCCGAAGTCCCTACTGAATGATTTACAGTATTACATCACGCCACCGCATGACTGTAGCTATCTAGAAAAAAAGTCAGCTCGGATGGTATTTCTCGATCCAGCACATCGTATGGATGTCGTCACGCTGTCTGAACTTTCTAGGGTGGGTTTTCGCCGGAGTGGTGATTTTGTCTACCGCCCAGAGTGTCATCTATGTCGACAGTGCCTATCTAGCCGCGTACCTGTGCGCGAATTTAAAATGAACAGCAGTCAAAAAAAAGCATGGAAACGCAATCAAGATCTCACTTTAAAAATTACCCGCACTGCAGACGCCACCCAAAAACATTATGACTTATATGAGCGTTATATTTTTAAACGCCATGCCGATGGAGACATGTTCCCGCCTAGCCGTGATCAATTTGATAAATTCCTCGTGCATAGCTGTACTGAGAGCTTTTTCTTAGAACTGTGGAAAGAAGACCAGCTCATCTGTGTTTCGACCTGCGATCCTCTAGATGATGGTTTATCTGCGGTTTATACGTTTTTTGATCCCGATGAAAACAAACGTTCACTAGGGACTTTCGCCATTTTAAAACAAATCGAGCTCGCCAAAGCACGCGCTTTACAGTTTGTGTATTTGGGCTATTGGGTGCCGCACTCAGAAAAAATGAACTATAAATCGCAGTATTTACCGCTAGAATTGTTGATTGATGGTCAGTGGCGCAGACTCAATCATAGTCTGAGCAGCGAGGAAGTACAGCAACTGGGAAACTCCTTAATGACCACCCTACCTTCGGGGTGGAATAACGCCATTATTAAATAATGGCGTTATACAGAAGCTCGACTTTTCTCTTATTTAAATAACTCGGAAAAGTCATCACTACACGATTTCACCATAATAATAGCATGCTCACGGCCACCATCTGATTTAGGATAATAATTTTTACGCAAATCAATTTGATGAAAACCGGACTTTTCATACAAGGCAATCGCTGCTTGATTGCTCTCACGGACTTCTAAGAACACTTGTATTGGGTTGTTTTTGAGTTGTGCCAGTGATGCATCCAATAGCTGGTAACCCAACCCTTTGCCTTGCTGGCTTGGATGAATGGCCATCAACAATAAATTAGCCTCATCAAGAACAGGCTGAAGGATACAAAACCCTACGACCTGCCCTGCCTGTTCAATCACGGTGCTGTGATAAGACTGCATGGACTCTTGGAACTGTTGTAGGCTCCAAGGATGGGTTTGAACTAAATTTTCAATCTGCGCAACTTGGCTTAAGTCCGCAGCTTGCATTAAACGAATCATCTTCGTTTATCTTTCTAAAATGTGGAGGTCACAGTATAAAAAATTTGTGCTAAAAACCGAACAAAAAAAAAGAGCGATTTACATCGCTCAAAGAGCCAAAACTGCTTAAAACCTTAATTTTAGCTTCCACTTCTCAAGTAACGCATCGGTGTCGTGATGATTAGGATGAAAACCCGGTTTAAAGTACATGATCATTTCACGTGCCATCCCTGTAATAATTCCTTTCGATGGACTATATGCATAGGTATAAATATCCTTCAACGCTGCCCTGTTCAGTTGTTTATCTTGCTGTAATAAACGAAATACAAAATACGACTGAACGCAGAATAAAATGCTCATGGCTGCAACCAGCGATCCCGTTCGTAGTAGATAGGATTTGATTCCCTTTCCAAAAACTACTTCAAACACATCATAAGCCACAGCTTTGTGCTCATTTTCTTCAATGGCATGCCATAACCACATGGTTTTCATGGTTTCATCGCGCATCAGCTCTTGAATGTGGTTATTGACCAACAACTGAGAGGCAATGGTTGCAGTAAAATGTTCCAGCGCGGTGGTTGCCGTTAAATCCACCATCTCTTGAGTAATACCCACAGGCTTGCCGAGATAAGCAAACACTTTACGCGTGGTTTGAATTGCACGATCCGTATAGCGATCAAGTGTTGCAACATCGTGCCCATACTTTTGTGCCGAAGCATTAAAACCTTCATGTTCTTGCGTATGCATCGCTTCTTGACCAATAAAGGCTGAAATCTCTTTTTGTAGTTCGGCATTATCTTTGATTGAGGGATGCTGTCTAACGGCACGAACACTGTCGATAAAAAACATTTCACCTGCTGGAAAGAGTGCCGAAAGCGCAGTCATAAAATGGGTCAGTCCAGCTGAACCATTCATCCAATATTCAGGTACGCTTTCAAACTCAAAGTTCATCCGACGTACAGGGAAACTCGCGCCCGCACGGTTGGTGATTTTTACCTTTGCATTCATCTTTCTGCTCCTATGAATATCCTGAAGACATCCATTACTTATAGTTGTTTTCGTCTTTTTATCTTACGTGATTGGGCTCAGCCCATAAGTGCAGTTAGGGTCAGCAAAATATCAGTTTAGGACAGTTTTGAGGACAGATTGTTAGACAATTTAGTGTGCGTAAAGTTCTACGCTATTTTTAGGATGAACACTAAAGCATGCTGTATGCTTACCCTAAAATAATCACTTACTTGCTAAGATGAATAAATAAAAAAAGCGCCCCAAAGGAGCGCTTTTTTTCACACAATCAGATGATTATGCAGTTACTTTAGCAACTACACCAGCACCAACTGTACGACCACCTTCACGGATCGCAAAACGTAGACCTGGGTCCATTGCGATTGGGTGGATTAATTCTACTGACATTTCTACGTTGTCACCAGGCATAACCATTTCAACGCCATCTTGTAATTTGATCGCGCCAGTTACGTCAGTTGTACGGAAGTAGAACTGTGGACGGTAACCATTAAGGAATGGAGTGTGACGACCACCTTCTTCTTTAGAAAGTACGTATACTTCTGCATCGAATTTAGTGTGCGGCTTGATTGCACCTGGTTTAGCAAGTACTTGACCACGTTGTACGTCTTCACGCTTAGTACCACGTAGAAGAACACCACAGTTCTCGCCCGCACGGCCTTCGTCTAGAAGTTTACGGAACATTTCTACGCCAGTTACAGTTGTTTTAACTGTATCTTTGATACCAACGATTTCAACTTCTTCGCCTACTTTCACAATACCAGTTTCTACACGGCCAGTTACTACTGTACCACGACCAGAAATAGAGAATACGTCTTCGATTGGCATTAAGAATGCTTGGTCGATTGCACGTACTGGCTCTGGAATGTAAGTGTCAAGCGCGTCAACAAGCGCAACAACTGCTTCTTCGCCATACTGACCAGCGTCACCGTTAAGTGCAAGAAGAGCTGAACCACGGATAACTGGAGTGTCATCACCTGGGAAGTCATAAGTAGAAAGAAGTTCACGAACTTCCATTTCTACTAATTCAAGAAGTTCTTCATCATCAACAAGGTCACACTTGTTAAGGAATACAAGAATGTAAGGTACACCAACCTGACGAGAAAGAAGGATGTGTTCACGAGTCTGTGGCATTGGACCATCAGTCGCTGCACATACAAGGATCGCGCCGTCCATCTGAGCAGCACCAGTAATCATGTTTTTAACATAATCGGCGTGGCCCGGGCAGTCTACGTGTGCGTAGTGACGAGTTGGAGAATCGTATTCTACGTGTGAAGTATTAATTGTAATACCACGTGCTTTTTCTTCTGGTGCAGAGTCAATTGCAGCGTAGTCTTTCGCTTCGCCACCGAATTTCTTCGCACATACAGTTGCAATTGCAGCTGTTAAAGTTGTTTTACCATGGTCAACGTGACCGATTGTGCCCACGTTAACGTGTGGCTTATTACGTTCAAACTTAGCCTTAGCCATGAGATCTTCCTTTTTAAACTACTCATGCAGGATCACTGCATGAGCACTTGGTTTTTAACTATGAATTAGTTTGGGCTTATAGTAATCGAAAGATTACTCGTCGTCACCTTTTTTACCGCCAGACTGGAATTTAGAAATGATGCCTTCAGCCACGTTACGTGGAGTTTCAGCATATTTAGCAAATTCCATAGAGTATGTTGCACGGCCTTGAGACATAGAACGCATTTGAGTCGCGTAACCAAACATCTCTGCAAGTGGAACTTCAGCTTTAATTGCTTTAGTACCGCCAGGCAAGTCATCCATACCTTGAACCATACCACGACGACGGTTTAAGTCACCCATGATATCGCCCATGTAGTCTTCTGGAGTTTCTACTTCAACTTTCATGATCGGTTCAAGCAAGATAGGATCTGCTTTCATGAAACCGTCACGGAATGCGTAAGAACCTGCCATCTTGAACGATAATTCGTCCGAATCGACATCGTGGTAAGAACCGTCAAACAATGTAGCTTTAATGCCAACAACTGGGTAACCAGCAAGGACACCATTCTTCATACGCTCTTGGATACCTTTATCCACAGCACCGAAGAATTCTTTAGGAACTACACCACCAACAACTTCTTCAGCGAACTCGTAGTCTTTACCAGCATCAGCATCCATTGGCTCTAAACGTACGTATACGTGACCAAATTTACCTTTACCACCAGTTTGACGAACGAATTTACCTTCTTGTTCAACTGACTTTTTGATCGTTTCACGGTAAGAAACCATTGGTTTACCAATGTTTGCTTCAACACCGAATTCACGCTTCATACGGTCAACAATGATGTCAAGGTGAAGTTCACCCATACCAGCGATGATTGTTTGACCTGACTCTTCATCAGTACGAACGCGGAATGATGGATCTTCCTTAGCCAAACGACCTAAAGCAATTGACATTTTTTCTTGGTCAGCTTTAGTTTTTGGTTCAACAGCCAATGCAATTACTGGCTCTGGGAATTCCATACGCTCAAGTGTGATGACATTTTTCTCATCACAAAGTGTATCACCTGTAGTTACGTCTTTAAGACCTACACAAGCAGCGATATCACCCGCACGAATTTCTTCAACGTCTTGACGATCGTTCGCGTGCATTTGCACGATACGGCCGATACGTTCACGTTTAGATTTAACTGGGTTATAAACAGAATCACCTTGTTTAAGAACACCAGAGTAAACACGTACGAAAGTTAAGTTACCTACGAATTTGTCGTTCATGATTTTGAACGCAAGTGCAGAGAACGGAGCTTCGTCAGATGCTTCACGAATCGCTTTAGTTTCAGCTTTATCGTCAAGAACACCTTCAATCGCTTTAACTTCTGTAGGCGACGGTAAGAATTCAATTACTGCGTCCAACATACGTTGAACACCTTTGTTTTTGAATGCTGTACCACAAAGCATTGGTTGAATTTGACAAGCCAAAGTTTGAACACGTAGACCATTAACGATATCTTCTTTAGAAAGATCGCCTTCTTCTAGGTATTTGTCCATTAGCTCTTCAGAAGCTTCAGCAGCAGCTTCAACCATGTTTACACGCCATTCTTCAGCAGTAGCTTGAAGTTCAGCCGGGATTTCACCGTATTCAAACTTCATACCTTGTGAAGCTTCGTCCCAAATGATCGCTTTCATTTCGATCAAGTCGATTACGCCTTGGAAGTTTTCTTCAGCGCCAACAGGGATTACTACAGGTACTGGAGATGCACCTAAACGTGTCTTCATTTGTTCAACAACACGGAAGAAGTTGGCACCAGTACGGTCCATCTTGTTCACGAATGCTAAACGAGGCACTTGGTATTTGTTCGCTTGACGCCATACAGTTTCAGACTGAGGTTGTACACCACCTACAGCACAGTAAACCATACACGCACCATCAAGAACACGCATAGAACGTTCAACTTCAATTGTGAAGTCAACGTGTCCCGGTGTATCAATTACGTTGATACGGTGTTCAGGGAACTGTTTAGACATACCTGACCAGAATGTAGTCGTAGCAGCAGAAGTAATGGTAATACCACGTTCTTGCTCTTGCTCCATCCAGTCCATTGTTGCTGCACCATCGTGTACTTCACCAATTTTGTGAGATACACCTGTGTAGAACAAAATACGTTCTGTAGTCGTGGTTTTACCAGCATCAATGTGCGCAGAAATACCAATGTTACGATAACGAGAAATTGGGGTTTGACGAGCCATGATTTCTTGCATTCCTAAATTTTGTTGTTTAAAACAGGCGCTTTAAGCTGACGAACAGCTTAAAGCGATTCGATGACAGTTTGGCGTAAGCCAAGCTATCACCCTCCTGAATAGGGGCTGTTTTAGTCGCTTAGAAGCGGTAGTGAGAGAATGCTTTGTTGGCTTCAGCCATACGATGCACGTCATCACGTTTTTTAACCGCTGCGCCTTTACCTTCAGCTGCATCAAGCAACTCACCAGCAAGACGTAAAGCCATAGTTTTTTCAGAACGCTTAGCAGCAGCATCTACTAACCAACGCATAGCTAGAGCAGTACGACGGGATGGGCGTACTTCCATAGGTACTTGATAAGTAGCACCACCAACACGGCGTGCTTTTACTTCAACCATAGGACGAACTTTTTCAAGAGTAGTCTCGAAAAATTCAACTGGGTCTACTTTGTTTTTTTCTTGAACGCGGTCTAAAGCACCGTAAACGATACTTTCAGCAATAGATTTTTTACCATCTTGCATTACGTGGTTCATGAATTTAGCGATTGTTTGGCTGCTGAACTTAGGATCCGGAAGGATTTCACGAGCAGCAACTACGCGACGTCTTGGCATTTTAAACTACCTATATATATGACACTTCAGGTTAATCCAGCCGTAGCACAAAGTGTCATGTGCTTTCGCTGGCCTTACTACACGTCGCTTGAATTTCACAAAATTAATGCAGAAATCAGACAAGCGAGACGATAAAGGATTGCAGTTCTAGCGAACTAAGAAGTTAATCTCGAAAGATTATTTCTTAGGACGTTTAGTACCGTATTTAGAACGAGACTGGTTACGATCTTTCACACCAGCACAGTCTAAAGAACCACGAACGGTATGGTAACGTACACCTGGTAAGTCTTTAACACGACCACCACGGATAAGAACAACACTGTGCTCTTGTAGGTTGTGGCCTTCACCACCGATGTAGCTAGAAACTTCAAAGCCAGAAGTTAAACGCACACGGCAAACTTTACGCATTGCTGAGTTAGGTTTTTTAGGTGTAGTTGTGTAAACACGTGTACAAACACCACGACGTTGTGGACAAGCCTTCAACGCAGGAACTTTAGATTTTTCAACTAAAGTCGTACGACCCTTACGGATCAACTGATTTGTTGTTGCCATTTGGCAATTCTCCCGTTAATAAAAAACCCAAAAAAAGACGACTTTTTGAGGGCATGCAATTGTAAGCTAAGACGTAAAAATGGTCAACATTTCAAACTACATGTAATGTTGACCAAATCAGGGCTTTTACAAATTTCTATCTATTTTAAAGGGTTTATTTTTTACTTGGTACATTTCGTCTTTTTGTAACCTTTTTTTCCGTCGGCTCTACCGCAGATTTTGCTGTGACTTTTGAAGCAGTATTAGGTTCATTTGGTGCTAAAGACTCATTATTATTCTGTGTAGCCTCCTCAGCCTCATCCACTGGATATAAATCTGCAAGATCTTCTTCCACGTGTAGGGCTGGTTGCTGCGGTGCGACAGCATCATGGGGTTCAACCATTTGATCTGCGAGCTGTTCCAGCCCTTGTTGAACACGTTCTTCGGTTGCGACAGGCGCTGTGACTTTGTCGGACTTTTTCTGAACTTTTACTTTAGCAATACTTTGATGACCATTTAACTCTACTTCAGCCCCAAGCTTCAAATCTGAGCTATCGGTGTCTGATGTACTGCGCTGTGACAGCAGTCGTGGTGAGGCTTTCACCAAAAGCTCAAGTGAGCGTTCATATGCTGTTAAAGCACTCAGGCTGGTATCTTTTTGTTGAATGATATATTGACGGGCTTGTGAAAAAACCAGTTGTGCTTTTTGGTGTACATCATCAACAAGGCGCCAACTATAAGCTGCACTCACCCCTGCACTGGCAATTGGTGTGAGTTTTGCCAGCTTATTCAGTAGTGATAGGTTAGCAATCGACTGCCCCCATTTCAGCTGACCATCGGCATTGGTCAACCATTTCTTTAAGGCTTCAATGTCATTGCTTGAACCTAAAAGCTGTTGTAACTGAGAGACATCATGCGTTTGCAAGGTACTTGAAATGGCTTTTATCGCCATCAACAAAGTTTGTTTTTCCGCAATCAGCCCAAGATCAATCTGTTTAAAAATAAACTGGACGATGTCTTGATCGGATTCTTTAGTTAAGTCAAAACCATAAGAACGCCCCACTTGGTAGATCATACGTAACGACATCACCAAGGAAGCGGGTACATCTACGGTTGAACCCACAAAGCCCGTTGCTCCAGTCAGTGCGCCTTGCAAGATAGCAATAATTTTATTTTGTTCGGACAGTGCCTGACTAATCCGTTTTGAACGGTCGACATCTTGGGTCAACATTTCTAAATCACGCACACCCGCTTCATCTAAAACGGCATCGACCGAGCTCATACTCGAGCTAAATTGATTGAGCTGGCTAAAAAAATAATCTGCGGCTTTATCGGAAAGTTGTGGCGACACAAAATGCGCGACTCGATTTGCGTTGACATAATGACGTCCTAATAAATGACGTGATACTGTCGGCAGATGGTCTCTTAAGACTTGCTGCGGATGTTCATAACGCTTATTTTTCGATTTTGTTTTTGTACTCGCACTATCACCAGTTGTAGCATTGGTCAGTGCTGAAGCCGTATCTGGGCTCACTTGGTTTAATATGTTTAAACCTGTATGGCTGAGCTTTTTAGCCACTCCGAAGGCATTTGAAAAGAAACCACTGCGCTGTTTATTGTTTGAATCCGCCATTCCGTACCCCGTACTTTATAATCTTTCATTTCTAGCTAAATACTAGGTGTAGTACGCATTTATCTCAATAAGAATATGTGTCTTTTAGTAAAGTTGAAATGCCCTGCTCCCGATTTTAAGACAAGTCAAATTGGCATAGGATTTGCCATAAGAATTAAAAATTCTTTCTGCTATTATGATCTGCATTGAAAACATAAGAGTTGCAATTGGCTTAGAAATAAATTGTTGATTCATCTTTAAGCGTAACTCTGCAAAACCACCATATAAGGGATCTTTAAATGAAACGTGTAGTAATCACTGGCATGGGTATCAACTCATGTATCGGTAATACTTTGGAAGAAGTTACTCATGCATTACAAAACGGGATTTCTGGGACACGTTTTAACCCAACCTATGCTGAACTCAATTTTAAAAGTCATATCAGTGCTGCTGCTGAACAAGACTTTGATGGTATCGACCGTAAGCTGAAACGCTTTATGGGTGTTTGTGCCATGTATGCATATAATGCTGCGGTTGCTGCAGTTGAAAATGCAGGCTTAACAGCAGAGCAAATTGGTGGCAACCCACGCTATGGTATCGCGGGCGGTTCAGGTGGTGGTTCAACTGCATCTGTAGTTGAAATGAAAGAATTGTTAGACACCAAAGGCGCACGTAAAGTTGGTCCGTTCTTCGTGCCACGTAATATGTCGAACACAATTACAGCAAACGTTGGTGTTGCTTTTAAAATGCAAGGTGTTGCACACACCATTACCAGCGCATGCGCAACGTCTGCGGATGCCATTGGTTATGCCTACAATCTGATTCAACTCGGCAAACAAGACTTAATGCTTGCAGGTGGCGGTGAAGAAGATCACTGGTCTCAAAGCTTGTTGTTTGATGCGATGGGTGCACTGTGCTCAAAATACAATGACACACCAGAAACAGCGTCTCGTCCTTACTCTGCTGACCGTGACGGTTTCGTGATTGCTGGCGGTGGCGGTTTTGTAGTGCTTGAGTCTTTAGAACATGCGCAAGCACGTGGTGCCAACATTTTGGCTGAAGTTGTAGGCTATGCGGCAAACTCTGACGGTGCAGACATGGTTGCGCCATCGGGTGAAGGTGCGACACGTTGTGTACTAATGGCACTTGAAGAAGCAAAACAACACGGCGTAGACAAAATTGACTATGTGAATACGCATGGTACGTCGACGCCCGCTGGTGATATCACTGAATTAAAAGCAATGGAACGTGCATTTGGCGAAGGTCAAGTTCCTCCACTGAGCTCAACCAAGTCAATGACAGGTCATAGCTTGGGTGCTGCTGGTGTACAAGAAGCGATCTACTCAGTCCTAATGATGCAAAATAACTTTATTGCACCAAACATCAACGTGACTGAACTGGATGAAGGCGCAAAACCATTTGATATCGTGCTTGAAAAACGTGACGCAAAATTGAATACTGTGATGAGTAACAGTTTCGGTTTTGGCGGCGTAAATGCATGTCTCATTTTCAAAAAGTGGGAAGGCTAAGCCGCCCATTTTAGGGTGACTTGATGGATGCTCCTTCTGATGCTTTCTTGTGGGTAAAAGCATTACATATTATTGCCGTGGTGTGTTGGTTCGCTGCATTGTTCTACTTACCACGGCTCTATGTTTACCATGCCATGAGTGATGATGCCGTCAGTCATCAACGTTTCGAGGTCATGGAACGTAAGTTGTACCGTGGCATTATGTGGCCGTCGATGATTGCAACACTGATCACGGCACATTTCTTGGTCGAATGGGGTGATGCAACGCGCCACTACCATGAAGCCCTGTGGTTCTACCTCAAAGTCGGCTTGGTTGGACTGTTGGTGATTTACCACTTTGTTTGCGGCTATTACCGTAAGAAATTGATTGGTCATGCGCACTACAAGTCACACAAATTTTGGCGCTTCTTTAATGAAATGCCGACCCTCATTTTATTTGCTGTGGTGATTTTAGTCGTGGTGAAACCGACATTTTAAAATCCCACACTTAAAAAGCCCCGATTGATTCGGGGCTTTTTAATGTCTGTACAAAATCAACAGCACAGTTCAAGATCAGTATTACGAACGTATCCAAGATTGACGAATTTTTAAATTGAGTGGGGTCGAATAATATTTCTCAATCGCCCAACTCAAAATAAACACCGCGATAAAATAAACAGGCAACAACATCAACTTTTCAGCCGCTAAAGTGTCTTTTGGGAAATACACCACTTTCATTAAGCCGAGAACAATTAAGTGAAACAAATACATTTCATAGCTACGCTGCCCAATCCAAACCAAACTCCGTGCCGTGTATGAGGCAGGTTTAACTTTCGGCTCTTGAGAAAAGCAAAATATGAGTAACGCCGTAAGTAACGCAAATACGCTGATACCCCATGTACTCACCTCTTTGATGGGTGCATAAAAATATAAAGCGGTCATCAGAAACGCTGTTACTGCAACAATCATTTTTTGATTGTAAATGGCACCTTTGAAATGCTGCGTATAAATTGCGGTGAGGCAGCCAATGGCAATTCCATCGAAACTAGAAAAATAGTGATACAAATAAGCACCACTTTCCTCACCAAAATGGAGGGCACGAAAATATGGTGCATACGCGATGACAGCGAGCAGAAAAACAATAAAGCCTTTGCCTCGACCCAGTGCTAAACACAGGACAGGAAATGCTAAATAGAAGACCTCTTCAACCGATAAAGACCACAATACGCCCAAGGCATAGTTCACCCAGCCGTATTTAATAATTAATAGATTCATCCAGAAGCTCAACGCTGAAAGAACAGTCACAGCATAGGACACCTCTACGCCATTGGGCGACTGATTGAGAAAGGGTTGCAACCCTAAACTTCCGAGCACACTGACCATCGCAACCAATAACACTAGACACGGTATGATGCGGGCAATACGACGGATATAAAAATCTTTCAGCTTAATCTGCGCCAAAGACCCACTACGCTGTAAGGTATGCTGGGTAATCAAAAAACCTGAAATGACAAAAAACATGGTCACCCCATAGTTGCCATTTCTTGCAATCAAGGTACTTAAGCTCTCGCCCCCAATGGGGATGCCGAGAAAGGTATCGTGTAATTTATAAGGGATATTGAAATGGTGAATCAGCACCAAAAGGATGGACACGCCACGCAGAATGTCTATTTTATAATTACGCATAAATCATTATTAAAATTTTAAAGTGCCTCATTAAAAGTGAAATCACCTGATTTAGACAGCTTTTGTATATAAAATCATACAATGATCTAACACTGAATTAGAATCCATTGATTCAGCTCAAGCAAAAAGAAAGCCCTACTTATGCAGGGCTTTCTTTCAAACATCACTTGTACAGAATAAATGTTACTTAGTTGTCCAATTGCTGCCCTAACAGACGTTTTTTCATACGTGGTTTGTACAGCAGTTGATACGTCACGGCTAAAATAATCACCCATAATGGACTGATCATCAATGCGCGAAGGGTATCCGCCTCTAAACTCAAAATAATCAACGTAAAGAACAAAAAGATTAAGACCACATAAGACATCCAAACACCGCCCGGCATCTTAAAGGTCGATTTTGCATGGAGCTCAGGACGCAATTTACGGTAGCGGATATAGCACACCATAATAATGCTCCAAATACTGATGAACAGAATCACACACAATGAGCTGGCTAATGTAAAGGCTTCAACCGTGTTCGGTACAAAGTACTGTAGCGCCGCACCTGCCATGATAAAAGCACATGAGAAGAATAAACCTTTCGCTGGTACCGCACGTTTTGACAGACGTGCTAGGCTCTGTGGTGCTTGCCCTTCTCTTGCCAAACCAAACAGCATACGTGATGTAGAGAACACACCACTATTCATTGAAGACATCACTGAAGACAGCACCACCAAGTTCATAATGATGGCAGAAGTTGGGATACCTGCATGTAAAAATAGTGAAACGAACGGACTTTGATCCGCAGGAATTTGATTCCACGGCGTCACCGACATCACTACAAACAGCGACAAGACATAGAACAAAATGATACGGGTTGGAATCGCATTCACTGCTTTCGGTAAGTTCTTTTCAGGGTCTTTGGTTTCAGCAGCCATGGTTCCAATCAGCTCTACACCGACAAAGGCAAAGAGTGCAATTTGGAAGCCTGCTAAAAAGCCACTGCCACCTTGAGGGAACATACCACCATGTGACCAAACATGACTGAAGCTTGCAACTGAACCGCCCGGTGCTTGGAAATGACTAAACACCATAAAGCCACCAATCAAGATCAACCCTAAAATGGCTAAAATTTTGATTAAAGCAAACCAAAATTCAATTTCACCAAAGAGTTTCACAGTCAGTAAATTTAACCCAAGGACAAACAGCACACAGCCAACACTGATTAAAGCCTGCCCCATGGGAGTAAAGGCCATGTCTGGCGGGAGCCAAAAGCCAAGATAGTTAATAATGGCTGCCAAGTCCGCAATACCAACCAACACCCAACCGAGCCAATAGGACCAACCGATATAGTAACCCGCACCCGGCCCAATCAGATCATGAGCCATATCGATAAACGACTTATAGTGCAAATTTGACAATAAAATTTCGCCCAATGCACGCATCAGGAAGAAGAACATGGTCCCGATAATCATATAAATGATCAGAATAGAAGGACCAGCGAGAGAGATGGTTTTGCCCGAACCCATGAACAGGCCCGTACCAATCGCGCCACCAATGGCAATCAATTGCAGGTGGCGGTTGGATAATTTCCGTTGTAATTCATGCGATGATGCATTTGCACCGTCAGCTTGTGGGGTAGTCGTCATAATTTAACATCCTGTTAAAGTCCTTTTTTGCGTATAAACCATGTTCATACAGTGCTCGTTATCCTAACGGGCGGCATTTATACGCTCATCAGCACTTCGGTTGAAACCCAAGCGCTGATATACACGGGGAGAGTTTAAAAAAATTAGTTTTGTGCAGCTGTCACTGCAATTTCGATCAACCAGTTTGGATTAACCAAATCAGCCTGAATCGTGGCACGCGAAGGCGCTACACAACCATTCATCCAATCAATCCAAATCGCATTGACTGTTGAGAAATCAGAGAGATTTTTGATGTAAAGCTGAGCAGATAACAAACGTGATTTATCTGTATTTGCCAAAGCTAAAAGCTCATCAATTGTTGCTAAAATTTCACGGGTCTGACCTGCGACATCATTGTCGGTATTTTTTGGCACTTGCCCTGACAAATACACCACTTGATTAAACACAGTGACTGCACTCATGACTTCGTTGGTGTTGAATTTTTGAATGTCTGAATGTGACATAGGTCTTTCCTTGTATGAAACTGTATAAAAATAAAATTTAATCTTGGATAAAATTGACACGTGCAGTGACAGCACACATCAGCTCATAGCCAATCGTGCCTGAACCTGCTGCGACTTCATCAATGCTGAGTACAGCACCCTGTTTCGATGTACCCCACAGCACCACTTCACTGCCGACTTGGGCATTTGGAAGGTGAGATAAATCGACTGCTAACATGTCCATGCTGACACGTCCGACCAAGCTACTGCGTTGTCCATCGACTAAAATAGGCGTACCTGTTGCGGTAATCCGTTGATAACCATCGGCATAACCACAAGCCACAATACCCACACGCATGTCGCTTTCAGCAATGAACTTTGAGCCATAACCGACGCTATCGCCTGCTTTTAACTGCTGAATAGCAATCAGCTCACTGCGCAAACTCATGGCTGGTTGCAAGTCCCAGTCTTGAATCGAGTGGCTTGGATAATCTGGAGAGCTGCCATAGAGCATGATGCCGCTACGGATCACATCCGACTGCAACTGTTCATGGCGTAAGATCGCTGCACTGTTACTGACTGAACGTGCACCCGGTAGATCATGGATGATGGCATCAAATAACTGACATTGATGCGCAATGCCTTCACGTCCGAAACGCTCACCATCGGCATCCGAAAAATGCATCATATGAGTCAAACGTTGAACTTGAGGCAAGCTGGAAAGCTGCTGCCACACTTGACGGTACTGTTCTGGACGGAAACCTAAACGGTTCATGCCGCTGTTCATTTTCAAATAAACATCGAACTGCGCCTCTAAAGGAAAACGCGCTAACCATTCGAGTTGATATTCACTATGAATACTGAAGCTTAGGCCCAACTCATGGCAGTCAAATAGGTCTTGCTCTGAGAAAATACCTTCGAGTAACAGAACTGGACCTGTCCAGCCCAAAGCACGGATACGTTTCGCCTCTGCCAAATCGAGCAACGCAAAACCATCGGCAGATTTGAACGCTTGATAGACGCGTTCAATCCCATGACCATAGGCATTGGCTTTGACCACCGCATAGACTTGGCTATTCGGCATTTTAGTGCGAGCAACATTTAAATTATGCTGCAATGATTGGCTATGAATCACTGCAGTAATTGGACGTGGCATTTTCTTCTTCCTTGAATCAATATGACCTAAAACGAATTAGGCTGCTGAAGGGTAACGTTGAATCGATAGACCTTCAGTACTGATGTCTGGTTGATGATTCATCACCAAGTCACTAATGAGCTTGCCTGAACCACATGCCATGGTCCAACCCAGGGTGCCATGTCCTGTATTCAAGAATAAGTTTTTAAAACGAGTCGCACCAATAATCGGCGTAGAGTCTGGTGTCATTGGACGTAAACCCGTCCAGAAACTTGCTTCAGCTAAATTTCCACCTGGGAATAAGTCTTGAGTCACCATTTCCAAGGTCGCACGGCGGTCTTGGTTTAAACCGTGGTTGAAACCACTCAGTTCAGCCATACCACCCACACGGATACGTTGGTCAAAACGCGTAATGGCAATTTTATAAGTTTCATCAAGAACCGTAGACTGCGGTGCAAATGCAGGATCTACAATTGGGATCGTCAATGAGTAGCCTTTGACAGGGTACACAGGCAAATTCAAATTCAATGGTTTTAAGAAATCACGTGAATAACTACCAAAAGCAAGCACATAACGGTCTGCTGTAAGCACTTGACCATCAACCACCACGCCTTTGATTTCATCCCCTTCAACCACAAGTTTTTCAACATTTTGGTTAAATTTAAATTCTACGCCCATGTCTTTCGCAAGATTTGCCAAAGCGTTGGTAAATAAGTAACAGTCACCTGTTTCATCATTCGGTAGATGTAAACCACCAACCAGTTTGTCTTTGGCATAGGCTAAAGCTGGCTCGACTTTGGCTAAGTCATCTTTTAATAATAATTCGTAGTCGACACCACATTCTTTTAATACTTGGATGTCACGTTGTACTGCATCTAGTTGTGCTTCATTACGGAAAACCTGCAAAGTTCCTTTCGCACGGTTTTCATAGTGAATGCCTGTTTCTTTACGCAGTTCACGTAAGCAGTCACGGCTGTATTCAGCAACACGCGTCATACGCTCTTTGTTAATGGCATAACTTTGTGGATTGCAGTTTTTCAACATTTGCGCCATCCAGTTCAACTGCCACATGCTACCATCGATGTTAATCGCTAAAGGTGCATGATGTTGGAACATCCACTTTACGGCTTTAAACGGAATACCGGGTGCAGCCCACGGTGTAGAATAACCTGGAGAGATTTGCCCTGCGTTACCAAAGCTAGTTTCTTCAGCAGGACCAGCTTGACGGTCTAAAACCGTAACGCTTGCGCCTTGTTGTGCAAGGTAATACGCACTTGCAACACCGATGACACCACTACCTAAGACAATTACACGCATGACTGATCCCTTACACACACTAGTTTATTTCACTAGTATATTTTTAGGTTAATAGTTTTTTTCACTGTTTTTAATATTATAATCTAGGTAAATCGCCATTTTTGTCGCGCTAAAATTCTAAACATAGGAAATTTATAATGCGTAAATTAGATCGGATTGATCAGCAGATTTTAGACATTTTGCAGCGCGATGGACGAATTGCGATTAGTGAATTGGCCTCTCGCGTCAACCTCTCAACCACACCCTGTTCAGAACGTGTCAAACGCTTAGAGCGGGACGGTATTATCATGGGTTACTACGCACGACTCAATCCACAACTGGTCGATCGAAACTTATTGGTGTTTTTAGAGATTAAGCTGTCAGCCAAGTCTGGCGATGTGTTTGATCAAGTGGCACGTGACTTGGTCGAAATCCCTGAGGTTTTAGAATGCCATCTGATTTCAGGTGAATTCGATTATTTAGTCAAAGCCCGTTTAAAAGAAATGAGTGCCTACCGACGCCTATTGGGCGATTTACTAAAAAAACTCCCCTCTTCAGCGTCATCGCACAGTTATATTGTGATGGAAGAAGTCAAAGAAAGTTTTTATTTGGACATTCGCTAACAGCTTATTAAAAATATGCGTCTTCAAAGTGCATTCACTTTAAATATTTAAAACCTATCGATTCCCTATTGGAAGTTCTGCACCATGTTTAACAAACTCATGTCTAGCCTTGGCTTACAAGGCATTCAAGTGGATACTCGTCTACACACCACTGCACCACAAGCGGGTCAAGCCATTCAGGGTGAGGTTATTTTTAAAGGTGCCGCGTCTAATAAAATTATCAACGGTATTTATTTAAGGCTCATGACCACAGCCGAGGTTGAGTCAGACGATGCTGAGTACAATAGCGCGTTAAGTATTGCCGAATGGCACATTAGCGGGGCTTTTGAGTTACAAGCCCATCAGTCACATGCATTTCCTTTTTCGATTCAACTACCCTTTGAAACTCCAGTTACAGATGTGCCTTGCCGCGTCAATAAAACCCGAGTGTGGTTACATACACATTTAGATGTGGACTGGGGGCTCGATGCAACTGACAAAGACTATTTACAAATTTTACCGACACCGACCATGCAAGCGTTTATTCAAGCCATGCAGCAATGCGGTTTTCAGTTAATGACCGTCGATGTTGAAAAAGGTCAACTACGTGGCAACGGCTTCCACTCGAGCATTGGTTGTTATCAAGAACTTGAATTTAAACCTACGCAATTGTTCAACAGCATCAATGAAGTTGAAGTGTCCTTTGTGGCAGAGCAACATCAAACCCATGTGCTTTTAGAAGTGGATCGTAAATTTCGTGGTGATGGCTTCAACAGCCTTACCATTCCCCATCAGCAGGCTAATCCTGCACTGTTAGCGAATGAAATTAGACGCATGTTAGGACTTTAATTTTTAATCACTGCGCACGACTGTTTCAATATAGAAAAGTCGTGCGCAGTCGAAAAAGGCGTTATTTAAATCCTGTCCGAATTAAATTCTGTCTGCGTTAAATCAAGTCCAAGACTTCGGCAAAGGTTTTAATTCGTGCTTTAGGTGCTGCTTCCGTCAACTCTTGATCAGAACCATAACCGTATTCCACCGCAATGGTTTCAATACCGTTACGACGTGCACCCAAAATGTCATGCTCACGATCACCAACCATCAGACATTCTTCTGCGTTTAACTGCTCTTTTTCTAAAATATAAGCAATCAAATCTCCCTTATTGGTGCGCTCACCGTTCAGCTCACTGCCATAAGGATGCACGAAGTATTGCAGTAAATTGAAATGTTCTAAGATTTGACGGGCATAGATTTCTGGTTTTGCTGTCGCCAAATACAAATGATAGCCCTGCTCAGTCAGTTTTTTTAAGGTCGGTTCAACATCGGCAAATAAATGGTTTTCATATAAACCTTTCACCGCAAAACGCTCACGATAGCCCAATAAAGCTTGCTCTGCCAAAACATCGTCCACTGTAACATTTAAGAGTTTTGCCAAAGACGCTTTTAGTGGTGGCCCAATAATCCAGTCAATGTTTAGATCTTCAGCAATGGGGTGTCCGACTTTGTTCAAGCCATAACGCGCACTGGTGGTAATGCCAACTTTCGGATCTGTTAAGGTTCCATCTAAATCTAGCAAAATATGTTTAATCACAGCTGATCCTTCTTGGGCTTTAAATAAAATACTATCGAGAGTTCTGCTAAAGTTGCCTATACTATCGCAAATTTTCGCAACAAGGATATTTCTGTGCGCGCAACCGTACTGTGCTTTTCTGGTTTAGACCCTTCAGGTGGTGCTGGTTTACAGGCCGATATCGAAGCGATTGGTCAAAGTGGTGCGCATGCAGCCATTGCGTGTACAGCACTCACTGTTCAAAACTCGCAACAAGTGTTTGGTTTTGAAGCGACGTCAAAAGAATTGCTGTTAGCTCAGGCCCACGCTGTTGTCGGAGATTTACCAATTAAAGCCATAAAATCTGGCATGTTAGGCACCACAGATAATATTGCAGCACTGGCTGAGTTTCTACGTGAACATCCTGAGTACAAGTATGTGCTCGACCCTGTTTTAGTGGCGAACAGTGGCGGTTCATTGGGTGATCAAGCCACCTTAGTCAAAGCCTTTGTTGAGCTGATCCCATTGGCGGACATTATTACCCCAAATACAGTTGAATTACGGGCGTTAACGGGTCTCGATGACTTAGATGCCGCAACACAAAAACTGTTTGAAATGGGTGCCAAAGCGGTACTGGTCAAAGGTGGTCATGAAGACACACCTGACTATATTCGTAATGCCCTGTTTGTGAATGGCAAGCTCATTTCTGAAACTCGCTGCCCGCGTTTAGCAGGCGAATATCACGGTTCAGGTTGTTCGCTGGCGAGTTTTATTGCAGGTCGTTTGGCGCAAGGTGACAGTGTTAAAGTTGCAGTACATCATGCCGAAACATGGCTCTTTGGCGTATTAAAACAGGCAGAAACACCTGTTGAAGGCGGTCAAAAAATTCCAAAGCGTTTTTAAGTTAGAAAAAAACTACAAAGATAAAAGCCAGTCCATGAAGAAATAGACTGGCTTTTTTTAAATTCTAGATTTTATTTTCGGCACAAAATGAATCAGTCACCTTTGGAATGGGGTATTTAACTATCTTGATGACGTTGTTTTAAATGTGCCACATGCTCACGGTTGGTTTTCCATGACTTTTCTAACACTTCTTTTTCAATCCGAAGCTGAATCCGTTTCAGTTTCATCGCTGGAATCACTTCTGTGTTAAAGGTCTTAATATAATCGACCCATGCTTTACCTTTAAATACCGTACTGGGCATCGCAGTTTTAAACTCGCATTCAGACATGAACACCACAGCAGAATGGATATAATCTACATCGACAATATCTTGCAACACACTTTGCAGCACTTTGACGTGTTTATAATTTTGATGCAGCGGATTTTGAAATTTAAAGCTCTTTTTATAAATTTTTTGCGTCCACATCTTTTGACGCTCACCACCAAAAATCCAGCCCTTATAGTTTTTGGTTTCAATCACAAAAACACCAAAGGGGCTCAATACAATATGGTCAATTTGAGTCGTTCCGCCCTGCTCATCAGGCAAAGTCACATCGTTAATTAGAGTATAACGCTCATCCAAATACAATTTCACATGCGCTTGAACTGCGAACTCACCGAATTTTCCTTTCAGATAGGGCTTAAACGCTTTTAAAAGACCGATCCCGAACAAGATCAGTAGCATCCACCACAGTTCTGAAAACACATTCCCCACAATTTGACTTATCATATTATTCATCGTTATTTGAGTTAGAGACACGATTCTTCAAAAGAATACAGATTAAAAAACAAAGTACTTATTTTTAAATTATTAAACTAAAATACGAGCGTAAAAACTCCGAAACACACGCTTAATTCGCAATTTTCTCAAGTTTCAATAAAATATCTTTATTGTCCAAACCGCCTGCAAAGCCGACCAATTTTCCATTCGCCCCCACAACCCGATGACACGGCGCAATAATTGAAATCGGATTTTTGCCATTGGCTGCACCCACTGCACGAACGGCTTTTACATTGCCGATCTGTAGCGCAATATCTTTATAGCTTCGGGTTTCACCAAACGGAATTTGCAGTAAAGCCTGCCAAACTTGCTTCTGAAAATCTGTCCCCGCAAAATCCAAAGGCAAATCAAAACATTGACGTTTTGCCACAAAATACTCGCTCAACTGTCGTTCAGTTTCCAGTAAAATCGGATGCTGATTGTGTTCGATCAGCTCAGCTAAACGTACCCGTTTGGGATTTTCATTTTCCCACAATACGGCAACCAAGGCTTGATCATGTGCCACCAGTCTCAGTACCCCGACAGGAGATGGCATATATTTAAAAAATAAGCGCATGGTTCACCACAAAAATTGTCTATGTATACAATATTATGACGATGAAAGTTTCATCAGTACAAGCCCAGAAATGATTAAAACCGCTGCGAGCATCCGCATGGCATTGGCAGGTTCACCCAAAATCAAAATACCAACCAAAAATGAACCAATCGCGCCGATCCCTGTCCAAACGGTATAGGCAGTGCCCAAAGGTAAGGTCTTCATGGCATAAGACAGCAATGCAAAACTGGCCACCATAAATACAAGAGTCAAAATACTCGGCGTCAGTTTAGTAAAACCATCCGATACTTTCATCGCATAGGCCCAAACCACTTCGAGTAAACCTGCAACTATTAAAATCACCCATGCCATAAGCAATACACCTTTTATTCAGAGCAGAAACAACAAAGCTTCAAACGAAGGATCGCTTGAAGCTCTACATATTTGAATGAATTTAGCTGGATGAGAGTTTCATCAAAATCAGGCCCGATACAATCAGCACCGCAGCAAACATCCGCATAGCCGTTGCGGGCTCACCTAAAATAAAAATCCCCACCAAGAAAGATCCAATCGCACCAATTCCTGTCCAAATGGTATACGCGGTCCCTAGCGGCAATGTTCGCATTGCATAGGCCAGTAAACCAAAACTTAAAATCATGAACACAATGGTGATGATGCTGGGTGTGAGTTTGCTAAACCCTTCGGACAGCTTCATTGAATATGCCCAAACGATTTCAAACAGACCCGCAAAGATAAGAAAAACCCAAGCCATGCTACTGACTCCTCTTCACTAGAGTCAGGCCGTCCTGACGAATTTTCTCAATATGAGGGAGGTCGTTCCTCCTAAATATGCCTTAAATTATAGCAAAGAGCGCACCAAAATGAATTATTTTCACACTTAGAAATCATTAAAGCGCAAAAAAGAGTGATCCATACCAACAGATCACTCTTTCAGCACAACCTTGGTGCAATCTCAGATATTCACTTTAAACCTAAACGTGCGACTTAGAACTTAAAGCGAAGACCCACTCCATACTGCCAACCTTTCTCTTCGTCGCTTTCAGCTTGCCAAGCCGTCGCTTCATTGCCTTTGCTATATTCATAGGCAATGTCCACATAAGGCATGACTTTTTTGCTGATCTCATAACGTGTCTCAAGACCAACGGCTGCACTACTGAGACCCGATTTTTTGGCATATTTAGAGTCATCACTGAAAATAATGTTCAGATCTAAATAAGGCTTGAAAATCAGCTTTTGGGTCAGTAACAAGTCCCGCTCAGTTTCTAAACTAAACGCAGCATAGTTGTCTGCACCAGCATATACATAGGCATCGGTTTCAAAGAAATACGGCGCTAAACCATGTAGGCCAAGCACCCCATCCACTTTTTCTTCCGTATCCCATCCCTGCTGTTCACGCTCCACCTTTTCAGCTCGGTAACGTGCACCCGCCTGTACATCCCAAAAGTCTGAGATCATACGGCTATACAGCACTTTGGCATCATACTCAGCCTTATGCGATTCCTGCTTATCCGCATGGACTTTAATAAACAGCTTGTTTTCATCTGTCCCGATACGGGTTTCAAACTCAGACTTTACACCACCATCTCCGTCTTCATTCAGCAACCATTTGTTATCGACAGTGGTAACCGCATAAATTTGCGCACCGTGCTCTTTGCGGTGATCATGCGTATGTGCTGTTGAATCATAATTCATCTGCTGTACATGTTGTGCGCTAGCCTGTGGAGCAGCTTGAGTTGGAATGGTCATCGCCTGATGCTGTGCATGTTGTGACATCACAGACTCAGTGGTCATGGAGATATTTGCGCTTGCTTCAGCAGGCATATGATGCCCTTCATGCGCCATAGTCGCAGCACTCATCAACACCAAAGAACTACTCAATATGCTTTTTGAAAAAAGATTAATGGTGCGCATGATGATCTCCTTTCTGAGCATTTGGCTGCTTGCTTGGTTGAGTCTGAACTTGCTTCTCCGATGAAGACTGACCCACCGCAGTTTTCTGTTTAAGCATCTGAGCATGTTCATTGGCACTATGCTGATGATGCTCATGTGCCATATCTTTGGACTGAACTTGGCTTGTAGATTTGGCTTTTTGTTTTTCATGCTGTGCATGAGATTCGGCAGCCATAGCTAACGAACTCAATAAGACACTAAGAGCTAAAGTAAAACCTGAAAAAAGATTAGTGATGCGCATGTTCATCTCCTTTTGGTTCAGCTTGAGCTGCTGTTTTTTGCTCTTGAATTGGGGTGGTTGACACTTGACTATCACTCACATTGGCCACAATCAGTTTATTCATCATGCCTGAGCTCATGTGGTACAGCAGATGACAGTGAATGGCCCATTCGCCTAACTCATCTGCGGTCAGTAAAGCGGTCACTGTTTTGCCCGGTGGCACAATCAAAGTGTGCTTATTCGGCATATCAACGGCAGCTTGTCCATTTTCCAGTTGCATAAACATACCGTGCAAATGCATCGGATGCGCCATCATGCTGTCATTGACAAATTTGATCCGAATACGCTCGCCGTACTTCACTTTCAACGGTTCAGCATCGCTAAATTTTTTCCCGTTGATGGTCCACAAATAGCGCTCCATAGTTCCACCCAAACGAATCACTAACTCGCTCGTCGCCTCGCGGGTATCTTTTTGCGGCTCTAAGGATTTCAGATCGCTATATTGCAATGCCTTATCACCTTTAGGGGTAGAGGCATTCGCCCACCCATACACTGGTGTAACAGCTTCCTGTACCGAACTTGCTGTCGTATTATGTTGCGCATGACCCATCTGTGTATGATCCATCTCAGACATGGTCTCATGATTCATCTTCGCATGATCCATTTCAGGCATCGCTTCAGGGTTCATTTTGGAGTGATCCATTGCAGGCATCGCTTCATGACTCATCTTTGAGTGATCCATACCTGAATGTTCTGAGCCGTGTCCCATATCTTCCATGGTCAACAATGAGCGTGGACGTGGCGCAGGCATATTTATACTCTGTGCCATTGGAGTCAACTCATTGTGTAAAGTTCCAATGGCGTAGCCTGAACGGTCAATCGACTCTGCTTCAATTTGATAATGCCCTGCTTTCGGTTCCACAATCACATCATAAGTTTCAGCAGTTCCAATCCTGAACTCATCCACAGGAACGGGTTTAACAGGCTGACCATCTGCACTGACTACCGTCATTTTTAAGTGAGGAATACGGATATCAAAAAAAGACATGGCTGAGGCATTGATAAAACGCAACCGAACCTTCTCGTTCGGCTTAAACATACCTATCCAGTTCTGCTCAGGCGTTTTACCATTAATGAGGAAGGTATAACCCGTAACATCCGACAGATCCGTTTTTAGCATGCGCATTTGGTTCCACATGGAACGGTCTTGCCACGCGGCTTTTAAGCCCTCACGCTGTACTTGTTTCCACACGTCAGCAACGGTTTCACGCTGATTTTGATAATATTCTGCAGAAATCTTCAAATTCTTCTGAATTTGTTCACTGCTCTGCTCATGGAAGTCCGACAGCATCACCACATAATCACGCTCTGCTTTTTCATGCTGAGCTAAAGGCTTTTTGTCTTTGGGATAAATGACCAATGCACCATACAGCCCATCTTGTTCCTGTCCTTTAGAATGCGCATGGTACCAATAGGTGCCACTTTGGCGCACTTTGAACTTATAGACAAATTCGCTCTTCGGCTGAATACCATTAAACCCGTTAAAACCTGGTACACCATCCATCAGCCCAGGCAAAAGCAAACCATGCCAGTGGATCGATGAATCCTGTTTTTTGAGGTTGTTTTTAACCCGAATGACCGCATCATCGCCCTCCTCAAATTCAAGCAAGGGAGCTGGAAACTGTCCGTTGACACTAATCCGCTTGAGCGACTTGCCGGTTAAATTGACGGGACTTTCATCAATCACCAATTGGTATTCTTTGACTGCGGCAAAGCTCCAAGAAGATGACATCAGACACACCCCAAGGATGAGGCTTTGTTTAAATTGAATAGACATGACTAAATCCTAATAATTTTAAAAATAAAGTTTTAAAAATCAGGATTAGGCTTTGGGAGGACGTAGAATTTCTTGCCAATAGCCCACTAAATGTTGAGCTTGATAGCGAAAATGGGGGGATGATTGTGCTAAAGCGGCTTCAAGCTGAACCACTGCAAGCAGTTCAGCCTCTAAAAGTGTCAGCGTTGTTTGGCAGTGATACTGTGCACACTCCTGACACTGAACTTGCTTATTTTGCAGCATATCCGAAGCATGACAGTTGCTCTTCGCTGTTATGTCGGTCTGAGCCATATGCATTTGATGTCCAGAGACTGGACTCAATGATTTCGTTTGATGACAGTCGGGCATGCTTTGCCTGCCTGTTGCATGCGCTGAACTTTGCTCACTGGTTGCAGTCTGCATACTTAGTTGCATCATTTGATGCATCGGCGCTGCCGAAGCTTGGGCAATACCACTCCACCCCATTACCAAAGTAATGAGTAAGACAAACCAAGAATGTGTCTTGAGCAATGAACGCACAATCAATCCTATTTAGTCAGTGAAGAATGATATCTCAACGCAACAAAACGCTCTTTGCATGTAAATGCCTGATCTTTTGTTGCTGATCCCAATCTACAGGATAAGCAAAGAATGCTTTATACACAAGTTTATAAATTTAAATTCAATTACTACGACAGTTTAGCCACTACGCACACTTAAACAATAAAGTTATTTTTTAAACAGTGCTATTTTTAAGTACAGATGAATAAAGCATCAGTAACAATCAGGCATTCACACCATAAAAAGGACTCAAATGAGTCCTTTTTTATACATTTAACGTCTAAATACTAAACCATTGCTATGTAAACGTTTAAACATTAATCAAGTTATCCATATCGTTATCAACATAGATATCCACCAGTTTATCCATAAAGTTATCCACAACCTGTATAGCATTTATACCTATGAGCTTAAACCTTTACCGCACCCACTTTTGCAAGCTCTGCACGCATATCATCAATCACAGCTTTATAATCTGGTTTTCCAAAAATAGCTGAACCCGCAACAAACATATCTGCACCCGCTTCTGCAATCTCGCGAATATTTGCAGGTGACACACCACCATCCACTTCTAAACGAATATCACGCCCTGAAGCATCAATAATTTTGCGCGCTTCACGTAGTTTATCTAAAGTCATCGGAATAAATTTTTGACCACCAAAACCTGGGTTCACACTCATCAACAAAATTTGATCGACTTTATCCAGCACATAATCTAAATAATGTAACGGCGTTGCTGGGTTAAAGACCAAACCAGCTTTTGCACCGCCTGATTTAATCAACTGTAAAGAACGGTCGATATGGTCAGAGGCTTCTGGATGAAAGGTAATAATATCCGCGCCTGCTTCTAGGAAGTCACCAATCATGCGATCGACAGGTTTAACCATCAAATGCACATCAATTGGGGCTTTGATGCCGTAGTTCTTGAGGGCCTTACAAATACCCGCACCAAAAGTCAGGTTTGGCACATAGTGGTTATCCATCACATCAAAGTGAACCACGTCTGCACCTGCTGCAAGTACATGTTCAACGTCTTCACCTAAACGGGCAAAGTCAGCAGAGAGAATAGATGGTGCAATTAAATAAGGCTTGGACATGCGTGTACCTGGCTTATACAAAAGGGAATAAAGGCATTATAGCAAATTCAGCTTTTGAACTGGGACTTGTGAAAAAAGAAAGCGTTAAGCTTTCTAAATTTGCAACGTAGCGTTGCAACATTCAACTTTTCATTTGACTTGAAACTGTTATGGTAAGAGATCAATCGACGAGGTAAATATGAAAAGTACTGCGGATATTGTCACGACAGATGCGGCTCGAATTGCAAAACGACTGGTGAATCATTGGAAACATAAGTTTGAAATCGAACAAGAACCCAGTAGTTTTACCATTATCATGCCTGAAGCCCGCGTACAGTTAAGCCCTCAAGCCGAACATTTACATGTCAGCATTGAGGCGAGTGAAGAGAAACTGAGTCACTTAGAGCACGTAGTCTTAGACCACCTGATCCGTATGGGACAAACGCCACTCACAGCAACATGGACACAAGTTTAAGTCAACGGCTGAATGAATTAGTTTGATAAGCGTTGCTGTTGGTTAAATTGGCGAATAGCTGCAATACGCTCTTGGGTCGCAGGGTGACTTTGGAAAAATGAACCAATGCCACCGTCCTCCTCTTCTTCGGACTTCCCTTGCGGCTGCTTTTCTTCCTCTTCGGCACGTGCATCATCTTCCATACGTGCTAAAAATTTTGCCAAATGTAAGCTGGAGATATGGTTTTTATCCAGCACTTGCATGGCATACAAGTCCGCATCACTTTCAAAATTGCGTGAATAACTGGCACCAACCAAAGCCACGGGCAAAGTTGTAAATAAGGCCGAACTGTCCCCCGTCACCGCAATCAATAGCACACTAAAACCTAAACTGGATAAGGCTTGCTGTAAGCTATGTCGCTCGACCAAGTGCCCTTGCTCATGTGCTAAAACGCCAATAATTTCATGATCATCTTTGGCTAAATTAACCAATTCATCGGTCAGAATAATGGTGTTGTTGGGAATGGCCAACGCATTGGTTCCAATTTGTCCGCCTGCACGAAACAGTACTTTGGCAGGTTGCCCATTGGCAACAAGGTCTTGATAGCTTTGTATGATTTGTTTTTGACGTGCAAGAGGGATAGTCGAAGGTCCCGTCAGCTTAAATACTTGTTCTTGCGCTTCATCACCGAGTTTATAGATGGTATCGGCAGGCAGTTGCATCGCGACATAATGTGCTGCGCTTGGAATACCCCATCTTAAAATGGCGAAGATAAAAGCGGCAACAAACACAACACTAAACAAGATGAGACTTGGTGAGCGTTCTAATTTCCAAATCGAATGCTGTACATGCTTTTTGTTCAACTCAAACCAGTCAGGCAATGCTTGTGGAAATTCAATCCGTGCATCATCTTTCAACTCAATCACAGGTTGAATCTGCCCCAATGCCCCAATCAACTGCATATCGGCATAGTAATAACGACGTTGCTGCTGGTTATAACAGATCAAGACCGTTTCGCTATCTATCGGTGCAATCGTGGCTGGATAAGGCTTAGAAATCTGCCCATCGTAAAAGATGATGTTTTGTTCCTGCATTTAAGCCTCGTTATAGCGAAATATCGATGTCAAAAATATCACTCAGCTCTTCAGCTATCGCATTCGGGTCATCTTGAGCCAAATTGTACATACGATCTGGATCATTTTTTAGGGTTAAAGTTAATGACTCAATTTGATACTGATACAAACGCACCGCAGCCCATGCCGATAACAAACCGAGCGAAAGAATTTTTAAAATCCAGTTGGTCATCACGATCCATGCATAATGCATTTGACCACAGTCCGTTTGGAAAGGACTACGCCCCAACGTGGCTTTATTCCATGTGGTAATAAAAATACGCGCCATCATCAACGGCCAAATCATAAAAGCAGCAATCATATAAATCACCGCCACGATGATCCCAAACTGGGTTGGAGAACTGCTCCCAACTTGAAGAGTGAAGGCAACGAATAATCCTAAAACAAAGACGATTCCAATAAACAAAAACACAGGGATGTACATAGCACGCATATAGTCAGGCCAATCGGCATGTAGCTCAAAACGTAACTGCCCAAGTTGTAAATTATCCAGCGTGTATTTTTTAAAATACCAAAACAGCACTGGGAAAAAGATCCCGAGGGTAAAGATGTAAATCAAAATGCCTTTCAGCGCCAAGATATAGGCTTCTTTGGTTGTGCCTGTAAAATAAAAACGGCTATTGCCAAATTTACTGTTCCGCGCTCGGAAACGAATGGTTGAACGCACCAACCACGGAACCAATAAAAAGATGATGAGGAAACCAATTAAAGAAGCTTGCCAAGATACCTGAGCCAAAGCTGAAGCGCCAAAGTACACGCCCAAAGCAATAATTCGACCAATCAGGATACGTGTAGGTACACCCGTAAAATCAAACTTGCGGCGATAAAACACCGTGTTGCCATAAAAATAGCGTAAGCGTCTAACCTTCGCCCAAGGCGCATATAAACTGAAGGTAACAATGGTCAATAAGATATTCACAATCCAAATGCCAAAGTACTCTCGGGCATTACCACGGAATTGGAAACGAAAGGTCTGTCCCAAATAGGCGTTTGGCTCATCCGTGGGAACGGCTGGTGGAGGTGGCCAGCTTGCTTCAAAAGAAGCCTCTACAGGTGGCAAAGATGCCTCTGAATTTTGCATGTATACCCTATCTATTATTTTACTGTTTTATTTTTTAAGAACAAAAAATCAATCACCCAACCATGTTAATGCCAGTGCTGGATGATTTCTAGTCAAAAATTAAGAATAAATATGACAAATCAAGATTTAAGATTCGAGCTGTACGGCATGAAACTGCAGGTGATCATCGATAAAACTTTGAATAAAGTAATAACCATGGTCATAGCCTGCATGTTCGCGAAGCGTCAGTGGCTGGCCCGCAGCCTGACAGGCTTGCTGAAATAATGCAGGATTGAGCTGGCTATAAAACTGATCACTCAAACCCTGATCAATTAAAATATCGGCAAAATGAGCTGTTTTTGTTTGGACCAAAGCAGTTGCATCATGTTTCAACCACTCAGCTTGATCTGAACCTAAATAGTTTGAAAACGCTTTTTCGCCCCAAGGACATTGACTTGGTGCACAAATCGGAGCAAATGCAGACACCGACTTAAACTTCTCAGGATATTTCAAGGCCAAGGTTAAAGCGCCATGACCGCCCATGCTGTGCCCGAAAATCCCAATACGCTCTGCTTGTACAGCAAATTGCTGAATCACTAAATCATATAACTCTTCAACGATATAGCTTTCCATCTGGAAATGCTCAGCCCACGGTGCTTGGGTGGCATTGATATAAAAACCTGCCCCTTGCCCAATATCCCAATGATCACCTTGCGCAACCTGTTCACCACGAGGAGAAGTATCAGGCGTTACCAAAACCAGACCTAACTGAGCTGCTAAACGCTGTGCGTGCGCTTTAATGGCAAAGGTTTCTTCGGTACAGGTTAAACCCGCCAAATAAAATAATGTTGGACACGCTTGCCCCGCTAACGCTTGAGCGGGTAAATAAATACCAAACCTGCTCTCGCCTTGAAGGCTGATGGAATTAAATCGGTAAATACGCTGTTCACCATCAAAACTACGGTTAGATTGTACTAATTCCATCAGGGTTCCTTTTTAGATCCAAATTAAGGGGTTGTAACAGCTTTAGGTGGAAACAAGCGCTGTTCAAGTTGTGGAAGCATCAGCTCCATATTTTTACCCATCGACCACTGAGGTTCAGAGGGTTCAAAACCTTGTGCTGTTTCCCATTGGCTCACAGTCTTTTGTGCTTGGCTAAAAGCAGTTTCTATACTGTTTTGTTCACGCATTGCTTGATCGAAAAACGCCCGACCAAAATAAGTATAATCGGCTTCATTGGTACAACCAAAAGACTGACGGTCTGCTGCCGAAGCAGTAATGATCAAGGTATTGTCATTTTGCAATGCTGGTACAAAGCTTCCAGAGAAGCACGATGAAATCACAATCACACGCCAGCGAATACCCGATGCATCTAAGGTTTCGCGTAACCATTTCGGGTCGACCTGAGTTAAGTCTAAAGGTGCATTTTCCATTTCGAACTGGTTCGGTAAACCATGCGAAGTCATATATAAAAATAACACATCGCTTTCACGGTTCATTTGCTGTCCCATACGGCGCAGTGACATTTCAATACTGTGTTTAGAGGCAATCGGAATTTCTGTCCGTGTTGCAGGGTTATTCACCAACATCATCGAACGACCCAAAGTACCAAAACGCGTATCGAACTGTTCTTTTATTCGCTCGACTTCCGAACGGAATACATCTTGATAACTCGCTCCCGCCACACCAAGGAAATACCAATGTGACTGGGCAAATTCACCATATTGCACAGACTCTAGTGCTTTATTCAGTAAACGACTTTGTGCATAAAAGGCATCTTCTGCAAAGGTTGGTGGCGTTTCTTCTACTTTCCAAATCGGCTGACTGGTCACTGACATTTGCCAAACCACAAGGGTAAACAGCGTAGCCAAGACAATCAGAGCACGCTCCCACCAAGGCCATTTCAGCTCACGTGAAAACACCCACACCACAGCCAAACTCTGCCAGACAAACAGTACCATGAACACATTCGGCAGGTAGTCGTAGAAGAAATACGGCAGGACATCAATCATGCCCAAATATTGGATAAAACTTTGTAATAACGCGATATGCGTATCCAACACGAGCCAAAGCAATGCTGGTACCAACATCAAACGCGGATTATTCACCCGTTGAGACAGAAAAATCCCGACAATCAGGGCAATGAAAGGCCAAAGTGCGTAACTGACCAAACCTTGTGGGTTAAAGTCACCGATCTCTCCTGCGCTCAACCAGCTAAATAAAGTATTGGCTGAGCCACCTAAAATTCCCCAGAAGATGAGCTGCATAATCGAAGGATGGACAATTTGCAAAGAGCGTCGTGAACCTAGAAACAACCACATCCCCGCAGTTTGGTTGCTTTTAAAATCATGCCAAAAGTTGATGGAGGGTTTGAAGTCGATCATAAGATTCTAATTAAATTGTGACTTGCGTAGGGACACACTAAGTTTATGCTTGATCAGCATTTTATCAATGATGTTTTTAATTATATAACAAATCTTTGCATACTTTTGAAGCAGTCTTCCACTTCAGTCTAAGCGTTCATGCTGAAAATAGGCATCAAAACGGCATGCATCCCCTAGCCACTGATGAGTGGTTTCTTGATTTGCCAAAAATACGGCCAAGCGAGGACGTTTGACCACCACCCGTTTTGCCACTTTTTGCGCTAAGCCAAGCAGATTATCGCCCAGATCCATTTCACCATCTTCAGGCAATAACATATGTAAAAGCTGCATTTGCTTTTTCACTTGCGCCTGTTTTTTCACCGCTTGCTGGTTTTGATCACGTTGTGGAAACATCGGATCTAGATAAACCACATCGACCTTATTGCCCTGCTCTGCTTGTTGCTGCAAATACTCTTCGGAATCTGAAAAAACCAAGTCAATTCGAGTCACCACGGGATTTAAAAATGCATCCTGCAAAGCCTGTTCCTTACTTGACTCTAACAAGGTGAATAAAATGGGATGGCGTTCTACCAAAGTGACATTGGCGCCTAAATGTGCCATGAGCAGTGAATCATGCCCAAGCCCTGCCGTTGCATCAATGAGCTTAGGTTTTTCAGTCAAGTGGCAAGCACGAGCAATCATTTCAGACTTTAACGACGCACGCTTTAAACGTGGAACTTCAGCTTTCCAATCCGGCTGCATTTTCATGCCATTGGCACAAAGCCAAAGCCCATCGGCATCGGCACACAGACCCAGTTCAGGATGAAAACGGAAGAAACGTGCATTTAACTTTTCGGCGACTTCGATGCTGACTTCGACACCACGAGAAAAAAGCACAGCAACATAGTGCTGTGCTTTTTCTAAATGCTCTTGTTCCACATATAAGCGCATTGGGCCTACCATAACTTCCAACCCGTAAAGGCAAACAGTAGAATCACTAAGCCTGAAGCGATGCGATACCATGCAAAAATCATGAAATCACGCTTCGCCACATAAGCGACTAAAGCACGAATCAACAGTAAAGCCGAGATAAAAGAAACAATAATGCCTGTTGCCAATACGATCCAATCTTGTTGTCCGTCAAACACATGCGCACTTTGGTACAAATCTAACAGACCCGCACCAATAATTACTGGAATACCCAAGAAGAATGAAAACTCAGTGGCTGCTTTGCGCGATACACCTAAGAACATCGCGCCAATAATGGTTGCCCCCGAACGTGATGTCCCTGGAATTAAAGACAGCACTTGAATCAGACCAATCCAAATCGCATCTTTTACACTCAGGTCTTCAACTTCATGCACGCGCTCTTGTGGTGGATGCTTTTCAATCCAAATAATAATCAAGCCACCCACAATCAAACCAATAGCAATCGCAATATCATTAAATAAAAGCTCTTTCACCGTTTGACCAAATGTCAAACCAATCAGCACAATAGGAATCGACGCTAAAATTAGCCCAATCCCGAGACGGCGACCTTGGGGTTCACCACTAAAAATTCCCGTTGCTGCCCCCCACAAACGTGTCCAATATTCATAAATGACGGCTGCAATTGCCCCCATTTGAATGGCGATCACAAAGACATCACTTTTTTCTTTGGTCCAAAAATTCATAAGTTCTGAAGCTAAAATTAAATGTCCAGTACTCGAAATGGGTAAGAATTCAGTAATACCTTCAACAATACCCATAATTGCCGCTTTGAGCAGCAGTAAAAGATCCATAAAAAAACCCTAATTATGCTTTGCCCTGTTCCGGGATTTTTTTCCAAGCGTTATCACGTAAATAGACTGGAAGTGCAAGTTCAGCACTCACCCAGTGTTGTTGCTGTGCATTCTTGCGCGCAATTGTGGCAATATCTTGCGCAGTTGCACTTAAATCTTTGTATTGTATTTGTGATGGATCAATTAAGGTTGCGCCTGAACCAACTAAAGTAAACGGTGTACATTCAGTAGCCGCGGCATAGCTTAGAAGCTGTTCTTCATCGACGGCTTGCATGATGCCGTCCGTATCTAATTGAAAACTTGCAATATAGACTTCACTCATGCGAGCGTCTAAAACTGCGGTGACTGTGGTTAGACCGTGCACACGATGTGCAGCTTGTGCGAGCGCTTGTAAAGTTGAAACAGGAACCACAGGCAAATCATTCGACCATGCCAAAGCTTGAGTCACGGCGGCATTAATACGAACGCCGCTAAAAGAACCAGGACCACGACTAAAAGCGATACAAGACAAATCTTCTGTCTTTATATCCAACTGTAAAAACCCTTGTTCAATCATTGGCAGAATCGTTTGCGTTTGTGCTTTTGCGCGCGTATCCAATTGGAAAAAAAGTTCTTGATTTTCATCTACAATAGAGACGGAACACTGCTCATTTGCAGATTCCAATGCCAGCACTTTCATGCACAACCTTAATGATTTAATCTATAAAAACGTGGCTATGATACTCCACTCAAAAGCACTAGGCGAGATGTTCTCGGAATAGAGCTAAAAAAGCCTAGAAAAATCTAGGCTGAATGGGAAAAAGTAAGCTTATAACTGTGCCGGCTCTAAATCGATAAATTGTTTAAAGTGTTCTGCATAATGCAGTGCACTCATTTTCAAACGAGCTTCAGCCGTTTCATCCAAAGTTTTGACGACTTTACCCGGTGAGCCCATAACCAGAGAATTATCTGGAATGACTTTACCTTCCGGAATCAGTGCATTTGCGCCAATAATACAATTTTTACCAATCATGGCATTGTTTAAAACTACGGCATTAATCCCAATCAGACTGTTATCCCCCACGGTGCAACCATGCAACATAGCTTGATGCCCAATCGTGACATAATTGCCAATATTCATTTCAATCCCAGCATCGGTATGTAAAACCGCATTTTCCTGAATATTGGTAAAGTCACCTAAACGAATTTTGCAATTGTCTGCACGTACGACTGCTCCAAACCAAATACTGACTTGCTGCCCCAATTCGACTTGACCGATAACTGTGGCATTTTCCGCAACCCAGCCATTCCATGGTTGATGCATCGCTTGTGGGGCATGACCTTTAAATTTGTACAGCATATCTCTTCCTTAAAATATTAAACTTACTTGGACAACCGAAATGTCGGTGAATTGACTAAAAATGGCCACTCTTTATGGTAACCCAAACCATATTGAAATAATGTAACAAGCATCCGTGCTGTCAGCCCCCAAACAATTTCATTTTCCACCCGCATACTGGGAAAATAGAGAGATTGATGGGCAAAACGAACTTCATAAGGCACAGCAGGCCCTTCCATCAGCTGTTTAAGTGATGCAAAGAAAATACGATCAATTTCTGTCGGCTGGGCAACCAATTCGACTTCAGGCGGAATCAGCCCGACCACAGGTTTGACTAGCATGCCATTACGGGCCTTTTGCATCGGCAAATCACCGAGCAGCTGTACATCAAAAGGATTCAATGCGGTCTCTTCATAAGCTTCACGCAAGGCAACCACGATATTACTGGTATCTTGCGGATCTCTTTTTCCGCCAGGAAAAGACACTTCACCAGCATGATTAGATAGGTAAACAGAGCGGCGGGTCAGTAAAACTTTGGGATTGTCTTCATTGGTGATCGCGATTAACACAGCTGCATCTGCCGATTTAATTTTGTTTGAAAACCGTAACTGTTGCTGCAGTATGCGTGTTAATGAATGTTCATCCATTGAACGTCGTCCCCATCATTCTTTTTTTCATCATAGCTGAATTTGATACTGAAAAAAGAGAAATGATGCCAAAATTTAATTTTTAAGTTATGCTGAGTCTGAACTTTATCATTGATGATGAATATGGACTTTTGCAGCAATTGCGGACAAAAAACAACAGAACAAATCCCTCTTGGCGACCATCAATTGCGTCGTGTTTGCACCTCTTGTAGTTCTATTCATTATGTGAACCCTAAAGTGATTTGTGGCGCACTCGCACTTTGGGAAAATAAAGTATTGTTATGCCGCCGCGCTATTGAACCGCGTTATGGGCTATGGACATTACCAGCAGGTTACATGGAATTGTTTGAAACCATGGAACAAGGTGCTGCACGAGAAACTCGTGAAGAAGCTGAAGCGGAAGTTGAAATTGAACAGCTATATTGCATGTACAATATTCCGCGTATTGGTCAAATTTATGTGCTCTTTAAAGCGAACTTAGTGGATGGAAAATTCGGTGCTGGCGAAGAAAGCATTGAATGTCGTTTATTTGAAGAAGATGAAATTCCGTGGTCAGAACTGGCTTTCCCAAGTGTCGAACATACCTTACGTCACTATTTTGCCGACCGTAAAAGTAATCAATTTAATCTTCATCTCGAAACCCTAGGTACACGCTTAGACCATACAGGTTAATGTTGCCTAATATCAAAAAAAGCCCATCGATGATGGGCTTTTTTGTATTTACAACGATATTATTTGGCTAAGACCTTATAGCAATCAGCAATGTCAATTGAAACCTCACCCTCACGAAAGTCTGCGGCTGCTTGATTGGCAATGCTATTTTTTTCATAATAATTACTCAAATACGCCTTATAGATATTGGTCCACTTTACCCCTGCACCAGAAAAATCACTGAGGGAAATATAAGCACTTTCATTAACATTGGCAGACAATAAATTACCGAGATTAACACGTGCTCCACCAATCACTGTAGAGGTCTGTTTTCCTTCACTATTCACATCACTTACAATATTGGTATTTGCACCAATAACTGCACCATCAATTTTATCAAAGATAGGATTTGCCAAGAGGATACGGAAGGTTACCGCTTTATTTGAAGTATCTGTCGCACCCAATGTCCCAATTCGGTACTGTATTTGATTGTTATCTGTCGTTAAGGTTGCACCCGTTGTTAGTAGCGGTGTACACGCCGTCGTTTTATTACTAGCGGACTGCATATCAGTACGAATATCTCCCGACTCATCAATTGCAATACCTAAGGCTACGCTATCACTAGAGTTTTTTGCCTTAAAAATTAAGTTGGCATACAGTGGAAAAATATACTTCTGCCCAGCCGCTACATTGCTCTTCGACTTAAATACATCATTATCTAAATAGCCAATTGGAAAAATTTTAAAGGCATCAAATGAACCTTTGAAGGTATCTGTGCCATAGTTTTGCTGCCATAAACCATAGGATGATGGGCTAGCATTCGGATCCTTGGTTAATTGTTTATAAAATTTTTCCGTCCCTGCAATTAGATAGTCATTAAACAACTTGCCTTGGGTAATGGTGAAATCATCCGAATTTGGATCTGTCAGGTTAAACTTAAACGGTTGCTGAATACTTTTAGTTAAGGGGTTAATCCAAGACGTTTGCGCTAAAGCATTCATTTTGGCAGGTTCAATATTTTTCAGTAAATCGACCGTCACACTGGTTGCCAAATCACTGCCTAATTGTTCTTTTAATGGTCCACGCCACTGTACACCTGAACCAAAGGTATAACCTTGTCGATCCGTTAAAATAATAAAACTTCCAATTAAATGGCGAAGATTAGCAGGACTAGTCTTGCAGTCTGTAGCATTACAACCATATAAGCCTTGCGGTAAACCAATCCCTGTCTTGTCCGATAGGGCATTTGCAAAAATCGGGAAGTCCGCTTGATAGGTGGCAGAGTTATTCATGAGCACCAATGTTTGGACCACTTTAAAAGCATCCTCATTGCTGACTTGACTGACATCAATCCATGGTCGGATTTTATCTAAGTATGCTCCTGATGCATAATCTTCAGCACTAATCGATGTCAAGAGGAGTGATAAGTCAGCTTTTTTAGAGGCTAAAATACCAAAGGGTTGTACATCCCCAACCACCCCAGCACCACGCTCTAGACCTAAAGCTTGAAAAATTTTCGCCAAAGCCATCGCAATTTTTACGGTCTTATCGTTTGGACTCAAACTGGTTGCAGCCGTTCCACCATTTAACCCTTTTGCCATATCTAAAATACTGAGGCGTGGCAGTGAAGCTGAAACCGTACTCACATTGCCAATTTCAGACAAAGGAACTGTACCGAGTTCGACTTGTTTATCCGAACTTCCAGTCAACAAGAAGTGAATTTTGTCCCCTTCAGAGCACCGACCTGTTGCCGCATTGGTTTTCGGCTCCATCAAAGTCATATACGTATTATCGGGGTCGCTACTACAGACAAAGTTAATCCCATCAACTGGATAATCCAAGGCAAACTCAACACAGTTTTTATCTTTCAGCAAACAGCTTCCGTTGATAGAATTCACTTGATTCGGCTCTGGATTCACATTGGCACTTTCTCCACCACAACCAGCTAAGGCAACAACCAATGTCGACAAGGTAAATGGCCATAAAATTTGTTTTTGCATTTTCATACTCTATTTATTTTTAGCGAATTGCGATTAATTTTAACTGACCGTGATTGGTTAGAACTTTATGTTCGACATCTACAGCAGAAGAGAGTGGTGTCAACAATAAATAATGACTTTGTTCAGGTACATGTAAAATACCTGCGATCATTTCATGCGATAGCATAGAGGGTGAGTTTTCATCATTTTTAAACCCTCCTGCCCCTTCAAGCACACAGGCATTTTGGTCTAAGAACACAGCAAAAGGCCAATAAAATGTGGGATCATTTTGTGTAGATGCATACGAATTTAATTGAATATTTTGAATATTGCTGTCCACTTTGATGATTTCAAATTCAAAATTTTCTTTGATCGGCTTTTTCGGCCAAACATTAATATCGTGATTGGCTTGTAAGCTTTTTGCTTTTCTCAGCTTTTTATCCTTAAAACAAGTTTGTCCTAAGCTAGCGATCGTGTCTTGTTGTGACATTCGGTAATAGGTCGATGCTAAGGCAATCGGTGCTAAGTTTTCTTTTTGCTTTGGTTTAAACATAGTGTTAAGGACAGATTTACTCACTCCTTTTTCTCGCTCAATGACCTGAAAACGAGTCGCTCCAGTTTTATGATCAATCACCCCTTCAGGCATGGTATAAAAACGACGTTTGCCTTCTAAGTTAAATTCACGGTCTTCTAAATATTCATTGCGAACGTAATCAGTTCCATCCATTTGATTAAACATGCTTGAGGATGCTATTGATTTCTCTGCACTTACCGAATCCGTATGAGTTATGCTTTGAGGCGTTGATGCAGGCTTAATGGTTTGAGTACTACTCACTGGGGCTTGCGGGATCTGCTGAGTGGTTTCAATCACTTTTTGTTGAACCAGCACCTTGGTTTCAGTTTTGCTTAATGGACGCTCAGCCTGAATCACTGTAGAAGAAGTGACTTGCTTCTCAGCAGAAAGTTTCTTTTTTGGCGCAGGCTTTGTATCTGGTAAATGAGCCTTCATTTCGGTTATTGGCTGTATCGGCTGTGGTGCAAATTCCTGAGCGGGCATTAGTACTGGTACTCTGACCTCAGAGACTTCACGCGTTTCCTTTTCTTCCTGCTTACGACCCTGTTTCACTTGCTTATCTGGGGACTCACTGGCTTTGCCTTGTACCACCATCGGTCTACCATCTGGACCAATAATCGTAAAAAACTCTCCCGCAAAACTTGCACTCGAAATCCAACCCAATAAGCATAGTGATGAGGGCAATAAAATCCTTTTTATTGTATTCAATGTGCTTACCACCGTGTTCTATAGTTCAACCCTAAAATCGTAATGGTTGTATCTGTTTTTACATTTAAACCGGCATACGGGTTTAATAAAATATTATTTACCCCAGTTTGGTTCGCTAAGCTACTAGAATTTGCAGGAATTTTATCTCGGCTTTGCAAAAAACCAATCGATAGATCTAAATCAGAATCTGCATCAAAACGATAACCAACACCCAAACCAAACAAGCGTGCATTGTTAATCGGCACCATCGTATTCCGTTTATCATCAGGTATCGCACTGGTCCGTGGCTCATAGCCTGCACGGAGTTTTAAACGATCTGTTGCTGAATATTCAATCCCAATACCGTAGTTCCATGGTGACTCAAATGCCAAAGGCAAAGCCAAACTACTATCTGAAATATTGGCTGAAAGCAATTTTGCAATTTTGAGCGCCGAAACTTGACGGTCAAATTCAAATTTAAATTTGTCCCATGCTTTATAGTCGGTCCAACCTACATCGACATTGACTTGTAAATCGGGTAAAAGTTTATATTTAATACCCGCTTGGAAATGTGCTGGATATTCTAAATCCATTGATACCAGACCCGACTCACTGGCTGGTACTGAACTTGGAAAACCTAAAACTGCAGCCAGAATCTGCCCTGTTGGGGAGGACATCAATCCCTTAATGAGTTCTTGTGGTGCTTTAGCATTGTCTATGTGATATTTACCTTTTATCCGCATTTTTGCGGCACTTTGGTAGACCACACCAAAACTAAAATCTTCTGTCGGCTCCCACAGTACACCTAAGTTATAGCTTGGACTCAGAGATTGTTCTGCTGAAAGTTCAAGTTGACCAAAGCGCCCAAAAGGATTCATTCCCTCTTCAGCATTACACATGCCCAGCAAGAGAATGTCGGTAATCACATCAGAGTTTTCTTTGAACGGGGTACAAACGACATCATCAATCATACGCAGCATCCCAATCAACTCATTGGGAAAACGTAGATCATTTTTTAATGCCAAAGCTTGATAAGACATCCCAATTGAACCACCAATGGAAAGTTGATCATTGATTTGGTAGGCCATAGACGGTGATAAATAGGTGATCCGTTCTAGCGCAACTTGTTGACCCATAAAATTGCCAGGATTGCCATCTTCCGCACCGAATCCTGCAATTAATGGCGCATACATAGCTGTTGCAAACGTCATTTTAGAGCCAGGCGGATTATATGCTATACCCGCAGTCGGGGCAGCCACAGGCATACCTTTACCCAAGTCCACCATTTTCTTTAAACCAGGGACATATAAGCTCGGGTATTCAACATCACCGCGGACGGGCCCTTTAAAGTCGGTACAGATATCGGCATCAACTTCAGGCCCATCATTACAAACAATTGGGTCATCTGAATAGCCAAACACGTTATAACCTGCGGGAACAGAGAACTCACGCTCGATATTAAAATCAGCGAGAATACCTTGCACATCCGTTTGCAAACCTTCAATTTTGGTTAGTGCTGCTGGGTTAAAGTGAATAGCACTAATCCCAGGTGGATCAGCAGTGACCGCATTTCCCATTGCCAAAGAGCGAATATCAACTGATAAGTTTTGTCCTAAAGCAGCAAAGGTAACACTAGAATAGCCCGTTAATAATATGGCAGACACCAAAGGGCTAAGTCGGATATTTTTCATACGACTCCCCCTATTATTTAAGCTTTTTTCCAAAACCAAGAATATCTAACGGGAAAGACAACCCTAATGAAACATCAGGCGCATCTTCTGTTAAACCAAGGCCAACCGTCCCATTCACAATTGTTTCAGGTGAAACGCGTACACCTAAGGAAATCGCAAAAGTTGAACTGGTTTGATCTGCTGGAGAGTAACTTTCCCCCGAGCTATAGGTAAATTCAGCCCCAGTATTGAAACTTTGTTGGTATGACATCGTCATTGAGACATCATAGTTAAAGGAATAGGCAAAACCGAAGGCAAAACCACCACTAATCCCAGGTTCAAACGCTTCAATCACACGGCTACCGCGGCGCTGATCTAAGCCCGATTCTTTGAAACCATAGTTTGCAGAGACCGATGCAAACAGCACCACGGGATCAATATATTTACGCGTACTTGCTCCAACACCTGCTGAATAATACCCCTTGCCTGTTGCTAAGTCTGAAGTAGCATTAATTTCATAAGGACTATCCCCAGTTTTAGTAGATACGTTACCAAATAAAATTAAAGGCAAACGGCCAGCTTTGAGTGGAAACGGTTCCCAACGTGCACCAAAGGAAATGTCCCCAAGACCCGCTGTAGAGGTGTCTTTTAATAAGTCAGTTTTGGCAACCAAAGGCAATGATGCTGTTAAGGTTAAGTTATCTCTTAAACCATATTGTGCCGTAAAGGTATTGGTTAGACTGTGTGTTGCATTTTCTTGTACCCGCAGTTGATAGAGCTGACCTTGTGACATCTCTAAATCCAGTTGAGTATCTCGGTAATAGGTATAATCGATGTCGTAATAAGATGAAATCTCACCTTGTTTAATTAATGAATACTGACGTTCATTTGAGGTAAAAACTTCTTCTAAGTTGGTCTCTTTAGTTGCATCACCCTCTTGCTGTTGCAATGCAGACGACGCTGCTTGCTCAACACTTCCAGTGTTTACAGATGCTGGCTTTTCTGGTTGTGCGGGCGCAGTGGTTTGATCCGACCCAACTTGATCTTGTGCTTGCTCAGTAGTTTGTTCTACCTCAACGGTTTCATATCCTCCTAAGCTCGGTTCTTCCGCAGCATAGGCCACCCCAAGAATCATCTGCACACTCACTGCGAGCAGTGTTTTATTCATCCATGTCTTCATCATTGTCCCTTAGCTACACCTTTGTTCTTGTTTTATTTTTTTCACACTTTATTTGTTTTTATAATAAAGCCTGAGAAAATTGTACGTCGGCTGTCCATAGTATTCCGACTCTTTATTTTTATTACGCTCTAGGCGAATTGTAGATGCACGATCGGCTATTTTTTCCATATAGTGTTGCGGATATTGAATATCGACGAGTGCATAGCGATTGACCGTAGCATCATCTACATGTCGCAGATCGGCTTCCTGTAAAGCCAACATATTTTTACGCATTTCAGTCGGAACATTAATTAAAAACAACGTGTTATTTTCCCAAACATCCTTGAAACGTTGTTCATCAAAACCAATATTTCCTAAGGCAGGATCGGCAACATAGACCCGTCCATCTTTATAGCCCTTATACACCACAAAATGTTTAAAACCAGCATAAGAAATTGGAACAATGGCAGGTTGACCTTGCTTGACCAAATCTTCAAATTCCCCCTTGTAGCCTCCACTTTCTAAGCCAAGTGCAGTCACAAAGCGTTTCATGTCCAATAAAGAAAAACTACGACGCTCAATAATTCGCTCATATTCGCCATAGCGAAGCAAGCCATCCATGGTTTGTTGTTCTGTAAGTTGAGCACCGACATAGCCATTGATTAAGGTGGTCAGTGCTGCTGAACCACAACTATAGTCATAAGCTTGACGGACAATGCCTCGAAATTGGTCTTCTACAGCAGGGTTAATTAGGACAGGTTCATGATGCATTCTGGTAAAAGATGCATTTCGAGAGTCTAAAACTTCAGTATAGTAAACCGCTTCCGCTGGTTTTTTCTTAATATCAAAGGCTTCGGTGGCAAAGTAATACATCATTGCTGAGCCCAATGCGATCTCTAACATAGCTTTTTACTTTTTTTAATAATATAGGCATCCCGCCCATTTTTTGTTTTTAGAGTTAATACTCTATATCCATACATTCAAGAAGATACTGCGTTTTATCTAAAAAAAATAGTCTTTTTTTGCATTTTTTATGAATAAATTTTAGAAAAAAAGCGCGTGAATTCACGCGCTTTCTTGAAGTCTAATTTTAGTGCCCCGAAATGGTAATCACAGCACCTGGCATGTATACACCAGCAGCTGGGCTAAAGTAAGTTTGCATACCTTGAACTTCGACATCACCAATAGATGCAGCATTACGGCTACCCAAATGTACACCTTTAACATAAGTGTCGTGCGCGCCACTTGTGCTAATCATACGAATATAGCCCTTATTCGCACCCTCTTCACCAATCACACTAATTTTTTGATTCAGTGTTAAATCTAGAGAATTTGCATCTGCAACTTTAATGCTTTCCACAAAGATTTCGCCTGCAGCACGCGTTCCTGTTTTAGTTGAGTTATCTAAGATACCGAGATCTTTAATTTCTAAACCACCAACCATAGTCGCACTTAATTGGATCATTGCGCCTTGCGGTGCAGCACCTAGTTGGATGTTTGCAGACATTGGACCTGTTTTCAGTGATAAACCACTTAGAATCGGATTCACCGTACCTGTACCACCACGACGGATAGAAGTTGCACCAGTTGCAGGCATATCAGCTGAAGCCACGACACCAATTTGACCAATATTAATATCTAGGCCTGAAACTTGAGCTGCAACATTAATAAATGCATTACCACTGTTTGCATCTGTGTCAATTTGCAAGTCAGCTAAGTTACGAGAAGGAAGTAAATATGCCCCAGCTTTATCATAGTTTGCACCAATGACAATACCGTTAACTTTATTTACATGCGCTGTACCATCAGCATTATCTTTCCCATTACCTTGAATCACAATAGCACCAGCCTTAGCAGTACCACCATTTGCAGTAGCTAAACCATCATTATCGTGAATAAAGACTTTACCGATTTCGACCTTAGAAATACCAATCCCAATACTAATGCCATCTTGACCTGTAGCGGCACTAAGCGAAGCGTCATCCATTGCTTGCATTGCCATTGCATTTGCACTGATTGCCATTGAAGAAACTAAAGCAAGTTTAGTAATAATTTTCATCGCGTTCCTCTCCTAAGAGCTTTATTTTTGTGATATCGATCACTCGGTGTTAGTTACTGTTTTTTTATTTTGTCGCAGTATTAACACCTATCCTTGAGTGACTTTATTGCCTGAACTAAGTTATATGCGAGTGATTTTTTGATCAACTACTGTTGGTCGCAATCCATAGCTTACCGATAAACGGTATTTCCTCTATGCGTACACCTACAATGAGGTAAAATAGCCTGAATTTTTTAATCCTATTTGCGTTAGCATGACTCTAAGCCAATCATTTAAAAAGATAATTTGTGATTCAAGCCTCTCTGTATCTCATATACTACAGGCATTGAATGAGCTCACACAGTTAGTCTATTTACAAAATGACGATGCACCCGTCATTGCTTTTTTACCTGAACGTTACCAAGTTTTTCAAAAAAACCAGCACTTTTTCTTTCAACGTACACAGGATTTTTGTTATATCCGTGATGACGAAGAAATAGACATTTCCAGTAATATTCAGCCAAGCTCAGAACAAAAAGAAGCATCTTTTAATGGCGGACTCATTGGATTCGTCAGTTATGATTATGCCGCCCAGCAATACGTTCCGGTTCAAATTAAGTCACAGCCGAGCCTATTTTTAGGTTTATACAGCAGTTATCTACAATGGACTGATGCAGGCTGGCTATTTTGCAGTAGTGATTCACAAGCCGAACGCATTTATCGCAAAATTGAATCGTATTTATTCCAGCCATCTGCCTTAAGCCATCCACTCCAACTCACATCGATCTGCCAAGCACGCTGGACTGAAACCCAATACAAACAAGCCTTTCAGCAAGTACAGGAATACATCAAAGCTGGGGATTGCTATCAAATCAATCTGACACAAGAGTTCACTGCCAAGGCACACGGTCAACTCCTAAGTGCAGTTGAAGCATTTTGGCAATTGACCGATGCACCTTACTCAGGCTATCTCCGTATCGATGATTTTGAACTCTTAAGTTGTTCGCCCGAGTTGTTTATTGATTTTCAAACCCATCGAAAAATCATTACCAAGCCGATTAAAGGCACCATGCCGCGCTTTGCAGATCCAGTCTTAGATGAACAATCTAAACAACGCTTAATGGCTTCGGAAAAAGACCAAGCTGAAAATGTGATGATTGTCGATCTACTGCGTAATGACTTGAGTGTTTATGCAGAAACAGGCTCCGTCAAAACACCTAAACTGTTTAATATTGAAAGCTTTAATCAAGTCCATCATATGGTCAGCGAAGTCGAAGCAACACTGAAAGCAGAAGTTCATCCCTTTCATGTGCTGCTCTCTGCGCTACCTGGCGGGTCTATTACAGGCGCGCCTAAAATTCGAGCAATGCAGATTATTGAAGAACTCGAAGGTGCACCACGTGGAGCCTACTGTGGCTCAATGGGTTATTTTAATCTCGATGGTACTGGTTCTTGGAATATTCTGATTCGTTCTATTCAAAAATTCCAAGATGAGGTTTCGCTTTGGGCTGGCGGTGGAATTACCATTGCATCAGAGTGTGAGGCTGAATACCAAGAATGTTTTGACAAGGTCTCAGCACTGCTTAATTTACTCAATACTTTTGTGCAAACGGACGCTGAATAGTCTCCAAAATAAAAAAAGTGAACCTTCATATTAATGAACGTTCACTTTTCAAAGATCAAAACTATTGAAAGTTTATTTTAAAATATCATTTTTCAATGTATCGACTAAGCGTTGATTTTGTTCATCAGTTCCAACTGTGATACGTAAAAACTGGTTAATACGCGGTTTATTGAAATAACGCACAATAATACCCTGTTCACGTAATTCAGCCGCTAATTCACCTGCATCTTTGCTAGGCAATGATGCAAAGATAAAATTGGCACTCGATGGCAAAACGTTAAAGCCCAGTGCGGTCAATTGTTCAACCAAATGTTCACGGCTTTGAATTATTTTTTGATTTTGTGCTTCGAAGTAAGCTTGATCTTCAAATGAAGCGACCGCAGCAGCTATCGCAAAACGGTCCATTGGATAAGAGTTAAAACTATTCTTCACCGCTTCAAGTGCCGCAATCAAATGCGGTTGAGCAATCGCAAAACCAACCCGTAAACCGGCCAATGAACGAGACTTAGACGTGGTTTGGCACACCACCAAGTTCTCATATTTTTCCACCAAACTGACTGCCGATTCAGCACCAAAGTCTACATAAGCTTCATCAATCACCACCACTGAATTTGGATTGGCCTGAAGTACTTCCTCAATTGCTGCCAAACCAATATCTATACTGGTTGGCGCATTTGGATTGGTGATAATTATGCCGCCATTGGCTTGTTTATAGTCATCCACCACAATTTCAAAGTCATCATTGAGTGGCAAAATTTTGGTTTTGATCCCAAAGAATTGGCTATAAACAGGATAGAAGCTATAGGTAATATCAGGGTAAAGTACAGGCAGCTCTTGCACAAAAAATGCTTTAAAAATATGAGCTAAGACTTCATCTGAACCATTGCCGACAAAAACATTTTCAACCGCAACATTTTGTTGTTTCGCAATCGCCTGCTTTAAAGCAGAAGCATCTGGATCTGGATATAAACGCAATACATCTGCGGAGTTTGCCAAAACCGTTTGAACAGCCTCCACCACTTTTGGTGAGGGTGGATATGGGTTTTCGTTGGTATTGAGCTTCAATAAATTTTGAATTTTCGGTTGTTCACCTGGCACATACGGTTCTAATTCACGTACTTCAGGACTCCAAAAACGCATTTGTTCTGTAGTGATATTTGACATTGACTATCTCATTTATGCACTCAACTTACTTGTATGTAAGCCCTCTCCTTCTAGGAGAGGGTTTGGGAGAGGTTTATGATGTCCCAAACTGAATTAAATATTTTCCTCTCTCCTAACCTCCCCCATAGGGAGAGGAACATTCATTACTGAACACATGAGAGATCTAAATTTATATTATTGATAACGATAACGTGCCGAACGCGCATGCGCATCTAAGTTTTCTTGTTGCGCTAAGATATCCGCGGTTTTCGCCAAAGTTTTCACACCTTGCTCAGAGCACATAATCAAACTTGAACGTTTTTGGAAATCATATACACCCAGCGGCGAGGAAAAGCGTGCCGTACCTGAAGTTGGCAAAACGTGGTTGGGCCCTGCACAATAGTCGCCGATTGCCTCTGGGGTATAACGCCCCATGAAGATTGCGCCTGCATGACGAATATCTTCAGCCATTTCCTGTGCTTCATCTAGGCAAAGCTCTAAATGCTCAGGCGCAACTTGATTAATCAGTTCAACTGCTTCAGCGCGGTCTTTCACAAGCACTAACGCGCCACGATTCGCTATTGAAGTACGCGCAATCTCCGCCTTAGGTAAAGCTTGTAAATGCGCTTCAATAGCCAGTTCTACTTCATTTAACAACTGCTCATCTGGTGTAATAAACACTGCTTGTGCCACAGTATCGTGTTCAGCTTGGGACAATAAATCCATTGCCAGCCACTGTGCGTTATTCACGCCTTCGGCATAAACTAAAATTTCAGATGGCCCTGCAATCATGTCGATACCGACCTGTCCGAATACCGCACGTTTCGCAGCCGCGACAAAACGGTTACCTGGTCCTGTAATCTTATCTACTGCTGGAATCGTTTCTGTACCATAGGCTAAAGCTGCAACTGCTTGCGCTCCACCAATGGTAAAGACACGGCTGACGCCAGCCAAATAAGCAGCTGCTAATACCAATGGATTCAACTCACCATTCGGTGCAGGTACGACCATAATAATTTCAGGTACACCCGCCACATGCGCAGGCACAGCATTCATCAGTACAGAAGACGGATAAGATGCCAAACCACCAGGTACATAAATACCAACGCGATCTAAAGGCGTTACTTTTTGCCCAAGTGTGTTCCCTAAGGCATCCACATAGGTCCAGCCTTCTTGTTTTTGCGCTTGGTGAAACTCACGAATGCGGTTTGCAGCAAGCTCTAACGCCTCGCGGACTTCGGTACTCAAACCCTCAAAAGCGGTTTTTAATTGCTCTTGGGTCAGTTCTAAATCTGAGAATTGATGCGCGGGATGTCGATCGAACTGTTGAGTGAGTTTAAGAACATGAGCATTACCATGCTGACGAACATCAGCGATGATTTGATCTACGGTTTTTAAAAGTTCTGGGTCACTCACGGTTTCAAAAGCCAACAAATCAGCAAAGACTTGTTTAAATTTCTGATCTTGAGTCGATAAACGTCGCATCAATTTATCCACAATGAAAATAAAGGGAAGCTTTAGTTTACCTTGTTTCCTGTATTTTGTGGGCAACAATCCTCCAGCTAAACACAGAGTGTAATGAAAAATTACTTTTAACTTCATCGGGAAATGAATCTGATTCAATATTTTTAAACTAGAATCATTAAACATGACTAAAAAACAGGCAAAACAAGATGGCCCTTACGGACATAGCCACCTACTTTTCAACGGGGCAATTTAGCCGCATCCAACAGCATTTTTCACAAACCATTACATGGGAAATTGTGGGTGAACAACGTCTTTCAGGTTTTGATCAAGTACTGAAGCATTGCCAGTCTATCGAACATTATTTTACGACGGTCGCGCATGAGTTCCATATTCAAGCAATTCATCAAGCGGGTCATCATGTGATTGTTCAAGGTGAAGCACAATTTCATGACACCCAGCAGACATCGCGAATTTCTGCTTGTGATGTCTATACTTTTAATACTTTAAATCAACTGGCTCAAATTAAATCCTATTGTATTTCAACCCAATAAAAATATTAAAAAATGAGCAGGTACAAAAAAACCGCCATCATCGATAGCGGTTTCTTAAACAAAAAAGATGAACTTATTTGTTTTTTAACGCTTCACGTTCAGCGACTGCTGTTTCTAACTGTGCAAGAATTGGGTTTAACAATGCTTGCTTACGTTTGAAACTTGCCTTGTTCACGATCAGACGTGAAGACACTTTACAAATTTCTTCCAAAGGTTCTAAACCATTGGCACGTAAAGTATTCCCAGTATCGACCACGTCAACAATGTAATCGCCCAAACCCACCAACGGTGCAAGTTCCATTGAACCGTACAACTTAATTACATCGACTTGCTCACCTAAGCTTGCATAGTACTGACGGGTTAAGTTTACGTATTTAGTGGCAATTTTTAAACGCCCTTTGGGACGCGCCATGCCAACTTTGCCTGCAGTCATCAGTTTACATACTGCGATTTTTAGATCGAGTGGTTCATAAACGTTTTGCGCGCCATGTTCCATAAGCACGTCTTTACCCGCAACACCGATATCAGCCGCACCATTTTCCACATAGGTGGGTACGTCAGAAGCACGTAAAATTAAAATACGGACTTGTTTATGGGTGGTTGGGAAAATTAACTTGCGTGACTTATCAGGATCTTCCAGTAAGTTAATTCCAGCCGTTTCAAGTAAAGGCAGGGTTTCTTTTAAAATACGACCTTTACTCAATGCCAATGTTAAACCATGATCAAAATTGCCCATTACGTCAAAATTTGGATCATCGTTTCTCATATCGCTCATGAACTTACTCGCTTAATTTGGGCGCCTATACCTTGTAATTTCGCTTCGACATCTTCATAACCGCGATCAATATGATAGATACGATCAATCAGCGTCTCACCATCCGCAGCAAGCGCAGCTAACACTAGCGAGAAAGAAGCGCGTAAATCTGTTGCCATCACAGGTGCAGCAGAAAGTTTCTCTACACCGGTCACAACAGCATCATTACCTTCGACCTGAATATTGGCACCCATACGTGACAATTCAGGTACATGCATAAAACGGTTTTCAAAAATCGTTTCAGAAATGGTGGCAAAACCACGACCAATGGCATTGACTGCCATAATCTGTGCTTGCATATCAGTTGGGAAATCTGGATGTGGAAGCGTTTGGAAACTCACTGCTTTCGGGCGTTTACCCATCATATCCAGTTCAATCCAATCATCACCACGGGTCACTTCCGCGCCCATTTCTTCAAACTTTTCTAAGACCGATTCCATCAACGTTGGATCAGTATGTGTGGTTTTTACACGACCTCCGGTAATGGCCGCAGCAGCCAAATACGAACCTGTTTCAATACGGTCAGCAACCACAGCATATTCACAGCCATGTAGTTTTTCAACACCTGTGACCACTAGGGTATCTGTGTCTAATCCTTCAATTTTTGCACCCATCGCGATCAACATTTTCGCAAGGTCCGTAATTTCAGGTTCACGTGCCGCATTACGAATCGTGGTCACACCTTCTGCCAATGCCGCAGCCATTAAGATATTTTCGGTACCACCCACGGTCACCATATCAAAAATGACTTCGCCACCTTTCAGACGTCCATCAACTTTAGCATGTACATAACCCGCTTCAACTTCAATCTCTGCACCTAAAGCTTCTAAAGCTTTTAAATGTTGATCGACTGGGCGCGAGCCAATCGCACATCCACCCGGCAAAGACACTTTTGCACTACCATAGCGCGCCACCAATGGGCCCAGCACTAAAATAGATGCACGCATAGTTTTCACCAGCTCATACGGTGCAAACTGATTGTCCAGTGTTGAGGTATCCGCAGTAACCGTGTCACCTTCATAGGTCATGGTAATACCTAGACCACCAATCAACTGCACCAAAGTATTTACATCTTTTAAATGCGGTACGTTGGTGAGCTTGGTTGGGGTTTCAGGCAAAATCATTGCTGCAAGCAACGGCAAGGCAGCATTTTTAGCACCCGAAATACGAACTTCGCCTTCGAGCTTCGTGCCACCTTGAATTAAAAATTTATCCATCTAATTTTAAGCTCCGAATAAGCTTGCTTTACGCCATTCTTCTTTAGTCATTGCACGAATAGTCACCGCATGCACTTCGCCACTTGCGATATAAGAATTTAATGGTGCATAAACAGCTTGCTGACGTGCAACAGGGCGTTTGCCTTCGAATTGGTCGTCGACAATACGTAAGTCAAACTTTCCGCCTTGCCCACTAACTGCAACTTCAGCTTCAGGAAAAGCAGCTTTTAAAATTTCAGTGAGCTGTTCACTATTCATCACAAAGACCTCTTATAGGACCAACGGTGTAAAAACCTGCCATTTTACTATAAATCTGAAAAATAAATCATAAACCCGCACACTTTATATATAAAAAAAGAGGTTTTAAAAAACCTCTTTTTGCATAAAAAACAAACTAAATGGCAATAGGTTGGTAAACCTGCTGCATTTTACGGTGCTTATCGAGCTGTCTTTTTAGTTTTTCTGATAATTTTTTAATCGACGTATACATATCATCTGCTGAAGCCTGAGCAAAAAATTCAATGCCTGGTAAACGGATAATTGCTTCTGCAATATGATTGCTACTGCCTTTTTTAGTATGTTTATCGACCTGATGATCCTTGGTTAATTTCACCTGCATACTGTTCACCTGATCAATATGCTTGGTCATTTCTGCAAATTTGCAGCGAATGGTATCTTCAATAGCTGGGGTAATGCTCAAATGATGTCCACGAATTGTTATTTGCATATATCTATCCCTCACCTTCATTAGGATTAATGAGGAAAAGCCAAGACGATTTAATGACTACAAAATAACCAGCACGCATAGAAACATCAAATCATTTTAGCCATTCCTTAAAGAAAAAAGAGGTTCATTATGTTGTCATAATGAACCTCTAGAATAGTCAGATTTTAAATTTTAGATCAAGACTTTTCGTTCAGAAGATGACGGAATATGTAACGATTCGCGATACTTTGCCACTGTCCGACGCGCTACATCAATTCCATCGTCTTTTAAAAGATTGGCAATTGCGTTATCAGACAAAGGTTTACGTGCATTCTCTTCAGCAATCAATTTTTTAATCTTGGCACGAATTGCAGTTGAAGATGCCTCACCGCCTGAAGTAGTCCCCACATGGCTTGAAAAGAAATATTTCAACTCGAACAAGCCTCGTGGCGTCAGCATATATTTGTTGGTTGTCACCCGAGAGACGGTCGACTCATGCAATTCAACTTCTTCTGCAATATCTCGAAGTACCAAAGGCTTCATCCCTTCAGCACCAATTTCTAAAAATGCACGCTGATGTTCAATGATACACGTCGCCACTTTCAGTAAAGTTTTATGTCGTTCATCGACACTTTTAATAAAGTTTTTCGCATCCAACATCTGATTACGTAAGTACTGATTATCTTCACTTTGATCAGCACGCTTAATCATATTGGCATAAAACGAGTTCACACGAAGTTTTGGCATCACATCAGGATTTAAAGCCACTTGCCATTGTTCGTTTTTCTTCATTACCACGACATCAGGAATTTGATAATCCGAGTCTTTATCTTCAAATTCAAGTCCTGGATGCGCTTTTAGCGTTTTCAATAAATCAACCGCACACTTGAGCTGCTCTTGATTTAAACCTGTTTGTTTAATCAGTTTCGCCAGTTCATTGCTGATCAATAGTTCATAGTTTTTCAGCAGATTCATGGCATCATTTCGACATGCGGTCTGCATCGGCAAGGCTTCCAACTGCACCATTAAGCACTCTGCAAGATTCCGCGCCCCAACGCCAAGTGGGTCTAAACGCTGAATATGCTTGAGCACCACAACCACTTCGTCATCTTCGACTTCGTCGTCATAGTCCATGCTTGTTAAAAGATGTTGAACTGAAGTCGTTATTTCTGAAATATCACTGTCTAAAAAACCTTTATCGTCCAACGAGTCAATAATGCAATAAGCAATCAACATATCTACTTGCGAAAAATGCAACAGATTGATTTGCTCGAGCATATGCTCTTTTAAGCCCAAATGACCTTGGCGATTATCTTCTCGTTCTTCAAACTCTGCTGCGCCCAAACTGGTCGGTTGATGGGTGTAAACATCATCCCAGTCGGTATCGACCGGTAAATCATCGGGTAAATGGTCGGCGTTGAGTTCGTTGGTTAAATCTTTCTTATCCTGTTCTTGCTCTTGCACACTGGATAAGCTTTCGATAGATGACTGTTCTTCTACTTTTTCTAAGAGTGGATTGCTGTCGAGTTGAATCTGAATTTCCTGTTCAAGTTCAAGGCTCGATAATTGAAGCAATCGAATAGCTTGTTGTAATTGGGGGGTTAGCGACAAAGAGTTCGAAACTTTCAATCCAACCGATAACTTCATAAAACTCTACTCATCAATACAACTATTTTTAAAGCACGCTTTATAAGCAATTTTTGTGCCGTTTTATTTTTTATAGCATAGAAAATTCAAAAAACCTACATTTTTTGAGCAGATTGTTTTTCATTTCCTACCTAGTTTTAGATTTTATGGATGTATTAATGCATATCAATTATTGAAAAGGCTCATTAAAACCTTCACACAGTCTAAAGTTACACGAAACACTGCATCGGCTACTTTCACTTACTTACAAGAGTCCGTTAAATCAAAACATCGGTATCATTCTGCTTTGTTAGGCTAAGCATAGACATTTTTTAGGTGATTTACATGACTCAAAAAGTATTGTCCATAACCTCAAATATAGGCGTAGAGCATGATGAGCTAATTCAGCCTCTCCATTTTCTACAGTCCAAAGGCATAGAATGCATTCATGCCGCGATTGAAGCTAGTGATGTTCGAACTGTCAAAATGGACTCAGACTCGGCAGCAAGCTATCCTCCAGACGTCGATTTGGATCATGTTCATTATGACGACTACGACTTGCTGATTATCCCCGGCGGTGCAGTTAATGCCGATCTATTACACCAACATCCCAAAGCGCTCGAAATTATCCAAAGTTTTAGCAACCAAGCCAAACCAATCGCTGTGATTTGTCATGCGCCTTTAGTTTTGATTAAAGCTGAACAGATTAAAACTAAGCATCTGACTTCGCATAAAAATATACGACTCGATCTGGAAAATGCAGGTGCTATATGGGTCGATGAAGCCGTTCACACATGTAATGCAGGTGGTTGGACGCTCATCAGCTCACGTAGTTCAGAAGATCTTCCCGCTTTTAATCAAGTGATATTGAAAGAAATTGAATCCAATTCGTCCATTTAAGATGCCATAAAATAAAAAGAGCCTGATATTGATCAGGCTCTTTTATTCATTTTTTAAAAGTCACAGACTTTTTAAGTATTCAATAATTTCTACTTGTTCCGCCATTTCAGCCAATTGAAGCGCAGTGTATTCACCTTTGTAGTGGACATTCGCACCTTTTTCAACCAATAGTTTCACCACTTCTAGATAGCCATTTTCAACCGCTGCTTGAAGTGCGCTATAGCCTTCATCATCGGTCGAGTTCACATCTACACCATTGGCGAGACTTTTTTCTACTTCAGCGAGTTCACCTAAAGAAGCCCAATACACCAGTTCAGGTAAATGCAGTTCATCATCGTTTTCAGGAATTGGGGAGAATGTGTTGAGTTTCATAATAAGTTACCTAATTAAATCGAATTTCAGACCAAAGTGTAATCCTGATAACTGTTCAGATAACTCTTTTAGAACTTCATGAATCTCACTTAACACTTCATTATCGCTTACGTATGATTCGATGATTTCATCGTTCCCATTATGAACAAGTAAGAAAATCTTAGATTTTGATTCACTTTTCGACTCTTTTGGAGTTTTTCCTTTAACAAGATTACATTTTTTAAAAGTAGATTTTTGATAATCTAAATTTTTATCCATACTAATAGGATATCTAAACATAGTTGAATTACTATCATATTCTTCTAGTTTATTAATTAATATAGGTATTTCTTCAGGAATGTCAAACCAGTTACATCCTGTTCTACTATATATAGAATCACGGTTATTTTCTAAAATAATTAAAAAATTTTCAAATAAAGTTCTAATTGAATGGACATTAAATATTTTTTCTCTTTATCATTTTCAACTAATTTTGGGAAATCATCATTTCCAGTTTTTGATTTTTTAAGACTGATCTCATATATGAAAGTAATTGCTGATTTTAGATATAGTTCAATCGAATGCCTATAAAGATATAGAATTGGTAATTTACCTCCACCGATACCAAAACCATTTTTGTATCTTGATTATCATCTAGTGCTTGTGCCGCATAATAGAAAGAATCCGCTGTTGCCTCCAATCCTAAATCTGTCTGCAAAGCTAAAGGTTTTAAATAATCTTCGATCATAATTTCAATAATACTTAATATTTATAATCGATAATATACATCTACTAGATAAGAAAAGCCTACTTTCGGAGGCTTTTCTTTTTAAAGAATCACAACTTATGCTTTAGCTATAGATGCGTCTTTAAGATCAATCTTATCGCTATCACTATCATGCATAATCAGTGCAACCGCAATAGCAGTAATCAATACAGGTAAACCCACAGCAATAAAGTTAAAGTGTGCAGGCAAATTCATCCCCAACAAACTCCCGATTAAAATTGGTCCAATGATTGCACCCATACGACCAATCGCAGACGACCACCCAATCCCAGTTGAACGAACAGCAAGTGGATAGTACTGAGCGACATAGCTATAAAGCAGCATTTGCGAACCAATGGATGCAGCACCCGCCAAGAATACTAAAATATATAAAAGGAATTGATTCGATTGGAAGCCCATCAAGCTCATTACAACAGCACCCATCATGCCCAAGCACATCAGCACAGGTTTCAAATGGAAGCGATCAGCCAAGATCCCTCCACCCACAATACCAATCACAGCACCAATGTTCATCACCATCATAAACATCAAGCTATTGTCCATTGAGTAGCCTGCTGCCATCATTAACTTCGGCAACCAACTGCTTAAAGCATACATTGTCAGTAAGCAGGTGAAGAACGCCACCCAAAACAATAAGGTATTTACCGCACGCCCACGTTTAAATAAGCTCACAACATTTGCAGACTCTGGCACATCAACCTGATGCAACTCAAAAGTTGTATCTTCTTTTACTGTCACCGTTGGTGCTAAACGACGAACAATTTTACGTGCTTCCGCCTGACGGTTTTGTTGCACAATAAAAGTCAAAGACTCGGGCAAAAACTTCCAAATAACTGGTAACAACAACAAAGGAATACCCGCAATAAAGAACATAATTTGCCAACCAAAACTTGGAGTAAACCACGCACCTAGTAATGCAGCCATTACACCACCCACAGCATAACCACTAAACATTGTGGTTACTAAGGTACTACGCATTTTTTGTGGTGCATACTCAGATGTCAGCGCAACAAGGTTTGGCATTACTCCACCAATTCCTAGTCCCGCAAGGAAACGGAGAATTGCAAATTCCGTTGGGTTTGATGCAAAACCACCTGCACAGGTAAGCCCGCTAAAAAGTACAATACAGATCATAATGACTTTTTTACGACCAATTTTATCCGCCAAAGAGCCAAATATCATTGCACCAAACATCATGCCTGCTAAAGCAGTACTTGCAAGCATACCCGCCTGTACAGCACTTAAGCCCCAGTCTTCCATTAATAATGGCAATACCACACCATTAATTGCCAAATCATAACCATCAAATAAAATAATTAGCAGACACCAAGCAACAACTTGAAAATGGAAACCCGAAAATTTTGCACGATCAATAATATCATTCACATTAACTGCTTTAGCTGACATTATTCACCTCCTATGAGCTATTGTTTCATTGCACTTTAACTAGCGCCCTTCAGTTTTTATAATGTGCTAATTCAGCCCAAACAGAAGTCATTCACCAAAGTAATTTGGTGTTATATTCACACAATTTATAGTGATATAAAAATTCAACATTAGTCTAAATAAATGATTTAATTCGCATTAAAAATAAATAAAACCAACCATTAACACTTGTCTTTCTGATATGAAATAAAATAATAATTAACAATAAAGGCCTAATTTAAATTAGATAAAAATATAGTATTTAGTTGATAGTAAAAATTAACTGATAGTAAAAAAGAAAAATAAGTATAGAAAGGTTTATTTAAATAATAATTATGACTATTTAGGATGTTTTATTTAATTACGATAAACCTCAATTAGACGATTGATTCATTTATTATTTAAATCTTTTCAGCATAAAAAAATCCCCCTATCTCATTTGAGATAGGGGGATTTAGAATTAATGAGCTGGCGATGACTTACTCTCACATGGATAACTCCACACTACCATCAGCGCTAAGAGGTTTCACTTCTGAGTTCGGGAAGGGATCAGGTGGTTCACTCTTGCTATTGTCGCCAGCACAACTGTTTATGACTATTCGTTGGGTCTTATTTACACATTGTGTATGCCTAACTTTCATCAAATGAGTTATTAACAGGTATATTTGAGTTGATTTTAACATAAAGCATAGCTTTATGTCTTGCGCTCGGACAAACATAATTAATGTTTGTTTATTCCTCGCTCATGTATCTAGCTTTATAACTAAATCAAGTTGTTTGCAGTGATTTGAACCACAACACCAACTGTTTGGGTGTTGTATAGTCAAGCCTCACGAGCAATTAGTATTGGTCAGCTTCACATATCACTATGCTTCCACATCCAACCTATCAACGTCGTAGTCTTCAACGGCTCTTTAGAGGACATAAAGTCCTAGGGAAATCTTATCTTGAGGTAGGCTTCCCGCTTAGATGCTTTCAGCGGTTATCCCTTCCGAACATAGCTACCCGGCGATGCGACTGGCGTCACAACCGGTACACCAGAGGTTCGTCCACTCTGGTCCTCTCGTACTAGGAGCAGATCCTCTCAAATTTCCAACGCCCACGGTAGATAGGGACCGAACTGTCTCACGACGTTCTAAACCCAGCTCGCGTACCTCTTTAAATGGCGAACAGCCATACCCTTGGGACCTGCTTCAGCCCCAGGATGAGATGAGCCGACATCGAGGTGCCAAACACCGCCGTCGATATGAACTCTTGGGCGGTATCAGCCTGTTATCCCCAGAGTACCTTTTATCCGTTGAGCGATGGCCCTTCCATACAGAACCACCGGATCACTAAGACCTACTTTCGTACCTGCTCGACTTGTGGGTCTCGCAGTTAAGCGCGCTTTTGCCTTTATACTCTACGCGTGATTTCCGACCACGCTGAGCGCACCTTCGTACTCCTCCGTTACTCTTTAGGAGGAGACCGCCCCAGTCAAACTACCCACCAGACATGGTCCTCGTCCCGGATAACGGGACAGAGTTAGAACCTCAATATTACCAGGGTGGTATTTCAAGATTGGCTCCACCGAAACTAGCGTCTCGGTTTCAAAGCCTCCCACCTATCCTACACAAGTAAGATCAAAGTTCAATGTCAAGCTGCAGTAAAGGTTCACGGGGTCTTTCCGTCTAGCCGCGGGTACACCGCATCTTCACGGCGAATTCGATTTCACTGAGTCTCTGCTGGAGACAGCGCCCCCATCATTATGCCATTCGTGCAGGTCGGAACTTACCCGACAAGGAATTTCGCTACCTTAGGACCGTTATAGTTACGGCCGCCGTTTACTGGGGCTTCGATCAAGAGCTTCGCTTACGCTAACCCCATCAATTAACCTTCCAGCACCGGGCAGGCATCACACCCTATACGTCCACTTTCGTGTTTGCAGAGTGCTATGTTTTTAATAAACAGTTGCAGGGGCCTGGTTTCTGTGGCTGCCAATAGCTCAAGGAGTAAATCCTATCACCGTCGGCAGCGTACCTTCTCCCGAAGTTACGGTACCATTTTGCCTAGTTCCTTCAGCAGAGTTCTCTCAAGCGCTTTGGTCTACTCGACCTGACCACCTGTGTCGGTTTCGGGTACGATTCCTATGTAACTGAAGCTTAGAGACTTTTCCTGGAAGCATGGTATCAGCCACTTCACTGTACAAGTACAGCTTGCTATCAGTTCTCAGCATAGAGTACCCCGGATTTGCCTAAGATACATGCCTACAACCTTCCACCTGGACAACCAACGCCAGGCTGACTTAACCTTCTCCGTCCTCTCATCGCATTACATAGAAGTATTGGAATATTAACCAATTTCCCATCGACTACGCCTCTCGGCCTCGCCTTAGGGGTCGACTCACCCAGCCCCGATTAACGTTGGACTGGAACCCTTGGTCTTTCAGCGTGCGAGTTTTTCACTCGCATTGTCGTTACTCACGTCAGCATTCGCACTTCTGATACCTCCAGCATACTTCTCAATACACCTTCATCGGCTTACAGAACGCTCCCCTACCACTTGCAATAAATTGCAAATCCGCAGCTTCGGCATATAGTTTTAGCCCCGTTACATCTTCCGCGCAGGCCGACTCGACTAGTGAGCTATTACGCTTTCTTTAAAGGGTGGCTGCTTCTAAGCCAACCTCCTAGCTGTCTATGCCTTCCCACATCGTTTCCCACTTAACTATAATTTTGGGGCCTTAGCTGGCGGTCTGGATTGTTTTCCTCTTGACTACGGACGTTAGCACCCGCAGTCTGTCTCCCGGATAGTACTCATTGGTATTCGGAGTTTGCATCGGTTTGGTAAGTCGGGATGACCCCCTAGCCGAAACAGTGCTCTACCCCCAATGGTATTCGTCCGAGGCGCTACCTAAATAGCTTTCGGGGAGAACCAGCTATCACCGAGTTTGATTAGCCTTTCACCCCTATCCACAAGTCATCCCCTGGCTTTTCAACGACAGTGGGTTCGGTCCTCCAGTTAGTGTTACCCAACCTTCAACCTGCTCATGGATAGATCACCCGGTTTCGGGTCTACACCCAGCAACTAAACGCCCTATTAAGACTCGATTTCTCTACGGCTCCCCTATGCGGTTAACCTTGCTACTGAATGTAAGTCGCTGACCCATTATACAAAAGGTACGCAGTCACCGAACAAGTCGGCTCCCACTGCTTGTATGCATGCGGTTTCAGGATCTATTTCACTCCCCTCACAGGGGTTCTTTTCGCCTTTCCCTCACGGTACTGGTTCACTATCGGTCAGTCAGGAGTATTTAGCCTTGGAGGATGGTCCCCCCATATTCAGACAAGGTTTCACGTGCCCCGCCCTACTCGACATCATCATATAAGCCCTTTCGTGTACAGGACTATCACCCACTATGGTTGCACTTCCCAGAGCATTCCACTAGAACTTATATGACTTAATGGGCTTTTCCCCGTTCGCTCGCCGCTACTGAGGGAATCTCAATTGATTTCTTTTCCTAAGGGTACTGAGATGTTTCACTTCCCCTCGTTCGCCTCGTATGACTATGTATTCATCATACGATACCTGCCTTATGACAGGTGGGTTTCCCCATTCAGAAATCTCCGGATCACAGGATATTTGCCGCCTCCCCGGAGCTTATCGCAGGCTATTACGTCTTTCATCGCCTCTGACTGCCAAGGCATCCACCACATGCACTTAATTACTTGACTATACAACCCCAAACAGTCGTTAATCCCTACAAGTAGGATTAAGACAGTCTATGATGATTTCTCATCACTTCCTTACAGTTTGTTGCTCTGTGTACTTAAACACTGTACAGCTTCAATTCAATTCACATACCAAAACGCTTGATTCAGTTAATTTCGCTAGTAACTCATTTCTTCAATCTTCATCAATCAGTAATAAATCACTGTTAATGTCGATCTTAAAAACGAGTATGAACAAATTATTTCAACTCAAATATATTCTGTTAATGATTTTTCCAGCCTTCGTCAGGTCAGGAAACTGTGATAAATCACAGAAGTTAATAAGCTTTAACTTACTAAGTTCTATAATCTATGGTGGAGACTAGGAGAGTCGAACTCCTGACCTCCTGCGTGCAAAGCAGGCGCTCTACCAACTAAGCTAAGTCCCCAGCTTATCAATAAGTCAATGTTTCTGTTTTCTGTATTCAGCATTTAACAATGCTTGTTAGTCAGATTTGGTGGGTCTGACAAGACTTGAACTTGTGACCCCACGCTTATCAAGCGTGTGCTCTAACCAACTGAGCTACAGACCCTCAGATACATCGTCATGAAGAACAACTTGTTGTGGATTCTTACCAATCGTCAATCTTTCGTTAAGGAGGTGATCCAGCCGCAGGTTCCCCTACGGCTACCTTGTTACGACTTCACCCCAGTCATCGGCCACACCGTGGTAAGCGTCCTCCTTGCGGTTAGACTACCTACTTCTGGTGCAACAAATTCCCATGGTGTGACGGGCGGTGTGTACAAGGCCCGGGAACGTATTCACCGCGGCATTCTGATCCGCGATTACTAGCGATTCCGACTTCATGGAGTCGAGTTGCAGACTCCAATCCGGACTACGATCGGCTTTTTGAGATTAGCATCCTATCGCTAGGTAGCAACCCTTTGTACCGACCATTGTAGCACGTGTGTAGCCCTGGTCGTAAGGGCCATGATGACTTGACGTCGTCCCCGCCTTCCTCCAGTTTGTCACTGGCAGTATCCTTAAAGTTCCCGGCTTAACCCGCTGGCAAATAAGGAAAAGGGTTGCGCTCGTTGCGGGACTTAACCCAACATCTCACGACACGAGCTGACGACAGCCATGCAGCACCTGTATGTAAGTTCCCGAAGGCACCAATCCATCTCTGGAAAGTTCTTACTATGTCAAGACCAGGTAAGGTTCTTCGCGTTGCATCGAATTAAACCACATGCTCCACCGCTTGTGCGGGCCCCCGTCAATTCATTTGAGTTTTAGTCTTGCGACCGTACTCCCCAGGCGGTCTACTTATCGCGTTAGCTGCGCCACTAAAGCCTCAAAGGCCCCAACGGCTAGTAGACATCGTTTACGGCATGGACTACCAGGGTATCTAATCCTGTTTGCTCCCCATGCTTTCGTACCTCAGCGTCAGTATTAGGCCAGATGGCTGCCTTCGCCATCGGTATTCCTCCAGATCTCTACGCATTTCACCGCTACACCTGGAATTCTACCATCCTCTCCCATACTCTAGCTTCCCAGTATCGAATGCAATTCCTAAGTTAAGCTCAGGGATTTCACATCCGACTTAAAAAGCCGCCTACGCACGCTTTACGCCCAGTAAATCCGATTAACGCTCGCACCCTCTGTATTACCGCGGCTGCTGGCACAGAGTTAGCCGGTGCTTATTCTGCGAGTAACGTCCACTATCCAAGAGTATTAATCTCAGTAGCCTCCTCCTCGCTTAAAGTGCTTTACAACCAAAAGGCCTTCTTCACACACGCGGCATGGCTGGATCAGGCTTTCGCCCATTGTCCAATATTCCCCACTGCTGCCTCCCGTAGGAGTCTGGGCCGTGTCTCAGTCCCAGTGTGGCGGATCATCCTCTCAGACCCGCTACAGATCGTCGCCTTGGTAGGCCTTTACCCCACCAACTAGCTAATCTGACTTAGGCTCATCTATTAGCGCAAGGTCCGAAGATCCCCTGCTTTCCCCCGTAGGGCGTATGCGGTATTAGCATTCCTTTCGGAATGTTGTCCCCCACTAATAGGCAGATTCCTAAGCATTACTCACCCGTCCGCCGCTAGGTCAGGTAGCAAGCTACCCTTCCCCGCTCGACTTGCATGTGTTAAGCCTGCCGCCAGCGTTCAATCTGAGCCATGATCAAACTCTTCAGTTAAAATCATTAGTAGCTTATGGCTACAAATCTTGGCTCATCAATTTTCTGACAAATATTTCTCAAATAAACTTCGAGTAATTTTTACCTTCAATCAATGAAATATTTTCGATCGATCAATCAGTAAAAATCCACACAAGTTGTTCTTCATAATCTCTTAATGATCTTCTTGCTGATTCGTCATCAGCAAGCTAGGTCGGCTATACTACTCTCTTTCAAGAAGAAGTCAACTGGTTTTGTTAATTATTTTTAAACCTATTCAAGACTTCCAGATTTTACCGCTTGGGCTAAATCCTTGTTTCTCAACAAGTTTTAATCAACATCACCGCCGATGGATGTGCATTCTACAGTATTTCCAAACCAACACAACCCCCTTTATTCAATTATTTATAAAAAAACCTCCAACTGTTTACTTATTCAGCAAAATGTCGCTTTTTTACTAACATTTCTTAAAATTTGATTTAACAATGAGCAATAAAGAGCTGTTAAGATAGTTAAAAGATTATTTTTTTAATTCACCTGCTGATTATAAAGTTCCGGAACTCTTTTATATGCAACACATTCGCCACTTATGTGCTGGTCTACTCTTTGTAGGCTTTACAACATTTGCATTTGCTGAAGATGTAGCGCCTACAGCTGCCAGCGAAATAGATACCAGTGCTGATCCGCAAACAGCCCAATCTTCTTCGCTTAAAGAATTAAAGAATATTAAAGCAAAAGATTTAAAAGTAGATGCCAATGCGGCACAACCTGATAATGTAAAAGATCCACTTCAACCTTTAAATAGACAAATTTTTGCCGTCAATGATGCTTTAGACCGTGCGATCGTTCGCCCAATTGCGGTGGAATATAAAGAAAAGATCCCTTCACCGATTCGTGACTCTTATAGTGGCTTCCGTAAAAACCTCGGTGAACCTTGGAATGCGGTAAACCAACTTATACAAGGTCGTCCTGGCCGCGCCGCAAAAACTTTAGGTCGATTTACCATTAATACGGTAACCACTTTAGGCTTTGCAGATCCTGCTTCGCGTTTGGGTTTAGAAACTGAAGATGAAAATTTTGGTACAACCCTTGGCTATTGGGGTGTTCCATCTGGCCCATATCTCGTGCTTCCTATTTTTGGACCCAGTACTTTCCGTGATGGTTTTGGCTTAGTGGTCGATGGCTATGCACGCCCACAAAGATACATTCTAGAAGATGAAGAAGGCCTATATTGGGCTGAACAGACTTTACGTGGTATTGATGTAAGATCACAACTGATTGATATTGAGGGTGCGATTCAAGGCGACAAATATTCTTCAATTCGTGATATTTATTTACAGCGTAAAAACTTCATTATTGCTGAGAAAAAAGGCCAAGAAGCTGAAGGGATGTTTATTGATGATGTCGGTGATGATGATTCATCTAACCCTCCATCCACCAATGAATCGCATCAAATGTTAGATACGGAATAACAATGTATTCCAGCTAGAGTTGAATTTTTTTTCTCTAGCTGTAATTTGCTTGTTATAGTAAAGCAATAGCTTAATGCTAAGGATAAGCCATTTTTTTTATGTATTTCATTCAACCCTCTCGCCATATTCCATGTTTAGAACAGGTGCTAGACACACTACCAAGTGTGCAAATGATTCGCATAGAAGACATTGATCTTTATGACCCGACTATTATTGCTATTGCCGATATCCAAGATTATTTAGATTATAAATGGACACTGCCTACCATTGTCCTTGCCTTTGAAAATGAAGGTAGTGCTTTAGCCCAAGCTTGGGAACTCGGTGCTTTAGCAGGTTGGATGTGGAATAAACTGCCCAGTAACCCACAGCAATCCTTACTCAAAATTGATGCTCAATATAAGCGTAATCAAGACAGTCGCGATCTGCCTTCCGCAGCAGAGTTACAAAAGCGACTTTTACCAAACCCTATAGAACTCCAAAACTACACCGTTGAAACATTTTTTCAGCCTTCTGCTTATTTGTCTGGAGACTGGTTTGATTATTGGAAAATTAGCGATAAAGAAGTGATGTTCTATTTGGCTGATGTATCTGGTCATGGGGTCACCAGTAGCTTATTAACCTCTTGGATGGCGGCTTTTCATGGTCGTGCCAAAACACCGCGTGGGTTAATTAAGAAACTCAATGGTATGTTGGTTCAAGAGAATATTGAAAAGCACATCACCATGATTGCAGGGATTTTAAACCTCGAAACCCATCAACTTCGCTGGTCGAGTGCAGGACATTACCCCCCCGCAATTATCTTTGAGCCAAATCAAGCCCCTAAAATATTACATACCAGTAGTTTTCCTTTAGGCCTTACTGAAGAATTGGAAGTTGAAGAGCATGAATGTGTACTCAACCGTCATGCCCGCTTCATTATTTGTTCCGATGGCGCACTCGAACCCTTCAATGGGGGACTGAATGATCAGTTCACACAATTGGTCTATCATTTGCAAAATCAATCCTTTGAAGCACCAGAGCATGTTGCAGACGATATTGCTATATTAAGTTTACGTCGAATGAATTAACTAAATTATCAATAACTTATTACAATATCCTATCTTCTAAGACTGTTAGATACTTGAGTAAGTATTTGCCCTATGGGATAATTTCCTATCCTTCTCTGCAAATGGCATTTATATGTCAACAGGTCATGTTGAATATGCAAGCTTGAATGGAACGCATATTTTTAAGCTTATTGGCGAAGTGCGTGCCCAATCTTGTATCAGTCTAGACAAACTTTTAAACCGTATTGAACAACAGTCAAATGTTGTTGGTGCAATCGTAGATTTAACCCAAACTACATTCATCGACAGCACTGTGTTAGGCATTTTGGCAAAGTTAGGCTTAAAGCTTAAACAGATCCATAATATCCAAGCTGTCATGTTGTCCACCAACTCTGATATCACTACCTTAGCCAACAGTATGGGGCTAGGGCAGGTTTTTGTGATTTTAAACTACTGTGGCGATCCAAATGTTTGTACCCTCGAACTGATGGAAGAGCACATTACGCATCGTAATATGTTAAACACCGTACTAGATGCGCATAAGACTTTGATGGAACTGAATCAAAGTAATCAAAATATGTTTGAACCTTTGGTCAAACAGTTGCAAAAAGAACAAGACAGTCTCGATCAAGTGTCACAGCAACAAAACGCATAACAACAAATTTTGTAGGCCCATTTATGACTTTACTTTCTGTTGCACAGATGAACTCTCAAAATGACATCGAAGCAAACTTCCTTGTTATTGAGTCTCTCATTCAACAAAGTAAAGCAAATGGTGCTGAACTTATTGTGTTTCCAGAAAACTTCGTTTGTTTTGCTGCAGGCAAACAACGTGAGACAGCAGCACAGTTTGAAGACATTCAAAAGCGTTTAGAAAATCTTGCTCATCAATATCAGATCTGGATCGTCGCGGGTACTCTCCCATGCCCGTTCCGTCCAGATGGTTCTGTTATTGAGGATGGTCGTGTTCGTACAGTCAGTCTTTGCATTAGCCCTGAACGTACTGAAGCACGTTATGACAAAATTCATTTGTTTGACGTACAAGTTGGCGATGCTGTGGGTGGCTACCAAGAATCGAAGTTTTTTGAACCTGGTACAGATGTCGTTGTGGCGAAAACGCCTTTTGGTAATATTGGCTTGATGGTTTGCTATGACTTACGCTTCCCTGAATTGGCTTTAACTTTACGCGCGCGTGGTGCAAATATTTTGACTGCTCCTGCTGCATTTACTTACACCACGGGGCAAATGCACTGGCAGTTATTATTACAAGCCCGTGCGATGGATAGCCAAAGCATCGTGTTAGGCGCAGCGCAACAAGGTTGGCATGGTGAAAAGAGACAAACTTGGGGACATGCAGCAGCAACCAATAGCCGTGGTCAAGTTTTGGATTTAATTCTTAACCCGGGTGCACAGTTGATTACGGTACCGTTTGACTTGGCGGAACAAGTTCAAATTCGTGAAAGCATGCCGTTAATGCAACACCGAAAATTAGTGCAGTTTTAATCACGCTGCGATCGTTTAAGACAAGGTTATTCTTCGCACAAAAACTTTATATTGATTCACTACTGCTCTTTCATGGAGTAGCTCTAGCTCTCATAAAATACATGACTCTAATTTATCTTTAAAATTAATAATCACTCGAATCGCTCTCAGTTTTCATTCACATCGACAAGCCCTGATTGCGAATGTTAAAAAACAACAATAGGATTCTATACCATTGATTTTTAATTAACTAAACCCTCAATTTAAACGCAAGCATACTCTGTATAAATTTACAAAAACACTGCTTATTCTTTCTGCAATTTAGGACAGGATAAGAACTCAAATACAATATTCTGGGAATCACAATGTCTTTAGAAAAAGTAGTTTATACAGCACATGCTAAAGCGACAGGTGGCCGTGATGGTCGCGCAACCTCTTCTGATGGAATTTTAGATGTAAAACTCACGGTCCCTAAAGAAATGGGCGGCGCAGGTGGTGGAACGAACCCTGAACAGCTTTTTGCCGCAGGTTATTCTGCATGTTTTCTAGGTGCAATGAAGTTTGTTGCTAACCGTGACCAATTAAAAATTACACCTGATGTTTATATCGAAGCTGATGTTGGGATTGGTCCGATTCCAACAGGTTTTGGTATTCAAGTGACCCTGAACATTCACTTAGAAGGTTTAGAGCAAGCAGAAGCGCAAAAATTGGTGGATGCAGCACATATCGTTTGCCCTTATTCAAATGCAACGCGTGGCAATATTGATGTGACATTGAATGTAATTGTTTAAGTCATCTTTTCTATCCCGAAGTCATTACTTTGGGATAGATAGTTCATAACTTACAAGGGTTTGGGAATATCTTTTTAAATTTCTTTTGATCATCAATTTCATCTGCCAGCAAAATCAAATTTCCTTTTTGATCAAAATAAGAAGTGCCTTGGAACACCGTATATTGGGCAATATCAAAAATAGGGACATTTTGAAAAATAGGGTGCTGAGTACTGATCAAAGTATGTCTTTTTTTCGAATTTAATTGGCGAGCTGTGATTTTATTGTATTCAGAATCAGTTTCAATTAAACAATTATTCTTCGTATCAATAGCGATAAATTCTTGAGTCGCATCATCTTCTTGTTTATTTCTCGATAGAAAACTATGAGCCTGACATGGGCTACCACATGACATTTGAACATGATAATAATTTTGATTTAAACTCTCAATATTTGGTGATTTCATACCGCCATAAACTTTTTCTTTCTTGCCATGGGTGCTTCTAATGACATCACAAGACCACTCCATTTCATCATTGCATTGTTTATAAAAATTAAAAGTTTCATCTTTTGCAAAACTGAGAGGAGTAAAAAATACCATACCACTCAACACACCAAACAAGGCTAAGGATTTATTCATCATTATAAAGTTCTTTATTTTCATTCTAAAAGTAAAACGGACGCTGCCATAGAAACACATCAGGTAATTTCAGGATAATACAACTACACGCATAACCCGTATCTACTAGTCGATATTCATTACTCTGCCGCTTCATTGGTCACACGCAATACTTCTTCCAGTGTGGTTTTCCCAGCCAACACTTTACGCAAACCATCATCACGAATAGAGCCTGAATGTTGTCGGGCATAACTTTCTAATTCATATTCAGCGGCATTGCCATGAACTAAACGACGCATCTGATCATCCACAGCGACAATTTCATAAATCGCCGTCCGCCCTGTAAAACCTGTATGTGAACAACGTTCACAGCCATTCGGTTGAGGTAACTGAAGTTCTGCTTTTGGATTCAAATGCTGAAACAATTGTGTTTCAAAAGTATCGGCTTCATGCCATGTCACACAGTGACTACATAAGGTTCGCACTAAACGCTGTGCAATGACACCAATCAAAGAACTCGACAGCAAAAACGGCTCAATGCCCATATCTTTTAAACGGGTCACCGCACCAATGGCCGTATTGGTATGCAGTGTAGATAAAACCAAATGCCCTGTGAGCGATGCTTGTACCGCAATTTCAGCCGTTTCCAAGTCACGGATTTCACCCACCATCACCACATCAGGATCTTGACGCAGCATGGCTTTTAAGGCTCTCGCAAAAGTCATATCAACTTTGGTGTTGACTTGCGTCTGTCCAATTCCTTCCAGTTGGTATTCAATCGGGTCTTCGGCGGTCAAAATATTTTTCGAACCATCATTAAGGTCTGAAAGCGCCGCATAAAGCGTTGTGGTTTTACCCGAACCTGTCGGCCCTGTGACCAAAATAATGCCGTGTGGGCGATGCACCAATTGGGTTAAACGCTCATAGTCAGGTTTCAATAAGCCCAAATGGGTCATGTTCAAACGACCAGCTTGTTTATCTAATAAACGCATCACCACACGCTCGCCATGTGATGACGGCAAAGTCGATACACGCACATCCACTTCACGCCCAGCTAAACGCAGTGAAATACGTCCATCTTGCGGAATCCGTTTCTCCGCAATATCCAATTTGGCCATGACTTTAATACGAGACACCAACAGCGGTGCGAGTTCACGGCGTGGCTGCACAATTTCACGTAATTGCCCATCCACACGTAAACGCACCGATAGTTTCTTTTCAAAGGCTTCAATATGAATATCAGATGCGCCAACACGAATGGCTTCAGACAATAACGCATTAATCAAACGAACAATTGGAGCATCATCTTCTTGATCCATCAGATCTTCAGCTTCAGGCACTTGGTCAGCTAAACTAAGTAAATCGGGATGATCTTCTAAACCTGCGGCCACTTGTTGTGATTCACCACTGTCCCCTGCATAGCTACTACTTAAAAGCTGATGGAACTCTTCATCACTACACAGTTGATGTTGTGCTGCCACACCTAAAAAACGACGTGCCTCTTGCAAAGCCAACAACGGCGTACTTTCACGGCGCACAATAAAGGCTTGATCACCTTCGTAACGCAACAGCACGCCATGACGCTTCGCAAAACTATAGGGAATTTGTAATTGTTTAAGCACTTGCATCTTAAAATTATAATAATGATGAAAAATATTATTTTGAGTGTACTCTAAGCATATGACAGCGTGAAGTCTGTTTTTCACTGATTTGCAATATAAGGAAATGTGCTGTTGCCTAATATGAATGAACTGTTTGAATCGGATAGCCCCAATTTAAAATGGTGGGGGGAATACAACTTTGAGTTGAATCAAGCCCGTGCGTGGCAGTTCGGCTCATTACTTTTTCGCCTCACCCGCGGTCTACAAGAGTGGCGTTTAGAGTTCCATCGTCCTCAAGTTCAGTATGACTATGAGCAAAAATGGCATGCGATAGAAGACCCACATTTCGCCTTTCCACACCCCGTTGAAATTAAACGCTACATGTTTAAAAACACCCATCATACGATTCAACTGATGCCACGTTTGGCCGATCGTTCAGTCGTGATTAAACCTGTCGATCCGATTTATATTCCAGCGGGTCAGCGCGGGACGCTGTATATCAGCACTCCGTTATGGATTTCAGGTTTTATTGAAGGTCAGCGAGATCCCCTATTTGATATTCCTGTGATTTTACCCAAAGAAACTTGGTTTGGGCCAAACCACCGTACAGGTGAAATTGCCTACGCTACGGCTGTCGATGGTCGAACTGAATTGCATCAACTCAAACCACGTGCATTTCGTGCAGTGACTCCCATTGAGTTCCACAACACCAGTCACTTACAACTGCGTTTTGACCGCATGAACGTGCCTGTTTCAGCCCTGCCTTTATTTTATAGTGAAAGTACGGATCGACTTTGGACATCGCAAATTAAAGTCTTGCATGAAGGTGCCGATCGACCACCGAGAATCCGTATCGAAAACCGTACGCCTCCGCATGCAGGTAAAGTGATTTATGTGCATCCACCGCGCTCTTCGGCGAGTGCGTTATTTAATATGTTTGATTCATTCTTCTAAGGGGGACAAATGCCAAACTCAAATATTCCCCAAGAAATTACCAGTAGCCTAAAAGGCATTTTTACCAACATCAACACAGAACGATTAACAGAAATCTTAATTGCCTTAGTGCTGTGTTTTGTTGGGTTTCTCTTGGCACGTCTGGTTTCAAATACATTTATCCGAACCATTGGCACCAAGTTTAACGCCCACCAACGACTGGTCTGGCGTCGTGGTATTTTTTACTTTATTTTCCTAATTTTTGTGATGGCCAGCCTCAAAGAAGCTGGTTTTAAACTGAGTGTGTTTTTAGGCGCCGCAGGTATTTTGACGGTTGCTTTGGGTTTTGCCTCACAAACCTCTGCATCCAACTTAATCAGTGGGTTGTTCCTCATTGGTGAAGGTTCTTTTGAAATTGGCGACACCATTTCAATCACCCTTATTCGTGGCAATACCATTGAAGGTGAAGTCATTTCAATTGACCTCCTCTCGGTTAAGCTACTCACTCAGGACAACATTTATGTACGACTGCCGAATGAACAACTGATTCGAGCCCCAGTTCACAACCTCTCTAAGTTTCCAATACGGCGTATTCCCATCACCCTAGCGATTAACTTTCATGAGAACATTATTAAAGTACGTGAAGTGCTGATTGATGTGGCTAATAAATATCCTTTGGTGCTTGCAGACCCTAAACCTGCCGTCACTGTCACCGCCTTTCGTGAGTCTTCGATTGAGTTACTGTTTGCCGTGTGGTGTCAGCAAGAACACTTTTTGCAAGTGCGTGATGAAATGCAGGAACGTATTCGTAATGGTTTCTTAGATAACCAAATCGAAATTCCTGTGCCTAAAATGGGCTTTGTCGATCATCCGCTTTCGCGTCCATTATCCAATGAAGAAATTGATCAATATGCCAATGCACAAGCTTTGAAACGAGAACCGAACATCAAATAAATCTCCTCAGCTCCTTATGATCCATGCAGACATAAGGAGCTGAACTTGTTTAATTGGTCTTTTCCTCAAGTTCAGGCATCGGTGCAATATACGCAATTATCAACATCACCAAACCTGCGCCTAAGAATGAAATCACGCGGGTGAATGTCCCAATGTGAGATAAGTCAAACAAGACCAATTTCAGCGTTACAAGAACTAAAATACACCCACCAAAAATCCACAATGAACGCAAGTTGCGTTTGGTTGCCGTCAGCATGCAAATGAAAGCCAAACTAACCCAAAGCAAAGTAAAGCTCAGTTGCACTAAAGCGTTTTGCCACATTTCCCAGTCATTATAGGGTGTGAGGAAGTAGACATGCAGCGCACGTAGTACCACATAACTACTGAGCCAAAGTAGACTCGACATCATCAAAATGGCACCCAGACTTTTTTCCAAACCCGCTTTCATTTGTAAATTCAGCATCCAAATGAAACCGATCAGCATCGCAATACTGACCAAGTCAAATGGGTTGAAAATGGGTAACCAGTATCCTGCAAAAGCTTGTTGGCTAAAGATCTGAGAACACACAATCCAAAACAACATGAGCACTAAGGTGTTGCGTGCCCGCCAAAACTGTCTCCATCTCGTTTGAGTCGGTTGTGTGTAGCACCATGCAGCAAAGGCCAGCGGTAAAATGACCATGCTCAAATACGGCATACTTGGAATGAGGGTTAAGCTGGTGAGCGCCAAACTCAATAAAGCCCCCAAACTCACCCACTCCACCTCATCCTCCACGCCCTGTAGCGGGCGTAACCACAGCAACGTGAGTAATCCACTCGTTAAAGCAAACAATAGGCGGTCTAAACCAGTCGACCACATAATGATGCCATCATGGCTCAAGCCCACCAAGAAAATGAAGGCAACGGCATACGGCGGAATCAGGCCAATCCATTTGGGTAATAACCATGACCAACTGGCTTTACAGTAGAGCAACCATTCATTCAACACCGTATATAAAAGCACAATAATCAGCAGTGCCATCGTTACCTGACTTTTACTGTCGATTTCATCCAAAAGTAGGATAAACAACATGGTGGTTGCTGAAAGCAGTTGTAAGCAAAAAAAGGCAATGGTGGCAAAAGACAACTGTTGTCTAAAGCGCTCTACGCTGTTGGCAACGACAACCACAGCAAAATAACTCAGACACAGCGCCCAATAGACTTCCGTTGGAAAACGATTGAGCTCCACCACATAGTACAGACTTGAGAGCCCTGCCACGGCCAGTAAGCCCATCGCCAAATAACGACTCAGGGCGGAATTTCGATATAAGGCATACATAAAGATCAGTGCACCCTCAGCACTCCAACCCACCACACCCCACTGATCAGGCAGCAAAATAGGCGGAATCAGCGCCAAGAAGACCAAAGTCAGACTGAGATAACTTTGCGCAATCATCTCAACGCTATGGGCTCTTTTTAGCAGTTGATAAAGCATGGCATAGAGCGCTGCAAAGCCTAGACTAAAGCCTGCCTGCCAAATCGTTTCCTCAAAATACATCACATACAAAAAAGCAAAAGCAACAATGGGTGCAGCAAAAATCAAAGCTACATCCAAAATCGGTTTTAACTTAAACTGAGTTAAATCCTCACGCGCCAACAATTGACTATAACGAAAACTCAACCAAATAAAGACCGCACTATGTGCCAAAACCAACACGGCCAGCATGTCTCGCTCTGACGCTTTACCTTGGTAAAAGGCATAAGCGCCGCCTACGACCACCGTCATTATAAAAGCAATTTGGTTGAGTACTTTCCACGGCCTGAACGTGCTTAAAACCGCGACCGCAATATTGATGACCAAATAATAGGCCACTAGCTCTATCGCAGTGGCATTCCGTACAGGCAAAGTAAAAGGCGCCAAATAAGCAATGATCAGCGCCATCAACGCCAGCTCAATCGACTGCTGTTTTAAACTGAGCCAAAGTGTAACTGCCATAACCACCACAAAGTACAGACTTGCAATCGCTAAACTTGCAATCACACCGTTGTAGTAAGCAAAAAACAAAGTCAAAAATAAACCTGACAGTCCAAGTGCTTCTAAAGCCAAAGCAAAACTGCGGTTTTTGTGCTGAAACACATAACCAAAGACCACAATGCCCACACTTACCGCAGCAACGAGGCTCAGCTTAACCGCGAGACTCAACTGCCAATGTTCGGTGGCAAAGCGTAATAATAAAATAAGCCCAATCAGCAGTACCACAATCGCAACTTTTAAGACAGGATTACCCTGCCAAAGCCAGCGTTTCACTTGCTCACTGAGACTTAAATCATCTGTGTTGTTTAGAATAGTTGGTAAAGAGGGAGCGTTTTCAGATTCTGGGAATCGGTCAGATATCACCTGATGTGGTTGTGCTTGTACGAATAACAATAGATATTCTAGACGACGCAACCATCGAAAGAAAAAGAACAGCCAGCCACTGATCCCCAATCCAATGAGTCCGCCCCATTGCCCCACCATACCGATCAAAATGACGAAAGCAGCAAGGTAAAGCGGCACTTTTGACGTTGGCTGAAAAGCAATGCCCCGTTGTTCCGCCAAGGTCATACTAGGGTTTTCAATGCTATCAACATAGTGCATAACACTCATGATCAAAGCAATTCCACACAATGCACTCAACAGCGGTACGGCCAGAAACCATGCTGCAATAGCAACAATCGTGAGCCCCATTAACCACATCATGCGAATTTCACGCTGTTCAGTTTGCATCCGTTCTCAATCTCTTTTTCTCATCTTCAAATAATACATCAGCTTGTAGTACATCTTTAAGCGCATAACCGTAACCATCTATGCCAACCGGTACATCAATACACTTTGTTCTGTGCCAAAATCACGTACAATAAACGGGTTATTTGGATAAGGAATCTTGCAATGCCACCATTTGTCTTGGTCGATGGCTCATACTTTTTATTTCGTGCTTTTCATGCTTTGCCACCGCTCACCACGTCAACTGGCTTACATACCAATGCAATTCGTGGGGCAATTTCTGCCATCCAAAAACTGATGCGTCGTACCCAGCCAACACATATGGCGGTCATTTTTGATACGCCAGAACCAACTTTTCGTCATGTGCTGTCGCCCATTTATAAAGGTGACCGCCCAAGTATGCCTGAGGAGTTATCAGAGCAAATTCCATATTTGCATGCCTTAATTCGTGCTTTGGGTATCCCCTTGTACATGCTCCCAGGTGCAGAAGCAGATGACATCATCGGGACATTGGCCAAACGTGCGGAAGCCGCGGGACAGCAAGTGCTGATTTCCACAGGCGATAAAGACATGGCACAGTTGGTGACCGATAAAGTCACCTTAGAAGACAGCTTTAAAGACAAGCCGATGGATGTAAATGGCGTGTTTGAAAAGTTTGGGGTGTGGCCAAACCAAATTATTGACTATCTGACCTTAATGGGCGATGCCTCTGACGGCATTATGGGCGTTCCGGGTGTTGGTGCAAAAACTGCGGCAAAACTGTTAACAGAATACGGCTCGATTGGTGGCATTTTAGAAAATGTCGATAAAATTAAAGGCAAAGTCGGTCAAAACATCAAAGAACATACCGATGGAATTGCGCTTGATCACCAACTGGCAAGTATTGTCTGTGACTTAGAGACAGGACTGACCTTTGACGATCTGAAACTCCAAGATCCGAATACCGAAGCCTTGCGTTCACTGTATACCGAGCTTGAATTCCGTCAGCAGTTACAATCGCTCGATCATCCAAACAATCCCAATAGTGCAACCTATAAACAAGCAACACAAGAAATTGTAAAATCGGCGCAGTCTGAAACCGTCATTAATACAGAAGATCAGGCCGTTCAAAGTAGTGTCGATGACCAACTGGGTCAAGCGAACTACCATACTGTGCTCAGTGCGGAACAGTGGGCACAATTATTCAAACGTTTAAGTACAGAAAAACGTTTTGCCTTTGATACTGAAACCACCAGTTTAGACTATCGCGTAGCGCAAATTGTTGGTTTTTCGGTCGCGTTCGATGCGCAAGATGCGTATTACGTTCCACTTGCACATGATTATGAAAATGCACCTGCGCAGTTAGATCGTGAACAGATCTTGGCGCAAATTAAACCTATTTTAGAAGATGAGTCGGTTCAGAAAATTGGTCATCATTTGAAATACGATGCGCATGTCTTAGAAAATCATGGCATTGAGCTAAAAGGCTGGTATTTCGATACCATGTTGGCATCTTATGTACTCAATGCTGTGGCGACTCGTCACGGGATGGATGATGTTTCACGCCTCTACCTCAGCCACTTAACCACCACTTTTGAACAGGTGGCGGGTAAAGGCGCAAAACAGAAAACCTTTAATCAAATTGAGATCGAAACCGCCGCACACTATGCGGCTGAAGATGCACACGTGACCTATCGCCTGTTTGAAGTGCTCGATGCCAAACTACAAAAGCATCCCGAACTGGTCAATATCTTGCACAATGTCGAAATGCCAGTCGCCCGTGTCCTGACCATCATGGAAGAAAACGGCATTGAGCTCGACTTAAGCTTCCTTGACCAACTTGGTATTGAGTTTGCCAATACCATGGCCAATCTTGAAAGCCAGATTACCGAACTAGCAGGACAAAGTTTCAATGTCAGCTCGCCGAAGCAAGTCGGTGAAATTCTGTTTGATAAACTCGGACTTAAGGGCGGCAAAAAAACCGCAACGGGTCAGTACAGTACCTCTGAAAGTGTTTTAGAAAAGATTGACCACCCGATTACCGAGCTGATTTTGGACTATCGTGGGTTATCCAAACTAAAAAGCACCTATACCGATGGCTTATTAAAACAAGCCAACAGTGATACCCATCGTGTGCATACCAGCTACCACCAAGCACTGACCGCAACTGGTCGTCTGTCTTCGACCGACCCCAACTTACAGAACATTCCTGTGCGTGAGGAAATTGGACGTCAAATTCGTAAAGCCTTTATTGCACCACAAGGTCGCGTGCTCTTGGCAGCCGATTATTCACAAATTGAACTGCGTTTAATGGCGCATTTTTCACAAGATGAAGCCTTGGTCGATGCTTTTAATCATGGACAAGATGTACACCGTCGTACAGCGGCTGAAGTCTTAGGTGTCGCACTTGAAGATGTCACGTCAGACCAACGTCGTCAGGCCAAAGCCGTCAACTTCGGTCTACTCTACGGCATGTCTGAGTTTGGCTTAACCCGTCAACTCGGTTTTAGCCGTGAAGAATCGCGTGGCTATATTGCGAAATACTTCCAACGTTATCCGGGCGTGCTCGACTATATGGAACGTACCCGTCAAATTGCACGTGAACAAGGTTTTGTCGAAACCATTTTAGGCCGTCGCTTGTACACGCCTGATATTATGGCAAGCAATAAAATGATCAAACAAGCGGCTGAACGTGCCGCAATTAATGCACCACTGCAAGGTTCTGCTGCAGACATTATTAAAATGGCGATGATTGCTGTTGATCAAATGCTGCCTAAAGATCAAGCCAAAATGCTACTACAAGTACACGATGAATTGGTTTTTGAAGTCGATGAAAGTATTGCAGATGAACTGGCTCTAAAACTAGCAGACGTGATGCAATCTGTTTTGCAAATTTCTGTGCCATTGTTGGTTGAAGTCGGCAAAGGTCGAAACTGGGATGAAGCCCACTAAAACATTTGCGCCTTTCTCCTAGGAGGAAGGCTGATATGGAAGTCATTTGCCTCCTAGAAGAAATATCAACGTCTTCACCTAAAAAATTCAACCACAAAAAAAGGACTCGCAATCGAGTCCTTTTTTTATTCGCTACAATCTTATAAACCAGTGAGCAGAACAATCGCCACTTCATTCATAATCATTTCGGCAATATACAGCGCTAAGAACGCTACGATTGGAGAAAGATCAATCATGCCCATATTGGGCAACAAACGGCGAAACGGTGCCAATAATGGTTCAGCAAGCTCCTGAATCACTTCGATATAAGGCGAGCGTGACTGCGTAAACATCACCACCCAACTTAAAATAATCGTTGCAAAAATCAAGTAACGGCAGAAACGAATCAAGTCCTGAATCATGGTCACAAAAGTTAGAATGACCAAATGCACAGGACTATTTGGCATCGCTCCAGAGAGATACATGACGCCAAAAATTTTCAGTAAGTACAATAAAACCAAAAGCACTAAAGCCGCTAAGTTAACGCGGCCTTTCGCTACATTTGGAAAAATACGACCAAACATATCCACAATTTTTGTGGCTTTTACGGTCGACATCACCACTGGGTTATAAAAGTTAACCGCTGCCAACTGCATGAGAAAGCGGAAGAACACCAGTAAAATTGCAACGTTAATAATGATGCCAAAAATTAGCGCAGAGTTTGCACCCATACTTGAACTTTCCTAAATAAAACGATTATTTGCTACTTTCACTCAGCTCTTGAGCAAGTTCCTGACTGCGCTTTTGAGCAGCAGCCAATGCAGCTTGGATATTTTGTGAAATTTGTGCACGATCAAACACTTCAAGTGCCGCTTGGGTTGTACCATTCGGTGAAGTGACATTTTTACGCAATTCAGCTGGTGTATTTGAGCTCGTGATTGCCATTTGTGCCGCACCCAATGCCGTTTGCAACGTCAATGCCGTTGCTACTTTTTCATCTAGACCGAGGTTTTTACCTGCACGGATCATGCTTTCCATCATATAGAAGAAATACGCAGGACCTGAACCAGACACCGCCGTCACAGCATCAATTTGCGCTTCCTCGCCTACCCATAAAGTCAAGCCTGTTGCAGCCAGTACTTGGCTCGCCAAATCACGGTCTTCTTTATCTACAGCCTCAGTGGCATATAAACCATTCGCACCTGTTTGTACTAAAGCAGGTGTATTGGGCATTACACGAACAATACGATTACTGCCAGCTAATGCAGCAATCGTTGCAATTTCAGCACCCGCAACAATCGAAATAATCAACTTACCGTCAAATAAACCGTTTAATGGCTTTAAAACATTGGCTAAAACTTGAGGTTTAACCGCTAAGACCACGACATCGGCTTCACGAATAGCAGATGCGTTATCCTCAGTCACCACCAAGTCTTTTTCAGCCAATAAATGACGAACTTGTTCAACAGGATCAGAAACCGTAATGCGAGTTGAAGGTAAACCACGTGAAATCAAGCCACCAATGAGGGCTTGAGCCATGTTACCACCGCCGATAAAACAAATATTACGATTCAACACTGCGCTCATGATTATTTCTCTATCCTGAATTTTTTAACTAAGCGATTAAATTTGGTTGCCATCCACCCGCTTCACAATAAGCCGACTCGACCAACCAAAATCCTTTAGGCGTAAAAACACCAAGCATAACATTATCTATGCTTAATATTTGTATTGTATGACGTTGCCACGGAAAAATTTGTGCGCTCTGAATGGCTTTTTTCAACGGCCATGCCCCAACACGTCCATACAAATGCAATTTTTCTCCACCTAAACGTGGTTTTATCTGTAAAGGCTGCTCTAATAATGCAGAAGACAGTCCATATTTTTGTGTTTCAATGCGAAATTTCCCTGAAGCAAATCCATAAGCTTGATCTAAACTAAACCGTTGCTCAATTGACTCAATCGTCTGAAATTGTTCCGCCAAATACTCTGTTTTACTGACACGAAAGAGCTGCTGTTGATAGCGTACATAATAATATTGGTTCCAATGCAATGCGGCTTGGGCATCCACTTTGGATTCAATCACTTCATCAAACAGGCGTTGCACCATATCAAAAGCAGGACGATATAAATCCTCACCTTTCATCCAAGCAGAGAGCAACTGTCGCTGTCTCGGTGCAGATAACTGACGAAATGGGGTTAAGTTTAAAACCGCAGCATTCCCGCAACTGGCCCAGTCTTGCGCCAATACATCGGCCAAAATCGTTTCGGCATCTTGCATTAAATAACTAGTACGCGCCAAAGCTTGCTGCATTTTCGGAAAGCGTTGTTCTAAAATTGGCCACAATTCAGCTCGGCACCATGCACGATCATAACTGGTATCAAAATTGGTTTGGTCTTGAATATTTCTTAGCTGCATCTCAGCGGCCCACAGCTCAATTTGCTGTCTGGGCAAAGCCAATAGCGGGCGCCAAATTGTAAATTCCTCTCGTATGTCGATGCTCTGCATGGCGGCAAGTCCATGAATTCCCGCACCAGAGAGTAAACGGAGTAAAATGGTTTCAGCTTGATCTTGTTGATGATGAGCGAGAACTAAAATTTCATTGGCAAGAAGATGCTTCTGAAAGGCAGCATAACGTGCACTACGTGCTTGGCTTTCTACATTGCCTGTATCAACATCCACCGCTTGAATCACACATGGGACATCCAAGACATAGCATTGTTCTTGAACAAAGCTGCCCCACTGCGGACTGACATCCTGCAATTGATGATCAATATAGATGGCACGAATGCGCTTGGGAAATAAATGAGACATCAAATGGAGTAGCAACATGGAATCCATGCCACCACTACATCCGATTAAAAAATGAGGCTGTTCAGGCGTATCCTGAAACTCAGTTAAGACACTAGCCCTAAATTGTCGCTGCCAAACTTCATTAAACGTTGGTAACGTGCTTCGCATCGTTCATTCGCATCCATTGGTTGCAACTCAGCCAATGCATCTTTTAAAACGGTTTTTAAAGCATGCATGACTTGTTCTGGGTTGAGATGAGCGCCTTCACCTTCATCGACCACATATTCAACAATACCAATTTTCTGTAGTTTTTCAGCAGTCAATGCCAAAGCTTCGCTGGCTTGCTCTGCTTTTTCAGCTGTTTTCCATAAAATAGACGCACAGCCTTCAGGTGAAATGACTGAATAAATACTATGGGATAACATCACCACACGGTCAGCCACACCAATACCCAGTGCACCGCCTGAACCGCCTTCACCGAGTACAGTTGCAATGACAGGCACTTTCAAGCTTGAAAGTTGTGCCAAAGACGTTGCAATTGCTTCAGCCTGACCACGTTCTTCTGCACCCACACCTGGATATGCACCCATGGTATCAATAAATGTAAAGACGGGTAGATTAAAACGTTCAGCCATATCGAGTAAACGTTGTGATTTACGGTAACCTTCTGGGTTACTCATACCAAAGTTATGTTGTAACTTTTCACGCGTACTACGACCACGGTGTTGACCCACAATCATGACTGGCTGACCTTCAAAGCGAGCTAATCCACCGATCATTGCACCATCATCACCAAATAAGCGATCACCATGCAAAGCATCAAATTCGGTAAAAATTTCACTCACATAATCTAAAAATTGCGGACGCTCAGGATGACGTGCAATTTGAACCGTCGTCCATGCTTTGGATTGCGCAGCTTTATTCTTCATAGCTCAACCATAAATCCCTAATTGACCAATTTATTCATCGACAAATTGTTCTGATTGGATATCCAGCTCAACATCCCAATGCTTAAATTGCGCTTGCTCATCATGCAAGTCTGCAACCAGCAAAGGCCATTGCGCGGCATTACCAGAAACACTCAGCTGCCATTGTTGCGCATTGCCTACTGTTAATTCAATGGCAGGAAGCATCTGATCGCTACGACTATGATTGAGTAAAACAGCAAGGCGAAGTAACAAACACAGATAGACTAATTTGTTGCCGCCGACTTTCATCACATCGACACGCGCGTCACTACGCAGCTTACGACGGTGATGGGCCACCAAATGTGATAGATGGTTTTGATCAATTTGCGAGAATCCCGCAATGTCAGAATGTTGCAACAAATATGCGCCATGACGATGGTAGCCCGCATGGCTAATTGCTAAACCAATTTCATGCAGATAAGCTGCACGACGCAGTAAATCACTGTCTTCCGTGGTTAATTTCAGTGAATCCGCCACACCATCGAACAAATGCTGAGCCATGTTCACGACTCGTTCAGCTTGTTTTGGATCGGCGTTATAACGGCCCATTAACGCTTGTACAGAACGATCTCGAATATCCTCATGTTGAAAACGTCCGAGCAAGTCATACATCACCCCTTCGCGTAGGGCACCATCTGAATACACCAATTTATCCAGTTCGAGTACATCAAAAATGGCATACAAAATAGCGATTCCGGCTGGCAAAACTGCTCGACGGTCTTCTTTCAGACCATCAAACTCCATCTCAGCGACATGTTTGTATTTGAGCAATTTTTCTTTGAGCTTATCTAAACCGTCACGGGTGAGCTCTTCTTTTTCATTACTCCAGCCCATATTCACAGTAATTTGACGGCACGCCTTGATGGTTCCACTCGAACCGACCACCGTATCCCAACCCGCTTCTTTATAGGTATTGGCAATACCAGACAGTTCCTTACGTGCTGCAACCACGGCTTTATCAAAACTTTTTTGGTTAATTTCACCATCAACAAAGAAAGCTTTGGTAAATGCTACACAGCCCATTTGTAAAGATTCGGTATGAATGGGCTCAAATTCTTCACCAATAATCAGCTCTGTTGATCCCCCACCGATATCAATCACAAGGCGGCGCCCACTGTTTACCATGGTATGAGATACACCCAAATAAATCAGACGAGCCTCTTCACGACCGGCAATAATTTCGATGTGCTTCGGCAAAATTTCTGCCGCTTTTTGAATAAATTCGTGTCCATTTTTGGCTTGGCGTAGCGCATTGGTCGCCACAATTCTTAAACGATTCGGCTGAACCGAACCTAAACGTCCGACAAATCGAGATAAGCAGGCCAAACCACGTTGCTGTGCGGCTTCTGTTAAGTTTTTATTTTCATCTAAACCCGCTGCTAACTGTACTTTTTCTGACATTGACGCAACTTTTTTCACTTCGCCATGGTCCACTCGCGCAATCGCTAAGTGGAAGCTGTTCGACCCCATATCGATGGCAGCAAGTAACTCTTCATCAATCAAAAAATCAGACATGATTTAATATAAACCTATACAGAATTGTGCTTAGATTAATTCACCTCCATGCAATTTAAAAGCCATTTATGGTGAGAAATTGACGAGCTTTTAAAATTTCGGCATATATGACAATTGTGTTACACGATCAGTAACATCGTGAGCTTCAATTAGACAAATTCAAACTAAAGGTTGAAAATTTAGTAATCCATCTACTCAGTGATAGCAGGCTATGACATACTATTAGCCATAAAACTATCCAAAAATTGAAACTGGAGCTATCCATGTCTGGCAATATCGTAAATACAACTGATACAAACTTCGACGCTGATGTACTTCAATCAGACGTTCCTGTGCTTGTTGACTTCTGGGCAGGCTGGTGTGCGCCATGTAAAGCAATTGCACCTGTATTAGAAGTATTGGCGAACGAATACGAAGGTAAAGTGAAGATTGTTAAGGTTGACGTGACTTCTTGCGAAGCAACAGCTGTGAACTATAACATCCGTAACATTCCTGCATTACTCATGTTCAAAAATGGTGAAGTTGTTGCTCAACAAGTGGGCGCTGCACCAAAATCGAAATTGACTGCTTTCATTGAAGAAAACATTTAAGCATCCGTTTAGATTGAAAATGAAATACGCTGTCTAAACAACAGCGTATTTTTTTCGGCTATAAATTGACAAGTCTGTCTTTCTCTCTTATATTGCATGATCAAGAGATAAAGGATTATTCAATCCTGTCATTTTCTTAAAAGACACAACACATAAGATCGCCGCTCGGCAATACAAATTGTTTTGACACGTTTCTCTTCAAACAATGAATCAGTCCTCTGAATTGTTATAGTTCAAATACAATTGCGTTACTTCATTGCATGTCTGCGGCTAAATGTTGCTTCCTTTTCATCCTGTAATTTAGAATTTTTGATTCTTATCTGACCTCCTATGAATTTAACCGAACTCAAGAAAAAACCGATTGGCGAACTCATCAAAATTGCTGAATTTATGGGCCTCGAAGGAATGGCTCGTAACCGTAAGCAAGACATTATTTTTGCCATCTTAAAGCGCCATGCGATGAATGGCGAAGAGATCTTTGGGGATGGCGTTTTGGAAATTCTGTCAGATGGCTTCGGCTTCTTACGCTCTGCAGCGGGTTCTTACCTTGCAGGCCCAGATGACATTTATGTTAGCCCATCTCAAATTCGTCGTTTCAATCTACGTACTGGTGACACCATTACGGGAACCATTCGCCCACCCAAAGAAGGCGAACGTTATTTTGCACTGTTAAAAGTGAACCAAATTAACTACGACACGCCAGAAAACTCACGTAACAAAATCTTGTTTGAAAACTTAACACCACTTTTCCCAACTGAGCAATTGGTGATGGAACTTGGTAACGGGACGACAGAAGATTTAACTGCACGTGTAGTTGACTTGGTTGCACCTATCGGTAAAGGCCAACGTTCAATTATCGTAGCGCCGCCAAAAGCGGGTAAAACCATGTTGTTACAAAACATCGCTCAGTCGATTGTGCGTAACAACCCTGAGTGCTTCCTGATCGTTCTTCTCATTGACGAACGCCCTGAAGAAGTGACCGAAATGGAACGTACTGTTCGTGGTGAAGTCATTGCGTCAACGTTTGATGAATCTCCTGCTCGTCACGTTCAAGTGGCTGAAATGGTGATTGAAAAAGCAAAACGTTTGGTTGAGCACAAGAAAGACGTTGTGATTCTTCTAGACTCCATTACCCGTTTAGCTCGTGCTTACAATACAGTTGTTCCTTCATCTGGTAAGGTTTTAACTGGTGGTGTGGATGCACATGCGCTGGAACGCCCTAAGCGTTTCTTCGGTGCAGCACGTAATATTGAAGAAGGTGGCTCACTAACCATCATTTCTACAGCCCTGATTGAAACTGGCAGTAAAATGGATGAAGTGATCTACGAAGAATTTAAAGGTACAGGTAACCAAGAAATTACACTGGATCGCCGTATTGCGGAAAAACGTGTCTTCCCTGCGATGAATATCAAAAAGTCTGGCACCCGTCGCGAAGAGCGCTTAATGTCTGAAGACAATCTACGTAAAGTCTGGATTTTACGTAAGTTACTTCACACCCAAGATGAACTTGCAGCAATGGAATTCCTACTTGATCGCATGAAAGAAACCAAAACCAACGATGATTTCTTTGATCAAATGAAGCGTAAAGCGACCAGCTAATCCGACCTGCTTTACCTAAAAAGGCTGTCTTAACGACAGCCTTTTTATTTGGTTGACTTAGCTTACACAAAGCAACATTTCATCCGACTCTCTGTAAACTTATTTGCAAGTTTTTGATAAACAAAAATTTGAAATAAAAAACCTTCATCTTTTTAAATGTTTATTTGGCACTTCTCCAATACAAACCTCATCATTGATTGTTATTTTCTGTTAAAAAAGCCCTGTTTTTAGACCTTTTTTATCAATTTTTTCATCCCAGCTAGTAGCAATTCAAAATGCGCAGTGATAGCATATTTGCAGACCAGTTAGGCTGCTCCTGCATTGTTAGTCCCTAGCAAAATTAGGAACAATAAAAGCACACAACAGACTAACGTCGGTTTTTTTTAATCTCATATTTTAGAGAGTGATGCCATGTTATTCAAAAAAATCGCTATTGCTGCTGCAGTTGCTACTACTTTAGCTTTCGTTGGCTGTGCTAAGAAAGAAGAAGCTCCTGCTGCTGAAGCTGCATCTGAAGTTGCTGCTGCATCTGAAGCTGTTGAAGCTGCATCTGAAGTTGCTGTAGACGCTGCTGCTGCTGCTTCTGAAGCTACTGTTGCTGCTTCTGAAGCTACTGCTGCTGCTTCTGAAGTTGTTGAAGCTGCTGCTTCTGAAGCTGCTCACTAATCTTTTAGATTAGTTAGTAAAAAAAGAGAGCCTATGGCTCTCTTTTTTTATGCTCAAAATTTATCAAAAACAGAGCTCTGCTAGTTGGCAAGAATTAAATCAGCCAAACAATCAGAAAAATTCTAAGCAAAAAAAGCAGATCAATCGATCTGCTCATTTCCCACACGCTGGCGGAATTTCTGCCCTGCGCGGAAGGTCACTACACGGCGTGCAGAAATCGGAATTTCTTCACCCGTTTTCGGGTTACGACCTGGACGTTGACGTTTATCACGCAACTCGAAGTTACCGAAACCAGAAAGTTTAACTTGCTCACCAGAGATTAGCGCTTGGCTAATCTCATCAAAGAACAACTCGACCATTTGCTTAGCTTCACGACGGTTTAAACTCGTGAGCTCACTTAGATGGTCAGCCATTTCCGCTTTTGTTAATGCTGTCATGAAGCCCTCAATGTCGCCTGATAAGTGTTTTCCAACACTTGTAAAATATGATCCATACCGGATTTAATTTCAGCATCTTCAAGCGTACGTGATGGGTGTTGCCAAAGAAGTGCAAATGCCAATGAGCGCTTACCGTCTTCAACGCCTTGCCCAGTGTACACATCGAACAACCAAGTCGAGTCTAAAAGCTCACCACCTGTTTTTTCGATAAGTTGCTGAATTTCACTTACATTTATCTTATCACTAATTAAAAGCGCAATATCACGTCTAACCGACGGAAAACGTGATAATTCTGTAAAATTAGATACATAAGTTTGCAAAACAGCCGATTGATCAAGTTCAGCCACCCAAGTTGTACTCAAATCCAGTGCATCTTCTAAAGATGGATGTAATCGACCAAAGTAACCAATAGATTGACCATTGACTAAAATCTCAGCAGACTGTCCTGGATGCAACCAGCTACGCTCAGAACGAACATAATCTACTTGCACACGACCCGCCGCCAATACTTCTTCAATTTCACCTTTGAAATCAAAGAAATCCATAGCTTGAGGTTTAGCATGCCAAGTTTCTGAAGTTTTTGCACCTGTTGCAATCACTGCAAGGGTAGGAATTTGTTTCAAATCATGAATAGATTCAGCATCTTGATAATCAAACCGTAAACCCAACTCAAAGAAACGCACCCGCTGTTGCTGACGATTGACATTGTATTGCACACACGGAATCAAACTCGACAGCAAAGTTGAACGCATCACGGCCAAATCACTTGAAATCGGGTTAGCCAAAGCCAAAGGATTCACAGCCGCATTGAGTTGCTTTTCAAGTTTCAAATCTGCAAAGCTAAAACTAATCGCTTCTTGGTAGCCGAGCGTCACTAAAGTTTGACGCAATTGAATCATTTCAAATTGGTCTTGATATTGAGCCAATTGCGCTTCAATTTTTGGCAAACTGATTTGAATATTGTCATAACCATGAATACGCGCAACTTCTTCAATCAGGTCTTGGTAGATTGCCATATCATAACGGTGTGAAGGCGGTACGACAGACCACTGACCTTCTGCTTTAACCGTCACAGCACAACCTAAACGGGTTAATGCATCTGCAATAAATGCACCTTCAACCGAATAACCCAACAATTGATCGACTTGAGCTTGTTGTAACTCAATCGCTTCACGCTTTGGCAAAACAGTCGCTTGTTCCGCAGTCGTAATTGGACCGAACTCCCCCCCCGCCAAGTCTGCAATCAATTGTGATGCACGGTGCATCGCGAGCATTGGCAGTTCAAAATCCACGCCACGCTCATAACGCTGCGACGCATCGGTATGCAAACCAAAGCTACGGGCACGACCCGCAATGGCTAATGGTGCAAAGAATGCAGACTCCAAGAAAATGTCTTGAGTGTCATCACCTACAGATGAAGACATGCCACCCATAATGCCTGCAATCGCCAATGCTTTTTCATCATCCGCAATCACCATGACTTTTTCATTCAGCTCCACTTCTTGTTCATTCAGTAGAACCAATTTTTCAGATGCATTCGCTTGGCGAACTTGGACTGAACCTTGAATTTTTGCTGCATCAAAAGCATGGAGCGGTTGACCCAACTCCATCAGTACATAATTGGTAATATCAACCAAAATACTGTGCTGACGAATCCCTGAGCGAACCAAAGCGCGTTCCATCCATTCTGGGGTTGCTGCTTTGGTATTCACGTTTTTAATCACACGACCTAAATAGCGCGGGCAGCCTTCAGTGCTCACCACAACTTTTTTCTCATCAGCAATGGTCGCGGCAACGGCATTAATTTCAGGTGCAGTCACAGTCAGTTGGTTAATTACCCCAATTTCACGGGCAATACCACGAATACTAAAACAGTCACCACGGTTTGGCGTGATGCTGATATCAATGACATGATCATCTAAATTTAAATATTCACGAATATCCACACCGACAGGTGCATCAACGGGCAGCTCTAAAAGGCCATCAATTTTGTCTTCTAGATCAATTTCAGATGCACCACACAACATCCCTTGTGATTCAATGCCACGAAGTTTGCCTTTCTTGATTTTGAAATCGCCTGGAAGCACAGCACCAATGGTTGCCACAGGGGCTTTCATACCAACCCGTACGTTTGGTGCACCACACACTATTTGTAACGGCTCGCCTGAACCAATATTCACAGTGGTCACACGTAAACGGTCTGCATCAGGATGTTGCTCTACCGTCAACACTTCACCAACAACCACGCCAGTGAACGGTTTTGCCGCAGGCGATAAATCATCGACCTCTAAACCCAACATGGTCAGTTGATCAGATAAAGTATTGCTATCAACGGCTGGGTTAACCCATGTACGCAACCAATTTTCGCTAATTTTCATTTTGTTAAAAACCTATAAATCTAAATTTTTGAATCCCCCTCTAACTCCCTCTTTTGGAAAAGAAGGAGAACCCCGAGTCATCACAAACAACTCCTCTCCTTCAAGGAGAGGCTGGGAGAGGTATAAATCTGTTTAAGCAAATTGGCGTAAGAAACGCACATCGTTTTGGTAGAACATACGTAAGTCATTGATGCCATAACGAAGCATCGCAAAACGTTCCACACCTAGACCGAAAGCAAAGCCTTTGTATTTTTCAGGATCAATCCCTGCTGCCTGTAAGACATTTGGATGTACCATGCCACAACCAAGCACTTCTAACCATTTACCACGCTCATCCATAATATCCACTTCAGCGCTTGGCTCTGTGAATGGGAAATAAGATGGACGGAAACGTACTTTTAAGTCTTTTTCAAAGAATTCGTTTAACAGATTGACCAATAAACCTTTCAGTTCTGCAAAGCTAGTATTTTCAGCTACATACAAACCTTCAATTTGATGGAACATTGGCGAATGCGTTTGGTCAGAGTCACAGCGGTATACACGACCTGGGCACACAATACGAATCGGGGGTTGCTGGGTTTCCATGGTACGAATCTGCACACCCGAAGTATGGGTACGTAACAAATGTGTCGCATCAAAATAGAATGTATCGTGCATTGCACGCGCAGGGTGATGCCCTGGAATATTTAAAGCTTCAAAGTTGTGGTAGTCATCTTCAACTTCTGGGCCAGTTTCAATCACAAAACCGGCTTTGGTAAAGAACTGACAAATGCGCTCTTGCACTTGAGTAACAGGGTGAATACTACCAATCGTTTGACCACGACCCGGTAAAGTAATATCCACCGTTTCACTTGCGAGTTTTTGCGCCAACGCCGCTTGTTGTAATTGTGTTTGGCGTTCAGTTAAAGCACCGGTAATCGCTTCGCGAACTGCATGAATTTGCGCACCAAAATTTTTACGCTCTTCAGGGTCCATCTTGCCTAAAGCTTTGGATTGCTCAGCGAGCTGGCTTTTCTTACCCGTAAACTGCACTCGTACTTGATCGAGTGTAGCAAGGTCCTCTGCTGCTGCAATCGCAGCAAGCGCTTCAGTGGTCAGGGCTTCCAGTGACATAGTAACTCTCAAAGCAACAATTTATAAAATTAATAAAACCCCATATTCTATCAGTTTTTAAGCACGTTGATGAAGCTCTACGATCAGGAAAATTTGTTTAGTACATGGTTTTATAAACAGGTTAAGATAGTGTCATCACAGAAGAGAACAACAAACGATGTCGCTTGATCCTATTTGGCAACAACAACTTACTTTAGTTACTTATGGCAATGAATATTTACGCCACAACCTAAGTTTCCAACGTTGGTTAGAACATGCCATTTTTGACCGACATTGCTTTCAGTTTCGTGATCTGAATAGCCAACATTTACTGGCTCAGCATTTTCAGGTCTGGCTTGAAGCCTTAAAAAAACAAGGGGTCAAACAGCTCAGTCTGCATAGTTCAACATTGCTAGCAGACGAAAAGAACCCTAACCCAAATGTTGAACTCCTTGCGACCCCACATATTATTGTGAGCCATCAAGCACAACAAAAAACAGCTTGGATTTTTGGTAAAGAACTGGCTGAATGGTACAGCGCTGAACACGATTTTATAACTCCAAAAACGCAACAAAGCTCAATCCGTAGCGAAAATTTATGGCGTTTTGAACTGAATCACAAGCTCAGCAAACGTATTGAATCGGATTTACAAACGCCGAAATGGGATGAAATCGAAAACTTTACCGAACAAGAACTATTTAGTGCGTCATTTTCACAAGGTTTAGTAGAACCCGAGACAGTAGACTTACCGTACTATGGACAACAAGAGGCCACAGATGAAGCCCACCGTCTCGCTCTTTTACCAACAGACTATACTGCCGATTATGCACATCAAACTCTGTATCGCTTAGATGCGTTATCAGCATTGATCCAGACTAAGATTCAACATCCTTACAATGCAGAAGGCCAAGTGCTCACGCCAGATGAGCAATTGAACCTACGTCATTTTGAGCAAAAGATTGATGATTTAAGTACCAAGTTTATCGTGAAAGTGGCCAATCACTATCAAACCGCGCAGCTCACACCCAAAGACACAACTACACCACTTGATGCTCGCAATCATTCAACACCTAAATTAAGTGCGATAGAGACCAAGCCTCATGAAACACACCACAAATCGGGGAAAACCGGGGTATTTGCTTTAATCATAATTACGATTTTGATCTGTGTAGTTGGCTATTATTTTGGCTTATAAGCTATTAGAGATATATCAAAGCGCTCCTCTCAAAAAGCGCTTTTTTATGGTCTCAATTTCTTCAGGCGGTAATTAGAAGATTGAAGGGCCGGATTTTGATTTGTACCTTATGCTGATTGGCATGTTGATTAATATAATGATTAACCGAAACCACCTCACCCTCTAGCTCCGCATCAGGTCCATACATAATTTTGACTGACTCACCTTTTCTGGGAATCATTTGTAATTCCACCGTGATACTTCCCTGTCCCATCCCAGTAATTTCTGCAAGCATATCCTGCTCCTTTTCTTTTTAATCTTTTTATTTATTAGGCATCGGCCACCTTTGAGATTAAAGCAGATTTATGTAACTAAAGCTTAAAGGTTCACCTTAATCGCTGAGTACGCACTGAGCTTTTTTAATTTAAACGTTATGCTTTTCAACAGCCAACTGATCTAAAAAACGACTCACTTGTTTTGGTGTCTTTAAATGAATCCACTGTATATGTTGATATTCAGGCATCTGCATCATTTTTAAGTATTTCTGTTGGTTTTTAGCATGCGTTTTAATCATCCACCAAATAATCGAATCCCGACCAAACATCCGTAGCAAGCTTTCCCGATTATTCGAGTTTTCCCATAAATCCTGTTGTGCCCATGCCCGCTGAACAGCACGCTTCACAGAACGGTACAGGTTGACTGGAAACGGTAAGTCCAACCAAATGACAGTATCAATTTCCGCCCATTTCACAGGAATGGCACGGGTATAGTTACCATCGATCACATAGCCCTGTATTGCTTTTTGTACTTCTGACTCAATCTTGGCAAAGAACACCTCATCAGGACATTCTTGCCAGTCGTCTAACCAAAACAAATTATCCAACTCGATATAATGCAAATCTAACTTTTCGGCCAAAGCTCTGGAAAATGTAGATTTTCCTGTAGCAGAAGTTCCTACGACATTGATTCTTTTCATTGTACTGGCCTAACGCTGATGCGGTCTTTCTTATCATACCTAATTATGGTTGTATCACAGTCTCACCTTTGACCCATAAAAAAATTTGATTCAAAAAATAATCAGCCATAAAAAAGACCACTAAAAAGCGGTCTTTCTTTAAGTCTTAAAGACTTATGCAGCTAATGCATCTTTAGCTTTAGAAGCTAAAGCAGCGAATGCAACTGCGTCATGCATAGCGATGTCAGCAAGTACGCGACGGTCGATAATCACTTGAGCTTTTTTCAAGCCAGCGATCATACGGCTGTACGATAAACCATTTAGACGAGCACCAGCATTAATACGCGCAATCCATAGAGCACGGAATTGACGTTTTTTCTGACGACGGTCACGGTAAGCGTATTGACCCGCTTTGATTACTGCTTGGAACGCTACGCGATATACGCGTGAACGAGCGCCGTAGTAACCTTTAGCACGAGCAAGAATTTTTTTATGACGGCGATGAGCCTGTACACCACGTTTTACACGAGCCATTTATAATCTCCTTAGATGTATGGGCACATACGACGAACTGAAGCAACGTCACTCACGTGAACCATTACACAGCCGCGTAATTGACGAATACGCTTAGCAGATTTTTTGGTCAAAATGTGGCGTTTGAACGCTTGTTTACGCTTGAAACCGTTAGCAGTAGCTTTAAAACGCTTAGCTGCACCACGGCGAGTTTTCATCTTAGGCATAACAACCTCTTTTGAACACCTGTTCGGAACGTTTGCACCATTGCAAAACGACCTGCAGGTAAGGGAGCGAATATTCTAATCGAACTTTGTCTAAAACAAAAGCAAATAATCAACAATAAAAGCAAGCTTAGTTTATTTCCCGATAAGCTTTAAGCGATGATTTTATAACCGTGGTTTAGTCCAAGTCGTATAATGCCTCATCCATTCCATACTGTACCCTTATGAACGCTACACAGGATGCTTTTGCCGCACTCCGATACCGAGACTTCTCTATTGTTACGCTCAATCAATTTTGTCTGACGCTTGCCATTTTGATTCAGGAAATTATTGTGGCGTATTCTTTGTATAAAATTACCAAAGATCCTCTCACTTTAGGCTTGATTGGTCTGGCAGAAGCAATCCCCTTTATTGCGCTCTCCTTATGGGGCGGTTATTTTGCAGATCGCTTTAATAAGTAAACCATCATGAAAATCTGCTTATTCTTTGCCATTCCTCTACCCTTGGTTTTATGGGGGTTATTTCATGCTTATGGCTTAAAGCACATTGAACTCTCCACCCTGTCATGGGGTGTTTATGCCGTGATCTTTGGCTTAGGAATAATTCGAGGTTTCTATAATCCATCTGCAACATCACTCAAACCCTTTTTAATTCCTCGGGAACTTTATGCCAATGGTGCCACATGGACTACCATTGGTTGGCAAAGCGGGGTGATTATTGGGCCAATGCTGGGTGGATTTATGCTGGCATTTTTAGGCCGTGAAACCAGTTTCATCAGTGTGGCGGTGCTGCTTAGTCTGTGCTTCTTACTCGTCAATCTTTTAAGCAAACGCACTTTTCCTAAAATTGAAACGGAACGTGTACTACAAAGTTTAGGTGAAGGTTTTCGCTTTATTGCTAAAACTAAAATCGTTCTCTGGGCCATCTCACTCGACTTAGTCTCAGTGCTGTTCGGCGGTGTGATCGCTTTACTCCCGATCTTTGCTGAAGATATTTTGAAAATTGGGCCTGAAGGATTGGGCTATTTACGGGCAGCACCTTCGATTGGTGCACTCATCACCATGATTGCGCTGACGCGTTTTCCGCCCACACGACATGCATGGCGCAATATGCTGCTTGCTGTTGCAGGTTTTGGCCTATTCACCTTATTGTTCGCTTACTCAAACTACCTCTGGTTATCTTTGTTTACTCTTGCTATGACGGGTGCATGTTACAGTATTTCAGTGGTAATTCGTCAGACCATTTTACAAATTTATCCTCCTGAGAATATGCGAGGCCGTGTTGCAGCTGTAAATGGCATGTTTGTGTCGAGTAGTAATGAACTGGGAGCATTTGAGTCAGGTCTTGCAGCAAAATATTTAGGCCCTGTGATTGCAACGGTTTTTGGCGGCGGCATGACACTCTTGGTGGTCGCACTGAGTTGGACTAAAACCAAAGACTTATTTGGTGTAGACATCACCCAAGCCGAGCAAAAATAGTTTTAATTTAACAATATAACTTGCGAGTCTTTCTAATTCAGGAAATACTCGCAACAATTATTTAAGTCATGCGCACTGGATGCGTTATAAAAGAAATCGATCATATGAAACCACTCTTCTTGCTCGCATTGTCTACACTGCCCTTTCATCTCAGTCATGCAGCTCAACCACCATTAGAACTCACCATCCAAAAAAGTTCAGCTCAATCGGCGCATTTGACCACGCGTATTCAATGGGTAGATTTTCCCAAACCCCAATATAAAAATAGCGATTTAAATCAAAAAAACCGTGCAGCAATTATTCGTGTGTATGCAGATGAAACAGGTGATGTGACCAAAGCGACAGTCCAAGAAACGACTGGACTCAAAGCTTTAGATGAAAAGCTGGTAAATGCCGTGCTTCAAGCCAAAGTAAAACCGTTTATGGAGGACGACACCGCTTTAGCTGTCATTGGTTATCAAGTTTTTAATTTAAACTTAACCCCAGATGATGCCGAAGCATGTAACTATAGCTTTGACTCGAAAAACTGGCGTGCGCAACAGCAGCAGCAAAAAGTGCCTTTTCAATATCAGGCTCAACCTAAGCTTGCGCTAGATTCAACGCAGTTAAATGATCATGACCGTCAAATTAAATTTAGCTTTAAAGCCGATAAACACGGCAACATCAAGAAGCCTAAAATTATCAAAGGTTCAGGTATCTACGCGCTTGATCAACAGGTTTTACAAGCCGTTGCAAATAGCAAAGTCAGTGTTAAACGCACAGCAAGTACACTGTGGCTCTATAAAAAGTCTAAATTTAAAGATGCGATTGAATTCGATCTAAATGCTTGTCGTTAAAATTTAGCATGACACGAGTTTTCACTCACTCGTGTCATCTCTCTATATAAACTTTAAACCCATTCAGCCAATATAAGCATGTGGCCAGCCGCTCTCAGTACTTGAAAATAATTAGAACTGACTAAACATCCAATACACAAAAAGATAGCGTCCTATTTTCGCAATACTCACCATCACGACAAAACGAACAAAGTTTTCCTTGAGTAGTCCTGCAATGAGGGTAATCGGATCACCAATAACGGGCACCCAACTGAGCAATAAAGACCAAAAACCATATTTTTGATAAATGCCCTGCGCCTGCAACATCTTTTGCTCTGAGACGGGAAACCATTTTTTGTTTTTGTATTGCTCAACTTTCAAGCCGAGCCACCAATTCACACAGCTACCTAAGATATTACCTAGACTGGCAACAGCTACCAACAACCACACTGGATACTGCATCTGAGCCAACAATCCCACCAAGACTACTTCTGACTGTAACGGCAGCAGTGTCGCCGCCCCAAAAGCAGAAAGGAAAAGTAGTCCTAAGGCCCACATCATTTTATGATTTTAAACCCAGCTTTTTCTTGGTTGAGCTATAGGCAAAACTTGACCAGATCAATGCCAGAATCAACAAAGACCAACGTGACCATGAATATTTATCGGCAAGCGGTTCAATTGCAGCACGCAGTACCACCTGATCTTTAGTATTCAGCAGTTCAATGATTTTTTGAATGTGTACCGCTTCAGCTACAAATAGCATCAAACATCCTGCAATCCCCACAATAATACTGAGATAGATTTTAGGATTCGCTTCAATAATGCGGGTTAAATTGAGGAAAAACTCTTTTTTCATTACTACCTACTAACTTTCAATTTTTAAAACCACAAAAATGTTCTGTAAGTATGAGATATTAACATACTGAAGAATTTTTCTTAGAAAGGATAAAGTCCTTTAACACAGCAAACAAAAGATAGGGGTATATCAAGTGGATGAGTGGGATAAATATCAAGAAGAAATGAAATTTAAATATCCTAAAGTTTTTGAGAACGCTTTAAAAATCCAATCTTTGTACCCGGAAACTGATCGTGGCGCTGCATTAATTGTCGCAGCAGTACTTGAGGAGCAATTAACACTAATTTTGTACTCTTTTTTACGAGATTCAAAATCTGCAAAAATACTACTAGATGGATTTAATGCTCCTATAGGTCAATTTTCATCAAAAATTCATCTATGTCACGCATTAGGCTTAATTGAGGATGATGAATATAAGCAACTTGAAGGATTAAGAAAAATTCGCAATAAGTTTGCACATAGTTTCGAAAATATAGATTTTGATACTCAACAAATTAAAGACTTAATTAACGGCAATCTTATTGAACTTCCCCCAAACTCATCAACACGCAAACTATTTCATAACTGGTTTATTAATCTTAACCATGATTTACTCTATCGCTCAAATGAGGTGTTAACAGATAAACGAAATTCTAAAACATATAAATTTAAACATATTAAAAATATAAATTTTGTGGAAGTGGATGGTTTTTAATCACCCACCTTAGACTTTAAACTTTTACTGCCAACGCACGCTGAACTGCAGGACGCGCTTGAATACGCTCCATATACGCCTTCACATTTGGATAGTCATTTATATCAATTTGTTGCCATTCATAACGCAAAATCCATGGGAAAATTGCCATATCCGCTATCGAATACTCTCCAGCTACATAGTTTTGACCAAAAAGCTGATTATCTAGTACAGCATACAAACGCTTGGTTTCATTGACATAGCGTTCAGTCGCATACGCAATACGCTCGGGTGCAAATTTACTGAAGTGATGGTTCTGTCCAAGCATTGGACCAAAACCACCCATTTGCCACATCAACCACTGCTCAACTTCAACACGAGACTGTTCATCGCTTGGATAAAACTGTCCTGTTTTACGCCCTAAGTACTGCAAAATCGCCCCTGACTCAAACACAGAAATGGCTTCACCTTTAGGACCATCTTGATCCACAATCGCAGGGATTTTATTGTTGGGTGAAATGCGTAGAAAGTCGGGTTGAAACTGATCATTTTCTAAAATATTGATGGGAAAGACTTGATACTCCAAACCCATCTCTTCTAATGCAATGCTAATTTTATGTCCGTTGGGTGTTCCCCAATAGTACAAATCGATCATTCTTATTTCCTGAGTTTATTCACTTATTTTGGATACACGATATCATAATTAAACATGACTATTTTTATGTAATTTTATATATTATTTAGCGCTTATTCGAATAAAAAATGACTTAACAACATGAATAAAATCATTGATATTCCAAGCCCAATCGATCTTAAAGATCCGCTACATGCGACACAGTGGGCAAAGGAAGCAAACCTTAAACGACCTTACCGCATCGAGTTCTTCGAACACTATATTTCTCAAATTTTAAATCATCCAAAGCCAGATGTCCGTATTTTAGAATTAGGTTCAGGCCCTGGTTTCTTTGCATATGAGCTCTTAAGTAGACGAGCTAATATTCATTATACAGCCGTCGATTTTTCAGCGGCTATGCATAACTTAGCCAAACAACGCTTAGCTGCTATTCCCCATACATCCGTAGATTTTATCATCGCTGATTTTAAACAGCAGGATTGGTATACAGTTCTGAATGGTCAACGCTTTGACTATGTCGTGATTCATCAAGCTTTACATGAACTTCGCCATAAAGCATATGCTTATGAGTTTCATAAGAGTATTGCACAGCAAGTTATCCAACCCCATGGCTCCTACTTCATGACCGATCACTTGGCCCAACCTGATGGAAATATGAAGAATCTCGAACTGTATATGACCAAAGATGAACACATGCAAAGCTTAAGTAACGCTAACTTTAGGGATATTCAGATTGGACTTGAGATAGACGGCTTATGCACTTTGCAAGCAACTTTATAAGATCATAATCAAATTGGTTAGTAGCCTTCTCTTGATATTGCAATAAAAAAAGCACTGCATAGGCAGTGCTTTTTTAAGATCAATGGATCATTACTTTTTCTTTTTAGGACCAAGCAACATACCCATTTGACGACCTTCCATTTTTGGTGATTGCTCAACAACACCAATTTCAGCCACATCTGCTTCAACTTTTTGAAGTTGAGCCAAACCAAGCTGTTGGTGCGCCATTTCACGACCACGGAAACGAAGAGTAATTTTTACTTTGTTGCCTTCTTCAAGGAACTTAGTGATTGCACGTAGTTTTACGTTGTAATCACCAACATCAGTACCCGGGCGGAGTTTGATTTCTTTCACCTGTACTTGATGCTGTTTTTTCTTCGCTTCTTTCTGCTTTTGCTTTAGATCAAACAAATGCTTGTTGAAGTCCATGATTTTACAAACAGGCGGTTCAGCGTTTGCTACGATCTCAACAAGATCAAGCTCAACACTTTCAGCAGCGCGTAATGCTTCTGCCAAGCTAACAATACCTTTTTGCTCACCATTTTCGTCTACAAGACGGACTTCTTTCGCACGAATTTCATCATTCAAAGCAGGACGGTTTGATTTGTTACCGCCCTGTTGATTACGGTCAGGCTGTTTAATCGCTGTTACTCCACAATGTACCGGCCGCGTTCGGCAACGGCTGCTTTTACTAGGTCAACGAAAGCGTCGATTGACATAGTACCCAAATTTGTTCCAGAGCGGGTACGCACGTTCACTGTACCTTCCTCTACCTCACGGTCCCCAAGTACCAGTAAGTAAGGAATACGCTCTAATGTACGTTCACGAATCTTAAAGCCGATTTTCTCATTTCTCAAGTCTGAAATCGCACGGAGACCGTTTTCTTTAAGTTTAGCGACGACTGACTCACATGCTTCCGCTTGTGAATCGGTAATGTTCATCACACATGCTTGGATTGGTGTTAACCAAGGTGGCATAAAGCCCGCATAGTGTTCGATTAGTATACCAATAAAACGTTCAAAACTGCCAAGTATTGCACGGTGCAACATTACAGGTTGATCACGATCATTGTCTTCAGTGACATATGACGCATCTAAACGTTCTGGCAAATTGAAGTCACATTGGATTGTACCACATTGCCATACACGGCCTAAGCAGTCTTTCAGTGAGAATTCAATTTTCGGACCATAGAATGCGCCTTCACCTGGTTGAAGTTCCCACTCCAAACCAGCAGCATCTAAAGCATCTGCTAAAGATTTTTCAGCCATATCCCAAAGTGCATCATCACCCACACGTTTTTCTGGACGTGTAGACAACTTCATTTGCACGTCTTCGAAACCAAAGTCTTTATACACATCTAAAGTCAGTTGAATGAAGTCAGCCACTTCTTGACCAATTTGCTCTTTTGTACAGAAAATGTGTGCATCATCTTGAGTAAAGCCACGAACACGCATAATGCCGTGCAATGAACCCGATGGTTCGTTACGGTGACACGAACCGAACTCAGCCAAACGAATTGGCAAATCACGGTATGATTTTAAACCTTGGTTGAACACTTGTACGTGACAAGGACAGTTCATCGGCTTAATTGCATAGTTACGGCTTTCTGAATGTGTCGTGAACATACCATCTGCATAGTTTGCAGCATGGCCTGATTTTTCCCAAAGCGTGAAATCAACCACTTGCGGGGTACGAATTTCGAGGTAGCCATTATCTTGCTGAACTTTACGCATGTATTGTTCAAGTACTTGATAAATGGTCCAACCGTTTGGATGCCAGAACACCATACCTGGTGCTTCTTCTTGCATATGGAACAGGTCTAAAGCTTTACCAATTTTACGGTGGTCACGCTTTTCAGCTTCTTCAATACGTTTGATATACGCTGCAAGCTGTTTTTTGTCTGCCCACGCTGTACCATAAATACGTTGTAACTGTTCATTCTTCGCATCGCCGCGCCAATAAGCGCCTGACATTTTAGTCAGCTTGAATGCTTTTAAAAATTTAGTATTTGGCACGTGTGGACCACGGCACATATCCAAATAATCTTGATGGTAGTACAAGCCCATTTCTGTTTCTTCAGGCATGTCTGCAATCAAGCGTAATTTATAATCTTCACCACGCGCTGTGAATTCTGCAATCACCTCATCACGTGGTGTCATTTTTTTGATGACATCATAGTCTTGATCGATGAGCTTTTTCATGCGCTCTTCAATGGCTACCATGTCTTCTGGTGTAAATGGCTTTGCACTAAAAATATCGTAATAAAAGCCATCTTCAATGACAGGACCAATCACCATTTTCGCTTCAGGGAACAATTGCTTAACCGCATGTCCCACTAAGTGAGCGCAAGAGTGACGAATGATTTCGACACCTTCTTCGTCTTTAGGCGTAATAATTTGAAGGCTGGCATCCGTGGTAATCAAATCAGATGCATCGACTAAACGACCATCGACTTTTCCTGCAACTGTATTTTTCGCAAGACCCGGACCGATGCTCAGTGCAACGTCCATCACAGATACAGCTTGATCAAATTGTTTTTGATCGCCATTTGGCAAAGTGATAATTGGCATAAAAAATCCTTAAGGAGTGATGCCCCGTACCATGGAGCATGTCACCGCGAGATTATGATCGAGGTAAAACCTCAAAAGATAAAAACGGTGGATAAATAAAATCAGTCGAATTTTACACGTGTTATCCACAGGATTAAACCTTTTCCCCTAGAAAATTCACGTTTCAGCGCATTTTGAATTCATTTGCCAATCCATCAGCCTCCCTAAAATGAGGGGGATTGATGTTCCGCAATCCTTATCGCTACATTTTATAATGACTCTATCGGTCACTTTGTATTGAACAATGCAGCAACACAAGCATACACACTTTGCTTAAAAAGCAGGCTAAAATCTAACTAAAAGGGTTTATATCGCACAGAATCCATAGATTCAGTTTAGATAAACTAAACAAAGAAATTCAATAAATTCATCTAAAAAGCGCAACTCGACTAAAGCATAAATGCAAGATGGCTGAAAAATGCATATCTTTTAAGCAATGGAAAAAATAATACCAAATTCAGGAGTGATCAACATGGTGAGTGCGTATGATGAGTTACCAAGAACCCCCGCAAACTTTGTAGCTTTGTCACCGCTGCGTTATTTAGAACGAGCTGCTTATATTTACCCTCATCAAGATGCCATCATTCATGGGCACCGCCATATTTCATGGCGTGAAACTTACCTTCGCTGTCGCCAATTTGCCTCACAGTTACAAAAATTGGGAATCACAAAAAACGATACTGTCTCTGTTTTGCTGCCCAATGTCCCTGCAATGATCGAAGCACATTTTGCAGTCCCAATGGCAGGTGCTGTGCTCAACACATTGAACACGCGCTTAGATGCCAAAACCATCGCATTTATGCTTGATCATGCAGAAACCAAAGTCTTATTGGTGGATCCAGAGTTTGCATCGGTTGCACAAGAAGCCTTGGCTTTGGTCGGACGCGATATTTTCGTGATTGATGTAGATGATGCTGAGTACGAAAACTGTTTTGCAGCTCCCATTGGTCAAATCGAGTATGAAGACTGGTTAACCGAAGGCGATGAGAACTTTGAATGGCATTTACCTCAAGATGAATGGGATGCCATCAGCCTTAACTACACCTCTGGCACCACAGGCAACCCAAAAGGCGTGGTTTATCACCACCGTGGCGCTTATATTAATGCGGCCAGTAACATCATTGCTTGCGGCATGACACCACGTGCGACCTACTTGTGGACCTTACCTTTATTCCACTGTAACGGCTGGTGCTTTGCATGGACTATGGCAGCCAATGGTGGCACCAACATCTGTTTACGTAAAATTGACCCTGAACTCATTTTTAAACTCATCACTGAGCACAAAGTCGATTATTTCTGCGGTGCGCCGATTGTGTTATCAATGCTGATCAATACTCCAGAAGAGCAACGGATTCACTTTGAGCATCGCGTTGAAGTGATGGTGGCAGGTGCTGCACCTCCTGCTGCAATTATTGAGGGCATGCGTCATATTGGCATCAATGTCACCCATGTCTACGGTCTCACTGAAACCTATGGTCCTTCTGCGCTTTGTGCCTCTCAAGCAGGTTGGTCTGACTTATCGATTCAAGAACAAGCGCAGCTGCACTCACGCCAAGGTGTACCGTACCCACTGCAAGATGGTATGAAAGTCCTTGATCCAGATACCATGCAACCTGTACCGCATGATGGTCAAACCATGGGCGAAATTATGTTCCGTGGCAACATTGTGATGAAAGGCTACCTCAAAAACCCTGAGGCGACCGCAGAAGCGTTCACTGGTGGTTGGTTTCATACAGGCGATCTTGCAGTCTGCCAACCCGATGGCTATGCCAAAATTACTGATCGCTCAAAAGATGTGATCATTTCTGGAGGCGAGAATATTTCATCACTAGAAGTCGAAGAAATTCTCTATCAACATCCTGCTATTTTAACGGCTGCGGTGGTCGCGAAACCCGATCCTCGCTGGCAAGAAGTGCCCTGTGCATTTATTGAACTCAAAGCTGGGAAAGAAACCACACCTGAGGAAATCATTGAATTCTGTAAGCAACATCTGGCACGTTTTAAAGTACCGAAAGATGTAGTGATTACAGAAATTCCAAAAACGTCGACAGGCAAGTTACAAAAATTTGTTCTACGCGATTGGGCCAAAGAGCGTGCAACGGGCGAGTTTAGCTATACATTCAGCAGTCTATACAAGCAAATATTCTCACATAAAAAAAGCGACCTTGAAGGTCGCTTTTTTATGTCTAAATGACTTAATTATCTGAAATTAAAGCCACTTGCTGAATGTAGTTAAACAACTTCAAACGCGAAGCTTTAAGTTGTTCTTCATCCGCCTGCTGTTTCATATCACGGTGAATACGCAATACATGCTGACGAATGGTATGACGTTCCGCGGCATTATAAGTTTTGGAAAACTCATTAATGACCACATCACCATCTTTGATCATACGGTCAACCCAACGCTGCAATTGAGCGGTTTTTTTCGCGCCTTGTTGCGGTGTCAAATAAGACAAAATCACCGTTTCATCTTCATTACGCAACAACTTCCCAATGCGTAAAAATTGGCGACGACGAGCTTCATTTGATGTAATTAGTTTTACATCCAAAAGAGCTTCAATCAAACGCTCTTCAACAGGTAAGTTTTGAATTTGTTTAGTGTTCAACTCTGCAAGTTGAGAACCCAAAGATGCCATACGTTGTACGGCTTTTTTCTGTTCAGTTTTACTTGCACGTCCTTCTAAAGATTCAAAGTCTTCTTCAGTAAAACTATGCGGTCGACGTGCCACGATTAATCTGCCTCGTAAAATTTTGCTGCAAATAGTGCCTGAATCTCAGATAAAGCTTGTTCTTCATCTGCGCCTTCAAGCACCAAGCGTAAAGTGGTGCCCTTTCCTGCGCCTAGCATCAGGAGGGACATAATATTTTTGGCATCCACCAATTTGTCTCCTTTTCCAATTTGGATTGAAGAACGGAATTTAGTGGTCACTTCAATGAGCTTGCCAGATGCACGCGCATGTAACCCTAGTTTATTAATTACGTCAACAGTTGTGTCAATCATGCCCAGTGCTTCATTTCTCGATGGAGGACCTGAATAGACCATTTTGCCTCAAGGGCTTTTTTTAGTCTATCCACAATATATACAGAGCGATGCTGCCCACCCGTACAACCAATTGACACGGTCATATAGTGACGATGCCCTTCAGCAAAAGCTGGTAACCATTTATCTAAAAACTTATAAATATCTTGGAACATTTCGTGCGTTTGCTCACTTTGTTCCAAAAATTTTTGCACAGGAGCATCCAGTCCTGAATACTTTCGTAGTTCTAAATCCCAATGTGGATTGGGTAAATGTCGAACATCAAACACATAGTCAGCATCCAACGGAATACCGTGCTTAAAGCCAAAAGACTGCAAAATCAAAATCAGGTTATCCGACTGCCCCAACTTTGACAGCAAGGTATGCTTTAAATCGTGCACACTTTTATCGGTGGTATCAATATGCACGGTTGAGCGCAAATTAATCGGCAATAGAAGGGTTTTCTCTTCTTGAATACACTGGTTCAAACTTTGAAAGCGTGTCGCCAACGGATGCGGACGACGTGAAGCACTAAAGCGCGCAATCAGCTCTTGGTCACGCGTGGTCAAATAAATAATATCGACCGTACCATGCCTTTGCAATTGTTCAAACACCAAGTCGAACTCTTGCAAATCTGCACGTGTACTGCGTACATCTACACCAAGCGCCAACTGCTCAAGATTATTTTCCCGATCCAGCTTGGCAACAATCTCTGGGAGTAAAGCCAAAGGCAAATTATCAATACAGTAATAACCGAGGTCTTCCAACAATTGTAATGCAGAGGATTTACCCGAACCAGACTGTCCTGTAACAATTAAAATGCGCTTCATCTTAATCCTTTGAGAGGTGAGCTTGACTAAATATGTTTCACTTTCAAGTTATCAATTAAACGAGTTGCCCCGAGTTTTGCCGCAATGAAAAGCACCACATCTTGGTCAAATGCATCCATTTTTTGCAATGCAGGTGTGCGTGCTTCCACATAATCCACAACAAAACCAGCCTGTGTCAATGTCGCCTTTATATTTGCTAACACATCCGCTAAAGCGGTACCGGCTTGTAGCGACTGTTCAGCCGCTTTTAAGCTTTGATATATGGTCGGTGCCTTTTGACGGTTTTCTTCGCTTAAATAACCATTACGTGAACTTAAAGCCAAACCATCTTCAGCACGTGCAATTGCCACACCCATCACTTCAAGCGGCATATTCAAATCACGAACAAACTGACGAATCACAGCCAACTGTTGATAGTCTTTTTCACCAAAGAAAGCAAAATTAGGTTGCACAATATTGAACAGTTTCGTCACCACAACAGCGACACCATCAAAATGACCTGGGCGTTGTAGACCACACAAATCATTGGTGATATCTGAAACAGTAATATTGGTCAAACGTGGGCTGTTGCCATACATTTGCTCAACCGATGGTGCAAACACGATGTCACAACCAACCTCGGCCAACAAGCGCTGATCTTGTTCCAAGGTACGTGGGTAACTGTCAAAATCTTCATTGGGTCCAAATTGAATAGGATTCACAAAAATGCTGACTACAACCACATCACAGAGTTTTTTCGCTTCGCGTACAAGGTTCAAGTGCCCCTGATGCAAGTTCCCCATGGTCGGGACGAAACCAATACTTTTTCGAGCCGTTCGCGCAGGGTTCAATGATGCTGATAGGCCTTGGATCGTGGTTTCAGTTTTCATGTTTTACAGCTCGACTTGGAATGTTTGTTCTTTCGCAGGGAATGAGCTATCAAGCACCGCTGCATGGTATGCCTTGAACGCATCCAAAATCGCCGTTTCCCCTGCTTGTTCTTTCATAAAGTTACGCACAAATTTTGCAACACGACCAAAAGTCAGTCCAAGCATGTCTTGTACCACCAAGACTTGACCATCGGTATCCACACCTGCACCAATGCCAATGACAGGTACATGTGGGAACAACTCACTAATTTCTTTACCGAGCTGCGCAGGCACACACTCTAATAACAGCACCGCAGCGCCTGCATCGACCACAGCTTGGCAGTCCGCAATTAATTGGTCTGCCGCTTCACGTGTACGTGCTTGTAATTTATAGCCACCAAACACATGTACAGACTGTGGGGTTAAACCTAAGTGTACACATACAGGAATACCGTTTCGTGTCAAAACTTGAACCGTTTCAGCCAGCCATGCACCACCTTCAACTTTGACCATTTGCGCGCCCGCTTGCATCACCACTTTTGAGCTTCGCAAAGCATCATTTAAGGTGGCATAACTCATAAACGGTAAATCGGTCATGATTAAGGCATGTTGATTACCACGGCGTACAGCTGCGGTATGATAAGCCATATCTTCAACTGTAACAGGCAAAGTGGAATCACGACCCTGTATCGCCATACCTAGCGAATCGCCAATTAAAATGGTATCAATTTCAGCAAGTTCCATTGCCTTTGCCATACTTGCATCATAGCAAGTCAGGCAGGAAAATTTGCGACCTTCTGCTTTAAATTTTCTTAAGTCATTTAAACTAATCATCAAACTATTCCTTTCAACATCTTTAGCTCGGCTAAATTAAATCTCTGCCCAATTGCCTGCATCCAGCACGCTCAACGTGGGTTGTTGTACAACAGGCAGCTGTTTCAACGCAATACCATCAATGTGTAAATTGGGGTCTAAATCCAGTAGTGGAATCAACACAAAATCACGCTCCATCACACCGACATGTGGCACGGTTAAGCGTTCATGCTGAATTTTCTCTTCTGCATAGATCAGTAAATCTAAATCTAAAGTGCGTTCACCCCAATGGCGTAAACGTACACGTCCCGACTCTTGCTCAAAACGTTGCAGTTCATCCAGCAAAGCCAACGGCGCCAAGTCTGTGCTGAGTTGCACCACAGCATTTAAATAATTGGGTTGGTCTTGCGGTCCCATCGGTGGGCTTTGATACAGCTTGGAGATCTTCACATCGCCAAGACTGGCCAACTTGTGCACCGCTTCAGTCAAAATCACCTTAGAGTCGCCTAAGTTACTACCTAGACCAATGTACGTGACGATGCTCATTGTGTCGGCCCAAAAATCACGCTGCTTAAATCACGTTGAACACGTTTACGTTTTAAAATTGGGTGGTCTGCGCCAATCTCTGTCGAGCTGTGACCTGCTCCCCTACCAGTCTGCGTACGAGCTTCAGCGTGTTGCTTCGGTTTACGTGCACGGCGACTGCGCGATTCTTGCTCTTGCACCAGAGGCTCAATTTCATGACTTACCGTTTTGGCAATCGCTGCTTCTTCAGCACTTGCTTTACCACTGCGACGTGATTTTGCACGTTGGCGGTTATATTGGCTGATAGCACGTTCTTTTTCATCGGTGCTCATCAACTGATACGCGTCCCACCATTGTCCCATGCCGAGCGTACCCTCATCACCGGATTTTTCGCGAAGTAACAAGAAGTCAAAGCCTGCACGGAAACGTGCATGGCTAGATAAGGCTTGAATTTGCTGTGCTTTCGGATTGAGTAAGCGAGTTTGCATTTCCCACACTTCACGAATGAAGGTTTCGGCAAAGCGCGGAATAATAGTCCGCGTGGCTTGGCGTTTTAATACATCCAGTCCTGCTTGTGCACGCGCTTCAGCTGCAACCACACCCTTACTGCTATAAAACTCACAACGTTCTAAGAACGGTTGCCATAACAATACCGCATAGAAAAATGCAGGGTTGATGGTTTTGCCCACTTGAATACGCTGATCGGTATTCTTAGCGGCACGTTCAATAAATGGGGTAATATTCGGTTGGATATCTGCAAATAACTGCTTCCAAATGCCGAAGTCAATCAGCATTGGCAACACACGATTTAGATGTCCCATCGTGAACAACTTCTGAGATTCATCATATAAACGGTGCGGCGAAACATCACGCAGCAACTGCGTCATTTCCAAGGTGAAAACGTCGAGAATTTGCTGATCGATTGAGAAACCTAATTTTGCAGCAAAACGCAAAGTCCGTAGCATTCGCACAGGATCTTCTTCAAAACGCGTTTGTGCATCGCCCAGTAGACGTAAGGTTTTATTTTTAATGTCATCCACAGCATGACAGAAATCTAAGACAACGCCCTTGCGTGGCTGATAGTACATTGCATTAATTGAAAAATCGCGGCGAGCAAAGTCTTGCTCTATCGTGCCCCAATTGTTATCACGCAAAATCATGCCTTGCGCAGAGGTGACTTCTTTCTTCGGCGGTGCACGGAAAGTTGCCACTTCAACCAACTCACGACCTGAATAGACATGAGCCAGCTCAAAACGGCGTCCGATAATACGGCAACGTCGTCCGAAAACTTCTTTTACCTGTGACGGTGTTGCATTGGTCACTGCATCAAAATCTTTGGGATTTAGGCCAAGCATCATGTCGCGGACACCGCCACCGACGATATACGCTTCATAGCCTGCCTTAGTTAATGCATCGATCACATCTAAAATGTAAGAAGGTAATTGAGCGGTTGATAAACCACATTTTGACGCGCGCAAAGTTTGCAAAAGCCGCTGTCTCCTACGCCTAAACGTAAAATTCTAAGATGACGCTAATCATATATCTAACACAATCAAAGGGCAATTTGATTATCGAAAGCAAAGCAGGATTCTGATCAATTCACCAATAAATGACACCGCTTTTTTCACAAGCCCAAACGAGTTTTATTTTTTGCAAAAATTGCCGGTCCAATCCCGCGCACCTGTTGTAGCTCATCTATGGTCTTAAATGGCCCTTGTTTCTGGCGATAGGCCACAATTGCCTGTGCCTTTTTTAGACCCACACCCTGAAGTTGCTGTAATTGATCAACACTGGCTTGATTTAAACTAATTTTATTTGTGCTCGACACAGGTTGAGCCTGAACAGGAGACACAGCACGTTTCACGCTTTTAGGAGCTTGAATACGATCATCCCACACCTGCTGCTCTGCTTTCCAGTTCAGATAGTTCTGATCAAAAGACTGTGCATAACTACTGGGTATCCACGCCAGTAAACTCAGTAATAACAACGCAATGATCAACAAACTTACTTTTATTTTTATCAATTCAAGCCACCATTTTTATTATTTCAGTTGTAATTTGGCTTGCTCCCACAGTTGATCCATTTCTTCTAAGGACATCTGCTCAATCTTTTTTTGTTGTTGCAAAGCTTGATCTTCAATGAAAGCAAAACGAGTACGAAATTTATGAATCGTACTCAAAAGCGACATTTCGCTTGAGACGCCCAGTTTACGTCCAACATTGATCATTGAAAATAAACAATCGCCAAATTCATCTGCTATTTCATCGGAATTTTGCTGTTGAACCGCATGTTTCAATTCAGCTAATTCTTCTTCAAGCTTGGTATAAGCACCTGCTACATCTGGAAAGTCAAAACCGATCCGTGCTGCATTTTTTTGAATCTGTTCCGCTTGTTGTAAGGCTGGGCCATGCTTGATGCTGTCTAATCGTGACTGTGCCTTACCTTGTTTTTCCTGTTGTTTAATTTGCTTCCAAAGCTCGCCTACATCTTCGGCAGACAAAGCTGAAAACTGCTGTGCTTGAAAAACATGGGGATGACGACGAATCAGTTTTTCTGTGATGGCATGGACCACATCTTGAAAATTAAAAGCCCCTTGCTCGGCATACATCTGTGACTGGAACACCACCTGTAGCAGTAAATCACCCAACTCATCGCGCACCTCATCAGCTTTACCTGAACGCACAGCAGCTTCAACTTCATAAGCCTCTTCAATGGCATAGCGGGTTAAGCTTTCTGGAGTTTGCTGTTGATCCCATGGACACTTTTCACGTAATTCACGCATCACGTTCAGCAATTGTTCCATGTTTATCTCTCTTCAAAAATCATATTGATAAAAATTACATTATGACGGCATTCATTTGTTATGCTCAATCCAATCACAACAATAACATCAAGAAAAAGAGCAACAAGGAGCAGTTTCAATGCGCAGTATTTTGATTAGCGGTGCAGCCCAAGGTATTGGTGCGGCCATCGCCCGCTTATTTTATACACATCACTACAAAGTCGGGATTTATGACATCAATAGCGCTCAAGCCCAACAGCTAGCAGCTAGCCTCGGCCCAAATGCCAAAGCAGGACAGCTCGATGTTTCCAGCTATCAAGACTGGCAAACAGCTTTAGCCGAGTTTGTCACATGGGCAGGTGAGCTCAATGTTTTGGTCAATAATGCAGGAATTCTATTCTCTGGGCCTTTTGAACACACAGAGATCAGCGCACATCACAAAACCATCTCGATCAATGTTAATGGTGTACTGAATGGCTGCCATGCTGCATTGCCCTATCTCAAACAAGCGAATTTTGCCCGCATCATCAACCTTTCATCAGCTTCAGCCATCTATGGTCAAGCTGATTTGGTCTCGTACTCTGCCAGTAAGTTTGCAGTACGCGGTATCACCGAAGGCTTAGATACCGAATGGCAGAAATATGGCATTCGCGTATTAGATGTTATGCCGCTATTTGTACAAACTGCCATGGTGCAAGATATGCAAGCGAAGAGTATTCAAAACATGGGGGTACACTTAACTACAGAAGATGTAGCGCAACACGTTTTTCAACGTGCTGTTGCAAAAGATACGGCACTCACTGCAACCCATCAAGCCGTGGGTGCCAAAGCCAAGCTTTTATTTCAACTGAGTAAAATCAGTCCCCAATTTCTGAATCGCCTAACCAACTTGTACCTTTCTAAATAAAAAAAGAGCCTGCAATTGCAGGCTTTTTTTTCAATTCGCTTAGTTACCTTGTACCAAACGACGCGCACTAATAATGCCTGGTTGTTGCTCTAATCGCGCCAACAGTTTTGATAATTGCGATAAGCCTTTCACTTCAATCAACAATTTCATATTGGCAATACCGTCTGCTTCAGAGATGGTATTAACCTGACGAATATTGATTTGATCGGAGAAAATCACTTGGGTCAAATCTTTGAGCAAACCACGGCGATCATAAGCTTCCACCACAATTTGCACACTCTGACCACGCGTTGGCTGCATTTCCCAATCGGCTTCTACTGCACGTTCAGGTTCATTTTGAATCATGCGTAAGTAGTCAGGACACGCTACTTTATGGATGCTCACCCCACGGTTCAAGGTGATATAACCCGCAATTGACTCACCATGCACAGGCTGACAACACTGCGCCACATGCAGCTCAACGTTATCTAAACCATCAATCAGAATGCCATGCGCTGACAAGGTATGACTAGCACGTGGATTCAAAGTTGGCTTCAGCACCAGTTCAGGTTCGTCCTGATCCAAATGCATATGACGGTTCACCTGATTGATCAATGCATGCAGACTAATGTCACCATTGACCAGTGCAATCAGAATGTCTTCACCCGCTTTGACATTAAAATGATTGCAGTAATCATTCAAATCAATACTTTTTGGGTGAATTGCTAAACGTGAAAGTTCTTTGTTGAGCAGGTCACGGCCCACTTCCAAGTTTTTGCTGCGGTCTTGTTGTCTAAACCAATGGCGCAGCTTGTCACGCGCACGTGCCGTCTTGATATAACCTAAAGAGTTCACCAACCAATCACGGTTTGGCTCACGGTCTTTCTTGGTTAAAATCTCAACTTGTTCACCCGTTTTTAAGGTATAGGTCAGCGGAACATAACGCTGATTCACTCTCGCGGCATAACACTTGTTCCCGACTTGAGTATGCACATGATAAGCAAAGTCGAGTACGGTCGAACCACGTGGGAGCTCTTTAATATCGCCATCACGGCTAAAGACATAAATCTTCTCAAAATCCTCAAAATCTTGAATCTGCTCAAAATTTTCAGAGTCTTCATCAGACTTATGTACATTCGCATCATTTCGCTCTTGATAGTGTTCAAGTACTGCACGCAATGAATGTAAACGATGGTTAAAAGAGCGATCGGTATTCTTACCGCCCTCTTTATAGTTAAAGTGCGAACACACCCCAAGTTCTGCTTCTTCATGCATGCTCTTGGTACGAATCTGAACTTCAAGTGACTTATTTTCCGCAATCACAGCCGTATGCAGTGAGCGGTAACCATTGGCTTTCGGATTGGTAATATAGTCATCAAACTGATGCGGAATATGCCGCCAAATTTGGTGCACGATCCCCAACGAGTGATAGCACTCAGGAACCGTTTTAACCAAGACCCGAACGGCACGAATGTCATACAGCTGATCGAAGCTCAGGTTCTTACTTTTCATTTTTCGATAAATCGAATAAATGTGTTTTACCCTGCCACTAATTTCAGCTTCAATACCATGCTCATTCAAAGATGCACGCAAAGTATCAATCACAAACTGAATATATTGCTCACGCTCCAGTCGCTTTTCATTCAGCAGCGTCGCAATTTCTTTATAGCGATCGGGTGCTAAATAGCGAAAGGCTAAATCTTCCAGTTCCCACTTTAACTGCGCAATCCCTAAACGGTGTGCCAGTGGTGAGTAAATGGTTAAGATTTCTCGTGCTACACGCTCTTGACGCTCTTTAGATGAAGTCGCCAATTCACGCAGTGCATAAGTCCGCTCAGCCAATTTGATCAGTACAACGCGCACGTCTTCCGTCACTGAAATCAACATTTTATAAATGCCGTTTAAGTGCTCGCGCTGATTGTTATTAAAGTGATCTTCGAGGCGTTTATTCTGCTCGATGAGGTCAGATAACTTACCCATAGCCAAAGTGCCTTTGACCAGTGCATGCACTTGTTCGCCAAAATGCTCTTGTACTTCCGCCAAAGGAATCACGCCTTCGCGTACACCACGATAGAGCATCGCAGCAGCCAAGGTGTCTTCATCGACATGTAGATGGGCCAGAATATCCGCCATTTCAATACCGGTATAAAAGGTATTGGAACGATGATTAACCGTGGTTTCTAACTCTTTTTGTAAAGTCAAATTGGCAACTTCTTCGAGTTGCTCAAGCTTCGCATCATCTAATATGCTTCGAACACGATCTAACCATTCAGCCAAATCATGTTGAGCTTGTTCGGCATGCTCTACAGTCGCCTCCTGAGACAACTCATTGAGTCGCCCAGGTAGTTGCTCACGTACTGTGACCATACCCTTCTCCTACACTTTTACGCTTCATATTCTTTAATCGTTTATCTCATTATCTTTTTCAAACAATGCTATCGACTCAACGTGACCTGTGTGGGTAAACATGTCCATCACACCGGCTTTGACTAATCGATAACCCTGTTGTACCAACAGCCCCGCATCCCTTGCGAGTGTCGCTGGATTACACGACACGTAAACGATTCTTTTTGCACCAAAGTTAGGCATATAATGCATTATTTCCTCTGCGCCTGCACGTGGAGGATCTATCAATAATGCATCAAATCCTTGATTTGCCCAAGAATGATGCGAGAAATCTTTTGTTAAATCTTGTGAAAAGAACTTCAACTGGCCAAGAGCATTACGTTCCGCATTTTCTGCACCACGTTGAACCATTTCTTCACTGCCTTCAACACCAACCACTTGTCCTGTTGCACCCACGCATCGAGCCAAAGGCAAAGAGAAATTTCCTAGACCACAGAACAAATCGAGAACACGTTCTCCTTGTTTTAAATCTAGCAAGTCACATGCCAATTTCACCATTTGCGGGTTAATGGTTGAGTTTACTTGAGTAAAGTCGTGTGGGTTAAATCCAAATGCCACATCAAAATCATTTAAACGATAATGTAAACGCATCTCTGCATGTTCATCATCCATACGCTTTAGACTGTCTGGGCCTGCAGCTTGTAAATACAACTGCCACCCTCTGTCTAACGCAAATTGTTTTAATCGGTTGACATCCTCTGTGTTTAATTTTTCAGTATGTCGCACCGTGAGGGCGATGTCACAATCCCCCATGGCCAATTCTATATGACCAATAGCCGCTTTGGCTGTTAGACTTTGGAGTAACTGCTTCAAGCGTGTGATTGAACCAAACGCTTGATCTAACACCAAGCAGCGATCAATTGAAGTTAGTTTATTGGTTTGACGCTCTCGAAAACCCACGACCAATTGATCTTTGTGCGGCAAATAACGCACCCCAATGCGTGCTTTACGGCGGTAGTCTTCACGTAAAGAGCGCAAAGGCGGCAACCACTCTTCAGGTTGAATCCCTGCAAAATGCTGCAAATGCGATTTAAGCACTTCTTGCTTTAAACGAATTTGCTCATCGGGATGAATGTGCTGCATATTACAGCCACCACAGCTTTTAAAATGCGGACACTTCGGCTCAACCCGAAAAGCAGAGGCTTCACTGAGGAGTTGAACAGCATCGGCTTCCTCTAAACGCTTTACCGCATGGGTAATCTGCGCTTTAACCGTTTCACCCGGCAATGCATAGTTAATAAAGACTTTTTTACCCTGCTTCTCTGCAGGATGGTCTGGATGCGAACCATAGTGCGCTATGCCGCGTCCTTCATGCGAAAGTGACTCAACCTGAAAAATATAACTGGGCTGTTGAGTTGGACGAGGTTTGGCTCTATGTTTCATGTGTACCTATAGATGGGAAGGGGAAAAATCGGCAGCGGTAAAAGCCGTCTGCTGTGAGGTCTCACGCCACACCGACAAAAAGTCTTGATGCTGCGGTTGGGCCTGTAAAAACTGGATGGTTTGATCAATAAAATGACGGTGGTCTTGAGCGAGCAATTGCCCTTTGAGCAAGAGCCAACGCAAATACACCAACCATGTATTTAGCACATCACCTTCACAATAACTGGTGAGTTTGAGCCATTCCTGCGCCCGAACATATTCAGGTACATGATAAGCCCCATCGCCTCGTTTACCGGGATACCCCAATAAATGGGCAACATCATCTAGCTTTTGGAAATGACGTCCATTAAACATTGCCATCACATCCATCAGGTCGATGTGACGCTGATGATAACGGTTCTGATAGTTATTATAGCGCTTTTGTGTGTCAATTTCGCCTTGATCGAACAAAGCAGGTGCAGTTAAACCATGATACATAGCACGAAGCATGATTACAGGTAAGTCAAACTGAGCACCATTCCAGCTCACTAAAGTTGGTAAGCGCTTATCAAATATGGATAAAAACTTACTGAGGATTTCTGCTTCCGAATATTGCTCACGGCTAAAAGAAAAAAGTTTCATCTGGCCTTGGTCATCCAGCCATAAGCCTGAAATACACACAATTTCATGCAAAGCCAAACGCTGAAAATCCATGCCTGATTCTTGGCGACGCAATTTGGTCAGTGCCGCCTCCAAATCAGCCTCAGGCAAATCTAAACCATATAAATGCGCCCCCGATCTCAAATCTGTCATTGTTTCGATATCAAAGGTGAGAACGGGTAAACGCATAGCAGGACTCTCTTTTATTGTTTTATTCAGGATCGACCACAGAGAAAAGACCCGTCGATAAATAACGGTCACCACGGTCACAAATAATGCACGCAATGACAGCACCAGGGTTTTCTTCAGCAATTTTAATCGATGCCCACACCGCACCACCTGAAGAAGTTCCTGCGCTAATCCCTTCTTTTTGCGCCAATTTACGCATGGTTTTTTCCGCTTCAATTTGCGGAATATCAATAATTTGATCAATCCGACTGCGGTCAAAAATCGTTGGTAAATATTCTTCAGGCCAGCGGCGAATCCCTGCGATACTTGAACCATCCGATGGCTGTAAGCCAATAATTTGAATGTCGGGGTTCATCTCTTTGAGATATTTAGAGACCCCCATAATGGTACCTGTAGTGCCCATTGAACTTACAAAGTGAGTGATTTTGCCACCTGTTTGCTGCCAAAGTTCAGGCCCAGTCGTTAAATAATGTGCTTCAACATTATCAGGATTACCAAACTGGTTGAGTACATGCCCTTTGCCTTCTTCTTGCATTTGCAAAGCCAAATCACGTGCACCTTCCATGCCCTGTTCTTTGGTCACTTCAATCAGTTCCGCGCCATAAGCACGCATTGCATCTTTACGTTCTTGGCTCATGTTGTTGGGCATAATCAGTTTCATCTGATAGCCACGCATCGCAGCAACCATCGCCAGTGCAATGCCGGTATTTCCACTGGTCGCTTCAATCAAGGTATCGCCCGGCTGGATTTGCCCTCGCTTTTCCGCTTGCATAATCATGTTATACGCGGGACGGTCTTTGACAGAACCTGCGGGGTTGTTGCCTTCTAACTTTGCCAATACTGTTGCTTGAGTGTGACTAGCCAGACGCTGTAAACGCACCAGTGGAGTTTTTCCAACATAGTGATCTAACAAAAATTCGTCTGCTTGAAAATCAGTGGATGTAGTACTCATTCTTTGCACCTTGATCGAGGTGCGCCTATTGTATGGAAAAATGCCAGTCCCTGCACCCATTTAGCGTGCTTTTTCGCGAAAGTGATTAAAGCACCATCGATTTTTTATAAAGCGTGCTACACTTCAAAGCATAGGGAATAAATCACTTGCACCATGTCAAATATCAATAAAAAGTTATTTAATCGTCTGCACTTAAACCATGCTTATGGACAGCTCATTGCACTTATTTTCGTGCCGATTATGATTTTGGCCTGTGTAGGTGCATTACTGGTTATTACCGAAACTTCAAATGCAGCCAAAGCCCAGCAGCGACAAATGGCGATTGCGATTTTAACGCGCTACCAACTGGATGCAGAAGCGGCGATCAATTTGGTGAATGCCTCCCCTTGGCAGTATGAAAATGCACGTTATTTGATGCAAAAGATGTTAGATGAAAAACATCTGATTCGTGCCGCAATTATTGATGAAAAAGGCAATAACAAACTCAGCATTGGCTACCAAGACCAAGCGCCGTGGCCTGCGTTGAAAAAAAATACTGATTTTTTTGGCCCGATGAATTTTAAAGGTAATACAGTATATGGTTTGCCCATCAACCAATTTACAGGCACGCCTGCGCAGTTGGTGGTTGAATTAGATAACCAGCCTTTACAAATTGCCCGTTATCGCGTGTTGATTGTGTTGATTGCGACAGGTCTGTTGACACTATTACTACTTTTACTCTGTTTAAATTTCTACTCGCGTCGCTGGATTGCGCCGATGTATGAAATTCGCATGCAGCTGCAACGTTTAAATGCCGACACCCTCGATCAACACATGCTGATTAACAGTACTGGTGAATTACGCTTACTACAGCGCGATATTGCCAATGTGGTGAAACGCCTGCATTTTAGTTTTTTAGAATTGAAAGAACACACTGAGCAGACGGAAGACGATTTACGTCGAACCCTTGACACTTTAGAAGTACAAAACATTACCTATCGTCAAGCGCGTGACCAAGCCATTTCAGCAAGTCAGTCCAAGTCTGTATTCTTGGCCAATATCAGCCATGAACTGCGCACGCCACTGAACAGTATTGATGGTTTTATTCACCTGTTACTGCGTCAAGACAACCTCAACAATGATCAAAACCTGTATTTACAAACCATCCGTAAATCATCTGCACACTTACTAGCACTGATTAATGATGTTTTAGATTTTTCAAAAATTGATGCCGGTAAACTAGAACTCGATACTGCAACTTTTGATTTAGAAGAAGCAATTTTTGATGTTATGGATATGCTATCTCCTCTTGCTGCACAAAAGCATATCGATATGGCCTTTTACTATGCCGACAATGTGCCAAAGCATGTGGTTGGAGATGCCCTACGCTTCAAACAAATTTTAACCAACCTGATTTCCAATGCCATTAAGTTTACTCCTGATGGCGAGATCATCGTCCGCGCAAGAATGGAACAAGATGATATTGGACAGTGCCTATTGCACTTTAGTGTACAAGACAGCGGCATCGGACTCAGTGGAACCGACCGCAAAAAACTGTTTGAGTCTTTCTCGCAAGGTGATGCTTCAGTCACGCGCCAATTTGGCGGTACAGGTCTAGGCTTAGCGATTTCCAAACAGCTAGTGCATTTGATGCAGGGGCAAATTGGATTTGAGGACAACCAAGAACGCGCGCCCACCGAAAAAGGTTCCACCTTCTGGTTTACAGCCATGTTTATGGTCAATGAAGAAGATGAGTACGTTGAGCATCCTCAGTTTAGCGACATGCAAGTGGTTTCGTATTTGGCACATCCTGCAACGGCCAATATTCTGCGTCATTATCTTGAAGACTATGCTGTGGAGCACATCGAATCGAGTTCAATTTTAGACTTGTTCAGTCACCTCAACAGACTGCCTCAAGATGTGGAAAACACATGGTTGATTGTTGACCATAGTGGGGATACCGAAGCTTTATTAAAAGAAATTCGTCAACGTTATAGCGGTAACCTTGCGGTTTATGGTTACCAGATGTCACTCGATTTGACTACGCTGAATGAGTATCGCGCACGACCATTATACCAACCGCTCAGTCGGAGTGCTTTGATTCAATTACTCAGCAATCAACCGCTATTTGAAGAAGATGAAATGGAGTCCTTCAATGGTCAAGGCTTACATATTTTAGCGGTGGATGACCATCTCCCTAACCTGATTGTCCTTGAAGCCCTGCTGGGCGAATTGAATGTCAAGACAACAAAAGCTTTAAGCGGTCAACAAGCCTTAGAGATTTTACAAGAGCGTGCTGAACACGACAGCAAAGCTTTTGATTTGGTATTTATGGATATTCAAATGCCTGTCATGTCGGGGGTCGATACCACACGTGCCATTCGTGCGCTGGAGTCAACCATTGAAAACCATAAACGTTTGCCCATCATTGCCCTCACCGCACATGCATTGGCCGATGAAAAGCAAAAACTACTGCAAGTCGGCATGGATGACTATGTCACCAAACCAATTCAAATTGATCAGATTATTCAAATCCTGACCCATTGGACCACTGATCGCTTCAATAAAGGCTCACCCGTTGAAAAAGCTATCGTGATTGAAGCACTCGATCCTAAGGTGCTCGACTGGCAGCAAAGCTTACAGTTAGCCGCCAATAAAGAAGATTTAGCGGTCGACTTATTGCGTATGTTAATGGACAGTTTTGATACTGAGTTGCATGAAATGAAGCAATTGATTGAAATGGAAGATTTCCCACAATTGGAGCATGTGCTACACCGCCTGTATGGTGCAACACGCTATGTCGGTGTACCCAACTTACAAGAAGCAACAGGGACATTTGAACAGTTTGTTTCAACCTTACGTAAAGAGCGTCGTAAAGCAGATGAACAATTTGTTCAAGAAACCATCAAGCGTTTCAATGAACTCAAAGTCGTGATTGAACAAGTACAACATGCGGCACAGCAAATTTTAATCAAACATAGCCCATAAAACATTCAAAAGAGCATGACACCTAAGACAAGTTGTGACGTGACTCTTGGTGTCATTTATCCGTACGAGAGCTATGCTATGCTCCGTGCGAGCAAAAAATAAGAGTTCTCATCATGGCTTTACTTCGCATTGAAAACAAAAACGGCATTGCCACTGTTTCACTTAACCGTCCAGATAAACGCAATGCGATGAGTTTCGACTTGTTACGCGAATTGGTTAAAACTGCTGAAAAAATTAAAAAAGACCGCAGCATTCGCTGTGTCATCCTCACTGGTGAAGCGCAAGTCTTTAGTGCAGGCATTGATCTTGCCGATTTGAACAATCCGAAGAATCGCGCCTATGCCGCATGGGAACTGATCAAACCTGGACAAAGCCTCTTTCAAAAAGCTTTCCTAATTTGGCAAGAACTGCCTGTTCCTGTGATTGCCGCGATTGAAGGATTTTGCTTTGGCGCTGGTATGCAACTGGCTTTAGCGGCAGACATTCGTGTCGCACACCCTGCAACCAAAATGTCGATTATGGAAAGCCGTTGGGGACTGGTTCCTGATATGGGACTGACGCGTTCTTTGAAAGGTTTGATCGGACTAGATCTTGCCAAAGAGTTAACGCTTACGGCACGTATTTTCGATGCAACTTATGCCAAAGAAATCGGCTTAGTCACACATCTTGATGAATCACCGCTTGCTAAAGCCCAAGCCATTGCAGAAGAAATGTTACAACGCTCACCAGATGCACTCATGGCCTCAAAATATGTGTTGGATGCCATGCAGCATAAGCCTAAAAAATCCTTACGTTTGGAAAAAATTTGGCAGCTCAAATTACTGTTAGGTAAAAATAGCCAAATCGCACGTAAAAAAGATAAACAACCCGACGCGCAGTATCTACCACGCCAATACAAATAACAGTATTTAAGCACTGACAATCAAAGAGGGTCCCATGAGTTTCGATCGACACACTAAAATTGCATTTCTTGGCATGGGACTCATGGGCAGCCGTATGGCCACCCGCTTACTTCAAGCGGGTTTCGAGGTCGCTGTATGGAACCGCACCCGCAGTGCCTGCGATGCACTCATTGATTTAGGGGCGACAGACTTAACGCTACAGAATATTGCCGACTATCCTGTAATCCTAACCTGTTTAGCGGACGACAAAGCCGCACTCAGCGTTTATGAACAAATCGAACCGTTTTTGACGGCGAAGCAAGTGATTATCGACTTTTCCAGTCTTTCGGTGGAGCAAACCCTGAGCCTTGCAGCACGTGCCGAACAAAAACAGGTGCAATGGATCGACTCACCTGTTTCAGGGGGAACTATCGGTGCGGAACAAGGTACGCTGGTCATCTTTGCTGGTGGCGATGCACAGACGATTCAAGACTTGTCTTTGATTTATAATATCTTGTCGCAACGTGTCACCTGTATGGGCAACACTGGAACAGGACAAGCCACCAAAATTTGTAATCAACTGATTGTGGCAGCCAATAGCACGCTGATTGCAGAAGCGGTTGCTTTAGCAGCCAAAGCTGGCGTGGACACTCGCTTACTTGCACCTGCGCTTGCAGGCGGTTTTGCCGATTCGAAACCCTTTCAAATTTTAAGTCCACGTATGGCGACTCACCTATTTGAGCCCGTACAGTGGAAAGTTCAAACCCTGTCTAAAGACTTGAACAATGCCGTGCAGCTTGCTGCGCAGCACCAACTCGACATTCCTGTTGCAGCGCGAGCACTTCAGCAATTGCAAGCACACCAACAACAAGGCTATGCTGAAGCTGATCTTGCCTCAGTCATATTACAAGTAGAACAACAAGCCAAATAAAATCAGGAGAAAATCATGTCCAAACTTGCTGTAAATTTATCCATGATTTTTACCGAAGTACCGCTGCTTGAGCGTTTTGCTTTGGCTCAAGCCGTTGGCTTTAAACATGTGGAAATCCAATTTCCCTACGAACTTAGCATTGAACAAATTCAAACTCAGCTTACGCTTCATGACTTAAGTCTCTGCCTGATTAACGTTCCTGCGGGCGACTTAATGACTGGTGGCAATGGACTCGCAGGTGTCCCCGGCAAAGAGCTAGAGTTTCATCACGCTCTTCAGTTAGCAGTGCAATATGCCAGCGCACTCAAAGTGCCAAGTGTGAATATCCTTGCTGGCAAACAACCCCTAGATGCCGACCTACTGCCCTGTTTAAATACCTTGTCTAAAAACCTGAAACTGGCCTGCCATATGTTCAGTGAACATGACATTCAGCCTGTCTTTGAAATGATCAACGGCACAGATATGCCACGCTTCTTAGTACAAAATATTGCCCAAGCACAGGAAATGTTAGAAGCAGTACAACACCCTGCACTTAAAATGCAATACGACTGCTATCACATGGCCATGATGGGTGAAGATGTGTTGCAAGGGCTACAAGAAAATATTCAAGATATTGGTCACATCCAATTTGCAGACTGTCCGGGGCGGCATGAGCCAGATACCGCACAAATTATGTATGCAAATATTTTTGAATGGCTACAACACAGCAGTTATGACGGTTTTATTGCGGCTGAATATCGACCAAAAACTGTTTCAACTCAGTCCTTTGCATGGAAGGCAAAATACTTTGCTACACATCCTCAAAGTTGAACTGTTGCGGATTTGAAATTTTCGCCTAAAAACGCTATATTATAAGATGAGTTATTGTCCGGAAAAATTCCCTTTATGAATTTAGAACCATCGCCCAGCGCTTCTAATTCTCACGATTTCGCAATGAATACCCAAGCTGCCGACGTACAAGCTTGCTTAAAAGTTGTACATGAAGCCCTTGAAGATGTAAAAGCAAAAGATATTTTAGCGATTGATGTCAGCCTAATCAGCAACGTCGCTGATGCAATTGTGATTGCAAGCGGTACATCAACGCGTCACATCAAAGCACTTGCTGATAACGTTGCTGAAGAAGCACGTAAAGCAGGTTTTCGCCCTCTCGGTGTCGAAGGCGAACGTGATGCAGAATGGATCTTGATTGATCTTGGCTTTGTTGTTGTGCACGTGATGTTGCCAACAGCACGTCGTTTCTACGACCTAGAAAGCCTTTGGCGTGCAGCCCCAGAAGAAACTGTAGCCTAATATGAAAAGAGCGACCTGAAGGTCGCTTTTTTTATGTCTATTTTTATTTAAATTAAGCGATGCATATCGACCATTGGGTAACGCTCTTTCACTTGGCGCTTCACATGGGCATAGAGTTGATCTGCTTTTGCTGGACCATAAAATTCACAATAATTTTCATAACAGACCGTCAAGACCTGCGCATATTGAGTCATGGGCAAAGCTTCAAGTACTGCTCGATCATCCAAGGCCTGATATCTATCAATCACAATGGATAAAGCATCTAGCTGCGTTTTCACCTCACGCTCAAACTCCTGCACATCAACGGCTTTGACTGCTTGACAGATATTTTGCATAAAAAACGTCAATGCATCGAATAACGCTGCTCCCCCTTGTTCGCTTTTCGATGCTTTTGCAGATGGGTTCAACAACACTTGTTTTTCAACTTGGGCCATCTCTGCCAAGACATTTTTGAGCATGTCTTTTCGAAAGTAACGTAATTCTTCTGTGGTGCAAATTTCACTCAAAAAACGATTCAGGACAAAGGAGGGTTGATCACCATATTTCGCTTCCCAGTGATTCAATACTTGCTCTAAAAGTGTTCCTTGTAAGTACTGACTCAGTCCACGCTCGATCGCTTGGCGTTTTTGTAAAATAGTTAATGTTTCAGTCGACATGAGCTATCCTCTTTCATTAATGACGTTTGGTCATATCATCAGTTTCAAACGTCACATCACGCTGAAACTCGGGATAAGACAGTTCTGCATGTTCGGTATAGTCCAAGCCACGTTGTTCATGTTGTTTACTCACCCGCAAACCACCAAGAACGAGGTCCAAGACTTTAAAGACGATCAATGCCACACCAAAACCCCACGCAAAGGCTGTCAAAATCCCCAAGCCTTGTACCGCAATGATCCCCGCATTAAACTTATTGTTTTCAAAAAACAAACCCGCTGCCAATGTGCCCCATGCCCCACAAAAACCATGCACAGTCACCGCATCGACCACATCATCCAAGCGGAGTTTTTCCATCACCACTGGTAAAATACTGACCAACACACCTGCAACCGCCCCACTGATGATGGCATACAGTGGACTCATGGTTGCACAGCCCGCCGTAATTGCAACCAGCCCACCCAAGGAGGCATTAATGGTGCCGCGCATTAAAATTGCTTTACCACATATTAGGGTATAAACCATATAGGCAACTGCCGAAGCACACGCCGCCAAATGCGTATTCAAGGCAATCCGCCCAATACTCACATCCGCCTTCACAGTAGAGGCCGCATTAAAACCAAACCATGCCAGCCATAGAACAAAACCGCCTAGCGCCACCAACGGTAAATTATGTCCTGCCAAGTAATGGACCTGTCCATTGCGCCCAAACCGCCCTAAACGAGGCCCCAACACAATAATTCCGGCTAAAGCCACCCATCCACCAATCGAATGCACCACCGTTGAACCTGCAAAGTCAATGAAACCCATGGCTTTTAGCCAACCTTCGCCATCAAATAAGCTCCCCCAAGCCCATGCACCAAAAATCGGGTAGATCAAACCACTGACCACCGCAGCACTCACGATATACGCCACAAAGTGAATCCGCTCAGCCATCGCCCCACTGGCAATCGTCGTGGCTGTGGCAGCAAACATCATTTGAAAGAACAAGAGGTTCCAGTGCCAGTCATCCATGGCATTGGGGGCAAAATGTGAGGTTCCTATCCAGCCACTCGAATTGACACCAAACATCAAACCAAAGCCAATCAACCAAAACACCAAGCCCCCTAAACACGCATCCATATAGTTTTTCATGAGTACATTAATGGTGTTTTTAGAGCGCACCGAACCACTTTCAATCAGGGCAAAACCTGCTTGCATGAAAAATACCAAGATGCCACCCAGCACCACCCAGACACTGTCAAGCGAGAGGCGAATCTCTTGAATATTTTGAGTCTGTGTTGGCAGGGACTCTGCGGCAAAACTGGGTAAGGCAATACAGCACACAAAGAAGAGTAAGTATTTTATTTTTTTCATGAATAATCCCCCAAAGATTATTCATCTCAATTGCAAAATCAATGCCAGTGTTTCAACACCTTATAGATATTTAAAAATGATCTATGTTCGCCAATATAAATGGAGCGATTTAAACAAGGTGAAAAAGCGATACACCATACAAGAGGTCAAAATGAATTTATAAGCTAATTGCTAAAACATGGCTTTTAGTTTTTATAGTATTCATCCACAGCATAATAGTGGACCCTCTCTATCCATCGACCACGATTCAGCGTTCGCTCCGTCACTTTAACCTTTCCCGCTTGGACTGTTGCATCTTCAATAAACTCTTTGACTAAACTCAAGCCGTGTTTAGGAATCACGATATATTCCGAACGGATGTGATAACAACATCCACTTTTATTGAAGGTTAAGATTCTTTTCTGTTTTGGATCGACCTCAAACATGCCCAAATTTTCATGAGTTAAGGCCGATAACTCCTGACTCAGCACAAATTTATTTTTAGTCCGATGAAAGACATAAACATCGTAAGTTGGCCCGCCATAAGCACCATAATTACCATTACGGATGGCGACATCCTCACTGCCGTCAAAATTAAAGTCGGCAAAAATCACGGCACTTTGCTCACCATAAAGCTGCACCACATTGACAGATGGTTTGTCAGTTTCGTCCAGATCCATAGTCAATTCAGCCGAGGAAAAATGCTGAAAGTGCTGTGTTGTCCCTTTTAGGTAAAGATCAATATTGGCTTGTCCATCACAGCTACTGTCCGAACAGTTCGTCATCATTTTTACATCATAGTGCTTCGATGCATTTTTTATTTCGAAGACTTGAGCCAGTGCTGATTGACTCAAAACGAACCCACCAAAGATCAGCAACACCTGAAACCAGATCTGATTTATGTTCATCTTGTTTTCTTATTGAAAAGATACACATCATCTTAGCAAAAGCTGCAAACATAAAAAAACCACCCGAAGGTGGTCTTTATACACTCTAGGAGGAGAATTAGTGTCCACCACCATTGATTGCTTTGGTCATATCTTCAACCACTTTCTTCGCATCACCGAAGATCATCATGGTTTTTTCGTTATAGAACAAATCGTTGTCTAGACCTGCATAACCTGTCGCCATAGAACGTTTGATGACCATAATGGTACGTGCTTTATGCGCTTCAAGAATTGGCATGCCATAGATTGGAGATGTTGGATCATCTTTTGCCGCAGGGTTCACCACGTCGTTCGCACCAATCACAAGCACCACGTCTGTTGCAGGGAAGTCAGAGTTAATCTCATCCATCTCTAAAATGTCTTCATACGCGACATCTGCTTCAGCCAAGAGTACGTTCATGTGACCCGGCATACGACCAGCTACTGGGTGAATCGCAAAGCGTACTTTTACACCTTGTTCTTTTAAGATTTCACACAGTTCTTTTACCGCATTTTGCGCACGACCTTGCGCCATACCATAACCAGGTACGATCACAACGCTGTCTGCATTCGACATCAAGAAGCCTGCATCATCTGCTGAACCAGAACGGTGGTTACGCTGTGCTTGCTGGCCTTTGTCCGCAGCAGCTACCGCAGTTCCGCCCATTGCACCACCAAACAAAACGTTGATGATTGAACGGTTCATGGCTTTACACATGATGTAAGACAGAATCGCACCTGAAGAACCCACCAGTGAACCCGCAACGATCAACATATTGTTTTCAAGTGTGAAACCAATACCTGCTGCTGCCCAACCAGAGAAGGAGTTCAATAGCGATACCACCACTGGCATATCACCGCCGCCAACTGGTGCAATCCACACCCAACCGAATGCAAGTGCAAGTACAGTCATAGCCCAGAATGCATTCATGTTGCCTGTGGTGAAGAAGTACACACCACACGCCAACATTGCAAGGAAAATCAGTGCTTGTACAGGTTTAACCCATGCACCAGAAATGGTTTTTGCCCATTTTTTCGCAGCCAATTTACCATAAGCGAATACAGACGCTGTAAAGGTAATCGCACCAACGAAACAACCCACGAACAATTCAAATAAATGAACCTTACTCATGTGTGCATGTTGCACACCCGCAGCAGTTAATGCTGCTTCATTTTGTGCAAATAATGCAGTCAGTTGGTTGTTATGTAGAATTGCCGCAATTGCAATTAATACCGCAGCCAGACCCACCAAAGAGTGCATCAATGCGACCGTTTCAGGCATCTGCGTCATAGGTACAGTACGCGCACGGGCAATACCCACTATCGCACCCAGCACCATCGCACCGCCAATCATCCAAATCACAGGATGATCTGCCACAAAGAAGGTGGTCACTACAGCAATCGCCATTGCGATCATGCCGTAACGGTTACCTTGAATTGCCGTCTTCGGGCCAGACAAACCACGTAAAGTTAAGATAAAGAGGACAGCACCAATCAGGTAGAACCAATCCGCATAGTCTCGAATGAATTCCATATATTAGCCCTCTTTTTTCTTTTGCTTTGGCTTGAACATTTCAAGCATACGCGCTGTTACTGCGAAGCCACCGAAAATATTGATACTTGCTAAGAACACCGCAATTGCACCTAAGATGCTCACCACATTCACACTTTGGAATGCAACATTCGCATCAACACCAATTGCAGGAATCCCCACAGTTTGAATCATTGCACCGACCACGATGATCGATGATAACGCATTGGTTACTGCCATAAGCGGTGTATGTAGTGCAGGCGTAACGCCCCACACGACGTAGTAGCCTACAAAGATGGCAAGGACGAAAATTGTAATTGTTTCAACCATGATCTATCTCCTTAACCACGCTTCAGCAGTACTTGACCGCCATGAGTTACTAGAAGGGCTTTTTGAATTTCTTCTTCAGGATTGATAGCAAAATTTTTCTCTGCATCAAATAAAGTATCTAAGAAGTTCAAGACATTTCGTGCATACAAAGCAGAAGCTTCAGTTGAAACCGTAGACGGAATGTTTGGAATCCCTAGAATGGTCACACCGTTGTCAGTCACAACATTTTCACCATTCTTAGAACCTTCAACGTTACCGCCTGTTTCAACCGCCATATCAAGGATGATTGAACCTGGTTTCATTTTGGCAACCGTTTCCGCCTTAATCAGACGTGGCGCATTACGACCTGGTAAAAGTGCAGTGGTAATCACGATGTCAGCATTCGATACAGCTTTATCCACAATAATGGCTTGATCACGGATATAGTCTTCACCTGGCATCCAGCCATAACCATTTTTCGCAGCATCGGCTGCTTTTTGCTGTTCTTCCGCTGACATAGGTACGTCTAACCATTTGCCACCCAAAGACTCCACCTGATCTTTCGCCGTCGGACGTAAATCCGTTGCTTCAACCACAGCACCCAAACGTTTTGCTGTCGCAATCGCTTGTAGACCTGCAACACCGACACCCATGATCACGACACGTGCAGGTTTTACAGTACCCGCAGCCGTCATCAACATTGGGAACATGCGCTGGTACTCTGCCGCAGCAAGAAGCACTGACTTGTAGCCTGATAAGTTGGCTTGTGAAGATAATACGTCCATGTTCTGCGCACGAGATAAAGTTCGTGGCAGTAGCTCCAAAGCAAATGCAGACACGTGTTGTGATGCAAACTGATCAAGCTCCGTATTACGGTACGGGTCAAACATGGCAATAACCGATGTATTTGGCGCAAGCTTTTGAATTTCAGCACCCTGAGGGGCACGTACTTTCAAAATCATTTGGCTACCAGTATAGGCATCATCTGTCAGCGTAGCACCGACTTGCTCATAGGCACTGTCGATATAAGCAGCTTTCACGCCTGCTCTACGTTCAATCACTACACTATGACCAGCACTGATCAACTTTTTTACCGTTTCTGGCGTTGCGGCTACACGATTTTCACCGACGACAGTTTCGGCTGGAATTCCGATCTGCATGAGCGTCCCTCAAGCTAGTTTTTCTTAAAGTAAACATCACCGATTAGGCAATGTTTTCTCACAGGATGTTCTTATGAATTTTTGGATTCTAATGAAACTTTTTTAAAATACCACCCACTATTTATTTAATAAATACCCATATACTGAACTGGTGATTCATAAAAAATATTGGGTGATATCTCGTTTATTTACTTTGAATCCGCTTAAAAATTGATTTATTTCTATTCAAATTCTGAGCTACAGATTTTTTTACACTAAAATCTGCACTTTTTTTGTACAAAACCAAGTCCTTTAATTCCGCAGTATTGATCTTTTTGACCAATCCAAGAATATGATCCACCACGTTCACATTAACCCGAACCTGTCATTCATCGAGCTTTGCCATCTGCCGTCGCGCAAACTTTGCAGGCATTGACTTGAATGACAGTTTTGCCCCATTTGCAAAAGCTTAGAATTGGCCTGTTCCTATTTTTCATCGATCAAAAATGCCAATGTGCAAAATTTAGTCTAACTAAAACGTTTATTTGAAATGGATCATCTAAAAATACGAGGAGGGATTGATCACGTTTAAGTAGATCTGAAACGCGGAACGACCAACAAAAATGTTTTTTTCATATTTTATGGGATGATAATGGCGTGCATTGGCACACTAGGGTTAAGCAAAAATGCACCACAATTGAGCAAAAATACTTTAAATAGATGAATATTTCAGCAATCAGCCCCAAATGCTTGGTGTGCTTCATGAGTAAAAATGATCGAATGCAACAATTTCACACAAAATAGACGGGTGCGTTCAGAATTTTTTAAAGATTTTCATCATTTTTTGACAGGAAATTCGAAACATCATCATTTTTTGATTGTATTGGACGAAAATGCTCTCCTGAGAACAGGTCATGCTATTTTCTGTGTCTTCATCTCCGACGCTTTTTTTTATGCGGTCATTTCTCGCCTGTTTTAGGCTTTTACCTCAGCTTCGTATACAATTTCTGAAACGATGCATCTATTTAGCTCAAGCACGATGTAAACGTCTTTCTGAAAAAATACTCCCTCATCAAAGGCTCATTATGAATACTTCTTTCGACATCAGTCGAGATAAATCTCTGCTCTGGCTGATGGCAATTGTCTGTGGCTTATGTGCAGGGGCAAACTATTATTGCCAGCCTTTGATTTCCTCTATTCAGCAAAGCTTTCAAGCGCCAGAAGAACAAGTGGCTTTGACCGTAACCTTTGCGCAAGTTTCCTATGCTTTGGGTTTACTGTTCATTGTGCCCTTAGGCGACATGTTGAACAAAGCCAAACTGATTCCATTCCTGATGTTTGGCGCATCTGCTGGACTGTTTATCTGTGCAACATCCACCAACTTATCGATGCTCTGGCTAGGCACCATTATTACAGGACTCTTTTCTGTCGCAGCACAAGTGCTGATTCCTCTGGCCACGGTGGCAGTCAAACCTGAAAAAACGGGAGAAGTCGTCGGTTTCCTCATGAGTGGCTTATTGGTCGGGATTTTACTGTCGACCAGTGTGGCTGGATTACTCTCAGACTTATGGCACTGGAAAATGATTTATGTGCTGAGTGGCATCGCCATGTTTGCTTTGGCCCTTCTGATGAAAGGAAAACTGCCTCAACTACCAAAACTCAAAATCACCTATTTCGACATTTTTAAGTCCATGGGGAGTCTGCTGCAACAAGAGCCTCGTTTGGTGTTTCGCTCAATCACGGGTGGATTTGCTTTTGCTGCCATGAGTATGCTGTTTTCAACCATTGCCCTACTTTTAACCTCTGAGACATTTCAACTTTCGGATGTTTTAGTCGGCGTGGTAACTTTAGTCGGCGTATTTGGTGCACTCTCCACTCAGTGGATTGGTAAATGGGCCGATCGCGGTTATACCCTGCTTTTGACTTGGGTCGGCTGCGGGACGTTAGCCCTCAGTTGGGTGTTCCTATATTTAGGCGGGAGTTCACTCATCAGCTACATCATCGGTTATGCACTGATTAACTTAGGGCTTGCAACCACACACAGTTGTAACCAAAACGTGATTTTCCGTTTACGCCCCGATGCGAAGTCTCGGGTGAACTCCATCTATATGACCTTATATTTTATCGGTGGTGCGTGTGGCTCGGCGCTAGGTGTCTATGCATGGCATCACGGCGGCTGGAGCAGTACGTGTTTAGTCGGTATTACACTGGTGATGATGGCAGGTGTCTTTGCTCTGCTGGATACCCTATATAGCAAAAGACATGGTATTGCTTAACCCTCAAAAAAGACAGTTTACTGAGTAAACTGTCTTTTTATTTGGACACTACTTTTTTAGCTCTAACTGACCTGAGCCACGGGATAAAAAGGTTTCCCCAAATCGAGGCTATCGGCATTTTCCAAAGCAATGTACAAAAATGCGGGCAGCAAAGCCGATAAAATTTGACAGCCATCTTGTAGCTGCTTGCGGTTCAACGAACTCTTATAGGTTGAACCGCCATGCATCAACTGATTTCTCAAGGTATATAAACGGTTAAACAGTACCAGTAAAATATCAACCGAATGCTTCTGTTGTAACGCTTTCGCCACTTTCTTCTTTTCTTGTTCAAGCTGAGCCTTACAGACTTCTAAACCAATTTTCTTATTTTGATAGTCCCAATACCCTTGATAGGTATATTGGTTGTCTAAGAGCATACGAATAGGCTGACTAAACTTGTCCCATAAAATACTATAAATTCTATGATCGGCATCATGCTGGCAAATTAAATATAAGAACTGACGTAAACTCTGCTTGTCCTGACTTTGCCCCAAGTCTTGTGCATATATCGCATTGAAGGAAATCCAGAGGCTGATAAATTGTAAATCGGAATCATGATCGAGCAGTAATGCCTGCTTCAACCAACTCAGCCCGCGATGTATTCTCAGATTAAACTCATCACTCTGTTGTACTTTTTTAGTTTTAAAAATTTCTTCTAAAAGCAACATCGGCTTTTCCTATACTTTATTCTTCTATGTATTCAACATACTGAATGATTAAGCTAAATTCAATTTAATCCTGCTAGGACCATAGTGATTGATAAATCCCGCTAGTTCAGTGTGAATGTTCTATCGAAAAAAACATTCTGTTTTCTATATTTCAATGTATCTAATGAATATTGGCTGCTCCTCTTACCATTAATTATAAGTTCTAAGCTTGATAAAAGCAGATAATATCTCTCAATGAATGTATTCCATTTTTGTGATAGTATTGCGTGCTATCGGAAATACCTGAATAAAATGAAGCATCGAGTTTCATTTTTCGTCCACTCCCAAAGATCCTCCTATCGGTAATGAATGCATTTCAGCTCATTACATTGTGCTGTATCTTGCTCAATAAATGGATTGACGCTTTGGCTTTGCGACATCTGATTTTCATGTAATTTCCCACATATTTCTTTGCACCGCTTCCGCTCTAAGACATAGGTTGTTCACCATGTCTTTGCAGACAAAAGCGGATAAACACTGATCAAGAGCCTGATTTTTTAATGAATACTGACAAAACCATTGAAACCCCTCAATCTCCACGAATCAGTGTTGCCCCGATGATGGATTGGACGACAAGTATTTAAATAATATTTAAAATCAATAGCATATAAAAAGTAAAATTAATTACGGTGCAAAATTGGTGTAAATTTAAACCTCATACAAAAAGTATAAAAAAGATTTCAATTACATCTACTAGTTGAGAAATTAAAAGTCTTATTAACCTTTATTTGCCTTAGACACTAATCTAGCAATTCCTTCAACCCTAGGCATAGTTGGACCGGACTGTGAAGCAAGCAGTCCTGTTTCAGCTCTACTAAACAAAACCTACAGAACAATTTTTCTAGACTCCTCATCCACATTAGTTTCTTTACTTAATGTTAGATAAACATAAGCTAGCAGTTGCCTTTCTTCTGCATCACGTTACAAATGAAATGAGCTAAGTATTAATCTTGATAAAACCCGTATAAAAAACAAAACTGGAAATTATGACTACAAGTAAAATAATCATAGAATCAAAAATGGATTCTTCAGCACTTTTTAATTTATAACTATTGAAAGTATGAAAAACTACTCCATATATATTTTCTTGCTTTATTAAAATATATTTAATTATTACAAAAAATAAAGACCCTGTTATTATTTATGCTTTTTTTACGTAAATTTTACGATAATTTTACTAAATACAAACATATGAAAATCTAATATACATAACTCAAACTTCTATTCTTTTAAAGAGGATCTTATGAGTAATTTTCATAAATTATTAGTTTTGCTCTCAACCCTACCATCTAGTTATATATTAGCATCAGAAAACTCTGAAAATATAAATTTTAAATTATCTGGAAATACTTCTCTCGCAAGTGAATATCGCTGGCGCGGTCAAACCCAAACCAAAAATGATGCTTCTTTTCAGGGAAACTTACTCTTAAATCACTCATCAGGATTCTATATTTCAGCATTTGCATCAAATGTAGATTTTGGTGATGAAGCTCACCTAGAGCTAGACCCACTTATAGGTTATACTACATCATTTAATATATGGAAAATACAACCTACATTAGATATAGGTATGCTTCGATACAATTATGTTGGAAAAAGTGATTTAAATTATAATGAATACTACATAAAAGCCATCCTTACTAACTTATTAAACAAAAATGACAATTTCACACCCAGCATAAGCTATACAAACAAATATGGTGGTGAAGCAACGAGTCAAAATATCGGTGATGATATTAAAAACTGGTACTTTAATATTTTATATACGGCCGCTTTTTCTCAATCCAATTTCGGAGCAATTGCAAACTTAGGCTATTCTAAGGCCAATAAAGAAATTTATGGTGGAAAATCAGAAAATAATTTTTTTGATTGGAAAATAGGAACAACTTACAACTATAAACCAATGGATTTAAGTGCTGAGCTAGCCATTATTGGTACAAATATAGATACTAGTGGTTTTACAGAAACCAATAAAAAAGGTGTTAAAAATTCTGCTGTTTTCACTTTAACAAAATATTTCTAGAGTGCGCTGAATATAATTTCAGATAATTTAAAATTTGCTAGAAGCCTACTTGCACATAAATACAATTAGGCTTCTAACCTTTAAATTAATTTTTTTTATTTAATTTCAACAAAACTTCAATTTCACTACGATCAAAACCTCTCTCTTTCAAAATTGCAGAAATTAATTTCTGCATCTTTTTTGATGCCGTTGAATATTTTTGTGCTAATTTTTCTGTATCAATCATTTGTAAATTGTACTTCAAGAACAGATCTTTTGTGAGTTCCTGATTTTCAATCATATCCTTAGAGGAACTTAGACTCTGATACATGGTAAACTCCTAGATATCCCAATTTTGTTCAATCACTGTAATTTGATTATAAATATTCTGATATTCAGCATGTTTAACCGTACACCATAAATCAATAAAATCTTTTCCAAGATATTCTTTTATAATATTATTTCCATTAAAAAGTGCTAAAGCTTCTAACTGATTTGTCGTTAAAAAAATATGTTCTTCTTTACGTTTTAACTGATTAGCTTGCTTAGGAACTTCCAAGTTTTGAGTTAAACCATGTAATGCCCCCACTAGAATCATTGCGACCGTTAAGTACGGGTTACAATCAGCTCCAGCAACACGATACTCTAAGCGTTGATTAGCAGTATCTGAACATGGTATCCGAATCGCAACATTACGATTATTGACGCCCCAATTTGCTTCTAAAGGAACATGGTTGCCAATTCTAAATCGTCTAAATGAATTTACATTGGGTGCAATGACTGCCATTGAAGAAGGTAACAATAGAACAAGTCCACTGATTACTTTCAACAACTGGGGTGATAATAAATCTTTTGTTTCTGTGCTAAAAACATTCTGTTTATTCTGATCTAAAATACTCATATGAAAATGCATACCACTACCAGCTTTATGCATATCAGGTTTTGCTAAGAAACTTGCACTCAAGCCATGCTTTAATGCGACCTGTTTTATGGTTCGTTTCAATAACATCACTTGATCACATAATTTCAGCACATCATTACTATGCTGTATATTAATTTCATATTGCCCAGAGGATGACTCAGCAACCATCCCTGTAATATTAATACCTTGTAAAACTGCTATACGTTCAACTTCGTCAAGGACACCTTGATAGCCACTTGGTGTATTGATATCAAAACACTGGCTATTATTCACAATCTCACTCTCTGAACCATTATTATTGAAAAGGTAAAATTCTAGTTCAGCAGCCATACAAGGGTAATAATTTTTCTCATGCAATTTGCTCAATATACCCTTTAATAGATTTCTAGGTTCAAATTGACAATCACTCTCATTATCTTTCATTGTTAGAAACAATTGTGCATTGAGTTCAGGGTCTATTGGACAAGGTTTTAAACTACCTAGTATTGGCTTACATAAAAAATCTGGCTCTCCAATAAACTTACCTAAACCAGTTTCTTCTATTACTTTACCATCCAGACTCATTGCATAAACAGATAATGGAAAATAACAACCATCAGCTAATTTATTTAAACAACTTATGTCTATACGCTTTCCTCGTATATGACCATTAATATCATGCAAACAAATATCAATATGTTTAGTTTTTGGATAGGAGCAAAGATAATTCTTCACCTCTTCTAAAAATAAAGTACTTTCTACATTATTTAAAGATTGAGTATTAAATGGCATTTCAATTTTAATACTTTTCTCTTTATTTTTTAACATGAGTGCAGTACTCATAATTTTAAACCTTACTAACTTTGGTATAAATACGATAAATTAGGGCAAGCTTAATGTAACGTAAAAAGATCGTAAATTTTATAAAGTATTTAAAAAGAAAAGTTATAAAATATCATGATGTAGAAAACCGCAACCCTATACCTGCTATAGTCGCAATATATTTTGGTGTGACCGCAGAATCCCCAATTTTGGTTCTCAGTTTTTTCACCAAGATGCGTAGATAATGAGTATCTTCTTCATGGGTACTTCCCCACAATTCTGTCAGAATTTGCTTTTGCGTAACAACTTTACCTTGATGACTTATTAATAATGCTAAAAGCTGGAATTCTTTTTTACTTAAAGCAATTTCTTGCCCAGCCAATTTTACGACATGCTCTACCACATCAACAAATAATGTTCCATCATCAAAAATTTCAGCTTGTTCCGTCTGTTGCGGCTTAGTCCGAAACATCACCCTAACTCGTGCAGATAATTCCTGAATGCTAAAGGGTTTAGTCACATAGTCATTAGCACCTGCATCGAGTAATTTAATTTTTTGATTTTCATCAGGACGTGCTGATAACACAATCACAGGAATATCTGACCACTGTCTCAACTCAGTCAAAACTTCCAGCCCATCCATATCAGGTAAACCTAAATCTAAGATCAATAAGCCAATACGTTGTGTCACCAAAATTTCTAAGCCTTTCAAGCCATTTTCAGCAACATGCACCTGATAGCCTTGCGCACGTAAAGCAATGTCTAAAAATTTTCGAATTTGCGGTTCATCGTCAATAATAAGAATTGATACTTGATGGTTCAATGTTTGCGGCATAAAAGATCATTTAACCCCGATGTAACGGTAATCGTATGCGAATTAATGTTCCTTGACCATCTGTTCCAGCAAATGCTTCGATACTGCCCATATGTGCGCCGATAATTGCTTTGACAATCGCAAGCCCTAAACCTGTTCCCGTTTTACCGCGATCGCCACGCTGCATGGTATAGAACATATCAAAGATCTGCTCACGTTCATCTTCAGGAATGCCAATCCCTTGATCGGTAATGTCAATTCGCAGACATTGTTCCTCTTGCTGAATTTTTACTTCAATCGGAATATTATCTGGTGAGAACTTTGCGGCATTTTCTAAGACATTAAAAATAGCCTGCTCAATCAAGGCCGGATGTACATAAAGCTGAGGTAAATCATCCGCTAAGGTCACATCGATTTTGACATTCGGTTGATAGCGTTTGAGTCGTTGAGTTGCCGAGCCAATCAGCTCATCCACACCAATCCAGTCTCGAGCTAAAGTTAATCCTTGATGTCCTAAGCGAGTCATATCCAACAGATTTTGAATATAGCGATCGAGTCGTTCCCCTTCAATGTGAATGGTGTCTAATAATTCATGCCGATCGCTTTCAGGCATCTGTTCACCATAATATTTGAGCGTATCTGCCGAGCCAATCATCGCGGCTAAGGGTGAACGTAAATCATGTGATACCGAAGACAGCAAGGCGGAGCGGAGCTTTTCCGTTTCAGCCACCACCCTAGAATTTTCTAACTGTAACGAGAGTTGTACCCGAGCAACGGTTTGCGCAATGTCTTCAATCATCAACTCAGTTAAACGTTGCAATTCAAAGCTGATGGTTTGAGCGTTTTGATTAAACCGAATTGCAATCACTCCATATTCTTTCACCAGATTTAACGGAATAAACCACCAATCAGAATTGGTCAATGTATTGGTAAAACGTCCACAGGGTTTCGCATTCTTCTGCGTCCAATCTGCGGCTATTTGATCTTTTTCATTTAAGGCAGATATATCACCCAAAGACTGATTTTCAACTTTTAACCAGACCGTGGCATTTAATGAAGTTTCCAAATGTTGTTTGGCAACAATGAGCACTTGCTCAATATCTACACAGGTCGATAGCTTTCTTTCCAATTCTTGCAACTGTAACGACACTGAATTTGCAGCACGTAGGCTAAGCACCTGAGCGCGTAATTGGTTGGCTAAACGCCCAACCAGTAAGGCTGAGACAATGAACATGATAATGGTAATCACGCCACGTTCAGCGCTAATCATAAAGGTAAAGCGAGGTTCAATAAAAAAGTAGTTATAGAGTAAAAAACAGATGAATACGCTAATAATCGTGATCAACATGCGGGCGCGTATCGCAACAAGTAATACAGTCACAATAAAAATTAAAGCTAAATCACTATACCCAATAAAATGATCACTGATTGCAGCCACAATCAGTCCTAGCGATATAATAATAATACTTTCAAACACTTCACGTTGATTAAACGCCAATCCTTGTTCTAACCAAGATGAATGAGCTGCATCTTTCTGCAAACGCTTTTCATTATTTTTGGCTTTTAAAGGCTGAACAAAGGTGATTTCAAAAGGATGCTGTTTCTCTAACAGTTGATCGGCAATATGATCTGAAAATAGGCGCTGCCATAGCGATTTTTGAGGGCTTTTGCCGAGTAAAATATTGGACGCACCATAATCATAAGCTGCCTGTAAAATGGTGGGTGCAATATGGTTATTATGCAATAAATACGTGTCTGCGCCGAGTTTCCGCGCCAAATTAAAGGCTTTAGTGACAGCAAGGATCTGTGTATTTCCCACTTTACTTTTCTGAACCGAGATGACACTCCACGTTGCATTGCGCCTTTCCGCAATCCGATGCGCACGGCGTACCAAATCTTCTGAAAACTCAGAGCCATCTATCGCCAACAGGACATGATTTTGAATCGGGATGATCTGCCCTTGTGCAACAAATTTCTCTCGATAATCAACATCGACCTGTCCTGCAACGGTTTGAATCGCCAGATCACGCAACGCTGTCAAATTTGCAGTTTTAAAAAAACCTTGCAATGCATGGGGGGCAACATCGGCGAAATAAATCTTGCCATGATTCATCCGTTCTAATAATTCAGGAACAGGTAAATCAACTAGACGAATATCTTTCAAACGTTTAAGTAATGCATCGGGAACCGTTTCACTGACCCGAATGCCAGTGATCTGATAGACCACGTCATTGAGGCTTTCCAAATGCTGAATATTTAAAGTGCTATAAACATCAATACCTGCATCCAATAACTCATTCACATCTTGCCAACGATATTCATGCCGACTATTGGGTACATTACGATGGGCAAGTTCATCAACAAGCACAATTTGAGGCTTTAATTTAAGAATTTGGTCGAGATCCATCTCGTCTAACATTCGCCCTTGATATTCCACAGACTTTCTTGGAATCACATTGAGCCCTTGAATCAAAGCTTCGGTGTCAGATCGACCGTGAGTTTCCACCACTCCGACCACCACATGCTGTCCTTGCTGCATCAACTCATGCGCTCGGGTCAGCATGGCATAGGTTTTCCCTACCCCTGGTGCTGCACCCAAGAAAATGGTCAAACGTCCAAATTGTTCACGTTGACTATGTGCCAACCATGCATCTGCTTTGTTATTACGGTCGATCTGCATAATTACGCTCTATCAACGTGTGGTCGATGACAATTGATCTAAGGCTAAATTTAGCTGTAGCACATTCACTCGCGCTTGCCCATAGATGCCGAACTGCTCAGCTTGGATCTGCTGTTGGACTAAATCACGAACTTGTTGCTCAGGTAAATGGCGTTGCTGCGCCACGCGTTTCACCTGTAATAATGCACTTTCAGGTGAGATATCGGGATCAATCCCACTGCCTGATGCCGTCACCATTTCATTCGGTACTTGTTGCTCAGTCATCTGATTGTTTTGCGCAAACTGTGCGGTTCGTTCCTTGATCTGTTTTTGCAAATCAGGATTTGAGATTGCTAAATTACTGCCTGCCATACCGTCTACACTGTAACTTACCGCACTCGGGCGACCTTGGAAATATTGTTCACTGACAAAATTCTGCCCAACTAAGCTCGACCCCACAACGTTGCCATCTAGTTCAATTAAACTGCCATTGGCTTGTTTGGGAAAGATCAACTGCGCAATCGAGACACTTGCAGTAGAGTACAACACTCCTGCAATCAAAAACCCAACTAAGATAAGACCAATGCTAGGACGTAGCAGAGATTGAGTTTCACTTGATAGCGGTAGAGTTTCTAAAGTATTCATATCTCACTCCTAAATCCACAATGACACAACAAGGTCAATTAACTTGATGGCAATAAACGGAAAGACTACCCCACCAACCCCATAAATCAGCATATTACGGCGTAACAATTGCAGTGCACTGGCAGGTTTGAATTGAACGCCTTTGAGTGCCAATGGAATCAGCATTGGAATAATCAAGGCATTAAAGATCAAAGCGGAAATCACGGCACTGCTTGGGCTACTGAGTTGCAGAATATTCAGTACCCCAAGTTGTGGAATCGCCACTGCGAATAATGCTGGTAAAATTACAAAGTACTTAGAGACGTCATTTGCCAACGAAAAAGTGGTTAATGCTCCACGGGTAATCAGTTGCTGCTTACCAATTTCGACCACATCTAGCAATTTGGTTGGATCGGAATCCAAATCCACCATATTGCCTGCTTCTTTGGCTGCTTGCGTACCCGAATTCATAGCTAAACCAATATCCGCCTGTGCCAAGGCTGGTGCATCATTGGTTCCGTCACCGACCATCGCCACCAATTTTCCTGCTGCTTGTTCATTACGAATACACGCCAATTTGTCCTCAGGTCTCGCTTCCGCAATATAGTCATCCACCCCTGCTTCGGCAGCAATCGCAGCCGCAGTCAATGGATTGTCTCCCGTGACCATAATGGTTTTGATGCCCATCTCACGTAATAGTGCAAAGCGTTCTTTAATGCCTTGTTTAATCACATCCGAAAGTTCAATCACACCCAAAATATTATGATTTGATGCTACTACTAACGGAGTTGCCCCCTTAGACGCGACTTGTTCAACACGAGTTTTCAATTCAGTATTGTCTTGAATATTCTGATTGGTAAACTTTAAGATGGCATCGGCTGCACCCTTACGAACTTTCTCACCTGATACCAAATCCACACCAGAGAGTCTGGTCGATGCACTAAACTGAATAAACTCGGCATCTTTCGGCTCACGGACACTTTCACCCAGTTCCTTACCTAAAGCCACCACTGATTTACCTTCAGGGGTTGGGTCGGCAAAAGAAGTGAGCATTGCCGCTTGGCGTAACTCACTTGGTGTCACACCAGCCAATGGATAAAAAGCGGTGGCTTGGCGGTCTCCATAAGTAATCGTGCCGGTTTTATCTAACAACAACACATCAATATCACCCGCAACTTCAACCGCTTTGCCCGATTTGGCTAAGACATTGGCTTTTAAAGCACGGTTCATCCCCGCAATCCCGATTGCAGGCAGCAAGCCACCAATCGTGGTTGGAATCAAACAGACCAATAGGGCAATCAATAAGACGATGCTGATTTTGATTCCGACCATTGAACCAATGAATGGTAAGGTTGCCACTACCACAATAAAAGTGATGGTCATGATATTGAGCAAAATACTCAATGCGATCTCATTCGGTGTCTTCTGACGATTCGCACCTTCCACCAAGGCAATCATGCGGTCTAAGAAACTATGACCAGCCTCATTACTGACCCGAATAATAATTTCATCGGACAAAACCTTGGTGCCGCCAATCACGCCTGAACGATCGGTATGAGCTTCACGTAATACAGGCGCAGACTCACCGGTAACGGCTGATTCATTAATCGTGGCAAAGCCTTTGATGATCTCACCATCCGCAGGAACAATTTCCCCTGCTTTAACGATGACGAGATCATCTTTTTTCAATAAATTTGCAGCAATCAGACTTGGACTGGTATTGAGTTCACTGAGTAGATTTGCAGTTAAATTTTCACGGGCTTGTCGTAAAGATGCAGCTTGTCCCCGGCCTTTGGCTTCTGCAACCGCTTCTGCATAATTGGCAAATAACACGGTCACTAATAGAATCAAACTAATCAGTAAACCAAAACCTAAGCTAGCATTGCCCATCAATGTCGCCGCAATGGTTAAAACCGTTCCCACCCAGACACATGCCATCACTGGATTTTTAAACGCGTGTTGAGGCAGCAATTTATGGAAAGTTTGCTGAATAATTTCTTTATTCAAAATATCCATCTGTTGTGTCGCATTTGAATGTTTCATTGTTATTGCTCCACACTTAAACTTTTATCGATAAATAGTCAGCAATTGGCCCAATCACCAACACTGGCATGAATTGCAACAGGGTCAGAATCAACACGATCCCAACCAACGTCAATGCAAAAGTTGGAGACTCGATATGTAAAGAACCTTTGCTTTCGGCTGCTTGAGGTTTGGTTGCTAAACTAACTGCAATTAAGATAGGAATGATCAACACGCTATAACGCCCTGCCAATAAAGCCACACTGGCACTCAGGTTCCACCATAAAGTGTTATCGCCTAAACCTTCAAAACCTGAACCATTGTTGGCATAGGCAGAGACATACTCATAAAACACTTGGCTAATGCCGTGAAATGCTGGATTTGAATTCCCGGTCATGGATGGGAAAGCGATTGCGATGGCAGTCAAACTAAGAATCACCACAGGTTGTAAGAGAATCACCAGTGCCAAAAGCTTGATTTCAGTGACTTCAATTTTTCGACCAAATAATTCAGGGGTACGTCCTGTCATCAAACCTGCGATAAATACCGCGAGAAACAGGTAAATGAAGAACTGTAATAGCCCACAGCCTATGCCGCCCCAAATGGCATTGATCAACATATTGCACAGTTCAACCAATCCCGTCAGTGGTGAAGCAGAGTCATGCATCATATTGACCGAGCCGTTATTCACTTGTGTGGTCAAACTTCCCCACAATGCCGATGCCTCAGCACCGAAGCGAACTTCCTTGCCTTCCATTAATGCCGTATTTGGAATTAATGAGGATTTTTCTGCCCATAGGGTCAATAGCGTTGAAGATAGAGACATCAACAACATCGTGCCAAAAATCATCCACATCAGTTTCTTGCGCTGAATAAAGCGCCCAACCATAAACACCGCAGAGAGTGGGATCAATAAGATCGCAATCATCTCAATCACATTGGAAAAAGGTGTCGGGTTCTCTAAAGGCACACTACTGTTTGGCCCATACCAGCCACCACCGTTACTGCCGAGTTGTTTAATCGCCACCATCGGTGCAACTGGGCCCAGTGGAATATGTTGAGTTTTAACTTCTGTAGTTTGGTCTAAAACTTGCGCTGTAGGACCCGCAGAGAGCGTTGCGGGTACACCTTGAAAGGTCAAAAGGACAGAAAAAACTAAGCCGAGTGGAATGAAAAACCGAAATAAAGGTCGGATGATATCCATCCAATAATTACCCAGATTAATCTTGTTCCAATCTCTTTGATCAGGCGCATCATCTGTACGTTTAGATTGTAAAAATAATGCTCTTAACATAGCGACCAGTAAGGCAAGCCCGATGATCGGAGACAAATATTGCAATCCTACAATTACAGTCATTTGCGATAGATATGACAGTTGAGACTGCCCAGAATAATGCTGCTGGTTGGTATTGGTCAGGAATGAAATGGTGGTGTGTAAAGCCAAGTCCCAATTCATATTTGGAATATGGTCAGGGTTCAATGGCAGCCATGCCTGAGTCATTAAAACTGCGACACTGGCGCCAAGCAGTAGAACATTGCTCAGTACAAAAGCACCTAGATATTGCCGCCAGTTCATACCACTGTGCTTGACACCGAGCACAGCATAGATCGGTTGTTCAATCCACTTAAAGAAGCGGTCACTCTTCATTGGTTTGGCTTGCATCACATCCGCAAGGTAGTGCCCAAGCGGATAAGCCAACAGCAATGAAAGGACAAATACAGAAATAAATTCCCACATAGCATATGCCATTTAAAAATAGGTCAGCTTTAGTATATAAATTGATCACGTAAATTCTCTATATCTAAAATGGCATAAAGCGTAAATTTTGCGTAAAGAAAAAAATAACCTAATTACACCAATCTACGAACAGTGATGGTTTATTTATATGAGAATAACTCCTCTGAATAAAACCTTACTTAAGCTCATGCAAAGATCATTTTTCAATTGAATAAGCCCGAATCAAAACGATTTGAAAATGACAAAATATATTGATAATGCAGTTATCTATCAATAAAGTAGTAATGGGCTGCATCCACTTGCAAACAGGACTAAAAATTTTTAAATGAAGGGAATGTACGCGTAAAAAGCATTGACCTGAATATAGTCGCCAATAGCCAAAATTCTAAAAGACTTAGTTAAAATTTTACTATTACATAAGAAAAGCAAGCTGTAAAAGGAGTACAGTTTTGCATATCCCGACTTGGATATCTTAGAAATTCATATTCAAAAACTAGTAATAACTATTTCAATTGGTATAAACCAAAATGGGATATGCTAAGGCTATCTAATTAAGCCTCTTTCATTAACTCAAAATCTGAATAATCCTTGTAAGGCAGACCAGTCTTGGTATCAAGAACTTCCACAGAGCCCTGCTGCCATAAAACTGTATTCCGCTCAGATATGCCATTGAGCTGAATTTTAAGTTTCCCGTTATCAGTAAATACAAATCGTCCTTCGTATACTTCGGGTTTATTGTGTCCACTATTACTGGTTCTAACCAATTTAAATGTCTGGTTTTCCTTAACATCTAAATCGACAGTCATACCTTCGCACCCTTCACAGAAAGAAGTACATGCTGCACAAGGTAAAATTCCTTTATATTGGCCTACCCATTTCTGTAATTCAGGATCAATTACTTTTATAGCTTTGGTCGAAGCTTCTCCCGATTTAGGGTCAGGTTCAGATTGACTACATCCGAGGCACAAACTAGCAAAAACAAAAGAACATAATAAGGTATTTTTCATAAGTTATATCTCTTAGCAACTATGAAGGAGCGGTCACATCTTGTGACACCGCCCCTCCTGACTCCACAGACTAGAATTTCCAATTTAGACTGAGTGTTGCTTTGAGCGGTTCACCCACCTGCACCCAATAATTTGTATAGCTTGCGACGTAGTAATCTTGATCAAAAAGATTATCAATATTCAGTTGCGCGCGTAGGTCTGGTCGTAGCTGTACATAGCCCCCAATATTAACGACAGTAAAATCAGGAAGACTGGTTCCATTATCAATATAATTTGCACTGCGTTTACCGTAGTAATTAATATTGCCAACCAAGCCCGCATCATGTCCTGCAAGGTCAAATTGATAGTCAGCACTTAAGTTTGCCGTATGTTTAGGAATATTTTTAAGCCTTGCGCCTTTATCCTCAACTTCACTTTCTACAATTTCAGCATCTGTATAAGTATAGTTAGCATTAACACGTAGCTTGTCCGTGAATTGATGTTGTAGTTCTAACTCAACACCACGGCTTTGTACTCTCCCGCTATCTACGTAGCTATCAGTAATGCCTTCAGTGAGCAGATGTTGTTTTTCCATATCAAAATACGTTAGACCGAACCAACTTTGCGGTAAAAACTTATATTTACCACCCACTTCCCAACTTTCTGTTTTCTCTGGTTCATACAGTTCATTGTCCTTATTCAACCCTGTGTTCAGTTCAAATGCCTTCCCCCAGTTACTGTAAAAAGACAACTGCTCAGTGGGCTGATAATTTATCCCTGCACGTGGTGTAAATGGTGTGAAAGCTTGCTTTGATGTCTTTCCAGTTCGATGATCATCAATTTGTTGTTCTAAACGATTAAAACGACCGCCTACCAGTACATTCCATTGATCATTCAAGAAAATTTGATCTTGAATGTTAAACCCAAACATATCTTGAGTTTCTTTTGTATCTTTAGTGATTCGGGTTAATGGCAAAATATTTTGACCGTACACGGGATTATAAATATCAATCTGACTCGAAGCCCCAACAGCACTACGACGTTGCAGTTGATCAATCGTATAATGACCTGCTTCGACATTTGTAACCAGTTCATGTCTGATTACCCCAGTATCAAACTTACCTCTTAAGATAGATTGAAAGTTTGTGGTGTCTGTCTCAAATTGACGGGAGCGGCGGAAGCGATTTGCCGTTCTTCCATCTGATGCAATGGACGAAATTTCGGTTGATGTACCTGCACGCTCACCATGACTATAAGTGATTGCCGTTGTATTGTTCCAATCATCATTAAATTCATGGTTTAAACGTAGTTGATACATTTGATCTTTAATCTCAATATCACCATCGCTTGGCTCACCTAAAAAGGTTCTCTTATTGACTGGAAGTTTCCCATTGACCATCGGTACGCCACGATCAAAAACGCCTTTAGACTCTGAGAACTCAGTATCAAGATTCAACTGGGTTTGCTCAGAAATTTTCCATGCTAATTGTGGTGCAATGTAATAATGCTGATTATCAACATGATCACGGAAGCTTTGATTATTATCATAGGCTAGTCCAAGGCGATAAGCCAAATCCTGATTAATCGCACCCGTGGTATCTAAGGCAGCTCGATATTCTTCAAGCGTACTTCCGCTCAGACTTAAATCACTTTTTTTCTCCCATTCAGGTTGCTTAGTGGTGATATTCATAATCCCGCCTACCGCACCTTGCCCATACATCGCGGCCATGGGGCCTTTCAAGAAATCAATCGCTTGAATGTTCACCATATCTCGTGCGGTATGGATACCACTCACAGAGCTCAAACCATTACGCATGTAAATCGTACCCATATTCGGATCGGTACTAAATCCGCGAAATGAGTAATTGTCCCAAAAACCTCCGCCATAACTGTCTTGATAAACCACACCATTTACAAACGAAAGCGCATCACTGATACGCTGAACATTATGATTTTGGATATCTTGTGCTGATACATGTGATTTAGTAAACGGTACTTCTAACAGGTCATGATTGAACTGCGTAATCGCTTGTGAAGAACTATGTCTTTCATCCTGTTTTTCTGCAGTAATCGTGATACTCGGCAGTTGAGCTACAATTTGATTTGAAGCAGATTCATTTTCGGCCGACACAGCGTGGGTTGAAAGTTGAACAAGTAAAATACTCCACGTCAGTGGATGAAATAAAAATTTAGACATAAGTGACTCTGAATGTGTATATGCTGATATAGGGTTATGAAATCTGGTGCTTAAAATTTAAATGTGACGCCGAGTTCGACACTTCTTGGTGCACCAATATAAATTTGCTTCGCGGAGTAGCCTGAATACTCACCATAAAATTCATCGGTCAGGTTTCGGCCCCATAGTGTAAAAGTCATATTTTTTAGGTCATATGCTAAGGAAGCATCGTACGTGGTATGACCATCTACAAAGTATGTATTCGCTGTATCTGTGTAGAAACCACTCGCATATTTTGCAAATCCACTCACAGTAATTGGTAAAGTACTAAACTGGTAACTTAATGAGGCATTGGCAACTTTTTCGGGAACATTAATCGGCTGATTGCCTGAACGATTCGCACCGCCCGCTTCTATTAATTTCTTGTATTCTGCATCAACCCAAGCCAAACCTAAGCTCGCTTTTAACTGCGGTGTAATCGCAGCAGATGCTGTAAATTCAGCGCCTTTAGAGACCTGCTGTCCTCCCTGAACAGTTAAATTAATATTGTTCGGATCACGAGTTAAAATATGATTTAATTCAATCCAGTAAACTGAACCAATCATGTCCAGCTTGCCGTCTAATACACTCGACTTAAAACCAAGTTCAGCCGATTTCCCTTTTGATAGATCGAAACTTCCATTCGCTGTCGAGATCACAAGTAAAGAAGAAACGGGGGTAACCGCTGTACTATATTGACCGTATAGCTGGGTATCTGGAGTTAGATTATAAACACTGCCTATACGCCAAGAGAATGGGTTAAAAGTAGGATTAAATTGCTGCTGACTATCGGTTAGGATGTTATCAATTGTTCGCTCTACATCAAGACGTTCATAGCGTGCCCCACCGACAACAAGCCAATCTGGCGTTATGTTAAAAGCATCCTCTGCAAAAACAGACCAATTCTTAATTTGAGTTGAAAATTTATTGTAACTCGTCCATCCCGCCCAATCACTGGTAGGCATCTCTCCAACATTTGGATGATATGGATCTACAGCGCTGAGGTTGCCACTAGGTCTGGGACTACTAAAATCGGTATAGCTATATTCAGAGCCTATGCTCAGTCGATTACGATACGTCCCTGCAATCAATTGATCATGACCGAAACTAAAGCGATTACTCCATACATCATGATCATGGCTCCAACGCTGTACTGTCCGTTTGAATAGCCCCGTTTGGCTGTCAAAATTTTGTTCTGGGGATAGATAGAATTTTCGATCTGCATGGTAATACGTTGCAATATTATTGAACGTCCATGATGGTGAAAGGCGATAATCCGTCGACCAAGAGAGAGTCGTTGTGTCAGCACTTAACTCACCACCGTCTGGATTATAATTTTTATGCCTTGTTGTCTTATCCACGACTAGACCATAAGGATTATCTACGATGTGACTAGGATTTTTAGCTGTCGAAGCTGAAACTAACGGTGAGCCGTTATAGCTTGAAGTTTCTTTGTCATGATCAAAATTTGCTGAAAACAGCATTGATAAATCATCATTCGGCTTATACAGCAGACTCACTGCCGCACCGAATTTAGTCGTTTCTTGATCATCAATATCATACAAACTATCTGATTTGAGATAACTCACATCAGAGCGAATAGCCAATTCATCATTTATTGGTAGATTCCCACCTATAGCGACTCTTACTGTATTAAAACTACCGTAGTTAAGCAGCCCTTCCACAGTTTTCTTTTCTAAATTAGGTTTTCGGGTGACTAAATTCACTGCACCGCCTAAAGCACCTTCACCAAAAAGTACAGATGAGGGTCCTTTTAAAACCTCAATCTTTTCATACTTCCAAACATCTAAATCCCTTGTTACGAAGGTAGAAGCCCCCACACGAACGCCATCCTGCAATACCGTGTTGGCATTACCAGAAAAACCACGCATCGTAAGCACAGCGGGGTTACCCGGCACATTACCTACAGTCGCACCTGTCACATTGCCAAATGCCTCTTTAACCGTTCTTAAGCCTTTTTCTTGTAAGTCATCTTGAGTAATGGTTTGAACTGTTGCAGGGGTTTCTTGAGCTGTTAACCCTAAGCGACTGCCCGTTGAGTTGACTTGTTTCAGTTGGAGTGGGTCAGCCGTACTTTGTTTTTGAGCTTCAATCACTAAAACAGGCAATTGCATAGATTGCGCTGAGTTATCTTCAGCATAGCTTAGTTGTAAACCAAGCCCATAAATTGATAGGGCAACAACAGAACGCTGTGCTAAATCAATTAAGGCGTGATTGTGTTTAAGCCCTGTTACTTGAGGCGAAACAATAGAATGATTCCCTTTTAAATAAGGGTTCAATTTGAATTGAGGCATTTCAATTCCTTTTAAGCATAAGTTTCCATTGGAACACTTCATCCATGTTCCATTTACATAAGAGGTTGGAATCTAAGCAAATAAAGGAGGTGCACGCCCCTGAGGAGTTAAAAAAAGCCGCTGGAGTACAAAATAGACATGTTTAAACGCTTTCTGAAACGACATTAAACGAATTTGAATACGATCTAAAATAGGGTTTAGATCAATCTCTAAATTTGCGACCAAATGACCATATGCAGTACAGAACATACATTGATGATCTAACTGATGATGATGTGCGGTTTTTGCGGTTTCTAATTTAATAGCATCAACATCGTGATGGTGTGATACATGCTGATGCTGTAGTTCTTGATTTTGTATCTGAGCTTTTAAATCGGAAATAGTTACGCATACCAGTGAGAATTGAAATTTCTCTGGTAGTAAAGGTTGCATAAAAACGGTTATTTGCAACAACATCGCAACTATCGCAAGGACAAATGCAGCTCTCAATTCAATAGATAAATTGTAAAATCATAATTTACAATACCATTATTATTTTAAGATATCTAATGAGTAAAACTGATGAAATAATTCAATTTAAAAAAATCGAAAATCTTAAAGCACAAAGATTTAGATAATAATCGAATGTGTAATAAATACCCCTACAATGTAGGGAAAATACTCTCATCTACTTTACTTTATAAATTTTAATCATTATTTTTTAAAAGCAAAATTAATCATGCATGATTTTAATCTGAAACAATTCAGATTAAAATCAACTACTTAAATTAAAATAATCTATTTTTAAAATACTTTAAGTAGACAAAATTAAATAAAAATATAAGACTTTCAATTTAATACAATGTACTTTTAATAAATATATATTCTGCTACAATCCATTTTCCTTACTTGGATAATTGAGACCATCTAAGTGATCATGGTTTTAGGAAGATTGCTAGCACTCTCTGCAATCTTGTTACAGATTGCTGTTTTTCTACAGCCTTTACTTCCAGAGAAATATCAAATTTCTCCTGTCTGTGAAACTATTGTCCATGCACTTCAATTAGATACTTCTCACCATGAGCATAGCTCACATCATTCTACGCATAATCACTCTCATCAAGAGTTGGGTTTAGCTAATCATGATATTGAAAAGCTTAATCATGCAAATCTTGAACAAAAAACTTCATCTAGCCATCATCACGATGCAAATCATCAATGTCAGTACTGTGTAGTTTACGCACATGTCGTTCCACTACCAGACATGGGTGTTAAAGAAGTAGTCGTGAGAATTCAAGTTCGGTTATTAGCTTTTAAAGAAGCTTTCTTTCATATCTTTTTTCTTTTAAAACAATTATTTCTGATCCCTCAAGGTCGAGCACCTCCTGTCTCTTTTGCTGTCTAAATTTATTGGCAATTCCTTATTGTTTTAAAATTTAATTAGTTGAAGAGACTAATCGCTATGTTTTTACTTTTAAAAAATGCACGTATCTGTGTAGGCACACTCATATCAGAGCTTATGCAATCTAGAGCACGCTTCGGATGTGGAGAGTTGCTATGACCTTAGGCTTTACGGCACTTGAGTTAGCACGTATTCAGTTTGCATTCACGGTGTCATTTCATATTATTTTCCCTGCGATTTCTATTGGACTGGCAAGTTTTCTTGCTGTTTTGGAATGGCGATGGCTTAGAACAAACGAGTCTATTTATCATGATTTATTCAAATTCTGGGTGAAAGTATTTGCATTATCATTCGGCATGGGTGTCGTTTCTGGTGTCGTGATGAGCTATCAGTTTGGTACAAACTGGAGTGAGTTTTCTCGATTTGCAGGAGGAATAACAGGCCCATTACTGAGCTACGAAGTTCTAAGTGCTTTCTTCTTAGAGGCTGGATTTTTAGGCATCATGCTTTTTGGATGGGGTCGAGTCGGCAAAAAAGCACACTTTTTTGCCACATTGATGGTCGCCATCGGCACATGTATTTCAATGTTCTGGATTTTGTCTTCAAACAGTTGGATGCAGACACCTCAAGGCTTCACCATTGAAAATGGAATTGTAGTACCTCAAGATTGGTTTGCTATTGTTTTTAACCCGTCCTTTATCTATCGCTTATTCCATATGGCACTTGCAGCCTTTTTAGTGGCAGCTCTTCTTGTTGCTGCTACTGCTGCTTGGCACTTACTCAAAGGCCGTAGAGATGCATTAGTGAAAACATCATTTTCTATGGCACTTTGGTTAATCCTCATTTTAGCTCCCCTCCAAGTTTTTATAGGTGATGCCCATGGTTTAAATACCCTAAAACATCAACCAGCCAAACTTGCTGCTATGGAAGGCCATTGGGAAACGAACCATGATCATGGGATGCCCTTATATTTATTTGGTATTCCTGATATGCAAGAAGAACGCACGAAATATGCGATTGCAATTCCACATTTAGGAAGCCTAATTCTGACCCACTCCATGAATGGGACAGTGAAAGGATTAAAAGACTTTGCGCCTGAAGATCGTCCAAATTCAACAATCGTATTTTGGAGTTTCCGTATCATGGTTGGGCTAGGCATGCTTATGCTCTTCCTTGCAGTCACTGCCCTATGGCTCAGAAAAAAAGGCAGCCTCTATGAGAATAAGTGGTTTCATCGCTTTGCAATCGTGATGGGCCCTTCAGGCTTCATCGCATTACTCGCAGGTTGGTTCACCACAGAAGTAGGACGTCAGCCATGGATTATCTATGGTGTTATGAGGACAAAAGATGCCCTTTCTCCTGTTTCGGCGGAACAGGTTGGATTAACTCTGATTATTTTTGTGATCGTGTATTTCATTGTCTTTGGTGTGGGCATTTATTACATGCTCAAACTCATGCATAAAGGACCTGAGTTTTTACATAACGCACCAGAAGAAATTGGAGGCGTTGGCCATTTCAAAACACCAATGCGACCTCTGAGTGCCATTGATGAAAAAATTGATGATCAGGATCAAGGAGCATCTTCATGATTGATTTATCTTTAATCTGGATTGTCATTATTGCAGTTGGTGTTTTTATTTACGTTGTACTTGATGGCTTTGATTTAGGTATCGGGATTTTATTCCCCTTTATTAAAAATCAGCAGGAACGTGATGTCATGATGAACACCGTTGCCCCCGTTTGGGATGGTAATGAGACATGGATGGTTTTAGGTGGTGCTGGTCTTTTTGCGGCTTTCCCTATTGTCTATTCAGCGGTTCTGTCAGCCCTATATTTACCTATCATTTTGATGGTAATAGCTTTGATTTTTAGAGGCGTGGCTTTTGAGTTTCGTTTCAAAGCCAATCGAACAAAGTACATTTGGGATAATGCATTTATTTGGGGCTCTATTGTTGCCAGTTTCTTACAAGGGGTAATCTTAGGCGCTTATATTCAGGGTATTGATATTGTTGATAATCGTTACGCTGGTGGTGGCTTTGACTGGTTAACACCTTTTTCATTATTTACAGGTTTGGGAGTTGTAGTCGTTTATGCAGCATTGGGATGTGGTTGGCTCATCATGAAGACTGATGACGTACTACAAAAGCATATGTATAAATTAATGCCCAAGCTTTTGATTGGCTTATTGGTTATTTTTATTGCTGTCAGCATCTATACGCCAATTGCACATCCACAAATTGCTGAGCGCTGGTTTAATCCCACTCAATTGATTTATTTTAGCCCAGTCCCTTTACTTGTTCTAGTTTGTACCGTTTTAGCGGTGCGCTCATGTATTAAACAAAATGAAGCTATGCCCTTTTTATATACCTTAGGACTCGTATTTCTGGCGTACTCAGGATTCTGTATCAGTATTTTTCCTTACATTATACCGCCCTCAATTACCATTTGGGATGCTGCTGCACCTGCCAATAGCCAGCTTTTCGCACTGATTGGGGCACTGATCTTGATTCCAATCATACTGGTCTATACCGCCCTTTCATACTGGGTATTCAGAGATAAAGTTCGTGTTGGGGATGAAGGTTATCATTAAAGGAATTTCTAATGAAATTATCTAAATTTCAATGGTTCATCTTGTTATGGCTAGTCGGTTTCTTAAGTTTATTGGTCATTGCTATGAGCTTTAGATTCTTACTTCAACTTGCTTATTAGGTCCTTAGAAAGAAGAGGGTATTTATGCATCTACTTCAACAGCACCATGTGAATTTTAATCATGATTTCCCATATATCGTTAATTTAACATTAGCTCAGGAAATCATTAAGGCACGTAAAAAAATGAATATCTCTCAACAACAGTTAGCATCTAAACTTGGCATATCTCCAAGAACGCTAGAAAGTTGGGAAAGAGGTGTTCGACACCCATCAAGCTCAGCACAGGCTTTAATCAAACTATTTATAAAGTCGCCTCAATTTGTATTGGAAAATCTAAATTAGAAAAAAAGGGCCATACATTTGTATGGCCCTTTCCATTTAAAAAATTCTAATGTTTAATCTATTCTAACTTTAAGCGAATAATTATAAGGTCTTTTGTGGAAAATTCTGAGATATTAACAATTGATACTAAATATGAAATTTACTATACAAACAAGAATTTCATACCAATTGATGAAATTCTTTCAAGTCTAAAGTCCTTAGAAAGCAATATTCATTATACGTCGAAATTTATTGAAAAAATTTATCCTGATTTCAAAGTAGTAGATTCTGAAATATTTATTGAAAATCTTCATAGCGGAAGTTTAGATCTTAAATTAATTATTAGAAAATCACTACATGCTACAAAAAATAGCCGCAAAACGATTTCAGCGGCTATGCCATCCAAAGAAACGATAAAAGATATTGTCAAACAAGGTACTATTGCTTTAATCATCGAAGGTGCAAAACTTGCAATTCCTACACCTCAGACTCCAACAATCAATCAGACTATTACTATAAATAATGTAGTGAATGTTCAAACCATGAATATTTCACAAAATGATTATCAATCGGTTATTGATAAAATTCCTCAAAAGGCTTTGGCCGAAAATGCAATCAACATTGCAAAACCCGCTAAACTTGAAGACACAGCAGAAATTAAATTTAACCCAAATGATAAAGATGAAGTAATTTTCGATCGTAGCGTTCTAGATCCAATCCCTTCAAACTATGTCCAGCAAGAACAGCAACAACGTGAAAAGTTTCTCCAAGATATTAAATTATCTATCTATGCTTCTGATAAGGACAGAAGAGAAAATGGGTGGGCGGGCTCCATACACTCACTGAATCACAATCGAATGAGACTTAAACTTAATGAAAGTATTAAACCAGACCAACTTCATGGAAAAACTGAAGTTACTGCTAGCGTAATGGTTCATGAAAAGTTTAATAAAAACACAAAAAAATATGAAATATCCTATATTGAAGTTTTAGGTTTCAAACCTTAAAACAGTTCAAAAACAAGATGAGCATACATAATGTCTCATCTTGTTAATACGAACGCTAATTCGCTCAAATGATTGAGTGATCCGTAAAAAAGTAACTTTTGAATTTTGCTTAAGCCTCAATTTACTGCACTGACAGACTGTTGCAATCCTTTCTGAACATGTGTCAAATCATGCGTTTGATAGTGTTGCTCTGGCTTTGGCTCACCCGTATAGAACTCCTCAACCAAATCCAACCCTTCCTCCGTATTCACCTCAAACTGTGCATTGCTAAAACCATGGCGAGCCATCTGATCTAAAGCCACTTGAGGCATCATCCAACCTGACAAAGAGCTCCAAGTATTTGGAGAAAAAAGACGAAGCGATTCCCAAGCATGTGACCATGCACCGCCAGCCTGAGATTGGTCATCTAAAATAATAAATGGAATTTTCTTACGTTTGAGGAAATAAGCTGTAGCAAGAGCTGCCTGACCACCACCAATAATGATCACATCGACTTCAGCTTGTAATTGAGTCAAAGCTTCTCTCCTATTCTTTATTGTCATAATCAAAATAACGCCCAGTCTGCTCAACAGACTGGGCGTATTTCATACAATTTTCAAGCGTTTAAATGAGCCTTTCAATTACTCAATTGATCAAGATACTTTTCGGCATCCAAAGCTGCCATACAGCCTGAGCCTGCCGAAGTAATTGCTTGGCAATAAATGCTGTCAGCAACGTCACCTGCAGCAAATACCCCTGCCACAGAAGTGGCTGTTGCATTGCCTGAAGTACCACTTTGTACTTGAATGTAGCCATCACGTAGGTTGAGTTGGCCGTCAAACATACCTGTATTCGGTTTGTGACCAATAGCAACAAATAAGCCCTGAACTTCAACGTCTTGTATGCTTTCGTCCAAAGTTGACTTCAAGCGGACTGAAGTAACACCAGTATTATCACCTAAGACTTCATCAACTTGATTGTTCCAAAGAATACTAATTTTGCCTTCTTTTTCTTTGGCAAAAAGATGATCTTGTAGAATTTTCTCTGAACGTAAACTGTCTCTACGGTGAACTAAGGTGACATGTTCAGCAATATTAGAAAGATAAAGTGCTTCTTCAACTGCTGTGTTACCACCACCCACGACCATGACTTTTTGATTCTTATAAAAGAAACCATCACAAGTTGCACATGCGCTGACACCTTGCCCCATGAATTTAGCTTCAGATTCAAGACCCAAGTATTGTGCTGTCGCACCTGTTGCAATAATCAGTGCATCACAAGTAAATTCTTCCATGTCGCCTTTTAGCACAAATGGACGGACGCTTAAATCAACTTCATTGATGTGGTCATACACAATCTCTGTACCAAAGCGTTCAGCATGGGCTTGCATTCGTTCCATAAGTGCAGGACCAGTTAAACCTTCTGGGTCGCCCGGCCAGTTATCTACCTCAGTGGTCGTTGTTAATTGACCACCAAGTTGTATACCTGCAATCAATGTAGGTTTTAAGTTTGCACGTGCTGCATACACAGCAGCACTATAACCAGCAGGTCCTGAACCTAAGATCACTAATTTAGAATGTCTCTTTTGCATTTCTGATCACCTAAAATTTATAAGCTACGTTGATTGACACGCTTAGATAATTCTTCTGCCGACTCTTTTCGCTCTGAATAACGGTCTGTGAGGTACTGACTTTGCCCGCGAGTGAGCAAAGTGAACTTATATAGTTCTTCCATGACATCGACAATTCGATCATAGAAGGATGAAGGTTTCATTCGTCCATCTTCTTCAAACTCTAAAAAAGCTTTAGGAATAGACGATTGGTTTGGAATGGTGATCATCCGCATCCAACGGCCTAAAATACGCATCTGGTTTAAGCTATTAAAAGACTGTGAACCGCCACTGACCTGCATCAAAGCTAAAGTCTTGCCTTGGGTTGCACGAATTGCACCACCTGCCAGTGGAATCCAATCAATTTGCGATTTAAAGATTGAACTCATGGAGCCATGACGCTCAGGCGAGCACCACACCATTCCTTCTGCCCAAGCGAGTAAATCATGCAACTCTTTAACCTTTGGATGTTCAGTGTCCGCATCTTCAGGTAAAGGCAGCCCTTTAGGATGAAAGATTTTAACTTCTGCACCAAACTGCTCTAAGATACGACCAGCTTCCATCACCGCCAATCGGCTGTATGAACGCTCTCGGTTAGAACCATACAGCAGCAAAATACGCGGTGGATGCTCTAGCGCTTTGGCTTGTACCTTTTCTAAAGTCGGCTGATCAAGAAGATTCATATCTACATTTGGGAGAGTCATAGAAATTACACCTCTTCTTTAAAAAACTTTTTTCTAAGCCACAAAGATACACTGACTAAAGCAATCAGCACTGGTACTTCAACCAATGGGCCGATCACCGTGGTAAATGCGACTGGTGAAGCTAAACCAAAGGTCGCAATCGCTACGGCCAGCGCCAATTCAAAGTTATTCCCCGCAGCAGTAAAAGAAATGGCTGTGGTTTTAGGATAATCGTTCCCCATCCATTTGCTCATGAAGAAGCTGATGAAGAACATCACGATAAAGTAAATCGTCAATGGAATCGCAATACGCAAGACATCCATCGGTAAGCTCACTACGTCGTTCCCTTTGAGACTAAACATCGCCATAATCGTGAACAATAACGCCAACAAACTCAGTGGACTAATTTTCGGTAAGAAGATATGTTGATACCAATCCAGACCTTTAGCTTTTACTAGAGTGAATCGCGTCATAAAGCCAAGGAAAAATGGAATTCCCAAATACACCAGTACTGCATGGGTAATCGTCCAGAAATCGACATTGATTACCTGTCCTGCAACACCAAAATATGGTGGTAAGAAGGTCAAGAACAACCAAGCATAGGTACTGAAAAATAAAATTTGGAAGATACTGTTAAAGGCCACCAATGCAGCAACATATTGGTTATCCCCACAGGCCAAACCGTTCCACACCAAGACCATGGCAATACAGCGCGCTAACCCGATCAAGATTAAGCCCGTCATGTATTCAGGATAGCTGTGTAGAAAAATGATGGCTAATGCAAACATCAATACAGGTGCTATCACCCAGTTCTGAACCAAAGACAAAGTTAAGGTTTTTTTGTCTTTAAACACTTGTGGTAGCGCTGCATAATCCACTTTAGCTAATGGTGGATACATCATCAAAATCAAACCGATTGCAATCGGGATATTGACGGAATCCACACTCATTTTATCCAAAGCGACAGGGGCTTGCGGAAAAAACACGCCTATCGCAATCCCTAAAGCCATGGCAATAAAAATCCATAGCGTGAGGTTACGATCTAAAAAGGATAATCTTTGTTGAGCCATGATGTTCTCATTCAATATCTGAGATGTGATTGATTGCAGCAATCAATTCAGGACGAGACATATGCGCTGTATCGAGTGCCCATAAAGCGTCTAAGCGACGGTTGATATGGTCTACAGTCACTTGGAATGCTTTGAGCTTTTCTTCTTTCGGCAAATCTAAATGTGATGGATCAGCCAAACCCCAATGTGCCTTAATTGCACCACCTAAATACAGTGGACATGCTTCTTGAGCTGCCGAATCACAAACCGTAATCACCACGTCAGGTTGGTATTGTTCACAATCATCAATGGTTTTACTCCACAAACCATCTGTTGAAAGACCTAGGTTTTCCAAGGTTTCAATGGTCAATGGATGTACTTGCCCTGATGGCTTACTACCTGCACTGTATGCTTTCCAACCTTCAGGCGCACGGCTGTTAAAAAGTACTTCAGATAAAATGCTACGACAGCTGTTTCCAGTACATAAAAAAAGAAATTTCATATTTTTACTACTCGCAATAACTATTAATTTGTTGAAATGATGGAGCAACTTTTGGCTGTAAATCGGCATTTTTAAGGGTATTTAAGACGTCTATGCACCAAGTGGGTAAATTGGGATTGAGACTGTAATAGACCCATTGCCCTTGACGTCGATCTTGTAAAAGACCAGAAGAGCGTAATAAGGCTAAATGCCGTGAAATCTTGGGTTGGCTCAACTCTAGTTTTTCCGTCAAGTCGCAAACACACTGTTCATTATTTCCAAGAACCAACATGACGATGTTGAATCTCGTTTCATCAGCCAAACATTTAAAGAAATTGATTTGATCCATATTTTTACTCACTCAAACATATGGATATATCAATATTCACATATATCCATTAAATTTTTATTTCAATCGCTGCCCATTTGCATCAAGTACTTGTTCACCATCTTCTTTAGTGAAAGCACCCTTTTGTGAGAGTGGCAGAATTTCTAAAACCAGTTCTGACGGACGACTTAAACGAGTTCCTAATTCAGTCACCACGAATGGGCGATTAATCAAAATTGGACGCTGAAGCATAAAGTTAAGCAATTGATCTTCAGTCCAATTCTCTTGATCAATTCCTAAATCTGTATATGGAGCAACATTCTTACGAATCGCCTCTCTCACCGTTAAACCCGCATCCGCGATCATTTGAATCAGTTCATTTTTAGATGGAGGATTTTTAAGATACTCAATCACTTCTGGTTCAATATTGGCATTACGGATTAACGCCAATGTATTACGTGATGTACCACATTCAGGATTGTGATAGATCTTAACTTTTGGAGTAGCAGACATTTGCTCAAACTCAATTGAATCTTTGAATATATTTATATACGAATAAACATATATATGCAATTCCATATTTTTGTAAAAGGGCTAAAAAATTAGCCCCTAGAAAGTCTAAAAATATAAAATTACTTCAAAGCTTGATCTAAATTTTCAAAATTCAAAACTATCGAACTCTGTTCTATCCTGCACTTCATGAACTCGCTTATAAGATATCTCCATTCTCGACATTCACCACCTAAACACCAATTGGCAGATTTTGAGTAGTTCTTAAGTTCAGTATGTAGGAGTGAAGTAAAATAGAAAAAAGATAAGGCCCTATTTTCTGATATATTTAAAGATAAATAAAGCATTAAAAAACATTAATAAAATGAACTTACCTATATTCTCATTCCACTTTTTTTTCTCAGAATGTAGCTTCACATATGAGGAGGAGGAGCTATCTTTAGCAGATGTTTGCTCATTTTTTGAAAAAATTGGATTGAATCTAGGATCAGATCCTTTACAAAAGCTTACATCAGGATATAAGCAGTTTTTGTTAGAACATTTTTCTGAATTAACTAAGCATAATCCTGAGTTTCATGGAGTTGTTCAAAGTATAAAAAATGAACCAGAAAATAGTTTCTTTATGATCTTTCATCTAGGAAATGGACAACCATTCCCACAAGAACAATTCGATAAAATTGATCTATATGTAGATGCAATTCATAGAGTGGAAAATATAGAGAAACTAGAACTCAATGAATTGCCTATGGATGAAATAAATAAGCTATATCAGATGTATATAGAATATTATAAAGATCACCTAAATCCTTTTGAAGAGCTATACGCCTACACAAGTATAAAATCTAATAGCAAGGTAACGACTAAAATTTCAAGCCAAGAAGGGGCTGAAGTAAAACGTTGTAGATTTTGCTTTAAAGATTCGACAAAAATTACATTTAAGAAAAAAGCTCATGCTATTTCAAGGGGACTGGGCAATATAAGTATCTTCTGTCTTGATGAGTGTGATGAATGCAACGAGCATTTTGGCACTACAATTGAGAATGATTTAATGGCATTTTTAAGCGTACAAAGAATGTCTGTAGTTAATAAGGCGCTAGAAGTACCCTATGAAAATTTAAAATTAAAAAATGATGGAAATATTACCGTTATCGAAAACATATCTGAAGCTATAGTTGAGCATGAAGATTTTGCAGAACTAACACTAGAACCTAAGGAGAAATTCATCCCAAAAAATCTATATAAAGCATTATGTAAAGTTGCCTTATCTATAATTTCTGAGCAGGCTGATTTAGATAGCTTACAAGATACGATTAAATGGGTTAGATCAACAGAATTGACCTCACATGATAGCCTTATGAATATTGGTCTTTTTCATGAGCTTAATGCGGAACTTCATGTCAAAATCCATATGTGGACTAGAAAGGGTGATGATAAAAACTTACCTTTTAAAATCATAAGGTTGGAGATAGGTCAAACTAGCATTCTGTATGCATTACCTTTTGCATCTAATCAAAACTCTGGATTAGATTTAGAGTCACTTATCAATAAGCTCAAAATTTTCAAAGATAAAGAAATAGCTTGGAAAAGTGTTGAAGATGTTCATCCTATCAAAATAAAAACAACACTACGCATTCCTCGAAAAACATAGCATTTACTGGACTAGAGGAAAATTCAGCTTTAGTTCTTTTGGTTTGAAATCAGTTTGGTTATGTAAGGCTTTAAAAATTCGTTTAATGATGCGCTAATTACACTGTCTTTTAAGTTGCCAACGTATATCTACAGAGTCAGTATTATTCAATGTCTGTAAAAAATTTAAATATCCCACCCAAACTATAAAACCTTCATCTAAATAAATTATAATATTCAAAATGTTAAATCTTTTTTAGAATATCTTTTAACGTACATAAGCTTAATCTTACATTTATAGATTAAGAAAATTTAAAATACAAGGCATCAACAGATGCCTCCTACTTTAGTTCAAAGCTTGTACCGATTGCTGTAGGCCTTTCTGAATATCTTGCATCTGAAGAAAGTCTTGAACTTGTTGCTGTGATTTATTTTCTTTTGGGTAAAACTCTTCAATTTTATCCAATCCCTCCTCTACATCTACTTCAAACTGTGCATTTGTATAACCCTGTAAGGCTGTTTGATCCAAAGCGGCCTGATTAAAACCACACAGCTTACTTTTCTGATCAATTTCTTTAGCGGTGTGTATGGCCTCTTGTAAATGAATGCCTTCACGCAGGGTTAAGTCCACGTAATACACAGGGGTACGATAGCTTTGTGTGGTGCTCTTGCCTCTTAAGGTCAGCTGTAACGGTAAACAGGACAACAAGCCATTCGATGCAGCGTGGTAATAACTGAGTCGTGCAGCTAAGGTGCGAATGCTGTTAAAACCCATAGTTCTAAAAACAAAAGTCCCGAACTCATCCGATTCATCGAGATTCACATATAGACGACCATACGGTTTACACAGTCCACCTTGTGCCAATGAGCATAAATCAGGGGATGGGCATGGATGATGTTCTACCCCTTGATTGGTTAAACGCTGACAAGTTTCACCATTGCCGATACAAACTGGTCGGCCTGTCTGTCGGTCAAAGAGACTGTACTCAGCCCGTAAGTTAAGTTCAGGATCATTGAAGATCATACGGACTGGAATGCTGCGTAGTTTTTGATTAGCGGCTTTGGCACGAAGCTGTTCATCGAGTGGATGTTTCACCCAACCCTCTTTATTTTGGATTTGGGAGGTCAAGGTAAATTGGTCATCCTTTTCAGGGACACGTTTGCCATTCTTCTCCACCATCTTACCGATGCTAATCCGACCTAATATCGGTGGTGTAATCGCTAAACCTTTAATCATATTGATGTCCTCAAGTTATTTTTTACGGTTGTCTGGTTGATATGTAGAAATCATTTATTTTCAAATGCATAAACAACAGCGCAATTCAGTCCATTTTGTTCTCTGTAAGTACTTCGGTGCTTACAGGGAGCGGGGGCTGTTTTGCGCTTTTTTGCAGATATGTACTTATTGAATAAATAGGCTTATTCATCATTGCAGTAGATGTTGAAACGCCGTGTACCCTGCTTGTTTTGTGGGTACTGGCTGAGATATTCAGGGTGTTGTTTCAGTAAAGCTTTACTGTCCAAGCTGACTGAATCTTTCGACTTCTTCCACGTCACAGATCCCGTTTTAAAGGTAGCGCGTTCAGCCTCTTGCATCTGGCCTTGCAGTTGGTGTTTAAGCAGATCAAATTGCTGTTGAAACTTTTCAACTTGGTTACGCACTCGAATCAGTTGCTCAAACTGTTGATTGGCATCTTCATTTTCGGAAAGGTCAGTTGTGCTTAGAGGGATATGTTCTGGATAAAGCAGTTGTAGTGCTTTGGCTGCCGACTCACTAGCATCTGCTTCTGGTGGGGTATCCTTTTCCACACAGTCCCAGAAGTAACGTTCCGCGTTGACGATATGCTGAATCACCGACTCAGAACGAGTCACTTTAAAGATGCGCGTTTCATGCCCACAGATCAGCACACAAATATGCGCGGCTTGTTTGCCTGTGACTGCCAATTGGTGTTGTACCTGACACAGCACGTATAAAGGCACACCCTCTCGCCACAGTTTCGCGCCGTACTCCCCTGCGGTTTTGCATTCTAGGATTTGTACCTCATCGCTACCCACCACCGAATAATCTAGGTTTGCCAACATGAAATGCTTGTCTGGATCAGGATGTTGCAGGACTGCATTGACGCGACGGACTTTATGCTGGGTGTGCATGCTGTAGTATTCAGCCACTAATGGTTCTAATTGCTTGCCCCAATACAAAGGTGCATGACCTTCGCTTTCCTCTTCAATGTTTTGTTGAATCCGACCTGTTTTAATCATCCATAGTTCCAACATCGACATATACGGATTGAGACCACAGGCTGCGGCACAATCACTGCTACCAATGCCCTTGCGTCTTACTTCCAACCATTCAGCTTGACTGAGGTTTTTGGTATCAACAAAGCGTTTTGCGGTAAACAGTTTCGGACGATTGGCATGAATATTCGGGGTTATGTTGTTTGGATGAATTACGGCTGAGCTCATAGAGAATTCCTGTCATTGTTAAATTTTGGGCATAAAAAAAGCCACATCTGGTGATGTGGCAAAGAGGTGTTCAAATTGAATAAGACCGACAGGATCATCTTGATCTCATGTCCTGATCTTAAATTCTGAATCTGAATTGAAGCTTAAATAACTAAACGCAGTGCTTGTTCTAATCCTCGTTGTTTGAGACCTGCCCCTGCACCGAACCAAGCAGAATCCAGACGGTGATCCTGACTCATAGCTCGACGTTCGTGATCAGCAAACTCTGTGATTGAACAGAGCAAACCGTATGCGGTGTCTTTGGCTGAGCTGAGTTCCGCCCCACGACCATGCCCGTTAAACATGGTCATGACTTTAGACATGGCACGGCCATTCGGTTCGGTCTTATTGTCAGCTCTATTTGTGTGGTTGGCTTGGCTAGCGACATTACGATAGAACTGAATAATGCCCTCGTCTTGTTCCACATTGCTTAGGCTAGTGTTATTAAACACCGCATCAAAATAAGCGGCTGCTTCAGTCTGGGTGACTTTACGTTGACTGAGCTGTTTCATTTCATACATGTGTTCCTCCCATGTACGCACTGAAATACCGAGTTGCTGTTTAATCTTCTGTGCATCGAACTTGGTACTGTGTGGGACTTTGACTACGCCTGCACTTGAGTTTTGCCCTTTTAAGGCAATCGCCAAGGTGTTGTTACACACCACACGGATACTTGTGAATTGAGCGGTGGTGGCTAAGGTGCCATCACAAGCCGTAGCTAAGAGGATGTAGCCATTACTGACATCTTTGCCTTTTAAAGCTGAGGTCTGTCCTGTTCGTGCTAATGCCCAAAATTTCTTACCGCCTTTCAGTACCCCAGCGGTTTCCAGTTCAAAGCCCGATTGCTCGGTCAGATCACGATAAAACTCTAGAATCTGCTTCGGTTGGACTTCCTGATAACGCTGACTGACTACAGATAATGGGGCATGCGTATCAGAGCGATACAATACTCGCTGTTCTTCATAGGGCATGATGATGCTTTGCCCACGTTGGTTTTGTGCCATGTAACTGACATCGGAAGATTCAATCCGCCAGTCCATGCCCGCTTGCTGTGCCCAAACCTCAATGGGTTGATTTTGGGTGAGTGGGTTGCCTAAGCCATGCCAAGGGGTTTCACCAACATAGGCCATTTGTTCAATTTGATGTGCCATAACATAATCCTGTTTGTAAATAATGAATCATTTGAAATGTAGGAAGAGCTAGAAATAAGATGCGTGCTATTTGTGGAATGGTGGCCGACATGATGCCTGTGTCTGATCGGCAATCACGAGAATCACACCACCCAACATGGCCCCTGCTACTCCCCCAATAAACGGTGAATAGCCCAATGACTTCGCCAACGACATGCCAAGCACAGCCAATGTGGTGGGGGCATTGCTCAGACCTAAGCCCTGTACCATCGGCTTAATCGGTTCACGCTGTGGAAACATGCCATCTTCCATCTGATCAAAATCTCGATACGGCATAAATAAACTCCTGAATATGGGTGCTATCGCTCCGCTGTGCTTTCATCCTGAGATGAAATCAATGTTCAGCTTCTGCTTCATTCAGGTGTTATATATCTGAAATTATTTACAATCTTTTTTTGATTATTTTTAAGTCTGCATCCTTCAACATTTCAGAAATGAAATTGACCCGCTTTCAGCTTGGCATTATCATGAGCGTGCTGGCCTACATTGCCAGTCGGTTTTGACAGACCGCAGATCCAGCACGATATATGAAATTTATTTTGTATGTCGTGGAACCCTCGTGTCCCCCTTTTTTGTTGCGGTAGGACGGGAGGGGGACGCCTTGTGCGTGCTGGTTCCTTGGATCCCAGTCTGTCAACCCCCTTTCGTTCTGCCACCATAATCAATTGACAGTGATTCGGTAGAACTTCTTGTAATTCCAAGGAGTCAATTATGACTGTTTTTATTCTTGCTACGCATGCCCCGCCCTTATCCTTTTGTCATGGCACTTTGCCTGACCACGTCTATCCTCTGACGGAATAACTCGGCACAGCGGCACCTTTGTAGATCATCAGCCAATGTTCATTGGAATTGCACAATACACTTGTCATTGTGATGGATAGGCTCGTCTAAACATTGCGGTCAAGCCATTGCTGCACGCTCTATAAAGTATCCAACAACAATAATTAGGATCTAACTTCATGAATAAACACATCAAGACCTTTCTACAATACGGGGCAATGACAGCCTGTTTATCTGTCTCTAGTCTAAGCCATGCAGATATGAGCCAAGTGATGGCGCTCGTCAATGACCCATCCACGGCACCTGTAGTAAAACGCTGTGAGGGCAATGTAAATTGCAATGCGTTTGTGGCGATCAGCAAACAATGGCAGATCATCCCTAAAGATGACCCGCTACGTTATTTCATCTACAGCGGTGATTTGAATGCGCTCATTGGAGAAGGCAAAGAGTTACATGAACAGAAACTCATAGACCTTGATGACTTTGCCTATCAAGTCTTTGATTATCGTGCCGAGAATTTGAATGACCGATGGTTGTATGTCAAAGGATTAAGCGTTCTGAAATATGTGCAACGTACCCAGTTTGCAGCTCAGTAACCCGACCCTTTGGACTTATCCCATTCTCGATTTAAAAGGACATTCCGCCATGAAAAAACTGCTCATCACGGCTGCAATTTTGACCCTACTCACCGCATGTAATAAAACACCTGAAAATACAAACTCTGCAACAGATACAGCAACCGAATCAGCTCAGCATGAATCTGATGCCCAGCTCAATGACAATACTGCGAAAGATCAAGCCAAAGAACGTGAGGCTGAAGCTGCTGCGATTGCGCATGACCGTTATGATCCAGACAGTATTTATGACGGCGCTGATGATACTGATATTCCACCGCCTCAACTGAAAAGAAAACTACTCCCGAGCGAAGCGCTTGAAGTAACGTTTCGTCCCGTTGATGCCTATCCAAACTTTATCGTCATTACACAAACTATTTATGACTCTACCCGCTTAAGAGTGGTTTCACAAATCGACGATGTGCTGGATAAAGTGGAAACGGACAATCCAAACTGTAAAGTCACTGGCGTTGAGCCCTATACCGTTAAATTTCCTAATCGAACCTACTACGGCGATAACTTCAACCTACTTTTGGATGGCTGTACCTCTACAGAAATCAATGAAGTTTATCTTTACACCACGCGTGGCAAAATAACCTACCGTGCTATTGTTGAAGAGTAACTTTAAAGGAAATTCAGGTTATTTTTTACTGGCTTGCCTTTCAATAAATTCACAGCATCTAATCGCACCAGATCTAAACAGTGGCTGTAACAGCCACTGTAAGGAAGATGAAAAACGACAGTGAGTAGGTTGATGGTTTTAAGTTTAAAACTGTCTGTGGGCAGAGCTATGGATGGATATAATGCGGGTGTAGTCAGCGGGTATAAACATATTACAAGCTCACTTTGGCTTACCTACGCTGATTGCGTCAAGTACATCCGTGAAGTAGAGATCCGCAATACACATCGAATAGGTCAAGTTCAGAAATATTTCCCACCTAAAATCAATTTTTAACCACCCATCATCCATCATCCATCATCCATCATCCATCATCCATCATCCATCATCCATCATCCATCATCCATCATCCATCATCCATCATCCATCATCCATCATCCATCATCCATCATCCATCATCCATCATCCATCATCCATCATCCATCATCCATCATCCATCATCCATCATCCATCATCCATCATCCATCATCCATCATCCATCATCCATCAGAATTATTTAACTGTAATAGACAATCCTATGGAACAACATTGATTAAATAATAGGCGTAAAATGTTAATTTTAGGAAACTTTCAAGTTACACTAATTATCATTCAAACTACGTTAAGAACTAATTGATGACTCGTCAAAAAACTACTAACTAAGTGTAGGCTGGAAAATAAAAGAATTAAAAACAATGCTTTTATCAAATATTGAACTACACAGTATTTTATATTTCCTATGATTTTTTGTTACCCTAATTTATAGTGAGTTCACTACATTTTATTTAGTTGTTTATATACTCAAGTACAAATAGTAACGGATTTTCTTGTATGAAACAAAGGGAGTTTACTGTTCATAAATATGTCGTCCAAAATAATAGAATGGGACTATACATATGGGCATCTCAAAATAACAAAAGCCCTATTTATGAAGCTTCCGCAAAGACATGGGTAGATTTAGAAAGTTTTAATGGAGACCGTATTCCTCTTAAAATTGTTAGTCTGGAATATAAAAATATTGCTGACTTAGCTAATGAACCCAATCTAGGACTAAAAGTAGTTCAACTTTCAAACCTAAAGAAATCCCCATTTTACAAGGTACTCACACTCGCCTTGAATCCCATACTTTTAGTTGATATTGAGATACCTCAAATATTGGTACTTAGATTGGCTAGTCGTTATTTCGGAATTATGACTGAAGCAGCGATAATAAATTGTCAGGAATTCAACGATTCGACTATTATTACTTTTACCCCTACTTTGCCCGATCACATCAGCTATCATCAAATTGAAGGCGCAATGTTCGGATTTGCTCGACTAGTCGGAAATTTAATGCATACATTTCCTAATTTAGTTCAATTTACACACACACCTGAGACAGTTGATCATAAAATATATCAGGATCTATTCCATTGCCTACCCTTATTTAAGCAAGATCAAAATCAGTTGACTTACAACTTTCCTAAAAGTTCGCATGAAGTAAATTACCCCATACTCATCAATCCAGTTATACATGCACTTAAAAAGCAATTTCCAGATATGCCTTTGGCAAAGGTGGTCAATATCATATTACTGGTTACTTTAGGTTTTGTTTCACCAACAAGACAAAATATCGCAGATGCTTTGAGCATCAGTATCAGAACGTTACAGCGTCGTTTAGACGAAGAGGGACATACATTTAATGAACTGTTATTGGAAGTAAGAAAACAACGTGTAGTAGAGTATCTGAGTTATCAGCAAATTACAGTTGAACAGTTAAGTTTATTATTGGGATATAAAGCGAAAAGCCAATTTTTAAAGGCGTTCCGCACATGGTTTGGGGTTACCCCTAAAGAATATAGGGCGAAAATTAATTCCGCCCTATAATGTATTACATTTTCTGAGAAGGGTTACAGCCTAAAGCCTCAAACTCCTGTTTAGTATAATATTCAGCCTTAGGTAAATACTCTCCAAGTACCTGAGCTTCGTCGCCTGGTTTTTGAGTATTTTGAATGGCATTGTAAAAATTACTTGCAGGAAGCATATTGCGAATAATTAATCGCCCATCCGTTTTATGATCTTCACGCCCTTTTACAATAGAAAAACCATCACCCTGATCTGACCATTTCAGATAACCTACACCACATTCTTTTGTCGCATTTTTCGGACGATCTTCTAGTAGGCTAGTCACAATAGTAAATTCCCCTTTGGCATTGGTATCAATTTGCTCATCGAACAGACAAGAGGTGACCTTCTGCGAGTAAAATTCATTCTGACAAATTGACCAATATCTTAGCTGAGAGTTTTTAGTGTTAAAAATTTGTTCAGCATTATAGGTTTTCGGTACGGAAGGGATTTTTCCTCGAATCACTACAATTGGTTTTATATTTCGGTCAACAAATGTCGATATATACTGGTTATCTAAATTGGCATAATAGCCCACGCTACGTACAGGGTCAGTATCACAGACACCATAAAAATCACACTGCACGCTGTGTAACATACTGTAAGATGCTCGCCATACAGGAACTTGTTGAGCGGGGTTGTTCAGTCGGGCTTTGGCATACGTATCTGCAGAAAGAAGTGGAATACTGACGATTTCGCTAGATGCTTTAAGGGCAGAGCAAGCGGCTTCACCTGTGAGCACTTGCCCTTGACGGGTGGTCAGTTCGACTTGAGGAAGTTTGACACCGCCCATTAAGCTTTTCCCTTTATCAGCAACATAAACACGATAAACTAATAAAGCTGAATTCCCAGATTTAGTCGCATCATAAATTGTATTTGCAGTACCTCCCGTCTCTGGAACTTCACCTGCTGTAATATTTAAAGTATAGGCACGTCTTGGGTTATTTCTTGCATTGCCATCAATAAAGGGATTGAGATTGTTTTGATCAGGAATGATTTTACTGTCGCTGATGGTATAAGCAGGGGTGGTATCTTCTCTATAGCTATTAATTGACATATATCTTGCGTAAGGGAAATCCCCTTTTAATCTTAAACTTGCACCTTCAGGTAAGGTATATTTTGCACTCCAATACGTACTTCCTGTATCAGGGAAAGCAAAGTTAGTTTTCGGATTATCAATAACATAAGGACCTTGCCAAAAACAATCATTATTGACCTCCTGCGGCGTTTCTGGAATTGCTACTCCAGTTTGATCCTCACCACCACCACAGGCACTTAGTCCAATAGCAACTAAGCACATACTCGCTACTAAGTTCAAAGTTTTATACATATGTCCTCCTGACATTATTTTTATTTGCATCTGTCATACTAGGTGAAATACAAATAAGATAAGGTCGTAATTCGGGACAGAATAATTGGTCATCTATCTGTGCTGTTAAAAATACTAAGATAATTAAATGTTGTTGATGAAGATGGGAGCTTAATCTCCCATCTTATATATTCCTATCTCACATAATTTAGTAAGAACTAAAACTTATCCAACTAACTCTTTCTACATAAGATGTGTACTGCTGTAATACATTACACATCCATTTCACGTTAAGGGTATACCTCACACAGTTTGAAGCCGTCACACTCCTTTAAAGTATTTGCAATACAACCACGACGTTTATCAATCTCGTACTGAGCTTTACCAAAGCTACGCATCCTCTGTGTTTTGACTCGAAGATACTGGTTGTCTTTTTCTGGATTGACTAAGTACATGGCAGCTTTGATCGCTTTCTGTACTTGTTGTGGGTTGTTACGATAGATCATGCCTATGCCTAGCTTACCCTTTTGATCCATCTGTTTTTTGTATTCAGGTGAATTAGACGTAAAGAAGTTAGCTTTACCAGCTGTAATCGTTTTCCAGCACTCTCCTATCAATAATGCAAGACCATAATCATTTTGATGTTTATGCCCGTCGTAAATGAGTAATACGTGGCAGTGATAGCCCTTTGTCTCCCCTTGCTCAATTGCCCATGCATAGCCCTGCATATCTTTAAAATAGATATCTTGATTCTGTACACGATTAAAAAAGGTGCGTGGGTAATGATTAAACTGCTCTATACCAACTTCATGCTGATACTCTTTTGCAATGCTTAAATCCACGCGTATAAACAGCAATTTAGAGTAGTGTTTAGTCAGCTGAGTTAGGTATTTTTCTAAAACATTATGATTTCTTTTCTCTTGATTCCTAAACCCTAATAACTCTAAACAAACAGCATTATAAGAAGCCAAAACATTATTCCACAAATAACGTAATTCAAAACTATTTAAATTATCAATGCTCTTATTTCCAATCAATATTTTATCTAAGAAACATACCATTCGATAAAAGGCACAGATAGTCACACTGTACTTTAAATAGGGCTTATAAATTTCTTTGAACTTAGGGACTAGATCATTCAATGAATTCTTAAACAGAGTTTCATTGAGTTCAGTTCTATAGATTGACTGTATAAATTGATCTACAGAAATAAGGACTTGTGACTCACTTAAGCTTAATGGTATTAAGCACATATAAATATCCTAGTGATAGTTTAACTCATATCACTAGGCATTAAGTTATCTTTTACCTAAGAACTCATAGTATGTAATAAACCTAAGTGTTTAATATAATAAATATATTTATACTAGTAATAAATTATATATATTCATTATATTAAAAACCCACTAAGAGCAACGAAGTAAAGTGCTCTTACTTAAGAAAATCAAATATTGTAAATCTTCGTGTATTACATGAAATCTAAGCTAACAATACAAGCTAAAGTTACGTAAGTAGATCACCTACCAAAAACAACTGTAAGTATGTCACCGCACCTTAGAGTGCTATGGCCTCATCTACTTCAGGTAGTAGCTCTCGTAGTCTTGCTGGTATTGTTTGTTTCAAACTCTTATACACGAAGTCATAGTGATACCTAGGCTTGTTATTACCTTTTCCTTGTTCTTCCTTTAAAATACATGTAATACCTGAAATTTGACGCTTACCTCTATTTGGAGGTGAAACTATTAAATCAATTTTATCTGAATAGTTCATTAGCTTTTCCAAATCAACCATGAACTCAGAATAATCATATTTCTTTTTATTTTCTTTTATTTTTTCGAATGATGAGTTTAAATCTTCAAAAACTTTATCGGTTAAAGTATTATTATTCTTTTTTATAAAAATAATGGACTGATGAATATCCATTTTTTCATAAAAATTTAAATCATAGGCTTTTGAAAATGACCTATCAAAATAACATAAAGCAATAATAGAACTCAGCGTCGTCATGTATTGGCTTATTGACTCATTAATATTTTTACCCATTTTTTTATTAGTAATTTTATCTAAAGCCTCAATCATTTCGTAAGCTACACTAGAAAGAAATTCTATTTTATCAATATCATTTTTTTCAAAACTAGATGTGCCTCCAGATATTTTATCAATTTTACGCATTTGAAATTTTATTAAATAATCTCTTAATAAAAAAGGTATTTCTTGAGGCTCTTCATCTAAATGGATCATAAGACCAAGATAGTCCGAGGTCCTCCCTGTTTCGTAGAAAGCATTATATTCAAGATAGCTCTTTTGATATCGTTGCAAGGGGGTATTATAACCAAATAAAGGTTTTAAAATTTCTTTACACTCATCAAAGGTTGGCAATCTTGTTTCAGGTACTTTTTTACTTTCATTCTTTATATTTTTAAATTTTTCATAACTAATAAAAATAGGCAAAAAATCTAACAATAATTCTTCCATTGACCAATCTGACAACACGTTAGGCAAATATAGTTTGTTCTCATGTAAATAAGACAAAACAGTTTCTTTAAATACACCCGTAATATTTAAAGGATAGATATCATGTACTTCACGCCAAAAATCAATCGATATTTTTCTGAATAACTTATCGATATCAAAACGATTCATTATCGCTTGAGTTATCAAAAATTCGTCATAAATTAAAACCTTATCTGTTTGTATAAAACCAATTGCCTGACTTATAAATTGTCTTTCATAAAGTATTTTCAAAACATCTCTTTCTATTCTCTCATCCTGACTTTGACAAGCCACTTCAGGCTCTAATGATGCCTCTTCCCTATCACCCCATTTTTCATAATAACACTGCACTCGAAGTTTAAGTTCTATTTTCAGCAACTCAACAATATGTGCTTTTTTAAACAATAAATATTGATAAAAAGTAGGAAATTTTATTCTAAATTTTCTTATTTCAATACTTTGAGTTATCAGGCTCTGCACCAAAGGATGTGCGACCCTAAAAATAGTGTGATCAAAAACTTTATCTGCCATATGTAAAATTAACCTTAGAAAAAACAATGAGTAAAACAGAAATTCTAGAAATTGGTACTTTGCTATTTTAAAGTCTCAGAATATGCCTCAACACATCAAATGTGAATTATTGGTAGGAAAAAAGATATTTTTTTCGTCAATTAAGTAGGTTTTTAGTACTTCAAGATGATAGCAACTTCTTGATGCTATGAGACACACCGATTCCAGTAACTCCTTGATCGACCCATATTTTTTAACTTTAACAATGAGGTATATATGACTGCTATTTCACTCAAACCATTGCAACATAAAAAGAAGCCTCTCATCAATCTTGCGTTGCCAGTTAATGTGCAATCTTTAAATACTTTTTTAAAAGCATTTGAAACAGATGCAGGGAATATATCATTAATTGATAAAAATCAGCATACAGCAAAACTCTCAGATACATGCCTTGTCTACGATGCAAATAAAAGATGCACTTATTTCAGGCCACAACAGTCAATTTTAACATTACCTTTTTTATGTATTGCTCTCTTTACACGTATCGAAAATATGACCTTAGCTTGTGCTTTTTTTGAAGAGATACCTATGTATGCGATCAATAACAAACCTAGATGGGTTGTGAACGATCGCACAGCACTTGGATTGCTAAAGCAGATTATAAATGATTTCGAATATGTAGATTCGACTCAATATTCATGCATACATATGAACTATGTAAAGGCTATTTTGCTGAAACTCAGACCCATTTTTTGGGATTTAAGCATTCACTGGAGAACGCCTGAAGTTCTTATCACTGTTAATAATGGTGAGAAACACAGCTTAGTTCAGGTGCTCAATTCTGCTTTTAATGAGTTAAATGAAGTTAGACAAAGTCGTAAGTTTAAGGAAGAGATCAGAAGCCATGTTCGACTTTCTGAAGGAAGCTTTAAAACTATAAAAAAGTATGTAACAGCTTCGAAAAATGCAAATGAAAGCCTGAATGTAGTCTGTGTCGATTTAATCGTTGATGCAGAAATCGGGCTCGGTGTAGCGAACATGGTTTTTGCTCAGTTTAAGCAGGCTATACGTAGGAGAAAAGCTCTCGATCTGAAAGGATTTATTTGGAAGTTGGAACTCAGCTTTGACGATAAATTTTACTATCACTGCATTTTCTTTTTAAAGGCTGAGGAGTCGGTGGATACCAGTGAATTAGCTAAAAATATTTTACAGATATGGAATGAAAAAATTGGAAGTTATAGCAGCAATTTTAACATCCCCGCATCAGGTCAATTATCACATTTCAAGGACCTTGCAGTTGGGTCTGTAGATCCTAGTGATGAAGGTACTTATGAGCAATTGTTCAACTTCATCCGTTATCTCTGTAAGAAAGACCAGTTTATCGTACATAAAAGCTTATCAGGCAAATCAACTTTCGGTAAAGGACGTTCACCCTCAATACGCAAGCATTGAAGGCGTCCTATAAGTTCTTAGATTTTTTATATTATGAGGTAGTACTTGTGAACCAAATGATTTTACCTACTATTAATAGTTTTGATTTTAGTAATCCTAGCGTCTTAAACATTCAGCCCATAGACACTTACTCAGCTCAACATCAATTATTTATTGAAAATATTAAAGATGCAAAATCGATCGAAAAAGGGAACTTAAAATTATTGACAACTACACACAAAAATCAGACTAACCTAAAAGTTTTACAGCTTATTAATCGTTTAATAATGCTCCCACAATATAATTTTTTGTTGAACTCGACATATGAGTTGAATCCATATTTACAAGCAAGTATTGAAGAAAGTCTTAACTCGACTCATCAGGCTTTTTGGGGTAACCATATAGCCTATCCCCCCTTGGAATACATCAATGATACATTGGATCGCCTAGGTAAAAATATTGTCAAAAGCAAAAGTGCTTTAAAGTTAAATACTCAGCAAGCTGAGCTTCAAGCTCAAAATGCTGAGCAAAAAAGAAAATGTGATATCAGCATAAAAAAACATAAACAAATGAATTGTATATTCATTGAATTCCCTTGTATGACTAATCAAATAATACAGGTCACTCATAGCATTGAAGAAAAGGAAGCCTTCCTTGTGACCGTTACAAAGTCATTTTTGAAAAAATGCCATAGCAGTGACGTTTTTAAAAATAAACTATGCGATATGCAATGGCGTTTCGTTAAAAGTTTAAATGGTGTGCCAACTGCTCAAATTTTAATGTATGTCATTGGTGATGAAACAAACTACTCGTCACTATTGCATCAATACTGGATTGATACATGTATTGAAAAGGGATTGAATATCTTTTCTCAGAACCATTCAATTAAGCATATTCATAGCTATCAAGGTAATGGTATAGCAAACAAACAATGGAAAAATTTGCTCGATTTCTACCAAACTCCATTAGAATTTTATCGTTATAAAGCCAATGGCTTAAGTTATATCTGGAAGACCTATACAGGTAATGTGTGAGGTGCATCTATCAAGTATTTATAGATTAGCTATGCATAAATCGTAGCCAATCTAAATAAACAGCTAGTTTATAGAAGGAATAATGTGTGGGATCAATCAAAATTGATACGTCAGATTACCTATTTATGAGATACCGTTCTATGGCGGTCGAGCTTATGACTATTGTTGCTGACTATTACCCTCATTTAAGTAAGGCTGAAGCGCTAAGAAAGGCGAACAATCAGGATTTTCCTTTCTCAGTATTTAAAATAGATCAAAGTAAACGCGCACCTTTTCTAGTGCACGTTAAAGACTTAGCTGATGTTTTAGACCAAAAGTATTCAGAAGCTTCCAAAGATTTTGCTACGTTTCATCGATGAGGCGTAGCACCTCTTCTAACTGCATAGTATTTCTTCTTGCCTTCACCGACACATAACGCTGTAAACTACTCCAAGAGTCATGCAAGCTTACCTTCTGAATCTCAGGAATAGTAAAACTCTGTTCTGCTAAACGTGTACAGCCTTCATGTCTCAAATCATGAAAGCGTAAATCATCAATACCTAACATTCGGCACGCTTCTCTAAACTCTTTGCCTAAACTTTTAGGATTTAACGGCAGTAGCAAATTTTCATCATGCCCAAGCTTCAACATCCGTTCACGAACTTCTGACTGCTTTAATCTTTTCATCATTTCCTTACAAGGATCAAGAACATCAAATGATTTATGATTACCTTTGGAGCCATTTGGATTCTTTATATCATGCACTTTCCATGTTGAGTGATGTAAATCATAATCCCGAAGAGATAATCGTGTTAATTCAGCTTCACGTCTGCATGAAAAAATAGCAAACCACATAATCAAATGCATAGGATACTTAGAACCATAACGGTTTAGCTTCCATCGCTCTGTAAAATACTTCGTCAATGCAATCAGTTCATCCGTTGAAGGAAGTCGGTCTCTTTTTTGACTAGAGGATATTTGACGTGTTTTTCTTAACTGAGCCGTAGCCTTATCAAAACCATTTAAATCAATATCCATTTCCCACATAACAGCAGCATGAGAAAGCACACCACGAATATGTAAAAGCTCATGTTGCTGCGTACTAGTCGCAATAGGTTCAAGTTCCAGATGAGGCACTCCTCCCTTCCTTAAAGCAACGTGCTCGGCCAAATGTACTGATTTTATTTTTGTGATAATATTGCGCGCAATTGGTAGCTTCTTAATTAAGAGCAGAGAATAGCGTTTCGTCCTTCCGTACTCGCTCCCGACTTCATCCAAATATTTATCTATGGCATCTGATAAGGTCAGATCAATCAGCTTTTCTTTGCCAAGCAAAATATCAGGATTTTCTTGAATTTCGACTTCTCGTTTCTTAACCCAGTTTTCAGCTAACTTCTTTGAGTGAAATGTTTTACTTTCAGAGAAAGTAGGAAAGCCCTTTCGATTGATTCGAATCGCAGCACGATAGTTAACTTTACCATCTGCACCTTTCCTTGCTGTAATTGACCCCATAATTTACACCACAACCTGTTTTTTTGATTATGGTGTAAAATTTGGTGTAAATGCAAACCGATTAACCCACCTAAACACAGGTTAAAACAGATTCGCGCAGGTTGCGAAAAATAGATTAAAGGTATGATTTTTAATGACTATTAACAAAAACATTGAAAACACTCAATCTCCGCGAATCAGCGTTGCCCCGATGATGGATTGGACGACCAAAGATTATCGTTTCTTTGCCCGCTTATTTAACCCGAATGTCATCCTTTATACCGAAATGGTGACCACTGGCGCGATTCTGTTTGGCGGTGCAAATCGTCATCTCGACTATAACAATGAAGAACACCCGATTGTGCTACAACTCGGTGGCTCAAATCCTAAAGACTTAGCCACTTGCACCAAAATGGCACAAGACTGGGGTTATGATGAAGTCAATTTAAATGTCGGCTGTCCAAGCGACCGTGTACAAAATAATAAAATCGGGGCCTGTCTCATGGCAGAACCTGACCTTGTCGCTGAATGTATTGCTGAAATGCAAAATGCCGTGGAGATTCCAGTCACGGTAAAGCACCGTATCGGGATTGATGACATGCATTCTTATGAAGAAATGCTACATTTTGTCGATACAGTCGCGAAAACGGGCTGCGATAATTTTATCGTACACGCACGTATTGCCTTGCTTCAGGGGCTTTCTCCGAAAGAAAACCGTGACATTCCCCCACTACGTTATGAAGATGTCTATCGTTTAAAGCAAGAACGTCCAAATCTATTGATTGAAATTAATGGCGGGATCAAAACCTTTGCTGAAACACAAGAACATCTCAAACATGTTGATGGTGTGATGATTGGTCGTGAGGCCTATCATAATCCCTATCTTTTGGCTGAGATTGGTCAATTATGGAATTTGGATCTACCTGATCGTTTTGAAATTATCGACCAAATGCTGCCTTATATTGCAAAGCGTATGCAAGAAGGTGCGCCTTTGTCGATTATCACGCGCCATATTCTTGGGCTATTCCAAAACCTTCCGGGCGCTCGCAAGTGGCGTCAGGCTTTAAGTGGTGGTAATGCCAAGACTTTTGCCGATGTTGAAAATGCAATTCTTAACATTAAAGACGCAATGCAACGCACCGAAGATTATTTAAAAGAACACACTCTAGCCCAGTAATTTAGAACGTTGATCTAACATAAAAAAGCGAAGCATCTGCTTCGCTTTTTTATATTTCACCGTTATAGCCGAGTACAAGGTTTTACTAAAGAACGCTTTTGGATATCGGTCAAACATTTTATTGTTTCAGTTTTAAAATCATAATGATAAGAAATATACTTTGCTGCAATATACTCACTAACAAAGGGCTCTTTTCTAAAATAAGCCGTGGTTATACAACCATGTAAATCAGGTGTGGCATTTACTTTGAGCTGTTCAACAAATTGACTTTGCTGACGTATTTGATCCTGTAATTTTAAAATACAATTCATATTTTGAAATTCTACGGATTGAGCAATCTGTTGTATATTTTTAAAATGACAAGCCTTCGTGACATCATCATGATGCTGATGCATTGACCAAACCAATAATGACTGTATATCACTCATCATTTCTTTGGCTTCATTGACCTGATTTAAAACATAAAAATGACGAACGGTTGAGTAAATAGCATATACAACACCACAACTCAAAATGATCCCTAAAGCCACTATTTTAACATCAAGTTTGGAATGCCCTGAAAGATGAGTCATGGAGCTGCTTTATCCCTTTATATTTTAAAAGTGCTTCAGGCGAACTCTTCTTTTATATAAGAGCTTAACCGGTAAATTTACTCAGAGCACGCCAGTATTTGTCTTTAAACAGACTGACCTCTATTTCAAAGTTGTCTTTATATTTTTCAATTACTTGATCAATGACTTTGGATGGCTTTCGAAACTCTTTACACGCAAAATATATGGTTCTTAAGTGATTACCCGTTTCACGACCAATATTTAAATAGCCATCCACATCCTTAAGCTCTTGTAATAATTCGTCTTCTATCAAATTCAGTAGCTCATAATCTGTAGATGCAGGCATGCCATTTGAATGCTGACCATCATAAGAGATTTCAATCAACATCATCCACGGATGCGAAGCTTTTTGATCCCATGTTAAAAGTGTACGATTTAAAGTCGCCAGCAACGGTAGACTCTCATTGGTTTCTCCCTCCAAACTGACAAATTCATCGGCATCCGTATTTGAACGGGTAATTTTGTCTAATCTTGAAATTTCACTACTTTTTAAAATTAAAATGTTTTTGAGCAAGTTAATCGGTAGCAATTCTTTTTCGGCATCTTGCTTAGACTGGACATAAACATTGTCCAATTTGGTGACCGCATCATACTCGCCCAAATAGTTATCGAGAAAAATATACACAGCCTGTAAAAACGCATCGTTTTCAGCTGCATTATATTCATCATGTACCACGACCAGATCAATCTCATCGGGATACTCGGCTTGCTGGTTAAAATAAAAAGACAAAGTCTGCTGACTAAACTCATAGCCATGCATATTAATCCCGACTTGATGAATATCGCTTTCAGGTTTAAGCGCAGTGAACTTCCACCCTGCAATCTCTGGTGCAGCTGCAATCAGCTCTTCCACAAAAACAATATTTGGAATGATGCCATCAGGGGTAAGAATTAATTCAGCTGTTTGTGGGGTTAACATGCCCGTCAGAAAAAAGATGCCGCTATGGACTTTTTCCAGTTCAGGCGTCAATCGATCAAAGAAATCTCGCTCGATTTCAGTTTTACTGCCTTGATTCACAATGTGGTGAAAATGCTGTTGATGCTGCTGAAACCATTGCCAAAATGCAGTATATGCATTTTCATTCGCAGGCGTTTTTTGTTTTTGAGAACCCCATAATTTTTTTAAAAAGCTCATTTTTCTTTTCTCTTTTTTCTATTGATTTCAATATTTTTTGTGGTCTATGGACTGTATCAATATATCGATGTATACAGTCCAATTAAACCTAAAACAGTCTTATTGTTTCGCTTTCATTCCATCTAATTTTTTCAGCACTTCCGCCACTGCCACCATCGCAAAGCTTGAAGTCACCACCACCGCAGAACCATAGCCACCACAGCGTAGGCCTGCACTTGGACACACATCTGCACTGGAAAATGGATTATCAATCGAATACACACAGCTAATCCCGAACTTTTCTTTTGGTTTTTTACAAATCCCCATGCCACGCAACTGGGTTCGAAGCTTTGCCAACATTGGATCTTGTTCAGTTTTAGACAAATCAGCCACTCGGATTTTCAATGGGTCGAGCTTACCCCCAGCTCCCCCTGAAACAATCAATGGAATCTTATTAAAACGACAGTGCAACATCAGTGCTAATTTAGCTTTGACGTCATCAATACAATCTAAAATTAAATCTGGTCGATGTTCTAAAATTTCTTTGACATTTTCTGGGGTCAAATAGTCATCGATCAAATTGATTTTGATCCGTGGATTGATGGATCGACAACGCTCGGCCATCACTTCAATTTTTTCATGTCCCAAGGTTGAGCTCATGGCTGGCAGTTGGCGGTTAATATTCGAAGCCGCAATTGAGTCCATATCAACCAGTGTTAATTCTCCAACGCCTGTACGCGCTAAAGCCTCGACTGCCCACGAACCTACACCACCAATTCCGATCACCATCACATGACTTTTTTCATAATATGAAAAGGCCTCGTCTCCATAAATTTTGGCTACACCAGCAAAACGGCGGTCATATTCATCATGTTGCAGATCAGTCATGCGTACATCTATATCGGTAAAATCGTGTTCATTTTACCTGAATACGACTTTGGATTGAATGTATCGCTACAAACAATAAAGCCCTGCTGATGACAGGGCTTTATTTCATTGAGATTAGGCTGCAATTAAATTACGCAGTACATAATGCAAAATGCCGCCAGCTTTAAAATATTCCACCTCATTCAAGGTATCAATACGGCACAACACTGTAAATTGGTTTTGGCTGCCATCTTCTCGAAGCACCTGAACATCCAAGGTTTGATGAGGCTGGATATCATCTGATAATCCATGAATCGAAAGCACTTCACGACCTGTCAAATTTAAGGATTGGCGTGTTTGTCCATCGACAAATTGCAATGGCAATACACCCATACCAACCAGATTCGAACGGTGAATTCGTTCAAAACTTTCGGCAATCACCGCTTTAACCCCCAATAAGTTCGTGCCTTTGGCAGCCCAGTCACGTGATGAACCTGTGCCATACTCTTTCCCAGCAATAATGATTAATGGCGTATGCTGCTGCTGATAAAACATAGAGGCATCATAAATCGGCAAGGTTTCTCCTGTTGGAATATAGATCGTGTTCCCACCTTCTTCACCGCCCAACATTTCATTCTTAATGCGGATATTGGCAAAAGTGCCTCGCATCATCACCTCATGGTTCCCACGTCGAGACCCGTAAGAGTTAAAGTCTTTGGGTTCAACCCCTTGTTCTTGCAAATAGCATCCTGCGGGGCTGTCTTTCTTGATATTACCCGCTGGGGAAATATGATCGGTGGTGACCGAGTCTCCAAGCACAGCCAAAATACGTGCCTGTTCAATGTTGGTAATCGGTTTCGGTGGCTGACCAATCTCTTCAAAAAATGGCGGATGGCGAATATAGGTTGAATTCTCTTGCCAAGCATAGGTCTGACTTTGAGGAATCTGAATCGCCTGCCATGCTGCATCACCATCAAATACTGCGGCATATTCTTTATGGAACATCGCGGTATTCACGCTCTGTAGCGCATGATCAATTTCAGCCTGACTCGGCCAAATATCTTTCAAGTAAACCGCTTGCCCATCTTTGCCGAGACCAATCGGTTGTGTAGTCAAATCTGTACGGATATTGCCCGTCAAACCATAAGCCACCACCAAAGGTGGCGAAGCCAACCAGTTGGTTTTCACCAGAGGATGTACACGCCCTTCAAAGTTACGGTTGCCTGAAAGCACTGAAGCAACATTGAGATCATGGCACTGTATGGCTTCTTCAATCGGTTCAGGCAGCGGTCCAGAGTTCCCAATACACGTAGTACAGCCATAACCGACCAAGTTATAACCCAACTCATCCAAATACGGTGTTAAACCAGCCGCAGCCAAATAATCGGTCACTACTTTAGAACCAGGCGCAAGCGAACTTTTCACCCACGGTTTACGCTGTAGACCTTTTTCAATGGCTTTTTTAGCGAGGAGTCCCGCGGCTAACATCACGCTGGGATTGGAAGTATTGGTACATGAGGTAATGGCTGAAATAACCACATCACCATGGTTCAATGGGTAAGATTTTCCATCAATAGTGCAAGATGGCTCCTCATGCGGTAGATTGGCTTTTTTAGCTTCAACAGCTGTGCCACCGCCTTCATTTTCTAAACGCTCTTTGGCTTCTTTGGCTGGCTTGAGATTTAGTTCCATCAAGTCATGAAAAGTTTTAGGTACATCTGCTAGCAAGACGCGATCTTGCGGACGTTTAGGGCCTGCCAAACTGGCCTGCACGGTGCTCATGTCCAAGCTCAAAGTATCGGTAAAAACGGGTTCATCACCTGCATTTCGCCATAAGCCCTGCGCTTTACTATACGCTTCAACCAAATCAATCCGTTGTTGCTCACGACCCGTCAACGCTAAATAGGCCAAGGTCACGTCATCAATCGGGAAAAAACCACAGGTCGCACCATATTCAGGGGCCATATTGGCAATAGTCGCGCGGTCAGCCAAAGGCAAGTCGGCCAAACCATCGCCATAGAATTCGACAAATTTACCAACCACGCCTTTTTGGCGTAGCATTTGTGTGATGGTTAAAACCAAATCCGTTGCGGTAATGCCTTCATTCAATTTCCCTGTGAGTTTGAAACCGATCACTTCAGGAATCAACATAGATACAGGCTGCCCGAGCATCGCCGCTTCAGCTTCGATCCCGCCGACACCCCAGCCCAGTACACCTAAGCCATTGATCATGGTGGTATGTGAATCTGTTCCCACCAAGGTATCAGGGAACGCAAAAGTTTGTCCCTCATCCTCCCCCAGCCATACCGCTTGAGCCAGATACTCTAAATTGACTTGGTGGCAAATTCCTGTACCGGGCGGGACAACGCTAAAGTTATTAAAAGCTGATTGTCCCCAGCGTAGGAATTGATAGCGCTCACCATTGCGTTGCATTTCAATTTCGACATTTTCAGCAAAGGCATCTTTATCCGCAAAATGATCGACCATCACGGAATGGTCGATCACCAAATCGACAGGGGACAAGGGATTAATCAAATTCGGATCACCACCCGCTTGTGCCATTGCGGCACGCATGGCAGCCAAGTCAACCACGGCGGGAACCCCTGTGAAATCCTGCATCAGTACGCGTGCTGGCCGAAATTGAATTTCTTGATCAGAGCTTCTGGTTTTTTGCCAATCGACTAGGGCTTGAATATGCTCTACTTTTACACTTTTTTGATCTTCATAACGGAGTAAATTTTCGAGTAAGACCTTTAAAGACTTGGGTAATTGATCAATATTACCCAATGTTTGGGCGGCTTGAGGGAGGTTAAAAATTTGATAGGATTTTTCACCCACCGTGAGTGTTTGTAATGCATTGAAACTATTGATTTTGCTATATCTGGCCATTCGGTTGCCCTCCCAGTATTGGCGAATTTATTTATTATGATGTTCTTTCTTTAATGTAAGCCTGTTTAAAAAAGAATGTGTTCCCTTTTGGTTATCTTATTTTTATCGAGATTATTGTCTTATTCTTCTAAAATTTTAAATGCAACGCAGCCAATGAGTTCTGCCAGAGTTGAGTTGCTAGTGATCGCTCAGACTGATCCAGTGTCTGTGCGAGACTCTCCAAAACACAAGGTAAATTCACCGGCGTATTGCGGGTGCGATGCTCAGTCGATGTTTGACAACACAACGGCGTCATATCTGGACAGTCCGTTTCAATCACCAAATGTTCACTACCAAGTGCTTGCACCACTTGATGCAATTTTTTGGCATTTGGATTGGTGATTTGCCCTGTCACCCCAATTTTAAAACCGAGTTTGACCAAGGCCTTGGCTTCCTCCACCCCACCACTAAAGGCATGAGCGATACCACCGAATTTAAATTTTTGGGCTTTTAAAATGGCAATGCTTTCTGCATGTGCTTTGCGAATATGCAATAACACAGGTTTTTGATATTGCTTAGCAAGTTCCAGTTGTTCAGAAAAATAAGATTGCTGCTTGGCGAAAAGTGCAGGCTGTTTATGCTCTTTTAAAAAGGTGTCTAAACCAATTTCACCCACAGCTACGCAGTCCTGCTGCTGCAGGACCTGCTCTAAACGTTGTAAGTGTTCGGTCTGATGCTGTTCGATATAAAACGGATGTAAACCAGGGGCAAGATAAGAGCACGGAACATTCTTCCAGCTTTTTAATTGCTGATGGGTCTGAATCAGCGTATCAAATCGTGATTCAAGAAAACCAATAAGGACCAGTGCCTCTACCCCAACATGTTTTGCTTGCTCAGCCAAATGCTGCCGATCAGTATCAAAATCGGCAACATCAAAATGAGTATGGGTATCGAACAGAGGCAAGCTCATGCTTGATTAGCTCTTGGCTTCAGAAGCAGCCTGTACGCTCTGTTTGGCTTTGGGTAAATACTCAGGCTTTAAAATTTTCTGGAGTTGATCATAGCCAATAGTTAAACGCGGTAAACCCACCACATAAGGGCCAATTTCATACTCGCCATATTGCAAAATCAGACCTTCAGTACCCAAGTAATAATTGTTACTCAAGCTAAACTTCCACGCTTGCTCATATTCATCGACATTGGTCGCTAACTTAGAGTCCACAACCCAAGTACGAAAGGCTTCATGCGCTACTCTATTTAACGCCGCCTTCTGATTCGGCAACAATAGATCATCCAAACTCACCAGCTTTTGCTGCTTCAAGTCAAAATTATAATAATGCTGTGACGATGAACCATGTGCACCGCCTAAGTAGCTGCTGGTGTTCAACACCACCGTGGCCAAAGGATCTTTGGCATTTAGAATTTTCGGTTTAATCATCAAACTAATTTGATGGTTCGAACTTAAAGCTTTCAACTCTTGATCTAAACCCAGAAAAGCGGCCAAATAAGGTTGAACTTGTTTCTCTAGTTTCAGTTTAGGCGTGAGGACTTGGCCTACTACCGCAGGCTCAGAACTTGCCGCCACCGCACTTGATGCCGTGCTATCAGAACTGCTATGCATCGGCGAAATATCAATAATCTGCGAGAGATCTTTGACAATTTGTTGATCAATAAAATCATCAATAAATGCTTGATTACTTTGCAAACGATCAATGTTTAATTCTGGGCAAGCATTGCCATCACATTCAGGTAATTCGAATTGTAATTTTTCGGTGTCACCGACCAGCTTTAAGGCTGTTTCTATCTCTGAAGCCGCTGTGGTTTGCGTTGCAGGAGTTTGAGGCTCTTTATCTTTTGGTTGGCAGGCTGTCAAACTGATTGCAGCTGCAAGTACGCTGATTGTAAATATTGTTTTGCTTTTTAACATAAATAACCTATTACCTTGTGAAGCCAGCTCTTGCTTTGGCCAATGCACTAAAACAACTGGGTATAGACATCGGCTTTTAATACCTGTTGAGTTTGTGCTTTCGTCAAATAAATATCAAGCTGGGTCCCATCTTTTACAATCTCATGAGTCCGATAATGTAAACCAATGCCCTCTTGGTCAAAAAACCAATCTGCTTGCCCCCAGTACAACTTCACTGGTGCAGATTTTCTCACTTCAGGTTCTTGTTTCTTCAACCAGTCTTGATACGCTTTTTGCACCAACACATTCATCGCCAGTTGCTGTTTCGGGTGAATTAAATCTAATAATGCCACCGCTTTTTGATTTTTACGATCTGCAACAAAGAAATAATAACGTTCCTTAACATTTACATTCTCTTGATTGGTATCAACCCCAATTTGCATGAGCACAAACTGATTGCGCTGATACGGTATACGCGTATACATCGCCAAGCTATAAGCCTTGTTACCCTTGAATTCGGCTTGCCATGTATCCGACTTTTTCACATAGGCATTAATAGCTTGCTGTAAGCTCATGTCTTGTTTTAAGCCAATTTGATCTTGAATCACTCGGGCCTGACTTTTGGCAATCCATTGGTTTAACCACGGATCTGCCGTTGTTAAACTTTGCAGTTCTAATTCAATACAATTCTTGGTTTCACAAAATGGCTGTGCAATATCAGCCGTTTGTTGCTGAATATTTAAATATGGTAAAACTTCAGCCTGCTCTGTTTTTAATACCGAGCTTTTGGCATCTGCATCTATTTCAGATTGTTTAGAGGAGTCACATGCTGTCAATAAGACAGTCAAACTCACCAATATTGTATAAATAGCCTGTTTCTGCAGCATGCATCTTCCATGAAATTCATGATTAAAATTAAAGTATCTTGCATAATAAAACAGCTTCACGAAGAAGCTGTTTTATTTTTTAACATCCCGATTAGTGTTCGCGGGTATTGCGGAACACGATGTCTGGATAGCGCTCTTGCATCAGTTGTAAGTTCACACGACTCGGTGCCAAGTAGGTCAAGTGACCACCACCATCTACCGATAATTGATCATGTGCTTTTTTCTTAAATTCATTGAATTTTTTGTCATCATCACATGACACCCAGCGCACAGTGTTAATGCTTACAGGCTCGTAGACGCAGTCGACTTTGTATTCTTCTTTCAAACGGTATGCCACCACTTCAAACTGAAGCACACCTACCGCACCGACAATCAAGTCATTGCTATTTTGCGGCATGAAGACCTGTGTTGCACCTTCTTCTGAAAGTTCTTTTAAGCCTTTTTGTAACTGCTTCGACTTCAATGGATCTTTCAAACGTACACGGCGGAACATTTCAGGGGCGAAGTGCGGAATACCCGTAAATTGTAATTTTTCACCTGATGTAAAAGTATCGCCAATTTGAATCGTACCGTGGTTATGTAAACCAATAATGTCGCCCGGCCATGCTTCTTCTAAGTGCTGACGATCACCAGCTAAGAAAGTCAAAGCATCACTAATACGCACATCTTTATCCAGACGCACATGCTTCATTTTCAAACCTTTTTCATATTTGCCTGAACAAATACGCATAAAGGCAATACGGTCACGGTGTTTCGGGTCCATATTGGCTTGAATTTTAAAGACAAAGCCAGTAAAACCCTCTTCAGTTGCTTCAACCAAACGATTTTCTGTTGGGTGCGCTTTAGGTTCAGGCGCATAGTTGCTAAATGCATCTAACACATGGTCTACACCAAAGTTACCTAATGCTGTACCAAACAATACAGGCGTTTGACGACCCGCAAGGAACTCTGTGTGGTCTAAAGGCTCATTGGCCATTTGCACCAACTCTAGAGACTCTTCAAATGCCGCCCAAGCCAACTCACCGACTTTTTCACGTAAGTCTGGATAGTCATAACCATCACGGACTTCGATTTCGGTAATGGTTGAACCAAAACCTGCTTTATACACATAAAACTTCTCTTCGATCAGGTTAAAGACCCCAGCGAAGTCACGACCTGTACCAAGCGGCCAAGTGATCGGCACACATTTGATTTTGAGAACGTTTTCAATTTCATCCAACAGCTCTAAAGGCTCACGGATTTCACGGTCCATTTTGTTCACAAATGAAATGATTGGTGTGTCACGCATACGACACACTTCCATAAGTTTCACAGTACGATCTTCGACACCTTTTGCACCATCGATTACCATCAAAGCTGAATCGACCGCTGTTAAGGTACGATACGTATCTTCCGAGAAGTCTTCGTGTCCCGGCGTATCCAGTAGGTTAATCATCTTGTCTTTAAAGGGAAACTGCATCACAGAGGTGGTGATCGAAATACCACGTTCTTTTTCCATTTCCATCCAGTCCGAAGTGGCAGCACGGTCAGATTTACGGCTTTTCACCATACCTGCAATCTGAATGGCTTGCCCCCACAACAGCAATTTTTCTGTCATGGTGGTCTTACCAGCATCGGGGTGGGAAATAATCGCAAAGGTGCGACGCTGCGCAACTTGCGCGGCTAATTCATTTTTAAACATAAATTAAATCTGCAATTGATCATAGCCCTTATGATCAATACGATCATAAAGTCCTATAAAAGAAATTCTAAATTGGGCTAATTGTATCCGAATACCGCTTGAGCTTCTATTGTCTTTTATCAAGCGAAGCGAGAAAGCGCCTCACGCCAAAGCGTTTCAATGAGTGGCTTAATTGAAATAAGTTGACGATGTGTACTCAAACTCTTCTAAGCGCTTAACATCCATAGGCATGCCCAACAAATAACCTTGTAATTGCTGACAGCCTAAACGCGACAAGATTTCCATTTGCAGGGGACTTTCTACACCTTCTGCTGTCACGACCAAACCCAAGCGAATCGCCAGATGAACAATACTTTCTAAGATCATTTCATCTTTTGAGCCAACGGTCAGTTCATGAATAAAGCCACGATCAATCTTCAACTCATCTACAGGAAGATTTTTTAAATATAAAAAACTGGAATGTCCTGTCCCAAAGTCATCAATCGCCAAACGAATTCCCATTTCACGTAACCGCTGTAAGGTACGAATGCTGCCTTCGATATGGTGCATGGCCGTACTTTCAGTGATTTCAATAATTAAATGATTTGGGTTGACTTTATACTTATCAAAAAGATGCTCAAGATTATTAAATAAATGCTTATGCTCAAACTGCACCGCCGATAAATTCACGGCAATTGGATAGAGTTCAATTTTCTCTCGTTCCCAAATTTGTAGTTGCTTACATGCTTGCTCCAGAGCCCAATATCCCATTTGGATGATCAACCCCGTTTTCTCTGCGCCTTTAATAAACATATTGGGGGTCAGCAAGCCTAAAGTCGGATGCTTCCAGCGAATCAACGCCTCGACTCCACAAATCCGTTGATCTTGGATGGTAAATTTAGGCTGGTAATACAAAACAAACTGTTGTTCTTCTACGGCTTTATATAAGTCATTGATTAGCTTAGTTTGGCTTTTCGCTTCTTGTTGGTCAAAACTGTAGTTAAAAATAGAATAGGTATTTCTTCCCTGATATTTTGAGGTCAGCATCGCTGCATCGGCATTAATCAGTAAATCCTGCAAATTACTACCATGTTCAGGATACATCGCAATACCAATACTCGCAGACACATTAATTTCTTTACCCGCAATCAAAAAGCTATCTTGAATCAACTCCAGCACGTGCTCCGCCATTTGGCACGCTTGCTCAGGCGTCGCCTGTTCCAGCACCATCAGAAACTCGTCCCCACCAATTCTGAGAATTTTTTCATTTTTACTTAAGTGGCGATGAATCCGAGTGGTTAGTTGAACCAATAATTGATCCCCAACATGATGCCCAAAGACATCATTTACGGCTTTAAAACGGTCTAAGTCGATATATAAAAAGGCAATGCTTCATTGCGGAAGCGTTGATCTGTAAACAAAAAATGGGCATATTCCGCCAAATACAATCGATTGGGCAGCTTGGTTAAATTATCCTGTACCGCCTGATTTGCCAACTCTTTATTGGCCAGAGAAAGTTGAATATTGCGCTCTTCTAAACGCTGCTCCAACACCGCAACAACAAATGCCGCCACCAAAATCAAACAGGTAATAAAGATAACAACAAATAAAACAATGCTTTGACCTGCTTCAAGGGGCATCACCAGCTTGTCACTATGGGTTGGATAGAACGAGACTGCTAGCATACCGGTATAATGCATACTCACGATGGTCAAGGCCATCATCCCTGCAACATACCATTGGTACAACAGTTTCTTACTGACTGCACTTTTATATTTAAAGATCAGCCAAAAGGTTAAACCCGAGCCACTAATGGCAAGTAAAATAGAAAAAACTGTTAATAAAGGATCGTAAACACTCTGATAGCCCTCAATAATCAGCCCCATCATGCCAGTATAATGCATGCCCGAAATACCAAGCCCCATCAATACCGACCCCAAAACCAATCTTAAAAAAGGTAAGGTCTGACGCGTGGTCAACCAAATTGAAAAAACAGATGCAATAAAAGCAATAAAAAAAGAAAGAATTGTCAGTGCAGGGTCAAAATAACTATGCGTCGGCAAATCACAAGCCAACATACCCACAAAATGCATGGCCCAAATGGCACAGCCTAAGAAAAAACTACTGAGTAAAATGAGCACTGTTTGAAATTTTTTACGCCAAGTACGAAATAATAAGCGTTCGGTCGACACTGCAAAAAAACACGCCAACAATGCCACAACAATTGAACCTAATACCAAACTAAAATCGTAATGCACATGCATCATATAAAATGTCCGTATTAATTTCTCTTTTTCTTCATTTATATCCTTTTTATCAAAGGCGAAAAGCATTGCTACCCGATTAAGAATCTTATACAAACAGGTTCAGGTCAAGAAAAAAACATAGAAATCTTATTAGAATTTATAGATTTATTTTACCTTGAAGATCGGTTTGGTAACCCGCCAAACCCGCATTTGTGTTTTGAATCACAATTTAAATAAAAAGCCAGTCGAAACTGGCTTTTTAATACATTGCGTCAGAGATTAAACTATTTTGCAGTGCCTTTTTGCAACTTGGCATAATCTAATAAGACATTTGCAGATTCAGTCACAAATGCTTCCTCTTCAGGCAATGCAGGACGCTGATTCGCTTTCATTTTAGCGCGTGCTTCAACCAAAGCTTCCATAGAAGCTTGATAGCTTTCCCAGTTTGCATAAGGCTTTTGCCCTGCAATCTGACGGCGCTTGTTTTCCGAGTCTAAAGTCTGTTTTTCCAGTGCCAACAATTCAGCTTTACGTTGATCAATATCTAAAACCACACGTTTTTGATCTTCGGTCTTTTTCGAGATGTCTTTACGCTGTTCAAGATAGTTAAACTGCGGGTCGACTTTAACACGTGCTTGCGACAGCTCACCTAAACGTTTTACATACGGTGCAATACTGCCTTCACGTTTAAATGGTGCGGTTGGAATAGTGTCCCACTCAAGCGCATTTTTCGCTTTACGCTCACCAAACTCTTCATTGTAAATGTCTACCAATTTCACGTCTGGAATTACGCCTTTGTTTTGCGTACTGCCACCCGTTACACGGTAAAACTTACGTTGCGTTAGTGTCGCTTGACCATGCGCCAAGTTATCGAGCTGAACTTGTGCCGTTCCTTTACCTGTGGTGGTGCTACCAATCACAATGCCACGTTCATAGTCTTGAATCGCAGCAGAATAAATTTCACTTGCAGACGCAGATGCTAAATTCACCATCACTGCCAGCGGACCCGCATAGGTTTGCGCACCATTGTCATCGTCTTCGAAAACGCTCACATTGCCGTTACCATCTCGAATTTGCACCACAGGACCTGACTTAATCACCTGTCCAAGCATACGCGCCACTTCTTCAAGTGATCCCCCTGGGTTATTACGTAAGTCGATAATAATCCCTGATACATTCTTGGCCGCTAAAGTTTTCAGCGCATTGTTGGTATCTTCAGATACAGAACGATATTCTGTGCCCGCACGACGTGCACGATAGTTCAAATAAAAAGACGGAATTTCAATCACACCAAAGGTGTATTGTTGTCCATCACGCGTTACATTCACGGTACGTGAACGTACCCCAGCATCTTCTTCTTGAATGACGTCACGGGTAATGGTCACATTACGCGCTTGGCTCATCGACGCACCCGAGCCGAGTAAACGTATGGTGACTTTGGTACCACGTTTACCACGGATTAAGCCCACAATTTCATTGCTCGGCCAACCGATGACATCCACCATTTTTTCACCATCTTGCGCTACACCAATGATGCGGTCGCCCGACTTCACCTGTTCAGACTTGCTTGCTGGACCACCTTCCACAATGGTTTCGATTTTGGTGTAGTCTTCATTGCCCCGTTCAGGTCGAATCGACACCCCAATCCCTTCAAGTTGCAAAGTCGTCTGACGATTCAATTCCATTGCATCGACAGGCGGGAAATAGTTACTGTGCGGATCATAGGTAAGCGTCATTGCATTGAGTGTTTTGTCTAACACATCATCGCTTTTCACTCGTGAAATACGTTCTAACTGGCGCGTATAACGCTTAGTTAAAGTCTGTACTGGGGTTAAATCTTCCGAGCTAGTGAGATCTTGTCCATTGGCCAATTCTGGGTTGGCTTTAAGCGCTTTTTGCTTCGCCAACTCTTCTTCTTTACTGATGGTCAAATTGATCAGCTGCGAAACCAACATTTTGTTCCAATGCTGACGCTGCGCCGCTTCATTGGCAAAATACGGTGCCTTTTCACGATCCGTTTCGATATAAACATTGGCTTGTTTTAAATTCTGCGGCTTTTTCAGCTCATCCAGCATATACGTATAAAACTGGGTCAAACGATCTCTATACTGTGCATGAATCGCATACGGTCCACTTAAGTCACCTGCTTTTAGAGCCGCACCTAAGTTTGAACCATATTTACGCTTATAACCGTCTACTTCAGAGGCAAGAAACAACGAATGATCTGGATCTAAACTGTCCAGATAGAAATCGAGAATACGCGCCGATGTTTTCGCATCTAAACGTTGATTGAGATAATGTTGACGGTCAACCAAGGTCGCCAGTTGACGAGACACCAAAGCCTGCTCCTGCGACGGAACAATAGCTTGTTTGGTTACAGCGGTAGTTTCAGTCGCTGCAATAGCTTCATTAATGGCATGAGTGAAAAAGAATCCACCCGTTGCAATTGCAACCGCACAAGCAATGGTTTGAAGTTTCATAAATAATTCTTAGTTCCTTGGTTTTTGACCAAAATTACAATGTCATTTTTCGACATGAATTGAGAATATTCAAAATCTTAAACAACTTAATCTGTTTATGTCGTGTAGTTTTATCATAATCTGTGCTGACAAAATGTAGCAAATCATTGCAAAATTCGGGTATTGTTTTCGACGACCTGTTTCGCTCACCTTTCAGAGCCAAAACAGTCACTGACCAAAAAATCAAATACGGACACCCAATATGATTGGCGCATTGATGCTCGACATCGCAGGCACAGAACTTACTCAAGAAGATATTGCACTATTACAAGCACCGCAAGTCGGTGGCATGATTTTATTTGGACGAAATATTGAGTCTCCTGCACAAGTTCGCGCCCTCACCGACCACATGCGCCGAATTCGTCCTGATATTTTGATTGCTGTCGATCAAGAAGGTGGACGTGTGCAACGCTTAAAACAGGGCTTTAGCCTACTTCCAGCAATGGGTAAGTTTGGCGAGCTATTCTTAAGCGAACCTGAAAAAGCCTTAAGCTTGGCAGAACAATCTGGCTGGTTGATGGCGACAGAAGTGCTTGCCGTCGGTATCGACTTTAGCTTTGCCCCTGTGCTCGATCTCAATGACATCAGTGATGTGATTGGTGACCGTGGCTTTGCCAAAAATATTCAAGACATCGTACCGCTGGCCAGTGCATTCCTAAAAGGGATGAAAGCCGCAGGCATGGCATCGACAGGCAAACATTTCCCCGGTCATGGTTCAGTCCAAGCAGACTCACATGTCGCAGCAGCCATCGACTCACGCACATATGATGAAATCTATGCCAAAGATATGCAGACTTTTATCAAACTGATGCCACAGTTGGATGCACTCATGCCTGCACATGTGATTTATAACCAAGTCGATCCAAACCCAGCAGGTTTTTCACCGTATTGGATTCAAACCGTTCTACGTCAACAACTGGGCTTTGATGGGGTCTTATTCTCAGATGATTTAAGCATGCAAGCTGCATGTGTTGCAGGCGGTGCAGATGCACGCATTCAAGCCGCACTCCATGCAGGCTGTGACATGGGGCTGGTGTGTAATGACCGAGCAGCTGCATGCGTGGCTTTGGAGGGGATTAGCCAACTGGCGCTACCAAACCAAGCTCGCTTAGAACGCATGCGTGGTCAGATTCCAAACGTCAACGTTCAATCGACGCTACATTTAGGTGAAGATTGGGCCAAAGTACGCGACCAAGTGGAACTGTTTAGATTAAGTTAAGCACTTCATCTTTGACCATTTCAACCACGATATTTCGGACAAAGGGACATCACAAGATGTCCTTTTTTCATTATGATAAACTCAAAATAAATCAACAGGCTTGCTCTGCATTGCCCAAACAACAATGCTAAAATAACAAAATATCAGGTACGGATACCATGACAGATGCTCTATCAGCTCATCGCCACATCTCTTTTACTGCACACTATACAGGCTATATTTGGTATAGCATGGGCATCTCACATCCTGTATTTGCCACCCGCAAAGGGAAGTTACTGGCCAAACTAGTGCATCCACTCGAAAGCTGGGCTGAGAAATATGTCGGTGGCAGTATGCGCACGACCTTAAAACAGCGTCATCAAATGATTGATGACCACCTCAGCGCGCTGATCCAACAGTACCCAAACTTACAAGTTTTAGAAATTGCCAGTGGTCTGTCCCCACGCGGCTGGAGCTTTCGCCAACAGTATCCTGAGATTGACTATCGTGAACTCGACTTACCGGACATGGCACAAATGAAAACTCAGGCCTTAAAACAGATCGATCAGACCAGCCCAGCAGTTCTCTCCGCCGACTTATTTAGTGCAGATTTTGCCCGTGCTTTTGAGGTGTTTGACCCAAACCGCCCTTTGGTGGTGGTGAGTGAAGGTTTGATCAACTACTTTAGCAAAGACATGCTCGCTCAACTGTTACAAGGCATTGTCCAATACGGACAGCAGTTTGATCAGTTATATTATCTGACTGACCTCTACCCTGAACCTGTGAAAAATAAGCTGGCTAATTTTATCTGGAGCAGTAGCAAGCTTTTAAAATGGATGTCTCGTAGCGCCTTTGGCTTTCACTTTGTCAGTCCGCCTGAAGCGGCTCAGTTTTTCAAACAAGCGGGCTTTCATACTGTGACCGTTCACCAACCCACTTTAGCCTTCAATAGTACTCAGGCCGATACTTCAAACTTAGATCAGCAGGACCACTTAGGCGACTTGGTCTGGTTGATACATAGCCAATGGCAAAAGCCCAATCAACCCGAGCAATAAACTTAGTCCCCATATAAAAACAGCGATGACACGCTGTTTTTATATTTTTAAAGTTCAATTAACTCACGGCTTCAAGCAACGTCTGTTCTTGTTTCTGACGCCCCACAAAGCGAAGCAGTCGCTCCGCGAGTTCAAAACTACCATGTTTAAATAAGGCACGAATATACGGTCCATCTTCCGCAAAAATTAAACATTCAATCTGAAACTCGCCTTCTTCATCGCTCAAGTGCAAAGCTAAATCACGCGGATATTCAGCCGCGATAGCAGCCAAGTCTGACTCAAAGCGTAAAAGCACCCCAAAGTAGTTCAAATCCACCACTTCTGTCTCAATCACCAAATCCGAATGTCGATAGCTTAAAAAAGTTTCAGGTTGTTGAACCTGAACCCGCTCCTCACCTCGGCGCTCCATATCCAGCATTTGTGCTCGACTAAAGGAGATAATCCCGTCTAAGTGCTGAATGGATTCATCCTTCAAAAACGTCGCAAACAGGTGCATGGTTTCTTTACGACGTTGTAGTTGTGGCACATGGTCTGCATTGGCAATTTGCGCATATTCCATGTCAGGACATTGCAACGCAAAGTTGGCATTTTCATGTGGCAAGGTAAAACTGTCATATTGGCCACAGGCCACCAAGACTTTGCACTGTGGAATCGGCACATCGGTGAGGCGAAGCAAACGATTGCAGTTGATTTCATAGCGCTCTTGTTCTGTTGCGGTAAACTCCGCCATCTGTCTAAAGAACAAACGTTTGGCTGTGGGTGACATTTTTGTTTTATCCATTTTGGCATGATTGACCAAATACAAAATCACGGCCTGACCAAACTCATCCATGCGTTGTTCACGCATTAAATGTAACGATTCCTCCAGCAACATCCGCCAGCTTTTACGGGTCTTTTGCATCACACCCATTAAAATCATACGGTCAATCAGCTCTGGCCGTTGATCGGCCAGACAAGATGCCACCACTGAGCCCAGTGACATGCCCATCACTGAAACTTTGTCTAATCCTTCAATGTCTAACCAAACACCGAGCATTTTCGCGAGATCACCCAGTTCTAACGTGCCCGCAGACAAGCCTGTATCGATATTACGAATTTGTTGATTGGCGCCCATTGAAGGCAGATCAATCAGGACAATCGGACCGGCATCGAGCAGTTGCTCAACACAGTATTTGTAGGAATTAAAGTTTTGAAACGCTCCACCAATAATCACGATAGGCGTGCGATGGAATGACTCTGGCCGAGCAATCGCCATGTATTCGACTTTCCAGCCCTCAATCCATGTGGTTCGTGCAGGTTCTTTAAAGCTGTTACGATGGTAAACATCGAAAAAACCTAAGCGTAAATTCGCGTCATTCAGCTCGGCATCCCTTTGAATCATAGAATTCATGTTCCTTCCCTCTACTCTTGCCTGTACTTTTTGTTTTGCAAGAAATGCACGATCACGCCTGTCAACGGCAACAGGGTGTTCAGTTTTGTAATAATTATGCAAGGACTTCATGTCCTAAAATTCATTCTATACAGAGCACTGTTTTACACGCAACAGATTGTATAACCGCTCATCATGTTTTAGATAAAAAACAATTTCAAAATATGTATAAGCCCGCCTATACGCTGGATTTTTCATGTAGAGACTATGCGGTCGAGTGTTAGGCTGTTACTATCTTCTGTGAAATTTCTAAGTGATCAACCCGCTATGCAAGAGTCGATTGAACAATATATGCAAACGGTAGGACAGCAAGCACGTCAAGCTTCTCGTATTTTGGCGCGTGCCTCTACCGAAACTAAAAACAACGCGTTGTCAGCTATTTATACTGCTTTAGTCAACAGTGAGCCCACTATTTTAGCGGCGAACCAAGCAGATATGAACAAAGCGCACAGCAACAACTTAGACAGTGCTTTACTTGATCGCTTAGAACTGTCTCCCGCACGCTTTAAAGGCATGTTGCAAGGCTTAAAAGATGTGATTGGCCTCAAAGATCCTGTTGGTGAAATCACCGATATGGCCTATCGTCCGTCAGGAATCCAGCTCGGTAAGATGCGCGTTCCTTTAGGCGTGGTTGGCATGATTTACGAGTCTCGCCCAAATGTGACCTTGGAAGCCGCGTCTTTAGCACTGAAGTCTGGTAATGCCATTATTTTACGTGGTGGTTCTGAAGCGCTCGAATCAAATAAAGCCATTGCTGAAGCCATTCAACGCGGTTTAAAACTGGCGGGTTTACCTGAACATGCGGTTCAAGTCATTAACACCGCAGACCGCGCAGCCGTGGGGCAACTGATTACACTCACTGAATTTGTCGATGTGATTGTTCCACGTGGAGGCAAAGGCCTGATTGAACGTATCAGCAATGAAGCCCGTGTCCCTGTGATTAAACACTTGGATGGGAACTGTCACGTTTATGTTGAAGCGCAAGCTGACCTACAAAAAGCCCTACCGATTGCGCTCAATGCAAAAACTCACCGTTACGGCGTGTGTAATGCAATGGAAACTTTGCTGGTCGATGAAAAAGTTGCAGATGAGTTTTTACCGCGTGTCGCTGAGCTCTACACTGAAAAACAAGTGGAGTTGCGCGGCTGTGCTGAAACTCAGCGCATTTTAGGTGCGACAGTCAAAACGGCGACAGAAGAAGATTGGTACACGGAATACCTCGGTCCAATTTTAGCAGTGAAAGTGGTGTCTGGTATGGAAGAAGCGATTGAGCATATCAACAAATATGGCTCACACCATACTGATTCGATCATTACAGAAAACTACTCTCTAGCTCGCGAGTTCTTGGCTGCTGTTGATTCGAGTTCTGTCATGATCAATGCCTCGACCCGTTTTGCCGATGGTTTTGAATATGGCTTAGGTGCAGAAATTGGCATCTCAACCGATAAAATCCATGCCCGTGGCCCAGTCGGCTTAGAGGGCCTGACTTCACAAAAATGGATTGTGTTTGGTGATGGTCAAATTCGCCAATAGCGCGTCCAACTCATTTTAAAGCATGATGCTCAGCCCTCTTAAGAGGGCTGAGCATTTTTTATATCTAAACATTCTCTGCCTCTGCGAATCCTTAAAATCTAGAGGAAATCATGCTTTTTTTGATGGTCACATTGATTGTGCATGTGATTATGTGTGGGTCTAAAATGAAATATCAAAAATAAACAGGAACGCCACAATATATTCAGCTCTTTTCAGCAGATAGCGTGTTATTTTTAAAGGGTTAAAGCTGATGAATAATTCAGCATCATTTCATGAGTAAATGAAAATCATGAACCGATAAATTTTAATTATTATTCATCAGACGGTCGATAGTGCTTAAGTCTAATCACCTAAAGTCTATCTTGGACTAAAAATATACACATGATACAACATAAAAAATGATCAAGATTGCATAAGAACGTACTGCATGAAGATCAGTTCTAGGACGGATAATTCAATTAGAATCAGGTATTAAAACGTGTCTACATCAGTATTAGTAATTAACTGCGGATCTTCATCAATCAAATATGCGCTCGTTTCTGAACGTCGTGAAGATCGTATTTTCGGTTTAGCTGAGAACTTAGGTTCTGCTGACGCTCGTATCAAAGGCATTACTGCGGGTGGTCAACCCCTTGAATTGTCTATTCCACATGCCGATCATGAAAAAGCATTGGAAACCATCTTAGAACGCCTTTCACATTATAACCCTCAAGCCATTGGTCACCGCGTAGTACACGGCGGTACATTGACCAAAGCTGAGCTTTTAACAGAAGAAATTGTCGAACGCATTCGTGCAGCAACACCACTTGCTCCATTACACAACCCTGCACACTTGGTTGGGATTGATGCCACGATGCGTTTATTCCCAGAACTACCACAAGTGGCGGTATTTGATACAGCATTCCACCAAACCATGCCTGCACATGCTTATCGCTATGCTGTGCCAAAATTTTTATACACTGAACACAATGTCCGTCGCTATGGCTTCCACGGTACAAGCCATGCTTATGTGTCTGAACGCGGTTCAGAACTGGCAGGTAGCTTCAAACAAGGGGGCTGGTTAACTGCACACTTGGGTAATGGTAGCTCTACTTGTGCAATTTGGAATGGACAAAGTGTCGACACCTCAATGGGCTTAACTCCACTTGAAGGTGTCGTGATGGGCACACGCAGTGGTGATGTCGATCCAAGCTTACATAGTTTCCTTGCCAACAACCTAGGCTGGGACATTTATAAAATTGATAAAATGTTGAATAGCCAATCGGGCTTACTCGGCCTGTCTGATCTATCAAATGACATGCGTACTTTGATTGAAGCCTCTGAACAAGGCAATGAAGATGCGACTTTAGCCATTGAAGTGTTCTGCTATCGCCTCGCAAAATCATTGGCCGCACTGAGCTGTGGTCTACCACGTCTTGATGGCTTGTTCTTCACGGGTGGTATTGGTGAGAACTCGGCATATATTCGTGAAAAAACAGTCGCTTTCCTACCGCACTTTGGTTTTAACTTGAGTAAAGAAGCCAATGACAGTTTAAAACGCGGTACCGAAGGTCGTATTGATACAGGTACAGGCCCGCAAATTTGGGTTGTGCCGACCGATGAAGAAGGCCGTATTGCCAAAGAAACTGCATCCGTGGCCGATGAGGTGATTCAAACTGCTGCAAAAAAGTCTGAAGACAATGTAGCGATCGCTTAAGCGGTCGTTACATTCACTCAAGTCTGTTTTAATTTCTTGTATGACGAATAAATATATGAAAACGATTTTACTTGTGCCCACAGGGGAAGGCGTCGGCTTAACATCCGCTTGTCTGGGTTTGGTTTATGCGCTGGAATGCCAAGGTGTTAAGGCTGGATTTTTAAAACCTTTTTCTCAAGAACTGACCACAGGTGCAGACCGTACCACAGCGCTTTATCACCATGTTTCAAAAAATGAAACCGTTGAACCAATTAGCTATCACACCATTTTGCAACAACTCAGTGCAGGTGAAAATGATGAGTTGCTTGAAGATGCGGTGCGTTTGCACCGCGCTATTGCGCGTAAGCATGACCTGATTATTGTTGAAGGCCTAGTCCCGAATAGCCGAGATTCTTTTGCTTCTGAACTAAATGCACAACTTGCGCAAGCACTCGATGCCAAAGTTATTATTGTCAGTAATGCAGACATTAATAAACCAAGCGCGACGGCTGAAAAAGTCGATAGCCAGCTACGCTATTTTGGCGGTGCCAGTTCTGAGCGAACTGCGGGTGTGTTATTGATGCGCACCAAAGGCTTGCCCGATGACTCAGCACACATTCCAGTGACGTTTGACCCTAGTCTGCGTTTAATCAGCGATACTAATAAATTTATTATTGAACTCCAAAAGACCCATCCAAAGCTCGGATCAGACAAACTCCCTGTAATCGGCTTGGTTCCATTTAGCAACACGCTCAGCGTACCACGCATGTCGGACTTGGCTTCACACATTCAGGCGGAATGGATCAATCAAGGCGATGCTAACCAACGTCGTGTGTTACATAGCAGTTTGATTGCATCGAACATTGAGCATGAACTACATAAGTTTGTCGCAGGTGAGCTGATCATTAGTGCATCAGATCGTATCGATGTGCTTTTAGCATCTAGCTTAGCCAGCAGTAACGGTATTCCATTGGCAGGTTTGGTACTGACTGAGCACCATACGCCAAACGAGCAAGTGCTTGCGTTCTGCCAAACAGCAATTAAGCAAGGCTTACCAATTTTACATACAACGCTCAGCACGTTCGACACGGCGCAGAGCTTAGCCAATCTCAGCAATGAAATTCCTGTCGATGATACTGAACGCGCTGAACAAGTCACTCGTTTTGTGTCGAGCCATATCAATGAAGAATGGCTAAAGGTAATGTTGAATGGCTCGTACCAACCTCGTCTCTCACCTTCGGCTTTCCGCCATGAATTGGTCCAAAAGTCGATTGCTGCGAAGAAGCGCATTGTTCTACCTGAAGGCGATGAGCCACGTACAGTTCAAGCGGCGGCTATTTGCCAATCTCGTGGCATTGCACACTGTATCTTATTGGCAAAACCTGAAGCTGTCGTAGAAGTAGCAAAAGCACGTGGTATTGAGCTTCCACATGACTTAGAAATTATCGATCCAGATTTAATTCGTGAAAACTATGTCGAAAAAATGGTGGAATTGCGTAAAGGCAAACTGAACGAGCTGCAAGCACGTGAACAACTGCAAGATACTGTCGTTCTAGGCACCATGATGTTAGCGCTCGATCAAGTCGACGGTTTGGTTTCAGGTGCAATACACACCACAGCCAATACTGTACGCCCAGCCTTCCAACTGATTAAAACAGCGCCTGAGTATTCACTGGTCTCTTCCGTGTTCTTTATGCTGTTACCCGATGAAGTCTATGTTTATGGCGACTGTGCGATTAACCCAGACCCAAATGCCGAAGAGCTCGCTGAAATTGCGATTCAATCGGCTGACTCGGCAAAGGCCTTCGGTTTAGACCCACGTATTGCAATGATTTCATACTCTACGGGTACCTCTGGTGCTGGAGCTGAAGTTGAAAAAGTCGCTGAGGCAACACGTATAGCGAAAGAACGCCGTCCTGATCTGTTGATTGATGGCCCACTTCAGTACGATGCAGCATCGGTTGAAAGTGTCGGACGCTCGAAAGCACCTGATTCTAAAGTTGCAGGTCGTGCCAATGTGTTTATCTTCCCTGACTTAAACACAGGAAACACGACTTATAAGGCCGTACAACGCTCTGCTAATGTGGTAAGCGTCGGCCCAATGTTGCAAGGTTTGAACAAACCTGTAAATGATTTGTCTCGTGGGGCTTTGGTGGATGACATCGTGTTTACGATTGCACTCACTGCAATTCAAGCAGAACAGCAAACAACAGCATAAAGTAATTTAAGCAGATCAAAACCATCCAACGGAAAAGTTGGGTGGTTTTTTATTCTATAGCGCTCAACGGTATGACCGAAGCTTAACTTCTATATATTTACGAACATAGCCCAAACACAGATAAAACAGTAAGACTTTACTTTTCAGATACTTAAACAATATACTCAAGAGATATAATTAAATTCTAAATCATTGGTCTCATAATGAATAAAAAATGGCTTCCAATTCTAATAGTGACAATATTTTCACTGACAGCATGTAATGAATCTAAGAAGCACCAAACACCGTCAGACTCAACCACAGCATATAAAAACTTAAGTACAGCCAATCCAGCTGACATTAAAGCGGATCTTGATACCCTAGATCAGATTTCGAATAAAAACTCTCAAGCCATTTTGAACGCACAAGATGCACTTAAAGCGGCTCGTCAAAATAAAGAAGTCGATACCATCCCCGCCCTGCTAGAACAACTGAAAACCCATTCTCTTGCGTTTAATACCGCACTAGATGCAACAAACTTCAAAAGCCAAGAGGCTGCTGCGTTACGTGAGAAATTTAAGCAAGTCCATCTTCTAGGAGTTGAGCTCGCACAAGAAAATACTAAAAACCCACCACAGATGGATCGTATCACTGGATTAGAAGCAAAAATTAGCGTCATACAACAAAGCTCTATCAGTGAAATGAGAGCCTTACAACGTATGGTATATCCTCAACTCAATACTGGGACATTAGACAACACACGACAACAACCAAAACCAAATACCGAATCCCACGTCGCGGCTCGCACTGCACCGCAGACCACCTCACATCTAAGTCAAGATAATGCTGCAGACATTAAATATGACCTCATCGTTCTTGGAGCTGCATCTCAAACCGCCAAACAAAAGGCTCAAAATTCTTTTATGGGCATGCAGCATGCGATAGACAGTGGTAATAGGAATGCGCTTATGACGGCTGTTAAACAAACCACTACGCGAATTCATGACCTGAATCAAAAATACGATGCTGTGACACTCAAAAGTGCTGAAGTAACGGCGGCTCGTGAAAAGTTGAAAGAAGAAAATAATCTTCAAATTGAAATGGGTAATATCATCCTATCTGCCTCACCAGATCGACAGAGGTTTGCTGAGCTGAATAAGAAATGGGAAAATGCTCAAAAAATGGTTGAGATTGAGATGGAAGCGCTTCGGATTAAAGCCAATACAGCGTCATGATGAATTCATGCAGATTTGGTTAACGCTATTTTTAGTGGAAAAACTCCCTGACAGCTCTAGATACGACTATGTCCAGTATAGCCAATGATCACAGCGGTAACGCTGTATACGTTTATTTAGCCGAAGCTCTATTCTTTTAAATTGCTATAATGACCTACCTAGTTGATAAAATTGAAAAATGATATTAATAGAAAAAGTAGTCCCAGTTATATTTCGAAATATCAATCAGAAAACAGAAATATTAGTGTTTAAGCATCCTATTGCAGGCATTCAAATCGTAAAAGGTACAGTTGAGACGAATGAAGAACTAGAAGAGGCAGCTTTGCGAGAGCTTTATGAAGAATCGGGGATTTCTTCTGCACACATTCACTCATATGTGGGTTTACATCATCCATCTGAGCAAGGTCCTAACTGGCATGTATTTATATGCCATAGCACAGAAACTTTAAAAGAGCGCTGGACACATTTTTGCAATGATGATGGCGGGCTAGAGTTTAATTTCTTTTGGCACCCTCTTTTTGAGTCACCAACCGCAGATTGGCATCCATTATTCCAAGAATTACTAGCGTTTATAAAATCAAAATATTGAGCCGCAGCTTAGGGAAGATTTTGGTTCACTAAAACTAACAGCTTATAGATTTAAAAGCCCAAAGCTCATGTCTGAGCTTTATAAACTGTAGTGTCTTTAGATCTTCATCACTCAGCTTCGCTTCAACATTTGACTCAGTCTAAACTTAGGCGTTTGAGTAAAGAAAATTGCATTACCACATAAAATCAAAATCACCCCAATCACCGCATTCATATGCCATTGATAGCCTTCCCAGATGGTCGAAATCACCAAAGCCACCAAAGGAAATAACAAAGTACTATAAGCTGCCTTACCCGCACCAATCCGTCCAACCAAATAGAAGTAGGCGGTAAAGCCAATCACTGAACCAAAAATAGCCAAATACAATAAAGCACTCACCGCACTGAATTCCATAGCGGGGAAAAACTCGTCTTGTTTAAATCCAGCAATCAATGCCATCAGAATTGAACCGTACAACATGCCATAAGCATTGGTTGTAAAAATATCCAGACCTTGTTTTTGATGACGCGCACTGATCATATTGCCCAGTGAAAACCCATAGGTTCCTAACACACAAAGGCCAATCCCCATCAGCGTATGATTATTTAAGGTACTCCCTATCACATCATGCCAAAACAAGGCGATGATCCCCAATCCACCCAATAAAGCCGCAGGATAAAAACGGGTAGAAACCTGTTGTCCAAAGAACAGTTTAGCGTTGAGGGTATTAAAAATGACCGCCATCGAAAAAATAACAGCCTCCAAACCGCTGCTGATATATTGAACCGCATAATAGAAACAAACAAAGTTAAAACCAAAAATACAGTATGCTTGTAACATACAAAACAGATGATCTTTTACAGCCAGCTTTTGCAGTTTTCGGCACAACACAACAAAAGCAAACAACACCAGAGCCGAAATAAAAAAGCGCCAAAATACGGCTACATTGGGCGATATTCCACTTTGTTGTTGCAAACTAATCGCAATCCATGTCGTCCCCCAAATTACAACCACCAAAGCATATAACAGCGCATTCATACTCTTTCAACCAAACTCAAACCACTCACGCTATTGTGCTTGGTTTAGGTCTCTCATTTCTTGCACCTTCTTGTTGTCACTATCATGAACTTGTGGTTTTTACTGATTTTCCGCTATAGATGACAAAATGAAATCAAAGTCCTACACTAGATCTTCCATTTGGCACTGCGTATAGATGATGAAATATCAGATTCTAGATCAATTACAACAACATAAAGCTCAACTACTCGACTCGGTCGAATTGGGTTCAGGCATGCAGTTGGCCATGTGGCAAAACAATCAAGACCGTGTCAGTGTTTGTAGTAACCACCATACCCTTAGTATGTACATTCAAGGTGGATATCACAGTTATCAAAAGACAGCTCAAGGTTGGCATAATGGCGGTGGGCCAGATCATATGTGCTTGATGCCACAGAATTTTGAGTCGACATGGGATCTGCGCGACCCACTGACTTTTGTGCATCTGTACTATACTGAAAAACACTTGCAATGCGTCGCCGAACAGGTCTGGGATCGTGAACCGAGCCAAATTATTTTAAATCCGCAAAGTTTCGTGGCCGACCCACAGATTGCCATGATCTATCGACATTTTTTACTCAATGGGGCTTGGCAAAACCGTGAAAATCACTTGCAGATGAGTACGGCCACAACGCTTCTGCTCAACCATTTGATTAAAAATTATAGCCATACCGAATGGCAAGTCCCTGAAGTTAAAGGTGGGCTGTCCCCATATAGCCTGAAGCAGTTATTAGAATGGATTGATCAGCATATTCAGCAAAGCTTGACCCTGTCGGATTTGGCCGAGCAAACTCAGCTCAGTGAATATCATTTTGCCCATATGTTTAAGCAATCCATGCACATGCCACCGCACCAATATGTGATGCAACGTCGACTTGAACTGGCACACCAAGCTCTACAGCGGACGACTGCTAATATGACAGACATTTCGGAAAAGTATGGATTTAGCTCCAGCAGCCATTTTAGTCATCGCTTTAAAAAGCACTTCGGCTACTCTCCATCCCAAATGCGGAAAAGTGAGAAAAATTAGATCGGATAAACTCACATTCAGCTTATTTATCTAACATCAAAATAAAGCTCATCATTAAACTCGACATTAAAAAACCGAAAAAAGCACTCATCAAATAAGCTTTCCGACGCTCTTGAGCAGATTGGCTCAGGACTTGATGGCGCATTTCCATATGTTGCTTTTCTTCAAAAATCGTCATCTCGACATCGTTTTTAGGCGGAACTTTTTTCAAAAGCAAAGGCGACATTGCAAGCATCATGCAGTAAAAATTAAATTTAAATATATCTTCGACAATGACATTGCCTGCATGCTTTTGAGCCATTAAATAAAACAGGAAAATAGACCACAAGAAAAAGCATCCGATAAATAGCAAGGCTGAAGTCGAGGAATAGTATTTCATTGTATTTTTTTTAAGATTTGAAACTGGAATCTTAAGACGTTAAACAATTTTTAGCTAGTTGAAGATTTGAAGATTTGAAGATTTGAAGATTTGAAGATTTGAAGATTTGAAGATTTGAAGATTTGAAGATTTGAAGATTTGAAGATTTGAAGATTTGAAGATTTGAAGATTTGAAGATTTGAAGATTTGAAGATTTGAAGATTTGAAGATTTGAAGATTTGAAGATTTGAAGATTTGAAGATTTGAAGATTTGAAGATTTGAAGATTTGAAGATTTGAAGATTTGAAGATTTGAAGATTTGAAGAAAGCTTAAAACAAAAAAAGAAGATAAAGCTTAAGCCTGATCTTCTTTTTGACCGTACATCCAAGTCGCTGCGATATATACACAAAAGCCCGCAGCCATCACTAAACCTGTCAACATGCTCGATGTCCTATTGTTTGATGAATGCATTATGCGAAAGTTTTATGACAACTTTATGACAGTGTTGTCATATTTCAATATTATTATTTTTACATTATATTCAATGCCTTAAGTAATAAATCATATTCATAATCCAAATTTAGACATGAAATATTTCATTAAATTTAGATATTTTTGTCATATTTACCACCGTTTATAACCTCATTTTCTCATCAATTTTGTTCAACTATTAAACTTTCGCCCAAAGGCTTCGCAAAACATCCACAACCTCGGCATTTTGTCTTATAATTTAGCCCGCTAGCTATCAGCCCGCTCAAGAGATATTTGTATGACCACTATTATCAAGCAAGATGATTTGATCACATCGGTCAAAGACGCGCTTCAGTTCATTTCTTATTATCACCCACAAGACTTCATCCAAGCGATGAGCCGTGCGTATGATCGTGAAGAGAACAAAGCTGCGAAGGATGCGATCGCACAAATCTTAATTAACTCGCGTATGTGCGCAGAGGGTCACCGCCCAATCTGTCAAGATACAGGTATCGTCAACGTATTCGTTGAAGTGGGCATGGATGTTAAATTTGATTTAACTATGAGCTTAGACGATGCAATCAACGAAGGCGTACGTCAAGGTTACCTAGAAAACTCAAACGTGCTGCGCGCATCAGTTCTGGCTGATCCTGCATTTGGTCGTAAAAACACCAAAGACAACACCCCTGCTGTGATCTATCACAAACTTGTTCCAGGCAACAAAGTGGATATTACCGTTGCGGCAAAAGGTGGCGGTTCAGAAAACAAATCTAAACTGGCTATGCTCAACCCATCAGACTCAATCGTGGATTGGGTACTTAAAACTGTTCCAACCATGGGTGCAGGCTGGTGTCCACCAGGTATGTTGGGTATTGGTATTGGTGGTACTGCTGAAAAAGCCATGATGCTTGCAAAAGAATCGCTCATGGAAGAAATCAACATGGATGAATTACTTCGTCGTGGTCCTGAAAATAAAATCGAAGAACTTCGTATGGAAATCTTCGAAAAAGTAAACGCACTGGGGATTGGCGCGCAAGGCCTAGGCGGCTTAACCACAGTTCTAGACATTAAAATTAAAGATTACCCATGTCACGCTGCTGGCAAACCAGTGGGCATGATTCCAAACTGTGCAGCGACTCGTCACGCACACTTCCAACTTGATGGTACAGGTGTTGCGCACATTCAAGCACCTAAACTTGAAGACTATCCATCAGTCACTTGGGATTCATCAACCTCTAAGCGCGTTGACCTCGACACCATTACCCAAGAAGAAATGAACGCTTGGCAACCAGGCGACACTTTGCTTCTAAACGGTACAATTTATACAGGTCGTGATGCTGCACACAAACGCATGGTCGACATGCTGAACAATGGTGAAGAGCTTCCTGTCGACTTAAAAGGTAAATTCATTTACTACGTTGGCCCTGTAGATCCAGTCGGTGATGAAGTGGTTGGTCCTGCTGGCCCAACAACAGCAACACGTATGGACAAGTTCACACGTCAAGTACTTGAAGCAACCGGTATGTTCGGCATGATCGGTAAAGCGGACCGTGGCCCTGCAGCTGTTGAAGCAATTAAAGACAACAAAGCAACTTACTTGATGGCAGTGGGCGGCGCAGCTTACCTTGTGTCTAAAGCAATTCGTGAAGCTGAAGTGGTTGCTTTTGCTGACTTAGGTATGGAAGCGATTTACAAATTTGTAGTAAAAGACATGCCTGTATCGGTAGCAGTTGATGTGAATGGTACGTCTATTCACGCAACAGCACCAAAAATCTGGCAAGCCAAAATTGGTAAAATTCCAGTAGTCGATGCTGCAGCGGGCTAAAACTTAAGTTTTACTTTTTTGGATACCCTTAACATGCTAAGGTCATGTTAAGGGTATTTTTTTTACCTACTTTTATAGACTTAATCAAAAGATATAGACCAACAATGAAAAAATTAAATCACATCCTTTGCGGTATTACCTTATGTGTCCTTACCACAGCGTCTTTTGCCAAACCCGCGACCGAAGCATCGGTAGAAAAGGCGCTCAAACTAGGTGATATTAAAGGCACTTTAGCGCAGTCTCAGCAAGAAATGCGCCCCGTCTATGACCAGCAAGCCGAAGAAATTATTAAGAATATTTTTAAAACATCAACACTCAATACTGAACAGCAAGAAGCAGCCAAACAAATCGCTGAAATCACAGCATCATTTAGCAGTAAATTGATTTCAGATCCAAAATTTATGCAAATGCTTAAAAATGTCTATATGCAGACCTTTACCGAAGAGGAAGTGTTGGCCAACATTCAGTTCCTCGAAACCCCTCTAGGCCAGTCTATCAATAAAAAAAGCAGCAAAATGATGAGTGAAATCATGCGTAATAGCATCGCCATGTCTGCTGAAATGATGCAAGATCCAGCTATTCAGCTGGAAATGAATCGTCAAATTGAAAAGACCCTGACACCATTATTTGAACAAGCCAAAAAAGCACAATAGCTCACTTACCAAGTTAAAGGATTCCACAGCTTAAAGGGCTTCATCAGCTGAACATCTTCACTTGGGTCATATTTGGCAGGTTTAAGTTTTTGCGCTTTCTTTCGTAACTCACCCGTGTGTTGATCTTCCGCGACAAAGTTGTAGCTGTTGGACTTTAACTGGGTAAATGCAATTTCTTGAATCGCAATTTTTTCAGGTATGACCGCCAAAGGCCCCGAAACATCACGACGTGTGGACAAGTTCTCTTCATCATACTTGATGAAATAAGACTGCCCCGCTTCTACGCTAAAATCGATATATTTCGGCTTTTGAAAATGGTTAATGCCCAAAGGCCGACTACTGGATAAACGATAAGTCCCAGCGGGCAATTCGACCCAATAGTAATGATTGTTCAGCAGGCTTGGAATGCGTTCTTTATTGATAAATAAACTCGACGCAACAATTTCTTGTCGGTTCCATTTTGAGTCTGGACGATACAGATAAACCATCGCCGCTTGTTCATGCTGGGGTTGGACACGCTGAAATCGCTGTCCTAATTTTTGATTGACCCATCCACCTACGCTAAACACCCCAATGCGATACTGCTCAATCATGCCTGGGTCGTGTTCAAAATCAACTTCATGACTGAGGGTTGATGTTAATTCAGGTTGTTCAACTGTCGCTTTTCCATGACAACCCAATAAAATTAAACTGCTTAAAAGCGTAATCGTCATTGCACGCATGACTATTCCTCACGACGTATTTTTATTTTGATACTGAATTTTTAGTTTTAATCTAGGCATCCCAGCCTATTGATGCAGAGTAGCATTCCCTCTTTTTTTTGAATATAAAAAAACGTGTGAAAACACTCGATTTTCACACGTTTCAGATGAATAACAACTTAAGCGGACTTTGAATTAATCACTTTTAAATCAACTTTAGCTGCATCTTTCTGTTCGATTCTTGGTAAACGCTCTGGCTTAAATAATGGTGCAGCCGTGCCGTTAATCACGTCTTCATTCACCACAACCGTACCAACATCGGTACGACTTGGTAAATCGTACATGGTTTCAAGCAGCGTATTTTCCAAAATAGAACGTAAGCCACGTGCACCCGTGTTACGATCCAAAGCTTTTTTCGCCACAGCGCGTAGTGCTGAGTCTTCAAAAACCAGATCAACGTTTTCCATATCAAACAAATGTTGATATTGACGGGTCAATGCATTCTTCGGTTCAGTCAGAATTTGCATCAAAGCTTCTTCGTCTAACTCTTCCAAAGTCGCAATTACAGGTAAACGACCAATAAACTCTGGAATCAGACCAAATTTCACCAAATCGGTCGCTTCAACTTGACGGAACAAATCAGACAATTTCTTGCCTTCATCTTTCTTCTTCACTTCAGCCGTGAAGCCGATTCCACCTTTTTCTTGGCGCTGTTGTACGATTTTCTCAAGACCTGAGAATGCCCCACCACAGATGAACAAGATATTTGAAGTATCAATTTGAATGAATTCTTGCTGCGGATGCTTACGACCACCTTGAGGTGGAATAGAGGCAACCGTACCTTCGATCATTTTCAGTAACGCTTGCTGTACACCTTCACCCGACACATCACGCGTGATCGATGGGTTTTCAGACTTACGGGTAATCTTGTCGATTTCGTCGATATAGATAATACCTTTTTGCGCTTTTTCTACATCATAGTCTGCTTTTTGTAGAAGCTTTTGTACAATGTTTTCAACATCTTCACCGACATAGCCTGCTTCGGTAAGTGTCGTGGCATCAGCCATAGCAAAAGGAACATCGAGAAGACGGGCCATCGTTTGCGCAAGCAAGGTTTTACCCGAACCCGTTGGTCCTACTAATAAGATATTACTTTTCGCAATTTCAACAGCATCGTCGTGTTTATGTCCACCATGTGTCGCTTTAAGACGTTTATAGTGGTTATAGACAGCAACTGACAAGGTTTTCTTTGCCACATCTTGACCAATGACATATTGATCTAGTGCAGCACGAATTTCGTGAGGTTTAGGCAAGGGTTTTGCAGCCCAGTCACCCGACTCAACTTGTTGACTGGTTTGCACCAAGTCTAAGCATACGTCCACACATTCATTACAGATGTACGCGTCCTCGCCTGCAATCAGTTTCCCAACTTCAGACTGCGTTTTACCGCAAAATGAACAATGCTTTTGTCCTTGAGGATGTTCGGACATATTCACTCCAATTCTAAACTTTTAAAACTTATGGACGTTTAGATAACACTTCGTCCACGAGACCATATTCTTTTGCAGCTTGCGCTGTCATAAAGTTATCACGGTCAGTATCACGTGCCACAGTTTCATAGTCTTGACCACTGTGCTCTGCCATTAAACGGTTTAAACGTTCTTTAATGAACAGAATTTCACGTGCATGAATTTCAATATCAGATGCCTGACCACGGAAACCGCCTAACGGTTGGTGGATCATGACACGTGCATTTTCAAGGCAATAACGTTTACCTTTCGCACCTGCATTCAGCAAGAAAGCACCCATTGATGCTGCTTGCCCCATACAATAGGTCACAACATCTGGTTTAATAAATTGCATGGTATCGTAAATCGCCATACCCGCAGTCACCGAACCACCTGGTGAGTTAATGTAAAGATGAATATCTTTATCTGGATTTTCCGCTTCTAAAAACAACATTTGCGCGACAATCAAATTCGCCATGTTATCTTCAACTTCACCAGTCATAAAAATGACGCGTTCACGCAAAAGACGTGAATAAATGTCAAATGAACGTTCACCGCGAGATGACTGTTCTACAACCATTGGAACTAAGGCATTATCGATAGTTGGAATATACATACGTTTACTTATTCCTAAATTTTTTGTTACTCAACTCATAGTCACAATATGAGGGATAATTGCTGAAAATGCAAAATATTCCCAAGTAAATAACAGATATTTTTTGCATAAGCTTTGTGAACGCAAGACCTTTTACAAACCCAGATCACAATAAAAAAGGCGCTCAAAGCGCCTTTTTTACTTTAGCTAAACTTAGCCTTGTTGACGAGCTTGTTGCTCTTTCAATAAGTCTTCGTAGCTTACAGCAGTATCTGTTACTTTAGCAGACGCTAAGATGTGATCAACCACTTGGTCTTCTAACACAACAGCTTCGATTTGCGAACGTTGTTGTTTGTCATTTTTGAAGTATTCGATCACTTCAGCTGGATCTTCATAAGAAGAAGCCATGTCTTCGATGTAAGCATCAACACGTGCTTGATCTACTTCAATTTTAGCATCAGCTAAAACTTTGCTTACCAGTACGCCTAATTTTACAGATTTTTCAGCTTGTTCTTTGAACAATTCATCTGGAAGCATGCTTGAGTCAAATGCTTTCGCACCTTGAGCACCAAATTGCTGAGTGAACTGTTGGATCATTTGTTGACGTTGACGGTCAACTTCTTGAGCAACCATAGACGCAGGAAGTTCAACTTCGTTTGCAGCTACAAGTGCATCAAAAGCTGCACCTTTCACTTGATTACGCAAACCATTTTTCACTTCACGTTCCATGTTTTTACGAACGTCAGCTTTTAACTTCTCAATGCCTTCTTCTTCAGTTAGACCAAAGATTTTAAGGAATTCAGCATCAACTTCTGGAAGTTTTTGTTTTTCAACAAGCTTCACAGTAATTTTGAATTGAGCTGATTTACCAGCAAGGTTTTCAGCTTGGTAGTCTTCAGGGAAAGTTACATCGATAACTTTCTCTTCGCCTTTCTTCATACCAACGATGCCGTCTTCGAAGCCAGGAATCATACGACCTGAACCTAAAACAAGTTTAAAGTCTTCTGCAGAACCGCCTTCAAACTTCTCACCGTCTACTGCACCTTCAAAGTCGAAAGTTACTTGCATGTCTTTTTTAGCCATGCCTTTCGTTTCAGCCCAAGAAGCACGTTGCTTCTGAAGGTTTTCGATCATTTGATCAACATCTTTGTCGTTTACTTCAGATGCTTTACGTTCAACTTCTAAACCATCAAATTTCACGTTAACTTCTGGATAAACTTCAACAGTCGCTTCGTATACAAGCGCGTCGTCTTTTAATTCAGATTTTTCAATGTTTGGCATACCAACAGCATTGATTTTTTCTTGTTGGATCGCTTCAAATACTGTGTCACGAATAATGTCGCTTACGACTTCTTGGTAGATACCCGCGCCATATTCACGACGAACAACATTTACTGGCACTTTACCTGGACGGAAGCCGTTGATCTTCACAGTTTTAGCAGTGCGTTTTAAGCGAGCTTCGAACTGCTCGTTAACACGGCTCGTCGGTACAGATACATTTAAACGACGGGTAACACCCGAAACCGCTTCAGAAGTTACTTGCATGGCTTCCTCAATCTTTTGGTAAGAACAATTTTAAAAAGTGCCACATTATATGACAACATTGAACGATATACAAAACACCCGATTGAAACCACATATTTTTTTCTTCATTTATCGTTTTTTATTTTGAATATTTTTAAATCGCTACTGATTAAGCGCAAAGTATTATATTTTTTATGGCTTTTTGTTGCAAATGATAAATATTACCATTAATATTTGCGTCAACTTTGATCGTTTTTTTCAATTTTTTTCTCGTCCATCATTGGAACTCTAGTTATGAGTAAGTTTAATCTACACCCTCTTTCATTGGCATTGCTTGGGGCAATCACCACTCCTGTTTTCGCAGAAACAACAACTGAAGATTCATCTACCCATCAGCTTTCCACCATTGTGGTTTCAGCTGCGGGTTTTGAACAAGATATTAAAAATGCACCTGCATCTATTACTGTATTAAATCAAGAAGATCTCAAATCCAAACGCGTGAACTCATTAGCAGATGCTTTACGTGGTGTAGAAGGTGTAGATGTTAGCCCTACTGCAGGTAAGACAGGAACACTCAATATTCGTATGCGTGGTATGCCACCTGAATACACTTTAATTTTAATCGATGGTAAGCGCCAAAATAGTGTAGGAAACATTACACCGAATGGTTTTAGCGAATCTAATAATAATTTTATTCCACCAATTTCAGCTATTGAGCGAATTGAAGTCATTCGCGGCCCAATGTCAACTTTATATGGTTCAGACGCTATGGGTGGCGTTATCAATATCATTACTAAAAAAGTGTCTAATGAGTGGACTGGCTCTCTAAACTTAAACGGCACTGTCCTACCAAATAGCTCAGAGTTTGGTAACCAATACGCTGCCGAAATATTTACATCAGGCCCACTGGTAAAAGATTTGGTTGGTTTACAAATCCGCGCACGGAAAGCTGAACGCCAACAATCATATATTAAAGTCCCAGCTGCAAATAGCGAGATCAATACGTTAGCTCAAGGAAATAGTCCGACAAAATCAGATATTGAAACATTTGGTGGCCGCTTAACTTTTACACCACATCCTGATCATAGTTTTACACTTGACGTTGAAAACACTCAACAATGGTTTGATAACAGTCGTGGACAACTTGGTACATACCTAGATAATAATGGTAAGCCACTAGCGCCCAATAGCACTCAAGGCTATGGACCTAGTCAAGAATATGAACGCACCAAAGCCTATATCTCTCATGAATGGCAAACAAATTTTGGTCGTTTAGAAAGCAGTATTTCTCATGTAGAAACAGAAACTGTTGGACGGCTTTTACCCGCGGGCATGTTAACGACACCAGAAAACCAAAAATTCGTTAATCGTGAATTAAAAAGTGAAGATATCTATTTTGATACTAAATTCACCACGCAAAACATTGAAAATCACAACATTACCATTGGTGGTCAATGGTGGGATGCCAGCCAAAAAGATGGTATTCGTCGTGCCAACCCTGAACTAACTTTTGAGCAATATGGTCTATTTATTGAAGACACGTGGTCTATTTTACCAAACTTAAATTTAACCTTAGGTGGCCGTTTCGATGATCACAGTGCTTTTGGTGATTTCTTTACCCCACGCGCATATTTAGTTTGGAATATGAATGATCAGTGGACTGCTAAAGGCGGTTATGCTGAAGGATATAAAGTTCCTCGCTTAGAACAACTTACCCAAGGTTTATCCAACATTGCTGGTCAAGGACGCACACCAGTTTTAGGTAATATTAATTTGCAGCCTGAAACGAGTGAAAGTACAGAGTTAGGCATTTATTTTGATAACCAACAAGGCTTTAATGCGAACCTAACATTATTCCAAAATAAGACCAAAGATAAAATTACAACATCAGGTGCAAACTACGCACTTACTTTTATTCGACAAAGTGATGTAGATACACTGACCAAAAATGGTACCTATGTACCTGGTGTCAGCTATGATGGTCGTCCGATCGAGTTTGACTGTACAGGTAATGAAGCAGCCTGTGATGCCAAGTTAAAAGAATGGGGCGCAGACTGGACAACTGCAAAAAATCGTAACTTAACACTTGCACGCCCTTATAACGCAGAAGAAGCTGAGTCACATGGTATTGAAGTTGGTGCCTCATACCAAATTAATAACCAATGGCAAGTTTCTGGCAATTATACATGGACAGAAGGTGAACTAACTGATGCGACAGGTCGTACCATTGATGATGCAGATAATGCTGAACACATGGCTAACCTCTTAGTTAATTACCAACCTGCTGATAATGCATCACTTTGGTTACGTGGTGAATATCGCAGTAGTCAAATCCGAGAAGATGGTAACGTTAAAAACACTTTAGGTGACTATAAAGGCTATACACAATGGCATCTTGGAACCAACTATATAGTGAATGACAATATCGAAGTTGGTGTCGCACTTTATAATATTTTTGATGTCAATTTTGTTGATTATCAATATGTTTCCACTGAAGATGCTTATTATAACCGCTATACAAACACCCAAGAAGGACGACGCGTTCAGCTAAGTACCACCTTTAAGTTCTAATCTACATGCAAAACCCTGCTCTGGCAGGGTTTTCTTCGTACATAGCTAATATAGATCCAACATAATTTATACATATTCACTTGAGAAACACCTTCAAACTTAGCTTAAAAATAATGGATTCTAAATTCCAATAATATTACAAAAATATAATCTAATTTTCCAATTTAAATAAAAATCAAAAACTTACGTTAAATTTATTACATTATTACATTTATTTTTTCTACACAAATATATCTAAGCATCGACAATTCCAATGTAATAGTTATGCTACAAAAAATAAGAATCATTATTATTCGCATACTAATTTACAACGCTAGAACTAGATTCGTTATGGCCTTCATCAAAACACGTAAAAAGCTGGTTTCTTCAGCAATCGCTTCAACACTCTCTGTGGTTGCAGTCAATGCTGTTGCGCAAGATCAAATCGCGCAATTAGAAACAATTCACACGGAAGCGACAGCAGAACAAAGTTTGAAAGTAGACAAATCTGCAAACAGCAAGTTCGTTGCTCCCCTACTCGACACACCAAAGTCTGTGTCGGTTATTTCTAAGCAGTTGATTGAAGACACTCAAGTTACAACTTTAAGCGATGCTTTACGCACAGTACCTGGTATCACACTTGGTGCAGGTGAAGGTGGTAACCCAAATGGTGACCGTCCATTTATCCGTGGTTATAACTCTGAAAGTTCAATGTACGTAGACGGTGTACGTAACTCTACTTCTCAAAACCGTGAAATGTTTGCGATTGAGCAAGTTGAAGTAACGAAAGGTTCTGCATCTGCGTTAGGTGGTGCTGGCGCTGCTGGTGGTAGTGTCAATATGATTTCTAAAGTTGCCAAAAAAGGGGACTTTTTAGAAGGTTCTGTGGGTGCAGGAACAGATGATTACCAACGTATTACCTTAGACGGTAACAAAGACTTTGGTAATGGTATTGCTGGCCGTGTTGCAGTAATGGGGCATCATAACAATAAAGCGGGACAGAAAGACGGCGCAGAATATGCACGTGTAGGTATTGCCCCAAGCATTACCTTTGGTTTAGACACAGCAACTCGTGCGACATTAAGTTATTATTATCTTGAGTCTGATGATACACCTGATTCAGGCGTACCTTATTGGAATTCATCGAATAATACAGCAACAGGTAAACCATTAAATGCCAAGCAAGGCATTTACTATGGTTGGTTAGATCGCGATTTTCAAAAACAAGAAAATCAAATTGGTACAATCAAACTTGAGCACGATCTGACTGATAATTTAACCATCAGCAATACTGCTGTTTATAGTAACTCTAAAAATGACTATATCTGGACACAGCCAGATGACAGTCAGAAAAATATTGCAAACGGTGAAGTATGGCGCCGTGTGAACTCTCGTATTACCGATACTAATACTTTTACAGATCAACTGGCTTTAACTGGAAAATTCAATACAGGCTCAATTAAGCACAGCTTTAATGTAGGTGCTGAATATAGTGATCAAGAATCTGATAAAGGTTCGTATACTGTTACATCAAAATCAGGAAAACCAATTACTGGCTCACCTACAACGGGTGCATGTTCACTTGGAATAGGTGTGGCTTCTGATTATTGGTGTACTGATGCATTCAATCCAAATTCAAAAGATCCATGGTTAGGCAATATTGCTGCAAATAAAGCAGTGACAACAACTACAGCAACAACCACTTCTGTATATTTACTAGACAGTATTGAATTTAATCCGCAATGGCTATTAGACCTAGGCTTACGTTGGGACAAATTTGAAACTGAGCTTAAGACCAATGCAACTGGTGCAAAAATTGAAAGTGATACAGACTTTTTCTCTTATCAAACAGGTTTGACATTTAAGCCTGCTGAGAATGGCAGTATTTATGCAAGCTTTGCAACTTCTGCCAATCCTGTTGGTATCGATGCAGGTGACGGTTCTGAAACTGCGGTGACTGTTGTCAATAAAGATCTAGATCCAGAAGAAAGTCGTACCTTTGAAATTGGTACAAAGTGGGATTTATTTAACAAAAAGTTAAATGTAACTGCTGCTATTTTCCGCACAGAAAAACAAAATACTCGTATCTCGCTTGATGCAAATACCACAACAAACGGTGGATCAAGCAAAGTTGATGGCTTTGAACTGGGCTTAAACGGCAACATTACAGATAAATGGGCGATTTCTGCGGGTTATACCTACTTAGATAGCGAATCAACTAAAAATGGTGTGAGCTGCCGCGGTGCGACATGTACAGACCAAACCATTTATAATGGTAACGTAATGCCAAACGTTGCAAAAAACAGTGCAACTCTTTGGACCACTTACCAAATTATGCCACAGCTCACTTTAGGTGCTGGCGCAATTGCAATGGACAAAGTTTATGGCGACTTAGCAAATACTAAATATGTCCCTGGCTACGTTCGTTACGATGCTATGGCGCGTTACAACGTCAACAAGAATGTTGACCTTCAGTTAAATGTCAACAACTTGGCTGATACACGTTATTTCACTAAAGCTTATGCATCTCACTATGCAACTGAAGCCGAAGGCCGTAGTGCAGTACTCTCTGTAAACTTTAAGTACTAAGTTCGATAGTTAATTCCACAACTTAGTTATGGAACAAAACAAAAATAGCCTCTCATTGAGGCTATTTTTATATATGCTTAAAGACTAAATAGATCTTTCATTTTCAGCAGGTCGTGTTGTGATCCATCATATTCCCAATGTATTAAGCAAAGAACAGGTACAATACTTTCGCCGTGAAATGGCAAAAGTCGAGTGGATTGATGGTAAAAAAACCACAGGATCACTCTCAAAAAATGTAAAACAAAATCAACAGCTACCCGAAGATCACCCTCTCACTCAACACCTAGGTAGTATCATCTTAGAAGCACTTGGACAACATCCGCTCTTTATGTCCGCGGCCCTACCTTTAGATATTTTGCCACCTTATTTTAACCGCTATGAACAGGGCGAAACTTTTGGCTTCCATGTGGACAATGCCATTCGCTGGGTAGCCGGAAGCAAAGATCGGATTCGTACCGATGTATCCTGCACTGTTTTTCTAAGCGAACCTGACGAATATGAAGGTGGCGATTTGGTAGTAGAAGACACCTATGGCTATCATGAAGTAAAATTACCTGCGGGTGATATGATTTTATATCCATCTACTAGCGTGCATGAGGTAACACCAGTGACCTCAGGCTGCCGTGTCGCTTCGTTCTTTTGGGTTCAAAGTATGATTCGAGATGATGCTGACCGCCATATCTTATTTAATCTTGATCAAACTATTCAGAACCTACGCGTGCAACTCAGTGATCAACATCAGGAAGTGGTTAAGCTCACCAGTCTGTATCATAACCTGATGCGTAAATGGGCTGAACTGTAAAACAATAATCCCAGCTCAACGTTAACTACTGTAGCAACTGGACGTTCCATGACATCAAAAACTTTTTTGCCACCACTCACCCAAATTCCTGTCTCATTGCAAACGATTGCTGACTATGAAATTGAGGCAGAAAAGCATCTGCCTGAGATGGTCTGGCACTATTTGCAAGGTGGCGCTATGGATGAAATCAGTGTTCGGAATAACCTCGCTCAGTTCCAAAACTTGCACTTGATACCACGCATGTTAAGAGATCTCACTCAAGGCAATACGAGCTGTGAAATCTTAGGGCAAACCTTTCCACATCCTATTTTTGTCGCACCGATTGGACATCAACAGCAGTTTCATCCTGAAGCAGAAGCAGCAACCGCACTGGCAGCTGAAGTACTCGGTAGCAATATGATTTTGAGTACTTTTACCAACACAGACATGCGAACATTCAAACCTAAAAATCCCTACAAATGGTTTCAACTGTACTGGCAAGGTGACCGTAATAAATCTTTGGCTTTGGTTAAGCTCGCTGAGGCACAAAACTTCACCGCCATTGTAATCACTGTGGACTCACCACATACAGGTATCCGTGACCGAGAACGTCGAGCCTTCTTTCACCTCCCTGAAAACATGCAGCATCCGCACACTCCTGCCCATATTCCACTGCCTGAACTGCAAGAAGGCGATCATCCCGTGTTTAATGGGCTAATGAAAATTGCTCCAACGTGGGACGACATCGCATGGATGGTTAAACAGACTGATTTACCAATTCTACTAAAAGGCATCGTCAGTCCACTCGATGCACAACTGGCCATTCAACATGGCATACAAGGCTTAATTGTGTCTAACCACGGCGGCCGTGTTTTAGATACCTGTATTCCGCCACTAAAAGCATTGCAACTCATAAAAAAAACTGTGCCGCATGACTTCCCTCTTTTATATGACGGCGGTGTTCGTCGCGGCTCAGATGTGTTTAAGGCGATTGCCTTGGGAGCTTCCGCGGTTTTAGTTGGGCGACCATGTATTTATGGTCTTGCCACTGCGGGTGCCCTAGGCGTTGCCCATGTGCTTAAAATCTTAAAAGAAGAATTTGAGATCACCATGGCGTTGATGGGCACTGCAACCCTTGCAGATATACAGCCAGATATGGTTATAGAGCTCTCATAACCTCTTCAAAAAAGCGAATGAAATAAACCAAATTCGAGAAATGAAGAAAAAGATTAAACACATCTCAAAAATACACGGAAATATTTCCCCTATATATCAAATTAGAGGGAAATATTTTTTCAGATACGACTAAAAGCCATAAAAAAAGAAAAATCTTTTCGACCGAAGTGGATTAAACTCTTAAATATAACGTTACAAGGTTACTCACGGTAAATCTAAGTCGTATCAAATATTTACGTTTACAAACACCCTGAAGACTCCCTTGTAAATAGAGACCATAGACACAATCTATATAAATAGTAGGTTGCTTTTTATTACCCCCTCAAATGCAACCCGTACTATGTAAGGAGTTACCTCATGATGTTGGCTGATCCAAGTAAAAAATATCGTCGCATGTATCAACGTGTTGACTTGCCAGACCGTCAATGGCCAAACAACGAAATTACAAAAGCGCCTATTTGGATGAGTACTGACCTGCGTGATGGTAACCAAGCGATTTTTGAACCGATGGATATGGAACAAAAATTTAAAATGTTCCAAATGTTGGTGAAAATTGGATTCAAGAATATTGAAATCGGTTTCCCTTCAGCATCTCAAATTGACTTTGACTTTACCCGTAAATTAATCGAAGAAAATCACATTCCAGATGATGTGTATATCGAAGTTTTAGTTCAAGCACGTGATCATTTAATCCAACGTACTTTTGAGTCTTTAGCGGGGGCAAAACGTGCCATCGTACATATTTATAATTCAAATGCTCCAACTTTCCGCCAAAAAGTCTTAAATGTCGATGTTGCAGGTGCGAAGCAATTGGCCGTCAATGCAGCCAGCAAAGTGAAAGAATATGCAGCGCAATACCCTGAAACGGAATGGGTGTTCCAGTACAGCCCAGAGTGTTTCTCTGCAACCGAATTAGAAGTTGCAAAAGACGTGTGTGATGCCGTTACCGAAATTTGGGAAGCATCACCAAGCAATAAAGTGATTTTAAACTTACCGGCTACGGTTGAAGTTTCAACCCCAAACGTTTATGCAGACCAAGTTGAATGGATGCACCGCAACATCGCCCGTCGTGATGGCGTGATTATCTCTGTACACTGTCACAACGACCGTGGCTGTGGGATTGCTGCATCAGAATTAGCCATTATGGCCGGTGCAGATCGTGTCGAAGGTTGTGTGTTTGGTAATGGCGAACGTACAGGTAACGTCGATGTCGCTGCGATTGCTTTGAATATGTACTCTCAAGGTGTTGCACCAAACTTAGATTTTTCAAATATCAATGAAATCATTGCAACGGTAGAAGAATGTACAGGTTTGCCTGTTCACCCTCGTCACCCTTATGCAGGAGACTTGGTCTTCACCGCATTTTCTGGTTCGCATCAAGATGCCATTAAAAAAGGGTTTGAGTTCCAAAAGAACGAAGAAATTTGGGATATGCCATACTTACCAATCGACCCGAAAGACTTGGGCCGCGACTATGATGCTGTGATTCGCGTCAACTCACAGTCAGGTAAAGGTGGTATTGCTTACTTGTTAGAAGCAAATTACAACGTAGTATTGCCACGTCGTATCCAAATTGAATTCTCTCAAACCGTACAAAAACGTACCGATGAAGAAGGCACTGAAATTACCGCACAAGAAATTTGGAAATTATTCAAAGAAACTTATGTGGACACCAAAGATACGCATTACTCGACTAAAAACTACCGTTTATATGATAACAACGGCAAACAAGTGGTTGAGCTTGAAGTTGAAGTGAATGGTGAAACTCAGCAATTACGTGGCGAAGGCAATGGTCCAATCTCTGCAATGTTGGATGCTTTACAGTTACCAATCGACGTCTTGAGCTACGAAGAGCGTGGTATTAGCTCTGGGGCAAATGCTAAAGCACTGGCTTTGGTTGAATTACAAGTCAAAGGCACAGGTAAATCAGCATTCGGTGCAGGTATTCACGACAACATTGTGACCTCATCGATTGAAGCGATTATTGCGTGTACCAACCGCTTAATTGATCAAGGTGTGTTAAGCACAGATCAAGTGATTGCTGCTGCGGTATAAGTATTAGCAATAATAATTAGCACTAAAATGACTTTAGAAGGATACCCTCAAGTGGTATCCTTTTGTTTATTAATCCCAAAGATTTAAGGCGTATTATTCCTGTGTCTTTTCCTGCTGACTCCGTGGGTATCGTTAGTCCACAAAAGTTTACTTTTGAAGAGCCCTTAGAGCTCGAATGCGGTCGTATTCTTCCTCGTTATGAATTGATGGTTGAAACCTATGGGGAACTCAATGCAGATAAATCCAATGCGATTTTAATTTGCCATGCGCTATCAGGACATCATCACGCCGCGGGTTATCATCATGACGATGATAAAAAACCGGGTTGGTGGGATGCTTGTATTGGCCCAGGTAAAGCGATTGATACCTCGAAATTTTTCGTGCTTGCACTGAACAATATTGGCGGTTGTAATGGTTCTACGGGTCCAACTTCGCCAAACCCTGAAAATGACAACCGTCCTTATGGCCCAGACTTTCCTTTAGTCACCGTCCGTGACTGGGTTAAAACCCAAGCCATTTTATCCGATCATCTGGGCATTCAAGTCTGGAGTGCGGTGATTGGTGGTTCGCTGGGTGGTATGCAAGCCTTGCAATGGTCGGTTGATTATCCTGACCGTTTGCAAAAATGCGTGATTATTGCCAGTGCGCCGAAACTGTCTGCTCAGAATATTGCCTTTAACGAAGTCGCACGTCAGTCAATTTTGTCTGATCCAGACTTCCATGATGGTCGCTATCTTGAAAATGACAGCTATCCAAAACGTGGCCTAATTTTAGCACGTATGGTCGGTCATATTACCTACCTGTCTGAAGAAGCCATGAAACAAAAATTCGGCCGCGACTTAAAGTCAGGCAAATTTATGTATGGTTTCGATGTCGAATTCCAAGTCGAAAGCTATTTGCGCTATCAAGGTGAGCAATTTAGCCGTAACTTTGACGCCAACACTTATCTGATTATGACCAAAGCTTTGGATTATTTTGATCCTTCGCGTGAGTATGAACAGTCTTTAGTTAAAGCCATGTCACAGACCAAATGTCAGTTCCTCGTGGTGTCCTTTACCACCGACTGGCGTTTTACCCCGCAGCGCTCACAAGAGATTGTGGATGCGCTGATCACCAACCACAAACCAGTGAGCTATTTAGATATCGACGCTGAACAAGGCCATGACTCATTCCTGTTCCCGATTCCTTTGTATGTAAAAGCATTACGTGCATTTTTGGGTGGTTCTGAACACCTTCAAGCAACATCTCAGGAGGCTGTGTAATGCGTATTGATCATCAACTGGCAGAAAAATGGATCAAACCTGATTCCAGCGTACTCGATTTAGGTTGTGGTGACGGTGAATTACTGGCCCATATGAGTAAAAAGCACAATATTCGCGCATATGGACTGGAAATTGATCAAGAAAAGATTGCAATTGCGGTCGGTCGCGGGTTAAATATTATCCAACAAGACTTAAACTTGGGTTTAAGCCGCTTTGCAGACCAGTCTTTTGACTATGTCGTTATGGCACAAGCCTTGCAAGCGGTAGATGCACCAGATGTTTTATTACGTGATATGGTGCGTGTAGGGAAACAGGCGATCATTACTTTTCCGAACTTTGCCCACTGGAAGACCCGTTCTTTCTTGGCACTGAAAGGAATGATGCCCGTTTCTGAAGCTTTACCGTACATGTGGTATAACACACCCAATATCCACTTATGTACTTTCCGTGATTTTGAAGCACTTTGTGCGGAAAATAACATCAGAATTATTAATCGACTCGCTGTAAATGGGGATCAACAAGATAGTTTACTCAGTAAACGTCTCCCGAATTTGTTTGGTGAAGTCGCAATTTATCGAGTGAGCGCTCTATGAAAAAACTATTCTTAAGCACGACACTACTGGTTGGACTTTTGAGCATTCAGGCTCATGCAGATTATGTTTCCCCAACCACGTCTGTTGCGAGTCAAGCTGCACAATATTCTGTTATGGATATCAATAGCTTAATTAAAGCGGCAAAAGCAGGTCAGCCTGCTGCGCAGTTCTATCTTGCAACCAAGTATCAACAAGGTAAAGACATCTCTGCAGATGAACGACAGGCCTTTGCTTGGTACAAAGCCGCTGCAGATCAAGGTCTTTCAGCTGCTCAGCTGAATGTTGGCCGTATGCTTGCAGATGGCCTAGGCACCAAAAAAGATGAATCTTTAGCACGTCAATACTTTGAAAAAGCAGCCAGCCGTGGTGATAACCGCGCAAGCTTTAACTTGGCGATGATGGAAGAGCAAAAGAAAAACTACATGGGTGCTTATCAATGGTATGAGCTTTCAACCCGTGATGGCATGCTCGATAATAAAGTGATTACGCTTTCTGAAGGCAAGAAAACAGCCTTGGCGGCAAACTTAACACAAGATCAAATTCGCCAAGCACGTGACCGTGCAGATAAATGGATTCAAGCCCAATAAGCTGAATGTTAAAGATAGAAGAGCCGACTTGTGATAGTCGGTTTTTTATTACCATAATTCAAATCTATATCATGTAAAAGCCATATAGCTGATTTTGAAGCTACGTTAATAAATATAAAGAAGATAAAATGAATGTTGAGCAATAATACATTTAAGCTATCAATTTACATAAGTACTTTCCTTATAATAAGCAGTCTGATTATATTTCAGATGTTAAAACCATTCTTTTTTGACCATTCTCAAATGTTAAATTTCACGATTCAAATTACTTCTTATAAAAATGGCTATACACCAAACGATTTCATGAAAGAGTTAGAAAAAATAAATTCAGCAGCTTATGGGACGTATGAGTCTGATTACTTTTTCCCGTTTATCACAACCCATCTACAACGTGAAACAATCTTGATGCTACCAACACTCAGAAAGAATACAGACACAGAAATCAGTGATATACCAATAAAGTCAAATAATAAATTTCATTTTCAGCTCCCTCTCTATTCCCAAGAGCATTTTTATCCCATCTCTTATATTAGCTTCAATCTCCCTTCAATTTTTGGAGGTGTAACTTTTGATTGCAAAAGTAAGCTGCCACAACAAACATCTTTGATCGAGACAGAAAACTATACAGCCCAAATCATTTTTAATCGAAAAAAATACTCTATTCAATCATATTCATAATTCAGCTATATAATTTTTAAAATGGGTTAAAATACAGAAAATTTAGATCGGTTTAACTCATGTCTACTCAATCATGGCTCACTCAAGGCACATTAGTCCTCGCAAGCAATAACAAAGGTAAAATTGCGGAATTTGAAAAATTATTTGCAGAGCTCAACTTACCTGTTGAAGTGATTGCTCAAGGTAAATTGAATATTGAAGATGCCATTGAAGATGGTTTGAGCTTTGTCGAAAATGCGATTATTAAAGCACGTCATGCTTCTAAAATTTCAGGAAAACCAGCCATTGCAGATGACTCCGGGATTTGCATCCCTATTTTAGATGGTGCACCGGGGATTTACTCTGCGCGTTATGCAGGTGAACACGGCGATGATGCTGCCAATAACCAAAAACTCTTAGCTGAACTCAAGCTACTGCGTAAAGATGGTCAAGCGATTGAAGGCATGTTTGTATGCGTTTTAGCGTTAGTACAACATGCCGATGATCCTCTTCCGCAAATTTTCCAAGGTATTTGGAAAGGTGAAGTACTAGAGGTTGCTCGTGGGGAAAATGGTTTTGGTTATGATCCACTGTTCTGGCTACCCGAGTTAGGGCTTTCAAGTGCAGAAATGAGTAAAGAAGAAAAAAATAAAATCAGCCATCGTGGCCAGGCGATGCAACTGTTTAAAGCCAGTTTAGAACAATAAAAACTAAGCTGTGTAATGTTGCCCCTTCTCCCCTCGGGGAGAAGAGTAGCGAAAGATTTCCTATATCCCCCTATCACCGTTGCGCAGCACTTGCATTTCCAGCTAAAAGTGAGTGCTTAGATCACAGCAAATACATGCAGCAATAAACCATAAATACTCACCACGGCACAGCTGATGATCGTACCTGAAGCAATGTATTTTGCCGATGTGCCTGTACCTTGATAATGCGTTTCCAAAGCCACAATATTGGCTGCTGGCGGTAAACAAAATAATAAGAACATGACCCCAATATATTGTTCAATATTAGGAATAGCAAGATAACGATAACTCAGCCCACACAGCACCACGCCACATACCAATTTTAACAAAGCTGTCCGACTACTTTGCCACAAGTCCGCTTTTTCAACTTTGGTGTGCCTCAACCACATGCCCAATACACACATGCCAGAGAAACTCATACCAAATTTGGCTGCACTATAAACCACATCAATCAGATCATGCTGTGACCAATGTTGTACCCCAACGAAACGAAAAATAACGGCCAGCATCAAAGCAATCATGGGTGGAGCACAGAGCACTTTTTTTAAAATAAACGAAAAAGCTAACGGTGTTTGGCTCACAGCCGTCACCGCCCAGAGATTGCCAAAAATAGAACCACCGATGTATAGCGCCACCATTGCTGGACTAATTTCTGTGCCAAACAACGCTATCGCAAAAGGAAAGCCTAGCCATGCCATATTGACATAACTAAAGCATAGGGCGCTTAATTTATTCTTTGAAAAGTATAAGAAAAAGTAAAATAAGAGCACTGCCACGACAAAACTGAATAACATCAAACTAAAGCTACCAGCCTGATAAAACACCATGTTGTAGACAATAACAATCGGAATAAAACAACGCGCTAATAGACTTGAAAATCCTGTTTTCAACCGTGTTGCCAATGGGGTAGATGCAAGGAATAAACCACTAAGAAAGGCCAACAGAGGGAGCAGCAACGTCACTTCAATATCCTTGAAATTTCACCTAATCATCATAACACTGCTTTTCCTCAAAATCTGTGCGGAGCGATCGTTTTGTCTTGAAATTGAAACATCATCGTCACCGCAATGTCACACAAGCCTGTTGATATAGGGAAAACGAAAAATGATGAGGATCTACCCATGGCGGGACTATCAATTTGGCACGTACTAATTTTTGCAATTGTGGTTATTCTTCTTTTTGGTACAGCCAAACTTAAGAACTTAGGCAAAGATGTCGGTGGTGCCGTGAAAGACTTTAAAAAATCAATCCGTGATGAGGACGCTGAAGCAGCTCAACTCAATGAACCACGCACCTTAGAACATCAAAATAGCAACACAAGCAACTCAACCGTCAAACATTAAGTCATTGGAGTTTTGCGATGCTCAATATCGGCATGACAGAGCTTTTGGTGTTTGGCATTATCGCACTATTGGTTCTTGGACCAGAGAAATTACCTGAAGCGGCGCGCTTTGCAGGCAAGTGGTATGGCAAAGTCAAACGCATGGTCAGTAATGTACAAAATGACATTGACCGTGAGCTACGGATGTCTGAATTACGTGAGCAAATGCAAAATGAAATGAAGCGAATTCAGGAGCTTGAACAAAAAATGCAAGCTCAGATGCAACACATACAACAACAAAATATTTTGGCAAATGAAAAGCACCAAGAAACTGCCATACTCGATAATAAAAATATCTCCCATACTTATCAGTATGTAGATCAAAAAGCGCCTATCTTACTGACACTTCAGCCTATGAAACAAAAGTCATCTGTAGATTCGGCACCTTATTTAGGCTGTGTTCAAAATCGCTTTGAACCGATGCGGGAGGCCGTATGAAATCTAGCAACTTAAGCCCTGTAGTGACTCAAGACTCAGAGCAACTGCTGCTTGAAGAAATGCCGATTACTAAGCACTTGATCATCTTAAGAGGTCATTTATTTAAAATCGTCGGTTTAATTCTCATTTTGTTTTTTTGTTTATTGCCTTTTGCCAATCATAGCTACCAAATGCTATCTGAACCCTTACGAGCACAACTTCCAGTTAGCTCATCTATGATTGCAACGGATGTTACTGCCACCTTTATGGCGCCATTTAAACTAAACTTTTTTGTGGCTCTCATGCTGGCCATGCCTTTTATCATTTATCAGCTTTGGGCTTTTGTAAAACCTGCACTATACGAAAAAGAAAAATCACTCGCAACACCTCTTTTGATTGGTAGTATTGCTTTGTTTTATGCAGGTGTAGCTTTTGCTTATTTCATTGCGCTGCCATCCATTTTACACTTTTTTATCAGTGTTTCCCCTGACACTGTGGCCCCAATGACAGACATCAACAGCTATCTCAGCTTCTGTCTAAAACTGTTTTTGGTTTTTGGCTTAACATTTGAAATTCCTATTGTTACCTTAATACTCATCTTGATTGGGGTGGTGAGCACACAACAATTGGTTGAAAAACGAAAATTCATTATTGTCGGCTGTTTTTTTGTTGCAATGTTTGTGACCCCACCTGATGCTCTTTCGATGATTATGCTCGCGATACCAATGTGGCTTTTATTTGAGATTGGTCTGTTTTTTGGAAAACTGATTGAAAAAAAGCGAGCTGCTGAAGCTTAAGCTCCCCGATTGAAAACAATGAGCAGGCAAAATTGCCTGCTTTTTTTATGGCTAAATGTGCTACCGATCATTTCATGTTTTTGACATATAAACTTCACCACGCTGTCATATTGACGTTTTACCTTGTTTGTAACTTTCTAAAAACGACCAAGCAAAAACGCTAGGAATAAACATGACCTATCAAACGCCTTACCATGAAGACCAAGAACTGGATAATAATGACTCAAGCAACGTCCATTTTCGAGACATTCTAGAAAAACGGATCTCACGTCGTAACTTAATTAAAAAAACGGCTAGTGGGGCTGCTGCATTGGCTTTAGCTTCAAGCTTAACCGCGTGTGGAGACGATGATGACAATTCAAACTCATCAGGTGGTAACACCACACCAACCGACCCCAATACGCGACCAGAAAAGCTTACCTTTAGCCCTGTTGAAAAAAACTTAGATGATTGGGTGACGGTTCCTGAAGGCTATACTGCCTCTGTACTTTATGCAATGGGCGACTCGATTCATCCTGCATTTGGGGCATGGGAAGACAACAATGTACCTTCAGGCCCAAGCTTTCAGTTCCGTTCAGGTGACTGCCATGATGGGATGAGCTTTTTTGGATTAGATACTGCAAAGGGTCAATTTGACGCTACCGCATCTGAACAAGGCTTGTTGGTGATGAATCATGAATATATCAACCAAACCTTCTTACACCCACAAGGCCCCACCAAACCGAATGGCCGTCGCCCTGAGGATGAAGTGATTCGCGAAGTCAACGCACATGGGGTTTCTGTCGTTCATATCAAGAAAGACAACACCAATCAAAAAGTTGAAATTATACAAAACTCGTTATTTAACCGCCGCATCACAGCATCCACGGTGATGGACTTTAACGGCCCTGTTGCCAACACTACTTTACTTGCGACCCAATACTCACCTGTCGGGACGAAAACGCGTGGTACACATAATAACTGTGGCAATGGCTACACCCCATGGGGCACTTATTTAACCACTGAAGAGAACTTTATTGGATACTTTAAACGCGCTGGTGCAGATGAATATGCAGGCCGCTCAGAGAAAGAAAAAATCGCATTAAAACGTTATGGCTTGGGCTTAAGTATTGATTATCTTTATGAGAAAAATGCAGATGGCACCCCGAAGAAGAATGAAAAAGGACAAATTATTTACCTCCTTGATCCAGCAGGAAATAAAATCCCAAATAAAGATGAGCAAAATCGTACCGTTTATTTGGATACGAACTCACGTTATGCATGGGAAACCGCAATTGGCGAAGCTGAGTCGCAAGATCTATATGACCGTTGGGATGCAACTATTAAAGGAGCAACTGCTACACAAGACTTCCGTAATGGGCCAAACACCTTTGGTTGGATTGTAGAAATTGACCCGTTTAACGCAGGTCAAAACCCTGTAAAACGTACTGCACTAGGACGTTTCGCACATGAAGACTGTCGTGCAAGCCGTGCAATTGAAGGCCAACCGTTTGCCTTCTACATGGGGGATGACTCTCGTGGCGAATACATTTATAAATTTGTCTCGGATGCAACTTGGGACCCGAAAGACATTAACACAGGTTACCGAGCAGGTGACAAATACATGAACAATGGCAAGTTCTATGTGGCTCAATTTAATGATGACGGTACAGGACAATGGGTCGAATTGGCTTATGGACAAAATGGCCTAAATGAACAAAACAGCATTTACCCATTTAGCTCTCAAGCAGAAGTCCTGACCTTTGCACGCTTAGCAGGTGACACGGTTAAAGCAACCAAGATGGACCGTCCAGAATGGGTCGCAGTTAACCCAGAAAATGGGGAAGTTTATGTTACGCTGACCAACAACTCAAACCGTGGTACAGCATATACAACCGATGCAGCGAATCCACGTAACTATAGCGACCCAGAAGGCGGTAAAGGCAATGTCAACGGTCATATCATTCGCTTCAAAGAAGAAAACTCAGCGGCAGAGACCTTTGAATGGGATATTTACTTATTTGGTGCTGAAGCTGCGATGGCGGAAAACATTAACCTCTCAGGTTTAAATGATAACAACGACCTGTCATCACCAGATGGGATGTGGTTTGACCCACGGGGCGTGCTGTGGATTCAAACCGATGATGGCGCGTATACCGACACAACTAACTGTATGATGCTTGCAGCCTTACCGGGTCAAGTGGGTGATGGCGGTGCTGCAACTGCTCCAAATGAACAAGCAACTATTGTGGGTGCAAAAGTTACAGATGAAAACTTACGTCGTTTCCTCACAGGCCCTGCTGAATGTGAAATCACGGGGGTAACCATGACGCCTGACCACAAAGCCATTTTCATTAATGTGCAACATCCGGGTGAAGACTCTAAGAGCTACGATGCACCAACCAGCCACTGGCCTGCAAGCCAAACCGATCGTACGAACCAAACTGCGCGTCCACGTTCGGCAACCGTGGTCATTACACGTAATGATGGCGGTTTGATCGCAGGTTAAGCAAAAACACAGCAAATGCCGACCTCATGTCGGCATTTTTTTATAGTTTAAAGAATACCGTCTGTTCCGTGATTTTTCCTTTACACTCATCCTGCTGCTGCTTTTCCAGCCAAGACCATTGTTCATGGGTCATGCGCAGGAAGTTAGAACAGCGTGTCCCATAAATAGGGCTTTGAATAAAGGTCGAAGACAATAACTCTTCCATATCCTGACTAATGCCAGTTTGCGGCAACAGGTCTGGAATAATCTTGCGCTCATCCTCCAAAATATCCCAAGATGTCGCCTCTAACTCGCGTTGTAAGATGTGGGACTGTTGCAACATCGGTAAGAACTCTTGGGTAAAGCGCTTACGTAAATGTTTGGTTTTTTCCCAATGTTCAGTCATCAAACCATTCGACACCACATACACGCCTTTCGGAAGAACCTGTGGTGCTTCACCACGATTGCTCATGTAGACCGCCTGATGCCGATCCCCCATAAAAAGATTAAAGCCCGCATAGTCACATTGTTTTTTCTCTAAGTCTTGAGCAAAACGAATCGGGGTTTGTTCAGACTCTAAAAAGGATTGAATCAAATGTCCACGAGACGTTGAATAGCTGGTTTGATCCTTTCCATCGCGAAAGTTGGTTAAAACTGCCCAACGTCCTATTGGCGTTATACCCATCCATGTGCCGCCAGACTGCAAATCTTGCCCTGCAATAATCGGACTATTTTCCCATTGCTTTAAAAGACTCGAAGGGCGCTGATAGAACTCATCTCGATTTGAAATCAAACACAATGGCATCTCATCCAAGACCTGCCATGCTATTGCCACAATACACATAAACGATACTCATCATCTTTACACATTGAATGTACAACATTTTTCATCTCTTTCAGCTAAAATCTGTTCAAAACATAATGACTAGGAATATGCATGCTGACCTATCCAAATATTGACCCCGTCGCAATAGCACTTGGCCCTTTACAAGTCCATTGGTACGGACTGATGTATTTATTGGCCTTTTTGTTTGCTTGGGGACTTGCAAGCTACCGCGCGAAAGAACGTGGTTGGACACCTGATATGGTCTCCGATTTGATCTTTTATGGCGCTCTAGGTGTAGTCATTGGTGGTCGTGTCGGTTACGTCTTCTTTTATGGCTTTGAGCAATTCCTTGCCAACCCAATTTGGCTGTTCCAAGTCTGGACAGGCGGCATGAGTTTCCACGGCGGCTTCTTGGGTGTAATGCTTGCCATGCTGTTCTGGTGCAAGAAATACAAAATGACTTGGTTCCAAACCCTCGACTTTATTGCGCCATGTGTCCCTACAGGGCTCATGTTTGGCCGTATTGGTAACTTCATTGGCGGAGAGCTTTATGGTCGTCCTGTTGCAGACCCAAACTTTGCACTGGGTATGATTTTCCCAACTGACCCGCTACAGCTGATTCGCCATCCATCTCAGCTCTATCAGGCCTTTTTTGAAGGGTTATTGTTATTCATCGTACTGTGGTGGTTCAGTTCAAAGCCACGTCCTCGTATGGCGGTTTCAGCGTTATTCCTGATGGGCTATGGTATGGCCCGCTTCATCGTCGAGTTCTTCCGTGAGCCTGACAACGGACAGCTGTTCATTGCATGGATGAGTAAAGGTCAATTCCTCAGTCTACCAATGATTCTGGTAGGCGCGTGGATGATGTGGTATGCCTATCAAAAGAAAATCTATGATTGGGGCCCACAAAAGAATAATAGCTAATCCGGTGAGCGGATTAAATATTGGGGGCATCATTGCCCCCTTTTTTAGGACCAAATTATGCTAAAGTGACATATGTTTGGTTTTTTAAATACATCACTCCCATGCTCGAATTTTGGTTTAATCCCTCAATTTCTATTCTTAAAAAATTACTTATTTTTATCGCAATTGCTGTTGTAACAGGTGTGTTGTATTGGATGGCCCCCCTAAGCCTCAATGCCATTTTAATGTTCTTGGGTACTGGGATTATTTTTCTGATTTGTCGTTACTGCAAAATTCACTTTGCGGCCAAAAATCCTACAGGTTTTCTGTATCGTCTACTGACTTGGATTCCGATTGCCCTACTCTTGGCGCTGATTTTTATGAATATTAAAGATGGTGAACTGTTGATTCCAGGTGCACAAGGGATTGGTTTTATGGCGCTGGGGATTTGCCTATTTTCCCCCCTATCCCTTTTGCATAGCAATACTCAGCCTGAGTCCAAATAAACCATGTTGAGCTTTTGGTATTCGGAACGCTGTAGCCGTGAAATTAAACTCATCATTTGTATTGCAACTTGTGTGATGATTGTTATCGCAGCACAAGTTCAACAGCTTGGCGCAATTTTTATTGGTTTGAGTCTAGGGATTGGCATTACAACGCATCTGCTGCGCAGTGCGCACTTGAAGATTGCTCAGGGCAATCCGTATCAGGAAGGCTTTTCGCGTTTGGTGGTTTTTCTACCCCTAATTGCCCTGATTTGTTTGCTCGGCTATCTACCCGCGCAAGATAAAATTGCGCTGGCGCTTCAGTGTATCGGCTTTAGTGGAATTGGTTTATTTTTAGTATCGATTCACGCACAGCGTGAAAAAAGAATTTAATCGGGATGCGGAGTTGCTCTACATCCCGTCAACATCTGCTTAATCCATTCGATAATAGCTGTAGTTCACATTTTGGTTACGGTAAACCGCATAACCACTTTGTTTAAAATCAGAAACCCAGCCATTGCCTGAATAAGCGGCAATATGTCCATAACGGTTTTTTGCAGTACGGTCGATAATATAAATATCGCCTTTTTTAGGTTGATCAAAAGATAAGTTGATTTTACGATAACCAATGCTGGTTAAGGTCTTACCCCAATCTGCCGCAGCCACAGGATGACTCTTGAAGCGTGCACCCGCAGACTCTAAGCCAATACGAATACTTTTAGCACATTTTTGGGTACTGGTTTGACGGGTAATATTTCTTAAAAAGCCTGTAAATTTTTCAATATCCACACGCTGATGGTTACTAATAGCCCTTTCTCGTGCCTGCTTCGAGCTTAAAATATCCGAAGCGGTGACATTTCGCTCTGACTGAGAACGTATTATGATATTGGTTTGCGCAGGCGCATAGACGTCATTCATATTTACGTTTTGATCATAAGGCATACTAAAACCAACTCTCCTCCCAATCATTAGGGGTGTGCAACTTTTCGAGTTCGAAATACTAACCGCTCAGCATTGAACTTTCATGTCGTAAATGTAATATTTTTTTTCAAAATGCAACACAACCTTTCTAAAGTTTTCTTTTCTCTGTACTTTTTGAAACCTAAATTAACTAAAAAAATTTAATCCTTCACCAAGTGCCTATTCGCCTCAAGCTCAAATGTTTCAACATCAGCAATGAAGTCCTTAGATATGGAATGGATTGCCCATCTAAACGACTGCCTATTTAGATCCAATATAATTAAATTATTTCAGTTTAAATCCTGTACAAAACCACTTTAACCTGGTTCTCTGTAATAGCTTTCACATAACTTTTATATGATTAATCATCTCGCCTGACTTACTAATCTCGGGTGCGCAATAAGGCACAATTCAGTATAATCATCCGCAGATTTTATAATTTAGAGTGGAAAGTACAGGCACATCTATTAAGAGGTCTGTTCCCCCGAAGTGTTTATTTGAGAGTTTTATGAAAATGTATTTAGACCTGCTACAACACATCCTCGATCACGGCGGTGATAAAGGCGACCGTACTGGTACAGGTACGCGCTCGGTATTTGGTCATCAAATGCGCTTTGATCTTTCTCAAGGCTTCCCTTTATTAACCACTAAAAAAGTACACTTTCGTTCGATCGTGATTGAGCTGTTGTGGTTCTTAAAAGGCGATACCAATGTGCAATATTTACAGGACAACAAAGTCAGTATTTGGGACGAATGGTCAACCGCAGAACAAACTGCGCGTTTTGGTCGCCCAGAAGGTGAACTGGGGCCGGTGTATGGACATCAATGGCGTAACTTCGGCGCAACTAAAAAAGCCGATGGTTTATATGAACAAGATGGTTTTGACCAAATTGCTTGGTTAGTCAATGAAATTAAAACCAATCCAAACTCACGCCGTCTGATTGTATCGGGTTGGAATCCACAAGAAGCTGGGCAAGTTGCTCTTCCTCCGTGCCACACTCTATTCCAGTTCTTTGTCCATAACGGCAAACTGTCTTGTCAGCTCTATCAGCGCAGTGCCGATGTATTTTTAGGTGTGCCTTTTAATATTGCCAGTTATGCGCTACTCACCCATATGATCGCACAAGTCTGCGGTTTAGGTGTGGGGGACTTTGTCTGGACGGGTGGCGATACACATTTATATGCCAACCATTTTGAGCAAGCAAAGCTTCAGTTAAGCCGTGAACCTTTAGGGCTGTGCCAACTGAAACTGAATCCTGCGATTAAAGATATTTTCGACTTTAAATTTGAAGATATCGAAATCGTGGGTTATGAATCGCATCCAGGGATTAAAGCACCTGTTGCTGTTTAAAGTAGATCAAGTCCAATTCAATCTCGCATTGAATCAGCGGGATTAAGGTTTACCCATAGATATTCTTCCTCTCCTTGAGGAAGAATCAGAAATATGACCCAACATTTGAGCGCATTATGGCCTTTCAAAACTTAGAAGTTGTACATGTAGTGGCAATGGATCAGCAGCGCTGTATTGGTAAAGGCAATGACCTACCTTGGCATATTTCAGCCGATCTAAAACACTTCAAAGCCATCACCCAAGGTGGTGTGGTCATTATGGGCCGTAAAACGCTGGAATCGATGGGCCGTACATTACCCAAGCGTGTCAATTGGGTCATTACTCGCGACACTTCTTGGGCTTTTGAAGGCACAAAGGTGGCTTACAGCATCGAAGAAGCTTTAGCGCAAGCTGTTGCCAATGTTCAAGCTTCAGAAAAACCTGACAGTATTTTTATCATTGGTGGCGGTGAAATTTTTAAACAGACCATCGACATTGCGGACCGTTTAGAACTCACGCATGTTGAACTCGATGTGCAAGGTGATGCGCATTACCCTGCCATTCCAGCAGCATTTAAAAAAGTCGCGTCAGAACAACATATTGATGACAAAACTGGAATTGCTTTTGAGTTCGCAACCTATCAAAAATAAAGCATATTCTTTTTGCTAAAAGCACGATGCACAACATGATCAAAATAGAATTTTGGCGGACACTGGGCTTTGGATTACTCCACACCCTGTTTAGTATTTTTGTCTTGTTCAGTTCAATTTGGCTGTGTTTTGCATTGTGGATTCAAGAGCCTTTGGGCTGGTTGGTCAGCCGTATTTTTATTGGGATCTGGATTGCTTTTGCGCTCAGCATTTTGGGTATCTATATCACCCAAAGCTTTTTTGGTCGTCGCCTCGATATCATCCTTTATCTCCTTGGCTTTTTACTGGCATTGTCTTGGTATTTTAGTTTAGATGCTCGCCAAGACCGCGACTGGCAACCTGAAGTAGCAAAAATCTTGCATTATGAAAAACAAGGCGACCATGTCACCCTTCATAATGTCCGTAATTTTACATGGCACCCTGACGGCTCCTATACTGAACATTGGGATACCCGCTCTTTCGATCTAAATCAAATCACTGGGGTCAATATCATTACCTCATACTGGATGGGACCGCAAATCGCACATACCTTGGTCAGTTTTGATTTTGCCAATACTGCACCGCTGACTTTTTCCATTGAAATTCGCAAAGAAAAAAATGAAGAATTTTCAGCGATTGGTGGTTTTTTTAGAAAATATGAGCTGAGTTTAGTGGCCTCAGATGAGCATGATATTGTGTATACCCGTAGCAATATTCGTCATGAACAAGTCTATTTCTTTCCTGTTCGCCTCGGACAGGCTGAAAGTAAAGCACTGTTTGTAGAGTATTTACATAAGGCAGACGAGCTGGCCAAACATCCTAAGTGGTATAACACCCTCACCAGTAATTGCACCACCTTGGTGTTTGATATGGTTCAAGCCGTTTCACATGACGCTTTACCAACCGACTATCGTATTTTAGCTTCAGGTTATTTGCCGAACTATCTGTATGACTTAGGCGCGATTAGCCCACAGTGGGATATGAAAACATGGTATCAAAAAGCCTATATCAACCCACGTGTAAGCAAACAAACAGCTTTAACCAGTCCTGAGTATTCACAGCTCATTCGTCAGGGTTTACCCGTTGACCAAACACGCTAAGGTCTGCAACGAAAAGCTGCAAGTTAAAACTGGCAATCAACGACAAAATTTGCTTTGATAGTTCAGACGATACATCAAAATAAGAGTCTGATCCCATGTTAAAAAAACTGATTGCAAGCAGTCTTTTAGCGAGTAGCTTAATCATGACTGGTTGCCAAACGACACCACCGCCATCCGACACCATTGAAATGGCCAACATTCAACAGCTTCAGCAACGGACTTGGATTTTGACGCAAATCGGCAATACCGAAATTAAAACAGCACCCAATGAACGTAATATTCCAAGCCTTCAGTTTTCAGCTGATAACCGCATCAGTGGTGCAGATGGCTGTAACCGAATTATGGGCAGCTATACCGTAGGACGCGATACGCTCACCTTGAGCCAGCTCGCAACCACCCGAATGGCCTGTATCAATAACAGTACTGTTCCGCAACAGTTCCAAGAAGCGCTGGCAAAAGTGACACATTACCAAGTGTTTGGTAAAACTCTGAAACTACTCGATCGACATGGCAACTTGCTGCTACAGTTTGGCTCTGCCATTCAACCACGTTAAATTATTTCTATAAAAAGCCTGTAATCACAGGCTTTTTTAATCTGTAGCAGACAACATTGTACTGCACCAATCAGCCCTTATATAAACAGATATAAACACAATTAGGATTTTAAAATGCAACAAGCACTCTTTGGTGGTGGATGTTTTTGGTGTGTAGAAGCGGTTTATTTAGAGCTTCAGGGCATACATAAAGTGACCAGTGGTTATGCAGGTGGAGATACCGATAACCCGACGTATGAAGATATTTGTCGTGGCGATACCAACCACGCCGAAGTTATTTTAATTGATTTTGATGAAACTCAAATCAGCTATGCTCAGCTGCTCGATGTATTTTTTGCCACTCATGATCCTACAACACTCAACCGTCAAGGCAATGATGTCGGAACCCAGTATCGTTCAGTCATTTATTATTTTAATGATGCGCAGCGTGCTGATGCAGAGCAAGCGATTAACGACTTAAAGGCAGAAGGTCTCGATATTGTGACCGAACTCAGCCCTGTACCAACGTTCTATTCGGCTGAAGACTATCACCAAAACTTTTACGCTCGTAATCCATCTCAAGGCTATTGCAACTTTGCCATTCCGCCAAAACTGATGAAGCTGCGCTCTAAGTTTCAGGCTTTATTGAAAGACGTAAGCGTCCGCTGAACCCCATGTCTATTTTTTAATTTGAGTTGGATTTCCAGCGGTGTGGTAGCAATTCTTCTATTTGGGTCACTTTATGGGTCGGCAATCTTTTCAGCACATCACTTAAATAGGCATACGGATCCAGCCCATTCAGCTTTGCTGACTGGATTAAAGTCATGATGTTTGCCGCTCGCTGACCACTGCGCAGCGAACCTGCAAATAACCAGTTCTTACGTCCCAACGCCCAAGGCCGCACCTGGTTTTCCACCCAATTATTGCAAATCGGTAGATTGCCATCATCCAGATAGCGGCTTAAAGCTGGCCAACGCTTCAGAGTGTAATTGATGGCCTTGGCGGTTGGAGAACTCGATGGCACCGTCAGTTGATGCTGGTTGAGCCATTCATACAGTTGTTGCATCACCGGTTGACTATGCTGTTGTCGGTATTCGCGGCGCTGTTCTGCTGTACCATCGGTCTTTCTCCTGAGTTCTGCTTCTATGGCATACAGTTTCTGAATCAGCACTAAGGCCTGTTCAGCGACCTGACTTTTCTTGGTCACATGCAGTTCATGGAATTTACGACGAGCATGCGCCATGCAGCCCACCTCAATGACTTGGCCTGATTTAAAGCGTGCTTTATAACCACTGTAATCATCACAGACTAGATGGCCCTGCCAGTCTTTCAGGAACACTTCAGCATGCTGGCCTGCACGACTATCCTGAAAGTCATAAATCACGGCTTGAATTGGATTATATTGGGTTGTTGCATAGGCCCAGACATAACCTTTCTTCGGTTTTTTCTCATCATCACTCATCCGCATGATGGTGACTGGTGTTTCATCTGCATGCAGCACCCGCTGTTGCAGCACCACCTCTTTTAAAGCATTGGCCAGAGGCTCCAGTTCTACACCGCAGCGACCTATCCAGTCAGATAAAGTTGATCTAGAAAGCTCGATTCCCGCCCGCTGATAGATCAGACGTTGACGGTACAGCGGTAAATGATCTGCGTATTTCGAGACCAACACATGGCTAAGCAGTTCAGGACTGGCAATGCCTTTATCAATCACATAGGCGGGCATCGCTTGCTGAGTCAGGGTGTCACACTGATCACAGACCCATTTGCCACGCACATGCTGTTCCTTATAGAACTGTGCCGGTCTGAAATGTAGTTTTTCACTGATATCTTCGCCGATACGACGCAAGGTGCAGCCACAAGCACATTGGGTTGATGTTGGTTCATGCTCGATACGGATGGTGTGTAGATGATCGGGCAGCAGTCGACGTTTAGGTTTGTTGACTGTGGCTTTGTGTGTCGCTGCATCAGTTTTATCTGCATTCAGCCGTTCCAGTTCCAGATCAACAGCGGCAATATCTTCTTCGACCGCTTCATCCCAGAGATGGATTTGTTTTGCGGTGAGATGTTCGTTTTTACTGCCAAATTTGTGCTGTTTAAATAGTGCGAGCTCATGCTCGTATTTTTGCGTGAGAATGGAAAGATGTTGAACTTGAGCATCTAATTGCAGATTGGATACTTCAAGATGCTGAACTTTGGCATCTAATTGCTGGTTTGATTGTGCCAGAGACTGATGTTGCATTGCCAACTGTCTAGTAAATTCCAGCAGTTGTTCATGGGTCAGTTGGCTTAAATCAGGCAGTGTATTCATGACCGCAGTATGCCTGAGGTCATGAGAAGAATGAAATAGAACGTTTGGAGAATAGCAGAATGGACCAAGCTAGTTTAGAGCATTGTGACCAATTGCTGTCGTCCAATGCGCTGCCAAGGCAAACCCTGGATCAGTGCCTGTAACTGTTCTGGACTGAGTGCCAGGGTTTCACCCTGATGAACTTTAGTCCAGTGAAATTTGCCCTGTTCCAACCGCCGAGCACACAGCCAGATCCCCAGTCCATCATGTACCAGCACTTTCATGCGATGGCCACGTTTATTACAGAACAGGTAAGCACAATGCGGTTTGATGTAGCCAAAGGCTCTCACCACCTGAGCCATGGCCGTATCCATACCTGCACGCATGTCCATGGGCTGGGTAGACAACCAGATTTCATCGATACGGATCATGTTGTAAGTGCCTTGAGTAATTCTGCTAAAGCAGATATTTCTGATACTTGCCATTTCAAGCCAATTTTTGCTTTTGAGTGGGGTAAAGTAATTTGAACCGTTAACATGCCAGTAGAAATAGGATCTAATGGTGCAGAGCAAGATAAGGCAATAAATGCAGGTTTATTCGGTAGTAGTGAGCGATCATTCCCTGGCTTAGCATCAATTAAGCGAATCCATTTGGATACAAGATGTGTATTCAATCCATGTTGCAAAGCGACCGAAGCAATTGAAACCTCCGATGCTTTACACGCCTGAACGATCTGCTGTTTAAATTCAGCACTATATGTTCTTCGTATTATCGTAAGAGATGCGATGGATGTCTGGTTATTTGTAGTCATAAATTTAAGTTCCCACTTGTTTTTAAGTGAGGACTAAATTAAGGCTTATAGGACGAATTCATAAGGTGTGTTTAGCGGACGCTTACTGAAAGACAGCAAATAACTCAATCATTCACCATAAAAAAAGCGACTTCAAGAGTCGCTTTTTTTTAACATCAACTTAGTTATCGCTTACGAAAGCAATATCCGCCAGTCCAGCTTCACTCGCACGAGACATAACTTGTGCGACCATATCGTAACGAGATTCTTTATCTGCACGAAGTTGAACCGTTGGCTTGGTTTCCAACTCACCCGCTTCATTAAAACGCGTTTGTAGTTCTTCCAAACTAATCACTTGATTATCCCAAGCCACTTCACCTTTTGCATTAATACTCACCGTAATGGCTTTAGGTGGAGGATCTACAATATCAGCCGTCGTTTTTGGTAAAGTTAATGGAATTGATGGGTTGGCAACGGTCGCTGTCACCAAGAAGATGATCATCAAAACCAGCATAATATCAATCAGCGGAATGAGATTCATCTCATTCATGCCAGCATCGTTATCGTCACCCAATTGAAAAGCCATTAAGCTTGACCTCCAACTAAACCTTGTTGAGTCGCTTTACTTTCTACTGCCGCAGGTGCTGAGTCTTGTTGCAACATGGTATCAATGAGCAAGCCGTGTGCTTGGTCTTGAAGCTCATGTGCCAAAGTACGGTTTACACGCGCACAGATGTTATACGCTAACACCGCAGGAATCGCGACAGCCAAACCTAAACCCGTCATGATCAGTGCTTCACCTACAGGAGTTGCAACTTGCGCTAAGCCCGCTTGACCACTTTTACCAACAGCAACAAGGGCATGGAAAATTCCCCATACTGTACCGAACAAACCCACGAACGGTGCAAGCGATGCAATCGTACCTAGAACTGAAACACCTTTCTCAGCATTCGCTTTTTCAGCAGAAATTTGACGAAGAAGGGCTTGTTCTGCAACGGCTTTACGTTGTTCAAAGTTCAATACAGCAAACTTTGATTTTAACTTAGCTAAAGCTTGTGAAAGTTGAGCATAAGCTTGTTGTTTCAATTGACGTGTACCCATGATACGTAAAACAAAGATGGTCCACGTTGCAATCGACATTGCCAACAAGATGAAATACAGTGTTTTACTGACTGCATCAGCATGTTGCCAATAAACTGAAAAGTTCATACTCGAACTCCTGATAAAGTTAGCGTTTTGTATTCAATTCTAAATCAAATGGTTGCTCAGCCCGAATTGGATAAGCCACACCATTTTCTTTATAAGGTTTAAATTTAGCGCCTTTGACAGCTCTTAAAATCTTTTCATCTAAAGCAGGCACACCACTTGAGCGCGTAATACGGGCATTCACAATCGACCCTTTTTCATTCGCCTCAATCAGCACCACGACTCGACGGTTTTCACCTTGTAAATCTTGATTACTATAAACTGGTTTTGGAGAGCGGCTCCATTGCACACCTGAACCACCAATCGACACCGACTTAGGTGAAGTATCAGCTGGTGCAGCCTGAGTAACAGGTTTCGCTTGCTCTGGTTGCACGACAGGTTTTTCGACTTTTTTCTCTGTAATCGTCGTGGTGTCTGTCGGTTTCACTGGGGTTTCAGTTGGTTTAACAACTGGTTTAACCACTTCTGCTTTTTTAACTTGTTGAACCTTTTCTACCTTTTTCGGTGGGGTCGGTTGTGGTTTTTCCACAATCTTCACTTCCTTCGGCTTAGTCGGTTCCTTTTTCGGTTCTTCCTTCGGCTTAGGCGGTAGCGGTTTTGGTGGTTCTTGAATTTTAACGAAGCGAACCTTCAATGGTTCTTTTTCAATCGGTTTGAGTTCAGGAGCTTTCATGTGGTTCACTGCCCACAATACGCCCATATGGCCCACGACAACCGCGATCAAAGCAGCAAGAACTTTCTTTTTCATCGGGTTGGGAGTCTGCATAGGAGAAATAACTGTTGAACTCATTAAAATCGGTGACCTAATTTAAGCGGAGTGGTCACTGGGTTGGTTTCCACTATAACGCTTATCGGTTAGTACAATAAAGTAGCGCAATGATAAATGAGAAGTGTTTTCATTTGCAACTATTAATTTGTCACTTTTTATGGTTTTTTCTAATCATACCCAAACAAAAAAGGCATACTTAATGTATGCCTTTTTCAATCTTGCTTGCAACCCATTTTTTATTGGAAAACGACTGTTTTGTTACCATCAACAATAATACGGTCTTCTAAGTGCCACTTCACTGCACGTGCCAAGACATTACGTTCAACATCCTGACCCAATTCACGTAATTGATCAACCGTAAAGTCATGGTTCACACGCTCTACATCCTGCTCAATGATCGGACCTTGGTCCAGATCCGCAGTGACATAGTGCGCAGTTGCACCAATGAGTTTTACACCTTTTTCATGCGCTTGCTTGTATGGGTTTGCGCCAACAAAAGCAGGTAGGAATGAATGGTGAATGTTGATCACTTTCATTTCCCACTTCTCGACAAATGCTTCATCTAGAATTTGCATATAACGCGCAAGTACCAATAAGTCATTGCCTTGCATTAATTCATCAATTTCAGCATAAGCTTCGCGTTTGTTGTCCTTCGTTACAGGGACAACTTCAAACGGAATGCCAAAGTTCTCAACCGCTTCGCGTAAAGTTTCATGGTTAGAAATCACTTTGGTGATTTCGCACGGCAAACCACCACGCGCATGACGCCATAACAGCTCAAGTAAGGCATGGTCTACTTTAGACACCAAAATCCCGACTTTTTTCACGTCGCTGACCAGTGCCAAACGCCATTGCATTTCATAACGCTCTGCTACATTTGCAGCAAAAGTTTGAGTGATGCTTTCTTTACGAGACTGTAAATTGTCTAGTTCAAACTCAACACGCATGAAGTAACGTCCGCCCTGAGCTTCAGTCGCGTATTGATCAAGCGCAGTAATATTCGCGCCTTGATGATACAAAAAGCTCGATACAGCTTGCACGATCCCTGGCTTATCTTCACAAGTAATCAGTAAACGTGCCGTGTTAGCAGTTGTCATATTCATGTCAGTTTAAATCAGTAAAATGAAAATCAAGCCGAGTATTCTAGCGCTTTTTACCCAGCTGTCAAAACACCTTATGGCTTATCATCCGATTTAAATGACGCCAAGCTCGAAAACAGTTCAGACGGCCCCATCGTATCCAACAAGCGCTCATACGTCTCACGACTTTCACCACGCAAATAGGTCCCTTCTAAGAACACCATTTGACGGAGTGCCTGCCAGACCCACTTTTCTTCTAATGTATTGGAATCAGTGATATGACCCGACATATAAAGGAAGTTGGTCCAGTTGGTCAGTACAATCCATAAATTGATAATCAGGGCTTCAATTTCTGACGACGTCATTTGCATCAGACCGGCATCAACAAAGGCCTGATAGATCTTTTGCCCTTGTTGCATCACTTGCCCTGCAAAACGCGGATACATCTTGCGGAAGTCTTCATTGTTTTCAACCAAATGATAGACATCACGATGTAAAAAGCGATAAGCCCACAACTGGCTGCTTAGCACCTGAAAATAACGAATTTTATCATTAGCATCTAACAGACGGTCATCGGGCAAAGCCAGCATCTGTAGCGTTTCGCCTTGATACTGTTCCATGAGCTCTTTGATAATTTCACTTTTATTGCGAAAGTGATAATACAAATTGCCCGGACTCATATTCAATTCAGCGGCAATATGATTGGTCGTAACAGAACGTTCTCCACGCTCGTTAAAAAGCTGCAAACTGAGTTGCAAAATACGTTCTTTGGTTTTCAACGTTTTAGTTTGAGACATCCTAAAATAACCATTCATTCAGTGCATTAGAAGACTAACACATAAAGTAACTTGACTAATTAGAGCAATTACTCTAAAAAATTAAACATAAATTGAAATTTGAAATGGTAGTGCGGCATGAACAGTCAAACAAAAACAACTTCATTGACACCACATTCTTATGATATTCAGCACCTACATGATGTGCTTGAACAGCAAAAGCACGCTTATTTACGTTATCCATTGCCAACCGCAAAAGAGCGTATTGACCGTTTGGCACGACTTAAGCGTATCTTAGTTAAGTATCAAGATCAATTTGCAGAGGCAATTAATCAAGACTATGGCAACCGTTCCACCAGTGAAACCAAAATTGGGGAATTACTCACCTGCCTTGAACATATCAAATATTATAGCAAGCATTTAACCACGTGGATGAAACCCTCGAAACGTCACGTTTCCATCATTCACCAGCCGGCTAAAGCATGGGTGCAATATCAACCTTTAGGTGTGATCGGCATTATTACCCCATGGAACTATCCTTTATTACTCTCGATTGGACCCTTAATTTGTGCTTTGGCGGCAGGTAACCATGCCATGATCAAGATTTCTAGTTCATCGGGTAACTTTGGTCGCATCCTTGAAAAAGCGCTCTCTGAAGCCTTCCCTCAAGAATTAGTTTCCGTGACCAATGGCGGTGGTGCGATCTCGGATGCCTTTTGTCGTCTGGCTTTTGACAAACTGATTTTCACAGGTTCAACCAATGTCGGTAAAACCGTCATGTCTGCTGCGGCAGAGAACCTCGTTCCATTGATCCTCGAACTTGGCGGAAAATCACCAGTATTAGTACATCCTTCTATTCATTTACGGGATGTTGCACAGCGGATTGCTGCAGGTAAACTGTGGAATGCAGGTCAAACCTGTGTGGCACCTGACTATATGTTCTTGCCTAAAGGTAAAACTGCCGAGTTTATTGAACACTTCCGCGAGTGTGTGGAAGAGATGTATCCTGACATTCTGCATAATCCAGACTACACTTCAATTATTAATGACCGCCAATACAACCGCTTGCAAAGTTATCTTGAAAATGCACGTGAGCATGGAGCACAGGTGGTTGAAATCAACCCAGCCCATGAAACCTTCTCCGATACACGTAAAGTGCCCCCTACACTGTTAACTGGCGTCACGCCTGACATGCGTATTATGCAAGACGAAATCTTTGGACCACTGCTGCCGATCATGGAATATGATCAAATAGACGATGTTATCGAGTTTATTAATAGCCGTCCGCGTCCACTTGCATTATACTACTTCGACTTTGATCAGGCGCGTGCAGATTATGTTGCACAGCGTACTCATTCAGGGCATTTCGGACAAAACACGGTTTTGACCCATGTCGCACAAGACGATTTACCATTTGGTGGCGTTGGTGCATCAGGTATGGGGAAATATCATGGTCCAGAAGGTTTCTTCAGTTTGTCGCATGAACGGTCAGTGATGTCGAATCCCAAGTTATATAGCTTGAAATTCATTCTCCCACCGTTTAACAAACCAATTCACAAGTTGATTTCAAAGACCCTTCTTCGCTAAATGATCAAGGCATGACCTATCGCACGGGTTCATGCCTAGTTTTAATGAAAATCGCTTGTCTTTTAAGCGCATTTTTGGTATAAAACGCCCCTTGAATGATTTCATCCGTTTACTTAATAACTAGCGCACAATCGGTGCTGTCTAGCAATGGAGTTCACCATGTCTAAGGTTTGCCAAGTTACCGGCAAGCGTCCAGTCGTTGGCAACAACGTCTCGCACGCCAATAACAAAACCAAACGCCGGTTCGAGCCGAACCTGCATCACCACCGTTTCTGGTTAGAAAGCGAAAAACGTTTCGTACGTCTTCGTCTAACTACAAAAGGTATGCGTATTATCGACAAATTGGGTATCGAGAAGGTTGTTACTGACCTACGTGCTCAAGGTCAAAAGATCTAAGGAGTCTGAACAATGCGTGATAAAATTCGCCTAGTTTCTACTGCTGGTACAGGTTATTTCTATACCACAACTAAGAACAAACGTACTATGCCGGAAAAAATGGAAATCAAAAAATTTGATCCAAAAATCCGTCAACACGTAATCTTCAAAGAAGCTAAAATTAAATAATTTTAGTTTTTTGGAAAAAACGACCTGCTTTAGGTCGTTTTTTTTTGCTTTTTTTTCGTTCGACTTGTTAAACTTTTAATCTCTTTTGGCACCTTTTGTGCTTTGCTTCTTTTTCACCCTTAACTTTTGCTTAAGGAGTTTTTAGTGCCTCATGACGTAGATCTCATTATATTACTTGCTGTCGGTTTTGGGCTTGCGCTCATTTTCGGCTATCTTGCCGTACGCTTACGCCTTCCCCCACTCATTGGTTATCTGATTGCGGGTATCATTATTAGCCCCAATACTCCTGGTATTGTCGCAGACATTCATTTGGCGAACCAATTGGCTGAACTTGGGGTCATGTTCCTCATGTTTGGTGTGGGCATGCATTTTTCCCTCAATGACTTATTACAAGTTCGACGCATTGCGCTGCCTGGTGCCATTTTACAGATTGCTGTAGCGACCCTGCTCGGAATAGGCGTCAGTATGATCTGGGGGTGGAGTTTTGGCTCTGCCTTGGTCTTCGGCTTAAGCCTGTCTTGTGCCAGTACAGTGGTATTACTCAAAGCACTGGGAGACCGTGGTCTACTCAATTCGGTCAACGGTAAAATTGCCGTAGGCTGGCTCTTGGTCGAAGATCTGGTCATGGTCTTGGTGCTGGTACTCTTACCCGCAACAGCAGCTCTACTCGGTGGAGAAGCCCTTGCAGGCGGTGCTGATGACAACATTTGGCTTACCTTAGGCATCACCTTACTCAAAGTAGTAGGCTTCATCGCTTTTATGCTGATCATCGGGAAACGTCTTGTTCCAATGATCATGCAATTTGTTGCTCGACTTGGTTCACGTGAACTGTTTACCTTAACCGTGGTGGCTGCTGCAGTCTCAATCGCCTTTGGCGCGTACAAAATTTTCGGTGTTTCCATGGCACTGGGCGCTTTCTTTGCCGGGATGGTCGTTAAAGAGTCTGACTTTAGCCACCGCGCCGAAGAAGAAACTCTCCCTCTACGTGAAATTTTTGCCATTTTGTTCTTTGTTGCAGTGGGCATGTTATTTGACCCGCGCATCTTAGTGGAACAACCTGTGCATGTACTTGCAGTCGTTGCGATTATTATGGTCGGCAAAACCATTGCGGCCATGGCACTAGTGCTCTTTTTCCGCTACCCCATCAATACGGCACTCACCGTCGGTGCGTCACTGGCACAGATTGGTGAGTTTTCCTTCATCTTAGCGACACTCGGGGTTTCACTTAAACTCTTGTCCTTAGAAGGGCAAAACCTAATTTTGGCAGGAGCACTCATCTCCATCACCTTAAACAGTTTTGTGTTCTCCGCAATTGAGCCTGTACAACGTTGGATTCGTGAGCGCTCACATCTAGCACGCTTACTGGAACGTAGTGGTGACCCATTGGCAATGCTGCCTGATGAAGTCTCACAAGACTACTTACGTGACCAAGTGGTAATTGTTGGACATGGTGAAGTTGGCCGTCGCATTACCAAACAATTGATGGCCGAAGACATTAAAGTGGTGATTGCGGAAGAAAACCGTGAAATTGTAGAAAACCTGCGTGAAAAAGGCATTGCGGCTGTTTCTGGGATGGCGACAGACCCTGGCGTACTGATTCAAGCCCATATTCAGCATGCGCGCCTGTTGGTACTTTCCCCGATGGATATTTTAGATATTCATAAAATCGTGGATATTGCCAAAACCCTCAATCCTGAGATTCAGGTCTTGGTGTGTGCAGAAAGTAAAGAAGAAGCTGAAGTGATTCGCCGCGATCAAATTGGTGAAGTTTATTTTGCAAAAGAGGAAATGGCGAAAAATATGAGCAATCATATTTTAAATCAAATTCAGATTGCACATCATCAAGCACCCACCCACTAAGGAACAAACACTGGATACAAAAAAACGCACTGTTCAGTGCGTTTTTTTCTTATTCGACTTAGCTGAAGAACTTTGGCTTTTCATCCACCACTTCCGCTTGCCACTCGCCTACTTGTTTTTCAAGTAAGCCGTATAAAGCCGCTTGCACCATCTGCTGAGCAACGACTGTTGTCTGGTCGCCCAATAATGCTTTAAGCTCTTCATTAAATTGGATCGTGACTAAGGGTGCACTCTCCGAACCTGCGTTACGTAGTGCGAGCTCACCACCTTCAAGTTGAACCAATTCTAAAATGGCTTCTTGATTTCCAAATAATTCTTTCAATTGTTCTATAGACATATTTCCTCCATGTTCAACATGGTGGCAAAGGCAGTTGCACTTTGCTTCGCTTAGACTTATTGATATAAGGACAAATTTTCAAACTTCAAGCGCTGGTCATCGCTTTTAGAATTCAACCATCTCATTCCGAAAGCCATCGATCAACGCCGTTAAGTCTCGATGCCACTCGCGTAATATTTTGGTATCGGGTAACCATGCCTGAGGGGTTTGAGTTACTTTGATGATCAGATTCGATGAAGTTTCTGACTCAGGTTCAGGTGTACTCGGCTCTGGCGCATACTGACACAAGCGATAAGCACGTTTTAACTCGGCAATGAAACCCTCTTTCGATAGTTGTTGCATTACAGTCACTTCAGGCGAGACTTGGCCTTTAGCTGCCATATGCTCTTCTATGGACTTTAAGGTCGGGGTAAAGTCATTTAAGCGGTAGTAACGGACCAACTCTTGTAGAAACGCAAGCACCGCGCCATGCAAGTGAAACACAGCAGCCTCACGGTAAGCCTGAGCTTGTTGCACATGATCAATTTGTTCTGCTTGTTGACATGAAAGTCGAGCAAAGTAGAGTTTTTGGTTAGTGCGATCAGCATGGTAACGGGCAACACGAGTCATGAAGGGTGTTCCTAAGTTTTGGCGTTTATAACAATTCTAAGAGTAATCTTTCTATACAGCAGTGCATAATAAAAATTATGCATGATCTATTTCAATAAAATAAATCTTTCTTTTTGCTATGACAGGCATCGAAATATGGATTGGACGCACATTTGTGAGTACCCAAGCCCAATATCCCTCTTCCCAATATGATGCCATCGCCGAATCAAGCTCATCTTCTCTCCATGAGTGAATCGACTCAACATCAACCATAGCAACAGCATACCCCAACTCTTCATCGTCCTCGTGGGTTAAATAGTGCTTATTTTCCACAATAATCAAATCTTTGAGCAGCCATTGCTCTGGTCGCCAAGAACGAATCTCTAAGGTTTTATTTCCTTGAGAAATTTGTCGTCCCATCGGCGCAACAATCGATAAAGCTGGATAGATTTTTTTCATTATATCCCATAAAAAAGGAGCATCCATTGCTCCTTTTTATTTATGCTTCTGGCTTCTCAGGCTTATCTTCCGCCTGTTTGACGCGAATACCAGTGCCATGTAAACGTAGTGTATTAAGGCCTTTAATGGCTTTAATCGCTTCACGTGCATGCGGCATTTCAACAAAAGCAAAACCTTTCGATTTACCTGTTGCTGCATCGAGGATTAAATTACATGATGCAACTGTGCCGTATTGCTTAAATAATTCAAGCAGTTCAGCTTCAGTCACTGTACGCTCTAAATTACGAACTAAAATTTTCATCTTACAACCTTCAAAAATAGGCAAAATCATCAAAAAGCAATCGCCTACGCTACTTTCTGAACATTGCACAACAAATACCACAATGTAATCTGTTTAGTTTAATCGAGATTAATACCAAAATCTAAATTAATCGATTGGCGCTCAATTAAAGCACTCTTTACCGTTTGCTGACGAGGCTTATGATGGGTTTCCATGCTACACAAATTTCGCGTCAGATCATTCAAAAAATAACTTTCGACTTTGCGCCCTTGCTCATCAATCACGTCTCGCGCCCACAGACTTAAATTTTGCTTGGTTAAAATCAGCTCATTCTGAGCACGGGTCAGTGCCACATACAAGACCCGACGCTCTTCTTCGACATCATTAAAATTACCTTGGGCACGTGCATGCGGATATTGCCCTGGGGTGACATTGACGACATAACAGACTTTTTGCTCTGTACCTTTGGCCGAGTGAATGGTAATCAGGGTAACGACATCGCTATCGGACTGGCGTTCAATTTCAGAAATCGACACAGGATCAAGCACATATTCCTCTAGGAACTCACTCAACTGGGTATGTTTAGAAGCCAACTGTTTGACCAGTTCAAAATCCCCTTGGCGGCGGTTCCAGTCTTTTTTATAATTTTCTGCCAATTGTGCTTCAATCGCCTGAATACCCAAACTGACACAAGCCTGTACTTCCTGTTTCAGTACCGTCATTTGCTTCATGATCAACACAGTTTCAGCTGGAATCCGCCCAAATTTCTCTAATTTATCAAAGATCAAATCATACTCAGGCTCCAGTAAAAGTTGCTGAGCAAGACGGCTTGCACCCACATCTCCCACCCCATTCCACAGGGTAAGAAAACGCATCCATGCAATATCATCTAGAGGATTGGCAATCACGCGCAGCAAGCTCAGTAAATCTTTCACATGCGCGGTTTCAAGCAGTTTCATGCCCCCAATAAAGCGATACGGGACATTGGCCGCAATACATGCTGCCTCAATATGCCGTGCTGCAAAGCTGGAACGCACCAAAACCATATGATCCGACCAACGCTGTCCCTGTAAGTAATGGCGCTCTTTAATGTCGATCGCAATCCATTTTGCTTCATCAAATTCATTCGGGAAAACGTGCATGCGCGGTTTAATCCCTTCACCACGGTATGCATCTAGGCGTTTATTGTATTGAATTTCAGATTGATCGAGCAGCCAATTGGATAGGTCTAGAATTTCTTGGGTAGAACGGTAGTTTTGTTCTAATTTAAAAATTTGTGCATTCGGCACACGCTCTTTGAAATGGTGAATATTTTCAAAATCTGCCCCACGGAAACCATAAATCGACTGTGCATCATCACCGACACAGAACAGGCTCACTTTGTCTTTAAGGGGCTCAAGCAAGGCCCACTGCAAAGGATTAGTGTCCTGCATTTCATCAACTAGCATGTGTTTGCAGAGCGATGCCACATAGTCGGCTAAACCGTCTGACTGGTCGAGTGCTGAGGCCACGATCGCCAGAATATCGTCATAATCTAAAAAGCTACGGGCACGCTTGCGTGTCTCGTACTCTTTCATGATTTCTGCAATTTGATCTTTAAAAGCCAAATGCTCAGGATGCTGCTTTTCTAAGGCATCACTCAACTTTTGACGCGTATTTCGTGCAAAAGAATACAAGTCACACAGTTCTTGCGGCTTAGGTAGTTGATTGGGATTTTTCTTGTCATCTTTTCCACGAATCAGACGAAACATCATCAACTGATCATCACGATCAATAATTGAAAACTGCTCTAAACCAAAGGCTTTTGGTACGCGGCGTAGCAGATACATACAAAAAGTATGAAAAGTGGAAGCGCGCAGTCCTTTTGCCTGCTCACCTAAAGCCAACTCCACTCGCGCCACAATCTCGCTGGCTGAACGACGAGTAAAGGTTAAAATCTGAATTTGGTTGGCAGGAATCCCTTGATCAATTAGGTACGCAGCACGTGCCACAATGGTTTTCGTCTTGCCACAGCCAGCCCCTGCGAGCACCAGACTGTGTTGCGACTCAGTCGTGGCAGCTTGTTTTTGTTGCGGGTTTAATTCATCAATTAGGCTGGCTAAACTCATAATCACTCATCAATTCGTGGATGCTGCTAGTCTAACAAATCTATGACGTCAATATGAGGCTACAGCAACGATTATCCATTTCTGTCTGAAATGCACCTTCAAATCTGGGGCTAAGACCTTAGGCTCGAACCGCTTACTGCCTCAAAAATTTAAAATTAGGCTTGCTCAGTATGATTTAAAAGCAAAAGTCGAGTAATGTCCTCACAACTGTTTTGCAAATTCTGTTCTGCATTTTTCAATGCTGTTGCTAAATCGCAGTCAGGTTCATTAATCGAAACAATTTGACTAAACCCTTCATCAAATAATGCCTCAATATCCTCCCCGACATGTCCAGCAAAGGCAATCACTGGTTTATTCAACTGCTTGGCTAACTGAGCCACCGCCCACGGCGTTTTGCCAAACTTGGTTTGAAAGTCGATACTACCTTCACCAGTAAAGACATAATCGGCTTGGTTTATTTTCTCCGCCAGTTGAGTTTGCTCAATCACCCACTTCGCGCCAGACTGAAGCTGAGCGCCTGTAAAAGCCATTAGACCAAATCCTAGCCCACCTGCGGCGCCTGCCCCTGCAACATTACGTATCTGTAGATTAAGCTGTGTTTCCACCACATCCGCAAAGTGACTCAAACTTTGATCCAACTGCTCAACCATCTCTGCACTCGCCCCTTTTTGCGGACCAAACACATACGAAGCGCCTTGCATGCCACATAGTGGATTAGTGACATCGGAGGCAATCAAAACTTGTACTCGTTGCAAGCGTGGGTCTAAAGCCTGCATATCGATCCGTTCAATATCTTGTAAATGACCACCACCAACAGACACTTCCCGCCCTTGTGCATCTAAAAACCTTATTCCAAGTGCTTGTGCCATGCCACTGCCTGCATCATTGGTAACACTGCCTCCAAGTGCCAAAATAATTTTGGACACACCTGCGTCCAAGGCATGTCGAATCATTTGCCCCGTTCCCAAAGTTGTGGTCAGGAGTGGGTTTCGCTGTGCGGGCTCAAGTAGATGAATACCATTGGCTTTTGCCATTTCAATAACAGCCGTTTGCCCGCCATCAAATAAGCCCCAATACGTTTTAACTCGTTGTGATGGCAATGGCCCCGTTACCTCACATTCGATCTTTTGGCCTGCTAATGATGTTAATAAAGCATCGACTGTGCCTTCGCCGCCATCTGCCATGGGTACATGTATACATACAGCATCAGGGATTATGTTTTGAATTCCACGCTGCATCGCTGCACAGGCCTGTTCTGCTGTCATACTTTCTTTAAAAGAATCAGGCGCTAAAATAAAAGTTGTCATCATCCATAATTTTTTTAGAAAATTTAATTTATTAATAACACGATTTATAAATTTCCCGCCCGCATTTTTCTCTTTTCATTGTCCTTGGCACAGTTCGTTGTGATTGAAACTGAATACATCTCGATAAAGACAAAATAGCCTCAATAATTTTTTAATTTTAGCCATCTCTGAATTTTACTGTACGCGTCACCAAAATGGCCACCATAGTCCATTTGGTTTTAATGCATAAATTAAACAAAGTACTAGGGTGTGTTGACACTTTTAGCTTAAAAAAATAGCGAAGTAGTAAAATCAAATCGCCAAACCCAATTTTACTATTCGCTATGCCTCGTACCATGCTGACAGATCAACACTGGCAAAAGTTGAAAGTTATTCTGCGTAATTTATCCATTCACCACAACTCAAATTTACGCAATTTTATTGAAGCTATTCTCTATAGAATTAGAACAGGCTGTCCGTGGCGAGATATTCCTTGTTGTTTTGGTCATTCAAACTCTATTTTCAAACGTTTTAATCGTTGGTCAAGCAGCGGTAAGTTACTTAGATTATTCAAATTACTAGCCTCATGCCCCGATATGGATTGGATTTTTATTGATGGCTCTCATGTACGTGCTCATCAACATTCTGCCGGCATAGCGAATCAATCTATTTCTAAAAGTGTAGGAGGAAACTCCTCAAAAATACATTTGATTGTTGATGCACATGGCAATCCTATTGATTTCATGATTACCGATGGAACCACACATGATGTTAAAGTTGCACCTGATTTAATATCAACATTAGATTTAAAAGAGACAAAAGTGGTATGTGCAGATAAAGACTATGATTCAGAACCACTGCGTGAACAGATCAGGAAAACAGGGACTAAAGCGAATATACCAAAGAAAACAAATAGCCAATCGAACAATGACCATATGGACTGGTATTTATATAAAATCAGGCATTTAGTTGAAAATATGTTTTGTAGATTAAAGCAATTTAGAGGAATAGCTACTCGATATGACAAGCTCAAAAGAAATTATCAAAGTTCTGTTGCTTTAGCCTGTATATTTTTATGGCTACCTTTATAAGGTTAATTATGAACAGTAAATGTCAACAGACCCTAATCAATTAGCCGATAAAATCATCACTAAACATTAAACGCTCTTTAAAAAAATAGGTGATGTATGCAACGAATCAACTTGGGGAAAGCCGCACCTGAACTGCATAAAACAGTATTAGAACTCGAAAACTTATCCATGCAAAAAGTCCAACAAGCAGGTCTTGAGATTGGGTTTTCACACTTGCTGAAACTGAGAGCCTCACAGATTAACCAATGTGCGTTCTGTGTACGTATGCATACGCAAGATGCCATAAAAGCTGGTGAATCAATCGAACGGATTGCCCTCATCAGTGCATGGCAAGAAAGTGGATATTTTTCCGAAAAAGAACGCGCCGCGCTGATTTTAATTGAAGAAATCACACTCATTGCTCAGCAGCATTTCACCGACTCGGCGTATCAAGAAGCAGCAAGAATATTATCCGATGCAGAAATTGCCGCTATTGAATGGATCGCGATTGTGATTAATACGTGGAATCGTATTGCGATTTCAAGTCAATATGCCGTCAATCCATAAGCATGCCATTCAGCTTTGCACATGATATAAAGCACACGAAAAAAGGGAGCCTGCATGAGGCTCCCTTTTTTCGTGTGCTTTATTCAGATTGGCTTGCTGGTGGAATCTGCTTAATGGCTGCCGCTAGAGTCAGATAATTAATACCTTGGAATAAAATATCAAAAGCAAGGAATAAGCCCAGCACCCAAAATGGGGCATCTGGTGTAGTTAAAATCATAATGCCGGCCAGCAGGGTTAAAACACCAGAAAAAAGTGTCCAGCCCCAACCTTGGAATGCTCGAAATAATATTGCATTAAAGATACGAATGACCCCAGCAATAATCAGGAAAACCGCTAAAACACTGGTCAAGACAATGGCTGTTTTCACAGGTGTGCTAAATGCGTAATAGCCCGCAACCAAATACAATACACCAAACAAAGCCCATAACTAGCGGAAGCCACCCTCAAAAATCTTAAAAGCGGCGATGAAGTGTAGAACACCTCCTATCATCATCAGCACGCCAAAGATAAACACCACAGATAAGGTGGCAAAAGGCAAAGCGGCCAAAAGGATGAAACCAAACAACACCAATAAAATTCCTAAACCCAAATACCATTTACGATTTTCATGGAGTTGATGGCGAACTAAATCATTACCGACTGTTTTCATCTTCTTCTCAAGTTTGATTTTCGTTCACTTAGTTTTAACATGTTTTGCATCGAACTTGTAGGTTTGAGTTTATCCACACAATCAATCCATGCTGTGGATAAACTCAGCATTATCCACAGTTATTTTTTCCACCCAATTTCAATCGCAGTGATCTCATTCACCAATGTTTCATCAATCGACTCAGGCATTTTACTCTGTGTTTGTGAGGTTGGAATGTGCCCAGCCATTAATTCAGCTTTGGCTTGAGGAAACAGCGGTTGTTGATTTGGATATGCATAGCCCGCAGGATACATCGGCTGTCCTGTGGCTAAGTCGTATTTATCACTGGCACCAAAGGCATGTAAAAGCTCATGTGCAAGAACGACTTTGTTTTGCTCGGTTTGCTTGTTAGATGCAAATAAATTCACTGAACCGATGCGACCTTTTTGCAAAGCTGTCGAGTGTTTCAGCTCTTTAGTCAGTGCTGGGTCATAATAGTTCAAATACAAAGTAACAGTTGGTGCACCATCTGAACCTTGATGGTTTTTCCATGCATAATAACGGAACTTTAAACTCCACAAGACCGTATCCAATAAACTTGCCTGCTCAGGTACTTTCGGCGGTAGCTGTTTGAGTTCACGCCCTAGTTGGAAATAAATCGCAATCGGTTGCCCGCGATATGTCGCCGACATCTGCTCTAAATAACCTTGTACCCCTCTTAAGTTCTTAGGCGTCAATTGCTGTATATATTGCTGAGTTGTACCTTGTCCATCAGCATTAACTGGATGGAGTGATACAATAATAGGCTTGCTCCAATCTTGGTTCTGATCCCGATAAGCGTTCAAAGCAACCACCAATAAAATCAGCAGCAAGATTAAAATACGAAGTTTTTTCCACATCTTTGATCCCCAATTTTTAATAATTTTTTATCACAATGATCAGCACATTACGTAATTTCTAAATGTATTATAGGTTGTTGTAATACAAAGTTTTCCCAAATAAAGTCGTATAATTTTCTTTGATTTAAAAATATAGCCAACGTTTTAGCTTCAGATAAGCTGCACCACCGATATTCAGTATGCTCATGATTCAATAGAACAGATTGGTTTTCAGCACAGAAGCCAACAAATGCGGGAATCATTTCAATCACATTCAAGCCTGGCTCATAAAACTGCTCGATGTAATCTGCACTAAATAAACGTTGGGGCTGAATGGCGGTTTCTTCTTTGATTTCGCGAAGTATCGCTTGGCTGGCGGTCTCATTCTCTTCAACCTTTCCTGCGACATGGCACCAATAAGCACCTTTAACACGCTTCATCAATAACAGTTTAATTTCACCCTCAATTTTTGACAGTAAAACAGCGGATACAACAACAGAGCGAATAGGAATCCTACATTAACCAGAATCTTTTTTTTATTTATAGCTGTGCATCATATAAAAAATGCCCACCAAAGTGAGCATTTCTTGATTATTTCTAAGCAATTAAAACTTAGGCTTCAACCCATTTTCCATCATTGAACACCAATGACCATTTGGTTTGCTTACCTTCAGGCGTTTCAGAACCAATATATTGCGCTTGATTCTTACGACTAAATTTCACCAAAGTTGGATTCCCTTCAGGGTCAACATCAGGTGCTTGCAAAATAAACTGATACTTCGGATCAAGCTGATCGGCAACACTACGAAGTTCCGAAACTTTAGGTGCACGTGTTTCACGTACTTTCGGGAACTTACTTGCCGCCAAGAATAAACCTGCTGCCCCATCACGTAGCACAAAAAAGTCATCATGCTTAGTTGAACGTAAATGTTCCATCTTAATCGGGTCTACACGCGGAGGTGCAGGCTGACCACTTTTTAAGACTTTACGTGTGTTATCACAGCTTGAGCAAGCAAAATAAGGACCAAAACGACCCGTCTTCAGCTGCATTTCCCCATCACACTTATCACATGGAATGGTTGGGCCATCATAACCTTTAATTTTGAACTCACCTTCTTCAAGTTCAAAACCAGCACAGTCTGGGTTATTACCACAGACATGTAGCTTACGACCACCGTCGATCACATAACTGTCCATCGCAGTTTCACAGATTGGACAGCGTTTTTTCGACATCAAATCTGCTGTTTCTGCTGCATCATCATCAGAAAGTGCGGCAAGTGATTCAACTGGCGTTAAGTTCAACGTGCCTTTACAACGCTCTTTCGGCGGTAAGTTATAGCCAGAGCACCCTAAGAAGACACCTGTGGTTCCCGTACGAATCTGCATTGGACGGTCACATTCTTTACAGTGAACCGCTTCCACCTCTACAGGTTGATTGCGGCGCATACCGCCTTCACCTTGCGCATTGGTCAGACGTTTTTTAAAGTCGCCGTAGAAGCTGTCGAGCAACTCCTTCCAGTTGCGTTCGCCATCAGCCACTTTATCGAGCTGACCTTCTAAGTCCGCGGTAAAGTCATAGTTCATGAGGTTATTGAAACTTTCATCTAAACGATCAGTAACAATCTCACCCATTTTTTCAGCAAATAGACGACGGTTTTCCAGTTTGACATAACCACGGTCTTGAATGGTCGAGATAATCGCCGCATAGGTCGATGGTCGACCAATGCCCTTTTTCTCAAGCTCTTTCACCAATGACGCTTCAGTAAAACGTGCAGGTGGCTTGGTAAAGTGTTGCGATGGATCTAATTTTTCAAGCTTCAGTATTTCACCGACTTTCACCGCAGGCAATAACACATCATCGTCCGACTTGTTTTGACCACGGACTTTAGTGAAACCGTCAAAGACTAAGGTGCGACCTTTGGCTTTAAGCTCAACACCGTTGGCATCCACTAAAATAGTCGATGACAAGTATTCTGCTGGTGTCATTTGACACGCGACGAACTGACGCCAGATCAAATCATACAAACGTTGTGCATCACGTTCCACACCAACCAAGCTGTCGCCTTTTAACGCCACATTCGATGGACGAATCGCTTCGTGGGCTTCTTGTGCACCCGCTTTGTTACCATAGCGGTTCGGCTTAGCAGGCAGATACTTCGTACCAAACTCGGTCTCAATATGATGACGCACCATATTCACCGCATCGTCACTCAAAAAGGTCGAGTCGGTACGCATATAGGTAATAAAACCCGCTTCATACAAACGCTGCGCCAACATCATGGTTTTCTTCACAGAGAAACCCAAACGTGTACTGGCTGCTTGTTGTAAAGTCGAGGTGATATACGGCGCGCTCGGATTCACCTTGGTCGGTTTATCTTCACGTGCTGAAACTTTGTAATCTGCGTCTTTAATGAGCTTCAATAAAGCATCGGTATCGGCTTTATTGCGTAGCTTTAAGGCTTTACCTGCTTGTTTGACGGCTTCTAAACGAATCTCATCGGTCTGTGACTTAGTGTCTGCAAAAACTTGCCAGTATTCTTCGGGAATAAACGCACGAATTTCACGCTCACGCTCAACCACCAGTTTAACTGCGACAGACTGAACACGACCTGCCGATAAACCACGGGCAATTTTTTCCCAAAGTAAGGGCGAAATCATAAAGCCAACAACACGGTCTAAAAAGCGGCGTGCTTGTTGCGCATTAACTTTATCGATATCAAGGCGTGCTGGATGCTTGAATGCATCTTGGATGGCATTTTTGGTAATTTCGTTGAATACCACACGTTGATAACGTGAGTCATCGCCACCAATCACTTCTTTTAAATGCCAAGCAATCGCTTCTCCTTCACGGTCCAAGTCCGTTGCGAGATAGACCTCGTCAACTTGCGAAGCAAGCTTTTTCAGTTCAGCAACCACATGCTCTTTGCCTGGAAGCACTTCATAATGTGCTTTCCAGTCATGCTCAGGATCAACCCCCATACGATTGACCAGTGCATTTTGTGCTTTTTCAGCTTTCTGAGCATCGGTCAGTTTGGTTCGTGTTGCTGGCTTCTTTTCTGCAGTCTTACTAGAACCACCTGTAGGTAAATCACGCACGTGACCCACAGACGACTTCACAATGTAATTCGAGCCTAAATATTTATTGATTGTTTTCGCTTTTGCAGGCGACTCCACAATCACTAAAGCACGCTTTTTTCCAGTCTCAGGAGAATCTGCTGTAGTACTTTTGGATGTGGACCGAGGAGCTTTCGCCATATTAACCGTTAATCCTGTTTCAATGGGTCTGTAAAATTAAAGTTCAGCCAAAGACTGTAAATATGCTTTCATGGCATCTAACTGGGTTGCTCTTAAGTCAGAATGCTCATCCCAATAGAGTCCCACGCAGTTTGCTTGCATATCAATAGCATAAATACCCTTTAATTCAATGGGTAAATGTTTAAACTTGTCATCACCTGTAATGAGCTCAAGCTGCTGATCAACAACGCGAGCGCGCATTAAAGGCAAGCGTGCTTCTGGAATCAGGACACTGTAGTACGCCACCATGCTGGCACGGTTTTCCGAAGCCATTGGTATTTTCGTCCAGTCAGGTGCTGCGATTAAACGTGGGTGTAAACCCATCTTGCGCGCTTTATCACGCATTTCACCCAAAGCTTTCTCTCTTGGACTTACACGAAGTCCAAAAATCGAGCCGAGGATGAATAAGATGATAAATCCGACAACCCAAATTCCAGTATTTTCCATAGCACAACCTTTTTATTCCTTTATTAGAGTTGCATAAGCACAATATAAAACGCAAGTTTGAACGATAAAATTAATTTAAGAACATTTCATGACTATATAGAACTTCATGTCCATTCCAGTAAATATAGCCTTTATCGAGTAACTCTTTCAGTAACATACGCACATCTGACTTCGGAAACATTTGCTCAAGCAAATCACGTAGTGCATAGATATCTTTGGGTTTATTGGTTTTTAACTCGCGCAGTTTTCGTGCGACCTCAAGCTGTACAGGGTCAATCTGTGCAAAGTTTTTAAACAACTCTTGTTGCGCGGACTGCGTATCTGCAGTTGGTTCAAGCACATCTACCCCACTGTCTTTTTGCAGTTGCTGTAGCGCTTGCTGCATGCTTTGCGGCTGTGAAATTGAGTCTTGTTCATCTAAATTCAGTGCCAACCACTGCTTCAACACTTTTTTACGAAAGCGAATCTGCTCATCATAGCGTTTGATGATTTTGAGATTAATCAACATCCCCACCACCCGCTGCGTCTTTTCAGGTACGAGTTGCAAAATATTACTTATTGAATTTTTTAGACCGTCCAATGTGTTAGGCTTACCTGACATTTTACCCAAAGCATCACAATATTTTTTGACCATTTTTAAATAAGGCTGATTTTTGATGCTGTCTAAACTGGGAAGATGACGTTGACTTGGTAACGCTTCAGACTGAATGAGGATCAAATTGCTCTGAATATGCGAAGATTGCATTAAGTCCAAAAGTATTTCTGCTGTATTGACCGCAGAGATAATTTCAACCTGCGTATCTGGCTCAAGCAAAGCCATTAACTGCCCCACCACCACGGCATATTCGAACTCTTTTTGCTCGGCTTTGGGCGTGTCTAAAATCACCACTTGACCACTACTGATCCAAGCAGCCAGTTCCGTCAAATCTTGCAATGCATACTCAAATTGACCTTGGCAATGAAACAAATACAAAGTCGGATAATGCTCCACAATCTCGCGCAACAATTTGGCCGTCGGAACATTATTTTCAAGGTCAAGAAGAACAACTTTTTGAGTCATAGGACAGTTTTTATGGGATGCACCAGAAAGCGGGTATTAGAGTAGGAACTGCATCAAAGGTCAAATGATTTCGTCAGTCAAATTGGGCTTTGAGTTGGGTAAAACAAAAAAAGAGACAAGGATCAGCAATATCCACAACCCACATCACAGCATTTTTTAGCCCCAGACAGCAAATGAACTTAATAATGTGGTGGACGATCGGCCATCGGGTCAAATGTCGCAATTCCATCGGACAAATCTGAAGATTCAACACGTTGATACAAAATTTGCATTTGTTTTTTTAAATCAGCAATTTCCAGTCCTTGAATCACCAATTGTTCATTGAGTTGCTCAACTAAATCATCTAAAAATGCAATTCGGACTTGCAAATCTTCAATGGGTGCGGACAATGGCGCTTGATTATCAATATTTTGTTGTTTAGACACTTCAAGTCCTCATTTGAGATTTTTCAGGAAACATTATGGCCTATATTACTTTAAGGGATGTCCAACTTGCGTTTGGTGGACCTGCCTTGCTCGACGGCGCGAACTTTTCATTGGAGCGCGGTGAACGAGTGTGTTTAATTGGTCGTAATGGTGAAGGTAAGTCTACTTTACTTAAACTGATCGAGGGAAGTTTATTACCCGATTCTGGCGAAGTTTCTCTACAGAATGGCATTACCATTTCGATGTTGGCGCAAGACGTGCCGATGGACTCGGGCAAAGTGGCGGATATCGTGGCAGACGGTGCAGGTGAAGCAGCAGATGTACTCAGAGCCTATCATGAAGCCAGTGATGCTTGTGTACTTGGAGACATGGAAGCGTGTGACCGCATGGGTAACTTGCAACACAAACTAGATCAGTTAGATGGCTGGGCTTTAGAAACCAAAGTCAATTCTATTTTAAGTAAAATGGGCCTAGACCCAGATGCCGATTTGGCCGATTTATCGGGTGGTCGTAAGCGTCGTGTGCTGCTTGCTCGTGCGCTTCTTACCCAACCCGATGTGCTATTACTGGACGAACCAACCAACCATTTGGACGTTGAAAGTATTGAATGGCTCGAGAAGTTTTTACTCGATCAAAATAATTTAACTTTACTGTTCATCTCACATGACCGTTCATTTGTGGACAGCATTGCGACTCGAATTGTTGAACTCGACCGCGGCACCCTGCGCAGCTATGAAGGTAACTACTCACGTTACCTCGAGCTGAAAGCACAGCAAATGGAAGCCGAAGAAAAGCAGAATGCACTGTTTGACAAACGCCTGGCTGAAGAAGAAGTGTGGATTCGCCAAGGCATTAAAGCGCGTCGTACGCGTAATGAAGGTCGTGTACGTGCCTTAAAAGAACTACGTGAACAGTCGAAAGCGCGTCGCTCACAGCAAGGTAAAGTCAGCATGGCGACACAAGATGCTAGCCGTTCAGGTAAAGTGGTCTTTGAAATTGAAAACTTAAGTGTTCGCTTTGGTCATGATGCACCAATCATCAAAGATTTCTCTGCATTGGTGCTCCGTGGTGACCGTATTGGTCTTGTTGGTGACAACGGTGTCGGTAAAACCACCCTCATTAAAGCCATTTTAGGTGAACAAGAACATACGGGTACGGTGAAAACTGGCACACAATTGGAAGTAGCTTACTTCGACCAATTACGTAATGCTCTCGACCTTGAAAAATCTGTCAAAGATAACGTGTCAGAAGGTTCTGACCATGTCGATGTGAATGGCAACCGTCGTCACATTTACAGCTATTTGCAAGATTTCTTGTTTTCACCAGAACGTGTGCGTACACCAGTCAAAGCTCTTTCAGGCGGTGAGCGTAACCGTATTCTTTTAGCCAAGTTACTACTTAAGCCATCTAACTTAATCGTGATGGACGAACCCACCAATGACTTGGATATGGTGACACTAGAGCTGCTAGAAGAAATGTTGTCCGACTACAAAGGCACTTTACTGCTTATTTCGCATGACCGTGCCTTTATGGATAACGTGGTCACCTCAACTTGGGTGTTTGATGGTAAAGGCAATATCGATGAATACATCGGTGGTTACCAAGATTACTTACAACAGCGACCAGACCAAACTGCGGTTGACCAAAAAAGTGCTGTGAAAAAAGCAGCGGCGAAAGCTGAAGCGAACGCAGCACCTGCTAAAAAAGTCAAACTCAGCTATAAAGATCAACGTGCGCTTGAACAATTGCCTGCCGAAATGGAAGCACTGGAAAAAGAGCAAGCGAAAATCAATGCCTCACTTGCAGATGGTTCATTATTTATTTCAGATGCAGACAAGGCGATGACGTTGTCGAATCGTTTGACTGAAATTGATGAGCTATTGCTGGAAAAACTGGAACGTTGGGAAGAACTGGAAAATTTAACCAAATAATTTTTCGTAAACTCCATAAAAAAAACTCCGCGCCACGCGGAGTTTTTTTATTTAACGTGGCTGACGATGCCCACCTCCACCTGGATGTATCCCGCCCCCGCCAGGATGAATTCCACCACCACCTGAATGACTACCTCCTGGATGCGACCCACCTCCACCAGGCTGCCCTCCTCCTGGATGGATATGATCAGGATGTTGCCCCCCCTGGATGTCCACCGCCATGACCATTAGGTGGTGGACGATGGTCTTCTAGTGGAAAGGGTACATACCCTGTCCAACCAAACCCGTGATAATAATGATTATAATCATCATATGGACTATAGACACAGCCCGTTAAAGAAATGAATAGCACACCGCAACTGATAATGTTTTTTAGCATTTTTACCCCCTATTCTTATCTTTCTTCTTAGTATTGTGAATTTCACCCAAATTAAAACAAAACAAATGGTGCGAGATGTTTAGACCATGTTCTCCACTGAGCATGAATACATCTTCTTCGCCCACCTCATAAAAACTATCACAACTTGATATGAGAAGGTCTTGTACAATAGGTTCATGGTGAAGATTGCATCTTCATTCTTGCTTCATGCTAAACTCGAAACATTCTTTTTTCAGCCTTTATCGCAATTTATGAGTTCGAAGCCAGACTATCAACCCGGTGAATTTCAGTGGTCTTTTCTGCATCCCAAATATTGGGGCGTTTGGATTGGTATCGTCTTTCTCATGATATTGGCGATTCTTCCATGGGCAATTCAACACCGACTGGCAACCCTCTTAGGTAACCTCAGCTTTAAATATTTGAAGTCGCGACGTAAAACCACCGTTCGTAATCTGGAGGTGTGTTTCCCTGAATGGTCGGCCCAAGAAGTCCTTGAAAATGCCCGTTTAGTTTTTGTCGATCAAATGCTGGGGGTCTTTGAAACGCTGAATGCGTGGTATAGCCCAAAGTGGTTTACTGGCCGTGTCAGTATTGAAGGTTTAGAACATATTCAAAAAGCACAAGCAGAAGGTAAAGGCGCACTGCTTTTAGGAACCCACTCTACTTTGCTCGATGCGGGTGGTTATCTATGCGCACAGTATTTTGAACCAGATGTGGTGTATCGCCCACAAAATAATCCACTGCTGGATATGCTCATCTACCGCTGCCGCGCCACCATTTATGCACATCAAATTGATCATGATGACATGCGTGGTTTGGTCCGCAACTTAAAAAATGTCCATGCCATTTGGTATAGTCCAGATCAAGACTTTGGCTTAAAACAAGGTGTTATGGCGCCATTTTTTGGCGTTCCCGCAGCGACCGTTACAGCACACCGTCGTTTATTGAAAATGACCAAAGCCGCAGCCATTCCTCTGTATTTTTATCGTGATGGTGATATTAAAAACCCACAATACAAAGTGTTGATTGAACCTGCGGTGGAAAACTTACCCAGTGAAGATGAAGTCGATGATGCGACACGCGTGAATCAAATTATTGAAAATCAACTCCGTATTGCTCCGACTCAATATATGTGGTTCCACCGTCGCTTTAAAACTCGCCCTGCAGGCTATGACAAGATTTATTCTTAACAAAAAGGGCTGATTAAAAAAAGTAGAACCCGAGTTCTGCGTCCTGCAAAACTCGGGTACATGAGGTTGTGCTTTCAACGTTATTCTTGTTTTATTCGGTGGCATTCCATACCTACATCATATCCATGATGATTTCCATCAGCTTCAACTTCCATACTGGGATGATCCATTCCCGCTCCATCTGCTGATGAGACTAGAATACGGGCATACCAAATGACTAACCATTCGTCAGATTCCCAAATCCCTGTAAGCCATATCCTACACTGATGAAATCCGCGCGCCCCTATATTTACTGGTAATCTTTGGCAATTTTATCTGTAACCTGCTTACCTTCTCGTTCCGCTTTCTCAATTCCATCTTCAATCGCCTCTTGCGCTTCTTGCTCATCGGCTTCGGTTTGTTCCAGCTCTTCTTGTACTTTCTCAAATACCCGACCGGTTTGAAGCACCACATATACAGGGAAATGATCTGAACCAATATGTGCTAAACGTTGCATCTGCACTAAGGCAAAATCCGTACTGTGAAAAACATGATCCAGTGACCAGCGCAACAAAGGATAGTCAGCATGAAAAGTATTGACAAAATGCCGTCCTACGCGAGGGTCTAGCAGCCCACTGATCCGTTGAAAAAGTTGTGTCGTGCGCGACCATGCCACATCATTCAAATCCCCCATCACAATGCAGCTCTCATCCAAATCTTTAATCTGATCCCCGACTATCAATAATTCAGCATCACGTAAAGTAGAGTCTTTGGCTTCGGTCGGACTTGGCGGTTTCGGGTGTAAGCAGTACAGTTGCACTGGTTGTCCTGACCTTAAGATGACTGTGGCATGAATCGAAGGAATTTCATCGCTCAAAATAAACTTAACGTCAATATCTTTAAGCGCTAAACGACTATACAAGTGCATGCCATACAGATTATCCAAAGGCACTGCAACCCGATAGGGATAGTCATCTTCCAGTTCACTCAAGGCTTGTTCCCAATGTGCATCCGACTCTAAAGTCAAAATCAAGTCCGGTTGATGCTGGTGAATCTGTTGCAGCAATAAGTAATATTGAGTATTGGGCGTTAGTACATTCGACACAATTAAAGAAATCTGACGTTCTGGCTGTAACTCTGTTTTAGCAACCGTTTTCACCTGCTTTTTCCATACAAAGGTATAAGGCAACACCATTTTGAGTTGGTACGACACTGCCGCAATTAACCCCAGCAAAATGACTTCACGCACCCAATTCCAAGGTGCATCCCAAAGCAACATCAAGATAAATGCAATCAATCCCAATGCCAAAATCTGTAAGCGTGGAAAATCTGCGCCTCGAAACCACCATTCATCTCGTGGAATCAGTGACCAGAAGCTTAACCAAATCACAACACATGCCAGCAACTCAACCCAGATCATAGATACCCACTCTTATATTCTTAATTTTTTGTAGATTCATAAATTAATATCAATTTTGCATGTAACATAAACAAGATATATTGCACAATATAATTGCTGTTTTCATTGTGTAGTGCTTGCAGTTAAGCGCTCTTTTGATACACTCGAATCCCCTTTTAATTTTTAACGCACCGAGGCAAAGTGACATGAAAGTAGGTCTGGTCGGTTGGCGCGGGATGGTTGGTTCCGTCCTAATGCAACGTATGGTTGAAGAGAATGATTTTGCTCATTTTGAGCCATTTTATTTCTCTACCAGTAATGCAGGCGGTGAAGCGCCTGCGTTTGGCGGTAAAACTGCCCCAGCACTTATGGATGCATCAGACATTAACAGTCTGAAGCAAATGGATGTCATTATTACCTGCCAAGGCGGCGACTATACCTCAGAAGTTTTCCCGAAGCTCAAAGCAGAAAACTGGACAGGCTATTGGATTGATGCGGCATCTACACTTCGTATGGAAGATGAAGCCATCATCGTACTTGACCCTGTCAACATGAACGTGATTAAAGATGGTTTAGTGAACGGTACCAAAACATTCGTGGGCGGTAACTGTACAGTTTCACTGATGCTGATGGGCTTAGGCGGCTTATTCCAAAACAATTTAGTGGAATGGGCAACCTCGATGACTTATCAAGCAGCATCGGGTGCTGGTGCGCAAAATATGCGTGAACTCATCTCTGGTATGGGCTATTTGTACAACAACACCAAAGATTTGTTAGATGACCCACGCTCTCCAATTCTAGATATCGACTCTAAAATTGCGGAATTACAACGTGGCGAAGGTTTCCCTTCAGCAAACTTTGGCGTGCCATTAGCAGGCTCACTCATTCCTTATATCGACAAACAATTAGACAGCGGTCAGTCGAAAGAAGAATGGAAAGGTCAAGTTGAAACCAACAAGATCTTGGGCAACCAGCAAATCGTTCCGATTGACGGTCATTGTGTGCGTATTGGTGCGATGCGTTGTCACTCTCAAGCTTTAACTTTGAAGCTGAAGAAAGACGTGCCTCTCGATGAAATCGAAGATATGTTACGTAGCGCGAACCAATGGGCAAAAGTGGTTCCAAATACCCGTGAAGCGTCTATGACGGACTTAACACCTGTGGCTGTAACAGGCACATTAACTGTTCCTGTTGGTCGTCTACGCAAATTGAATATGGGCAAAGAGTACTTAGGTGCTTTCACTGTCGGTGATCAATTGCTTTGGGGTGCTGCGGAACCCTTACGTCGTATGCTCCGTATCCTGATTGACTACAAAAATACTTAAGCATTTACCCGCTAAAGTATTAAGCCGATCACATTTGATCGGCTTTTTTTTGTAACCTCAATGTTAACGTTTTACAAATAACACACAACTCGCTAATCTATAATTTTCGCTTTGCGATCTGTGACCGAGCTAAAGATTAAGATGACCGTAAATAACAAATTAAAGATAGCCATTTTAGCCATTATTGCTTCGCAAAATGTGAATGCGATCACTATTGATCCTATTCAAATTCAGTCTGCACCTGGGGAACTGTTGTATGCAGAATTGAACTTTCACGATGCCGATCCGAATGCTCCCATTCAAGCCAGTCTAGCCAGCGCAGAAGATTTGATGTCTCTTGGTGTCATGCATCAGCCGCCCAGTAATCTGAACTTTTTTACCCGTCGTACCAGCGCCAGTACAGGTGTGATTACGATTACTTCTTCACGCCCTTTAACTGAAGCGGAACTGAACATTGTCGTCAAAATCAAAGAAGGCAATGCGGCACGGCTACAACATATTAAAACAGCCAATAAACGCTCGCCAGCACTTCAAGCCCGTACGAATAATAATGAAAAAGCCTTAAAACCGGTGGTGATTGTCAACGAAAAAGATATTGCGCTAAACTTACCTGTCAGCACACAATTCAATAGCTTAAAAACAACAGCTGCGCCGACGACAAATACCACACCCCTCAAACTCAATAAACATACCCCACCAAGCATGAGTGCGACCTCTATTACAGCGCCAACGCAAGTTATTTCAGTAGCCTCTACGCAAATTGCAGCAGCTGCTCAAACATCAGCTCCACGTGTTGAACCTATTACTCAAGCGAAAAAATCGGCAGATCCGTTGGTTCAAAAGTATGCCGATTCAGTTCAAAAATCAGATGCACCCATTTCTGCACAGGCTAGCCCAAAAACTAGTCCATCGACAGCAAAAATAACACCTGCTGCCCCTGCAACTACTGCACGCCAAGCCGCACCTCAAAGTGCCCATGTAGTTCGGTCAAATGAATCTCTATGGGGTATTGCATCGCGTATTGCTGCTGAAGAAAACCGTCCTGTCGGTGAAGTCATGCAACAAATTAAAGCCAAGAATGAACATGCCTTTATTCAAGGTGACGTAAACCGCTTACGTCGTGGTGCTAACCTCAATTTAACGGGTCTGCAAACAGCCAAATCAGAGCAAAAAGTCTCCGTTTCATCACTTCCAAAACAAAGCTCACAGCAATCCGGCAAGGCGAAATACCGCCTCAATCAAGCCGAGATGAGTTTGGTTGCAGAGAAAGAGCAAGATTCAAGTCATGGTTCTGCCAAGAAGTCGACAGAAAAGAATCAAACATCAAACGAGTTGTCATTAAAAGTTATGACATCCCGTGAAAAAACCGTTAAATTACAGAGAAACGTAACACAATTAGAAGTGGCACTTAATCAGAAAGATCAGAGAATTCAATTACTAAACGCTCGTCTTGCACAATTGCAACAACAATTGAAAGCACAACAAACTGAGAAAAAGCCAACACACTAAAGTGTTATTTTGATTATTTGATTTTGGATGAACTTGCACAAAGACAAGTTCAAAAGGGGTAAAACATGCTTATTTATGTGATTCCATTTATCTTACTATTGGTTGTTGCCATAGTCTTAAAAAAGCGTGAGGCGAGTAAAGAAGCAGAACCAAAAACTCAAAAAGCGGTTGCTGCAAAAAATAAAGCCAAAAAAACCAGTTCGTCTAAAAAATCCCCGCAACAAACTCAAGTCGTTGAAGATGTTGTTGCTAAAAAAGCCACGACACCACTCGCTACAGATCTACGTAATAAAATTGAAGGTCAAATTCGCGACCGCAATTTCTTCTCAGCTGAAGCACAAATCAACCAAGCCCTAAATAAAGACAATTCACAACACGAATTATATTTACTGCTGCTCGATATTCACTTGCTCCAAAAAGATGAGTTTGCCATCAGCCAATTGCTGAATCATTTACGTTCTTTAGAACTGGATGATATTTTGGCGCAAGCAGAAGCCAAAAAATCGGATTACGATCAATTACATCAAAATAGCCGTGACACGATTGAGTTTAAACCAACTGAAATTGCACCATCTGCACCAAAACCTGTAGAAGCAACCAATACTGCTGACTTTGATGCCCTGATGTCATCAAATAATCCTGCTCCCGCTCCTGTGCAGGCTTCTGTTGTTGAACCTGTTCAAGACATTAAACCGCTTGATTTTGATACCTCAGCATTTACCACCACAACACCGGCTCAACCTGAACCGAGCATAGAAGTTCAAAGCTTAGAATTTGATATCTCTAGTTTAAATACACCAACAGCAGAACCAGCCAAACCTGCTGAAGAACTTAAACCACTCGATTTCGGTTCACTCTCTTTAGAAAGCACGCCTGCTCAACCAGCAGAAACTGCTACAGCCGACATCCAACCTTTAGATTTTTCATTCAATCTCGACACAGCGCCGACAACAACGCCAGAAGCAGAAATTTCGCCGCCTGCTGTAGATGAGCGTCCTGAATTTACATTTGATTTTTCAAGCGAATCTACGGCTGAAGCGGCAAAAGACATCCCTGCTTTTTCTTTCGATACGGTTAGTCCAAGCGAAGCGATAGTAGAAGAAACACCAGCAGTTGTTACGCCAAACCTCAGTTTTAGTCTAGAGTCTACTGCACCTGCCAATACGGTGGATCAAAGCGATCCTCTGGTACAGTCTTTCCCTCAACTGAGCGAAGTCAATGAAATACACTTAAACCTTGAATTGGCTGAGCAATACATTCAACTTGGCGCTTTCGAAGCTGCACGTGAAATTTTGGTTGAACAAGAACCAAATTACTCTACGGAACAACGTCAGCAAGTCGAACAGTTGCTGAGTCGCATAGCATCCTAAGCCATTTCGTTTTAAACTAAAGCAGTCATCACCGACTGCTTTTTTTATAATGAAAAAAATTGCGCTTATCTATATGGGTGGAACCTTTGGCTGTATTGGCGAACCCTTACAACCAATGCCTGCCGAAGACTTTATTCCCAAGCTCACACATGTCTTGCCGATTCATCTCGACATTGAATGTTTTATTGCACCTGTCATTAAAGACAGTAGCGCCTGTACGGCTGCAGACTGGTTATTGCTGATTCAGCAGATTCAACAATTGCAACTGCAACAATTCCAGCATTTTGTCGTTATTCATGGCACAGATACCTTAAGCTATGCCAGTGCTGTCGCGGCACACTTTATTGCAGATTCCGCACGTGTGGTTTTCACAGGTAGCCAATATCCATTACTTAATGTACAAGGCACAGATACGCGTGAATTTAGCGATGCGATCAGTAATTTGAATTTTGCCTTAGATGCGGTGATGAAACATCCTGTCGGAGTGTATCTGGCTTTTCATCAACAGGTATTGCATGCGCAGACTGCGCTAAAACGACATACTACAGAACTGGATGCTTTTACAGGTGTCATGGCTGAACAGCCGATTCCACACAGCTTAAAAACGCACATAGTACAAACAGGTGATGTAGAACAATCCCACCAGTTCAATTGCCTCAACCTGATGATGCAACCTGTTGCCTTGGTGCAGCAAGTACAAAACTTGCGAAATTTGCTCTCTGCGCCGCCACATTTCCTCATTTTGCAAGGTTTTGGAACGGGTAATTTAGCTGTGAATGCCGAGCTAATAGCACTTTTCGATGAATTTTACGCACAAGGCTGTGTTGCTATCTTAAGCACCCAAGTCCCTTTCGGCCGTACTGATCAGCGCTATGCCGTTGCCGCGTGGACAACTCAGGCCAAAATAATTGTCAGTGATTGCCTCGGGCATGCAGATCTGTATGCCAAAGCCCTTAAAATGTATTTACAATACCCCAGCGCTGAAGCACGCTTCAGCCATTGGCATGATTTGGGTTAATTTGAGGTACATATGCAACGTTTTGCGATCGGCATTGAGTTTTGTGGAACACACTATCGTGGTTGGCAAACCCAGCAAACAGGTGTGATCAGCGTACAAGAGACGATAGAAAAAGTACTCTCTAAAATTGCCAATGAACCGATTAGCTTACACGGTGCAGGTCGTACCGATGCGGGCGTCCATGCCACCAACATGGTGGCGCATTTTGATAGCTCTGCACTTCGTTCAGAGCGCGGTTGGTTGATGGGCAGCAACAGCCAACTGCCAAAAGATATCTCGATCCAGTGGATCATAGCGATGGATCAAGACTTTCATGCACGCTTCAAAGCGCAGGCACGTCGTTATCGTTATGTCGTTTATAACCACCCGCAACGCCCTGCTCTTATGCATAAACAAGTCACACATGCCTATTATGCGCTAGATGTAGCGAAGATGATGCAAGCTGCTCAAAAGTTCGAAGGCACGCATAACTTTGAAAGCTTCCGTGCAGCCGCATGCCAATCCAATCAACCTGTGCGCCATGTCAGCCATTGTCGCTTAATTCAACATGGTCCATATTTGGTACTCGACATTCAGGCCGATGGCTTCTTACACCATATGGTCCGCAATATCATGGGCTGCTTACTTGAAATTGGTCAAGGTCTGTATGAAGTCGAACATATTGAGGCGATTTTCGCAGCAGAAGACCGCAAAGCTGCAGGCATTACTGCACCTCCTGATGGGCTGTATTTCATTCATGCCGACTATCCAGCACAGTTTGAATTACCTAAGCAGCCACTTGGGCCGCATTGGCTAAATATGCCTGAATAATTTATTTTTGAATCCCTCCCCGCCTGCTTTTTCAAAGGAGGGGAGAAATTCCTCCCTTTTATAAAGGGAGGTTAGGAGGGATTTCTTAACGCTGCTTACGCTTGCGATATTCCACTGGGGTTTCATTGGTCCAGCGTTTAAATGCACGATAGAAGGTACTTGGCTCAGAAAAGCCAGTCAAATACACGATACGCTCTACACTTTCAGCCGTATTGGCCAAAAGTTTTTTCGCCAAACGACAGCGATAATCAGACAAAATTTGCTGGAAGCTGGTATTCGCCTCACTAAGTTGTGTGCGTAAACGCCTTGGGGTAATACTGAGCTGTGAAGCCACTGTTTCAAGTGTGGTTTCACCACTTTCTAGGGTTGAACCTATCGCACGACGGACTTCACCCACCAAATCATAACGGGCTAATTCTTGAAGTTTTTCAATCGCTAACTGCTCATGCAGTTGCAATAATTCAGGTTCCGCTTGCCACAACGGATAAGCCAAAATACTTGGGTCAAAATATAAGCGGGTTTCTTTTTGCCCTAAACTAACAGGGCACTCATATACGCGAAAATACTCATCATCAAACGCGCCTTTACTGAAGTTAAAATCAATATAGATCGGTTCAAAGCGCCCTTCAGTAATAAATTTAAAGAACCGTAAAATACCGGACATCGCACATTCAGAAAAATGTCGATTGACTAAATTTTCAGCCCAAGGTTGTTCCCCATTGGTCAAATAACAGCGGTCATCTTCAACCACCAACTTGGCATGAAAGGCATCACTGATCAATCGCTGATAAGCCAAAGCACGCTTCAAGCCCTCACCAAAGTTTTCGGATGAAATAAACAAATGCTCAATCACTTGGCCACGGTATAAAGGCAGATTTTCACCCAAATGTAGACCAATGTCTGGATCGCGGCTCACCTCTTCTGCCGCCACCCAAAAAGCGTATTGTGCGCTCAAAGGCGTACGCTCATTGGTTTCCATCTGATTTAATGCAACACCAGCCTTTGTTAAAATTTCTTCTGTTGGCAACCCTGAACGACGAATCGCTTGGTAGCCTAATCGCAATACAACCGATGCATCCGTTAGCTGACCCACGCTAGAACCTTCCTTGTATGTTCTTCATTTATACATAAAACATTAAAATTAGATTAACTGCGATTGACCGAACTGACAACAACTTATACAGTTTTTTTGTTGAAAATATTTATTCCGCTTGTTCGCTTATTTTACTGACAGATGATCAGGCAACCGCCCATTCCGCCTTGTTTTATGCAAAAAAATTGACTATAATTTGCGCCTTTCCAATTTATTCATTCAGGTAGGCTATGGCCAATAAAGAGGAACTCATCGAGTTCGAAGGCGTTGTCACCGAGACGCTTCCTAATACTATGTTTCGTGTACGTTTAGAAAACGGTCATGAAGTGATTGCTCACATCTCTGGTAAAATGCGTAAACACTATATTCGTATTTTGACTGGCGACAGTGTTAAAGTAGAAATGACACCTTATGATTTGTCTAAGGGTCGTATCACTTATCGTGCGCGCTAAGTTTTAGCGAAGCGAAAAAGCCACTTTTTAAGTGGCTTTTTTAATGTCTGCGCTCAGACTAAACGTTATACATCGACTGTATTTAAACCAAAAATCAAACTATAGTTAAATGCAATAATAACTCAATACGCCAAAACAATAATGAAGACGGCTTCAACGAAGCTCGCTATTTTACTGTTTCCAATACTCTGTGTTGCTTGTGCTACAACAAGTCAAACTCAGCTCAAGCAAACCTTACAACACTATATTGGCCAATCGTCAAATCAAGTTCAAAATTAACTCAACCTCAATAGCATGGGTTATAAAGTGCTCGGTGCTCCTGTATATACCCCAGAGAAACTGACCTAAACTCTGTTACGTAATATGCCTATTCCGATGGTAACCCCCAATATTGGAACCAGTGTCAATATGGGTGCACCCATTCCGACACCTTCCAGCGGTAGCCTGAATATTGAAATGAAATGTAACATTGAGTTCAGACTGCATGATGATCTTGTGGAATCTATTCACTAGATCGGCAAGGCGTGTTAACGGCTGCGTCATTTTGAGTCGCCTACATACCGTTTATCTCAAATTACTCGAAACATACTCAAACGAACGTTCAGATATACAATACTAAAAGGGTCTTTCTCTGCTTAGGGGATGATCATGAAGCCCTTTATTGTCAGTTTTTTTAGTTCCATCTGCTTTCTACTGCTTCAAGCTTGCAGCAGCTCTCCAATGCAACACCAGACCGTCGTTTCACCCGCTAAAATTGCGCTCCCCGACTATTTAGAACAATATATCGGCCAAGATGTATCGAGCATTCGGCGCGAACTCGACTTACGTCAACTCGGTTATGAAACTTTAGGTGCGCCGATTCAAACACCAAACCAACTGAGTTACACCATTGTCAGGCGGATTCAAATTCCAACCCCTATGCCCACTATGCGTAGCGACAGCAGTGTCGGTGCGATTCCTATTCCCACACATACGCCATTTTATGATGTTCAGTTAGAGTGCCAAGTCCACTTCTTGTTAAAAGATAATATTGCTCAATCAATTCAATATCGAGGTAAAGCCTGCAAAAGTTATTAAATTTTAGGCATAAAAAAACGCAGCGGATGGCTGCGTTTTCAAATTGCTTTTGGCTTAGTTCAGCGCAGCCACAACTGCCTGCCCCATTTCCGCAGTACCCACTTTGCTCATGCCTTCAGACATGATATCAGCGGTACGCAAGCCTTGATCTAGGACATTGCCTACTGCATCTTCAATCGCTTGAGCAGCAGCTTCTTCACGGAAGGTATATCGCAACATCATAGCTACTGAAAGAATAGTGGCTAATGGGTTGGCAATATTTTGTCCTGCGATATCGGGCGCCGAACCATGACATGGCTCATACATCCCTTTCGCATTTTCATCTAAGGATGCTGATGGCAACATCCCAATTGAACCTGTCAACATCGCGGCTTCATCAGACAAGATGTCACCAAATAAGTTACCTGTCACAATCACGTCAAACTGTTTAGGCGCTCGCACCAATTGCATTGCAGCATTATCGACATACATATGCGACAAGTTAATGTTTGGATAGTCAGCTTCTTTCATCGCCGTTACGGTTTGTTTCCAAAGCTCCGTCACTTCAAGGACGTTGGCTTTATCAACCGAACAGACTTTGCCACCACGTAAACCAGCCATTTCAAAAGCCACTTTCGCAATACGCTTAATTTCAGACTCAGCATAAACGTCGGTGTTAAAACCTTGTTTTTCACCATTCTCAAGTTCACGAATCCCCCGTGGCTGACCGAAATAAATCCCGCCAGTTAATTCACGAACGATAAGAATATCAAGACCTGCTACAATTTCAGGCTTTAAGCTTGATGCATCTGCCAATTGCGGATACAAAATAGCTGGACGTAAGTTCGCGAATAAATTCAATTCACTACGAATTTTTAACAAACCACGCTCTGGACGGATCGAACGCTCAATGTTGTCCCACTTCGGACCACCTACCGCACCAAGTAAAATTGCATCTGCATTTTTAGCTTGTGCTGCGGTCACATCTGGATAAGGTGAACCGTGTGCATCTATGGCAGCCCCACCGAGTAGGCCCTGTTCCCACGTTAAACCTAAATTGAATTGATCATTGACTCGTGTAAGTACCTGTTCTGCGGCTTTTACAATTTCAGGACCAATGCCGTCACCAGCCAAAATCAAAATATGTTTAGACATGAAATATTCCATTGTTGGTGAGTGCTGACTCACACGATTAAAGTTTTTGTTCTACAAACTCGCCCAAGCCATTTAAGACATTGTAAGGTTTGCAAAAACGACGAATTGTTCTTTGGTTTTGCTTTAAATCGACACATAAAGGGTCAGGTGCAGACATATTCAACAAACTTCCCTGATGTCGACTGCGCGCACGGAACATCCTAAAGGTGTAGCGTTCCGCAGGCTTAAAACGATGAATGACATGCAGCGTTTCAGCGCGATCGACCGAAACGGGATAGAAGCGAATCACCAGTTCATGTTGCCCCGCTGGCACTGACAGAAACAAGGCATTCGCTTCATTCAAATCATCTCGTTTTAACCGCACAACCTTCTCTCGAATAGCCTCACGGCTGACACGATGATTGTCCGCATCCACAATTTTGATCTGATTCCATCGTTCAAATTCGCAGTTCACTGTACCAGTACAGTAAAGCTGCGCATTATTTTTACTCGCTGGGGTATCCTGAATCCGCTTTATGCTTGCCGTATTCATGCTTTGGCAGGCAGTTAATGTTCCCACCAACGCCAGTAGAGCGATACGACTGTAACTCGTCACCATTGTTCAAGCCCAACCTTTACCAGTAGCAAAACGTTTAAAATTCTTTTGCTCGATATTAACAAGAGATGGCCCCAAGCACTAGATGCATCGAATTTTCAATTAAGCATGAATTTCAGCAAACACCCACGGACGTGATGCTTTGGTCTTTTCTTCATAGGCTTTGATGTCATCTGCAACCTGTAAAGTTAAACCAATATCATCCAAACCATTTAACAAACAGTGCTTACGAAATGGATCGACTTCAAATGTGAAGGCTTCACCCGATGGTGTACGTACTTCTTGCACATCCAAATCAATCGTCAGCTGATAGCCTTCTGTTGCTGCACATTCTTTGAAAAGTTGGTCAACAATTTCTTCAGACAAAATCACAGGCAACATGCCATTTTTGAAACTATTATTAAAGAAAATGTCGGCATAGCTGGGTGCAATCACAGTACGGAAACCATATTCTTCCAATGCCCACGGCGCATGTTCGCGGCTTGAACCACAACCAAAGTTCGCACGAGAAATTAAGATGCTCGCACCTTGGTAACGTGGCTGATTCAATGCAAAATCAGGGTTTTTAGGACGTTTAGAATTGTCTTGTCCCAAAAAACCTTCATCTAAATAACGTAATTCATCAAATAAGTTTTCACCAAAACCCGTGCGTTTAATGGATTTCAAAAATTGTTTTGGAATGATCAAGTCTGTATCGACATTGGCACGGTCTAAAGGTGCAACGATACCCTGTTCAACGGTATATTTTTTCATGTCTATGCTCCCAAGCCCGAATTAAAATGAACGTACATCGACAAAATGACCTGCAATCGCTGCTGCCGCTGCCATCGCTGGGCTCACCAAGTGCGTGCGACCACCATTGCCCTGACGACCTTCGAAGTTACGGTTAGAGGTCGATGCACAGTGCTCACCGGGTTGTAATTTGTCTGCATTCATGGCTAAACACATTGAACAACCTGGCTCACGCCATTCAAAGCCCGCTTCAATCAAAACTTTGTCTAAGCCTTCGGCTTCTGCTTGCGCTTTGACTAAACCAGACCCTGGAACCACCATGGCTTGTTTAATCGTACTTGCCACTTTTTTGCCTTTGGCAACTTCAGCCGCGGCACGAATATCTTCAATTCGAGAGTTGGTACATGAACCAATAAAAACACGGTCTAACTGAATATCTGCCAACGCCTGACCTGCGGTTAAACCCATGTAGTTATAAGCACGCGTCCAATCATTGCGTTGCACTTCATCTTTGGCTTGTTCTAAAGTTGGTACAGCTTGAGTCACTGGAATCACCATTTCAGGCGATGTACCCCAAGACACTTGTGGCTCAATCTCTTCACCTTGCAATACAACTACAGTGTCAAAATGCGCATCTGCATCCGAATGTAAGGTATTCCAATACGCAACCGCAGCATCCCACTGTGCGCCCTGTGGTGCATATGGACGGTCTTTGACATAGGCAATGGTTTTGTCATCGACAGCGACCATACCCACACGTGCGCCGCCTTCAATCGCCATATTACACACCGTCATACGACCTTCGATCGACATATCACGGAACACTTGACCACCAAACTCGATGGCATGACCTGTACCGCCTGCAGTACCAATTTTACCGATGATGGCTAAAACTACATCTTTCGGTGTTACACCATGACCCAATTGACCATCAACACGTACCAACATGTTTTTCATCTTCTTTTGAACCAAGCACTGGGTTGCCAATACATGCTCCACTTCAGATGTACCAATCCCGTGCGCCAAACAGCCGAATGCACCATGTGTTGCCGTATGAGAGTCTCCACAGACCACAGTCATACCCGGTAAAGTCAAACCTTGCTCAGGCCCGACCACGTGTGCAATACCTTGACGGACATCATTAATGTCGAACTGCACCACATTAAAAGCTTTACAGTTGTCGTCTAAGGTTTGAACTTGGATACGTGAAGTATCATCTTCAATACCTGCTATTCCTTCTGAACGCTCTTTGGTCGATGTTGGAACGTTATGATCAGGAGTTGCCACATTCGCACTTAAACGCCATGGTTTACGACCCGCAAGTTGTAAACCTTCAAAGGCTTGCGGAGAAGTCACTTCATGTAATAAATGACGGTCGATATAGAGTAAAGCCGAGCCATCGTCGCGTTGTTTTACTAAGTGGTCATCCCACAATTTGTCATACAATGTTTTTGCTTGTTGGTTTTCGCCTGCCATGTCGATTGACTCCACTGGACTGGGTAATTCTTTCATTAAAATCGATTATAGCGACGATTTCACATAAATCTAATTTATCATTTTTATTAATTTAAAAACTTTTTGGAATTATTTTAAATTCATACCTCTTTGTTTCAATCCCTTTGATTACAAGCCCTCACTGCTGGTTTTAATTCAAGCGCTATAGCCTATTTCTCAACCTGTTGTAGGCCTCGCAGTATATGTCTCTGCTCAGCCATGCAAGGTTTATCTCCCCTATTTAGACCAATACTTTTTAAGGCTCGCTTCGTTGATGTGAATAGTAAGACAGCGACCTATGCATAGACTAAAGAGTAAAATCTACAGAAGCTTGTTTTCTCACGTCAAATATTCCAAACAGTCGACTGCATCGCCTTGCATTCAAAAACCCAATCACGAGCAATCAAAATTTCATTTTGACTTTATTAATGATAATAATTACTATTTACAAATGAAAGGCATTATTGAGAGGGTATTTATCATGGCGAACATTCAGAAATTTGTAGCGAACAATCAGCGCATATTCAAAAAAACCCTAAGCTATTACATCATGCACATTACCGTGGCCATGATTGTGGCTTATTTTGTCACAGGTAACTTATGGATGGCGGTCACCCTCAGCTTATTAGAACCAACCGTGCAAGCCTTCGCATTCTTTTTCCATGAACGTATTTGGGAGAAAAAGAACTGTACTACCGAAGAAAATATTCCTGCTTAAGCCCTTATATCAAGCGCCCTCTCAACTCTCCAAAAGATCACATCAAGTGATCTTTTTTTATTTCAGTCCAGACCAAATAACCTATATTCATTTTAAAGATCGCAATTCATATAAAATTATTTTATAATTTAATTATACTTTCATAACTAGATTATCCTTATGAATCTTGCAGCCTTCGAAGCTTTTGTAAAAGTCATGGAAACCGGCTCTATTTCTTTAGCCGCAGATCAGCTCTTCATTACGCAACCTGCTGTAACCAAACGTATTCATAGTTTAGAAGAATATTTTGGTGTGAAACTGTTTGAGTCTGCGGGTCGTGGTGTACAAGCCACACATGCCGCGCATTCACTGCTGCCTAAAGTTAAAAACTGGCTCAATGAACTGGGTGACATTCATCACACCTTGAGTCATGAACAAGGCATGGTCCAAGGCAAACTCAAAATTGGCACCAGTCATCATATTGGTTTGCATCACTTACCGAGCCATTTACGTAGCTATGTGCAAAGCTTTCCAAATGTCACCTTAGATGTGCACTTTGTTGACTCCGAGCAAGCGCATGAAAAAGTACTGGCTGGCGACTTAGAATTGGCTTTTTTGACGCTTCCACCCAAACTCGATGAACGTTTGCAGTACATCACCATTTGGGAAGATCCTTTAGTTTTTGTAGCAGCACCGTTTCATCCGTTGGCACAAATGCAAAACCTACAACTCGAAGACCTGATTCAATACCCAAGTTTATTGCCTGCGTCACAAACCTATACCAGCCAAATCACACTAGCAGAGTTTGAAAAACAAGGGCTGAAACCTAAAATCACCATGAGCAATAATCCACTCGAGTCGATTCGTATGTTGGCATCGATTGGACTGGGTTGGTCAGTGCTTCCAAAAACGATGATTAACCAAGACCTACAGCAGTTGAATGTGAAGTTCGAAATGAACCGTCAACTCGGTATGGTTTGGCATCCAGGCAGAACCCAATCTCGTGCGGTGCAAGAGCTGATTGCAATGATGAACTAAGCTTTGCAAGCATTAAAAAACCATCCACAAGGATGGTTTTTTATTTTGCGCAAGCGAATTAAGAAACACTAATAGCCAGTGCAGCCAGCCCAAGCCAAATCACCAGCAAGATCGAACCTACTATAAGATTTGTACCCCCACGATTTTCTAATTCCGTATGGACGTTTCCACTTCCCAACTGGCGAATTTTGGCAATCTGCTGATCGACATGATGCTTGTATAAGGTATTCTCAAACATTCCAAATGCTACGGCCAAGCCAATATTTGCACCAGAACTTTCAATCCCCAAAAATATTTCAACCATCCCTATGACCACAATTAAACCAATGGCCATAAAGCCATAACGGTACATTTTTCGATAAAATAACCAGACCACACCTAAGAAAAAGGCGGCAATATTAAAGCCTGCATATTGTTTCTTTGGCGTGATTTTTTCAAATTGAGCTTGATAGTAAGACTCATATTTCGCACCGACAAACAGGGCACGATCTTGTTCTAGTTGATTAACTGAAGCGACATGTTCTAAAGACGTAGAGTCAGGAAAAGTTTGATGATCGAGAGACATAAATTTCTACTTTTATCTTATTTTTATCAAGAGAGGCAAAGCTTCGACGCTCAGCCTCTTTAAGCTCAGTTTATTTTTGAATCAGTGAATCTTCATGCAGGGATTCATTCAGCTGATCTACAATGATAGCCCACTCACCATCCGATTTAATTTTTTCTGCCAAAAACTGACGTTGCGCTTCAGTCCAATACTCTGCGTCAACAATCGTGGTTTGTGCATTGAGCTGATGCGTTACAATAAACAACGCGATGGCCTCTTCACTCGCATCTAAACCGAGTTGCTCAAACAGGTGGGTCATTCTTGGTCGTACACTCATATTTTTCTCCACGCTTATGTTCTAATTTTTCATAGTCAAAATAGTTTTAGCCAAGGTTCAACATAGCATATTTGGTTAATTTTCCAAGATCAGCCTACCTCTAGCCCGATATTTTATTATCGCTTTACTCACTTTTCATTTTTTACGTCGATGCCTTTTAAATAAAAAAGACTGCCCGAAAGGAAAGCAGCCTTTTTAAACAAAGAAAGACAGATACTTAAATCGACCAGTCTTGAATTTCCCATGCCTGCTCTTTAGCCAATGCTTCTAGGCGGTCATCTGGATTGACGGCAATGGCATGGTCAGCATATTCAAGTAAAAAGCGATCATTGATGGAATCTGAATACGCCCAAGACTCGCTAACATCACGCCCTGCAAGCCATTGATCTAAACGCGTCAATTTGCCTTTTTGATAGCACGGCGTGTTGATCACTTTGCCCGTGTATTTACCCTCAACCACTTCAGCATTGGTCGCAATAATTTCATTAATCCCAAACTCACGGAAAATCGGTGCGGTAATAAAATCAGAGGTTGCGGTAATGCCAACCAAAGCATGTCCAGCATCGCGGTGTTTTTCAATGGCTGTAAAACCTTCAGGACGCATTTGCGGGCGAATCACTTTGTGCATGAACAGCTCATGCAGTTCAGTAAGGTAGGTATTGTCATGTTGGGTTAGAAATTCAAACACAAATTCATTATAGGCAATCGGGTCGAGCTGTCCTGCTTTGTAGTCTTCATAAAATTTATCGTTCATGGCGCGATGGCGAACTGGATCGACCAAGCCTTCATTCACCAAAAACTCTCCCCAAGAATGATCTGAATCGGTGTTTAACAAGGTGTGATCGAGATCAAATAGCGCCAATTTCATGAAAATACTCGTAAAAACTGAAATTTAAGAAAAAATTTGTAAATCTATCTCCGCTAGTCGATAGAAATTCGTTAAGATCATAGCAATTTTAACATTTTTAAACTTTGCTTTTTTCGAGTTGGATACAGAAATAAAAATCCCCGATCGCAAAGTCATAAATTACACAATATTTAGGTAGCCAAATGATCGATTCGGAAGGTTTCCGACCCAATGTCGGGATCATTTTGGCAAACGAGTTTGGACAAGTTTTATGGGCAAAACGCATTGGACACAATGCTTGGCAATTTCCACAAGGAGGTATCCAATATGGAGAAACCCCTGAACAGGCACTTTATCGTGAGCTGAGAGAAGAAGTTGGCTTACTGCCCGAACACGTCCAAATTGTAGCGCAAACTAAAGGTTGGCTGCGTTATCGTTTGCCGCACCGATACATTCGTACAGATTCCGATCCCGTATGTATTGGACAAAAACAAAAGTGGTTTTTACTCAAACTCACTGCTCCCGCTCAGAATATTCGTTTGAATTTGTCTGATCCGCCTGAGTTTGACCAATGGCAGTGGGTCAGTTATTGGTACCCGCTGGGGCAAGTTGTGAATTTTAAACGCGATGTATACCGCAAAGCGATGGTGGAGCTGTGCAATCAGCTCCCTCAAAAAAAGCCTTAAAAAATCTAGACGTCCTACAGATTTTTTAAGGATCTCTTGTTATAAATAAGTTGGACGCACATTATTTTTGGAGTAGACGCGATGTCGAATATGCAACTGGATACCCTTCGACGCATTGTACAAGAAATCAATGCGTCCACCAGTTTGCATGAATCACTCGACATTATGGTCAACCATGTGGCGGAAGCCATGCATGTTGACGTTTGCTCCATCTATTTACTCGACGAACGCAATCAACGTTATTTATTGATGGCATCGAAAGGTTTGAACCCCGATTCGGTCGGCCATGTTTCACTGCATACCAGTGAAGGCTTGGTCGGTCTGGTGGGTCAGCGTGAAGAAATCGTCAACCTTGACAATGCACCGAAACATGAACGTTTTATGTACTTACCTGAAACAGGTGAGGAAATTTATAACTCGTTCCTCGGTGTACCGGTCATGTACCGCCGTAAAGTCATGGGCGTACTTGTGGTGCAAAACAAAGAGTCGCAAGACTTTAGTGAAGCTGCGGAATCTTTCCTCGTCACGCTCTGTGCTCAGCTTTCAGGGGTTATTGCGCATGCGCATGCGGTGGGCAATATCGATGTATTTCGTAAACCCAGCAATCTACCTGCCTACAAAACTTTCCAAGGTGTCCCAGGTTCAGGCGGAATTGCCTTAGGTCGTGCTGTCATTCTCTATCCCCCTGCGGATTTGGCGGCTGTCCCTGACCGTGAAGCCGATGACATCAGTGAAGAATTAGAACTGCTGGATCGTGCCCTCACCTCAGTGCGTGATGAAATCAAATCGCTTGATGACAAAATGCAAGATGCCCTCATGGCGGAGGAGCGCGCCTTGTTTAGCGTGTTCTTACGCATGTTGGATGAAAATGCACTACCCGCGGAAATTAAAGAACAAATTCGTGATGGTAACTGGGCACAAGGTGCGGTGCGTATCGTCATCGATAATCACATCGATCTGTTTGAACAGATGGAAGATGACTATCTCCGTGAACGTGCCGCGGACTTAAAAGATCTCGGACGACGGATTTTGGCTTATTTGCAAGAAGCCGACTCCAGCCACCGTGAACTTACCGATGAAAGTATTCTGATTGGTGAGGAAATCTCAACCGCAGCCTTGGTTGAACTGCCCGTCGATAAAATTGCAGCCATCGTAACCACCGAAGGTGCCATGAACTCGCATATGGTGATTGTGGCGCGCGCACTCGGTATTCCAACCGTGGTCGGCGTGACTGAACTGCCGATTAATACCCTCGATGATGTGGAAATGATCGTCGATGCGCACCAAGGGCGTGTGTTTATTAATCCACCTCGCCGTTTACGTAGTCGCTATAAAGAAATTCAAAAAGAAGAAGAACTGATTGCCAAAGATTTAAAACAGTATGAAACTAAAGATGCCATCACCCCTGATGGTATGGCAGTCAAACTGTTCGTCAATACTGGCTTGATGATTGATGTGGTCCGTGGTGTACAGCGCGGTGCCAAAGGTGTTGGTCTATATCGCTCTGAAATTCCGTTCATGCTACGTGATCGCTTCCCAGGTGAAGAAGAACAGCGTGCGATTTATCGTCAACAGTTGAGCCACTTTGCCAACAAACCTGTGGTGATGCGTACCCTCGATATCGGTGCAGATAAGGACTTGCCTTATTTTTCAATTGAGGAAGAAAACTCAGCTCTCGGCTGGCGCGGTATTCGCTTTACGCTTGACCACCCTGAAATTTTTTCTTCACAAATTCGTGCCATGCTCAAAGCCAGTATTGGTCTCAATAACCTACACATTCTACTGCCGATGGTGACCAGCGTCAGTGAAGTAGAAGAAGCGCTGTATTTACTGGAGCGTGACTGGGTCGCGGTACAAGAAGAAGAACAGGTCAAAATCACCAAGCCAAAAATCGGGATCATGGTCGAAGTACCAAGTGTCTTATTGCAGATTGAAGAGTTTGCCGAGTTGGTTGACTTTTTCTCGGTAGGTTCAAACGACTTGACACAATACTTACTGGCCGTTGACCGTAATAATCCACGTGTCGCCAATGTCTACTCACATTTCCACCCTGCGGTTTTACGTGCGCTCACCCGCTTAGTCAAAGAGTGTCATAAGTACAACAAACCGGTCAGTATTTGTGGGGAAATGGCGGGCGATCCTTTGTCTGCGATCTTACTGATGGCGATGGGCTTCAATACCCTATCAATGAGCTCAAGTAACATTCTGCGTGTACGCAAAGCCATTTGTCATGTCCCAATGCCAGATGCGGTCGAATTGTTAGAGCGTGCCTTGAAAATGAGTAATCCACTCATTGTGAAAAGTCAGATGGAATATTATTTTAAAACCCATGGTTTGGCCGACATGGTCAAATCCGCAACACGTATTGTGACAGCTTAAAGGTCTTTAAACCCAAGGAACGGACATTAAAAAAGGGAGATAATCATCTGAATATCTCCCTTTTTTGTGCTTGTCATAGCCTCGTTTTGCATTTTTCTTTCGGTCTACAAAGACTTGGCTTTGGTTGACTTCATGCATGTGTTTAGCCACGAAGTTGTGAATCACAACTTTTGGCTCAGCTTTCTTCTTTGCCATTTTTTTCACCTTGTTGATGTGATCATCTCGCTGATGATGCGGTAGAAATTTTACGCCTTTTTGAACGTATTACAAGCGATTTTGGCTGAACCTATATCCCCCAACTCATGCGCTATTTTTCAATTCAATTACAGGTTATGGCAATGCTTTATTTTGCACTGCCTTTGATCCATATGCTTAAAATATCGCTTAGATATCAAACTGTTCTAACAATAAAATCATCGCCATCAACATCATCAATGCCCCTGACACTCGACTGACCACCCTAGCAGCCTGTGGGCGTGTGCCCAAAACTTTTTGCGCACTAAATCCAACCAAGAAATAAACAGCCGCGCAACTCATGAGATGAATTCCCGCCAATAAAACAATTTGAGAGGTGGGCGACAAAGCCGCTTGCGGGTCGATAAAGGGCGGCAATAAAGCCAAAAATAACAACAGGACTTTCGGATTTAAGCCACTTAAATAAACCCCTCGAATGTACCATAACTTTGAAGATGCAATAGCAATCTGATCGCTGCTAATCGTTGCAGGGCGCATCGACAGGCTCAGCCCCATCCACAGCAAATAAACAGCCCCAACACCCGTGAGTACTTGAAGCAATACGGGCTGACTGGTCACCAATGTGCCCACACCCGCAGCAACAATCAGTGCCGCCATCAAATGCCCTGTTAATAAACCGGTTACCGCAGGCAAGACTCTTTTTCCCTGTATCCCCGACGAAATGGCATAGGCCCAATCTATACCTGGGGTCATCACAAACAGGATCGAAACACCCCAAAAAGCAATCATAATATTCAGTGACATCCTTTTCCTCTCTTATCCATCACCGTTTTGAGGTTTGACCCAATCAAAACATGATCTGTATCAAATAATTTTGAAAGGATATCCTTTAGGCTCTAAAATGTGCTTTCAAATATTTGTGCAATAACACCTAAAAAGGGGAGATTCTTCCACATGGATAAAATTGATAAGAAGATTCTTGCTGAACTACAAGCCGATGGTCGTTTATCTGTTACGGAGTTGGCGCATAAGGTAGGGCTTAGCCTCTCTCCTTGTCACCGTAGAGTCAAAGCCTTAGAAGATGCAGGTATTATCAAAGGCTATCGCGCACAGTTAGATATTTCACAACTCGGCTTGAATTTCTCCACCATTGTTTTTGTGACGCTCAAAAATGGCGATAAAGATTCGGTGCAAAGTCTTGAAGAAGCGATTCTTAAGGTTCCTCAAATTGTGAAAGCGCAGCGACTTTTTGGTGACCCCGACTACTTGCTGCATGTCGTGACCTATGACTTGGAAAGTTATCAAAAACTCTATGATGAGCACTTGTCAGCACTGCCAAATGTGCAACGTCTCATCTCTACCATGGTGATGAAAAATATTATTTCCAATCGTAGCGTCTTGTTCTAACAAGACTATGCTCTAGGGTCAGCTAAACATCTGCAATTGATCTGTCTTTTTCTGAATGGCCTCGCGATTTCAATAAAATCTTTCCTGCTCGGTGCTAAAAAGTCCTTGTTAATGAATGATGTTCAGCAAAATCGAGAAGCCTCGCTTCAATAAAAAGAAAGTGGCTAGAACATATTCTAAATTGAAGCGTGAATCATATTATTTCTCACCATTTTTTTGTTTGCTTCCCTTGATAAAAGCGCTAGATTAAATCTTAATCACATACAAAATAAGAGCATCACCATGCCACTCGAAAAAGACAAAGATGCAACCATTGTGGTCAAAGATATACCTGACCAAGAAAAGTATGAGTTTCTAAAAGAAAAAATTCGTTATAAGCAGGCCTTGCGCGAAAACTCCAAAAAAATTGACCACCAAAAAGTCCGATTAAACATCCAAGCGGATGCACTGCCAAGCAAAACCTTTTTTATTATGAATGCCTTGGCTGCTGTCATAGCAGGCTATGGACTACTGTCCAACTCGGCTGCGGTAGTGATTGGCGCGATGTTGGTTGCCATGATGCTGGGGCCAATTTCAGGTATTGCCTTGGCTTTAATTGATAACCGATGGCTGCTGTTTAAAACCGCGTTGTCCACTTTGTTACTTGGCGTTGCCATGATTTATAGCATTGGGATCATTTTAGGGCTGGTGAACTATGACCTGCCCATGACCAATGAAATTTTATCGCGCACGCAGCCAACCATTTTAGATTTGATGATTGCTTTAGCAGGCGGTGCCGCAGGTGCTTTTGCCTCAGTATCCCCTCGCCTATCTGTGGCCGTAGTGGGCGTCGCCGTTGCGACGGCCTTAGTTCCGCCCTTGGTGGCCAGCGGGATTTTATTTGCGCATATGGAATGGAAAAACTCAGCCAATGCATTTTTACTGGCAGTGACCAACATCTTCGCCATTCAGATTAGCTCATCTTTAGTCCTTTGGATTGCAGGCTTTAGACGGGGTTCCACCGAAGAAGTACAGAGTAATGTCAAAGAATTTCTCAAACGTAATGCTGTTAGCCTAATGTTCTTGGCACTTTTAGGGATTTATCTCTCACTCAACTTTTATGCGCTGCTCAATACACGGCTGTACGAAAGCAGTACCGAGGCGACCATTAGCACTGAGCTGAACCATGCCAATAATATTATTGATACCATCCAATACGATAAAAGAGATGATTTCACTTTAGTCCGTGTCTCTATCCGTGGAGATATTCCGCCTAGCCCTGCGCAAATTGCAGCACTCAATCAAAAGCTATTGCCAGACTTGAACGATAACCCAAGCATTGTTCAAGTCCGCTTTATTCCGATTGATATTATTCAGGCTGAAGACAGCCCCAACATCAAACTCGAACAAGATGAAGCACAAAAGCTTTCCGTACAATAAAGAGCTTTAAGCTACAAATGCTCTATGCAGTAGTCGTTCTACGTCGGGTTGTTTCATCTCAAGCATCCCGACAACCCGACCATGAAATGGACTATAACGGCTTTGAATAAAGCCATCAGCCACATAGTCTGGTGCATGCCGTTTCAGCAGGACTGCTTGTGCCAAAATCACTAAACGGCTGACCAAACTGCGCCCCATAAATTGTAGTTCTTCAGGTGTCTGTTGGAACAACTGAAATAGATTTTGCAGCTCTTGTTTCAACTGTTCATCTTGCATAGCCGTGGTAGCCAAATCTTGAAACAGGATTTCAATCGACTCTACATCACGGCTGATAGCACGCAGCACATCCAAACACATGACATTGCCTGAGCCTTCCCAAATGGTATTGACTGGCGCTTCTTTAAAAATACGCGCCATGATGCCGTTGTCGACATAGCCATTGCCGCCAAAAACCTCCATCATTTCCCCTGTCAGCTCAACCGCACGTTTGCATATCCAGAACTTCGACGCTGGGGTCATAATACGTTTCCACGCCACAGACAGCGCATCATCCGTTTCATAGCAGTGTGCCAAGTGGAAACTGAGTTGCATTGCCGCTTCCGTTTCTAAGACTAAATCTGCCAGTACGGCGCGCATCAGTGGTTGTTCAACCAGAAGCTTACCAAAGGCTTTACGCTGACGGGTATAGGCAATGCATTGCACCAAGGCTTGTCTGAGCATGGCAGTACTGCCCACTGAGCAGGTTAAACGGGTGTAATTCGCCATTTCTATAATGGTGGGAATACCGCGCCCAGCGTCCCCAATCATAATGCCCCACGCCTCTTTAAATTCGACTTCCGAGCTAGAGTTACTTCGGTTGCCGACTTTTTCTTTTAAGCGTTGCACATGAATTGGATTCTTGGTGCCATCCTCCAGCCAGCGCGGTACAAAGAAACAGGCCAAACCATCTTGTTCCGTCTTTGCCACCACCAAATGCGCATCACACATCGGTGCAGAGAAAAACCATTTATGCCCTGTGAGCAAATAGCCTTGACCGCGTCCCGACTCAGCGACTGGTACAGCAATGGTTTCATTGGCACGGACATCTGAACCACCTTGCTTTTCAGTCATGCCCATGCCTAGCCAAATCGATTTTTTCTGGCTAATCGGTATATCACGTTCATCGTATTCTGTCGAAAGTAACTTATCGCCGATTTTAGCCCACAGTTCAGGTTCGCGTTGAATCAGTGGAATACTGCCTAAGGTCATCGAATTTGGGCACAAATTCCCACACTCCACCTGCCCTGCCAAATAAAAACGCGCTGCCCATTCGACCCATTTTGAGGGTGAATTGGGCTGATTAAACGGATGTGCGTGGGTATCGAACTGACGATTTAATCCCATCCATTTATGCCATGCGGGATGAAACTCGATAGAGTCTTTACGGCGTCCACGGGCATCAAAGGCATGTAATATGGGCGTATGCCTATTGGCGAGCTCGGCATAATCATAATATTCCGCTGAACCAACGGCTTTTCCCATCTCTGTGAGTCTTGCCTGATCCTGACTGCCATAACGAGTGAGAATTTCTTGTAAAACGGTATCGGTTTCAAACAGGTTATAATTTTCCAGTTCATCGAACTGATTACTGATTTGATGGGTCATCCATGCGGTATTCATGTCACTTTGCTCTTGTTATGCTGTACTTTTCATTTCAGTATAGAGAAAAATTGAGTCTGCCATGTTCAGCTTTGTGCTATGAAGAATCCTGAGATCCAAGTCCGCCGTAGGCCACGCCAATCCAGAGCTAAACTCACCCAAGAGGCTTTGCAAGAAAGTTTTGTTCGGCTTTTGCATGAGCGCCATGCGCACGAAATTACCATTCGGGAAATTACCGATGTGGCGGGAGTCGGTTTAGGTACCTTTTATGAGTACTTTTCAAAGAAGGAAGATTTGGTTGCATTGACCATTCATCAGCATGTGAAAACTAATGCGGAGCAGCTAAAAAGTTATGCACAAAGCCTGATGGAGTTATCCACAAAATTAACTTTTGAGTGCTATTTACAGCAGATTATTCACTTTCAGCTTGAGCAGATTCAGGCCCGACAGTTTCTTTGGGCGCAGACTTTTTTGCTTGAACGACAGGTTTCAAACATTGAAAGTTACCGTAAAAGTTATGCCATGATGGTGCAAATGTGGCACAGCATTCTTAAGCCTTATATTGATGATGAAGTACAACTTCAGCAAATGAGTTTAAATGTGCAACGGGTGTGTTATGGCTTTGTGTCGCAGACTTTACTGGTCGAGCCTGAGTTTGGGGAGTGGCATCAACTTGAAAAGGATATCCATCAAGGTCTGGTGAAACTTAATTTTTAATAAAAATAGGCTTTTTATTCATTTTCGCACTTACATTTAAATGATAAACATTTGATATATAAAACAATACTAAGCAGTTATTCCTATAAGCTATATTATGTTAAATTGAAGTTTTAGTAGCTAAAGATTTGGAAAGCGAATTTTTGTTTCAGCTTTTCTAATTTCATTACTGGTAAAAGAAATAGTTGTTCCTAGTGAATAAGCATAGATTCCTTGAATAGAATCATTAGATGATTCATATGAAATATAGAATCCGTTATCAACTCTATTCACCCATTCGAAATTCATTTTATATTTTTCAAATAGAAATTCGATAATTTTCTTTTTTAACTCTATATCATTTGTATCAATATCATAAGCGATGCAATGAAGCTTACCTTGCCATTCTTGAAGTGAAATAGATCCAACTGGGGTTGCGAATATATACCAGTTTGATTCTTTGATGAAATTCACGTTTGGAGTATGTTTTTCTAAATTGAATTTAGTCTGAATAGTTGAAAAATCTGAACCAATTTCAAATATAAACGGTTTTAGTACTTTATCTTGATTCAGTGTATTGGTCTCTGCATGTAATAAATTATTAGTAAAAAGTGAAATGAAAGCCATCAAGATCAAAAAAGCGTTTGACATAAGTAATTCTAAATTTAAATTTTCATAAAATGAATAGAATACATACTATACAAAACCAAACTTTTAAATTAAACAATATCAGCACCTTATAATCTATAAAAAACCGCTCTTTTGAGCGGTTTTTTATTTCAGTGATAACTACTTCACGTCAAAACGGTCTGCATTCATTACTTTCACCCAAGCCGCAACAAAGTCTTTTACAAACTTCTCTTTGTTGTCATCTTGCGCATACACTTCTGCATATGAACGTAAAATCGAGTTTGAACCAAACACTAAATCTACACGTGTCGCCGTCCATTTGGTTGCCCCTGTCGCACGGTCTACAATTTCATAACGGTTTTTACCCACGGGTTTCCAGTTATATTTCATATCCGTTAAGTTCACAAAGAAGTCATTGCTCAATACCCCCACGCGAGCCGTCAACACGCCTTCTGGTGTACCTCCATAGTTTGTGCCGAGTACACGCATACCACCGACTAGAACCGTCATTTCAGGTGCAGTCAAACCCAGTAATTGTGCACGGTCTAACAACATTTCTTCAGGCTGTACGCTGTAATCTTCTTTGACCCAGTTACGGAAACCATCATGCTTAGGGAGTAAATCTTCAAAAGAATACACATCTGTTTGCTCTTGAGTCGCATCACCTCGTCCTGCAAGGAATGGAACTTTGATATTCACACCCGCAGCATGCGCCGCTTTTTCAACGGCTGCCGTACCGCCCAATACAATCAAGTCCGCAATAGTGACTTTTTTCGCCAGACCCGCCTGAATTTCTTCAAGTTTCGCCAAAACTTTAGCTAAACGCTCAGGCTCATTGCCCACCCAGTCTTTTTGTGGTGCAAGACGAATACGCGCCCCATTGGCGCCACCACGGTAGTCGGAACCACGGAAAGTCCGAGCACTATCCCAAGCAGTATTAATCAATTCAACCGAAGTTAAACCGCTATTCAGCAACTTCGCTTTTAAGTCTTCAATTTCAGCTTCAGACAAAACATAATCGACCGATGGAATTGGGTCTTGCCAAATCAGATCATCATTCGGTACATCTGCACCTAAATAGCGGGATTTTGGTCCCATGTCACGGTGAGTGAGCTTATACCAAGCACGCGCAAACACTTCAGACAAGTAAGCTGGATCTGCATAAAAACGCTCTGAAATTTTGCGGTATTCAGGGTCCATTTTCAGCGCCATATCAGCATCAGTCATCATTGGGTTGCGGCGTACATTCGGGTTATGTGCATCAACAGGTTTATCTTCCTCTTTGATGTTAATCGGTTCCCATTGTTTCGCACCCGCAGGACTGGTGGTTTTTTCCCATTCATAAGTGAACAACAGATAGAAAAACTCGTTATCCCATTTGGTCGGGTGTGTGGTCCAAGCCCCTTCTAAACCACTGACCATGGTGTTCGCGCCATTGCCTGTACCTTCTGAGTTATGCCAACCGAGACCTTGGAATTCTACATCCGCGCTTTCGACATCTGCCCCTAATTTTTCGGCTTTACCATTTCCGTGCGCTTTACCTACGGTGTGACCACCCGCAGTGAGTGCTACGGTTTCTTCATCATCCATTCCCATACGGTCAAAAGTAACACGCATGTCTTGTGCAGTACGAAGTGGATCTTGGACGCCATCAACCCCTTCTGGATTGACGTAGATTAAACCCATTTGTACCGCAGCTAATGGATTTTCAAGCGATTTACGGTCTTGGTCATTGGCATAACGGTTTGCTGTTGGTGCCAGCCATTGACGCTCTTCCCCCCAATAAATGTCTTTTTCGGGTGCCCAAATATCTAGACGGCCTCCACCAAAACCAAAGGTTTTTAGACCTGCTTCTTCATAAGCCACGGTCCCTGCAAGAACGATTAAATCGCCCCATGAAATTTTGTTGCCATATTTACGTTTGATTGGCCAAAGCAGGCGACGGCCTTTATCGGTGTTGACGTTATCAGGCCAACTGTTGAGGGGTGCAAAACGTTGGTTCCCTGTGTTGGCGCCGCCACGTCCATCTTGTTTACGGTAAGAACCCGCCAAGTGCCATGCGGTACGCACAAACATCCCAATGTAACTGCCATAGTCAGATGGCCACCATTCTTGGCTGCTGTTGATGAGTTCACGAAGATCTTGTTTCACCGCTTCTAAATCCAATGATTTGAATGCAGCTGCATAGTCAAAATCAGGATCCATCGGGTTGGTTTTTTTATCGTGTTGCGACAGGATGTCGAGATTGAGCGCATTGGGCCACCAATCAGAATTATTGGTGCTGGCTAAACTCGTTTGTCCACCATCTTTCTGGTGAAATGGACAACCTGATGCTTGCATATTCTGTGTCATGTCGAGCTCCAAATTTGATCATCAAATTATGATTATCATGAACCGTTTAAAGTAATTATTACTGTTCTAACATAGCCCCTTTTGATGACAATCAAAAGCGAGTTTTACGAATAAAAACAATCGGATTCTTCTATGTAAATATTTAAGAAAAAAAGAATTTTAATTTTTCAACAAGATAAGATTCGATGAAAACACAGCAAAAAGAAAGGCTTTTTATGCGAGGTTGATGGGCATTTTCAATTGAGTTTATCGATTAAAACTTAGACAACCCTTACCAGCAATGAGCGCGGCTCAGCTTGAGCAAAATTAAACAATAAAAGAGGCATACTTTCGGTTTTTAGATTTTATTTGAAAGATATTTTGGTGATGTCCGTATGGTCTCGGTGATGACTGTTTTGCCAGCCATCACCTGATCTTATACTTAAAGCGTTCATTACACGCTTAAACGTCGACCTTCTCTTAAGCAGACAAATGGATTCATCAGCTTCGAGCTATTTTTCATCGCCACTTTCAAATCAATCTCAGGCTGTTCTCGGCTTTCATCGGTCAGCTGAAAAGTGCGATAGTGAATGGCCATCGAGCATTTGGCATGCAGGTCTTTATGCGCTTGAAAGGCATCTTGCGGATTCATATGCATATAGCGCATCAGCTCACGCGGTTCATACGCCCCGATGGGCAGTAATGCAATTCGCGGTGCGCCAAAACGCTGATGCAGCTCTTTAAAGTGCGGTGAATAACCCGTATCGCCCGCAAAATAAGCATAGTCAGCGCCACAGTGAATATTAAACCCACCCCATAACGCACGGTTTTGATCACGCAGCCCACGGCCAGAACCATGCTGTGCTGGGGTATAGACCAGTTTTAAATCATGCAGACGTGCCGACTGCCACCAGTCCATTTCCAACACTTGTAAGTGCTTGGGCAAATACCATGCATTGCCTAGCCCTGTGTAAATGGGCATGGCGAAACGCTCATACAACCAGTTCAGACTGGCAATATCCATATGGTCATAGTGGTTATGGCTCAAAAGCACTGCATGGATGGTCGGTAAATCTTCCAAGGCAATGCCAGCAGGCATAACACGGCGTGGACCTCGCCCTTGCTTCGGACTGACATGTTCCGCCCAAACAGGATCGGTCAATAAGTTATAGGGCCCAATTTGAAGTAATACCGTGGCATGCCCCACAAACCACACCTGCCAATCCTTTAAATCGGCATGGGGGCGATCTTGCGGTAGGCTCTTTTTATCGGCATGAAAGTGCGCATACTCTTGCGCCAAGTCCACATTCCATGTCGAAGATTTACGCTTAATCAACCATTTCAGCAAGTCGCCTCGACTACGGCCCTCAGGTCGACGAACCGAATTGACAAAGCGAGTCCCGTTATAATGGTCGGAGTGTAGGAACTGAAATTCGGGCTGCCGCCATGTATGGGACATGGTATTTTCAGTCGGAATTTGATAATGGAGTTCAGTTGATTTTGGCTTCATTTAACGTCGTTATCTTTATTGCAATACACCAGTAACAGGACCAGTTTTGAAAACTGACCTCTACCTTAACCTATTCCAAGCGTCCTTGCATTCGCTCTAACCACACTTTTTTTGATTGCGGCTTCACAAAGAGTGCCACAATCTCAGGATGATTTTGTTTAATTTTTGCTTCAATGCGATTGACACACGCTTCTATCTCATCGGTAGTCAGGTGATCTTCAAACTCCACGCTCAATGAGGCCAAAACCTGTTTGGCACCCATTTGTTCGGTCAGTAAGCCGTTGGCCGACAATACGTCTTCATCATCTTGGGCAATTTTTAAGATATTTTGCCGTACATGCAGGTCTGCGGTTTCCCCAAGCAGCAAACCTTTGGTTTCCCGTGCCAAAAGAAAAGCAGACACCGCCAGAACCAGCCCAATCAGAATGGACGCCACCCCATCCAGTGCAGGCATATTTAAACGATGTGCCAAATAAATACCCAGAAAGGCAATCAACAGACCAATTAATGCAGCAGAGTCTTCAAACAGAACTGTAAACGTGGTGGGGTCTTTACTGCGACGAAAGGCCTCAAAATAACCTTGCTGACCTTTCGCCTTACGAAACACTTTCAGAGCAACACACCATGAAATACCTTCACTTACAAATGCAAAGCCAAGTACAACATAATTGATGGTCGGGTTTAAAATGGGTTCAGGGTGCAAAATGTGCATGATCCCATTGTACATAGACACCAATGCCCCTAAGGCAAAGACCATAAGAGATACAATGAAGGCCCAAAAATATAGCTCTCGCCCGTAGCCAAAAGGATGGTTAAAGTTGGCAGGTTTATTCGACTTCTTCAGTCCATATAACAGTAAAATTTCGTTTAAGGTATCCACAACAGAGTGAATGGCTTCACTCAACATGGCAGAGCTGTTGGTCAAATAAGCCGCAATAAATTTTACCAGCGCAATGGCTAAATTCCCCAACAGCGCGGCATAGACCACCAGTTTATTTGAATCTGCCATATCGATTTTTAGCTCATATGTTCAATTAAATTATATTTATGTTTTTATCATATCCAATTTCAGCAAAACGCAATTGTATTTTTATGTAGTTCACCTCACCCGATTTTCAGGTAATTGGAATGAACTATTTTCAATATTTAATTAATACCTTTTAGCAATTATTAAAAAAGTGATTTCATATAGAAAAGTCTTAAGACTCAATCCAAGATCATTTATTTTCTAAATAATTGAATCATCTTCACGGCATCATTGTTTATCGATTATACTTTACCGCAGTCATGGTAAGACATTTTTTGGATTAGTCAGTGGGTTATTTATATGGAACTTAGACACCTTCGCTATTTCATTACTGTTGCTGAAGAACTGAACTTTAGTAAAGCAGCACTGAAACTTTATACCGCTCAACCTTCATTAAGTCAGCAAATCAAAGACCTTGAAGAAGATGTCGGCGTACAGTTACTGTATCGAACCAAGCGAAAAGTTGAACTCACGGAAGAAGGCGCTGTTTTCCTTGAACAAGCACGTCTCACCCTAGCTCAGGCAGACAAAGCGGTCGCTATGGCACGCCAAGTGTCGCAAGCCAAACAGCAGATGCTGCGCATTGGTTTTGTCCCTGTGGCGGAAATGAAAATCTTTCCTTATGTACTACCCAATTTACGAGTACAAAACCCAGAGTTAAAAATTGAGTTATTCAGTATGAACAATACTGAGCAACTACGTTTGCTGAAAAAAGGGGAGTTGGACATTAGCTTTACACGAAATAATGTCCATAGTGATGAAATCGAAAGCCAGTTTGTACTGCGTGAACCACTCATTTTCCTGTTGCCGAAAGACCATCCTTTGGCCAAATATGAGCGAATTCCGGTTAAAGCATTAAATGGCATTGATTTTATTATTCCCGCAGCCGAGCAGTCACAGACTTTACACCAGACGATTTTAGACTTTGCCAAAGCTCATAATGTCGAATTCAACATTGTGCAAAAAGCGGACAATATTCTGTTCAATATCAATGCGATTGGCTTGGGGCTCGGCTGTACAATTTTACCTGGTTATGTTGCGCCACTTAGCATGAACAACACGGTAATTCGTCCACTTGAGGTTGAGCTGCCGTATTTGGATCTGTATGTGAACTATCGTAAAAATAACAGCTCACTGGCAGTGACTAAATTTATAGAATTACTGACTCGGGTATTTTATTTGGATATTAACCGCGAATAAATCCGCAGTGAGTTCTAATTACTCATCTCATTCGGCGCGCCACTATTTTCTGAATAAAATAAATAGTTACGCGCCTTTCTCATAGACCAATCCTCTGCATGAAAAGCGTATTTTCATCCTTTTGTTTTTAAGCGATGTCGATGACATCGCGCTTTTTCATTTTGTATTCTTTTTAAGCTAGGATAGGCTAAGAAAAACAGGCTTTTGTCAAGTTCCCTACAACTGAAGTCCGAACACAGACTGGTACTGAAGTAGATCTTGCGACTTTAGCTGCACGAAAAAAATAAAACGAAGAAGGAGAAAATTATGCCGATACCCACTTTACAGCGTTTAAAAACAGCAATGAAATTTCGCCCCTTCTTTTTCATTAGTTTTTTGCTGACTGCTGTTTTTTATACGCTGCTGAATATATTTACCGACTGGTCTTGGTCGACCAATTTATTGATCAGTTGGAATATTGCCGTCTCAAGTTATTTAGTCAAAACCATGACCACCCTGTGGTCTGTTGACCATCGGCACATTCTGCAACATGCACAACAGCAAGATGCCAGTAAATGGATCATTCTACTGTTGGTGATCCTGACTTTGCTCATGTGCTTAATTGCGATTGTATTGGAATTGACTCATCTTCCGAATGACCCAACCATCAAATATGGGCACTTAGCGCTGTCCTTACTCACCATTATTAGCGCATGGTTCTTTATGCATACCGTATTTGCCATTCATTATGCACATGACTATTATCTGGCTCTCGCAGATCAACAAGATGCTGGCTTAGACTTTCCCAAAACGGCTCAACCAACCTATCCCGACTTTTTATATTTTAGTTATGTGATTGGCACTTCTGCGCAAACCGCGGATGTTTCCATTACCTCACGTTCGATGCGTATTCTTAATATTCTGCACATTATTTTAGCTTATGGTTTTAATACCTCTATTCTCGCCATTAGCATCAATGTCGCGGCGGGTTTTATCACGCTATAAATACCCTGTTTTTCATTTCTTGCTCATCTTCACAAATGACAACCATCGAATATAAAGGCGATGATTGAAGTTCTTTCTGCGACAACATCACAAAAAAAGCCCCATCAAAGAGCTTTTTCAAATTACAAATCCAAAAGTTAAATGAAACGTTCATTCGCCTTAAAACATACTAAAGACAAAAACTTTAAAGATGATCGCCCCAAAACAGGCAGGCTCACTCTGACCAGCGTCCACAGGCTATATATTTGGACTACTCAAGTTAAATCACTTGTTTAAGGTCAACATATTGTAATAAATGCTGCTGCAAGCTCGGCACATCATCCGCGATGGCTAAAGGTTGATATTGTCTGAGCGTTTCAGGTGTATGCACCCCATAACTCACCCCGATTCTCGGCATGGCAATAGTACGCGCCATCTCTAGATCATAACTGGTATCACCGACCATAATCGCGCGTTCAGCAGACACGCCCGTTTCAGCTAAAATCTCTTCCAACATCAAAGGATCCGGTTTAGATTTGGTCTCACTGGCTGCACGCGTTGCCACAAATAATGCTTGGCTCTGCGTTTGCGCCAATACTCGATCTAAGCCTTTACGGCTTTTACCTGTCGCAACCGCCAACTGTAAACCTGCTTCACGTAAGCCATTCAACATATCGGCTACGCCGTCGAACCAAACATCACCTTTCGAGTTCGCCACATAATGCTCGGCATAGCATTGCAAAATCTCAGTATGTAGCTCAGGCACTTGAGGAAATAATCGCTGCGCGACTTCTGGCAAACCTAAACCAATAATACTTTTTGCTGCATCAGCAGCTAAAGGTTGTGCAAATTGCTGCGCGGCAAACAGTAAACTCGCCACAATCTGCCCCACTGAATCAAATAATGTCCCATCCCAATCAAAGATAATCAGTTCTACAGGTTTATTCATGCTGGGGTTCCAATATTTACTTTTATAAAGACAATTTACACGATGCATTTGCTACACAATGGCGACAAGGATGCGCCGTTGAGCTGACTTGCATTTCACTTTAAATCAGTGCTTAAAGCGCGTTCAAGACGTTCCATCAGCTCAACAAAAGATTTTTGTTACTTTGCATCTTTAAAATTAAAGATGACCAATACAGCATCATTTTAAATTAATCACAACCAACAAAAGTCATGGCGTTATCACCTCTTCTAAAATGAAAGGGAAAAGACTTAATCCTTCTTCTGCGCTCTTAATTGCGCCACAATACTCTGCATATCTTCAGGTAACGGTGCTTCAATCGGTGCATAACCAGGGATGTCTAAACGCATTGCATGCAGACATAAACGACGTGGCTTCGGCCCTTTATATTCTGTTTCATGACCATACTTATCATCACCGACCAATGGATGACCAATGCTTAAACCATGCACACGAATTTGATGGGTACGCCCTGAAAGCGGCGATGCATAGACTAAGGTTGCATGCATAAAACGCTCAGCCACATTCCACTGCGTTTTAGACTCTTTACCTTCACTCGACACACGCACACGACGTTCCCCATTGGCCAGTTCATAACGGTGCAAAGGCGCATCAATTAACTGCTTGTCTAAACTCACCACACCTTTGACTACAGCAGCGTAAGTTTTCTTAATTTTGTGTTCACGCAACATGTCTTGCAAACTTTTTAAGACACTACGTTTTTTAGAAATCATCACCAAACCTGAGGTATCACGGTCAATACGATGAATCAGTTCTAAATATTTTTTACCTGTCGCGGCACGTAAGCCTTCAATCAGACCATAAGCAACACCACTGCCGCCATGCACGGCAATGCCAGATGGTTTATTGACAACCATCAATCCTTCATCTTCATACACCACACGGCTCAGTAAACTCTGTGCTACTTTGTCAGAAACAGGCGCCGCATTTTCATCTTTTTGTTCATAGCGAATCGGGGCCACACGAATCTGGTCACCAATAGACAACTTAGTTTCTGCTTTTATACGCTTTTTATTCACGCGAACCTGACCTTCACGAATCAGGCGATAAATACGACTTTTAGGCACACCTTTTAAACGGCTAAATAAAAAGTTATCAATCCGTTGCCCTGCTTGATGCTCGTCCACTTCAAACCACGTCACGTTTTGCCATTGTTGGGTAGAATTCATACAGTTACTGCGACCTAAAAAATACGGAATTTGAATAAAAAATGACCATTTAGGCTATGCTTTACACAAGAAAGACTAGCTTAGCCCATAGGCAGATGGTACAAGGTTTGATATAGTCAGCGCACGGATACCACCATAAGTGAGTCAAAAGCTTAATCATTTCAATTTTAAATTGAATAGTTAAGAAAATAACTCAACTCAGCTTGGAACGGTCCCAAAAGAATTATGCCGACGCCGAAGGCTTATTATATCGGCAAAACAGCAAACTGTTAGGTTTAATTGTGCATCTGCACATAAATCAGTTTGCCCCAAAAAAATATGTGACCAACGAAGGTTGGTTTTTAAACGTAAACTGATATACATCAGATTAGTCGCTCCCTGATGTCGTATTCAGGCCACAGCGTTGATGCATATGGATCTGTTCAGTTGTAAAGGTACGATGATAATTCCGTATCAAGACACCCTATCCAAAAAGAAGGGTTGCTCTTCGAGCAAATGTGACAGTGAAAGTTACTTACATCCAATGCACCGCTTGTCCGCCAGTGAAACGCGCAGGAGACTTTAATCGTTTAAAGATTGAAGCCGTATTGCCATCATCAATATGTGAATCAAAACCGAAGCCGATCAAAAAGGCAGGTAATAAAACTCAGACCACAATCGGTTTATTTGAGATCTGAGCAAAATTGGTCCGTGATGTTTGATGTTCGCTACGTGTTTAGCGATAGTTTGCTGTGTATCACTATTAGGTGTTACACCCATGAAACGTATGTTGATTAATGCAACACATGCAGAAGAGATTCGCGTTGCACTTGTCACTGGGCAGCGTCTTTACGATTTTGACTTAGAAAATCGTACCCGTGAACAAAAAAAATCCAATATCTATAAAGGTCACGTGACTCGCGTTGAGCCTTCTTTAGAAGCCGTCTTTGTTGAATATGGTGCGGGACGTCAAGGCTTCTTGTCTATGCGTGAAATCGCAAACTCTTATTACAAAGCTGACCCTCGCCAAACTTCCAATATTCGTGAACTGATTACTGAAGGCACTGAGCTTTTAGTACAGGTAGAGAAAGAAGAACGTGGCAACAAAGGTGCTGCACTCTCTACCTTCATTTCTTTAGCTGGTCGCTACTTGGTACTCATGCCAAACAACCCGAAAGGTGGTGGTATTAGCCGTCAAATTTCAGGTTCAGTACGTGAAGAATTGAAAGAAATGTTGGCGTCGTTAAATGTACCTCGTGGCATGAGCGTAATTGTACGTACTGCGGGTATTGGCCGTTCTCAAGAAGAATTACAACTCGACCTACAGCACTTACTTGATCTTTGGGCGCAAATCCAAAACACAGCAAGTTCTGGTCCATCACCAATGCTGGTTCACCAAGAAGCAGGCGTGGTGACACGTGCGATTCGTGATTATTTACGTGATGATGTTGCTGAAATCTTAATTGATTCAGAGCAAGCCTATAACGAAGCCTATAACTTCGTAAAAGCAGTCATGCCTCGTCAAATCGACAAGTTAAAAACCTATACGCTAAATGAGCCGTTATTTGCGCATTTTGGTATTGAAAGCCAAATTCAAACAGCTTATGAACGTGAAGTTAAACTTCCTTCAGGCGGTTCAATCGTTATTGACCAAACCGAAGCATTAGTGTCAATTGACATTAACTCTGCAAAATCAACCCGTGGTAGTGACGTTGAAGATACAGCGCTCAATACCAACCTTGAAGCAGCGGAAGAAATTGCACGTCAACTGCGTTTACGTGACATTGGTGGTTTGGTTGTAATCGACTTTATCGACATGACCAAAGACCGTAACCAACGTATGGTTGAAGCGAAACTTCGCGAAGCAACACAAAGCGATCGTGCCCGTATCCAATTCGGTCAATTGTCTCGTTTTGGCTTGATGGAAATGAGCCGTCAACGTCTACGCCCTTCGCTTGAAGAAGCAACAGGTTATGTCTGCCCGCGCTGTCATGGCACAGGTATGGTGCGTGACTTGCGTTCATTATCGCTTTCAATTATGCGTAAAGTTGAAGAAATTGCGCTGCGCGAACGTCATGGGGAAGTTCAAGTACAGGTTCCTGTTGAAATTGCAGCATTCTTATTGAATGAAAAGCGTCACACGTTGGTTTACCTCGAACAAACCTCAGGTGTTCGTGTGACAGTGCTTCCGCACCCACACTTAGAAACCCCACATTACGAAATTTCGTATAACCCTGAAGGCTTTGCACCAACCAGCTATGAGCGTACAGAAGCAACACGTTTAAGCGAAAAAGAGTTGGGTTACGAGTCATCAGAATGGCATTTAGATGGTGCAGATCATGTGCATCAACATGCTGCTCCTGCACCTGCACCTGCACAACAAGAAAAAGGCAACAAAAAACCACGTAACAACGCGCCACAACAACAAGTTGCGCAACAAGCCCCTGTTCAAGCTGCACCATCAAGTAGCCCATGTGCATGGCTAGAGAACTTGTTTGTACAAAAACAAGCTGCGACTGTCGATCAATCACGTTCTGCAAATAATGCTGCTGCTGCCATTGAGCAAATGGTGAATGGTGGTGCAGTGAGCCGTGGTCAGTTTGGTCAAGTTGGCACGCCTGCTGTGGCACCTGTCGCGCCAAGCAACAATGTCTACATGAGCTCTGCACCTGTTCATGCAAAATCTGAACACCGTGAAGATAAGCATGTAGAAAAAGAAGAACGCGGCACACGCCACAACAAAAAGCGCCCTAATAAGCACAAAGAGTCACGTGAGCAAAATGCGCAACATGACAACCAAGTTCATGAAGAAATTGTGCAGGTCTCTCGTCAAGATCAACAGCGCCAAGATCGTTATGAACAACGCCCTGAACGCAATGAACCACAACGCCAAGACCGTCATGAACAACGCTCTGAGCGCAGTGAACAACAACGTCAAGACCGCTCAGAGCGCAGTGAACAGCAACGTCAGGAACCGCGTGAAAACAAGCGTTCATCACGTCGCCAACACGGTGAACAACAGCAAAACACTGATGTTCAAAACGAACAGCAAAATGTAATGCCACGTCGTGACCGCCGTAACCAACCTCGTCCAGAGCGCCCAAATCGCCACCGCGATCCAAGTGTATTAAATGAGCAAGCGACTGAAGCAGCGCCAGCTGTGGTTCAAGAACCTCAAGTTAAAGTTGAGTTGATTGAAGCACCGCGTCAAGAAATGATCACAACAGCCCATGTGGTCAATGTCGATCAAGCGCAAAGTGAAATCGTGGCATTAACTCCGCCTGCACACACCGAAACCAAGCCTCAGCAAGCTGCTGTTGCGAAAGCAGAAGTTGAAGTAAAAGCTGAGAAAGTGGTACAGGAGAAAGCAACTGAAGTTGTAGTAGCACCTGCTGAACAACAAGCAGAGCAAAAACCACGTGAAAGCGTAAAACGTGCCAGCAATGACCCACGCCAACGCCGTCGCCAGCAACGCGCTGCACACACACAGCAAACTGAAACACCTAAACTCACACCTTCACAGGTGCCAACTTTAGGTCAGTACACCATCAGCAGCTTGATTCGCCATGTCTATGGTGAAGACTGTTCAGTGCTGATTGAGCAGTTTGGTTTAATTCCAACCTTCAACCGTGCCCTTCAGAAATTTACTGAAGAGTATGCAGCAACGTTAAGCAAAACTGTGACAACGACTGCTGTTGAAGCAGAGAAAAAACCGGTCACCCGTGATGTTGAAATCACAAAAGCGCAGCCTGAAGCAGAGCCAGTTCCAGTATTGGACCTGACACCGCCTGCACCTGTGTCTGAACAACGTGTTGCAAATGACCCGCGTGAGCGTCGTCGTTTAGCTAAACTTGCTGCTGAACAAGCCAAACAAGCACGCGAAACAGCACCTGTTGCTGAATCGTCAGCGCCTGAAACAGCGGTTGTTGCAGAAACGCTTGCTGAAGAAGCTGCACCCGTTGTAACTCCACAGGAAAGCGAACCTGTTCTTGCAACAGAAAGCGAAGCGCCTGTTGCCGTTGAAAGCAGCGAAGTGAAAAGCTCAGCTGATGTAGCTGCGGTTGAAGAAGTGGAAGTTGTTGTTGCTCCAGTTCAAGCCAAAGCGCCTAGAGCGTCAAAGCAAGCTGAAAAAGTAGAAGTAACTGAAACTGTAGCGGAAACAGCTGCGGATGAGTCAGACAAATCAGACTCGGACAAGCCAGTTCGCCCACGTCGTCCACGTGGTCGTCCACCGAAAAAAGCGAGCCCGACTGAGTCGTAATTCGCCCTAGAGTTGTAAATTTAAAAAACCTAGTCATGTCAGTGGCTAGGTTTTTTTGTTATTTTCGTCAGATTAGGTTGATTGCACTAGACCGAAACGATTAAAAGAACAAGTGTAGAAACTGAGCACTATTCAAACGCATTGGATTGCATAAAATAATTAGGATTCATATGAGCCAACACCCATCACATGACCTCATTGGTATTACCGACGTTGCAGCAAAACTTCCTCAATTCATCAGTAAAGTTCCCAACTTACTCAGTGGATTAAAACAAGCATATTTACGGACCCCAAACACCCCAGCAGGTCTCGGGATTGCTTTTGAAAAAGCAGTGAAGCGCAACCCTCACGGTATGGCCTTGCTTTTTGAAGATCAAAAATTTAGTTACCAAGCCCTCAACGAATGGGCAAACCAAATCGGGCATTATTTTTTATCCATCGGGGCAAAAAAGGGGGATGTCATCACAGTGATGATTGAAAACCGTCCTGAATTGGTTGCAACCGTGATTGCACTTGCCAAAATTGGCGTTACTGCGGCTTTAGTCAACACCTCTCAAGTCGGTAAAGTGCTGGCGCATAGTATTAATCTAGTCAAGCCCATCGCAGTCATCGTGGGTGAAGAATGCCGTGCCGCAGTTGATGAAATCCGTCATGATTTAAATCTCTCTGCGGATCGTTTCTATTGGTTTGCTGACCAAGAAACCCAAAAAGATGCAGACCTTGCACCGCAAGGTTTTAGTAATCTTGCTGAAAAAATTGATGCCTTTGCCAAATTCAATACCCCAACCACACACAGTGTGTTGGGTAAAGATGGCTTATTTTATATTTACACCTCAGGTACAACCGGTCTACCTAAAGCCGTTATTTTCACACATAGCCGCTGGACGTTGGCTTATGGAACCTACGGGCACGTACTCAACCTCGGTAAAGACGATGTGATGTATGTCACCTTGCCGCTGTACCATGCAACGGGCATTGTGGTGTGTTGGTGTGGCGTGATTGCGGGTGCGGGCACCTTGGCTTTACGCCGTAAGTACTCCACTTCTGCTTTTTGGAAAGATGTGCAAAAGTTCGATGCCTCTGCCATTGGCTATGTCGGTGAGTTATGTCGCTACCTCATGGATGCATCACCTTCAGCGTTAGAAAAAGGCCACCGTGTCACCAAAATGATCGGCAATGGCATGCGTCCGAATATTTGGGACAAATTCAAACAGCGGTTTGGTATTGAAGAAATTTTAGAGCTTTATGCATCAAGTGAAGGCAATGTCGGCTTTAGCAATGTATTTAACTTTGACAACACTGTCGGTTTTTCACCCACGCCTTATGCCATTATCCAGTTTGATAAAGAAAAAAATGCGCCTGTTTATGATGCCAAAGGTGGCTGTATCAAGGTCAAAAAAGGCGAAGTTGGTTTATTGATCGGTAAAATTACTCGCCGCTCCCCTTTTGATGGCTATACCGACCCTGAAAAAAATAAATCAGTGATTCTTAAAGATGTCTTCAAGTCTGGCGATGCTTATTTCAACACAGGGGACTTAGTCCGCGACATTGGTTTCCGTCATGCCCAATTCGTCGACCGCTTAGGCGATACCTTCCGCTGGAAAGGCGAAAATGTGTCCACGACTGAAGTTGAAAACATGGTTAGTGAATATGACAAAATCACCGAAGCTGTAGTATATGGTGTTGAAATTCCAAACACCAATGGTCGTGCGGGAATGGCTGCGATTACACTGGCAGACGGCGCTGAACTGAATGAGCAGGATTTATCCCAAATGCTCGTGAGCTTTAAAAAATGTCTGCCTGCCTATGCTGTACCCGTTTTCTTACGCGTACAAAAGCAAGTTGAAACTACAGGAACGTTTAAATACCAAAAGAACAAGCTCAAAGAACAAGCCTTTGACCCGAAAAAAACGGATGAACGCTTGCTGGTCCTGTTACCCAACAGCAGTACCTATGCAGATTTAACGCAACAAGTCTTTGATAACATTCAAGCCTATCAATATCGCTTCTAAACTCGAATTGCTTGTTTTTTAGCTACCTAATCGCAAATTTGTTGTATTTATAATCAAACATCAACAAGTTTGCGATTTTTTACTTGCGCTCGATGCATATCTTGCTACAATACGCTCCATCAAATGATATGGGTCGTTAGCTCAGCTGGTAGAGCAGCGGACTTTTAATCCGTTGGTCCCGCGTTCGAATCGCGGACGACCCACCATTCCTTTGATACCCTTGATGGGTCGTTAGCTCAGCTGGTAGAGCAGCGGACTTTTAATCCGTTGGTCCCGCGTTCGAATCGCGGACGACCCACCATCTTTCTTGTAAAATCTAATTTTACAAACCTGCTCAGGTTCGAATGCTTTAAAAATTTCTTTTTTAAACTTTCAGCGAATACTCTTTCGCATACCTTGCTCAGGGTCGTTAGCTCAGCTGGTAGAGCAGCGGACTTTTAATCCGTTGGTCCCGCGTTCGAATCGCGGACGACCCACCATTTATTTAAATCCTCTTTAATTGCATTGATATGACGTTTATTTAGCGACATGCTATTTAAGTCATAAAATTCGCACGCTGTTCATTTCTTCACTATTTTTATTCTTCAGTCTTATTCTGTTGCTTTGCCCAATTCCATTTTAACTATGAATTAGGCTCACGCTTTAATGTATACGCACGCTCTAATTTCGGAAAACCTCGTGCATACAATTTTTGGTTAGTGGCATCTAGATTATTACTTTTATCTAAATCCATTTGCAGCGTTTGCGAATCCACCACGCGATAATAAAAATTAATCCCCTCTTTACGATGCACAATCAACTCTGTTCGCTCTTTATTCATGGTCCATGTATCACGGCGATAACTTAAGTTTGAAAAGCCAGGGCGTTGTTTTTCTGAAAAGACCTTACCCAAACGCACAATGCTGCGATGCACCGTACCATCAGGTAAAAAATTGAGAATAAAATCAGCCTTCCCTGTTTCACAAGGGAAAAAATAACCATCACATTGAATTTGTGTGCGATAACGCCCAATAAACTGCTGTTCACTAATATCAAGCGTACGAGGTGCATACTCCGAATCATCTTGCATGGTTGCCCGTCCTGCCACCTCAGTCAGCTTCTTCCCTGACTCAGGCGAAACAGCAGCGTCCCCTACCGTGCTATTTTCATGTTGTTGTGATGCCTCCGACAGCCCACCATCACAGCCAGCTAACGATACACCGATTAGCGCCACCGCTCCTTGCAGTAATGCGCCAATCAAACCCTGATGCTTTCGTTTCAACTTCATTCCACACTCACTTCCTGCACGTGATTAATATCCATAACCATCACGAGTTTTTCCATCCTGACCCTTGGTGTTTTCTCGGATTCAAATGACTTGCTGACTTTAAGCAGCTAGCTCAACACCAAAGAGAGCACATTTTAATCCCGATCAAAACCATAGCTTTTATCTCTTTACATAACTTTACTTTTTAATCGACTCCGCCACCTTTAAAAACCTAATTCCATCTCCATTTTTAAACTATGAGTGCATAAAGCCACTCAGATTTTAATTTTTAAGGAGACCTAGATGGCCAATGTTGGTTTATATCGCTCAAACCGCTCGAACATGATTGCTGGTGTGATGGGTGGTATTGCTGAACGTTTTGGTTGGAACGCAAATTTACTTCGTATTGTTTTCATCACCATTTCACTGTTAAGTGCAGCATTCCCCGGAATTTTGGTTTACCTGATTCTTTGGCTGGTGATGCCGAAACAAAAAGACCAAATCGAGCATTCTCCACAGGCCCGATCAGGTTATAGCAATACGATGCGTACCGTTAATCCAGATCATCACAACCCATAGGCGCACATCTTTCGTCTCAAAAAAGTTTCTTTTTATGCTACGACAACTTCCCCCAAAGTGTCGTAGCTTTTTTTTTGCCTACGACACTCACATGACTTAGCGATGTTGCAACAGACGATACAACGCTGCAATCATATCAGCACGGCTAATGATGCCGACCAACGCCTTATTTTCAACCACAGGAATATAGTTAAAAGAACGTTCAACAAAGTACGGGATCAAATCTTGTAGTTCTTGATCAGGCTGTACCGTGACCACCTGACGTTTCATAATGTGCTTGACTTGATCTTGCCAAGAGGTACGCAAATCCGTCGCCTTTTGGAACCACTCCACCACTTCATATAAAGCCAAGGTGCCGCATACTTGTTCAGCTCGATTTAACACAGGTAAACTCATTAGATTGACCTGTTTAAATTTTTCCACAGCGACTTGAATGTCTTCATCTTCATATAAACACAGGACATCTTTACTCATAATGTCCCGACAACGTAGGTCTATATGAAAGCGAGTATCGGCCTGCGCTTGGGCTTTTAAAATCAGTTTTTGTAAATCATATTCACTGATGTCGAGCAACTGTGTTTCTTGGGCTAAAACTTGATGAATATCTTCAGGTTGGATCGTGACCTTCTGGGTTGGGGTCGGATCGGTGCTACGCGTATTGACTTGCGCCACGGTTGGGTATTGCTTCCCGAGTAAACGGTTGAACACAATCGCAATCACGAGAAGCAAGATCGAGTTGAGTAAAACAGGATAAAACACAAACTGATAACCTAACTCGTGTACCGTCTCGCCTCCCAACACCGCTGTAATCGCCACAGCACCACTCGGTGGATGCAAAGAGTCTGTCGTCATCATCAAAATAATCGACAAAGCCACAGCAACACTAAATGCTTCTGTTAAGTTGGAAATATAGAGTGCGCAGGTCACCCCAATTACTGCTGCAATCGTATTCCCAATCACAATATTCCATGGCTGAGCCAAAGGACTGGCTGGTACGGCAAAAAGCAACACCGAGGACGCACCCATCGGGGCGATATACCATGCATTGATCCCACCCAAAAGCCACCAACTTATGAGTGAAGACAGTGCTAATCCCAACAATGCACCTAAACCACAGAGCATTCTTTCCTTTAGCGGTAACACTTTAAAATTCGGTTTTAAGGTATTTAACCATTCAAGTTGCATATGAAACACAGCCACCCTTCTACTTTTTCGCACTTAACCGGTGCAAAATTATACGTGGTCTCACTAATAAGATGCATCTATTTTACATCTTATTTTTATGAGTAATTCTACTGAATTCTTTAGTGAACGTATTGCTGTAACTGTACAACCCGTTCAGCACACTGCTGCATAGGACAAAAAGCATACATAGGCGATCCAACATACTGGCCTGCATTATCACACTCTTGCTCAACATAGGCTTTCCACAAGCGTTGTGATTTCAAAATGGCTTGATAACGTTCAGGCTGCTGCCATTCGGCACTTTGCACCCGTATTTGATCGAGTAATGCCACAATTTGCTTTTCGTAGCCCTGTTTGGCTTGATCCGCACAAATTTGTACCACGCTATTGTTAATCCCTGCCAGTTGCTGCTCTTGAATGGTTTGCTCGACACATTGATTATAAACATCCAGCTCGGCCTCTTGCTGCTGTGCGTGAACCGCTCCACTGAACGTAGCCAGCAGAACAAGGATCTGATGATAAAATTTTGGCATGAGGGTGCTCTTGGTTTTATTGTGCAGAAATTTAATATAGCAAACTCGGGCAATTTGGCTCAAACCAGAGAAAAGACGGTCTATGTAATACACGCAGCTCAATCTTTTTCAACATACAAAAATCGTGCTATCTGACTTCTCTCACGCAACCACCACAGTTAAATTTTTAAATGAATGAATCCTGCTGAACCCTTTGCCACTCACTCGCAAAATCCTTATACTTAGAACCAATTTTTTCTTATATTTATAATGGATGCTGCATGAGTCGCGCCATATCGCATATTGATACATTCCAAGGCTTAATTCTTGCCTTACAAAACTACTGGGCTGAACAAGGTTGTGTCATTTTACAACCTTACGATATGGAAATGGGTGCAGGGACATTCCACACTGCAACATTCTTACGCGCACTTGGGCCTGAAACTTGGAACGCAGCATACGTTCAACCCTCACGTCGTCCTAAAGACGGTCGTTATGGTGAAAACCCAAACCGTTTGCAACACTATTACCAATTCCAAGTGGTACTAAAACCAAACCCAGATAATATCCAACAGCTTTACCTAGACTCGTTAAAAGCCATTGGTATTGATACCCTCACTCACGATATTCGTTTCGTAGAAGACAACTGGGAATCGCCAACACTCGGCGCTTGGGGCTTAGGTTGGGAAGTTTGGCTCAACGGTATGGAAGTGACTCAGTTTACTTACTTCCAACAAGTCGGTGGTGTTGAATGTTACCCAGTAACAGGTGAAATCACTTACGGTCTTGAACGTTTGGCAATGTACTTACAAGGTGTCGATTCTGTTTACGATCTTGTTTGGACCAAAGGTCAGTTTGGTACAGTGACTTATGGTGATGTATTCCATCAAAACGAAGTTGAGCAATCAACCTATAACTTTGAATACGCACCAGTCGACAAAATGTTTGAATTATTTGACTTCTATGAAGCCGAAGCATCTCGTTTAATTGAAGCAGAATTACCACTTCCTGCCTATGAACAAGTCATTAAAGCATCACACAGCTTTAACTTACTCGATGCACGTGGTGCGATTTCTGTAACCGAGCGTCAACGCTATATTTTACGTGTTCGTACTCTGGCACGTTCAATTGCACAAAGCTATGTGGCGGCTCGTGCCAAGCTTGGTTTCCCAATGGCAGAACCACATTTACGTGATGAAGTTTTAGCTCAATTGAAAGCTCAGGTTGAAGCAGAAGCGGCTCAAGCAGAAAAATCAGCGGAGAACAAATAATGTCTAAACATACAGTTTTATTTGAACTTGGCTGTGAAGAACTTCCACCAAAAAGCTTAAAAACTTTACGTGATGCATTGCAAGCTGAAACAGAAAAAGGCTTAAAAGATGCAGGTTTAGCTTTTGATTCTATCGAAGCCTATGCAGCGCCTCGTCGTTTGGCATTGAAAATTATCAATGTAGATGGTGCTCAAGCAGATACTCAAAAACGTTTTGACGGCCCTGCTGTACAAGCTGCTTATGATGCTGAAGGTAAGCCAACCAAAGCACTTGAAGGCTTTATGCGTGGTCAAGGCATTACTGCGGATCAAGTTTCAACTTTCCAAGCCGGTAAAGTTGAAAAAGTTTGCTACCTAAAAGATGTGAAAGGTCAAAGTCTTGACGTTTTACTACCACAAATTTTACAAACTGCTTTAGATAACCTTCCAATTGCAAAACGTATGCGTTCTGCGGCAAGCCGTACCGAATTCGTTCGTCCTGTAAAATGGGTTGTATTGTTAAAAGACAATGATGTGGTTAATGCAACCATTCAGGATCATAAAGCAGGTAATGTGACTTATGGTCATCGTTTCCATGCACCTGAAGCGATTACTTTAGCCAATGCAGATGCTTACTTAGATGCACTTCGTGCTGCAAAAGTTGTAGCAAATTTTGAAGAACGCCAAGCGATCATTGATCAACAAGTCAAAGCACTTGCTGATGAAGTGAATGCGATTGCGATCGTTCCAAGCGACCTTCGTGATGAAGTAACCGCATTGGTTGAATGGCCTGTTGCGCTTCGTGCGAGCTTTGAAGAACGCTTCCTTGCTGTGCCTCAAGAAGCATTGATCACCACCATGCAAGACAACCAAAAGTATTTCTGTTTGGTAAATGCTGACAATAAACTTCAACCTTACTTCATTACTGTTTCAAATATTGAGTCTAAAGATCCGACTCAAATCATTGAAGGGAATGAGAAAGTTGTACGCCCTCGTTTGTCTGATGCAGAATTCTTCTTCTTACAAGATCAAAAACAACCACTTGCATCTCGTAAAGAAAAATTAGCCAATATGGTTTTCCAAGCACAGTTAGGTACGCTTTGGAATAAATCTGAACGTATTGCTAAATTGGCTGTGGCTTTATCTGCGATCACGGGCGCAAATCCTGCAGATGCTGAAAAAGCAGCACTTCTTGCAAAGTGTGATTTAACTTCTGAATTGGTTGGCGAATTCCCAGAACTTCAAGGGATTGCGGGTACTTACTATGCACGTATTGAAGGCGAGAATGATGAAGTTGCGGAAGCTTTAGGTGAGCAATATTTACCTAAGTTTGCGGGTGATGTTTTACCGCAAACCAAAACAGGTACAACGATTGCCCTTGCTGACCGTTTAGATACGCTCACAGGTATTTTCGGTATTGGTCAAGCGCCTACAGGTTCGAAAGACCCGTTTGCTTTACGTCGTTCTGCGATTGGTATTTTGCGTTTAGTGACTGAAAATAATCTTGATATTTCAATTGAAGAATTGATCAAGCTTGCTTTGGCTGCTTATGGCGATGTATTGAAAGACCACGACAAGACTTTGGCGGATGCTGTTGCATTCCTTGAAGGTCGTTACCGTGCGAAATATGAAGACCAAGGCGTTGCCGTTGATGTGATTCAAGCAGTTCAAGCACTTTCTCCAAAATCACCACTTGATTTTGATAAGCGTGTAACTGCGGTGAATCATTTCCGTAGCCTGCCTGAAGCTGCTGCTTTGGCCGCTGCGAATAAGCGTGTTGCCAATATCTTGGCGAAAGAAGCTACACCTACGGGTGAGATTGTTGAGTCTAAACTGGTTGAAGATGCTGAAAAAGCACTTTATGCAGAGATTCAAAATGTTCTACCTGTAGTTCAACCGCTTTTAGCTGCGAAAGACTACACCGCTGCACTTTCTAAGTTAGCTGCACTTCGTGCGCCGATTGATGCTTTCTTTGATGGCGTAATGGTGATGGCAGATGATAGCAACTTGAAAGCAAACCGTTTACGTTTACTGGCTCAGTTACGTGATTTGTTTACCAGTGTTGCGGATATTTCGGTATTACAGCACTAACTGTTACAGATTGTAATTAATTAAAAAACCCGCTATCTTGATAGCGGGTTTTTTAATTAAAAAGATTTTATGCAATTTATAAAACAAATAGATATTCGTAAATTTAGATCAATTAATGGTTTAACAAAAATAAAGACTATAGACCTTAATATTTTTGTAGGAAAAAATGATCAAGGAAAATCTAATGTTTTAAGAGCATTAAACCTCTTTTTTAATAATGAAACAGATTCAAATACTAAATTCAGATATGAAGATAATTATTGTTTTCAAGCAAATACTGGACGCGGAACAAGGCATGAAATAAGAATCGATCTTTTAATTTCACCACCTAAAGGTCGTTTTAAAAATAGTACAGATATAAGATGGATAAAAAAATGGAAACCCGATGGTCTAGTCGTTGAGGAACGTATTCGTTGTGATAATGAACAATTATTAACACCAAAAGACAGCTTATATCAATGGTTAGATAAATTACGATTTAGATATGTCCCAGCAGTTAAATCAGAACATTATTTTATTAAACTAATGGAAGAACTTCATGATGTTTTAAACTTACGTTTTGAGAATGAAATTAAAACTAAAGGAAGTCAATTTATTTTTGGTCTAAGACAAATTACTGAAAATATTTCCAATGATTTAGATACAGCAATAGGCATAAAAAACACATTACAAGTTCCATCTGATTTTAAACAACTATTTGCGCGGTTAGATTTTGGAGTTGAAAAAGATGCGAATGTATACCGTCTATCTCAGCGCGGGGATGGAGTAAAAATAAGACATATTCCTATTATTCTTCACCACATGGCTCAGGAAGAAAAAAAATTATCAAAACGTGGATATGTAAGTCCTGATACAATTTGGGGATTCGAAGAACCTGAAAACAATTTAGAATTAAGACATTGTTTTGAACTAGCAAAAGAGTTTCTGACTTACTCGAGGGATTTACAAATCTTTCTTACAACTCATTCGCCAGCTTTTTATTCACTTAATGACAAATCAAAAGTTCATACTTTTCAAGTTCAGAAAAATGATAATGATGAAACGTCAATAAAACCAATCGAAGATATTGAAAGTGTAAATGAAGAAATGGGACTATTACCTCTAATTTCACCTTACATAGCAAAAATCTATGAACGTGAACAAGAAATTGAAGCTATGAAATTACAGCTTAGCCTCCTTACAGATAATATTAAATTTTTAGTTTTAACAGAGGATGAAAGGCATGAATATTTATCAAGCTATTTAAAAATTCACGGCTTAGAAGAGGATGAATTAGAAATTGTGTCATATGGTAGTAGTAGTCAATTCAATTCAGCTGCCTTTAAATTAGCTGAATATATACTAAAGAAAAAACCTCATCTTAAAGTAGGCGAATTCAAACATGAGGTGCGACAGTTTCAAAAGCCATATGATAATCAACAAGCTGAGCAAATTTCTCTAATGGTGTAAGCCAATCTAACGCCTTTCTAGGACGAGTATTCAGTGACATGGCAACTTGATTTAAATAATGCTGATCTGCCTGATTTAAATCAATCCCTTTAGGTAAATATTGCCTAATTAAACCATTCATATTTTCGCATGTGCCTTTTTGCCAAGGTGAATGTGGGTCACAGAAATATACATCTATGCCTAAATCTTCTTCGAGTATTTTATGTTCTGACATCTCGCGTCCACGGTCATAGGTCAACGTTTTACGCAGTTCTGCAGGTAAATATTTCAGAGCTTCAGTTAAAGCCTTGCGCACTGATTCTGCCTTTGCATCAGGTAATGTTGCCAAGATACAGAGCCGTGTATTTCGTTCAATAAGTGTTGCTATCGAACTTTTATTGTCTTTACCTTTAATTAAATCAGCTTCCCAATGACCCGGTATTTTTCTTTCTTGAACTTCGGCTGGGCGCTCATGAATAGTTTTAATATCCTGTAATATAGAATCTTTTTTAGGTTCACCGTTAGCTTTTCGCTTTTTATTTTCATGACGCAGACAGGATAATAAGTCTTTTTTCAACTCACCCTTGGGTAATGCTCGTATCGTTGAATAAATCGTTGTATGGCTTACATTCATTGTTTGATCCAAATCAGGAAATGTCTTTAAACGCTTTGCTATTTGCTGAGGAGACCATAAACAACGGATCGCTTCAACAATAAATTTCCAGAGGATTGAATCGATTTTGAGTTTTCTGTGACCACGTCTACGTCTAGCGAAGGTGTTATCAGAAGCATATCGAGCTTGATAAACGTCATTGATGCTATTTCTTTTAAGCTCACGATAGATCGTACTAGGATGTCTTTTAATGAGTTCAGCAAATTTTCTGGCTGAAAAGCCTTCTTTTCTTGACTCAAGCATTAATGCAGTACGATCTTCAAAGTTAAGATGATGGTATGACAATTTTATATACTCCATAAACCCTTTAAATTAATTAGGTGGTTTATGTCGCACTTCAAGTTTTACTCTGCCGTAATAATGCATAGAGATCGAGATTATCTTAATAATAAAGAAATTGAAGATATTTTAAAAAAAGTTGAAGGAAAAGGATATTTCCCCCTCATACCTCAGGGAGTAGACATCGAAAGTATATTTGTTTCGTCAAACCATATCCACCATTTATATCCTTCACTCTCGATTGAACAAATCGATCAAATTATTCATAAATGTATAGATGAATCTGAGCAAGACTCTATTGATAGATTGACGGATCATTATTTCAAAAATAATGGAAAACCAGCAAATGGAGCTTATTCCAGAAAGTTTCAAGAACTTATTGTTCAATATAATTCTGACAAATCCAGATATTTTTACGGTAAAAAAACGTTCGGGTTGTTAAAATCTGAACTTCAGAAGGTGCTTAAAAGTAATACTAATTTACTAAGAGAAAGCCCCTTTATTGAAAATGCTGGTCTAGTCGAATTTATTTGTAAACAAAATCCAATTGCAGCTTAATTGAATTAAATGAGTCAATAGAAATTTCTAGGCAAGCTAAATTCAATTCCCTATACTCAACCTAACAACTCGCAACAAGAACGAACCTTATGAAATTAAAAACTGTACTTTTCGCTACTTTTGCTGCCCTTTCTATTACAGCATGTACATCTCAACCAACAATTCCACAGTTGACAGCGGGTGTATTACAAGAAGTCCAAGACATTGAAGTCTATCCGGACACAACTAATAACAAAGCAAAACTGACCAAATTTGAAGACAAATGCGTCATCGAATTTACCGGCAACCTCAAAGCAGGCAAAGTCGTAGAACAGTGGGCGTTCCGTGACTACACCCTCATCACAGGTGGCTCAGCAACCTTTGCACTCGATGGTACAAGCACAGCAACCAAATTTGAATTACACGATGCAGAAGTACAGAAAAACTTCCTCGCACTACGTAATCACTTTGCAAAAGAAGCCTTAGCGCAATGTAACTAAGCAAATCGTCATCACTGGTACAACATCAGTGATGACTTCTCTCCCAAACACCTTCTGTTTCATATCTTTTATTTCAACACCAGTCTTCATACTTGTTACATTTAAAACAACGACCACTCATAAACTTACATAATTTTAATGAATTAACTGAACGACACAATTTTCAGCCCATTGTTCATGCGCTGTTGCCGCATTGTGCGACTTTCATATCAAACGCTATTTTTGAGCTCATTTCTGTCTATGATGACTGCTGTTCTGAACTCCTCATCGGGTTCTGTCATAAGAGGTAGAAAATCAAAGATGAAAGTTTTAACAAAGACACTCACCGCTTCGGCTTTAACCACTGCACTTTTAGCTTCCACTTCCCTATTTGCAAATACCACAGCCAATACATCGGCCAATGTTCAAGTTCAAACCTCGCAGCCAAGCATATTGCAAAACTTAAAACATGATGTCAAACATGCCGCGCATTCGACAGGTGAAACGGTTGAGCATGGTGTCGACAAAACCAAAGCATTCAGCAAAGAAAAATGGCAAGACACCAAAGAATTTTCAGCTGAAAAATCTGCTGTCGTAAAAGATAAGGCAGGTGACGTTAAAGACTCTGTTGAGCATAACACCAAAAAAAGTGGTCACTATATAGCGGATAAAGCGAAACAAGGCCAACAAGCGACCAAACAAAAATGGCAGGAAACTAAGCAGGCTGTCAGTGGTCAACCTAAACGTGCTGACGTAAATGGGCAGGCTCAAGTGGAACTAGATACACCTGTTGCTAAAGCTAAAGTCGGTTCATCGACCGATGCCGCTGTTGGCGCGAAGTAAAAGTTAAACTCCTCCAGAGTTGAAAGAGTCCACATGCTGGGCTCTTTTTTTAGCTATATACGTTTGCACACGACGCTTGTTTACAACCAAGCACATGAAATTCACACAAAGAGGCTTTATGCTAAAACGCTGATTTATGCACGATAGCCCAAGAGGTACACTGCTTTATGAACATGATGAAAACAACACTCTTCTGCGCTCTTTTAATGACAACAGCAGGTGTATGGGCACAAACAGAAACCACCACTCAGCAAGCGCAAAAACCAATTACACCTTATGGTAAAAACCCCAACATCTTTCATGTCTGGGCTTATAAAACTCAAGAAGGTGTGATTAACACGGCGGAAAAAGTCGGGACTGCAACAGAAAAAGGCATCCAAAAAATTCGCCCTTCTGCACACCAAGCCTTGGACAGTGCAAAAACCATCACCAACAACACCGCAGAACAAGCCAAAGAAACAGGACAGCAAGTCACCCAAAATGTGAATAAAAAGCTGCATGAAACCAAGCAAGTGATTACTGGTCAAACAGATCAACCCGCCCCCATTTACCAAGGCAGCTTGAGTCAACCGTCATCAGCACCCGTAGATGCTCCTGCGGTTCAAACACCGTCAGCCTCATCTGCACAGCCTGTCGCCCCCCAAACAGTAAATGAACCCACAATTACCCAAGCACCATCTTCCTTTACACCTGCTCAAGCAGAAGAAGAAATTAAAGTGACTAAGCTTTAATAGCAAAAAAGCCCATCATCTGACGGGCTTTTTCGTTGTCATTATTTGCTTTAATTCACCCGACGGATTGGCTGCCCTGCTTGAAAAGCTTGAGCATTTTCCACTAACTGCTGCACCATGCGTTGACGTGCATCGACACTGCCCCACGCACTGTGTGGTGTAATGATTAAATTCGGCAGACGAGCCTCCAATAAAACATTACCCTCTTTAGGTGGCTCAACGGTCAATACATCAGTTGCAGCACCCGCAATTTCACCCTGTTTTAACGCATCTGCCAAAGCGGCTTCATTCACAATTCCGCCACGTGCACAATTAATTAAAAAGGCACTTTTTTTCATTTTTTTGAAAGCTTCGGCATCAATCAGGTCGCGAGTATCATCGGTTAATGGACAATGCAGACTGACAAAATCTGATTGCGCCAGCAAGTCATTAAAGCCTACTCGTGTTGAGTCAGCATGTGGACGGTTTGGCAAATTACCCACCAAAACCCGCATGCCAAATGCTTCAGCGAGTTTAGCCACAGCCTGCCCCAATTCGCCATAACCTAAAATGCCCAAGGTCTTACCCGAAAGTTCAATAATTGGGTAGTCCAATAGACAAAACTGCGTGGCTTTATTCCATTCGCCCTGCTGCACCGCGCGGTCGTATTGCAAGCAGGAGGTTGCAAGGTTGAGCATCAACATCAAAGTGTGCTGTGCCACCGCTGCCGTGCCATAGCCCTGACAATTACACACCACAACACCTTGTGCTTTGGCTTGCTGCAGATCAATGTTATTGGTGCCTGTAGCAGAGATTAAAATCAACTTTAACTGGGGGCATTGTTTTAAGGTATTAGCATCCAGCAGCACTTTGTTGCTAATAATCACATCTGCGTCTTGCACGCGCGCAACAAGCGTCTCAGCATCGGTACTTGGGTAAAGGATTAGCTCATCAAAAACAGCATGCAGTGCTTGAAAGTCCAAATCATTTTTATCTAAGGATGCACAATCTAAAAATACGGCTTTCATTGCTCACGTCCAGTTGTTCTGCATAATGATAGAACGCTTATTTAAACTAACTCAGCCCCATTTTTCAACGTAAACACTGTCTTGACCACCTAAAAATAGCCGCCACATACAGAAAAAAAGCCCGCTATTTAACGGGCTTATTGCGATGAATACGAATAGAAATACTGATTTGTTTAATCACATAAAACGTCAGGATCAGCAGGAGAATGAGACCACCACCGAATGTCAGATAAGCTGGGTCTAAACTTTGTGCCAGTACGCTTTGTGATGTTGAAATAAACAGTAATGTTATAAATACAGCCGACCAATGTCTTTGCATTGCTTCCACCCTATTTGATCTTTATCCGTATTGTTTAAAAGATAAACAATACTTTCATATTAAACCAAATAGGACGGAAAACAAGCGCTTGGCCTTAGACCAAAGCCCTATATGAATAAATCACATGAACACATCTGACTCAGCATCGCTTGGCACCAAAAACTGCGCCGTTTCAGGAATATCTTCGACTAAATCAAAGCCACCATATTCATCACAGCTAAAGTTAAACTGCTTATAGCTAATCAAATAATAATCACTGTATTTTTTCATTAACAATGGATGCATTCCAGCACTCAATTCGGCTTGTTCATGCACCAACTTCATAATCTGACGGTCATTCATTACCACGGTATAGCGCATGTCATTATAGTAAATGTGGACCAGTCCATTACCCTTGGCAAAAATCGGCAACAGAAACTTATGATTCAGTGCAATGGCATCTGGTGCATAGCTTTCAATCTTTTGACTGATCATATTGAATACTAAACCATGTCCAAAACTATCCATTAACTGACAGCTATTTTCTTGCGGCAAGTTGACTTGAATACCCAGTTTCAGCAGATCTGTCTGGCTCACTTGTCGATTGCTGAGTAACTCGCGGATAATGCTTTGTTTTAGCTTGGCATCAAAAAATTGACTATCTAGCTCAAGCTCATTATTTTTCAGAATTCGTCCCAAAGAAAAACGATGGCGTGGCAACAAGTTTTCAATCACTTTACGGTAGTAAAACTTGCTGTTCTTTTTCACTTCACGAATTTTTTTATAAAAATACGGTGCATCAAACTCATGACGTAGAAAGTCATGTAGCAAATCTGAACTGGCCAGAACGGCAATCGCATCGTGCCCTGTAAAAGGTAAGTTCAGGGTATTCAGATTCGGCACGACCGTTTGTAATTTTTCATAATGCGCACGGTCTTCAGGGCAGTAAGGGTCATAAATAACAATGTATTCACACTCTGCCGAGACATCTTTCGGCTGAACCTGCATGTCATGGTTCAGCTCAGGCTGATAGAACATGTTATAGCGGTTATCCGTCACCTGTTCTGGGTCAATCGAATACTGCGGCACCAAAGCCACTACGCGCTTAAAACCAAGCAGTTTAGAATATTTAATCGCAGCATAGCCGCCCATTGACCCCGCATAGGCAATGCGGGTTTGAAAGGGGGCAATCCAAGCGCGAATTGCCTCTAACATCGCCAACATCGAAGACTCTGGAAACCATGACTTCTGTTTCGGCATAATGCCAACCACATTGAAGCCAAACTTGGCTAGCGACTTTTCTGCATTGATCGACGTTCCCTTGGCACGGGTAATCAGGTCGCCAAAAGAGAAAATAAGTTCGTCCGATGAACCCTGTAAAAAAATGACACGAATCTGTTCGTCTTCAAAAATAATTTGTTTCGCCATGTCCATGCTGAGAGATTTCATTCCTATAAAGTGAGGTCATGTTCGTTCCATACAGCATAAGCGATTTCATCGAACCAAATGTGTTATTTTATAGATGCAGAGCAGATAAAAAAGCGCAAAATATGACACAATTACTCCATCCTGCAGCACAACACGGGTTTAGCGCAGCTGCTGAACTTTATCAACAAGTGCGTCCAAGTTATCCACAAGAGATCCATGCGTGGCTCACCGAGCAACTGCATTTAAACGCAAATTCACGTGTGATTGATCTTGCCTCGGGTACAGGAAAGTTTCTGCCTTATCTGATTCCGCATAGTGGACAGCTCACTGCCATCGAACCTGTCACCGAAATGTTGGCTCAACTCAAACTAGCCTACCCACTGGTGGAAACTTTACAAGCCTTTAGTGACCATATGCCCCTGCCATCGCAAAGTATCGATGCGGTTTTATCTGCGCAGGCCTTCCACTGGTTTGCCAATCTGGACAGTTTAAAGGAAATTCACCGTGTCCTAAAACCGCAAGGGCATTTGGGCTTGGTCTGGAATCAACGCGACACTCAAGTCGACTGGGTCAATGCTCTGGCAGAACGGCTCGCTCCTTTAGAAGAAGATACCCCGCGTTATCATAGTGGGCTATGGAAAAAAGTCTTTGAACATCAACACTTATTTCAGCTCAAAAGCCTGCATCAATTTGCCCAGCAGCAAACAGGTACAGTAGAACAAGTGGTCTCAAAACGTCTCCTTTCGACCAGCTTTATTGCCGCAATGCCACTCGAACAACAGCAGGATTTAAAACATCAGTTTGAACAAATTGTGTTGCAGTACACGGGTAAACAGCCACAAGACGAAATCAGTTTTCCTTACATCACCTATGCCTATCACTTTCAAAAAATAGCAGAATAATAGGACACCAATATGAACCCACATACTCTTTCATTGAAACAGGTTCTACTGCCGCTTCTTTTAGGTAGCAGCTTAATCCTGACAGGCTGTAACAAAGCCAATGAACGTGCTGAGCAAGACACGCTTTCAAGTGATGATAAAGTTCTGCAAGAACTTAGCTCAGAACCCGTCAAAAGTTTTGCTAAAACAGCCAATGATCCACACGATATTGCGCTCTTGGTCGACTATGACCAGCGCTTTAGCAGCATGAGTGATGAAATGGAAGATGAACTCATGAAGATGCGTGAGTCAGGCACGCTCACGGATGAATTTGCAAAAACACGTCAACAAGACAATATTCAGTCTGCACTGAATATGCTGAAAGCACTGGATTTAAAAACAGAACAAGGGCGCTACATTCAAACTCTGATGTACCAATATTGGGATAACCAAGCCAAAATCATCCAAAATAAAACCGCAGCACCACATGACAACGTGAAAGGCCTCGGTGAGCTCATTCATGCCCAAGAGCAGCTTGAACACTGGCAGTCGCAGTATCCTAAAGCTCAAGATACGATGTCGACAGGCTACTAACTCAATCTCGGACAAAGAAAAGGGATCCGATGATCCCTTTCACTTAAATCTATTCTAATTATGGGCGTTCAGCATATTGTGGTAATGCATCACAAATGTTGTCCCACTCGGCTTGAGATGCCACAAAAATATGCTGCGTCGGCTTTTGCTGTAACGGGGTATCTAAAGTGCCGATCCGCAAACGGTAAAACTCAGGTGTTTCAGCTTTAATGCTGATAATCGGTGAACCACAGTTGCCACAGAAACAGCGCTCTGTGCCTGCACTCGATGCATATTTTTTTACGACGTCCTGACCAGAGGTCAGTTTGAAATCCGCCTTAGCAATCGGTGCATTGGTTGCATATGCCGTTCCATTGGCCTTGCGACATTTTTGACAATGGCATTGAATAATATCGCCAATCGGCCCATCAATTTGATAAGTCACTGCACCGCATAGGCAGCTGCCCATATACTGCTGAAGATCCGACATGATGATGCTCCTTGAATTTTTTATTCAAATTAGCACAGCTGATTTTCAGTTGCATCGCTTATGGCGAATTTTTTGCCACATTCAAATACTGCATCACACCCTCACCCGCGGCGCGTCCGGTTGCAAAACATGCAGTGAGTAAGTAGCCCCCTGTGGGTGCATCCCAGTCCAACATTTCCCCACATAAAAAAACGGCGGGATTGGATTTTAATTGTAGCTGCGAGCTTAGGCCTTCACGGCGCACACCGCCAGCACAACTAATGGCTTCTTCAATCGGACGAAAACCAGTTAAAGGAATCTGTAATTGCTTCACCTGCTGCGCCAATTGTTCAGGGTGATTCCAGTGATCTTTTGCAACCAACTCTCGCGCTAAACTTGCCTTGGCTGCATCTAAACCTGCTTTACGCCAAATATTACTTAAAGACTGTTTTTTTGTGGGTTTCAGACGCACAGCCAATTCTTGAACCGTGACATCAGGCAGTAAATCAAGCGTTAACACTAAAGGTTGGAGCTGTTTTTGCTGTGCACGTAGCGCTCGACCTTGCTTATAGACCAAACCACTTTCTAGGCCATAATGGGTGATGACGATATCGCCCATACTTTTTTCCGCATCGCCCACCCATGCCGCGATACGTTTCAGTGGCTGCCCAAAGACAGGTTGCATATAGGTAGACCATTCATGTTCTACCCCAGCATTGCTGGCTTGAAAAGGCTCAATTTCATCGGCCTCCAACCAGTTTTGCCATGCGCCATCACTACCGAGCTGAGACCATGACACTGCTCCGCAAGCCAAGACAATCGCATCATAGCTCTGGCTATGCGCTTGATCACTAAGCAAAGACTTGATTTCAAGCTTATGCTCTTTGAGGCTGAGGCATTGATGACGATAGTAAAACTTGACGCCTGACTCAACCAAGCGTTTCAACCATGCACGTAATAAAGGCGCGGCTTTCATTTCAATCGGGAAAATACGCCCAGACGTTCCGACATAGGACTCAATGCCTAAACCTTTCATCCATGCTTGAATCCATGTTGCATCCCACTTACGAATCCAAGGTGCCAACCATTCTGCTTGATCATAACGACCTATAAACTGCTCCACAGGTTCGGCATGAGAGATATTTAGTCCTGTTTTACCCGCCATCAGGAACTTACGAGCAGCAGATGGTTTTTGCTCAAACACATCGACCTGAACATCATATTGACTCAACACTTCTGCTGCCATCAAACCGGCTGGGCCCGCCCCAATAATTGCAATACGCTTTGCCATGATTTATTCAGCTTGATCCGAAGCTTGCGCCTGCGGGTTCTGACCTTGCAAGGCCTGAAACGCGTCAAAGCGCGTGCGATAACCTTCAGGTTTGGTGATGATCAACTGTTGGCAGAGCTCACCACGTTCTAAATATTTAATTTCAAAATGCGTGCGCGCTGAGCTATCCGCAATACGCTCTTTTACAAATGGTAACTTCCACACCTCAATCAACTGTTGCTGTGCTTCTTCGATATATTCAGGAATATTGCTGGCTAACGTAATTTGTCCGCCCACTTGTAAACGTGAAATCAGAAACTCAAAAAACGGCATATTCAACCAGCGCTGTGCAGGATTATGCGGTTCAGGGTTGGGATAAAGAATAAAAAACTGTTCAACCTGCTGCGGCTGCAAGGCATGTACCACCCACGGTAAAGCATCGGCATGTACCAGCTGTAAATTCTGCTGACCTTCTAAGCTATGTTGTTTCTGCATCGCCACAAACTTTTCACGGGTACGTTCAACCGCAATCAGCTTTTTCTCAGGATGATTGGCCGTAAACAATAAAGCATGTTTACCCTTGCCCGCCCCAATTTCCACACACAGTGGATCAGGACTGATCATTTGAAAATCACGAGGCGCATGCATACGCTGGGCTTGAAATTGACGAATCGGCATAATCAGATCAAACTAAGAAAAAACCGCATCAGTCTAACAACTGCCAACGTTTTTGCCTATTTCAATCCGAAAATTTTATCTGGAGTCGATCATGCCACACACTTTCCCTTGTCCCCGTTGTGGAGAAATGAGTCAATGGGAAGACAACGCCTTTCGTCCTTTTTGTTCTGAACGCTGCAAACTGATCGACTTAGGTGCATGGGCCAATGATGAATATCGCCTCCCAACGCAAGATGCACCACAGGCAGAAAATTCAGAAGAATAATATGTTTAATTTCATTATATTTTTCATATTTTAAGAGAAATTGTTCATTATTTAATGTCTTAATATTCGCTTAAAAAGATCATTCGTCGACTATACTCCCCCAAATTGGTACATGCTCACCGCATGATCAAGTCACAAAAATAACATCCTAAAGGGTGATAAGATGAACATCCTGAGTAAGACTATTGTTTTAATTGGCGTTTTACTCGCGATCTGTCTATTCAGTTTTGGCATCTATATGCAAGATCTGTTGATCCTCTCGGTTGGACTATTAGTGGTCTTATTCTCCATGGTATTGGCTCTAGAAACCCAACACATTTTGCATAATCCATTTCGCAAATAAAAAAGTCAGCAGCTGCTGACTTTTTTATTTTTCAATGAGACCACAAAGCGCTTAGCCTGCTTTCCCTGCCACAAAGGGATTATGTTGTTTTTCAAAACCAATCGTACTGATTGGCCCATGTCCTGAAATAAACTGCGTCTCATCAGGTAAGCTAAAGCATTCACGCTGAATAGAGTCAATCAACTGCTGATGATTACCACGTGGAAAGTCGGTACGACCAATGGAGCCTTTAAACAACACATCGCCGGTCCACAGCAGACCATAGTTTTTGTTATAAAACATCACATGACCCGGGGTATGTCCAGGAGCAAAACGTACTTCAAACGCTTCATTGCCCAGTTTAAGGACTTCACCGCCTTCAAGCCATGTCGTGACATCTACCTTTTCAGGAATAGGAAAACCATAACGCTGCGAGACTTCTTGGATCATATCCAACCAAAAGGCATCTTCTTTATGCGGGCCAATCACAGGGACATCCCACAGTTTTTTTAATGCCCCGACTGCTCCAGCATGATCTAAATGCCCGTGGGTCAACCACAGCGCTTTTACTGTCAAACCCAACGCTTCTATTTCTGCTTTAAGCTTCTCAGGCTCTCCACCTGCATCAATTAAAATTGCTTCTTTACTGTCACTGTCCCAAACAATAGAACAGTTCTGTTGAAATGCCGTGACAGGCACAATTTTAACTTGCAACATAGAGTGTCAACCTCAATTCGTTTTGCTGGCTAATGTCTGTTTTAAGGCATCAAGATTAGCCTGAACCAGAGTATTGAGCAATTGTAAATGATCTCCGCGGCTGTTCAAGGCTGGAATATATTGATACCGCTCTCCACCTTGAGACAAAAACAATTCAGCATTCTGAATCGCCAGTTCCTCTAAAGTTTCTAAGCAATCCGCTGAAAACGCCGGACTCATAATTTGCACCGATTTCACACCCTGCGCCGCCCATTCGGCCAGTAAGACATCGGTATACGGTTTCACCCACTCTTGTTTCCCAAAACGGGACTGGAAACTGATGGCCCATTCATTCTCCGCTAGGCCCAATTCGGCCGCCACTAACTGCCCAGTGATACGGCAACGGTCGGCATAGGGATCACCTTTATCGGCATAAGGCTGTGGAATACCATGGAAAGACATTAACAGCTTTTCAGTCACCCCATGTTCAGCACGGAAATCACGCACACTTTGCGCTAAAGCCTGAATGTATAAAGGGTGCTGATAATAATCGCGAATAATGCTCAGCCCTGGCAAATTGCGCTGCTTTGGAATCCACTTCGCGAAAGCATCATATAAAGGCGCGCTAGATGTTGCAGAATACTGCGGAAACAAAGGAAAAAGCACAATATGATCTTGCGGGTTTTGACTCAGCTCAGTAAGTAAAGACTGAATACCTGGATTGCCATAGGTCATTGCAGGGACGATATTCAGCTCAAACTCAGGGTATTGCAAAATCAACTGTTGTTGTAACGCAGCCACTTGAGTCAGTAAAATCTCTCGCATTGGCGAGTCATTACCCCACACCATCTCATAAGCATGGGCAACGCGTTTCGGGCGAAACGGCAAAATAAATAAACGGAGAATAATTTGCCAAAGCGGTTTGGGAATTTCAATCACCCGCTGGTCTGACAAAAACTGATCCAAAAAGCGACGCACTGCTGAAGCTGTCGGTGCATCAGGCGTTCCCAAATTTGCCAAAATAACAGTAACTTTTGCTTTTGTTGCAGTAGACATTCAACCCTCGTGGCTCGTTTTCGAATGTCTCTACTGTAACAGTTTTCAGTTCATTATCTAAATGGATAACTACGAAGATTGAAATTGAAAAGGCCGATCCTTTTCCAATAAATTACTCTCCAAAAGTTTCATCGCCTTCGGGGTCAACTGCCAGAGCATGCGCTGACGATCATCTCGACCCGACTGAACAATCCAATCATTTTGACGCATTTGCATTTTGATACTGTGCAAAGCACGAATATTAATTTGTGAGCGCGCAACAGCATGGGCACGAGGCATTTCTAAGCGTGCATCATTTAAACCAGTTTCGTTTAAATATTCATTAATGCGTTTGGAGAAATACTCTTCAGGAGTTGGGTGAATAAAGGTTGTCCCCAAAACCGAGAGTAATTGCGCCCAAGTCATCTGCTTTTGAATTTTCAGCTCTTTAAAATTGCCATCTTGATAGGCATGCATCCGATAATCAAATGCAAAAAATTCATGCATAGCCACTTTGGGTAAAGACAAAAATGGATCGACTTCACGTTTACCCGCTTCAGTTTCCAATTGCACCAATTTGGCTTTGAGTTTATCAATTTCGTCATGCAACACTTGGGTGTTCTGCGGACGTACCCAACCCGATACAGGATAGCGCTCTAGCATTTGCGTCATATTCAAGCGAACGGCCATTTCCAAGTCACGCATGGTGCGATAAGTGAAAACCTGATCGACTTCGTTTTGGAGTAGTTTTCTAAACTCTTTGAATTTTTCACGCAGCTCAGCTTTGTCGTCATGTAAACATAACTCACGGGCATCAGGATCATCATGCATAAATACAATAATCGGCTTTTGTTTGGTGACCGCATAAATGTATTCAAGGTGCATATATCCCACCCCTGACACGGACTGTTCGCCATATTTGCTGCCCAGCAACAATATGACATAGTCACAGTCATCGATCTGACGACGTGCAAAAGCCGTTGAAAGTGGTGTCCGTTGTTCTAATCCCCAAGAAAAAAATCCCATGCCCACTAAAGTTTGGGCCAAAATGATCCGCTCTGGTTGCATCTCGCTTCCAGAAGTGGTTATAAACACTTGATAACGCTTATCGAGCATCGGTTATCCTCATTATTCTTCGCAGCATCCCATCCCCCAAATTCCATTAGATAGACACTGCGACTAACTCAAGCATATTAGGTTGCAATTTTTGACTATATATCAAAATACTCGACTTATTTGTTTAAAAATTAATCAGATATGTTTGAAATAGTCCAATTTAGTTCTGGTTCAAGCAAAAGTTGTAAGATAGGTCTCAAACTTTCTGCATTATTTCCACTGACATAACATTCAATTCGAACATCACCATCATGATTTTGTTCAAATAATAACTCATTTTTGATTAAAATACGGGCTGTTTGTCGTGCAACTGCCAGTCCAGAGTCAATTAATGTCAGTTTCTGACCAAAAATAGATTGTATCGCTATTTTCAAAAAAGGGTAATGGGTACAGCCTAAAACTAAGTAATCTGCACCCTGATCAACAACCGGTTGTAAAATATCTTTTAACGTGGCTAAACATGCCGCACTCATCTGCGCGCCGCTCTCAACAAAAGGCACTAAATCTAAGCAGGTCACTGGAATCACCGTGACTCCCGAAGGCTGTGCAAACTTCTCAACCACATCTTTAATCAGCTGCCCGCGAAAGGTCGCAGGGGTCGCTAGAACAGCCACAGTCTTGGATTTGCTTTGCAATACCGCAGGTTTTAGGGCAGGAACAAGGCCGATAATCGGGAAGTTGTCGCCATAGTGCTCGCGTAAATAATCCAAACTAAAGGCTGAAGCGGTATTACAGGCCACAACTGCAACTTTACAGCCTTTGCGGTAAAGCCACTCAATCGCTTGCGCAGTCAATTCTCGAATATTTTGATCATCGCGCGGCCCATAAGGCACATGTGCGGTATCGGCAAAATAGATAAATCGTTCATGCGGTAAATGCTTGGCAATTTCTTGAGCGATGGATAAACCGCCTATTCCCGAATCAAATATCCCGATTGGCGCATTGGTTGTCGCTTTTGGCATGGGGTTGATCAGAGGAAATAAGGGCTGAATGGCACTCATGAGAACTCGTTGCAGTATAAAGTTAAAAGATCAATCAAGCTTAAACCTCAGGTGCCTAATTGCAATAGCAAATCACCACTTTGTAAGCACAGTTTGACCTGACCCTCCGCATCGTCGCTTAGCTCACCCATTTCCACCAAATGAAAAAAAGCCGCACGTTGAATCAGTGCATTGATGCCAAAGCGGACATGCACATAAGGGCGTAGCTCCCCTTGGAAGGCACGCATAAAAATGGGATGGTCTTCATCAACAATCACCACATCATGCGTGGTCGTGGTCAGCTGTAGGTAGATTTTTCCTGCAATTTCGACTTGATCGACCTGATTGACAAATAAAGGCTCATCTTCAACCTTGATTTCAATCTGCTCGACCGGAGTTTTGAGATAAAACTTATCTGCTTCTTTCCAAAGTACCGTTGCAAACAACTCAATCATGGCTGGACGTTTGATCAATTGACCTTCGTGCCACCATTCTCCATTGGTTAAAACCTTCAAATCCATTGCGCCACAATGCTTTGGGTGCCATTGATCTAAAGGGGGGATTGACCTTTTGTGACCGGACTGTCCATCTTTTATGTATTGTGCAATATCGGTTAAGTTTTTATTATCAGCAATAGCTACTTTTTTCGTCGGATTTGCTGAGTTGTGCTGCTTATCCATAAAATTCATGCCTGTCTGACGGAAAAATAATATGATTCAGCCAATTGGCTAGAACTCGGTTTAAACCTATACTAGCTCACAATATAAAAGACACGATGATAAATTTTGTGTCTGGGAACTAAGAACACTCATGGCAGCACCGTTCTTTGAGTCAAAACGGTTGCCACCTTTAACCATATGAGGAGTCCTACATGGAACACATCGAACGTGAATCGATGGAGTTTGACGTAGTCATCGTTGGCGCAGGCCCTGCTGGCCTTTCTGCTGCGATTAAAATTCGTCAACTTGCAATTGAAAACAACCTTAATGATCTGTCCGTTTGTGTCGTAGAAAAAGGCTCTGAAGTTGGTGCGCATATCCTTTCAGGTGCTGTGCTCGAACCGCGTGCGATCAATGAGTTGTTCCCAAATTGGAAAGAAGAAGGCGCGCCTTTAAATGTTCCAGTAACTGAAGATAAAACGTATTTCTTAATGTCTGCTGAAAAGTCACAAGAAGCGCCGCACTGGATGGTTCCTAAAACCATGCATAATGATGGCAACTATGTGATTTCACTTGGTAACGTAGTGCGTTGGTTAGGCCAAAAAGCTGAAGAATTAGAAGTTTCTATTTTCCCAGGTTTTGCTGCATCTGAAATTCTTTATCATGCCGATGGTACCGTTAAAGGCATCCAAACTGGTGATATGGGAATTGGTAAAGATGGTGAACCAACGCATAACTTTACCCCAGGCTATGAACTACATGCCAAATATACGATTTTTGCTGAAGGCTGTCGTGGTCATTTAGGTAAGCGCCTGATTGCCAAGTTCGATCTCGATAAAGATGCAGACCCGCAACACTATGGTATCGGTATCAAAGAACTCTGGGAAATTAACCCTGCAAAACACAAACCAGGTTTGGTGATGCACGGTGCAGGTTGGCCTCTAGCTGAAACCGGTTCTTCTGGTGGTTGGTGGTTATATCACGCTGAAAACAACCAAGTTACTTTGGGTATGATCGTAGATTTATCTTACGAAAACCCACACATGTATCCATTTGCAGAAATGCAACGCTGGAAAACGCATCCACTGATTAAACAGTATCTTGAAGGTGGTAAGCGTATTTCTTATGGCGCACGTGCTGTTGTCAAAGGCGGTTTGAACTCTCTGCCGAAGTTCACCTTCCCAGGTGGCTCTTTAATTGGTGATGATGCAGGCTTCCTAAACTTCGCTAAAATTAAAGGCTCACATACGGCCATGAAGTCTGGCATGTTGTGTGGTGAGGCAGTATTCGAAGCGATTCAAGCTGGCGTTGAAAAAGGTGGTGACCTTGCCATTGCACGTGTGCTTGAAGGTGAAGACTTCTTTGCAAAAGAGTTAACCGCTTACACAGACAAGTTCAACAACAGCTGGTTAAAAGAAGAGTTATATCGTTCTCGTAACTTTGGCCCAGCAATGCACAAATTTGGCACGTTCGGTGGTGGTGCATTTAACTTCATCGATCAAAATGTATTTAAGGTCCCGTTTACACTGCATGACTTAGTGCCTGACTTCAGTACACTGAAAACTGTAGATGCAGCAACAGTGAAACCGAACTATCCAAAACCAGATGGTAAGTTGACCTTTGACCGTTTATCTTCAGTATTTGTATCGAATACGGTGCATGAAGAAAATCAGCCAGCACACTTGAAACTGACCGATGCTTCTATTCCTGTAAATGTAAACTTACCTAAATGGGATGAGCCAGCTCAGCGCTACTGCCCTGCTGGTGTTTATGAAATTATGGAAGAGAATGATGGTTCGAAGCGTTTCCAAATTAACGCGGCTAACTGTGTGCACTGTAAAACGTGTGATATTAAAGATCCATCTCAGAACATTACTTGGGTAACTCCTGAGGGTGGTGGTGGTCCGAATTACCCGAATATGTAATTCCTTACGACACGGCAAAGCGGTTGCTTTGCTAACCGTGTCTCATACCCGAACATGTAATGTTAAAACGGGCTTGCGCTGAAGTACATTTCCGAGCAAGTAATCGCTTTTAGATTAAAAAAATCCCTTCAGTATTGAAGGGATTTTTTTAATTAATAGGCATCTGACTCTTTGCTAAAAACCATCACCGTTGGCCCTATCGCAGTATGCCCAACCCCATGATCTTGATAAATTTCAATCCGATAATCGTCACACTGATAGACATATTTATTTTCAGCTTGTTTCCAGCCGTTTTGCGCCACCTGAAAGCGTTTTAATACTCGACTTTTAAAAACATCTAAATCCGTTTCATACGTCGCAAGCGGCCCATCTAGAAAACTTAAACTGTATGAAATAATCATTTTAGAATGCGGATCGTAACGAATATGCTGAACCCAGCTCACACCTGCTTTTTTAATTTGTGTATCCACACCTTGTGCAAATTCAAACTGATAATTATCGCCCCCTAAAATAACCGTTTTTGCGGTGGGATGATGCTGTTGAAATTCACGAATATGCTGTCCAATTTTTAAACCTGCAACATTCATCGTGCCTACAGGAACTTCACAAGATTTTGCCCAAGAAATTGAACAAAATAATGCAAAAATATGAGCCCATAAGAACATATTTATTCTTTTCATTCTGATTTCCTTGGATGAACTTGATTTCTTTTTCTTTACTCAAGTACATTTTAAAAGGCTAAGACAAATGTCCTAACCCTTTTTAACTAAATAATGAAATTCTTTATTGCCATTTTCGTCTAAGCGCTCTTCTTGCAGCAAAAGTTCATGCCCAAGATGCATACAAAATTTAGGAATATCCCATGAAGTTGAATTGTCCGTTGCAAACACCTCCACTACATCTCCCGATTTAGACTTGCGAATGGCTTGATGCAACATCATCACAGGCTCTGGACAGCGTAAACCACGGGTGTTTAATTGGATGCTTGGGCTCACTTCCAAATCAGACATATATAAACTCAAAAATTTAAAAACTTGCCAATTTTAACACAACTGCCCATTTCGCATATCTGTTTGCATAGCTTGATGGCAGATGAACCTCGTATTTAAAAGTATTGATCTAATCATTCATGCAATCACTGCTTAATTACAATAGACAACTGTGTTTTCTACGGTATGATAAAATTAAGTTTTTTAGATATTAAGAGTCTTTAGGAAAGATCATGCACGAGGAATCAGGCCCGTCGTGGGGAATGCGTGGCTTACGCAAATGGTTAGGTACCGCGCCAGAAACTCGCGATGAACTGTTAAAGTTAGTTCAAGATTCACGTCGTTTTTTAGAACCCGACACTGTTGCGATGTTAGAAGGCGTATTAGACCTTCCAGCAACCAAAGTCCGCGAGGTCATGACACCGCGTACATCGATGATCAGCCTACAAGAAGATGATGAGTTACTCGACATTTTGCATACCTTGGTTGAGTCGGCACATTCACGTTTCCCTGTCTTTTCATCAGATCAACCAGACAATGTCGTTGGCATTTTATTGGCCAAAGACTTATTGCCTTTCTTGACTGAACCAAACAATAAAGTGGATATACGTGCGCTGATGCGCCAACCTTTATATGTACCTGAAAGCGCACGCTCAGACCAAGTGCTTCGCATGTTGAAAAACACCCAAACGCACATTGCGGTGGTGATTGATGAATATGGCACGACCTCAGGTTTAGTGACGTTAGAAGATATTTTGGAAGAGATCGTCGGTGAAATTGAAGATGAACACGACAAGATCGATGAAGAAGCGGAATATATTATTCCCGACAATGACCCTACGACCGCAAATACGTGGCTGGTTCAAGCACTTACACCAATCGAACACTTTAACAATCTTTTAGATGCAGACTTTTCTGATGATGAGGTTGAAACTGTGGGCGGTTTATTGCTTCAAGAAATTGGTTTAGTGAGTGATTTACAAGGTCAGGTGATTGATCTTGAAAATTGGGAATTTACCATTGTAGAAGCAGATGCACGTTCTATTCATCTGATTCGAGCCGTTCGTAAATGAGAGCTTACTTTGACAAACTGTTAACCCCCAATCCACAACAAAAACAGTTACCTTTAATTTATCCGCTTCTAATTGCCTTATTTTCAGGGGCTGTCTTTAGTTTTGCACTCGCCCCTTATCATTATTGGTGGTTGGCAATCTTATCCCCTGCACTGCTCTACGCCACTTTACGCAGGCGCAGTGCAAAGCAGGCCTTTGGTATTGGTTGGGCCTATGGTTTTGGCCTATGGTTCGTGGGAGCTTTTTGGCTCTACACTTCCATCCATGTCTATGGCGATACCAACAGTGCCTTAAGTGTGGGCATGATCGGCATTATGGCCTTGGTCATGGGCTTATTCACGGCTGTCCAAAGCTTTATATACCGCCGTTTTTTCCCTGAAACGCCACTGACCTTCGCTCCGCTTTGGGTGCTTTTTGAATGGGCAAAAACCTGGGTTTTCACAGGCTTCCCATGGCTGTTTGCAGGCTATGCCTTTACCGAACGTTTACTGGATGGTTATGCGCCATTATTTGGTATCTTCGGGGTGTCGTTTGTAGTCTTGGTCTTAGCCTGCGCACTGGTCGAAGTTTTAAACCGTCGCGTCTTTTGGGTCATTCCTTCTGCTTTATTGGTCCTTGGTGCATGGGGCGCATCAAAAATTGAATTCGTCTCCGCAAAAAATACCCCGCCATTATCAGTTTCTTTAATTCAGGGCAATATCCCACAAGACTTAAAATGGCTCACTGAGTATCAACTGAAAACACTTGGAATCTATGCTGATTTAACCAAAACAGAATGGGGACGAGACCTCATTGTTTGGCCTGAATCCTCTATTCCGATGTTCCAGAGTGATATCGAACCCTTTTTAGCTGCAATGACGGCACAAGCCAAGAAAACCAACACAGCATGGGTCACCGGTATTCCATACTGGGATATTTCAGGCTCTGAAGCGGCAGGTCGACCACTGTACTACAACAGTATTATGGCCAATGGTGCTGAATCCGAAGGACTCTATAAAAAGCAACGTTTAGTGCCTTTTGGTGAATATATTCCACTATCCGGTTTACTGAAATGGGTGTTGCCTGCCATGCAGAATGATCCGTCGATGAGTGGTTTTTCACGTGGTGAACAACAGCAACAACCGCTTTCTATTCATCAGCAGCATTTAGGCGCGGCCATTTGCTATGAAGTAGCTTATCCAAACTTAACACGTCGTAATGCCAGCCAAAGTGATTTCTTGGTGACAGTTTCCAACGATGCATGGTTTACGGGAACTGCAGGCCCTTTACAACATTTACAGATGGTTCAAATGCGTGCCAAAGAAAATGGACGCTGGTTTATCCGTGCCACCAATACAGGCGTAACTGCGTTTATTGACCATCAAGGGCATATCGTAAAACGTGCCCCACAAGATGTGGCAACCGTGCTTCGCGGCGAACTGCCTGCTATGCAAGGTCAAACGCTATATACCCGTTTAAGTGACTGGCCAATTTTAGGTTTCTCAGTTTTTTTACTGATCTTGGGCTGGATCTATCGTCCACGTAAAGTCGATGTATCGTTTAAGTCTCGTCGATAGTTGCTATTGTTGGATCAGACTGTTCCAAAGAAAAACCCAAGCTGAGCTTGGGTTTTTCTTTTTCAATTATAGTAGCTTGGTACCTACTGGAACATCTGTATCAGGCACACAAAGTACCACGCCTGCGTCTGAATCATGAAAGCCAGTCACTAAGCACTCAGACTGGATGGGACCAATTTGTTTGTTTGGAAAGTTAACCACTGCCACCACCAATTTACCCAATAACAGTTCAGGTTGATAACGCTCAGTAATCTGCGCACTCGATTTCTTAATGCCAATTTCATGGCCAAAGTCGACATGTAAAATATAAGCGGGCTTACGTGCCTGCTCAAAGACTTCGGCCTGAATAATACGCCCGACTCGGAGCTCGACTTTTAAAAAATCCGCCCAATCAATCTGTTCCATATTTCACTCTATATTTATATTTTCTACAGTATAGGGAGCGAACACGAGGATCACATACAACGAAACAGACAAGCGATCCTATCTTTCCGCCATTCTTCATGACGCAATAAAAAACCGAGCGTATGTGCTCGGTTTTTATCACAACTATAAATGTCAGTATTAAATTTGACCGACCAAATAGGACACCATACCGGCTAAAAAGAGCATCGGGGTATAACGATATAACATGACCACTTTTTGTTCTAATGCTGTAATCTGTACTTGATCGAGTGTGAGTACGGTTACTTTTAACGCAGACCAAAAGCTCAAAACCGCCCATGTGCTGAACAGACTGATTGCAAAGAAACCCACCACAATTTGGCTGCTGCCTTCAGTCGACTGCCACACACTTAAAACACCTTGAGCAAAAGGAAGCATACTCAAAATCAAAAGAACAGATTTGAGCATCGACCAATGGAATTGGCTCATTTCATCCAACAAGGTTAATGCTTTCATTCTATTCTCCTCAGGCAAATCAGTTGCCATTGAGAACATTATGCAAGGATTTAAATAAATAAAAAGCCTATTTTTATCCATAATTTACATTATTTGTAATCAATAAATATGGGAATAATTCTTATTATAAATCTCAGCTGATGCTTATTATATTTAATATTTTAAAATCATAATCTTAGATATTAGTTTTAAATTAAGATGTATTATCATTACAGTCCACATCGACATAACCTATGCACTGTAATGATATATTCAATCAAACCCAATATATAATAATTCTCAATTAAGGTTGATACTGAATATCAGCATCGGTTTCTTCACCACCTTGCTGTCCATCTGCGCCAAAAGAATATAAATCAAATGGTCGTCCATCAGTCCCAGGTGCAACATATTGAATGTCATTGTCCCAACTGTCTTTCGGATATCCACCTTTCACATAACCGCCTGGCAACCAATTTTTTGCAGACTCAGGCTTATTCACCAAAGCGTCGAGTCCACCCTCTTGCATCGAAGGATATTTACCATTGTCCAATTTATATTGATCCAATGCCGCAGCAACCCCTTTGAGGGTTATGACAGTGGTATCCACTTTGGCTTTTTCACCGCGTCCCATCACATTGGGAACAATTAAGGCTGCCAACACACCTAAAATAACAATCACCACCATGACTTCAATTAGGGTAAAGCCTGAAGCTTGGCGTCTATAGATTTTTGATTGCATGTGAATTTTCTCTTCCATCTTATATTTTTAAAATTAAATCATGTTGTTCATGTTGACGATCGGCAGCATAACGGCAATCACAATCACCAAGACAATGCTTGCCATCAGAACCAACATCAGTGGCTCAAGTAAAGCCAGCAAGGTCGATATGAGCGTTGTCACCTCTCGGTCTTGCATGGTCGATGCACGCTCCAACATCCGATCCAATTCACCCGACGTTTCACCACTTTTAATCATTTGTACCATCATCGGTGGGAAATAACCACTGCGCTCCAGCTGGGTCGCAAGGTTTCCACCTTCGGTCACTTTTTCTGCGGCATGATTGACCGCATCGCGAATCACCCAGTTGTTACTCACCGCCGCGCCAATTTTTAATGCATCTACCAAGGGCACACCCGACTGGGTCAAAATCGATAAGGTACTGGCAAAGCGTGCGGCATTTATACCACGTGAAAGTTTACCGAATAATGGCAGTTTGAGCGTTAAACGATCAAAGGCATAATGCCCTGCGGTGGTTCTTAAAAATCGCAATAATAAGCCGATGCCGAGTACACTGCCCACCAATAAAAATGGCCATGCCACTCGAATAAAATCACTGGCTTTCATTAGTGCAACCGTAATCCATGGCAAGGCATCTTTGCTTTGGTCAAAGGTTTTGACAATGTCAGGCACCACATAGGTCATAAGTCCCATCACGATGGAAAAAGACATCAGCATTAAAATAATCGGGTAAATCATCGCGCCTTGGATTTTTTTTTGCATCGCAAAGCGATTTTCGGTGTAATCTGCCAGCTGATCTAAAATTAAGTCTAAATGCCCTGAACGCTCGCCAGCGGCAATCGTGGCAATATACAACTCTGGAAAACGTCCAGATTGCTGTAAACCCTGCGCCAATGAGTGACCTTCCAATACTTTAGAACGTACTGACATCAATAGATTTTGTACATGTGTTTTTTCTGACTGCTTTCCAACCGCACGAATGGCTTCTTCCAACGGAATGGCTGCCGCCACAAGTACCGAAAGTTGACGTGTCAATAAAGCCAAATCATAGGCGGTAATTTGTTTTTGAAACCATGTTTTACTGCTGTGCTTATCTTTTTGTTCAACAGGATCAACCGAGACTGGAATCAGCGCTTTATCACGAAGTTGTTGCCGAATTTGACGTGCTGAATCCCCTTCGAGCACGCCTTTTTGCTGCTTTCCTGCGGCATCGAGTGCGGTAAATTGATATGCTGGCATGTTTACGCTTTCTAATGGTCCATTTAGTCATTTGGCGCTGTTGCATGTCGGCACCAAAATCATTCATATTCTAAGTTATAAATTATGTCATCACTCTAACACAACTCATTCATCGCACAACGACAATTTCATCAGGACATTTTGAGCTTTTTATGCCAGAAAATACACTTTCCACAACACCAAGCTACCGTATTCGTGTGGCTGTTCCCGTTTATCTATATGACTGTTTTGACTATAGTTTAACGGCTGAACAATACCACCAAGCTGAAGTGGGTGCACGTGTGGCTGTCTCATTTGGGCGCCAAAATGTGGTCGGTGTCATTGTTGAGAAACTCACTGATGAGAAACCACTCGATTTAGGCTTTAAACTTAAAGCCATAACTGAGTTGCTCGATGACAACGCTATTCTAGATACTAAAGTTTTAAGTTTATTGACATGGTCAGCGCAATATTACCAATTTCCCATTGGTGAAGTGATGCATGCTGCTTTGCCCAGCTTTTTACGCCAAGGCAAACCTTATAACCTACTGGCGCGAATGTGGAAGCTGATTGATGATCATGCCGAAGACAAATTAAAACGTTCAGAAAAACAACAAGATGCCTATAAAATTTTAAAGCTGCATCCCACCGGAACGTCTGAAAACATTTTAAATTTGGCTGGTATTGAAACTGCGACCTTAAAAGCCTTAGAAAAAAAGCAAATCACCCAGTGCATACTTGAAGCTCAAGACTTTAAACCCCAAGCCATGACACTGGCGCAAATGCCTCTCACGCCCAATGATGAACAAAAGCGTGCCATTCAAAACATTCTCAAAGTTCGTCATAGCTACCACGCTTTCTTACTGGATGGTTTAACCGGTAGTGGCAAAACTGAAGTCTATTTGCAAGTCATGCAAGAGGTTTTAAAACAAGGCAAACAAGTCTTGGTATTAGTGCCTGAAATTGGTCTCACCCCACAAACAGTGAGCCGTTTTCAGTCACGTTTTCACTGTCATATTGCGCTACTACATTCAGGTTTAAATGATTCTAAGCGCCTGCAAGCCTGGCAAAGCGCACAAACGGGCAAAGCTTCGATTGTGATTGGCACACGTTCTGCCATCTATACGCCCCTTCCGCATTTGGGTTTGATTGTCTTAGATGAAGAGCATGACTTATCTTTCAAGCAACAAGAGGGCTTCCGTTACCATGCTCGTGATGTGGCTTTATACCGTGCACACTTAGAAAACTGTCCGATTATCCTCGGTTCGGCAACGCCAAGTATCGACAGTTATGCATTGGTTGAACAAGGTAAAATGACCCGTTTGGAGTTGGACCAACGTGCAGGTGTGGCCGTGATGCCGAAAATGCATGTGATCGATCTGAAAGTGGCACAAAAACAAAATGGCATCAGCCAACAACTGATTCATGAAGTACAAAAGCGCTTAGACAAAAAAGAACAGGTGCTGATTTTTTTAAACCGTCGCGGCTATGCGCCTGTGTTGATTTGTGAAAGTTGTGGCTGGCAGGCGAAGTGCCCCCACTGCGATGCCAATTTTACCGTGCATCGACAGCCCTACCAGCATTTGCACTGTCACCACTGCGGCACCATCCACCGCATGCCTGAACACTGCCCGCAATGTCAGCATAGCGAACTGAAACCAATTGGTTTAGGCACCGCAAAAGTTGAAGAAAACCTACAAGCACTGTTCCCAAATTTTGACGTAATTCGGGTTGATCGTGACTCGACCAGTCGAGTCGGCAGCTGGCAAAAAATCTATAACAAGATTCAGAAAAGTGAACCCATCATTTTGCTCGGCACCCAAATGCTGGCCAAAGGACATCACTTTCCTTATGTGACTTTAGTGGCGATTTTAGACATCGACTCAGGCCTACTCAGTGTTGACTTTCGTGCCACAGAACGTACTGCACAGCTCATCATCCAAGTCGCTGGACGTGCTGGGCGCGGCGAGAAAAAAGGCGAAGTCTATTTACAAACTCTACGTCCAGATCATCCTTTGCTGAATACCCTGCTGGAATCAGGCTATCGCAGCTTTGCCAAGCAAACGTTGAAAGAGCGTAAAGCTGCATGGATGCCACCTTATCGCTATGCGGCTTTATTGCGCTGTGAATCCAAAGACCAAGAACTGAACCAAAACTTTTTACAAGAGCATGCGCAAGCACTGCGCCAAGCCTCCGAAAACAGTATTGATATTTGGGGGCCCATTCCTGCGCCGATGGAACGTAAAGCAGGCCGCTATCAAGCGCATATGGTACTACTGTCCAAAGACCGTGCGCGGATGCATTTTTACATTCGTCAGTGGTGGCAAAATGTCTGGCACAACAAACCGCATGGTATGAAATTGAGCCTTGATATTGATCCACAAGAGTTAAGTTAAGACTTGACGTGAATAAGGTTTAGACCTGAGTCGCGTTCTCCCTTAAACTTCCAACATAAAGAAAAAAATTTAGGACAGGGCAATGTCTCTACTGCTTCAAATCACCCTCTTTTTGGCTGCGGCACTGATGATCGTTCCGTTGGCAAAACGGCTGGGGATTGCCACGGTACTCGGCTATTTATTCACGGGTATCTTACTCGGCCCCAGTGTATTAAATGTCGTCCATGACCCTGAAGACATTCATAAACTCGCTGAATACGGCGTGATTTTCTTGATGTTCATTATTGGACTAGAACTTCGCCCGCAACGTTTATGGGAAATGCGTAAATCCATTTTTGTGATGGGCAGTTTACAAGTAACACTCTGTGGCGTGCTACTGGCGTGCATCGTCTTTTTTGCCCTGCAGCAACAGATTTCGGCCAGTGTTGTGATTGGTTTTGCCCTTGCCCTATCCTCCACCGCATTTGTGTTGCAACTGCTCAGCGAAAAACAGCAACTTAATACCACTTTTGGTCAGCAGTCCTTTTCCATTTTACTCTTTCAAGATATTGCCGCGATTCCGCTGATTGCGATTATCCCCCTGCTTGCGGGAACAAACTCAACCCATCATGGCGTGGCCTACTTTGCAGCAATTGTGGCCACCTTTACAGGCTTGTTTTTATTTAGCCGCTATCTCATGCGCCCTTTTTTCCGCTTTGTGGCCAAAAGTGGCGCGCATGAACTGATTACTGCAGTCGGTTTGTTTATTGTCTTAGGCGTAGTCGCGCTGATGGATGTCTTAGGCATCAGTACCACCTTGGGCGCATTTTTAACTGGGGTGTTACTTGCTGACTCTGAATTCCGTCATGAACTGGAAGCCAGTATTGCACCATTTAAAGGTCTACTTCTCGGTCTATTTTTCATGACCGTCGGGATGAGCACGCAAGTTTCGCTCCTGTGGGAAAGCCCAAGTCTGATTATTGGCGGTGCGTTATTGCTGATGTTGGTCAAACTACTGGCCTTAACAGCCATCGCTCGCTACTTCGAGTTTTCATGGCGCAATAGTTTGATGCTGGCAACCTGTTTGGCACAAGGCGGTGAATTTGCTTTTGTGGTGCTCAATGTTGCCATGAGTGAACACGTGATTACGCAAGCCATTTTAGAGCCGATCAATTTGATCGTGACGTTGTCGATGATTCTGACGCCTATTCTATACTGGCTGATGAGTTCGTGGGTGGTGCCTCTATTCGAGAAAGAGGCTACACCTGTCTATGATGAGATTCCTGAACAGCATAACCCGATGATCATTGCTGGCTTTGGCCGTGTCGGCCAAATTGTGGCACGACTGGTTCACTTACAGCACCAAACCTTCACGGCGATTGACAGCAATATCGACAAGGTCGATTTCGTTCGTAACTATGGCGGCAAACTCTACTATGGTGATGCCACTCAACCCGATATCCTGCGTGCAGCCGGTATCGAACATGCCAAAGTGTTTGTATTAGCCATTGATGATATTGAAGACTCGATGAATGTGGCACGCCATATCCGACTCAATTATCCAGATTTAAACTTGCTGGTCCGTGCCCGTGACCGACATCATGTGCATTTGCTGCGTGACTTGGGGGTAGAGCATATTTGGCGTGAAACCTATTTATCGTCTTTAGGGATGGCTTATTTTGCCCTGCGTAATTTAGGCATTGCAGAACAAGATGCTTATAAGAGCATTGAGTTATTTCGCGATTATGATGAAAAACTGCTCGCACAGCAGCAAAGTATTTATAACGACGAACAGAAGGTCTATGAAACACATCGTAATGCTTTGGCCGAATTAGAACACTTATTTGAAAGTGATACGCAGCTCCGTCAGAGTCCTGTCGGCGTTGACCTACAACGCGAGTTACAACATGACCGAATAGATGTCACACGGGATGAAGTAAAATGACTTGTGTTTTACAATATCGTCACCATTAAGACAGGATATTGGAGAAATTTATGTCTGATTTGCGTCAACGCTTTTATATTGAAGATAGTCCTGTTCGTGGTGAAGTGGTTCATCTAGAAGAAACCCTACAAACCATCTTGGCGCAGCGTGATTATGCACCTGCAGTACAAGTGCTGTTAGGTGAAATGCTCAGTGCCACGGCATTACTTGCCAGTACTTTAAAAATTAAAGGCCGTATTAGTTTACAAATTCAGGCTTCAGGTAGTTTCAAATGGGCCATGGCTGAATGTAATCACCTTGGTGAAGTGCGTGCCTTGGCGGATTATGAAGCAGATCCACGCTTTAATGCTGCCGACAGCAGCACTACGGTATTGAGCACCCTCATTAGCCCTGTACTATTTATTAATATTGAGCCTGAATTTGGTGAGCGTTATCAAGGGATTGTGGCTTTAGACAAGCCAAATCTTGCAGGTTGTTTAATGCAGTACTATGACCTGTCTGCCCAAATTCCAACGCGTATCGTTTTGGCCAGTTCAGCCCAACGTGCTGGCGGTTTACTCATTCAGCTGTTACCACGTAACAGTGAAGAAGAACAAGAACGTGTCGATCAAGACTTATGGCCACGTCTAACCATGTTGACTGAAACGCTCAAAACCGAAGAGTTAACCGACTTAGAAGCAAGTGAAATTCTTTACCGTTTATACAACGAAGAAGAAGTACGCTTACCTGAAGTTGAAGTACTGAAATTTGGCTGTACCTGTTCGAAAGAACGTTGTGCTCAAGCGCTTGAACAAATTGGCGCCGAAGCCGTTCGTGAAACGTTAGAACATCAGAACCCAATTACCATGGACTGCCAGTTCTGTAACACGCAATACAGCTTTAGTGCAGAAGAAGCCTTGGGTTTATTTGGTGAACACTTAAGCTAAGCACATCATGTGCAATAAAAAAAGAGCAGCTGAACTGCTCTTTTTTTATGCCTTTATTCTCATAAAAGCAAGATAATTCAAATGATTCATCACTTTTATTCATAGATATTTCACTGGTCACACCGCATAAATTTCGTTATAAATAAACCCATAATTTTTATATGTCTTTATTTTTCTCTTCCATTTGGGGTTTTATCATCATGAAATTTTCTTGCAGTCTTTTCGTACTCAGCAGTTTATGCGCCTTCTCCAGTTTTGCAGCCACCGATCCCTTGGTCGGCAAATGGAAAACTATCGATGATAAAACAGGATACTCTCTCAGTGACGTCATGATTGAAAAAGACAAAAACAATAGCTATAAAGCAGTCATCGTAAGTACGCGTGAAATTCCAGGTGCGGTAAAAATAGAAAACTGTAGCAAGTGTGATGGGGTCAATAAAAATCAGCCCATCGTCGGCATGACAACGCTCAGCCATTTGAAGTTAGACAATGCCAAAGATTCGACCTATAGCCATGGACAGTTCCTCGACCCTTTCACAGGGCTACGTTATGATGCGTATGCACGACTCAGCAACAATGGTAAGCACTTACGAATTCGAGGAACGTCGACCGAAAATGGCGGTGGGCGCAACATCACATGGGTCAAATATTAAGTATTCCTCATCCATCAAAGCCCCTTTCATCGGGGCTTTTTTCTTGTTATGTTTTGAAACAATAAGGAACATATCTTTACTGTTGAAATCTGCTGAAAGGCTGAATAATGATTAAAACTTAATCAATTTATTTAATCTTATTTATGCCGAAGAACCATTATGAAATACTCGGTTTAACGCGAGATGCGACCGCCGAACAAATTAAAAAAGCCTATCGAAAATTGGCACGTAAGTATCATCCCGATGTCAGTAAGGAGCCTGATGCTGAGGCACGGATGCAAGAATTAAATGTCGCCTACGACACCTTAAGTAATGAAACAAAAAAAGCTGAATATGACTTTGAACTCGATCATCCGCAAGGCTCACAGCAATTCAACCCAAATGCAGGCTTTGGCGGTTTTGAAGATGCATTTCGGAACGCCCAAGGCGGGCAACAGGCACATGATTTTTCAGGGTTTGAAGACTTATTTGGCCGTTTTGGTTCAGGTTTTGGAGGATCAAACTATCAATATCAACGCCAAAATAGCACTCGCCATAAAGGCGAAGACCAACATGCGCGTTTAGAGGTCGATCTTGAGGTTGGGTTCCACGGTACCACCCAAACTATTACCTTACAAATTCCTACTTTAAATGCCTATGGTGAAGCGGAAATTCAGCGCAAAACGCTGGAAGTTAAAATTCCCAAAGGCATGAAAGAAGGGCAACAAATTCGCTTAAGTGGTCAAGGACAGTCAGGTATTCAGGGTGGTGAAAATGGCGACCTGTATATCGAAATTTATTACAAAGATACGGAGACCACACGCATTGAAGGAGTTGATGTCTATCACCAACTGAATATCAGTCCTTGGGAAGCTGCTTTGGGGCAAAGCATCACCGCCGCGCTACCCAATGGTCGGACATTACAAATTCAAATTCCGAAAAATGCCAAAACGGGGCAGCAACTCCGTTTAAAAGATCAGGGGATTCCAGCCAAAACGGCAGGACATTTATATTTAATTTTAAACATTGTTCAACCTCCTGCGCAGAGTGAGCAAGAACAGCAAGCCTACCAAGCCTTTGCTGAAGCCTTCCCTCACTTTAAGCCGCGTCAGTCTTAAGGAGAAAATTATGACGACTATTCAATATCGTGAAATTATTTTAGACGGATGTCGACACGCTGAAATTGTTGATGAACAACATAGCTTTGATTTAAAGCATTTTGCTGAAGCCTGCGGACAAAGTCCTGAATGGGTTTTACAGCTGTTGGAATATGACATTCTGCCTAACCGACCCGATAACCGCATTCACCAATTTTTTGGTGATGATGTCTCACGTGCACGGCGAGCCTATCGCTTACAACGTGACTTTGATGCCAGCTTTACTGCAGTCGCAATGATGCTGGATTTGATTGAGGAAGTTCAAAAACTTCGTCGTGAAGTAAAACATTTACATCTCACTGACCCAGTTCAAACGACTCAACACTAGTTCTATAAAGAAAGATTGGCGCATGCCTTTCTTTCTTTTTTTATTTTTGAATAAGAGGATTAGACGGCAACCATGAAACTCAAAGTTTGTAATAAAAAGACTAAGCTCATGTTTCCTGAATACCGAGACATGATTCAACAGCTTAGAGAAGACAATCCGCATTTTTCTAAAATGTTTGACGACCATGAAGCTCTCGATCAGGAAATTTGTTTACTCGAACAAGACCCTGTCAGGATTCATCGTGGAGAGATTGAGCCCCTCAAACGCAAAAAGTTGTTCATTAAAGATCAGCTTTACCGGATTTTAAAAGGAGCCCAGTTAAAAACCTCTTAAATTAAATCTCCCTGCGACGCCCACATATCCGAATAATAAATTGAACAAGGATAGCGTCAGCATGTAAAGAAACACCTTAAAGCCCATTTGCTTTAATGGTCTATGTGGAAAATCACCGAATTATTTTAATTTGGTGATTTTCTCTAAATCTTTGATGGTGCCCTTCACGGTTTGCTTGATCGGCTCATAATCGATGAACCAAAATAAATTCATATGTTGATCCGCATGCTGCTGTGCCAACATATCAATGACACTTTTTTCGCCACGCCCGACCAAATGACGTCGATAAAAATAATACAGTAAGATCAATGTCGTCATTAACATGATGCCCAACATGATCCAAAACCCTGTTGGAGACTTCAGCCCCGGAATAAACTCGAAGTTCATACCATACACCCCTGTCAACAAGGTTAGCGGCGCAAAAATCGCGGTAATAATGGCTAAAATCCGCATGTTTTCATTGGTTTGATTGGCAATGGCTGAAAAATGTAGATCGATAGCTGCTTGCACTGCATTTCTCAAGCGAATGGTATGCTTTTGAATACGTTCAATATGACTGGTTAAATCATCGACACGTACTAGCATGATGTCTTGTTTTTCGCTACGCTTTTTCCCTTTCAAGTGCGAATAGTTATCGACAATTTCATCGCGTAATTCCTGCAAAGTTTCGATTTGTTCTTCGCACAAATTTTCCACTTGTTGGAAAGCCATATTCTCTTGTAACAGTTGATGCCACTTGGTAAAACGGCGATGCCCTTGTAAAAGCTCTTGCTGCCAAAACTCCACTCGACGCGTCAGCGGAACACGTAAATCGAGATAACCATCCACCATGTTATTGAGCAGTCTCAAGGTCAAATCTAAAGGCGTTGCGGGTAATTTTCGTGGCTTATTATGTTCTTCAATCGGACGGCTCAACACCGTTTCCATACGCTGAATATAGCTTTCAACTTCTTTATTACCCTGCTCTCTAACCGTAATCAAAACTTGCGGCGTGAGCATAAAGCTAATCGGGGTCGTCGCCAGACCAAAAACCCGTTCATGTTTTTCAGCCGCTTGAGTATCAAGCTTGATTTGATCATCAGGTGTGATCAGCTTACGAAAGATCAGCAAGTCATAATCTTCCAAAGTGTCAAAGGCACAAGGGTGTTCTAAATTGAGAATATCGCGCAGATGATATTCATTCATCCACAGTCCCGTTGCCGCATAAATGTCCTGCTGCCAATGTTCTGCCCGATTGACCACATCGTCACGGCTACACTCCACCCAAATAAACTCAGCTTCCTGCTCTGCAATTGGCTGTTTCTGCACATAAGTATGCTGCGCGGTGGGATGTTGATAGAAATAATAGCTTTGCATATCTCATTTATTATTGTCTGTCTTAGCCAGCATGATGCCATAAAAAAAGCCCTGAGCAAGCCAAAGTTTAAATTGGCCAAGCTCAAGGCTTTTCTAAGACAACTCAATTCACATGGCAAACACCATGTGAATTGACAAGAGATTAAACTTGTTCGATGTCTTTCATCGTCAATTTGATACGACCACGGTTGTCTACATCCGCAACTTGTACCTTAATTTCTTGACCTTCTTTCAACACGTCTGCCACGTTTGCAATACGCTCGTTCGAGATTTGTGAAATGTGAAGTAAGCCATCAGTACCTGGAAGGATGTTTACAAACGCACCGAATTCAACGATACGAATGACTTTACCGACGTAAATTGTACCCGGCTCAATTTCAGCAGTAAGTGCTTGGATTTTTGCAACCGCAGCAGCAGCAGCGGCTTTGGTTTCACCAAATACACGAACAGTACCGTTGTCTTCAATATCAATAGCAGCTTTGGTTTCTTCAGTAATGGCACGGATGGTCGCACCACCTTTACCGATTACATCACGGATCTTATCAGGGTTGATGTTGATCACTTGGAATGTCGGCGCATGCATTGAAATTTCAGGACGAGCACGTGAAATCACTTGGTTCATTTCATTCAAGATATGCATACGACCCGCATACGCTTGGTTCAATGCCGCTTCCATGATCTCTTCAGTGATACCTTCAATCTTGATATCCATTTGAAGTGCAGTAATACCGTTCGCAGAACCGGCTACTTTAAAGTCCATGTCACCTAAGTGATCTTCGTCACCTAAGATGTCAGAAAGAACTGCGAAACGCTCGCCTTCTTTCACTAGACCCATTGCAATACCTGCAACTGGCGCTTTCAATGGAACACCTGCATCCATAAGTGATAATGAAGCACCACATACAGAAGCCATTGAAGATGAACCGTTTGATTCAGTAATATCCGATACGATACGAATCACGTACGGGAAGCGGTCAGCTGCAGGAAGAACCGCTTGAACACCACGACGCGCCAAACGACCATGACCGATTTCACGACGCTTAGGACCAGATTCACGACCTGTTTCACCGACAGAGTACGCTGGGAAGTTGTAGTGCAACATGAAGTTGTCAGTTTTAGTACCAGCTAGGGTATCAACCATCAACGCATCACGGGTATTACCCAAAGTTGTTGTTACCAACGCCTGTGTTTCACCACGTGTGAACAATGCAGAACCGTGAGCACGATCTAACACGCCAACTTGAACGTCAATTGCACGTACAGTTTTTGTATCACGACCATCAATACGTGGCTTCCCAGACAAGATGTTGTCACGTACTGTGCGGTATTTTAAGTCTTCAAATAATTCGTCAACTTCAGCAGCAATACCAGTTTCATCTTCTTCAGGAACAAACTGAGCAACAGCTTCAGCGTGAAGCGCATCTAATGCTGCATAACGCTCTTGCTTAACAGCAATTGTGTATGCTTCAGAGATTTTCGCTTCGAATGCTTCTTTCAATTTACCAAGAAGTTCTTCGTTTTTAACTGGCGCAACCCAAGTAGATTCAACTGCGCCCGCAGCTGCAGCAAATTCTTTAATCGCTTGAATTGCGATTTGCATTTCGTCATGACCGAAAAGTACAGCGCCTAACATTTGGTCTTCAGAAAGCTCTTTCGCTTCAGATTCAACCATCAATACAGCAGCTTCAGTACCTGCAACCACAAGGTCAAGATCAGATTCCTTAAGCTGTTCTAAAGTTGGGTTAAGGATGTATTCGCCGTTGATTAAACCAACACGTGCGCCTGCGATTGGGCCTGCAAATGGAACACCAGCAATAGACATCGCAGCTGAAGCGCCCAACATTGCAGCGATATCGCCTTCCATGGTTTTGTCAGAAGAAATAACAGTCGCTGTTACTTGGATTTCGTTGTAGAAACCTTCTGGGAACAATGGGCGGATTGGACGGTCAATAAGACGTGAAATTAAAGTTTCAGCTTCAGACTGACGACCTTCACGCTTACCGTAACCACCTGGGATACGACCTGCGGCATATTGTTTTTCTTGGTAGTTAACAGTCAACGGAAAGAAGTCTTGGCCTGCTTTTGCTTTTGGTTGAGCAACGATTGCAACAAGAACCTGTACACCACCCATGGTGATCACAACAGTGTTTGCTTGACGAGCAACACGACCAGTTTCTAAAACAACCGTGTGTTGACCATATTGGAATTCTTTACGAATAATATTAAACATAGACATGTATTTTTCTTTCCTGATTTTTATTCTAGTGGAGACCCCTAAGGTTTGGCATTCACATCGCCATTTCAGGCAACTGTATAAATGACAAAGCTTAGAAGCCGACCTCACCAGAGACTAAAAATATGATTTTAAGACACAAAGAAGGAGCGAAACATTCGCCCCTTCCCCATTACCTCACAGAAGCAAGGTAGACTTTCTTTTTCAGTAATAAAGCATTCAAAATGCGATAGTCCGAAAATAAAAGTTTAATCGAATTAACGACGTAAACCTAAAGCAGCAATCAAGTCGCTGTAACGAGTAGCGTCTTTACCTTTAAGGTAATCAAGAAGCTTACGACGTTGGTTAACCATACGGATAAGACCGCGACGGCTATGGTGGTCGTGTTTGTGCTCTTTGAAGTGACCTTGTAAATCATTGATTTGAGCAGTTAAAAGAGCCACTTGAACTTCTGGTGAACCAGTGTCGTTTTCAGCGCGAGCAAATTTAGCAATGATCTCTGCGCGATCTGCGTTTGTTAAAGCCATTCGATTTCTCCGAGATGCTTATAAGTTACATTTGATACAAATCAAATTGATTCTTCAAAACCAAGTTGACTGCCGTGCATCACTACAGCAAGGCATTATTTTAAGGGATCTAGCGCTATATTGCAAAAATGTTTTATGTTCGCAGTCAATTCAGCAACTGACGGCTTTGCACAAATCATGCACAATCATGACAATTCTGATTTTCAGTATCAGACTCAAATCCAATAAAAACGAAAAATAGAGAGAAATTTGTGAAAATTTTATCTGCCAATACCTGTTATGTCCCCCATGACCTCAACCACGTGATTCGTTCTAAGAATGAGGTCTCCGCTACCTTGGGTGGCATGAATGACGCACAAATTCAAAGCATTTGGGCCAGTGTAGAGTCCCTATATAAAACAGGAAACTACCCTTTCATCAGCCTCTGTTTACGTCGTCAGGGACAAATATTGTTAAACCGCAGCATTGGTTATGCGCAAGGCAACTCAGCCGATGGTTTAGCGGCAGATGCGAAAATTGGCACACCCGACACCCCAGTTTGCTTATTTTCCGCCTCTAAAATCGTTACAGCCATGCTGATTCATATGTTGGATGAACGTGGTGATCTGAATTTACTCGATCCGATTAGCCACTATATTCCCGAATATGGCGTAAACGGTAAACGTCGTGCCACCATTTTCCATTTGCTCGCTCATCGTGGTGGCATTCCTCGGATTGACAGTAAAATCACGCCTGAACTGTTGTTTAATCAAGATCAAATTTTAGAACGTCTTTATGCGGCACAACCCGTTTCAGCCTCAGGCACACATCTGGCGTATCACGCCGTGACGTCAGGTTATATTTTAGGGGAAATTATCAAGCGGGTAACAGGTCAAACGGCCCGTGAATTTCTTGCCGAAAATATCGAGAAACCCATGGGCTTAGATTACTTTAACTATGGCCTAAAACCTGAGTATCGAGCGGATGTCGCTTTAAACTATGCCACAGGTCTACATCCACGTTTAGGCACAGACCATTATCTTAATCGAGTACTAGGCGGTGGTTTACAGTTAGCCGTCGATGTGACCAATGATGCGCGTTTTATGGACACGATTTGCCCAGCGGGCAACATTTATACCAGTGCGGAACAAGCTGGTCGTTTCTTTGAAATGCTCTTGAGTGGTGGCGAATACCAAGGCAAACAAATCATGAGTGCCCAAACGGTATTTCGCTCGACCTTGGCCACGTCAGGAGTCAGTTTAGATCGGACATTATTAGTCCCGATGCGTTATGCCTTAGGCCCAATGTTAGGGAGTAATCCTATCGGCTTATTTGGACCCATGACTGGGCAAGCCTTTGGACATCTCGGGTTTTCCAATATTCTCTGCTGGGCCGATCCAGAACGTGATATTAGTGTATCGCTATTAACCACAGGAAAATCTGTCGTCGGCACCCACTTACCGGCTTTAGCGAAAACGCTTTATCAAATCTCAAAGCATTGTCCCAAAATCTTAAAGCACCAACGTCGCTCCTTATTTGCAACCGATCGAAGCGAAACAGACTTAGTCTGAGCATAAAAAAAAGCCCAAGTAAACTTGGGCTTTTTTGCGCTGTAGTGTTCTTTTATTTTTGTTCTTGTTGTTTTGGTTATCATTATAATAATGCGCTTTTCCGCGTCTTGTATTAAACATTCCATGTTTAATCATTTACATCCTTATGTGACAGATTTTGCCACATCACACAGAAGAAAAAAGTCGTATTTCACTCATCTTCATGTAAGCGATTGCTTACACAAACTCCTCATTTTCTCCATTATTCAACCTAAATCTCTCTAAAAAATGCAGTATTAAAAATTTAATAAATAAAAAAACAAGCACTTAAAGACATAAGAGCTAAATTTAAAAAAGCATAAGCTGTGCAATACTGAGACAGTATCTCTTCAATATTTAATCTAAAACTGTATTTTATACTTCGAGGAATGAATGGCTATTTTTTGTCATATTTTGCCAATTTATCAGAGATAAAAAAGCCTTGTAGTCTCTCCCAAAACTACAAGGCTTAGCGGCTGTAAGTTTCCTCTTTCACCTACTTCACTGTAAGTTCGCTGTCTACTGACGTTATTATTATCTTTTTGCGATTATACTCAACATTCCGTGTTGAGCTCTTTATGTGAAGCCATCTTCTCAAAATCCTCAGTAAAGCTCTATGCGCAAATCTCCTGAATCCCTGTAAGCCATTTCGTACAAAGCTCCTATTTGTTTATTAAATCTTCACAATTGAATTTGTTGATTAATTTTTCTTGATAGACCACTATCTCGGGTGGTTCGAGTCACCATAGCATGTACGAATGCATCGGCATCGACCAGTAAACTGACCACTTTTTTCGCCCGCGTAATTGCGGTATAAATCAACTCTTTACTGAGTAATTTTTCAGCCTGCCGATCTAAAACCACCGCGGTATGGGTGAACTCAGAGCCTTGAGATTTGTGAATGGTCAGCGCAAAAGCCGTTTCAATATTTTTGGGTAATCGTGTCGCGGCGACCCATTTATTCAGACTAGGGAAATACACTTCAAACTGCAACTTCCCTTGTTGAACGCGCTGTAAACACAGGCCAATATCGCCATTCGACACCCCCAACTGATAGTCGTTATAGGTCATCATCACAGGACGTCCTAAATACCACTCACCCTGCTTGATTTGTTTTGACTGTTCTAATAAGCGCTGCTCGATTTGCAGATTGAGCTGTTTTAAGCCGAAATGGCCGTGACGTATGGCGGCCAAAATACGGTAATCATCAAAATGATGAATCACTTTGGGTACGAGAGACTCATTAGGATTTTGCTGATATTGCTTTAAAGCCTCGACATAGCCCTGAAAGCCGAGCATCAACAGATCATAATAATGTTGTAACTGCTCTGCAGATAAAGCCTGCTCAGGCAACAATTCAAGTTGTAGATAATCGACCTTGACCTGATCCAACTCAACCGCCTTCAACGTCGTGGCATTTACTACTTGCTGTTGAAAAGTATGCAATACGCTCTGTTTTTCGACAGGATGCGTCGTTGAGTCAAAACAAGTTTGCTGTTGAATAAATTGTGCCAACTTTCCAATCCGTGCATCTGATTTGAAACGACGGCTATTGACCAAATTGACTCTATTTTCAGCCAAAGCTGGAACCTGTTGTAGATCGGCGAGTACAGAGCCGACATCGACCGAAGCCAACTGATCGGCATCTCCCAATATAATCAAACGGGCTTGATTCGGCATGGCAGCAAAGAGCATCTGTGCCAAATTTAAATCCAGCATGGATGCTTCATCAACGACAATCACATCATAAGGTAAAGGTTGTCTGCTATGAAAACGCGGTTGCTGCGTATTCCCAAGCCCCAAAAGGCGATGTAGCGTCACAGGGTTTAAGTTTTTCAAATCTGGGGTAACTAAGTCTTGTAACTTTTCATCCTGAAAAGAGTTCTGAAGGGCTTCTTTCATCCGCTGCGCCGCCTTACCTGTCGGTGCAGCCATCGCAATACGAATATCAGGCAGACTTTGTTTGAGCACTGCAATAATACGCGCCAAGGTATACGTTTTCCCTGTGCCCGGACCACCTGTAATGATCGCGAGCGCCTGCTCGGCCACCATAGCCAAAGCCTGTTTTTGGTGTTGATCTTCTAGTAAATGAGCATAAGCTGAAATATCCACTTGCGTTAAATTTTGCAGTTTTAACCGTGCTACTTGCTGGGCCAAGGACTGCTCTAAAGCCCAATAACGATACAGATATAATTGCTGCTGATCGTAAACAAACGGCGCTTTTTGTTGCTGTGCCTGCTGTTCATCCATGACCAAATCATCTAAGACTGTGACGGCTTCAGCTGCAACCGAGATACAACTCTCACCGCGTAGCATGGCTTCAAGGACCTGTTGAATCACTTCACTTCGCGCTTCGGTGAATCCTGTTTTACTCAGTGGCGACTGCTGAATAAACTGACTCCAACGCGTTAACCATGTGTCTACCACGGTAGCCTGATCAATACTGGCTTTACGAACATTTTCCACACGGTTATCCTCAAAGTTATCCACAGCTTAATTCTTTGTTTATGAGTGACTAATTTCACTTAATTCAGAAGTTTTGCCTACATGATTTTCAGTAGAAGTATCCTCAGCAAAATAACCCAAAATCGCATCTAGTCTTAAAATAAACTCTGGGCTAGCACGCCAACTTAAAACCCCTTGATCAGGCTGCCCATTCATCCCTCTCAAATAGAGATAACTCGCCTGACCAAGATGTTTTTCAATGTCATAGTCCAGCAAATTCACTTTTAAATAGCGATGCAAAGCCACCAAATATAAGCCCGCCTGCAACCAATAACTGGCATGTGACATATTCAATTGGATTGCGTCATGATTGTAGCTCTGCTGATCCGCCCCTAAGAAGTTACTTTTATAATCGGCGATGTGATAACGCTGACCATCAAAATAAACCAAGTCTATCGAACCTGTCAGATAACGAGCAGAATTGGCTTCATTTAAGTCGAGTAGATCAATGCCGTATTCTTGAAATAATGCCTGTATGCGTTTAATCGCGAGCACATGATCGGACAATGACAAATAAAAAGGAAACTCAGCCAAGTGTTCATCGGCTTTGAGTTGCTTCAACTGAAAACCAGCATGCAAAGGCGTTTCTAGCACATCTACTAACCACGCTTGCATCCACTGTACCAATTGGATTTCATCATCCTGTCCAAACTCGTTTTGATATTTGCCCAATAACTCTTGCCACAGTAAGGGACTATCATTTTTAAAACGACGATGAATTTCCAGTCCCCAGTCACGCGAGTCCTGGAAATCAATGTGCTCGAAAATTTCGTGCAGGAAGGTTCCCGCAGTCGTACCCATTGGAAACTGCCGTTTAATCCACGCCAAAGGCTGACTCAGTTCCACATCCTCAAGTACAGGATGATTGATCTCGTCATCCGCACTGCCCACTTTCTCGCTCAAAACAGCTAAGGCATCCATTGCCTCTTTACGACTCAAATGCTGTGCCAAAGCACTAAAACTGGTTTTGGAACGTGGATAAAAACGCTGTTCAGGAAAGGCCAAAGCTTGCAGTTGAATGATCTCTTGCTGCTCGGCTGGCTGTAAACGAACCGGCTTTTCAGTCAGCAGCACCTCATTACCACTGGCAGGATGCTCAAACAGATTACCTGCTTGACCACGCCAAAACGCCAATGCCGTATTTGATTTATATTCCTGATCTTGCAGCAAGGCATACACGCGGTGGCTCGCACGGGTCAGTGCGACGTACCATAAGCGATGCTGTTCCGCTTCGGCTCGCTCATTGTGTTGATCAATCGCGGCTGGGTCTAACAGGTTGGCATCATTTACTGCCACGATGCGCTGTAATTCGCTCTGCCCTGTCGTCGGATTGATCTGTTCCAGTGTTGAAAAATTTAAGGTTTTATTCATTTCCTTAAAGTCTTTGTCGGCACCCAGCAAGAACACAATTTTAAACTCTAGACCTTTGGACTGATGAATAGTCATCAGCTGTACGCCTGTGGCATTGGAGAGTTTGCGTTCCAACTCCCACTCACGTTCCGCAGGCAAATGTAACTGTTTGAGATACCAATGATACAGTTTCTGCGCGCCTTGGAACTGCTCACTATGTTGGCTCAACAACTCAGTCAAATGTCGAAGATTAACCACAGTCCGTTCGTTGTCTCGGCTTTGGTAAGCCACCAAGTTTTTCCACACTTTAAAAAGGTTTAAAGCGTACTGCCATGCACTTAAAAAGCCTTTATTGATCCACATGTCGCGGATGTCATCAAAATCCGCCATAAACTGGCTCAAACCGTTGGCTTGCTTTTCCAGTTCTAGTAACTGTTTTAAATCAATCGCCAACAGCCGGCTCAAAAGCGCACGGCGAACTTTGGCTTCATCAAAAGGATGCATCATTGCGGTCAATAACGCACCGACATCTTTCGCGACCTGACTTTCAAACACACTGCGTTTAGACGGACGGTTGACCAAAATTCCCAAACGCTCTAGTTCAAACTGAACTTTGTCCAAGCCATCATGGTTTTTCGACAACACCGCGATATCATTTGCCCCTATAAACTGTAGCGAATCATCTGCCACATACAGTTGCTGTTGAATGCATTGGTTGATTAAATCACGAATTTTCCATGCTACTTGTTGAGCTTCATTTTTTTTGTCTTCAAGTAATAGCCAGCGCAGCGGTACATGGTTTTCACCCTGTGCATCGACCAAAGCGGGATGTGGTCGAGTCCCTGCTTCTACAGGCTGGTAATAGACCTGCTCACCAAAGTCCTGTTGGCGTTGAAATAAAGCATCCACCACCTGTACCAGTTTTTGTACAGAACGATGATTATATTTCAAACTATACTGCCGACCTTGCTTTGCCAAAACATCTAAACGTGCCTTGTTATAGGTCAGCATGTCACCACCACGAAAGCCATAAATAGCTTGTTTTGGGTCACCGACCATAATCATACAACCTTGATGATAGCGCTGTGCATCACGCCAAATTCGCGCCAACATATCATCTTGGTCTTGGTTGGTGTCTTGAAACTCATCCACTAAAATGAGCGGATAGCGTGCTTGTACAAACTGGGCAAAGCGCCGGCCTTGTTCGCCCTGTAAGGCTTCTGACAAGGTACGGATTTGCTGGGCAAAAGTCGTTTCACTCTTTTGCTGCAAGACTTGTGGTAATCGCTTTTTCACCTCAGAACTTAAGTGATATTTTAAATACGCATCCAGCACATCCAAATTGAGCTCTAGCTCTGCCAATGCGTCTAAGAAAATGCGGACCTGTCGCCACACAGGATGCTGCTCAAACTGTTCCAACACATCTACAGCACATTTGTTTAAGACTTTTTTCGTTGCAAGGTCAGTCAGGTGCTTTAAGGTTTTTTCAAAATGTGGCGCAAATAAGGCATAAGCCCGCTGCTCTTTCAGTGCAGTCAAAAAAGCCGGTAAATCCTGACATAGAATGCGTTGCATCAAAGCATCGGTACGCCATTTTTTCCCCAGCACTGCATGGTATTGCCCTTCAGGGGCATAATAGTCTTTCAAGCGTTCAATCTGCGCCACATCCAGCGCGGTAAATTGATCAATGGCCTGCTCAAATTGCGTCAAATCAAGCACAGGTTTTTCCACCTGTTGAAACTGTGCCGATGCAAAGTTCAAACTATTTTCAACAATCGGCACATAGGCCTGTTCGTTTTTTAATTTTTGTTTTAACAGTAAATAATTCACCACAGGCTGTGGCTGTGCCTGAATCCACTCACGTAATACGTCATGAATGAGCTGCTGAGTATAACTCTGCGCATCATCGGTAATATCCGCACGCTCAATCTTGCCACTTTCAAAAGAAAACTCACGCAGTAACTTTTGACTAAAACTGTCCAATGTCCCGACAAATAACTCATCTAACTGGTCAATCACCAACTTCAAACGCTCTTGGGCAAAACCGACCCGCTGTGCATAGTCTATGAGTACTTTGATAAAAAGCGGATCTTGTTCAACAGCTATTTTGACCTGTATTTCTCGCTCGGTCAGACTTTGACAACCTTCAAAATAACGTAAAGTTTCAATCAAGCGTGCCCGAACGCGACTTTTCAGTTCCGCAGCAGCAGCACGGGTGAAGGTGGTCGCAATAACCTGATTTGGCAAATAGGCCCCGAGAAAAATGCGTACCATCAAACTGGATAAAGTAAAAGTTTTGCCTGTGCCTGCTGAAGCTTCAATCCAATGTAAGCCCTGAAAGCTCATATCGGCAATGGGTTGATAAGACATGTTCGATGTGGTGGCCTGAGACTGTGCTGTCATGACTTAGTCCTCAAGGCTTTGCTGATGCAAAAAAATCGGATGATATAGTTCATAAGAAAACTGCTCGCAGGCATGGGCAAGTAATGCTTTGGCATCCTGCTCTTGTAGAATAAACTGCCAGTCGCGGTGTGCTTTATTGGCTTCGTTTTCAGTCATTGAAAAACCACTAAAGCGACCATCTTCTTCCCACACTTTATAAATGGCGTCCATGTCCGCGATCACCATCTGTCCCTGATCATTCAATTGCCATTCATGGGTTTTATCTTTCTCTGCAATTTTCAACAACAAGGCCGCAGGTAAAACTAAGGGCTGAGTTTGTGCATACTCCCATGCTTTCAACCAAGGTTTGAGCCATTCACGCGCCTGATTTGAACTCACACCAGTGCATAAAATGGTTCGGTCACTAAACACCACGATGCGTTGATATTGCTGTCCACCCTCACCCAAATTGACATAAGCCAGCCACAGTAAATACTCCAACCAAACTTTGGCACGGCGCTTTGCCCGCGCACTAGACGCTTCTACACTGACCCATTTTTCAGCACTAAATTTGGCTAAAGTAACATTGATCTGTAAATGCTCACTCACCTTCCATACTTGTTGGGTCGTGGCTGTGGCCTCAGGTGCATAACGTTGTAAACGCGCCAGCAAGCGCTGCTGTTCAAGCACGCTCATTTGCCAGACTCCATCTTGAACTTTACCAATCGGCAGTTGATCCATCAGAAGATTGGCATCCGCTTCTGCTTCATGTTGTTGTAAAAAATGACGGATGGCATAACGTCCTAAACCATCGAGAAGTAAAGGTTCTTGCGTTGCAGGAATCTCTTCTGGTTTTAAGTTTTCCACGCCTAAAGTCTTGAGATACAACCGTGCAGGGAAAGTGATGTCCTGAATCCACTGCTGACTATCAAGAACTTGAATGTCTTGCTCTAATTTTGGATAAGGCGTGTTGACCCAACTGCTCCGTTGTCCCGATGCATGTTGCAATTGTTTCGCGACTTGAAACCATTGGTCTTGAAAACGAATACTGTGCTCAGACTCAAAACCACGCGGATCAAAAGGCAATAAAGGATGGACATGATACAGCGATGCCAACTGTGCAGGAACAGTCACACCATGCTGATCAACCGTTGCACCGGCACTCTTGGTCTGTGTGTCAGGCTGCACAATAAAGGCCATATGCTGAATCAGTTCTTGCAACACTGTAGACGGATCACGGACTTCACCATCGTTGATATCAAAGCCATTATAAAATAACCATAAGTTCTCTTGTGCCAACAACAACGCATCTAGAAAAGCCCCTTGATCATCTTCCAAACGGGAACGATCCCCCAGTTGTGGTTTCAGTAAATCCATTAGGTCAAAAGGCAAATGCGCACTACGGTTGGGAAACTTGCCACTGTCCAAGCCCAACATCACGATCAACTTATATGGCACAGGTCGAATCTGACCAATTTGACTAAACGTGATCTGCCCCGTGGGTTCTGCATAGTCCAGTTGCGCTTCTAAGGTCTTTTGGACTTCTTCTAATACATAAGGCAAAGGTAAACTTAAACTGCGCAGTGCATGATGGTCGTGTTCGTCATAGAAACTCGCCAAGGTCAGCATACGTTCTTGTTTTTTGACCATCTTATACACTGCGGCCAAAGACTCGACACCCGCAGCTTCAAACTCGCGAATATCTTCCATCAAACGATTCAGCCAAGTTTCCGCAGTCGTTCGCTGTCCGGTTTCATGCGCGATCATCCACTCGGAACGGTGTTTAAAATCTTGATAGATTTCTATCAAAACACCAATCAGCTCAAAATCACTCGACTGTACTTGGGCATAGCTTAAAGTCTCATGAAACAGCACATGCTCTGGTACAGCGACGCCTAAAGCCAAACGATCTAAGGCAAACTTCAGACTATAACGATAATCTTCATCCCCTTCGGCCAAACTGCGTTTTAAATGTTCGGCATCCAATCCACGCTTAAAGCCTGCGTTGATCAACAGCTCAGTCATCCGCTCAATCATATTCATGTCTAAGCCATAACGTTGCTGCGTTGCATTTAAACTGAGCCAATCGGCAAAGTCCTCAATACTGAAACGCCCCCGTACCAAGACCATCCGTCCCAACACAGCACGCCATGCATTTAAGACATCGAGCTGAGTCACGCCAGCTAGCTTAATCGGCAAATAAATACTGTCTTTACTCAGTTGATGGCCCTTTTTCAAAGCCTCACGCTCATGGGGAGGAGGTGCAAAAACACTGCGAATAAAAGGTTCTAGCTCAGTCAAACTGGGCGTCAACACTAAAATATCACTTGGACGTCGTGGTGCTTCAGCCGTGCCCTGAGCCAACCAATGCGTCAGTTGATCTTTGAGGACTTCAAGCTGTCTAAGGCTGGAGTGACAGACATGAATCTGTATCGAATCATCTTGTTCAGCCAAAGCATACTGATGCTGCGTAGGTTCTACCAAATACAGGACATCGGACTGAATTTTACCAAGTAACGTTTCTGGATACTCATCGACAAAGACATCGGCCCATACGCCATCTTCACCTGAAGAAAGGTTGGAAAGTAAAGAGAAATGGTCGCGCGCTTGTTTACCAAATCGGGTCAGTAAAGGATGGCGAGACTCTCGGGTTTCTGCATTAAAATTGAGGGTAAACTCATCAAAAAACTGCTGAATCTCTGCATCATTGGCATTTGGATTTTTTTCAATAAAACGCTGCTTTACCCGTGCGTCATAACGCGCTTTCCAGTTGGGATCGACACTGTCTGCCCAGTATTCTTGTGAAGGGTTATAGTGAAAAATAAAGATATCGAGGTATTGCCCCAATCGATGCAAAAACTCCAATTGTTTTGGCGGTAAATCTAAAACCGTAAATACCACCAACTGTGCAGGCAATTTTTTCAGTGCAGCGTCTCGGGTCTCTGCTTGATCGAGTAAGCCCCAAAATGCAGTATCAATACGCTGAATTTGTTCAAAGTCAGCATGGAACACCACTTGCCAGAGCCAACGTTGCCATGCTTCCAATTCATAAGCTTGATTGAGTTGAAAAGCACTGAGTTCTTGCTGAGTTTTAAAGAACATCTGCTCCAAATCGAGCGGCTGGTTTTTGCCCCACGCTTGTAACCAATTGGTCTGGCAACGGCAACTTTGCGGTGGACAGCCTTTGGTGCAATGCCCACGATAATCCATATAAAAACTAAACAGCCGTGAAACCTGCTCCGCGACCCAATACAGCATGCTTTGCTTTTTGAGCTGTTTATCGATGCCTTGTTGCAAACGGTCAGCGCTGGCATAGATCCGCTGAATAATCGGATACAACGGATGAGCAACCTCTAAAGGATTCAGCTCGGCTTGTATAAATTCTTTTAAGGCTTGAAAGACACGCCATTTAATAATCAATCGCGGAATATTGGCTTTACGGACTTCATCTTTTTGGTCGACCAAAACCCACTGATAAGCCGCCCATTGAAAACCACGAATACGATGATGAAACTGCGTGTTGGCACTGATGCCCTGCTGCTCTGCCAACTTTTGTGTTAGCCAGGCCTCAACCGCAGGTGAAGGTACAATAAAGTGCTGTGCTTGCAACACTTGAAAGGCATTTTTGGCTGGTTTAAAGACGGTTTTTTGCATGGCCTGCAACAGAACATCAATACGCTGACTTTGTATTACGTGTATCGCCATGTTTCCTCTCAAATAACCATCTTATGAAAAATCTACAAAAGTACACAGATTATTGACTATACTTCTAGTTCTGTCTATGTCACTTTCATGACATATTTCTATTTAAAATTTGCTTTAAAATACGCACTTTAAGCAAAACTAGAATCAATGTGAATCAGGATATTTTAGGATTTAGAAAATGAAATTAGAGCACATTCCAGAAAAAATTGATCCCTCTTTAAATTTAGAAAAAATCCGCGAAGAATGTTTGGACTTAGTCAAAAAGCGCGCCTATTTTTCCGCAGGTGCAGCGGTTATTCCAGTCCCTTTCCTTGATGTGGTGATTGATGTGGGCATATTGTCGCAGTTGATTCCCGAAATTAACGCCCGCTTTGGCCTAACCCCTGAGCAAGTCAGTGTTTACGACCCAGAAACCAAGCAAATACATTGGTCAGAACTGCGTAAACGTGGCGTGGAGTTCTCTGGACTGGTGGTGGCACGTACAGCCGTGAAGAAATCCCTCAATAACATGGCAGCCAAATACATCACTAAACAAGTCACTAAATTCATTCCTCTTGGTGGACAAATGATTGCGGCCAGCTTGGGTTATGTCGTGATGAAAAAAATTGCGGAAACCCATGTGGAGGAGTCGTATAAGCTCGCCAAAGGCATTCAACTAAAACAAGCCGCTGAACAAGGTGTTCCTGTTGCAGCGCCAGTGACCCAAATTCCTTTAAGTTAAAGAACTAAATCTACCTCTATAAAAAACGGTCAAATGACCGTTTTTTTAAGTTTTTTAATCCGTGTCGCGATCCGCTTTGAGCTGTTTTAAAATCGCCCTTAAGACTTCAATTCGGGCCTGTTGTTTATCATTGGTGGAAATAATATACCAAGGCGCATAACCCGTATCGGTATGTGCAAACATATCCGCGGCTGCCTTTAAATAGTCATCCCATTTGTCGCGATTGCGCCAATCTTCTTCGGTAATTTTAAAGCGTTTATGCGGGGTACTTTCGCGGGCTTTAAAACGCACCGCTTGTTCATCTTTATCTATCGCCAGCCAAAACTTAATCAGCACGGTTTGGCTGTTGCTGAGGTTTTTTTCAAAACGATTGATTTCCGCATAAGCGCGTTGCCACTCAACCTCGGTTGCGAAGCCTTCTATCCTTTCTACCAAAACACGTCCATACCATGTCCGATCAAAAATAGTGATGTCATCCGACTGCAATTTGCTCCAAAAACGCCACAGATAAGGACGGCGTAACTCATATTTTTCAGGTGCGGCAATGGTATGAATTTCATATTCTCGTGGGTCGAGCTTTTTCACAATGCGCTTAATCGCCCCCCCTTTACCCGCAGCATCCATACCTTCAAAAGCGATCACCACTTTACGGTCATCACAGCGGATGGCATCGGCCACTTGTTTGGTGAGTTTTTTCAATTCTGCTTTATAGTTCGCATCCTCAGCTTGAGGGACTTCAAACTGAGTCAAAATATCTGGTATCGGTGCTTGCTGCCATTTTAGCGCGGCCTTTTTTTCATGCTCTGGACAGTGTCGCAGCGCTGTTAAAATCGCTTGTGCAAAATTGTGATTACGCAAATCTTCATCTTCACCATCAATGATTTGCCAGTCATCGGTGAAGCGCGTACGTAGCTTTTGTAAGGTGTCATATTGTTTTTTATTGCGCCAGTCTAGCCCATGCAACTTATGCCAATGCACTTCGCTCGGGTCCATATCATCCAGACGCTTTTGCAAAGACTTCCACGACAAATCGAACCAAACTTTTAAGACATCTACGTTGTTGTTTTTTAAGTCCTGTTCAAAAGCCCGCATATTGCTAATGTATTCATCAAACAAAGTGTCGTCCAAAGGCTTTGAAGCATGCATGGCCGTAGCCAACAAGTCCCCATACCAATTACCAAACCACACCATAATTTGCCCTTCGGCAGGTACAAATCGAGTATAGGGCTGCCAAAAAGGCTGTTTTAGATTAAACAGATGCGGTGGATCGGCTTTGACATATAAAAAACGCGGATCGACCCATTCGCGCAGCTGTTTCACCGCTTCGCCTTTACCCGCAAGTTCAATTCCACTGACCAAAATCACTAAACTTTTTGCATTGCTCTGATCACGGGTATTCATCAACGCATATTGCGCTTCAATTAAGTCCAGTGAAAGCTGTTCTTCGTTCAGCACTGCACTGTCGATCGTTTCTGTATCCATTGCCCCCTCCTTTTTTCTATTTAATCAAATCACTAGATCCTAAAAGATGATGGTCTAGATGATTTTCATATGTATCTTTTGACTACTTCTACATCAAACTGACCACAAATAAATAGTTTTTTTGTCACTTTGTCATAGCGAGTTCCGTCATCACGCACTAAGATTTAGCTATCTTTAAATAGAACTGAGACAGCAAATGTCCAAACTCGCCGCCCTCGATGAGCTTTTAGAACAGTATTACCAATTGCATTATCATCAAGATTCGGTGCTCTTCCAACGTTTACAAGATGTGCAAGTCTGGCAAAAACAACGGATGCAACGCACGCATAACCGTGCTTTCGCAGAAAAACAGAACCTCTTGATGGCCGAGTATTTTATCAACCGTTTATATGGTGGCCCAGATTTTGACGCTTTGGCAGGACAAATCGCGCGCTTGAGCAAATATGCGCACAAAGCGGAGAAATTAATTCCTGAAAATGCCATTAAAACCGGTACCTCTGGGGTTGAGTTGGCGATTTTGGCGGTTCGACTTGATGAACAAGTGGCGATGCAATTGCTGAAAGATCACCATCCCTCTGAAGCCTTAACCGATGATTTGATGCGCCAAGCCTACTTAAAACTAGAACAAGGCGAAGAACGCTTGAAACAGCTATATTTACTCGATCAATTGGGTAAGAACCTCGATAAATACATGCGCTCTTTTATGGTCTATACCGCTTTTAAGATGTGTAAAGGGACTGCCAACAAATATAACTTCAATGTCATGTATGAATTTATGCAGGATGGCTTTTTGGCCATGAAACCGCTAAAGTCGGCAGAGAAATTTGTGAAAGACTTTACGGCGGTGGAACGTCAAATTATTGATAAAGTCCATGCGGGGCATTTGTATCCTTTTCAGTAAATTTCAACGAATGACTTGATAAAAATAAGCCAGCAGCAGCTTTGCTCTGCTGTTTTTCTGTATATTATTCAGCACAATTGCATGATGGTTACTGTACAACGTCCTAGAATCTGTCATCATGCATGCACTGCAACATTTACCCTATTGCTATGTTAGGAGTGACTCCCATGTCGAATGAAAATCAAACGCCTACCGCTACTCAAGAGTCGGCACAAAACACAGACAAAGTGAGTCCATTTTTAACTGAACCATTACCCCAAGGCACGGCGCAAGGTCAGCAAAAATCATTACAACAACAGTTGACTGATACCCCAGTAACGGGTTCTGTACCCAAATACAATCTTCCTCGCGGTGCCAATACAGGCAACGTCGGCAGTACCACACACTTTGGTTACCAGACGGTGAGCAGCGAAGATAAAGCGCAAAAAGTGGCGGAAGTTTTCCACTCGGTTGCCAGCAAATACGACATTATGAATGACTTGATGTCTTTTGGTATTCACCGTCTATGGAAACGCTTTGCGATCAATATGTCAGGGGTACGTCGTGGTCAACACGTGCTAGATATTGCTGGCGGGACAGGCGACTTGGCTAAAGTGTTTAGCCGCGAAGTTGGCCCTACAGGTCATGTGGTACTTTCAGACATTAATGAATCGATGTTGAATGTGGGGCGTGATCGTTTAATTGATGCAGGCTGTACCAATGTTGACTTCGTATTAGCCAATGCTGAAACCCTCGAGCCATTTGAAGACAACAGCTTTGACCTACTCACGATCTCGTTTGGTCTACGTAATGTGACCGATAAAGATGCAGCACTTGCAGCGATGTACCGCGTGCTTAAGCCAGGTGGTCGCCTACTGGTATTAGAGTTTTCTAAACCTGTGTTTGAGCCTTTTTCAAAACTGTACGATCTATATTCGTTCACCGCACTGCCGATCATGGGCAAAATTATTGCCAATGACTCAGAAAGCTATAAATATTTAGCCGAGTCCATTCGTATGCACCCAGACCAACGCACGCTAAAAGGCATGATGGAAAATGCAGGCTTCCAAAACTGTGACTATCACAACCTGACAGGCGGTATCGTTGCTGTACACCGTGGTTTTAAACTTTAAAATTAAACGTTTAAGGGCAAATTATGTGGTCGATTCTGGCACTCGGTGCAATTGAACGATTAATTCATCATGTGATTAATTTGGATGCGATCACTCGCATCCAGCTCAATGAACTACAAGGCAAGATGTTACGTGTGGTGATCGCATCCCCGCAACTGTCTGTAGATGTGTTCTTTGACCAAGCCAAAGTGCGCTTAGAACCTACCGTTACAGGGCATAGTGAAACAGCGTCCATTTTCGAACAACGCCCTTTTGACCAAGCTCAATCTCACACCCCAGCAACCGCAACTTTAACGGTGGCCAATGTGGTTGAGCTGCTCAAGCTATTACTGGCGGATGATGTCGGCAATATCCCGCTCCAAGGTGATTATCACCTTCTACAGGATATTCAACGGATTATGCAACACGCTGAGCCTGACTTGGCTGCGCATTTAAGCCCATGGATTGGCCCAAGTTTGGCGCATGAATTGGCTAAAATTCAGCTGGCACCAAAACACATCAAACAGGCCTTACAAAGTCATTTGTTTTTTGCTGAAGATGCCTTGAAAGAAGACAGTGGTCTATTTGCCCCGCGTTGGCAAATGGATGATCTGCATCAAGATACCCGCATTTTTAATCAAAACTTAGATCGTGCCGAAGCCAAAATTCAACAGCTTCAAGCACAGATTGACACTCAAGACTCAACTCAGAACTAGGTATTTACATATATGATTCCGCACGTTTCACGTTTACTCGAACTTTGGCGCATTGCCGCGCACTATAGACTCGACACGTTGTTTCCTGCGGAAGAATTACCTGAAAAAGCGCGTCATGCGCTGGGTGTAATTCGTATGCACCCTGCGGCATGGTCCAGTCGTGAACGTAAAAACCCACTGAAGCTCAAACAAGCTTTAGAGGAAATGGGACCACTGACGATTAAAATGGGACAACTGCTGTCTACTCGTCGTGACCTAATTCCACCTGAAGTACTACAACAACTGGTTCTACTCCAAGACCGTGTCAAACCCTTTGGTTCTGATGTCGCGAAAATGCGTATTCAAGACTCATTGAAAGCCGATGTAAATACGCTGTTTGCACGCTTCGACGATCAACCCTTGGCAGCAGCCTCAATTGCTCAAGTACATACAGCCGCTTTACATGATGGTCGCGAAGTGGTGGTGAAAGTCACCCGTCCCGCTATTCGTAGTCAAATTTTACAAGACTTTGAAATTTTAGAATGGTTGGGCGATTTTCTTGAAAAACGCCTAGAAGCCGCGCGTGCACTACACTTATCTGAAATTATTCAGGACTATCGTCAGGTCATCTTAAATGAACTGGATTTGACCTTAGAAGCCGACAATACCCGTCGTATGCGCCATTACTTTACAGGCTCAAGCATGATGTATGTGCCTGAAGTCTATATGGATAGCAAAGACGTGATGGTGGCTGAACGCATTACGGGCGTTCCCATTTCAGACATTGAAACCTTTGAAAAGCTGGGGATGGATCGTAAAGATCTGGCGGAAAAAGGCTTAACCATTTTCTTTACCCAAGTCTTCCGTGACAACTTTTTCCATGCCGACATGCATCCGGGCAATGTCTTCGTTGAAACACTAAACCCAAGCCAACCCCGCTATATTGCACTAGACTGTGCCATTATGGGTGAGTTGTCGAAGCACGACCAAATGACCGTGGCACGTATGCTGCTTGCGGTCATGAACAGCGACTTTATGCAACTGATTCAAATCGTGCATCAAGCTGGTTGGATTCCACCGGGCACAGACCAAGATGCACTAGCACGTGAAATGCGTCGCACGGTCGGGCCAATGGTGTCCAAACCCATGCATGAATTGGACTTCGCGGGCATTTTGATTCAAGTGATGGATATTGCACGACGCTTCCATTTGGAAATTCCGCCACAACTGATGCTGCTGCTTAAAACCCTCGTACATGTTGAAGGTTTAGGGACTGACCTTTACCCGGAGCTGGACATTTGGAGCCTAGCTAAGCCAATCCTGACCGATTGGATCAAAGCGCAAATGAATCCACAAAAGAACCTAAAAGAGTTAGGACAAAAAATTCCGGACTTACTTTTAGGGGCGCAAGACTTCCCAACGCTGTTGGTCGATAGCTTAAATGGTCTCAAAAACCAATCAGCTTGGCATGCTAAACAGCTCAATGAACTGCAAAGTATGCGCCTACAAATGGAGCATCAGCAAAAACGCAGTTGGATTTTTGGCAGTCTCATGGCCATTTTGCTGTCGATTGCGATTATCTCGCCTTGGTTTATTTCAGTGATTTTAATTGTACTCACCAGCTTACTGGCGGTGTGGCGCGTGTTTAAATAGACGCTTTCTGCTGTATTAAAAGCCTGAGTCTCTCAGGCTTTTTTATGTTTAGGTTTTATGTAGGAAGTGACTCCCAAGTCATTCTTGGATCACTTTTGCCAATGCGCTCGCTCTCTCGCCAGTTAAAATGACAATACATATTGTCTATTTTGAATGATCACGATGACTCAAATCCTGCAAAAACACCCTCCCGCTTTAAGCATTCGTGCAGGTAAATTAGCACGTCAACTCATTCAAAGTGAAGGCTTACAAGCTGAACAGGTCGATATTGTACCCGGTGCCGCAGGTGGGCCCAAAGGCATCGGGATTCAAGGTTTAGACCAAGCCATTTTTGGTGAATTCTTTGCTCGTGCACCGCAAAGACGAACGTTGATTGGTTCATCCATTGGCAGTTGGCGCTTTGCGAGCATCTTAGCGCACGGTGCGAAAGCAGGTACCGAACGTTTAGGTGAACTCTATACCAACCTCTATTTTGACAAAAAAATGCAGCGTCAAGAAGTCAGTGATATTTGCCGTGGCATGCTGCTCGACTTGGTGCAAGGCAAAGAAGCGGAATTGGTCAATCATCCCGATTACCACCTCACAGTGCTGTCGATTAAAGCACAGCACATCTTCCAAAGTGACCAAGTTCTCCCGCTATTGGCCTCTGTGGCAGGTATCATCGGCACAACCGCTGTTTCGCGAAAGCATAGTCGCCACTTTATGCAACGGGTAATTAGTCAGCCCAGCAATGGTAAACAATTTAAAGTGGAAGATGATTTCCTCACTCATTATCACAGTCTCACCACTGCAAACGTTCTGCCTTGGCTGATTGCTTCAGCCTCTATTCCAGGCGTGATGGCCGCAATTCGCGATATTCCAGATGCGCCACAAGGCAGTTATCGCGATGGTGGTCTGATTGACTATCACATCGATCTGCCTTTTGAGAGTCAAGGCATTGTGCTTTATCCACACTTTACGGACAGCATTACGCCCGGTTGGTTTGATAAGCTGTTTAAACGTCACGCCAATCCTGAAAATCAAGCCCGTACGCTGCTATTGTCCCCATCCCAAGACTATTTACAGAGCTTACCTTTAGGACGCCTGCCCGATCGTAAAGATTTCACACTCAAAGGGCTCGACCAAAAACAGCGCATTCAAATGTGGAACCAATGTATTTCTGAAAGTCAGCGCTTAGGCGATGAGTTCTTGGAAATGGTGGAAAAACAGCATTTTGCACAGGTCATACAAGATTTATAAACAAAATTTGCGCATGAATGTAATCTTGTTTAATCTGACCAAATAAAGAAAAATCGAGATTACATTTTTTCTATGCTAACAATAATTTCAAGTGAACAAGAAAAGTATGCTCAAATTATTGAATTACAAAATGAATCATGGGAAAAAAGTATTATTGCAAGCTCGTTAGAGGATTCCATTCAAATCAACATCGACCAATTAAAAAAATCGGATGATATTCGTTATGAATTCATTTTAGACAATGGTTAAATCATTCGATCTATGATTTCTAATCACCCACCCCACTTCGCCATTATTGGTGCAGGAACCGCAGGATTAGCCACTGCGATTTTACTGGCTCGACAAAATATTCAAGTCAGTATTTTAGAGAAAGCCTCAGAACTTGAACCTGTCGGAGCAGGACTGTTACTACAGCCCTCTGGTTTAGCTGTTTTTGAGCATTTAGGCCTTTTAGATGAAGTTTTAAGACTGGGTGCAAAAGTCACTGGGCTTAAAGGTCAGTTGCCGAGTGGAAATTTACTGGTCAATAGCCATTATCAACAAGCGCATCCTGATTTTTATGGTGTAGGGATTCATCGAGCAACGTTATGTCATGTTTTAGAAAATAAATGCCGCGAATATCCTGCACTCATTACTTGGCAAATGAATACCGACATTCAAAAATTAGAAGAAACATCCGATCAAGTCCGAGTTTTGGGTAGTAAAGATGGTGAATCATTTGATCAAGCTTTTGATGCTGTGATCATTGCCAATGGCGCACGCAGCTTTTTAAGACCGAAAGAATGGGTAAAGGTTGATCAAGCTTATCCTTGGGGAGCCAAATGGACAATTGTTCCCGAATGTCTTGAATTAGACACAGAAATTTTACATCAGTTTCATGATCGCTCTAAAATCATGATGGGCATCTTACCGACAGGTACAGTGCCACATGAACCCAAGCAAAGACTGTCGAGTGTATTTTGGAGTCTTCCAAGCCATCAGCTAAATAACTTTCTACACAATTCACAAGCGCATTCTGACTGGTTAAACCAAGTGTCTAAGCGTTGGAAGCCTGCTGCGGATTGGTTAGAACAAGTCATTGCCCAGCCTGAACAAAAATCACAATGGTTGACGGCAAATTATCGTGATGTGGTGCTGTCTAAGTTTGGTGAGGGTCGTATCGGTGTCATGGGTGATGCAGCACATGCCATGAGTCCACAATTGGGGCAAGGTGCAAATATGGCCCTTCTAGATGCATGGGCTTTAGGGCAAGCGGTTCAAAGCGCAAGAAAAAATGAAAACATTGATTATGTTCAACTCTGGCAAACGTATCATCAACACCGTCAAAGTTCCACGGCGTTCTATCAATTTTTAAGTCGTTTACTCACACCACTTTACCAATCTGACCTATGGTGGGCAGGTGGTTTACGTGATTTAAGCTTTGCTTGGATGTATCGAATTCCCTATTTCCGTAAAGAAATGGCGGTGACGATTTCAGGTTTAAAATTAGGCATGTTCAGTCAAATGAACTATCGGGATATTGCAAAACAAAACAATCATTCTGTGTAGAATGCAACGACAATCATCTTCATCCGCTTTGGATGGGTAACGGATAGTTGAATTTCTAAAATACATTATTAAGCCACTGTGAGATAACTGTAGAAAGTTTCTCCTCTATTCTGTTTAAATCACGTAGACTATAGCGCGCTACGTTAATATCGTAACACTCTCAATATTTATTCGCTTGGTGAAATCTTATGAACAATTTGCAATGGCTCGATGAAGTAAAATTTAACGAACAAGGTTTAGTCCCTGCCATTGCACAGCATCACCAAACGGGACGTGTCTTGATGGTTGCATGGATGAACCGTGAAGCTTTGGCTTTGACGGCTGAGAAAAACCAAGCCGTATATTTCTCTCGTTCACGCAATAAGTTATGGCACAAAGGCGAAGAGTCTGGACATTTCCAAACCGTGCACGAAATTCGTCTCGACTGCGATGCCGATGTAATTGTGCTGCAAATTGAACAACACGGCGGAATTGCCTGTCACACAGGTCGCGAATCGTGCTTCTACCGTAAACTCACGCCAAATGGCTGGGAAATAGTGGATGCACAACTCAAAGACCCGAACGCAATTTATGGTGAAAAATCAACCAACCCACATACATTGGTAATGAATGCCTCAACGGTGCAGTCTGAGCAAGTTGAAGTTTTATCCTACCTCGGTCAAATGATGGCTGAGCGTAAAGCAGCGGATCCAGACTCGTCTTATGTCGCGAAGCTGTATCACAAAGGTCTCAACAAAATTTTAGAAAAAGTCGGTGAAGAAGCGATTGAGACAGTGATTGCTGCGAAAGACTTTAAGTCTGAAGCCAATGAAGACCATAAAAATGATTTGATCTATGAAGTGGCGGATCTTTGGTTCCATACGATTGTGGTTTTAGGTTATTTCGACTTAGATCCTCAAGTGGTTCTCAATGAATTGGCACGTCGTCAAGGGCTTTCTGGTTTGCTTGAAAAAGCCAACCGCAGCCACTAAGTTTATTGCCTGTGTCAAATATCATCAAACCGAGCGCGACTTATGAGCAAGCCATTGCTATTGATAACGCGCGTCTGGGCAAATCGTTTAAAGTAATTGCCTATGCAGGCACAGGTAAAACCACTACCCTGCAAATGATTAGCGATGCCATGCCACAAAGACGTGGCATGTATTTAGCGTTCAACAAAGCCATTGCCAGCGAAGCGCAAACGAAGTTTCATGGCAATGTCGACTGCCGTACTTTCCACTCGCTCGCTTTTCGCAGTGTTCCACGTGGAGTGACCGACAAACTTCGTCTGCCTCGTTTAAGTCCGAGTTTTATCGCCAAAGAATACCGTCTTGAACCCATCACCCTAAGACGGATGATGGGTGGACGTTATGAAAAATATGTATTGATGCCCTCACGCTTGGCCAGCCTTGTGGCGAATGCTGTGAGTCACTTCTGTTCAACCAGTTCTCAGTATCCTGCACCGCGACATTTACAAGCACCGAGTTGGTTACATCCCGATGATATCGATTCATTACAAAAGCACCTCTACCCTGCCATTGAACGTCGTTGGTTAGAGTCCATCGATCCCAATCATCAAGCTGGGATTGGTCACGACATTTATTTAAAACTGTGGGCGTTGTCTGAACCCAATATCCCAAGTGACTATGTGTTGTTTGATGAAGCACAAGATGCTGACCCACTGATGTTGGGCATCTTACTGAAGCAGCGTAATACACAAGTGATCTATGTCGGAGATGCACACCAACAGATTTATGCATGGCGCGGCGCAGTCAATGCCATGCAACAACTGCCATTACCTGAATCCCGTCTCACCACCTCGTTCCGTTTTGGTGAAGAGATTGCATTGCATGCCAATGCCATTTTAGGCGCCTTGAATGAAAACGTACCACTCATGGGTAATCCTCTGCTCAACTCCAAAGTGGTCAACAAACCTCATACCAAAATGCACGATGCGATTTTATGTCGCACCAATGCGCGCGCTATGGAACTGTTGCTTTCAGGATTGGTCCATGGTGACAAAGTCAGCCTACAAGCCGACCATGTCAAACTGAACCGCTTTGTCGATGCTGCGGCAATGCTCAAACAAGGCAAGCGCGTCACCGATGTGCCGGAACTGGCCTGGTTTAATTCTTGGCATGATGTACATGAATATTGCGAAACCAATGACGGCAGTGACATCAAGCCTTTAGTAAAATTGGTAGATGATCATGGCACCGATCCACTCAAAAAAGCCCTCGCGAAGATTACGCCGATTGAACAAGCGGATTATATTATTTCCACCGCACACAAAGCCAAAGGCTTAGAATGGAACCGCGTTCACATCGAAGATGATTATCAGTTTAAGGTCAATGACAAAGACCATAAAATTAGTGATGAAGAGTTAAGACTGCTTTACGTGGCCTGTACACGTGCTAAAGTAAGTTTAAATATCCATCACATTTACGATCTGATGCAACAGCTGAAAAAACAAATGCCAAGCTCATTACGTAAAGTTGCTGGATAGTCGAATGTAAAAATAGTCACAACCGCTGCGGGTGTTCTATGAAAATTCAATCGATTCACCTGAAACACATCCTGCATTTTGCTGACCTTAAAGTCGATTTTTCTTATCACGATAAACCCGTCACTTTAATTTTAGGCGATCAAGCCTCAGGCAAGACCTCAATCTTACGTTTTAGCTATCAGGCTCTGACTTGGTTTGCGGCCCGTTATAAAGATTTACGCTCTGCAGGTGTGGTGATGTTAGATCACGACATTATGCTGAACCGCCTACAGTCCAAAATTGATATTCAAGTTGCTGTGCCCGCTGAGTTGTATGCTCTCAAACCTACGGCAGCCGATACTGCGCCCGAACCCTATACATGGCAACTTTACAAAACCTTAAACCAACAAGGCATTGGCATCAGCCGAGTTGAAACATTAGAACTCGAACAACTGGTCAATCTATATCAGCAAGCAACGTTACAAGATCCGCTGCAAGGTTTACCGTTGATTGCGTATTATCCTGCGGAACGTTTTGTCAATGAGATGAATATTCTCAGCAAGAACAATCCCCTGATTTTCCAACATGCACATGCCTATGAAATTTCAGCTATTCCCTATACCACCTTTGCGCGCTTCTTTGAGTGGTTTCGTGAAATCAGCGATATTGAAAATGCGCAAACTGCACAGTTTTTACAAACGATATTGCATCAGCCCAAAAGCATGCCACCCGATATTCCCTTAAGCTATAAACTGGCTCAGGCTCAAGCACATATCCAGTCGCCCAGCCTACAAGCACTCAAGCAAGCGTTAGCAACCGTTCTGCCCGAAATAGAAGATCTTTATCTGCAATATCATCCCAAGTTACAACTGATGGTGCGCTACCATGGCAACAGCATGCTCTATCAACAGCTTTCCAATAGTATCCGCAACTGGGTGGCGCTCGTTGGCGATATTGTGCGACGTTTATGCCTACTCAACCCTGAAAGCCTGTTCCCTTGTTTAGAAGGTGACGGCGTACTATTAATTGATGCGATTGATCATCAATTGGATCAAAATATGGCGCAAGTCATTTTAAAACGTTTAAATCAGGCTTTTCCTCGACTACAAATTATCGCCTCAGGCAACCGAAGTGAGTTGCTGGAACAAGCCAGTGAGTTTCAATGCCTCAAACTGGAAAATAAGCAATTAAGTCCGATCCAACTCGAACCACTGCAACATCAGTTCGATGTAATTTACCAAAACCTTGCCAATCATGAAGCGATGAGTGGAAGCACCGAACCGATTGCGGCTGAACCCCAAGATTTAAGTGTGGCTGAATTATTCACACAGATTCAACAGCAGCTTTCTCCCGAACAGCAACAGCATTTGATTGCTTTACTCAGTGCTGAAGATGATGCTTCATCGGCAAATCCATTAACTTAGCCTGCTTCATAAGCATATCTATTTCAACCCTCAAAAACAGGCGACCAATGGTCGCTTTTTTACATTTCTTGCACTGAGAAAGTACCTGCCACCCACCAAGAAACAACCATCACGCGTATAATGTTTTGCGTCAGCGCAAAAAAGATTGATGTTGTTTTAGTCATGTTATATGATCGGTTTTACTTGCAAATTTCTAACTGAAATCGGATTTTGCTATAACGCTTCATGAGTTGCGCAACACAACTTCATTATTTTTAAATTTCACATTGGCTTTCAAGATTGAGACTCTTGGGCTGCTCTTTGCAGTCCTGTAATCCTTGAAAGATGAGATTCACCAATAGGTTTTGACCTATTCACGACAATGGAAACGAGTGTGCTACCGATTATTATATTGTTACCGTTAATACTTGGCACAACCCTTGTCTCATTACTGAAGCAGAGCTCACGTAGGCTAACCGCCTTCGCAGCTGTTGGGGTCAGTATGACAAGTTTAGGCTTATTACTGACCCAAGCACGAGAGGTGTTTAATGGCGCTGTCATTACGCAGTCGTGGTCATGGTTGCCGCAGCTTGGAATTGACTTCAGCTTCCGTCTAGACGCATTAGGCCTCCTCTTTGCCTTACTCATTAGTGGCATCGGAACGCTCATTTATATTTATGCCTATTTTTATTTAGGCCCAAAAAACTCTCTCAATAAGCTCTATCTACTGCTCATGTTGTTCATGGCAGCCATGCTCGGAATTTCACTCTCCAATAATTTAATTTTACTCCTCATTTTTTGGGAGTTGACCAGTATCTCCTCTTTCCTCTTGGTCGGTTATTGGAGCAATTACGACGCGGCACAACGCGGCTCACGCATGGCCTTGACCATTACGGGTATGGGCGGATTAGCCATGCTAGGTGGTTTCATCTTGCTCGGCCAAATCACAGGTACCTACGAGATTGATCAAATCTTGACGATGACAGCACAAATTCAAAGTCATGCTTTATTTGTTCCTACGTTGCTGCTGATTTTACTCGGTGCTTTTACCAAAAGTGCGCAATTTCCATTCCATTTTTGGTTACCCAACGCGATGGCAGCCCCGACCCCCGTGTCTGCTTATTTACACTCAGCAACCATGGTAAAAGCGGGTATTTTCTTGGTGGCACGACTGTTACCCATTTTTGCAGGTGCGGCACTGTTCCATAATTTGGTCACCTTTATTGGCCTATTTACCCTGTGTATGGCTGCATTTTTCGCCATCTTTAAAGAAGACCTGAAAGGTTTATTGGCCTATTCAACCATCAGCCATCTCGGCTTGATCATGTGTCTCTTGGGAATCGGATCACCATTGGCTGTGGCTGCGGCTATTTTCCATATTATTAACCATGCCACCTTTAAAGCAGCGCTGTTCATGATCGCAGGTATTATCGATCATGAGTCAGGCACACGTGATTTACGTAAGCTTAGTGGGTTATGGCAACTGTTGCCTTATACAGCCACTTTGACGATGGTCACTGCAGCATCGATGGCCGGCGTACCCTTGACCAACGGTTTCTTATCTAAAGAAATGTTCTTTACTGAACTGCTCAGCAATCTGTCTGGTCCTGTGCTCATCTGCTCCGCGATTGTCGCGACACTGGCGGGGATTTTTGCAGTCGCTTACTCTGTGCGTTTGGTACATGGGGTTTTCTTCGATGGCCCATTAGGCAAGCAAGTTCCGAACAAGGATGCGCATGAGCCGCCGTTTGGCATGCGTGCACCGGCCACTTTACTGGCGATTCTCTGTATTTTAGTCGGCTTATTCCCTGCTCTCTTGGTTGAAAACATCGTCAACAGCACAGCACGCGCCAGCACCCAAGTGATGGACTTTGAAGGCGCACATCTTGCTCTATGGCATGGTTTTAACATGCCATTATTGATGAGCCTGATTGCATCGATTGGCGGTCTGATTTTCTATTTCAGTCTAGCGAAGGGTGGCAAAATTCGAGAAATTGATCTCGATCCATATTTAGGTCGCCTACAAGGTCGAGTTGCCTTTGACTTATTCCTTAAGTCACTTTTGCTCAACTCACGCAAATTTAAACGCTGGACTGAAAACGGTAAATTACAAAGCTATATTCTTTGGATTGTGATCTTCAGTATCGCCGTAGTCTCACTTCCATTTTTAGGACAAGGGCTGACCACAGGTACCCGTGAACTCACCCATGCCCCTGCTTTAGCGATCGTACTATGGCTACTGTTATTCTCTTCGTGCTGGATGATGTTGTGGTTCCACCACGAACGGATTAAAGCAGTATTGATCAGTGGCGCGATTGGTTTAGTCGTGACTATGGTCTTTATCTGCTTCTCTGCACCTGATTTGGCTTTGACACAAATCACCGTCGATGTGGTCACCACCGTACTGTTATTGATGAGTTTATCACTTTTACCACAACTCACTCCCTATGAGTCGAGTGTCTCACGCCGTTGGCGAGATGCCCTGATTGCGATTGGCGGCGGGCTCGGCATTGCATGGATCACATGGCTCATCTTGACCCGTGATCACAACTCCATTTCATGGTTCTTCATGCAGCAGTCGATTCCATTAGGCGGCGGTACCAACGTGGTCAACGTGATTTTGGTCGATTTCCGTGGTTTCGATACCTTCGGTGAAATTACAGTCCTCGGCATTGCAGGCATTGGCGCGCTGTGCCTAATGGATGGTATGCGTACCCACGGCACGACTATGACCCAAGGTCTCAGCTACCGTTTTAATCCATCGCCATTGATGCTTCGTATCACTGCATCTTGGATTTTACCGATTGCCTTGGTGGTTAGCCTGTATATCTTCCTGCGTGGGCACAATCTGCCTGGGGGCGGTTTTATCGCAGGTCTAATTACCGCTTTGGCCTTGATTATTCAGTACATGGCACTCGGTCAAGATCATGCAGAACAACTGCTCAAAGCCAAGTCAGGTCGTTTGTATGAAATCTGGATTGGAACCGGTCTGGTCATTGCAGGATTAACAGGCTTAGGCGCATGGTTCTGGGGACGTCCCTTCCTCACCAGTGCACACTTTTATGTGTCGCCACCGATCTTAGGCGAAATGCACCTAGCGACGGCTGCACTGTTTGATGTCGGGGTCTATATCACGGTCGTAGGTGCGACCATGCTACTTATTTCAGTACTCGGGGACTCGCGTCACTCTAGTATGTCTGGTCCAGTACCAAAGGGGGATTAATATGATTAGTTTAGAACTGTTACTTGCCTCCGCTATTGGTCTGTTGACTGCCACAGGCATCTATCTGATTTTACGTGCCCGTACCTTCCCTGTGGTACTTGGCTTGGCCATGATTGGTTATGCCGTCAATTTATTTTTATTTGCCATGGGGCGACTTCAACTTAATGCACCCGCAGTACTCACGGAAGCCAGCAAAGCCACTGACCCTTTGCCACAAGCCTTGGTGTTAACCGCGATTGTGATTGGCTTTGCTACCACGGCGTTTATTGTACAACTGGCTTTACGCAGTCGTTATGAAACAGGAACCGACCACGTTGACTCTAAAGAAGAAATACCACAAATTGACCCACGTGAGGATGAGCCATAATGAATGACTTCATCCAATTTTGGACAGAACACACCCCAATTTTTAGTATTTTAATTCCTGCCATTACCGCCTTTATTTTGGTGTTATTGGGTAATCCAGGATCAGGTTCTTTAGCACAAGACTGGCGACAACCGTGGCGTCGAGGCATCAGTTATACCTCTGGCCTGTTGGGCTTATTTACAGCAGTCAACTATCTGATCTTTGCCAGCTCAGGGCAAATCAGTGTTTATAACCTGAGCGAATGGGCAGCGCCATTTGGCATTGTTTTAGTCCTCGATCAACTGTCTGCCCTGATGCTGGTTTTAACCTACGGCTTGGCTGTTCCAGTGATGTGGTTCGCCAGTAAAGAATGGGATGAACGTGGCCGTTATTTCCATGCCATGTGCCATTTCCTACTGATGGGTTTAACCGGTGCCTTCCTGACAGGCGACTTATTTAACCTGTTCGTATTCTTTGAAATTTTGTTGATGGCCTCTTATGTTTTGTTACTGCATGGTCAAGGCAAAGCGCGTTTTCAACTCGGCATTCACTATGTCACCATTAACTTGTTGGCATCAGCCCTGTTTCTGATTGGCCTTGGCATGATTTATGGTAGCGTCGGCAGCCTCAATATGGCGGATGTTGCACGTCTGATGCCATTGTTAGAAGGCGATCAACATCGTATCGCCGTTGCTGGTGGGCTATTGTTATTTACAGTCTTTGGCATTAAAGCAGCCATGCTACCTGTCGGTTTTTGGCTACCAAAAACCTATGCGGTCGCAACCACTCCTGTAGCAGCCCTGTTCACCATCATGACCAAAGTCGGTATTTATGCCATTTTACGTGTTAATGGCACCGTATTTGACGATGCAATTAGCCGTGAAATCCTGCAATACATTCTATTACCGATTGGTTTAATTACCTCAGTCTATGGTGTGATTGGTGCAATGGGTGCGGAACGCTTACGTCGTTTCATTGGCTTTATGATTTTGTCTTCTGTCGGCACGATTTTAATCGCCATTTCCCTGTTCAATACCTTGGCATGGGCAGCGGCACTGTATTATTTGGTGCACAGTACCATTATTGCGGCAGCTTTCTATATTTTAAGTGGTTGGATTACCTCTCAACGTGGTGAGTTTAAAGACCACTTTAAAATTGCACCGCAAATGAAACAGCATAAGGTGGTGGCGTTAACCTATTTCACTATTGCCTTGATGATGGCAGGTTTACCACCCTTTAGTGGCTTCTTAGGCAAAGTGTTTATTCTCCAAGCCACTGCACACTCACCGTATCAATTGCTGATGATTGTGACAATTTTAATGGTGAGTTTATTAAGTATTATTGCGTTTACACGTGTGGGTTTCGTGATTTTTTGGCGCGCAACTAAACCAGAAGACAACCCTGATGAAGCTACTTATGCCGCGTACCAAGCTTTGCCTGAGCAAGCACCTAAGCGCAATGACAAAACCATTTATCTATTGTTGCTAGGTTTAATGGCTTATATGGTATTTGCAGGTCCAATTCAAAAGTACACTTACCAAACGGCTGAGCAGATCCAAAATAATGCGCTCTATGAACAGACTTTGCTCAAAACTGATGAGCATGGGCAAACCATTAGCGTACAACCTTTCGACAGTGAAAATTTGCCTGAAACCAAATATGGTGGCGAACGGGTGGATCCAAATGCACATTTGATTCCATATTTAATTTCAGAAGAAACACTGGAAGGCGAACATATTTCCGAATACAAAAAACGCCAAATGCAACAGCAACAACAGGCTAAAGTGAATCCCGATGCTGAAAGCCTACAACCGATGGTGGAGCCTTAAACATGAAAAAAACGTCGTTTTTGGAGCGTTGGTTACCCCACCCTTTTGTCTCGGTGATTGTTGCGCTGAGCTGGGTGATGTTGGCACATAGTGTCGATGCAGCCAGCTTAGTGATGGCATTTTTACTGGCTACTTTTATTCCGCGTCTGATCAGACCATTCATTACTTACACTCCAAATATTGAATGGAAAGCGGCGCTGAAACTATTTTTTGTGGTGTTATACGACATTGTGGTGTCGAATATTCAAGTGGCTAAATTGGTCCTCGGCCCAATTGATCGTCTACAACCCAAATGGTTTCGCGTTCCGCTGGAAACACAACATGAGGAAGTAAACACCTTACTGGCGATGATTATTACCACCACACCAGGCACTGTTTCAGCAGGCATCGATCAAGATCGTGGGGACATTTTAGTTCACGCCCTCAGCACCGATGATGAAAATGCCGAGATTGAAAATATCAAAGCGCGTTATGAAAAACCATTGATGCAAATTTTTGGTGTCGAAGCAGGAGACAAAGCATGACTATTTTGCCTTATGCCCTCGGGATTTGTTTAATCGCCGTCACCATTTCAATGTTGCTGTGCTTAATTCGCTTAATCATCGGTCCATCGATTGTAGACCGACTCTTAGCACTCGATACACTCTTTTTAAATGCAATCTGCCTCATTATTATTTTAGGCATTTACTGGGCCAGCACTTCATTATTTGAAGGTGCTCTTTTGGTTGCGATGCTCGGCTTTGTCTCTACAGCCGCTTTAGCACGCTACTTCACCTCAGGTCATGTGATTGACTAGGAGCGAGATCGATGCAACTTACGATGGAAATTTTAGTCTCCATTTTTCTCATGATCGGCACTTTCTTCATGCTGGTTGGAGGGATTGGAATGGTGCGCCTGCCCGATTTATTCATGCGCCTGCATGCCCCAACCAAATCAAGCACCTTAGGCTTAGGGAGCTTCTTGATCGCGGCAATGATCTATTCTGCATTCCAAGGACGCTTTGGTTTTGCTGAGCTGTTATTAACACTGTTTGCCTTCTTAACCGCACCCGTATCGGCGAATTTGATGGCTCAAGCGGCGCTACATTTGCGCTTACGCTCGCTCAGTGGTGACGTTCCAGAAGCACTCAACCGTCCACTGCCTTGGCAACGTACCCGCCGCAGAGCTTTTAGCAATAAGCATGAAGACACTGAACATCGTCTTTAAATGCTTGTGGTGTAAAGGCAATAAAATAAATACATTCTAGCGCTTCAGCATTGATATGGTGCTGTTGCGCTAATTTGAACATTGTACTGATGATAAGGCTCAAACTTATTAGATAGTGTCGCATCCATTACACTGACCAACACAGGTAGACTGATCAAGCTAATTGATACTCAATCCACTCAAAAATTAAAATGATCAAAGTGTCCCGCTAGTAAATCATTGCCCATATCAATCCAGTCCACAGCAACTTGATAGTCAAAATAATCCCTAAAAGCTCAACCTCTATTCTCCTATCATAATCCTATGCAATATCCCCCTAAGTCTTGCTCTAGCTTCAACCATTACTCCGCATAAAAAAAGCCACCCGAAGGTGGCTTTTTGATTCAGTTAGACTGAATTATTCATCATCTTTGTTTGCTTCGTCAGCGGGTAAATCCTTTACTGCTTCAGCAATCAGGCCAAACATATAGTTACCATATGCATTGGTTTTATCGTAATGGAAACGCAAACGCGGTGTAATACGTGTCTTAATACGACGGCCGAGTTCGTGACGCAAGAAACCAGATGCTTTGTTCAACACATCTAGCGTTTCTTTATTGGCTGCTTCACTTTGCTCATCGCCAAGCTCACGGCCCATCACAGTCACATATACTTCAGCATAACCTAAGTCTGGACTAACCTTCACCGCAGAGATGGTCACGAGACCACCTAAGCGTGGATCTTTCAACTCTTGACGAATCAGTTCAGACAACTCACGTTGTACTGTATCCGCCATGCGCTTAAGACGTTGACTACCCGCCATTAAAGACTCCGTTTGATCAATTGAACATCATAGACTTCGATCTTGTCTTTTTCTTTGATGTCTTTATAACCTTTAACCGCAAGACCACATTCCATACCTGCACGAACTTCTTCAACCACTTCTTTATAGCGACGAAGTGACTCAAGCTCACCTTGGAACACCACCACGTCATCACGAAGGACACGAATTGGTTTATTACGGTGTAACATACCTTCAAGTACCATACAGCCTGCTGCTGCACCAAACTTACTTGAGTGGAACACTTCACGTACTTCAGCCACACCCAGAATTGTTTCACGGTGTTCAGGTGCAAGCTTACCGCTCATCGCTGCTTTCACATCATCAATCAATTGATAGATGATTGAGTAGTAACGAATATCGATACCGTCAGCATCCGCTTTTTGACGCGCTGCGTTATCCGCACGTACGTTAAAGCCAAGAAGTACCGCTTCAGAAGATTCAGCTAGTGTCACGTCAGATTCAGTGATCGCACCAACACCTGAGCCAATAACACGAACTTTAACTTCGTCTGTTGCAAGGTCAGCAAGAGCAACGTGTAATGCTTCCAATGTACCACGTACATCAGTTTTCAATACCACATTGACGATAGGCACATCTTTCTTGCCCATAGACGCCATGATATTTTCAAGACGCATTGCGCTTTGACGCTCAAGACGTTTTTGACGTTCACGATCCATACGCGCATCGGCAACTTCACGTGCTTTTTTCTCGTCATTCACAACAAGAACTTCATCACCCGCCATTGGCGCTTCAGGTAGACCTAGAATTTCAACCGGAATTGAAGGACCAGCAGATTGAATACGTTTACCGTTTTCATCTGTCATCGCACGTACGCGACCGTAAGATGCGCCGGCAAGAACAAGGTCACCTACTTTCAATGTACCGTTTTGAACAAGGATAGACGTTACCGCACCACGGCTGTTGTCTACACGTGCTTCAATCACGACACCTTGAGCAGCACCTTCTTCAGATGCTTTCAACTCAAGTAATTCAGCTTGAATTGAAATAATATCTAGAAGCTCATCAATACCTTGACCTGTATGTGCTGAAACCATTGCAACAGGAACGTCACCGCCCCATTGTTCAGGCACGATTTCTTTCACAGTCAATTCATTCAATACGCGATCTGGATCAGCAGATTCTTTATCCATCTTGTTGATTGCAACAATAATTGGCGTACCTGCAGCACGTGCGTGATCAATCGCTTCAGCTGTTTGTGGCATTACACCATCATCTGCTGCAACCACCAATACCACGATGTCTGTCGATTTCGCACCACGTGAACGCATTGCAGTAAATGCTGCGTGTCCCGGAGTATCTAAGAATGTGATAATGCCTTTATCAGTCGTAACATGGTACGCACCGATGTGCTGAGTGATACCACCCGCTTCACCAGCTGCCACTTTTGAACGACGAATGCGGTCAAGTAACGATGTCTTACCATGGTCAACGTGACCCATAATGGTCACAACAGGAGGACGAGTCGTTTGAGCGCCACGTGCTTCTTCTGCTGCTTCAAGTAAGTTATCTTCTGCTTGCGTATCCGATACAAGAACTGGGTTATGGCCCATTTCTTCTACGATTAATGCTGCAATTTCTTGGTCAATCGCTTGGTTCTGAGTCACAAGCTCACCCATTTTCATGAGTGACTTAATTACTTCACGTACCTTAACTGCCATTTTTGCAGCCAAGTCAGCAACCACAATGGTTGAACCAATTTCAACATCATAAACTTGCTTTTTAACCGGTTTTTCAAAGCCATGCTTGTTTGCAGAGCTTGTTTTCAAACCACGTTTATGCGAGTTATCACGGAAAGATTGCTCTTCACCACGACGACCACCTTTCTTCGGTGCGCGTGTAGCTGGCGTATTGGTACCACGTTTGATTTCGCGGTCTTCTTTCGCAAATGAGTCTTCATATGCTTGACCAACCAGGCCCGCAGCAAGTGGAGAATCATCCACTACACGAATGGTCGCAGTTGCATCTTCGTTTGAATACTTAGATGCCATTTGACGCATTTGTTCAAGTGTACGTTGCTGCGCTTCTTCAGCTGCCTTACGACGTGCTGCTTCTTCAGTCGCTTTTAATTGAGCGGCTTGAGCTTCACGTGCTTTTTTCTGTTCAGGTGTTTCAACAACTTTAACTTGTGCTTTAACCACAGGCTTATTGTTTGATTTACGCTTCACAACTACCGCAGCTTTTGCTACTTCTTGCTTCGTCGTTTCTTGCTTTGCAGCAGCACGCATCGCTTCAAAGTTTGCAGCCGCTTTATTTACTACTGGAGTTTCAGCTTTTGGTTCAACCATAGCTTGAACGTTCGCACGAGCTTGTTGCTCAGCTTGCGCTTTTGCCAAAGCTTCCGCTTTAATTTGTTCTGGATCTGGCTTGGTAAATGTATGTTTCTTGCGAACTTCTACATTAATCGTTTTTGCCTTACCTGATGTACTCGCTACTTTAGCGGTACTGGTCGTTTTACGTTTCAACGTGATTTTTCCTGCCTGACCATCGTCTTGACCATGAATTTTCTTCAAATGGTGCACGAGGGCATCTTGTTGTTCAGTAGAGATTATATCGTCCGATTTACGCTGTGGTAAACCAGCATCACGAACCTGCTCTAGGAGCTTCTCAACAGGGCGGTTCACACTGAGAGCTAACTCTTGTATCGTCTTATCCGTCATGTAGATCTCCTAGTTAAACCATGATTCGCGCGCTTTCATAATAAGTTGACCCGCTTTCTCTGTACCCAGACCTTCAATATCAGCAATATCGTCAGTCGCTTGGTCAGCCAAGTCATCAATTGTGATGACACCACGTGCTGCAAGTGCATAAGCAATCTCTTGCGTCATCCCTTCCATTGCAACGAGTTCCGCGCTTGGATCTTGGATGTTTTCTTGCTGCTGTAATGCATCAGCCAATGCAACTTCTTTGGCACGACTTTGAAGTAATTCAACAACTTCAGCATCTAGCTCGATTTCGTCAAATGTTTCAGCTGGAACATAAGCAATCTCTTCTAAAGAAGTAAAGCCCATTTCAACCAATGCCATTGCCAAATCTTCTTCAATATCTAGACGCGATACAAATAGGTCTAAGTATTGTTGTGCTTCATTTTGCTGACGAGCATGATACTCATCTTCAAGCATCATGTTGAGTTTGTAGCCTGTAAGTTCAGAAGCTAAACGTACGTTTTGACCTTGTGAACCAATCGCACGCGCTAATTGATCGCTAGTTGCGAAAATAATATCCGCTGTACGTTCTTCTTCATCAATCACAATACCCGATACATCTGCTGGCTCTAAAGCACTCGCAATGTACTGTGCAGGATCATCAGACCATACAACAACATCAATACGCTCACCGTTCAATTCTTGCTGAACTGCTTGGATACGTGTACCACGCATACCAATACATGCACCCACTGGATCAATACGATGATCATTGGTTTTCACAGCAATTTTAGCACGAACACCAGGTTGACGCGCTGCCGCTTTAATCTCAATGATTTCCTCAGAAATTTCAGGAATTTCTTTCTTCATCAAAGCGATGAGCATTTCAGGCTTGGCACGTGACAATTGTAGTTGTGCACCACGGCCTTCACGGTTCACATTAAACAAAATCGCATTTACACGTTGCTTCGGACGCAAAATTTCTTTTGCAATCATTTCTTCACGTGCAAGATACGCTTCAGCATTGTCACCTAAGTCAATGATAAAGCCATCTTTAGTTTGCTTTTTCACTTCACCGTAGATCAACTCACCCACTTTAGACTCGTAGGCATCTGCAATCAGCGCACGTTCAGCTTCGCGAATCTTTTGAACAATCACTTGTTTTGCAATTTGCGCCGCAATACGACCGAAGTCAATTGAAGGCACTTCAAGCTCACGAATATCACCAATCGACCATTGTGCAGGATCAACATCTGAAATCGCATCTTGACATGCTGGCATTTCATGATCTTCATCCGCAACCACTTCCCATTGACGGAAAGTGCTGTATTCGCCCGTTTTACGATCAATCTCTACACGAAGCTGAGCTTCTTCAGAGTTTGTTCCTTCGTAAAATTTCTTTTTAGTCGCAGCAACAAGCGCTTGTTCTAAGGCTTCGAAAATCGCTTCACGAGGTACACCTTTTTCATTACTAACCGTTTCAACTACGGTAAGAATTTCACGTGCCATAAGCCACCTATTCGTTCAGATTCTTATTTATTAAATGAATTAATCTTGATAGACCAAATTGGCTTTATCAATATTATTACTATCGATTTCAAGCACCTGTTGCTTTTCCACTTCGACTTGAATCATTTCAGCTTCAAGATCTACAGCAACCAATTTAGCTTGGAATTTACGACGGTTATCGACTGCACTGATCAAACGGAAAGCGATCTGTTGACCAATATATGCAGGTAATTGTTCAAGTTGGAAAAATGGACGATCCCAACCCGGAGATGACACTTCAAGTGCATATTCACCTGAAATTGGATCATGGACATCCATCATTGCGCCGACTTGCTGGGTCACGCGTACACAGTCTTGTACGCCGATGCCACGGCCCTGCTCTTCTTCACCATCTTCATTGATGATGGGTTCTGCATTTTCGTCGACAGCTTTGTCGATATAAATGCGCAATAAAGAACGTTTTCCTTGAGGAAGGAATTCAATCCCCCAAAGATCAACACCACAGGCTTGCACTGCAGGAGCAATTAAGTCTTGGAGTGCTTGAGTTTTATTTGATAGCTTCATTTACTCTCGTCATTTTTGTGCGATTCAATGGCCGAAACAGACCACTACAAGCCAATACAAACTATAGTAGTAGTGGAACATGACACTTTGACTTTCACCGTATCCGGCTCACATCGACACTACACGATAGCCAATAAAAAAGGGCGTAATCGCCCCAATTATTGCACAGAAAATTAATATCCACTGTGCAAAAAGGCCCACCTTGTTGTGAGCCTCTTTTTAGAAACTTGGTAGCGGGAGCTGGATTTGAACCAACGACCTTCGGGTTATGAGCCCGACGAGCTACCAGACTGCTCCATCCCGCATCAACGTGCAAAAATTATATACAAATATGAACTATTTTTCAATCTAAATACTTCGTACTTGCTCTGATTTAGTTGCACCTAAATCAAATTGGTAGCGGGAGCTGGATTTGAACCAACGACCTTCGGGTTATGAGCCCGACGAGCTACCAGACTGCTCCATCCCGCAACAAAACGCAAAAATTATTCAATTTAATCACTTAAACTGCTTATTTTAGTTTGCATCTAAAATAAGATTGGTAGCGGGAGCTGGATTTGAACCAACGACCTTCGGGTTATGAGCCCGACGAGCTACCAGACTGCTCCATCCCGCATCAAAACGCAAAAAATATTCTTAACTTAATGACTTAAGCTACTCACTTTAGTTTGCTTCTAAAATAAGATTGATTGGTAGCGGGAGCTGGATTTGAACCAACGACCTTCGGGTTATGAGCCCGACGAGCTACCAGACTGCTCCATCCCGCATCAACAGAATTTGCTGCATACACCAACTTAATCTTCTGGATTCATAAGTTGGTGCGGAAGGGGGGACTTGAACCCCCACGCCCGAAAGCACTACCACCTCAAGGTAGCGTGTCTACCAATTCCACCACCACCGCAGCTGTGACGCATTCTAGTAGCATCGTCACAAAAAAGAAAGGACTAATTCCAATTATTCGCTTGTTTTAGGTGCAGCTGGCGAAGTTTCAGTCGATTGTGCAGGTGCAGAACTTGTCGTTTGCACTGACTTTAAGCTATAGGCATCTGTGGTTTGCTTTTTGGCAAACACAGCAAGTGACAAACTGGTGATAAAAAACAAGGCCGTCAAAACCGCAGTCAATCGGGTCAAGAAATTACCTGAACCTGATGCACCAAATACAGTTGCAGCACCGCCACCACCAAACGAAGCACCAGCATCTGCACCTTTACCATGCTGGACCAAAATCAGCACGATCATCAACACAGCTAAGATAATATGTACTACCAGCACAAAAGTTTGCATGCTGAACTCCTAATTATTTTGTATTTGCAAATGCTTCGACAATTTTATAAAACGACGTTGCATTTAAAGATGCCCCACCGACGAGTGCACCATTGATATCTGGACAGGCCGCTAACTCTACTGCATTTTCAGCTTTTACACTACCACCATATAAAATGGCCATGTTCGCGCCATGACTGGTAATTTGCGTGAGGCCTTCACGGATTTTAGCATGCATGGTTTGCGCGTCTTCTGGTGAAGCAGTTTTTCCTGTACCAATGGCCCAAATCGGCTCGTAGGCAATCACAATATGAGGCCACTGCTCTGCCGTTACCACACTGGCTAAATCGCAAATTTGTTGTAAAACCACTACTTCTGCCTGACCCGATTCACGCTGTTCTAAGCTTTCACCGACACAGTAAATGACTTTTAAACCCGCATTTAAGGCATTTTGGGCTTTCGCATTTAAAATTGCTGCACTTTCAGCAAAATATTCACGACGTTCTGAGTGACCAATTAAAACATATTCGATTTGACTATCTTTAAGCAGCTCTGCGCTCACTTCACCGGTATATGCACCCATGTTGCCAAAACGCGATACGTCTTGCGCCACAGTAAAAACTGAACGTGTAGCATTCGCCAATTCAGCCTGCGTTGACGTCAAAGCCAGCGTCACAGGCGCAAGCCCAATATTACATTTTTCTTCTGCTATTTCATTCTCTTGCAAGAGCTGTTTAAATTCTTGAAGCAATTGCTTGGCATCTGCCTGCATTGGGTTCATCTTCCAATTGCCGACAACCCATGGCTTAATCGTCGAACCCGACATACAGCACCCTATTCAAAACAGTTCATTAAAACGGCCTCATTCTACACGGTATTTATTTTTCAAAGATAGTTTTCTTCTAGAATTTCTTCAGCAATCAAAATAATACGAATGAAAATAAAGACATCTTTTTGTAAAAAAATCGCCTGCTATCACGACCAGTTCATGCTTTTAATCGATATTAAGGTGGTGACAACACTTTCAGATATGGTATTTTTGTGCAACAAAAGTATAATTTTACGATACCAATTATAAACAATTGAGAAGTTAAGGATCTGGGGAATGTCAGTATCAAATGGTTTGCCTAAGTTCACAGGCTTCATTCGACGCTTAGTCGAAGACGGACGCGTGACTGCTGAAAATATGCAGCAGGCAATGCTCTCTGCAAAAAAGGCTCAGCAAGACATCGTTCCTTATCTGATTGAAAACCATAAACTCTCCCCACAAATGATCGCTGAGACGATTTCTTTGGAGTTTGGAGAGCCTGTTTTTGACTTAAGTGTCTATGATTCTGTACAAATTCTACGGGATCTGGTCGAAGACAAACTTATCACCAAGCATCGTGTGTTGCCGATTTACCGTCGTGGCAATATTCTCTATATCGCTACCAGCAATCCAACCAACATGGATGCGATGGACGCGATTCGCTTCAATTCTAAAATGAACATTGAAGCGATTATTGTTGAACATCCCCAGCTTGAAAAACTGATCGAACAAAATTTCGCGCAAGCTGATAGCTTTGAATTTTCTGATGAAGATATTGATTTAGACTTAGAGCAAGACCATCAGAACTCAAATGACGAAGAAGATGACTCACCTCAAGGGGATGAAGCGCCGATCGTCAAATACATCAATAAATTACTGATCGATGCGATTCGTATGGGTGCATCAGACTTGCACTTTGAACCTTATGAAAAATCTTACCGTGTCCGTTATCGTGTAGATGGAGTTCTGCGTCATATTGCCAGTCCACCACTACAACTGGCGACTCGCCTCGCCTCTCGTTTAAAAGTCATGTCACAAATGGACATTTCTGAAAAGCGCGTGCCACAAGATGGCCGAATTAAATTAAAGCTGTCAAAAAGTAAAGCCATCGACTTTCGTGTCAACTCACTTCCAACCTTGTTTGGCGAAAAACTGGTTCTGCGTATTCTCGATCCATCCAGTGCTATGCTGGGGATTGATGCTTTAGGTTATGAACCAGACCAAAAAGATCTGTTTATGCAGGCTTTAGACAAACCTCAAGGCATGTTGCTAATTACTGGCCCGACAGGTTCAGGTAAAACGGTATCTCTATATACAGGTCTGAATATTCTAAATAAAGAAGACACCAATATCTCAACTGCGGAAGATCCTGTTGAGATTAACTTAGAAGGCATTAATCAGGTTAACGTGAACAATAAAGTCGGCCTTACCTTCTCTGCTGCGCTGAAGTCCTTCTTACGTCAGGATCCTGATATTGTGATGGTCGGTGAGATTCGTGACCTTGAAACAGCTGAAATCGCGATTAAAGCCGCGCAGACAGGCCACATGGTCATGTCGACACTCCACACCAATAGTGCACCTGAAACTCTGACACGCTTACGCAATATGGGGGTTCCCTCTTTTAACATTGCGACCTCGGTCAATTTGGTAATTGCACAACGTTTAGCACGCCGCTTATGTAGCCAATGCAAAGCCTCTGTCGATATTCCTGAACAAAGCTTGCTCGAAATGGGCTTTACTTCCACAGATATCAAAGATCCAGACTTCAAAGTTTATCAACCGGTGGGGTGTGCTGAGTGCCGTGAAGGCTATAAAGGACGTGTTGGTATTTATGAAGTCATGAAAGTCACACCAGAAATTTCAAAAATTATTATGGAAGATGGCAATGCCTTACAGATTGCGGAAGCATCTGCAAAATTAGGATTTAACAATTTACGTCGTTCAGGTTTACTCAAGGTTATGCAGGGGGTCACTTCCTTACAAGAAGTGAATCGTGTAACCAGCGAATAGTTGAAATATTGAAAGAATAAGGATAAATGCATGGCTGTCAAAAAAGCACAGATGATGCCAACCTTCAATTATGAAGGGATTGATCGTAAAGGGGCAAAAATTAAAGGGGAATTGCCTGCACGTAACCTTGCCCTCGCCAAAGTTACTTTGCGCAAACAAGGGATTACCATCAAGAGTATTCGAGAAAAGAAAAAGAATATTCTTGAAGGCATATTAAAGAAAAAAGTGACCACACTGGACATCACGATTTTCACCCGACAGCTCGCAACCATGATGAAAGCGGGTGTACCATTGGTACAAGGCTTTGAAATTGTGGCTGAAGGCTTGGAAAACCCGTCTATGCGTGAAGTTGTCCTCGGCATTAAAGGTGAAGTTGAAGGCGGTAATACCTTTGCGGGAGCACTCAAAAAATATCCACAATATTTCGACAACTTATTCTGTTCATTGGTTGAATCAGGCGAACAATCAGGTGCGCTTGAGACCATGCTGGACCGCGTAGCGGTCTATAAAGAAAAAAGTGAATTACTGAAACAAAAAATTAAAAAGGCCATGAAATACCCAGCAACCGTGGTTGTGGTTGCTGTGATCGTGACTATTATTTTGATGGTCAAAGTTGTCCCTGTTTTCCAAGAACTCTTTAGTTCCTTTGGTGCAGACTTACCTGCATTCACCCAAATGGTGGTAAATATGTCTGAATGGATGCAGAAATACTGGTTCATTTTGATTATTGTCGTTGGTGTGGTGATTACCGCTTTACTCGAAACCAAAAAGCGTAGTAAAAAGTTTCGTGACATGCTAGATAAAGCCGCCCTCAAAGCCCCAATTTTTGGTGATTTAGTCTATAAAGCGATTATCGCGCGCTATAGCCGCACCCTATCGACAACCTTTGCTGCAGGTGTACCCTTAATTGATGCCCTCGAATCTACCGCGGGTGCAACCAACAATGTGGTCTATGAAGAAGCTGTGATGAAGATCCGTGAAGATGTCGCAACAGGGCAACAACTTCAATTCGCGATGCGTGCCACCAATAAATTTCCATCAATGGCAGTACAAATGGTAGCGATTGGTGAAGAATCTGGTGCGCTCGATGCCATGTTGGATAAAGTTGCCACTCACTATGAAAACGAAGTCGATAATGCGGTGGATGGCTTAACGGCAATGATGGAGCCTCTCATCATGGCAGTCTTGGGTGTACTTGTGGGTGGCCTAGTAATTGCCATGTATTTACCAATCTTCCAAATGGGTTCTGTGGTTTAATGCAAGAAATAATTTCCTATCTTATCAATACTCCAATGGCGCTTTATTTCGCCGTTGGAGTTTTTAGTTTGTGCATTGGTAGTTTCCTGAATGTAGTGATCTATCGCACGCCAAAAATGATGGAACAAGAATGGCGCACCGACTGCCAACTTCTGATTCATCCTGAACAGCCTATTATTGATGAAACGAAACTCTCGTTGAGCAAGCCTGCCTCGACCTGCCCCAAATGCAAAAGTGCCATACGCTGGTATCAAAATGTCCCTGTAATTAGCTGGTTACTGCTACGAGGAAAGTGTGGCACTTGTCATAACCCGATCAGCATTCGCTACCCTGCGATTGAACTCCTGACCGCCATTTGTGCATTGGTCGTGGTTGCAGTCTTTGGTCCAACAATCCAAATGCTGTTCGGTCTCGTACTCACTTACATTTTAATCACCTTAACTTTTATTGATTTTGACACTCAACTTTTACCTGATCGCTATACCCTCACCCTTGCAGGTCTGGGTTTAGGGGTCAATAGTTATGCGATTTACACCACACCGACAGCGGCCATTTGGGGTTACATCATTGGTTTCTTATGCTTATGGATTGTCTACTATCTGTTTAAGCTCATCACAGGCAAGGAAGGTATGGGTTATGGTGACTTTAAGTTACTTGCTGCTTTAGGCGCATGGATGGGTCCTTTGCTACTACCACTGATTGTGCTACTTTCTTCTTTCGTAGGCGCCATTATCGGCATCATCCTGCTCAAAGTCCGTAAAGAAAATCAGCCTTTTGCTTTTGGTCCGTATATTGCCATCGCAGGATGGATTGCCTTTTTGTGGGGTGAGCAAATTATGAAAATATACTTAGGCAATTAAAATAATATGTCATTTATTTTAGGTCTGACAGGCGGGATTGGCAGTGGAAAATCTGCCGCAAGCCACTGGTTTGAACAACAAGGCATACAGGTAGTTGATGCTGACGTGGTTGCTCGAGAGATTGTTGCTGTAGGGCAACCCGCACTTCAGCAAATTCGAAGCAGCTTCGGCGAGTGGGCCTTACTGGACAATGGCGAACTGAATCGACGCGCTTTACGTGAACACATTTTTCAGGACCCGTCTGCCCGTAAGCAATTGGAAAAGATCACCCACCCTGCAATTCGTCAGTCCATCATGCAACAATTACAAGCTGCGACCAGCCCTTATGCGATTTTGGTTTCACCGCTACTTTTTGAAACTAATCAGCATGAACTGACGCAACATACGCTTCTGATCGATGCTTCAATTGATATCCAGATTCTCCGCGCTTCACACCGCGACCATCAAACCATTGAGCAAATTCAAACCATCATTAAAACGCAAATGTCCCGTGAACAAAAACAAGCGTTGGCCGATGATATTGTGGTAAATGATGGACACTTGGAACACTTATACGCACAGCTCAGACCTTTGCATTTAAAGTATTTGGCCCATTCAGAAGTCTAAAAAAAAGCAGTCAATTATGACTGCTTTTTTTGTTGTGCGAGTTGGGCTTTCAAACTGTCCTGCCGTATCCAACGCCATGGCTGCAAGGCCCCGATCCCCATTCCCAGAAGACCACATAAAATCGCAACACTCAAAGGCTCATTGAGCAAAGGAACCGCAATAATCGCAGCAATAAAAGGCGCCAAAGTCACAATACTGCCTGTTTTAAATGCCCCTAAACGCTTAATGGCTTCCACATAAGTGAGGGTCGCCACGATGACTACGAACACGCCATGAAATACAACCTGAGCAATCAATTGCACAGGTTGCACATGCGCTAGGGTTTTGGGTAGAAATAAAATATAAATCGGCACAAAAATAATCGCAGCCCAAATCGCAACACCTGCCATGGAGTGCCATGCCGACAGTTTCCATTGTCTTAATAAAACGGTAAATGTTCCCCACAGCACAGCACTGAGTAAAAACAAGCCATCACCTAAACTAAAAGCAACACCTGTTTCTTGATACATCAGCCCACTCATGGCCGTCAGTGCGAGCAACATAATACTGAGACTGAGCCAAGTATGCCGGTCAAACGGTTGTCGAAATAGCAGATAAGCTGCGACAGCCGTGCAAAGCGGAATGCAGCCATTCAGAAAGATCGCAGCATGTGCCGCAGGCACATAATGAAAAGCGCTATAAGCGGTGATGCAGTAACACACCCCACCAATCATCGCCAAAATAAAAGGCTCTTTCTTCCACAAAAAGGCGGTATCTTTTTTATAGATCAAGATTGGCATTAAGATGCAAAACGCCAAGAGAAAGCGTAAGGCGGTAATATCCCACGCACCAATACCCCAATTGGCACTAAGCCGCGCCGTTAAGGTAAATCCCCCCCAAATACACATGGTGATGGCAATAAATACATAGCCTTGTTTTTGAGGGGTCATCATTGAGCTTAAATTAAATTGGGAATTAAAAAATCTTAGACATTACGTTGACGGCATGCTTCATACAAAGCCATACCCGTTGCTACACTGACATTCAAACTTTGTAGATTGCCTGCCATCGGAATATAAACCGTTTGATCGCATTGAGACTGAGTAATTGGGCGCAGACCTGTGTCTTCAGCACCCATCACCACACATACAGCCGTTCCAGTAAAATCGAACTGTTGTAGTGGTAAGGCTTTTTCATCCAACATGGTACCGACCACACGCACATTAAACTCATCTTTAATTTGCGCTAAAGTCCGAGCCAGATTGGTCACTTGGATAAATTTAACTTTTTCAGCACCACCTGCCGCAACTTTGCGCGCGGTCGGGGTCAAACTTGCAGAACGATCACGAGGCACAATCACGGCCTCAACGCCCATTGCAGCTGCGGTACGGATACATGCGCCGAGGTTATGCGGATCGGTGACTTGGTCTAAACCCAGCAATAAACAATTTGGCGATTGTTTCAGTAAGGCTTCTAAATCTTTTTCATTGAAAACTGGATTAGGACGGACCGCAGCCACAACCCCTTGGTGGAACGGTAAGCCAGCCATTTTTTCTAATCGATCACGACCCGTTTGTTGTACGCTAATACCAAAAGGTTCAGCCAACTCAAGTACGCGTTTTAAACGCTGATCATCACGCCCTTTTAAGGTAAAAAGCGTCAGTACGCGTTCAGGTTCAAGTTCCAACAATGACTCCACCGAATGAACGCCATAGAAATATTCAGGTTTAGCCATGTAGGACCTCTAAAAGATAAATGACCATCGACACGATGTGCCAAAAATAAAAATCCTGTAAAGCTGACTTTACAGGATTGCTGTGCAACAGATAGTTTAACCGATTTCGCTTGAAATTACTTGGCGAGTATCAGTTGAAGGCTTAGCCTTCTAAATGGCACACGTAGTCCAACACTTCGTCAGTTTCAATTTTAAAACGACTATTGCCAGGCACATAAAAAGACTGACCTGCGCGGAACAATTCACTCTCTTCGCTGTCTGCAATTTGTACACGACATTCGCCTGAAATAATTTCCATACGCTCTGCCACATGTGTTTCAAACGTCAAAGCTTGCTCTGTCGGAAGAATAACCCCTAACGTTTTTTTGGTGCCATCTTCAAATTGCACAGTATGACTGATGCATAAACCGCCAAAATAAACATTGGATTTTTTAATGACAGAGACATGGTCGAACTGAGTTGACATGCGTACACTCCAGATAATGCGCATTTATATTCGTATTGATTCGCTAGTTTAAAGATGTGCGATTAACTAATCAATCGATGTTTTATTCCCCTCAATCAATATTTTGTTAAAGTCCGACCATCGTACAATTGCCTCAATTTCTAGCCCATTTTGGCGTGTTTTTTGCCAATGCGATCCGTTCCCTGAGTCGTGCTCTTTCTGTATACATCGCATACCCACATGTTTGTGCTGTGTTTGCTATAACAGTCGGATTTAAAAAATCTGCTAGGTCGACTTTCAGATTCACGCTAAAATAAGCCGACTTTGCACAAAACGAATAGCGTTGCCGTCTTGTCGGCTGAATAAAACTTCACTATCTTAAACTAAAACTTTTCGCAGCTCGGATGCGTTTATGCTGACACATTTAACTTTAATTAATTTTGCTTTAGCCGATCACTTAGCACTTGATATCGATCAAGGTTTTAATGTCCTGACTGGGGAAACAGGTGCAGGCAAATCATTATTGCTAGATGCACTGTCCGCCTGTCTGGGAGAACGTACCGACACCAACTATGTCCGTTTCGGTTCAGACAAAGCTGATGTCACGGCTATTTTCAGCTATCAAGAGCACAGCCCTGAAGCCATATGGCTAAAGGCACATGAGTTAGATGATGAGTCAGGAGAAATTCATCTAAGACGGGTTATTTTTGCCACTGGCCGCAGCAAAGCATGGATTAATGGTCGTCCGAGCAGCTTAGCTGAATTGAAAGAAATCGGGCGTTTGCTGGTACAGCTGTATAGTCAACACAGTCAGCAACAGCTATTAGAACCGCCTTATCCAAGACGCTGGTTAGACCTCTATCATAACTTCTACCCAGAAGCGCAAGCTGTGCGTGAAGCCTATAGCACATGGCAAAAAGACATCCGTCAGCATCAAGCAGCATTGGATGCCCAAGCCACACGAAAACAGCGTATCGACACGCTGAACCTACAACTTGAAGAACTCGAAGATGTGGTTCAAATCGACTACAAAGAGATTGAACAAGAGTTTGACCGTCTTTCACATCATGAAAATATCATGCAAGACAGCAGTTATGCCTTAAATGCGTTAGATGATGCAGAGCAGAATATTAATCAAGAAGTTTCCAGTATCCTTCGTCGTTTAGAGTCGCATGCTGGCCGTAGTGAGCAATTGGCTGAAATTCATACCTCTTTGCTGAATGCGCAAAGTGAACTTGAAGATGCTACAGCCAACCTGCGTCAGTTTATTGACCGTCAAAGTTACGACCCTGAACGTATGGAAGAGCTCAATACACAGCTTGAAATGTTCCACCGTTTTGCACGTAAATATCGCACGCAGCCTGAATTGCTCAAGCAAGAACATGAACAATGGCGAGTCGAATTAGAACAACTTCACTTATTGGAAGACCCTGAAACACTAGCAGAACAAGTCGAGCGCTCTCATCAAGACTTTTTAGATAAAGCCCACCATCTGGATCAAATTCGCCAAGATGCAGCCGCACCACTGGCCAAACATTTAACCGAACAAGTGAAACAACTGGCCCTACCTGAAGCCCATTTTGAGTTTAAGTTTGAACCTTTGGAACAGGCTTCAAGTGAGGGACTCAGCTTTATCCAACTATTATTTACAGCCAATAAAGGTATCCCACCTCAGCCCTTAGCCAAAGTAGCATCAGGCGGTGAACTCTCACGTATTGCCTTGGTCATGCAAGTGATGAATGCTGAAAAAACTGAAGCAGAAGTTTTGGTGTTTGATGAAATTGATGTCGGGATCAGTGGTGGCACGGCGGAAATTGTGGGACGCCTCTTGGCCGACTTAGGCTCACACGTGCAAATTTTATGTATTACCCACCAAGCCCAAGTCGCAGCACAATCCGACCAACATCTATTGGTGAAAAAGCGCCAAACTGACCCGGCCAGCAGTACCATTTTAAGTTTAGAAGAAGATGAGCGAATCAATGAGCTCGCACGCATGACAGGGGGGGTTGAAATCAACGACACCACACTGCAACATGCCAAGCAATTACGCCAGCTAAAGTTCCAGTCTGCTTAGAATATGTAGATTGGATCACAAAAAAAGATTTGGAGAATAGGCATTAGTCTAGTAACGTGGTAATTAGGAACATTTACTAGAAGCATTTCAATTTCAAGGAGAAGCCTTTAGGTGAGCAAACAATATCTGACGCATCGCTGTCTCATTGCCCCGCCCGATATGGCAGATGATTTTTTTGCCAATACGGTGATTTATTTGGCTCGACACGATGAAGAAGGTGCTCAAGGCATCATCATCAACCGACCTTCAGGACTTTCTGTTAAGGAATTGCTCAATGATCTTGAAATTGAAGCAGATCATGTCCGCCCTCATGATGTACTCCAAGGTGGCCCTTTACGTCCTGAAGCAGGCTTTGTCTTACATACTGGCCAACCAACATGGCACTCATCTATTGCGGTGGGAGAAAACATCTGTATCACTACCTCTAAAGATATTCTAGATGCCATTGCCCATAACGAAGGTGTGGGTCGTTATCAAATTGCTTTGGGTTATGCCAGCTGGACCAAAAACCAATTGGAAGATGAACTCGCTCGTGGTGATTGGTTGGTCTGTGATGCTGATATGGATTTGATTTTTAATATTCCTTATGACGACCGTTGGGATGCTGCCTATAAAAAGCTCGGGCTGGACCGAACCTGGTTGTCATCTGAGATTGGACATGCCTGATTTAAACACACCTCAAATGATTATGGCATTTGATTTTGGTACACAAAAAATGGGCATGGCAGTCGGTCAAGCACTGATTGAAAGTGCAACACCTTTGGCTTTGTTTCCAATGAAAGATGGCATCCCCAATTGGGATGAACTGCATAAAATTATTAAACAATATCAACCCAATGTATTTTTAGTCGGTCTACCACTCAATATGGATGATAGCGAGTCAGAATTATCTGCTCGAGCACGTAAGTTCGCACGTCGTTTACGCCATCAAACCAATATTGAAACATGGATGGTGGATGAACGCTTAAGTACTCGTGCAGCCCGTGATGAGCTGAGCCATTACCATGCGCAAGGCCGAGGCAAAAAAGTTTCTGCTGATAGTCTTGCCGCAACATTATTTATTGAAAGTTGGTATCGCAATCCTGAAGGTCTAACACCTTAAGTAAGCCTTTCTTAAAACAGATGACATGGTTTTTATGACTGGAGTCGGATCTCGACACATCAAATAGCGTTCAAAAAAAAGCATCCTCATTGGATGCTTTTTTTTGAAATGAACAGAGGTCAATTTAGTGCTGTGACTCGGTAATATGTACCGTTACGGTTCGCCCCGCGACAAATGCCAATTCATTTTTCGGAATATCATCCAGTGCAATTTTCACAGGAACGCGCTGCGCTAAACGCACCCAACTAAAGGTTGGGTTTACATTGGCCAATAAACCTGTACTTGTAGTTCGTTCACGATCTTCAATGCCTGAAGCAATCCCCTGCACATGTCCTTTCAATATGTTTGAGTCCCCCATCAACTGTACAGTCGCGGGCGCACCCAAATATATTTTATTTAACTTAGTTTCTTCAAAATAACCGACCACATAAAGCTGCGAGCGATCTAATAATGCCGCTACCGCCTGCCCCACTTTGACATAATTCCCTGCTTTCATCTCAAAATTAGACAGTGTGCCATCGGCTGGTGCTAGGACTTCGGAACGGTTTAAGTTTAATTCAGCCAAATGTAAATTACTGGTGGCTACATCGATTAATGCCTGTTGCTGCGCAATATTGGCTTTGGCCTGCTGAATCGCCGCTTGCATTTGTTCATGTTCGGCATGTGATTGATCTCGTACGGCAAACATCTGATCTTGTTCTTGCTTTGATATAGCACCATCCATCAAATTGGCATAGCGTTCTGCATTTTTATCGGCCAAGTGACTATTGGCTTGTGATTTGGTCAAATTGGCTTTGCTTTGAAACAACTCCGCTTCGGCAGCAGCCAAACTGGCTTTGGCTTTAGCCAAGTCTGATTTGGCTTGTTCCACATCAAGCGCCTGACGCGCCACATCAATTTTAAACAGCACCTGCCCTTGTTTGACGCTTTGATTATCATGCACTAAAACTTCCGTGACTAAGCCTGATACATCGGAAGACACTTGAATCACATCGCCACGAACCCGCCCATCACGTGTCCACGGTTCAGCATTATAATAATGCCAAAGATGCACGAGCACCGCGATCGCGATACCCGCAATCAGCACTAAAGTGATGGGACGGCTCAGTTTACGCCAATCAAAGGATGCCATTTCTTTTACCTCATTCATTTCAATCAGATGTGCGCTTAGGCAAAGCTCACGATAAAACCCCAATGGACTACGCCAAGCACAGTAATGTAGAGGCATAAATAAAAAATACTGGGTAAAAAAATCCAGCCTTTGTCGACCCAAGGATCGGTCACCCGCATGAGTAACCGTAATACGATGTAGGCCAATACCGCCTGAATGACCAAAACTGGCACATACACACCATAGATATTAAGTTCGCCCATCGTTATGCTCCCAACAAACGGACTTGAAACATTTCATCCCATGTCGCATGACAAAGACTGCTTTGAATATTATTCAGTGAAACTTGCAAACGCCGAGCAATGCTTAGGTCTTGCAGCTGTATAAGCTCGGCCTGAATGATCTGAATTTTGTCCAAAATGTGTTGTCTGACCTGTAGGTCGCTATGGTCTAATTCTTTAGCGTGAAAATAAGCATCCATTTGGCTTTGTAGTTCTTGTAGATGCAGCGTGATAGAGGCCTGCATAGGCATTTTTTCAATCAGTTCTTGCACCCGAGTTAAATCAATCACAGCACTGGATTCAATCAGGGCCAAATTGATTTTTTGCTTCAAGCGATCGGACTGTACCAATTTGGTATTCAGTACGCCTATCCGATCCAACATACTGCGCAAATGCACTCTAAATTCCACCCCATAAGGTAAATAAAGCGCTTGTCGTATCGCTTTATAATGTAAAGACAGGATTCGCTTGGCGGTAATGTCCGGCGACATCGCACGCACCAAGTGAATCACATAGACAGAAATGATGGGGCCAAGCACCGTCCCAATCGATGCATCAAAAAACATCACTTGGTCAAGGTGATAACGGTTTTTCAGGTTTAAGCCCATGACCACACCCATTATCAAAGGCAGCGCCAAACCTGTGAGTGGAGGATGTAAAAACAGCATCAGACAGTACATACAAAAAGGGGCTAACACCACAGCCAACATCCAAAAAGCGCTGATGTGTGGAAAGATGCCATAAGCATAAATAAAGACAATAATCGCCGCATACACACTGGCACGGATAAAGATTTTTAAGGCAGGAACGGGGTTGTCCATACTGGTCAAAATACAGGCACAAATAGCTGCCATTTCCGCCATCATAAAACCGGCTTTCCAACCACTGACAATCCAAAAGCCAGTCGCCACAAGCACCACAATAAAAGCTGAAATGCCGCCACGCACGGCTACGCCATGATCTCGATGTAAGTTGGGATAGTTTGTACTAATCGGAGTCACGATTGCGGGTAAGCTATCATCCCCCTGTTGGATACGCTGCCAAATCAACTTAATGGCGCGTATATTTTGGGTGAAATGACGCACATCCATTTTTAAACTGACCAACATGACTTGCTGCTGTGGCAAGGCACTGTCAAACACGGCTTGAAAACTCGACTCAAACTGCTCAGGTAGCTGGTTTAAGTCCTGCTCTAAAATGACCTGATCACTTTGTAAAAATTTTACAATCTGTACATGCGCCTTTTCTAAAGCTGGTCGGTAGCGTGAGTCAATGTGATCTAACTGCTGAATTCGCTCGGCCATGGCCACCAAGTTTGTCACCAACATACTGAGTTGATGCAGCATTTCTTGGAGCGGTTTGGTCATGCCCTGCAAGGTCGATTTTTCATAGCTCAAGTGCACGGCCATCACATGAATATCGGCAATATCCCGCGTGATATGACTAAGCGTAGTGCTGTAATTAATGGCCTTAACATCATCTGTCAGGATCTGATCAAAAACCGCTCGAGTGTCTTGAAAAGTCTGTGAAACACGGGTTTTGACTACGGGACCAATATGCATGGGAAACAGTACCGCATTCACCACTGCACTACACAGTACTCCCACCGTGATTTCAATGGAGCGACCAATCGCCATATCAAACATGGAAGTGGTTTCAATGTTATACACAATGTTGTAGCAAATAATGACCGTGGTATAGCCCGCCAACATAAAAATATAGCTACGCGGCGTCCGATCCAACAATGAAAAATATAGACAAAACCCGACCCATGTGGCTAAAAATAACGTGAACAATTCTGGAGTGTTGATCAGGTTTGGCGTGACTGCAATCGAAACAATCGCTCCCAACAACGTTCCCAATACCCGATAAAGACTTTTTGAGGAGGTCATACCCGCATAGGGGTTTGCGATGACGAAGACCGTTCCAATCGCCCAAATGGGATAAGCCAAATCTAATGAAAATGCGACATAAAGTGAAAGCATGCCTGCCAAAAAGGTTTTCGTCGCAAAAATCCAGTCCAATTTATTTGGACGGAATGCGAGTAACTGTTTGGTGAGGAACATAAATTCATCTCTAAATGCGCTGAATGACAACATTTAAACAATTCTTCCACACAGCATTGCTCAGACAAACAGCATCACTTCGTCCTCACCTCATGCGAAGACGGATGAAAAAATGATTCAAATAAATGAAGTCTTTTACTGACATGGTCAAAGACAGCGCCATGTTGAAAGGAAAGAAAATAGCTCAATAAATAACAAAAGCATTATTCATTAAAAGACATTTGTAATGATAATTTTTCCAAAAATATGGATTTTTGTCAATTAAAATATCTTAATATGATAATTTACATATTTTTAAGATCATATTTCACCCTTTTTATTGCATTACAAATGCTGATAAAAGTCCACGAAAGCCATGCGCCCAGAACGAAAGCCATGTCGAGTCTAGGGTTTTTGTTATATAGTAACTGTCGTTCAAATGGCATTTATTTTGACTAAGTAGGTTCTTATGGCACTTTCAAGTTTCGGTAAAATTCTCACTGTCTTAGACCTCTTTTCTGTGTCACGCCCGATTATCAATGTCGATATCATCAGTGCCGAACTGGGACTATCACAGCCCACCAGTTACCGTTACTTAAAGGAATTGGTATCCGCAGGACTTTTACAGCGCTTAAGTGGTACCAGTGGTGACTATACTTTAGGCTCTCAGATTGCTGTTTTGGACTATATCTCTCGAACCACAGACCCACTCTTACAAATCAGCATTCCTTTTATGCAAGACATCGTTGAGCGAACGGAGTTTTGCTGTATTCTCACCCAGCTTAACGCAGAGCACTGTATTGACCTATATGGTGAAGTCTTTAAAGACCTTGAGTTATTTTCTTATGGGCGCGGTTGCCCACGTCCCGTGTATTTGGGTTCATCGCCTAAAGTGGTGATTTCACAGCTCAGCAAAGCTAAAATTATTGAATATTATCAAAAATTTTCGGCTCAGCTGGCCGAGGTCAATTTTGCCGCGAGCCAAGATGAATTCTTACAGAAAATGAAAGCCATTAAGAAACAGGGCTATTATTTTTCCAATGGCGAGTTTGACCCCAACCTTGCCAGTCTGTCTGTACCTGTCAAATTTTCACCCAAAGATACACCGTTGGCACTGACCTTATTGGCTTCGAAAAACCGGTTTGAATTTGTCGATCTGAAAAAAATGGTCGAAATATTAAGACATAGCGCCTTACAGATCGAACAGAAATGCCATCTATTGCATAATATTGAGGCTTAATTATACTTAGCGTTGAAGCGTTGGATAGAAATAGCGAAAGGTTAAATTCAGACGCGGCTCACTGATTTTACTGGATTTCATCAAAGCATGTTTCCAGTAGCGCTGGGTCTGTCCACGCATCACGATCAATTGCCCACTATGCAACATCAGCTCGATTTTTTCCTGTTTAAACTTGTGCTTAAAGCAAAACTTACGGGTTGCACCAAAACTGAGTGAGGCAATCACCACATTTTCTTGCTTCGGTGAACGTAGTGAAGGCTCATCATCACTATGCCAGCCCACGGCTTGGCTGCCATTTTCATATAAATTGGCTAGGCACGAGTTAAATGGATGTCCCACCAGTTGCTCAATATGGTGTTTTAAACGAAACAAAGCGGGATGCCATAACAGTGCTTGCTTGGCACTCCCCGAATAGTGATATTGATAGTCGGCATCACCATACCACACCACTTTTCGTTCCGTGACATAATGTTTGCCATACAGTACGACTTCGTCAGGTTGCCATGCCAAATGTGCTAAAAAATAATCCAAATATTTCGCACTTTGCTCCGCAGTTAAAATCAAGCCCAAGTCCTGCACCTGCCCATCGAATGGCAGCAAGTTTTCTTGCGGTTCAGGACTAAACAGATCTAAGGTCATGACTTTTCCTCCTCTGCAAACAGTTTAACTGAATTCAGAACGACACAAATCAAAACAAAGTCACAGCTTGTCGCCTAGCCTCCTTATGCATACACTCATGTGAACTTTCACAATAAAAAGAAGCATGTATGAACCTTTGGCAGTTGTTTCAAAAGCTTCGCCCCTTTGTCCGTCCCTATCGGATATTGGTGATTGCGACCTTGATCCTGACGCTGATTGGCTCCTTCACCGCGCAGGTCAATGCTCTAACTTTGCAATACGCCGTCGACAGTATCAACCGTCTGGTCGAACAAGGCCAAGGACTGACCGAAGGCCTCCATATTTTGATCACCATTTCTATGATTTTACTCAGTAAAGAAATCATCAGTGCCTTGGTGCAGTTTGGTCAAAAGTTTTATGGGGAAAAGCTCCGCATTCTGGTATCGCAAGACTTGGCGCAAAGTATTATCGAAAAATTCCTTAGCTACCGTTTGGCTTTTTTTAATGCCGATCAAAACCAAGCGGGTAAGCTACAAACGCGAATTGACCGTGGCATTGGTTCACTGACCCGTCTGGTACAAATCTTTTTTATCGATATTTTGCCACTTTTTAGCAGCGCCATTGTGGCACTGGGGCTGATGTACTATGCCAACGTTTATGTCGGTTTGGTGGCGACCAGTATTGTGCCCATTTATTTTTGGTTGACCTTTCAACAGGCTAAAAAACTTGGCGGATGGCGACGCAACTTGCGGGATGACCGCGAGAAAAAGAGCCAAGGCATTCTCAGTATTATCCAATCGATTAGCGTGATTAAGTCCTTTAACCGCGAGTCGATTGAATCGACCAAACAACTGACACTGCAAAAAGCCCTGACCAATAACCAAATGCAAACGCGTCAACTCAGCTTTTTATTTGATGGCTTAAAGACCTTCATTGAACAAATCGGGATTGTGCTGATTATCATTCTGACGGCGTACTTCGTACTCGATGGGCAAATGAGCATCGGCATGATCATGTTTCATATTCTACTGTTTAACAATGTCTCCGCCCCGATTCGTTCATTACACCGTATTTATGATGAAGTGAATGATGCGATGATTTACGCGGAAAGCTTTTTTAAAATTTTGGAAGCCGATGATGCAATCGAGCAAAGTGGTACACTCAAACCCAAAATTCAGGGAAAATTCAGCCTAAAGAGTGTCGATTTTTTCTACCCAAATGGTCATCACGCATTAAAACAAATCGACATGGAAATTCGACCCAACAAAATCACGGCCTTGGTCGGTTTATCGGGTGCAGGAAAATCCACTTTAATTAGCTTATTGGATAAGTTTTATCAGCCCGGAGCAGGAAAAATTGAGCTCGATGGAATTGATTTACAAGACATCGACACCGCCTATTTACGCGATCACATTGGCCTCGTCTTACAGAAAAATCACATTTTCCAAGGCAGTATTTTAGACAATATTCGCTATGGAAAAATCAATGCCAGTGATGAAGAAGTGTATGCTGCCGCAGAAAAAGCCTCTATTCATGAACAAATTTTGCAGCTACCCACAGCTTACCAATCCGATGCACTGATGCTTTCAGGCGGGCAACAACAACGCATTGCGCTGGCTCGCATGTTCCTCAAAAATCCACCGATTATTTTTCTCGATGAACCGACCGCCAGCCTCGATGCTATTGCTAGCGAGCAAATTAAACAGAGCCTCGATGAGATCAAACAAGGGCGAACGGTGATTATTATTTCGCATAGTTTGTCACAAATTATCGATGCCGATTATACCTATGTCATGAAGGAAGGTTGTATTGCAGAACATGGGGAACATGAAGCGCTGTACCGTCAGGATGGGGTCTATAAGGAAATTTTCGATGCCATGGCCAAGAGCCTCAATATTGAAAAAATTGCCAAGACTTTTGAAGATGATACTGAGGAAGAAACGCATAGCTAATGAATCTCAGGTACAAAAAAAGCTCCCGCAGGAGCTTCTTAAAAATCTAACAATCAAGGCTGTTTTAAATACGGCCAAGCTGCTTTGAGATAAATAAACATCGACCACAAAGTCAAAATTACTGCGGTATACAACAATGCATAAGCCAACATTTCAAGCGGCTGCCAATTCAGTAAGAACACGGTAATTGCAATCATTTGAAAAGCGGTTTTATATTTCCCAACCGTAGACACGGCTACATTGGTACGTGCACCTAACTCTGCCATCCATTCACGCAGTGCTGACACCGTAATTTCACGGGAAATAATCACAATCGCCGCAAATGCCATCGAAATTTCTGGTTTCCACTGCACCAACACGATCAGTGCTGCTGCCACCATCAATTTATCCGCAACAGGGTCTAAGAAACGCCCAAATGCAGAGGTCTGATTTAAAGTCCTCGCCAAATAACCATCGAACCAATCTGTCACCGCTGCAACGACAAAAATAGACGTCAACAGAATATGACGAGACATACTTACCGCCTGTTCAGCGATACCCATTACAGGGGGCCAATAGGCCACCAACAAAAAGACCGGAATTAAGGCAATACGCGCCAAGGTCAAGATATTAGGAATATTCAGGATGCGACCTGTAGTCATAAACACCGCCAGTTGTTTCCCTCATGTACGATGAAAATGCACACTTTTTTGAGGTTTAATCCATCGTTAATAGCGCCCACTTTATACGAATTGACCTAAGGTGTCACTAGGCAAACACGGTAACTGTTTGACGCGAAATTGCAATTAAACGATTCTGATCATCCCACAAATAGGCAGCTTCGGTGGAATATCCATCCGCAGCATATTGCGTTTCAACGTGGTACTTCATCCAATCGTGTAACTGATTTTTCAGCGGATGCACATAGGTCAAATGCCATGTCAGCGAACTGGCGGGTGCCATGCTTTTAAACATCGGTAGCACCCCTGGTGGCCAAATATCCATCGACACCATGAGATCGGCTACGGTCATGTCTCGATTTTCATGTAAGTCTGGATTAAAGCGATACCAGCCAGAAAAGTCAGGCTTTGGGCTGGCAGTACATGGATACTGCCCTGTCACCCAAACCATATCTAGCTGCTTAAAGCACTCAGGCGCAAGCGGATGATGCGGTTCTGCTGTGAGACCATCAACCGATGGAAACGCTGGCGCTACAGGTTCTTGATGCACATGGATACTCGATTCACGCTGTGTCCCGAAGCTTGCCACTAAAATGCTTTGAACTGCATCATCTTGCCATAAACGTACTTCCAAGGTGGTAACCGATTTGCCTTGACGTAGAATCTCGCTGGTTAAACGAACTTTGGCCTGTTGTACTGGGCCAACAAAAGTCACGCTACAACTGAGTAAATGCTTCGTGTCATCGGCAAGAGTCAACAATGCTTTTTGCATCATTAAACCTGCGACCAGTCCCCCATAAATCGTGCGTCCTTGTAACCAGCCTGTAGGAATATCAATCCATTCTTGTTCTGCTAAAGCTTGATAACTGTGTTGAAGTGACATGTGGCATCCTTGTTTTAAATTCCGTCCATATCTTTACAACACAATTCAACCAATGTGAATGATCAATGACCCATGCGTCAATGAGCACTTTTGCCATCGCAGTAGATGCGGTTCTATTCATGCAAGACTTTATAAATAGTACGGGCCATCACTTCGCCCAAACCGGGGACTCCGGTTAAGTCTTTCTCGGAAGCCTTTAACACCCCTTGAATCCCGCCAAAGTGCGTCAACAAATCGCGGCGGCGTTTCGGTCCCAAACCTGGAATTACTTCCAAAATCGATGAACCCCGTTTTTTATCACGTTTAGCCCGGTGTTTAGTAATCGCAAAGCGATGTGCCTCATCACGCACCTGTTGAATCAAATGCAATGCTTTATGATCTTCAGGCAACTGAATTTTAGTTCCATCGGTAAAGTGTAGAGTTTCAAGGCCCGGTTTACGCCCCTCGCCTTTTGACACCCCGACCATAAAGGCCTCTAAACCCAGCTCTTGCATGACTTCCATCGCCATATGCAACTGCCCTTTGCCACCATCAATCAGCAGTAAATCAGGCAGCATAGCTTTTTTATAACGACGGGTCAGCGCTTGACGCATTGCGGCATAGTCATCGCCTGCGGTAATGTCTTGAATTGAAAACTGACGATAATCGCGCTTACGAATGCCTCCACTGTCGAATACCACACACGAAGCCACGGTTTCTTCACCCATGGTATGTGAGATGTCAAAACATTCGATCCGATCAATCGGACGTCCCACCACTTGTTCAAGTTGATGGAAACGCTCATTCAGCTCAAAGTGATTGGCCAATTGCCCTTTGATCGCATGCTGTACATTCATCTGTGCCAGCTCTAACCATTCTGCACGTGTCTCACGCACGCTATGTTTAATCTGTACTTTCTTATCAAACTGTTGTTGTAACGCTTGTTCCAGTTCTTTTCGATCGGGCAATTCGACATTTACAATCACCTCACTGGGTACTTCATCTGCCACTTGGAAATAAAAGTTCGCTATGAAGTCAGCCAGCATTTGCCCCAAACCCTCTCCGAGCATATCTGGAAAATAACTTTTTCCTCCGAGCATTTTCCCGTTGCGCACATGCATAATCTGCACACAGGTCACTCCTGCCTGATAGGCAATCGCTAAAATATCTGCCTCACCTTTGAGCTTATAAATGGCTTGTTGAGACTGGACATCCCGCAGCAGCGCCATACGGTCACGGTAAAACACTGCTTTTTCAAATTCTAAGGCTTCGGCCGCTTGCTCCATTTTTGCAATCAGTTCTTGATTCAGCTCTTTGGTGTCCCCTTGTAAAAAACGAATCGAGTTATCGACATCATTTTTATACTCTTCAGGGCTAATGAGTCCTACACACGGCGCTGAACAACGCTTGATTTGATACTGCAAACAAGGACGCTTACGCTGTGAAAAATAGCTATTTTCACACTGGCGAACATTAAACAGCTTTTGCAAAACCAACAAAGTATCCCGTGCATTATAAGCACTCGGATACGGTCCAAAAAACTTTCCAACTTGGTGTTTGCCTTTGCCCCGACCTGATGCAATCCGTGGATAAGGTTTGTCGGCAGAGACAAAGATATACACATAGGATTTATCGTCCCTGAGCATGATGTTATAGGGTGGACGGTGCAGCTTAATCAGGTTTTGTTCAAGCAGCAGCGCTTCAGTTTCGGAACGAACGACTAAGGTTTCGATGTCATAAATACGCGCCACCAAAGCCTGCGTCTTCGGGTGCTCAATGGTTTTGACAAAATAACTGGAAACACGATTTTTTAAATTTTTCGCTTTGCCCACATACAGCAGTTCACCGTCTTTGCCGAGCATGCGATAAACGCCCGGCAGTGTGGTCATATTGGCTAAAATTTTTTCGATATGTTCTCGCGCGTTTTCGTTCACAGGGTTCCCTAATTTTCTCGGCTCGCCGTCAACTGTTCTGTGCAGGCTTAGCCTTTGATCTGTCTTTTAGATTGGGCAGGTCTGACGCATTTCAAGCTCATTGCTAGTGCGTTTCACAACCAGTCTGGCTGGCAAAAGACATTGATACTGAGATTGAAGGCTTATTCCAGATCCATCGCTTCAAAATCGATCCGTTCAAACACACCTTGTTCATTGCGGGCAAAGTGACTTCCCGCAGGCGCATTTAAGTGAGCAATGATGTCCGCATCATAGTTGGCAATCACATTGACCTCATAAAGGCCTAAATTTTCAGGGTCTTCAATATAGTCATCCCCTTCTTCACCCGATAAAAACACCCAACCACTTTCCTCACTAGATTGTGCTTCTTCACGGTACATGTAGGCCACTTTTAGGCCTTGCACCGTAATCATATCTGAAGCGATACAACTTCCCATATGCGGCACTAAAGTTTGAATTTGTGTCGGACTGAATTGATACGACTTCATAAGAATATCCTTCAACGGCAAGTAGACGTTTTGCATGTGGAGGTTTGTGGGATGAACAGAACTCAAGTTTATTTTACTTTAGTCTTCACGGCATATTTGAGCAAGGCTTTCACTCGCTTAGGCCCGTAAAGCATACAACTTGCCTAAGACTGTATTTATGACAATTTTAACGCAGCTTTAAACGCTACTTTATCTTTCGGTGACACCAAAATGGTTTTGGTTTGGCCCTCTTTTAAGTATTCAATCTTTAGACGATCTAAGGACAAGGCTGGTGAACTGATGGAATTATCTGTTTCAGAAACAGACTGTATCGCAGTCAAGGGAATGATCCATTTAAAACAGAGACTACGAATTGTCAGTTGCTCCTGATCAACCACATAGCGGGTACTCCACAGCGGCCACCACAATAAAACAATAGTCAAAGCATAGACCACAACGAACAAAAGATTTTGCATCAAAATGCCTTTGCCATAGGTGGTCAAAATCAATTGGGCTAACAGGCCTGACATGGCAATAATAAACCCCAAAAACCACCAGTCCATCTTAGAACGAAACTTTTGCACCTTGAAACCTCATGCTTTATCTAAGTTATAAGTTGCGATCTTAAAAATGAAACAGATACGCGCCCATGTTGTTTTTAGTTTTAACTGGATAAAGCATAAAGCCATGTGTGGTTCGAATCCACTGTAAGCCTTGAAATAAATAGAAAAATCAAAAGGGCAGATAGGCTTCCCCTTTTCTGCCCAAATAAAAAACGCCCCCTCAGGGCGTTTAATGTGCTTTAAAACACATAAGGTCGAACAAAGATCAAAAAGAAAATTCCGAGCATCAGGAACCACTTTAAGAAGTAGTAAAGTTGACGGTTGGTTTTCTTCAAAGCTTTGGCTTTGATCCGCACTTGATAGACATAACCAAAGACTTTATTCAGCCCACCCGTTTGGTCCCCTGCTTCATTTGGAGAGCTGGCAGCGGTCATAACTTTTTTACCAAACCAATGATTGAAACGTTCCATAAAACGTGTCTTTAAAGGACGCTCGACATCAGCAAAGAAAATAATGCGGTTTTGATCCGTGGTGTTTTCGGCATAGTGAATATAAGTTTCATCAAAGACCACGCTTTCACCATCGCGCCATGAATAGCGCTCACCATCCACATCAATAAAGCAGCGGTCATCGTTCGGTGTGATCAGCCCCAAGTGATAACGCAATGAACCCGCATAAGGGTCACGGTGACGAACCAAACGGCTGTCAGGTGCCAGCTCGGTAAACATCGCGGCTTTAATGGTCGGCAAGGTTTTCAGCAACGCCGTCGTTTTTGGACAAAGTTCAGCGGCTGAGGGATGTGCAGAGTCATACCATTTCAGATAAAAACGCTTCCAGCCTGTTTTGAAAAAGGAGTTAAACCCCAAGTCATCATAACTGCTCGATGCTTTAATTCCGCCTTTTTCATATAAAGCTTTTGCTTCATCACGAATCATTTCCCAGTTTTCATCCAACACCCTTAAGTCTTGAAAATGCTGGGTGTCGATATACGGCTGATTCGGTACCTTTGAAAACATGTACATGAGGTAGTTAATTGGCGCAAGAATCGTTGAGTGATCGAAAAATTGACGATAAAACGAGTGACGAACCTTCCCACGTTGCTGAATATAAAGTGCAGAAAGAATAAAAATCGCCAGAATGATCCACTTAATCATATGAAAACCTGGAAACCAAAGAAAACGAAATAAAAGAAAAAGACCAGTACTCGGTCTAGACTGCGAATTGTAGCATAAGCTGCAAAGTACGTCCTATTTCCAGCTTTTCATCACAAGTTTTCATTCTGCTTGGGTTTACCTGCAAGTGCAGCATTGACTAAATTGCCAAAATCGGCACAAAGATTGACTTGAAATATAAGGACGCTGTCTAATCATTTTTTAATCACTCATCCATAAAAAATCTTAAATGAAACAAAAACTTCACTCTATTTAGACCACATCATTTAAAAATACATCACGCAAGCACACGAAATAATTGAATAAAAATAGATGACCCTTGCGTCACGGCTTGATACAACTTGTTATGTTCTTTTTCGATATAGTTATCGTAAGATTGGCGGAGCATAGATGTACGTAGGAATGACGTACTCGCTTCACAACATCAACTTAGAAGTCCTCCAAAATAAAGGAGATCAGGCATGATCCACGCTGGCAATGCCATTACCGTCCAAATGCTTTCGGACGGAATTGCAGAATTCCGCTTTGACTTACAAGGTGAGTCGGTCAACAAATTTAACCGTGCAACGATTGAAGATTTTAAAGCTGCAATTGACGCTGTTAAAGCAAACGGTGACATCAAAGGCTTAATCGTTACTTCGGCTAAATCTACATTTATCGTTGGCGCAGATATTACTGAATTTGGTGCAAACTTCGCTCAAGGCGAACAAGCGATTGTGGATTGGGCATTGCCTGTTCACGACATCTTCAACGCGTTTGAAGATTTAGAGATTCCTAAAGTTGCAGCGATCAATGGTATGGCATTGGGCGGCGGCTTTGAAATGTGCCTCGTGTGCGACTATCGTGTGATGTCAGAAGCGGCTCAAGTCGGTCTTCCTGAAATCAAACTGGGCATCTTCCCTGGTTTCGGTGGTACGGTTCGTTTAAGCCGTCTAATTGGTATCGACAATGCAGTTGAATGGATGGCAATGGCTAATCCTAAAAAACCTGCTGCGGCACTGAAAGATGGTGCAGTTGATGCAGTGGTTGCTGCTGACAAACTACAAGACGCTGCAATTGACTTGGTTAAACAAGCCCTTGCTGGCCGTGTAGACTGGAAAGCAAAACGCCAAGAAAAACTTGACCCAGTTAAATTGAACCCAATCGAACAAATGATGGCGTTCAACTCGGCAAAAGGTGCGGTACTTGCAAAAGCAAATCCTGCTCAATACCCTGCGCCTAAACTTCTTCTTGACTCATTACAAGCAGGTGCAAGCCTTCCACGTAATGAAGCACTTCAAGCTGAAGCGGCTGGTTTTGCAAAAGCAGCGATTACACCACAAGCAAATGCGTTAATTGGTCTATTCATCAATGACCAAGTGGTGAAGAAAACTTCGAAGAAATATGAAAAAGGTGCGCACCCTGTAAACCAAGCGGCTGTATTAGGCGCGGGTATCATGGGTGGTGGTATTGCTTACCAAGCGGCAAGCAAAGGCACACCTATTATCATGAAAGACATTGGTAATCCGCAACTTGCTTTAGGTATGAAAGAAGCAAATGGCTTACTGACCAAACAAGTTGAACGTAAGAAGATGAAACCTGCTCAAATGGGTGAAACTCTTGCGCGCATCCGCCCTACTTTAAGCTATGACGAGTTTAAAGAAGTGGACATCGTGATTGAAGCGGTAACTGAAAATCCAAAAGTAAAAGGCATTGTACTTGCTGAAACTGAGAAAAATGTTCGTGACAACACGATCATTGCTTCAAATACTTCAACAATTTCAATCACACGTTTGGCTGAAAACCTACAACGTCCTGAAAACTTTGTCGGTATGCACTTCTTTAACCCAGTACACATGATGCCATTGGTAGAAGTGATCCGTGGTGAGAAGACTTCGGCTGAAGCGATTGCGACCACTGTAGTTCTTGCTCAGAAAATGGGTAAAACACCAATCGTAGTGAACGACTGCCCAGGTTTCCTTGTAAACCGCGTATTGTTCCCTTACTTCGGTGCATTTGACCTTCTATTGAAAGACGGTGCTGACTTCCAACAAGTCGACAAAGTCATGGAAAAATTCGGCTGGCCTATGGGTCCTGCTTACTTGATCGACGTTGTTGGTATCGACACGGGCGTTCATGGTGCAGAAGTCATGGCGGAAGGTTTCCCTGACCGTATGAAGCCAGACTTCAAAGGTTCAATCGAAATCATGTACGAAAACAAACGTTTGGGTCAAAAGAACGACGTTGGTTTCTACAAATACGAACTTGACCGTAAAGGCAAAAAAGCCAAAGTGGTTGATCCAACTGCGTATGAGCTTGTTGCTACTGTGGCAACTGCGGAAAAACGCGAGTTTGATGCTCAAGAAATCATTGACCGTATGATGCTTGCTTTCTGTAACGAAACTGTTCGTTGCTTAGAAGACAACATCGTAGCGACTGCTTCTGAAGCAGACATGGCAATGATTATGGGTGTAGGTTTCCCTCCATTCCGTGGTGGTCCATGCCGTTACATCGACCAAACAGGTGTTGCTGAATATGTTGCACTTTGCGACAAATATGCACACTTAGGTAAGGCTTATGAAGCGCCACAAATGTTGCGTGACATGGCTGCTAACAACAAAAAATTCTACGGTTAAGGAGCAACGTGAATGGCTACTTTAAATCCACGTGACGTTGTCATCGTTGATGGCGTACGTTCAGCAATGGGTAAAACCAAAAACGGTATGTTCCGCAATGTACGTGCTGACAGCTTATCGGCTGAATTGGTTCGTGCTTTAGTTGCTCGTAACCAGTTTGACACCAATGAAGTTGAAGACCTGATCTGGGGCTGTGTAAACCAGACTTTAGAACAAGGTATGAACATTGGCCGTAACATTGGTTTATTGGCTGACCTTCCAAAAACTGTGGCAGGTCAAACGGTTAACCGTCTTTGTGGTTCATCTATGCAAGCGCTTCACACCGCTGCTGCACAGATTGCAACCAACCAAGGTGATATCTTCATCATCGGTGGTGTAGAGCACATGGGTCACGTCGGCATGATGCACGGCATCGACCTCAACCCAGAAGCATCTAAACACTATGCAAAAGCGTCTAACATGATGGGCTTAACGGCTGAAATGTTAGGTCGTATGAACGGCATTACGCGTGAAGAACAAGATGCGTTCGGTGTGGAATCTCACCGCCGTGCTTGGTCTGCAACGCAAGAAGGTCGTTTCAAAAATGAAATCGTGGGTGTTGAAGGTCATGATGCCAATGGCTTCAAAATCCTATGCGACATCGATGAAGTGATTCGTCCAGATGCAAACCTTGAAGCATTCAAAGGTTTACGTCCTGTATTTGACCCGAAAGGCGGTACGGTAACAGCTGCGACTTCTTCAGCTTTGTCTGATGGCGCATCTGCAATGTTGTTGATGTCTGCTGAACGTGCTCAAGCTTTAGGTCTTAAGCCACGTGCTGTGATTCGCTCTATGGCAGTTGCAGGCTGTGATGCTGCGATCATGGGTTATGGTCCTGTACCTGCAACTCAAAAAGCGCTTAAACGTGCTGGCTTAAGCATGGCGGATATCCAAACCATCGAGTTAAACGAAGCGTTTGCTGCTCAAGGCTTATCAGTGATGAAAGGCTTAGGCGTGTATGAGAAGCAAGACATCATTAACTTAAATGGTGGTGCGATTGCACTGGGTCACCCATTGGGCTGTTCTGGTGCACGTATCACAACGACGTTGTTGAACGTAATGGAACAACAAGATACGCAAATTGGTCTTGCGACTATGTGTATCGGTCTTGGTCAAGGTATCGCGACTATTATCGAACGTGTTTAATATTTAGTTAAATACTGAGATAAAAAGAACCCCGCTTAGTGCGGGGTTTTTTTGTATTTATCAATTTCGATAATCAATTTCTCATAGAGTCTTTTATACTCTTTAACATTAGATAAATCATTTTTTCTATTTGCAACATAAACACTTAAATCATCTAAATTTAAAATTTTTATTTCATTTTCAAGTACTTGATATGGAGAGATAATTAACAAATCATCCCAGTAATCTCTAAATCTAAATGAAAGTTTCTTATATTCTTCCAACAAGTTAATTTTATCATGCATTAAATTCAGATATTTAGAATGAAAACAATAACCTTCAAATTGACACTCCCTAATTAGATTATCCCATAATTCCTCAAATACATTTTTACTTTCTATTTCACTAGAGTAATAAAATTCTGATTTACCCCACTTGTATTCCTTGCATAAATCAATTGGCTGAATATTCTTACTATAGAATGTTAAACCTACTTCTTCTGGATAACGATGAAAATTATCATCCAATCTTAAAATATATCTATTGTATCCATATTTTTCACAATAATTTTTTAATGCATGTACCATAAAAACATCATTATCACTTTCAGATTCTAAAGTAATATAATTATTAAAATTAGATCGTAGGTGTGCCTTTCTATCTTCCTGATTAGCAGTAGAACCATCTATATGAAGTATATAGAATCCAACTTCATTTAGAACATCACTAATTTTTCTACCACTTACGCTACCATTCAACCAATGTTCAGACAACTTAAAATCAATTTCATAATCAATGCAATAAGTAAGCTTTAATAAATCCGTTTCAAATTTTTGAATTTTGGAGATATGTTTTTCAAATAAATCTTTTAAATATTCTGAGTGCCTATTCTCAAAATAACTATCCCAATAATCTCTACTTATATTCAGTACTTTTTTAGCACTAACCCCGTATATATCAACCATATAATCAAGATAACTACAGTTAAAAAGACCATACTCTCTATAATTATTTATTTCAACTTTTTGACCTTTAAAAAAGAAACTTCTTATATCATCCGCATCATCTTCAATAGAATTTTTTATATAAAATGCGACCTGCTTTTCTTTATCCCAAATTACATCCGATATTAATTTTTTAGAAAAACCCAAAGTACAAATTGGTGCATTCTTCAAAATTTTCTCATATATTGTTTCTTTTTCATAAGCGCCCCATTTTTTTTCAAAAGCATCTATATTTATAAAATTGAAGTCTTGATCACCTTCAATTTTCTCCAAATCAAAATTAACTTTTATATAAAACTTTGTTTCTGTCCCAATTTTTCTAGTACCACCTATATTTTTTGTTATAAAACAATATCCTTGCTTTCCACCTAATGGTGAAAACATTTCAACATCTAAGCACTCATGAGAGAAATAACTATAGGTATTGAATTTAATACTCTGAAATTCAACTGGTAAGTCTTTTGTAAGTAGAAATGCGCTATGTAAACCTATACCAAATTCACCGGATGGTCTCATCCATTTTGGCATTTCATTAATAATTTTCTTTTTATGAATATTTTTACTTGACCCAGCCATAGTTTGCATATAGCCCAGATCAACCATACTCATCCCAATACCTTGATCTATAATTTGGAATTCCCAGATACTATCCAATGTTCCTTCGATATTTTTTACTTTATTAATTTCTAATTGAAGTGGATATTTTTCTAGAATTTGCAGGAAATCTTCGTGATAAGGGTGTAATTCTTTAAGTCTTTCCTGATCTTCTGCAAGCCAAATTCTTAACATTGTGGCATCAATTGAATTCTGAATAAGTTCACGATATATGCTGTATTCATCGCTATACAAGTTCGCACCTTGCAGTAACTCCATAGCATTTTTTTCGTCTAACTTAAATTTCATTGGTTTATTATTTAGAAGTAGTTTTTCTTTCTTAACCCCATTTTCATATTTCACCTCCATTTTTACATCTAATTGTTCGATAGTTGGAAGTGAACCAAATTTTAAGTTTGGTACTATCAAATTCCATTGAGACATTTGATTTTGAAATTCTTCACGTATCCATCCAAACCAGTTTTGCGTTTCTACATAAGACATTTCATCAGGACATTCAGCAACTAGCTTTACTGTTCGTTTATCAAGCTGAAACTCGCGTAACGATAAATGTTTGTCATGATGATGTTTACTCACAGAAGGCATATTACTGACGTGCTTTGCCATGACAGGGCAAAAACGATTGTCATCTAAGTCAAACAAATCCCCCAAACGGAGTAAACATCCTATAAATCTTGGATGACAATCTTCCGTACCCAAACCAGTCTGTTTATAAGGGAGTGCTGCCATAAAAGTATCGAAATTCATACCATGAGAAACACAAATTTGTCCTAAATAACGATAAATTCGGTTAGGTAAAAGTTCGGTTCTAGGTGAAGTTATTCCTAAGTCTTTAAATGGATCTTCAACAATCTTACCAACTCGCTTGTCATGTCCACGTCTAAACCATTCAGCAACTAATTGACGATATTGTTCAATTCCATCAAAAGGATGGTCTACAGTCCCTATTGCAGATAACCAATTTTGTTCAACATAGGCTTGGCAAAATTTTTGAAGATCATGTCCTTTTTCATTTGCAATTGTTTGAATCATGAAATTAAAGTCAGGATTTGAATGTACTGCTTTAGCATTTTGAGCATCGACTAACATTCCAACATCATGCCAATACGCAGCTTCTAGAATTAGCCATGTATCGGTTGCAGTTAGAAGCTCAATATCATTCCCAAGAATACGTTCAATATTGACTAAAATTTGCTGTGAATGTGAGGCATTATGATTACTAAAATGTGGATAAAAACCACCAATATTCTCTAAAGCTTTACCTACAAGTTTTTGATCAAACTCCCACTGTGAAAGTAAAATTTTTACATTATCATCCGCTTCACATTTCTTTTTTAAGTGGGCAATTAATTGAGTGCTCATGATGAATTCATTTATTTAGTTGTTAAGCCCATCCTAAACAATATTTACTTATTTTTTAAGTTGTTGTAGTCAAAAGAACTACAATAACTTTAATAATTTTTGTATTTATACCCGCTGTGCCAACAACGTCGCAAAATGCTGTTTAATCCGTTTCCCATCGACATCAACCCGATGCAGCTCTCCTACATTTTCATTGTATTTCACAATGTTCCAGCCATCATATAGCGCACTTAACTCTCCTGCTTTAAACGCAAATGGAAAGTCAGGCTGCGCAGGAATATCATCGGTATTCATCGCACAGACGATCAAGTTAAATCCATTTACATTTGTGGCTTGTTGCATCTGCGCAATCAATGGTTTCACAGTTGGCGCTTCTAAAAACATCATCACCACCGTACAGCAAATAAAGTCGTATCTGCCAGTAATGCTTGGGTCAGCATTGAGGTCACGCTGTTGCACATGAATCTTTTGAATACCTTCGGCATCTATTATTTGCTGTAATTTTTGCAAACTTTGCGGATTCACATCCCAAGCATCTACCTCAAAACCCTGCTGATTTAAGTACAGCGAATTTCGCCCTTGTCCACAGCCGACATCCAAAGCTCGGCCACCGTATAAATACGGCGTAGCCGCCAAAATTTCTGAATGCGTAGGTGAAAGCTGATATTTCTTATAAAAATAATCTTGCGGGGTACAATAAAATTGCAGTTGACACTCTAAGTCGTCGCTGGTCGAAACAATTTTGTGCCATGCTTGAGGCTGAATAAACGGTGGCTGTTGCTCAGCTGTAAACAGATGTTCAGATTGCACTTGACCTGCCTCGTCTAAAAAAGCAAAGCGCAGCTCACCTTGATAAATCTTTAACTTAGCCCACGTACCTGCTTTGGTATTATGTTGATTTTTAAACCCTTGCGGAATGGTCTGCGCAGTCCACACAGGAAGTTCTTTATAACAAATCAAGTCTTGCATCAGCCTATTCCCCACCTTGTTATGATGTATTCGCCAGTCCATACTTTTTATCGAAGCTTGTATGATCATAGCCAGTTCAGACTCAAATGAACATTCATTCAGTGACTAGAAACTACAGATGAGTAAGAAATAAAATCTGTCGCTCCCCTACATTGAGCGGCTCATAGAACTTTCATGACTTTAAACTTTTGAGCTTTGGCGCCTTTTTGAACCTTTTAATGATAGGCTTAAAGACAATAAAAATTCAGCTTAACTATATTTCAAATGAATCGGAGTCTGTCGATGTTTTCATCACCTTTAAAAACCATCATTTGCTTAGCCGTCATGGCAACATTATTCACAGGCTGTGCCACCAAAACCCTGATGACCAAAGACAATAAAACCTATACCCGTACCAACAAAGTGACCTTGATCGAAGACCAAGTGGTGGCTTTTGGCAAACCTGCTCAGCCTCTGCCGAATTTACCTGTGCATAGTTTAGTGATTGCGGGGCAACAAAAAAGTTATGTCCTTACCCAAGGTGGGCCTCAATTTGTCAGCTTGATTGGGAAACTGGACCCAAAAAATATTCAAGTGACCCGAGAACTGAGTTTCTTTTCAGAAAAAAATGATGGTCATTTTACAGGGACATTACCTCTGTCCTATGTGAAGCTCAAAGAGGACATCAGTAAGAAAGATCTAGAGTTTTTTATTGAAAATGGCGCGAAGGAATGTTCAAGTTCCAGTGATGAACGCATGTTTGCGCAGCGTTTCTGTTTCGAGATCAAACTGGCAGGTGTGGTTTACCCTGCGGCGAACAATTTAGCGTCGTTAAAAGCCTTGAGTAAGCCTTATCAGGTGAGCATTTATACCCATCAAGAGGAAAGTTATAAATCGAAGTCGGGCATGAATCCTTTTGAAAAATTAGTACTGCTACCTTTTGCCGTGGCAATCGACGTGGTCAGCCTGCCATTCCAAGCAGCCGATAAAATTTTTGATTAATCCAATAGAAGCACAGCGCCTAGAACGAATCAGGCGCTGTGCTGTTGTGTGAAGGATTTAAATTAAGAGTTCGTCCATCAACCAAGCCATATACTTTTCTTTGTCCATAAAGTCAGGCGCGCTGCCCGTATCTAGACTGAAGTACTGTTGGTTGAACTGAATCACGATTTGTTCGGTGTGGTGCCAGTCTTCAATCATTTTGAAATATTGGTTGAAGAAAAAACGATTCTTCCCCCAGTTGCTTAAGCGTTCTAATTTTGGATAGTTTTTATTTTCTACAAACTCACTATACACATGCTGAATATCATCAAAAACGTGTATGGTTCTCATGACTCACCTGCCTGCACTGAAAAGTCGTCATCGTTGTGATGCTTTTACTCTAGCAGCCAATTTTGAACAACAGATGACAGTCCGCTTACAAGACTGTCATCTTTGCACGGTGTTATAACTTCTGTTCCACCTCTTTTTGGGTCTGTTTTTCGACCTGCTGCATTTGGCTATTCAGTGCCAAAATCTCTTTATACAGCGCATTAAACTGCTGTAGTGGTGCATCTTCATAAAACATAAAGGTGTTATTTTTCTTTTCCCATTGGTTATTTTTCAGCACCAAGAAAATTTGATCCGCTTTGGCTAAATTCTGCTGTTCAAGACTAAACAGGCGGGTAGCTTCATGGCTTTTTTCACTGGCTTTCATGCTGTCGGTCAGTTGATGGCGGAACCGCGCAGATATTGCTAAATCTTTGGCCTGAGCAATGGCATCTTTTTGACGTTGTTCAACCTGCTGTGCATAGCTCTCAACAACGGCATGTACGTCTTTCAGCATTTGCTCCGTTTCAGCATAATTGTTCTTTTTGTTTTTGCTTAATCGGTCAATATTTAAAAATTGATCCCAATTTAAGGCTTTTAAATCTCGCAAATATTGATTACGCGCTTCGGCATTTTGCAGCATATGACTGAGCACAAACTCCGCCATAATTTGATAGTCACCTGTCAGACGTGGGTCTTTTACATCGACTTGAATTGGTGTGGTCCAATCTTGAGCTTGTTTGTAAATTTGTTCGGTCTTTTCATACAGCACCGTTTCATAGCTTTGTAGCTGCTGCTGCTCTTTTTGTTGTTGAGAATACTGATAAAACATCCAACCAAAAACGGCACTGGTCGCAAGAACTAAAATCAACACGATACGTCGCATGTTCAGCTTCCTCTTCATTTCTTTTCATCATATCAAATAAAGGCACATGATCAATATTTCAACATGTTATCGATCTTTGAGGATGCTCAGGCCGTACCTTCCCCAAGTGGATGAGGAATGTACTGGCGATAAACGAGTAAGGACGTGTTACTTTGCTGGAGCTGTTCTCGGCTGCTGACTATTCTGTTGAATCCCTTGCATAAAATTCCGATCAATCTGCCCAATCGAAATTTGTTCACGGGCAATTTGTACATTGGTCGCATTACGGTCAATGCCAAACGGCTGCAACATAATATACAAACCTTCAGTTGGATTAGACGACTGCAAACCAGCGGCGATGTTTAAGACATGTTCACGTAACAAAGGCGGCACAGAATTTAGATCTGCGGTGACTGCAGGTGGAAAAATATCTATGTTTTGAGTAATGGTCGGATCGACCACAAAAGACTGTGCATCATCCTGCAACTGAACGATACGGTGCTGCAAGGCTTTACGAATGTTTTCATCCTGTTGATAAGGAATCACGCCCGTTTCAGCACGTAGCTCTGATTCCGCCATGGTTTTAAAAGTCGGTAGACTCACGATCTCACCATTGGCTTGCAGCAAAGTCGGCATAAAAAGAAAAGCGTAACAAAAAAACGGAAGAGAATTTAAAAATTTCATAAAACAATCCCAAACGCTAAGAGATATAAAAAGGCATGCTCAAACTGAGCGCCTTCACCCTATTGTATATTTTTCGATCTTTGTGTTGCGTAGTTGTCAGATAAGCGGTAAAGCCCAGAAGATTCAACTGATTGAATACATAGCGAAACCGCTTTTTTTAATGGCCCTGCTTTAAATTTTATAACTCATCCCCATCATTTCCTTAATTGCTCTTTTTACTATTTTTGAGAAATCGCATGCGTGTAGATATTTGGTCAGATGTTGTTTGTCCTTTTTGTTATATTGGCAAAAAACGTTTAGAAGCGGCGGCTGAACAAGCTGGTGTGGAATTGGAAGTGCATTGGCACAGTTTTGAACTGGATCCAGATGCACCAGTACGCCAAGAAATTTCGAACTCAGAACGTCTCGCACTAAAATATGGTCGCACAGTGGCTGAAGTTGAAGAGATGCAACGTAATATTGCCAAAATGGCTGCGGAAGAAGGCATTGAATTTAACTGGGAAAATGCCAACTCAGGCAACAGTTTCAATGCACACCGTGTTATCCACCTTGCTCAAAGCCACGGTTTAGGCAATGAAGCCGAAGAAGCCTTTTTCTTTAGCTATATGACGCAAGGCTTACCGATTGGTGAACGTGAAACCATTGAAGATGTGGCCTCTCGTATTGGCTTAAACCCAGTTGAAGTAGATGATGTGCTGGATTCTGACGAATATGCAGATTTCGTGAAGTTTGACCAAGAAGTAGCGCGTGAACAACTGAAAGTAACAGGTGTGCCGTTCTTTGTTTTCGATCAACGTGTGGCTTTAGCGGGTGCGCAGCCGCGTGAAGTCTTTTTACAAGTCATTGAAAAAGCACAAATGCCAGCAGAAGAAAATAATGCGGCACAGTGTTCAGATGAGTCTTGTGAAACACCAAAACAATCATAAGGATACTGGATTCAGAGCTTAACTGAGCCCTATCCATAGATAAGAAAATCCCCGATCTGCGGGGATTTTTTATAGGTTATAAAAAAATGGACTTGTGTTTAATCGACCAAGAAACTAATTTTAAGATTGACCCGATATTCTACAATTTGGTTGTCCTTAATCACCACTTTTTGTTCATTGATCCAAGCACCTTGAACATTCTTCACCGTCTCGGTGACTTTTGCGATCCCTGTCTGAATCGCATCTTCAAAACTTTTCGCACTGCTTGAATTGACTTCTACCACTTTTGCAATGGCCATCTGTTTGTCCTCAGCTATTGTTGTTTTTGCCTGTTCATCTTAGGTGAATTTTTAATCAAAAATAGATAACTTAAACATTCCACAGCAAAAACTTACACAGTGTGCACAATCAAAAGACTTCAAAATGGTGAATATTTAAACAACTAATCATTTAACTCTACGTCCTTTTTCAGGTCTCATTTCAGACAAAAAGTCCTACTTTCAAGCTTCATTTCAAACTTGAAAAATCTAAATTTTCACTTTAAATTCAAATAGCTTAGCACTGGAGTAAAAACTCTATACCAAACTAGAGTATTTATTCTAATCTATTGTTTTTTAACAATAAATGAACTCATCATTCATCTTTTAATGGCCTAAACCAGCGCTTAAATCGATCATTTTTTGATATTATTCATGCGAAATTTATCTTTTTAAAACTCCCAGTCTCCTAAGTGAGACCTCTTTTTTAGAGGAAAAATCATGAACGCTGTTAAATATGCTTTGGCTGTCGCTGTAATGGCTCTTTCTGCAACTGTTTCTGCACAAGTTGTTTTTGTTCCAGATTTTCCTGTAAAAAAACCAGCAGACACTCAAACGGCAACGGCTGATGCTCCTGCGGCTGCACCACATCAAGAAGCGTAATTTGCGCTGACTTGGTCAAAAATAGGCAATGTTGATTGCCTATTTTTTTGCCCAAAATTGCAAAGAACTGACAAAAAATTTCAGCTATGAACCCTCTAGGGCAAAAATATTTAATTCACTCTGTGCTGAAATCGAAATTATCTACATTTTTCACTACCCTTTTCTCGTATCACGTGCAGAATAATTTTTGCCTATTTATTCTTTTCTAATTATGATCAAACAAGAAGACCCAATTCCAAAACCAATAAATTAAATGCACTCAATAGCACATACCTATGCAAAATTTACAAGCCCTTATCCAAGGTCGTATTACGCCCCAAGCCATTGACCTTGATCAATTGATTGCTTTCGCACAGCAGTATACGCAGCCGACTTCAGCCGAATATAAATTACTTGAACTGGCCATCAATATGGTTTTGGCAAGCTACTTGGAACAAGCACAAAAACAACTTTAGAGTTCAGCGCATGAAAGCAATCGAAAAAGCAATGCTGATCAAAGAACTGCATCAATTGATTGATGGTTTGGAGCATCAACCTCTGTCTTTTTTTGAAATTGCGCGCTCGAAAAAACGCATTCGCGAAATTTTTGCACTCTGTGATGAACCCATTTTTCAAAAACAACTCGAAGCCTATAAGGCGCTGACTCAGCCTCAAGCTGCGGCTGAACGCTGGATACAACAAAGCCCCTATCAGCATGCCTACATTGGACTATTTCAATATGAGTCTTCTTTAACTGATGCCTTAAAACAGCAGGCGGCTTTCGCATGGGGGGTTTTATATAAATCAGGTTTAGGTTGGCAAATTGTTTTTCAAAACACCCCAGCTACAGTGCATAGCAGCCCATGGCACATAAAGTTTGAGCACGCTTACCAAGGGTTTTTGAGCCATGCACAAAGCACTCAACAACCCGAGAACGTACCTTTTCTCACAACATCTGAAACATCCATAGAAGTTGCAGAAGTTGCAGAAGTTGCAGAAGTTGCAGAAGTTGCAGAAGTTGCAGAAGTTGCAGAAGTTGCAGAAGTTGCAGAAGTTGCAGAAGTTGCAGAAGTTGCACGAGACCAGTTTATCCCGCCCGTTACAACCATATCCCATAAAAAAACTGACATAGGGCATGCACAGGACAATGTGGTTACTGACGCTTTTGTTTTCACGGGTATTGAGCTTTTAAGCATTGCTACAGATGATACATCGGCTGAACGAACCCAAGAGTCTGAGTCAGACTTCCCCGAAGTCCGTCCTGAGTCTAGTCTGCTTTTATCTAAGGCTGAAGCAGCGCTTCATTTCAATACGGAAATACAACCTACATTCGACAGCAACCTAAATGCAACTCAAATTGAAGAATCCAAACTCAGGTCTTTTAAACAAGACGCTGTAGAAGATGTCGTCTCAATCAATCCTATTAAACTAAGTATCAAACAAGATAAGGAACCTGAAAATCAGATCGATATCGTACAAAAAGATTTAGATCTTCAATCTGAAGTATTAGCAGAAAATCATTTGATTCTCAGCAATCTGTCACTTTTAAGTAATGAGCTATGTCCACCTCAGGAAGAGTCGATAATCGATGCTGTTGTACCCATTCGATTTGACCTTAAGCCAAGTGCATCTATTTCAACGCTTGCCATTCAGGACTTTATCCAAAGGCGATCGATCTTGGCTGACCCACAAGACACAGACATTTCATCTGAATCTCATCAGCAAAATCCACTTGAAGGCGAAGCGACAGCACCATGCCCTGCTATGCAGGACAGCCATACAGAAAATTCAGAAACATCGGCCACTGCTACGCAACCCCTACTGCCCACACAGATTAATCTGGGGCAATATCAAGCGCAATTGCACACGCTGCATCAACCAAATTTAGACCCTAAGCTGTATGGCCTCGACATTTCAGGGCACATTGAGATCAATCAAAATATCGAGTTTCTGATCCACAGCGACCAACTCGATCACTGCTTGGACTATCCCATCTATTTGGCAGAACAGACCCATCAGCACGGAAGGTTTATTAAGTATTTGGCTCTATTTGGTGCTGACAGTCCTACAGAAGCCATTCGCCTGAGCCAACAATTTGCCCAGAGTTGTCAGCATCAACTCGCAGCCATTCGCGAAATTGAATGGGATCAGCTACAGACTCACATGCATGATGTGTTTTCGATTTTTCAGCTGTATACCCAACAGGCCAAATTGGTATGGCACATTGAAGACTATCACCCATTTATTCTGGCCGATCTCCTCAATAGCCGTAAATTCATTCATTTTAAAGAAAGCCCCGCGGACGTAAATACGCCCATTTTAGTGTTAAAAGAACGACAAAAAATTCGAGTAATTCATGGTCAAAAGCGGGTTGAACTCTCACGTACCGAGATCGCATATCCGTGCTTGGTCTTAGACCGACAGCACGGCGTCAGTTGGCAACTGATTCAAAATACGATTTCCACTTTGCCTGAACCTATCACTGTGTTTCAATTATTTGATTCTATTCAAAAACAACTGGGCAGCGAGTTGTAGAGTTTTGTATTTTCTACTTGTGTTCTTATGTGAAATTTACAACACTAAAACATCGAAGAACAATAAAGTACGAAAGCATGCTAAGAACTCAACATGTGGGATCCATCTCTTTATTTTTCTGCCTAAGTTTAGGTACATACGTCAACGTGGCTTGGGCGGAAAGCAATACCAACAGCACACAACATTTTGTGCCACCTCACGACGTGGCTGAAATTGACAAAATCGCATCGCCCCCCAAAGGTAGTGGACTTTTATACCAAATTCCACAGTGGATAGACTCACTTCCAACCGTTCTACCTGAGGAATCGGACGAGCTGATTGTGCCCACGACTGATCTCACTGAAGAGCGCACCTGGGTCGACCGCCAGCAAAAAGAAGTTCGAAACTGGGCAGACCGAACAGCCGCCAAAATGGACAATTGGTTTGGTGAAACCGATCCTAAAAAACCAGCTACAGCCACATTACGTGTCTTGGTCGATAACCGCTGGAATAAACATGATGAATACGATGTAAAACCACGTATTCGAGGTCGAGTCAAACTTCCAACTTTAGAACATAAACTCAGTGTGGTGTTTGGGGATGACTCATTAGATAACGAACTGCAAAACAATGTTGCAATTACCAATGAAAATCCACCCAGTGCGAATAACGATAAAACATTTGATCGCCGCCAAACCCGTGATGCCAATAGCTCACTGGCTTTAAGATGGTCGCAATTATCAGATCGTCTGCCTTTTGAAACTGATTTCGACTTGGGGGTCCGTTCAGGGGATGATATCTATGCGCGGATCGAGTTATCGAAAGAATGGAAACTCGACAATGATTTTCGTGCTTATGCTGAACAGATTTACCGTTATGGTATCGACAGTGAAAATTACTTACGTACCAACCTAGAGCTGACGCATGCACGACCCAATCAGCCATTTTTATCCAATCAGTTCAGTCTGACCTATGCAGACGATCAGGATGATGATCTGCTCTGGGATAACTATAGCTTTAGACAACACCAATTCTTTCATGGCAATCGTTTTAACTACGGCATTTACACTGGTGGTTTCTACAACAACGATGACCTACGCTTGAACCGTTGGGGGCCTTTTGTCTCGTGGCGTCAACCCTTCTTACGCGAGTGGTTTTATATCCAAGGCGATTTAAATTATTTTAACGATCACCGTGAAGACCGCAGCCATTACGTCAGTGCCTTGGTCCGTTTTGAGGCTTTATTTTAATGATATGGTGAATCTTTAAGCTGAACTGTGGATAAGTTCTCACTTATCCACGGATATCCACATCAGCTTCTTTTCCGCCAATTAAATCGATGCGTTCAACAGATATTAAGGTGCTTGCCCCAATGGGTTGACATAAAAAAGCCTATCTTAACGATAGGCTTTCTTTAAACATATAATGGTTTATTGAAGCAATAAGCTGTTAATCCGTTTGATATATTCGGCAGGATCATCAGGTAAGCCGCCTTCAGCAATCAGCGCTTGGTCAAAAATTACATTGGCCAAGTCATCAAACTGTGCCGAATTTTCTAATTTTCTTACCAATGGATGCTCTGGGTTAATTTCCAAAATTGGCTTGCTTTCAGGTACGGCCTGACCCGCTTGTTGCAGCATACGAATCAGTTGTGGAGAAAGTTCTCCCTCACCTGTCACCAAGCATGCAGGTGAATCGACCAAACGTGTGGTCACACGTACTTCTTTGGTCTTGGCTTTCAATGAGTCAGATAGTTTTTCAACCACAGGTTTAAACTGCTCTGCGGCTGCTTCAAGTGCTTTCTTCTCTTCGGCATCTTGTAAATCACCTAAGTCGACTGCACCTTTCGCCACGTTCTGCATTGGTGTGCCATCAAACTCATGCACAAATTCCATTGCCCATTCATCAACCCGGTCTACCATGAGTAATACTTCAATGCCTTTTTTCTTAAACAGCTCAAGTTGTGGCGAGTTCTTCGCAGCATTGAGACTGTCTGCAGTCACATAGTAAATCGCTTTTTGCCCCTCAGGCATACGCGCTTTATAGTCCTGCAAAGAAGTGCTCACCGCATCATTGTTTGAAGTTGAGAAGCGTAAAAGTTTTAAAATACGCTCACGGTTACCAAAGTCTTCGCCCAAACCTTCTTTCAATACTGAACCAAATTCACGGTAGAAGGTTGTGAACTTCTCTTGATCTTTTTCATCTTCCGATTTGGCTAAAGCATCCAGCATGGTCAATACACGGCGTGCATTCCCTTCACGAATGGTTTTCACATCACGGCTTTCTTGTAACAACTCACGACTAACGTTCAGTGGTAAATCGGCACTATCGACCACCCCTTGGACAAAGCGTAAATAGTTTGGAATCAAGTTATCCGCGTCATCCATAATGAAGACCCGTTTTACATAGAGCTTAATCCCCGCTTTGGCTTCACGGGTAAAGATATTCGCAGCAGCTTTACTCGGTACATACAACAACTGCGTATATTCGGTACTGCCTTCAACGCGGTTATGCGCCCATGCCAGTGGGGCTGCAAAATCATGGCTAAGGTTCTTATAAAACTCGACGTACTGCTCTTCGGTCACTTCATTTTTATTACGTGTCCACAGCGCGCTGGCTGAGTTAATCGCTTCCCACTCACCCGTTTTCACATACTGACCCGGTTTTGGCTCTTCACCTTCAACCGCTTCTTCTTGCTGCCAAACCTCTTTTTGCATCTCAATCGGCAGGCTAATGTGATCCGAGTATTTATTGATAATTTGCTTCACTTTATGCGACTGTAAATAATCCAACGCATCTTCACGCAAATGTAAAATAATATCGGTACCACGGCTGTCTTTGTGGATCTGTTCGACTTCGAACTCACCTGTGCCCGCACTGGTCCAACGTACCGCCTGATCGGCATGCACACCTGCACGGCGTGATTCTACGGCAATTTTGTCAGCCACAATAAAACCTGAGTAGAAACCGACACCAAACTGACCAATCAGTTGTGCATCTGATTTCTGGTCACCTGTGAGCTTAGACATAAAGTCCTTGGTTCCAGACTTAGCAATCGTCCCTAAGTGATCAATCGCTTCTTGTTCAGTTAAACCAATCCCATTATCTGAAATAGTCAGTGTTTGATTGGCTTCATCAAAGCTGACGCGCACATGTAAGTCTGGGTCATTTTCATAATATTCAGGATGATTAATGCCTTCAAAACGCAGTTTATCGCAGGCATCGGATGCATTTGAGATCAATTCACGTAGGAAAATGTCAGGATTCGAATACAGTGAATGCGTCACTAAATGTAATAGCTGAGCCACTTCAGCTTGGAAACTATGTTTATGTGCGTTTTGCTCGCTCATCAATCGCTCCTTAATGTATTAAGCCTTATAGAGAATGCTTAATGAATTGGAGTGAGCGATACGTTTTTCAATAGCAATCGTAAGTTTTTTTACTTTTTTTAAAATGGACCTTGACGGTAAATACGATCTAAATTCAGCTCTAACTGCTGCTGGCGCATTTTATACACATCCATGAGGCAACTTTGTGAAGCACCACAACGGTCACGGAGACTCAACCACTTCACTTGCTCATCCTGAATCATTCCACGTGTCCCCATCGGAACAAGACGTTTTAAAATGGTATAAGTGGTGGCCATTTTCACATCGGCGTCATTGATTTGGCGATACTCACAAATCGCATGTTCTGTCGTCGTTTTTGCTTTATCACAATTAAAACTTGCCGCTTGAGCATGCATGCTCCACGCCAAACCACAGACTAAACCGATTCCGAACATAGATTTCATTTTTATAACTCTCTTATTCTGTTTCTATCCATTTTATAGATGATTTTCTTTTAATACTGAATCATCGTGATTTATTTCAGCATTGATCACTATTCAACTTTAGTCTTTGCATAAAAAAACCCCATCATCGATGAGGTTCTTAAAAAGCTACTTTTAATTATTAAAATTTGTAGCTATAACCGAGTGTATAAATTACTGGATCGATATCTAATTTAAACTTCGTTGTGCCATCTACATTTACTTCTGGGTTCAGATCTGCATAACGGACATCGGCAAACACACCCCAGTTTTTTGCATCAGCAGGTTGGAAGTTAAAACCAATTTGCGCAGCATAACCGAAATCTTCTTTTACGCTTTTCACACCTTCTTCATCCCATGCAATAAATGCGGTTGCACCGACACCGATATAAGGCGTGAAACCTGTTGAGTTTTTAAAGTTATACTTTGCCGTTAAGGTAGGTGGTAAATGTTTAATTTTTACTGCTTCTGCACCATTAATGAGTACATCGTGGCTAATTGGCGTTGCTAGCAGTAACTCGGCAGAAATATTGTCATTAAAGAAATATTCAACCGATGGCGTAAACGCAAGTTCGCTATCAGCTTCAACTTTTGCATTCCCCAATGCAGCAACTGTTGTATCTTGCGTTGGTGCAACTGCAGATCCACCGACTTTGATTTGCCATTGACCTGCCATTGCAGCAGATGCAGAAAGACCCATTAATGTAATTAGAGCAATTTGCTTCAACATTTCAAACAACCTCTGTTTGTAAAATAATTAATATAAAAATTAACATTAATTCATCATAAACAAGAGTGTAATTAATATGCAATTATAATAATAATGTATTTTAAATACCATTTTTAAGTTATTGTTTTAAATTAATTTAAATATTAAATATACCATTTTAGTTGGTTTTAAATTAATAACATTAAATCAAAATAAATATATTTTAATTCCAACCTTTTTAATCCGAATTAACATTATAAACCCGATTATTTCAATCTGAATAAATAATAAAAAAGGCGATTTAAAATCGCCTTTTTATAATAATTGGAGGGTAAATTACAAAACCATGGCCGCAATCCAACCAAAAATCATGAGTGGAATATTAAAGTGAATAAAGGTCGGGATCACACTGTCTTTCATGTGATCATGCTGACCATCCATATTCAAACCCGAAGTCGGTCCCAAAGTGGAGTCAGAAGCAGGAGAACCCGCATCACCGAGTGCCGCAGCCGTACCAATAATCGCAATGGTTGCCGCTGGACTGAAACCAAACTGGATACACAAAGGCACATAAATAATTGCTAAAATTGGAATGGTAGAGAACGAAGAACCGATTCCTAAAGTAATCAGTAAGCCAATCAATAGCATCCAAAATGCAGCGAGTCCTTGGCTAGAACCAATCCATTGCACTGATGCTTCTACCAATGCTGGCACTTGATTGGTCGCAGAAATAACAGATGCAAAACCCTGTGCTGCAATCATAATGAAACCAACTAATGCCATCATTCGCATACCGCTAATAATCACATCATCTGCTTCTTTCCATTTAAAAATGCCCGCACAGCTCAAAATCGCAACACCAACCAGACCAGCTAAAATCATGGAATCTGATGCAATTTGTACCCAAAGCGTAGCAACTACCGCAATGAGAGCCATAGATAACGTAAACTTTGAAATTTCGGGCTTAGACTTCTCACCCGTGATATCAAGTTCAGAAGAAATACTTTGCTGCACTGGTTCCACATGTACTTCTTCGTATACACGTTTCTTACGGTAACTAAAGAATACAGCAACCAATAAACCAACAAACATGCCAAAAACAGGAATGGCCATTGCTGAAGGGATATCGGCATAATTGATTTTAAAGCCGTAGGGTTGCCCGAAAGTATTAATATTTTGACCTAAGATGTCATTCAGGAAAATCGCACCAAATCCAAATGGTACCAGCATATAAGTGGCAACCAAGCCAAAGGTTAGAACACAAGCAATTAGTCGACGATCTAACTGAAGATGGTTAAACACACTTAATAAAGGAGGAATCAGGACTGGAATAAACGCAATATGTACAGGAATGACGTTTTGTGAACAAATTGCTGCTAACGCGACGGTTATAAAAATCAGATATTTAACCCGATTTTGTGCCTTTTCATTGCTCGAACCTTTCAATGTTTTAATAAGCTTATAGGCCAACAAGTCAGGTAAACCTGAGCGTGCCAAAGCCAAAGCAAATGCACCTAAGACCCCGTAAGCCAACGCAATTTTTGCGCCGCCCCCAAGCCCATTATTAAATGCTTCGAGGGTACCGTGTAGCCCTAAACCAGCCAATAAACCGCCTGTGACAGCACCAATAATTAATGCAAATACTACAGGCACACGAGCTAATGAAAGTCCAAACATGACCCCAATAGCGGCAAGAATTGCGAACATAGTGAAAAGAGTGACTTGGAAGAAAGGCGCATTTTATCAGAAAATAACCAAAAAATTCTGCCCTTACAGGTCGCTAGCGCCTTTCTCTTTCACAGATCATTTCAGCTGGCTTCAACACAACGCCAGTTTTGAACAAACCTTTTGATTTCTTTAGCAATTACCTCTGGCTGGCTCAAGATTGCCCAATGGTTGGCATTCACATTCACCCGTTGAAAATCCTCGACCCACTTCGGCATTTCATCGATTAACGCTGGACTCACAAACTGATCTTGCTCCAACACAATCGCTAGTACGGGACAAATTGCAAAGCGTTCCCGAGGTTTCGTCAGGCGTGGGATAAAGTTCGCGCGGTAGAGCGCAACCCCGTGCTTACCATCGGCAGCAATGTGATGATTCAGCGGTAAGTCTGAGCGTCCTTCTAAACGCGATAAAATTTTGCTCCATTGCTTAGGACTAAAAAACTGCCATACTGTCGGTGCTAAAAAAGGCAACTGAAAGGCCGCAATGTACCAAGACTTCGTTAACTGCTTAAAAAATTGATGCTTATGTTGTACGAACTGTTCACGCATCCAAAATGCAGCATGGTCTAAGCATGGGCCTGAAATAGTGGTAAATGACAGCATACGCTCTCTAAATTTTGGCTCAGTCGCGGACTCCCATGACTGAATCGAACCCCAGTCATGCGCAACTAGATGAAAGCTAAGCTGCGGAATCACACTATTCACCACACTTTCCAAATCTAGTGATAGCTGAGGCAAGGCATAGGCCCGTGTACGACGCGGCACACTCGACATCCCTGCACCGCGAACGTCATAGGTCACAATATAATAATCTTGCACCAGATGCCCAATCACAGGCTCCCAGACCTCTTGATTATCTGGATAGCCATGCACCAAGACCAGCACAGGATTGTTCGCATTGCCCCATGTTTTCACATAAAGTCTTTGCTGATCTGTAGTTTGTACCCAGTAACTTTGCTGCTCCATATTCAGCTCCTTATTGTTATGGACTGTTTTTTATACTTTACTGGCAAAACGATCAATACCAATTGATTTGATCTTCTCTAGTATGGATAGAAGTTCATCAGATACCATTGACCGAAATGAGCATTTTAAAAAACTTGTGACACAGCCAATTGTCGCGAAATACTTTCTCAATCATTTTGCTCCCTTTAAAGGTGCAGGGATTCAAATTTAAAAATTTGACCTTAAACACGACCACATTCGCGTCAAAATGCCCCTCACTCGACAAAACCGAAATATTGTCGGAGTACATTTTAGCGGGAGTTTATATGCGATGGTCGACCCGTTTTATATGACCCTACTGATGCACTACTTAGGCAATAAGTATATTGTCTGGGACAAAGCAGCCTCTATCCAATTTCTCAGTTCAGGACGCAGTACAGTCTATGCAGACTTTCACCTTGATGCCCAAGAAATCGCGACTGTGAAACAACTGGCCGACAACTATGCCCCGTACATCGTACTTATACCTTAAATATTTACGATGAAGCCGGCATTCGAATTGGAGAAGTGGAAAAGACTTTATATATAGTCAAATCATTATAAAACCAATATATCTAAGTATATGAATTATTTTTATTTTTTTCGAATCATGTATGGATAATAAAGTAGTTTGACTATATCCGTCTTAAAAAACCTAAACCGGCACAGCTATAAAAAAAGCACTTCCATGAAGTGCTTTTTTTGGAAATTTGAACTTAAAACATTATTTACGTTCTTCAATTGCAGCGCCCGCACCACCGCCGATAGCTCCACCAATGGCAGCGCCGGTATTACCACCAAACACGCTTTTACCCACTGCTGAACCAATCGCACCGCCAACACCACTGTAGGTTGCATTACGGTTTGAACCACCTTGAGCTTTACTGCCCACAGCAGCACCAGCACCGCCACCAACAGCTGCACCTACACCGCCACCGAGGCTATTCCCCGCAGCACCACCTACTGCACCGCCTAAAGCCGCTGTCCCAATACGTTGATCAGAAGCGCTCATATTTTCACAACCTGCCAACAGCATCGTCGAAAGAGATGCCACTGCAATAATGCTCATATATTTTTTCATGAGATTTGTCCTTATTGGCTATTTCTTACAGCATAAAAGATCAGTATGAACTTAAAACCCGTGAAATGTTACGGTTACAGGTGCTATTGCTGAAAATTTGTAAGTAAGAAGCCCTCCTTAGAGGGCCTCATACTGTATTGAACTCAAGCTTATTCAGGCTCTTTCACCACAACCACATCTTTGGTGGTGGTGCCATTTTCTTGGAGCACCGCACGCGTCACACTTTCTTTACTGTTCGGATCTTTCACTTGATCTAGTTTCAGCTCCTTACGTACAGGTTCCTGCCCTTTCTTAAACTCAATCCCTTGTGCATCAACTTGCTTACCTTCTGCAAGGACTACACCACCTTGACTTAAGGTCGATTTCACTTCAACTTTGGATGTCGGAACAATCACGCTACCTTTTTGCACAATCGGTGCAGACATTTTTTTATCTGAAAATTGGCTGGCATTTTCTTCGAGAACCACTTCACGCGCCACAATATCTTTACCACCATTTTTCACTTCAAAAATAGTCGCTTCGGTCGTCCGCACTGGGTCTTGACCCGCGACACTGCGAATAATCTGTGTTTTGACAATCGGTACAACCGCCTTATCCTCCACGGTGATGGTATTCGGCATCGGCGCTGCCATCGTTTGGCCCACAAATGCGAAGATGCTTAAGCCCAATAGTTTTGATGTCAATTTCATGTGGAACCACCTGTATTTTTTAATCGTTAATGAAGTAAGGAGATTTGTGTACTTATATTTTTACTATAGGAAAAATGTAAAATTTATAAAAGCTTAAATCCACTTCTGTAACAAAAGGACAAAAAAAAGCCACCCGAAGGTGGCTTTTTCACGCGTTTAAAGGGCTAATTACAGACCGTTAAACTCATCGCTAAATGCTTGGCTTAATGCTTGATCCACATCAGAGAAGTCATTTACAAGCTCATGCTCTGCAGCTTCAGCTTCTTGACGACGACGCTCTAAGTGATATGCAAGACCAGTACCTGCAGGAATCAAACGGCCTACAACTACGTTCTCTTTCAAGCCACGTAAATCATCTTCTTTACCTGTTACAGCCGCTTCAGTTAACACACGAGTGGTTTCCTGGAACGATGCAGCAGAGATGAACGAGTCAGTAGAAAGCGACGCTTTAGTAATACCCATCAATTGACGTTCAAACTTCGCAGGGAACTTGTTTTGCGCAAGAACAGCTTGGTTCTCTTGCATCACACGGATGTAATCCACTTGCTCGCCTTTGATGAAGCTTGTATCACCGCCATCAGTGATATCAACTTTACGCAACATTTGACGTACGATCACTTCAATGTGCTTGTCGTTGATTTTTACACCTTGCAGACGGTATACGTCTTGAACTTCGTTCACGATGTAGTTGGTCAGCGCAACTTCGCCTTTCAAGCGTAGGATGTCATGTGGATTCTGTGGACCATCAGAAACAGTCTCACCACGGTTCACATGTTCGCCTTCGAACACGTTCATGGTACGCCATTTTGGAATCAGTTCTTCGTAAATCTCAGAACCATCATCTGGAGTAATCACTAAACGGTTCTTACCTTTAGTCTCTTTACCAAAGCTCACAACACCTGAAATTTCAGCAAGAATTGCATGCTCTTTCGGTTTACGCGCTTCGAACAAGTCAGCTACACGCGGTAGACCACCGGTAATGTCACGCGTACGTGAAGTTTCTTGAGGTACACGACCAATAACGTCACCCACACCAATTGTTTCGCCATCACGGACAGAAAGAATCGTGTTTTGTGGTAGGAAGTAGAACTGCTCACCACCATCCGTCGTATCAAGAACAACCGCAGGACGTAAATCTTTACCAGACGCAGGACGTGCAGTCACAGGTAAGATTTCAATCGTCGTCATACCTGTTGCATCATCAGTTTTCGAGGTAACAGTTACGCCATCAGCAATTTGGCTGAAACGTACTTTACCTGCAACTTCTGTTACAAGTGGGTGTGTGTGCGGATCCCAAGTCGCTACAATACCGCCAGCTTCTACAGCTTCGCCATCTTTCAACAAGATAGACGCACCGTATGGCAGTTTATAACGCTCACGCTCACGACCTAAATCATCCGCAATACCGATTTCGCCTGAACGAGAAGTCGATACCAAGTGACCTTTGGCATGTTGTACTGTTTTCACATTGTGGAAACGTACAGTACCTTTGTTACGTACTTGTACGCTGTTTGCAGCAGACGTTCGGCTTGCAGCACCACCTACGTGGAAGGTACGCATTGTTAACTGTGTACCCGGCTCACCAATCGATTGTGCAGCCATAACACCCACAGACTCACCAGGGTTCACCTGATGACCACGCGCAAGGTCACGACCATAACATTTCGCACATACGCCGAATGTAGATTCACACGCAACCACTGAACGTACTTTAACTTCATCGACACCTTGCTCTTCTAGGAAGTTTGCAAGTTTCTCATCGATCAAAGTGTTACGAGGCAGGATAACGTCGTCAGAACCTGCTTTTTTCACATCTTCAGCAACAACACGGCCCAGTACTCGAGTACCTAAGTTCTCGATCACGTCACCGCCTTGAATGAACGGAGTCATTACAAGACCGCCCAAAGTACCACAGTCAGGCTCAGTAATAACCAAGTCTTGCGCTACGTCTACAAGACGACGTGTCAAGTAACCAGAGTTTGCTGTTTTCAGTGCTGTATCGGCCAAACCTTTACGCGCACCGTGTGTTGAAATGAAGTACTGAAGTACTGTCAAACCTTCACGGAAGTTCGCTTTAATTGGAGTTTCAATGATCGAACCATCTGGTTTCGCCATCAAACCACGCATACCCGCTAACTGACGAATCTGAGCTGCCGAACCACGGGCACCTGAGTCAGACATCATATAGATCGAGTTGAATGATTTTTGCTTCTCATCTTCACCCTGTTTGTTTTTAACAGTGGTAAAAGACAAGTTGTCCATCATCGCTTTCGCTACTTGGTCGTTGGTACGTGCCCAAATATCGACAACTTTGTTGTAACGTTCGCCCGCAGTTACGAAACCTTGTTCGAACTGTTGCTCAATTTCACGAACTTCAACTTCTGCTTTTTCAATAATTGAGTACTTCGCAGGTGGAATCACCATGTCTTCCATACCGACCGATACGCCTGAACGTGTCGCTTGACGGAAACCTAAGTACATCAATTGGTCAGCAAAGATCACTGTATCTTTAAGACCTAATTTACGGTAGCAAGAGTTAATCAATTTAGAGATGTTTTTCTTGGTCATCTCAACGTTGATTTGTTGGAAATCCATACCTTCTGGCACAACTTCCCAAAGTAAGCAGCGACCTGGTGTTGTATCCACAACAATGGTTTGCTGTTCACGGTTACCATTTTCATCAATCACAGTCTGGTGTACACGTGCTTTTACGCGAGCGTGTAAATTTACCTGACCTGTTGCAAGTGCACGGTTAACTTCGTGAGTATCTGCAAACACCATGCCTTCACCTTTGGCATTGATCGCATCACGCGTGATGTAATACAAGCCTAAGACAACGTCCTGAGACGGTACGATGATTGGCTCACCGTTCGCTGGAGACAAGATGTTGTTGGTCGACATCATTAACGCACGCGCTTCTAACTGCGCTTCAAGCGTTAATGGTACGTGTACCGCCATTTGGTCACCATCGAAGTCGGCGTTAAACGCAGCACAAACGAGTGGGTGAAGACGGATCGCTTTACCTTCAATCAGGATCGGTTCAAATGCTTGAAGACCCAAACGGTGAAGTGTAGGCGCACGGTTCAACATCACAGGGTGTTGACGAATCACGTGAGCAAGAACGTCCCAAACTTCTGGCGTTTCGCGCTCAACCATTTTCTTCGCAGCTTTAATGGTTGTTGCTTGGCCAGATGCTTGTAGTTTCGCGAAAATGAATGGCTTGAATAATTCAAGCGCCATTTTCTTCGGAAGACCACATTGGTGCAGACGTAAAGTAGGACCTACAGTAATTACCGAACGACCTGAATAGTCAACACGCTTACCAAGTAAGTTTTGACGGAAACGACCTTGTTTACCTTTGATCATGTCAGCCAAAGATTTAAGAGGACGCTTGTTCGAACCCGTGATTGCACGACCACGACGACCGTTGTCTAGCAATGCATCTACAGACTCTTGTAACATACGTTTTTCATTACGTACGATAATGTCTGGCGCTGCAAGGTCAAGAAGACGCTTCAAACGGTTGTTACGGTTGATCACACGACGGTAAAGGTCGTTCAAATCAGAAGTCGCGAAACGACCACCTTCAAGTGGTACTAACGGACGAAGATCTGGTGGAAGTACTGGAAGTACATTCATCACCATCCATTCTGGCTTGTTGTTTGACTCTTTGAACGCTTCCATCAACTTCAAACGCTTAGACGCTTTTTTAAGCTTCGTCTCAGACGTTGTGTTTGGAATTTCTTCACGTAAACGTGAAATTTCGTTTTCAAGATCGATGTCTTTTAACAAGTCTTGAACAGCTTCTGCACCCATTTTCGCAGTGAATTCATCACCGTGTTCTTCTAAAGCGTTGAAGTATTCTTCATCATTAAGAAGTTGGTATTTCTCAAATGGAGTCATACCTGGGTCAGTTACTACGTAAGATTCGAAATACAATACACGTTCGATATCACGTAAAGTCATGTCTAATAATAGACCGATACGGCTCGGAAGTGATTTTAAGAACCAAATATGTGCAACTGGAGACGCCAGCTCGATGTGACCCATACGCTCACGACGAACTTTCGCAGTTGTTACTTCAACGCCACATTTTTCACAAATGACGCCTTTGTATTTCATACGCTTGTATTTACCACACAAGCATTCGTAATCTTTGACTGGGCCAAAAATTTTGGCACAGAATAAACCATCACGTTCTGGTTTGAACGTACGATAGTTAATGGTTTCAGGCTTTTTAACTTCACCATGAGACCATGACTTAATCATTTCTGGTGACGCAAGACCAATACGGATGCGATCAAACTCAACTGGAGCATGACCGTCTGAATCCGTCTTTTTGCGCATGATATCGAGCAAGTCTTTCAATTTTTTTCTCCGTGTGTTGTGGAGACTTTCACTACACAACTGGGTCACAAATATTGTTTTTACTGAAATTTGGGAATATCTAATCCCCCTAAATCCCCCTTTGTAAAGGGGGATTTGCTCCCCTCTTTAATAAAGAGGGGCTGGGGGAGATTTCTTAGTCACCATTTTTCAGTTCAATGTTGATACCTAAAGAACGGATCTCTTTGGTCAATACGTTGAACGATTCAGGCATACCTGGGTCCATATAATGGTTACCATCTACAATGTTCTTATAGATACGGGTACGACCTTCAACGTCATCCGACTTAACAGTAAGCATTTCTTGAAGCGTGTAAGCTGCGCCATATGCTTCAAGCGCCCAGACTTCCATCTCACCGAAACGCTGACCACCGAATTGTGCTTTACCACCAAGCGGCTGTTGAGTTACTAATGAGTAAGAACCAGTAGAACGCGCGTGCATCTTGTCGTCTACCAAGTGGTTCAGTTTCAACATGTACATGTAACCTACAGTTACAGGACGGTCAAACTGTTCACCTGTACGACCATCATACAATACTGTTTGACCAGTACGTGAAATGTTCGCAAGCTCTAACAAGTCTTTAATTTGTGATTCTTCAGCACCATCGAATACTGGCGTTGCAAGTGGAACACCTGCACGCAAGTTACCTGAAAGCACCAAAATTTCATCATCAGTTAAGCTATCAAGATCTTCTTGCTCGCCACCAACTTTGTTATAAATCTTGTCTAAGAAGCCACGAAGCTCAAGTACAGTACGTTGCGCTTTTAACATCTTGTCGATTTCTTCGCCAAGACCTTTCGCTGCCATACCTAAGTGAGTCTCTAGAATCTGACCCACGTTCATACGTGACGGTACACCCAGTGGGTTCAATACGATGTCGACTGGAACACCATTGGCATCGTGCGGCATGTCTTCAACAGGTAAGATGTTAGAAACAACACCCTTGTTACCGTGACGACCTGCCATCTTATCACCCGGTTGGATGCGACGTTTAACAGCCAAGTAAACCTTAACAACTTTCAATACACCTGTTGTTAATTCATCACCTGTAGAAAGTTTGCGTTTTTTCTCTGCAAATTTCTCATCAATTTCGAAGCTCTTCTCTTTCAAGAACACTTGAATTTGAGTTAAACGCTCTGCAATAGCTTCATCAGTCGGTTGGATTTCAAGTAAATCAACCAATTCTAAACCAGACAACACGTCTGCAGAAAGCTTATCTCCACGCTTGGTTGTACCACCACCGTTAGACTCTTGACCTGTCAACAAACGAACAATACGTTCACGTGCTGCTTCTTCGAAGATTTTGTATTCTTCTTTCAAGTCTTTACGGTATGAATCTAGCTGAGCTTTTTCAATTGCTTGCGCACGTTCGTCTTTTTCAAGACCGTCACGTGTAAACACTTGAACGTCAATCACTGTACCTTTGGTACCTGATGGAACACGTAAAGATGAGTCTTTTACGTCAGCTGCTTTTTCACCGAAGATTGCACGAAGCAATTTTTCTTCTGGTGTTAACTGCGTTTCACCTTTAGGCGTTACTTTACCTACAAGGATATCGCCAGCAGTCACTTCAGCACCGATATATACGATACCTGATTCATCAAGCTTAGACAGTGCAGCTTCACCTACGTTAGGAATATCCGCAGTAATTTCTTCTGCGCCTAACTTCGTATCACGAGCAACACACGACAATTCTTGAATGTGAATTGACGTTAAACGGTCTTCTTGAAGTACGCGCTCTGAAAGTAAGATCGAGTCTTCATAGTTGTAACCATTCCACGTCATGAACGCAACGCGCATGTTTTGACCGAGTGCAAGCTCACCGCCATCTGTTGATGGACCGTCAGCCAATACATCGCCACGACCGACTTTATCACCAAGTTTCACAAGAACTTTTTGGTTAATACAAGTGTTTTGGTTCGAACGTGTATATTTGATCAGGTTATAGATATCTACACCTGCCTCGCCTGCAACCATTTCGTCTTCGTTGACACGAATCACGACACGTGAAGCATCGACGAATTCGATACGACCACCACGACCCGCAATCACACACACACCAGAGTCATGCGCTACATTTGCTTCCATGCCTGTACCTACAAGCGGTTTGTCAGCAATCAATGTAGGCACAGCTTGACGCTGCATGTTTGAACCCATCAATGCACGGTTGGCGTCATCGTGTTCAAGGAATGGAATCAGTGATGCAGCAACAGAAACAACCTGCTGTGCAGAAACGTCCATATGCGTCACTTTTTCAGGCGGCATACGTACGAAATCACCTTGGTGACGTACAGAAACAAATTCTTCTGTTAAGTTACCGTCTTTATCTACGCCAGAATCGGCCTGTGCAATCACAGTACCTACTTCTTCAATTGCAGATAAATACTCAACTTCATCCGTTACACGACCATCAACCACTTTACGGTATGGTGTTTCTAAGAAACCGAAATTGTTACATTTCGCATAAACAGAAAGCGAGTTGATCAAACCAATGTTTGGACCTTCCGGCGTTTCAATTGGACATACACGACCGTAGTGAGTTTGGTGTACGTCACGTACCTCAAAGCCCGCACGTTCACGTGTCAAACCACCAGGACCAAGCGCCGATACACGACGTTTGTGCGTAATCTCAGACAATGGGTTGTTTTGGTCCATGAACTGAGATAATTGGCTTGAACCAAAGAATTCTTTGATTGCAGCAGCCACTGGTTTCGCATTGATCAAATCTTGCGGAGACAAGTTATCTGTTTCAGCTTGGCTTAAACGTTCTTTAACAGCACGTTCTACACGAACTAGACCAACACGGAATTGGTTTTCAGTCATTTCACCTACTGAACGCACGCGACGGTTACCCAAGTGGTCGATATCGTCGACTTCACCTTTACCGTTACGGATTTCAACCAATGTTTTGAGTACATCAGTGATATCTTCGTTCGACAAAATTCCTTCAACTTCACGAGACTTCTGATCCGTACCCACTTCGTAAGGACGACCCAAACGACGGTTGAACTTCATACGACCCACTGGAGAGAGGTCATAACGTTCTGAAGAGAAGAACAAGTTATTGAATAAATTTTCAGCCGCTTCTTTCGTTGGTGGCTCACCTGGACGCATTACTTTGTAGATTTCTACCAATGCTTCTTCACGACCTGTCGTGGTATCTGCACGTAAAGTATCTGCAACGAATGAACCACGGTCGATGTCATTGGTGAATAGAATGTTAAATTGTTTAACACCACCTTCAGCCAATTTCACCATCACTTCATGGCTTAACAAGGTATTTGCTGCAATCACATCACCATCTTTAAGTGGGATGTCTTCTGCAGTAATACGCTCGTACAAGTACTCATCTGGCACAGAAAGCTTTTCTAGGCCAGCAGCTTCCATTTGACGCACATGACGCGCGTTGATGCGCTTGCCTTGCTCAACAATGGTTTTGCCATCATTGTCTACGATGTCAAATTGTGCCATTTCACCACGCAAGCGTTCTGGAACAAGGTCAATCTGGTAGCTACCCATGTCTAGGTATACAGGCACTTTTTCATAGAACAAGTCTAAGATTTGCGCATTGTTATAACCCAAAGCACGAAGAACCACAGTCGCAAGTAATTTACGACGACGGTCAATACGCACAAATACAAGGTCTTTTGCGTCAAATTCAAAGTCTAACCATGAACCACGGTAAGGAATAATACGCGCAGAATAAAGCACTTTACCACTAGAGTGGGTTTTGCCTTTATCGTGGTCAAAGAATACGCCCGGTGAACGGTGTAATTGAGATACGATTACACGCTCAGTACCATTAATAACGAATGTACCGTTATCGGTCATGAGTGGCATTTCACCCATGTACACTTCTTGCTCGCGCACGTCTTTAATTGATTTAGTTTCGCGATCTTTTAAGATCAAACGAATTTTTACGCGCATTGGTGCTGCATAAGTTGAGCCACGAAGAATACATTCGCGTACATCAAACTCAGGCTTACCAAGACTATACTCAACAAATTCTAAAGCAGCATTGCCAGAATAACTTTCTATAGGAAAAACTGAACGAAACGCGGCTTGCAGACCGATATCTTCGCGGTTTTTTGGTGATTTGCCATCTTGTAAAAATGTTCTGTACGAGTCGACTTGAATCGCGAGCAAGTACGGAGCATCCATAACACTAGGCAATTTACCAAAATTCTTACGGATCCGTTTCTTTTCGGTATATGAGTATGCCATCTGGAGTCCTCGGAAAGTAAACCGAGCCCGCCTGCAGAACGGGCTCAGAAGGAATTACGCAGGCCGATATGGCCACCACTTTTTACAAATGCTGCAATTTTCAGTGGTATTGAAACGCTTACCAATATTTTTAAATTTGAAAAATATTGGTAAGCGTTTGATTCTTTTCTTTATTTTAATTTGATGGATTTTCCACCAAGCAAACAAAAATCGAGCCGATTATTGTAACGCAAAAAGGCTGATGACCCAAGAGCCATCAGCCAATTTTTGGGGTGAAATTAATATTCCCCCCCTGGTAGCATTACTTAATAGTAATAGTAGCACCAGTTTCTTCAAGTTTTTTCTTAAGTTCTTCAGCTTCTTCTTTAGAAACTGCTTCTTTAAGAACTGAAGGAGCGCCTTCAACCATGTCTTTAGCTTCTTTCAAGCCAAGACCAGTGATTTCACGAACTGCTTTAATCACAGCTACTTTGTTCGCGCCGAAAGAAGTCAACTCAACGTTGAATTCTGATTGCTCTTCAGCAGCAGCAGCAGCAGGACCTGCAGCTACAGCTACAGCAGCAGCAGATACGTTGAATTTTTCTTCGAAAGCAGAAATAAGTTCAACAAGTTCAAGAACAGTTTTTTCAGCAACTGCGTTTAAGATTTCTTCGTTTGTTAAAGCCATGAGAGTAACTCCAAATGGGTATTGAATGATGTGTGTTTAAGTTTGAGCTTATGCAGCTTCTGACTCGTTTTTCTCTTGAAGCGCTGTAAGTAAGCGACCCAATTTCGAAATAGGAGCCTGAAGAACGTTTGCAAGCATAGTAAGCGCTTTCTCTTGGTTTGGAAGATTCGCGATAACGCTAACTTCTGCGCCTTGATAAAGTTTGCCTTCAAATGCAGCAGCTTTAAGTTCAAATGCTTTGTTAGTTTTCGCAAATTCTTCGAATAAGCGTGCCGCAGCACCCATGTCATCTGCAGAAGTTGAGAAAGCTAAAATTGTTGGGCCAACAAGGTTGTCGTTCAAGATATTGAATGGAGTATCTTGAAGAGCGCGTTTAGCCAAAGTATTACGTACAACACGTGTAGCAACACCTAACTTACGAGCTTCAACACGAAGAGCAGTTAATTGCTCAACAGTTAAACCTTGGTAGTCAGCAACAACAGCAGCAAACGCAGTAGAAGCAACTTCAGTTACTTCAGCAACGATCTGTTTTTTGCCTTCGATAAGAAGAGCCATTGTAAAACCTCCTAACGGTGATTTATGTACTTACGCGAAGTACACTCCCAATTCGCAAGTTCATCACTGAACTTACACGCGGAGGATGAACAAATCACACCACCGCGTCTACTCAGGCTGGGAAATTAAGAAAGTAATCGAAATTACTCTCGCCTGAGGTCTTTGACGCTGATAAATCTACATTTACCAATTCAAAGTTTGCCTAAGTTTGCAAGTAGTCCGAAACCGGTTTCTCTTGCGTAATATTTGAAGCAGTGCTTCAAATATTACTCAGGGCTTTAAAATTCTGTCTAAGTTAAACTTAGTTAGAAACGTTGTTTACATCAACAACAAGACCAGGACCCATAGTTGAGCTCAAAGTGATCTTTTTGATGTATACACCTTTAGATGTCGCAGGCTTTAACTTTTTCAAGTCTGCAATCAAAGTTTCAACGTTTTGACGAACAGCTTCAGCAGAGAAATCTACTTGACCGATCGCAGCGTGGATAATACCCGCTTTGTCTACACGGTAACGTGCTTGACCAGCTTTTGCATTTTTAACTGCACCAGCTACGTCAGGAGTTACAGTACCCACTTTAGGGTTTGGCATTAAGCCACGTGGACCAAGAATCGTACCCAACTTACCCACAACGCGCATTGCATCAGGAGCAGCAATCACTACATCAAAGTCAAGGTTACCCGCTTGGATGCTTTCAGCAAGGTCATCAAAACCAACCACGTCCGCACCTTCAGCTTTAGCAGCTTCAGCAGCAGCGCCTTGAGCAAACACAGCTACACGTACAGTTTTACCAGTACCTGCAGGAAGTGTAGTCGCGCCACGAACAACTTGGTCAGATTTACGAGGGTCAACACCTAGGTTTACCGCAACATCCAAAGATTCTTTGAATTTCGCAGCAGGAAGACCAGCAAGAACAGCTACGGCTTCTTCTAAAGTGTAAACTTTGTTTGCTTCAATAGCAGCAGCAATGGCTTTTTGACGTTTAGTTAACTTTGCCATGTCTTATAGCTCCACTTCCAAGCCCATAGAACGTGCAGAACCAGCGATGGTACGAACACGTGCGTCTAAATCAGCACCAGTTAAATCTGGTTCTTTAGTAGTCGCGATTTCTTCCAATTGAGCACGAGTCAACTTACCAACTTTAGTTTTGTTAGGTACAGCAGAACCCTTTTGGATACCAGCAGCTTTCTTAAGAAGAATAGATGCAGGAGGAGTTTTCATGATGAATGTGAACGACTTGTCGTTGTACACAGTGATCACGACTGGAATTGGTAAACCAACTTCAAGTTTTTGTGTCGCAGCATTGAATTCTTTACAGAATGCCATGATGTTAACACCACGTTGACCCAATGCAGGACCAATCGGTGGAGATGGATTCGCTTTACCAGCTGGAACTTGCAGCTTGATATAGCCGTCAATCTTCTTAGCCATTTCAAATTACCTCTGGGTACAAACGCCGATGAAGGCTCCCCAATTTCTAAGTAACGATACCGTTACAACAACAATGCCTGACTTATTAATAAGCCAGGCGTTTTTCAACCACATCCAATTAAACAGATTTTTCGACTTGGCGAAATTCCAGCTCAACCTGAGTTGGTCGATTAAATACATTAATGGTCAACGTTAAACGTGACTTTTCGTATAGAACTTCTTCCACCACACCTTTAAAGTCTGTGAATGGACCGTCAATTACGAGTAATTCTTCGCCTGGTTCAAACATCGTCTTCGGACGTGGTGCTTCACCAGTATTGCGTACACGAGCAAGAATCGCATCTGCTTCACGTTGGGTAATTGGCGCCGGTTTCTCAGCCGTACCACCAATAAAACCTAAAACTTTTGGACATTCTTTAACAATGTGCCAAGTTTCATCATTCATTTCCATTTCGACCAATACATAGCCTGGAAAGAACTTACGTTCAGATTTACGTTTCTTACCATCCTTCATTTCTACCACTTCTTCGGTAGGAACAAGGACTTCACCAAAGCTATCGGCTACAGCGCTACGCTGGATTCGATCATTAAGTGAACGCATCACTTGTTTTTCATAACCTGAATAGGCATGAATAATGTACCAACGTTTCATAGCTCTCTTACCCGATAATAAACTTCATTAACCAGCCCAAAATGTAGTCAAAACACCATAATAAAATGGATGCAACAACTACAACCGCAAGCACCTGCCAAGATGTGGTCATGGTCTCTTGCTTCGTTGGCCAAGTCACTCGACGCAGCTCAATTCGTGAGTCTTTCAACAAACGAGCAAAGCCTTTGCCTTGATGGGTGGCGTATAATAAACCGAATGCCACGATGATACAAGCCAAAATTACCCCAACGCGCACCCAGATATCGTTGGCTGGTGCCCAATACGCTGGTAGGTGTTGATTCACCATGGTCGCACCAATTAATAAAATCAATGCGATAATCCATAAGACGACGTCTAGGGGAGAACCAGATTTAACTACTTCAGCAGAATTATTTCTTTGAGGGATTGCCGCGTCGCTTTGTGCGTCGCGTAATTTTTCATTCGACATTTTTGTACTCGTCGTAGGTTTCGCGACTTATTATATGACCAGTTTTGCCGACATCAAGCGTCTTTTATAAAAAAGTTGGCAGGCCAGGAGGGACTCGAACCCCCAACATTCGGTTTTGGAGACCGACGCTCTACCAATTGAACTACTGACCTGCAAAACAAATTGGAGTCGAAACCCCAATTTGTAATTTTATTTTATAATTATGCAGTTACTTTAGCAACTACACCAGCACCAACTGTACGGCCACCTTCACGGATCGCAAAACGTAGACCTGGGTCCATTGCGATTGGGTGGATTAATTCTACTGACATTTCTACGTTGTCACCAGGCATAACCATTTCAACGCCATCTTGTAATTTGATCGCGCCAGTTACGTCAGTTGTACGGAAGTAGAACTGTGGACGGTAACCGTTAAGGAATGGAGTGTGACGACCACCTTCTTCTTTAGAAAGTACGTATACTTCTGCATCGAATTTAGTGTGCGGCTTGATTGCACCTGGTTTAGCAAGTACTTGACCACGTTGTACGTCTTCACGTTTAGTACCACGTAGAAGAACACCACAGTTCTCGCCCGCACGACCTTCGTCTAGAAGTTTACGGAACATTTCTACGCCAGTTACAGTTGTTTTAACTGTATCTTTGATACCAACGATTTCAACTTCTTCGCCTACTTTCACAATACCAGTTTCTACACGGCCAGTTACTACTGTACCACGACCAGAAATAGAGAATACGTCTTCGATTGGCATTAAGAATGCTTGGTCGATTGCACGTACTGGCTCTGGAATGTAAGTGTCAAGCGCGTCAACAAGCGCAACAACTGCTTCTTCGCCATACTGACCAGCGTCACCGTTAAGTGCAAGAAGAGCTGAACCACGGATAACTGGAGTGTCATCACCTGGGAAGTCATAAGTAGAAAGAAGTTCACGAACTTCCATTTCTACTAATTCAAGAAGTTCTTCATCATCAACAAGGTCACACTTGTTAAGGAATACAAGAATGTAAGGTACACCAACCTGACGAGAAAGAAGGATGTGTTCACGAGTCTGTGGCATTGGACCATCAGTCGCTGCACATACAAGGATCGCGCCGTCCATCTGAGCAGCACCAGTAATCATGTTTTTAACATAATCGGCGTGGCCCGGGCAGTCTACGTGTGCGTAGTGACGAGTTGGAGAATCGTATTCTACGTGTGAAGTATTAATTGTAATACCACGTGCTTTTTCTTCTGGTGCAGAGTCAATTGCAGCGTAGTCTTTCGCTTCGCCACCGAATTTCTTCGCACATACAGTTGCAATTGCAGCTGTTAAAGTTGTTTTACCATGGTCAACGTGACCGATTGTGCCCACGTTAACGTGTGGCTTATTACGTTCAAACTTAGCCTTAGCCATGTTCATCTTCCTCGTTTACGTCGAACACAGGTATAAACAACTCAGTATCGACACATCGCCTAAAAAATCAAACACCAAATACTTGAAAAGCAGACTAATAAGCCTGCTTCTTTAAAAATTTGTAGAAATTCTACTAAACTGTAATCTGGAGCTCTTATCGAGATTTGAACTCGAGACCTCTCCCTTACCAAGGGAGTGCTCTACCACTGAGCTATAAGAGCAAATATAAAACTTCAAATGGAGCGGGAGACGAGGGTCGAACTCGCGACATGTAGCTTGGAAGGCTACCGCTCTACCAACTGAGCTACTCCCGCACGATGTTGGTACAAAGACCACTTTCTTGAAGTCTTAAAATTGGTGGTGAGGGAAGGATTCGAACCTTCGAAACTTTCGTAGCGGAGTTACAGTCCGCCCCCTTTGACCGCTCGGGAACCTCACCATTTTACACTTACTTCAGTGTCGCTCTTTACTTAACTTACTCAACTCTCTAAGATGGTGCCGGCACACGGATTCGAACTGTGGACCTACTGATTACAAGTCAGTTGCTCTACCAACTGAGCTATGCCGGCGTTTCTTAGTGTTTCGTACGTTTCGTATCGGAACGGTGTGCAGTTTAGCAAAACTCAAAATCCTTGCAAGTGTTTTTTTCAAAAAAAACGTCAAAAACTCACAAAATCAATCCGTTTGACGATAATTCAACCGCTTTGATCACTGCGCGAGCTTTTATTTGGGTTTCATTCCACTCAGATTCAGGATTTGAGTCATAAACAAGCCCCGCTCCTGCCTGAACATAGACCTTATTTTCACGAATCACACAGGTACGAATTGCAATCGACATGTCCATTTCGCCATGCCAGCCTAAATAACCAACAGCACCACCAAAAATTCCACGTTTTACGGGCTCAACTTGATCAATAATTTCCATCGCACGGATTTTTGGCGCACCTGAAAGTGTACCTGCAGGGAAAGTTGCTTTAAAAACATCCAAGGCATCTACATCATCACGAACTTCGCCTTGCACATTGGAAACAATATGCATGACATGCGAATAACGTTCGATCACCATTTGATCAGTCACTTGCACTTTGCCAATTTTCGAGACACGACCGACATCATTTCGCCCCAAGTCAATCAGCATTAAATGTTCAGCAATCTCTTTTTCATCCGACAGCAAGTCTTGTTCAAGCGCTAAATCCTCCTCTTTGGTTTTACCACGTGGACGCGTTCCTGCCAGCGGACGTACGGTTGCAATCCCATTTTCAAGGCGAGATAAAATTTCAGGGGAAGAACCGACAATATGAAAAGGTTGATTATTTTCCAAAGTTTGCCCCTGTACCAAGAACAAATAAGGCGATGGATTCAAATGACGTAGCGCGCGATAGACTTGTAAAGGTTCACCATCAAAGTCAGAGACCATACGATGCCCTGGCACCACCTGCATCACATCACCCGCACGAATATACTCTTTCACCGTTTCAATCGATTCTAAGAATTTGGCTTTGCCCGTGAGTGACTCAAAATGCGGTGCAGTATGCGGCGTGGCTTTTAGACTAATGGGCGTTGCGAGTAAATCTTCCAATGCATCCAGTTGCTGCTGAGCTTGGTTATACGCATCCGCATCTACTACATCGGCATGCACGATCAGGAATAGCGTATCTTTTAAGTTATCAAACACAATCACTGTTTTAGACAACATCATCCAAATATCAGGTAAACCCACTGGATCTGCTTCTGGCGCGTTATTTAAACGCGGCTCAATGTAACGTACCGCATCATAACCAAAGTAGCCCACCAAGCCACCCGTAAAGCTTGGCAGAGCAGGTAAATCAGCTTGAGTAGGTACTTTATACTGCGACTGAAAATCTCGGATGAATTGAAACGGATCTGTACAAGGTTGTTTTTCTATGGTGCCGTCGGCTTGTTGAATGGTCAGCTCACCCGCGTTGCATGAGAACACGGTAGATTCACCTAAACCAATAATAGAATAGCGTGCCCAATTCTCCCCACCTTCCACAGATTCAAACAAATAGGCTTGCTTATGCTCTTTTAGGCGAGCAAAGACGGACAATGGAGTCTCAGTATCGGCTAAGCGCTGACGATAGACAGGAATCAGGTTATAACCCGCTGTTTTGAGTTGATCGAATTGAGTTTGCGTTGTCATGAGTGTTCTCTATTTTTTCAATATGGCGTGATCAGTTTTTAAAATTAGTGGTTTGAGTTTCGCCATCGAAAAGTCATATGTTTACTCATGTTCATTCCTTCGTTTACAAAGTTACCCGATCAGTTCACACAGATTATCCACCACTTGCTGTGGCTGACAGTCTAAAATATTTTCACCATGATTATAGCCATAGCTGACCACAACACAATCAATACCCGCACGGCGTGCAGCCTCAACATCATTGGATGAGTCCCCAATCATTAAAACCTGATCTTTGCTTTGTGCATATTGCTCAACACAATGTAACAATTGGCGCGGATGAGGTTTGCGCTCTTCGAAACGATCGCCGCCGATGACATCCGCAAAATAATGATTCATACCTAAATGATCGACAATAGCACGTGCAGGCGCTTCAGGTTTATTGGTCACGCAAATCATGGTTTTCTTTTGCGCCAAGCCCCATTCTAAAAACTCAAGAATGCCATCGAAAGGCTGAGTTTCCACACATGGGTCGGCATTATAAATTTTTAAAAACGTCTCCAACAATTGTTGTTGCTGAGCAGGATCGACTTTACCTGTTAAATGTTGCAAGGTACTTTGACAAAACAGCGCTGTTCCCTTACCAACCCAGACCCGCACCTGTGCCTCAGTAACGGTAGGCAGCTGCAAAGCATTCAGGCTCATATTCATGGCACGATGTAAATCTGTTGCTGAATCCACCAAGGTTCCATCTAGATCGAAAAGTAAAACCTCTCGCTGTGCCACATTTGCAATATTCATTCACCCTCACCCATTTTTATCATGTACTGCCCAAAAACAATCAAGGCATGCTTGTGCATGCCTTGATTGTAGTGTGATCTGCGTTTTATTTGAACATCAGCCAAGCAATAATCGCTAAAATAATCAAGACAATAATCGAGATTAACCCCAGCGAGGCATTTTTATGAGTTTCAGCCTCTTGTGCAACCTGTACTTTTGGAGCCTCGTTGTTCTCAACCTGAGGCACGCTAGGCGCAGTCAAATCCACCCCTGCAGGAATAGGAGCGGGTTTCGGAATACCGACATTTTGCGGCATACCGTCACGCGTTAAACTCACATTGCCATCGCGTTCTTTTAGCTCAGGCATACCCTGATCGCTCATATGCTGTGCTGCCGTTTTCGGCTGTTCTGGCTCAACAACAGGCGTATCAGCACTCACTTCCGCTTGAGCCGTTTCTGAAGCAGCTACTGCTTCAGATGGCTGGCTAATCGGTGTTTCAACCACAGCTGCGCCCAAAGTTGCAGCCTCTACCGATTCCACCACGTCTTCTAACGCTTTCGCAGGCTCAAAGACCGAAAACTTTAAGCTTGCAAACTGGACGATATCACCCTGTTTCAACAACGTTTCTGCCGCAATTTGCACATCATTCACATACGTGCCATTTGAAGAACCCAAGTCTTGTAGCCACAAAGCCTGTTCTTTCAGTAAAAAGGCCGCATGTTTACGCGAAATTTCAGATTGTTGTAATAAAATATCCGCTGCTTGATGACGACCGACCAACATATCACGGTCAATGCTAATTTCCTGACCCGTTAATTCGCCAGTAATTGCTTGTATTTTCCAAGTCATGACTTATCTCTCTATGTGCTGATTTATGATAACACAGAGAATATTCTTTACCATTTCACCTTCCCTCACAGATGAATGGCAGGACAGCTAGGCTGAACCTATCGAGACATTCTCAGTATATCGCTCAGGGATGGAATAGCTTGTCGATACCATCTGTGCCATGTGTGCCACACGAGCACCTTGAACATTTTGCATCATCAAGTTCAAGCCAATCTGGGGCTGAACCCTTGGGTATAACTGACGCGAGGTGGTATTTTTAGGAACACTAGCAATCGGCTGTTTACGAATCGCAGGTTCAATGGCCACAGGCGTTGTTTCAACCATCGGTTGCGTTGTAGTTGGGCTGCTTGGCACCTGTTGATACGATTGTGGCAAGGTCGGTTTGGTTGATGTTACAGGCAAGCGCTGTTGGAAGACATCATCAACATTTTCAGGCAACTTGGCAAAGCTACCATCTTTATCCATGGCCAACTGCAAACTATAAAGCTGACTGTAGCGCTGCTGAGAAAGGCGACGTGCAGACTCCCCATCTCCCACAATCGTCGGATGAATGAAAACCAACAAATTGCGTTTCTGATCTGACTTGCCATCTGAGCGGAACAAACGCCCCAATCCCGGTATTGCACCAAGACCTGGAATCGATTGGCGTGAATAAGACGTATTATCCGAAATCAAGCCACCTAAAACGATGGTATTGCCATGTTCCGCCAAGACTGAGGTTTTAATCGCACGCTTACTAGTGACCAAATCCTGCGCTTGACCTTTATTGGCTTTGACATCAGAGACTTCTTGTTCAATTTCTAAGCGGATGGTGCCACCTTCACCAATATGTGGCACCACCTTAAGCGTTACACCCACATCTTTACGTTCAATGGTGGTGTAGGGGTTAGCTGTACCTGAAGAGGTGGTAGAAACCGAACCTGTTACAAAGGGCACATTTTCCCCCACGACGATATAAGCCTCTTCATTGTCCATGGTGACAATCGATGGTGTAGACAGCAGATTCGACTTGGTATTACTTTTTAATGCTTGGATCATCGCGCCATATAACTGACGCGAGCCATCACTGCCTTCTTTATAATCCCCAAGGATTAACGAACCACCCGCGCCAATTGCACTTGCAGCCCCCGCACCGCCACCCGTTAAATAGTTTGCAGCAATACTTTTGAGACTCGAACCAATATTGTCAAAATTAATAATCCCAACACCACTACTTAAATCACCCATCGCCCATTGTACGCCCAGTTGGTCGGCATCGTTACCTTCCACCTCAAGAATAGTCGCTTCGATCAGGACTTGCTGACGACGGGTATCCAACTGCTGAATGGCAGACTCGATTTCACGCATCAACTGAGGGTCTGCTTTGACCACCAATGCATTTTGCGAACTATCAGCAATAATGCTAACGCCGTTACTGTTAAAGCTGGTGATGTTGTTCTGATTGCGATTGGACTGGCTGTTTAAGTTTATACTTGGGGTAGAAATCTGTGAAGATGAACCTTCACTCGCGCTATTACTTTGGTTATAGCTGGAATTACCATTGTTATTGCTGTCGTTAGACTCGCTAGAATTAACAGCCTGCCCTGAGACCAAACCTTGTAAAATTTCGGATAAGCTTTTAGCGCTGGCATATTTTAAGCGGAACACTTTCAATCCGCCTAGACGCTCCGCAGCAGGTACATCCAGCATCTCGATCATTTGGCGAATACGTTTACGCGTCGCGGTATCCCCTTTTAGAATAATCCGATTGGTACGGTTATCTGCAATGATTCGTATTCTGGAACCCTTTAAATCTTTGATCGAGCCTGTTCCGCTCATACTTTCCAACAACCCAATCATTTCCTCAGCCTGACTCGACTGCAACGACACCGCTTCGATATCATTTTGTCCCGTCCCATCCAAGTTACGGATGATGGTCTCAAGCTGATAAATATTGCTGGCGCGATCAGACACAATCAGTGCATTGGTGCCATTCACCGCAGATAAATGTGCAAACTGCGGCATCAATGGACGCAGTGCAGGAATCAAGTCATTGGCATTGGTGTTTTCCAGCCAAATCACCCGCGTCACAACCTGATCGCCTGTGGCACGGTGACGAACATCATAGGGAATGCCTGAACTTTTAACATTACTGTCAGGCACAATTTTAATGGTCCGACCAGAAGGAATCGCGACCACACCGTTGACATTCAAGACTCCTAAGAACAAGTCGTAGACTTCTTGCTTATTCAACGCTTTGTTTGAAATCACCGTGACATTACCGCGTACCCGTGGATCAACTGCAAAGTTTTTCCCCGTAATATCCGCAACCTCATTAATAAATGCAGTTAAGTCCGCATCGCGCAGATTAATTTTCCACGTTTGTGCATAGCTGGCTGTACTCACCATGGCAAGCAAAGGCGCTGCGATTGTCAGTGCCCAAGCAGGGCGGTGATTCAATAAAGCCATAAATCCAAGTCATTCCTAACTAATATTGGTGATGTTCGATCACTGAAAATTCTGTTGTACCGTAATGATACGATCACCACGTTTCACTTCTATTTTTACTTGTCCTTCACGGCGCGCACGTTCTAACAACTGCGCGTCGTTTTGCCCCTGTCCGATCGTTTGACCATTTAAAGACATAATCTGATCCCCTGCCTGCAAGCCTAAACGGCTTCGCAGTGCAGCTGGTGTTTGCTCAGTGACTTGATAACCTTGCCCTGTATTACTGGTATTTACACCCAAATCTTTTAAATATTGCTCACGATCTTGTTGTAAGTTCTGTACTGCTTGGCCTAATACTTGCTGCTCTTGACTCACAGCAGGCGCTGCAACGGGTGCTGTTGCTGGGGGCACAATTTGCTGATCTAAATTATCAATCCCATGAAAAAACAATTCTCGGGTTTGCCCACTGTTATTTTTGAGAATCGCGCGATCCCAATACACCTCTGACAAATAATAAGCGCTGCCTTCGATGTTTTCCCCCACCCGATAACGCTCTGCTACATTATTTGCCTTAATCACAGCAGATGAGAACTGACTGGGTTGCCCAACCACCACCCCTTGTAGCTGTAAATTGAGCTGATCATCTGCGGGATTCTTACTTTGCTCTGCAAATAACGCAAAATTGGTAATATTCGGAACTTGAGGTTGCTGCGAACCCAATTCAACGCGTGGCATTTGCATGACTTGTGGTGGCGCCACCCAAAGCCAAAATAAGCCAGCCAACTTCCAGCATAGTGCCAAGATCAAAAGCATTAAGCACAGTGGTGCTATACGTTCAAACTGTTTGAGATTTAGCTCCGGTAATTTTTGCAGATCAAAACCCATTAAAAGCCCCCACTAAGTAAAGGCTGACGTGAACTCACCACATAACTATCTAGGCCTGCTTTACCTTGATATGAAGGCACATTCAACATGAGACGCTGGGTTAATTGCACATCTAACATCAGACTTGGGTCGATGGTCAGGTTCATCAGTTTTTGTTGTCGTTGATCGCGTAAATCGACCATCAGCTTATTTTGCTCCTGCGACAAACGACCTGCCAACGATGGAATCTGCATTTGTTGTGGGCGCTGCGCAAAGATATACATGAGTTCGCCGCCTGCCCATTGTATTCCCCCATCCACCTGATCAAATCCCTGCTCTTTTTTATAATTAAAATCAATTTTTTGTAACTGAATCGCATTACTCGGCCATTGCCAATTGGCCAACGACTTTAACGTTTCGGGTGCAATTTGTCCGTTTAAATCACGCACCATTATTTTTCTTCCAAACCCATAGGCCAAAACGCCTTCAAGCTTGGTATTGGCACTATAAATTTCGAGATTCGTACCTGCACGAAGGAGCAGTAAATCTAAAGGTCGGGTGGTCCACAGCACAGTTCCACGCAATTTTCCAGTTTGCCAATCGGCCTGTCCATGCCAAATATTACCGCTGACGTTATGTAAAACTTGGTTGTTTTTATAAAATTTTGCAATGAGCCATACCGCAGGAATTTGCAGCAAAACAAAAATTAAAAACGCAACGACTGCAAACATCCACCACGTGATGTATTTAGGTTTTGTGATTCTCCCACCACGAACTTTCAATTATTCTTCCTTGCTTCATTTCTTGTCTTTCTTTGATAGACATTATGCATAATTTTACAACAACACCAAACTTTAACTATAAAAAAAACCAAGCAGATAATGCTTGGTTTTTTGAGCTTATGTCACATCTGTGACAAGGTGATGACTTAGATTAAAAAATCTTCAAGCTTCGCACCTTTTTCTAACTGAGCCACCAACCAACGTGGTTGCTTACCACGGCCAGTCCATGTCTCAGCAGCATTGCCTTTGTTACGGTAACGCGGTTCAACCGACTTACGTGTGCCTTTTTTACGCTTAGTCGCGCCAAACTCTAAAATTTGCTCAATGCTTAAGCCTACATTTTCCGCAATCGCGTTAATTTGGGTATAAGCATCTTCAATTGCTTGATCTTTTTTAGATGCAATTAAAGCTTCCGCTTCGATTTGTAGACGCTTTAACTCTTCTACGGATAAATTACTAATATCTGGCATTACATTAACTCCATTAACCAACATTTTATTTACTGAGTCTATTTAATAATATTTTGATTAGACCAAAGACTCAACTCATCCATGACTTAAACAACAATACTTAGACAGTATTTATATAGTCTAGCGACTTTTAAAATAAATAAAAAGATATTTATATTTGGTGACCGACCGTTAACTCAAATTCTTTGAGTTTTTGACGCACCAGTTCAGGAATTAATGTTTTCTGCATATTGGTTTTATCGACACAAACAATGACCGCTTCTGCTTCCGCAACGAATGATTGTTGCTGTTCACTCCATAATAAATAATGCATACGAAATGCACTATTTCTGAGTTCTTCAATACGCGCACTAATTTTCAATTGATCTGGATAAAATACTGGTTTTAAATATTTGCACTGATTTGATGCAACAACGGTCAATACATCCGCAGATAAAATACCCGTATGTTCAATATAAGCCAAACGCGCACTTTCAACATAACGATAATACATGACATTATTAACATGACCAAAGGCATCCATATCTCCCCAAGCCACGTGTTGAGTATAAACCAATGGGTAATCTAAAACGCTCTGCATTATGCACCTATATTTTCATTTCTACAAAATTTGCATTATTTTCAAAAATTAAATTTAACTGTTTAATTAAATCTTCATCACCATTTAAGGTCGATTTGATTCTTAAATAGTTCATTAATACATTATCGGGATATAAACTTAATAACGCATCTGCCTGCTCTTGCATACCTAAAGCAGTATAAATATGCCACTTGGCAAAACTCAAAACCGGCACACTCGTATACTTTGCTTCCCATGCTTCAATGTGTTGCTGCAAGTCCACATAATCAGGCTGCTGTTTCAAAAGTTGCTGCTGGAACCACAAATAAAATACTTCCGAATTAAACTGCTGATTGAGTAAATAAATCGACAAGTGTTCGTGCTGTTCACTCATGTCTGGCATACGTGCTAATAACTTAAGCCACAGCAGTTGAACATCATAACTGCGGCTGAAAATCTGATCAGACAAGTCCAAATAACGTTGTTTTAAATCCTCTAAATTTTCATAATTGGCTTGATCAAATTTTATCAACAAACGCTTCAGCCATGCTTTTTTCACATCTTGATCTAAATGACCATATTGAGTTGAGCGTAAATAAAGCCATGGAAACAGAATCGCAAAACGTCCCCATAGCTCTTTTAAACACGCTTCATAAGCGGTTTGCACGTCTTTAAGCCAAGGTGACAGTTCATGTTGATTGAGAAACTCAAGATGAGTTAAAGCTTGTTCTGCATCTTCTTGTGCTAAAAACAGTTCAATACGTTGCAGTTCAGCCAACTCAAAGGCCATGGCATTGCTTTGGCTCAAGGCGCTTAAGGCTTCAGGGAACTGCTCCTGCATCAAATATAAACGTGCATCGATAATACTTTTGAGCAAGCCTGACTGCGCGAAGGCATTTTGAATAAAGGCTTGTTGATCTCGGCCTGCATCCAACAACCAAATCACAGCCAGTTGTTCATAAGGATGCAAACTTTTAAAATCAAAAACAGTTCCCGCTTTGCGTTTTTCTCGACTGAGATATCGTTTTAGCCCCAACCAAACCAAATGTAAGCTAAAACTGAGCAGTGCTAGAGCAATAAATACGATCCAGAGATTGGTTTGTAACTGCCAGTCATGCCAAAACACATAGACATAACCCGCACCATGTCCATAACTCAAGACACTCAACGCGGCAATTGCAATTAAACTTACCAAGCCATAAGCAATCAGTATTTGTTTCATTCCATTACCCCAACAACGCACGCGTAGTTAAAATAGGCGTTGGGACAACCACCAATGTTTTCAGCTTATTCAGCTGTTTCAGCAGCTCTTTGGCTTTAGGGTCTGGAAGTTGTTGGATCAACAGCATCACTTCGGTTAAGTCTTTTTGATATTCGGTATATTGCCCTGCAGCTAAGGCTTGGCGTGCTAACAATAAACGTAACTGAGCTTCTTTAAGCACGATTTTTCGTTGCATTAACGCTGTTGCAGGTGCTTGCGCAGATTCTAGTCTAAACCATTGCTTCCAAAAGGATTCAGACCTATCGCGCGTGGTGTTTAACTGAGGTTGTTGTATTTCTCGATTTAAGGCCTGATCAATCTGTTGCAGCTGACGATTAATCAGCGCTTGCTGCTCCTTGCGCTCAGCCACAAACTTATGAATGGTTTGCATATCTCGCGCTATGACCTGATGCAAACTTTGCTTCAACGCCACAGCCAAGTTATATTTTTCCAGCTGCATATCTAAAAAAGCTAACTTATCGGTGGCCACCACATACTGCTGTTGCTTTAAGGCAAACTCAACCAAGTCCAGTTGTTGCTTAATAAACAAAATTGGATCAATGCCCTCAACCACCAATTCGGCAGGTTGGCTACTCGTCACATTCGCTGCTGTTGGGTCTTGTTTCAAAGTTTCTTTTTGACGCTGCATAGCCACGACTTGATCGTTCAAATTGGCGCTGCGCTGTTCGATTTGGTGCATTTCATTGAGCAAAGTAGCTTGTTGTGTACTCAGCCCCCACACGTCATAACTTAGCTTCGCAATCCACGCCAATGCAGCCATCAATACAATGATAAGAATCTTCTTCATGCGTTCCCTTGCTCACTTTGTAACAACTGTACAATCGTGGCTGTCTTTAAATCTTTCAGTACACTCATTTTAAACGGCACATGCATTTGCTGTTGATACTGCTTCAAGATCTGTGCCAAACGCTCACCCAACACCAAAAAGTGTCCTTGTTGCAGAAGCTGAATATTTGAGTCCAGCAGAGCTAACCAATTCAGCCAACTGGCCTCACTGCTGATCAGTGCGACGTAGTGATTATGTTCTGATAAACATTGAATTAATTCAGCCTGTTGCTGCATCGTTTCATTTGGACAGCGACGCTCATACAAAACAAAGTTCAGTATAAGACGCCCGTGTTGCATTAAGGTGTCCATCATAAACTGACGCCCACCTTCTCCTCGCCAAAATGCAATACTCGCATCACTGGCCAAGTTCTGCAAAACAGGCAGTTGTAACATCCCTTCAGAGGTTTCTACCTCAGGCACCACACTGCCCAAACCATATTCGGCCAAAGCCTGTGCTGTTTTTTGTCCGACTGCAATCCATTGAATATGCTGTAAATCAGACACCGTTAAACCGCTTTGCAGCAAATGTGCCATACCAAACTGCACAGCACTAGGGCTGACCACCACAATCACTTGGGTGTACACTAGCTGCTGATACAAGCGCTCTAGGTCATGACTCCATGCTCTAGGCAACAACTCCAGTAACGGCAATGGATAGACCTCAACAGCCTGTTGCTCTAGTGCCATCGTGAGGCTTGCCGCGCGATCAATAGGGCGCGTATTAATAAACAGCATCGTTAAGCAATATTAGTGATAAAAGGCTTTGAGTAAATCACCTGCACCTTGAGCCAATAACTCTTGTGCAAGGACAACCCCCAAATGTTCAGCTTCAGCGGCATCACCCGCCACTTGTGCTTTGAGGAGCGTTTGCCCATCGACACTCCCCACACGCCCTTCGATCTGGATGATGTTGTCTGCTAACGTGGCATAGCCTGCAATGGGTACCTGACATCCACCTTCAAGATAAGCATTGAAAGCACGTTCAGCGCGAACACAGGTATCGGTTTCTACATGTAATAAAGGATGAATCAAATCCAATACCGCTTGATCATTTGCACGGCACTCTAGCCCTAAAGCGCCCTGACCCACGGCAGGTAAACTCAACTCAGGTCGAATGGTATGACGAATACGTTCTGCCAACCCCAAGCGTTTTAATCCCGCACTGGCCAAAATAATGGCATCGTACTGACCCGCATCTAATTTAGATAAACGCGTTCCTACGTTGCCACGTAAATCGATAATCTCTAAGTCAGGTCGTAGTTTTAAAATTTGGCATTTACGGCGTAAACTCGAAGTGCCGACCTTCGCCCCTTGTGGCAATGCATCAAAATTCGCATAACTATTCGACACAAAAGCATCTAAAGGATCTTCACGCTCACAAATCACGGCCAGTGATAACCCCTCTGGCAGAGCCATCGGAACATCTTTCATTGAATGCACTGCCAAATCGGCACGACCATCCAACAAAGCCGCTTCAAGCTCTTTGACAAATAAACCTTTGCCACCAATTTTTGCCAATGGTGTATCTAAAATTTTGTCCCCTTGGGTAACAAAAGTCACCAACTCTACTGTGAGCCCCGCATGCAATGCTTCTAAACGAGCACGGATATGTTCAGCTTGCCAAAGAGCAAGCGGGCTTTGTCGAGTAGCGATCTTTAGGGTTTTCATAAATTTTAGTATGTGCCAATAAGAATGAAACTATCTTAAACTGAATTTCCCCCATTGGAAATGTATTCAGCCCAAAGCGTCCCATCTCATCATCAGCAGCAGAATAATTACATTAGCCTGCTAAAGCCTATGTAAGCGCTCACGCAAGCCCGGCAAATGTCGTCGACTCACCGCTAGACGCTCATCTAACTCACGGCAACGCACTTGATACTGCCCAGAGTTGACCACTTCAAGTCCTTCTAAAAAATGAACAGAAACCAAAGCATTACGGTGGATACGAATAAAGGCATCCCCAAACTCATGCTCTAAGTCTTTTAAGGTTTCATCAATTAAGACACTGCCATTTTTATGGCGTACCGTGACATATTTTTGATCCGCCAAAAAATAATAAATATTTTCAATGGGCACCAATTCCACACCACGATAGGTTTTCGCTGCGATTTGATGTCGCTTTACGTTAAATTCGTCCATATTTTCTTTTTGTTTTATCTCGCTCATTTGAGCTTGGGTTAATTTAGTGAGGTGACCAAGCACCTGTTGCAATTCCTGTTGCATCACTGGTTTTAATAAATAACCTTCAGCATGTGACTTAAATGCATCGAGCGCATGTTCATCATAAGCTGTACAAAACACCAAAGCAGGCATCGGCTCAAGTTGTCGCAAATAATGCGCACAGGTCAAACCATCCATTTCTGGCATCTGAATATCTAAAAGCACCACATCTGGTTCATATTGTTGAGTTAATTCAATTGCTTGTTGACCATGTGAGGCTATTGCCACCACTTGATGTCCGAGCTGACTCACCAATCTAGACAAACGTTCGATTGCTAAAGGCTCATCATCACAAATTAGGATGTCCATTTATCTCCTCCCCAACAGTCACCTTGTTTATTTTTATAGGTTCACTGCGGCTTATTTATATTGATACTGCACAACAGTGGTATACATTCCCTCCCCTGCATAGGTTTGAAAGCTCACAGTTCGCCCAAAATATGCTTCTAGACGCTGCTTCACATTTTCAATGGCAATACCATGTCCTTGTCGTTTATGAATTGTTTCCTTTGTAAATGGGTTGGTTATGACGATATTAACTTGATTTTGCAATATTTCAATCAGTACACTTATCGTACTCTTAGTTAAAAATTTTTCAACACCATGAAAAATACTATTTTCAAGTAAAGGTTGTAAAGTTAAGAGTGGAATTTGTACCTGCTTACACAATTCGGCATGCTCGATTTTCCATTCAACCTGTAAACGATCTCCCAAGCGAATTTGCTCAATCGCCAAATAACGCTGACACAACTCAATTTCATCACTGAGCTTGACCAGTTTGAGTTCTTGGAAACTGGCTCTAAACAGACGCGATAGATTGAGCAACATCTGTTCGGCTTTATCTGGATCAATCGCGATCAAGCTAATCACATTATTTAAACTATTAAACAAAAAATGCGGGTGGATACGGGCTTGCATCGCCTGTACCCGTGCATTCAGCTCACTGTTTTGCTGCCTAAACCATTGCTCTCTTAGGTACAAATAACGAAAACAAAAGCTGCCTAACAACAAGCCATAACCCAAATGCAAAGCCACATCATTCCATAAGATGGCTGAAGTCAAACCTTTGAAACTAAAATTAGCTCCAAAGAAGATCAGTATATTAAGGCTGAGCGTGGTCACCAACACAATGATCTGCAATAGAAAAAAGCCTGACAATAAAGTCATACCCAGACTCAAATCTTGTAACTTTTTTTGTCCATATTGCATTAGCGCAGCAAAAGACAGTAAAACCCAATTAATGTAAAGCATATAACCGAGTACATGCTCAAACACCAAGTTTGACCAAGACTGTGCCTCGGCCAAAGCCAACAGCATGGCCAACAAATTTCCCCCAACAAATAATTCCAACAAATGCGGCCATTGCACGATTTTGCTAAATAAATAAGAGATATTTGGCTTAGCCATGCTGGAAGTTAAACTTTGCGCATCTTGAACTTCGGCAAGTTGTCTTGAATTTGTTATACTCATGCGAGTTCTACCGCTTTTTATCTTATTGAGCCGACATGACCACATCTTCTAATTCCTCAAATCCGTCACAAGCCCAAACTTCGGGTATGTGGGGCGGTCGTTTCTCTGAAGCTACTGATGCCTTTGTTGCTGAATTTACAGCATCTGTACAATTTGACCAACGCTTTTATAAACAAGATATTGCAGGTTCTATTGCTCATGCGACCATGCTTGCAAAAGTTGGCGTTCTGACTGAACAAGAACGCGATGACATCATCAATGGCTTAAACACCATTCAAACTGAAATCGAAGCGGGTCAGTTCGAATGGCGTATTGACCTAGAAGATGTGCACATGAACATTGAGTCACGTTTGACTCAACGGATTGGCATCACAGGTAAAAAGCTCCACACCGGTCGTAGCCGTAATGACCAAGTGGCAACCGATATTCGCCTCTATGTCCGCGATGAGATCGATGCCATTTTAGAATTACTAAAAAAATTACAAAAAGGTATTTTGAGTATTGCTGCTCAAAACACGCACACCATTATGCCGGGCTTCACCCACTTACAAACAGCACAGCCTGTGACTTTTGGTCACCACCTACTAGCATGGTTTGAAATGTTAGTGCGTGACTCTGAGCGCCTCATTGACTGTCGTAAACGTACTAACCGTATGCCTTTAGGTTCAGCAGCACTGGCAGGTACCACTTACCCCATCGACCGCGCATTTACAGCAGAGTTACTGGGTTTTGAAGCTGTTTCTGAAAACTCGCTTGATGCAGTATCTGACCGTGACTTCGGTATTGAATTCAATGCTGCGGCTTCGCTGATCATGATGCACTTATCACGTATGTCAGAAGAACTGATTCTTTGGACGTCTGCACAGTTTAAGTTTGTAAACATTCCGGACCGTTTCTGTACTGGCTCTTCAATCATGCCACAAAAGAAAAATCCAGATGTGCCCGAATTAGTGCGCGGTAAAACAGGTCGTGTCTATGGCGACCTGATGAGCTTGTTAACACTCATGAAAGGTCAACCGTTGGCGTATAACAAAGACAACCAAGAAGACAAAGAACCGTTGTTTGATGCGATCGATACCGTGCGTGGCTCGCTCATGGCTTTTGCAGACATGATTCCTGCTTTGGTGCCAAACATTGACATCATGCGTGAAGCAGCGCTGCGTGGTTTCTCAACCGCAACAGACTTGGCTGATTACCTTGTAAAAAATGGCGTGGCTTTCCGTGATGCACATGAAATTGTGGGTAAAGCCGTTGCTTTAGGTGTTCAAGAATCAAAAGATCTTTCTGAATTAACTTTAGAACAACTTCAACAGTTTTCTGATTTAATTCAAGCGGATGTGTTTGAAAAAGCGCTGACCCTTGAAGCGTCAGTCAATGCACGTAACCACATTGGTGGAACTGCACCTGCGCAAGTAGAAGCTGCCATTGAACGTGCCCATGCACGTTTAGAAAAACTTTATGCTCAATAAGGACGTCTAGATATGACTCGACAAGTTTTTTGCCGTAAATATCAAACAGAAATGGAAGGTTTAGACTTTGCACCGTTTCCTGGTGCAAAAGGCCAAGAACTTTTTGAAAGCATCTCCAAGCAAGCTTGGGGAGAATGGTTAAAGCACCAAACCACTTTAATCAATGAAAAACGCTTAAATGTATTTGAACCTGATGCGAAAAAGTTTCTTGAAGAACAACGTGAGAAGTTCTTTAACAATGATGAAAGCTTAGAAAAAGCAGAAGGCTTAAAGCCTGAGGTGTGATAAAGCGTTGCACATTTGAAAAGCTCCGACATCGGGGCTTTTCTTTTTATTCATACAATGTTCTATCTAAGCACAGGTCTAACCAAACCCCAAATAGATGAAATATTGATGACCCAATGACGTTATAAAGAGATTATTTGTATCCAAATAATTAAGTGTAAACATAGCGCTACACAACCATTGCAAAACTCAACATTACACTACAAGAACCTACATGACGCAGAAAAACATCTTTCCTATAATAACATTCAAGGATAGAGGGAAACCTCTTATCTATAACGATAAATATCCCCGATTTTAGTCTCAGATTTCCCCCAAAGTCTGAGATTTTTTTTATCTAAAAATTAAACAACCATTAAAAAGCACAACCGAAGTTGTGCTTGAAAAATAAGATACGCTATTTTTTATTTTTGGATATGTTTTTCAACCTCTTCAAAACTGGTATGACGCACATCTAAACCTTTCACCATGTAAATCACTTGCTCAGAGATATTACGCGCATGATCGCCAATCCGCTCCAATGAACGCAATACCCACATCACATTAATCACACGGGCAATATGACGTGGGTCTTCAATCATATAAGTCATTAAAGTACGTGTTGCAGACTGATATTCACGGTCAATATCAGCATCGGCCATCATCACACGTAGCGCTTGTTCTGCATCTAAACGTGCAAAAGCATCTAGGGCATCATGAATCATGACACGGACTTGGTTACCAATATGACGCGTTTCCATATAACCGCGAGGGGATTCACCATCTTCACATAAGCTTTGCGCAATACGAGCAATTTTCGCAGCTTCATCACCAATACGCTCTAGGTCGGTATTGGCTTTCGACATCGCAATCACCATACGCAAATCAATCGCAGCAGGATGACGACGCGCCAAAATCAAGGTCAAAGCTTCATCAATTTCACGTTCGAGCTGATTCACCGCATTGTCTTTAAACTGAACATCGACCGCTAAGTTGGCATCGGTGTCGAGTAGCGCATGAATTGCATTTGCCACTTGTTGCTCTACCAAACCACCCATGGTCATAAATTTAGTGTTCACATCCTGCAAATCTTCATTGAACTGCGAAGAAATGTGATGGTTTAAAACAGGACTATTTGGCAAAGGACGCACTCCACAGCAACATCATGAGGGACTAAAGATTGAGCGATATTAAAGCATAGCAATTGTGAAGATTTGATGACAAGACCCTTTTATAAGCGTGCTTTGTCCACCAACCATGCATTCATTTCTTGAATATCTTGTTCAGTCAACTTACCCACAGATGCCTTTAAATGCAAGACATTGATCAGATAGTCATACTTGGTATTGACATAATCTTGCTTGGCCGAAAAGGCATTGCGCTGTGCCAGCAAAACATCGACCATGGTTTTTAAGCCCTCTTGATACTGCGCTTGGGAGGCACGAGAGACGAGGCTGGATGACTCCATAGCAGCTTTACGTGCTTGCAACTTGGCTTGGTCTGTTTCCACTTGCAAATAAGACTTTTTCACCTCGGTGTTGGCTTTACGGATAGCGGCATCCAATTCGGCTTCAGATTTTTTGACGTTAACAGCGGCTTTTTGAATCGACTTCTTGGTTCGCCCCCCCGTATAGACATTCCAATTCATCTCAATACCAATCTGATCAAAGTTGCCTTTGGTCGACATAATATTCTCAGGCGTCTGCTCACTATAACCATAGCTTCCCACAGCTTCAATTTGCGGATACAACGCAGCTTGTTCAACCCGTTTTTGATCTTCAGCATAGCGCTGTTGCAAGCGTGCCTGCTGAATGCCTAAGTTCTGTGCGAGAGCCAAATTAGTCCATGCCGAAAGCTCTGCTGGATAAGGCTTTTGAAACTGAAAGTCTTCTCGCAACACTGCCAAGTTTTCTTGATAAGGCCCGATCATTTGCGCCAGTTGTTCCTGCGCCAAGACCAGTTGTACATGCGTCGCAATGCGGTTAGCTTGTGCGCTTTGGTACTGTGCATTAGCTTCACTCACATCACTTTTTGCTACCAAACCCTCTCTGAGTTTGGCATTCATCATATTCAGTTGTTCAAGTAAGGCTTGTTCTTCTTGTAAATTGGCTGCGGTTAAACTTTGTTGGCGCAGTACATTAAAATAGGCTTCCGTCACCGCTAAAATGTGCTGCTGACGCTGTAGCTGTAAATTGACTTCACTTAAACTGAGGGAGGTCTTGACTTGTTTCAATCCTTCCCACGCATCCCAACGAAAAAGGGGTTGGCGCGCCGTAATCGCCACTTGTTTGGTGATGGTCGTATCGGGCATGGAAAGAACCGAACTCACCTGCCCAATGGGTTGATTTTTTCGAGTCACATTGCCAGACAGACTAATAGTAGGTAGTAAGTTACCTTGAGCAATGCCTAAATTGAGTTGATCTGCTTCATATTGGAGTAAATTGGCTTGCCAGTTAGGATCATTGACTTTGGCGCGTTGTAATGCGTCGACCAAATCCAAGGCATGACTCCACGGCGCGAAAAACAACACACAGCTGGCCAGAACACATTTAATCTTCATTGTTTTTGGTCCACCTTTCCGCCTCACTGGCCTCGTTCTAAGCAACGCTATACTAAAACGAGTTGTCATTATTTTCGTATATTTTTTATTGCACTGGTTACAATAGCGCGCACTAATCTGTTCATTATGAAGTAAATATTGAATAGTGTCATAGCCCGTTCAACAAACTCATTCACAATACTACACATTAAAAATTCCATTCCCCCTATAAAATGAGCCACGGAGAAAAGGAGTTTCTCTACTGTGTTGTCGCTGAACTGAGTTTTTTGATCGAGTCGCTGTGAATCATTCTTCTTTATTTTCGCTTAAACCTTACGCACTGATTTTTATGTGTGCGCTGTTGGCTGCCTGTCAGAAACCTGAACCTGTCAGCTTTCAAGAGCCCGCACAAATAGAAGCATCTTCGACTCAAACCTTGGACTTAACCGACTTGTGCCAAAAAATTGATAAAAACATGTCGGAAATAGATGCACAACGTACGACTTTTGCTCTAGAGCAAATCAATCAAGATCTTAAGCTGTGTTTACCTTTACTCGGCTTTCAACAACAAAAGCATTTATTGGGTTTATCCAATAAAATGTACCATGACTTTTTATCGGTTGAACGTACGCCGCAACAGCAGCGCGCTTTTGAAAGCTATGCCCTAGAAATGGCTCAACATCCGACCATTCAACAAAGTCTTTTTGAGCAACTCACCATTCGCGACCAATACCTCATCAAACACCAAGGGCAGTCTTATGTCGAGCTGTTTGATGCAGGCGAAGGACAAGTGCATTACCGCCGTAGCCCTGAATATTTAGCCAAAATTTTTGCGCCTTATCTCCCTGTCGCAGAGCAAGAGTTTATTGAACATCTGGCAACACAGAATCAATACCCTGCCGTGATTGGAAGTCAGGTCAAAATTGATGCCAAAGAAATTGTGGATCGTGCGCTGTATTGGGAAAGTTATTTACAGCAATACCCAAAAAGTAGCTACCACCAAGATGCACGTCATCTGTTGAACCTATATAGCACCCTCTTGTTTATCGGACTGGATGCTCAACGCATTTACGACGGCTATACCGTGCAAAGCAATTATTTGGAAGAAATTGAGCACCTAGCCGAATTAAAAAATTCAAGTGTGACGGATCAAGCGCGCTTATTTTTAAAGTTCGTGAAACTCAGCCCTGAACAAAGAGCGGCTCAAATCATCTTGCCTGCTTCCGCCCATGCGCAGCGCCTAGGTGCAGATCAACTCTTACAAAGACAATTGGCGCATTTTATCCAATTGCGCATGGTCCAACCCGATCAAGGCAAAGACTGCTTAAGCGATGCCATTTGCTTAGAACGTTGAACATATCTCCTTTCACACTTTGAATAAAAAGGTCGCTGTTTTTAACAACATTGCATGTTAAGATGATGCATCGCTTGACGGAGCGCGAGTAATTGCTCGCTGAGATCAGCTAAGACTTTTCAATAAAGTTTTGAAGCTGAGTACCGTTGAACCTGATCAGGTTAAGACCTGCGTAGGAATCAAGCCATCTAAAAACTGAACGCCTTTCATTGAACTATTTCCAGTAGAAATACATCCGTTGCATTTGTATCATCAAATTAACAACACACAGAAATAGCTTCAATTGCCATCGTTTTTGGTCGTGCTTGATTCGTTGATGTCATTCATAAGGATCATTGCAATGAACCAGTTAACGAATCTTTCCGCTGAAATTTCAGCACAACATGAACAAGATGCCAAAGATCTGACCCGTATCTTGCCTGCCTCTAAAAAAGTTTATATCCAAGGTTCACGCCCAGACATTCAAGTCCCCATGCGTGAGATTGAACTGACCGAAACCCCAACAGGCTTAGGCGGTGAGTATAATCCACCAGTGATGGTGTATGACACCTCTGGTGTGTATACCGATACCAATGTCAGTATTGATCTGAACAAAGGTCTACCGAATGTTCGCGAAAATTGGATTGAAGAGCGCAACGATACCGAAATGTTAGATAGCCTGAGCTCAAGCTTTGGTCAAGAACGTTTACGAGATATACGTACCGCTGATATTCGTTTTGCTCACATCCAGAAACCACGTCGCGCCAAAGCAGGTCACAATGTCACGCAGATGCATTATGCCAAACAAGGCATCATTACTCCTGAAATGGAATACATCGCTATTCGTGAAAATCAGCGTCAACGTGAAGGGGTCGATGCACGTCAACACGCGGGGCAAAACTTTGGTGCGCATAACCTGATGGAAATCACGCCTGAATTTGTGCGCAAAGAAGTGGCTGAAGGGCGTGCCATTATTCCTGCCAATATTAACCACCCTGAAATTGAACCCATGATCATTGGCCGAAACTTCTTGGTGAAAATCAATGCCAATATTGGTAACTCGGCTCTAGGCTCTTCAATCGATGAAGAAGTCGCAAAAATGACGTGGGCAACTCGTTGGGGTGCAGACACCATCATGGACCTCTCCACAGGGAAGAACATCCATGAAACGCGTGAGTGGATTATCCGTAACTCACCTGTTCCGATTGGTACCGTACCTATCTATCAAGCTTTAGAAAAAGTTGATGGGGTGGCTGAAGACCTGACGTGGGAAATCTTCAAAGACACGCTGATCGAACAAGCGGAGCAAGGCGTAGACTATTTCACCATCCATGCAGGCGTCTTATTACGTTATGTTCCAATGACGGCGAATCGCCTCACTGGTATCGTGTCTCGTGGCGGTTCGATCATGGCACAGTGGTGTTTGGCCCATCATCAAGAAAACTTCCTCTATACGCATTTCGATGAAATCTGCGAAATCATGAAAGCCTATGATGTGTCATTCAGCCTCGGCGATGGCCTACGTCCAGGGTGTATCCAAGATGCCAATGACGAAGCACAGTTCTCTGAATTACGCACTTTAGGTGAGTTGACCCATCGTGCATGGAAACATGATGTGCAAGTGATGATTGAAGGTCCAGGGCATGTGCCTATGCATATGATCAAAGAAAATATGGATCTACAACTTGAAGTCTGCCAAGAAGCGCCCTTCTACACTTTAGGGCCATTAACCACCGATATTGCACCGGGTTATGACCATATTACTTCTGCGATTGGTGCGGCGATGATTGGTTGGTATGGGACTGCCATGTTGTGCTATGTCACGCCAAAAGAACACTTGGGCCTGCCGAACAAGAAAGACGTCAAAGATGGCATCATCACCTATAAAATTGCAGCACATGCGGCAGATTTGGCCAAAGGTCATCCGGGTGCGCAAGTTCGTGACAATGCTCTGTCTAAAGCACGTTTTGAATTCCGCTGGGAAGATCAGTTTAATCTCAGCCTTGATCCAGACACGGCGCGTAGCATGCATGATGAAACCATGCCGAAGGAAGCGCACAAGTCTGCGCACTTCTGTTCGATGTGCGGTCCCAAGTTTTGCTCGATGAAAATCACACAAAACGTGCGTGATTATGCACAAAACCAGCAAAACGCTGCACTGAATAAAATTCAGCAAGAAGAGGTCGAAACCGGTCTCGATAGCATGAAAAAACAATTCCATGCAAGCGGACAAAACTTGTACCAAAAAGTGTAAGCTGATAAAAAACCTTTTGTAATCATGCGATTCTCAGTTAGGATGAAATGATAAATTTCATCCTGATTGCGCTTTATGAACATAATTAAGCAAGCTACATATCACCGTGAAGATGTCCAAATTGTAGACAGAGCCTTTGTTTTTCAGGGTTTTGTTCAAGTAGAAAAAGTAAATTTACGTCATCGCCTGTTTAATCAAGCTGAGTACACCGCTGTGATTTCACGTGAGCTTATTCAGCGCCCTGAAGCGGCAGGTGTCTTAATTTATGATGATGCACAACAAAAATTTGCCTTGATTGAACAGTTTCGTATTGGTGCTATGGATGATCAAGATTCAGCTTGGCAGCTGGAGATTATTGCGGGAGTACTCGATGGTGATGAATCACCTGAAAGCTGTATTCGCCGTGAAGCATTAGAAGAATCAGGCTGTCAGATTGAACACTTACAACATCTGTTTAGCTTTTACCCTTCTGCAGGTGCCTGTGCGGAACTGTTTCATCTGTATAGTGCTGCGGCCGATTTACCCGAACAAGGTGGTGTATTTGGTATGCCCGATGAAGGTGAAAATATTTTATTACACCTGATTGATTATGCGCAGATCGATACATTACTTTCCAATGGTCGGCTCAGAAATGCGCCTGTCATAATGGCCTTGCAATGGCTACAACAACAGATTAAAACGACAAGGAATGTCTAAGGGGTCAGGCATGACTTTAAATAATGAGAAAAATTGGACCATTATCCAAATTTCAGATACGCACTTGATGGATCAAGATCATCTGGAGTTTGTACGTATGAATCCAGAGCAAAGCTTTCATCATGTAATACAACACATTGTGGAACGTCATCCACAACTGAATGCTATCGTCCATACGGGTGACTTGGCACAAGTACCTGTGCCTCGAACCTATCAACGCTATTTAGACTTTATGCAGAGTTTAAAGACGCCGTTTTATCAGGTTCCGGGCAATCATGACAATGCCGAACACTTCCCTTTTCATCAGCAACAAAACAAAGTTCATGTGATTCACTTTGGCCCTTGGAGCGTGGTTTTACTCAATAGTGCTGTCAAAGGTAAAATCGATGGCTGGGTCGATGAAGCACAATTGAACCAACTGGAACAGATCCTACAAGAATTTGCCCAGCAACACATTGTGATTGCCTGTCATCATCATCCTTTTGAAATGCAGTCAAAATGGATTGATCAACATAAACTCAAGAACACCCAAGACCTCACTGCGGTTCTTGCGAAATACCACAATGTCAAAATTGTGCTGTCGGGACATGTCCATCAAGAATCATGGCGTGAGTGGCATGGTATTCAGTTTTACTCGACGCCGTCTACCAGTGTCCAATTTAAACCTTTAAGCGATCATTTCGCCTTAGATGAGCAAGCACCAGGTTATCGTATTTTACAATTAAACGCAGATGGCAGCCATGAAACCCACGTAGAACGTGTCTTACACGCACAGCAAAAAATAAATGTTGAAATTTCAGGTTATTAACTTTTCATTTTTATCGTTTTCAATTACCTTAGTTGCTCTTACGAAAAAGTGATCAATTTAATCCAAACATCAAAGACTATCAAAATACTTAAAAAGTCTATATGATGACGACCCCCGAGGGTGAATCTCCTCGAGGGTGGATAAAAACACTTGCATATCACCATATTTTTTGCGTATTAAAGATACGTATATGATGAGGATTGCCCTAAATGGCGAATGACAACCAAAATACTGTCTTAGACGAACAAACTGATGTTGTAGATGAAAAATCTACAAAACGTGTGCGCAAAACTAAGCCTAAAGCGACTGACGGTGGTTCTACTGCAAGCTTATTTGGTATTGAACCTTATCAGCCGAAAAAAAATGAAGAATACATGTCTGAAGGTCAGCTTGAGCACTTCCGCCAAATTTTGTTGGCATGGAAAGCAGAGCTGATGTCAGAAGTTGACCGCACACTCAACACCATGCAAGACGAAAACACCGCTTTGCCTGATGTGAATGACCGCGCGACACAAGAAGAAGAGTTTGCAATTGAATTACGTACACGTGACCGTGAACGTAAACTCATCCGCAAAATCGAGCAATCAATTGAAGCGATTAAAAACGATGACTATGGTTTCTGTGAAACCTGTGGTATCGAAATTGGTCTGCGCCGTTTAGAGGCCCGTCCAACAGCAACTTTATGTATTGACTGCAAAACACTGGCAGAAATCAAAGAGAAGCAAAATAACGGTTAATCATGTTATTCAATAATCCTCCCCCAACCCCTCCTTTACATAAGGAGGGGGACAACAGGATGGCTTATGTGGGTCGGTTTGCGCCATCGCCAACCGGCCCTTTGCATTTTGGTTCACTCATCACCGCCGTTGCCAGTTATTGCGAAGCTAAAGCACATCAAGGCACATGGTTGGTTCGTATTGAAGATACCGATATCCCGCGTATTTACCCCGGCAGTGAAAGCCATATCTTGCATTGTATCGAGGCTTTCGGCTTTCAGCCCGATGCGGAGATCATATTCCAAAAAGATCGTCTCGACCTATATGAAGACGTGATTCAGCAACTGCATCAACTCAAACTGGTCTATGCCTGTCAGTGCACCCGCAAAATGCTCGGTTCTAACCACATTTATGCAGGCACCTGCCGTGACCTTGCTCTGCCTTTTGAGCAACAAGCCATTCGCGTCAAAGTAGAAGATGTCGAGATTTGTTTTGATGATGCTCTGCAAGGCCGACACTGCTCACAACTGGCACATGAGCTCGGTGACTTTGTACTGAAACGCCGCGATGGCATTATCAACTATCAATTAGCGGTCGTGGTAGATGACTACCTACAAGGCATCACCCATGTGGTTCGTGGTGCAGATCTATTGGATAATACCGAGCGACAAATTTATTTAGGTCAGCTGCTAGATTACCCACGTCTTAGCTATATGCACCTGCCTTTAGCCATGAATAATCAAGGGCAAAAATTGTCTAAACAAAATATGGCACAAGCGCTGGATCTTAACCAAGCACCAGCTCTACTCGCTCAAGCAATACGCGCACTAAATCAGCCAGTTGTCGAACTAGACCATCCTAAACGAATGTTGCAACAAGCCATTGCACAATGGGATGTTTCACTGATTCCGCACCGTACTACCCTGCACGGTATCTATTTATAGCAAAACCATCGCGGCAGAAACTCAACACTACGCATAGCGCGCAACGTTTCAATTGAAGAAAATTCAAAAAATTAGATTATTACAGTCACATTCATCATGAAAGAATGATGCATAAATACGCTGATGAGAAACACAATTTAGGAAGGGCTCAAACGCTATCCGCATAACGAAAAGTGAGTTTCGTCTGCAGATAGCGTGATGAAAGAACAACCGGCTTAGAAGCTGGATTCTTCTTTGGTTGGATTGGCACTTTGTGTGGTTGCATCAATTTTCAAAATCAAACTGATCATCACTGCGCACATAATCAGTGATGAACCACCATAACTAATGAAAGGTAGGGTCAAACCTTTGGTTGGCAGCATGCCCATATTCATACCTGCGTTTACCAAAATTTGCAGTAAGAAAATAATCGATACCCCATATGCCAAATAACCCGCACGCAGGTACTGATTCTTCAAGGCACGATGACCCACTTTGATACAGCACAGCAACATGGTAAAGGACAGAATTAAGACCGTAGTGATCCCGAAAAAGCCAAACTCTTCGCCTAAAATGGCCAACATGAAGTCGGTATGCGCTTCAGGCAAGTAGGCCATTTTCTGTACACTGTGGCCAAGCCCTACACCAAACCATTCACCACGCCCAAAAGCCATTAAGGCATTGGAAAGCTGGTAACCAGTACCTAGCGGATCTTCCCAAGGGTTTGAGAAAGACATTAGACGTTCAAAACGGTAAGGCTCAAATACAATCAGAAAGACAAAGGCCGCAAAGATTGCACCAAAAGCCATACCAAACTGAATCAACGGCGCGCCAGCAAGGAAAAAGATACCGAGCATCATCAAACTAATCACCACGGTTGCCCCCAAGTCAGGCTCCGCAATAATCAAACCCACCGTCAACAGCATAATAATACCGAGACGGATCAAGCCTTTGATGTTATTTCTTACTTCTTCGGCACGGCGTACCACATAGTCCGCTGTGAAAATCGCCATCATTACTTTGGCGACCTCAGAAGCCTGCAAGGTGAAGCCCGCAACACGAATCCAACGGGTCGAACCATTAACCTCGGTACCAACAACCAATACGGCAGCCAGCAGTAAGATGGTCAAGATCCACAGTGGGAAGGTGTTATTGAACCAAACATTGAGCGGAACTCGGTATACCGCATAGGCCAAAACGCCCGCCACCGCGATTGAAATCCCGTGACGAAGGACATAGTGAAATGAATTCTCATGAAGGCGTTCAGCATAAGGCATCGACGCAGATGCAACCATGATCGAGCCTAAACACAACAAAGCAATGACGCAAAAGATCAACACATTACGCGGTGTCACTTCGCTGGGTACACGCGGCGCCCAACGGCTATAAAACTGGTTAATTTTATTGATCGTTGTCTGAGCAAACTCAGCCATCTCAATTTCCTTATTATTTTTAGTGGAGTTCTTGCACACAAGCGACAAACTGATGTCCGCGCTGTGGGTAACCACTGAACATATCAAAACTTGCACATGCAGGTGACAATAACACGACATCATGGGCTTGGGTATGGGCTTGGCAAAGTGCAATTGCCTGCTCTAAAGTCTCAGCATGCAGTAAGGTGGTTGTTCCTACCACAGCTTGTTCAACTAACGCCGCATCTTCACCAATCAACACAGCCACTTTCACGTATTTGCTCAAAGCCTCACGTAAAGCACTAAAATCTTGTCCTTTGCCTTGACCACCTAAAATGATCGCGACCTTACCACCTTTGGCTTCAATCGCAGCACCTAGACCATCAATCGCAGCCAGTGTTGCGCCTACATTGGTGCCCTTAGAGTCATTATAGTAGCGCACACCCTCAACTTCTTTCACAAACTCACAGCGATGCTCTAAGCCTTTAAAGCTTTTCAGTGTTTCCAACATCGACTCCAGTGGCAAGTTGATTGCCTCACCCAAAGCCAAACAGGCCAAAGCATTGGCAACATTGTGTGTACCTTGAATATACATCTCTGCACTGTTCAATAAACGTGTGCGGCCACGGGCTAACCAGATCGTACCATCGTCATCTCTTAATACACCGTACTGATTCATATCAGGTGCATTTAAACCAAAGCTTTGCATTGGCGTAGCATCAGGCACTAAAGGACGAGTAAGTGAGTCATCACGGTTATGAACGACTTTTTTCACGCCTTGGAAAATGCGATGCTTCGCGGTGTGATAGCCCATCATATCGCCATGACGGTCAAGATGATCTTCACTCATATTCAGCACCACCGCAACTTCAGCTTGTAAATTTGAAGTGGTTTCTAACTGAAAGCTGGATAGCTCTAAAATGTATAAATCTGGCTCATCTTTGGTTAAATCCAACGCTGGGCGACCAAGGTTACCGCCTACCGCGACTTTCACGCCTGCATGTTCAGCCATCAGACCAATCAAGGTCGTCACAGTACTTTTTGCATTAGACCCAGTAATGGCCATGATTGGCTTGTCAGTTGCACGACGTAGGATTTGAATTTCACTCACCACGGGAATGCCTTTGGCAATCGCAGCTTGAATTTCAGGTAGTTTCGGATCGAGCCCAGGGCTAATAACGATTTCTTCAGCAGACAACAACAGTTCTGCGTCAAACTGACCAAAACTGGTTTGTACCTCTGCTGGAATTTGGTCATGACCGGGCGGAGTCGATCGGGAGTCCGTTACTGCAACGCGGTAGCCTTGGTTATGTAAAAAATTGACCGCTGCAACACCAGAAATGCCGAGCCCTGCAACGACCTTAAGTCCACCACGTTGTATTAACATTTTCGCCCCATGCTTGGTCTGAGATTTATCTGCGGAAATGTTAGCACTTTGCTGTTTTGAATGCTTTTTCTGTTTTGACTTTCCTGCACTTTTTTTGTGTCAGTGCGTAAAAAAGCCGCCCCTCTTGGACGGCTTTTTTATTTGTGAGCAAAAATCGTTTTATTTCCATTTCACCGCTTGGACTTCAGGCTTTTTCGTATTGCGGTCTTCTGTTGCTGGGCAGGCACAGTTTCCGCCACAACCGCCAGCCATTGACGGCTTTAACCACATCGCTAAACGTGTCCAACCACGAGCCTCACACAGCGCGGACAAGGACATGAAAACTGAACCCGATGTCCTAGGAAATACTTTCTTAAATACCACCACTGCACTCCAGATCACTAGAGCAGCAACAATTAGAATTTCAATCATCTCAATCTCCTCGCCTATTTACGCCGATTAGCCCAAATAGTGCGTTGCAATTTGATAGGTCAGGAATGACATTAAATAAGCCAAACCAAACAAGTAAATGGTCATAAAACTCACGGTTTTCCATGAACCTGTTTCACGTTTGACCGTTGCTAAAGTCGCCAAACAGTGCGGTGCATAAATAAACCACACCAATAAAGACAGACCAGTCGCCACCGACCAGCCGAGCTCACCGCCACTACTGATCAGTGAAGCCAAACCTTGTGACATGGCATCTTCATCAACAGCGGATAAGGCATATACCGTACCTAAAGCTGCCACCACCACTTCACGAGCAGCCATGGCTGGAATCAAGGCAATACAAATCTGCCAGTTGAAGCCCAGCGGTGCAAAAATCGGTTGCAGTAAATGACCGAGCATACCGGCAAATGAATAATCAATTTCAGGTAAAGTCGCGCCTTCAGGAGCTTGCGGGAAGGTACATAAGAACCACAGCAAAATAGACAACGCGAAAATGATGCCACCCACGCGACGCAAGAAGATCTTGGCACGGTCAAGTAAACCAATCCAAATATTCTTCAAGTCAGGGAAACGATAGCTTGGTAACTCCATCATCAACATATGTTGTGACTTGTCTTTCTGGAAGAATTTCAGAACGAAAGATACACACAGTGCACTGACAATCCCGGCCATATATAAAGCAAACAACACTAAACCTTGCAGATTAAAAATCCCCCAAACAGTTTGTTCAGGAATAAAAGCAGCAATTAACAAGGCATATACAGGTAAACGTGCAGAACACGTCATTAACGGTGCCACAAAAATCGTAGTCAAACGGTCACGCGGATCACTAATGGTACGCGATGCCATGATGCCCGGAATTGCGCAGGCAAAGCTAGACAAGAGCGGAATAAAGGCACGCCCAGAAAGACCTGCTTTAAACATCAGCTTATCTAGCAAAAACGCGGCACGCGGTAAATAACCCGACTCTTCCAATACCAAGATAAAGAAGAACAAAATTAAAATCTGCGGCAAGAACACCACGACACCACCCGCACCCGCAATAATCCCGTCTACCACCAAACTGTTAAGTAAAGGGTGGCTAATTGACCCACCGATGGTTTCACCCAGCCAGCCAAAGAAGGTTTCAATCCCATCCATAAACGGCGCTGCCCAAGAAAAAACGGCTTGGAAGACAATAAACATCATTACTGCAAGGCTAACTAGCCCCAAAACTGGATGTAGAAAAATCTTATCCAGAAAATCAGTTCGCTTGTCTTCTTCATCGACGTACTGCACGGCATCATGTAATAAATTTTCTACTTTCTCATGTGCAGTGTCGCCTTTTAAGCCCGTCAACTCGGTATAAGGCACGGCATATTTGCCCTGCTCTAAAGCACTGAGCAAGCTTTCAATACCCGAATTACGCACCGCAACGGTTTCAACGATCGGTACACCCAAGCGCTCAGAAAGCTTTTGGGTATTGATTTGCATGCCACGGCGACGTGCTTCATCCATCATGTTTAAAACGATTAACATTGGACGGCCCAATGCAATCAGTTCAATCACTAAACCGAGGTGAAGTTTGAGGTTAGTTGCATCAACGATACATAAGAAAGCATCTTGCTGACCTTCTTCTGCAATTTTCCCCATCACCACGTCACGGGTAATCATTTCATCAGGGCTAGTCGCATCCAAGCTATACGTCCCTGGCAAATCCAGAACGCGAACTGCTTGACCTGAAGGAAGAGTAAATTGACCAACTTTACGCTCAACCGTAACACCCGCATAGTTACCTACTTTTTGGCGCGTTCCAGTGAGATGGTTAAATAACGAAGTTTTACCGCAGTTTGGATTACCTACAAGGGCAACACGCAAGGCATCACTCATCTAGGTGCTCCTTCGACTTGAATTTCAATTTTTTCAGCTTCAACTTTTCTTAAGGCGAAACGTGTAAAACCCACTTGGATTAAAATTGGATCGCCACCAAAAACACCTTTGGTAATCACCTGTACTTTTGTACCTGCGACAAAGCCTAATGTTTCAAGACGACTAGCCACCAAATCAGTCTGAGCTTCGCCATCCAAAGTATGATTCACTTTGTTAATGATGGCAGTTTGTTTGACTTTTAAATCAGATAAACGCACCGCATCCAACCCTTTAATATTTTGAACAGTATACAAACAAATGAGAATAATTACCAAATCAGATTCGATAATGATTCGCATCTGTTATAACACATCGACAAGCGAGAATGATTACACTACATTGAATAAAACCCCTATTCCTTGTTTTGTCTTTCCGTGATGATGTGCTTGAGAGCTTTATGTTAAATAAAAAACCGCGTGTGCCTGCGCCTGTTCAAATTCCAACTCAGCTCAGTTTTTTACACGGCTTTAAAGATTATCTCATTGCACAAACCGTCAGCCCACACACCCGAAATGCTTATCTCTCTGACTTATTGCAGTGCAGCGAGTGTAGTCGGGTGAGCATGCCTGAATGGAGCAGTGACGATGTCGCCGATGTTCTGCTGACCCTCACCAAGCAAGGCAAAAGCCCGCGCTCCATTGCGCGCTGTCTGTCTGCTCTGCGTTCTTTTTTTAAGTTTCTACGGGAACAAAAACTGCGTTCAGACAACCCTGTCGCACTACATAAAACACCCAAAATTGGCCGTGCACTGCCTAAAGATTTGTCTGAGCAAGACGTGGATGCCTTAATCCAAGCTCCAGATATTGAAACCGCTCTCGGACTCCGTGATCGTGCCATGTTTGAAGTGTTGTATGCCTGTGGTTTACGTGTATCTGAGCTACTGAATCTACGCCTAGACTTAATCAATTTGAAACAAGGCTATTTAAGGATTACGGGTAAGGGCAATAAAGAAAGACTGGTACCTTTGGGGCAAATCGCAGTGGAATGGGTCGAAAAATACTTAATTGAATCCCGTCCGCAATTATATAAATCTGCAACTGACTATCTATTTTTAACTCAACATGGCGGCATTATGAGTCGGCAAAACTTTTGGTACGCCATTAAACGCTATGCCTTACAAGCAGGGATTCAGGCTGAACTATCTCCACACACCTTACGACATGCTTTTGCAACGCATTTACTCAATCACGGTGCTGACTTGCGTGTGGTACAAATGTTATTGGGACATAGTGATCTGTCCACGACACAAATTTACACCCATGTCGCACAAGTGCGTATGCAACAACTACATGCCAGCCATCACCCAAGGGCTTAAGGTCTTGATCATCCATAACTTAAGGCTGTTTTTAGCACGAAGACTACGAAGTATTACCGAGTCCTGTACTTTTTTTGCTATGCTTGGCGCTCTGTTTTTATAAAGTCAAAAGAAAAAGGGTTATCTATGTTATTTACCCGTAAACCATTGTTCATTGCCTGTGCCATTGCTTCAAGTGTTCTATTTACAGCATGTTCAAATAACACTGAAGAAAAAAAACAAGACTCTTTAACGGCAAGTGCACCAGCCACAGGTGAAGCGTCGACTTTGACGGAACGCAATGCAAAGCAACGTTTAATTGACACTCTTCAAAAGCATTTCAAAACAGCCAATATCAATGCCAAAATCATCGATATCAAAACCACTGAAGTGCCAAATTTATTTTGGGTCAATCTTGAAGGGATGAGCTCGGTTTATACCACGGCAGATGGTAAATATATTATCCAAGGTGATGTGATTCGCTTGGGCGATAAAACACTCCACAACGTCAGCGACAACCTGCAAGCTGAAGCCAACAAAAAGCTTCTAGCAGGGCTCAAAACTGAAGACCTACTGGTTTATAAAGCCAAAGACAAGACCAAACATGTGGTTTATGTCTTTACCGATGCCAGCTGTCCATACTGCCATAAACTGCACGAGCATATCCCTGAAATCACAGCTCAAGGCATTGAAGTGCGTTACATTGCATGGCCGCGTGGCGAACAGTTCATGCCAGCCATGGAAAGTGTGTGGTGTAGTGCAGACCGTCAAGCTGCCTTTGATCAAGCGATTTCAGGTGCTCAACTTCCACCAGCGACCTGTAAAAATCCAGTGCGAGATCAATACCAGTTGGGTCTGAACATGGGCGTAAATGGGACACCTGCGATCTACAATGAAGATGGTGAATATCTCGGTGGCTATTTGGCCCCAAGTGAATTATTAAATCGCCTTAAATAACTAATTTTTATTTGTTATTTAACTAATATTTATAGTTAAACATAAAATGATTTCTTTCCTAGAGTCTCACAGTTTTTTTAGCTATGATCTAGGCTTGGTTCAATATATATAAGTAAATTGGAGTGTGACGTGAAACCAGTTCGTCTGGCAATCCTCGGTCTTGGTACTGTGGGTGGTGGTGCCCTTAAACTACTAAAAGAAAATGCTGCTGAGATTAAACGTCGCACCGGTCGTGAAATTCAAATTACCTATGTCGGCACACGCCGCCCTCGTCCAGACTTAGATTTAGGCGATGAGGTCAAGCAAAGTGCTGACTTACTCGACATTGTGCGTCAGCCTGATGTCGATGTTGTGGTTGAAGTGATGGGTGGCATCCATCCTGCATATGAAGTGATTAAAGAAGCCATTTTGCATGGTAAACAAGTCGTCACCGCGAACAAAGCTTTACTTGCTGAACATGGTAATGAGCTATTCAAATTGGCGGATGACAATGCCGTGCAAATCGCCTATGAAGCTGCGGTTGCAGGGGGCATTCCCATCATTAAAGTGATGCGCGAAGGTCTAGCTGCAAACAAGATTAATTGGTTAGCGGGTATCATCAATGGTACAGGCAACTTTATTCTGACTGAAATGCGTGAAAAAGGTCGTGCTTTTGCCGATGTGCTCAAAGAAGCACAAGAGCTGGGTTATGCCGAAGCTGATCCAACTTTTGATGTCGAAGGCATTGATGCTGCACATAAACTCACGATTTTAGCATCGTGTGCTTTTGGTATTCCGCTACAGTTTGACAAAGTCTATACCGAAGGCATCAGTAAAATCACAGCACAAGATGTGAAATATGCTGAAGAGCTGGGTTTCCGTATTAAGCACTTGGGGATTGCGCGCCGCGCAGCGAATGGCATCGAACTTCGAGTTCACCCAACCTTGATCCCTGCGGAAGAACTGATTGCCAATGTCAACGGTGTTAAAAATGCTGTCTTGGTACAAGCCCATGCTGTCGGTCCAACCCTGTACTATGGCGCAGGCGCAGGCGCGGGCCCAACCGCTTCTGCGGTCGTTGCAGATGTCATTGATATCGTCCGTGATATCTCTTATACCGAAGATGGTGCTGGAACGATTCCACAATTGGCTTTCGAAGCACTGACCAATGTGCCCATTTTAAGCCGTGAAGAAATGACTACAGGTTATTACATTCGGATTAATGCAGAAGATCAAACTGGCGTCTTGGCCGATGTAACCACGATTCTCAGTCGTGCAGGCATCAGTATCGATGCCATCATGCAACAACCACGCTTAAAAGACCTTATTCCAATCGTGATTTTGACTGATCCAGTCGTTGAATCAAAAATGGACGAGGCACTTGCTCAAATTCAAGCCTTACCCGTCATTCATGGCGAAATCGTGCGAATTCGTTTAGAATCGCTTGATAATTAATCGGGTTGAGGAAAAGAACGCTCTTCTCTTCCTCACCAAGCTCTACACACAATTGGAACATCATCATGTCGAATGCCAATCGTTATACTGGTTTAGTTGACCGTTATCGCGACCGTTTACCAGTGTCTGCAACTACTCGCGCTATTTCTTTGGGTGAAGGTAATACGCCACTGATTAAACTCGAGAACATTCCACGTTTAATTGGCAAAAATGTTGAAATTTATGTGAAGTACGAGGGCTTAAACCCGACTGGTTCATTTAAAGACCGTGGTATGACCATGGCAGTCACTAAAGCCGTTGAAGAAGGCTCAAAAGCCATTATCTGTGCATCTACTGGTAATACCTCAGCTGCAGCTGCGGCTTATGCAGCGCGTGCAGGCATTAAAGCGTTTGTGTTAATCCCAGAAGGCAAAATTGCCATGGGTAAAATGGCGCAAGCAATGATGTATGGTGCCATCACCATGCAAATCCGTGGTAACTTCGATGACGGTATGCGTCTGGTTAAAGAAATTGCCGATAAAGCCCCTGTAACGATCGTAAACTCAATCAACCCGTACCGTTTGCAAGGTCAAAAAACCATTGCTTACGAAATCGTAGACGAGTTAGGCCGAGCACCAGATTACCACTGCCTACCAGTGGGTAACGCAGGGAACATTACTGCACACTGGATGGGGTATACCGAAGCGGTTGCTAACCAACCTGCGGATCAATTTGAGCAAGTGATTTACGACGCTGAAACAGATCAGTTCACGGGTCCAAAACCTGAAGGCTTACCAACTATGGTTGGTTACCAAGCAGCAGGTGCTGCGCCATTCTTACGTGGTGCACCCGTTGAGAACCCTGAAACAGTTGCAACGGCAATCCGTATTGGTAATCCACAAAGCTGGAGCCATGCTAAAGCAGTGGTTCGTGACTCTCAAGGTTGGTTCGATGAACTGACTGATGCTGAAATCTTAGAAGCACAACGTTTGCTTTCAATGTATGAAGGTGTCTTTGTAGAACCTGCTTCTGCAGCATCGATTGGCGGTGCAATCCGTGACATCAAAGCAGGTAAAATTGCGGAAGGTTCCGTGATTGTCTGTACCGTGACAGGTAATGGCCTAAAAGACCCAGATACTGCGATCAAACAGTGTTCTGATGCAGTCATGCTGTCAATCGATGCAACTTTAGAACAAGTTCGCGATTCAATTCTTTCAAACATGTAATTGAGAGAAGACAAAAAAGCCCTGCATCTGCAGGGCTTTTTTATGACTCAATTTTTGTTGTTGAGTGAGCAAAAACAAAGTCGGGTTAAATACGTTTTGGTAATTGGCTCGCCCAGTTCATTAGGCGTGTTGCATCATTGGTACGTGCTGCAGATGAGTCCGCGCCCAATAACACCACCACTGCTGGACGGTTATTTAAAGTGGTATGCATTACCACACAACGACCGGCTTCATTAATGAAACCTGTTTTTGAAATATTAATATTCCAACCACCATTACGAACCAAGGCATTGGTATTGTTTGATTTTAATACACGATAGCCCAAGTTAAAGTCATAGCTGGCTGTGGTTGAGAACTGACGAATCAGACCATACTGTGATGCGGCATTGACCAAAATACCCAAGTCACGTGCTGAAGCGACATTACCTGGATGTAGACCTGTCGACTCCATATAATGGGTTGAATTCATACCCAAAGATTTGGCTTTGGCATTCATCGCCGAAACAAAGGCTGAGCGACCACCCGGATACGTCCGTGCAAGCGCCGATGCTGCTGGGTTTTCTGACTTCATTAATGCAAATAACAATGCCTCTGCACGGTTCATACTGTCCCCTGCACGCAGGGACGAGCTTGAACTTTTACAACCCGAACACGAAAAGTCCGCTTGCTGTAAAGTAATGTTTTCAGACATATTTAAACGCGCATCTGAAATCACCACCGCCGTCATCAACTTAGTAATCGAGGCAATCGGCAGCGCGGTATTACTGTTTTTACTGTACAGTACTTCACCTGTATTGCCATCCATCACCAGTGCTGCACGAGCATTGACACTGGGTTGGTTGGAATATTTCGAGGTATCGAAAATTTGTACTGTTTTCGAGGTACTGTTGTTTGTTACCACACCATTGGAACTGCGAATACTGGTAGTGACTTTTGTTGAACCCTTAGGAGCGTACTCTTCAGGATCTTCCATGAGATCATCATTCAGAAACTGTTCTGCATCTGCTGCAGACCAGCTCATGCTTGCTTGGCTAGGGCCCGAGCCCGGATTCATCACCAAGTCTGCAAAGCTATGGGTACTGACCGTCGTTGCAATCGACCATCCCAATAGATGCATTAAAAATTTATTTGATTTTTTCACTTTTCTTCACTCAACTTCATAACCCATAAGATACATTTGCGTATTCACGCCAATATGCCTTACATTTGTACACAATGCGAACAGCATTGCCGTCGACAGCGTGCATATCTTTTCAAATAAGCCTAAGAATAGGATTGCTAATTTTGTCGTTTCATTGCAAGCTTATTTTGCTTTATGTAACAAAAAATATGGTTTTTATAGTGAGGAAGAGCTAGGTGATCACAGTTTTAGTGGTAGATGACCATGAGTTAGTACGTACAGGGATTTGTCGAATGCTCGAGGACCATGCCGATGTTCAAGTCATTGGCCAAGCTGAATCTGGTGAAGAAGCAATTAACCTCGTCCGTCAATATCACCCGAATGTGGTTCTGTTAGATGTCAACATGCCAGGCATCGGTGGAGTTGAAACCACACGCCGCTTACTACAAACCGCACCCGAAACCAAAGTACTGGCGGTCAGTGGTCTAGCTGAAGAACCTTATCCTTCCCTGTTACTCAAAGCTGGCGCCAAAGGCTACATTACCAAAGGTGCGCCCGTGACCGAAATGGTCCGTGCGATTAATAAAGTGATGCAAGGCGGTAAATATTTCAGCGCTGATATTGCTGAACAACTGGCCAGTTCTTATCTATCGGATACACAAACCTCACCTTTTGATGCTCTGTCTGAACGTGAAATGCAGGTGGCGATGATGGTTGTGAATTGCATCAGTGCACAAGAAATTTCTGACAAGCTTTTTGTCAGCGTAAAAACGGTCAATACCTACCGTTACCGAATTTTTGAAAAGCTCAATATCGACAGTGATGTGAAGCTGACTCACCTTGCTATTCGTTATGGCTTAATCAAACCCTGATGCAAGCTGACTAACACCCGCATGCTGCAATACTCAACCAATATTCAGTTAAATCAATACCGTTTAGGTGTTTGGTATGCGTCTTATCGACTGTTTATTGGCTGCTGTTTGTTGTTGGTTTATCTACTGACCTATGAGCAGTTGTTTTCAAATTATCAATATCCAATATTGTATCGTTCTGTCCTGATTGGCTTTATTTTTATCAGTGCCTTTCAGCTATTGAGCCTCAAGCATGTGCGCAAGCGCATACCACTTCAGCTCACCTTGTTGTTTATCATCGATGTCATTAGCCTCAGCTTACTCACTTTCGCCACCGACGGTCCGAACTTACAGTTAAGCTTATTGTTTGTGATCACGATCTTTGCCTCTTGTGTATTGGTCGATAAACAAAAAGCACTCATCATTACCTTGATTGCTGTGATTACACTGGTTTATCAACACTTTATTGGAACGCTATTTTCAATTAGTTCACTGAATACCATTGGCAACAGTGCCGTGCTCGCCTTTTTGTTCTTTGTGGTTTATGGGTCTGGACAAATTGCAGTACGACGTTTTCAAGTCCTTGAAAATTTAAACTTCTATCAGTCCCAAGAACTGGATCAACTGCAAAACATTAACCGTTATATTTTAGAGCAAACCGAGCTCGGCTATTTGGTTCTCGATGAAAACTGCCACATGGTGCTGAGTAATCCTGCAGCCTGTGCATTATTGGGTATCTCCCCGATTTATGCTCACGATAAATATCCTTTGTACAAAGCACAGCCTGATTTATTTGAACTCCTCAAATTCGACCAACTGAAGAATGGAGAAAAATTCCAATTTACATCCCAGCTGAGTCGCTTTCAAATTCAGATCGAAATTCAAAAACTTCAAGTCCCGAACCAAACACTGACCTTATTCGTCCTACAAGATGCACAAAAAATTAATCAACGTGTACAACAACTCAAGCTGGCTGCACTGGGTCAACTTTCTGCCAGTATTGCCCATGAAATCCGCAATCCATTGGCTGCCATCACCCAAGCCAATGAATTGATGCAGGTGAACGATCCTGAGCAAGCCCTGTTACAGAACATGATCGCCAAACAAGCCTCACGGATTGATAAAATTATTGGCGATACACTGAGCATGGCACGCAGTAAAGAAACCTATCCAACCTTGATTGATGTCGCCGCTTTTTTAGAACGTTTTATCGTTGAAGATTTGCCCGATGTCAAAGATCAAATTGATTACCGCATTTCCGATCAAGCTCAGATTCAGTTTGATGAACAACAACTGAGGCAAGTGCTGATCAACCTGATTCGAAATGCCATTCGGCATAATGCAGCTGAAGCCGAGCACATTCACATTCGAGTCTATAGCTATAAAAACCTCGTCCACATTGATGTCTGCGATTTTGGTGAAGGGGTCGCCACTCAGGATCAAAGCACCCTGTTTCAACCGTTTTTTAGTACCTCAATCAATGGAACTGGGTTAGGATTATATTTATCCCATAGTTTCTGCGAAGCCAACCAAGCTAAGCTATACTATGTAGAACAAAAAATAGGGGCATGCTTTCGGATTGAATGCCCCCGTATAAACAATGACGTGTAATTTTTGGGGTTAAACGTGGAAAAAAAACCACTTGTTTTATTGGTGGATGACGAACAAGACTTATGTACACTGATGCAAATGTCTTTAAGTCGGATGGGGATTGATACACGTATTGCCTATCGCTTACAGGAGGCTGTTCAAGCACTTAAAACACATCAATATGATGCCTGTCTGACAGATTTGAATTTACCTGATGGTAATGGATTAACGCTGGTGGATTTTATTGCTCAAAATTATCCTAATCTACCTGTAGCTGTATTAACTGCTTATGGCAACATGGATATTGCGATTGCAGCACTTAAAGCTGGTGCTTTTGATTTTGTCAGTAAACCGATCAACCAAAAACATTTAGAGCAACTTTTACAAAAAGCCTTTAATCAGCCCATCAGTCATCTGCATATCCAAGAAGATACGCTTGAACATCGTCTGCTGATTGGTCAGTCCCTTCCTATTCAACAGCTACGTATCACCTTAAAGAAAATTGCACGCTCGCAAGCCCCTGTCTTTATTACGGGTGAATCAGGCACTGGCAAAGAAGTGGTGGCTAATCTGGTACATCGCCTGAGCAATCGCAATGAAGGGCCATTTATTGCCATTAACTGCGGTGCCATACCGACCGAACTGATGGAAAGTGAATTGTTTGGACACCGTAAAGGCAGCTTCACAGGGGCCACTCAAGACAAACAAGGGCTGATTCTCTCTGCACATGGCGGCAGTTTATTTTTAGATGAAATTGCCGAGTTACCGCTCACTATGCAGGTGAAACTGCTGCGCGCGGTACAAGAAAAACGCATTCGCCCAATTGGGAGTGACACGGAAATTGATGTCGATTTTCGTGTGATTAGTGCCAGCCATCAAGACCTAGAAGCACTGGTACAACAAGGCAAGTTCCGTCAGGATTTGTACTTCCGCATCCATGTCATGGACATTGTGCTGCCTGCCCTACGTGAGCGTGGCAATGACATTATTCTTTTAGCACAACATTTCATTCAGAAAATCTGCCAAGAATGGGACATCCCAGTCAAACCACTGAGTGAACGTGCACGTGAGTTTTTATTGGCCCAATATTATCCAGGCAATGTGCGTGAACTACGCAATATGATGGAACGTGCCATCACTTTAAGTGATGAAAGCAGTATCGACTTACCACACTTGCAAACAGCACCACTGCGACCGATTGCTCAGACCAACTATGCCAATGCCACCCAACAAGGTACTATTGGCAATGATCAACTTAGCCATGTGCCTTCGCGTAAATTGCCCGAAGAGGGTTTAGAGCTGTATTTAGAAAAAATTGAAAAAGAAATTTTGATGAATGCGCTCAATCTCACCCACTGGAACCGAACACTAGCGGCTAAAAAGCTCGGCATGTCTTTCCGTTCTTTACGTTATCGCTTGAAGAAATTCGGGCTAGATGGCGAAGACGATTCCGTTTAGAGACTTAACGACGATTCATTAAAATCTCTGCCACATGTTCAACATAGCTTTCGTCTTTGAGTTCATGTGGCATTGGGTACACCTGATTTGGCGCAATCCCCACCCCCTCAATCATTTGCCCACTTGGGGTGTAATAGTGTGACACGGTCATTTGCAGAGCTGCGCCATTCGATAGTGGAAATAGTTTTTGCACCACGCCCTTACCATAACTTTTTTCACCCATCACCCACGCCCGTCCATGCTCCTTCAACGCAGCGGTAAACACTTCCGCAGCCGATGCAGAGCGGTCATTAATCAAAATGCCCACTTTTAAATTTTGAAACTCGAGGCTAGGTAAGGCCTGAAACTGCTGATCCCCTTCGGAACGGCTTTGAGTTGAAACAATCACCCCTTGATTTAAGAATAAATCGGCAGATTCAACTGCGGCAGACAACAGCCCCCCGGGATTATTTCTGAGGTCTATCAAGACCGCTTTTAAACGCGAAGACTGGTGCTCTTCAATCAGTTGCTGAATTTCATTGGCCGTATCCTGTTGGAACACCCGCACCTTGAGCACCAAAACTTGGTTATTCAACAGTTGCGCCTGGATATCGGTTTCAACTTTTCGAGTTCTGACCACATTGATTGGTGTGGCGTTGGTTTTTAATTGTAGACTGACGGTACTGCCAATCGCCCCACTGAGTAATTCATTGACTTGAACATGGTTGAGCTTGCGTAGCTCTTGATCATCCACTTTAAAAACGGAGATCCCATTTTTTAAGCCCAGTTTGCTGGAATCTGAGTCAGGTTTTAATCCACGAATCAGCCATTGTTGTAAACGGGAATCGAACTCTAAACTGAAGTCAACTGAAGCCAAATCCCCTTCAGTATATTGCACCAGTTGTTTATATTCTTGAGGAGATAAATAGCGAGAATAACGGTCTAAGCCACTAACTAAACCTTTAATGGCCTGTTGAAAGAGTGCTTCATCACTACGTTCAGCCACATAATTGTCTTTGACTAAACCGTAGATTTGCACAAATTGTTGAATGGATTCAATCGGAACCTCAACATAACCTTGTTCCAATTCATCATCAAAAGCGGGTGCTGCCGCTGTTTTTGCAACAGCCCCCATCGGGTGGATCAGAGTCAGACCTAAAGCAATCACTACACCTATTGAAGTCCACGATGCTTTTGCCATTTACCCACCCAAATTGATTTATACGTCTAATGTAATTAAGTTACGACCTTGCATGTCTGCTGGAACAGGAAGATGCATCAAGCTTAACAAGGTTGGTGCGACATCGGCCAATACGCCCCCCTCAGCAATGGTTGCTTGGGTTGGGCCAACATAGATAAAAGGCACCAATTCTGTCGTATGCTGAGTATGCACCTGACCACTGTGATAATCCTGCATTTGTTCAACATTACCATGGTCAGCCGTAATTAACATATGGCCTTTTTGTGCCATCACCGCCTCATAGACACGGCCTAAGCATAAATCAACGGCTTCAACAGCTTTCACAGCAGCATTAAATACGCCCGTATGACCCACCATATCACCGTTGGCATAGTTCACCACCAACAGATCAAACTCGCCTGAGTTAATCGCAGCCACCAATTCATCGGTTACTTCATATGCGCTCATTTCTGGCTTGAGGTCATAAGTAGCCACATTCGGTGATGGAATCAAAATACGTTTTTCACCTGGATATTCATCTTCACGACCACCACTGAAGAAGAATGTCACATGTGCATATTTCTCAGTTTCAGCAATACGTAATTGGGTTTTACCAAGGTCTGAAAGATATTCACCAATCGAGTTTTTTAATGCTTCAGGCATATACGCCACAGGCGCATCAATACTGGCTTGGTAACGTGTCAACATCACAAACTTAGATAGGTTTGGTACAACTTTACGCGCAAAGCCAGCAAAATCTTTTTCAACAAACGCTTTGGTAATTTCACGCGCACGATCCGCACGGAAATTCATAAAGACGATGCTGTCACTGTCTTGAACTTTTACGGCATCGCCAATGCGTGTTGCTTTGACAAATTCATCAGATTCGTCTGCGGCATAAGCCAATGCTAAACCTTCAACTGCTGTAGTTGCAGTACGTGTTGCTTCAGACTCTGTGAGTAAACGATAGGCTTGTTCCACACGGTCCCAACGGTTATCTCGATCCATCGCAAAATAACGACCAATCAGACTCACAATACGACCTTGATTTGGATATTGAGCAAACAATGCATCTAATTTTTCTAAAGAAGGCTGTGCACTGCGTGGCGGGGTATCACGACCATCTAAGAAGGCATGGAGATACACGGTTGCACCGCGTTTTAACGCAAGTTCAGCCATGGCAACAATGTGGTCTTCGTGTGAATGCACCCCACCTTCAGACAATAGCCCCATGATGTGCAACGCACCACCCGCTGCTTTGGCTTTTTCAACGGCATCAACCAAAACTTCATGCTCGAAAAAAGCACCCGTACGAATGTCTTTGGTGATTCGGGTAAAGTCTTGATAGAGCACACGCCCTGCACCCAAGTTCATGTGGCCCACTTCAGAGTTGCCCATTTGGCCATCTGGCAGACCCACGTCTTCACCAGAACCTGAAATTAAGCTATTCGGATGCTTTGCTTCAATCGCTGTTAAATTCGGTCGATTTGCTGCTAAAAAAGCATTGTCTTCGATCGCTTCACGGTGTCCCACACCATCCATAATGACCAGTACGTGAGGGATTTTGCCAGCAGTTGCATCCGCCATAATAAGCACTCTTTTTTTGTCTACAAATTCATCGCTCTATCTTACCGAATTTTCGGTCAAGACTCTATGCAGGCATGATGGTTTAACACCATCATCCGCATTGTTTTCTTCAATATCGTACAGTTATCGCGCACGTTGTAATAAATAACCACCTGCGACAAACATCAGTAAAATCGGCACAAAAACAAACCATGCGGGTGAAGGCGAATACACCAAACTTGCATAACCCAAGAAGTCTTGTAGGTAAAAGAAACCTAAGCCTGTAAACAGTGCAATCACCAAACGAAAGCCCATCGATTGTTGGCGCAGTGGACCAAAAATAAAGGAACAGGCGATCAATACCAAAGCAATCAAGGCAAATGGAGACGCCACTTTCTGCCAAAAAGCCAACTGATAAGTTTTAGGCACTTGGCTGTATTCATGCATATAGCTCATGAAACTGACCAATTGACTCGGTGAAAGGTCTTCAGGATCAATCGTCACCATGTGCACATATTTCGGCTGCAGTGCCAATGCCAAAGGCGTTTCAGCGGCCTTTTGTGCCGTAGCATTGCCTGTCGGCAGCAAATCAACTTGGGCGGTATTTTCTAAAATCCAATGACCATCTTGCACAAACTGACCTTGCTCAGCATTTAAAACGCCTTTCAAACGAGCATTATTATCAAAGTCGACCACTTGCACATTTTTCAGCTGACCTTGAGAATTGGCATAATCAACATAAATAAAACGCTGCCCTTCTCGTGTCCAGTAACCACGTACTTCACCAAGTTCAGCCACAGTTCGATGGCTTTTCACACCTTTAGCTTGCTCATTGGTATAAGGAATCACCCATTCACTTAAAGCGAATGACAGTACCACCAAAATTAAAGCCGAACGAATCACCCAACCAACAATCCGCCAAAGACTCACCCCCACCGAGCGCATCACAATCAGCTCACTGTTTGAAGCCAAAGTGCCCAGTCCCAGTACCGAGCCAATTAACGCGGCAATCGGTAGAATCTCATAGAGATATTGCGGTGCTCCCCACAGTACATAACGTAAAGCATCCCAAGCGCCATAACCTTCTTTAAGAGAGCCTAACTCACCCAAATAGGTAAATAGAATTTGCAAGACCGATAAAATAGCGGTAGCACCCAGCATCGCCATCGCGGTGGTTTTGGTCACATGTTTTGCGACTATACGACGTGCGAACATGATTAAGACCCCGCTCGTTGTAATGTTTTCTTAATTTTTGGGGCAAGCTTTTGCTTACGCGAAAACAAAGCCGCTGCTATCGCATAGATCACCAAGATCATTGGATAAGCCCAAATCCCCATTTCTTCCTTACTGACTCGAGTTTTAATGGCCATCAAAGCCACGATTAAACTGGCAAAAATAAGCAATGCAGGGAACAACTTTAAATAACGGCCTTGGCGTGGGCTCACTTCAGATAAAGCCACAGCAAGGAGCAACGCCACTACAATGGCAAACGGTACAAAAATACGCCAGCCCAACTCACTCGCCACAACAGGATCATTACGATTATCCCAAAGTTTCATGGTGGACAATGCTTCAACATCGGCACTTTCAAACTTTGCTTCTTTATCATTTTCTAAACGTAGGCGATAAGACTGAAACTCGGCTTGGCTATAACGCGGCTGTCCCGGATAAATTTCATAACGGCGACCTTGCACCAAATCCACCACATTGGCTGGATCGTTTTCAATTTCAACCCGCGTGGCTTCTTTGGCCAAAATCATCACATCAGGCTTACCTTCTGCTTCAGCGCGTTGATAGAAGAAGATATCTTTGAGGTTTTTACGGTCTTCGGATAAATCACCCGCATAAATGGTATAGGGACCCGATGAAATAAACTCTTTGGGTCGAACCAAATCAAAACCAGTACGCACCGCCTGACTGGTGGTGAGTTGCTCAAACTGACGAACACCCCACGGTGCCATCCATAGCATCAGCACTGCCTGAACGGCAAGAAACACCACGGTCATAGGAATCAGCAGTCGCCCCAATTGGTTACGACTGACGCCACTACCATTGAGTACTGCCATTTCATGATCGACATACAAACGACCAAAAACCAGCATCAGCCCAATAAAAAAGCCTAGAGGAAGAATCAGCGTTAAAAATTCAGGCAAACGATAGCCAATAATGCTAAATAAAATACCTGCATCTAAGCGACCCTGCGCGGCTACGCCAAAATACTTGATCAAACGACCGCCCATCATGATCAAGGTCAATAAGGCGATCACAACCAAGGATGTCGACACCACTTGTTTGACCAGATAACGCCGAATAATCAAATTAATTCTTCCAAAAATAGGTGAATAAAAACTAGCGCTAGTTTACCCGAATAGTGAAAATATAAAACCTGTACTCTTGTTGCACTTTGCAACTCTATTCATGTTAATGTTTCAGTGGTTTAATCATTTTCAAACTTTATAAGGCTTAAATAAAACTTATGAAACTCTCTATTAATACGTCATTCACAGAGAATACGTCTAGCCAATTTTTGTTGATATTAGTAGATTCTGAAAACACGCAACATCTTGCAAATGCTTATCAAATTAATGATTTAAACAACTTAATTGAAGCGACTCAGTTTAAAGCTGTGTTCAATGAAACCTTGAGCCTCATTGGTCAAATTCCTGCAAGCCCCAATGCAGCCTTGGTGGGTGTCGGGAAAGCAGCTGAATTACAAGCAGCAAAGCTGGTGAAAATTGCTCAAACCATTATCAAAGCTTCACAAAAAAAATTCAAACACATCAGCCTTGACCTTTCAGCCCTTCCAGCTGAACTCCATTATTTATTTGCCCTCAGTTTGACGCAAGCGGCATATGCTTTTGATGAATTCAAATCAAAAAAAGCCGACAACGTACTTGAACAGATCAGCCTGATTGCCGCTGAGTCGCCGCTGAATGCTGCACAACTTAAACTGATTGAAGCTGTGCAGTCAGGTCAAAGCTTTGCACGTGACTTAGGCAACCGTCCGGGCAATATCTGCTTCCCTGAATATTTGGCAGAGCAAGCCTTAGAACTGGCAGCCCAATATCCTGACCTACTCCGTGTTAATGTCCTTGATGAGCAACAAATGGCTGATCTGGGCATGCATTCCTTCCTTGCGGTGAGCAAAGGTTCAGACCGCCCAGGCCGTATTATTACCCTTGAGTATCAAGCTGAACGTACTGAAGCCCCAGTGGTCTTGGTCGGTAAAGGAATCACCTTTGATACAGGTGGCATTTCATTGAAGCCGGGTGCTGGTATGGATGAAATGAAATACGACATGTGTGGTGCAGCATCGGTTCTAGGGACGCTCCGTGCCCTGTGTGAATCACGTTTAGCCATTCATGTCGTAGGTACGATTGCGGCAGCTGAAAATATGCCTTCAGGCAAAGCTACGCGTCCAGGTGACATCGTGAGCACCATGAGTGGTCAAACCGTTGAAATTTTAAATACCGATGCAGAAGGTCGTTTGGTGCTGTGCGATACATTGACCTATGTGAAGCGCTTTAACCCTGAACTGGTCATTGATATTGCAACCTTAACGGGCGCCTGTGTCGTGGCACTCGGTTCAGTCTTAACGGGTATGTTTACCCCAGACGACAAACTGGCGGCCGAACTATCTGAAGCAGGTCAAAATAGCTTTGACCGCGTCTGGCGCATGCCTGTGATTGATGACTATCAAGAACAGCTAGACTCTCCATTTGCCGATATTGCCAATATTGGCGGGCCTAAAGCCGGTGCTGTAACTGCAGCGTGCTTCTTGCAACGTTTCACCCGTGATTACCGCTGGGCGCATTTGGACATCGCAGGTACAGCATGGAACTCGGGTGCCAATAAAGGGGCAACCGGTCGCCCAGTACCCTTATTGATGCAATTCTTAGCTCATCGTGCGCAGTCTAATGGCTAATATTAGCTTTTATCTATTTGAACAAAGTCCTGAACGACAAGTCGAAAGTGCTTGTCGTTTATGTCGTAAAATCTTGCGTCAGCCAGAGCGAATCTGGCTGTATGCAAGCGACCCTGAACTACAACAGCAATTGGATGAACGTTTGTGGAGTTTTGATGATACGAGCTTTATTCCACATGGCATTAATCAAATCGATGCGCGCATTTGTATCTCAGCCCAACTGCCTGAGCAATCCGATTGGATTGTGTTCAATTTTAACGATCAAGCTCTTGAACAGTTCGAAAAATTTAGCCACATTATAGAAATTATTGAAAATAACGAATCGGCCAAACAACAAGGTCGTGAAAAATTTAAACAATATAGACGTCTCGGGGTTGAAGCTCGAACCTTCAAGCTTTAAATGATTCCCCCGTCTAAATAAGGAGATGCGTAGTGGCATTGAATGTTGGTCCAGATTTTAAACAGCGCTGGTTAAATGTACCTGATGCTGTTCGTCAGGCCTTTATTGATGACCTGAGTCGCGTCTGCGATGTACTCAAACCTGAAACAGGTTTGCACAGTTGGATTGAACAAGACCAACGCGCTCAAGCCGTCTCGACCCAGAAAATTGAACAAGCGTATGCCGATCTGAAAGCACAGCTGATTGAAGAAGCGCGAATTCGTAAACAACAAGCGTTGGAAAAATCACTAGCAGACAAACGCGCAGCGCAGGAAGCTTATGCGGAAAGCCTCAAAAAAGACGAAATCCGTCAGTTCAATGAGCAAACCCAAGCTTTAAATGTGATGCGTCAAAGTGTCGATCAAGAAATTTTGAGCTACACCGCACGCTACGAGAAAACACCTGAACAAGCTCTGGACTATGCCAAAGGTAAATTTGGCATAGATGACTCACAAATTTTGTCTGAGTTAGAAAGTGTCCGTTTACGTTTAGAGCTTGAAGCGGAAACCTTAATTGAAGAGTCTGTAGCCAGCTACCGCAGTAAGCTGCAAGCCGCGGCTCAAGAAGAAATTGACTATATTTTGAAAAATTCAGACTTTTCTGATGAAGTGGTGTCCAATTCTGCTTAACAGGCCTAAGCTTCCACTTAAACTCACTTCGGTGAGTTTTTTTATGCACCCTTGTTTTGCTCGGCTGATGTGCTCTGTCTCGATCTCAAACCAACACATCAACCATAAATGATAAGGTATTGCCCACACCATAACCAATCGCCAACAAACTACCAATCCAAATCAGGCCACCAGTCACGTTGTACCACATAAAAGTCGCCAAACTCATATGCCCTGCGCCCGCAGCAAAAGGCGCGAAAGAACGTACAAAAGGAATAAAACGTGCTACTAAAATGGTTTTACCGCCATGCTTTAAGAAATATTGATTGGTCTTCATCATATATTCGGGTTTCAGCCAACGCGAATGCTGATGGGCAAATTTAAAGCCCAGCTTCTGACCAGTATAATAATTGACGATATAGCCCAATACGGCAGCAATCATCATCAAAATACCCATGGTATGGATATGGATTAAATCCGAGCTGGAACATAAGGCACCAATGGCAATCAGTAAACTGTCACCCGGCAAAAAGAACATAAAAACGAAACCAGTTTCTGCAAAAATAATCAGAAAAAGAATCGCATAAATCCAAAGGCCGTATTCTGCAAGCAGTACGGGCAATAATTGTTCTAGATGGAGAAAAAAATCAATCATTGTCACCGATCCGTTCAATGAACTGCGTACTATCTTTCATCATACTCAATTGCTTACCTATTAATTTCAAAAGAAAAACTCCCTCATTTTGGGCAAATAGGGAGCTCATCTTTTGTCTATTCTTGCTGCAATCTAAACGATTTTTCTATTTCAAGAAACCATTTTGTGCCAAAAAGTCTAAACTAATTTTAGATTGTGGGGGAGTTTCCGCAGCCTTATCACCCATCATCAAACGTTCAATGTAGCGTGCTAACACATCCACTTCAAGGTTCACTTGACTGCCTGCCTTCCACGTTCCAATGTTGGTTCGTTCAGCCGTATGCGGAATTAAATTGAGGCTTAAAATACGCCCACGCAAATGATTAATGGTTAAACTGATTCCATCAACCGTGATCGAGCCTTTTTCTGCCAAGTAACGTGCAATCTCAGCTGGCGCAGTCACTTCAAAATAAAGCGAACGTGCATCTTCACGCACAACGGTGATTTCACCCACAGCATCGACATGACCTGACACAATGTGTCCACCAAAACGTGTGGTGGGCAACATCGCCTTTTCCACATTAACACGTTGTCCAACTTTCCAGTGGGCCAGTGTGGTTCGGTTTAAACTTTCACGTGAGACATCGGCAGCATACCAGTGCTCACCCCAGTCAATCACTGTGAGGCAAATGCCATTGGTGGCAATCGAGTCACCCAAATGTACATCTGACATATCAAGATCTGTACCAATGCGCAACCGCACATCGCCACCGACATTTTGTACGCTTTCAACTGTGCCCAGACTTTCGATGATCCCTGTAAACATTTCTGATTTCTACCTACCTCTATATTTTTACCACAGCGCCAACTGTGTCGTAACCCCAGATGTATCGACCCCGCCCAATTCGGCATAATGGTACAACTGCCCCAGTAGCTGACGAATTGGCGGACCTGACTTGGCATGGGTATCCGTGATCACAATAAACTCTAACACACGCGCACGCTCAGACTGACGCTGCTTACTCACGCGATAACGCGGTACATCCTGCGTTAATAAAGTCACGCGACCTCGCTCCAAATTGGCTTTGAGCAAGTCCCCTGCTTCAATATTACCATCGGTTGAATAACTGGTCAGAATGTAACGTGCATTGATGGTCGAAAGTAATTTTTCATATGCCTCTTTGGCATACTTTGACGAGTTATAAGGACTCGGACGCTCTTTGCGCCACGCACGGTCAATTCCGCTTTTAAAACCTTTGGTGTCTGGTGTTGGTAAATCTACCTGATCCCATAAGGTTAAAGCATTTAAGACATGATAATTACTGCTGTAGGCATGCTGGTTATAGGGTGGATCTAGATAAGCTACATCGACCTCAAAACTGCTCATTTGGTTGGCCAAATGCTGCGCATCGACACACCACATTTCAGCCATCGGATTCTTTTGCTTATTATCACCCACTTCACTAAAACGACTTGGAGTTAACCACAACAAGGATTCAATCCGCTCTAGCGCTGTTTGGGTTTTACCGCCCCAACCATGGTGGAAACTTTTAAAGACGCCGGAAGTATTGCTGACAAAACTTGCAGAATACAGCAGCGGTGCTAGTAAAGCAGACATCTCCACATCATCGATTGCCCCTTGTGCCTGCCATGTGGCAATTTGCTGACGAATCGCATCAATGCGCATGCCGTTGCGACGTTTGAAGAACAAACGATCTCGGCTTGGATCATAAATTTCATCATTTCGCGGACACAGATTATGCGTTACCCAGCCCTTAACTTCAGGCAAGCGGTTTAAATAATCAATGGCTTTTTGATAACCACCCAACTCTTTAAATGCAGGCGCTTCGGTACAAGCCAAAATGGCATGGTTCAGGGCATGGCTATACGGCTCCCAGTCATTGGCAATCACGCGATAACCATTTTGACGCGCCAAACGCGAGACCACGCCCGAACCCGCAAAGAAGTCGGCAAAAATAGGCGCACGACCATCTGCACGGTTTAAAGTCCCTGTACTCTCAAGCGCCTCTAAAATCAGATGCAACAGACGGCGCTTATTCCCCAAATAAGGAACAAGTTGATGAAAGAGATATTCATCGGTGGTACGTGCCGCGTGACGACGTTTATGATAAACCGTAGACTCTGAACTCATAATGACTCTTGAGAAGGGATAAGCGTTAAGCGCACATCATCACCGAATTGTGTGACATCCATAAGCTTAAAGCGGAGTTGCTCTGCCATCTGAGAAAACTCAGCATTGAACATTGCACGTGCAGACTGACCCAATAAGGTCGGTGCAACATAACTAATCATTTCATCGACCAACTTTTCTTGTAAAAAAGCCGTCGATAACGTTGCACCTGCCTCAACCATGACATCATAAATTTGATGCGATTGAACCAACTGCTTTAATAACTGATCTAAAGGCTGTACAGCAAACTGTAGCACGCCTAAATCAGCCAATGCTTGCCGATAAGGCCCCATCACCATCACGGTATCCGGCTGCTGTAAAATTTGGGCCGTCAGAGGCAAGCGGCCTTGACGGTCGAACACCAGACGTTTCGGTTGTACAACCGTTGTCAGATCCGTAACACCCTGAAGCTGTCTGACATTGAGCTGAGGATCATCGGCCAGTATAGTTTCAATCCCCGTGATCACGACGCCAGAAATGGCACGAAAATGCTGAACATCTAAACGTGCGTCTGAGCCTGTAATCCATTTTGACTCACCCGAAGCCATCGCCGTTCGACCATCTAAACTAGAGGCAACTTTTAAACGCACATAAGGCATGCCAGTAGCCATGGCTTTTAAAAAGCCCGCATTCAACTGATGCGCTTCGGCTTGGCAAATACCGACATCGACCTCAATGCCTGCTTCTTTTAAGATTTGTACCCCTTTACCGGCCACCAAGGGGTTGGGATCTGGACAGGCAATCACAACCCGCGCCACACCTGCCTCGACCAAACCTTTGGCACACGGCGGTGTACGCCCATAATGTGCACAAGGTTCTAAAGTGACATAAGCCGTTGCGCCTTGGGTCTGTTCGCCCGCTTCGCGCATCGCAAAAACTTCTGCATGGGGCTGACCCGCTTTAGGGTGATAACCCGTCCCCAGCAACAGCCCATCTTTGACAATGACACAGCCTACATTTGGATTTGGCTTGGTGCTGTATTGACCTTGCAGTGCTAAAGCAATCGCTTGTTTCATCCAAGCTTGGTCGGCGTGTAAAGCACTGGACTGTAATTCAGACATGGATGCCAACTCGCTTAATGTTCACGTTGTTGCATTTGTTCAATTTGGTGGCGAAAGGCGTCGACATCTTGAAAGTCTTGATAGACCGATGCAAAACGCACATACGCAACATGATCTAACGAAAATAAAGATTGCATAACAATTTCACCAATGGTGCGTGATTTCACATCTCGCTCACCTAAACGGCGGATTTGTAGCTGAATATCGCTCAAGACGGTTTCAATTTGCTCTTGCGTCACGGGACGTTTTTGTAAAGCATGCATCAAGGAGCGACGCAATTTTGCTTCATCAAAAGGTTCACTTTTGCCATCCGACTTGATCACACGAGGCATGACCACTTCATAACTTTCAAAGGTTGTGAATCGTTCACCACAACTAATACATTCACGACGACGACGAATTTGACAACCTTCAGCGGCCAAACGTGAGTCGATCACTTTACTGTCTTCAGCGTTGCAAAATGGACAATGCATAGTGGTTAAATTGAACAAATTTGAATGGTTTTAGAGTGTAGCAAAAATTCGGTGTTTTGTAGAGTTTTACTCTAGATATAGAAAAAAAACAGCCCTTTCGGGCTGTTTCACACAATATATTGATTATACTGTTTATTTATTATTCTATTGATTAGTCCACGCGTTCGCCATGTTGGCTCAAGTCTAGGCCCATACGTTCATCATCAGATTCAACGCGAATTCCAATCACCAGATCAATCACTTTTAAGATAATGAAGGTTAATACTGCTGAGTATGCAATCGTTGCCAATACCCCTTCAACTTGAACCCAAAGTTGATGCATTACATCACTTGGTGCTTTGTCGCCCATGATGAAATCGCTTGCAAAGAATGCCGTTAAGATTGCACCGACAATACCACCCACACCGTGTAAACCAAATGCATCTAAAGAGTCATCGGCTTTTAAAGCACGTTTCAATGCACTGATACCCCAGAAGCACACCACACCACCGATTAAACCCATCGCCAGTGCACCGCCGACAGTCACAAAGCCTGCTGCTGGTGTAATCACTACCAGACCAGCAACCGCACCAGATGCAGCACCGAGTACTGAACCTTTACCACGTGCAACTTTTTCAGTAATTAACCAAGAGATTGCCGCTGCTGCTGCTGCTACTTGAGTCACGAGCAATGCATAACCTGCTGAGCCGTTTGCTCCCAATGCAGAACCACCATTGAAACCAAACCAACCGACCCACAGTAGGCTTGCACCCACAACGGTTAATGCCAAGTTGTGTGGAGCCATTGATTCACGGCCTAAGCCCATACGTTTACCGAGCATGTATGCAGCAACCAAACCTGCCACACCTGAGTTGATGTGTACAACAGTACCGCCAGCAAAGTCGAGTGCGCCATCATTTGCTAACCAACCACCGCCCCATACCCAGTGAGTAATTGGTGCATAGACCACGACTACCCAAATCGAGATGAAAGCGATAAATGCGCCGAATTTCATCCGTTCTGCAATTGAACCACTAATAATGGCAACTGTAATGATGGCAAAGGTCATTTGGAAAATAACGAATAGAACTTCAGGAATAGTTCCTGTGAGTGCATCTGTGGTAATCCCAGTCAGCATGAACTTATCTAAGCCACCGATAAAGGCATTACCCTCACCAAAGGCCAATGTATAACCAATGATAACCCATGCAATACTCACCACTGCCGCAGCAACAAAGCTATGTGCCATAGTGCTTAAGACGTTTTTCTTACGAACCATACCGCCGTAGAATAACGCTAAACCTGGAATGGTCATTAATAAAACCAGTGCTGTGGAAACTAAAATCCACGCCGTATCACCTGTATCTAATGTTGGTTCTTCTTCTGCAGGTGCGGGTGCTTCTACTGGAGCAGCAACGGCTTCAACCGCTTGTACCGCTGGAGCAGCCACATCCGTTGTTTCAACCACTGTGACTTGTTCTGATGGAGTTGGCGCTGTTGCTGCTTCTTCAGCCCAAGCAACAGAACCACCTAAAAGTGCGCCAGATAAGCTCAGCGCGAATAGCATCTTTTTCATTCGTATCCCCCAACCTAATTTGTGCGAGTTATGTGTTACTCAGCAAACTTCATGCCAAATTAAACGGCATCGGCACCTGTTTCACCTGTACGGATACGGATGACTTGCTCTAAATTTGTGACGAAAATTTTACCGTCGCCAATTTTTCCTGTGCTAGCAACACGTGTGATTGACTCAATCACCGCGTCGACCATTTCATCACTGATCGCGATTTCGATTTTTACTTTTGGTAAGAAATCAACAACATATTCAGCGCCACGATAAAGTTCAGTATGACCTTTTTGACGACCAAAGCCTTTGACTTCGGTTACCGTGATCCCTTGAACACCAATTTCAGACAGTGCTTCACGCACATCATCCAATTTAAACGGTTTTACAATTGCAGTTACGAGCTTCATGTTTGTTTTCCTTCGGCTTATTTCACCAGTAAGGTTTTATGTTCAAATTTCATGCCAAAAATTCTTAGGTTGGGGGGAAAAGAAAGTCTGACATGAGTTTTCTTTATACCCTATTCTATACATTTAAATGCGTTTTGAGCTTCAAAATTCAGGTTTTTTAGTCGAAGATTTATGATTTTTTTACAATCGATGAAATCATATTTCATCTGAAAGGCTATAGAGTCAGAAGCAGCAATGGTACACTGCTGTCACGTCTCCAACTGTTGGATATAGAAATGATTGAAACTTTATTACAAGCCATACTGGAACAAGTCGAACAACCTAAACAAGACTTAGAACATAATTTACGCGCACTGCTGAATGAAGCGGTGACCAAGATGGATTTGGTTTCCAAAGATGAAATTGAGCGTCAACGTACTGCACTGAATAATGCCAATTTGCGTTTAAATGACTTATTGAAACAAGTGGAAGCTTTAGAGTTACGCATTCAGAACAAAAAATGAGCACCTGTTTGGTGCAACAAAAGACGCATAACGAATTAAAATAATGCACTATAATGGAACAAAAGATGTCTTTTGCCAAAATTTACACTCGAGCTTTGCTCGGTTTACACGCACCTTCGGTTGAAGTTGAAGTTCATCTGAGCCAAGGACTACCCTCTTTAACTATTGTGGGGCTTCCTGAAGCAGCGGTTCGGGAAAGCAAAGATCGGGTGCGCTCCGCCATTATCAATAGTGGCTTTCAGTTTCCGACCAAACGCCTCACCATCAACCTTGCGCCCGCAGATCTACCCAAAGACAGCTCACGACTAGATTTGCCTATTGCACTGGGTATTTTAATTGCCTCTGGCCAGATCCCTGAGCAAGGAACTGAAAATTTTGAATTTATAGGTGAGTTGGCACTTGATGGGCAACTGCGACCAATTTCAGGTACTTTAAGTATTGCGATTGCCTGCCAGCAAGCTGGGCATCAACTGATTTTACCTGAGGCCAATGCGCAAGAAGCCTCTCAACTGCCTAACTTCCAAGTGTTTGCAGCGCAACATTTAAAACAAGTCTGTGAGCATCTGTCGCAAAACCATCTCATCCAACAGTTTCAACCCACGGCGCTAAAAGCCTCCCAACATTACAAATTTGATTTGGCCGATGTTAAAGGTCAACTACGTCCGAGACGTGCCTTAGAGATTGCGGCAGCAGGTGGTCATTCTTTGCTATTTAAAGGACCGCCAGGAACAGGGAAAACCCTATTGGCTTCACGTTTAGCCAGTATTTTACCGCCCTTGAATACGCAAGAGAATTTGGAAGTGGCGAGTATTTACTCGGTGGCCAATCATCAACATCCTTTTGGGCAGCGGCCATTTCGTGCACCGCACCATACAGCTTCTGCGGTTGCCTTAGTCGGTGGCGGGTGTCATTTACAAACAACTATGCGACATTCCAAACAACTATGCGATAAATTACAGCTTTTATCTTTACAGTAATCTTTATTTGAAATAAATCATTGAATATAAAAAATAATTTAATATAATTTAAAACAATATCAAAGTACTAACTATATATTTGGATCTTGCAATGTATAATATCTTTTTAAATAATATTAAAGCAGCACGTAAATTAAAAACACAAAAAAATATTGCTGAAGTAAGTCTGAGTATTTTTAGAATGCTTATTCAACATATTTGTATTTCAAATGCAGAATATATAAATATTTTAGCTAAAGAAAGTTCTGAAAACATGTCAAAAATTGATATTAGTTTTATTGAGCTATCTCAACCGGCCGATGGAACATGCGTTGATTTTATAAGTAACTCTCTAACACAGATAGCAAAATTGAAAAACAGCTCTTTAGCTAGATTCTACTTTGAAGATAAAGATATTTCAAACGAACCTGCATTAGTAGAATGGCTACAAATCAAAGAAATATCTTTAAGAAATATCTTACATACATATGTTGAAGATCGAAATGAAAGTATCTTTGGTCATGGTATTTCATCAACTAATTTATTTTTAGATATCGATATTATTGAATATATTTTAGAAAAATTAAAAGTTTATCTACCAGAAAGTAAAGGCGACGATTTTTTATTTTTTCCTAAAAATTTTAATATCTCTACTCCTATTCAAACATTAAGATTATTTGATGGAAATCCTACGTGTTACAGAAAAATCAAAAAAACTAATAATGGGATGATTCATGTTACTGCTAAAGTTCAAACATCCTTAACAAACGCTACCGATCAATCTTATGAAGTACCAAATAAAATTTTTAATATTTCTACAAAAAAAACTTATGAGGTATATGAATATAATGATTGGAATCCGCTAATTTTTTTACCAGAGAGAGCTATATCAGTAGCTGACTTTACAGGACGAAAAAAAGAAATCACTGAGCTTATTGACTGGTTTAATGATCCAGAAGACTCAAAACGATGTCTTGTATATGGTGATGGTGGCATTGGAAAGACAACTCTCATTTTAGAATTTATGCATCGTGTCCTTGAAGGTTCTATTGAGGTCGAATGGAAACCCAGTGTTATTACTTTTTACACAGCAAAAAAGACTCGTTGGGGAATACATGGTTTAGAATCACTCACGAACAACAATCTAGGCGTTGCAGATGTCGCTTTACATATAGCACAACTATTAGAAGTCAAACTTGACAATAGTTGGTATCAAAAAGATGCAGAAACTATTATTCAAAAATTAAAAGGCTTACTTGAAAAAGAGAAGATTAAAAAAAATGAGCATCTCATTATTTTAGATAATACAGAAACTATGGCTGAAAATGATGATGATATTATTAATCTAGGTAAACAAATACACTTACTTTCCCGTTATGCTGGAAGAGTAATTCTTACTTCTCGTCGTACAGAAAGACTTGAAGCAAGACCAATTGAAACAACTAAATGGTCCGATGAAGAAGGTGTAGAATATATTCAAAAAAGAGGAGATATATTAAATATTGATGCAATAAAAAAGGCTGGCATACCTACTTTAAAAAAAATCACTCGAGAACTCAATAATAAACCATTGATTTTGAATGTTTTCATTCAATTTGCAAATGAACTACAAAGCTCACTTAATAGCGCATTAGATAAAGTGAAAAGATTACAGGAAAAAGACTTAGGGATGTTCTTGTTTTCTGATGTTTGGGAAAGATTTAATGAAAAAGAAAAGCACTTTTTACTTCTCTTAACCTATTTTGGTCCTGATCATGATCAATATTTTATGCAATTAGCTTCTGATAAAGCTAATTTAACTTTTTCTTTAGCTCAGAGCACATTAGAAGGTAGTAAAGGGATTTGTCAACTTAGTAGTATTGATGGCCAACTTCAGATTACTTTCAACAATGATTTTATGAAATTTTGTAAAGATAGAACTGTAAATTTTAATGATCAAACACATCCTCTTCAAAAAGATCTAGAAACAATCCAAAAAAGATATATAGAGTTTTTAAAACATATTGAAGTAGAAATATCAGATAATGATCAAAAAGCTTATTTAAGTAGGTTTGCACGGGCAGCTAGAAAATTCTTTAATGAGGGTAATAAAGAACAAGCAATTTCATACTATGAATTAGCGATAGATGAGGATCCAACAAATATTTGGTTATTAGAGAAGTATTCAAACACTCTATTTATATATAAAGATTTTCTACCAGCATTAGAAAAAATCAATAAAGCTACTAACATTGATCCTAATCACTCAGAACTCCAATTTACTAAAGGTAAAATATTAGCCAGAATTAAAAATAAAACCAAAGAATCTATAACGTGCTTAGATTTAGCTCATAAACTCGGGAAATCTATGCACCTATGTGAGTTACAAAAAATATATGCTTATTTAGCAGATGGAGATATAGAGCACGCAACCATATCATTAAATATCGCTAAGAGTAATATCCCTAACGATTCTTATTACCAAAAGTGCAAGATAGAAATTGAACGCTTAGAACGCAAAATAAATCAATATATATTGCCTCTATAGAAAATGTTACTTTAGATGTATTTATAGAATTACCTATAAGCACATTAATGAGGGTCAATAAATTTAACTTTTTAATAATCAATGAGGCAGTATGTTTTATATATTTCTTGATACGTGTGTTTTTTTAGATATTTCTACTAAGAAACAAGAATTACCACTAGTTTCTGCATTGGAAGAACTTGTTCGTACTAAAGTAGCAAAGTTAGTCGTAATTGACTTAGTAGCTCAAGAATATGAAAGAAACAAAGAAGAGGTCGCAAACAAAACAGCAAAACGATTATCTCAAGAATTTAAACAAGTCAAAGCAGTTGTAAGTGAGTTTGCAAAAAAAAATAAAGCTCAAACCATTGAAGTACTAAACGATATAAATGCAAGACTTCCTCTTTTGACTGATGCTAACTATGCAACCATTAACAGAGTTGAGAGACTAATTGAATCAGCGGAAAAAATAAGTATTAGCGAGCGCTCAAAGATTGCAGCCATTCAACGAGGCTTAGATAAAAAAGCTCCATTCCATATCAGTAAAAACTCAGTAGCTGATGCTGTAATTATTGAGCAATTTTATGAATTTTCATTAGGTGTCAATACGGCAGATAGTTGTTTTTTCATAACACATAATCATAACGACTTTTCTGCCAAAGACCATCGAAAGCCTCATACTGATTTTGAAAATATTTTCAATGGTAATACTTGTTATTTTAACAACTTAGCATCCGCAATCAACCAGATTGATAATAATTACTTAGCTGAAATAGAGTTTGAATATGACTTTACAGAAGAAACTCGGGGTTTAAGAGAAATTCTCGATGTATTAGACGAGCTAGTGGATAAAATTTGGTATAACCGTCATCAAAATCTAATCTGGAAAATAAATGAAGGTGAGATAGAAATTGTTCCTAAAGGTACGAAACACTATGGTAATCATTTTATTCACGAAGATATTCTTGAAGGTGCAATCAAATCTGCCAAACAAGTTAAAGAGACATATGAAGATGTTGGCCCTTGGAATGACTTTGAATGGGGTATGATTAACGGTAAATTGTCAGCTCTACGTTGGGTATTAGGTGACGAATGGGATATGTTAGATACCTAAGATAACAATCGATATCGTTTTCAACTGAATATTATATTTTTCAATCTCTTAAGTATGATACTTTACTAAGAAATATGAATAAAGATAGTTAGAACAGGATATTCCCCTTTCTCAAACCAACCGTACTACAAATTTAATTGTCTAATCGTATAACTCTCAAAACCACTAAATCAAGTAGAGCCATTTCAATTTATCTTCTTAAGATTGCAAAACAATAAAATACAATATATGGTATCAAAATTCAAAGAACTACCACTATATATAGTGGTTATTAAAAATAGAAACATTTTAGGAATAATTTGTAGAAAAATTTGCATACTCTTTACTGTTCAGTTATTATTCATTTAACTTGATCTGTAAGTCAATGATCTTGGAGGTGAATATGACTCATTTCAATCCTGATATGCTTAGTATTGCACGAAACTTTCGTGGCCTTAGTCAAACTGAACTAATTGCTGGAATGGGACAGTCTATTACTCAGGCTTCATTATCTAAAATTGAAAGTGGGGACTTAAAACCTTCCGATGAAGTTATCCAAAATCTATCTAATGCCCTACATTTCCCTATACGATTTTTTGAACATATTGAAAAGCTAAATGCACTGCCGATTAGTTTGCATGCATACAGAAAAAAAAGCTCTACCACAGCTAAAGCATTGAGCCGTATGAATGCTGAAATGATGTTAAAAATGGGCCATGTACAAACATTAGAATTGCTCACAAATGTACCAAAAAGAAAAAACTCCTTACCAACTTTTAAAATTGGCATAGATGTAAACACCCCTCAAGAAGCGGCTAAAAAGCTTAGATCATTGTGGGTGCTAGGAAATGAACCTCTTGAAAACCTAACTGCCACTGTGGAAGATGCAGGGGTTTTAGTCTTTTTATGCGACTTTAAAGATAACAATGTTGATGGCGTATCCTTAAAAATGCATGGCGTGTCTCCATGCGTATTTCTAAATGCAAACCAGCCAAATGACAGAATACGCTTCACATTAGCACATGAACTTGGGCATTTGGTCCTCCATGAAGAGCCATCTGAATTCATGGAAAAAGAAGCAAATGACTTTGCTGCCGAATTCTTAATGCCAGAAGAAAAAATTATTGATCAATTAGGTTCAACCAATTTAGCTCATTATCTAAGACTTAAAAAGGAATGGAAAACCTCAATGGCGGCCTTAATCTATAGGGCGTCAGAGTTAGGAACTATAACTTCAAGTCAAAGTGCCAATTTATGGCGGCAGATGGCTATGCGTGGTTATCGTAAAGTTGAACCAAATGAATTGGATCGAGAACCGACATATAGAGTAGCTTCCATGCTCTTTGACTACGCAATAGATGCAAAAAAAACATCAACATCTGTCATTAGTGAGTTATCTCAATTATTTGACTTATATGAAGATGACTTTAAAAAACTATATTATTTTGACCTAGATTCAATGGAGACTATTGAGATGGTTTCATAAATTAAAAAGCCGACTCTATTGGGTAGAGTCGGCTTGATAGATTTTCACACAGGAAAGGCATATGGCTCTAAGCCCTACGCATACCTCATGTTAGATCTGGCTGTCAGAACCCCATTCTAACATTTAGGCCCGTAAATCTCAAGATTTACCCGCTTATTTTGGTATGCGCCCTGAAAAACGAGCCGCCAAAATAGGAGGGCTAACAATGCCTACCGAAAATCAAGACTTCGTGTTTTGTAAATCTTATCGCCATAAATCTGGAAAAATTATTGTCCATCCAACTGGATATTTTAAATTTCCCAGAACTCGGCCATTGAAAGAAGAAAAGGATACTATCCGTAATAAAAAATCGGATGATCCTGATAACTCAAACTCAATATCGTAAACAAGGTTAAATAACCTACTGCTATGCAACAAAGTTCACAGTAGTAGGTTACTTAATTTTTCTGATCGCACTTAATTTTATGCCCCATTTTAGTACATGGGCTCAGAGAGAATTATGACAACTCAACAGCAGTTTCTTGACCTACTTTCCGATATTGAACCCTCTACAACAACGGTTAATGATTGTTCAAGCGCACATAATACGCTTCGTGATGCTTTAAAAGTGCATAATGAATTCAGCAAAGTACATGTGCATACATTCTTATCAGGTTCTTATAAAAGAAATACGGCAGTACGTCCGACTACCATAGGCGGAATCACACAAAGGCCAGATGTAGATATTATTGCCCTTACAAATCACACAATTAATGATGACCCTCAAATTGTCCTTGATGCAGTACATACGGCATTAAAGGATATTGGATATACCGATCTTACCGTTAACCGTCGTTCAGTAAATGTTAAGTTGAAAAAAGTTGATATGGATGTTGTCCCTATCATTTCAGATGGATATGGCGGCTATCTGATTCCAGACATTCATCTTGAAGAATGGCTAGTTACCAACCCTCCAGCTCATACCGAGTGGACTGTTGAGGTGAATAAAAATGCAAATGGTCGATTTAAGCCTCTTGTGAAGCTATTTAAATGGTGGCGTCGTGAGAACTTGTCTGATTTAAAAAGACCAAAAGGATTCATTTTAGAATGCCTGGTTGCCAAGCATATGAATTACTACGAATCCAACTATGAAAAGTTGTTTGTTTATCTTTTAGAAACGATCAGGGATTCTTATGGGATTTATGCGTCACTAGGCATAATTCCACATTTAGAAGATCCTGGTGTTGCAGGCAATAATGTTTTTTCTGCGGTTACAGCAGATGAGTTCAAAACTTTTTTTGAAAAGGTAGAAGAACAAGCTGCTATTGCACGAAACGCCTTAAATGAAACAGATGATGATAAAGCATTAGCCCTATGGCGGCAGGTTCTGGGTAATCGTTTTCCACGTTCGGCTTCACACAAAAGTGCAAACTCTGCTGATATGGCCAGCTCTTTAATCCGTTCTGCTCTAGGTGCGGGATTAACATTTCCATCAACCCCTGTTTATCCAAATAAACCAGGAGGCTTTGCGTAATGGAACTGCTAAAAACACCATTAGAACGCCTAGCTCAAGAACGGCAGTTATTGACTGATCTTGAGAAAGAGAAAAATAGTTTTAAGATTCAGGAATGGAACTCAACAGACACAAATGAACTGCATTTGAACTTCTCTCTAAAGATAGGAACTATAGATTTTAATGGTGTTTTAGTATATCCAGAGCTTTTCCCAGAGCTACCAGCATATATACGCCCACAAAAATCTGGTGAAAGATGGAGTATCTTGCACCAGTATGGTGGTTCAGGAGTGCTGTGTCTAGAATATGGCCCAGATAATTGGAATACCAATATCAGTGGAGTGGATCTAGTTAGAAGTGCCCAGCTTCTTTTATTAACAGATGCAATGACTGTATTGGAGATGAATGTAGAACCTGTACCATCTAGGCATTCTGAAACAATAGGTCAAAAATTAAGAAGTGTTTCAGAAAGGTTCATTGAAACACCTATGTTACGTCACATACTCTTGGGTAGTGATTCCGAGAAAATGGACTTTAAGATTGCCATCTCAAGCTTTCGAGACAAAACCGTTATTGTTCCAACAAATATTCAGAACAAACCTCTACCTGACATCGTACCATCATTTTCTAATGAAAGATTTGAATTGTCTGGATGGGCAATACGAATTGATTCTGTTCCTCAATTAAAGGAATCCGTAAATGACCGAGTTTCATTAGAATCCTTTTTAGGCAATTTATGGCCTGCTCAGGAGGAATTCACAAGTTCCATACAGCCTATATTGTTATATGACATAAAGGGTAACTTGGAACTATTCTTGGTTAATAATACAGCACCACTTTTCGTAAGTTATCCTGCTATTAATCTACATGATGATCAGAGCCAAAGATTGCCAGCACAATTTAGCCATCTCAATGATATAAGGGTAGCAATAGTAGGTCTTGGATCGTTAGGAAGTAAAATTGCAATTTCACTGGCACGGTCGGGTTGTAAAAACTTTCTACTTATTGATGATGATATTCTGCTCCCCCACAATCTTGTCCGTAATGAACTCAACTGGTTAGATGTTGGCTTTGCTAAAACCTATGCTGTTGAAAGAGCATTAAAACGAACAGCATTAGACATACAAGTTGAAACGTATGAAATGCAAATTGGTGGACAGGAAAATCCTCATTTAAATTCCAATATCGCTAATGCCATTGCCACATGTAATCTGATTGTTGATGCGACAGCAAATACCCATACGTTCTTAACATTAGCTGCAATTGCTAAAAGAAAACACATTCCCATGGTATGGGGTGAAATTTTTGGTGGCGGTGGTGGAGCAATGATGGCCCGTAGTCGTCCAACGTTAGATGCCTCCCCCTTAGAACTTCGCAATCATATTTATGGTGTCTTACAAACGTTGGAACCAATTCCAGAGGGCAAAGTTAATAATTACGGCTTTCAAACACAAAACCAAACATATATAGCATCAGATGCAGATGTAACAGCTCTTGCAGCATCTATGACGCAGTTCACATTAGATACTTTATGTACAATTGATGAGCAATCCTCTTATCCATATTCAGCATATTTAATAGGGTTCCGTAGATATTGGATGTTTCAATGTCCTTTTGATACTCGTCCTATCGACTGTTCGGGTGCTTTAGTAGCAGAATCTCCTACGGATAAAGAAATATTTGAAAGGGAAAATGGCAATTCTATTGAAGAGCCTGAACCGATGAAAGGTTAATACTGATGCTGAAAATATCCATTCCTACTGACATACAAGTTTTACTGGTAAAAGCCCTATTGAAGTCTGGAACCCACGAATGTGGCGGTGTTTTAATGGGTGAGCATATTGGTACAAACCATTTTAGAGTTAACTCATTAACTATTCAAAAGAGTGGAACGATAGCATCCTTTGTACGTGGAATTACGGATGCTATTAAAGCAATCCGTCTTTTTCATAAATCAACAAACAATAATTATCAAAAATTTAACTATTTAGGTGAATGGCATAGCCATCCTCTCTTCAGTGTACAACCCAGCAGTAAAGACCATCACACCATGAGGGAATTGGTGTCCGATCCAAAAGTGGGTGCAAATTTTGTAGTCTTACTGATTTTTCATTTAAAAAACAATCATCTTGATGGCAGTGCTCACACCTACCTACCAGATGGTTCCTGTTACCGATCCACCCTAGATTTAGAGAGATAATAATGAGTGCGAGTCTGTTAGAAAAACAATCAACTGGTGGTGCGATTGCACGAGTAGGATTTGAATATCAGGATGCATTTGTATTAAGGAGCTTACCGCTATGGCTTTCACAAAGTGCATTTAGCCATATAGTGAGTGAAGCATTAAGTGATATAGAAGTTTGTTATTTTTCTTCGGAAAAGTCATTACATGTAATGTATGAAGCAAAAAATCACTCCTTAACGGCTACGGAATTTTGGGATGAAATAAGGCGTTTTAAAAGTCTTTTTGATACCCACCCAAAAAACTTTATTTGGTTTAATTTAGTATGCCCAAGTTATAACACCGCTATCTCACCATTAATTTCAAAAATAGACCGATTAAGAGGGGTTGGATCTTCTTATGATGACGACTCTTCAGTTTCAGTGAATGGGCGCTCGGAATACCTTGATTGGTGTGTTGGTAAAAAAATTGATTTCTCTTTAGCTGAATTTGCTCTTGATTATGTTGGTTTCATAACTTTTAATTCTGAGAATAGTGAGTCTATATTTCTAAGTGAAATTCAAGACACAATAAATATTGAACTGCTCAGGAGTCAGGTCAAACAACTAAAAGATCAGTTTAAAAACCTGATTTCTCGTTCTTCTTTTGGTCCAATATATCGCAAAGACTTTGAAAATTTTATTTGCCATGCTCTTGAAGAAGATAGAAGCCAGTGGCTATTAGATCCTATTAAAATTAATCTTTCAGCATCATCCAGTCAGTATCAAGACTTAAACTTAGATATTAGTGATTTCAATGGTCCTGATCGTGCTCAAAAAACCTCCAGCGACTGGAACAGCCTAATCAAAAAAGCAGTATCGATTGGGGATTTCATTCATAACAGTGGTGACCGTAGAACCCTCCTTATAGATGGCAAACAAAGAATGTCCACTGCATGTATGCTTGGCTATGTTTTTAGTGCCACACGTAATTTCCTACTCGAAATAGAACATAATGGCCTCATTTATCGCACTGATGACCATAAACAGAAAGAGGGACAATTTTTTACTAAAATCGAAGCTGTTGAACCACAGGGTGAAACTGAAGCCATAGTCGCTATCGGATTTCCTACAGCTATAGGTAAAGACATTGACTCTACGATTAATGAAGTAAAGAGCTTGCCTAGATTGAATTTAGAAAGCTCTCATGCCATTGATAATATGGAGACTCTAAATCTTGCTGTGAGAGAGGCAAAATCTGCTTTAGTTTCATTTAAATCCGAAAATAAGTTATCTAAATTACACCTCTTTATTAAAGCACCCTCAGTTTTTGCAATGGTCTTGGGACATCGCTTGAATGGTATTTGCGATATCCAGCTTTACGATTGGGTAGATGGGCAATATATCCCTACAGCCGAACTGAACTTATAAGAAGAATTGATTATTCGATAATATTACCAATAGAGAGGTTGATCATGAACAATCATTCTAATGAAGAAAATACTGATAACTCTTCAGATAAAAAATCACCCGCATTCAAAGTCCTTGAATCCAATGCTGAAAAGTTCTTAATGGTTTGGTGGTATGGGGCGTTAGCAAAAGCTGATCGTAGAAATGCTCAACCTAAAGTTCATGTGGCTTTTAGGGAACTTCTGGAAGATTACACACCCACAGATAATTTTATTTTTATTGATGCAAATATAACAGATTTGATGTCTTGGCCTATTGGAACAGTTTGGCACCATGAACGATTAGTTGACTATCTTCCTTTGGAAATACGGGAATTTGATATTGATCATACAAATTTTAAACATACCTTTGTTCAAGCATATAAGCGAGATGAAAAGACAGGAAAAATAGATCATTTCTTCTCAGACAGGAATAAGTTTTATATTAACCCAAGCCAACGTGAAAATTGTATTTCTTTCTCTTTAAAGGATCAGGAATATAAGGAGCTTCTCGTACCTTGTTTTGAGTTTCTGGTGAGAGGATATGGCCTCTCTACAGAACTTCCTAGAATTCTAACAACATATGATGAGGTCGAAAGACATGAAAGGCTCTACACCCCTCATCCAGAAGAAGAAAATACATGGACTATCCTTATAGGTGATAGTCTCACATCAGATGATCATGTATTTATTGCCTACTATAAATATAGCGAATATACCCAAGATGCCGTAAGAATCTTATTTAGCAGTATTGCAAAACATGATGATTTTATCCAAAGAAACCATATATACCCTAAAGTAATGCCGTGGCATAAGGAAACGAGAAAAATTAGGGTTTCAGGTTTTTGTATTCCTGACACCAATGCTTTTTTAGCCTTGACAATTCTTGGAATAGAACTACCTGATCAAACACTTATCAGACGTGTTCCAAAGGTAATTCACCGCATTAAGAAACCTGTAGATGTCAACTCACCTAATCCTCCTCAGTTGCAACTAGGTCCTGGTCAGATTAACGTATCTGAAGATCAAGGAGGGCGCAAACCATTATTACAATCGGTTATTTTAGGTCATGAATTTACATGGTTAGGTTCAGGCCCTATCGGGGAAAAAAGTAAAACAAAGTATGAAAGAACCATCACCCAACCACAGAGAAAGAAAAATACTAAAGAAACCAATACAGTTGGTACAGGAGAACCTGATAGCTCTAAGGAAGTTCTAAATGTCCAAATTAACCCGACCACTAATGGAGATACAGAGTTTGAAGCTCCATATCATGGAAGAATCATGGGCCTATGGAATGCATGTTTAAAGGCACGCTCGTTAAATCCCAGTATTGTCAATGCAGTCCACTATTATACTTTTGAGGAAGAGTTTGATTACAGCGATAAACCCACTCTCATGGCTTTTTTCGTTAATTCAGAAACATTAAATAATAAAGATATTACAGATGGAGAAAAACAAACTTATAAAAATTGGTGTTATGCAAACTCAAATAAAACAGCACTTCGTGGAGCATTGGTCATCCGATTATCTCTTGTAAATTGCCCTCCAGTTTATCTTTTCGATATACAACCAGCGACTTACGTTTCAACTGTAGATGGGGAAAGTGTTCTCAAGGAGCGTGGGCATGCTGGTCTAATATTTAGGTCAAGAACCGTAGAACAATTTGAGCAGTATATTTCTGGGCTCATGGAGAGCCTGCCTTTGTCAGAGGGCTCTTATACGACAACTCTCCTAGGCTCCAATTTGGTTACTCAATTATTTGTTTTTAGACATTCAAAATCTGCTGGCTTGTCAGAGGGTGAATCAACGTTATTGAATGCTCTAAGAAAAATTGGAATTACGAATATCAAGTTAAAGGAGGAAAAGGAGGAAAAGGAGGAAAAGGAGGAAAAGGAGGAAAAATAATTTTCATATCTTACAATTGTGACCATCTTCTTTTAGCCTATTCCATAATTCTTTCCTATGGGTAATTTTATTACATATCAAATTGAATTATATATAGTTTAATGGCACTTTTAAGTGCCATTAAACTTGGGTACCACTTGTGACTAGATAAGCACCTATATTAGGAATATTTAACCTTTTTAAACTCAGTGTTCTGAATCCTTTGGTATATTTTCAATAATGCAATGATGAATATCATCGTGATTGTTGAGTGATGTTTCAGCCTGAATAGTGACATGCTCAATACCTAGATTTTGTATGACATTCTCCAGATCATGTAAGAGTATCTGCACTTCCTGCATACTCATTTCTTCACTTACAACAATATGGCAGGATAAAATATAACGTTTACTTGTCAGACTCCATATATGTAAATCATGTACACCTTGAATTCGCTGGTCTTGAAGAATGGTTTCTTTGATTTCTGCCAAGTCAAATTTTTCTGGTGTACCCTGCATTAAAACATGCGAAGCCTTTACTACAACTGAATATCCACTGCGAAGAACAAGTATTGCAACTAGAACACTGGCTAAAGTATCTGCCCAGGCCCATCCAAAGAAGTAGATACATAGCGCAGCAGCAATTGCGCCAATAGAACCTAACAAATCACTGAGTACATGCAGGTAAGCACCTCGCATATTCAAGTCGTGTTCGGTATCACTACCTTTAAAAATCATTACTGCAACAATGATATTAATCAGCAATCCAATACTGGCAACGATCAACATCCCTTGTACTTCAATATGTTGTGGCTGCTGGAACCGTAGAATTGCCTCAATAAAGATGTACAGTGCGATACCAACCAGTGTAATACCATTCAATGCAGCAGCCAGTATTTCAAAGCGTTGATAGCCGTATGTTTTATTTTTGGTAATCTGTTTTTGACCGATAAAGACTGCTGCAAGTGCAATACCAAGTGCAACAGAGTCACTCAGCATGTGGCCAGCATCCGAAATCAAGGCCAAACTATTGGTAATAAAACCACCTATAAATTCCACTGCCATAAAAATGGTAATCAGTAAAAAACTTATGGTCAGAATTTTTTTATTACTCGGGATATGGCTGTGGTCGTGATCATGATGATGACCACCATGACCGTGATGGTGTCCTGAGTGATCATGGTTGTGTTTATGGCCGTTACCATGACTATGCTTATGCCCAGAATGATCATGTTCAGAGTGTTTATGCTTGTGATCTTGTGTATGGTTGTGCGAAGACATTTTATAGCATTCCTGATTATGGCTCTAACTGACTACGCAATGGATGATTGTTGTAGTAATCACCGATGTATGTAATCTTATTATTTTTAACCTCAAAAAATGAAGCACCTTTAAAAGTGATTACTTTTGCGTCTTTTTTACCAGACTGGTCTTTTTTATTGAGGGTTCCCTGAAGCTGCCATTCGACAGCAACCTTATCACCAACAATGAGTGGCGGGGATGTAAGCGTCATCTTCCGATCAGGAATGACTGTTAATAAAAACTTGGGTACCTCAATTACAGATGCTGTACCTTTACGGGTTTCTTCATTACTTGTATTGAAATACTCAACATTCGGGTCAAGAACTTTAGTCAGGTCATCTGGCTGCGTACCATTCCAGATATTAAGATAGCTCTCCACGGTTTCCAAAGCTGTATTGATCGGTGCTTTTGCATGCGAAATTGAAGCTAATCCTAACGTCATAAGAATGAGTAAGAATGTCATGAAAAAAGGCTTTGATTTTTCCTCTTGACCATCAAAATCTTGCTTCAATTGATTGATATAAATAATGTTCATCACATTCACCTTAGACTTGAGTAAGTTCATCAGCGATCCGTTCGGCATCTTCCCTGGTATCGACGATTTCATAAGGTATGCCAAATGCCTTTACAGCCATTTCCGTCATCTTTCTGATGGCAACTCTTTTTTCCTGATCAGGTTCAATGCAGATAATTGCCTTACACAACTGATTAAGTTCATCTTTATGGTTTTTAAGCCAAAGACCACGTTGTTTAAAGTCTTCAGGTGTTTCTTGCATTGATAATTGATCATAAACAATCACAAACGGACTACTCATTTCCAGGAACTCCTGCATTTCCAACTGCCATTGAGGTGAATAGCCTGGAACTGCCTGATCTTGCTTAAACTCAACAAATGGGAAGTTTTCTATATCATGGATAATAAATTTCATTTACATGACCTCATATTCTGTTTCATCTTTTCAGGAATTCATCTCTTTCCATCAAAAGATGAACTCCATCGATGTGCTATTTCAAAGATTTACGTTCAATCTGTACGGTATGTTCATTCCAGCCTCCACCTAATGCCTTGTAGAGGTTGACCTGATTATTCAGGCGTTCCAGGCGGGTCTGTATAAGTGCCTGCTGAGATGCGTACAGTGTTCGTTGTGAGTCGAGGACTGCGAGATAATTATCTTCACCAGCATCAAAACGTAAGGTTGCCAACTTATGAGCATCCTGGCTGGCCGCAATCATTTGCTGCTGCGATTTGATCTGTTCATCTAGCGTAGATTTGCCAGCCAGCCCATCAGCAACTTCACGAAAAGCTGTTTGAATAGATTTGTCATAGTTGATGACTTCAATCTGCTTCATGATATGTGAGCGATCCAGATTTGCCTGATTTAAACCTGCACTAAATATGGGCAAGTTAATCTTGGGCATAAAACTCCATGCACCTGTACCTGCATTAAATAGATTATCCAGACTGGAACTTGCCGTACCCGCCGAACCCGTTAGGGTAATGGATGGAAAAAATGCTGCACGGGCTGCTCCAATGTTTGCATTCGCAGCCTGAAGCTTATGTTCTGCGGCACGAATGTCTGGACGACGTTGAAGTAGATCCGATGGCAAACCAACTGGTATATCCTGCATAACAACCTGATCAGGAATTTTGGGGGACTGGTCCAATTGGGCCGCCAATTCCTGTGTTAATGGTGAACCCAGAAGTAACACCAGAGCATTACGATCCTGTGCAGTAATACGCAAGAATTTTGCATAATTGGTTTGTGCGGTGCGCAGTCCTATTTCAGCTTGACGTAAATCAAATCGGGTTGCATTACCAACATCAACAAGTTTCCTGGTCAAGTCATAGGATTTCTGCTGTGTCGCCAAAGTCGCCTTGGTTAAACCTAACGTTTCCTGATCGGCCTTATAGACCAGATAAGCATTAGCAACTGCGGATACCAGACTTAACTGTGATGCTGTCTGGACCTCTTTAGAAGCCAAATAGTTCTGTAAAGCCTGATCACTCAGACTGCGTACTCGGCCCCATAAATCGACTTCCCATGCGACCGAAGTAACACCAACCTGATACATGCGGGGGTTATAAGCAAGATCAGACGGTAAACGCTGACTGGCTGACTCTGCGGTAACACCCACATGCGGTAAACGGTCAGCACGACGAATACGATACTGTGCTTCTATCGCCTCAACATTTAAAGCTGTCACCTTAAAATCATGATTGTTTTTCAATGCATGATCGATGAGTTGGAGTAAGACAGGATCGGTATAAAAGTCACGCCAGCCAATATCGGCTGCGACTGTTTGCTTTCCATTGTTCACTTGCAGCCCTGGATAAGCCTCTCCTGTTGGATAGTGTTCCGACACAGGAGAGACAGGTCGCTCATATATGGGTGCCATTGAACATCCTGCAAGAATAGTGGCAGTGGTTAGTACACTCATTTTCTTGAGGAAGGTGTATCGGTTTAAATGAAGTGTTAAATTTTTCATTTTGAACCCTCCTGTACCAGTGCTTTGGCCTGTTCTCTACGCAGAATAAAATTACGAATGACGACATAGAAAATGGGTGTAAACAGCAAACCAAAGATTGTCACGCCCAGCATTCCAGAGAAAACAGCGATACCCATGGCATGACGCATTTCTGCACCAGCACCTGTGGCTAATACCTGTGGTATCACACCAGCAATAAATGCAATTGAGGTCATTAGAATCGGGCGTAATCTTAATCGGGCTGCTTCAAGTACTGCATCAAAAGGATTCAAACCCTCATCCTCTTTGGCTCGGGCAAACTCCACAATTAAGATGGCATTTTTTGCAGCAAGTCCCACCAGAACAACAAAGCCAATCTGGGTAAAGATGTTGTTATCACTACCAGTTACCCAAACACCTACAATCGCAGATAACAAGGCCATTGGTGCAATAAGTAATACTGCAAAAGGCATTGACCAACTGTTGTATTGAGCTGCAAGGAAAAGGAACGCCAAAATAATTGCTAGAGCAAAAACCATGACCGCAGTATTGCCTGTATTCTTTTCCTGATAGACCAGATCGGTCCATTCATAGGTCATACCTTGTGGCAATGTTTCCTGCACAATTTTTTCAATTGCGGCAGTTGCCTGACCAGATGAATAACCTGGTGCAGCGTTACCACTAATATCGGCTGATGGGAAACTGTTATAGTGCATAACACGGTCGGGGCCAGAACTACGCTTAATCGTGACAAAGGTCGAAAGTGGAATCATGTCTCCCGCTGCATTTCTCACCTTTAACAGATTAATATTCTCTGGTTGCATACGGAATGGGGAATCTGCCTGAGCAATTACACGATAAGTACGACCAAACCGATTAAAGTCATTGATATAGATTGACCCCAGATTGATTTGTAGTGTTTCAAAAATATCGGTCAGTGGTACACCTTGTGACTTCGCTTTTACACGGTCAATATCAACTTCAATCTGTGGAGCATTTGCCTGGAAACTCGCAAGCATACCGACAAGTTCAGGCGTCTGAGAGGCTTTCGCCATAATCTCGCCCTGTACACGTGCCAGTGTTTCAAAGCCTAAACCAGCCCGATCTTCAATTTGTAGCTTGAATCCGCCCATAGAACCTAAGCCAGGTACTGGTGGTGGTGGAAAGATGCCCGCAAATCCGTCAGGAATCTGACTGAATTTACCCATTAATTTTCCAGCAATTGCTCCTGCTGATAATGAGGGGTCCTGACGAGCCTCAAATGGATCAAGCATGGCAAACATCAAGGCAGAGTTTGGTACATTGACTGGACCACTTGGTGTAAAGCCTGGGAATGCCATGACGCTTTCCACACCAGGTTCATTCAGTGCAATTTCCGTCATCTGTTTAACTACAGCTTCTGTGCGGTCTAAAGATGCGCCTGTAGGTAACTGGGCGATACCAACTAGATAATACTTGTCCTGTGCAGGAACAAAGCCTTGCGGCACTTTGTTAAAACCTAACCAAGTTAGGCCAAGAAAACCTACATACAAAATCAGCATGATGGCACTTAAACGTACCCCCTTGCGGACTGCACCTACATATTTGTCCGATGCCTTATCAAAGAACCGATTGAATCCTCTAAAGAACCAACCAAATAAGCGTTCGGTTAAATCACGTTTTTTATTTCCAGCTTGATGTGGTTTAAGCAAGATACCTGCTAAAGCTGGTGAAAGTGTTAAAGAGTTGATTGCAGATAAGATGGTTGAAATCGCAATGGTCAAGGCAAATTGGCGATAGAACTCACCCTGCAATCCTGTAAGAAATGCCGATGGAATAAATACAGCAGATAAAACCGCAGTAATCGCGATAATTGGCCCTGTCACCTCAGACATTGCCTTACGGGCAGCTTCTTTTGGTGATTCGCCTAATGCAATATGCCGTTCTACGTTCTCCACCACCACAATTGCATCATCGACCACAATACCAATCGACAGTACCAGTCCAAATAAGGTCAATGTATTTAGGGAGAAGCCGAAATAATACATAATTGCAAACGTACCAATCAGTGAAACGGGAACGGCAATTAAAGGAATAATGGATGCACGCCATGTTTGCAGGAACAGGATGACAACAAGCACAACCAGTGCAATGGCTTCTAACAGAGTGGTAATGACTGATTTCAAAGAAGCTTTTACGAAAATATTTGGATCATAAGGAATTTTATAATCCACACCGTCAGGGAAGCTTTTCTTCAATTCTGCCATCGTTTCACGGACTTCACTTGAAACATCGAGTGCATTGGCACCTGGTGTCATAAAGATTTGTAAGGCAGATGTTGGCTTACCATCCAGTAAAGCTCGCATGGTATAAGCATCAGAACCCAGTTCAATTCGTGCAACATCTTTCAGGCGTGTGATTTGTCCAGTGTCACCAGCTTTAACCACGATTTCACTGAATTGCTCTTCAGTGGTTAAACGTCCCAGCGTATTAACAGTAACTTGATAGGCCGATGTTGTATTTGGTTGTTGACCAACAGAACCCGCAGCAACCTGCATGTTTTGTTCACGAATGGCTGCAACCACATCATTGGCGGTTAAACCACGGGCAGCCACTTTTTCAGGATCAATCCAGACACGCATCGAATATTCACCAGCACCACCAATCTCGATATTTCCAACACCTGGTAAACGTGCAAGCTCATCACGCACATTTAACAGTGCATAGTTGGACAAATATAGTGGATCATGATTCTTGTTGGATGACACCAAATTGATGACCATGAGAATATCGGGTGAGGTTTTTTCAGTGACCACACCAATGCGTTGAACTTCTTCAGGTAAGCGTGGCAATGCACGAGAAACCCTGTTTTGTACCTGTATCTGTGCTTTATCAGGGTCTGTACCCTGTTTAAAGGTGACGGTCAGTACCATCTTGCCATCGGCTGCGGTTTGAGAACTCATATACAACATGTTCTCAACACCGTTCACGGCTTGTTCCAGAGGGGAGGAAACCGTCTCGGCAATGATTTTGGGGTTGGCACCAGGATAACTTGCCATGACCTGTACAGTCGGTGGTGTAATGGCTGGATATTCACTCAATGGCAGTTTAAACAGTGATAAAGCACCGAGAATGACGATCAGCACAGAGATCACGACCGCAAATATTGGCCGATTAACAAAGAAATGAGGGAAATTCTTCATGGCTTATTTCCCCTGTGCGGCACTTTCAGTCGGAGTAGGCGTTTGCATTGGAACGATATTTGGCTTGACCTGCATTCCTGGGCGAACCAGCCCTTTAATAATGACTTTATCGCCAGTTTGCAGACCACTGCTAATAATCCGCAATCCATCAACGACCGAGCCAAGTGTTACAGGCCTAAATTCAACCGTATTATTCGAACCAAGAACCAGAACAAAATTATTGCCCTGATCTGTACCCACCGCCTGATCATCTATCAGAATGGTGGACTGTTTATTTCCAGTGGTCAGCTTAACTCTGGCAAACATACCTGGTGCTAATTCACCTGAATCATTGGTAATAGATGCCCTAACCCGTAGCGTCCCTGTACGCTGGTCAATTTGAGTACTTACAAAGTTTAATTTCCCTGTATAAGGATAAGTTTCTGTATTTGCCAATCCCATTTCGATTGGCAAGTTGAATTGTCCAGATTTATTTTGTCCCTTTAGATTGAGAAAGGTTTTTTCATCAAGGTCAAAATAAACATACAGCGGATTGACTGAAACGATGGTGGTTAAGGCTGTGGCATTGCCTGTATTTCCACCTGCAATCAAGTTACCACTGGTGACAAGAACACGGTCAATACGTCCTGAAATCGGTGCTGTAATATTGGTATAAGATAAATCCAGCTTCGCTGCACTGACGGCTGCCTGAGCCTCCTGTACTTGAGCCTGACGGTTATTTTTGGTTGCCAGTGCATCGTCATAAACCTTATTGGAGACGGCACCACTTTCGACCAGTTTATTTGCCCGGTTAAAATCCAGAACAGCCTGGCTATACTGAACCTCTGCTGCTTTCAGTCGTGCCTGGGCTGTCTTCAGAGCAACCTGAAAAGGTGCAGGATCAATTTTAAATAATACCTGTCCCTTACGAACATAACTGCCCTCAGGAACACTAACACTATTAATGACACCACCGACTCGGGACTTGATTTCAACGCTTTGTGGTGCCGATAAGTAGCCTGTATATTCGGCAGTTGGATTAAGTTCTTGTGTAATTACTTCCGCAACTGGAACCTGAGGAATAGGCATTTGAGCTGAACTAGCTTGTTGCTTGGGTTGATCCGATATATTTTTTGCTGTGTACAGCAGACCACCTGAGATAGCAATCACTACTGCTACAGCAACCGCTGTCATTCGTTTTTTCATGATATTCACCTTTTATGCAAAGCTACATCACTCTGGATAGGTTTCTATAGCAGTTGCACACATGCTAATGTTTCCAATAATTGGAAGGTCAATAGGGTGATCTGAATAGATTATACAAATGAACATATATTTATATGAATTATTAAAAAGTGAATTTCTATAAGTTTAATAGTCCGTTTTTTCAGCTTTATAAAACATACCTCCGTCTATGGAAATTAAATTCATGCAATATCCCTCCAGTATTAGACTGTCAAATTATTCATTTTATCCTAAGTAGAAATTTCTCTTAGAATAAGTAAAAACAGTATTACTTTAGAAAATTTGATTCCCTATTAGCTCAAAAATGGCACATGCCATTGATTATATTAAAATTAATAAATTAAATTTGACAATTTTTACATATGAACATATATTCATATGTAAAAATATATACATGTTAGGTTTTTATACATGAGTAATCAACGCGATCACAATCATAAATGTCATGATCATTCGCATGAAGGTCATGATCATTCGCATGAAGGTCATGATCATTCACATGTTCCTGATGTGAGTAACGGAAACGAAAGAAAAATTCTGATTTCGTTTTTTATCATTTTCGGGTTCATGCTTGTAGAAGCCACTGGAGGAATCATCTCTGGTTCACTCGCACTTCTGGCTGATGCAGGGCATATGCTTACAGATGCCGTTGCCTTAGGTTTAGCTTATGCTGCCTTTCGTTTCGGTCGCCGCATTGCAGATAATTCAAAAACATTTGGATACATGCGATTCGAAGTTATTGCTGGCTTAATGAATTCTCTTACATTATTCGCAATCGTTGGATGGATTATTTATGAGGCTATTGAACGCTTTCAATCACCTCAACCTGTCATGGCAGGACCGATGTTTATCGTTGCTATTATAGGTATGCTCGTTAACTTATTTGTTTTATGGTACTTAACAAGAGGCGATACAGAACATGTCAATGTTAAAGGAGCTATTCTCCATGTAATGGGCGATTTACTCGGCTCTGTTGGAGCAATTATTGCTGCCATAGTGATTTGGTACACAGGCTGGACTCCTATCGATCCAATTTTATCTGTTCTAGTTTCTTTACTTGTACTACGCAGCGCATGGTCTTTATTTAAACGTACTCTTCATATTTTACTTGAGGGTGCTCCTGAGAATGCTAATGCCCAAGAGATCACTGAATATCTTTTGAAAAATGTAAGTGGTATTGAAAAAATTACCCATATACATATTTGGATGATTACATCAGGTAGATCTATGGCAACGTTGCATGTCAAACCCAAAGATGGAGTTGACCTCGCGACATTAACTCTCAACATTGAGAATGAGCTAAAATCCAAATTTTCTATTGAACATCCAACTATAGCCATTGATTGGCAAGGCAATAGTACTTGTAGCTTAGAAAACCCAACTCAAATTGATCCACACGCTGGACATAATCACTAACCTTAAATCTTTATTGTTATTCACTGATGAGGAGACTTTAATGTCTGATAAATACTACAATTTAGGAGATTACCAGCGTCAAATAACTACGTCATCTCCTGATACTCAACTTTGGTTTGATCGTGGCTTATTATGGACATATTGTTTCAATCCGAGTGAAGCCATAAATTGTTTTAAGAAAGCTCTAGAACATGATGCAAAATGCGCAATGGCTTATTGGGGCATCGCCTTTGCATCTGGTCCAAATTACAATAAAGCTTGGCATTTATTTGATCCTTCAGACTTACAGAATACCATTCCATATATTAATGAAATTATGGAACAAGCAAAGTTAGCAGCGACTCATAATGCGACACAATTTGAGAAAGATTTAATTGATGCCCTTGCTCCACGCTTTCCAAAACACGTGACTATAGATGAACAAGACTTTCATGAGCTGAATTTTGCATATGCTCAAGCTATGAGATCATTTTATGAAAAATATTCTAATGATCTTGATGCAGCTGCAATGTTTGCAGATGCACTCATGTGCTTGAGCCCTCGTAAATTGTGGGATTTAGATACCGGTGAAGCCATAGGTTTAGGTACAGTTGAAGCTAGAAACGTGCTTGAAGTTGCTTTCACTAAACCTGGGGCAAATCGTCATCCTGTAATTAATCATCTCTATATACATTTAATGGAAATGTCACCTTATCCTGAAGTTGCATTGCCAGCTGCTGATAACCTTCGTAATTTATCACCTGATGGGTCACATTTAGCCCATATGTCCACACATATTGATAATGCATGCGGAGATTGGCGTCGAGTGGTTTATTCTAATCTTGATGCAATCGCAGCCGATGAAAGATATTTTTCTAGAGAAAAGAATCCAGGTGGTTGGAATATCTTGTATCGCGTTCATAATTTAATGGTAGGTGCTTATGGTGCAATGATGGCAGGTAAATCACAGGAAGCGTTATTTATGGCTCATCGTATCAATGACATTTTAACACCCGAAGTACTACATATCACTACACCGCCAATGGCTAATTTAACTGAAAGCCATTGCACAACACTACCACATGTTATGATTAGATTTGGCATGTGGGAAGATATTCTGAAACTTGAGCTACCTAAAGATAAAGGTCTATATAGTTCCACAACCGCAATGATTCACTACGCAAAAGGCATAGCATTTGCTTCATTAAGAAGAGTTAAAGAGGCCGAAAAAGAAAGAGAGTCTTTTATAAAAGCAGTAGCTAATGTATCAGAAGAGCGCTTTAACTCTATACCTGTTAAAGAGGTCGAAGCTTTAAAAATTGCTGCCAAAATGATTCATGGCGAAATTGAGTATCGTAAAGGTAATACGAAAGAAGCATTCGCAATCTTGCGAGAAGGCATTAAATTAGAAGATGCTCTTCCTTATTGTGATCCTCCAGCTTGGTTACAACCAGTTCGGCATGCATTCTGCGCACTTAATATGGAACAAGGAAACTTTGAAGTAGCAGCCCAAGAATATCGGATTGAACTGGGGCTAGAAGGTGACCTTGGACGTCGCCGAATTCGCCCTAACAATGTATGGAGTCTTCATGGACTTTATGAGTGTTTAGCAAAACTAGGTCTAGAGAAAGAAGCTCGAGATATTTCGCTGCAACGTGATATAGCACTTGCCTCGGCTGATATTAATATTGAAGCATCCTGTTTCTGCCGATTAAGTGCATTTGAAGATAACACTACAAGTTGCTGTTAAAAACAGATAGCACTTTCCTCAAATAGATATCAAGGCATATAGCTAGACATTTCTTAATTATATGCCCTTGATCTTAACTTTTTGTAGATGATACTGATAACTTAAATAAATGCATGATATATTTCTTGTTTAGAGTAATAAAAATAAAGAATTCCTATAACCCTCTTTCCCCTTAAAGTTATTTAATTTAGATATTTTTGCAATACATTACGTACTACTATAAATTAGTGCTCCTCACTAATATGACTTGCCATATCTAATAAAACCTGACTAACATGTAAATCATCTATTTCATAAAATACTTGTTTAGATTGTCTTTCGCCTTTGACTAAACGAGCTGAACGCAATAAACGAAGATTATGACTGACTAAAGATTGGGATAAATCAAGAGCATCACTGATTTCACCTACTGAACTAGGCCCCCGCATACAAAAAAGTAGAATTTTAAGTCGTGAAGCATCACCTAATAGCCGAAATGTTTCAGCTAAAGACATAATCTCATCTTGAGATAATGGTATCGGGTGATTATTAAAATTCATACTAATACTTAAATTCCTATTATTTAGAAAATATATATGTTTACATATTCTACCCTTGACCTTCCCATAATGGCAAGGTTTATGCTCTTAATAATTGGGTAAGCACTATAGGTATATCTTATGGGAAAGGCAACAGATAAGCTTTCTAATAATATGAAAGTTACATTAAAAATTGAAGGGATGACATGTGCCAGCTGTGTTGGGCGTGTTGAAACAGCACTCAAAAAAGTTGATGGTGTACAGTCTGCCTCGGTCAATCTAGCGACAGAACGTGCAGATATTGTACTTGATCAGCCTGTGGATCGTCAGGTACTGGTTCATGCCATTGAACAATCAGGTTATGACGTGCCCGCAAATAATATTGAATTATCAATTAAAGGCATGACCTGTGCTAGTTGTGTAGGTCGTGTCGAAAAAGCCCTTAAAGCCGTTGCAGGTGTAAAAGAGGCCAATGTCAATCTTGCGACTGAGCGTGCAACGGTCAGTGGTTCAGCAAATGTCGATGACTTGATTACCGCAATTGATAAAGCTGGTTACGATGCCACAGAAATTCAAGCTTCTATTCCTGACCAGACAGAGCTGCTTGAGAAAAAAGATCAAGAACGTGCTGAACTTAAGCGTGATTTGATTCTTGCAACCCTATTGGCTTTGCCTGTATTTATTTTGGAAATGGGATCTCACCTTATCCCTGGTGTACATCAACTGATTGATCAAACTATTGGGATGCAGAATAGCTGGTATTTACAATTCATACTGACCACACTGGTTTTGGTTATTCCAGGACGAAGATTCTATCAGAAAGGTTTTCCTGCATTATTCCGTCTAGCTCCTGATATGAATTCTTTGGTCGCTGTGGGAACATCAGCAGCATATTTGTTTTCTATTGTTGCCACATTCATACCAAACATCCTCCCATCAGGAACGGTGAATGTGTATTACGAAGCGGCTGCGGTGATTGTCGCATTAATCTTACTGGGTCGTTTCCTTGAAGCAAAAGCCAAAGGGCGAACCTCTGAAGCAATCCAGCGTTTAGTCAGCTTACAAGCCAAAACTGCCCATGTTTTACGCAATGGTCAAATGGTGGATATTGCAATAGACCAAGTGGTTGCAGGTGACATTATCATTGTAAAACCAGGGGAAAGAATCCCTGTTGATGGTCAAGTCACGGATGGAAAAAGCTTTGTCGATGAATCCATGATTACAGGTGAACCAATCCCTGTGGAAAAAGGCATCGGCAGTGATGTAGTGGGCGGTACCATTAACCAGAATGGCACGTTGACTTTTACCGCTGTGGCGGTGGGTGGCGAAACTATGCTGGCTCAAATCATTCGTTTGGTTGAGCAGGCACAGGGTTCTAAAATGCCGATTCAGGCTGTGGTGGATAAAGTGACCTTATGGTTTGTACCTGCGGTGATGATTGCCGCAGTGCTTACATTCCTGGTCTGGCTGATTTTTGGTCCATCACCAGCCTTAACTTTTGCATTGGTTAATGCGGTGGCAGTGTTGATCATTGCCTGTCCTTGTGCAATGGGATTGGCGACACCAACCTCAATTATGGTCGGTACAGGTCGTGGTGCAGAGTTGGGAGTACTGTTCCGCAAAGGCGAAGCCTTACAACTGTTAAAGGATGCCAAAGTTGTTGCAGTCGATAAAACAGGGACATTAACAGAGGGTCATCCCGTACTGACTGACTTTGAAGTGACTCAATTCTTTGAGCGTGATTATGTCCTAGGCATGGTTGCGGCTGTTGAATCCCGTTCTGAACATCCGATTGCTAAAGCAATTGTTGATGCGGCAAAAAGTGAAAACCTGACTTTACCTAAAGTTGATACGTTTGATTCAGTCACAGGCATGGGTGTCTGTGCAACCATCAATGGTAATGAAGAAATCAATATTGGTGCAGACCGTTATATGGTTCAACTTGGTATTGATGTTGCTCCATTTGTTGCCACAGCTCAGCGTCTGGGTGATGAGGGTAAATCACCACTTTATGTTGCTGTCGATGGTGAACTGGCAGGAATTATTGCAGTTGCTGACCCAATCAAAACCACAACGCCAGCAGCGATTAAGGCTCTACACCAATTAGGTCTCAAGGTAGCAATGGTGACGGGTGACAATGCTCGTACTGCTCGGGCAATTGCCAAACAATTGGGTATTGATGAAGTGATTGCTGAAGTTCTACCAGAGGGTAAAGTCAGTGCGGTTAAAGAGCTGAAAGCAAAATACGGCAATATCGCTTTTGTGGGTGATGGGATTAACGATGCACCCGCTTTGGCTGAAGCTGATGTCGGACTTGCGATTGGTACAGGTACAGATGTTGCAATTGAATCTGCCGATGTCGTGTTAATGTCAGGAAACTTACAAGGTGTTGCCAATGCGATTGCCTTGTCCAAAGCAACGATTGGTAATATTCACCAGAACTTATTCTGGGCATTTGCCTATAACACCATGTTGATTCCTGTTGCTGCTGGTATATTGTACCCAGCCTATGGAATACTGATGTCCCCAATCTTTGCAGCAGGAGCAATGGCTTTGTCCAGTGTATTTGTACTTGGCAATGCATTACGTTTACGTCGATTCCAGCCACCATCCGTCAGTCAAGGCTAAGGAGGATATGATGAACATTGGTAAAGTCTCTAAAGCTTCGGGAGTTACCGCCAAGATGATTCGTTATTATGAGCAGATTGGCCTAATTCCTGCTGCGGGACGTAATAATGCAGGTTATCGCTCTTACTCAGCAAATGATGTTGAACGTTTAAAGTTTATCAAGCGAAGTCGTGAACTCGGTTTTTCAGTAGCAGAAATATCAGACTTACTTGATTTATGGAATAACCGCGGTAGACAGAGTGCTGATGTCAAACGCCTTGCTCAGGGTCATAGTGAAAAGCTGGAAGAACGTATCAATGACCTACAGCAAATGGCGAATACCCTCAAGGACTTAATCGACTGTTGTGCTGGTGATAATAGACCCGACTGTCCGATTCTTGAAGGCTTGCAAGAACCTCACAATGAAATAAAGGACGTTCACCATCATAACGACCTGCTTTCCGTTTCACCTTTAACCCGAAAGAAATAGCAATAGGATATAGGGAGAAGTAAAATTAATTTTACTTCTCCCTATTTTTTATATTTATAACTATGAACTAAAATATGTCATTTCTTTTAGATACTTACATTGTCAAATAACTGCTAATTTAACATCACAAACATTCCTAAATATTGAGCTTATAATTCATTGCCCACAAAAAAGCGACTCAATAGAGAGTCGCTTTATCATTTCGTCCGTTTTTAACGAGGAGGAAAACCAGCCTCGGTTAAAGCCTCAACGATTTGCTGCTGTGTTGCAGTTGTTTCAACTTTTACACTACGATTGGGTGGTTCGGTGATGACCTTTGCATTGGCATCTATTGCTTGAATTGCTCTGGTTACACCACGGGCACAGCCACCACAAGTCATATCTTCAACATGAAATTCCATATTTAACTCCACTATTACTATTCAGGATGTGTTTAATATAAACCTTGCCATAATTGTAAGGTCAAGCATTAAAAGTAAAATTAATGTCCCTCAGATATATAATTGACTGTGTACTTAGGTATTTCTACCTCCAAGTTTTCATCTTGGACCTTAACCTGGCAAGATAGTCTTGATTGGGCCGTAAGCCCCCAGGCACGATCCAGTAAGTCCGCCTCTACATCATCCATTTCTTCTAAACTGTCGAACCCTTTTTTCAGAACAACATGGCATGTTGTACATGCACCTGATAAATCGCAGGCATGTTCTATGGGAATGCCATGATCCAATAAACTTCGACATAAATTACTTCCGCTTTCAATTTCAAGTTCCGCACCCTCTGGACAAATCTTTTCATGCGGAATAACTATAATTTTTGGCATATAACATAATCCTCAATTCATCAAATTTATAGATAAAACAAGGGGCTTTAAAAAGCCCCTCATTTAAAAGAATATCGAATAGAGAAGTATCTACTTATGTTTACTTAACCATTCATTCATCATCTTGATTTCTGATTCCTGGGCAGAGATAACATCTTCAGCAAGCTGGCGTACTTCTGGATCAGAACCATATTGAAGAACTACTTTTGCCATATCAATTGCACCTTGATGATGGGGGATCATGCCTCTCATGAAATCAACATCAGCATTTCCTGTAAATGGAACCATCATATCTGCGTGCATTTCATCATTGATCTTAATATATGCTTGAGTTGATGGGCTATCTTCATTTTTGCTGCCAGAATGATTTTTGTTTTTTGCCAACCATTCATTCATCATCTTGATTTCTGACTCTTGGGCAGAGATAACGTTCTCGGCAAGCTGACGCACTTCTGGATCAGAACCGTATTGAAGAACTACTTTTGCCATATCAACCGCACCCTGATGGTGAGGAATCATACCCAACATAAAGTCAGTATCTGCATTTCCCGTGAAATCAATACCCATTCCGCTGTGCATACGAGTATTTACTTCCATATAGGCATTTGTAGATGGATTATCTGTTTTAGCTGAACCATTCATATCATGGTGCATTGAATGGCTTTCATGTTTATTCTCACTCATTGAATTTTCCTTTGGAGCGTCAGAAGAGGAACACCCCGCACTAAATACAATCGCACCGATCATTAACATTGGAACAAAGTGTTTCATGGAGTTATCCTCTTACTACAATTATGAAAAAATAATGGGTAATAAGCTCGGAAGTTATTCTTTCATATCAGGTACATCATTACCCTTGATGTAGCAACTCTATTCTTTCCAATTATGGTAAGGTCAACACCTAATCAAATAAAAATAATTAAAAGAATAAAACAATTAAAAACAAATACTTAAAGACAATTAACTCCGTAGTGAGTCACAATAATCAATAGAATTAAAAAAATCACCTCCAATCACAAATAATATTTTTATATAAATATCAATGTGATATGTGTCTTCATGGTTTCACAATTATTTATTTGACTATTGGATGCACTACAAAAGACTACAAACATTCTCAAACTTTATACTTAAAAATTATCTTACTTCCCATCTTAAATTTGAGCATTTATGACAATAAAACCTTATTTATTAAAACCTTAAAATAATTATTAAGGTATAATTATTTTAACCATAACTACTATTTTTTGAGTTTCACAATGTCTGAAATTGATTTTTATAAAAGATTGAACAGATTAGAGAAAAGACGAAAAGGTACTGACCTTACATACAATGCTTTTGATAGTGTAACAGCAGGCGTAACTTCATTTAATGAGTTTGATGAATTAAAACGTACAATAGAAAAATGGCAGATTGTATCAGACAAACCATCTATCCGTTATGCAGTAGGAGCAATGCAAGAAGTTAGTAAACGTTACACAGAAATCAGTATTGAAACTGCTAAAAGAATTGAAAAACAATTAGAGCCTAGGCTACTAAATAATCATAACATTGTCACAGAATACAGATTACAAGGGTCAGTTCCCCTAAATATTCATATCAAAGGTGTAAGTGATGTTGATTTACTTGTACTTAACAAATCACATTATCGTACAGAGGGTTATTTAGGTACTTTACGTCATGATGATATAAAAATATTAAGAGAACTCAGGAACGCGTGCACTTATGAATTAAGACAAGCATATCCTGCCGTAACAATTGATACTACTGGTGCTAAATCTATAACTTTAACAGGTGGATCACTTCCTCGGGATGTAGATGTTGTACCCTCTCATTGGGTAGAAACATATGAGTACCAACAACAAAAGCACCTTTATTTAAGAGGAGTCAATATTCTAGATAATAAAACTCCTACTACATTGATGAACTTACCTTTCAAGCATATTTTTTATATAGATTACAAATGTAAATACTATGCTGATGGAGGATTGAAAAAATCTATCCGCCTTTGTAAAACAATAAAAGCCGATTTAGTTGAAGAGGGCAAAGTAATTTACTTAAGTAGTTTTGATCTAGCCTCTATTATGTATCATTCCAATCTAGAAAATTTAAAGAAAGGTAGAACAAATGCTTTAGCAATAGTTCTTGAAACAAAAAGATTTTTTGATTATCTGTATCATAACCCAAACTATAGAAATAGCTTATATACACCTGATATGACCAGAAAAATATTTGATAGTTATCAGAAAGAAACCTCTCTCACAACAATGAGCATTGCCTTAGATAAACTCGTTACGGAAATACGTAAAGATTTGGGTTACCTATATGACGAAACCATTGGCTCTTATCCATTAGTTATCTAATTTTTCCCATAACATTGTTCCCATGGTTCTTCGACCAGTAACATTATAATATTTAGCACTGGCACTTTTATTGTCTTTATGAAGTGTCAGCTCTACAAATCCTCGATGGATACGTAACTCTTCATGATCTAAATCTTTTGGTTTGTTTTCATAACTATAAAGAACTTTGTATTCTTCAATTTCGTCATAAATAATTGCAGCAGAAATACTGTCAGATGTGGAAAATTCTGTTTCTAATCTGATTCTTACTTTATCCCAACTTTGTAAAATTGTTACTTTTCCAATCCACTCTCTATTGTGCTTAATCATTTCAGAATTTTCTTCTTGGTAATCAGAGATACCTTTACATGACCATTCTCCCGAAATATCAGGATATTTCAGAATCTTGAAAAATAAACCTGTTTTCCATATCCATTTATCAAATAGAAAATAAAAAGTAAGAAATAATAAAGCAGTGATAGCACTAGAAATGATGACATTCCAATAAGGAGACAATCCACCCAAGAACTTCAGTAAAAAGTAAATCAATATCCAAGATATAAACGTAGCAAGTGAATAAACATATTTCCCTGCATGAGACCTATTGAATCCATTATGAACACAATATTCATGACCTAATTGCCCCATACATACCCTCTGGAAGCCCAAAATTCAGTTTTAACTTTATGTAGCTACATTAGCGTTATATGGTCCAGTTATACAAGCAATTTAGGTATCCAATATTGCTGATCACCAAACCTCACTTCAAAGCCATCATTCAGCCCCCTATAATTAATACTATCCATTTGATTAAAAAAGGATTTATCCAAATTATGAAAATACATCAATCCTAACTTTATCCACTCTAGTTCATTAAAATTTTCCTCTGGGGCTTTCATGATGGCCAACAATTGTTTTTCCAGTTTCTTCATATTACTTTTTTCTGTTATTTTTTCATCTAGTACCCATGACGTATCAAGGTTCGTATCATAATTCTTGTTTAAAAAATTAAGAAAGCCAACAATAGCGCAAGCTTGTCCAGGGGACTTAAATAAGTAATATTTTACATGCCACATTGTTGGTAAATCTAATCGTGATTGACTTACCAACAGCATTAAAGCAGATGCTGGTTTCATGGCTAAACGGGCAGAACGTATACTCGTTTTCCCTAAATCCATTTTATTTATTAAAACCTGATAATAGTTCTGAAGAATTTGGGCTGAAAGCGATGAACCAGGACATGAGTTCGCCAGTTTTCTCAGTTGGTCAAATTCAGAACAGTGGCCTTTAGATTGGGTATCTATATGCAGGTGATGTACTGCAACCAACCACCGGATGGGCAGCTCATATTTGCGTAAACCACTTGTTCTTAGTCTATGTAATAAAGAGTCATTGTCTGGGATCTGATCTCCCCAAAGATCACTGGTCTTTTCAAAAAAATGAATATGTTTACGAATTAGTAATGCAGCCTTATGCGGTCCAACCTCATGATCAAGCCAATTCATATAATCTTTAAAGTAACCTTTGAGGCTTGGATTTACTAATGTATTAACCAGTTCCTTAATCCTATTCCCCAATATTCTTCGCCATGTACATAATTCACAGTATTTCCCATATCCAGCAGGAATCTGTTGCTGGCAAGTTAGACATTGAAGTGGTGGACAGGTCAAACATTTCTTACAAAGCATTTTGCCTGACACAACATCCTGTTCAATCAACCTATATCTTCTACAACTTTGGCATGTCTGGTAATCACGGGTTGCACACTTTGGGCAAACTCTTAAATTATCTCCAAAACGGCTGATACGAGATAAGCGTTGTGATGTCACACCACACCGTTCACAAGCTTGAAACTCTCTAAAATAAACTGAACAACTATTACAAACAGGGCCTTGCTCCGTTATTTTTCCTATAGGGTAATCAATACGCTGACATCTAATGCAAGGTCTATTGGTTTCACATTGTTGGCAAACGGCCAAGTTATCAGCTTTATATAATCTGGAACTTTTACCACACGACGGACAATCCTGTTTTTTAAAAACTCGTACATAGCACTTATGGCAATAGTTACGCTGTTTATAAAGTCGGTGTATCTTTTCAACCGCATCACCACATTCATCACACTGAGGCATGGTGTTGTCCCCCCAAAAGTTACCCTAGTTTTCTTTTTAATCTTAAAAACTTGCGTATTACAGTCTCCTTACTTTTAGGTTTAAAGGTAGCTACCAATGCTCTCTTTGGAGGGTAGTTCCGATAAATCGAGCCTAATTGTTCTTCAACAGGCCTTAATATGGCTGGCAACTGGTTTCTCTTATCCCAAAATGAAGACCTGTTCATATTTAAAGATTTTGCTGTTTCAATAAACTTTTCCTGGGGAATAATGAGTAATTGATAAATACAGGAAAATAGCCGTTCTCTCTCGGTAACTGGAAGTTGGTTAACAGCCAATCCATTCGATATAAGCTCAGGATGGGGCACCTGAATTCTGAGTTGTTCAAGAAAAGCCCATCCTTTTCCATTTACTGAGCCAGCTAAAGCTTTTCTAATAAATTGTGAAAATAACTTAATCACCGTTAACCAATCAGTTACTGAAATCAACTTGTCTTGATAGGTTGCACAGCCTTGTTCCAGGAATTGATCAAAGATTTTTTGGAATGCCAAGGCATGACAATCCACAAGGCTTTTATTAACCTCCAATAGACTTTTTTTACATATTGAACAGCAAGTCATAACCTGATCAGGGGCTTCAAGACGTCTAGGTTGAATAGCATTATGGCAATGAGGACATTGATCATGTAAATGCTGATTATGTTTTATACAACCTGTATGCCAGGCAAAACGCCAAGGCAGACGGAAATAGGCAACATTATCCTCAGATAGACACTCAGGACAATATTGCCAGCCACCTCGATGCTTACGGTTTCTTGTACCTAATACCAAGTACCATGCATCAAGAGTTTGATTATCCAGATTATATTTAATTAAAAAATTGCGAAGCGTAGCAGAATTAAATTGGCTTTCATCAATTTTTGTCGTATTGATCAATACCTGTACTTGCTCTGCACTTAAACCACGATCTACATCTACAGACCAGATTCGCCATTTGGGCCAAAGTACTCCAGTTAAACTTAATGGGTCACAACCACTGTCAAGTGCGGCACGTATCAACCAAGAAGATAATGCCTCATCTTGCTTTAAGTCCGTGGGAATAAACCATGAATGGATTTCTGTTGCACTTATCATACCTAGTCCTCCACATTGCTTATTTCACACTTTCTAGCAAGCTACGGTCGATAAACTCCTGACCAGAAACAACAGCTTTCTTTGCGGCGTCCCGTAAAATCGTTCGCAGATTACCTAAGTTTCCATCTGTAATATCATGCAGATATTTTACTGTTGCTGGTTCAGCCAGTTTTGAAGCCTGTTTGAGGGGAAGAACTTTCTCAAATTTATTTACCATAGCTTGAAAGTCTTTATCTAGTTTCCATAAGGGCAAATTAACCACACGAAAACGGCTGACATGCTGTGGATCAGTACGCAGAACACTAATTGCTTCTTCTGTACCAAACCCAACAATGGGTATCTGTGTTTCATTACACAAATACTTAATCGCATTCATTACTGTTCTTTGCTTAATCGGACTGCCACATAATAGAGAATTCATTTCGTCGATAATGAGGAGCTTTACCTCATAAAGTTTAAGGCAATGGACCACTTGGTAACGTAGCTTCGCAACGGGATCTCTTTCTCGAAAAGGAACCCAGAACTTATCAAGAATAGCCATATACAGAGCTTTTTCATCAGGGGAAACAGGTGCCTGTACAATGATTACAGGTTTTACTGCATTATTTTCTGCATTGACATAACCCTCCCCATACAGCTTAAAGAACTGGTTAATAATTGAGGTTTTACCATTATTTGGCTTACTCAATACCAGTAAGTTGGGCATACGGCTCCGCTTAGGAAGTGTCAGGAATCCTTTCAATTGGTCTAACAAGTCATTGGCTGCTGGATACCCAATCCATCGGTCCTCTTCCAGGAAGTAGAGTCTGTCCTCATTAGACTGTTCCACAATAGGGCGAAACTCTTGAAAAACATGTGAATAGTTACTCATGAAATATCCTCATCATTTTCCAGCTCATCGAGAGGCAATAAACCATATACGTTTTCAAGCTGTTGCTCCAAAATCGTACTCTCTTGTTGAGGTTTTTTGCCCTGAATTGAAGCAGGGTTAACACTCTGTTGATGTTGGGTACTGCGCTGATGTGATCTGCGAGCCCGTCGAGTTTTAGTACTTGCCTCCTGAACACGCTCCCGAAGTTTAGCTAGAGCCTGTCCAAGTTCATGATCTTTTAGATATTCGCCAGTTTCCTTTTTCAGTTCCTGAATCTTTTTGTGTTCCCAAATACTAAATGGTGGAATACTTTGATCCGCTAAAGGAACCTTAAAATAATTTTTGATTTCGGGATCAAAGAACCATATCTCACTAATATTTCTTGGATCACGCCTAAAGATAAATTTACGTTTTTCCTTTTGATTATCAGGGTCTACAGCATTAATCCAACCTCTTAGTACATCAGCATAATAAGCAAGACCATCAATTGTTACACCTGTTGTTTGAATCGTCCTTTCAAAACTTGGTAGAAAATCAAGAAAGAAATTATGATCATTTGCAGGCAATCTAGCAGCCCCAGAACCTAACGTGTTTTTATCACCAAAGATACCTAACTCAAAAGCATGTAGTGGAGAAGTACCTAAAGCAGAGTGTTTCCTTTTGTGGTAAACATTACAGATAAAATCAATCAGCCAGTCCTCAAATTCGGAGAATGTGAAAACTGCTTCCGCATCTGAGTTATAGCCTTTTCTTTCAAAAATATTTGAAAAAGTTGTTCCTGGAACTGCGTGAATATCGGTTGCAAATGTTCCCATCAAACGTTCAATGTGCCCGCCAAAACGTGGTTTTTTAACTGGTCGGTATTCCAGACGAATATCATGTGCCATACAAGCATTTCTGAAAGTTTCTGAGTGAAACTCAGGTCCATTATCGACATGAATGGTGTTCATAATTCCCCAGACAGGCCATTCAGCTTGAATCTTGCGCGAAGCTAGCCATTTCTCTTTGGGCAGTACAGCTTGAGAAACGCTCATTGCAATAGACATAACAGAGGGGGCATCTAATGATAAGTAATATCCCACAACTACCCTTGAACGCACATCAATTGCCAACGTAAGAAAAGGTCGTCCTATAGGACACCTGCTAAAATCATCAACCAGAATAAGATCAACAGGCGTATGGTCAATCTGTACGACGGCAAGTGGATAATCAGCATGAGGGAATTTCCCTGCGGCAGGTGTAAATTTGTTATCGGCCTTTTCCTTATGTCCCCTCTTACGAAGAGAGTCTCTCTGGCTAATCGCTGCAATACGATTTCTTACTGTATTGGCATGAGGCACCTCTAGGATATGGTATTCATGACATAAGCGTTTCACTTCAAGTACAACTTTTTGAACACTTATTCTTTGATTAGTTAGGTATAAATCCTTGATGGCTTTTTCAATGATTGCTTCAGCATGTTTATTAATTATCTTCTTGCCTTGTGGCAATCCCTCTTTTCTGGGCCGCAATCCATCAATAGTTCCATATGCCTTATAGATTTTTAACCATCTATAGATAGTGGCTGGATTAATATCATGTTCTTGGGCTCGTAACTCTACTTCCTTACGACCACTCACGCCTCCCTCAATGAAAGGTCGGATGATGTTGAAACGTCTTTCAGCCTCAATCCAGTCTTTATCAGCGATGAGCTCTAGATCTTCATACTGTTCCACAGCTATTGATGGCCTTAATTCACTGATAGCCGCGATACTTTTCCTGCCAGTATTATTGTTTTCAACAAAAACCGATTTTAGGTCAATGACTTCAATAATCGTATGGGGAATCCCTTTTATCTGAACCGGCTCCCCAGCAGCTATTTTGATATTCACACGTCTATCATTCATGACAACTCCCATTTACCCAAAGTTCAGTAGATGGCTGTAAAGGCATACTTAAATCGCAAACCAGATAACCATGAGCAACTAAATACCAGATTTGACTAATTCCATTGGCTCTGTCCCATTTTCCAAGAAAATGTCTGGCTAATAGAGTCTCAAAAGTTACTGCTCCTCGATCTCTCACATAATCCAATAAGTGCTTTGAATCAGCAGGGGGAAATTCCATCTTTCGGTACTTTTGTAAAAACATGGCATTCGACCATAACTGGTCCCGAATACGCCCCTCATGTGCAATATGAAATTTCCAACCCTCTTCTTTGCATACCCTCATGGCAGCACGATATCTAGCTTTCCATAGATGCAAATTAAGTTGCAATTCATCTGTAGGTTTTACTTCAACCAGTTTAGGTGCAATAAATGGAATAAAATCATTATGCTTATAAGTTACTAGGTAGTCAGGGGTGTAAACTCGTTTCTGTCCATTATCAAAATACTCAATGGTAAATGGTTGAGACTCAACAGCAAGAACATTGGGATCAACCTCTAATCGAATAAGGAAATCCCGTTCAAGAGTTGATTCAAAGGCAACTGCGGAATCTTTTTTAAAAGGATATAAACCAGATACACTGATACGTGTATTACCAATTTTTCTTCGAGCTGGTACGATGTTAACGGTGTCGCATGATTGATTGTTCATTCTAGGTTCCGTTGCATAGTTCTTTATAAAATTTGTCGCATAGTTCTTTATAAAAGGTGGTCTAAGTCTTTGACCCTAGCTTATATTGTCGCATAGTTCTTTGTAAATAACAGCGGGTCACAACCCAAACCCGGTGAAATTACTTTGGCACATAAAGGCGTGCTGTTTTTAGATGAACTACCAGAGTTTGACCGCAAGGTTTTAGAGGTTTTAAGACAGCCGATAGAAGCCAAAGAGATTGTGATTTCGCGTGCTTCACGGCAGATCACCTTTCCAGCCAATTTCCAACTGATTGCTGCAATGAATCCGTGTCCCTGTGGTTATGCTTTTAATCAAGATAGCCGTTGCCAGTGCTCAGCCGAGGCGATTAAACGCTACCAAAACCGCATTTCAGGGCCTTTGCTGGATCGAATTGATTTACATATTGATGTACCACCCTTGCATGCTTCTGAATTGCAAGACACACAAGCCGTGGAAGACTCGGCAACTGTACGTGAACGCGTGATTCAAGCTTATCAATGGCAAATGCAACGCCAAGCTTGTCTCAATATGGCTTTATCACCCAAACAACTGGAACAGTTTGCGCCACTCAATGAACAAGCCGCGCTGATCTTTGAAAAGGCACAACAGCGCTTAAACTTATCTGCTCGGGGGTATCACCGTATTTTAAGAGTGGCCAGAACCATTGCCGACTTAGCGCAGTCTGAACAGATTCAAACAGGCCACTTAACCGAAGCCCTGTCTTATCGTGGGCAACATCACTAAAACGGCTGACTGTTCATAAAAACTGACAAGTTAGAGCGAAATCCCATCGCCGATAAAAAAAGCCCACTCGATTGGAGTGGGCTTTTTTATATTTAAGCAGCGTACAGCTTAGAACTCATACTTCAAACCGAAGACAACTTTGTTCTTTTGTTTTACGTCCGCACGGTCATAACCACCCAAGGTGTAATTCATACTTGCAGTTAAACCTGTTTCAGCTAAAGGTTTGCTCACGCCCACATCAAAATGACGGAAACCAAAACTCTCCGTCGTCCCTAATGCTTCTTCATAATCGCCAGAGTCTTGATAAGCATATAAGCCCAATGCCGTATCTAAGCTGAAATCATTCGGCAATGGATAACTATAAGTTGCCTTAATATAAGTATCACCCGCGTTACTCCAAGTGGTATCTTCCAGTAAAGTCTGTACAGTGACGCCAAAGTCTTTGTAGCTTAAGCCAAGCAAAGTTTCAAAACCGTTGGTATCTGAATTATCTGTTTCATAGTAATAATAATAAGTCGTACCAATAGTATAGCCGAGATCATCATTAATTGAGCCGTTATAGCCCGCGTAGAAATTGTTTTCAAAGGCATCACGGCCTTCTTCAACCAATGAATAACCCAGTGTAGAACCCCACCAACCTGCATAAAAACCAGATGCGTGGCTGTAATCTAAACCACCTTGAATAGTCGCATCTTCATTTTCAGGCGTATTGGTAATACCACGTAAGTTATAACTAGAAAAAACCCCAATATTCCCTGACACAGAATGAACGGACGTTGCTTCATCTGCATAAGTGAATGTAGAAGCTGCAGCTACCACAGCTAAAGATAATGCCTTAAGTGCAAATTTCATGGTTTGATTCCCCCACATCGTATCCGACGTCTTTTGGTTATTTCGATAAACTCATGTAGGTAGTAGCAATAGCTATGCCACATTCAATTCAACTTCAGATACACCTTTTACAAAATCATTATAAATAATTGTTTTTATTAAAATTATTTAAAATATAAAAAATTGAGCTCGCACTCAACTTGATCGTTAAACCTCTTCGCGGTGAATTGAAGCCAAGCCCATCAAGCAAACATAATTGTTTACAATATGCGCTATTTTGAGACTCATCTTTGGAAGGTACGTTTTTAAGTGCATAAAAAAAGTGCATCCCCAACCGATCTGGATGCACTTTTCATATCTACAACATTTAAAAGTTGTAAGTTAAACCCAGCACCAGATGGTCCTCTAAATCCTCGCCCATACGATTATGCACACCATAAATATAATCCGCAGACATCTCGATCCCTGTCTCTGCAAAGGGCCTACTCAGGCCTAAGCGAACTTCATTAACAGTAAAGTTCTTCTCTGTAGTGAGTATGGCATCATCATGCTGACGATAAATCGATGCACCAATTGAACTATTGAATTGAAAGTGTTGTGGAAGAGCATAATGATGTGCAAGGCTTAAATAAGTATCGCCCGCGTTGGCATAGCTCACATCCACTAAAGCCACCGTGACGCCTACATCAAAGTCTTTATAGCTCAAACTATTTACAAATTCCGCTCCAGTCGTACTTCGGCGTTCTGTGCGATCTTCACTATAGACCGAGCCGCCATCATTATATAAATAAGTCACAATATGCGACCGATAGCTTAAATCTGGACTGAGTGTGTGTGCATAACCCATATAAAAGTCATGCTCAACACCGTGATCTTTGCTGATATCCGCTGCATCATAATTCAGTGTTGAAGCCCAATAACCTGCATATAGACCAGATGTATGTTCATATTCAAGCCCTGCTTGCAGGGTAGGCTGGTCATTTTCAATACCCCCACGATAGATATACTGACTGAGCACAGCAAGGCTTCCACTGAGTCCGCCTTCTGAGCTTTGTTGCTGGGGCTCGCTTGCGTTGACCGACACACTGCCAGTGAAAAAAATTAAAAATAGTGCAATTTTATGTGAATTCTTATGCATTTAAGCTCTCAAAATCTCTTTAGACATGAATCATTTACTGATTCCATACCCATAAATTTTAAAGCTATTTTTTAACAATAGGTCAATTTTATCTAGGCAACTGCTGTGTAATTCATCATTTTCCAATCTGGGTATAGGTTATTCTGAACCGATTCCAGACGACTAGAAATGACTGAACACTTTGATTCATAAGCTAAAATGACCTCACAGTCTATATATTATTTTCTGCAATACATAGCAAAAAACAGAATTAAGAGGAGAAAAATAATTCGATGTTTTATAAAGGTTTATTTTAGCAAACCGAATATTTTAACCAAAATTAAAATATTTCAAACATATCACTTACAAAAAAATGCATTACTTTAGTTGAATATGATAAATAAAAATGAAAATTTTTCAGCGATTACTTATACAATTGCTGTTCTCTTTCCATCCAATTTGTATAAGGTTCGCTCCCCAATGCAAAACACAAAAAAATTAGCATTAGCAGTTTTAGTACAAACTGCACTTATATCAACAGCTTTTGCGAGTGAGCAAAGTGAATCTAAAGGTTTCGTTGAAGGCGCTGAAGGATCAGTGCTATTCCGCACAGGCTTTTTAAATCGTGATAAAAAAGACGGTTTAACAAATGATACAAGCTCAACTGCTCAAACTGCCATTTTTGATCTTCAATCAGGCTTTACAAAGGGTATTGTTGGCTTTGGTGTTGGCGTAGTAGGTGATGCATCTTTCAAGCTTGGTGCGAATAATAATACGGGTAATCAAATGATTCCTGTAGATGATCGTGGATTTGCTTATGATCATTGGGCTCGTGGTGGTGCCAATGTGAAAGCACGTATTTCCAACACAACCGTGACTTATGGTACACAGGTGTCAACACTTCCTGTCATGGCAAGTAATCAAGCCCGTTTAGTGCCTGAGTATTACACAGGTGTTTTCATTGAAAGTAATGAAATTCCAAATCTAAATGTGGTTGCAGGTAAATTCACAAAAAACCAAATGTCAAACCAAATTAGTACCGATAAAGATGTGACAGGTCAAGGACTTGATCGTGCAGTAGTTTGGGGTGCTAAATATAAATTTAATGATCAACTCAATTCATCGTATTATGGCTTAGATGTTCAAGATAAGCTAGAACGTCATTATGCCAATGTAAACTTTACCCAAAGCTTAAAAGACAAGAGTACCTTAACACTTGATGCCATGGGTTATCATACAAAATGGGATAAAGATGCGCTCACTGATTCACATACCACAGATGATCTAGCAAACCGCAAAAACTCGATTTGGGCTGTTTCAGTGGGCTATGGCAAAGATGTACATAATGTCATGCTTTCTTATCAAGATAACACAGGTAATACTGGGTATGACTATGGCTATAATGCTGATGGTTTACAAAGTATCTATGTCCCTAATTCCTATTTAGGTGACTTTAATGGTAATGATGAAAAATCTGTCGGGCTACAATATAACTACAACTTCAAAAATCACGGTTTACCTGGTCTAAACTGGACAACTGCATTTGTTTATGGTTGGGATATTGATATCGCTAAAATAACAGATCGCTCAAAAATCATTGACCAAGCCGAAGAACATGAGTTCTTTAACCAAGTCAAATATACAGTTCAAACAGGTGCATTGAAAGATGCAAGCCTACGTGTTCGCTATTCTTACTTACGTTCAAGTGATACCTATAATAATGTTTCTGGTCAATATGTCAGCAATGTCATTGGCTCAACCAATGAATGGCGTTTATTCCTTGATATTCCTGTGAAACTGTTCTAATTCACTTTAGATCAATTCATAAAAAACCGCCATTCAATTGAATGGCGGTTTTTTTATGAGCCTGATTTTAGGGTAATAAAATCAGGCTTTATTTTTTCAAAATTATTTTTTAGCAGCTTCGATTGCTTTCAACACTTCTTCTTTGGCAACAGCAGCATTTTCCCAACCACTGATTTTTACCCATTTGCCAGGCTCTAAATCTTTATAGTGGGCAAAGAAATGCTCAACTTGGCTGATCAACAGCGGAGGAAGATCGGTATATTCCTGAACATCTTTATACAATGGAGATAATTTTTCATGTGGCACAGCGATGAGTTTCGCATCAATACCACCATCATCTTCCATGTTCAGTTTGCCCACTGGGCGGCAACGGATGACTGAACCCGCAGCAACAGGATGTGGCGTTACAACAAGTACATCTAATGGGTCGCCATCTTCAGACAAGGTGTTTGGTACATAACCATAGTTCGCTGGGTAGAACATTGCTGTACCCATGAAACGATCTACAAAAAGTGCATCCGAATCTTTATCAATTTCATATTTGATTGGTGCTGCATTTGCAGGAATTTCGATGATCACGTAGATATCGTTCGGTGCATCTTTACCCGCAGGGATATTGCTGTAGCTCATAACATCACTCTTTAACAAGTTAAATCTTTTAAAAAAACCGCATCGATTATAACGGTTTTTGAGAAAAAAATATTTCTGCGATTATACATCCACTGGGTGAAAATATGTATGTTTCGCACTTAGCCCATCGTTAGTCGAATGACCAACAATAATAAACAAATAGGACAAAGCAGTGACAACAGCCAAACGATCGATCGAAGCGTCGACCAGTTGGCCAAATAGCAAATCCCATACACCACACGAAAGACAAGATAGGCAATACCAAACGTCATGGTGACCACTTGCGGAATCACCATATATTCAGCCATTAAAATAGCGGCAATAAATAACGGTAAACTCTCAAAGCTATTTTGCTGTGCCGCATTGGCACGTGCTGCCAGACCAGTCGTCTTGGCGAGAAATTCACGCGGATGTTGATTATCCTTGGCGCGAAATCCTGCTGTTTTTTTAGCAATGATTGTAAATACGTAAGGCAGTAAACAAGCAATTAAAATGAGATAAATAATCCCGCTAATGCTTTGCATTGGTTTTTTCTCATCAAGATCATTTCGATGGCTATCATAGCATGGCATTCCGAGGATAAATTTGGTTAAATTATAGTGTTTTTATAATTTCCCGATGAGACTCCTGCATGGCTAGCCCTGATCAAAAAGAAATGTTCGACGTGCTCGAAATTCAGCGTCAACATCAACGCCAAGTGGATCGTGTTTTAAAGATTGTGCTTCCCGTTACTGCATTTTTATTGGCGGTCATTTGTGCCAATATGAATATTGGTTCGACTCTTGGCACACTGGTCATACTGATCATTGCATTTTGGATGGTCGGGATTAAACGTCAAAACCTATGGTATTGGTTGCTTGCAGTGACCGTCTATTGTCTGATCGATAATGTCCTGAGTTTTGGTAGTTTTGCTTTCCCAGCTTTTAGTCGTCAGTGCGGTACGATGCTGACCTTTGTTGGCATCTTAGGCATTGGCCGTCCCTATATTGATCGCTGGTTAATGAAAAATTAAATGTGAACATGAAAAAAAAGCGCCTGACGGCGCTTTTTTATTTGAACTTAAGCTGTTTTACGTAAATCTTTACGTAGGATTTTACCTACGTTTGATTTCGGTAACTCATCTAAGAATTCAACATAACGCGGACGTTTGTAACCCGTTAAGTTCTCTTTCGCAAAGGCCAAGACTTCTTCTGTGGTTAAAGATGGATCTTTCTTCACTACAAACAGTTTTGGTACTTCACCTGATTTTTCATCAGGTACACCAATGGCAGCTACTTCCAATACTTTAGGATGCTTTGAAACCACTTCTTCAATTTCTGAAGGGTAAACGTTAAAGCCTGACACCAAAATCATGTCTTTCTTACGGTCTACAATTTTCACATAGCCGCGAGAATCCATGACACCAATGTCGCCTGTACGGAAGAAACCATCTTCCGTCATCACTTTAGCCGTTTCATCTGGACGGTTCCAATAGCCGCGCATCACTTGTGGACCACGGATTGAAATCTCACCCTGTTCACCCAGTGCAACTTCCTTACCATCATCATCCAAAATTGCAACTTCAGTTAATGGCAATGGAATACCAATCGTGCCACTGAATTCTTCAGACGCTGGCGGATTTGCCGTTGCCACAGGTGAAGTTTCAGATAGACCATAACCTTCAATGATGTTGGTCCCAGTAATTCGCTTCCACGCTTCTGCTGTAGAAGGAAGCACAGCCATACCACCACCCATTGCCATTTTCAATTTGCTGTGGTCGAGTTGCTTAAACTCTTCATTGTTCACTAAAGCATTGAATAGCGTATTCACTGCTGGGAAGAATGACGGTTGATATTTACGTAATTCTTTCATCACCGCAGGTAAGTCACGCGGGTTTGGAATCAAAACGTTGGCTTGGCCTTTGTACATGCCGTACATCGCACACACCATGAACGCAAAAATATGATATAGCGGTAAGGCACAGAAAATGCGGTCATCAGGTTGACCATCTTGTGCACCAAATTTACTTTGGAAAATACCGTCACACTGCAACATGTTCGCCACAAGGTTGCGATGCGTCAGTTCTGCACCTTTAGATACCCCTGTAGTGCCGCCAGTGTACTGAAGCACTGCTGTGTCACTTAACGTTAAGTTCGGGCGCTTATAGTTACTCGCACTAACTTTCGACATTGCCGCATTAAAGCGAATATGGCCAGGAATATTCCATGCTGGAATTTGCTTACGCACTGAACGTAATACAAAGTTCACCAGTGTGCCTTTTAATGCACCCAACATGTCACCTACAGAGGCAATCACGACATGTTTAACTGGCGTTTTACCATTAATCGCTTGGTAAACAGAGGCAAAGTTTTCAATGATCACCAAAACTTCTGAGCCCGAGTCATTTAACTGATGTTCAAGTTCACGCGCGGTATACAGTGGATTGACGTTAACCAATACTAAACCTGCACGGAATACACCCAAAGCAACGATAGGATACTGAAGAACGTTCGGCATCATCACAGCGACACGTGAGCCTTTTGCTAGACCCAAACTTTGTAAATACGTTGCAAATTTACGGCTTGCTTCTTCTAACTCATTAAAAGTGAGCACTTTATCCATAAAGATAAAAGCATCACGAGAGCCAAATTTTTGGAAATTTCGTTCAAAAACATCTACTAATGACGTGTTTTCTGGTGGCAATTCTACAGTCTCTGGAATCCCCGTTTTTTGGTATTCTGCGAACCAAATTTTTTCCATATCGCCCGATTCTCCTATCAGTAATCCTTAAATTTCAACTATTGTTCTCAATATTAAGCGCTCTTTATTTAACTTCTGTTGCTTAATACTGCATCCATTTCCCGCATACATACCATATATAACGTATTTTGATCAATGGATGCTAGTTTTATCTCTGAACTAACAGTTTATTTGCTTTTTGATAACCACGTGGTAATAACTGCCCTTTTGATGCTCTTTTGCCTATGTATTTTTGCAAGTCATCACCCTTCAATTTTAATTGCTGCTGTCCTGCAACGACTTGCAGTATTTCATCTAGCGTTAATCTTGTCATGAATACAATTTGATCTTTCTCTTCAAGTTGTATCAATTTATTACCTTTACCTTTATTCAAAACAGGCAACTCTGACAACTCTAAAATCAACAAACGACCCGTTGAGGTCAATAACGCCAAATGGGTGGCCTGATCAACACTGGTTAACGGCATAACTGTGGCTTTTTCAGGTAAAGTAAGGAAGGCTTTCCCTGCTTTTGCATTGGTATCTAACTGTTTTGCCTGTGTTTTAAAACCATACCCCTTGCTACTTAGCGCTATGACTTCGGCTTCATCATCAGCAATAAAGACTTGTTTAAAACCAATACCACTGGCTGGGGACAATTTTGAACTCAACGGTTCTCCCAAACCACGTGCGGACGGTAGGCTATTAATGGCTAGTGCATAACTACGCCCTGACTCATCCAGCACATACACGCGCTGATTAGATTTGCCTTGCGCATGACTAAGGTATTGATCGCCCGCACGGAAGTTCAGGTTTTCGGCATCAACTTCATGACCTTTGGCTGAGCGAATCCACCCCGCTTCAGACAAGACCACAGTCACAGGATCAGCAGGCATGAAATCTTGCTCACTCATCGCCGTCGCTTCTGCACGATGCACGATTGGTGAACGACGGTCATCGCCGTATTTTTTCGCATCATCTTTGAGTTCATTGATGATCAAAGCTTTTAAAGACTCAGGATTGGCCAACTGTTCACGAATCAGTGCAGCTTTGGCTTCTAACTCTTCTTGCTCACGGCGCATTTCCATTTCTTCAAGTCGAGCCAAATGACGCAACTTGAGTTCTAAAATGGCTTCGGCCTGAATATCATCAATATTAAAACGTGACATCAACTCCGCTTTGGGCTGTTCTTCTTCACGAATAATACGAATCACTTCATCAATATTTAAATAGGCAATAATTAAACCGCCCAAAATATGTAAGCGTTTTTCAATTTTATTCAGGTGATATTGCAGACGACGGGTGACGGTTTCCTTTCGAATTTCAATCCACTCCAGCAAAATACGACGAATCGATTTCACTTGTGGACGGCCATCCGCGCCAATCATGTTCATATTGACCCGATAGCTCGACTCAAGATCAGTGGTGGCAAAAAGGTGACTCATCACTGCTTCAGCATCAATCCGATTTGAACGCAGTACAATCACCAAACGGGTTGGGTTTTGATGATCCGACTCATCACGCACATCGCTCACCAAAGGCAGTTTTTTCGCCTGCATTTGATCTGCAATTTGCGAAATAACTTTCGAGCCTGACACTTGATAAGGCAAATCCGTGATCACAATTTCATTTTTTTCGATGCGATACACCGAACGCATACGGTAACTGCCCCGACCTGTGCTTTGTATTTTTAATAACTCTTCAGGTGGCGTAATAATTTCTGCTTTGGTCGGCAAATCGGGGGCAGGAATATATTCTGCAACTTTTTCATCGCTTAAATTTGGATTACGAATTAAGGCAATGGTGCCTTTCACGACTTCACGCAGGTTGTGTGGTGGAATGTCCGTAGCCATACCAACCGCAATGCCTGTGGTGCCATTTAACAAAATATTCGGAATACGTGCAGGTAAAGTCACTGGCTCTTTCATCGAACCATCAAAGTTGTCCTGCCAGTCACAAGTCCCCTGTCCCAGCTCAGACAAAAGCACTTCACTATACTGAGATAATTTGGCTTCGGTATAACGCATCGCAGCGAATGATTTCGGATCATCGGGAGAACCCCAGTTACCTTGACCTTCAATAAACGGATAACGATAACTAAAAGGCTGAGCCATCAGCACCATCGCTTCATAGCAGGCTGAATCACCATGCGGGTGATACTTACCGAGCACATCGCCGACGGTACGCGCAGATTTTTTGGGTTTCCCACTGTGTTTCAGCCCCAACTCACTCATGGCATATACAATACGGCGTTGTACAGGTTTTAAACCATCGCTGATATGCGGTAAGGCACGATCCATGATCACGTACATGGCGTAATTGAGATATGCTTGTTCAGTAAATTCTGCTACGGAACGGTTTTCTGTCGCTTGATGCGCAAGGTTCGTCATAACAACCTGTCATCCTAATTAATCGTTTTTTGTTTAAGTTCTTATGCTATGTCGCGGGCTCTGCCTATACAAGTGAAAGCGTACACCACTACGACAAATTGCGTCTTTAGATGTTCCTAGTGTCGTAAAATTATCCATTTTTTTTAAAATGAGCAACTAATTATTTTGAAGTTCAGTTCCTGTGTTCATCTCTGCTCATCAATGAAAACAATGAAGCAACTTCAGCCCACTCAACTTGATCGATACGATCGACAAAAAATTTGCCCATCCTCGCCCAAAATGCGACACAACCAATTGGGTAGATCACATCAATCAAGCAGTGATTATTTAAAGGTCTCATCATTAGCAAGATCTGCGTTTACCAAAATGCAGCGTTGAGAGGCTACGTTTTGGCCGAGCAGATTGAATTTTTTATTGCTGAGTTGGATCTGGTTATCGGTTATTTTCAGATCCATCTTCTAAATTTTATCTTGATGTTTACTGAAGGCTGAGAGTCTCAGCACATCTGACTCTCAATCTTCAGCACGGACTAAATTACAGTCCAATTTCTTCCAATGTTTTGCCTTTGGTCTCTTCACCCAAAATCAAAATTACCGCTGCAACCGCAAGCAATACTGCGGTAAACATCATGAAAATCGCACTAAATCCATTGCTCTGTACCATCATATGTGTCACCACCATCGGTGCGACAATGCCGCCCATACGACCAATGGCTGATGCCCAGCCCGAACCAAAAGCCCGGATATTGGTTGGATATTGCTCTGGGGTATAGGTATACAACACGCCCCATGCACCGAGGTTAAAGAATGACATCAAACAACCCCAGAACATGATCATGCTCACAGTATCAGCTTGACCAAAGAAATACGCGGAAACTGCACACATGCCAATAAAACCAGCCAAGGTTGCTTTACGTCCCAGCTTTTCGACCAGCCATGCTGCGGCCACATAGCCTGGCAGCTGTGCCAAAATCATCACCAAGACATATTCAAAAGACTGAACAATGCTATACCCCTGCTTCACCAGCAAACTGGGTAACCATGTAAAAATGCCATAATATGAGTAGACAATACCAAACCAAATCAACCACAACATCAAGGTTCTACGTGCAAATGCCCCCGACCAGAGCTGGGTAAAAGACACATTCTTTTTTTCTGCCACTGGTTTAACGATGATATGTTCAATCACTTCCACACCGCATTGGCGTTCAATCTGCTGCACCAAGGCATGCGCTTCCACAATACGACCACGGTTAATGAGATAAGGAATTGACTCAGGCACTTTGAACCAAATCACAATGGCGTACAGTGCAGGAATTCCACCGATTAAGAAGGCCATATGCCAGTCAAATTTTGGAATCACAAAATACGCCACCAATGCAGCGCAAAGCCAACCTAAGCCCCAAAAACTTTCTAGCAGCACGATAAAACGCCCACGCACCTGCGCAGGAATGTATTCACTGACCAAGGTCACCGCTACTGGCAACTGTCCACCTAAGCCTAAACCCACAATAAAACGAAACACCAACAACCACGTTAAGTTCGGGGCAAAGGCACAGGCCGCCGTCGCTAAACTGTAAATCACGAGGGTCGCGGCAAAAACTGTTTTACGTCCGATGCGGTCGGCCAGACCACCTGAGCACACCGCACCAATCGCCATTCCGACAAAGCCAATGGAGACCACCCAACCTTTCTCGGTTGGGCTCATGTGCCAATCTTCGGCCATTTTTGCCAAAATAAAAGAAATCAGCCCCGTGTCCATGGCATCGAACATCCAGCCCAAGCCAATGACCCACAACAAGGTGTAGTGAAATTTACCGATCGGTAAGCGTTGTATGCGAGAAACTAAATCCATAGCTCGGCCTCTAAAGCGGGAAAAGATAGCAGGCTGCTTTCTCAACAGGCTTTATCATTATGTGCTTTTTTTATACAAATAAGGCAGTCAAATCACTGCTATTTTAGCTGGCATCTTTCGAAGAAGCAGATTGCTCATCATCGTCTTGATAAATGAATTTTGGCATTTCTAAGCCAAAGTAAATCGCGATTAGACGTAAGCTAAAACCAAAGATCAAAGTCGAAATCACGGTCAGCTCAAGTGATAAACCGAGCTGAATGCAGCCCCAATAGAAAATCACCGCGACAAAAGAAATACTGGCATACAGTTCACGGCGGAAGACCAAAGGGACGTCATTACACAAAATATCACGTAAGATACCGCCTGACACCCCTGTCAGAACTCCAGCAACCGCAGACACCACAAACCCATGTCCCATTTCTAAGGCAATTTGACAGCCAATGATGGTAAAACCGATCAGGCCCAAAGCATCGAGCACCAAGAAGATATTACGTAAATGACGCATCCACTTGGCAATCAAAATCGTCATAAAAGCGGCAAAACAGGTCAGCATCAAATATTCAGGATGCTTGACCCAAGTCAGCGGATAATGTCCCAACAACACATCGCGGACAGAACCGCCGCCCAGTGCTGTGACACAGGCAATAATCACCACACCAAACCAATCCATACTACGCCGACCCGCCGACAGTGCACCTGTCATTGCCTCTGCTGTGATCGCTATAATATAAATAATAGTGAGTAACATCGCCTGGATTCCATATAGGCTAATTGATGCGCGCTATTCTAAGCCAAATTTGCTTAAAATTATAAAAATTGTGCACAACATTGTTTAAATTTTTTCCCTGAACCGCAGATGCACGCTTGTTTCATGGTGATTTTCATTTCAGTGGTTGGATCTAAAAAATACCACGCCTCGGCATGTTTCACAAAATGTGAAATTTCATGATGTATCTGTGGCGATGTGCCATCATGATAATGGGCCTTAAACTCAACCATGGCATGGTTTTTATCGAGTTTTTCATTGGCCTGCACGACGTCTAACTTCAACCATTGGTTGCTTCGACTCCACTCAGCAATTGCTGCAACATCTAGAGCCTGTTGCTGTCCCAACGCTGTGGTTTGTAAAATGTAATCAATTTGCTGTTTGGCAAAAGCACTATAACGTGAGCGCATAAGTTGAGTAGCACTCTGCGCACGGCTTTGTCCCAAGTGCAATGGCTGACAGCACTGCTTATATTCGCCCTGTCCACACGGACACTCAACATTACTCATGATTTTTCCATAAAAAATAGCTCGACATTGCGAGCTATTTTAACCTGTTCAAACCAGATTACGGTTTGTTTTAAGAGGATTCCTTGTGCAGATCCAACTTGGGAATCACATGCACTTTTTCAATTTTGTGCCCATCCATCGTCACCACTTCAAAAATACAACCATCTGCTTCAAGGCTAGAGCCATTCTCGGGTAAACGACCTAAATGAAAGAGGATATAGCCTGACAAGGTTGAGTACTGATCAGACTCGTCGACCAAATCACGATCCAACAATAACGACACATGGCGAATATCGGTTGAACCATCGAGCATCAAGCTACCATCTTCTAAGCTTTCAGCCACATTATCTTCAGCATCTTCATCGGGGAACTCCCCTGCAATCGCCTCTAATACGTCAATCGGCGTGGCAATCCCTTCAATCGAGCCGTATTCGTTCAAGACCAAAGCCATTTGCAACGGTGCTTGACGCAATTGTTCCATCACCATCAGGACTTGCGCATTTTCATGCACAATCACAGGTTCACGTAAATGTTTATCAAAATCAAGGACACCCGTTTCAATATATTCATTCAAAACTTTATGGGTCAGCACCACACCGGCGATGTTGTCTAATTCGCCCCGTGCCACGATTAAACGTGAATGCGTAATACTGAGTAGTTGTGATTTGATTGAGGCTTCTTCATCTTCTAAATCAATCCACTCCAACTCTGGACGTGGGGTCATCACGGACTTCACAGGACGCTCGGACAAACCCAGCACCCCTTGCACCAAGACACTATGATAAACCCCATTTTCAGGATCAAATACTTCATCCGCATAAGCGCGAGTTGCCAATACATCTTCAGGCTCAGAGGCATGATCACTACTTTTACCGCCCAACATTCGCAGCACCGCAGATGCAGTTTTATAGCGAAGGTCTGTGGTGGTGACCATTTTTTCTTGATTACGGCGCATGGTTTGGTTGATGAATTCAACAATTACCGAGAAACCAATCGCGGCATATAAGTAGCCTTTTGGAATATGGAAACCAAAGCCTTCTACAATCAATGAGAAACCGATCATCATCAAGAAGCCGAGACACAAAATCACCACGGTCGGATGTTTGTTGACGAATTCCATTAAGGCTTTCGATGCCCACAGCATAATGCCGACGGCAATAACCACCGCAATCATCATCACAGACAGGTGTTTAACCATACCGACTGCGGTAATCACCGAATCTAAGGAAAACACAGCATCCAAAACTACAATCTGAACGATCACCATCCAAAACACAGCATTGGCTGGACTTTCTTCTTTCTGAACCACTTTGGCGTCAATACGTTCATGCAGTTCCATGGTGCCTTTAAATAGTAAGAACACCCCACCAAACAGAAGAATCAAATCCCGTCCTGAGAAAGGATGATCGAAGATATGGAACAGCGGCTCGGTCAGTGTCACCACCCAAGCAATTGAGGCCAACAGCACCAAACGCATTAAGAGCGCAAGGATCAAACCAACAACACGGGCCGTATTACGTTGTTCTGGTGGAAGTTTCTCCGCCAAAATCGCAATAAAAACCAAGTTATCAATCCCCAGCACAATTTCCAGCACCACTAAGGTGAGTAACCCCACCCACGCAGAAGGATCAGACATCCATTCAAATATCATGTGATCTGCTCCTGTCGAGGGGAAATATACGGTGCATAACGCAACTTAAGCGGATGAAAAGGAAGATTCAGCCCCAATGGCTGTAATTTTTTTTCGGAAAACTGAAGATGTCTTGAGCGACAACTACCACTACCCATGTTCGTTCTTGTGTTGTAAAACAGGAAATAAGTATAGGCAAGATCTACATGAAATTCATCTTTTTTTCAAAAGCGCACTGTTTTAAAAGATTTAACAAATTATTACCCGATTGTTAGATTAAATACAGCTTGCCGTCACATTTCTTGCTTAAACTAAGAGAGAAAAAGTAGATAAAGCAAAAGGTAAAAACATACGCCATGAATAGTGAATTAAAAATATCCTCTCTCAACACTCAAGTAAATGTTCAAACCACTCAACCTCTGATCGCACTTTATTGCGGTTCTCGTTCAGGCAATAAACCGATTTATCAAGAAAAAGCGATTGCACTGGCACAAGGTTTAGCTAAACAGGGTTTTGGTCTGGTTTATGGGGGGGCCAGCATTGGTCTCATGGGACAAGTGGCCGATGCCATGATTAGCCACGGCGGTGAAGCAGTCGGCGTCATTCCAGAATTTATGCTGGATTATGAAATTGCGCATCACCAACTGACCGAATTACATGTTGTACAAACCATGCATGAGCGCAAAGCCTTAATGGCCGAACGTGCAAGCGCCTTTGTCGCACTACCCGGTGGTTTAGGCACTTTTGAAGAAATTTTAGAAGTGGCAACCTGGGGACAACTGAACCAACACCAAAAACCGATGATGATTTATAACGTGAATGGTTTTTATGACGCACTGATTACACAATTGGATCATGCAGTAGAAGAAGGTTTTCTACCGCCACAGCACCGCGCAAAAGTAATTGTATGCAACCATGCTGAACAGATTTATTCAGCTATTGCCAACCTCGGCAGCCCAGCGCACTTTGCCATTTAAATCCTGTTCTTAATGCCATAAAAAAGCGAGCCTAGAGCTCGCTTTTTTAACATGTGTGGTTATTGCCCATAATGGGTGACAAAGTTATAGAACCACGGCAGTGTGGTCGCCAAAATCACCGACATAGCTAAACCAAACATCAATTTCATCGCATCTTTACTGACGTTACGCGAAGTGCGATGTTTGTTCACTTCATCAAAAATCATCGACATTGCAAACTCACGACCTGCAAGTAAACCTAAGAATACCCATGTGGTACTCATTGGAATATTGCTCCACTCTTTGAACACCAACAAAATCAGGGCATACATAAAGTCAATAATGGTCGCTGCACGAATATCGGTGACACCTGTTTTGGTATCGACAATCTTCTGAATCGCACCACCGCGTTGGTACAAAATCACCGCCAACAACACCACAAAGACCGTGATGGCAAACAGTAAAAATGAAAACGGCACTTGACGGGGTACATAGACGAAAATATTGGCCAAATCTTGAATTAGCCACTGGCTCCACAGAAAAGCCGTAGAGACCCACTGTAGTCCGATCCAAATATGCGACGGTTCTTGATTACGGGTTTTTGCAAAATACTTCGCGACTTGTCGCATCACAAAACGATAGACAATAATCGCAACCACAAAGGCCACCGCGTAGCCCATCATCGATTTCACCATCATCGAGCCTAAACTTGCAGGCGAGAAAATGGTTAAAACCAAGAAAGTGGTACTGACGGGAATTCCGTATTTGGTTAAAAATAACAGTAAAATCGGTGGCACAATATAGAGCCACGTGACCCCACCCTCAGGAAAAGGGATCGTTTCTAAACGGCCATATGATGCATCACCCACACCGGATGCATACCAACCATAAATCAACACCACCACCAAAATGGTGCTGATAAAGAGCCAAAGCACCCACCATGGACGATGTGCATTGGATGAAATAAACGTACCTAATGTCTGTGGCACATCATTTCCGACGATAGAATAAGCAGCTAAACAGAAGCCTATCACCATCAAAATTTCGATTGTCATAAAACCAACCTTTTGAATAATTTATTCCAAGACAGTGCCCTTGGACGTTTGCCAAAGATTATGACGGTTTTATTTCATTTTCATGACATCCTTGTCATATATTTTTTGTAGCGCCATAAAAAAGAACACCGCAGTGCTCTTTTTTCAAAGTCAAAACTCAGTTTTTTTAATTGAGTTTGACTTCATAAACCGCTGTACTACCACTGACTTCATTTCCCACCACCAACAGCGGACGACCATTGGGTGAATTCTTCGCCGCGATGAAAATCAAACCTTCTGGGCCTAAGTCACCTTGCTTCGTGACTTCTGTTTCCGTGGTGTTGCGATGGTTCAGATACTGAACAAATTTAGCCTGATTCGGGTTACTAATGTCATACACTATGATGCCACTGGCACGCTCAAGTCCAATAAAGGCAAAGGTCTTTTCACCAATTTTACCCAAAGTCACGCCTTCAGGTTCAGGGCCTTTATTGTCACTACGGTCATCAAATTTAAATGCTTCATGATTGCTATTAAATTGCTCTGGGAACAGCTCCGCAATTTTTTGCTCAAACTCACTCCCCGAGTCCCATACAATTTGCTTGGTTTCAGGGTCGACAATACTCACCGAACGGCCACCATAGACATATAATTTGTCATAAGTCAGACGACCATTTTCATCTAGCTTTGGCAGACCCGTTAGTGGATCTTTTTGATAACCTTGCGTCCAACTAATGGTCAAACGTCCAATTTGTGAATCTTTAATTAAATTATCCGCGCAGACTTCTGTTGCATCAGCCGTTTGACAAGGTTTAAACACCTCGGGGTTTAATTTCGCCCCTTTTACGCCCGGTGCAAGCTGACGTAAATGCGCGGCATAATCGCCTTTGGCATCAAAACCTGCTTTTTTAAACAAATGTTTAATGCGTATCTCTTCTGCATAACCAGCATTTAAGTCCCCGCCTTCAAAGTATTTGGCTTCATCCCTTAGCCATTCACGGGCATCCCCCTCATTGGCTGTGACCAAATATGTTTTACCGTTGGCTTGGTATGATGCAATGGCATCGGGCATATACATGCCATATAGCCCCGGCCAAGAGCGAATATTAATCATGCCTGCATCTTTTGCACATTCTGTAATACTACGTCCCAAAGAGTCTTGGCCAATAGCACAGTCACGGTCACTTCCATCCAAGGCATTTTCAGGCAAACTATGGTCCTTGTAGCCCATCGGGAAAAGATCAACAAATTGATTTTTTTCTAGGTCTAAAACCCCAATCGCATTGTTTTCCTGCAAACTAACCCATGCTTTTTTACCATCAGCACTGACTGCGATGTACTCAGGTTCTAAATCTTGTGCAACGGTGGTCGTTTGAATACCTACCTTAGCAACATTTGGGTATTGACTGATGTCTGGGCCAAAAATACGAATGCCTGCATCTAATAAGTCTTGTTTACGGTCATTCCATGCGTGGAAACCCGCAATAGTTGCTGTTGGTTTTTGAATATCTGAAATATCAATAATACTGACCGAACCTTCGGGATCGACTTGATAACCTTCATTCGGTTCCGCTTCATTCGCTACCAGTACTTTTCGACCATCAGGCGTGAAGGTCAACATATCTGGCAAAGCTCCCACGTTGACTTGGCTGATAAAGGAAAGATCCTGTGCTTTAAAAAAAGCCACAATACCGGTTTGGGTTTTATCCTCAGCCTGAACCGCAAGCGCCACGATGCCATTATGCACGGCGACACTATTCACCTCAGAATTAGCTAAATAAGTTTTGGCATCCAAAGATTGGATATATGTCGGCTGCGTTGGTTGGGAAAAATCTAAAACATCGACCATACCTTTTTGTGCATTCACCACGAACAGACGCTTACTCGCAGCATCATAGGCGGGGATTTCAGCTGCACTCTGTCCAAATATCCCCGATTCATAACTTGCAAGATGAACCAGTTCAATACTATTCGGGGTGGCTTCCTCTACCACTGGTGGTGGTGTGATGGTTTGCGCATCATCACTGTCATTGCATCCTGCTAAGCCCAACCCCATGCATGCTAAAAAGACAGCACTATATGTTTTATTCATCATGATCTAAATATCGGTTCAAATTTGACCAATGTATGACGTACGCGTTGCAAACACATGACGTAGAGATGTCAATTTGATGGCATGTGATAAATGCACATTCGCAACAACAGTCCAACTTAAATTAAGCTAAACTGTTTAAAAATTTCACTTTGTTGTATCTATGAACCAAACGCCGACCCATCAAGCACTCGCTCCTGAGTACCGTCTTTTGGTACTTTTGGTTTCGATTGGCTTTTTTATGCAAGGCTTAGATACCACCATTGTGAATACCGCTCTACCCGCTATGGCAGCCAGTTTGAATGAAGATCCGCTCCAAATGCATAGCGTGGTGGTGGCCTATGTGCTTGCCGTTGCTGCCTGTATTCCCTTGAGTGGCTGGCTCGCCGACCGTTTTGGAGTGCGCAATACCTATTTCAGTGCCATTATCATTTTTACCCTTGCCTCACTGGGCTGTGGCTTTTCTGAAAGCTTAAATGAGTTATTGTTCTATCGCGTACTACAAGGTGTGGGTGGTGCATTATTACTCCCTGTTGGCCGTTTAGCCATGCTCAAGGTCATTCCGCGGACGCAATTCTTATCGGCCATGAGTTTGATGAGTCTCGCGGGACTAATTGGTCCACTGATCGGGCCAACACTCGGGGGCTGGTTGGTCGAAGTCAGTACATGGCATTGGATTTTCCTGATTAACCTCCCCATGGGACTGTTAGGGGTCCTGATTAGTTTTGAAGCCATGCCGAATGTCACCGAGCAGAATGTGCCTCGTTTTGACTTTTGGGGTTTTATCCTGTTGGTGATCGCCATGGCAGGACTATCTTTAGGGATTGAAAATTTTGCCAGTCCGCACCTGACTTTATGGTGGAGTATTGGGCTGATTGTACTGAGCTTGGCGACTGCGCTTTGGTATGCCTATCATGCACATACACATCAAAATGCGCTATTTCGCAGTAAACTGTTTCGTAACCGCATTTATGCCGTGGGTATTTTAGGTAACTTCTTTGCTCGCCTCGGTGGCAATGCCATGCCCTTTTTAATGCCACTCATGCTCCAAGTGGCTTTCGGCTTTGAACCCTTTGTGACCGGACTCTTAATGATTCCGACCGTGCTGGGTTCACTGGCGTCTAAACCCATCATTCGTCACTTGATTCAGCGCTTTGGTTATCGCCACGTGCTTTTGGTTAACACCTTGTTGGTCGGTGCATGTATCGCCAGTTTTGCCCTCAATACCGCAGACACCCCAACTTGGCTGCGCGCACTGCATTTCTTTGTTTTTGGCATGCTGAACTCCCTGCAATTTGTGTCTATGAATACCCTCACGCTGAAAGATTTACCGCAACAAGATGCCAGCAGTGGCAACAGTTTCTTGTCGATGATCATGATGGTATCGATGAGTATTGGCGTGGCTTTGGCAGGTACTTTAGTCAATGTCTTTACCGCATATTTGGGTACAGATCATATCGTCATGGCATTCCATAACACTTTAATTGTTTTGGGCTGTATTAACCTGATTACCGCAGCTATTTTCTGGCATATCCCCAAAGATACCGTGGATGAATAACAGATACAAAGTGCTGCCATTCACTGACCATAATCATCATGGTCAGTTCCACAAATTCGAGCTATGATGATGAGCTAAAAACCAATACCTGCAAAAGCATGTCCGCAAGAAAAAAAGTTTCCACGCCGTCAAAAACCTCATATCTCTATTACATAATTGCCTGTGTAGTGATGCTATGTGTCGGACTGGGAATCACCTATTTTTTCTTGCAGAACAATGTCGCATCTGCCCAAGAGTATCCGATAAAAGGCTTTGATGTGTCTCATCATCAGGGCGATATTCAATGGCAATCCATTTCTCCCCAAGAGTTTAAATTCGTCTATTTAAAAGCCACTGAAGGGGGCGATTTCAAAGACCGTAAATTTCAGGACAATTGGCTCAAAGCCCGTGAACAAGGCTTTTTAGTCGGGGCTTATCATTTTTATCGTTTATGCCGTGATGGCCAGATTCAGGCGCAAAACTTTATCGAAACTGTGCCGAAGAAAACGGATAGTTTGCCGCCTGTGATTGATTTGGAATATGACAGCAACTGTATCAACACCTATACCAGAGAACAGCTGCTCAAAGAGATTCAGGTCATGCACGACCAACTGTATAAACACTATGGTTTGCAACCCATTTTTTATACATCTAAAGCATTTTATAATATTGTTTTGGTCGATGAATTTAAACAAACTCCCCTTTGGATTCGTGAATATCAAGGCAAGCCTGAGCTCAAAGGCAATCCGAAATGGACCTTTTGGCAACACACCAGCCAAGGTCAAATTAAAGGCATACCAACCTTGGTGGATCTCAATGTATTTCAAGGCTCAGAGCAAGATTGGATCAGCTTTTTAGAGCGCCAAGGGCTTTATCAACCGCCACAAAACTTACCGATCAAGTAAGCAGTTTCAAGCTCAGCATTGAAGTTCAAATACAAAAATACCAAGTCAAATTCTGTCGCTTATGCCGCATACAGGACTACGCAATCGATCTGAATAGTGCAATACTGACTTAGGTTTCAACATTAAAATTCAACATGCGAAAAATCATTCACATCGACATGGATGCCTTCTATGCCTCGGTGGAGTTACTTGATCGTCCTGACTTAAAGCATTTACCTGTAGTGATTTCTTCACATCATCCTCGTGCCGTCATTGCTGCCGCATCCTACCCTGCACGTAGATACGGACTCCGCTCTGCCATGTCGATGACTCAAGCCAAAAAACGCTGCCCTCAAGTGATAGTAATTGAACCTAATTTCGCTAAATATCGTACGGTCTCAGAGCAAATTCATACAATTTTTCAGCGTTATACCACACTCATTGAAACGCTTTCATTAGATGAAGCTTATTTAGATGTGACGGAAAATTTACAACAACTGGCCAGCGCCACAGAGGTTGCTGAACGCATCCGTGCTGATATTTTTCAGAGCACAGGACTGACCGCCTCTGCGGGTGTAGCACCGAATAAGTTTCTAGCCAAAGTTGCTTCGGACTGGAATAAACCCAATGGTATCTGCGTGATTAAACCCTCACAAGTTCAGCAGTTTATTCAGCACTTGCCGCTTAAAAAAATCCCCGGAGTGGGTAAAGTCATGCAAGAAAAATTACATGCGCTCAAACTTGAAACTTTAGGTGATTTACAGCATGTAGATGAAAATATCCTGATTCATCATTTTGGCAAGTATGGAAAACAGCTCTATCTCTATGCACAAGGGATTGATGAGCGTCCTGTACAAGCGGAACGAGAACGTCAGCAAATTTCAAAAGAAACCACTTTTGATGATGACTTAATCCTTGAACAATGTCTCCCATTTTGGCCCAAGTTGATTGCACAAGTCTGGCAAAGCTTAGAGAAAAAGCAACTGTATGCCCGCGGTGTCACCGTCAAACTGAAACTGAAAAACTTTCAAACCCTACAGCACAGTAAAAGCTTCAAAACGCCATTAAAGCATCAAACTGAACTACAAATGACCTTAGATATCTTACTCAAAGAAATGCAAATCACACCGGATCAACAATTTCGTCTTATCGGTGTTGGGGTCTATGCACTTTCGACTCAAGAACCTTTACCCCAGCTCTCTATGGTCTGAGTGATTGCTCAATGAGTCATTTTTTAACCAAAAGAACAAAAATAATGCAATTTAGCATTCACAAACTGTGTTTTTAGAGTAATCTAATGACGCGCTGCATTTATCCATGTAACCGCTGAGATGCTAAAACTTACCTTTACTTTTAGCATACGTCCTGTGATTGGCGTGACGATCAAATCCGAAGATTACAGGACATCTCTGATATTTATCATGGTATTCCCCCTCTATATTACAGAGCAGCGCTCTAGCATCAGAATAATCCAATATTTAAAAATATACTTTTATAAAGCCCGAATAAGATTGAACTATTAATCGCGTTGCTTCATTTTTTGTAATTCCCACGTCAAGATATTGAACCCATCCTCTGTTCACATGCACTTATAACAATAGATAGGATCCTTCAAGCTGTAAAATTCTGCACCTGATTGAAAGCCAACATCGTAGCCATCTGTCATACATGAGTTTGTGGTAGGCTATTGAACTACTTTTCATGTTCTATTTTTATACTCATCACACAGGATGCATACATCATGACGGTTCAACGTTTGCATGTCTCAAATCGTTTTTCTGAAGTTGCAATTGCTGGCAACCTCGTTCATTTGGCAGGTCAATTGGCGTCTGACTTTGATCTCGATATTAAAGGTCAAACCCAACAAACATTCGACATGATTGACCAATTTTTAGCTGATGCAGGCACAGATAAAAGCCATATCTTATCGGTAACGATTTATTTGAAGAATATTGAACAAGACTATGCAGCTTTCAATGAAGTATGGGACGCTTGGGTTGCAGATATTGATGCCTTACCCCGTACCTGTGTTGAAGCTAAACTTTATGATCCACGAGTATTGGTAGAGTTAACCGTTGTTGCAGTGCAACCTGCATAAAAATACACGCAGCATAAAAACATGAGTTTTCATGTTTTTATGCTGCGCGCTGAGATTGAGTTAGCCGATCAGACGTAATTTTCGAGTTTGTGCAGCATTATAGTAATCATATTTTTTGGCCACACGCGTATCTTTAGTCAAACGCGATGAAGCATAGAGATCGCCATAAAAATCTTCACGTAACTGATGATAGTCAGGCACTTCTTCATAACGAATCACTTTATAGCCAGCCATATCAAGGATCGCATCCTGAAACTGTGCCTTTTGTGGACGTTTCAGTGAAAGCGGATCTTCTAAGGCAACCACTGCCAAAACTTGTTGTGCACTATCCACAATGACAAAATCAGCCACCAAATTGCGGTATTTATTTCGTGTACGCGAAAATTTTGTCGTGAGTAAGGCATCATAAGATACATGTGCCAGCACAGTATGATGCGGTAAAATTTCTTTCAAACGAGTATAAGTCAGTTGCTCATGCATACTAAAAATAGCACGTTGTCTTAATGCACTATCTTGCTGCTTGGTCTTAGGGATCAACGCTTTACTCGCTAAAATCATGACCAGTATCAACAACACGCTACCAATTACCATATAAGTTGTCATATTTGCATCCTTTTGATCTTTATTATAATTTTCGGTATCACAACCATTTTTATTCGATCAGTATAACCTACTGACCATTTATCCAAACCACGCAATAAAAAAACTAAAGCTAAAATCAAACAAACGCTGATAAAACTAAACAATTTTTTGCAATGTCATTCGTTGTAACACGTTTTGTTTTAATCTAAATGAAATTTTGGCTCTTTAGCCTATCTACACTGTAATAGAGTGATCCATTCACGTGCAATATGATTCTTTGGACTGACCCAATTTTCCAGACGTATGGCAGAAAAGCCAATCTTTGAGTTATTTTTCTAACGCAATAAAAAAGATCAATCCTAAAAAAGGATGCCGTAGCATCCTTTTTTATATTCAATTGCGATTAAGCACGTGACTTAGACTTTGGTTTTGACTTTGAATGTCCAAATGGCTTCTTGGCATCACCTGCTTCACGCGGTGGTAAACCTGTATGCTGCGTTAAAATCTGACCGCGCTCAGGACGCTTTTTGGTATTTGATGGACGCGATTGATTTTTCGCTTGTTGGTTACGGCTATCACCATTACGTTTTTGCGAATCGCCATCCACGGTTGAGTTTTTCTTCCGAGCAGACTGATACTGACCTTCTGTCCCTTGCGGTTGATAGGTTGGAATCAAATGCTGTTTCGAGTTGCCAATCAAATCTTGGCGGCCCATCTCCTTTAAAGCTTCACGTAATAATGGCCAGTTGTTTGGATCATGATAACGCAAGAAGGCTTTATGCAGACGACGACGCTTCTCACCTTTCACAATATCAACATCTTCAGTATATCGCGCCACTTTAGCTAATGGGTTTTTACCCGTGTGATACATGGTGGTCGCGGTTGCCATTGGTGATGGATAGAAAGTCTGTACCTGATCGGCACGGAAACCATTTTTCTTCAACCAAATCGCCAAATTCATCATGTCATATTCGGTCGTACCCGGATGCGCTGCGATAAAGTACGGAATTAAATATTGCTCTTTACCTGCTTCCTTACTGAAACGATCAAACATTTGCTTGAAACGATCATAGGTTCCGATGCCCGGTTTCATCATCTTAGACAATGGACCTTTTTCGGTATGTTCAGGCGCAATTTTTAAATAACCACCAACATGATGCTGTACCAATTCTTTGACATATTCAGGGTTTAACACCGCCAAGTCATAGCGCAAGCCTGAACCAATCAGAATCTTTTTAATGCCTTTAATGGCACGTGCTTTACGATATAGCTGCGTTAAAGGTGCATGATCGGTATGTAGGTTTTGACATACGCCCGGATAAACACAGGATGGTTTACGACAGTTCTTTTCAATTTCAGGGTCTTTACAGTGCAAACGATACATGTTTGCAGTTGGGCCACCCAAGTCAGAAATGATGCCGGTAAAACCCGGTGCAGTATCACGAATCTTTTCAACTTCACGTAAAATTGATTCTTCTGAACGGTTTTGAATGATGCGTCCTTCATGTTCTGTAATCGAACAGAAAGTACAACCACCAAAACAACCCCGCATGATGTTCACAGAGAACTTAATCATGTCAAATGCAGGGAAACGGGCATCGCCATAGACAGGATGTGGTAGACGTGCATAAGGTAAATCAAATACATAGTCCATTTCTTCCGTCGTTAACGGAATCGGTGGAGCATTTAACCAGACATCACGCTCGCCATGCTTTTGTACCAATGCACGAGCATTTCCTGGATTGGTTTCAAGGTGCAAAATACGGTTGGCATGTGCATATAAAACGGGATCATCTGCCACCGCTTCAAATGCAGGCAAGCGAATCACAGCCAGCTCACGCGGCGGTAATTTATGTTTAATTGCCTTTGAAGACGGCTGTAACTGCACAATTTGTGTATCAGGATCGAGTTGATCCCCTTCACGAACAATTTGATTCGTCACAATTTCTTTTTGGAAATTTTGGTATTGGGTTAAAGAATTACCCTTATCTTTTTCAATTTCACAGCCATCTAAATCTTCAGTCATCACATAAGGATTGATAATCGGATCGACACGACCAATGGTATCCACATCATTCGATGCAATTTCCACAAACTTGGCTTTAGATGGACGGTTTAACTTATTCACGATAAATGCCGTGCCACGAACATCTGTAATTTCGTGAATTTTTTCGCCTTTGGCTAAGCGATGCATCACTTCAGTAATTGAACGCTCACCATTACCATACATCAAAAGATCGGCTTTTGAGTCCATCAACACTGAACGACGAACTTTGTCTGACCAATAGTCATAATGTGCAATACGACGTAAAGATGCTTCAATTCCACCTAACAATACAGGTACATCTGGAAATGCTTCACGCACACGTTGGCAATACACCGTTGCTGCACGGTCTGGACGTTTATTGGGTAAATTATCTGGCGAATAGGCATCATCAGAACGAATTTTACGATCAGCCGTATAACGGTTGATCATCGAATCCATGTTCCCAGCAGTCACACCCCAAGCGATATTTGGCTTACCCAAAACTCGAAATGCTTCAACATTAGTCCAATCAGGTTGTGCAATAATCCCGACACGGAAACCTTGTGCTTCTAACGTACGGCCAATAATGCCCGAACAAAATGATGGATGGTCGATATACGCATCACCACAGACCAAAATAAAGTCACAACTATCCCAACCGAGTTGGTCCATTTCCTCGCGCGACATCGGCAAAAATGGCGCAGGTTCAAAACATGACGCCCAATATTTGTCGTAATCAAACAACGCTTTAGGCGCGGTCTGCATAGTATAAGCAGTAGACATGGCTAGCAATTCTCGGCTGGCAGATGAAAGATCTCAAATAAAGATCAAAGATGAAAGCCGATCATTTTACCATGAATTACATTCAGCTTGCTTGGTTAAAAAAGCATCATATACAGCACGTTATCATTTATTTTTTTATGCAAACGTAATTTCGAAGTTTTTATTTAAAAAGAAACAATTTGACAGTGAAGAGACAAAAGCTGGCCCTTCATTCCTTAAAGAATAAAGATCAATGTCCAATCACTTGGGACAGTAAGCAATACATCGAGACCCAACTGACTCAGCTGAATTATGCAGCAAAGAATGAAAAATTAACATCAACTATAGCTATGCCGATCTCTCAGAATATCCCTCACTTTATATAGTTTTTATTTAAGATATCACCCATTTCCTTTTAAGATTCTAATATTTAGATTAATGAAAGATGCTACTAAAAATAAACACCATCTTTCATCATGTAAAAACTCAATCAGTTGAGTTCTTTCATACCAACTTTATTATTTTTGAGCGGTCGATAAGTCCATAATCAACTTTGTCGCTAAATATAAACGCGGCACAATACTTTCGACCAGAATATATTCAGCATTATTCGAATGTGCACCATCACCAGATAAGCCCATGCCTTCTAAAATCGCTGCTTTCGAATTTAAGCCAGCAAATGCTGCATCTGTACCACCACCTGTTGCTTCAGTTAAGACCTTCATTGGTAAGTTAAAATCATTTTTGTAAATAAGCTGTGCTTGTTCAGCCAATTTTTTTGCCTGTGGATTTGCCATTAAAGGTGGGCGACGCATTTCAAACTTTAACTTAACTTCACTATCAGCTAACTTTTTACGTTTAATCCTTTGCTGTAATACACGTTCCACTTGCTGAAAATCTTTAACTTGCAAAGCACGAACATCTGCTTGTGCAGTCGCAAGGTCTGGAATCACGTTACGCACTTTACCTGCACTCGCTACAGTCCAGTTTAATTTCAACCCTGTTTTAAGATTGGATAAATCTTGTAACTGTAAGATTTGATGTGATAATTCTGTCAGTGCATTTATGCCTGCTTCAGGCTTAACCCCTGCATGTGCAGATTTCCCGTGAACCTCTAAATATGCTGCACCAATCCCACTGGTGGCTAATCGTAAACTGCCATCTTTACCACCACCCTCAAATGACAAAACCACATCTTGGTCTTGTGCAGTTTCAGTAATCAGTTTGCGTGAACCTGGCGAACTGATCTCCTCATCGGAGTTAAGTAAGATTGTGATCGTGCCATAGTCTTGATAATTCAACTTTTTCAAAAGATCAAGCGTATGAATAATCGCAGCAACCCCCTGTTTATCATCTAAAATTCCAAGACCAAAAACTTTATCCCCTTCCATTTTAAAAGGTTGGTCTTTCAACATTCCTGTTAAATACACCGTATCCATATGAGCAATTAGCATAATTTTACTGCTGCCTTTACCCTTTAAAACAGCTTTTACCATTGGACCAGTCTGTTGGGGCGTATCATCCATACGATATATATCTTTAGCTTCTACAATACTGACCTCAGCTCCTGTCATTTTTAATTGTTCAGCGACATATTTGGCTATCTTATTCACGCCGACAAGATCTTTACTCCCCGACTCAATATTGACTAAAGCCTCTAGAGTATTTAAATAATTCTTTTTTTCTGACTCAACCAGATGTTTGACCTGATCATTAGATACAGCATGTACTTGCCCAAAAGCCAAACAGCTCAACAACGCACATGAGATTAAAGGAAGTTTTTTCAGTTGATATTGAATTTTATTAGACATACTCATTATTCCATTTAAAGATATTGCTAACAAACTATGAGCATTTGATCGACTATCCAATTTTTTAAAAATTTTAAAACAAAAATGTTGGGTAGATTAAATGTCATGATCGATAAATAAGTAAATCAGTATGTAGAAACCTGTCCTAAACCTCAATTAGACGATTGATTCGTTCATTTTTATTATTTCACACATAAAAAAATCCCCCTCAGCGCTTAGCGGAGGGGGATTTAGAATTAATGAGCTGGCGATGACTTACTCTCACATGGATAACTCCACACTACCATCAGCGCTAAGAGGTTTCACTTCTGAGTTCGGGAAGGGATCAGGTGGTTCACTCTTGCTATTGTCGCCAGCACAACTGTTTATGACTATTCGTTGGGTCTTATTTACACATTGTGTATGCCTAACTTTCATCAAATGAGTTATTAACAGGTATATTTGAGTTGATTTTAACATAAAGCATAGCTTTATGTCTTGCGCTCGGACAAACATAATTAATGTTTGTTTATTCCTCGCTCATGTATCTAGCTTTATAACTAAATCAAGTTGTTTGCAGTGATTTGAACCACAACACCAACTGTTTGGGTGTTGTATAGTCAAGCCTCACGAGCAATTAGTATTGGTCAGCTTCACATATCACTATGCTTCCACATCCAACCTATCAACGTCGTAGTCTTCAACGGCTCTTTAGAGGACATAAAGTCCTAGGGAAATCTTATCTTGAGGTAGGCTTCCCGCTTAGATGCTTTCAGCGGTTATCCCTTCCGAACATAGCTACCCGGCGATGCGACTGGCGTCACAACCGGTACACCAGAGGTTCGTCCACTCTGGTCCTCTCGTACTAGGAGCAGATCCTCTCAAATTTCCAACGCCCACGGTAGATAGGGACCGAACTGTCTCACGACGTTCTAAACCCAGCTCGCGTACCTCTTTAAATGGCGAACAGCCATACCCTTGGGACCTGCTTCAGCCCCAGGATGAGATGAGCCGACATCGAGGTGCCAAACACCGCCGTCGATATGAACTCTTGGGCGGTATCAGCCTGTTATCCCCAGAGTACCTTTTATCCGTTGAGCGATGGCCCTTCCATACAGAACCACCGGATCACTAAGACCTACTTTCGTACCTGCTCGACTTGTGGGTCTCGCAGTTAAGCGCGCTTTTGCCTTTATACTCTACGCGTGATTTCCGACCACGCTGAGCGCACCTTCGTACTCCTCCGTTACTCTTTAGGAGGAGACCGCCCCAGTCAAACTACCCACCAGACATGGTCCTCGTCCCGGATAACGGGACAGAGTTAGAACCTCAATATTACCAGGGTGGTATTTCAAGATTGGCTCCACCGAAACTAGCGTCTCGGTTTCAAAGCCTCCCACCTATCCTACACAAGTAAGATCAAAGTTCAATGTCAAGCTGCAGTAAAGGTTCACGGGGTCTTTCCGTCTAGCCGCGGGTACACCGCATCTTCACGGCGAATTCGATTTCACTGAGTCTCTGCTGGAGACAGCGCCCCCATCATTATGCCATTCGTGCAGGTCGGAACTTACCCGACAAGGAATTTCGCTACCTTAGGACCGTTATAGTTACGGCCGCCGTTTACTGGGGCTTCGATCAAGAGCTTCGCTTACGCTAACCCCATCAATTAACCTTCCAGCACCGGGCAGGCATCACACCCTATACGTCCACTTTCGTGTTTGCAGAGTGCTATGTTTTTAATAAACAGTTGCAGGGGCCTGGTTTCTGTGGCTGCCAATAGCTCAAGGAGTAAATCCTATCACCGTCGGCAGCGTACCTTCTCCCGAAGTTACGGTACCATTTTGCCTAGTTCCTTCAGCAGAGTTCTCTCAAGCGCTTTGGTCTACTCGACCTGACCACCTGTGTCGGTTTCGGGTACGATTCCTATGTAACTGAAGCTTAGAGACTTTTCCTGGAAGCATGGTATCAGCCACTTCACTGTACAAGTACAGCTTGCTATCAGTTCTCAGCATAGAGTACCCCGGATTTGCCTAAGATACATGCCTACAACCTTCCACCTGGACAACCAACGCCAGGCTGACTTAACCTTCTCCGTCCTCTCATCGCATTACATAGAAGTATTGGAATATTAACCAATTTCCCATCGACTACGCCTCTCGGCCTCGCCTTAGGGGTCGACTCACCCAGCCCCGATTAACGTTGGACTGGAACCCTTGGTCTTTCAGCGTGCGAGTTTTTCACTCGCATTGTCGTTACTCACGTCAGCATTCGCACTTCTGATACCTCCAGCATACTTCTCAATACACCTTCATCGGCTTACAGAACGCTCCCCTACCACTTGCAATAAATTGCAAATCCGCAGCTTCGGCATATAGTTTTAGCCCCGTTACATCTTCCGCGCAGGCCGACTCGACTAGTGAGCTATTACGCTTTCTTTAAAGGGTGGCTGCTTCTAAGCCAACCTCCTAGCTGTCTATGCCTTCCCACATCGTTTCCCACTTAACTATAATTTTGGGGCCTTAGCTGGCGGTCTGGATTGTTTTCCTCTTGACTACGGACGTTAGCACCCGCAGTCTGTCTCCCGGATAGTACTCATTGGTATTCGGAGTTTGCATCGGTTTGGTAAGTCGGGATGACCCCCTAGCCGAAACAGTGCTCTACCCCCAATGGTATTCGTCCGAGGCGCTACCTAAATAGCTTTCGGGGAGAACCAGCTATCACCGAGTTTGATTAGCCTTTCACCCCTATCCACAAGTCATCCCCTGGCTTTTCAACGACAGTGGGTTCGGTCCTCCAGTTAGTGTTACCCAACCTTCAACCTGCTCATGGATAGATCACCCGGTTTCGGGTCTACACCCAGCAACTAAACGCCCTATTAAGACTCGATTTCTCTACGGCTCCCCTATGCGGTTAACCTCGCTACTGAATGTAAGTCGCTGACCCATTATACAAAAGGTACGCAGTCACCGAACAAGTCGGCTCCCACTGCTTGTATGCATGCGGTTTCAGGATCTATTTCACTCCCCTCACAGGGGTTCTTTTCGCCTTTCCCTCACGGTACTGGTTCACTATCGGTCAGTCAGGAGTATTTAGCCTTGGAGGATGGTCCCCCCATATTCAGACAAGGTTTCACGTGCCCCGCCCTACTCGACATCATCATATAAGCCCTTTCGTGTACAGGACTATCACCCACTATGGTTGCACTTCCCAGAGCATTCCACTAGAACTTATATGACTTAATGGGCTTTTCCCCGTTCGCTCGCCGCTACTGAGGGAATCTCAATTGATTTCTTTTCCTAAGGGTACTGAGATGTTTCACTTCCCCTCGTTCGCCTCGTATGACTATGTATTCATCATACGATACCTGCCTTATGACAGGTGGGTTTCCCCATTCAGAAATCTCCGGATCACAGGATATTTGCCGCCTCCCCGGAGCTTATCGCAGGCTATTACGTCTTTCATCGCCTCTGACTGCCAAGGCATCCACCACATGCACTTAATTACTTGACTATACAACCCCAAACAGTCGTTAATCCCTACAAGTAGGATTAAGACAGTCTATGATGATTTCTCATCACTTCCTTACAGTTTGTTGCTCTGTGTACTTAAACACTGTACAGCTTCAATTCAATTCACATACCAAAACGCTTGATTCAGTTAATTTCGCTAGTAACTCATTTCTTCAATCTTCATCAATCAGTAATAAATCACTGTTAATGTCGATCTTAAAAACGAGTATGAACAAATTATTTCAACTCAAATATATTCTGTTAATGATTTTTCCAGCCTTCGTCAGGTCAGGAAACTGTGATAAATCACAGAAGTTAATAAGTTATCTACTTACTAATTTCTGTAATCCAACCTATCTGCGCGAAGCATAGCTTCTTGCTTAAATTTCAAGGAAAAGCATGCTTTTCTTGTCTTGAAATTTGGTGGAGACTAGGAGAGTCGAACTCCTGACCTCCTGCGTGCAAAGCAGGCGCTCTACCAACTAAGCTAAGTCCCCAGCTTATCAATAAGTCAATGTCTCTGTTTTTCTGTATTCAGCATTTAACAATGCTTGTTAGTCAGATTTGGTGGGTCTGACAAGACTTGAACTTGTGACCCCACGCTTATCAAGCGTGTGCTCTAACCAACTGAGCTACAGACCCTCAGATACATCGTCATGAAGAACAACTTGTTGTGGATTCTTACCAATCGTCAATCTTTCGTTAAGGAGGTGATCCAGCCGCAGGTTCCCCTACGGCTACCTTGTTACGACTTCACCCCAGTCATCGGCCACACCGTGGTAAGCGTCCTCCTTGCGGTTAGACTACCTACTTCTGGTGCAACAAATTCCCATGGTGTGACGGGCGGTGTGTACAAGGCCCGGGAACGTATTCACCGCGGCATTCTGATCCGCGATTACTAGCGATTCCGACTTCATGGAGTCGAGTTGCAGACTCCAATCCGGACTACGATCGGCTTTTTGAGATTAGCATCCTATCGCTAGGTAGCAACCCTTTGTACCGACCATTGTAGCACGTGTGTAGCCCTGGTCGTAAGGGCCATGATGACTTGACGTCGTCCCCGCCTTCCTCCAGTTTGTCACTGGCAGTATCCTTAAAGTTCCCGGCTTAACCCGCTGGCAAATAAGGAAAAGGGTTGCGCTCGTTGCGGGACTTAACCCAACATCTCACGACACGAGCTGACGACAGCCATGCAGCACCTGTATGTAAGTTCCCGAAGGCACCAATCCATCTCTGGAAAGTTCTTACTATGTCAAGACCAGGTAAGGTTCTTCGCGTTGCATCGAATTAAACCACATGCTCCACCGCTTGTGCGGGCCCCCGTCAATTCATTTGAGTTTTAGTCTTGCGACCGTACTCCCCAGGCGGTCTACTTATCGCGTTAGCTGCGCCACTAAAGCCTCAAAGGCCCCAACGGCTAGTAGACATCGTTTACGGCATGGACTACCAGGGTATCTAATCCTGTTTGCTCCCCATGCTTTCGTACCTCAGCGTCAGTATTAGGCCAGATGGCTGCCTTCGCCATCGGTATTCCTCCAGATCTCTACGCATTTCACCGCTACACCTGGAATTCTACCATCCTCTCCCATACTCTAGCTTCCCAGTATCGAATGCAATTCCTAAGTTAAGCTCAGGGATTTCACATCCGACTTAAAAAGCCGCCTACGCACGCTTTACGCCCAGTAAATCCGATTAACGCTCGCACCCTCTGTATTACCGCGGCTGCTGGCACAGAGTTAGCCGGTGCTTATTCTGCGAGTAACGTCCACTATCCAAGAGTATTAATCTCAGTAGCCTCCTCCTCGCTTAAAGTGCTTTACAACCAAAAGGCCTTCTTCACACACGCGGCATGGCTGGATCAGGCTTTCGCCCATTGTCCAATATTCCCCACTGCTGCCTCCCGTAGGAGTCTGGGCCGTGTCTCAGTCCCAGTGTGGCGGATCATCCTCTCAGACCCGCTACAGATCGTCGCCTTGGTAGGCCTTTACCCCACCAACTAGCTAATCTGACTTAGGCTCATCTATTAGCGCAAGGTCCGAAGATCCCCTGCTTTCCCCCGTAGGGCGTATGCGGTATTAGCATTCCTTTCGGAATGTTGTCCCCCACTAATAGGCAGATTCCTAAGCATTACTCACCCGTCCGCCGCTAGGTCAGGTAGCAAGCTACCCTTCCCCGCTCGACTTGCATGTGTTAAGCCTGCCGCCAGCGTTCAATCTGAGCCATGATCAAACTCTTCAGTTAAAATCATTAGTAGCTTATGGCTACAAATCTTGGCTCATCAATTTTCTGACAAATATTTCTCAAATAAACTTCGAGTAATTCTTACCATCAATCAATGAAATATTTTCGATCGATCAATCAGTAAAAATCCACACAAGTTGTTCTTCATAATCTCTTAATGATCTTCTTGCTGATTCGTCATCAGCAAGCTAGGTCGGCTATACTACTCTTTTTCAAGAAGAAGTCAACTGGTTTTGTTAATTATTTTTAAACCTATTCAAGACTTCCAGATTTTACCGCTTGGGCTAAATCCTTGTTTCTCAACAAGTTTTAATCAACATCACCGCCGATGGATGTGCATTCTACAGTATTTCTAATCCCTTGCAACACCTTTTCTCAATAAATATTTCTGCATGTTTATTTTTCAAACTCATAAAAATATAAGTTACTGTTATTTATGCAAAATCTTTTTTAATAAATTTATCTACTTCCTAGCTAGCGCCTTAAACCGCCCATCACATTCGCACAAATTAAACTTAATATATTGTTTTAATTAATTTAAATAGAAATATATCAAAGTAATATTTAAATATTTTATTTAAATCGCTTTTTCTTTCTACTTTTTATGGTGAATATCCGCTCACAATGCTGTTTTCTCACTCAATTCCTACCTTAAAACCAAAACAGCCATTCTATTTCTAGAATGGCTGTTTCCGATCATCTCAACATGTTTAGAACTTCATACTGATACGCGCCCAATAATTACGTCCAATATTATTGAATTGTTCGGTTGCAGCATAATCAAAACCTGAACTTCCAAGTTTATTCAAATGCTCGGCATAGTTTTTATTCAGCACATTATCTATTCCGACTGAAAGGTCTAAATCTTTTTGGATATTATAAGTCCCATTTAAAGACAAAGTTCCAAAACTTTTACTGTCTTCTAAATCGTATCCAATGATATTGCCTTCTCGATAACTGGTACGATCTTGTGCTGCCACCACACGCCATAACAAACCAAGATTATATTTCTCTTGCACATAACGTAGATTGAAACGCCCTTCTAATGGTGCAATTTGCGGTAAAGCGGTGTGATCCGTTGTATTTTCACCCCACGCATACATGGCACTGATATCCGCTTGAATTTGATCCGTCAACTGGTAAGCCACACCTACTTCAGCACCGGCAATGGTTGCATCGACATTTCGGCTACGAGCTTCATATTTCGTTTTACCCATAGAAATCACGGGTACATATTTAACTAATATATAGTCTTGAATTAAGCCTGCATAAACTGAAGCCCATGATTTAAATGCACCCTGTTCATATTGATAACCTGCATCAAACTGCGCGGTTTTTTCATTCTCTAAATCGGCAAAGGTCGTACCTGTACTTTGATGGTATTTGGTACTAAACAATTCCCAATAATCAGGCACACGCTCCACATAACCCAAACCTGCGTAAGTTTTAACATGTTCCGCAAGTTCACTTTCAATTCGAATAAAACCACTTGGCAGGGTTTCTTTACGCTCTGTATCAGTGGCTAAGTTATCGATCTTCGCTTGATCGAGGCGTGCACCTGTCACCAGTTTATGCTGATCATTGAATGCATAACTCAGCTCACCGAAAGCCCCATAAGACTCAAAATCCATATCTCCGACACGAGCTTTATTTTGATAAGGAGACATTAAGCTACCACTACGTTTAGTGTGCTCATTTTTTTGACTATCAATACCTGAAATAAGTTGCAATTTTCCCCAGTCCTGCGTCATAGCAACCCGTGCATTTAAAGTCCTACGAGCAACATTTGAAGCCATCGGCATTGACATACCATCTGCGGGATTAAATTTTCGCAAACTAAAATTATCCATGACATGATCGTTATAGCTATAGTCCACCTGCGCTTCGACTTTCTTGATCACCTCGCCAATGTTTTTCTTTTCAACATGTAAACCTAGACTTTCACGAGCAAACTTAGAGCCATCCATGCTACGTCCAGCATAGACTGCCTCACCATCACTCTTCCCACCTTTCAGCTCTATCCATGTGTCCTCATTTGGAGTCCAGCCCAGCGCAAGATCTGCATTCCACTTTTCCCAATCGGACGGAACCGTATTGCCAGCTCCATCTTGATAACTATCTGCAATCGAACGGTTGGCATTTAAACGTGCATATTTCGTTTCATCACCAACAGCGGCTTCAACATTCTGATCCAAACGACCGTAAGAACCAAGCATGGCACTGGCTTGCCCACGATAAGGTTTCGCCGAAGTGAGCTGCTCAGGCTCACGTTCAAAGATAACGGTTGCGGCTGAGCCAGTATGCGCATACTGAACGGTTTGTGGCCCTTTTACGACTGTGATTTTGTCGTAGCTTTCAGGGGAGACATAAGAAGCTGGATTATCCATACGACCTGGGCATGCGCCTAAATTTTCCGTACCATCGGTGAGAATTTTAATACGTGAGCCAAACATACCACGGAAGGTGACGTCACCATTCGCCCCGCCATTTTTGATTTGGTTAAAACCCACAATACTTTGTAGGTAGGCTGCACCATCAACCGCAGGAATCGGCTGAGTGGGTTGTTTAGGGTCGGCATGTACAATCAGACCATGGGCATCATTGCCCTGCTGAGCCGTCACCACGATAGGTGCTAAAATGTGCGCACTGTCTGCTTCAGCGGCAAATACTACACTTGAAAAACAAGCAAGAGAAATCGCAGCCGCAAGAGGCTGTAAAAAGAATGTAGGCTGAGCCATTTTTATTCTCACTGAATCTATAAATACAACTAGGCTAGAGTCCGTTAAGACCCGAAAATATATGTCTAGGTTTATACAAACAGTGGCGGTGCTCGCCCTTGAGGCAGTAAGAAGAGTTGTTGCAGTGCAAACCAAACATGCGCAAAGGCTTTTTGGAATGCAATTAAACGGACTTGAATACGGTCAAGTACCGCTTTTAACTCTAAATCAGGCGGCAACACGAGATTGCCATACACCGTACAGTATTGGCATTGATGACTTGCATCATGATGATTGTGTTCAGCAGGTTGTGAACTGAGTTCATGCTGAGCCTGCATTTCATGCTGATGTGTGGAATGCTTTTCAGCATGAGAACTGAGATGTTCAACTGGTTTGAGTAAAAGCGCACGCGAAATGGTTTCACAGACCGGCGCAATTTGATATTGCGTCGGTAGTAAAGGCTGTAAAAAAACAGCAATCTGTAAAAACACGGCTACACAAGACAGTAGCAACGCAGCTCTAAAAAACAATCCATTCCATCCGAATTGAGAACGCGGCCAGTATAACAAAGCCCAATCGAAATTGGGCTCACTTTAAAGATGATTTTTAAGCAAAAAAAATTAACCGCGTTTCACAGCCACTTTGTCTTTTTGGCGCTGCCGGGTCAATTTTTCCACTTTTTCACGTGCGCGTTGACGCTTCAGTGGTGACAAATAGTCGACGAACAATTTGCCATTTAAGTGATCCATTTCATGTTGAATGCAAACAGCGAGAAGTTCGTCAGCTTCGATCTCAAATGCTTGACCTTCAAGGTTAATTGCTTCGATCTTTACGCGTGACGGGCGCTCAACTTTGTCGTATATTTGGGGAACTGATAGGCAGCCTTCTTCATAGGGCTGCGTTTCTTCAGTCAATGGGGTAACTTTGGGGTTAATGAATACCAAAGGTTGATCTTTATGTTCAGATAAGTCCATGACAATCAACTGAATATGACGATCAACTTGTGTCGCGGCAAGTCCAATGCCTGGCGCTTCATACATGGTTTCAAACATATCTGCAGCCAGCTGACGAATTTCATCAGTAACTTCTTCGACGGGTTCTGCAATGGTACGAAGACGGGGATCAGGAAAACTTAAAATAGGTAATAAGGCCATACTGCGTCCTCAATTATGCCATTGATCAAAAAACCAAATGAAGGGAATGCTTGATCAAAAAAATGTGTGTAATATCGTTATTATAACGCAACTACATACATAATTTTAGGAATTATGATAATGAAAAAGGTTTTTATGGGCATGCCATCTTTTAGTGCCTTGGGGTTTAAGCAACACATGTTAGCACTTGCGGTTTGCGTAAGTGTTGGCGCTGGCGTCACTTCAACAGCTCAAGCTGCACCTACACGAAATTACAATCCTCCTGCTTTAAAAGCCAATGCACCGAATGTTTATGTGGTGAAAAAAGGCGATACCCTGTGGGATATTTCTAAACGTTTCCTAAACAATCCTGTGCGTTGGCCTGAAATTTGGGCTAGCAATAGACACGTCAAAAATCCGCATTGGATTTTCCCGGGTGATCGTTTATTGATGTGTACCTATGAAGGTCGTCCAATTATTGGTAAAGATGAAGGCGATGGCTGTGAAGGGATTATTCGTCGTTATACAGGCGGCACTAAACTTCAACCTCAAGCACGGGTTGAGTCTTTAAACAATGCTATTCCTGTCATTCCACTGGAATACATTAAAAACTGGCTTGAACACAGCACTATTCTTTCAGAGGAATCTTTGGAAGGTACACCGTATATCATTGGTGCTGCCGATCAGCGTGTGATTGCAGGTAAAGGTCAAACCGTTTATGCACGTGGCCAAGGCATTGAAGTCGGTCAACGCTACGCGATTTACCGTGAAGGCGAACCGTACATTGTGACGGATGCAGAGGGTAAAAAACAAAATCTAGGTCTAGAATTGACTCAGGTTGGCTCAGCCATTGCCATTCGTGGTGAAAATGATATGTCCACCTTAGAAATCACAGACTCGTATAATTCTGAAGTACGTCGTGGTTATCGCGTACTGCCTGAATACGACGCCATGCTTCCAACCTTGTTTTACCCAACACATGCACAAGATGTGACTGATGGTGGACAAGTGATTCGTGTTCAAGGTTCGATTGGTCTAGCTGCGAAGCATTCAGTTGTAACCATTGACCGTGGCACAGTGGATGGCGTTCAATCGGGTTATGTATTCTCGGTTAGTCAAAAGGGTCAAGAAATTCGTGATCCGAAAACCAATGAAAAACTGACCCTTCCAACGGAGCGTATCGGCAACATCATGGTCTTTAAAACCTTTGATCGTGTCAGCTATGCTTATGTGCTCGACAGCGAACTACCAATGAACTTGGGCGCGAAACTTTCTCCCTCTGTCGTGGATGAATAATCCGTTGCCTTAAGGTGTATATATGCTGAACTCTTTATCACATGAACAGATTGCAACAATCACCCTGTGGTATTTGGTTCAGCATTCTTTATCGAGCTTTCAAAAACTACAGCAGCATTTTGGCACAAGCACAAAAGCTGTTGCTGCCTCCAATCATCAGATCTGGCCAAATCTCGGCTTACACAAAAGTCATCTACAACGTGTCGTAGAAATTCAAACACCTGCTGGACAAATCAAATTACAAACTTTACTGCAGGACGTCCAAGCCAGTTGTGATTTTATTTTGCTTGATACTGAAAGTCATTATCCCTCGCAGCTGCTGCCCTATGCTGACCGACCACCGATTTTATTTGGTCAGGGCAATCCACAAAGTCTACTCCAGCCTCAAGTTGCTATCGTCGGCAGTCGAAAACCCAGTCCGCACGGCAAGCAAGTGGCTTATGACTTTGCTTATTATCTCGCCGAGAAAGGCTTTTATATTTGCAGTGGTTTAGCTGAAGGCATTGATGCTGCAGCACATCAGGGCGGATTAAAACATCAACGTACCATTGCGGTGATGGGCACGGGCTTAGATCTCACCTATCCTTCCCAACATCAAACACTGCGTACGCAAATATTAGAAAATAATGGCTGTATTATTACTGAGTTTTTACCTCAAACCCCGCCTTTAAAACGTAATTTCCCACGGCGAAACCGCATCGTCAGTGCATTGAGTTTAGGAGTTGTGGTTGCAGAAGCCGCACTCAAAAGTGGCTCTCTTGGCACAGCCAAATCTGCTGCTGAACAAGGCAAGACGATTTTTGCGATTCCCGGTCATATTTACAGCGAACACCATCAAGGTTGTCATCAACTGATCCGAGAAGGGGCGATTTTGGTCGATCATCCTGAGCAAATCATTGAAGACTTGGCACTCCCCACTCAATGGCATAGCCAATCCCAGTCACAAGAAACCACCCCAAGTGCTAGTATTGAGATCCCATCTGATTTACTCGAACTTTATAATCAACTGGATTGGGTTGGACAAAATATGGATCAACTTAATTTCAAACTTAACATCGATATTGCCACACTCACTAGCCAGTTAATGGAACTGGAGATTTTAGGACTCGCACAACAACAGGCTGGCAATTATCTGCGTTGCCGTTCCAACCAATAAGGTTCACAATAACCCTTTATGAATCAATAAAAGGTACAAAGTGTAATGATTACCACCTCTGTGACTGAAGCGGCGCAATGTTTAAAACAAGGTCAAGTTTTAGCATATCCAACAGAAGCAGTATGGGGTTTAGGCTGTGATCCGTATAACGAACAGGCTTTTCTAGATATTTTGCAGATTAAGCAACGCCCGATTGAAAAAGGGGTAATATTACTGGCTGGGCAAATTGCTCAAGTTGAACCGCTTTTAGAACATTTAGATCCCCACATCCGTCAACAAGTGATCGACAGCTGGAGCGATCGCAGTCCATCAGAACGCGCAACCACGTGGTTGTTACCTGCAAATGAACATATTCCAACATGGATTAAAGGCAATCACCCTAAAGTTGCTGTACGGGTAACCACACATCCGATTTGTGTGGCGCTTTGCAATGCCTTTCAAGGCTTTATTGTCTCAACCAGTGCCAACCCCGCTGGATTGCCACCTGCTCGTTCACTACAAGATGCCAATCACTACTTTGCGCAACAAGTGAATTATCTGAATGGTGACCTAGGCTTGAGCCAAGAACCGAGTCGCATACTCGATGCCGAAACTGGAGCCGTGGTTCGTGCTTAAAAGCATGCTCTTTCTCAGGATTTTTACTGAAAAATAGATAAAAAAAAGCTCAGCCATATAGGGATGGCTGAGCATAAAAAAGGATGTGTAATCACATCCAGAGGGTCTGAAAACTGATGAGCAAACACTTAATACCCGTTTTGACATTGGCCTAAGTTTGCAGTGCGCGTATTATGTAGCAAATTGCATTTCTAAACAAATAGATTTTTTATATTAAAAACAGCGTTAAAACGCTGATTAATGGAGATAATTAAATTGTAATTCAAATTATCTACCTATTTTTAATCAGCTTTTGCATACATTAAATACATTCATCATCTAAAATAGCATTAATAAATTAACTTATTAATGAATTATTCTATTAAAAAAAGAATTTAAATGGCCATTTTTTAATCAATATCAATCCATCGAGTTTGCTAAAGGTGGCGTTTTTAATGCTGTTTTACGCTGTGCAAGTAAAATACCACAGATAATGACCACTCCACCGACCGTATGATAAATCGTCCACGCCTCTTTCAACCAGACATAGGCAATCACTGCGGTAAAGACCGGCATCAAGTTCATAAAAATACTGGTTCGATTCGGCCCTAAATGGGTAATGGCCAACATCCACAGTAAAGGTGCAACTAAGGAAGGGAAAATGCTGGCATACATGACACTTGCCGCATTTTGACTATTGATTGAATCGAGACCGAAATAGACAATGAAAGGTAAATGGTAAAGCAGTGCAAAAAAGATCTGTACATAGAGGCTCAACATCAAGGGAATTTGCAATTGCCACTTTTTTAAAAACACCCCGTAAAAGGCATAGAAGAATACCGCAACCACCATCAGGACATCACCCAAATGCCCACCCGATTGAACTAAGCCTGCAAGATTGCCCTGCCCAATGATATAAACCAAACCTGCAAAAGATAAAATACTCCCGATCATCGCAAAACGATTTGGAATATCTTTTAAGATCAGCAGTGAAACAAAAATGGTAAAGATCGGAATAAAGGCATTAATCAGTCCCATATTGGTCGCGGTCGTATAGTGCGCTGCGGTGTAGGCTAAGCCCTGATACAACACTAGGCCAAATGCACTTAGCACTGCCAACTGCCCCAAATGCGCTCGGATCAATGCCCACTGCCGACATAATGGTCGCACGACAAAAGGCGTTAACAGAATGAAGGCAAAGAACCACCGATAAAAACTAATACTGACTGGCGAAATGAAATCAGCTACATAACGCGTAACGACAATATTGATCGACCAAATGAGTACGGCAATGATAGGCAGACTCAAAGCCCAATACATACGTTGTGGTGTGGTACTCATTCTTTTTCCCGTTTAGCTTTTGTTTGCAAAATTTAAATGAATGGTAAAACATTTTTATGATGTATTCGAATATCATTTGGGTATCACACATAATTGATACATTTATCTTAAAATATAAACTTCATAAAAAACATAATATTAAGACAATATAAAACTATACATTTCAATAAATTGATGTATTTCAGCAGCTTCACTCTACAAAAACACCATAGAACAATGTCAACGATCTCTGCATCGTATTGATGCTGTTCTAGCGAACGTATTTTTTAATTGATTGGTCATTGCTCTTAAACTCTGGCCTACAAAAACATATTTCCCGATAGAAGGATGTCGTTATGAAAAAGTTACTTTTAACCACAGTTTGTATGGCCACACTTACTTTGGCTGCGTGCGAAAAAAAAGGAACTGAGCCAGCCGTTGAACAAACAACGTCTGCATCTGAAGCGACCTCAACCGAAGCAACAACTATCGTTGCTAATCACAGCAATAACAATATTGCCGATATTCAAGCCGATTTGTTAGCCGTACAAACGCTATCGAATGCCAAAGCTCAAGAAGCCGCCACGTTTCAAAAAGAAGTGAGTGCAACCTTAGAGAAAAAGGATCCCACTCAAATTAAAGCCATGGTTGAAAAAACAGAAACCTATGTAAAGCAATTTAATGATGAATTAGATGCCTTAACCTTAAAAAGTGCTGAAGTAGATGCTTTACGTGAAAAAATGCAGGACGCCAATGATCTGGGTGTAGAGCTCACCAAAGAAAGTACAAAAACAACGCCAGATAGTGCGAAAATCACCGAACTACAAAACAAAGCCACTGAATTGCAGAAATCGATCATTGCTGACGTAACGGCTTTGGAAGCGAAAGTCAAAGCGGCTCCAGCGTCTTAATGACCTCCCTACCCTTTAAAGCAAGCCTTGGCTTGCTTTTTTGTTGCGATCAATCCGCAAATGGGCGTGACTTTGTCGAACGCTTCCAACACAATAAAATGCACATCGTATAAGGACACGCAAATGAGCACTTCGATTTATAATATTCCAGTCAAATCCATTCAGGGTGAAGACATCAACTTAAACCAATACCAAGGTAAAGTTCTCTTGGTGGTGAATGTGGCATCTAAATGTGGCCTCACACCGCAGTACGAAGGTTTAGAAAAACTCTATCAAGACAAAAAATCACAGGGTTTAGAGATTCTAGGTTTTCCTGCCAACAATTTCTTGGCACAAGAACCGGGTTCAGACGCTGAAATTCAAGAATTCTGCTCTTTAAACTATCAAGTGGATTTCCCGCTTTTTTCAAAAATCTCGGTTGCTGGGGATGATAAGCATCCGTTATATGAAACGCTCACCCAAGCGGTGCCTGAACGCATTGGTGAAGGCCCTTGGTGGAAAGACTTGGTGGACTATGGTTTAACACCGAACGAACCACCTGAAGTGCTGTGGAACTTTGAGAAATTCTTAATCAATAAAAATGGCGAAGTGGTTGCGCGTTTTGCACCAGACATTACGGCCAATGATCCGCGTATTGTCGATGCTATCAATGCTGAATTGGCCAAATAAGCCGGAAGCTGTTTATAAGCAGTCAGATTTAACGGCTGCTTATATTTTATTTTTTAAATGAATAATGGCACTCGAATCGGTTCGATCTTCATGATTCCTTCGTTATTTTGATGATTTTACAACACTTCATTCACGATCAATCAAATACTTCACTCTATGATGCATCTATTCGCTCAAGACAACCAAAAGTGAAGCTCATGAATACCTTTATAAAAGCAGCTATTTTATCTATCTCAACCGCATGGATTGCCCTGCCTGCACTAGCAGCACCACAAGAACAACATCAGCAACATCACGCAGCTCAGTCATACGGACATGCGCAACAGCACACATCGAATGGCCATCAACAGCCAACTCAAGCCACTGTAAAGAAAGCCAAGCGTCCATCTCAAGACTGGAAAGCAGGTCAAAAACTCCCAAGCGTTTACCATAGCAATGCCTATAAAGTAGATCACCAAAAATACAAAAAACTCAGCAAACCGGGTAAAAACCAACAGTGGATTAAAGTGAATGGCGACTATGTACTGACAGACATTCGCAACCATTCCATCATTAAAATCATTGCTGGTTAAACTGCTGTAAATGAAGAGTGCTCAGGCACTCTTTTTTTGTTTTAAAAAGTTTTGTTATGACTTTGAAACCCAGCATATTATCTACACATTTTGCCCTTATATTAAAAAACACATAGCCCAATATTGATTTGATGATGAAAAAGCTTTTACAAAACTTAGTTCTTCCTTTTGCACTGTTTAGTTCAGGCATCCTACTTATTGGCTGTGAGCAAGCAACAGAGCCGAATCAGCAAGACATCCAGACTGAGTCATCTGAGCAACACCAATCAGCGAATACACAAAGCCCTGAAAAAGCTGAACTGAAAAGTGGCAACATGCTCTATATCGTGCGTGATGTTGCAGATATGCAATTAAAAGCAGGCGAATATGTCACTCAGCTGCAAGAAACCCAAAGTGACTTGCAGTCCGCAATTGAACAGCACGATCAGCAACAGTTGCAACACGCCGCGACAGCGTTACAACAACAGCTCACAGGTTTCAATAATGCCTTGAATAGTCTGAATCTTAAAACCCAAGAAATCAATGATATCCGTGAAAAATTACTGTCTGCCAACCAACAAGTCTTAGCTTCACCTTTTTTAAATGGACAGGTGGATTTTAGCCAAGTCGACTTTAAAAAGATGCAACAGCAAATGGGCACTATTCAATCTGAAATGTTGAAATTGGCTTCAATGATGATTCCTCAGCAAGCTGAGAATGATAGCTCAAACACAAACCAATCTTAAAACATTTAAATAGTGGTGCTTTCAGCAATAGAGTAGGAGAAAATGACTACAACCGTTTTTTCCTACTTTGATTGAGGCACGATTTCACACATGCAGCTGATTATTTTTATGGGCATCCAAGCTTCGGGAAAATCGAGCTATTATCTGTTGAATTTGGCACATAGCCATTTGCGCATCAACCTCGATATGCTGAAAACACGGCATCGTGAAAAAATCATTTTTGAAGCAGGACTGGCCTCAAAAACCAAAATGGTGATTGATAATACCAACCCTACGCTAGCCGATCGGGCGCGTTATATTGCCAATGCTCAGGCCGCAGGCTTTGAAATTGTTGGCTATTTCTTTGAGACTGAGCTTAAAGGTGCACTGGAACGCAACCACTTACGTGAAGGCAAAGCCTGCATTCCCGAAGTCGGGATCAGAGCCACCGCTCAAAAATTTGAACCACCACACTATGCTGAAGGCTTTGATGCACTGTATAAAGTTCGTATTCTTGGGCAAGGTGAATTTTCAATTTTACCCATACAGATTTGAAGCTTTAATGAAAAAACATTAACTATTTCTCATTTTTAGGCTACCATGTACAAATAAGAAACACAGAAAAACATTTTTATAATGAAAAAAGTCATTCTTGTGATCGCCTGTTTAGCAATCATCGTCTTTGGCGGGATGCACTTTTTAATGCCTGAAAAAACGACGCCACACTTAACACAGTTTTTTTCTAAAGAGCATAAAGAAGTTCAACGTATTCAGGACTGGCTCAAATACAAACAACAGCAGCAGTTACTTTTGGTCGATGTTGTAAGCCCTGTCAGCCCCAAACAACAAGGTGCTTATGCTGAATACATCAAACAAAAAATTGAGTTCAACCAGCAAAATATTCAGCGCCTGCAGCTCAGCCGCTATCAAAGCAAAGCGTTTAAAGAGCTACAACAGCTCGAAATTCATACGCTAGAGCAATGGAATACCTTATTCCAAACGCATATTGTAGATGCCTTCGTTGAACAACAACATTTCACTGAAATTCCAGCCGAAGAATACCAACAATTTGATGCTGAAGCGCGCTATGCCTTACAAAAGCAAGAAGTTTTGGTTCTCGAACACTTACAACAATTGCTGCAACACAACAGCCCATATCTGTCTGACATCGATCATAGCCTGCTCAGCGATTGGCTTTATTACCAACTGATGCAACATGAAATTCGTCCGGTTCTCTCTGAATGGTTGGCAGTCGAAACAGATATGCCTGACCGAAGCCGTCAAGATGCAATGCAAGACCTGAGACTATATAAGCGGTTTAACCCCAATACCGATGAATATAAGTACATCATGTCACTCGAAACACAGCTTTGGCATGCCGAACACCCATCTTCAAATTTGCGGGTACAACCGTCCAATACCATGTCCAATTCGGATATCGAAATCGATCCAGAGATTGTGATTCCTGAAGATGAACCTCAAGTTGAGCAAATCAAAAAGTTGATTGAGACTCAACACAATAGCGTTAGCCGCATGATGTTCAGCCAATTGCGTCAGAGCTTTTTAAAATAATTTTAAAACAATGCCTTAAGCTCATAGCTCATCAAAAAGAAGACTGTTCCTGAGTTTTGCTCTGTGCTAACCATTCTTTAAAAGCCTTTTGCATGGCGTGACGCTCATATGGCTTGGCTAAACGTGCTTCCATCATTGAAAAATCACCCTTATAAGCTGCGTCAATCATGGCTTTGGTCAGCTCCTGAATACTCACGCGACCTCGATGTTCATATTGTAATATTTCTTCTGAAGTCAGTACCAAGTCCCAACACGACACCACTGAACTCATATCGACTGCGATACTCAGATAATAATGCTCAAAATCTTGATAAAGTTCCCAAAAGTGGGATTCATGCGCTATCAGGTTCATCTTCATCTTCGCTTACAGAGAAGCTTTCAAAATATAACTTCTGTTGAATAAAAGATATGCAACTTTAGATAGCTATATCCTTGCTTAACGAAATATATCAAGCATAGGAGCATTGATTCAGATGAGTTTTAAAAATTGTGTATTCAAAATATTCTACAAGCAAGCGTACAGTTAAAAGACGAAGCACTATCATGCAAAACAAAGATTGCTCGTATGCAGCAGACCAATCCAGTCCATTTGAACAATGAGAACTAAGAAACCAACAAACTCATTATGAAATAAGCAATTGACGCATTTTTATCAACAGACATAAAAAAAGCCACCTTTCGGTGGCTTTTTAATCTCAAACCGTCTCTTATTGAGCGCGGTTTTTGATTTTGCGGATGGTTTCCAACTGAGCAGCAGTTTCTGCAAGAGCAGCCAAAGCAGCAGCCGAGTCCAAGTCGCTCTTTTGATTTGCAAGCAATTGTTCAGCGTGTTTACGCGCTTCAAGAATTGCTGCTTCATCTAAGTTTTCTGCACGGACTGCAGTATCTGCAAGAACCGTAACAACATGCGGTTGAACTTCTAAAACACCACCAGATACATAGATTAACTCTTCTGTACCGTTTTCAAGCAGAACACGGATTGTACCCGGCTTGAGTAAAGTTACTAGTGGCGTGTGACCAGGCATAATACCTAATTCACCACCAGCACCTTTAGCAATTAGCATCGTTACAGTGCCAGAGTACAAAGACTCTTGAACACTTACAACATCACACTGCATAGTCGACATGAGAATCTCCTAAATTAGGTAACTAATTAAAGTTTCTCAGCTTTAGCAATTACTTCGTCAATACCACCAACCATATAGAACGCTTGTTCTGGAATGTGGTCATATTCACCAGCTAAAAGACCTTTAAAGCCACGAATCGTTTCTTTAAGCGGTACAAGTTTACCAGGAGCACCAGTAAACACTTCAGCTACGTGGAACGGTTGAGAGAAGAAACGTTGAATTTTACGCGCACGGTAAACAGTCAACTTATCTTCTTCTGCAAGTTCGTCCATACCAAGAATCGCGATGATGTCTTTCAATTCTTTATAACGTTGAAGAACGTTTTGAACTGAACGAGCAATCTCGTAATGCTCAGCACCCACTACTAGTGGATCTAACTGACGTGAAGTTGAGTCAAGTGGATCGATCGCTGGGTAAATACCAGAAGATGCGATGTCACGGCTCAATACTACAGTTGCGTCTAAGTGAGCAAACGTAGTTGCAGGCGATGGATCTGTTAAGTCATCGGCAGGTACGTATACCGCTTGGATTGACGTAATCGAACCAGACTTAGTCGATGTAATACGTTCTTGAAGAACACCCATCTCTTCTGCAAGTGTCGGTTGGTAACCTACTGCAGATGGCATACGACCTAGAAGTGCTGATACTTCAGTACCTGCTAGTGTATAACGGTAGATGTTGTCTACGAACAATAGTACGTCACGGCCTTTGCCGTTTTCGTCTTTCTCGTCACGGAAGTACTCAGCCATAGTCAAACCAGTCAACGCTACGCGTAAACGGTTCCCCGGTGGCTCGTTCATCTGACCGTAGACCATTGCTACTTTGTCTAGAACGTTTGAGTCTTTCATCTCGTGATAGAAGTCGTTACCTTCACGAGTACGCTCACCAACACCAGCGAACACAGATAAACCTGAGTGCGCTTTAGCGATGTTGTTGATCAACTCCATCATGTTTACAGTTTTACCAACACCGGCACCACCGAACAGACCAACTTTACCACCTTTAGCGAACGGGCATAGTAAGTCGATGACTTTAATACCAGTTTCTAAAAGGTCAGTAGAAGCTGCTTGTTCAGCATAAGAAGGTGCTTGACGGTGAATCGGCAAACGCGCTTCAGTCGCAACTGGACCAGCTTCGTCGATTGGGCGACCAAGAACGTCCATGATACGACCCAAAGTCGCTGTACCCACTGGTACAGAGATTGGAGCGTTAGTATTCGTTACGTTCAAACCACGCTTAAGGCCTTCAGTAGAACCCATTGCAATAGTACGAACTACGCCATCACCAAGTTGTTGCTGAACTTCTAATGTAGTTTCAGTGCCATCAACGTGGAGAGCGTCATAGATCTTAGGAACGCTGTTACGTTCAAACTCGACGTCGATAACCGCGCCGATGATCTGAATGATACGACCGCTACTCATTGCTGTCTCCTCAATTCAAAATAATGTTAAACGGCAGCGGCACCACCAACGATCTCAGAAATTTCCTGAGTAATCGCGGCTTGACGCAGCTTGTTATAAATAAGTTGTAGGCTCTTGATCAAATCACCTGCGTTGTCCGTTGCAGCTTTCATTGCAACCATACGAGCTGACTGCTCACACGCGATGTTTTCGATCACGCCTTGATATACCACAGACTCGATATAACGAACCAATAAGCCATTTAAAAGCTCTTCAGCTTCAGGCTCATAGATATAATCCCAACCGTATTGACGGTTAAGGGTCTTGTTTTCTTCAGCAGTTGCTAAAGGAACAAGTTGTTCGATTTTTTGATTTTGAGTCATGGCATTGACAAAGCCGTTTGACACAAGATAAATACGATCTAACTCGCCTTTATCAAATGCGTCTAACATCACCTGTACAGAACCAGATAACTGTTCAAGGCTTGGTGTATCACCGACATTTGTCGTAGCACCCAGCACTTTACCGCCGTAGTTTTTAAAAAACGAAACCGCTTTTTGACCAATTAAAGCAAATTGAACTTCAATTGACTGCTCTTGTTGCTGTTGGACGTGTTTAACCACTTTTTTGAACAAGTTAATGTTCAAACCACCAGCAAGGCCACGATCTGAAGACACAATGATATAGCCAACGCGCTTTACCGGGCGTTCAACCATATAACGGTGTTTGTATTCAGGATTCGCTTGAACCAAGTGAGCAATTACACGGTGCATATTTTCGGCATACGGACGGCCTTGAGCCATGCGCTCTTGCGCACGACGCATCTTAGAAGCTGCTACCATCTGCATCGCGCGAGTAATTTTCTGCGTGCTTTTGATACTAGCTACTTTGGCGCGAATTTCTTTTAAATTTGCCATACGCTTAACCTAGTATTCGAAGGCCCTTTCGAGCCCTCGAAGGTTGATCCGTGAACCAAACCAAAACTAAATCCAACTGAAGTTGAAATTAGTAAGTTTGAGTCGCTTTAAAGCTTTCAATACCTGCTTTGATTGCAGCTTCGATGTCTTTGTTGTAATCACCAGTTTCATCGATGTTTTGCATTAACGCAGCATTTTCTGAACGGAAGTAAGAGATTAACGCAGCATCAAAATCTACGATTTTCTTCACTTCAACGTCAGCCATGTAGCCTTCGTTAGATGCATAAATTGAAACAGCTTGGTCAGCAATTGAATATGGAGCATATTGTTTTTGCTTCATTAATTCAGTTACACGTTGACCATGTTCAAGTTGCTTACGAGTCGCTTCATCAAGGTCAGAAGCGAACTGAGCAAACGCTGCCAATTCACGGTATTGCGCCAAAGCAGTACGGATACCACCAGACAATTTTTTAATGATCTTAGTCTGCGCTGAACCACCAACACGAGATACAGAGATACCCGCGTTCACAGCAGGACGAATACCTGCGTTGAATAATGATGTTTCAAGGAAGATCTGACCGTCAGTGATCGAAATTACGTTCGTTGGTACGAATGCAGATACGTCACCCGCTTGAGTTTCAATGATTGGCAATGCAGTTAATGAACCAGTTTGGCCTTTAACTTCACCATTCGTGAATTTCTCAACATAGTCAGCAGAAACGCGCGAAGCACGCTCAAGAAGACGAGAGTGAAGATAGAATACGTCACCTGGATACGCTTCGCGACCTGGTGGACGACGTAATAACAATGAAATTTGACGGTAAGCAACAGCTTGCTTAGACAAATCATCATAAATGATTAGTGCATCTTCACCGCGGTCACGGAAGTATTCACCCATTGTACAGCCAGAGTATGGAGCCAAGTACAACATTGCTGCTGGATCGGCTGCAGCTGCTGCTACAACAGTGGTATACGCCATAGCACCAGTTTCTTCTAGCTTGCGCACAACGTTAGCAATAGTCGATTGTTTTTGACCAATTGCTACGTATACACATTTAATGCCAGAGTTTTTCTGAGCGATGATCGCATCGATCGCCATTGCTGTTTTACCAGTTTGACGGTCACCAATGATCAACTCACGCTGACCACGGCCTACAGGGATCATTGTATCTACTGATTTATAACCAGTTTGTACAGGTTGATCCACTGATTGACGCCAAATTACGCCTGGTGCTACTTTTTCAACAGCATCAGTTAATTTTGCATCAATTGGGCCTTTACCATCAATTGGGTTACCCAAAGCATCTACTACACGGCCTAAAAGTTCTGGACCAACCGGAACTTCTAATACACGACCTGTGCAACGCGCTTTTTGACCTTCTTGAAGGCTTAAGTAGTTACCTAAAACAACGACGCCCACTGAATCCTGTTCTAGGTTCAGTGCCATACCGTATAAGCCGCCGTCGAATTCGATCATTTCACCGTACATTGCATCAGCAAGGCCGTGAATACGCACAATACCGTCGGAAACCATAACAATGGTCCCTTCGTTTTTAGCGGTCGCGCTGGTGTCCAGATCGCCGATACGCTGTTTAATGAGCGCACTGATCTCGGATGGATTCAGTTGTTGCATTGCGCTATACCTCAATCTTTTTAAAGTTCAGTCTTCATATGCAATTAAGCAAGAAGACGAGTCCGCATTTTTTCTAGCTTGTTAAGCGCAGAATCATCTATCACTTGGTCGCCTGCACGAATAACAACACCAGCAATAAGCTCTGGTTTAACTTCTACAGAAACATTTACCGCAGCTTCGAATTTTTTCTCTAAAGCATGTGCAAGTAATTGTTCTTGTACAGAAGTCAATGGGAATGCAGATTCAATCACTACATCCACAGTATTGTTATTCTGTGATTTGAGCTGCTCGTATTCAGCAGAAATTTCAGGAAGAAGCGCCAAACGGTTGTTTTCAGCAAGCAATGTCAAAAAGTTTGACACTGCTGCAGTTTGGTCTTCGCCTAATACTTTTGCAAAAAGACTTACCTGCTCAGCAGGAGTAAGCTCAGGGCGAGTTAAGAAAGCTGAAAATGCTTCGTCTTGCACCGCAGCACTGAGCAAGTTCAATGCAGATGACCAAGAGTCAGTTGCATTTTGCTCAGAAGCGTAAGCAAATGCTGCTTTAGCGTACGGGCGTGCCAACGTCAAGAGTTCAGCCATAATCCGCCTCTCTTAAAGTTTAGCAGCCAGCTGAGTCAGCATGGCATTGTGAGCTTCAGCATCAACTTTTTGGCTAAGAATTTTCTCAGCACCTGTTACTGCAAGATCAGCAACTTGTTGACGTAATTCTTCACGGGCAGAATTGATTTCTGTATCAACAGCTTCTTTTGCTTGTTGACGAATACGCTCACCTTCAGCTGACGCTTGAGTACGAGCTTCTTCTACCAATTGTGCACCGCGACGGTTCGCTTGTTCGATCAATTGAGCCGCTTGCGCTTTCGCTGCATCTAATTCAGCTTTCACTTGAGCTTGCGCATCCGCAAGATCAGCTTTTGCTTTTTCAGCAGCGTTTAAGCCATCAGCGATTTTACGCTGACGCTCACTAATCGCATTGATTAGTGGTGGCCATACAAATTTCATGCAGAATGCGACAAACATCGCAAATGCAATCGCTTGGCCAATCAATGTGAGGTTGATATTCATTGCTATTCCTCAATAGTTTAATTTAGGAATTAAGCCGATTAACCTACAAATGGATTAGCAAAGATGAAGAACAAGCCAATACCAACACCGATCATAGGCACAGCATCAAGAAGACCCGCGATTAAGAACATACGAGTTTGAAGTTGTGGAGCCAATTCTGGTTGACGTGCAACAGCTTCAAGGAAGCGACCGCCTAAAAGACCAAAACCAATCGCAGTACCTAAAGCACCAAAAGCGATCAAGATAGCAGATGCAATTGCAACTAGACCTAAAGTGAGTTCCATGATAATTCCTCAGAGGTTAGGTTTATACCAAATTAAATTAAAAAATTGTGCGCCCAACCATCCAGTGATAGTTGGGCATTACCATTAATGCTTTTCGCTTGCCATGCTCAAGTATACGATAGTCAGCATCATAAAGATGAATGCTTGTAGCGTGATAACAAGAATGTGGAAGATCGCCCAAGGCACAGACAACGCCCATTGGATCCAGAATGGTAATAATGCGATAAGGATGAAGATTAACTCACCTGCATACATGTTACCGAAAAGTCGCAGAGCCAATGAAACTGGACGTGCAAGGAATGTTACTAATTCAAGAATTAAGTTCACTGGAATCAATAACGCTTTTGCAACTGGGTTACTTGGGTTAAATGGGTTAAGTGCTAATTCGCCAACGAAACCACCAATCCCCTTTTCGCGAATACTGTAGAACAAGATCAATACAAATACAGATAAAGACATACCTAGGGTAATGTTTGGATCTGTAGAAGGTACAACCTTGAAGTAAACGTGATGAGGATCCATACCAAATACACTTGCACCAATCAGTTGAGCTGTATACGGAATAAAGTCAACTGGGATTAAGTCCATTGCGTTCATGAGGAAAATCCACACGAAAATGGTCAATGCAAGTGGCGCAATTAAGCGTGATTTGCCATGGAAAGTGTCGCGAACACTTGAGTCCACAAACTCAATGATCATTTCAATTGCAGACTGGAACTTGGTTGGAACACCAGAGTTTGCAGCTTTCGCTACGCACCAGAACAACAAACAGAAAATCACACCAAGAGTGATAGACCAACCCATTGAATCCAAGTGAATAGCAGTGAACCCCATCTGTTGAGCTTCTTCAGCAGTCTCAGCCAACTTCCATGAACCGTCTGGCATTTTGCCATAAGTCATATTCGTCAAGTGATGCTTGATATACTCGGTCGAAGTAAGGGCATGTTCTTCAGCAGCCATAAATCACACCTGGTCAATGTCAAATACAAATAGAGAGAACGAACATCGCGTGCTGCTTGATATCTCGTTCATCTCCTAAAAAACTTTTCAATTTTTTGTAGTGCTTATTAAACTCGTTTTTGTTGACGCGACACCCAAAATGGAGCAACCCACGTCATGGTTTGAACGAGCATAAAACCACAAAACAACGCCACCGCTGACAACGGTTTGACATTGCTTAAAATTAAAATGAAACCAACAATCACAATTGCAAACTTACCCATCATGCCTTTATACATGTTCGCAAGAACTTGTTTAGAAGCGCGAGCTCCTGCTGCTCGAAACGACTGCCATGAAAAATAGCAAGTCGCAAGCCAACACACGAGCGCACCTAATGCTGCACTCAGGGCTGCGGTTGAGTCTTTCACGACCCAGCCGATCAAGGCTGAAACAGGAATCATACATGCTTGTAAGAGGACTAAAGCTTTCGCTAATCGTCGGTCAATCAAGCGACTAGTTCGGCTCATTATTTATTCACTCACAACAATCATGCTTGACAAGTTTAGCTGATGATTATTTTTAATCGCAGGCATTATAGAGTTACACCCCTGAACATGCAATCTTTTCCCGACCTAAGTCGAGTTTTTTTCTATGTTTAAATTGCTTTTAAACTAATCAATTATTGTTTAATTTTTGCGTCACTTTCGCGCATTTAGCACACATTTATGCACATGATCGGCCAATTGCTTCCACGCGCTGACAAAATCCCCTGCCCCAGTCATGCTTTCATCAACCGCTTGGAAGACTAATGGGTTCAACTTTTGATATTGTGCTTGACTTGCATGCACTTCAGCCAAAAGGCACATCTTTGAATAAGGGCGGCTGTCATTTAAGTATTTGATTTGCGCAACCGTAGGCGCAATATGTGGATCATCTGTCAATGCACCTGCAAAGCGTAAGTTTAAAGGTCGCTCCAGGTATTGATAGGCATCATGAAAAGACCAATACGGGCGAGCTTGGGTACTTTGACTATATATAGCTGAGGCTTGTAACATTTTCTGAGCAAAGAGTTTGGCATTGTTCCAGTAGCGCTCCTTATACTCAGGCATCTGCTGTGAACGCAGGCCTGCAATAAAGAAACCAATGCGTACCGCATTGTTTGGGTCAAGCCAAACATGGGTATCAATGGTATTTTTTAAGGCATCACCACGGGTATTTCGTAGTGGTAAGGCATTGATAATGCCTGAATCTAAAATAGAAACTGCTTTATCATTGGGGGTCAGGAGTTTATCCAGCGGTGCTTCATGTGCTCGTCCCAACCAAATAACCAAGCCTGCATCCTGAATGATTTTACGATGCATTGGGGTCAAACTCACATCATGTCCAGATTGATCGGCCAACAATAAGGTTGGTTTTTCAATGCCTTTCGTCACTTCCTGTGCAATCAAGTAAATCGGCTGTGTAGAAACAACCAAGTCTTGCGTCCAAGCAACACTACTAAACAGCGCAAACGCAAAAAAAGCCAAGAAACGGGACATGGGGAGCAATCACTAGAAATACAATTAGTGTTATAATATAACAAATCGACAAAAATACCTATGCCTAATCGAAACTCTCTGCGCTTCATGTTAAGATTTAATGTCGTTTTTCTTTTATAAATTTTGCACTTGAGGTTTGTTATGAGCGCTTGTTCTCACGAACACCACCATGCTTTACATGATGTGCATGGTCATCACAACGTTGAGACGCGTTTGGCTGAAGCAGAAGTCTTGTGCGCAACAACTGGTGCGCGCCTAACCCCCTTAAGAAAAGAAGTCTTGGCACTGATCCTGAATGCGACAGGTCCGATGGGTGCGTATGACTTGTTGGCTAAAATTAAAAGCAATGCCGACCGCCCTGCTGCCCCACCGACGGTGTACCGCACCTTAGACTTTTTATTAGAAAAAGGCCTCATTCACCGACTCACCTCGATTAATGCCTATATTCCGTGTTGCCATCCCCGTGAAGGCCATCAAGCAGCCTTTCTCATTTGCACTGATTGCAAATCAGTGACCGAGGCCTCTGCACAAGGATTATTACAACAACTCGATGCACTTTCCGCAGCCGATGGTTTTACGGCACAACATAGCATTATCGAAATTTCAGGAATTTGTCAGCAGTGTCGCCACAAATAAGCCTCGATCCTGTTCTGGTCGAACTCTCCCAAATTAGTGTTCGTATCGATGAACGCGACATTTTAAAGCATGTCGATTTTGTCTTACATGAACGGGAAATTGTGACCCTGATTGGGCCAAATGGTGCAGGGAAATCCACGCTCATTAAAGTGCTATTGGGTATTGTGCACCCTAATACTGGCGAAATTAAAACAACAAAGCCACTCAAGTTTTCTTATGTACCGCAAAAATTTAATCCCTCACATAGCCTACCGCTTAGGGTAAAAGACCTATTGGCTTTGGAAAAATGTGATCCTGTAATTAAGCAAGAAATTATCCACGATACTGGGATCAGCAAACTTGAAAATTCTAAAGTACAGCAGCTTTCAGGTGGAGAGCGTCAACGCGTTTTACTGGCACGTGCGCTGTTACGTCAACCTGATATTTTGGTTCTCGATGAACCGATGCAGGGCCTAGACATTCAGTCTGAGGCTGAGCTGTACGACTATGTGCGCAGTTTACCCGCCAAATATGGTTGTGCTGTGCTCATGGTTTCACATGATTTGCAGTGGGTCATGCAAGGAACTCATCGTGTAGTGTGTTTGAATAAACACATTTGTTGTAGTGGCCTGCCTGAAAGTGTGCAACAACACCCTGAGTATCAAGCTATTTTTGGTACCAACCGCGTATTCTATCAACATCATCATGATCACTGCGCACATGGTGATAGTGCAACGCCTTGTCAGCATGACGCTCGCCCACACATTCACCCCGAACCGGAAGCTTAAGTCATGATGGAATGGTTACAACTGCTATTACCTGCATGGATTATGGGTACGTTGCTAGTCTTTTTGACTGCACCACTGGGCTGTTTGATGCTATGGCGCCGCATGTCATTTTTTGCCGACACCATGGCACATGGTACTTTACTGGGTGTCGCGATTGCAGGAGCAATGGCGTTGCCCCTGTGGATGGGTGTGGCTTTTATTGCGGGCTTGTTGGTGGCGATCCTTTGGGTTTTGCATGATCCACGGTTACCTAATGACGCATTACTCGCACTCTGTTCTGCGACCTTGCTCTGCTCGGGTCTGATGTTTATTCAACATATTCCAAGCTTAAGACCTGAGCTACTCAGCTATTTATTTGGTGATTTGCTCACGATCACATGGGCAGACCTGCCCGTTTTTGCCACTGTTATTGTTGTTGCATTGGCAGTGCTTTATAAAAGTTGGCAAGCTCAAATTCAGATCGCGATCGATCCTGATATGGCCGTCAGTGAAGGTGTCAGTGCGAAATGGCAACGTTTGATTTTTATGTTGCTACTGGCTTTATTTACCATTTTGGCGCTTCGTGCAGTGGGTTCTTTACTGATGGGTGCTTTGCTTGTCATTCCAGCACTTACCGCTCGACTGCTTGCCCACTCTCCAAAACAAATGGTGATTTGGGCCTTTGTGATTGCGCAAATTGGGGTGACAGTTGGTTTATGGTCCAGCGCAGGGCTGAATACCTCTACAGGACTCAGCATTGTTTTAACCATGTCGATTCTGTTTGCGTTGATTTTTATCGCGCAGAAGTTTAAAAAACTGACATAACTAAATGATCCATCAACGTTATTTTATCAGCGCATGTCTACTCGGACAAAAAGTCCGTTATGACGGCAAAGACTGCTTAGTCTCTCAGTTAGTTCAAGCTTTGCTCGATAAAAATTATGTCAGCTTATGTCCTGAAGTCAGTGCAGGACTTCCAACCCCGCGTCCCGCAGCAGAAATTCGCGACGGGTCAGGTGCTGATGTTTTATCAGGCCACGCACAGGTTTTTTCCTCAGATGGTCATCAGCTTAGCGATGTCTTTATTCAAGGTGCTTACAAAGCTTTAGCATTGGCGCAAGCCAGTCACGTCACGCATGCTGTGCTCAAAGCCAATAGCCCATCTTGTGGCAGTGATGGTATTTATGATGGCTCATTTACTGGGCAAAAAATTGCAGGGGAAGGAATCACTGCCGCCCTATTTCGTCAGCACGGTATACATGTGGTTACCGAACAACAGTTTTTAGCAGAACTGACGCAGACTAAACTTACTGATGAACCAAACTAAGCAATCCCGCCGCACAACTAAATAACACTGCGAAAGTACGATTGAGATATTTTTGCTGTCGCGGTGATGTTAAAAGTTTTAAAACTTTCGCTGCCAATCCCGTATATCCTGCCATCACAATCAAATCAATCGTGACCATCGTGACGGCCATCACCGCATATTGACTCCACTGCGGTTTAGACAAATCCAAAAATTGCGGTAAAACTGCCAATAAAAAGACGATTGCTTTGGGATTGCTCATATTGATCAAAAAGCCATACATCACCAATTTCGAGCGAGACTTAGTCGGTTGTTCTTGTTGAATTTCAATCGACTGGATGGGTGCCGTACATTGTAAATAAGCCAAATACAACAAATAAGCCACACCAAACCACTTCACGGCCCAAAATGCCCAAGGCTTTGTGGCAAAGAGTACCCCCCTACCCCAGCCGCCACAATACCGATTTGCACCAATAAGGCGAGTTGTAAACCCAGCGCATTCCAATAACCATGCCGAAAACCGTAGTTAAGGCCACTCGACATTGACGCAATGGCCCCTGCCCCTGGAGAAATACTAATGATCCAACATGCGAGTACAAAGCCAAGCCAAATTTGAAATGACATAGTGGTATTGAGAAAAAAATGATCTTTAGATTATATGATCTTTCATGCTTTTAGGGTTTATTATTCATCAATGAATTTATCACTTAAGGCTATGAAGCTGAAACTGCATAAGGCACAATAAGTGCAGCCAATAGAAATAACAATTTTTTTAGGAGCCATGAATGACCGCCCAATCTGTAATTCTGCCATTACCTTCAGATCATGCCCGTTTTATTGTTTTACGTTTAAAAGATTTAAGTATTGAAGAACTTAAAGAAAAATTAGAAGATTTATTTTCAACCCGTGATCGTCTTATTACCCAACATCCACATGCGCAGATCAAAACAGCTGTTGCTTTTGGCCCTGAACTTTGGGCACAACTTCATCCTACAGCGCCTGCAGGGTTTAAACAGCTAGAGCCCATTTATGGCTCTTTCAATATGCCTGTTTCACCTGCGGATGTTTTAATTCATATTGCGTCTCAGCGTACCGATATTTGTTTTGCCCTGAGTCAATCCTTCTTTGAAGGCATCCAAGATAAAGTGGATGTTTTAGATGAACGAGTCTGTTTCCGCAATTTTGATGGTCGAGATTTGACTGGTTTTATTGATGGTACTGAAAACCCGCAGTTTCCCGATGATCGTGCTGCAACGACATTATTAAGTGAAGATGCAGGAGTATTCGCAGATGGTTCTTTTATCTTTGCACAGCGCTATTGCCATGATTTGGAAAAGTGGAAAAAGCTAAAGGTTGATGCTCAAGAGCAAGTCTTTGGACGGACAAAACTTGAAAGTATTGAACTAGATGATGACGTTAAGCCTGCAAATTCTCACGTTGCACGTGTCGTGGTTGAAGATGATGAAGGCGAGGAAATGGAAATCCTACGTCACTCTCTTCCTTATGGCGATGGTAAAGGTGAGCAAGGTTTATTTTTTATTGCCTATACGAAAGATTTAAACATTATTGATGCGATGTTACTGCGTATGTTCGGCACCAGTGGTGATGGAATCCATGACCGTATGCTTCATTTTGTGACTCCTGTGGACGGTGCTTACTATTTTGCGCCGAGTGAGGAGTTGCTGGAAGAAGTGTTGGAAGGGTGAAAAACCAAACCAAGCTGACAGAAATCAGCTTGGTTAAATCCATAAAACAAGAATTTTCTCTGCATTGGTATCAGATGAATACTCGTCACAATCAGATATATTAAACGCCTTTCGTTCTAAATTAATTACTTGTATTTCACCATTTATAACATCAAACAATAGAACATTATTTTTCTGATTTTTATCAATAGAAGTATAGACTAAATCTTGCGATGAATCACTTGCCCCTTCACTTACCATCCTCTCAACTTTAATAAGTTAAAATCCAAATGACTTTCATCCCCCTTACTATCATTTAAATAAGTACAAGATCCTAGTGAAACCAATATAAAATATAAAATATTACATCTTCATTGGAATCAATTACCCTTTAAAAAATAAGAATACATGCCACCACCATCATCTTTTGAAATAATCTTGTTAGTTCCTTTCTTTTTTTCCACAAAGTTTTTTATCGAAAAAGGTTCTTTTTGATCAGGTATTAAGATAAATGAGTACTCAATAGGAGATTTTTCATAGACTACTCTTCCGGTCGAGCTAAAGTCTTCTGAAGCTTTTTGAAGCTCATATAGAATCTGATATGTCTTTTTGTTTTTATTATATTTCACAGACCCCAACTTACTAAAATCCATAGAAACCTCATTAAAATTTTTTAATTTAGAATTTAAAGACAAGAAAAAAGGTGAATATAAGCCTAAATTTTTTTTATTTAAAATATATACATCACTTTTAAATTTTTTTGAATTATTATTTGAAACTGGACTTGCATAGCTCTCAATTGAGAAAATAACCATATTACTATCATTAAACAGCACACTAGAGCCAATAGCACTTACATCTGAAATAATAAAAGGTAACTTATACTCTATTCCATCTAGCTGAATAAAAGTCTCATAATTTAAAAAATAATAATCATTTCCTTTTATTCTATTGTCATTTCTTAATAGAGGTTTCAATAAAATTGAAATATCTTCATATGGAACATTAACTGTATTTTTCTTTAATTTAAAATTTTTATCATTATCAGTATATATAAACCCAGAATTTAAAACATTCCTATACCCTAATTTTATATAATTAGGTTGATTTATGTTATTTTCTATATTAAATTCTGCATTAGCAATTGTTGAAAAAGCCAACATACCTATCAAGCATAATTTATATTTCATGATCTATTTACCTATTTAATTTAACACCATTTTCAGTGGTCTTACAATTATCTAACCAAGGAAATGGGTCTTGTCTATACGTCATTCCAGATTTCCCCATTGATTTCGTTATCTCTGTTCTGACCTCAAAATGCAAATGTGCACCATCCTCAATTCTTGTCATACTTCCGGCATTACCAGTATTACCTGTTTTCCCAAGAATAGTATCTAGAGTGGTTATAATAGCTCCCTCTGTTACATTTATAGAATTTAAATGTGCATAAACAAAGTAAATTGTGTCTATGTTTTTTGCTAAAGCTTTTTTTGAAACTGGCAAATCATTTACGTCACATTCTAAAATAATCGTTTTTCCATAACCTGGATATGATGGAATTACTTTTGCAATGGTACCAACACAAACTGGATAAACATTGGCACCATTATCAGCCTCAAGATCAAGACCTTGATGCATTCCACTAGATCTATAAGTTGTTCGATTAAACCCTGATGCAACCTTAGTTGCCTGCTGTAAATTACTTTGATTATAAGTTGCAGCATTTGCCTTTAAGGGTAATGATTTATAACCAAACCGCCTCACTTGACAAGTACCATTAAGTGGATTTCTCCAACCATCAAAATTGAGCTTCTGTTCGTTGTTTGTACTCACTTCTTGTGTTTTCTTCTGTATATTTTTTTCTTGAGTAATTGGAAAATTAATCCTAAATTCTTCTTTATCTTTTATCGAAGTGATTGAAGTTAAAACTTGATTATCGAAAATGATTTCAAGCTTATCTCCTTTTTTAATTTTAATAACTTCATGACCATTTTCATTTGTCAAATGTGGTTTTAACCCATATTTAGATTTTACGAAATACTGAATACTGGGTTCAACCTTATTATTTACAATGGATGTAATAATAATACTAATATTTTCTGTTGCTTGGGTATCATTAGCTCCTTTCTTTTTCTCGAATTCTTTACTTGGCCGAACTAAAGCTTTACCACCTAGAAAAACAATAATTTCCTCCATTGTTCGAGCATTCTTAAATTTTTTCCCATCAGCAGGGCTAAGGGTAAATCGATTTACATTAATTTTTGCATCTGTATATTCAGTACATAACCACCATCGATATGCATCCCTCCCATTACTAAATCTTTCCTTATAATTTTGTAATGTACTGCAATTAGGACTATCTTTGGAACACACTTGCCCTTGTAGTTTTGACCATGAAGAGTCGTTTGTTGCTTCAATTATTTTGCCAAACCCTGTTGGACCATCATGATGAGCTACATATCCAACTTTTGCGAGATCACTAGGTTCTAAACTATCGACCTTTCTATATATGTTTGTAACTATATCAATATTTGCCCTAGCATATGCCGCTGCTGAATCCACCGAAAAAGTAGGGTCCGTTCCAAGAGCTTTTAATTTTTCTTTATCTTTTACCGAAATTAACTTAAGAGCCATATTCTCTTGAAAATTAGAGATTAATTTTTTCTTAATAACATGTTTTTGAAGTAATGTGTCACTATAAGTAGAACGTGTACATATCTCATACCAAGTGCCACTTAAAAACTGAGTTAATCCTACTGCAGATGATGTTGAAGCACGTGCTTGAGCATTCCATTCTTGACTTCCTCTTTTTGTACCAGCTTCTGCGTTAATTTTTGCAGCTAAGGCTTGTGGCGCTAAATTATATTTTTTTGCTGCGTTAATAATTATTCTTCGATATTTTTCATTATCTGGATGTAAATATAAATTTTCTTCAGAATATACTGCAGCTACTGTGACAGCAGGTAATCCACCTTCCACTCTTGTTTCAGATGTCCCAGATGTCCCAGATGTCCCAGATGTCCCAGATGTCCCAGATGTCCCAGATGTCCCAGATGTCCCAGATGTCCCAGATGTCCCAGATGTCCCAGATGTCCCAGATGTCCCAGATGTCCCAGATGTCCCAGATGTCCCAGATGTCCCAGATGTCCCAGATGTATTCTGCGCTTTCTTACCATTAACTTTCAATTCTTTTTCAATTGCTTGTGTATTTGTTCTAGCTACACCCTCAACTTGATAAGTATTACCTTTTAATATCATTGCACGAGAACTTAGTTTTAATATTTTTTTCCCCATCGGCAATGTTTTATGATGAGCTATAAGTTCAAATATATTTTTTAATGTATATAAACTTATTTTTATACCTTTCAAAGCATCTTCAATTTGAATATCTTTAATTAACCCATTATCATCGCTAGTCATTAAATGACACTGACCATCATACTCTAGTAATAGCTTAGCTTGAGGAATTGATTCCCACTTTAGATCATAAACTTTTATTGTTAAAAATGTATCAATTTTTCTACTATTATTTTTTTTCAAATATATCTTTTGCCCAATCTTTAATAAATTTTTCTTTTTACCATATAAACCATTTATTTCAACTAACTCATTAAGACTAATATTATATTTGTTTGAGATACCCCAAAGCGTATCCCCTTTTTTTACGATATGTACATTACTCATACTGATTTCCAGACTCTTTATCATATGGATTGTGATGCTCACCTAAATCTATTTCTTCTTGTAATTCCTCTTCTTCATCATCAAACCATGAAACCCAATCATCGAACCCAACCAATGCTTTATACTCAATATTTTTTTCATCATTTTCTAGTCTAAAAATAGATTTATCAATTTTCGAATCTAATTTAAAAACATAGTTCTCATTTATTTTTTCATAAATTTGTATCATTGCATTTTCCATTTTCTCACCTTCTAGTGACACAAAATGGAATAATTTAGTAAATGGACCACTGCTTGGTAATTCAGGAACCTCATAAGATACTTTTGCACCACCCACAAAACTATGCTGACCCGCCTTACTTTCAAACTTTCCACCTGTTGTCGTAAAAATCCCATCCCCATTAATTTTGAGCTGTGAACCACCAGCAGTCAGTACAATTTCTTTCGGACTGGTTATTTCTATTTTATCTTCTGTTGAAATTAGCTTAATCACCTTACGCGCAATCGCCTCTATCGCATCATCTTGTGCCTGTAATTCGACTTTTCCTTTTGCTGCAAATGCTTTTAGCCCTTTTTGTGCAGCAAATAAGCTCACTTTATCCTGCGCATGCGCAATAATATTCTTCTGGGCACTTAAGTTAATGGACCCCTGTGCGCTTTCAGCAATGTCTTGAGAAGCTTGTAAAACAATATCTTCAGGCGTCGTTAAAGCAATACCATTGGGGGAAGCCAGCAGCATTAAAGCCTGACGAAAGATCTTCGCTTGAGCTTGATTCTGAGTATCCTGCGTTTGCTCTGCCTCTTGAGCATATGTCTCCATAAAACCTTGCATGGAGACCAATGCCTGCATGGGATTAACATCCAATTTGCTGCCTTTATTAAAGCTTCCGCAAGCACTCGTCAGGTCAAAGTCTCTCATATCAACATTCGCAATCACTTTACCAACATCTTTTAAAGCGCCGAGTGGATCCGCATTCAATTTGTCTTTCACGCCTTGCAACTGACTTTTTAAAGCATCTGTACCATGTTCTTCGAGGTTATCAATAAAGGCTTTTAAATTTTCTATTGAAGCCTCTGCATCCTGAAAATAATCTTTAAATTCATTGATCAAATTGTCTGTGTCTTGACCAAATTTTTGAATATCCTCAATAAAACCACCACACGTTTTTAATGCCGAAATCGGATCCTGACTGACTGCAGTTTTAAATAAACCAACAGTTGCTTGGAGGGCTTGATTGGCCCCTTTTAGCTCTACAGACTGAATCAATTTAGGCAGACGATTGATCACATTCAGTGCATCAGTCTGTTGTTTAACAGCCAAAGTACTCAGCATGTGCATACTGTCATGACCTTGCTGCAAGATGGACTGGGCTTCGGATGCAGCCAAATGATCTGCGACCGCTTGATCCTGTGCATAGGTACTAATCAAGAGGCCTTTGCCTGCACGCATGGCTCCCCATTGATCCGTTCTTAGCTCAAACCCCTCACCACGCCCATCACTGTTCTCAGTTTCTTTTGGATGACTGAGGTTACCGAGATTGAGCTGACTCGCTCCATGACTGCTGTGTAGCTGCACACTAATTTGCCCTGTCGTATCATCAAAACGCAGTTGGTTAAAGCCTTGCCCTGCAACCTCTTGTGAACGAATCCCGCTGAGTTTTTTCGTCGCAGGCAATGTCCCTTTCACATCAAACATGGTTTGGTGGCGCTCGGCCTCATGAATGCGTCCTACTACAAAGGGTCGATCGACATCCCCCTCAAAGAAGTCGATGACCACAATTTCTCCAACACGCGGATGAAAACGTACGCCATACCCCTCACCCGCCCATGGGGTCAATACATCGACCCAAGCCGAGTCCGTGTCATTGTCATTTGCACCCGCCCCACCATCATGAGCATGGTCATCACTACGCGTAAACATAAAGCGAACTTTAATCCGCCCCCATGCATCCACATAAATTTCATCCCCTTCAGGCCCGACGACTTTGGCGCGTAAAGGATAGGCTACTGGACGGTGTATCCACACTTGATATTCAGGAACAATTTTGACCTCACGGCGTACGACAAAGAGTTCATTGGCTTGACGTTCCTCACTCAAACCTTGCCAGCGACTTCCTTTTAGTAACAGATTGATTTGCTGTAATAACTCTTTGGGTAAATTATTTTGGTTATAAAAAACTTTGCCTAAAATTAGAAATTCACGCTCTGCGGACACATGCTGGTCTATTTCAGGATGATCCACCATTTCAAACCAATAGCCGACTTGCGCATCTCGAACGCTGCTTTTTGCTGTAAAATATTTGGACTGAAGCTCGTGATATTGGTTCAGTTGTTGGTTGAGACGATCTAGTTGACTGCTATTGGCAAGCGTGACCTGATCTTGACCTTGTAAATCAGCCGTCCATGCTGGACTGACACACCAGACTTGTTCCAGACCCAAACTTTCATTGTCTTGTTGATCACTGTGCTGATGCGCACTCAATACAGCTTGGCTCTGATCTTGAGCTAAATGTTGCGCTTGCCAACGCTGCGTCTGTACCGTGGTGGACTGTAAGTGACGTTCAGCAATAAAACTGGTGATGCTATCAAAAGGCTCGGTGGCATGGCTGCGGTGGAAACGAATCTTTCGGCGGCCCAGCGCTGTAAAAGCTTGATTATCATCCATCAAACGAAGTTGCTGTGCCTGAATCGGTTCGGACGAACTGAGCACCATCGGAGCTTGTTCATCGATCAACCAATTAATACCTTCACTCCGCCATAATCGAGTGAGAAACTCAGCGTCGGTTTCATTAGATTGCATGACAAAAGGTCGTACATCATAATCACGGCTCAAACCGTCTAAGTTCAGGCTTAAGCTGGCTGCAAATAATGTACTGTGACTTTGCCATTCGCTAAACAGAGTTTCAGTGATTTCACGAACACTTTTGCTCATAAACACACGACTGTTTCTGCGCTTATGCCACAGCGCTGTTGCATCTTCAATCGTCAGTTTATAAACAGTTAACGCGCCATCACTTTGCCCCTGACTGGCACTGGTAATCACCCCCGTCAGACGAGAAAGCTGCCCCACATCCGTGACCTGATCAACCGCGACTCGCCCACCAATGAACTGTTTTAAAGGCAAATAAGCATTGGTCGATAAACATAGGATTTCAGCTTTTAGGCCCTGATTAATGCGATGTTCACCCTCAATCCGCTGAATAAACACCTGTGTGTTCAAAGCCGGATTGGAAAAATGAATATGCAGAGCACGTTTTTGTGAGCCGAATCCAAAGGATTCCAGCATTTTATAAATAGAATTGAACATGATCATTGTTAAGTTATTGGTTTTTATACTTGTGCGCGGAGTGTACAAAATGTCTTTTTTTTAATCTAGTAAAATAATGTTAATGAAGACGCAGCTCTCAAAAAATAAAAAGGAGCATCATGCTCCTTTTTATTCGATCTCATTTTAAGCTTTAGAAGGCGACACGTTTATAGTGACGATACTCTGGCTTCCAAAAGTTCTTCTCAATCGCGTGTTGCAATTGTTCATCACTAATAATCGGGGCTACACCTGCATCCATTGCTGCTTTGGCCACTTTGAAGGCTATCAGCTTAGAGACCTTCTGAATTTCATCAATCTCAGGCAATAAATCTGCTGTAGGATTCACGAGCATCGGTGAGCAATCTGCCAAAGCATTACTCGATGCAATTAACATGGAGTCGGTCACACGGGTTGCATTGGCCGCAATCACGCCCAGCCCAATGCCCGGGAAGATATACGAGTTGTTGCACTGCGAAATATTATAAATTTTGCCTTGATAGTTGACTGGAGCAAAAGGACTGCCCGTCGCAATCAAAGCCTTGCCGTCTGTCCAGTGAATAATATCCGCTGGCACCGCTTCGACACGCGACGTTGGGTTAGACAGTGGCAGCACAATCGGACGATCACAGTTCGAAGCCAAAGTGCGAATCACTTCTTCAGTGAATAAGCCCGGCTGACCTGATACTCCAATCAACACGGTAGGTTTGGCATTTTTCACGACATCGAGCAGTGAAATCACTTCTTCAGCATTGCCCCATTGCGCTATCACCTCTGGTTTTTGTGCCAATTTACGTTGGAAATCGAGTAGATTTGGCTGATTTTCAGTGATTAAACCAAAACGATCGACCATATACACGCGTGCACGCGCTTCGGCATCAGTTAAACCTTCAACTTTCATCTGCGCAACAATTTGCTCAGCAATCCCACAGCCTGCTGAACCCGCACCTAAGAAGGCAACGGTTTGATCTTTGAGCTGTTTACCTGCCGCACGTGATGCAGCAATCAAACTACCCACAGAAACGGCTGCGGTACCTTGAATATCATCATTAAAACAACAGATCTCATCACGGTACTTATTCAATAACGGCATGGCATTATTTTGCGCGAAGTCTTCAAATTGAATTAAGGCTTTCGGCCAACGACGCTTGATCGCAGCAATGACTTCATCGACAAAGGCATAGTACTCATCACCACTGATACGCGGTTGATTCCAACCCATATAAATCGGGTCATTCAGTAACTGCTGATTATTGGTCCCGACATCGAGGGTAATTGGTAAGGTGTAAGCTGGGCTAATACCACCACACGCGGTATATAGCGACAATTTTCCAATGGGAATACCCATCCCGCCAATGCCTTGATCTCCCAAGCCTAAAATACGCTCGCCGTCGGTAATCACAATGACTTTGACATTTTTCTTGTTGATGTTATGCAAGATGTCATCAATATGCGCACGGTCTGGATAAGAAATAAATGTGCCACGATGGCGACGATAGATATCCGAGAAACGCTGACAAGCCTCACCCACCGTTGGGGTATAGATGATCGGCATCATCTCACTTAAGTGGTTTTCAATGAGGTGATAAAACAAGGTTTCGTTGGTGTCTTGAATGTTACGCAAGTAAATGTGTTTATTGATCGCATCATTAAAAGCACAGTACTGTTGATAAGAACGCTGACTTTGTTCTTCAATGCTTTCTTCAACATGCGGAATTAAACCATGCAAGTTGAAGCGAGTGCGCTCTTCTTCCGTAAACGCCGATCCTTTATTTAACAGCGGCAACTCAAGTAAAGTATTGCCCGCATAAGGGATGTATAAGGGTTGTTTTGTCTTTAAATATTCTGTCGTCATTACCTATCTCGTTATACATAGATTTAGATGAACCTATGGGGAGAATCTATGCATCTAATTCGGCTACTAGCTTAGCGTCATTTGCTCGTCTTTTGATATTTATAAGCGTGATGTAATTATCAAAGCGATTTAGTCTGAAAATAAAAATCAAACCGACTCAACGTAAAAATGACGTTTACGGTAGCCTTTCGGTCAAATAGCGCATGGATAAAATTTGAACTTGAATAAAGCTCAAGCTAAGCTAGCGCTTTTATTTCTTCTTTATATTAAAAATGATCATCAAAAAATTGATGTTGTTGAGCCTTGCGTGTCTTTACCTCACACAAATGACAGCATGCCAATCCATTTCTACGGCACAAACTACAGTGAGTGATAAAATTACAGGACTATTTGGTCATAACGAAAAATTACCTGAAATCGATCCCAAAGGCATTGTCGATATCAGTAAAGCCACCATCGAGCAATATGAGCAACTCAGTGCAAATTTACCCTTGAACCAATGGGTCTATTTGGAGAATGAAAAACAAGGGATTTATCAGCTACAAAACAAATCGACCGAAGGCTTTGTGCTCTCACTACGTCTGAATTGTAAAATCAGCAGTCATCCGCCTACATTTGAGCTTCAAGATGCACAAGGCAAACGTATCTTATATGGCTATGATAAAGAAGCAGGACAGATTCAGTTTTTACTCGACAACAAAAACTACGGCAATCCCTTTGATCCATTTCAACGTCAAACCCTGAGTCGTTTTCAACAACAGCTTGCCAGTGCCAAAGTAATTAAGCTCTTTCATGCAAGCAAACTGTATCGTTTTCAAAACCAAAATGCAGAACTCCTGAGCAAACCTGTCTCATGCCGTGAAAATAGCTAAAATGGAGGTTATTTGGGTGGGTTCAAATGTGACATATCGACAAACACACCGGTTAATCGGCGTACAATCGGCAGCACAATGAGCACTACAGGATAGGCCACCACCCAAGACATCATCCATGCGGACAGCCAAACCTGTAGCAAATTGTCCACCCAGCCCAAATTGCGCCAAAGATTGATCATTGAGATAATGCCACTCATAAAAAATGAGATAAAAAACGGCAAAATAAACATGGCATATTTTGCTGGTAACTTGGGAATATTGCCAATGATCATCGGTCGCTGTTCAGACACGTTTTATCCTTAAAAGTATGCGTTTTGGTTCTCATCATACTGCGCTTTTCATGTTTATTGCAGCGCAATCGTTAGCAGTTTTTGAACATTTTTTATTCTATAAAAATGGATTCACCTAAAGACGCGGAAATTTGCTATATTTAGCGTTTTTCTGCGACATTAAATTTTCGACTGAATATGAACACGGCAATCCAAGCAGCTCTCGAGCACGCAGTACAAAACCTTCAAGCTGAAGGTATCCTTCCAGCAGACTGGAACAACAGCAGTACTTTGACGCGTACCAAAGACCGAAGCCACGGGGATTTCGCGTCCAATATCGCAATGATTGCCTCTAAAGCTGCGGGTATGAAGCCTCGTGATTTAGCCGAAAAAATTCTTGCTGCGCTGCCAGAAGTGGCGGACATCAGCAAAGCAGAAATCGCAGGTCCTGGCTTTATTAACTTCTTCTTAAATGCCGACCAACGTTTTGCCGTGCTCGATCAAATTCAAGCGCAAGGCAATCAGTTTGGTCGCACGCAAGCCAATGCTGCGAAAAAAATTCAAGTAGAATTTGTTTCTGCCAATCCAACGTCTAGCTTGCATGTCGGCCATGGTCGTGGCGCTGCCTATGGGATGACGGTTGCAACGTTGCTTGAAGCAACAGGTGCAACGGTAGACCGTGAATATTATGTGAATGATGCAGGCCGTCAAATGGACATCCTTGCAACATCTACCTATTTACGCTACCTCGAATTAACAGGCCAAGAACTGGTTTTCCCTAAAAATGCCTATCAAGGCGATTATGTTAAAGAAATCGCGCAAAGCATTATCGATGCTGATGGCGATGCCTACGTCCGCCCTGTGGCAGACGTCTATAAAGATGTCCCTGAAGATGTGCAATATGCAGAAGAACTCGATGCTGATGGCAATAAAGTTGTCCTTTCAGGTGACAAAGAAAAGCACATCGATGGTTTAATTCATAATTCACAAAGCTTAATCGGTGACGCTTACCGTGTATTCCACCAAGCAGCACTCAATGCGATCTTAGATGACATCAAAGATGACTTGGGCGAGTTTGGCGTAACCTTTAACCAATGGTTCAGCGAAGCTTCATTGACAGACAAAATTGATGAAGCTTTAGCCACTTTAGAACAACGTGGTTTCTTATACGAAAAAGACGGCAACATTTGGTTCGAATCGACTGAATTTGGCGATGAAAAAGACCGTGTTGTGAAGCGTCGTAATGGGCAAACCACTTACTTTGCTTCTGACATTGCTTATCACCTAAACAAATTACAACGTGGCTATACCGATATCATTGATATCTGGGGCTCAGACCACCATGGCTATATTTCACGGGTTAAAGCCGCGATTGATGCCTTGGGTTATGACTCGAAAAAACTCACCGTTCTATTGGTTCAGTTCGTCAGCCTATGGCGTGGTGGTGAGATGGTACAAATGTCATCTCGTTCTGGTCAGTTCGTGACTTTACGTGACCTACGTAAAGAAGTGGGCAACGATGCTGCACGTTTTTACTACGTGATGCGTAAGTCTGAGCAACACATTGACTTTGACTTAGACCTTGCAGTTTCACAAAGCAAAGACAATGCGGTGTACTACATCCAGTATGCGCATGCACGTGTCAATCGTATGGTCGATGTGAAAGCACCTGAAAAAGGCATTCCTTTTGATCGTAGCAAAGTAGCTGATTACGATGCGACCTTATTAACTCTTGACGCTGAAACTGAAATTCTTGCCAAACTTGCAGCCTATCCTGAAATTGTGCTTCGTGCTGCAAATAGCTATGAACCACACCAAGTGGGTAACTATTTGAAAGAACTCGCAGCATTATTCCATGGTTGGTATAACTTGGATAATACAAGAATTATCGACGAACAGAATATTGCCCTTTCGCAAGCCCGTTTATTACTTTCAATAAACGTACAACAAGTTTTGCGTAATGGTTTAGAGTTACTAGGTGTGTCTGCACCTGAAGCCATGTAATAAGTCAAGCAAAGCTTCACACATGGCTGCAAGACCGAAAGCTATGCTTGAGGTAACGATGTAAAAAGCAACGCTTTGCACATCGTCGCAAGATGAAGGGCTTTGCCCGAAGTAGCCATATCAACCCCGATGTATTGCTCGCTTTGTGAAACTTGAATTTTGCAAAGCGATTCTTTATTTTACGATGATGCCTCTTTTAATCCCTTGAGGCCAAGTATTAAAATAAAGAAAAGAATGGGCCAGTCCCTCATATTGATTAAAAGAAAAGAGGTTTCCACGTGTTTGGAAAAACGCAGCGCGGTGTATCTGAAAGACCGAACAAACCCAAAAAGCCACTGATTCCAGCTTGGCTCGGTACACTTGTGGTCATTTTAATCGTGCTCTGTTTTGCTGTAGCACTGTTACTGTGGAAACCTTGGGCACCAGTGAAGCCGAAAGGGCAAATCACTTCGGAACATTATCAAGAAGAAACCAATAAAGACTACCGTTTCTATGACCTACTGCCACAGCAGCAAGTGACGCCGATTCCTGATCAAGCCATTCCTGAAACCAAAGACAATCCAAGCACTGTGGTGATTGTTGAAGCACCTGCTGCCGAAGAAAGCACCCCTGCTGAACCGGGTTTAACCGAAGCAGCACCGACACCGCAAGCGCCAAGTTTTATATTGCAAGTCCGCAGTTACCCTGACCCAGACAGTGCCGATGCACGTCGTGCAGAAATTATCTTAAATGGTCTCTCTGCCGATGTCGTCAAAACCGTTGAAGGTGGCCAAACATGGTATCGCGTGATTTCAGGGCCATATGACTCGCAAGAAGCCGCAGTGATTGCGCAACAAACCCTACAACATAGTGGCATTGACTCAATTGTGGTCAAACGCTAAAACAAAAAAAGGATGCCTCGGCATCCTTTTTTATACTCTGAGTTTGACGAGAAAATTTTGAATCAATTGCGCAACATGCTCCGCATGCACATAAGCCAAATCATGTTGACCCTGTGACACGATGTGCAATTTAGCATGTGGGATTTGACGGTGTAAGGCCTGCCCCACCGCAACAGGACTAATCGGATCTGCATCGCCCCAAATCAGCAGAACTGGACAACGGATATGCTCCAAACTGTCCGTCAAATCAGACTGATGCTGAATAAACTAATCAGGAACCGTAAAGCTCTGTTGATAATCCTCTCTCCAATCCGCCAGTTGAAAAGGACTTAAATCAATGCCGCCTGAGGTTGCCACGAGCACCAAGGCCCGCACCTGTTCAGGTTTTTGTAGGGCAGCTTGTACTGCAAAAATGCCACCCATAGATTGTGCAATGACCACAGAAGGCTGTTGAATTTGATTCAATACATCGTCTTGTAAGCTCTCAAAACTTTGCACACCCACATCATCAGGATAACCACCAAAGCTCGGATAAGCGACGACCATGGTTGAATCGTCCTGTAGGAGTTGGATAACAGGTTGCCAAAATGCCGTATTGCCCGATGCACCGGGCAAAAAAATCAGGTTCAAATCATCACAACCCACTAGAAACCACTGAGCTCTTTGGCTTTTTTAAATGCTGGGCGCTGCTGAATGCGCTGTGCATAAGCAACCATTTGAGGGTTATGGGCTTTTACCCGCTCTTGCATCGCCACCACAGGAAAGCTCATTTGAATATCGGCAAAGGAAAAATCACCTGCAAAATAGTCATGTTGAGATAAATAATCTTCCAAATATGCACTGTGCTCTTTCAAGCGTGGATTAATAAAACCGCCTTTCACCCCATCACAAATTTTATTGGCAAGCGGTTTAATTAGAAAGGGAACATGCTTGGGTACATTACTCATCACCAAGGTCATAACCAAATATGGCATCAAAGAGCCTTCGGCATAATGCATCCAGTAGTTGTATTGCATTAAATCCTTTGGATTTTGCGGTTTAAACTTATGTTCTGTATCGTAGGTGGCTTGCAAGTATTCTAAAATCACCGCAGATTCTGCTATGACCAAATCACCATCGGTCAAAACAGGGGCTTTACCTAAGGGATGAATGTTTTTTAACTCAGGTGGCGCAGCATAGGTCGGCAGACGTTTATAAAACTTCACCTCATACTCCAGCCCTAACTCTTCCAAAGCCCATAAAATGCGTAAAGAGCGTGAATGTTCCAAATGGTGCAGGGTAATCATTGTTGTGCCTTTTGTTTTAATTGAAATCTAGCACTCACTTTACGCTAAAATTTGGATTTTGCACCTGTCGATATACATGAATACCCAGTCGCGCAAAATCCTTTACCACCTATAAAAAACCGTCAAGCGAGTTAAACAATTGAAGTTTCAATCTCGACGGAACGTAATAAAGTTTTAGTGACCGGTGTTTTTTGACAGATGTCTAAGATTTTTTGGCGCACTTCTTCTGTCAATGTTTGCTCAAACGACAAACGACGACTAATCCATTCTCGGCCTTCTTTATTGGCATTAAAATCTGCTTCCACACTAAAAGCCCCCCACTCGATACCTTTGTGCTGCGCATACATCCTTAGGGTAATCATGGTGCAGGAAATCAAACCTGTACAAATAAAGTCATAAGGTGCTGGGCCTTTGTCCTGACCGCCAAAAGACGCTGGTTTATCGGTGATGAATTGATGTCGCCCACTGCTTACTTGACCAGACCATGCTTCGACGCATGTTTTGACTTCCGCATTCGCAATTATTGCCATTTTTTATTATCCTATTTTTCATTGAATTATTTTGAATAGGTTTCAAGTATTTAAACTGTCCACCTATTCTATTGTTAAACGATTTTTCGCAGTATTCCCTTTATTTTGAAGCGCGCATTTGGTCTGGAAATGCCGGAGCTTCCAAGCGCGGGCCTTCATAGTCAGGAATTGAACCAAAACGTTCATCTTGCGCAATCCACTGATCACGCGCAATTTTTAATTCTTCTTGAGTACGACCCACAAAATTCCACCACAGTAAAATTGGACTTTCAAATGGCTCACCACCTAACAGTAACAAGCGACTGCCAGCATGGATTTCAATTTCAATCGCACTTACACCCTGCTCGAGCACCACCATATTGTCTTCAGTCAGTTCGTGTCCATTGACCGTAGCAGTTCCTTCTAAAGCCATAAAGCCATATTCAAAGTTAGGATTGAGTGTTAAACGGGTTTTGGTGCTTTCTGTTGCGCTTAAGTCCACTCCTAACAGCTCGGTATAAACACTCACAGGTGAGGTAGTATTTAAAAACTCTCCGACCAAAACGGTAAATTCCACCCCATCTTTTTCCACCACTGGCAGTTCTGGATAGTGATCGAAACGGGGTTCAACAGCAATTTGTGCATCAGGCAATGCAATCCACAATTGTGCTGCATGCATTTTAGTTTCTGTATCTGGTGCGACTTCCGTATGGGAAATCCCGTGTCCTGCGGTCATTAAATTGACCTGTTTTGGACGAATCAGCTGTTTGCTGCCCAAACTGTCGGTATGCATCATGGTGCCTTCTATCATCCATGTAAAGGTTTGCAAACCGATATGTGGATGTGGGCCAACATCTAAACCGTACCCTTGAGGGAAGGTTACAGGGCCTGCATGATCTAAGAAACACCATGCACCAATCATTCGTTTATGGCGACTTGGCAGCGCGCGTTTGATGACCGTCCCTTGGCCGATTTCAGCACTTCTCAGTGGAAACTCTTGAATGAATTGATTTACGTATTTTTCACAGTCATCCGAATGTGATAGTTCAGTATAGTTATTATTCGTCATGTGCTTACTCATTACAGATCCATATGTCCTAGATCATAACAAGCAGATTCCCAACTGCACATCCCTAAAAATAGAATGCTGATTCTTAAACTTGGGACAATATCTTGTGTTTTCAAAACTTAACTACAAGGCAATGAGTGAATGTAAAAATGTTGTTACATCTTTATTTTTTAAAGATTACGACCACCTGAAAATAAGAAAAATATTATTGTGTAAGCCCTTTTGATAAATGAAATATACAGATTTCTCAATTTTCATGCCTACCCCATATAAATTTCATTCTGATGATAGTGTAGATAAGGCAGGTGTTTTACATCCAAGTGCAATTTTAAATGTGTTGGAATAGAAAAGAACTCTTTATCAATCTTATTGAGCTTTTTCGAAATCTGAACTATCCCCGTGTCAAGAAAAGTAATAAATCCTTGATCAAATAGACGGTCAAAATTTGGAGACAATAAGAATCCATTATAAACATCTACTTTTTCATTTCCATCACACTTTGCCCAAGGCTTAATATGGGATGCAATTAACAATCTACTATGACTAAAGCCTGTGACTGCACAATAGGGATAAAAATCAAAAAGCTTTTTCCTGAACTTATTTTGAATCAGTCTGACTTTAACTAAACGCTCAGCATCTGTTGTAAATATTTGTTTTTCCGTAAATATTGACTCATCATTAACATCAATTTCTTTTAAAAAGTCACCATAATGCTTCAATGCAGAAGAATACATATTATTCCCCACTCGGTTTCTATCTTGATAGATATCTAAAGTAAAAATTGTCTGCTTTAATGCTTCAAACTCAATGCTGTTTTGAGGTAACTCATAACTAGGTAACCACTCATTAATTCTATTTTTTATAACTAAATCATATTTTAAAGCTGTAGCCTTTGAAAGATTCTTATTCTGTATTAACCAATGATAAAAATTCATCCCTCTCTCCCTACCTCGTTATATAAAAAAGGACGCCTAAGCGTCCTTTTCAAAGAGTAATTTCTCATTCACTGCCGCGAGCATAGCTCTTGGCGTAATTTAGGCAAGAAGCTTCGCTTCTTGAAAGCCTTTCTGCCGCAGACGTAGCCTTTGGCGTAAAACTGGCATGAAGCGTTGCTTCATGAAAGCCCAGTTTTACTCCCATTCAATCGTTGCTGGTGGCTTAGACGACACGTCATAAACGACACGAGAAACATCTTTAATTTCGTTCATGATGCGTGTCGAAATTTTATCAACCAAATCATAAGGAAGATGTGCGAAACGCGCTGTCATAAAGTCAACCGTTTCAACAGCACGAAGTGCAATCACCCATGCATAACGACGACCATCACCGACGACACCAACAGATTTCACCGGTTGGAATACAGCAAATGCTTGCGCAGTTTTATCATACCAACCACTTGCACGAAGCTCTTGCATAAAGATATCATCTGCAAGACGTAAAATGTCTGCATATTCTTTCTTCACTTCACCCAAAATACGCACGCCCAAACCTGGACCTGGGAATGGATGACGATATAGCATTTCAAACGGTAAACCTAAAGTTGTACCTAAACGACGCACTTCATCTTTAAATAAATCACGGATTGGCTCAACCAATTCAAAAGCCAAGTCATCTGGTAAACCGCCCACATTATGGTGTGATTTAATCACATGCGCTTTACCATTTTTAGTTGCAGCAGATTCAATCACGTCTGGGTAAATCGTACCTTGAGCAAGGAAGTTTACGCCATCAAGCTTACGCGCTTCTTCAGCAAAAACTTCGATGAACTCACGACCAATGATTTTACGTTTTTTCTCAGGATCAACTTCACCAGCAAGTGCAGTCAAGAAACGCTCTTCCGCATCGGCACGAATTACACGGATACCCATGTTTTTCGCAAACATGTCCATCACTTGCTCGCCTTCGTTCAAACGAAGCAGACCATTATCAACGAATACACAAGTCAATTGATCGCCAATCGCACGGTGTAAAAGCGCAGCAACCACTGATGAATCAACACCACCCGACAGACCTAAAAGAACTTTTTGATCGCCAATTTGCTGACGTAATTGTTCAACACGTAAGTCAATGATGTTTTCAGAGTTCCACAGGCTACGACAGCCACAAATGCTGTGTACAAAGTTAGATAATAACTCTGCACCTTTTGCAGTGTGCGTTACTTCTGGGTGGAACTGAATACCATAAAAACGACGCGTTTCATCAGAAACCATCGCAACTGGACAGCTTGGTGTGCTTGCAGTGATTTGGAAACCTTCAGGAATCGCTGTCACTTTGTCACCATGACTCATCCAGACTTTAAGTTGGTCTTTGGTGTCTTCAAGATCACCAATCAACTTGTCACGAACTTGGATGTTTACTTCGGCATAACCGAACTCATGTACAGTACCCGGCTCAACTTTACCGCCAAGCTGTGCAGACATGGTTTGTAAGCCATAGCAAATACCCAAAACTGGTACACCTAAGTTGAACACAACTTCTGGCGCACGTGGGCTGCCTTCTTCGTGTACGCTCTCAGGACCACCTGATAAGATGATACCGTTTGGATTAAATGCACGAATGTCTTCTTCAGACATGTCATAGGCATACATTTCAGAATATACGCCAGCTTCACGTACGCGGCGTGCAATAAGCTGGCTATATTGAGAACCGAAATCCAAAATAAGGATACGATCTTCAGTAATTTGAGTATTGGTAGTCATGACAAACAACTATGAAAGGCAAACGAATATAAGCGCCGTATTCTAGCATTTTTCCGCGCATAACGCACATAATTCGGACAAGCTTTATACAACGCTTAAAACCCAATGGTTTTTATATCAAAAAGCACGCTTTCGCGTGCCTGATGTTTATTTCAAAACTTTTTCTATTTTAACGGCTTCAATATCGGTCGGTTTATAACGATGTGTATCCACCTCTCCCACAACCTGCACTTTATCACCTGCTTTAATATTAGATGCTTTCCATAAATCGTCATCAATATCCAGCAAAATAACCCCTGTACCATCGCTGAACTCGTAGTGGTCTTCATTGAGATGTTTCAGCAGTGTCCCTTTTAAAGTGACCGCCGTTTCATCTTTGAGCTTTGCAATGGCTGACACAGAGACATGATTCTTTGCTGCTTCTTGTAAAATGATATGGTCATCTTTAGCCCATGCACCAGTGGCAAGACTTAAACTTGTAATACATAACCCTATTTTAAAAAGATTTTTTCATCTTATTTTCCTCATGTTTTATTGATCTTGATCAAAAAAAATAACGTCCACACCGTACTTTCTTGTAAATAAAAAAGCAGCATCCTGTATGCTGCTTTTCATTTTGAATTATTTTTCAATCAAATGATCTAGACTCATTTTTCCTGCACCATGCAGCATTAGAAAAAATAGACCACCTACCATGGCAAAATTTTTCATAAAATTAATGCTGACTTGTGCGCCATCGTGAAAAATAAACGCGGTAATAACACTAAATAGGTCTAAGCCAAACGCAGCAAAGCGGGCTTGAAAACCAAATAACAGCGCTAAGCCACCACCAAACTCAACTAAAATGGTTAAAGGTAATAGCGCTCCAAGTCCTCATCGACTCCATATACCCTAAAGTTACGCTATAAGCTGAAATTTCTCCCTAGCCTGCAACAAGGAAAATATAAGCCATCAGTACACGGGGAATTAAAGCTAAAACTGCATCGGTATTGGGTTGATTGACAATATTTTTGGCCACAACATTTCGATTAAATATTTTTACACCTTTAAATAGGTTTTATTTGAAGTTGTAGCTATCTTAATGTTCTCTATTTTTAGAATAAATATCCATTTTCATCACACATCGTTTTAAGATAAGAACACTGATAGCTAAATTTATTTACGTTTTAATACTGACTTCTGATAACGAGACTGCTAGGATTTCCGCACTCTTTTGCTTATTTGTGCCCCATGGAACTGATTGATTTTATATTACATGTCGATGACCATCTGCTTGAGTTTATCACCAACTATGGGGTTTGGATTTATGCAATTTTGTTTCTCATCATCTTTGTGGAAACAGGTTTGGTGGTCATGCCGTTCCTACCCGGCGACAGCTTATTGTTTGCCGCAGGTGCCTTAGCAGCATCCACAGGTGCAATGAATCCGTGGACTCTTGGTGTTTTACTTTTTATCGCGGCCGTACTGGGCGATACGCTGAATTATCACATTGGTCGTTATATTGGACCGCGCGTTTTTGAAATCGAATCCCGTTTCATCAATAAACAACATCTGATTAATACACAAAAATTCTTTGAAAAACATGGTGGTAAAACCATTATTTTTGCGCGTTTTATTCCTTTTGCGCGGACTTTTGCACCTTTTGTAGCAGGTGCAGGAAAAATGGATTACAAATTTTTCCTATCTTATAACCTAATTGGCGCATTCTGCTGGATTGGTTCATTCATTACTTTAGGCTATATTTTTGGTAATGTGCCTGTGGTCAAAGATAATTTCACGCATCTGATTTTCGGCATTATTATTATTAGCATCTTGCCGGGAATCATTGGTTTTATTCGTGCCAAATTAAAGAAAAAATCAACCACTGAAGCTTAAGCAAAAAAACGTAGAATCACGGGAAACATACACACCACCAACAACATGGCCGATCCTTTATATAAGAGATCGGCTTTTATTTGTTTGGACTCACCCGATAAAATGGCACGGCCAAAAGACATCCAGAACAGTGCCGTTGGCAATAACACCAGACTAAACACCGCAAACACCAAAAAGAAATTGGTGGGATTATCCCAGGCTTCATAGGGAAAAATACCCGCAGCAAATAAGACCGCTTTCGGATTTTTCAAAGTAGAAAAAAACAATTGTTTAGGTCGAATCGAGGTAAAACGTTGATTATGTTTTTCTAAGTGTGAGCTTTTCCACAAATGAAAAGCCAGCCAGAACACATAGACTGCACTGAGTGCATGTAAAAGGTCTATCAGATAAGGCCAAGTCGGGGTGCTAAGATGAATCAGGAGTGCCCATAAATTGATGGCATAGAAATACCCTAACAGTTCTGCGGGTACAAGTAAGCTGGTCTTCGCCAGACCTTGCTGATGTGCAGAGCTTGCGAGTAAAGCATTGGTTGGTCCCGGAATCATCAAGACAGCAATCATTGCCAATACAAACAGCCAACTCTCAATCATAGACATCCAACAACAGCATTAAAGATGCGCAATTTAGCCGAAAAAGAGCGGTTTCCTCAAGCCAAAGTCGAAAAAAATACAGAACCCATGAGGTAAAAAAGTGCGTGTTAAAACGATAGTCTATTGTTTTATTGAAATTATTTTCGAAACATTTTGCTAAGATTTTAATGACTGCTGAAAGGTTGAACCCTTCAGCAGGATGAATAAATGCGGCATTAATTCGTCTTATTTTGCACGGTAATCGCACAGCCTTTGAATTTTGCAGCCTGTACAATCGCCTCTTGCTGACCCAAAAGTCGTGAAATTTCAGTTTTTTTAGTATTCGATGATTGTCCCATATTCACTGAAACGCTTGGACCAAAGCCCCAACCGCCACCATGACTCCATCCACCACCCAGACCTAGACCCACGCCGACACCCGTACGTTTCGCAGTAGGTACACCTTCATCTAAATGTTGCTGAATCCGATTATATTCCGCTTGTAACTGTTGGCAGTTCAAAGCTTGATACTGTGTAGGAGAGACATAAGTCGGTTTAACCGTTGTGGCGCAGGCGCTCAATAACAGCGTAGTGCCCATTAAAAAAGCAATTGTGATCTTTTTCATGCTGAATCTCGCAATTTATTATTCTCAATCTCATTGAACAATGATTGATAGGCCTGCGTCAATTTATGATCGTGTGCCAAATGAATTAAGGGTAAATTTTTGTGATGCGATTCTTTCATCAGCACCGATGGGGGCAACATACTTTCTAGTACAGGAAGACCTTCATCCTTCAGCTGTTGCACCACTTCACGCGGAAGTTTGGCCTGCGCTTGGAACTGATTCACGACAATGCCTTCAATTTCCAAATGATCATTATGATCGTCTTGAGTTTCAAGCACATTTTCGATCAAAGTTTGCAGTGCACGTTTAGAAAAGACATCACAATCAAACGGAATCAGGACTTTATTAGCTGCAATCAGTGCCGACAAAGTAAAGAAGTTAAAGGCTGGCGGTGTATCGATATAAACACGATCATATTTTCCAGCAAGCTGTTGTAACGCATCACGCAGTTTATAAATTTTATGTTTTGACTCTAACGCATAAGCCAATGCCCCAAGGCTTGGGCTGGCTGGAATCACATCCAAATTTTTAAAAGGGGATTGGTGTACATAACTTTCTAAGCCTTTAGCTCGTCCTTTGAGGATCGAACCAATGGCACTGCCCAATAAACTTTTATTTTGAGTCATTCCAAGCACTTCTTCAAAATAGTTTTCAATATTGGGTTCTAAAGCTGGTTTGTCTGCCGAATACGTTGCGTCATCGCCCAGCACATACTGACTCGAATTCGCTTGCGGATCGAGATCAATCAATAAGGTTCTTAGGCCTTGATGTGCACTAATTGCCGCCAAATTTACTGCAATACTGGACTTACCGACACCACCTTTTTGATTAAATACCACACGTGTATGCATGAAATCCCCTCCTTCTTGTTATTTTTCCGCTATAGATAGCAGTGTAGCGCAGAACAATCGCTGTGCCGATGATTATGTCTAACAATTAGCCAAAGTTTGGTTTAATCATGACTAAACCTAAAATGGATATCATCGCAACCACGGCCAAGAATAAGCCCGCTCGGCGCTGTGTAAGTAAAATGCTGTCTTCTTTTTTATAAGCCTTCGACAAAGCGGACAACATCACTAAAAATAAAACCACTTTGGCATAAAACCATGTTTGCACATCAAAGTTTTTCATCACTAAAAGGACAATCCCGGTCAGTACAATCACCAGCATACTTAAATGCTGAAGAGCAACAAAAGCCGTTCGACCCGCTGGATTAGGCTGATTGCCTTGGACGCCTTTAAATAGCGTCATGGCACGCGCCAAAATCACGACACATGCCAAGCTGACCGCACTCATATGCACGATCTTAATCAATAATTGTGTTTCCATGACTGAATCTCTGCTTAGCTTTTCGGGGCATGTGCACAATTTGGACTAGAAGTGTCTTGTCCTTGCCACTCCTCGGGTAAAAAAGCATGTATAGCCAAAGCATGAATTTTACCAGGACTGAGTAAGTCTCCTGCTACCGCATAAATTTTTTGATGGCGCTGAACTAAGCGTAATCCCGCAAAAATCTCACTCACCACGATCACTTTAAAATGTGATTCTTTACCTGGAAAATAGCCGCCATGACCAGAAGATTCATTCACGACTTCTAAATGTGATGGGGAAAGCTGTTGTAAGCGTTCAATCAATTGCTGCTCCAAGCTCATACCTGTCTCCAAAAATAATGATTCGTTCAGAGTATACCTGTTCCTTCAAGATGTTGAATGCATAAAACCCTTTCAGCTAGCATGAGGCACAACTTTTCACGAGCAAAAGTTAAAAAAATCTCAAGGCATCGTCTAAAACTGGCTTTATTTTATGCAATTAAACTCAGCTTTTTCATAAAGCTATTGACCCTGAACTTGCTTGCTGTATCATACAGCGCTATGCGGGAATAGCTCAGTTGGTAGAGCACAACCTTGCCAAGGTTGGGGTCGCGAGTTCGAGTCTCGTTTCCCGCTCCAAATTTTTTTCAGTGTAAGTTTTAGCAAAAACTGCTCAATACGCGGGAATAGCTCAGTTGGTAGAGCACAACCTTGCCAAGGTTGGGGTCGCGAGTTCGAGTCTCGTTTCCCGCTCCATTTTTTAGTGTAAGTTTTAGCAAAAACTGCTCAATACGCGGGAATAGCTCAGTTGGTAGAGCACAACCTTGCCAAGGTTGGGGTCGCGAGTTCGAGTCTCGTTTCCCGCTCCAAATTCAAAAAAGCCCTCATCGAAAGATGGGGGCTTTTTTATTAGATTTTTTAGGTGGTGTTTTAAAAAGTATGCTGACATTAAATGAAGCCATTATTGATGTAAAAGAAGGTTAAGTCGAAGGCTTTAAAATGGTTTTCAAGCATTTTGGAGAAATTGCAACTTCTTCTAAAACCACGCCTTATTCGATGCCTTATTTTGCAATTATTACCTTCAATTCCTACAGTAAAAAACTTACCAATACTTTGCTTGCAGTTTTTAAAAGCAGTGATGAAACTGTCCCAATGATCACTTGCAATTCGGGTGTAGTGAATACCTAATTGTTTAAGCTTTGTCTTCAACCTTTGGACTGTAGCTAAATCTCTCTTACCCCAAACATAAGCAACAATCTCACCTGTTTTTCGATGGTAGGCGTAAATAAGCCATTGTTTATTATTTTTATTTCCAACAAAAGTCCAGAATTCATCTACTTCGAGAGATTCATAATGACTTTGTTTAGGCTGAATTTGATAGGCCGATTCAGTTAAAGTCCGTAAGACTTTACCGATACTAATGCGCTCAACTTCAGCGATATCTCGTATACCGCTGCCTCTGACCATTAACTGTAATATTTTACGAGTAATGCCAGAATTACATCCTAGACAGCTCAGAGCATGGTCACCAATAAACTGACGTTTGCAGTCTTTGCATTGGTAGTTTTGTTTCCCATCTACTTTGATACCATTTTTCTTTATACTGTCACTGAGGCAGGTTGGACATTTGATTTCTAGAGTTATTTGCATTTCTCTATTTTATCAAAATTCAACCTGCTTTTTTTTAGCATACTTTTTGATACACCACCTAAATTCTATGTATCAGTAACCTCTGAAACAGAGATCAGTTATGCGTAAAACATTAGAAAAAATTGCAAAACAAAAAAAGGTATTGTCTAAATCTGTTTTATCAGCTGCAAAACAACTTGGTTTGACACAGGATCAGCTTGCTATCGTTCTCAATTTAGATTCAGTGGAAACTTTAAATTCGCTTGAGTTAGATCCCGTTTCAAGTCAGGGAGAACTCGCAATTATTTTAATTCGTATTGCGATATCATTAGATGCTCTAACAGGTGGAGAGGCTAAATGGATGCAACATTTTATGAATGTCACCCAATAAATTGTTGAGTGGTATTCCAATAGAACAGATTCAGAACCCTCAGGGATTGGCCTCTGTTTTACAATTGGTGGAAGGCCTTCAGACTAAACTTTAAGATAAGCAAAGTATTACAGAAAAATTTGAAAGTGATAGTCCTCTCCAATAATTCAAATGCGAGGTATAAGAATCCCCTCTTCTTTTCAAGATGTATATGTCTGACCTAATTCCGTCAATAATACAGTCAGCAAAGCTGAATGGCCTAGATCCGTATGCCTATTTAAATGATGTGCTGAAAAGGCTGCCGACACATAAATGACCCAAATAGAAGAATTACTAACACACCGCTGGAAACCTGAACCGAATTAAAAAATAGCTATGGGGTTCAGCGGACGCTTACGTATTAGATTCCTTTAGATTTTAAATATCTAATTAGACTCCTTTAATCTAATAGGATCTAATCAGCCCATTAAGCACCTCATTACCGATCAACTAGCACAGTTAATAACTCCATTATTTTGTGGTTTAATACATATATATAGACATAAGATACAATATTATGGATTTAAAATTCAAAAAACCTGAAGAGGTTGTTACTTCATTATGTGAAAGGCTTCGCAAAGAACGACTTTATCTGGAAATGACTCAGGCAGACGTCGCTACACGTGCTGGTGTTAGTGTGAATACAGTATCTAATCTGGAAGCTGGTCGAAATGTTTCATTTGAAAATTTAGTACGTGTTGCCATGGTATTAGGCCGATTAAAAGAATTAGAGGAACTCTTTAAACCTCATTTAAACAGTGTAAATGACATTCTCCGCTATGAGAGCAATACGGCTCGCCAACGTATCAAAAGGAAATAAGTCCATGCTCAAAAAACTTAATGTTTACTACAATGGATGGGGTGAATATTGGCTTTGGGGTACACTGGTCTCCTCAACCGCAATCACAGGTCGGCCATTAATCGCCTTTGAATACAGTGCAGAAGCGATCAGTAAAGGTTTAGAACTTTCCTCTTACCTACTTCCGTTAAAAGGTGACCCATTAAGAACGAACTTTCATGCACATCAAATGGGATTGCCAGGTCCTATATATGATGCCTTGCCCGATGGTTGGGGCATGCTTCTTATGGATCGCTTATTTAAAAAAAATGGATTTAATCCTGCACGGATTGGGCCATTAGAAAGACTCACGTATATTAATACACATGCGATGGGAGCATTATCCTTTGAACCTTCAGCAACTGAGTTAGCATTAACTGAAAATATCCCACTGATTAAACTCGCTCAAGAAGTTCAGGAAGTTCTCAAAGGAGAAGGTGCAGAATTTTTACAGCATTTATTAATTATGGGTGGATCTCCACAAGGTGCAAGGCCAAAAGCGCTCATCTATCGTGATTCTGTCACCAACGAATTCTCAACAGTTAGCTCACATCAACATGAAGCTTGGCTGATCAAATTTCCCGCTCAGCAAGAGCATCCTGAAGTTTGTGCAATTGAAGCTGTTTATGCAGAATGTTTGCGTCATTGTCATATTGATACCCCTGACACTCAATATTTTACTCTTCCGAATGGATTAACCGCATTTGCATCAAAGAGATTTGACCGCCACGATGGCATGCGTATCCCTATGCAAAGTTTAGCGGCCTTCACCGGAGCTGATTTTAAATCACCAGGGAGTTTAGACTACAGTACCTTTCTTCGCGCTGCACACTTTTTCACCAATGATGTTCGTGAAAAAGCAATTGCATTCAAGCGAGCTGTTTTCAATGTAGTCTTCAATAATCGAGATGATCATTGCAAAAACTTTTCATTTCTGATGTCCCAAAATGGGCAATGGAAACTATCCCCTGCCTATGATGTTACTTTCTGTGAAGGGCCAGGTGGATATCATCAAATGGATATCATGGGTGAGGCACTGGATATTCCTCGACAAGCTCTTGTAAAACTTGGTACTCAGGAAGCGGAACTTTCTGCCCAAGAAGTCGATGAAATTATTAGTTCGATTTGTAAGGTTGCAATCCGATTCAGCAATATCGCTCATGATCTATTACCTGGACAAATTCAAGCAGAGACTATCCAAATGATCCAAAATAGGATTGAGCATAATATCAATTTATTGCACTAAATAGCTTTTACAAAGCTTGAACCGTACCGGGTTTGTCGGAGACCAAACTTTCTGAGATGAGACGCATTGCTTCGCAAGACGTAGCGAAGCGTAGTGATCCGATGAAAAACCTAAATATACCCCTGAAATCAGAGATAGAGCGGTTCAATTATTGATTGAATTTGAAAAAGATTATCCATCGAATTGGGCTGCGATTGTGCCTAAAATTGGTTGCACTCCTGAAACTTTACGAGTTTGGTACCAAAAATATTTAGATCAACAAAATTCAATTAAAGTACAGCAACTTCCATATCAAGAACGTATTAAACAGCCCGAACGTGAAAATAAAGAAGTGCAACGTGCGAATGAAATTCTCCGTAAAGCAGCCACTTTTTTCGCCCAGGTGGAGCTCGAACGCCCACACAAATAATGCTGGATTTCATCCATAACAATAAAGACCTATATGGCGTTGAGCCGAATTGTAAGATTTTACCGATCGCAGCTTCTACCTATTAATTTAATTAAAAATGGGGGTATTACCCCTAGATCTAGTTGATGGGAAGCTTCGCTTCGCAAGGGAACATCAAACAAAGCGAGATCTACATGATTTGCATCATGCTGAATAAATTAAACGAATTTGGAAAGAAAGCTCCGGGCGTTATGGCATTTTAAAAACATCAGACAGCCTATCTAAGAGATTATTTATTGGTCTACTATGATAAGACTAACCCGTTAAGCTAGGTGGCCTAACTTAAATAAAAAAGTCTCCGACAAACCCGGTACAGTTCACCAAACTAAAATTTCTCAAACAAGTTCATCACGTCATTTTCCGTCAGTTTCGCTTCGCCCTCATGATCGGTACTTAGAATAGAGTGTGCCAGTTCTGCTTTATTTTGCTGTAAGGCAAGAATTTTTTCTTCTATGCTTTTATTGGTAATCAGCTTATACACAAATACTGGCTTGTCCTGTCCAATCCGCCATGCACGATCTGAAGCTTGATCTTCAGCAGCAGGGTTCCACCATGGATCATAGTGAATGACCGTATCTGCGGCAGTTAGATTCAGACCGACCCCTCCTGCTTTCAGACTGATTAAAAATATCGGCACTTGTCCAGACTGAAACGCTGTAATGACTTCATCTCGCTTTTTGGTCTTTCCAGTCAGCTTCACATAGCCAATTTCTGCGTGATGGAGGTGTTGCTCAATCAGTTCCAACATTGAGGTAAACTGAGAGAAGATAAGAATTTTTCGCCCCTCCTCCACCATTGGAACGACCATATCCATCAACTGTTCAAGTTTGGCAGAGTTTGCCTGCCCAATTTTCACTGAATCCAGCTTTAGTAAGCTAGGATGGCAGCACACCTGACGTAGCTTCAGTAAGGCATCTAAAATTTGAATTTGACTACGTTTAAAGCCTTTTTCTGCCACAATTTTCTGAATATTTTCCTGCATCGTGGCACGAACAGCCTCATATAACTTGGATTGCTGGTCATTCATATCAATATTGACTTCAATCGTGGTTTTTTCTGGCAATTCTTTGGCTACGTCAGTTTTCAAGCGACGTAAAATGAAGGGCTTAATCCGGTTGACCAGCTTTTGCCTTAACTGCTGATCACCGCGTTTTTCAATCGGATGACGGTACTTTTTATTAAAAATTTCTTGTGAATATAAAAATCCTGGCATCAGGAAATAAAATAGTGCCCACAGTTCACCCAAATGATTTTCCATCGGGGTACCTGTTAGACACAAACGATGTCGTGCTTTTAATTGCCGTACTACCTGTGCAGCTTTGGCACGCGGATTTTTAATATTCTGCGCCTCATCTAAAATGAGTTGATGATATTCATATTGCTTTAATTGTTCTTCATCTCTCGCTAGAAGCGGATAGGTGGTTAACACAATATCATAGTGCGGAATCTGCTCAAAATTCTGATGGCGGTCGGGCCCCTGTAGCAGCAATACCTTCAGCTGAGGGGTAAATTTCTCCGCTTCTTTGAACCAGTTATGCATCAGCGATGTGGGTGCAACAATTAAGGCGGGACTGTCCTGCAAATATCCAGCCTGCTTTTCCATGAGTAAATGGGCTAAAGTTTGTGCTGTTTTCCCCAAGCCCATATCATCTGCCAGAATCCCGCCATGCTGGGTTTCCCTTAAAAACTGTAACCAGCCTAAGCCCTGCTGCTGGTATGGACGCAACTCCCCCTGAAAACCTTGTGGTGTCGGCAGTTGTTGCTGATAGCCTTGTTTGAATTTCTGTACAAATTGCTGCAGGCGATCACTGACCTGCCATGTCATCCCAAGATTATGCTGCAATTCTAATAATTGACTCGCATCATAGCGATCAATACTGCGCTCTTCTTGCTGTAAAATGCTCTGCAGATGCAACAATACCGGCTTAATATCCCTAGCGGATAGAGCCAAATCAGGTTGATCAACTGCAGTTTTCACGGTGAAAATTTGACTGTCATGCAGATGAATAAACGTCCGCGGATCAAGTAAATCAGGATTTACTCGCACCAAAGCTACGAGCGCATCAAGCAAATTATAAGAATTGCCTGCACTGTCTTGAACCGTCGCCCCGATATTGAACCAGTCCTGCTGGCCTTCAGATTCAGTGATAGAAATATTTAAATTTTCAACATATTGCAGATTAAAGGGGCTGTTTTCCAGATGCTCTATCTGCCAGCCCATCAACTCAATTTGATTGATGGGCATCAGCTGTTTGATCCAGTCTCCATAGAAAGCAAAAACCATAGAATCAAGACGTTGTTTATCCAGTTTTAATTGATGGTCATAACTAAGATCTTTCACCCACTTCAGTGATTCGACCAATAGCTGTAAACGCTGGATTGACTGTTGTTCCTGAACTAAGTCCCGAAGCTGTCGCACCATTTTGCCATGCTGTTCATCAATAAAACTGTCACCTGATGTACCTGCTTTAATTCGCCCACCTGCATAGGAGAATTCAATTTCGGCACAAACAGACTCTTCCCATTTCCAATCAAATTTATTTAAAACACCGAAGCGTAAAATTGGCTGGGGACTTCCCTCAAGGACATCAATATGCTGAATAGACTCGGGCTGAGGCAGATTTTTCACGTCTGAATATTGATGAGTCAGTTTCTCAAACTCTGGCAAGAGCTTAGCTGGAAGATCAGGCATCTGTAAAAAATGGTACAGAAGATTTGCCGTATATTCACCATATAACTGGCCCACCGTGTTCTGTTGAATATCCACATAACATCGTGGATGGCTCGCGAGAATCTGAATATGAGGATTTGATTTTAAATCGAGCCGAATATCACCATTGACCAATTCAATGTTTAAATGCTCTGTCTGTTTGTTTAAACCTTGTTGCCAGATCAGTTCGATGTGATAGCCTTGTTCTGACCATTGAAGTGCAGTATGGCTCTTTTTTTTCCAGTACACATCGCCACTTTGAATAAAAGATTTGAAATGCTCCAATAAAATGCTTGAGATATCAAGATTGCTTTGATAAAAGCGTTCGTCACTGTTTATTTTGGCATAATAATAAATCTGGTTAAATAATTGTCGTTTTTGTTCAGGTAAAGTCAGATGCTTTCTGGTGATATTTTCATATTGGGTATAATAACTTTCCCCCGCAATTGAGCCGTTTTTATTGCGTCTGGCTTTCTGAACATCAACTGTCAATTTCTTTAAGCTGACAGACTGATCTAGCAGGTAAATTAAATAATTGTTTGTTTTGACAGATTGCTCTGGTTCAGTCTGTTGTAAATACCGTTTAAAATCATTCAACCAGCGCTGCGCCTGATCATCCTGCCGTTGGCGTTTTGCGATTCCCTGCGGGGATTGAGATTCAGCATAACGCTGTTGAAATTCCTGACGATATTCTTGAAAGAATAACCGCGCTAAAGCAGCAGCATGTTTACAGTTATATCCAACCGGACAAGTGCAGTCGTCATCGATTAAACGGTCTTTTTTAAGATTATAGGTAATCGCGGTATCGTAATAATCTGTCCCTTCAATTTGAGCATACATCGTGACATCATCATTTTCCTCAAAGAACTCAATTGTTTCTCTATCAATGTGTTTAGCATAGCTCAGACTGCGCTGAAGAGTTGCAGTACTAAAGCGAGATAGAAAGTTGATCAATGAGGACATAATTACCAGACACCAAAAATGTTTATACAATAATAACGGACAAAGCTGTCATTTCAGAACAGTAGTGCTCGCCAACGTATCAAAAGGAAATCAATCCATGCTCAAAAAAACTTAATGTTTACTACAATGGATGGGGTGAATATTGGCTCGATTTGTAAGGTTGCAATCCTATTCAGCAACATCGCTCATGATCTATTACCTGGACAAATTCAAGCAGAGACTCTCCAACTGATCCAAAATAGGATTGAGCATAATATTCATTTATTGCACTAAATAGCTTTCACAAAGCCTCTATAGAGGGCTTATTCTAACCGTTGTTTTATCACAGCATAAGCTACACCAGTCACCACACTTCCAATCGCAATCGCCAATAAATATTTTAATGGATAATTCATCGCATTCGGAATGATCAGTACCATTACACCGCCATGCGGAGTGACTAGTTCACATTTAAATAATGCAACCAAAGCCCCAGTTACAGCACCACCTGCGATCGCGCATGGAAGCACTCGAATCGGGTCTTTGGCAGCAAACGGAATAGCACCTTCCGAAATGAAACATAGGCCCAGAACTACAGCAGCCTTCCCTGCATCTTGCTCAGGTTTGGTAAATTTATACTTTGCTAGAAAAGTTGCAATTGCCATACCCAATGGTGGTACCATACCCGCAGCCATGGTAATCGCCATCGGTCCGTATGTTTGTGACGTAAGTAAGCCCACCGTAAAGGCATAAGCCGCTTTATTTATTGGCCCCCCAACATCAATACACATCATACTCCCAAGGATAACCCCCATGATCATGGCATTGGTCGTCCCCATATTGGCAAGGAAGTGTGTGAGTAATTCAAACAATTGTGCAACAGGCTGTCCAACCACATAAATCATGATTAAACCAACAGCTAAACTGGCCAATAGTGGAATAATCAAAATTGGTTTTAATGCTTCTAGGCTACTTGGGAGTTTAAGCTGTTTCGATAAAAATAACGCAATATAACCTGCAATAAAACCTGCAACTAATCCACCGAGAAAGCCTGCCTCTAATTGTGTTGCAAGTAAACCGCCAATCAAACCTGGAGTTAAACCCGGACGATCCGCAATAGAATAAGCAATGTAACCTGCCAGCATAGGTACCATAAGAGTAAATGCTGCAGCACCTATTTGCTTTAAGGATGCGGCAAAGCTTCCTTCAACAGGATTGAGGCCAAACATAAACGAGATGGCAATGATCAAACCTCCCGCCACCACCATCGGCAGCATGAAAGACACCCCTGTTAAAAGGTGTTTATAAATTCCAGTTTTTTCTTTGTTTTCATTTTCTGTCTTAGTGGCTGTTTGCTTACCCGTTTCAAGCACTTTGGCTTCAGCAATTGCATTTGCAAAAGTCTTATCCGTTTGCTTAAGGGCAAATCCTGTACTGCAGCGATATACACGTTTGCCTACAAAGCGATCTGTATTTACCTCAATATCCGTTGCTAAGATCACCACATCTGCTTTGGCAATACTTTCTGCCGATAAAATATTTTTAGCCCCAACCGATCCTTGGGTTTCAACATCAATCTGATAACCGTGCTTTACTGCACCTTGTTGTAAGGCTTCGGCCGCCATAAACGTATGCGCAACACCAGTTGGACATGCTGTAATGGCGACAAACCGTGTAACCCCTACATTGGCTGCAATAGTTTCATCTAAAACATCTGAATGCTCAAGAACCTCTTGCAAAAGCATGATCGCATCGTGTTGTGCGTTATTCAAACCAATGACTTTCACAACCTTGTCACGCAGTTGAGTCGCATCTGCCGACTTCTGTCCAACAAAAACAACCGTATCAATAACATTTGATAAATCGAGATGCTCAACTGATGTCGCCACATCATTGGAAATACCAAGTGCTGTTGCTGCTTTGGACAGTTTTTTGGCCAAAATCACTGCATTAATCGGCTGCTCGGGACTATGTGGCACAAATAAAATATGTTTAATCTCTTGCATCGTATTAACTCAATGATTGGACTGAGATTTGCGATTTCAAATCTTCAATAACAGCAAAGTCTGGAAGGGCAAACCCAATTTGGGTCACAGCATTGCTCGCAATTGCGGTTGCTGTTTTCAATGTTTCTTCTGGGGAAGTTGAACTCAACAAGCCATGAATCATACCTGCCAGCAAGGAATCTCCCGCACCCACCGTACTTTGGACGGTGACCTTCGGTGCAGTAGCATGCAGGGTTTGCGTGCGGTGAAGCCAGTTCACCCCGTTTTCACCCATCGAGACCACCATATGTTCGATCTGACTATTTAAACTGGCAAAAAGATGCTGCTGTTCTGCAAACGTTTCTGCTGGCAAATGGTAGGTTTCTGTCAACTCATCTGTATTAGGCTTAATCAACCAAGGATGGGCAGCAATTGCTGCTTTCAACGCAACACCACTGGTATCTACTGCGACTTTTTTACCCGCAGACTGTAACCATAGAATCAGTGTCGAAAGCTCTTCTGCAGAAAAACCTTGTGGCAAACTGCCAGCAATTACAATCACATCAACCTCTAAAATCAGTTGAGATAGGCGTTCACGTAGTTGTTGTTTTGCTGAGGTATCTACAAAAAAGCCCTTGCCATTGATGTCAGTCATCTGACCAGAAGCTTCTGCAACTTTAATGTTTTGTCGTGTTTGACCTGCAACATAAATAAATTGGTTATCAAATTGCTCTTGCTGGATATGATGGTCAAAAATTTGACGGTTTTCTTGCCCCAAAAAGCCACTCACAATCAGTTCATGTCCCAAATCCTTAAGGACCTGTGCCACGTTTAAGCCCTTACCTGCTGCATGGCTTTGAGCTGTTAACTGACGATTGACCTCGCCAACTTTTAGTTGATCCAATTGCACGGTGAGGTCAATTGCAGGATTCAGAGTAATGCTTAATATCTTAGCCATTCGGTAATTACTCCACCAATGAACGTACGGCAGACGCACTGTCACAACTTAAGGCTTGCTGTGCGACCTGTTGGCAATTTATATAGTTCAAACCACGAATTTGCGCCTTCACCAATGGAATACTGGTACTCGACATACTCAACTCATCCACGCCCAAGCCTATCAATACAGGCACAGCTTTTGGATCAGCAGCCAATTCACCACAAATGCCCACCCATTTACCATGCTGATGTGCTGCCCGAACAGTTTGATCAATCAATAACAAAATACTCGGATGTAAGCCATCAGCTTCGGCAGACAACAGTGGATGACCACGGTCAATCGCCAGAGTATATTGAGTCAAGTCATTGGTTCCAATACTAAAAAAATCAACTTCTTGAGCAAGAATTGGAGCCAATAATGCTGCCGCAGGAACCTCAATCATAATACCGACTTGTAAGTTTTCACATGGATGCTGTATGCGAACCTCATCCAAAATCGCTTTTGCTGCTCGCCATTCTTCAACCCGCCCAATCATAGGAAACATAATCCTTAATGGACGATTATCCGCCGCTTTCAGCAAAGCAACCAATTGTTGACGTAACAATTCTGGCTTACGCAAGGTCAGACGAATACCACGTAAACCCAAGAATGGATTTTCTTCCTTTTCAATAGGCAAATACGGCAAAGGCTTGTCTCCGCCCACATCAAGTGTACGTACCACCAATGGACGACCCGCCAAAGCATCTAACACCACCCGATAATCAGCTTCCTGTGTAGCCTCATCAGGCGCACTGCTGTGTGACATAAAGACCAATTCTGTGCGTAGCAAACCAATTGCTTCTGCCCCATCGGCCACAGCCTGTATCGTAGCGCCCACTTTGCCAATATTGGCTGCGATTTCAACTTGATGTTGATCCAGTGTGATGGCAGGTTCTAAACAATGCTGTTCCGCTTGTTCTCGTAACTCACGCTGGCGTTGGCGCTCTGCAATGGCATGATCAATCTGACTTTGCTCGGGTGAGACCACATACTCACCACTATCCCCATTAATTAGCACGGTGGCATGGTTCTCAATATTTAAAACAGCTACACCTGCACCTACGACTGCTGGAATAGCCAGAGCACGTGCCACAATGGCACTATGGGCACTCGCTCCACCAACCGCGGTCAAAATGCCTGCAACACGATCTTTATTCAGACGCGCTACATCACTCGGACCAACATCATGCATAATTAAGATATAAGGTTGCTCGGGTTCTGTGACATCGGCCACACCGCACAAAGCAGCCAAAACACGCTCACCAATATCCCTTAAATCAGCCGCACGCTCTGCCAGTAAACGATCGCTAAGTGCAGCCTGTGCGGTAGCAGCCACTTCAATATGATCATGCCAAGCTGCAGCAGCAGACAACCCCTGTTTTAAACCGCGTTGTACACTTTGGAGGAGGTCTGGGTCATCCAGCATTTCCAAATGTGCCATGAATATCTGCTTAATGGCAGTAGATTCAGTATGTGCAATGAATTGACGTAAGCTATTTTTCACCTGATGAAGTGCAATTTCAAGCTTTTCATTCTCAGCTTTAAAACTCTGTCCGCGACGTTCATAACTAAATTCACGTGGCTTCACCACATGAGCAGGACCAAAAGCAAGGCCAGTTGATGCCGCAATACCGCAGCTACCCGTATCGCCATGTGATTCAAAAGGCATTAATTCCAAAGTATTTACGACTGGGTCACTAATGCTATGCTGATGAGATACAAGGTCAACAGCTTCAACCTCTTCTCCTAAGCCCTGTTGAACTGCATCAATAATCTGTTCTAAGCCTGCTTCAGCATCGGTATCAGGTTGTGCAATAAAAGTCAGCGTTTGACCACGACGGCATCCCATGGCTAATAATTTGGTTAAACTTTTTGCCGAAACGTATGCCCCCTCATCTACAGCAACGAGAATATCCCCTGCAAATTTCTTGGTCATATTGACTAAGTGTGTCGCGGGACGCGCATGTAGACCATGAGCGTTAGCTAAGACAATACGACGAGATGGCCAATCAGGAATCAGTTCAGCACCAATTAACTGCGCCAACTGGTGACTATCTTGCTCTTGGTTGAGGGTATGAACTTGTTCAGTATCAAACAAAATATCCATTAACCGTTGAAACCGTTGCATATCCAGTTGCTCATTACTGGCAATGCACACCAATGTCTTGAGCATTTCCTGCTGATGGCTTAAAACCTGTTCCGCTTTTACCAAACTTACAGCTGGGCTCAAAACATGCTGGTTAGAAGTGATCGACCAGACCCCCTCCCCTAAATGAATCATGCTGTTTAGGTTTAAACCCGACAGAAAACCACACTCCACCATTTTTTGCTGTTTCAGCAACTGTGTTGCCTGCCAAATTAAATCTTCTACATCAAGTGCGGGAACTTGGGTGGCAATTAAATTTTCATGCAATGCCAAAGATGCGGGTTGGGCTTGTAATAATGCAATAATTTGCTCTGCAGATTGAGCCTGTTTCACTTGATCAGCGACATCATTAATTAAAGCTCGCGTCAAAATTTGTAAGACTTGCAAATGCTCATCTGATTTCGCAGCAATCACCACTGCTAAATAAATTTTATTTTCACCGTCCCAAACAACTCCTTCAGGAAAGTGCGCCAGACGAATCCCAGTTTTTAAAATACATTGGCGAGACTGAGGCGTCCCATGCGGAATGGCAATTCCTTGCCCTAAATACGTTGCACTTTGTTGTTCGCGCCCGGTCAACCCATGAATATAATCAGGTGTAACCAACTGGTCTTCGACCAAGATATCGACTAGACATTGCAACGCTTGTGCCTTATCAGTGGCGTGTTGTTTCATTCGAACATGTTGTATATCTAGCGCGAGCATAAAACGTCCTTGCAAAGCAGCATAGTGAGAAGCCATGCCTTTTTTACTGGAAAAAAAATAAAAGTCGAATTCTACTCAGGATTTACCCGAAAATCTGTATATTTTAGTCAATCATTTAAATGATTGTTATCGTGAATAAAGGTTTAATATTTTATGAAGAAAAATTTTCATAAATTATAAATAGTTAAGAATAGTTAAAAAAAGAGAAGGAAATATGTTCCTCCTCTTTTTATTTTTCAACTAGATATAGTATTGCGCTCTTTTTTTGGCAAATTTATCGAGCTGCTTTAAAAAGCCTTCAAAATAGTCTTTTTCTTTTTCTTCAGTACGATATCCAGCGTAGAGAGTACGACGCAAACCTTCAGGTGCTACACAGTCCAAACGACGTGAAGTCACCCAGCCTTTTTGTTCATATTCATTCACTACCCAGTCTGGCAACGCACCAATACCACGACCACTTGCCACCAACTGGATCAACATTTGAGTCAGATCGGTGGTACGGATTTGTTTTGGCAGAATATTGGCTGGAATAAACAGACGCGACATAATATCCAAACGATGTTTATCAACTGGATAGGTAATAAGAGTCTCTTCGGCAAGCTCTTGTACAGTAATCTCTTTAGCGCGAACCAAAGGATGGGTATTGGATAAGACCAAACGTGACTCGTACTCAAAAATTGGGAAATATTCTACCCCTTTTAATGCAATCGGATCGGCTGTAATCAATAGGTCAAATTCGCCCGTCTGTAATAATTCATGCGGGTTCGCCTCAAAGCCTGAAGCAAAGTCCAAATCAACATCAGGATATTGCTGACGATATTGATTTAACAACGGCATTAACCAATCAAAACAACTATGACACTCAGAAGAAAAGGTAATGCGTCCTGTTTGCCCATGTACGATACGGGTAATGTCGCTTTGTGCAATTTGTACCTGCGGCAATACTTCATCAGCCAGTTTTAACAAACGCTGTCCCACATTAGAAAAGCTAACGGGACGGCTACGACGGTTCACCACCTCCACGCCAAACCATTGATCAAGCTCACGCAACTGGTGCGATAGTGCTGAAGGGGTTAAACACAAATCCCCTGCGGCAGCAACCAATGAGCCATGCTCTCTTAAAGCGGTTAAGGTTTTTAAATGGCGGAGTTCTAACATCTGGCGCGGCCCAATTTTTTAATCTTGATGAATACGGTATAGCTTAACCTATAAAAGTGAGATTCACTTATTTTTTTTCACCTTAATATATTTTTAATTAGTTTATTTCATTTTAATATCTATGATCTGCAACAAAAACACTCGCCCCATTTACAGAGAATGAAAAAATTTAAGCATTCAAATTCACAATCTTCATGATCCGTACATGTGCGCCAATCGAGAAGTAAGGCTTTCTTTTATAACTGTGGATGACTTTTAAGCCCATCTCTTAATCATGCCTAGGTTGAAGCGTGATTCCTTCAGTTTTTTGAGAGGTACAACAACCGAATCCAGCCCACCAACTGTCCTATTTAACTCGTGGCTATGCATCGAACTCTTGTGATATGTCTACTTTGATATAATGAAATCATGTGACAGCAAGCAGCATGCTCTTGTACCTGAGTTAAATTCAGCTCAAATATTGAGAACTGATGATTCTGATCTTCTATCCAAATTGAGCAGGCTAAAGCGCTGAAAAAGCATAAAGTACTGGCGAGTAAAACTTCGAATAGCCCTAGTCTTCAGGCTTTTTTATGTTCCACGTGAAGCATTATGTAAACATCGAATAAAAGTCGCTTGTCTCTCAAACTGATGAAATGCAAAACAGAGCATACAAAAACAAAAAAGCTTCCGACTAGGAAGCTTTTTTTAGATCTTAGATTTAACCATCAATCGTGAGCTTTAAAATCTCAGCTTTGGTATAACCCCGTTCTTTTAAAAGATGTTGAATGGCTTTTTTCTCATCTTGATCTTCAAGGAATTTACAGCGTTGGATCAAACGCATATCGGTCTCATACTGAAAGTTATGACGACACTCCAATTCCTTATTGGAAGGCGTAGTAAAAAAATGAAGCACAGCTAGATACTCTCTTTCTTGCTGTTGAAGTGGCCCGCCTTCAACGAATACCTATCTAACACAACTGTTAAACACCCTTTGGGTAAATGATGACGAATCTCGCCCCATTATGCAAGTTTGGGCCTCTCAAATGTTCTCTCTCTACTCATCTTCAGCGTTCAATACAGGTCCTCATCATCTGCCAAAGTCGATTTTAATCATGAAAATTCATCAGCTCATCCTGAGAATTCTTCATCCAATCGTCGTTGATCCGCTCGTTAGACGTTTTAAACTGTCTGGTTTAAATAGATAAAAATCATTCAATATGTCGAAGCTCGAACGTCAGAAACTTAGCCTCCCCACAGGTCATGACAAACTGCTCTTGCATTCCTGCTGTGCGCCTTGCTCAGGTGAAGTCATGGAAACCCTCATTGAATCGGGTATCGATTTTTCTATCTTTTTCTATAACCCCAATATTCATCCTGTAAAGGAGTACTTGATTCGTAAAGAAGAAAATATTCGCTTCGCAGAAAAACATCATATTCCATTTATTGACTGTGATTACGACACAGACAACTGGTTTGCACGTGCCAAAGGTATGGAAAATGCGCCAGAGAAAGGTATCCGTTGTACCATGTGTTTTGATATGCGTTTTGAACGGACGGCATTATATGCAGCAGAACATGGCTTTAGCCTAATCAGCAGCTCTCTCGGCATTTCCCGTTGGAAGAATATGCAACAGATCAATGAGTGCGGGCACCGCTCTGCTTCACATTATGCAGGCATTCACTACTGGGACTATAACTGGCGCAAACATGGCGGTGCGGTACGCATGCTGGACATCAGCAAACGCGAAGAATTTTATCAACAAGAGTATTGCGGCTGTGTGTATTCACTGCGGGATAGCAACCGTTGGCGCATGAGCCAAGGCCGTGAACGGATCAAACTCGGACAAAAGTTCTATTCCAATGCCATGGATCAGGACAGCTGATTTCAGCCAGCAGCCTCCACATACCAATTTTTCCAAGAGCTGGTTCCACGCACCGTAATCGACACGGTCGGAATCAGTTTTTCTTTTAATATCTTTGTTTGTCCAACGGCTTTGGCTAAGCGTGCTTTGACGGAGTGAATGCATTCACGGTCACCAAATTCACAGCGGTCTAAGCTGGTTCCACCACAGGGCCCATTGGCCAAGCCTTTGGGGCAAGTTTCAGGGCAAATATACAAGGTCTCGCCTAAACGGCATTGACCACAACTTTCACAGCCCACCACCGCATGCTTACTCAAATGTTCTGTTTTCAGTAGTGCTTGATTGGCACGCGAGCGATCCCAAACATTAAAATTAAAAATAAACCGCCCCACGCCTTTGGCCAGTTTAGATTCAAATAAAGCATCATGCATCAAATGCAGATGTTGGTACTTAATAATCTGACTCGATGTCGCAGGCCGTGAATAATAAGCCAGCTTCGGATGAAACTCTGTACCGGTTTGCACCTGCCAAAGCGTATTCCAGAGTCGTTCACACTCAGCAAAACTCAAGTGCCGATATTCTTCAAGATAACGCTCCAGTAAGCTTTGTTCTTCAGGCTGATGGCAAGCCGATAAATACACCCCCGCAAAACCCAAATGTCGACACACTAGAATCTGTAATGCGCAGCGCACATAAACGCGATCACTTAAACCCTGTTCTTTTTCCTGTTGCAACACCTGCAACATATGCGGGGTGATCACTATACCAGCCACTTTATGCTTCAGCATAAACTTAGCCCGTGCCAAGGTCAGTGGCATGACGCAGACTAACATTTTCTGAGCATACTGATGCTGCACTAAAAATGCATGCGCATCCTGTAAAGCAGCCATGTCATAGCCCAATTGGGTAATCACATAATCGGCCCCTGCTTTCATTTTTTTATGCAGTTTTAAATATTGCGCCTCTTTTTCCGCTTCCGCATATTTAAACGGATTAAACGCGACACCAATATGAAAACCACCTTGGCGTTTGGCTTCCATGACAGCATTCACGGACTCCAAATAACGGGTCCGCGGTTCTAGGTCGTGGCTATAGCAGTGCTGTTTTAATTTATCACCCGTTAAGAGCAACAAGTTCTTTTGACCCTGTGTTTTTGCATCTTGCAAAAACTGCTCAAAGTCTTGTATATCGCGAGCCTTCCCCGAAAAGTGAATGACTTTTTCAATCTCTTGTGGATACTGTTTGGCGACTTGCAAAGGCGCTTCATCGTCATCTGCATGCACCCGATCGGCCAGCGTCATAGCCACAGGAAAGCCTGCAAATTCAGTTTTGACAGACCACTGGGCTTGGCGTGCGCTTAAGTATTCAACCAATACGCAAAATTGTTGCTGTGCAAAATATTGAGCAAGTAAGGACATCACAGGAGAAATAATCCAGAGGATTAAAAAAGAAGAATTATAGTACAAATCAAAAATAGATGACGAATCGTATGATTTTTCGCGACGGCACATTCAATATTTTTTAACTCATCCTCTACCCGATGAGTGAACTCAAATATCTACCCCGATCTGATTGATCAGTTGCAGTACCCTGCTAAAACTGAACCTAATGGTCAAATTCAAAAAAGAAGGTACTCCAACGCTCAACCACACGCCGCCCATAGCACAACATTTGTCTAGACCTCTTATTTACTACGCCGATTGACTTATTTTCGATAAGATTGTTTTTTTATGCTTCTCAATTGTTTAAAGCCTGAGCACATTTCAGCTTTTTAAAATAAAGGCATCTTTTCAAGCTGGGACTGACTGTGTATAACAATGAACGACTTAAGGAAATAATTCGCACATAGGCAAAAGCCTGAAAAAAGCTTAAACTATGTGCCAATGAAAACAAATGATATGTCGTCTATGGCGACAACGATGAAGGTGAAGGTTGATGCCGCTCAATACCGTTGAAGAGCTAGTTGCAGATATCCGTGCAGGTAAAATGGTTATCCTGATGGATGACGAAGATCGTGAAAATGAAGGTGATTTAGTTATCGCAGCAACCCATGTTCGCGCAGAAGACATCAACTTTATGATCACCCACGCACGTGGTTTGGTGTGCTTAACGCTCAGCCGTGATCGCTGTAAACAATTGAATCTTCCTTTGATGGTCGATGCCAATGGCGCACAACATGGCACCAACTTCACGCTTTCAATTGAAGCGGCAGAAGGGATTTCTACAGGGATTTCACCTGCGGAACGTGCGCATACCATTCAAACGGCAGTAGCAGCACATGCCAAACCATCAGACATCGTTCAACCAGGTCATATTTTCCCATTGATGGCGCAGCCTGGTGGCGTTCTACACCGCGCAGGTCATACCGAAGCAGGTTGTGATTTATCTCGTCTAGCGGGTTTAGAGCCTGCATCAGTCATCTGTGAAATCATCAATGAAGATGGCACAATGGCGCGTCGTGCCGATCTTGAAATTTTTGCTGAAAAGCATGGTTTAAAAATTGGTACCATCGCGGATCTGATCCACTATCGTATGACCAATGAACAAACCGTTGAACGGATTGATCAGCAAAGCATTGATACCGAATATGGCACGTTTGACTTATACCGTTACCGCGAATTAGGCAATCCAGATATTCACTTGGCTTTGGTGAAAGGTGAACCAAAAGAAGGGGTAACCACCGTTCGTGTTCATGGTTTCAACCCTGTTCGTGACTTGCTTAAGTTCAATAAAAAGGACGGCGAGCCAGCATGGAATCTCGACAAAGCGCTGCAAGAAATTGCAAGTAGCGATCGTGGTGTTTTGGTTTGGATTGGTCAACGTCACTTACAAGACCTAGGTCCAGCGCTAGACAGCCTTACAACACCAAAACCGACCAAATCCAATGCTGCTTTATCTCAGCAGTACCAAACCATTGGGGTAGGCGCACAAATTTTACGTGATTTAGGCGTAGAAAAGATGAAGCTTTTGAGCTCACCTTTACGCTTTAATGCACTCTCTGGGTTTAATTTAGAAGTGGTGGAATATATCACCGCACATCAAACAACTTAAAAAATCATCGAGGTTGCTATGGCAATTCGCCGTATTGAAGGTATGTTACATCTCGCTAGCGAAGGCCGTTATGCGATTTTAGTGGGTCGTTTTAATAGTTTTGTTGTCGAACATCTATTAGAAGGTGCAATTGATACATTGAAACGTCATGGTGTATCAGAGGATAATATCACTGTTGTTCATGCACCAGGCGCGTGGGAACTTCCTGTCGTGGCTAAAAAATTAGTGGCGTCTCAACGCTTCGATGCCATCATTGCACTGGGTGCTGTGATTCGTGGTAGCACACCTCACTTCGACTTTGTTGCAGGTGAATGTGCCAAAGGTTTAGGCGTGGTTGGCCTAGAATCTGGTCTTCCAGTGATTAATGGTGTATTGACTACGGATAGTATTGAACAAGCGATTGAACGCTCGGGTACAAAAGCAGGTAATAAAGGCGGCGAAGCTGCTCTTACTGCAATTGAAATGGTTAACTTGTTAAAGGCTATTTAACGCTATGTCGCAAACATTGCAAGCAACTTATGCAGCAAAACGTAAAGCACGTCGCTTTGCTGTACAAGGAATTTACGAATGGCAAATGAGCCACAATCCAGTCCATGAGATTGAAGCACGTACGCGTGTGGAAAATGCCATGCACAAAGTGGATCTGAGCTATTATCATGAATTGTTAACCCAAGTGGTTGCCAATCATGAAGCATTGGATGCGCTCTTAATCCCTGTGCTTGATCGCGAAGTTTCTGCGCTTGATGGCGTTGAACTTGCGACCCTTCGTTTAGGCGCATATGAACTCAAGGAACATCTTGAAATTCCATATCGTGTGGTTTTAGACGAAGCGATCGAGCTTGCTAAACATTTTGGCGGTGCAGACAGCCATAAATACATCAATGGTGTATTAGATCGTTTAGCAACAACTTTACGTGCAGCAGAAAAGCAACAAGCGAACTCACAGTAGTAGATTTGTTTGTATGGCTGAGTTTTCGATCATTGATACCTATTTTAATCGTAAGAGTCCTCATTCTGTCGATTTAGGCGTCGGTGACGACTCAGCCTTGCTCACCCCACCACCACATCAACAATTGGTCATTTGTGCCGATACCTTGGTTGCTGGACGTCACTTCCCGCTTGATACCAGCCCACATGCGATTGGCTGGAAATCTGTCGCGGTCAATTTATCTGATATCGCCGCAATGGGCGCGAAACCTCAGAGTATTTTACTGGCTTTGAGCTTACCCCAAATTGATCATGACTGGCTCAAAGGTTTTAGTCAGGGTTTATATGATTGCTGTGATCAATTTGGCGTGAGTTTAATTGGTGGAGACACCACCCAAAGCCCACATCTCACCATTTCCGTGACTGCACTGGGCTGGGTTGATATCGGTCAAGCCGTTACTCGCTCTGCCGCTCAAGTGGGTGATTTGATTTGTGTCAGTGGCACTGTCGGCGATGCTGCTTTTGCCTTGCAACACTTGGGGCACCCTCTCCAGCAACGTTTAGACTACCCCACCCCACGCTGTGAACTGGGGCAAGCACTCAAAGGCTTAGCGCACAGCATGATTGATGTGTCGGATGGCTTAGCACAAGACTTAAGTCATATTTTAAAAGCATCCCATGTGGGCGCGACCCTACAGCTTGATCAATTGCCCATCAACACCACGCTACAAGATTTAACACGAGAACAACAATGGCAATATGCTTTGGCGGGTGGCGATGACTATGAATTATGCTTTACAATAAGCCCGCAGAATTATGAAAAACTTTTGCAACAACAAAACCATAGCAGCATCAGTGTCATTGGAAAAATTGATGCCGAAAGTGGTCTGCGTTTTCAACAAAATGGCTTAGACCATTCCTTGCAATTTAATGGATATCAACACTTTGCATAAGCCCCCTATCCTCTTTCGTCAGATGTCTTGGTATGACCGTTTCATCGTATTTTGTGGTGTAGGGTTTGGCTCAGGGCTAGCACCCAAAGCACCAGGAACGTTTGGTTCTGCATTCGCACTGCTGTTCGTCCCGATTTGGCTTGCAATTGGCTTATCGAACACCATTATTGCCATCATCCTCATGTCTCTAATTGGCATTTATATCTGTGGGCATACTGCCAAAGTGATGGGCGTCCATGATGATGGGCGTATTGTATGGGATGAGTTTGCTGGCCAGTCCATCACCTTTTTGCCTGTCCTGTATTTAGGGCAAATGAATTGGCTCTGGCTGCTGCTGGGTTTTATTTTATTTCGTATTTTTGATGTGTGGAAACCGTGGCCGATTCGTGTCATTGACCAAAAAGTCGAAGGTGGCTTTGGTATTATGCTCGACGACCTGATTGCAGGACTTTGGGCTGCACTTTGTATTTGGATTTATTTTTATTTCACTGTGGCTTAGGCCATTTTTAGGATTAGAACATGTCAACGACTGTTATTATTCTTGCTGCAGGTAAAGGAACACGTATGCGTTCTTCTTTACCCAAAGTACTACAACCACTTGCAGGACGTCCTTTACTTGGTCATGTCATCGACACTGCAAAAAAATTAAATGCAGCCAATATTATTACAATTTATGGGCACGGCGGAGCACGAGTTCAAAAAACATTTACTCATGAAAAGATTGAATGGGTGGAACAAGCTGAGCAACTCGGAACAGGTCATGCAGTGCAAATGACACTCCCAGTCCTTCCACAGGAAGGCAGCTCACTGATTTTATCAGGCGATGTACCTTGCATCTCTCAAAACACGCTACAAAAATTACTCAATGCGACAGCCGAGACAGGCATTGGCTTAGTGACTTTAACTTTAGCCGATGCAACTGGTTATGGCCGTATTGTGCGTGAGAATGGGAAAATTCAAGCGATTGTTGAACATAAAGATGCAACCACAGAGCAGCATCAGATTAAAGAAATTAATACTGGTATTTACTGTGTCAGCAATGCCAAATTACATGAGTGGTTACCACGCTTAAGCAATAATAATGCGCAAGGTGAATATTACCTGACTGATATTGTAGCAATGGCCTTAGCTGATGGGATGCAAGTCGCATCGGTTGAGCCTGAACAAGCCTTCGAAGTTGAAGGAGTGAATGATCGTATCCAACTCGCCGCATTAGAACGTCAATTTCAAACAGATCAAGCCAAAAAGCTCATGCAGCAAGGTGTCCATCTGATTGACCCAAGTCGCTTTGACCTTCGTGGACATTTAATCGTTGGGCAAGACGTACGCATCGACATCAATGTGATTATTGAAGGTGAATGTGAATTCGGCGACCATGTAGAAATTGGTGCAGGTTGTATCATCAAAAACACCAAGATCGCAGCAGGTACAAAAGTTCAGCCGTATAGCCTCTTTGATAATGCTATGGTTGGTGAAGATGCGCAGATTGGTCCTTTTGCTCGTTTACGTCCAGGTGCAAAACTGGCGGCTGAAGTGCATATTGGTAACTTCGTTGAAGTCAAAAACACCAGCGTTGGCTTCGGTTCAAAAGCCAACCACTTTACCTATTTAGGTGATGCTGAAATTGGTGCAGGCTCGAACATTGGTGCTGGGACTATTACCTGTAATTATGATGGTGCAAATAAATTTAAAACCATCATTGGTGATGCTGCATTTATTGGTTCCAACAGCTCATTGGTTGCACCTGTCACCATTGGCAATGGGGCAACCGTCGGTGCGGGCTCCACCATTACCCGTGATGTTGCAGAGAATAGTTTAGCGGTAGAACGCTCTAAACAAGTTGAAAAAGAGAACTATCAACGTCCACAAAAGATGAAGAAATAAGAGGATTAGATTATGTGCGGTATTGTCGGTGGCGTTGCAGAACGTAGTATTACAACTATTTTAATTGAAGGTTTAAAACGCCTTGAATATCGTGGCTATGACTCTGCAGGTTTAGCGCTGGTCAATCAAGGCCAAGTTTTACGCGAAAGACGTGTCGGTAAAGTTTCAAATTTAGAAGAAGCCGTTAATCAATCCAATTTTCTCGGTTCTCTGGGTATTGCGCATACCCGTTGGGCAACCCATGGTAAACCCACTGAAGATAATGCACATCCGCACATTTCTGGCGATGTTGCTGTAGTCCATAATGGCATTATTGAAAACTATCAAGAACTCAAAGATGATCTTGAAGCTTTAGGCTATGTATTTACCTCACAGACCGATACCGAAGTGGTCGCTCACTTGGTGAAGGATGCCTTAAAGTCTACCCCAAGCTTGCTGGAAGCTGTGCAACAAGTCGTGCCTCAGCTTAAAGGGGCTTATGCACTAGGTATCGTACATACTGACCATCCAGATGAACTCATTACCGTGCGTGAAGGTTCACCTTTGGTGATTGGGGTCGGCATTGGTGAAAACTTTATCAGTTCAGATCAATTGGCTTTACTGCCTATTACCAATCGTTTTATTTACCTTGAAGAAGGTGATATTGCTCGTTTAACCCGCAATAGCATTGAAGTTTTTGTCGCTGGTCAACTGGTCGAGCGCCCAATCAAAGAATTAGATGCTGCCGTCAGCAATGCATCTAAAGGTGAATATAAGCACTACATGCTCAAAGAAATTTATGAGCAACCTGAAGCAATTCAACAAACCATTTCTCAAGCTCTAGATGGCAATGCACTGCGTGAAGACTTTCTTGCCAATGCAGTTGCTGATTTCCAAAAAATTCAGCAAATCCAAATCATTGCCTGCGGGACAAGCTACCATGCAGGCATGATTGCCAAATATTGGTTTGAACAACTGATTGATCTACCGTGCCAAGTAGAAATTGCGAGCGAATTCCGCTATCGCAGCCCTGTCATTGTCAATCACACGCTTTATGTCTGCATTTCACAATCTGGTGAAACCGCTGACACTTTAGCCGCACTGCGTGATACCCAAAAGCGTGCTGCAGCAAAAGGTGCTGACATTACTACCATGACTATTTGTAATGTCGCAACATCGTCTATGGTACGTGAGACCAATCATAGCTTGCTTACACTGGCGGGTCCTGAGATTGGTGTAGCATCAACCAAGGCATTTACCACACAGCTTGCAGCACTCATGTTATTGGTCTTAAAAATCGGTACAGTTAAGAAAAGCATTTCTGTACAGCATGTGGCTGAGATTACGGCTGAACTTTGGCATACCCCTAAAGTAATTTTAGATACCTTACGTAATGACCCTGAAATTTTACGTTTGTCTGAACTTTTCGTAGAGAAGCAGCACTGCTTATTCTTAGGTCGTGGCACGAATTTCCCGATCGCACTTGAAGGGGCGTTAAAACTCAAAGAGATTTCATATATCCATGCTGAAGGCTATGCCGCAGGTGAACTTAAACATGGTCCGCTCGCTTTAGTCGACAATGACATGCCTGTGGTCATTCTCGCACCGAAAGATGATATGCTCGATAAACTCAAATCGAATATGGAAGAGGTTCAAGCTCGTGGTGGTGAACTCTTTGTCTTTGCCGATGAAAATAGTGGCATTAAAGCCAAAGACCGTCAGCATGTGGTTTATGTACCAAGCATTAGCCCAATATTGGCTCCAATTGTTTATAGCGTACCTGTACAACTGCTGTCTTATCATGTTGCAGTCCTTCGTGGCACGGATGTCGACCAACCTCGAAACCTCGCTAAATCGGTCACTGTAGAATAATTATTTAAATAAAGGCTGGATATCTGTGTTCGCATAATTAAGTTTGTATCAAATAATTAAGTTTAGATTTAATTATTTAAGTTTGGATATTAATGAAGTAAACGAACGAAACCCTACCCTGTAGACCCAGTGATTCTTCACCAAGTCTACAGGGTTTTTAATATAAATAAATTCAAATTAGCATCACACCAGAAATATAAAATTATTTAATATATTCAACGATATAGATATATAAAAATCTCACCCTAGATTCAAAAGCATCCCTTTTTGACCTCATCTTGAAAACATTTCATTTTTATTTAAAGTATGCTTCGCCTTTCTGCGCAAGAATTCGCATTTTAAAGCGGAAGAATCTTATACAAACTTAATTTCATCTAAAATTAAAGATAGCAAATATTAATACAAACTTAATTTTAAAACAAAAAAACAACGAATAATATATATCAATAACTTAAGATAAAAAATAAAACAAACTTAATTAAATAACCATAATTAGACGCAGTATTTGGTCATAAAGCAAAATAAGGGATAAGGAACTATGTGCAAACTCTGAATAAGTCTATTAGCTATTCCTATTACTAGCTAGCAGCCCACCTTATTTAAAATGAGGTATTTCATTCACTGGATATATTAATGTTAATGGATTTGATGTTAATGAGATAAAGCCAAACCGCTGATAAAAACTTCATAGCTTTTTGATCCTTAGCATGTATTACAACAAAATTAACACCAATAATTTGAGCAACTTTTGAAACTTGTTTAAGAGCATGTGCTAAAAGTACTTTTCCAACTCCTTGCCCCTGTGCAGCTTGATCAACGGCAAAGCGCTCCACAACCACACAAGGTAAGGGATAACGAGGTAATCGTTTAGTGAGAACAGCATCAACCCCATCAAATCCTATAGAGGTACTTGATAGACAATAAAACCCCCTCACCTGTGCATCATCATCAATAGCAACATAGGTTTTACTTGTTCCTGATTTCTGATGTTGGGATGCGTATTGTTTTATGAACTTATTTAAATCATCTTGCCCACAATTAAATGATTTTTTCTGATGATGGGCTTGTAAAACCTCAATTTTCATCCAATAAACTCATTAAATTTTTCATCTCATCATTTGCAGGGCGCGGATTTTCAAGCAAATTCATTAACATATCACGATCAGCATTATTTACTTTTAACTCGTGATTAGATTTAAGTAATTCTTTTGCTCGTTCAAATGAGGATTGGATCATAAAGGAACTCACACTAAGACCCAATAAATTCGCAGCTTGCTCAATTACAATCTTTGCATCTACGGTTGAACGAACATTGATTCGTTCTGTTGCTAAGTTATAGTCCGCACGCCAAAAAACCAATACAATACCGATATGAGTTATCCAATACATTTTAGAAAGAAAATATTAGCCAAGCTTGAAGAAGGTCAATCTATCCGAGCGGTTGCTCAGCACTTCGAAATTAATAAAAATACAATTGTCGAATGGAAAAAGCGAATCGAAATAAAAAGAACTCGACCAAGAAAACCATCTAAAGTTGATGATGATGCCTTACGTGCAGATGTTGAGCAATATCCCGATGATTATCAATATGAACGCGCTGCTCGTTTTGGTTGTGCTACTTCTACAATTGGAGATGCGCTCAAGCGTCTAAATATTACAGTTAAAAAAAGACCTTACGGCACCCGAAAGCAAAAACAGAACTCAGAGAGCAGTATTTAAAAGATTTAAACCGATTAAGGTATCAACACCCGATCATCTATCTTGATGAAAGTGGATTTAAATCTCATGAACATAGACCTCATGGTTATTCAAAACAGGGAACTCCTTGTTATGGAACATATAATTGGCAATTAAAAAATCAAACCAATGCAATAGGAGCAATCCATGAGGGTAAGTTATTTGCAGTGGGTTTATTTGATAGCAAAGTAAATTCGGATGTATTTTATTTTTGGGTAGATCAGTTTTTATTACCAGAACTACCCTCGAATAGTGTAATTGTCATGGACAATGCAGCCTTCCATAAACGACCAGATATACAAGATCTATTAAGCCAACATGGGCATCAAATACTTTGGTTACCACCTTATAGTCCTGACCTTAATCCTATTGAAAAAATGTGGGCATGGGTGAAAGCAAAAAGGAAAAAATGGTTGGTTAACTCAATAGATAAGCTTTTTAGTCGTTTCTTTAACGAGTGTATGGGTAATTAAGCGGTTTGACTATAGCCATATTTTCCACCAATTTGTACATCATAATGATGTACAAATTTTAGCGGATTAAGGTAGTACTTTAAGATCCAAATTTACATATTTTGTTCTAAAATATTTGGAATAGAAAATAAACATTTTACTATGAACCAGAATGAATGGTCGGGTTTAAGTATGAATATGCAGTTGGTTTACATAAGAATATGCAACGATGTTTACTAAGATGTAATTTGAATACTTTTGCCTATCATTAACGTTTTTTAAACTCATTAATTGAGTACTAAAATACCAGATTAATTATTAAGCTAATGAATTAAAAGAATAATTAAATAAAAAATTATAAAATTTTGTTTGTATATAAATATATTTAAGTTTGTATGTTTTTGCCAAATACACAATTACCCCCATTCAGATATGATTAATTATCCACCAAAACCCACAGGTCTTCTGTATGGCAAAAATTATAAAAAACTATGAAGAACTAGTAACAGAAGGGTATGGCCAGGGCCATGGACGCGATTATAAACCTTGTAAAACTGTTCAAAACTTCAGTTCAATTGGTCGCTCTCACAGAGTACAAGGCCGTGTCAGTAAACGTCTTCATCACTTATTTTCTGATCTAGAGCTATCTACCTTTTTACTGCTTGACTGGAATCAGAACGTTACAGATATTCGCGAACATTATCCTTTGGATATCTATGATCTTAACTCCATCTGTTCTCGTTTCCGAATGAAAAAAGTATCGGTTGACTATATACCTTTTACCCTATCTTCAGATTTTTTAGTTGATTTTGGTAAGTTTTCTATAGCCCTTGACACTCTTTACAGCAAGGATCTGAATAAAGCTCATGTTATTGAGTCATTAGAAATTAAACGTCGTTACTGGGAAGAAGAGCACAATACGCCGTTCAAACTGATCACTGAAAAAGACATTCCTGCTACGGTACTAGAGAACATTAAATGGCTGTATGTAGAAAAAAATGACCTTGAAATAACAAATCACATGATTGATCAAGCAGTTTATTTTATGGAAGAAATTAGCCAGTACCCTCAAAGCTCATTAATCCAATTTTGTAAGCATTCTGACCAAACTCAAAAAATGGGTATCGGAGCGACGCTCGCATTGTTTAGAAAATTATTTGCACTGCGAATACTTCAATTTAATCTAGAAATTTCGTACTTGGAGCTTAAACTCTCTGATATTCATGCAAGTAATTTGCTCCAGAATGAGAATACAGTCCATGCAACTAATTAATTCAGTTTACATCTTGAATTCAACACAATACCGAATACTCAAATTCTTACCGCAGTATACGGTATGGATTGCGATTGATAATAAAAATGCTTTTCCTGAACTCATTTTGTCTAAGGAACTTCAAACTCTCTCAGATGATCAAAGCCTGATACCAGCGCAAGATCCTTATGAATACTTAAAACAATTAAACTTGAGTGAAGATTCTATTCAACTCAAAAAAAGAGATGAAAACTTTTTAATTATTCAAGATTTAATTAATGATGAACAAGTTCTTATCAATACAAAAATCAGGACTGCAAAAATTAAAACTATACATCTAGAGAAAGAAGTATCAATTAATAAAATTCTACGACTCCTAAGACGCTACTGGCAGCGTGGTCAAACTATAAATGCTTTGGTACCGGACTATGAAAACTCAGGTGGAAAAGGTCAAAAAAGAGCTATAGGTGATAAAAAAATTGGCAGACCACGCATCTATGAATCGAATGGAGGTAAGAATGTCACTGAACAGGTTGAATTATATTTTAAGAAAGCCATCGAAGAGTATTTAGTTCCTGTCAAAAAACAATCCATTAACGAAACTTATCTTCGGTTTAAAAGTGTATTTTCTAAGCACTTTCATCAAGTGCAAACCTCAGATATTCCAACCTATGCTCAATTCTATTATTTTTATAATACGCGATATAGAAATAAGAACAATTCCAAGGAAATTCTGACGAATCAGAAAACTCTGAAAGATCACAAACCTCTAACTTCAACAGCAACCAAGCAAGCAAATGGCCCTGGCGCACGTTATGAGATAGATTCAACAATCGCTGACATCTACCTTGTATCATCACGGGATCCATCACAGATTATTGGCCGACCTACCGTATATATTGTTATCGATGTATTCAGCCGGATGATTACTGGGCTTTATGTCGGTATGGAAAACAGTTCATTTAATACAGCCATACAATGCCTCAGCGTTGCAATCCAAAATAAAGTGACATTCTGTCAGAGTTATGGCTTGCAAATACAACCGGAAGACTGGCCTATTTATGGTTTACCTGGCGCCATACTTGCAGACCGCGGTGAACTAATTGGCTACCAAATTGAACTTCTTGAAAAAAACTTTTCTGTTCGTATTGAAAATGCGCCACCGTATCGAAGCGATGCCAAAGGTATTGTGGAGAGGGCTTTTGGAATCATTCAGTCACGCTTTAAATCCTACGAGAATATTGGTGTTGTTTCTGGATTCAAGGAAAAAAAGAAAGGCGGACATGATTATCGACTAGAAGCTTGTCTAACTTTGGAAGAGTTCAGAAAAATCATATTAAGCTGCGTCTTGTTACGCAATAATTTTGATATTTTGACGAAATATGATCGTAGTGCCGATATGCCGACTGACCTGCCTTCTATCCCCCTTAAGCTCTGGCAGTGGGGTCTACAGCACCGTACTGGGATGTTAAGACAAGTGGATAACAAATCACTATATGTTGGCTTGTTACCTAGGACCGACGCCTCCTTAAGTGACAAGGGACTTAAAGTCAAAGGCTTACTCTATCAATGTTTGGAAATGCATCAACAAGGCTGGTTTATTCGTAACACGACCAAATCCCGCCCGAAAAAGTTGCGGATTGGTTTTGACCCATACTCAGTAAATACCATTTATGTTTTCTTTGATGAAAATAAGTTGGAATACTGGGAAGCCCACTTAAGTGATACCTCACGTCAATATCAGCATCTGACCTGGTGGGAAGCTGAACAAATTCAAAAAGCAATCAAAACTGTTGAAAAACAGCATTCACAACTAAAGTCTGTAGCCATCAGTGAATTACAGGATTTTACTGACAAAATCATCCACACAGCACAGAGCCGGCAGGCTCAAGCAGGAGTTCACCAACTTTCTAAAGCACAACGTACTCGGGATATTCGTCAGAACAAACAAGAAGCAATTCAGGTGGAACGTGAGGAACATCTCCAAAATAGGTCCGTCAATTCTATCCGGACTATCCATCCCAACCAAGACAATCCTCCAGCCCCCCCATCTCACAGCAGCAATCTGGATTTGACCAGTCAACCAGACTTAATGAGACAATTATTTGAAGAGGACGATGAAGAATGAATAATAATGAACTCGCGGTCAACACATCGATAGAAGATATCTATGGGGATAATCCTCTCATTACTCAATTACCGCCTATCCTTGACACGAAATCGGTTATTAAACACCTACGAGGGAAACTGAAATTTATTCCAGAACAGCGTTTCTTACCCCAACCAGAAAGAATCCATCTGATTGCTCAGTTGCCTCATGATTTTTTTCAACCACTGACTAAACATCTATCCCTTGAACAAAAAATTTCTATCATGATCCGGCAAGGTTACGTGAGCAGAAACATCACTAATGGGGATAGACATCGACATTTACACGCTGCTTTTCAGCAACTAGAACCATCAAATGAAAGCTCTTACCGCTATGCACCTCCAGAGTCGACTGCAACTAGCATGTCAATTATAGGATGTTCGGGAAGTGGTAAAACAACGACAATGAACAAAATTTTGCGTTATTACCCGCAAGTGATTGAACATAGAGAGCTGGGATTAAAACAAATTGTTTACCTTAAAATTGATTGTCCGCATGACAGCTCTTTAAAAAACTTATGCTCAAACTTTTTTAGAGCAGTAGATTTAGCATTAGGAGATACAAACTTCGAGCATCGTTTCACCAGAAGTCGCTTAAATGTGAATGCTATGCTGCAGCAGATGAAAATTATCGCAAATAATTATTCTATTGGACTTTTAATCATTGATGAAATCCAGCATTTGAATACAAAAAAATCTGGCGGGGCTGAAATCATTCTTAATTTCTTTGTCACCCTTGTGAATGTGGCATCCATTCCAATTGTGATGATTGGGACACCCAAAGCCAATGAAATTCTGCAAGAAGATTTAAGATCAGCTAGACGCAGTGCAGGATTAGGCTCTTTAATCTGGGAACCTATGCGCAATGAAGCACCCACTCCCGATCCTAGCACCCCTGATCAAATGATCATTTCTGAATGGTATGCTTTCTCCAACAAGCTGTGGCAATATCAATGGGTTCAACAACCAGCTGAACTGACCGATGAATTAAGAAACACTTGGTATTATTATACGCAGGGCATTCCAGATTTAGTGGTTAAACTGTTCTGCTTGGTGCAGATTCATGCAATCACCATTGGTCTGGAAAAAATTACATCTGAACTTTTTAAAAAAGTCTACGAAGAACAATTACAGCCAGTCCACGATATTTTGGATGCACTCCGCTCAGGCAACCCCACACGTATTGCACGATATTCTGACTTAACGATCCCTCAAGTTCAAATTGAGGAATATGTTGAACAACACCGTTTCAAAGCTGCATTAAAAACGGAAATACAGCGTAAAGATCTAGGACCACATTATTCCACACTGATAGGTATGCTAACGGCCTTAGGTCACCCCGCTGCTACAATTGATCTGCATGTCACTTCTGCATTAAAAAAATATCCAAACGAGAACTTACAGGTACTACTCCAACATATTCTGGAAGTATTAGACGGCTCTGTAGCAAAAGATAAATTGGACCAGCCTCAGACCACAACTTCGGTAAGAAAACCAAGAACATCACGCAAAGTCATGAAAGCAGAAGAATGGAAGAGCACTGAAGCCAATGATTTACGGAATTTTTTCAGTCAAGCACAAGAAAAGGAAGTCGATGTTTATGAGTTATTAAAATCATCTCACTATTTGTTTGATCCCACCTCTCCTGTGTTGCATTAAACAAAAAATAGAGAGTAAGTGTATTATGATTTCAAATTTTCCAATACCATATCCAGATGAGTTAATTTACAGTGTGATTGCACGTTATGCTATTCACAATGGAATTTTAAGTCCCAAATACCTTACTGAAGAGTTATTCAACAACAGGAATTTGACACCAACTTATGATTTACCCTCTCATCTAGACAGGTTAGCCAGTTATTTACCAGACCATTATGATGCTTTTACTTTAATCAGAAAGCACACTCTACTACCAATTTATCAATTATTTCAGCCTGATACAGTGATAAGTTATGCTGTACAGGCATTACGAGGTGAACAGTACCAATCTCTGCATACTAAATTGGGAAAAAATGCATCGCGGGTGAAATCTGTGAGTTTTTTTCGGTTCTGTCCGCATTGTTGGCAAGAACAGATGGAACAATATGGTGAAGTGTATTGGAAACGTAGCTGGCAGATTACAGGATATGAATATTGTACAAAGCATGAATCTGCCCTTTTTGTCAGCGCTGTTCCTTGCAATGGGCTAGACCGAAGATTTTATAATGCTCATTTAAATGTCCTTATTGACTCCTCACAACTTTTTATTAATTCACAAGACTTTAAGCGCCATCTAGAGTTAGCAAAAATAATCGAGGATCTACTTATTCAATCGAGCCATATTGCAGTACAAGATGTATCGATTTTATCAAATGCCTACTTCAATCTATTGAAAGACAGAGGCTTACTGTCAGGTCAAAAAAATATCAATTACGAAAAAGTCCGTCAGCTTGTTGTCGATTATTGGGGCGAAAGTTTTCTTCAATATTATCAATTAGGTGATCCGAGCTCTGAGAACTGCTGGCTCAAGAATATCTGTAGAAAACATCGTAAAGCATTTTCTTATCTTGAGCATCTCATCGTATTAAAGGCACTTGTTCCCGAACAAAGTCCTATTTATACATACCAACAGTATTTGGATCTAGCGACAGTAGGTATAGAGGAACAAGCCATTCCGGTCACTGTAAAACACAAGACTTACCAAGTCCTGTCAGATGATCAACTGAAATGGATACAATTGATTCAGGATATGTCAGTCAAACTAGCTCGTAAACATGATGGTGCACTGTACGCACGTTTATATCGCAATCATAAAGATTGGCTGTTACAAATCAATCAAACCGCTATCATGACACCACTCTCTCTACCCAAACCACGTGTCGATTGGAGTATTCGGGATCGTCAGTTTATGAAACAATTGATTAAAATACGTGATGAATTATTAGAAGACTTAGACTCCCCACAATGGACCAAAAAGTTTTTAATTAAACAACTTGGGCATGTCAGCCTAATTGAAAAAAACTGGCATTTTCTGCCGTTGACCAAAGCATTTTTGGAGCGCTACGCTGAGTCGGTGGATTGTTATCAAATACGTCGTCTGACACGAACATATATTCGTCAACAAACTGAGAATAAATACTATCCACCGAGTGTTTTTTTACGTGTATCAGGATTAAGTGAGCAGCGATTAACGCCAGAAGCACGTCGATTTTTTAATAATATTTGGGAAGAAATAAAAAATGAGTGATTGTTCAACCGACTTTTTACCAAAAGAGATGATTTACTATACTGCGACAAAAATTAGTCGACGCGGTCAAACTCGGTTTGATATTGATACTCATTTGTTTAACCCTATTATTAACCGTCCTATTCAACTTAAATTACCGATTGAGAGTGTTCTTCTATACCGCTATAGAACCCAAATTGATGCCTCTCCTACAAAATTATTCACTCACACACTTGAACATGTAAATTTCATAACATTTAGAACTATTATTTTACCGGAGGGTGAGGATCAAAAAATACATGAAGGCCGGATATGTTTTGAATTTAATTACTACTCAACAGTTTTAAAGAAAAATATTACTATTCAAATACCTAAGCTTATCTTGGCCCGCGATTTATTTTTCTCTCATCCTTATTTAATTCGGGCGGCACTTTTTGCAGAAAATTATTCAACCGATGTTTTAGTGGATAGAAATGATGAAAAGGCTATTCATATTAATATAGCAAAAAACAAAAAAATTATGAACGCAGATGTTTCTGATCCTCATTTTTTGAAGAAGCTCGCTTTAATTTTATTACAGCCTGATTTAAAGAAAGCCTTCCTTAGTATTTATCAGAAAACAATTATTGATCAAAAAGGCGCTAAAAGTTTTAATTTTGACATGGAAGTACCTGATCTTAAAAATATTGATCTAACAGTAGATGGAATTTATGATAAAGAAACAGGTATTTACAGAATTGAGCGCATTACATCTTTCAAAAATCTTGATACAGCTATCAACCGCCCTATTCAATTTCATTTCACTTCAAAAAAAATCATACAACAGGTCAAAAATGCTCAAGGGCAAGGTTCAAACAAACCAAAACCAGCGAGTCAACCTAAAGAGAAATTGAATAAAAATGCTGAGGCAGATATCGATAAACTACTGGCCAAGCTAAGAAACCTACCTGGAGAAATTTATACAATTGAAGAATTAAAAATTTCTTTAGAGACACCTCCTGCTAAAACTGTAGTACTTAAAAGACGAAAGCAAATGGATAAAGATCAAAATCAAGAAGAAGGATTTGCTGGTGGAGAAGGAGATATAGAGGGTACAGTGTCTGGATTTACAACAGAATCAGAAATTCAACTAGAGCGAGTCACTTATAAAGACTTGATTAAACTATTGGAGCAAATTGAAGAAAAGGGATATAAAACCAAAGAAATCAAGAACTCACCTTTTAAGATATATAAACGTTTCAGAGGCCATAAGTTTGCAAACAATCAATTACGCTACTTTTATGTCTATAAAATTTTTAATATAGAAAATAACCATCAATTTTATTTGTGTGAAATTGATACTTCAGATGGTAAAAAAAATATCTCCACCTTATTACTCCCATATGAAGAAAAAACTCAACGATTAATTGAGACAGATTTGGATATATTAAACAATTCGATACTGTCTCAATCACTCAGTTGGCCTAAAAAGTTTCTATCTGAAGTGAGAGGTATTACTGCAATAACTACAATTAATCATCCTTCCAAAAAGGAAGAAATAGAAGATGTAAATTATTACACTGACTGGGCGGAGCGGATCTTGGCAAAGGTAAAATCGATATAAATTTCACTAAGGGCTAACATATAAAATAGCATGCTGAAGTACCAAACTTTAAAAATTAGATGAAAGAGCACTCTATACACTTAAACATCTATTTTTAAAGAAGATATAAAAGTTAACCAGTAACTTGGCATATAGGAACTATTTTCCTCCTATAATTATACTTCCCTCACTTCTCAGAAGTTATTTAGAGAATTCAGATGACAGAACTGACTTGCTTCAAAGCCTATGACATTCGCGGCAAACTCGGCACCGAGCTCAATGAAGAGATTGCCTATAAAATTGGCCGTGCTTATGGACAGATTTATCAGCCTAAAACGGTGGTCATCGGCTGTGACATCCGGCTCAGCAGTGAAGACTTAAAACAGGCCACCATTCGCGGTTTAAATGATGCAGGTGTCAATGTTCTGGATCTGGGCATGACCGGCACTGAAGAAGTCTATTTTGGCACCTTCCATCTGGATGTGCAAGGTGGTATTGAAATCACGGCCAGCCATAATCCGATGGACTATAATGGCATGAAACTGGTTCGTGAAAATGCCCGTCCAATTAGTGCCGATACTGGTCTTAAAGAGATTCAGGCTTTAGCAGAATCAGATGAATTTATTGACGTCAGCAATAAAGGCCGTACTGAGAAATATAATATTCTGCCTGAATTTGTAAATCATCTGCTGAGCTATATTGATCCGGCAAAAATCCGTCCGATAAAACTGGTCATGAATGCCGGGAATGGAGCAGCAGGCCATGTGATTGATGCCATTGAGCAAAAGTTTCAACAACTCAATATTCCGGTCGAATTTATCAAGATTCATCATGCAGCCGATGGCACTTTCCCGAACGGGATTCCCAACCCGATTTTAACTGAAAACCGTGACAGTACCCGTGATGCGGTCATTCAGCATGGCGCAGATATGGGCATTGCCTGGGATGGTGACTTCGACCGCTGCTTCCTGTTCGATGAAAAAGGCCAGTTTATTGAAGGCTATTATATTGTCGGCCTTCTGGCTCAAGCGTTCTTGCTGAAGCAATCTGGCGAAAAAATTGTACATGATCCCCGTTTGGTCTGGAATACACTGGATATTGTAGAGAAATATCAAGGCATCCCTGTTCAGTCGAAATCAGGACATTCCTTTATTAAAGACACAATGCGTGAACACAATGCGGTTTATGGCGGCGAAATGTCTGCACACCATTATTTCCGCGATTTTTCTTATTGCGATAGTGGAATGATTCCATGGTTGTTGGTTGTTTCTGTACTGTCTGAAACTGGACAATCGTTGTCTTCATTAGTTGAAGAGATGATTACTAAATTCCCTTGCTCAGGGGAAATCAATTTCAAAGTCGCAGATACTCAAGTCACAATTCAAAAAATCTTTGATCACTTCGCAAATCAAAATCCAAGTATTGACCACACAGATGGTGTAAGTTTAGATTTTGGGGCTTGGCGCTTTAACGTACGTGCTTCAAACACAGAGCCCCTATTACGTTTAAATATTGAAAGCCGTGCGGATAAAAATCCTAAAAAAATGCAAGACTATGTGGATGAGCTGACCCAGCTGATTCAAGGCAGCTGAAGTCAGAAAAAAAAGAGCCACATCAAAATGGCTCTTTTTTTATTCTTGATACTTATCTGAACAAATTAATCGCTATAGCCTTGTGGATTCTGCTTCTGCCAATTCCAACTGTCTGCCAACATATCTTCTAGTTTATATTTTGGTTTCCATCCCAGTTCACTCACCGCTCGAGCATTATTCGCAAAAGATGTTGCCACATCACCTGAGCGACGTGGCGCAACTTCATAAGCAACAGCAACGCCATTCACTTGCTCAAAAGTATTTTTCACTTCCAGAACAGACGAACCATTACCCGTTCCCACATTCCAAGCTCTACAACCTTTAGCTGCCAAACGATTATTCAATGCACATAAATGCGCATTTGCCAAATCTACAACGTGGATATAATCACGAACACCAGTACCATCAACCGTATCGTAATCATCGCCATAAATTGAAAGTTTTTCACGACGACCAACCGCAACTTGCGTCACATAAGGCATCAAATTATTTGGAATACCTTGAGGGTCTTCGCCAATACGACCACTTTTATGCGCACCAACTGGATTAAAATAACGTAAAAGTGCGATTGACCAACGCCCATCAGCAATAGAAAGCTTTTCTAATAATTGTTCAACAATCAGCTTAGTATACCCATAGTTATTGGACGGCATACCTGTCGGCATCGTTTCATCCAGAGGTGAAATATTCCCTTCATCATAAACTGTCGCTGAAGAACTAAATACCAAATTAAATACATTGGCACGTTCCATTGCTTGAACCAATTGTATTGATCCTGCAATATTATTATCAAAATAAGTTAGTGGTATTTGCTGGCTTTCACCTACTGCTTTTAATCCAGCAAAATGAATCACCGCATCAATTTGATTAGACGAAAAAACTTGATCTAAATCACTTTGATTACGAATATCGCCCTGAATAAACTTAAGCGTTTTTCCAGTTAACTCCTGAACACGTTTTAACGACTCTTCCGAGCTATTAGAAAGGTTATCGAGCACAATCACATCATGTCCAGCTTCAAGGAGTTCAACACAGGTATGTGAACCGATATAACCCGCCCCACCAGTCACTAAAATATTAGCCATCTATTTTTCCTAATAAAATTTTTAATAAACCCTGAGTCGAAACATCTAATGTAGATAGATCTTGTTGATGACCATTTAAAATAGGCAGCAACTGGTTGGCAATTTCCTTGCCTTTTTCAACACCCCATTGATCGAAAGGGTTAATATTCCAAAGTACGGATTGTACAAATACTTTATGTTCATACATCGCGATGAGCATACCTAAGCTATAAGGATTAAGCTCTTGCATTAAAATAGTTGAACTCGGCTGGTTGCCTGCATACTGCTTATAGGTCGGTAGGCCGGCCAGTTCACTGGCATCAAGCGCCTGATTACCAAAGGCCAGTAGCCGCGACTGTGCCAGACAGTTGGACAGGGCCAAATGATGCTGTTCAATCAGCGCATCGGCATTATCCACATAGGTAAACTGATTTGCGTTATAACGTTGTATTGGTGCAATGAAGTCACAACTCACCGAATGTGTCCCTTGATGCAACAGTTGATAAAATGCATGCTGTGCATTCGGTCCCACCTCGCCCCATACAATCGGACAGGTATCCCATTCAACTTTTTCACCATTGCGTTGGATCGACTTACCATTCGATTCCATCTCAAGCTGCTGTAGATAGGATGCAAAGTACTTGAGGCGACCGTCATACGGTAAAACAGCATGGGTTTGAATGTCTAAGAAATTATTATTCCAAGCCCCTAAAAGCCCCATCAAGACAGGAATATTCTGCTCAAAAGGGGCATGTTGAAAATGCTGGTCAATCGCATAAGCACCCGCTAAAAACTGCTTAAATCCATTAACTCCAATAGTTAAAGCAATTGGAAGTCCAATACACGACCATAAAGAATAACGACCACCCACCCAATCCCACAATAAAAATTGATTCTCTGGCGCGATCCCCCAAGCAGTCATTTTTTCAGGCTTGGTCGATACGCCAATAAAATGATGCTTTAAGGTTTGGGCCTCTTGACCCAATGCTTTTTCAAGCCACTGACGTACCGTTTGAGCATTGGAGAGTGTATCAATCGTACCAAATGACTTTGACGAGATAATAAATAATGTGGTTTCTGGACGCAGCTTATGCAGAAGTTCTGAAAGCTGACTGCCATCTATGGTTGAAACAAAATGCAGATTTAAAGGCTTTTGTGTCGATTTTTTAAAATCAGATAAAGCATGGCTGACCATCAGCGGCCCTAAGTCAGACCCCCCCACACCAATATTCACCACATCTTGAATCACTTCACCAGTCGCGCCACGGTATTGGCCCTGGTGAATTTTGTTGACCAATGCATACATTTTTTGCAGTTGTTCATGAACCTGATCAGCAATAGCCTGATGCTTTTGATCGTATTGCGGTAAACGTAAAGCCCAATGCATGGCTGAGCGCTGTTCTGTATAGTTAATTGCTGTACTTGAGAATAAGGTTTTAATCCAACTGGTTAAATCTCGTGCCTGCGCCCACTGTACTAAAGAATCAACTACGGTTCGATCAATACGATGTTTACTAAAATCAAAAATAATCGGCTCTAATACGACAGAGAGCTGCTCAAAACGCGTCGAATCATCTGCAAAAAGATCATTCAGATGATGCTGTTCAAAATGAGCTTTCAAGCCCTGCAGTCGGGCAATGGCTGTATTAATATCTTCAACGGGATATGGTTTATTTTGATGCTTCATCGCCCTACTCCCTGATAGGCAAAGCCTTGAGCTTTGACATAGCATGGATCATAAATATTTCGACCATCTAAAATCAGTGGGTGCTGCATTTTTTTGAGTAATTCTGTGTAATTAGGACTCCAGTACTGCTTCCAAGCGGTTAATAAGCACAAAGCATGTGCTCCCTCAACGGCCTCATATTGATCGGTACAGTAAATCAAATCTTCTCGATACCCATAATGTTTTTCAATTTCGGCCAATGCCTGAGGATCATGCAATTTGACCACCATATTTTGTGCCCAAAGCGCTTTTAACATGGCATGAATTGGAGATTGCTGAATGCGAGACGTGTTTTCTTTAAATGATGCACCCCAAATCGCAACAACCTTACCCGCTAAATCCCCATGATAATAATTCCATAATTTACGAAAGAGAATTTCTTTTTGCTGCTCATTGATATCCCAAACTTGTGCCAATAATTGGCTCTTCGCTCCAGTCCCTGAAACAGTATTTGCCAATGTTAAGACATCATGAGAGAAGTTTTCACCGCCAAAGCCAGCACCTGGATAAAGATATGAAGCCCCGATTCGACTATCCGCCGCCAAGCCTTGACGTACATACTCAATATCGATACCTAGCTTTTCAGCCACCACGGCTAAATCGTTAATATAGCTGATGCGGGTTGCCAACATGCCTGAAACACTGAGTTTAGTAAACTCAGCATCTAAAACAGGCATAAACAAATATTGTTGTTCTCTTGGAAATAAGGGACGAAGTAACTCTCGAATTTTAATTTGGCTTGTTTCGCTTGAGCAACCTACAGTCAACTGTTTAGCCTGTAGTAAACTTTGCAAAGCGTTACCCTCTTGGATCACGTCAGGCAAATATACCCAATCATCATCCGTTAATATTTTTTCAAATTTTTCAGTGCCATGTAAACCCAAAGTCGATGCATTGATCATCAATTTAGGATGAATAATAGGACGCTGTTTGAGCTCTTTTAGAATTTCAATGCCTTGTGATTCTTCTGTCGGACTCAGGCTAAAAAAGTAAGCATCAATATCGAGAGGAATAGCATTAAAATTGCAGTATTGCAGAAATCCACTTTTTTCTTGTTTACGGAGTAGATTGATCACAGCATCATTTTGTGTATAGGCTTGCTCTGAGGCAGGTCTTTTTAAAACATCGCACCAAAAGACCTGATGTCCACACTCAGCCAACAATGCTGCCATAACACCTGAGTACAGGGTTTGTCCAAATACTGCAACTTTCATAAGAGTTTCCCGCTGATCATTAAAGCTCTTGAATAAGCGCTTTAAATGCATCACCCAACGTCGGGTGATCGATCCCATAATGCAAAACGGCTTTTAAATAACCCAGTTTACTTCCGCAGTCAAAGGTTTGGCCTTTCATACGATAGGCTTCAACCGTATTGGTCTGTTGTAGCATGGCAATTGCATCAGTTAATTGGATTTCGTTACCCGCACCTTTCGGTGTTTGTTCCAAAAGGTGCATAATCTCAGCGGGCAAAATATAGCGTCCGACCACAGATAAATTAGAGGGTGCTGAACTCACTGCTGGTTTTTCAACAATACCTTGCATCACTACACTTTGACCTTCATTGGGTACAGAAGCTACATCAACAATACCATACTGATCGACCAAATGATCAGGCACCGCTTCAACCATAATTTGTGAAGCATGTGTTTCATTGAAACGCTGAATCATTAAGCTCAAATCATTAGTTGGATCAGCATCTTTAACTAGAACATCAGGTAACAGCACAGCAAAATCATCGTTCCCCACAATCGACTTTGCACATAAAACTGCGTGTCCAAGTCCTAAGGGTTGTGGCTGACGCACACTTACTACGCTGACATGTTCAGGTAAAATATTCTTAATCTCTTTGAGTAAATCAAATTTTTGCTTTTGCTCAAGTGTCGTCTCTAATTCAAAGTTACGATCAAAATAATTCTCAATCGATGCTTTAGATGAATGCGTGACTAAAATGATCTGCTCAATACCCGCCGCGACAGCTTCTTTCACAACGTACTCAATCGCTGGGCGGTCAACGACTGTCACCATCTCTTTCGGAATGGACTTACTTGCAGGTAAAAAACGGGTTCCTAGACCCGCAACAGGAAGAATGGCTTTTTTAATTGTCATCACAGATCCAGACATTTGCGTTCATTAAATCATTAAAGCTTAGTTTACCTTAACTTCTCGACTTCGGTGATAGCCATCAACATAATGTTCTAACTGAGTAAGTGCCCAGTCAATGTCTTGATCAATTGCAGTTAAGCCATAAATGCGTTCGAAAATCGGCAATAATTCATCTAAAGAGAAATGCTTTTCAAATGAACGTAAGATTCGACTATGCTCAGTTAACTGTGTATCTTCATGATCAATTAGCAACTCTTCATATAACTTTTCACCTGGACGTAATCCAGAGTATTCAATGGCAATGTCGCCAATATCCGACCCTTCTTCACGCATTTTTAAGCCACTCAACGCGATCATTTGACGTGCTAAATCTTGAATACGAACAGGCTCTCCCATGTCCAGTAAGAATACATCTCCGCCAGCACCTAGAGCACCAGCCTGAATGACTAACTGTGATGCTTCTGGAATAGTCATAAAATAACGCGTCACTTCAGGGTGTGTCACTGTAATTGGGCCACCTTTTGCTATCTGCTGTTTGAACAGAGGAACAACGGAACCTGAAGAACCTAATACATTCCCAAACCGGACAATACTAATTTGAGTTTGCTGCTGTGCTTCTGCCATCGCTTGACAGTACAGCTCAGCCATTCGCTTAGACGCTCCCATTACATTGGTCGGACGAACAGCCTTGTCTGTTGAAATCAGTACAAAAGTCTCTACACCTTTTTTAATCGCAGCATTCACACTAAAGGCTGTACCAATAGAGTTATTTTTTAGTCCTGCAATTGGATTACACTCGACCAATGGCACATGCTTATAAGCCGCTGCATGGTATACAGTTTGTACATTATACTGCTCAATCACACGCTCAAGTTTAGCTTCGTCGAGGACTGTTCCTAAAATCGGAATAATTTCTATTTGTGACTTAAGACGTAACTCTTTATCAATACTATACAGTGCAAATTCACTAAGCTCATAAATAACTAATTTCTGCGGATTGTTCTTAATAATTTGTCGACAAAGTTCTGAACCAATAGAACCACCTGCCCCTGTGACCATCACTACTTTATGTTGAATATTTTTGGCCAATAATTCAGGAATCGGCGGAACAGGATCACGCCCAAGTAAATCAATAATGTCTACTTCTCGGATGTCTGAGACTTTAATGTCGCCATCTACAAGCTTTGTAAGCCCTGGGATTTCTGTAATTTTAATATGTGCAGGTTCAAGAAATTGAACAATTTCACTTTTTCGCGTACGCCCTACAGATGGTAAAGCAATGAGAATTTCATCAACTGTTTCTCTTTCCAGACGTTTAAGCGCATGTTCAGCATTATAAACTTTTAAACCACCAATAATTTGCCCTGATAACGACTGTTCATCATCAATAAAAAATAAAGGAAAATGTTCATCTGAACGATTCAACATTGCCGCAATTTGTTGGCCTGCATATCCAGCCCCATAAATCACGATTTTTCTTTTTGGAATATCAGTCTGCAAACATGCCCGCACAATAAATCGAATAGCACCACGACTGAACCAAACCCAAGAAAACATAAAGAAACCAAACATCAAAGGAATTGATGTCGGAATAAAAGCCTCTGTACAATATGCCAGCCCGAAAAGTCCAAGGACGGTTAACCCTGTTGCAATTGCTAAGCGTGTAAAGAACACCTCATTGAATGTACGAACAATAAAATTATATGTTCCAGAAATCAATAACATAGTGATTGCTAAAACACTTACCCAGAGTGATCCGAATGAGATATTAGGAACAACTTCTGCCCCTAAGTTAAATTCACGTAATGCGTAGCTCAACCAAATCAAGACAGGAAAAACTAAAAAATCCAAAAGGATTAAAAATAATTGTTTGGCATATCGTGGCGATGTAACCAAAGGCAGAATGACTGATTTCACAGGGTGAGTCTTCTCTATGCTATTTATATAAGTAAACTAAATGTGTTTTTAAGTTATTTGCTACCCACAAACAAATGTAAAAATGTAAAGTGAATGCAAAAGCGAAGCATTCACTTTACATCAAAGCATTTAAATTCTAATAAGTACTTGTTCAATAGCAGAAATAGTTTGATTAATACTATCTTCACTCAAAGTTGGATGAACTAAAAACATTAAACTATTTTCACCTAGTTTTTGCGCATTCTGAAGCCGTTGAGCAGGGCGCCAAGGCGTATTGTCAAAAGCATGCTCTAAATACACTTCTGAACAAGAACCACTAAAGCAAGGAACACCTAATTCAGCAATTTCATTCATAATACGATCACGAGACCACCCTTCCGGTAATTGATCTACATTTACTTGAACATAACACTTATAAGCGGCATTTACATAATCATTCGAAGGCTGAAAAACGGTTATATATGGGGTCTTTTCAAATGCTGAATAAATGCGCTGCATATTATGATTACGAATTTCAGTCCATTCAGCCATTTTTTTCAATTGAATACGCCCAATGACTGCTTGCATTTCCATCATGCGCCAGTTGGTGCCAAACGAATCATGTAACCAGCGGAAACCTGGCGGATGTTGTTTGTTATAAATACTGTCGAAGTTTTTCCCATGATCTTTATAAGACCACATTTTTTTCCATAACGCTTCATCATTGGTGGTGACCATCCCCCCCTCACCGCCAGTAGTCATGATTTTATCTTGACAAAAAGACCATGCACCAATATGCCCAATAGAACCCGCAGGTTTGCCCTTATATTCTGCGCCATGTGCTTGCGCACAATCTTCAATCACATATAAACCACGCTCAGCTGCAAGTTGCATGATTGGATCCATATCACACATCCAACCTGCTAAATGAACACAAATAATCGCTTTAGTATTTGGCGTTAGTACCGCTTCAATAGTGCGAGCCGAAATATTTTGTGAATCCAATTCAACATCTGCGAATATAGGATTAGCGCCAGCCGTCACAATCGAGCTTGCAGAAGCAAGGAAAGTCCGTGAAGTGACAATCACGTCATCACCAACTCCAATTCCCAGAGCTTTTAAAGCGACATCTAGGGCAACGGTACCGTTGGTTAAAGCCACTGCATATTGTGTTCCTGCAAATGTTGCGAATTCTTTTTCAAATTCACGGCATTCTTGACCCGTCCAATAATTTACCTTATTCGACAACAGTACTTTAGATACAGCATCTGCTTCTTCTTGCGTAAAGCTTGGCCATGGTTCAAATGCAGTGTTTAACATATTTATTTCCTAGTTAAATTCTTACAAAAATCTTTATTTTTTCTCTAAAATTCGGGCTGGATTACCTATGACGGTAACACCTGCGGGAACACTTTTGGTGACTACCGCCCCCATCCCAACGATTGCACCTTTACCAATAACCAATGGTTTGTCTGGTGTGCCTTGTTTGATCACAGCGCTAGTACCGATATAGGCATGGTCTTCTATATGAATATTGCCATTACATTTCACACCCGGAGCAAAGGTAACATAGTCACCAATGATGCAATCATGTTCTACATAACTGTACAAATTTGCATGGAAACATTTGCCGATTTTTATATTTGATGTAATTGAAACAAAAGGGCTTAGTGCTGCTCCTTCCGCTATTTCAATATTGTCCATCATTACCACATTATCAGCTTGGACAGTCCACAATTGAAGACCATCCATGACGAGCTGATTAGCAAGCTTTTCACGAATTTGACTATTTGCAATGGCAATCAGTACAAACTTTTGAGCAGCATTTAAATTTTTAAAAGACTGGTAGTTTAATGCAATATGTCCATTTACAATCTGCTGTTCTTGTAGACTGTCATCAATAAAATAGATTTCGGCCGAAACACCTAAACGCTGTAATTGTTGTCGTGCCACAGACATTAAACTACGACCACAACCCGATGCTCCATAAATCGCATAGACAGGGCAACTCATGTATTATCTTCCGACTTTGAGCCTGTAAATTTTGTCATCGTTGCCTCACCTTCCGCACTGATATCATCTTTTGCAATGACTTTTTGCACAGTCTTAAGCATGATTTTAAAATCTAATACTGTTGACTGGTTTTCGACATACCAGGTATCCAGCTTAAACTTTTCTTCCCAACTAATCGCATTACGGCCATTCACTTGGGCATAGCCGGTCATACCGGGGCATACATCATGACGTTTGGCTTGCTCTTTATTGTATAAAGGTAGATATTCCATCAGTAACGGACGTGGACCTACAACACTCATATCTCCTTTAATTACATTCCAGAGTTCAGGCATTTCATCTAGGCTAGTCGAACGTAACATTTTGCCAAAAGGTGTTAGACGTTCACTATCGGGTAATGGGTTACCCTGCTCGTCAATCGCATCCTTCATGGTGCGGAACTTGATCATTTCAAAAGGTTTACCATGCAAACCTGGACGAACTTGACGAAATAACACTGGCGAACCTAGATTTTTTTTCACTTTATAAGCAACGAATGCATATAACGGTGAAAGCAGGATCAGGGCTATAGAGGCGATGATAATATCGAGTAAGCGTTTTAACATTTATATTAAACCCATTTCTTGCATCATATGTGCGTTTACCTGATGTACATCATATTTATGAAGTGCGATTTCTCGGGAGCGACTTCCCATTTGAGCAATAAGCTCTGGCTGAAGAATCAGTTTCTCCATGGCTTCTACTAAACTTTCCACGGATTTTACTTCAACCAGAAATCCGTTATCACTATCAGTAACAGTTTCACGACAACCAGGTGCATCGGTGGTAATAATTGCCCGACCCATTGCCATGGCCTCTAAGACTGTACGGGGCGTACCTTCACGATACGACGGCAAGACATAAACCGAGCTTTCTGCAATTGCAGGGCGAACATCGGATAGTTTCCCCCAGTATTTTAATGTATTGCTGGCTACCCATTGATCCAATTCTTGCTGACCAATAGCTGAAGGATTTTCATCAATCCAGCCCACCAGATTAAACTCTACATGCGGATATTTATGTTTGATAATTTTTGCTGCTTCGACATATTCACGAACACCTTTATCTACCAGTAGACGAGCAATCAGTAAAAAGGAGATTTTTATTTTTTGATCAGCCGTGACAGGTAAAGGTAATACATTAAAGTCGGCAACATTGACCCCTGAACCGTTCACTACCACTGTATTTATTTGAGCTTTTAGAAGCTTTAAATCCTGAAAAAGTTTTAGGTCATCCGGGTTTTGGAAAAATGCCTTATGACTGCGTGATAAAGCCTGCTGGTATAAACCATGAACCAATTGCTGAAAAATACTACGCTTACTCTGAGTTTCTACATTTTGAAATGCATAACCTAAACCTGTAATTAAAGCGTAGCGATTTGATACTTTTGCCAGCCACGCAGCCAGTGTTCCATAGATCACCGGCTTGATCGTATAAGATAGAACATAATCAGGTTTGATTTTTTTTATAAGCGTATACATGCTCCCTAAGGTTTTTAAGTCTGCTACCGGGTTGGTACCTGTACGCTGCATGGAAACATCATGTACGAAATAACCTAAATCTAGTAGTTTTTCATGCTCAGCAGAAAAAGAAGTCAGATCAGGTGCAATAATATGGATTTCATAGCCTTGCTGATAGATCGCTTCGAGTAACTTCCCACGGAAATTTAATACTGAAGGGAGAAAACTAGAAATAATTAAGAACTTCATTATTTTAAACTCTTAACTAATTCTTTATTTTTAGTACCAATAACACTTAATAATAAAAATATTAAGCAGGGTAAAAACATCCACTTTTGTCTCATAGCAATACCTAAATTCGCTGTAGTAGTAGCTAACATCATCAAACAAATAAAAAAGTATACCCATAAAAAAATACGATTTGACTCAATTGAAGGCTTAGATTTCTCTAAGTAGGCAACAATCCCTAAAATTAATAAATAAATTAAAATAATATTGTCTAATGAAGCAATTAGTGCAAATAGTGTATGAGCTTCAAATGGTAAGGGTCTAAATAGATAGCTTAGCATTTGCATTGGCAAGCTCATTGAGGCTATATCTAAGCTACTACCGCCACTTAAATTGGAATTCTGTCTTTTATCTACGTATGCATCTACATCGGACAACCCATCTGCTTCTGACAAACCAATATAATTTATCATTATAGGAATAATAAAAGCTGTAATAATAAATGCTATAGTTCCAAAAAAAACTTTTATATATAATGATGTTCTTTTGTCGAAAATAATCGAAAAAGCAAATGCAATAGCTAATGCAGCACCTATGTGAGGTCGTACCATAAACATAGAAAAAATTGAAAAAAATAATAATAATTTTCGTTTTTTAAAATCTAGTGCAGACCATAATGCTAAACCTAATGCCATAAATGAAATAGCATCTTTTCCGAGTGCAGTAGTCCAGAAACTTATTGATGGTAAAAAAACAATTACCCAACCTAGTAATTTAATATTTTTACTTTTATATAATGTTGCTTGCTTTATTGATCCTGCAAATGCTAATAAGCCAATATAACCAATAAAACCATGTATTAAAAATTGATCAACATAAGAAAAACCTAGAAAATTATGCAAAAAATAAGTAAAATATATGATAAAAGAAGTACCAAAATTAAAATCTCTGTTATCAAAATTTAATGCATTATAATAATATTTGTTTGAATCCGCCCCAAAATTTAAAGCAAACCATATATATACTACACAAAATAAAGTATGCCAAAGATATAAAGACAAACTTAATTTGTAATTTATCTTAAAGTAATTACAAACCTTTAGAGATAAAATTAAAAATATAGAAAATAATATAGGCGCCCAAATAATATTTGAAAAAGCATCAAACTGATACATCACATTCCCTTTAAATAGATTTCTTCATATAAAATTACAATACGAGATAAAGGAAATTCTTTCAAAATTCTTTCCTTATTTTCAGTTATAACTTCTGAAAAATCTTTTATACTACTTAATATATCTTCTAATATACTTAAAATTTTCATTTTATCTTGTGCTATAAATTTTTCATTATTTAATAAATATTTAGAGTCTCCAACATCTAATGCCGTAACTAAAGTACCAACAGCCATAGCCTCACCTAAAACATTTGGAAATCCTTCAGTCTTGGAATGTAAACAAAAAATATCCATAGCTTTTAAACAACGTGGAATATCATCACGCTGCCCTAGTAGTCTAAAATTATTAATTAGGTGATACTCTCCAAGCCAACCCATTAATTCATTATTATCAGCAGTATTATCACGACCAACAAGCATAAATATTAAATTAGAATCAGTCTTAACCAACTCTCTAGCAACTTCTACAAAAAATTTTTGATTTTTTACAACATTAAAACGACCAACAGATCCTATTACGATAGCATCTCTTGGAATATTAAATTCTTGGCGAATTTTATTTCGATCTTCTTCTGTCGCAACTAACCTGTCCAGCTCAAATCCATTTGGGACAACATGAATTTTACTTGCGTCATAACCGATTTTAATGTGAACATCTTTTGATACATGTGCAGCACATACTATATCTGTTGGAACTGAATAAGATAATTTCGCACAAATTTTACGCAAACCTACAGTTAATCTAGAACCGCCTTGCGTTACATCAGTTGTACGAATACCCCAGATAATTTTTTTTATTCCTTGTCTTTTTGCTGCTAACCCACCCAGAAAGTCAGCATGATACATCCATGTTTGCACAACATCTGGTGCCAGTTTTTTTAATAACTGACTTAACTTAAAATAGGTTTGAACCAATGAAAAAGCAGAATTCATGCCCAGCACATGTACAGGAATACCCTGTGCCTGCAAGTCAGCACCAATTAAACCCAGTTCTGTTAATGAAATAACCTCATGCCGAAACTGTCCTCCCTGCTGACTATGCAAAACTAAACGTTTCAACATCAGTTCTGCACCACCAACATTTAGCCCAATAATCACATGCACAATTTTTTTCATTTAAAGCTTTTCTCAATTAGACTTTTGAGTGTAAGTTCCTGTACCCAAAATTTACCAGGTCTAAATTCAAACTGATTTTCAGATACACGTACGTATTTACCAGCTACACCATTTATTGAGAGTTGCTCACAAGTATCAATCCCAATAAATATAGAAGATTCAATAATTAAAAACTTTTTGCGTTTTTCACTATATACAAAATCTGTAGCCAAAAAAGTAGAACCAAACTTTTCTTTAACCTGATAAGCCAGTTCTAATGCTTCAGATGGAATTTCTTTTTTCTCATAATTACCTGCACCTGATGCCCTAAAGTCACCTTCATTTGGGTAACGATAATAACCAAGGAGGTCGCTTCCTACTGATATAATACGTAAATCGAAAGCCGCATCCTCAATAAACTCCTGAAAATAAACATAATTTTTCTGACTAACATATTTAAAATAGGTTTCTTTCCCCTTATAGGAAAAAATCTGATCAACAACTTTTTTAGCCTGATTAAAATCATCGAGTTTATCTACACCATAGGATGCAGATCCAGTAGATAATTTGGAAATTACTGGGTAATTAGTTTTTTTTAAATAATCTAGAACCTCAGTATACGAATGACTAATAAACGTCGGTATAGCAGGTAAATTATATAATTCATATAAATAACTCGCTCTGATCTTATTTTCATAAGACCATATTTCATCATATGAAGGCAGGCATCTTATAGACATTTTTTCTAAAATTTGGATTTTGCTTTCTGCAATTTCCTGAGTTGATGGATCTGAATCTGTATGCCAGATAATCAGATCATAGTCTTCGGCCTTTTCCATCCAGTCAGATCTATATGGATCAAAATATGAGTAATTTACGTTATTATTTTTCAGAAAACGCTCATACTTAGGATAGTAAGCTCTTTCTTTCACTAAACCTTCATCAGCATAATTATCAGAATCTTTAACTAGACCTACACGAATATTAACAGGTAACTCTAGAAATACCTTTTCAGCATTATCCAAATACTTTTCAAGTTGTTGTGCATTCATTAAATCATTGGTGGTTTGGCTTCGTCTTTTTAAATATATTTTTTTCAGCCATGGGGTCGATAGCACTAACTCACGTAAATACATTTTTGACATTACAATCTTCCCTGAAACTGATTAATGCGCTGATCTACAATTCTGCCATCTTTAACAACAGTTGCCTCAGTTAAGACCTGATCAGGATTTTCACTAATTAAGCTATTAAGATATGAAATAATATTTTCACTCAGACTCTCTGAAATTGTTTTATAAAACAATGTCGGGGTATGATCTACTGCATAATGAGTAATGCCATCAACCGTGTATACAGGCTTATCAAGTGTGGTTGGTACTGATGTTTCCACTCCACCATTACGGTCACAAGAAATATCAATGATCATTGCCCCCCTCTTCATTTTCAGGAGATCTTCTTTATAAATAATATGATCTTTCCGGCTAGTATCCCATAAAATACCATTTACAAATACATCATAACTTCCTATTTCATCCCGCAATAATTTTTCTGTACGTCTATCATAAACAGTAACATCTGCACCCATCATTGTCAGGATTTTTAAGGCTCCTCTGGCTATATTCCCTCTTCCTAATAAAGCAACTTTTGTATTATAGGGAAATAACCCATGCAAAGTATAAGCATGGACAATAGCAGCCTCTCCTGCAATTTCATTATTTCGCCAGAAGATATGTCTCCCAGACTCAAACATATCCTCCCATGCAATTGCTGTAAGCGTATTATTAATTAATTTATCCGTAATATTTCTGTTCTGTACCGCATGAACCCATCCAAATATTGCTTGGTTATTAAGCTGATTCAAGTAATTGGCATCGCCAATTTTAGGATCACAAATAATATCCTGCCGTAATACTTCGTCACGGCTTACAATATTTACACCATATTCAGCATACTCAGCATCTGTATATCCAAGTACTTTGCCATAGTTTGTTTCTACATAAATTTTGCTTGTGTGTTCAATTCCCTTCAAATGTTCTGGAACAAGGGCTCTGCGGTTTTCATTCAGTTTATCACTGATTGGAAATCCTAATGTTTTCACTACATACTCTCCATATATTTTTCAATAGTCTTAAAACTAACCAATATGATAAAAAGCTCATTCAACTATTTTTATGAATTTTTAAATAATAGAAATACGAAAGTATTCCCATTAAAAGTTGAGCTACTGCAATATTTAGTGCTCCACCTAAAGAGCCAAATACTTTAATTAAAGGATAAGAAGTAACTAAGCCCATAATCGATATAAAAATTGTGTTTTTCATAACAATTCTGTCATACCCTCTTGGGATTAAATAATTTGTCGCATACAAACTATATATTGCGATAAAAAAAACACCTATCAAAAACAATATGAATATAGTTGATGCACTATCACCACTGATCCCAACCCATTGAAATATATATGAGTGAATTGCCATCATCCCTATAATTAAAATAAAGAAAACCAAAATATAAAGTTTTGAAAATAATTGAAATTTTTCTTTTTTTCTTAATAAATATGGATAAAAAACTGTTGAAACCACAGCATTAAAAACACTTGCTATATTTGCAATTTGTCTGACTGCGCCAAATATCCCAGCCTCAACTTTTCCAAGAAGCATACCCACTAAAAATGTTGATGTATTATTGTAAAAATTAGGCATAAACTGATTAATAAACAGTGGGAAACCTGTCTGTAAATTTTTAATTATTTTCACTGGGTCAACAAAAGAAAATTTAATCCCATATACTTTAATCACTATATAATTTGAGTAAATAGCGACAAATATGAAACTTATGCCATACAATAAAGGATAAAGCCAATAATCTTGTGGTTTTTTTATTAATAAAAAAACACCTATTGTAAAGGCTGTTTTCACAATCACATCCATAAATGTGATATATTTCATTTTTTCTATACCACGAAAAAACCACTCTGGCAGTAAAGTCTGACCAATCAATATCAAACACATTAACAGATAAACACTACTATCTTCTTGAAATTTTGGTACGAAAAGAATTAGGTTTACCAATATCACTAATGAAAAAATTAATAAGTAAATTTTAGTCACTATAGTTTTACTATAGATATAACTAACTTGTCTTATACTTTTTCTATGCTGTACCATTTCACGTGTTGAAGACAAATTAAAACCATAATCGGTAATTGCCTGAAAATATGCAATTAAAGATAGACCTAAAATAATTGCCCCATACTGTTGAAATCCCAACACTTTAATTAAATAAGGCAGAGTAACAAAAGGTAAAACAGCATTAACCAACTTTAAAACTGATAATGAAAAAAAGTTTTCCAGCAGCCTTTTTACTTCTCTGGATTTCAAAATATGAGGCAATGATTTAAACATAAATTCAGTTTTGTAAAGCCCTTACATACCAACGCATTGCCAAACCAACACCATCACTAATTCTATGTGTTGCCGAATAACCCAGTAAACTTACAATTTTATCTATACTTGCCTGTGAATGACGTACATCACCTGCCCGAAACTCTCTATACACTGGGTCTTTATTGTAAATTACACCATTCTCATCTAAGGCTGTTTTAAGAGCATTAAACAAATTATTCAGCGTAGTACGATCTCCCACTGCTACGTTATAAACCTGATTTTTAGCTTCATCATTTTGCGTAGTGGCTGCCAGAATATTGGCCTGAACCGTGTTCTCAATAAAACAGAAATCACGGCTGGTTTCACCATCACCATTAATGAAAACATCATCACCAGCAATCATGGCTGCTGTCCATTTTGGAATGACTGCGGCATAGGCCCCATTCGGGTCCTGGCGCTTGCCGAAAACATTAAAGTAACGCAGACCAATGGTTTTAAACCCATAAGTCCGTGCAAATACTTCAGCATACAGCTCATTTACATATTTGGTGACCGCATAAGGCGAAAGCGGCTTACCAATATTTTCTTCGACTTTTGGTAAGGCAGGATGGTCACCATAAGTCGAACTGCTGGCAGCATAGGTAAAGCTGGAAACATGAGCATCACGTGCAGCCGTCAGCATATTTAAAAAGCCGGTAATATTGGCTGCATTGGTGGTAATCGGGTCTGCAATCGAGCGTGGCACAGAACCTAAAGCAGCCTGATGCAAGACATAGTCCACTCCTGCACATGCTGTCTGGCAGTCTTCAAAGTTACGAATATCACCTTCATAAAATTTGAAGTTCGCCCACTGTTCAGGCTTGACCAGATTTTGTACTTCATCCAGATTATACTGATGACCTGTAGCAAAATTGTCCAGACCCACCACATTTTGATTTAACTTTAATAGGGTTTCCAGTAAATTTGAGCCAATAAAGCCCGCTACACCAGTAATTAACCAGATTTTAGGGGCTTGTTCTAATTGCTCGCATACAGTTTGATATTGGCTCATATATAGGGTCCCCTATAAATTACAGACGAAGGTCAGATTCAGATTGATCTAGTACATATTTCAGGTCATACAAAATATGTGCGGACTTGCCAAGGGCACGTAATGCATCAGCACCCATAGCTTTAAACTGATCATGTGCAACGGCTAGAATTACCGCATCATACCGACCCTGTTCCAGATTGGTGACTGGAGTAATCCCGTATTCATGCTGAGCTTCGCCCGCATCTACCCACGGGTCATACACATCGGCAGCAATCTTGTATTCTGTTAGTTCATTAACAATATCAATAATTTTGGTGTTACGAATATCTGGGCAGTTTTCTTTAAAACTTAAGCCTAAAACCAGAACCTTGGCGCCTTCGACCTGAATTTTTTTCTTGATCATCGCCTTGACCAACTGGGTAACCACATAAGCCCCCATGCCATCATTTAAGCGGCGACCTGCAAGAATAATTTCCGGATGATAACCGATGGACTGTGCTTTATGAGTTAAATAGTACGGATCGACACCAATACAGTGTCCACCCACTAAACCTGGACGGAATGGCAGGAAATTCCATTTTGTACCGGCAGCCTGTAATACAGCTTCGGTATCAATTCCCATTTTATTAAAGATCACTGCCAGCTCATTAATCAAGGCAATATTGACATCACGCTGGGTATTTTCAATCACTTTTGCCGCTTCAGCCACTTTAATGCTAGCTGCCTTATGCGTACCTGCTTCAATAACTAAGTTATAAACTTGATCAATAAAGTCAGCAACTTCAGGTGTTGATCCTGAAGTAATTTTTAAAATATTCGTGACTCGGTGTAATTTATCACCTGGGTTAATTCTTTCTGGGCTATAACCAGCAAAAAAATCTTGGTTAAATTTTAAATTAGACACCTGTTCAAGTACTGGAATACATGTTTCTTCAGTAGCACCAGGATAAACAGTTGATTCATAAACAACGATATCACCTTTTTTAAGTACCTTTCCAATACTGGTTGAAGCCTTTATAAGCGGTGTTAAATCAGGTTGTTTAAACTCATCAATCGGTGTTGGCACGGTCACAATAAAAAAATTGCAACTATGTAAGTCGGCCAAATCAGATGAATAACTTAAATAAGTTGCTTCTTTCAACTCGTCTGAAGAAACTTCTAAAGTATGGTCTTGGCCACTTTTTAATTCTTCAATCCGTGTTGTGTGGATATCAAACCCAACGACCGATACTTTTTTACCAAATTCGACTGCCAATGGCAAACCAACATAGCCTAAACCAATCACTGCTATTTTCAGATCAGAGAGTTGTAGCATTTTAACGCCTTATTTATTTCTGTTATGAACATGAATCTTATCGGCGGGAATACTACCAGAAAAACATGAATTTTCTGTTATGATTTTTTACCAAATTCTTAGTGCAGTCCTGTTTGATTAAACTTAGAGACTAGATAGATCCTGCTATTTTGCTCAATACAGTAAAATTCGCAACATTTGTATCCATAGCAATCAACAAAAATTCTTACTATAAAAATTGATTACAATTTGCTATATACCCTAAAGCTAAGTTCGGTAAAATGCTGTTTAATTGAAATGATTTTAAAAAATCTAAAATGGGAATTTTTGTGCGACATTTTAAATCTATAATTCTATTGTCCTTTATCATGACATCTACTGGATGCACTCTGACATCTGGACTACAAACTTATGATTTACCTGAGGAAGGTATGTATCAAACAGAGTTAGGCACACAAGTCAATGTTGTGAAACTCACCCAAACATCATTACCAGCTGTCCAACCTGCCCAATACAATCAAGAATATTTTTCTCATTTGTTCAATATTCCTCAAAAAAATTACAAGCTCAGTGCTGGAGATATTCTTTCAATTTATCTCTGGGCTTATCCTGAAATTACTCCTTCTGCTACAGTCAGTGTCAGCAACAATGATTCTGCTCGGGCTACAGGTTATCAAATTGATCAAAGTGGTTATATCCAATTTCCTATTATTGGTCGCTACAAAGCAGCAGGAAAGTCTTTAACACAAGTGAACCAAGAATTACGTAGCCAGCTTTCACGGTATTTAAAAACTCCCGACGTCATTGCTCGTGTTCTATCGTATCAAGGACAACGCTACTCTGTACAAGGCAGTGTCATGAAAGGTGGACAGTTTACTTTAACTGACCAACCCACAAGTGTTTATACTGCATTAGGTTTAGCTGGCGGTATCAATACTCAGTTAGGAGATAACACCTCTATTACTCTTGTCCGCCAAGGTAAAACTTATAATCTCAATAGCATTTCGCTTGAAAAGGCGGGTTATTCACTACACAATTTATTGATTCAGCCTAATGATACACTTTATGTAAACTCAAAAGAAAATCAGAAAATTTATGTAATGGGTGAGTCGGGACAAAACAAACCGATCCCGATGCGAGATCAGGGTATTAGCTTAAGTGATGTCATTGGGGAAAGCCTCGGTTTGAATCCACTTTCAGGCAGTCGAAGCAAAATTTATGTGGTTCGTAGTCATCGTGATGCAGGGATCACTGATGTCTATCACCTAGATTTAACCAGTATTGGTGATTTTGGATTGGCAAATAAATTTCAAATGCAAAGCAATGATATTGTGTACATCGATGCCTCAGGTTTAACGCGCTGGCAACGTGTCATCAATCAAGTCATTCCATTCTCAAATGTTATTTATAATATTGATCGCATGGGACAATAATGCAATTCAAAAATATTTTGGTCGTTTGTATAGGTAATATCTGTCGTAGCCCTATGGCAGAGTACCTACTCAAACAAAACCATCCACAGCTCACAATTCACTCTGCAGGCATTTCTGGCATGATTGGATATGCGGCTGATGACAAAGCAAAGCTTTGCATGCAACGTATTGGAATTGACATGAGCCCTCATATTGCAAGAAAACTTAATGCTGAACTGATTAAGCAAGCTGATTTGATTTTAGTCATGAGCCAAAATCAACAGAAGCATATTGAGCAAACATGGCCATTTGCAAAAGGAAAAACATTTCGCCTAGGTCATTGGCAAGGAAAAAATATTCCTGACCCCTATCAACATGATCAAGCTTTTTTTGATGAAACTTCCCTGCTTATACAAGCCTGTGTAGCAGATTGGACTAAACATATTTAACTTTGATGTACGATTATGAGCCAAACTACAAATACAGAAGATACTATTGATTTAAAAGAACTATTTTTCTCATTGATCGCACAATGGAAGTTAATTGCGCTGTGTATCCTTTTGAGTCTAATTTGTGCCCTACTATACTTAAGAGCAACTCCAGATACCTATTCGGTGGACGCCTTGGTACAAGTAGAAGAAAATAAAGGGGCTTCTGCAGCTTTATTAGGTGACCTATCGAGCATGATTGAACAGAAGCAACCTGCTCAAGCAGAAATCGAAATTTTAAAATCGCGTTTGGTATTAGGCAATGTTATTCAACATTTGAATTTAGATCTTAAAATTTCGGGCACGCAAAATTCATTTACTGATCGTCTATTATCTCCACACCATTATCAAACAGAGTACCAGCCGAAATCGGTGTTGTTTAAAGATGATGAAAAAACATTCGATATTCGCCAGTTTAATGTTCCATCAAACTTCCGTGATAAAAACCTTGAACTTCGCTTTAAAGATGGTCAGTTTAGTTTAACGAATACACAAACTGAACAAGTCATTTTAACAGGAAAAACGAACCAATCGAATACCTTACGTACAGCGGATGGCTTGTGGAATATTTCTATCTATACGCAAGATCAACTAAAAGACGTTTATTTACTTGAAAAACAATCACTACCTGCCGCAGTCGACAGTATTCTGATGAATTATTCAGTCGCAGAAAAAGGAAAGTTAACAGGTATTCTTGGGCTCAATTATCAAGGTACAGACAAAACTCATATTACCCAAGTACTCAATGCTATTCTGGTTTCTTATAGCCAACAAAACATTGAACGTCGTTCAGCTGAAACAGCGCAAACACTTAAATTCTTAGATGAACAACTACCAGAGCTGAAACAACAACTTGATGTAGCAGAACGTGAATTCAACAAATTTCGCCAACAATACAACACCGTAGATGTCACTAAAGAATCTGAGTTGTATTTAACGCAAAGTGTAACCTTAGAAACTCAAAAAGCAGAACTTGAACAAAAAGTTGCAGAGGCTTCGGCCAAATATACTGCTGAGCATCCAGTCATGCAGCAAATGAATGCACAACTAGGAGCAATCGATAAAAAGATTGGGGAGTTAAATGCGACATTAAAAGAACTGCCAGATTTACAACGTCGTTATTTACAGCTTTACCGTGAAGTTGAAGTTAAACAACAACTTTATACAGCGTTATTGAACTCATATCAGCAACTACGTATTGCTAAAGCGGGCGAGATTGGAAATGTTCGTATTGTAGATACAGCAGTGGAACCAATTGAGCCGATTGCACCGAAGAAGCTACAGATTTTAATTCTCTCTATTTTCTTAGGTGGTTTCCTCGGTACGCTCTTGGCGTTATTACGTAATATGATGCGTTCAGGGATCAAAGACTCCACTCAAATTGAAAATGAATTGGATCTGCCCGTGTATGCAACGGTTCCTCGTTCACCTGTACAAGAAAGCCGTATTAATATTTTAAAGAAGAAAAAGAATATTCCTATTCTGGCTGTTAAAAATAGTGATGATATCGCTATTGAAAGCTTAAGAAGCATGCGTACAGCCATCCATTTCGCTCTAAGCTCTGCCCGAAACAATCTGATCACAATTTCAGGGCCAGCTCCAGAAGTTGGAAAGTCCTTTATTTCAACCAACTTAGCCACAATTTTGGCGCAAAGTGACAAACGCGTATTAATCATAGACGCAGACTTACGTCGTGGTTATTTACACAAGTATTTTAATCTCGACACACAACCTGGCTTAACAGAATTACTCAATGGTCAACACAGCTTAGAGACAGTGATTCGAAATACTGAAGTACCTGGCTTAAGCGTCATCTCCAGAGGTAAAAGTCCAGCGAATCCGTCTGAACTACTAAGCTCTAACCAGTTCAAAAATCTATTAGAGCAAATGTCAGAGAAATTTGATCATGTGATTATCGATACTCCACCAGTCTTAGCCGTGACGGATGGCATCATTATTTCTCAATACACAGGCGTTAACTTAGTGATTGCCCGTTATGCGAAAACACAAATGAAGGAGCTTGAATTGACCCTGAATCGCTTCGAACAAGCCGGCGTGAAAGTGAATGGATTCATTCTAAATGATATCCAGCGTTCAAGTGCAGGCTATGGCTATGGCTATAACTATGCTTATGCCTATAAAGCCAATAAAGAATCAGACTAAATACATTCTCTAACCGATAAAAAGCCAGAACTTGATTTCTGGCTTTTTATTTTGTATGACAAACGTTTATATATTCAAATCCTTATAGTTTTTTTAAGGACTTCGGCATATATTAATTTGAAAATGTACTGGTGGTACAAAACACGTCATTCATGAAGTCTGCTAAGATGCTAAAAAACTTTTTGAATGTAATAGAATTAGGAAAAATTTCACATGAGTAAAGCCTTACCCATTGCTGTAGCTGTTATTCTAGGCGGTGCTGCACTTGTTCCCGTTTATTATGCATCTCAACACCCAGCTTCAGCCGAAGCCCAAGTTTCAAAAAATGCATCTGCCGTAGAAAAAATTAGCTATGCACTGGGTTATGAGGTTGCTCATCAAACTCCACCAGAACTCGATATTAACAGTTTTGTAACCGGTGTCCGTGCTGGTCATGCCCGTAGCCAACCCGCCTATACCGAAGAAGAATTAAAACAAGCCTATGAGCAGTTCCAACAAGAAATGCAGCAAAAGCAGGCCAATGATGCGAAGCAAGCACAAACAACCAGTGACAGCTTCTTAACTGAAAATGCGAAAAAACCTGGGGTGAAAACCACAGCGTCAGGCTTACAGTACAAAATTACGCAAGAAGGCACAGGCAAGCAACCCACTGCCAGCTCTGTCGTGACCGTGCATTACAAAGGCCAACTGGTCGATGGTAAAGTCTTTGATAGTTCACTTGAACGTGGCGAGCCAATTGAGTTCCCATTAAATCAAGTAATTCCAGGTTGGACTGAAGGTCTACAACTCATGAAAGAAGGTGGGAAGGCGACACTTTACATCCCTTCTAACTTAGGCTACGGCCCACAAGGTGTACCCGGCATGATCCCAGCCAACAGCACGCTTATTTTTGATGTTGAACTGATCAAAGTAAAATAAGACAAGTCAATCAAAGGAGAGCTTTTGCTCTCCTCTTTTTATTGAGAATACAAGATGAAAATTCAAACAACATTACTCTGTGGCTTGTTACTTTCTACACCTGTTTTTGCTGCACCGATTAATAATAAAAGCAGCATCAACCAACAAGTCGGTTATAGCTTTGGCTATCTCATGGGTCGGAGCAATGCCGAGTCAATTCAAGATTTAGATCTCGATGCTTTTGTGCAAGGGTTACGTGAAGCATCTAAAGGCCAAGCTGCGTCATTAAGCGATGAAGAAATGGCGCGTGTACTCACCCAATATAAACGCCAAGCCGAGGCAAAACAGTTATTAGAAGTTAAACAACTGGCTGATAAAAATGCCAAAATTGGTGCGGCCTTTTTAGCTGAAAATGCGAAAAAACCCGAGGTGAAAACCACGACTTCAGGCTTGCAATATATGGTTTTACAACAAGGCCAAGGCAAGTCACCTAAGGCCAACAGCAAAGTCAAAGTTCATTATGAAGGGCGTTTGATTGATCAAACCGTTTTTGACAGCTCGATTGCACGTCAACAGCCTGCGGAGTTTCAAGTCAGCCAAGTAATTCAAGGTTGGACTGAAGGCTTACAGCTAATGAAAGAAGGTGCTAAATATCGTTTCTTTATTCCCGCTAAACTGGGCTATGGCCAAATTGGTTCAGGTGATGTGATTGAACCAAATAGCACCTTGATTTTTGATGTGGAACTGATTGAAGTGTTGCCAAAATAAGGCAGCAATGCAAAGGCAATGCTATATACAAAATAAAAAGCCTGATCTTCGTGATCAGGCTTTTTATTAATTTCAATCTATTCTTCAATCAAGCCGTGCTTTTTTTAAGCTACGCACTTTGCTTGCAATATAAAAAAGTACTGCTTTGTTTTATGCTTCATGTTTGAGATGACGTGGTCTAAACCCAGTAAAGAGCAAACCAATCGCATAAGCCACGACACCCACCACACACAATCCGAGCACTTCTGCAACGCGAATCCACTGTGACACATCACCATTATACCAAGTCAATGCATACCACAATGCCGCAATCATCACGGCGTTAGAAATACCAAACTGGATAAACAGTTTTTTCCAGTGTGCACCAAAACGGAAAATATCGCGCTTGTGTAGATAGAAATACAACATCCCCGCATTCACCAGAGCAGAGCCCGAAGAAGCTAAAGCCAAAGCCATATGCTCTGCCTGCCAGTCAATCAGTTTAAAGAAACCAATAAACACCACGTTTAAAATCGCATTCGCAGCAACGGCCATTAAACCGACACGGACAGGAGTCTTGGTGTCTTGTTGCGCATAAAACCCTGGGGCAAAGACTTTAATCAACATGAATGAAATCACCCCAGCGCTCATACACTGCAACGCTAAAGCCGTCATTTGAGTATCTTCAAGGGTAAATTGTCCACGTTGGAACAAGGCCTGAATAATAGGGGTCGATAACATAAACAGTGCAATACTAGCCGGTACCCCCACTAAAACAATGACCTTCGCAGCCCAATCCATCATGCCACGAAACTTCGACATATTTTGCTCTGCATGACGGGTCGACAATGCCGGTAAAATCACCGTACCAATCGCTACCCCAATCAAGCCCAAAGGTAACTCGGTCATGCGTTCCGCACTGTACAACCATGACACTGAACCGTCTTGCATAAACGAAGCCCAAATGGTGTTCAGGAGTAAGTTGATTTGCGTGACAGAAACACCAAATAGCGCAGGCAGCATCAATTTCATGATGCGATCCACCCCTTCATGTTTAAAATCGACTTTCGGTGGAATCAGTAATTTTTTATGCCAAAGTTCAGGAATTTGGATCGCCAGTTGCAATACACCCGCAGCAATAACTGCCCAACCGAGTGCCATAATCGGCTCCGCCATATACGGCGTCAACCACCATGCTCCTGCAATCATCGCAACATTCAGCAATACTGGTGAAAATGCGGGTGAAGCAAAGGAACCATAACTATTTAGAATACTGCTGGCAAAGGCTGTCAGCGACATAAACAATAAATAAGGAATGGTGAGGCGGAACATTGAAACCGCGAGGTCGAACTTCTCTGGATCGGCATGGAAACCCGGTGCATAGATGTATAGCACTGCTGGAGCTGCGACCATAGCAATGAAGGTTAAAGCCGTCATAACCGTCATTAAACAACCAAAGACACGGCTAATCAGAATCTGAACTTCCGCATGGGTACGCCCAGTTTTATATTCGGTCAGGACTGGAATAAACGCCTGTGAGAATGCTCCCTCAGCAAATAACCGACGGAAGAAGTTCGGGATACGAAAGGCCACCACAAAGGTATCAAAATCTTTCCCAGCACCAAAGACATTTAGTAAGACAATGTCTCGTACCAAACCCAAGACCCGAGAAAGCATGGTCATTGCACTTACAATTACGGTTGACCGCCACAGCGCCATCGTATCCACCTAGTTTTTCATTTGCCGCTATTGTAATGAAACTTCAGCGAATATTTGATTGTTTAATGTTGTTGTCGACTCTCAATTCATTGACTTTTTAACTGCTGCAAACGATTTCGATAGTCTAACCAATCAAAAAATGTGCCTGGATCGGTCTTACGTCCTGGCGCAATATCGGAATGTCCTGCCAAATGCTGCTGAATTTGAGGATAGGCTTGTTGTAAACAGGCCGTCACGTGTACCAATGTTTCATATTGGGCATCTTCAAAAGGCAAGTCATCACTGCCCTCAAGCTCAATGCCAATCGAATAATCATTACACTCTTTCTTGGCCAAATAGCTTGAACGCCCTGCATGCCATGCACGGTCATTAAAATTGACAAATTGTAAGACTTCGCCACTTCTTAAAATCAGTAAATGCGCTGAAACTTGCATACCTTGAATAGTTTGAAAATATGGATGTACTGACCAATCCAATTGATTTTGAAAAAATTGTTCAATATAACCGCCACCAAACTGTGAGGGAGGCAAACTGATATTATGGATGACAATCAGTTGAATCTCAGTATCAGCAGGACGTGCATTAAAATTAGGCGATGGAATTTGTCTCGCTCCTAGCAGTTGCCCTGCTTGCACTTGAAACCACGGAATGACCTGCATATTTTTATTCCTCAAACCCATTACGCCCTTTGGGCAATCTTTTTTAATGTCTCTCATGCTAAATCTTTCCCCGTCATTTCTCAAATTGGTCAGCGTTTGATTCTTAAATTTTCACGCCTTTTTCAGGAAAAATGCTAATATATTGCACAATTTTCATGGCTTCTATAAAGATACGGACAATCGGATGAGCATATCGCAGCAACTGCTTGAACAATCTATTCAACTGAATATTCAACAGGCATTACAAGAAGACATCGGTGATGGTGACATTACGGCACTTTTGACACCTGAAGATGAACAAGCGACTGCGACCATTATTAGCCGTGAAGACATGATTCTTGCAGGTCAACCTTGGGTCAATGCATTAATTGCAGCTTTTGATTCCAGTGTACAAATCACCTGGCTAAAAAACGATGGCGATCTGGTTCGTGCCAATGAAACCATTTTTAAACTGGCGGGTTCAGCACGCAGCTTACTTACGGTTGAACGCCCTGCACTCAACTTTGTACAAACGCTATCTGCTGTGGCCAGCAAAACTGCGGAATATGTCAAACAACTCGATGGCTTAAACACCAAGTTGCTGGATACCCGTAAAACCCTACCGGGTCTGCGTATTGCCCAGAAATATGCTGTTGCAGTCGGCGGTGGTCAAAATCATCGTTTAGGTCTATTCGATGCTTTTTTAATTAAAGAAAATCACATCATGGCAGCGGGTGGCATTGCTCAAGCCATTGCCAAAGCGCATCAAATTGCCCCAGGCAAACCTGTCGAAGTCGAAGTTGAAACTTGGGCTGAATTAGACCAAGCATTGGAAGCCCAAGCTGATATCGTGATGTTAGATAACTTTAGCCAGCAACAAATGATTGATGCGGTCAAGCATGTTGCAGGACGTTGTAAATTGGAAGCGTCAGGCAACATCACCATTGCCAACTTACGCGAAGTCGCAACCACAGGCGTGGATTATATTTCGATGGGTGTATTGACCAAAGATGTCAAAGCAGTCGACCTTTCTATGCGTTTTAATACTTAATTTCAACAATTTGCATTCAGTCAACACGCAATAAAAAAACGCACTCTAAAGTGCGTTTTTTTATTGCGTTAAAACTTACCAGCCCAGTGCTTGCTGTTGTTTTTTCACCAATTCTTGAATGCCCTTTTCTGCCATTTCTAACATGGCATTGCACTGTACACGGGTAAATGGTTTATCTTCTGCCGTGCCTTGAATTTCAATAAATTCGCCAGCTTGAGTCATGACCACATTTAAATCCGTTTGGCAGTTTGAGTCTTCTTCATAGCACAAGTCTAAAAGCACTTCATCTTGGAAAATACCGACTGAAATGGCAGCCACTAAGCCTTTTAATGGATCTTGCTTAATTTTCTTTTTCTCAAGCAACGTATTCATCGCATCAATGAGGGCCACCGCAGCACCGGTGATCGCAGCAGTACGTGTACCGCCATCTGCCTGAATCACATCACAGTCAATGGTGATGGTATTTTCACCTAATTTTTTTAAATCCACCATGGCGCGTAGACTACGACCAATCAAACGTTGAATTTCTTGAGTACGACCACTTTGCTTACCACGCGCAGCCTCACGGTCACTACGGGTATGCGTCGAACGTGGCAACATGCCATATTCAGCGGTTACCCAACCCTGACCCTTGCCTTTTAAAAAGCGTGGTACTGAGTTATCAATACTTGCCGTACAAAGAACTTTGGTATGACCAAACTCAACCAATACCGAACCTTCCGCATAACGTGTGTAGTTACGAGTAATGGTGACATCACGTAATTGATCTAATGTTCGTTGGTCGATACGCATAATACGCCCTTCATCTAGCTTAATAGGTTGGCGCATAGTATAGCAGAAGCAGACCCAAAGCATTTGTCTGACTGCATTGCATTTGTAATTGATCGCCTGCTTCCCTACCCATCCATATTCTTTGTTAAACTGAAGCTTAAAAGAGGCTGAGGCAATCATCTATGTCGATTCGGGAAGAACGTAAACAACAAAGCCGCCAAGCTTTGCTGAATGCTGCATTACAACTCAGCACCTCGGGACGTTCCTTTGCTCGCATTAGTCTCCGTGAAGTCACTCGCCAAGTGGGTTTAGTGCCGACCGCTTTTTATCGCCACTTTAATGATTTGGATGAGTTAGGACTTGAACTGGTCGACCAAGCTGCGCTCCACATCAAAAGTATGTTAACGCAATTGGGACAAAGCTATGTTTATGGTCCACATGCCACGATTGAGCATAGTCTAGACCTATTTTTTCATGCTGTAGAGCAACATCCTGAACAATGGATTTTCTTGATTGGAGAACGTTGGGGTGGGTCGGCCTTGATCCGTGCTGCCGTTGAGCGAGAAATTGCCTTTTTAATCGATGACTTCGCCCATGAATTAACCCGTATTGAAAGCATGCAACATATTCATGACAGCGAAGACCTCAAAGTATTGGCCAATATTTTAATGGATGCCTCTTTTAACTGGGCCATGCGCTGGATTGGTTTGAGTCGAGATGTGGCTCCCGATAAACTCCAACAGCAGCGGGCTGAATTTAAACTACAAACCATCGTGCAGATTCAACTCATGTTCCGTGGAATCTCCAATTGGCAACGACCATCTGCTCAAACCAAACACGCCAATCCGACTTTGCATTAAGCCGCTCGCAGACGCAATTTTGGTGTATTACAAAATTTTTAATGCGCTTTGCTCAAACTTGGATGCTTTTTCACTATCATAGAGCCAGTTTTTTCATCTGTAGCTCCTATGCGTTTTTTTCTTTTTTTAGCGGCGAGTGTCTGTATTGCCTTGGCATGGCTATTGCCCATTCATTATCGACCTTGGGTCACCTATACAGGTGAATTGTTTGCATTTTTATCTTTATTTGCACTCTCTGCCCTATTTTTAAAAGAAAAACTCTTGCTCCCGAAAGTGAGTTTGCCACTATTGCTATTGAGTCTGGTGCCCTTCATTCAGTACGGTTTTGGCGAGCTGTTCTTTTTCAGCAAAGCACTGATGTGTGGCTTATATATCTTTGCATTCTGGCTGAGTATAGTTTTAGGGTTTAACCTGAGCCAAAAACCCTTAGAACGTGAACAATTATTTAGTGGCCTGTGTACTGTATTTTGGTCAGTCGGTCTGGTAACAGCGCTCATCGCCACTTGCCAATGGCTCAATATTGAACAGTACATTCCCGGTATGACCTCTTTGAAAGGAATTAGGCCTTATGCTAACTTTGCTCAGCCGAACAATATGGCGAGCTTTCTCATTCTGGCCTTACTCGGCACTCTATACCTATTTGAAAAGAAAAAATACAACTCGATTCTGCTGTGCGCAAGTGCGGCATTGATACTATTTGCGCTGGCACTGAGTCAGTCCCGTACATCATGGGTCGCAAGTATCTGTGTACTGCTGTATTTGCTCTATCAACAGTACGAGGGTGTGGTTCAACTGAAGTGGTATAGTGCCGTCGCATGGTTTGTATTGTTTATCGCTTTTATTGCCCTACTTCCTCAGTTGAACCAACTTTTGATTCAACTATCCAATGTCGATGTCACTCAAACGAAAGAGGTTATCGCTCGTGCAACAGGTGATATGTCACGTCTTGCCATTTGGCAACAGATGCTCCATGCCATTGCTGAGCGACCTTGGTTTGGCTATGGTTGGCATCAAACCAGTGTGGCTTACACCCTAATCAGTGATCAGTTCCAAGGCCCCGTTTGGGTGAAAAGTGCGCACAACTTCATTCTCGACTTTATTGTGTGGAACGGATTAGTGATTGCGATTCCATTTTTTGCCTATCTCAGCTATTGGGGCTATCAACTGCAAAAGCATGCGACATCGCTCGAATCTGTGATTGGACTTCTGATGGTCGGCGCTTTACTGATTCACGGTATGCTCGAATTTCCGTTGTTCTACGCTTATTTCTTGCTGCCACTCGGATTGATTCTAGGCATTATTCAATCTCAGCAAAAAGTGAAAACGTGGACTTTACCGAGCTTTGCCATGCCGATCACATTTACTGTCTGTGTGGTCTTGGTCGCACTGATTATTCGTGACTATGAGTTGATGGTACCAAAGCTGAATCAAGCTTCTCGTTATGAACACACCCCTGAAAAGTTCACCAATCACGATCATATTTTACTGCTGTCGGAGTTTAACCGCCGCATTGCATGGATTCAGTTAAATCCATACAGCAAAGTCAGCCCTGAGCAAATTCGTGACTATGAGGAAATGGTGCTGAACTACCCGATCCCCTATGATTTGACTAAATTTGCCAAACTCTTGGCCTTTAATGGCTATGAAGCCGAAGCTCGTCATCAACTTTGGCGCTTAAAAACCTTAAGAAAAATTGAGCTGCGTTATGAGGATTTATTACAACCTGCATCAAGTGTGCAATAAACATCGTTAACGCATAAAAAAGCCTGCTGATGCAGGCTTTTTTAACTGAATAAGGACTTAAAACAGATTCAGCTTATTTTGCAGCGCGTTCTTTTTCAATCAAGTAATCCACGACTTGAGTCACTTTAGCATCTTCGCCTTGCACAATATATTTACCATTCACCGTCACCGCTGGAACACCACTGAGTTGATAGCGCTTGGCTAAGTCTTGTGCTTGGGCAATTTTTGAAGTGATCGCAAATGATTTATAAGTGCTGTTAAATTTCGCTTCTGGAATACCAAACTGAGTATAGAACTTGGCTAAAGCAGGTTGCTCTAGAATCGGTTGATTTTGATCATGAATGGCATGGAATAACGTCAGGTGAGTCTTTTTACGCACACCCAAGGCCTCAGACACATAATAAGCTCGCGCCGCTTGCTCCCACACTGGATTCATGGCTGCTGGCGTACGCACAAAACGCACATCTTTCGGTAGTTTTTTCAACCAAGTCTGCATATGGGGTTCAAGTTTAAAACAGTGACCACAGCCATACCAAAAAAATTCGCGGACTTCAATTTTTCCTGGCACTTCCACCTGTACAGGTGTTGGTACGACGATATAGTCCTGACCTGCCACAAAATTTGCAGCCAATGCACTGCCCGAAATTGCGAAAACAGCGGTTGCTAAGCCACTCAAAAGGAGTTTTTTCATTGAACTTATTGTCCTCAAAATCATTATGATAAGTTTATGCAAATACTATAAATCAAATATGCCAAATTCGTTTTCATTCTGTGAACTTTTTTCAGGCTTTTATCGCTTTTTCTAGAATAAACGCTACACTAAGCCCTATTGAACATTTTAAATATCATGACTTAAATTGAGGTGCCGACGATGTCGCAACTGAATGTTGATCCACAAGAAATTGCCAAATTTGAAGCATTTGCTGCCATATGGTGGGATCAGCACTCGGAATTCCGCCCTTTACATATGATCAATCCACTGCGCTTAAACTGGATTGATGAACATGCAGGTGGACTCAGTGGAAAAAAAGTCCTTGATGTCGGCTGTGGTGGCGGAATTTTAGCTGAAAGTATGGCACGTCGTGGAGCAAATGTGCTCGGCATTGATATGGGCGAAGCCCCCCTGAATGTGGCACGTTTACATGCAGAACAAGAAGGTGTTGAGCATATCGAATATCGCCAAATTCCAGTGGAGCAGCTCGCAGAAGAACAAGCAGGACAATACGATATTGTGACCTGCATGGAAATGTTGGAACACGTGCCCAATCCAGCCTCAATCATTGAAGCCTGCCATAAACTGGTGAAACCAGGTGGTCATGTATTCTTCTCCACCATTAACCGTAATCCCAAAGCCTACCTGTTTGCCATTATTGGTGCTGAATATGTACTGCGCATGTTAGCCAAAGGCACCCACGATTATCAAAAATTCATTAAGCCCTCAGAACTGGCACATGATATTCGCGGTGCAGGGCTCAAACTGAAAGACATGACGGGTTTACATTACAACCCCTTGACCAAACGCTATTGGTTAGCGCCAAATGTGGATGTCAATTACATGGTTTATACCGTCAAAGAAGGTGCTGCATGAAAGCCGTCTTATTCGACCTTGACGGCACACTGATCGACACTGCCGCCGACTTTATTCGCATTATTCAAGACATGTGCCGTGAAAAAGGTGTTGCTGTGGTCGATGCAAACCTGATCCGTAGTCAAGTCTCTGAAGGCGCACGGGCTATGGTGAAATTGGTTTATCCAGAACTGGAAGTCGAAGACCCGATTTTTCTTGCACATCGTCAGCGTTTTTTAGATACCTACGGTGCCGATATCGCAGTAGATACTGACCTGTTTTCGGGCATGTATCCGCTTATTGAAAAGCTTGAAAACCAAGAGATTCCTTGGGGCATCGTCACCAATAAACCGCGCTGGCTCAGTGAAGCATTATTAAATGCGTTGGATTTGACAGAACGCTGTGCGGTTTTAGTCTGCCCAGAGGATGTCTCGCAGACCAAGCCTGATCCTGAACCGATGTATTTGGCTGCCAAGCACATCGCGATTGCACCTCAAGACTGTATCTATGTCGGCGATCATCCACGTGACATCGATGCGGGTCGTAACGCGCAGATGTATACCATTTTGGCGGCTTATGGTTATTTACCATTCGCGCACAAAGATGACTTAACAGCGTGGCAAGCAGATTGTATAGTGAAGACTGTGGCTGAATTGGACGATGTTATTCAGTCTCTTGTGAGTCAAACTACACCGTCCAATTCACTGACTTGATCACAATTAAAAAATCAAAATAACGAGGAGGTAATGATGAAATATTCAGAATATCAACCTCGCCCCGATCTGCTCAAGGATCGCATCATCTTAATTACAGGTGCGGGCGATGGTATTGGTCGTGCTGCTGCATTAAGTTATGCCCTACACGGCGCAACTGTAGTGCTGCATGGGCGTACCTTAAATAAGCTCGAAGTCATTTATGATGAAATTGAAGGCTTAGGTGCGCCGCAACCTGCAATTTTACCCTTGCAGCTGTCGAGCGCCTCTCCTCGTGATTATGAATTACTGGTCGACACCTTAGAACGCCAATTTGGTCGCCTAGATGGCATTTTGCATAATGCGGGCATTTTAGGTGAGCGCACTGAACTGGAAAATTATCCTGTTGATGTCTGGGATGATGTCATGGCCGTCAACTTGCGTGCGCCATTCGTTATGACTCAAGAGTTAATGCCACTCCTGAAAAAATCTGAGCATGCCTCCGTGGTTTTTGCCAGCTCAGGTGTCGGGCGTGAAACGCGTGAACGTTGGGGCGCATATTCGGTGTCTAAGATCGCGATTGAAGCGGTCAGCCAACTATTTGCCAAAGAAAATACCTCACCGAATATCCGCTTTAACTGTATCAATCCGGGAGCTACACGCACTGCAATGCGTGCCAAAGCCTATCCCGATGAAGATCCAAAAACATTGCCAACGCCTGAAAATATCATGCCTGCCTATCTGTACCTGATGGGCGATGATAGTTTACATATGAATGGTCAAAGTATTGATGCACAAGACTAAAATGTGTCACTCAAGAGGAAGCTTCGGCTTCCTTTTTTTATGCGTTAAACTGAAGCTTAGTCATCTGCAACATGATTTCAAGGTTCAGAAAAGGTTGTCTTTTTTCAATTTTTGCGGATACTGATGCCCAACTCTATTTTTGAAGCATATGCCATGACGGACTTGAGCAACATCACTGTACAACCCACTGAAGATGGTATGGTCAGCCTGTTGATTGACCAACAGCCGATTTCAGAAAAATATGGGATGAAGTTTGAAGCCAGTATTGTGGAGGAACTTCAAGCGCTGGAAAATGGCGCCACACTGAAACTTTTCGACCAGTTTGTTTTTGCCCATACCGACTTGAACTTTGAACATAGCTATCACTACGTCACGGTCATTGCTAAGAATGATGAACAATACAAAGCCAAGAAAAGCTTTGTTTATCGCATCAAAATTGAAGGTCAGCCTGACATTGAGCATGCCATCAGTAAAAATGGTGAACCGATGACCGCAGCAGATATACGTGAATTTATCCAAGCGCATGTGCAGAAGTCATTGAGTGATTATACCGACCTCAACTACGCTTATTAAGCCGAATCAGCCAAGTTGAAAACGCAGCTTGGCAGTGAAGCTCCAAACACTATTGTAACGTTTTATGTGAAAATTTATAATTTTACAACATTACTAAATAGTAAAGCTTGAAAAAAAGATATAAAAAAAATAAGGTGACACTTAGCTTTAAGTCCTGAGAATAAAACGGAATGTTTCTAAAAAAAACACTTGCAATCGCTGTGCTAATGGGTGCAACAACGAGTATCTTTGCTCAAGGTCTCGTTTTAAATGATCAAAATTTAAGAACGGATCTAAACTGGTTAAATCAGCAGGGTGTGATACAAGTTAGCACATCGACATGGCCAATGAGTGGTGATGAAATTCAAAGAGTATTGTCTCAGGCTAAAGTAGCGACTTCTGCTCAGCAAAAAGTTATTGAGTCAGTGCGAGCTCATCTCGATCGTGAGAACACGATGTTTAAAGCACGCTTATTTGCTGAGAGTGATCAAAAAGAAATTCCGCAAGCTTTTGGTGATCAAGAAAAAGTACAGTACCAAGCAGGTTTGGAATTTAATGCTGGTGGTGAAAATTGGGATGTTCGCCTTAGGGTGAATGGAGAAAAAGACCCTCAAATTGATAATGGCCATGATGTAAATGCTGAAGGTTCATATATTGCAGGAAAATTGTGGAATCAATGGGTAGTTGCAGGTCAGATACCAACATATTGGGGCCCAGGACATGATGGTAGCTTAATTCGTGGCGATGCAAGCCGTCCAGTCTATGGGTTTACGGCTCAGCGTGCAGATCAAGCAGCTTTTGAAACAAAATGGTTGTCATGGATTGGCCCTTGGCAGTATCAAGCATTTGCTGGTCAATTAGATGATTATTCTGCTGTGCCTGATGCTAAATTAGTGGGTTTACGTCTTACAGCACAACCTTTACCTTATTTAGAATTAGGCGCTTCCCGTGCTTTTCAATGGGGCGGAGAAGGTCGTCCTGAAAGTTTAAGTTCATTATGGGATGCTTTTGTCGGAAATAAAGACAATGGTGGGACTGGAGAACCAGATCCATCTAACCAAGTTGCTGGTTTTGATGCTCGATTGAATTTTCAGCAGTTGTTGAATGTACCTATGAGTCTGTATGGGCAATATGTAGGTGAAGATGAAGCTGGTGGCTTACCTTCTAAAAAAATGTATCTTGCTGGCGTAGATTATTCGTCATCTTTTAAAAACATGCCATATCAACTTTATACAGAATGGGCTGATACTCGTACCAACCGTGACGCGTTAGAGGTTTCATATAATCATTCAACTTATACCGATGGTTATTACCAACATGGTTTCCCATTGGGGCATGCTATGGGTGGTGATGGTGAGATGATTTCTGTAGGTGGAGATATTCGATTTGATCCAATGAATCGTTTAAATGGTCGATTATTATTTGCAAAGGTTAATCAATCTGGCCGTATTACCAATGCAGCCTTTCCTGAAACAGATGATATTAAAGCTATCGATTTAACTTGGTCACATTACTTAAGATCATTTGTACCAATCAAAATTAATGGTTGGTTCAGTGATTCTGATTTACATGGTAATGATGCTGGTGCATCGATTGGTATCGAAATACCTTTGGATAAACGTATTTTTCATTACTAATATTTGTTAATAATCACATTCATACACTCTACAAATGTGATTGTTAGTTGCAAATTTTCCAAATCCAATAATAATTTTCTGCTCTCTACACTCAGCTTATAGCTTGAATGTAGAGATCTATCATCTAAAGTTTTTATAAAACTCACTACCTATGTTATTTTCTTCACATATATCATCACCTATTATTCAAGAATTAAAAGCATCTCTTTGGACTTTGGCGCAATTGATGATTTAATTCAGGCTTAGAATTGGGCATAATCTTCTTAATATCTCTGCATTTGTTAATAAATACCCAATTCATCTTCACAGTTTCTCTGCATTTTTTTCGTACATTATAGGAAAGAATGAAATTACCTTAATGAGGATTCAACATGAAAAAGATTTTGACAGTATTGGCAATCTCTTTCAGTGCTTTGATGGCAAGCAGTCTCAGTACTGCTGCCCCTCAGTTTGACCACGATCATCCACGCTATGGCAATGAGCCACGCGGACGTGACTTTCGCGATTCAGGTAATGACGATCAGCAAGATCGTCGACGTATGCGCGAAGAGCGCGGTGTCAAACGTTTACAACAGCATAAATGGCAACAAGGTTATGTCATGCCACAGCATTACCGTGGTAACGGCTATAAAGTCGAATATAAAGACCATAATCTTCCAAAGCCAAACCGAAACCAGCAGTGGTACAAAATCAACAATGACTACATTTTAGTCGAAGCAGACAGCAACAGTATTCTGCGCATTATGGGGCTTTAATCTGCGCTTCATTTTGTACAACTCAGCAACATTATTATTGAGACCTGAATCAACACCCTTTCATCCGCTTGAGCACGAATGCATACTCCTCTTAAGAGACCACAGTCAGGCACAGCATGGAAGGCGTTGTTTCAGGTTTTTTATGTGCCAAAGCTTTTGTTTGCAAGCATTGCAGAAAAACAACCATCTCCTCAGTCTCTTCATACATTTCACAATTCACCTAAATAGCCCTCACGCTTTCTCTAGAGTTATTCGCTAATTTTGAATGATCGAAACAAGACAAATACTGGACGAAAGCAATGAAAAAAATTCTGACTGCAATCACTCTCTCTTTAGGCTCGCTCATGGCTACATCTGCAATGGCGGCACCACAGTACTATGACCGCTCGCATGATCATGACTCGCGTTGGGATCATCGCGATGACCGCCGTTGGGACAATGACAACCGCTACCAAAACAAACGTGTTAACCCAAGCCGAGACTGGCGCTCAGGTCAAACTTTGCCACGCGGCTATGACTCATCGCGTTATCATGTTAGTGACCGCGAAGCACGTCGCCTACCCAACACTGGGCGCTACCAACAGTGGTATAAGGTCAATGGTGACTATGTTTTAGTCAATGAACGTAATAACCGTATCCTGCGTATTATCGGTTAATTCTGGCTAGTGTCGCAAAACCAATAGAACACCTGAACATTGCTTCAGGTGTTTTTCTATTTAAGACTTCCTCTTCTGCATTTTTTGATTAAAATCATGCTAAGCAGTTCATTTTGAGACAGGCATGCAAACGAATTCCATCGAAACACATCACAGTACAACTTTGCAGTATGTGCATTGGTTTCGACATTCTGCGCCTTATATCAATGCTCACCGTAATAAAACCTTTGTGATTATGTTCGATGGTGAAGCCGTTCAGCATGATAACTTTCAACATATTATTCACGACATTGCCCTGCTGCATTCACTCGGGATTCGCCTGATCTTGGTGCATGGCGCGCGTCCGCAAATCAACCACAACTTAAAACAAAGCCAACTACAAACGCCATTTCATCAACATCGCCGCGTGACCACGCGAGAATCACTAAGTTGCGTGATGAATGCGGTAGGCTCAATTCGTTTGCAAATTGAAGCCTTACTGTCTATGGGACTGGCCAATTCACCGATGTATGGCGCACGTATTGATGTAGTTTCAGGGAATTTTGTTACAGCCAAGCCCTATGGCATTCGCGATGGGGTCGACTTTCAGTTAACCGGCGAAGTTCGTACGGTCGATACCGATGCCATTCAAGGCCATTTGGATAATCACAATATTGTGCTGCTCGGGCCAACTGGATATTCCACCACAGGCGAAGTTTTCAACCTACTGGCAGAGGAAGTGGCGACCCGCACAGCGATTCATCTTAAAGCGGATAAACTGATTTTCTTGGGCAAACAACATGGTCTGCTCAGTGAACATGGTCAGTTGCAACGCGAAATTTCGCCACACAAGCTCGATGCACAAATTGAGAAGTACCAAGATTCGAATCCAGACATTGCCGTGCTTTTACGCGGTGCTAAAAAGGCCTCCACACATGGCGTCCATCGTGTCCATCTGATTTCCTATGCTTATGATGGTGCCTTGGTTGAGGAGCTCTTCACGCGTGATGGTTCGGGCACCATGATTACCGATGCCCATTATGAAGAAGTTCGTATGGCCAACATTCAAGATGTCGGCGGACTGATTAACCTATTACGCCCACTTGAAGAAGAAGGCATTTTGGTTTATCGCTCACGTGAACGTCTCGAAAACGAAATTGGCCAATTTGCGGTGATTGAACGTGATGGCATGATCTTGGCCTGCGCCGCACTCTACCCACTGCCAGCAGCAGAGGGTGAAATCCGCAGCGCTGAAATTGCCTGTGTCGCAGTCGACCCGAGCTATCGCAAATCAAATCGCGGCAGCCAAATTTTGCATTATCTCGAAGGTAAAGCCCGCAGTATAGGCATTCAACAGTTGTTTGTACTGACCACACGTACTGCACATTGGTTCTTAGAACATGGCTTTGAAACGGCTAATGTCGATGAACTTCCCAATGCACGCCAAGCCTTATACAACTATCAGCGCAACTCGCTCGTCTTTAAAAAGCCACTTTAAGTGGCTTTTGCAGGATTATGGATATCTTTATTTCTCATATCTTTATCTAGAAAACACCGCAAAAATCGCTCAAAGCTATATTGCGTGAAACACTAAGCTTATTCCAAAAATAAAAATACCTTTTAAACAATAAATATCAAGAAGTTAATCTCAATAAATTTTATATTTTATGTTTTTTATATTGCTGTTTTTTACATAAGTTTTGCACTTTTGTTTTTATCTTTTTTTTTCATGTCTAAAGCCCGATTTCTTATTTTTTCTGAAAAGAAATGCCCATTAGCGTATGTGTTCACCAACTCACTCACCTTATTTATTTGGAGTTATGAAACACATGAGCACTTCTCGAGCACAGTTCTGGATCAAAACAACCGTTCTTTCTGCAGCAGTCGTGGGTGCCATGATGTTATCTGGATGTGGGAAAAAAGAGGCTGAAACCGTCACACTCAATATTGGCTTTCAAAAATATGGCATTTTGCCCATCGTCAAAGAGCGAGGCACTTTAGAAACGGCGCTTAAAGCACAAAATGTCCAAGTCAAATGGGTCGAGTTTCCTGCAGGTCCACAACTCCTCGAAGGTTTAAATGTCGGCAGTGTGGTCTTTGGTGAAGCAGGTGAAGCGCCTCCAATTTTCGCACAAGCTGCAAATTCGAACTTGGTTTACATTGCCAACCAACCTGCTGCACCTAAAGCAGAAGCACTGATCGTACAAAAAGACTCAAAGATTCAGAGCATTCAAGATTTAAAAGGCAAGCGGATCGCACTCAACAAAGGTTCAAATGTGCATTACCTGTTACTTAAAGTGTTAGAAGCGAATAACCTGAAACTTTCTGATATTGAAGCGGTGTATCTTCCGCCATCAGATGCACGTGCTGCGTTTGAACGTGGTGCAGTCGATGCTTGGGTCATTTGGGATCCCTTCTTTGCTGCCGCTGAACACCAAATCTCAGCACGTGTGATTGCTACTGGAGAAAACTTGGTGAGTAATCATCAGTTCTATTTGGCCGATCGTAAATTTGCCGAAACCCATCCAGAAGTTTTAAAAACGGTCGTTAATGAACTCAACAACACCACACAGTGGGTCAAACAGAATCAACAACAAGCAGCCAAATTGTTAGAAAAACCGACAGGCTTGTCTTTAGACATTTTACAAACCTCGATTGGTCGTATGGGCTTTGGCGTTCAACCCATTTCAGCCGAAGTCGCAAAAAAACAGCAGTACGTTGCCGATGCTTTCTATCAACAAAAACTCATTCCGAACCAGCTGAATATTGACGCTGCCATTATTAAATAAAAATATAGAGATCATTATGAAAACACTGAAAACAGTTTCCAGTATTGGCATCGTTAGCTTGAGTCTTGGACTCGGGGCATGCCAAAAGCAAGACACGGCAGCAACAAATATTTCTGAAAAGCAGGCAGCAGATCCAGTTAAAACCCTGTCGATTGGCTATCAAAAGTCGTCTTTGAACCTGTTGGTCGCACGTGAGCAAAAATTATTTGAGCAACAATTTCCTCAAGCCAAAATTGAATGGAAAGAGTTCCCCGCTGGCCCACAAATGTTAGAAGCCTTATCTGTGGGTGCAGTTGATTTTGGCTCAGTGGGCAATACCCCACCGATCTTTGCTCAAGCTGCTGACAAAGAGCTCAGTTATGTCGGCTATGAGCAAGTTCCAGCCAATGCTCAAGCGCTGTTGATTGCTAAAAATAGTCCCATTGATTCAATTCAAGACCTAAAAGGTAAGCGGATTGCGGTACAACGCGGTTCAAGCGCACATGAGTTACTGGCGAAAGTCTTACAAAAAGCAGGGCTCAGTTGGCAGGATATTCAACCGATTTGGCTGCCCCCTGCAGATGCACGTGCCGCGTTTGATAAACAATCCATTGATGCATGGGCCATTTGGGAACCCTACCTCAGTGCAGCAGAGCAGGATGCACAGGCCGAAGTCTTGATTGATGGCACAGCATTTCCGCAAACTTATTCTTTTTATATTGGCAACCCCAAGTTCATTCAGACTTATCCTGAGGCCACCGCTCAGTTCATTCACGGGCTGAATCAGGCCGATCAATGGGTGCTAAAAAACCAATCGCAAGCACTTTCGGTCTATACCCAAAGTACGGGTTTACAGCCCTCTATTGCCCAACGCGTCATCGACAAACGTCTGAAACCTTCACCAATTCAAACCCTGACGCCTGAAGTTGTGCAAGCACAACAACAAATTGCGGACTTGTTCCAACAAGTCCAGCTCATTCCGAAACACATTCAAGTTCAAAGTACCGTTTGGGTTGCACCGAGCAAACCTTAAACGACTCTATCTAAGGATTTTTAAAAATGAAAATTTTCTGGTTTATCCCAACTCACGGTGACAGTCGCTACTTAGGTACCAGCAAAGGTGCTCGTCAAGTGGACCATGCTTATATGAAGCAAATTGCGGTTGCCGTGGATAATTTGGGTTATGAAGGCGTACTGATTCCAACGGGTCGTTCATGTGAAGACCCCTGGTTGACCGCAGCCAGCCTGATTGATGCCACAAAAAAATTAAAATTCCTAGTTGCACTGCGTCCAGGCGTGACCACTCCAGCACTGGCTGCACGGATGGCAGCCACCTTTGACCGTCTCTCCAATGGTCGGGTTTTATTGAACTTGGTGACAGGTGGCGATGAAAAAGAACTGCAAGGCGATGGCGTTTATGAAGACCACTCAACTCGCTATAAAACTGCCAATGAATACGTCAAAATTTGGCGTGAGATTTTAATCCGCTCCCATACAGGTGAAAGCTTTACCTTTCACGGCGAACGTCTAAACGTAGATGATGCCAAACTGCTATATCCACCTGTGCAACAACCCTACCCTCCACTTTGGTTTGGCGGCTCATCGGATGATGCCATCGAGTTAGCCACTGATCAGGTCGACACTTATCTGACATGGGGTGAACCCCCTGCTGCTGTTAAAGACAAAATTGACACTGTCCGTGCCAAAGCTGAAGCCAAAGGTCGTACGCTCAACTATGGTATTCGTCTGCATGTGATTGCGCGTGAAACCAATGAACAAGCATGGCAAGCGGCGGAAGAGCTCATTCAATATGTCGATGATGCTACGATTGCTGCAGCACAGGCCAAATTTAAGAGCATGGACTCGGTCGGTCAACGTCGCATGGCTGAACTACATAATGGGGACCGCAGCAAGCTTGAAGTGTCCTCAAACCTTTGGGCAGGCGTAGGTCTAGTTCGTGGGGGTGCAGGTACGGCATTGGTCGGTGACCCTGAAACGGTTGCAGCCCGTATTCAAGAATATGCCGACTTGGGCATCAACACCTTTATTTTCTCAGGCTATCCACATCTTGAAGAGTCGATTCGTTTTGCCGAGTTGGTGTTCCCACTCCTGCCGCTTGAAACTCAAGCAAAGTTGGCACAACCAAATTTAACAGGCCCCTTTGGTGAGATTGTGGCAAACAACTACACACCCGATGAAAACAAAAAAACAAAAGTGATTCAGGAGCCTGCCTAATGTCCAAAATTGTTTCAGTGCAAACCCTCCAGCAGGAAAAGGTTTCACGTGGAACTCAGTTAGGGCAGCTATTGCTGCCTTGGCTCTTTCCTATCGGCTTGATTGTGCTTTGGCAAATTGCCTCCAGCACGGGACTTTTAGAAAGTCGGATTTTACCTGCACCAACGGCAGTAGTTACTGCTTTTTGGCACCTGCTACTGAGTGGTGAACTATGGAAGCATGTGCAAGTTAGTGCAGGCCGTGCCTTACTCGGCCTATTGGTGGGTGGAGGTTTAGGGCTATTTCTGGGTTTGTTAAATGGTTCATCGAAAACGGCGTCAACTCTACTCGACACCACTCTACAGATGATCCGAAATATTCCTGCACTGGCACTTATTCCGTTGGTGATCCTATGGTTCGGGATTGATGAAACCGCCAAGCTGTTCTTGGTTGCGGTTGGGGTCTTTTTCCCCATTTACATCAACACCTATCACGGCATACGTTCGGTAGATCCACAACTGATTGAAATGGGGAAAAGCTATGGTTTGACCCGTTGGCAACTGTATAAAGAAATTATTTTACCGGGTGCGATGCCTTCTATTTTAGTCGGACTACGCTTTTCACTGGGTTTGGTATGGGTCCTGCTGATCGTTGCCGAAACCATTTCAGCCCAAGCCGGCATCGGTTATATGACCATGAATGCACGTGAATTTTTACAGACTGACATCGTTTTGGTCGGGATTTTACTGTATGCCCTACTTGGAAAATTGGCTGATCTACTGGCCGTCACATTAGAAAAATATCTGCTGCGCTGGCATGCAGGATACCAAAAATAAGGAGTTTGAGATGACTGATTTAAGCCTTGGTCGCCACGCCAATATTCCATCGCCGCCAAATCACAATCAAGACATTAACCCTCAAGCGGTGCTTGGGGCCGAAATTATTATCGAACAACTGCATAAGTTTTATGGTTCAGTTAAAGTCCTTGAAGACTTAGATCTACATATTCAGCCGGGTGAGTTTTTAGCCATTGTCGGACGCAGTGGTTGTGGTAAAAGTACCCTCCTGCGCCTGATTGCCAACTTAGAACAACAAAGCTACGGCGAAATTAAGTTTAAGTCCGCACGACACCTCCGCGAAGGGATTACCGCAGACGATATACGGGTCATGTTCCAAGATCCACGACTGTTACCATGGCGCTCCATTGAACAAAACGTACAACTGGGGTTGCCGAAACAACAACATGCCACTGCCTCGGGTCTGCTAGAAAAAGCCGGACTCAAAGAGAAAGCGGGACTTTGGCCTTCGCAACTCTCTGGGGGACAGCGTCAACGGACCGCTTTGGCACGCGCTTTATCGCATAAACCACGGATTTTATTGCTTGATGAACCTTTGGGAGCACTCGATGCCTTAACCCGCTTAGACATGCAGAATTTGATTGAAAAATTATGGACGGAACAAGGCTTTACCGCCATTTTAGTCACCCATGATGTTAGTGAGGCTGTTCAACTGGCCGATCGGATTATTTTGCTGGACCGTGGCCATATTGCCAAAGAGTTTCAAGTCGACCTACCCCGCCCTCGCGTCAAAGATATGCCGTTCAATACCCTTGAACAGCAGGTGTTAAATGCGGTTTTAGCCACATAAGTAGACTAAAAAATCCTTAGCTTGGGGGGCTAAGGATTTTTTATGCTGAATTTCAGTAAAAAAACAAGACCATCATATAACTTAAGCATACTTTATTTTAATAATGTAATAAATTTCACGTTATTTTTATCAAAACATACCACTTCACATTGAATTATTTCATATAGTTTAGACAAAATAGTTTTTATATAATTATATTTTATTGGACAACTTTTAGAATTTATCGCAATTTAAGAGACAATCTACAGAATAAATGATCATTATTCAAAAAATTAAATTTCCACTTTGTGCACAAATCTGATGATTTGCCGTACAATTTGTCCTTCCCCCTTTTTATTGTTTTTTAAATTACAGAATGGAACAGAAAAAGAGTACTCAAAAACGCCACCAGCTGCTGAATGCTGCACTAGATGTCTTCTCGCTCTATGGATTTAATGGAGCAAGCTTAGATGAAATCGCACAGATTGCTGAAATGCACAAATCAAATATTTTCTATTACTATGAAAATAAAGAAGCTTTGTACGTTGAAGTTTTAACGACGGTTCTACAAAAATGGTTAGCCCCACTACAGATGTTAGAAGCTGACTTAGAGCCGGAAGAAGCGATCACCAACTACTTATTGCAAAAAATTGAGGTTTCTCGGACTCAACCGAAAGCGTCTCGCTTGTTTGCTTTAGAAGTGATCCAAGGGGCTCCGCATATTTTGGAAATCCTCAAAGGGCCTTTAAAGAAGTTGGTCAAACGTAAAGCCAAAGTCATTAGCAATTGGCAAGAGCAAGGTAAAATTTCAACTGAAATAGACCCTGAGCTGTTAATCCTCAACATTTGGGCCTTAACACAAAACTATGCTGACTTTGCCACGCAAATGGAAATGGTAACAGGTAAAACCCTACGTAACCGCAGTATGCAACAACGAGTCATTCAACATACCGTGCATATGATGCTGTATGGCGTGATCCCGCGAACACCGTCTGCATTATTCAAAGCTGAGTAATTTTGGCATACGACCATAGCACTCTATGGTCGCCGAATTGAAAAAGACAGAATCAAAGCCTCAGATACTTTCAAATAATGCTAATAATTTCTGAGCTCCCAATAACAAATTGTCTTCCCAGTCCAAATGCGCGGTGTCGTTGGCACCATCTGAAATATATTTGACTGAAATCAGACGGACACCCTGTTTTTTACAGACCTTTGCCAGCGCATATCCTTCCATATCAACCAAATGACACGGTACTTTGGGCTTACCTGTTTCAAAGCTATCCCCTGTTCCACAAATGCCGGTACGGAGCTGCTGGAAAAACGGTTCTAAGTGAATTTCCGCAGGATGCATGGTGTCAAATGGGGTAAAACCGACAGCGAAACCCAGTGGAGAGACATCCATGTCGCGTTGTACAAATTGAGAGACTTCAACCAATTCGTGCTTATCAAAATACGTACTACCTGCTGTGCCTAAATTAATCAGGGTTTTACAGCCTGTTTTTTGAATCACTTCAAATGCTTTATAGGCCGCGTTGACTTTACCAATACCGCTGTAGTGAACTTCAATCCCTGCTTGCTCAAATAATCCTTTAGACTCATTTGGCAAAGCCATGATTAGTGCAACATCCGACATAAAATACTCAAAGAACAGACTTCATTCATGCCATTAGAAAACAAATCGATCCGAAAGAAAAGCGCCTCTGGTCTCTGCTACACCAAAGTGTATAAGACCAGATGACGCTTTGAACTGAAAGGATTGTAGAGCTCATTTATACTGCTGTTCTAAATAGGTTTTTAAGCAGGGTGAAAAGAATAAATGACCTTGATAAAAACCGTGTGCCGTCTTGGTTGCGACCAAACTCCATAACAACATCAGGATGGCTGCAAAAGCATAACCAACAGCATACAGGAAGGCCAAATTGAGTTGCTGGGCTAAGGTGAAGATTGCCAGTGTATATACGCCCAATGGGAAGGTCAGTCCCCACCAACCCATATTAAATGGTAAGTCATGTTTGGCATGGTGCAAAGTCGTCAGTAGCGCAATCCCCAACCACCACAGTCCAAAACCCAGCAGGATTAAACTGGCCAAAATCCCTGCCTGATGAAATAACTGACCCAGTTGTGCTAAGCCCAAACTCGCCATCAGCGTCGGTGCCTGATGCCCCAAAACCAATAACGCCAAAGCAGCAGTGCCTATCGATCCCAAAGCCAACCAACTGCTGACCGCCAACTCTTTTTCAGGCAGTTTATGTAAGACCAAACGCAACATTAAAATCGTTAAAATTGCAAAGGCGGGTAATACTGAAACACCTCACAACACATAACTGCCCAATAAAATCGCAACGGCGTGAGTATCAGTTGCCAAATGCCCCAGCAATAAACCACCACTGCTGGCTGCAACTTCACAGGCCACGATCGGCAATAACCACACTGCGGTCATCTGCTGTAAAGCATGCTCCTGATGTCGATACATAGCAAAAGGAACTGCCCACGCCACCAAGAGCGCCAAGACTATATTTGCATACCAGAGCGTTTGCGCAATCTGTACAGCTGTGTCGCCATAAATAGGCTGACCATATTTTAAAAAGCCATTGAGGATGGTGGCCAGCGCCATCGGGATCGTCCCTAAAAATAGACTCATGCTTGGATGTTGAAAAATCTGTTTGGCTTCGTGCGGATAAAATGCCCAATGTAAGCCATATAGCACACTAAAAAGTACGAACAGTAAAATATTGAAATACCACAGCCCTGTGCCGAGTTGCCATGTGAATGCCTTTAACATCGGAAACGCTGATACAATTAATGCCACAACACCTGTTCCCATACTGACAGTGAACCAGTTGGGGGTGAATTGACGGATCAGATTTTGCCGCTGTCCAAGTTGTGTAAATGGTTTTTGCATGAGTTCGGCCTCATTTAAAATCTACATTTATACTAATCAAATTTATAAATAAGAAAAATTGATTAATTTATATTAAATAAATCAATAAAAATATACTTTGCACTAAATTTTGCGTTGTCAAAAAACAACCACAAGACGAATGCCCAAGAATATGGCAATATATAAGCCGTTCTTAATTCCAAGCACTTGATTTGCCCATGAAGCTGCTCCGTCTAAATGCTTTGCCTTCACATATCCAATTAGAAAAAACCGCTGTCACTATCGGTAATTTTGACGGGGTGCATTTGGGTCATCAAGCCATGATTCATCAGCTCAAAGCCGTTGCAAAACAACAAAATCTAAAAACAGTGGTGATGATTTTTGAGCCTCAACCACTTGAATTTTTTAAAGGTTATGATGCTCCACCGCGTATTTCATCATTGCGTGAAAAAGTCGAATATTTAACTGAGCTGGGTGTGGACTATATTGCGGTCGCGAAATTTGACAACAGCTTCCGCAGTTTAAGTGCAGAACAATTTGCCGATATTTTAAAAGAAAAACTCAATGCCCAAAGTTTGGTTTTAGGCGATGACTTTCACTTTGGTAAAAACCGCCAAGGCAACAGCGAATTTCTCGAAAACTATGGTTTTCAAGTCCACAATCTAGAAACCATCCTCGCAGAAGGTGAACGCGTCAGTTCAACTCGGATTCGCCAAACATTGGCCGCAGGGGACTTGGCGCTGGCTGCTCAGTTATTAGGGCGCCCTTATAGCATTACGGGTCGGGTACAATATGGCGACCAAATTGGCCGAACCCTTGATTTTCCAACTATTAATGTACGTTTAAACCGACATAAACCCTGTTTAAACGGCATTTATGGTGTAGATGTGATGTGTGAAACCACGTCTTTACGCGACAAAGTGAAAGCAGACCATCCTGATCGATTAGGGGTTGCAGGATATGACCATTCAGCGCTTTTTGGTGCGGGTCATGTCGGAACACGTCCAGCCATTCAACAAGCACAGCCAGAATGGCGATTAGAAGTACATTTCCCTGATGTTTCTGCTAATCTGTATGGCTTGTTAATGCGGGTCACTTTCTTGAACTACTTACATGGTGAAAAGAACTACCCTTCGCTGGAAGCACTCAAAGCGGGAATTGATGATGATGTGGTGAAACTGCTTGAGTTCCGCCAAAACACCCCCACATTTCCCTTTTAAATACCAATCAATTTTATGTAAAACGCGTCAGCCGAGCCGCTGATTAAATTGGAAGACATCTTGCATGAGCGATAAGCAAACTACTGAAAATGCAGTGGATTATAAAGCCACACTCAACCTCCCAGGTACCGAATTTGCCATGAAAGCAAACCTCGCGGTGCGTGAAGCAAAATGGTTAGAAGAGTGGTATGCCGACAACATTTATCAGCAGATTCGTGCGTCGCGTATTGGCAAGAAAAAATATGTCCTGCATGACGGCCCTCCTTATGCAAATGGCCAAATTCACTTGGGTCATGCGGTCAATAAAGTTTTAAAAGATATCATTATTAAAAGTCGTATTCTCGACGGCTTCGATGCTCCTTATGTACCAGGTTGGGACTGCCACGGCCTTCCGATTGAACTGAAAGTAGAAGAGAAAGTCGGTAAAGTGGGTGTGAAGGTGGATGCTTCTACTTTCCGTAAAGCCTGCCGTGAATATGCTTACACCCAAGTTGAACTGCAAAAGAAAGACTTTGTGCGTATGGGTGTGTTTGGTGACTGGGACAACCCTTACCTGACCATGAACTTTAAGCAGGAAGCGGACATTGTGCGCTCTGTTGGCGCGATTGCAAAAGCAGGCCATATCGAACCAGGTCTTAAACCTGTGAACTGGTGTTTAGACTGTGGTTCAGCTTTGGCTGAAGCTGAAGTGGAATATGAAGATAAAAAATCTGACGCGATTGACGTTGGTTTTACGGTTGTCGACTTAAAAGAATTAAGCGCACGTTTAAATCTCAACGTAGACACTGCAACAGATATCGTAATTTGGACCACCACACCTTGGACTTTGCCTGCAAACCAAGCAGTTGCCGTCCATGCTGAAATTGACTATCAACTAGTTCAAGTTAGCACCGACCGTGGCGTGCAAAACTTTATTTTAGCTAAAGACTTAGTTGAGTCGGCAGTTGAGCGTTATAAGCTTGAAAACCCTGTGGTTCTCGCTGATTTTAACGGCTCAGCAATCGAAAACCTATTATTACAACACCCGTTACTGACCGATCGTCAAGTGCCTGTGATTTTGGGTGAACATGTCATTGCAACCAGCGGTACAGGGGCGGTACATACTGCACCTGGCCATGGTGTAGACGACTATAAAGTTGGCTTACAGTACAACTTAAAAGTTGAAAACCCAGTGGGTGGTAATGGTGTGTATTTACCAACTTCACCGATTTTTGCAGGCGAGCACATCTACAAAGCCAATCCAAAAATCATTGAAGCATTGGATGCAGTTGGTCGCTTATGGGCACATCAACCGATCAAACATAGCTACCCACACTGCTGGCGCCATAAAACACCGATTATCTTCCGTGCGACCCCACAGTGGTTTATCAGCATGGATGCACAAGGTCTGCGTCAAAACGCTTTAAATGCGATCGAAAACGAGATCAGCTTTGTGCCTGATTGGGGTAAAAATCGTATTCAAGCCATGATCGAAGGTCGTCCAGACTGGTGTATCTCACGTCAACGTACGTGGGGTGTGCCAATCCCATTCTTCGTGCATAAAGACACCAACGAGCTCCATCCGCGCACAGCCGAGTTGATCGAAGAAGTCGCGAAATTGATCGAACAAGAAGGGATTGACGCTTGGTATAACCGTGAAGCGAAAGACTTTATCGGGGATGAAGCGGAACAGTACAACTGTGTGCGTGACACTTTAGACGTGTGGTTCGACTCAGGCACAACGCACTATGCCGTGTTGCGTGAACGCGAAGAACTCACCGATCCAGCCGATTTATACCTTGAAGGTTCAGACCAACACCGTGGTTGGTTCCAGTCTTCATTGCTCACCTCGATTGCGATCAATGAACGTGCGCCGTACAAAGGTTTACTGACCCATGGCTTCGTGGTGGATGAAAAAGGCCGTAAGATGTCAAAATCTTTGGGCAACATCATCACCCCACAAGACATCATTAAAGACATGGGTGCAGATGGCTTACGTTTCTGGATTGCATCAGCCGATTACCGCTATGAAATGACTGCTGGTAAAGAAATCTTTAACCGTGCATCAGATGGCTACCGCCGTATTCGTAATACCTTGCGTTTCTTATTGGCAAACTTAAATGGTTTCAAACCATCGACGGATGCACTTCCTGTAGATCAATTGATCGCACTTGATCAATACATCTTGCAACGTGCAGCGGACGTACAGAAAACTATTCAGCAAGCCTATGAAGATATGAACTTCCATATCGTGGCAAATGCACTAACCAACTTCTGTATCAATGACTTGGGTGGTTTCTACCTCGACATCATCAAAGACCGTCAGTACACCACCAAAGCCGATTCACAAGCGCGCCATTCAGCTCAAACTGCGCTGTATCATTTGGTTCAAGCCTTTGTACGTTGGATGTCACCAATTTTGAGCTTTACCGCTCAAGAAGCATGGCCTCTCATTCCAGAGCAAACTGAGAAATACGTGTTCACTGCGGAATGGTATGACATTCCTGTGGCTTCAAAAGCAAACTTGTTGTCTGAAGCCGATTGGCAAACGCTGATTGCGGTGAAGTCTGCGGTGAACAAGTTCATCGAAACTGCGCGTACCGCGAAAATCGTGGGTTCAAATCTCTCTGCCAAAGTTGAACTGTGGGCAGATGCAAAACTCAAAGACGTACTGGATCGTTTAGATGATGAACTTCGCTTTGTTATGATCACTTCACAAGTCTTGGTCAATGCATTCGATGCAACTCAAGGTGAAGCCTCTGATCTGGCAGGTCTGAATGTGCAAGTCTCTGCGGCTGATGGTGAAAAATGTGTACGCTGCTGGCATGTGCTGCCAGATGTGAATACACATGTTACACATCCAGGTTTATGTGGTCGTTGTATTATCAACCTTCCTACAGGCCAAGGCGAAGAGAGAAAGTATGCCTAACCCTCAACAGAAAAAGGGCTTATTCCAATTCTATCCGCACAATTTGGTGTGGGTAGGTTTGGCTATTCTAGCAATTGTCTTAGATCAATGGACCAAATGGATTGCCAGTACCCATCTGAATTATGCAGATCCAGTACCAATCCTGCCCTTTTTAAATTGGACTTTATTGCATAACTATGGGGCAGCCTTTAGTTTCTTGTCCGATGCGGGCGGCTGGCAACGTTATTTCTTTACCTCTCTTGCAGGTATTGTATCTGTCATTTTTCTGTTTTGGCTGATGCGTATGCCCAAAACCGTAAAAGTGCTGCCCATCGCGATTGCTCTTATTTTAGGTGGTGCTATAGGGAATTTAATTGATCGTGTAACCTTAGGTTATGTGGTTGATTTTATTCATGTGTACTATCAAAACAGCCACTTCCCTGCGTTTAATATTGCAGATAGTGCGATTACGCTAGGAACGATCCTTTTGTTGATCGATACCTTTTTTCTCGAAAAAAACCGTATCCAACGTGCCGAAGTAAACCATGACTGATTTTATTAATCCCAATGAAGAAACTCGCGTGAGCGAAGGTTCAAAAGTAGAGTTACATTTTTCTGTTTGCATTGAAAATGGCGTAGAAATTGATAACACACGTAGCCGTGAAGAGCCTGTAAGCCTAGTGATGGGTGATGGCAGCTTACTTCCTGGTTTTGAAAAAGCCCTGTTCGGTTTACGTGCTGGCGACCGTCGTACGGTGAGCCTACCACCAGAAGATGCTTTTGGCCCGTGGAATCCTGAAAACGTACAACAGTTTGATACGGTCAAATTTGAACAGCGTCCTATTGAAGGGCACATGATCGAGTTTGAAGACAAAGCCAAACAAAGCCTGTATGGCGTAGTGAAAACTGTAGGTGATGACATCACCGAAGTCGACTTTAACCATCCATTGGCAGGTAAAGATATTACCTTTGAAGTTGAAATCTTCAAAGTGACGCCTGCTGGCCAACAAGGCATCAAAATTATGTAAAGCCACAGATCGATTGTCTGTGTTTCATTTAAAGCTCCTTCGGGGGCTTTTTTAATGCCTCAAACATTTGTCGATCAGATACATATTCAATCTATGCAAAGCCTAATTTTCATACTACCGTAACGTAATCACATTTATTTTCCCAAGGATTTTTCATGAAAATTCAGGTCATTATAGGCAGTGTGCGCGAAGGTCGGACAGCCATTAAAGTTGCGCGATGGGTGCAAAAAGGCTTTGAACAACTAGAACTCAATACGGTCCAACTCGAATTAGTCGACTTAAAAGAGTGGGATTTGCCAATTTTTTCAGGTGCAAATCCCCCAATGACAGGGATTTATGATCAACCCAAACAACAAGCATGGGCCGACCACATTGCCCAAGGTGATGCCTTTATTTTCATTAGCCCAGAATACAATCATGGTTATAGCCCTGCACTTAAAAATGCCCTAGATTACTTAGGCAAAGAATGGCAAGGTAAACCTGCGGCCTATATCAGTTATGGTGGTACCAATGGCTCACGTTCCATCGACCAAATTCGCCAAGTCGGTACTCAGCTCGGTCTGGTCGATACCAATGCGGTGATTGAAATTCGAGATATTTTTTCACGCAATAAAACCGAAGATTTTGAACCAAATCCTTTTGATGAGAAGAATCTAAAAGCAGCAATTGATAAACTCATTAAATATGTCAGCGCATAAGCATGAGATTATTCTGTACGCTATTGCTTACAGTAACTTAAGTATTTGTCGGCTTTTCAATAAACAGCATCGACGCTATAGTTAAATCATACAGAGACAGGATGTCTCAGATTAAAAACAAAAATAACAACATACATAGCAGGATGCTGATCGGTAGGACAGGAGTTATACCGTTTGAAAGAATTTAAAAAGCCCTCGACAGGATGTCGGGGGCTTTTTAATTGTATTGATTCTTAGCTCAATATTTCTCCAAAAAACCAAATCAAGATCAGATATTAACTAACCTCTTATATGCTTCAATACTTTAGAAGAAGCTCGTGAATACAAATTAAAATTGGTCTGAATGGATGTCTTTCTCAACTTAAATATTATAAAAATAATGATATAAAACATATATATAAATACAAAATACTTCCCAAGTAATCATTTCCGTCCAACGTACATATTTAAGCGCTAATCTATAAATTAGATCCATCAAATATTAAGACTTTCACCGTTTGTCGGTATGTTCTTCTGTACAACGAAATATTACATCTGGCGCTCGCACTACACTTTATACTCTCGCCCACTGAACATTTGCCGCTTTAGCCAAAATGCTTCAGTCCAATACAATAAATTAAAAAAACAAAAATAGAGACCATTCACATGCAACTAAACACCACACTTTTAAATGATTATTGCAAAATTTATGTCGCTGACCCCGAATATACAGATGTAGATGCTCTAGCTGCCTATGTTAGAGTCCATCGCACAGAACTTATGCAAGAGTTGCATCAGTACGGCATCTTATTATTTCGTGGCTTTAAATTACAACGTCACTATGAATTTCATGAGCTCATCGAATATCATTTTCAGCTTGAACCTTGGCATACATTTACGCCTAAAAAATCAGGTTGGTTCGCCTCTTTCATTTGTAAATATAGCGAAAATCATGCAGGTCATGATAGACCTTATCTCAACCACAATACGGTGCAATTAGGCTCTGTTGAAAACTCAATTCAAGGTCCACATGTCGAAGGTGGCCTACACTCGACTCGCTCGCGTTATATTGCCTTGTTTTGCCAAGAACCCGCGGACCACTTACTCGAAACCGGGTTTAATAACCTCGAAAAAATTTGGGCCCATTCTCCAGTCAGCTCACAACAAAAATACTTAGGCGCATGGAACCATTTTTCTTATATTTCAACACGTAAGCTTAATCTATTTGATCGCTTGACCTTCAATAAAAACTCATTTGGTTTCCAGAAAAAATCAAATAAAGAAAGCAAACTTACCTTAAAACGCTCACCTTTCGTTGTCATACACCCGAACACGCAAAAGTTGATGATCCAGCCGTGGGCTTTTGCAAACAATACCAATTCTTTTGCCCATCAAGCTGCACAAAAAAGATTTAAGCAGCGAGGAAAGCTTCAACCAGACCCTACGGCTCATTGCATGCAACTGTCATGGGAACTTTTCACCCATGAAGGTGAAAAAATTGAATGGACCGATCAGGAAAAACAGCACTTCTTTGAAGCCTTATATCACGATGCACTCTTGCTCAAATGGCAAAAAGGGGATGTCGCCTTGATCGATAATATTAAAATTGTCCATTGGCAGATGAATGGCAAACAAGGACAACGAAAACTGATGCAGATCCAAGCCAATGTCTTCAATGCCGATCAACATGCTGCGCTTTAAAACCGTCTTTCCTAGCAACACTCTATTCGGGTGATTAATGTGAAAGCAGCTGAATTAAATCTGCATGTTTCCCATCCTCAATCACCCAAATACTGCCATCTTTCGCTTGTTGTAAACCACGGATACGTTCTTTCATATCTATCCGTTGGATTTCTTTTACTGGCTGTGCTTTGGTGTCTACAATAATTAATGCTTTAGATGAAAGCCCACCAATGATGGCTTTATCCTGCCACTTTGGAAACATCTGTCCCGTATAAAAAATCAAACTCGATGGAGAAATTACGGGTGTCCAGTCTAATTTTGGCGTTTCAAACTCAGGCCGCGTGGCGTGGTCAGGGATATTCACACCACTATAATGATCACCATTCGAAACGATTGGATAACCATAGTTTTTAGCCTTTTGAATTAAATTAAGTTCATCCCCACCTTTGGGGCCCATCTCCACCACCCAAAGTTGTTTTTTGGCATCCAAGGCCATTCCCAAAGGATTACGATGCCCCAAACTCCATATTTGTTTTGCGACATCACCCTGCATCTGAAATGGATTATCTGAAGCAACCGAACCATCATCATTCAAGCGAATCATTTTTCCAAGGTTCGATGTTAAATCTTGTGCAGGCTCAAACTTTTGCCGTTCTCCCGAACTAATCCATAATTTCCCTGCACCATCAAATAACATCCGATGTGCATAATGTCCCTGCCCGCGCACCTTGGGTACTTGTTTCCATATCGTTTTAAGGTTGTCTAATTGTGGTTGCGCCTGATCTAAATTCAAATCAGCACGAATCACAACCGCACCATAACCACCTTGCACTGCTTCTGCATAGCTAAGATAAATTTGATGGTTTTGTGCAAACTCAGGATGTAAAGCAATATCGCCTAATCCGCCCTGACCACCATAAGCCACTTTAGGTATATTCCTAATGAGAGTCTTTGTCTGATCTATCGGATTAAATAAAATCAACTGTCCTGATCTTTCAGTAATCAATAATCGCCCATCAGGCAATACCGCTAATGCCCATGGCTCATTAAATTCAGCAATACGTTTGAGGTGTATAGATGTGCCTAAAGAAGCAGAACTGTCCTGTTGTTCCTGTGCTGCTGACTCCGCTGGTCTTTGTGCATGACATGCCATTAATCCAAAAAATGCACTCACTGTCATCAACAAACAAAAAGCTTTTTTTCTCAGCATTGCCTTCCCCATTAAATGCACGAACACCATTCATTGTAGAGAGATCATAAGCATAAGGTTATCCGCTATAAGATGAATCTATGTAAGCCAAAGCTTACAAAAACTGAGGAAAGTGACCACTAGCCTTAAAACAGCTTACAGCATATATTAAATACATCAGGAGACAGGACGTTTCCCAAACTTAAAACAACAATAATCAGTTTGAGCATCAGGATGTGAGATATGACAGGAGTTGTATCTAAGCACTGAAATACAAAGAAACCTCGACAGGATGTCGGGGTTTCTTTTTTATAGAGCACATTAAAATCTAAATCAAAACCTGTTTTGGCATATTTTGCATGATCACGAGTTAACTATAGCCATATTCCATTTAAAGATATTGCTAACAAACTATGAACATTTGATCGACTATTCAATATTTTTAAAAATCTAAAAATAAAAATGTTAGATAGATTAAATGTCATGATCGATAAATAAGTAAATCAGTATGTAGAAACCTATCCTAAACCTCAATTAGACGATTGATTCGTTTATTATTTAACCTTCCTTGCATAAAAAAATCCCCCTATCTCATTTGAGTTAGGGGGATTTAGAATTAATGAGCTGGCGATGACTTACTCTCACATGGATAACTCCACACTACCATCAGCGCTAAGAGGTTTCACTTCTGAGTTCGGGAAGGGATCAGGTGGTTCACTCTTGCTATTGTCGCCAGCACAACTGTTTATGACTATTCGTTGGGTCTAACCTCAGAGCAGTGCTCTTCGTGCCTAACTTTCATCAAATGAGTTATTAACAGGTATATTTGAGTTGGATATTTTATCTAGCTTTATAACTAAATCAAGTTGTTTGCAGTGATTTGAACCACAACACCAACTGTTTGGGTGTTGTATAGTCAAGCCTCACGAGCAATTAGTATTGGTCAGCTTCACATATCACTATGCTTCCACATCCAACCTATCAACGTCGTAGTCTTCAACGGCTCTTTAGAGGACATAAAGTCCTAGGGAAATCTTATCTTGAGGTAGGCTTCCCGCTTAGATGCTTTCAGCGGTTATCCCTTCCGAACATAGCTACCCGGCGATGCGACTGGCGTCACAACCGGTACACCAGAGGTTCGTCCACTCTGGTCCTCTCGTACTAGGAGCAGATCCTCTCAAATTTCCAACGCCCACGGTAGATAGGGACCGAACTGTCTCACGACGTTCTAAACCCAGCTCGCGTACCTCTTTAAATGGCGAACAGCCATACCCTTGGGACCTGCTTCAGCCCCAGGATGAGATGAGCCGACATCGAGGTGCCAAACACCGCCGTCGATATGAACTCTTGGGCGGTATCAGCCTGTTATCCCCAGAGTACCTTTTATCCGTTGAGCGATGGCCCTTCCATACAGAACCACCGGATCACTAAGACCTACTTTCGTACCTGCTCGACTTGTGGGTCTCGCAGTTAAGCGCGCTTTTGCCTTTATACTCTACGCGTGATTTCCGACCACGCTGAGCGCACCTTCGTACTCCTCCGTTACTCTTTAGGAGGAGACCGCCCCAGTCAAACTACCCACCAGACATGGTCCTCGTCCCGGATAACGGGACAGAGTTAGAACCTCAATATTACCAGGGTGGTATTTCAAGATTGGCTCCACCGAAACTAGCGTCTCGGTTTCAAAGCCTCCCACCTATCCTACACAAGTAAGATCAAAGTTCAATGTCAAGCTGCAGTAAAGGTTCACGGGGTCTTTCCGTCTAGCCGCGGGTACACCGCATCTTCACGGCGAATTCGATTTCACTGAGTCTCTGCTGGAGACAGCGCCCCCATCATTATGCCATTCGTGCAGGTCGGAACTTACCCGACAAGGAATTTCGCTACCTTAGGACCGTTATAGTTACGGCCGCCGTTTACTGGGGCTTCGATCAAGAGCTTCGCTTACGCTAACCCCATCAATTAACCTTCCAGCACCGGGCAGGCATCACACCCTATACGTCCACTTTCGTGTTTGCAGAGTGCTATGTTTTTAATAAACAGTTGCAGGGGCCTGGTTTCTGTGGCTGCCAATAGCTCAAGGAGTAAATCCTATCACCGTCGGCAGCGTACCTTCTCCCGAAGTTACGGTACCATTTTGCCTAGTTCCTTCAGCAGAGTTCTCTCAAGCGCTTTGGTCTACTCGACCTGACCACCTGTGTCGGTTTCGGGTACGATTCCTATGTAACTGAAGCTTAGAGACTTTTCCTGGAAGCATGGTATCAGCCACTTCACTGTACAAGTACAGCTTGCTATCAGTTCTCAGCATAGAGTACCCCGGATTTGCCTAAGATACATGCCTACAACCTTCCACCTGGACAACCAACGCCAGGCTGACTTAACCTTCTCCGTCCTCTCATCGCATTACATAGAAGTATTGGAATATTAACCAATTTCCCATCGACTACGCCTCTCGGCCTCGCCTTAGGGGTCGACTCACCCAGCCCCGATTAACGTTGGACTGGAACCCTTGGTCTTTCAGCGTGCGAGTTTTTCACTCGCATTGTCGTTACTCACGTCAGCATTCGCACTTCTGATACCTCCAGCATACTTCTCAATACACCTTCATCGGCTTACAGAACGCTCCCCTACCACTTGCAATAAATTGCAAATCCGCAGCTTCGGCATATAGTTTTAGCCCCGTTACATCTTCCGCGCAGGCCGACTCGACTAGTGAGCTATTACGCTTTCTTTAAAGGGTGGCTGCTTCTAAGCCAACCTCCTAGCTGTCTATGCCTTCCCACATCGTTTCCCACTTAACTATAATTTTGGGGCCTTAGCTGGCGGTCTGGATTGTTTTCCTCTTGACTACGGACGTTAGCACCCGCAGTCTGTCTCCCGGATAGTACTCATTGGTATTCGGAGTTTGCATCGGTTTGGTAAGTCGGGATGACCCCCTAGCCGAAACAGTGCTCTACCCCCAATGGTATTCGTCCGAGGCGCTACCTAAATAGCTTTCGGGGAGAACCAGCTATCACCGAGTTTGATTAGCCTTTCACCCCTATCCACAAGTCATCCCCTGGCTTTTCAACGACAGTGGGTTCGGTCCTCCAGTTAGTGTTACCCAACCTTCAACCTGCTCATGGATAGATCACCCGGTTTCGGGTCTACACCCAGCAACTAAACGCCCTATTAAGACTCGATTTCTCTACGGCTCCCCTATGCGGTTAACCTTGCTACTGAATGTAAGTCGCTGACCCATTATACAAAAGGTACGCAGTCACCGAACAAGTCGGCTCCCACTGCTTGTATGCATGCGGTTTCAGGATCTATTTCACTCCCCTCACAGGGGTTCTTTTCGCCTTTCCCTCACGGTACTGGTTCACTATCGGTCAGTCAGGAGTATTTAGCCTTGGAGGATGGTCCCCCCATATTCAGACAAGGTTTCACGTGCCCCGCCCTACTCGACATCATCATATAAGCCCTTTCGTGTACAGGACTATCACCCACTATGGTTGCACTTCCCAGAGCATTCCACTAGAACTTATATGACTTAATGGGCTTTTCCCCGTTCGCTCGCCGCTACTGAGGGAATCTCAATTGATTTCTTTTCCTAAGGGTACTGAGATGTTTCACTTCCCCTCGTTCGCCTCGTATGACTATGTATTCATCATACGATACCTGCCTTATGACAGGTGGGTTTCCCCATTCAGAAATCTCCGGATCACAGGATATTTGCCGCCTCCCCGGAGCTTATCGCAGGCTATTACGTCTTTCATCGCCTCTGACTGCCAAGGCATCCACCACATGCACTTAATTACTTGACTATACAACCCCAAACAGTCGTTAATCCCTACAAGTAGGATTAAGACAGTCTATGATGATTTCTCATCACTTCCTTACAGTTTGTTGCTCTGTGTACTTAAACACTGTACAGCTTCAATTCAATTCACATACCAAAACGCTTGATTCAGTTAATTTCGCTAGTAACTCATTTCTTCAATCTTCATCAATCAGTAATAAATCACTGTTAATGTCGATCTTAAAAACGAGTATGAACAAATTATTTCAACTCAAATATATTCTGTTAATGATTTTTCCAGCCTTCGTCAGGTCAGGAAACTGTGATAAATCACAGAAGTTAATAAGTTATCTACTTACTAATTTCTGTAATCCAACCTATCTGCGCGAAGCATAGCTTCTTGCTTAAATTTCAAGGAAAAGCATGCTTTTCTTGTCTTGAAATTTGGTGGAGACTAGGAGAGTCGAACTCCTGACCTCCTGCGTGCAAAGCAGGCGCTCTACCAACTAAGCTAAGTCCCCAGCTTATCAATAAGTCAATGTCTCTGTTTTTCTGTATTCAGCATTTAACAATGCTTGTTAGTCAGATTTGGTGGGTCTGACAAGACTTGAACTTGTGACCCCACGCTTATCAAGCGTGTGCTCTAACCAACTGAGCTACAGACCCTCAGATACATCGTCATGAAGAACAACTTGTTGTGGATTCTTACCAATCGTCAATCTTTCGTTAAGGAGGTGATCCAGCCGCAGGTTCCCCTACGGCTACCTTGTTACGACTTCACCCCAGTCATCGGCCACACCGTGGTAAGCGTCCTCCTTGCGGTTAGACTACCTACTTCTGGTGCAACAAATTCCCATGGTGTGACGGGCGGTGTGTACAAGGCCCGGGAACGTATTCACCGCGGCATTCTGATCCGCGATTACTAGCGATTCCGACTTCATGGAGTCGAGTTGCAGACTCCAATCCGGACTACGATCGGCTTTTTGAGATTAGCATCCTATCGCTAGGTAGCAACCCTTTGTACCGACCATTGTAGCACGTGTGTAGCCCTGGTCGTAAGGGCCATGATGACTTGACGTCGTCCCCGCCTTCCTCCAGTTTGTCACTGGCAGTATCCTTAAAGTTCCCGGCTTAACCCGCTGGCAAATAAGGAAAAGGGTTGCGCTCGTTGCGGGACTTAACCCAACATCTCACGACACGAGCTGACGACAGCCATGCAGCACCTGTATGTAAGTTCCCGAAGGCACCAATCCATCTCTGGAAAGTTCTTACTATGTCAAGACCAGGTAAGGTTCTTCGCGTTGCATCGAATTAAACCACATGCTCCACCGCTTGTGCGGGCCCCCGTCAATTCATTTGAGTTTTAGTCTTGCGACCGTACTCCCCAGGCGGTCTACTTATCGCGTTAGCTGCGCCACTAAAGCCTCAAAGGCCCCAACGGCTAGTAGACATCGTTTACGGCATGGACTACCAGGGTATCTAATCCTGTTTGCTCCCCATGCTTTCGTACCTCAGCGTCAGTATTAGGCCAGATGGCTGCCTTCGCCATCGGTATTCCTCCAGATCTCTACGCATTTCACCGCTACACCTGGAATTCTACCATCCTCTCCCATACTCTAGCTTCCCAGTATCGAATGCAATTCCTAAGTTAAGCTCAGGGATTTCACATCCGACTTAAAAAGCCGCCTACGCACGCTTTACGCCCAGTAAATCCGATTAACGCTCGCACCCTCTGTATTACCGCGGCTGCTGGCACAGAGTTAGCCGGTGCTTATTCTGCGAGTAACGTCCACTATCCCAGAGTATTAATCCAAGTAGCCTCCTCCTCGCTTAAAGTGCTTTACAACCAAAAGGCCTTCTTCACACACGCGGCATGGCTGGATCAGGCTTTCGCCCATTGTCCAATATTCCCCACTGCTGCCTCCCGTAGGAGTCTGGGCCGTGTCTCAGTCCCAGTGTGGCGGATCATCCTCTCAGACCCGCTACAGATCGTCGCCTTGGTAGGCCTTTACCCCACCAACTAGCTAATCTGACTTAGGCTCATCTATTAGCGCAAGGTCCGAAGATCCCCTGCTTTCCCCCGTAGGGCGTATGCGGTATTAGCATTCCTTTCGGAATGTTGTCCCCCACTAATAGGCAGATTCCTAAGCATTACTCACCCGTCCGCCGCTAGGTCAGTTACCGAAGCAACCTCCCCGCTCGACTTGCATGTGTTAAGCCTGCCGCCAGCGTTCAATCTGAGCCATGATCAAACTCTTCAGTTAAAAATCATTAGTAGCTTATGGCTACAAATCTTGGCTCATCAATTTTCTGACAAATATTTCTCAAATAAACTTCGAGTAATTTCTACCATCAATCAATGAAATATTTTCGATCGATCAATCAGTAAAAATCCACACAAGTTGTTCTTCATAATCTCTTAATGATCTTTCTAACACCTCGTCAGTGCTAGAAGCTGGACTCAATATACTTAACAACTCAGCACTTCGTGCTTCGTTCGTTTCCGTCTATCTCGTCGGTATGGGGTGCATTCTAGAGGATTTCTAAAGCTTTGCAACCCCCAAATTCACTTATTTGAAACGGGCGTTGGTTTTTTCTACAAAACTTAAGAAAAATCGTATTTTTCATCTGTTTTTTGATCATATTTATCATTTTTTCTCTTATTTCTTTCAACATGAGCATTTCATTTCCAATCTTTAAAAGTCTTTTAAGCTTGAAATTTAAGCCTTAGCATTTATTTTTTCTTTCAGAAGAGTCTTACCAATCTTCTAGCAACGTTGTTTTCAGACTTAAAATCACTCTGTATTCCGTCCATCTCTGTATTTTTGATAAATCATCTTTCTAAAGACGTAGTTCTTTTATATTTGATACATGCCTAAGCTGAAAAACTGCCACACCGCTATAAAGGCACCTAATTATTTAACAAGAATACAATGCTTAGTCTCTTTTTATTTCATTCGCGTAATAGCAAAGCCCTTTTCTCCCCACATCTCAATCAAAATAATTCAAGACAGAGCTGAAATAACAGCCACGATAAAGCTGGATGATAAGAAGCATCTGAATATAAGTAGAAAACGCAGTGTTATATACCTGTAAGGTAATGACCAACTTTATTTAAGAGTCTGTTGTACCTAACTTTTATGAAAACTCGTTATTTGTCTGCGAGAAACTGATTTTAAAAAACTAAATTTTTGCCAATAAAAAAGGAAGAGATCTCTCCCAAAACCTCTTCCTCGGAGTTAGATCGTTATCTGATCCATAGATGTCATTATTATAGTTATCTTAAAAAAAGTCCCTTGGGGAAGAGACTTGAAAACTGTGGAGAGTTATTCTTATTGACCCTGCTAACGATGTTAAAAACATCGACTAGACGTTGAAATCTTATACACACTCATTTTAAATTGCAATATTTTTGGAAAAAATTAAGCATTGTTTTTATAAGGTTTTTTTTGAATTTACTTATTTGATTTTTTTATAAAGATTAAAAAAATAAAAAGCAGGTCGAAGCCTGCTTTTATATCAATAACTTAAAGCATATATATGCACTGACTTAGTCTGTAAAAGTGACTTTGGCAATGGCTTTTTTACCCGACTGGACAATTAAAGTGACATTTTCTTTAACAGAGAAACCCATATCGACCACGTTCCAATCAACTTTGACCGCACCACGACCCACGGCATCTTTTGCCGCTGCAGCATTTGGGTTTAAGCCCGCTACGCGAAGAATCGTTGCAATAAACAACTCGCCACCAAATTCTGCACGTGAAATTGTCACTTCTGGTGTCCCTTCGGGTAGTTCACCCTCAGTAATCAGGTTGCCTGCACCTTTATGTGCATTTTCTGCTGCTTCAGCACCATGGAAACGCTCTACCAACTCAAGGGCTAGAATCTTTTTCACCTCTTGTGGATTACGCCCTTCAGCAATTTCGTTTAGCAGGACTTTAATGTCTTCAACGGATTTAAAGCTGAGTAAATCGAAATAGCGTTCAATTAAAGCATCTGGCATCGAAAGAACTTTTTGATACATCGCCCCTGGTGCATCAAATACACCAATATAGTTACCCAAAGACTTAGACATCTTGTTCACACCGTCTAAACCTTCAAGGATTGGCACTGTAATGCAGACTTGCGCGTCTTGATCATAACGACCTTGAAGTGTACGCCCCATCAATAAGTTAAAGGTTTGGTCCGTACCGCCTAATTCAACATCCGCTTCAAGGGCAATCGAGTCATAGCCTTGAACCAATGGATACAAAAACTCATGAATTGCGATTGGTTGATGGTTGTTATAACGCTTGGTGAAGTCATCACGCTCAAGCATACGTGCAACCGTTTGCTGTGATGCCAACTGAATTAAATCAGCCGCTGTTTTGGTTGCAAACCATTCTGAGTTGAAGCGCACTTTAGTTTTATTCGGATCAAGAATTTTAAACACCTGTTCTTGATAGGTTTTTGCATTTTCAAGCACTTGCTCACGCGACAATGGTGGGCGTGTTGCACTTTTTCCAGTCGGGTCACCGATCATCGCGGTATAATCCCCAATCAAGAAGGTCACGTCATGACCCAAGTCTTGGAAAGTTTTCAGTTTATTAATTAAAACCGTATGCCCTAAGTGCAAGTCAGGCGCAGTCGGGTCAAAACCCGCTTTAATTTTTAAAGGACGATTTTCTTTTAATTTCTTCAGAAGATCTTCTTCAGAAATAATTTCATGCGTGCCTCGTTGAATGAGAGCAAGTTGTTCTTCAGCCGGCAGGAAATTTGACATCACAAAACCCAAACACATCAGTTATTCAATTTGTGCGATATACTAACACTTTTTCAGCACATTGCAGGCTTTAGAATAATCATGACAGCGATCTATATTGGGGTAATGACCGGCACCAGCATGGATGGTGTTGATATTGTTGCTGCTTCTTTTGATCCATTGCAGCTTCACGCCACCCTCACTCTTTCTTTCGACCCAGATTTACGCGATGAACTGATGGCACTCACTTTGCCCGGTGACAACGAAATCGACCGTATGGGCAAGGCAGATGTGGCTTTAGCAAAGATGATTGGCGAAGGCATCAATCAGCTGATTGAGCAAAGTCATTTAGATCGTAGTCAAATCAAAGCGATTGGCTCACATGGACAAACCATTCGCCATCGCCCAGAGCACGGCTTTACCCTGCAAATTGGTGACCCAAACATCATCACTGAAATCACCCAAATTCCGGTGATTTCAGACTTTCGACGTCGTGATATGGCCGCAGGTGGCCAAGGTGCCCCGCTGGTTCCTGCGTTTCACCAAGATATGTTCCAACATGAAAGCATTCATCGCGTCATCTTAAACCTAGGCGGCATCGCCAATGTCAGCATGTTACCCGCAGGCCAACCTGATCAGGTCTACGGTTTTGATACAGGCCCAGCCAACATTTTAATGGACGCTTGGTGTGAACGCTTTACTGGACAGCCCTACGATGAAAATGGCAATTGGGCAGCTTACGGCCATCCGATTCGCAGCTTGCTTGATCGGCTCCAATCCCATGAGTATTTTTCTAAAGAACCACCAAAAAGCACTGGCCGTGAAGACTTTAACCTCGAATGGTTAGATGAACAAATTGCCGACTGGCGCAATGACCTTGAATATGACGAGCTTGAAGACAGTCCAGAAAATGTTCAAGCCACATTAATGAAGCTCACCACGCGCGCCATTAAAAAAGCCATCTATCGCTCCGATATGGATACTGGTGAAGTCTACGTCTGCGGCGGTGGTGCGTATAACTCGCATCTTTTAGAACAATTACGCTGGCGCTTACGTAAACACAATTGGTCTGTACAAACCACCTCCGCCATTGGCTTAGACCCAACGTGGGTAGAAGCAACCGCCTTTGCTTGGTTGGCTATGCGCTTTATCCAGCAACTCAGTGGCAACTTACCGACAGTGACAGGGGCACAAGGTAACCGTATTCTCGGAACGATTACCGCGGTTTAAACATCACAATGCTTCTGACCTTTTAGTCGCAACCAGTGCAAATCAAAAAAGCCAGTCAGGTGAATAACCGACTGGCTTTTTATCTATCTCAGCGATTTTTTGCTGTTAATGTTAACGCATCATCAACTTGGCATTTTCCTGACGAAAGGCTTTTAAAATTTGCTGTCCCGCTCGTCCCGTCGGACTTAAACCTAAACGGATTTGCTCCTGTCGAATGGCTTGACGAGTTTTATCACCAATCAAACCATCTACCGCGCCAATATCATAGCCACGATTCAGTAAAAACTGCTGAATTTCACGACGTTCAGAACGTGAAGTGCCTGCATCATCAGTTGGCCAAGTTGTACTAAAACCGCCTTGCCCTTGTAAACGGTCTGACAAATGCGCAATCGCTAATGCATAACTTTCTGCTGCGTTATAACTATAGATTGCATCAAAGTTTTTAAACACTAAAAACAGTGGACCATTTTCACCAGCAGGTGCCATCAACCCCGCTTGCGAGCTAGAAGATAAATTGCCTTGAATTAACGCTGAGCCATCTGCACGTACCAAGCCATTTTGCATCCAGTAAGATAAGGACTTCTTATTGCGACGACTTTCACCACTCAGAGAGATCGCTTGCGGATTTTTCACTTCAAATCCCCAAGGTTGCCCAGTTTGCCAACCGCGTTTTTTGAGGAAATTGGCTGTTGATGCTAAAGCATCTGTAGTACTCGACACCAAATCACGGCGTCCATCGCCATCAAAGTCGACGGCCAGCTCTTCATAAGTCGATGGCATAAACTGGGTATGGCCAAACGCACCTGCCCATGAGCCTTTCAGTTGTGACTCCGTTAAATCGCCACGCTGTAAAATACGCATAGTGGCAAAAAACTCTCCACGGAAATAGCTTTGGCGGCGCCCTTCACAACTCAATGTGCCTAAAGCTTGTAATAATGGATATTTACCTGAAATATCGCCAAAATTACTTTCCACGCCCCACACGGCAACCACGGTCTCCGCAGGCACACCATATGCTGCCGCAACACGATTCAACACTTCACGATGCTGCGCCAATTTTTGCTGACCTACTGCAACACGCTCATCATCCACCAATCCTGACAAATAATCCCAAATCGGCGTGGAAAATTCAGGTTGGTAATTTAATTTTTCAATCACAGAATAATCAGGCGCTAAATTTTGTGTGTAGCGATCATAAGTGGACGCAGACACACCATTCGAAATCGCTTGGTTTTTTAAATTGGCAATACAGCTTTGAAATGAATTCTGAGGACGATAATCGGAAGTTGCGACATTTGAACTGCCTGTAACTTTTTGACCATTAATAATAAGCTCAGCATTCGCCTGAGTCGCCGCTAAAAAAAATGAACCTAAAAGAAAAGCAAAACGGTGCATAAAATCCCTAATGATTCTTTATCTCTGAATTATGCTTTTAACCTTAACACTTTCGATTTCACTTTTCTGAATCAAAACGTAAATGAATATTCATTTTGGTTTAAATTCAAAACCATCTTTTAAATTTAAAACCACTTATCCACAACACTACAGATCTCAACTTTTGAATTCAAAAACAACCTTTAGTTCAGCAAGCACTTTAAATTCAATCATCTTGTTTTAAATTTATTTTATCCACATTTTTATTTAACATTCATAATCAACAATATACAAAGAATTAAACTTCGAAACCCAAGCTCAATATTTTTAAATTCAAAACTTTAAATTCATCTCACAGACTTTAAATTTATTGTTATGAATTTAAATTCAAACAGCATCAAAACTTTTAAATTCATTTTAAATTTAAACACTCGATTTAAATTTAAAACCCACTTTTAAATTCAAAATTTTACTTCTATTTTTTAAATTCAAAACATACTTGAAAAGATATCCACATACCCAAGTTGATAGAGCTCTCTACTGTTTCACTTTCTTTTAGGTGAAAACCAGTGTCACATTCAATTGTAGACGCTGTTTTAAACGTGCTTCTCTGCACAAAACTCGCTTTATTTTGCTTTCAGTTTATTTTTCTATGCGCTAATTTTATCAAAACGGATAAAAAACACTCAATTTATTTCAATTTTGATCCGATTAACGGTCACTTTTTTCAAAGAGGCGCAATCATGCCTGAATGAGTCCAAATAAAAAAGCGACCACTATCGTGATCGCTTTTTTTAACAACAACTGAAGCTTTAGATGGTCATATCTTCGCTCAGTGCCAATGGATTTGGTAAAATTTTCGCTAACTGGCGACATAGCATCGTGAGTTGAACGGTATCATTCGGCATTAAAGTTAGGTGACCAATCTTACGACCTTCACGTTCTTCCTTATTATAAAGATGTAGATGTACACCTTCTAAGGCCAAGACTTGTTCAGACTGTGGATACTGACCAATAATATTGATCATGACCGTAGGGCGAACGACTTCAGTTGAACCCAAGGGTAAGCCTGCAACTGCACGAATATGGTTTTCAAACTGAGAGCATACTGCGCCTTCAATCGACCAGTGTCCTGAATTATGCACACGTGGCGCCATTTCATTGGCATACAAACCTTTGTCTGTTACAAACAGTTCTAAGGTCAACACGCCAACATAATTCAAATGATTCAATAGGCGAGTGATGTAGTCTTGTGCAACGGGTTGTAAGTCCGCACTATTCGGTGCAGGAACAATCGAATGCGACAAAATACCATGATGGTGATGGTTTTCAGCCAATGGCCACGTTTTCACATCGCCATTTTGACCACGTACCGCAATGATCGAAACCTCACGCGAGAAGGTCACAAAGCTTTCTGCAATTAAACTACCAGCAGGGCCTAATTCAGCCCATGCTTGTTCAATTTGCTGCTCAGAACGCAATACGAACTGACCTTTACCATCATAGCCACCTGTGGCTGTCTTCAGTACAATCGGTAAACCCAACTCAGCAACTGCAGCGCTTAAACTTTCTAGGGAATCTACCGCTTTATAAGGCGCAACTGGAATCTCAAGCTCATCAAATAATGCTTTTTCAGACAAGCGATGTTGTGCAATAGCTAAAGCCTGACGCGGCGGATGCATATCTTTTTGCTTGGTCAAAACATCAACATCAGACAAAGGCGTATTTTCAAACTCAAGGCTGAAGACATCTGCACTGGCAATAAAGTCTTGTAAACCGTTTTCAGTTTTGCTTGAAATCACAGTTCCTAAAGCCGCTGAAGGGCAGTCTGTACTCACATCAAAGAACGTACATTGAATATTCAGTGGCAAAGCCGCTTGCGCCATCATGCGACCCAGCTGCCCACCACCAAAAATACCGATGGTTTTATTCATGAGGAATGCCCCGTATTAAGCTTGGCCTGGAATATTGCTGCTTGCGACTTTGTCGGTTTGTGCAGCACGGAAATCGGCTACATTTTTTGCAATTTCAGGACGTGTCAGACCTAAAATTTGTGCTGCCATAATCGCGGCATTGGTTGCGCCTGCTGGACCAATTGCTAAAGTACCCACTGCAATACCTGCTGGCATTTGCACAATGGATAACAGTGAATCGACACCGTTTAAAATCGAAGACTTCACTGGCACACCAAGTACAGGCAAATCAGTTTTTGCCGCACACATTCCTGGTAAATGCGCCGCACCGCCTGCACCCGCAATAATCACTTGGATACCACGGTCACGTGCTTGCTCAGCATATTCAAAAAGACGATCTGGCGTACGGTGCGCAGACACAACTTCCGCTTCAAATGGGACACCAAGTTGCTTAAGCATATTGGCAGTGTGTTCGAGAGTGGCCCAATCTGATTGAGAACCCATGATAATTCCAACGAGAGGAGTGTCTTGTGAAGCGGCCGCATTCATTGCAATGTTTCCAGAGATAGTTAAGAGAGATAAATCTCGACTAGCGCCAAGCTTTAATAAGAGCCCCGTATTATAGACTGATTTTTCAGCTCTCCAAAATTTAACCGTACAACTAAATGCAGATTTTTCTTGTTTTTTTATGTCGTAGCATAAAACTTAAATAAAAAGAGGACTGTAGCCTCACTTTTTGATTTATTGGCTGCGAAAGACAAAATACACACAACCAAATAAACACAGTCCTGCCCACAAATAATCGAGCTTAAAAGGCTGTTTAAATAAGAAAATCATAAACGGTACAAAAACCAAGAGCGTCACCACTTCTTGGGTGATTTTCATTTCACCCATTGACCAGCCTTGCTGTGACAGCATACGGGTCGCAGGAATCATAAAACTGTATTCCACCAACGCGATGAACCAGCTAAATAAAATGGTTTGCCAAAGCGGTACACCCGGCAAAAATTTTAAGTGTCCATACCATGCAAGTGTCATAAAACAGTTGGCAATAATCAATAAAATAAAGGGTAGGGACATGAAGCAAGATCGCCAAATTTAGGAGCATTTTATTCTACGTTTTTTGCTAGAAAATTCAGCAAATATTGCACTTTTCAGCCGACTTTTTTACAGAATAAAAGCGTTGTTCAAGCCGCAGAATAATTAAACGATTAGATACAAGAATCACTATCTTTTCGCTAAGCGCCTTGCTATGGTTGCTTTCACATCGAATTAATCACGACAACAGCACCAACAATACGTGATGTGTCTATAAAAGCAGTGGAGTGAGGCGGAATGCATCTGCATATTTTGGGTATTTGTGGCACCTTTATGGGGTCTTTAGCGCTTTTAGCACGTGATCTTGGCCACACAGTGACGGGTTCGGATCTAAACGTTTATCCTCCCATGTCCACCCAGCTCGAAAATGCAGGCATTACCTTAATGCAAGGTTATGACCGCAGTCATTTACAACCTCATCCTGATTTAGTCATCGTCGGCAATGCGATGAAACGTGGAATTGATGCCGTTGAATACATGCTCAATGAAGGCTTGCCGTATATTTCAGGCCCACAATTTTTGGCCGATCATGTGCTTCAAGGCAAACACGTACTTGGCGTAGCAGGAACCCATGGTAAAACCACCACCACCACCATGTTGGCTTGGGTATTGGATCAGGCGGGTTTAGAGCCAGGTTTCCTAATTGGCGGTGTACCGTTAGGTTTCTCTGAAAGTGCGCGTTTAGGTGGTGGCAAATACTTCTGTGTCGAAGCCGATGAATATGATTCTGCCTTTTTTGACAAACGTTCGAAGTTCGTGCATTACCACCCAAAAACAGCCATTTTGAATAACCTTGAATTTGACCATGCCGATATTTTTGATGATCTAGCAGCGATTCAAAAACAATTCCATCACTTGGTTCGTACTATTCCAAGTGAGGGTCGTATCATTGCGCCGATTACTGAAAGCAATATTGATGAAGTTTTAGAGCAGGGCTGTTGGACACCCGTGGTTCGTACCTCTTTAGAGGCCCACGACCAGTCCGAATTGTATGCCGAACAACTCAGTGCGGATGGTTCGCACTTTAAAGTCCTCCAACACGGAGTGGTGAAAGGCACGGTGCAATGGAACATGACAGGGCAGCACAGCGTAGCGAATGCTTTGGCGACTATCGCTGCGGCTGAACATGTGGGCGTAAGCATTGAAAAAGCGTGTGAAGCACTGTCTAACTTTGGCGGCGTGAAGCGCCGTATGGAGCTTTTAGGCATGGTGCGTGGCGTTGAAGTGTATGATGACTTTGCCCATCACCCAACCGCAATAGATACGACGCTGGAAGGCGCACGTAAGCGTTTAGGAGAACGTAAGTTGTGGGCGATTATTGAACCTCGTTCAAATACCATGCGCATGGGAAGCCATAAAGATGGACTCGCACACTCTGCACGTTTGGCCGATGAAGTGATTTGGTATCAACCAGAAGGTTTAGACTGGGACTTACAACCTGTCATTGCAGCTGCACCGAACAAGGCTGTGGTTGCACGTACATTAGATGACATTATCCATACCATCGTCAGTGATGCAGGCGAGGGCGATGCTGTTGTGATCATGTCTAATGGCGGCTTTGGTGGTTTACACCAAAAATTGATTAGCGCCTTAAACGCAGAATAATTTGTTCTCACTTAGACGAAAAAACCCGCATATGGCGGGTTTTTTTACAAGCTTATTAAATTAAAAACCAGACATCGTACCCGTATATTCAAAGTCTTTTAGTTTTGCCCAACCTTGAACCGTGTCTCCCAAGCGCTTGCTGAAATACATGATCGAAACCCACTGTTCTTGGCCATCATCATAGGTGCTATAAGCAGTGATATGGTCATTTTTAATCATAAACAGATCTTTGATTTTACAAGCATTGCTCGGTGCTGAATGAAAATATACTCTGGTTGTAGCAATCACTTTCATACCCCAACGTGGAATAATCTGAACTTCTTTTTGTTCTGCCTTTTCCTCAAGTTTTACACAATCTTCAGCATGCAATAAGGGGGCAACTGAACAGAATAGGGCAATAGATAAAAGCATCTTCATATACTTTAATTCCATCATGTTCAGCATTGCAAAGTCCAAGTTAGAACTGCAATGGGAGCTATATCGATCTCATTTTAGTTTAACGCTTAGAACTGCGATGAATGTTGTGAACAATTAAGCTGCAACATCCTCAAAACTTTTCTCACGGCGAAACATCACATCGACATAAGAACAAGTCGGGATAATTTTCAGGTTTTTCTCACGTGAAAAATCAACCAGAGTATCCAATAGCAAACGCGCCACACCTTGACCCCGTAGTGAATCATCGACCCAAGTATGGTTGGCATCAATGGTTGCGTCATCCCGCCAAATATAGCTAATTTCAGCAATACGCTGACCGTCTGCATTATTTAAGAAAAACTCACCTTTTTGATCACGATCTACATGTTGAAATTGCATAGCACACTCATTGAATGGATTGATGGTTATCTATCTTAGAGGAATAAAACATCATGAATAGATGGATCTTTGTCGAATACCGATTTGGAAAAAGGGCACAAGGGTAAAATTTTCACGCCCTTATCACGTGCAAAGTTAACCAAAACATCCAATAACTGACGCCCCACATGTTGCCCACGGAGCAACTCACTGACCCAAGTGTGATCAATGATAAATTTATCGTCCCCAGCCCAACTATAAGTCATTTCCGCCACACGCTCGTTTTCTTGCTCAACAAAAACTTCGCCTTTACTACCTGTTTCTTGATGTTGAATTTTCATTATTATTCCTCTTTGGTTTACTGTTTTTTTTAGCTTGCCATAAATTGAAGCAAAATTTTGTCTCATTTATATTTCATCTACAATTTTCTTTAATATTTGCTCAAACCATAAAAATATGCGATGCTTAGCTCACTTTTGGATCAAATCCAAAACCAAATTTATATTGAACAAGGGGAGTAGCCTCCTCCAAACGTGAAAAATCAATGCCATGCATCACTTTCACGTGTCAGATTATCGTCATTACACTTTGCAAAAAGTCGGTATCTGAGCATTTTAGCGCACAAAATACATACGCTAAAATGTAGGCAAGACCTTGATCATGTTGTCACAGATGTTTTATTTCATCTGGCAGCAGGTCAAGGTTTTTTTGTGGCCGATTGCTGGATGTGGAGGATTTCATGGAATCTATCGGCAATTTATGGCTATACATTGCTTTTTTCGGCATTGTTACCGTGATGCTACTGATTGACTTTTTAGGCTTTAAACAAAAAGAAGGTCAAGAAGTTAAAATCAAAACCGCCGCTTTATGGAGTATTGCGTGGGTTTCCGTCGCATCACTCTTTGGTGTAGGTCTCTGGCTTTATTTACAACAAACTGCAGGTGTCACTGTGGCCAACACCAAGGTCATGGAGTATTTTGCAGGTTATTTACTTGAAAAATCTTTAGCCGTTGACAACGTCTTTGTCTGGCTGATGATCTTTGCTGCTTTTGCCATCCCACCTGCATTACAACGCCAATTACTGCTTTACGGTGTCTTGGGTGCGATTATTCTACGTACCATCTTTATTTTTATTGGCGCGTGGTTCGTGCAAGAGTTCTCATGGATTCTGTATATCTTCGGTGCGTTCTTGGTGTATACGGGCTTCAAATTCTTCAAAGGACAAAACGAAGAAGAAACCAATATCGAAGATATGGCGATCTTAAAATGGTTGCGTAAACATATGCGGATTACCCCGCAACTGCATGGCAACAAGTTCTTTGTCCGTCAAAACGGGATGTTGTGGGCAACGCCGCTGTTCTTGGTGTTAATTTTAGTTGAAGCATCGGATGTGATTTTCGCGGTGGATTCCATTCCTGCAATTTTCGCGGTGACTTCTGATCCGTTTATTGTGTTGACTGCAAACTTAATGGCGATTTTGGGTCTACGTGCGATGTTCTTCTTGTTGTCTGGTGCAGCAACCAAGATGCATTATCTCCCGTATGGCTTAGGTATTATCTTGGTATTCATCGGCTTTAAGATGCTCATGTTGGATGTGTTCCATATGCCAATTTGGATTTCACTGGGCTTTATTGTGTTGGTGCTGACCATCACTGCGATCTTGTCAATTCGATACAGTAAGAAACATCATCAAACCACCCTCTAATGTTTTAAAAAAGCCTTCCACTGAGAAGGCTTTTTTATGACCAAATTTTAGTATGCGCAAGACTTAATCCTATGATTTTCTGTGTAAATGTACTGTACTTTGTGTAGACAGCTCCCTATGATAAGCGGGCTTAAAACCCTTGGTTTTACCTGTAAAAATAAAACAACCCGAAGGTTGCTCATCCATGCGTACCAAAAAATTAACTCTTGTTGTGGTGCCAGTTTTGCTCACGGCATGTAGCGGTTCTAAAACCCTACAACAGGATGTTTATAATAACCAATACAACTGCTACCAAGACTGGCATTTTGAACTGTGCGAACCTGCCAACGAAGAGAGTTCGTCAAGCTACAGTGGCTCTACTGGGGTTTATATCGGCCCTCAATATTATAAAAATAACCGTAAAGTCCGTTACTTGGGTCAAGTCATGAAAGCACGTGGACGTCATTCGACGGGCACACCTAGAATCTCGACTCACGTTTTTAGCCATGCCAAATCCCAACCCATTCGGGGAGGCTTCGGCCGTGGCGGAGGCTCGTTCGGAGGTTAATACATGAAACGAGTTCTACTGCCTGAGCGTGAAAACTGGCAACAAGCACATCAAGAGATTGGTTTTGACTACTACAACTTGCCGTCGCGAGATGGTTCAATGTATTGGTCAGAAGGGGTGGCTTATGAGTTTAGCCTCAAGCAAATTGAACAGCTTGAAGATGCCTCGAACGAATTACACCAGATGTGCCTGGAAGTGGCAGGGGATATGATTCAACGCGGTCATTATCCCGAATATTTTCAAATCCCCCCAGCAGCAATTCCTTTGATTGAGCACTCATGGAATAACCAAGCGCCAATGCTCTATGGCCGTTTCGATTTTGCCTATGATGGTCAAGCCATCAAAATGCTGGAATACAATGCTGATACGCCAACAGGTTTACTCGAAGCCTCTGTTGCACAGTGGCATTGGATTGAACAAGTCGAAAATATTGCAAACCGTGATCAGTTCAACAGCATTCATGAAAAGCTAATTGAGCGCTGGAAACAGCTCTATCCTGCGCGTAGCCGTGTCCATTTTGCAGCCTGCCAAGAAGCAGGGCGTGAAGATTGGGGCAATTTAGAATACCTCATGGATACTGCTTTTCAGGCAGGCTTAAATGTCAGCGAACTGTCGATGGAAAACATCGGTTGGAATGGCACAGCCTTCGTCGATTTACATCAGCAAGAGATTCAGCATTTATTTAAGCTGTATCCGTGGGAATGGATTTGGGAAGAAAGTTTTTCGCAGTTTCTCAAACCTGAAACTGAATGGATTGAACCGTGTTGGAAAATGCTACTCTCCAATAAAGCCCTGTTGATCGAGCTATGGAAACGCTTTCCAAATCATCCATTGTTGTTAGAAACCCATGCTTATGATGCACACGCCCACTATGCAGGGAAATGGGTGCGTAAGCCCATCTTAGCGCGCGAAGGCGCAAATATTCATATCCTACAAAACAATGTCGATTGTGGCGCAGCTTCAGGTAGTTTTTACTTTGATGACTACGACAAATATGGCTATGTCATGCAACGCTGGGTAAAAACTCCGTTGCATGAAGGCATGCTGCCCACCTTGGGACTTTGGATGGTCGGGGATGAATGTGCGGGGATGTCACTGCGTGAAGATGTCTTTGATGTGATTGGCAATGATGCACATTTTGCTGCGCATTATTTTGTGGAATAAAGTGGCGCTCTAAATCACCTATTTAAAATAGGTGTCCAAAAAGTAATACGGCTCTGTTCAGGCATTTTAGTAAAAGCACTATCACTTTTAGGTTATTCACGGCGGAGTCTTATCTTTTTCAAGTTCAATATTGGGGGCTCAATTATTCTTTTGGTTCGCCAAATGAGAAGCGAAATTTCGTAAAGAAAGCATTTGTCCTCCGCAAAACCTGCTCACGTTCTATAATTAAAAAGTTTGTGTTGCAAAAACAATCTATCCCAAACTCTACGCAGGTTGCGGATGACGCTTGCGTCTATCCAATAAAGTTTAAATTGAAAAAGAAAATGCCTGTCAAATCTAAAACTGACAGGCATACATTCGAAAACAATATTTTTTTCAAGCTTAAATGGTATGCGCTTGAACCCGCTTCATATAAGACACCAAACGCGTGAAAAACAAGATTTGCAGGAAGATGGTAAATAGCGAAATAGTCCATTCATACCAATCATCAAACGCTGTGCCTTCTAGATTAAAAGCAAAATAAAGGCCTAATAACACTGCACCAAACACAACACCAGCCACGGTGGTTTGTACCAAAATGGGAAAAGACAACGCTGTGATTCGACCTAGGAAATGCTCACCCTCATCGCCGCCATTGGCTTTATAAGCACTTTGAATCCCGATAAACATAATCAATAAAGTCAGAAGTCCCTCAATACCAATCACACGGACATCCCCATAGGGTGAATACATACCGTAGTAATACACCACTGAAACCAATAAGGCGGTGACTAAGTAATAATTTTTATAATGCTTTTTATCGAGGGTATTGCTAGATAATTCATGTGCTAATGCTTTGGTATTCCAAAAATACATGCCGGTCATTGTCTCTTATTTTATCAATGTCGACACTGTACTGACTCAGCATTTAAAGATAAAGACTTTCTCAACAAAATTTTGCGAATAGATTGAATCATTTAAGCGCAAAGCTTGTGCTTATGTATGACATAAAAAATCATGATCTTATCGATGGCATGGATACATGTCTGGCCTCAAAACAGTTCAATTTTTTAGAAAATACTGCTCCAGTCTTTCATTTAAAATCTAGCGTTCACAACACACATAAAAACTTCATTAAATAGCCGTGAAAAAAATCCAGTTTACGGTACAATCAATCGAAAAAAAGTCAAAACACAGGTTTAAAATGTCTTCTGTAGTTGCAACGACGGCGGTTCGCGGTCGCTTCCTAGATATTCAGAATACGGTTGCCCAAGCGCGTGAAATTCACGACCAAGTGCGTTACGTAGAAGATGGTTTACTGATTAGCCAAAATGGCAAAATCCAATGGTTTGGATCTTGGCAGGAGGGGCTACAGCACCTTCCTGTTGGCGTCGAGGTTCAGCACTATCCTGAACAATTGATTGTGCCGGGTTTTATCGACACCCACATTCATTTTCCACAAACAGAAATGGTGGGGGCCTATGGTGAACAGCTACTCGAATGGCTCAATACCTATACCTTCCCAACTGAATTGCAATTTTCCGATAAAGCCTATGCCGACCAGATTGCCCAATTCTTTGTGCAAGAACTGCTAAAAAATGGCACCACCACAGCCTTGGTCTTCTGTACTGTGCATACCGAATCAGTCGATGCTTTATTTGAAGCAGCAGGACAGCACCAGATGCGTCTGATCGCAGGTAAAGTCATGATGGACCGTCATGCACCTGAAGATCTGTGCGACACGCCTGACAGTGCTTATGCGGACTCTAAAGCACTGATTGAGAAATGGCATGGCAAGGGTCGTAACCTGTATGCGATTACGCCACGTTTTGCCCCAACATCAACACCAGAGCAATTGGCTAAAGCAGGGCAGCTCAAAGCTGAATATCCAGATGTGTATGTGCATACACATTTAAGTGAAAATAAAAATGAAATCGCTTGGGTAAAAGACTTATTCCCTGAGCAGCAAGGTTATCTCGATGTTTATCATCACTTTGGTTTAACTGGTTCACATTCGGTCTTTGCCCACTGCGTGCACTTAGAAGAGGCTGAGTGGGACTGCATGCATCAAACTGACTCTGCCATTGCTTTCTGTCCGACCTCCAATCTATTTTTAGGCAGTGGTTTATTTCCATTGAATAAGACTTGGGAAAAGCAGGTAAAAGTTGGGCTCGGTACAGACATTGGTGCAGGGACCTCTTTTAACCAACTACAAACTCTGAATGAAGCCTATAAAGTACAGCTGCTTCAGGGTGATAAACTATCTGCATTTGAATCGCTTTATCACGCTACGCTGGGCGGAGCCAAAGCACTGAGTTTGGATGATAAACTCGGTAACTTTAATTTGGGCAAAGAAGCGGACTTTGTGGTGCTCGACCTCAAAGCAACTGCGTTACAAGTATTACGTCAACAACGTGCAAAAGGGATTGAAGATGCGCTATTTGCCCTAATGACCATGGGCGATGACCGTAATATTCATGCGACTTATATTTTTGGTCAGAAAGCCTATGTGCAAAACTAAGTAGCAAATAGCGAAAATTTAAGCGGCTAATCGAGTTTTGAAACAACTTTGATTTTCGCCTCTAAACCAAGCAGCATCCCGCCTGCAATGAAATGATTACATTTCCAGCGGGCAAAAGGGGGTGCATCTCGTTTAGAGATATATTAAAATTAATGCATATATAGAGGTGTTGCAGGTCAACGCCTTTTTTATTTTTGATTTTTTTAAATTTTTAGGTATCTACCCATGACCGTTCAAATGAGCGTAATGATTTCTACTGAAGAGATTCAAGCGAAAGTAAAAGAGCTTGGTGCACAAATCGATGCGCATTATGCAAACAGTGATAAGGAACTCGTACTGATTGGTTTATTACGAGGTTCAGTCATTTTCATGGCAGACTTATGTCGTACGATTTCAAAACCCCATGAACTCGATTTCATGACGGTTTCGAGCTACGGCAGCGGTACGGTATCTTCACGTGATGTAAAAATTTTAAAAGATTTAGACGGTGAAATTCGCGGTAAAGATGTTTTGGTCATTGAAGACATCATCGACTCAGGCAACACCTTGAGCAAAGTACTCGAAATTTTAGAAACACGCTCTCCCAACTCAATTGAACTTTGTACCTTAGTCAGCAAACCTTCACGCCGTGAAATTGAACTCGATGTGAAGTTTTTAGGCTTTAGTGTCGAAGATCGATTCATTGTGGGTTATGGCCTAGACTACGACCAAAAGTACCGTCATTTGCCATTTATTGGTGAAATTGGTCTTTAAGAGCAATCGATAAAAGAGTGGCCGAAGGCCACTTTTTTTATTTTTACTATTAGCTAAGTACATAAAACATACAGTTTTTAGCAGATTCGCTCTACTGCACAGTCGCATTATGCCCGATGATATTTTTGCAAATGATGTAAAAACAAAGACATGATAAAAAAGGAGCTGGCTCATGTGGTCACTTATTGTTGCAATCGTGATTGGTTTTATTGCAGGTCTCATCGCACGCGCTATCCATCCTGGCGATGACAAAGCGGGATTTATTGTCACCACTTTACTGGGGATTGCAGGTTCTCTCGTAGCCACTTATGGTGGTCGTTTACTCGGTCTATATAGTGAAGGTTCTACCGCAGGCTTTATTGCGTCAGTTATTGGTGCCATTATTATTTTATTCATCTACAACATGGTCACCAAAAAAAGCTAAACTCATCCATTAAAAAAAGCACCATTGCAGGTGCTTTTTTATCTATATCTTTGAACTCTTATAAGCCCAGTTCACGCCACATATTTTCAATGGTGGTTGAAGGCACAGCACCATTCACTTTAAAGCCATTTGAGAAAATAACTACAGGCGTCCCTTGTAAATCCAGACTACGACCGAGTTCAATGTTGCGCTCAATTGGATTGGCACACGGTTTTTTCGACGTCGGTTGGGTCCCTTTCGCAATCAAATTTTTCCATGCGAGGGCAGGGTCTGCTTCACAAAACACTTGTTTCGACGGTGCAATCGATTGCGCCTTAATAGCATAAATAAATGTGTAGATGGTCACATCATTCAGTTTATTCAGTTCAGCCTCTAACTGCTTACAGTAAGGACAGTTTGGGTCTGAAAAAACCGCCAATTGGCGTTTGCCGTTGCCTTTAACGCTTTTAATGGCATCTTTTAGCGGCAGCTTGTTCCAATCAAGCGAGTTTTGTTGCACATATAAGGCAGCACTTAAATTTTTCTGATCTTTTAAGCGTACCATCGAACCTGCAATCACATGCTCAGCCGCTTCGCCTACATACACAATTTCGCCATCTAAAGATCCGCTATAAATGCCCGACATTTCTGTTTTTTGAATATTTTGAACATGAATATTTGGGTAATTCTTTTTTAAGTTGGCTTGAACACTTTCTACGCTGGCCATACTCATGCTTGCAATTGCACTTGTAAGTAGTGCCAAACCCAGTTTTTTTATCATCACTTTTTGCTCTTTCAATCGGAGAACCACGGCGCTAGTGTAGAGCGTATTATTCAAGCATTGAATCATTTTTTCCACGGCTTTACCGAAACCCAACACGCCTTGCTTATGAACTGGCCAAAGTTTCACGTGGAACAATGAGGGCTGTGCTATTAATTTCCACCGAGACATGAACAATTTCCTCATGAATCGAGAGCATTGCCCGCACGCGATCCGCAGTTAAGTCTACCGTCGTTTCTAAAGCCAAAATGCAGGAAAACTTGCCTTTGCCTACTTTCCACACATGTAAATCGGTCAAGGTCGTCTGCGGTAGTTCTGCCACCACCTCTCGAATTTCATCCACCACATGATGATCCATTTCAGCATCTAACAAGGTTCTTCCCGTTTCTTGCATTAAGCTCAGTGCCCATTTAGCCACCAGTATTGAACCTACGATCCCAAGAGCAGCATCGAGAAAATCCCAACCCAAATATTTACCAAAAATCAGTGCGATAATCGCGAAAATAGAAGTCACGGCGTCTGCCACCACATGCATAAATGCAGCTTTCTGATTTAAATCATGATGATGGCTATGTACTTCTGATGCATGATCATGATGGTGATGGTGATGGTGATGGTGATGGTGATGGTGATGGTGATGGTGATGGTGATGGTGACCATCATGCAGCAACCATGCACAGATTAAATTCACCAATAAGCCTAAAATCGCAATTGGAATCGCTTCGTTATAATGAATTTGTACAGGCGAGAATAGACGCTGAATCGAGTGAAAAGCCATAAAACCCGCCACCACCATCAACAAAATAGCGCTGCTGTAACCTGCAAGAATTTCAATTTTCCATGTACCGAAACTAAAGCGCTGATCATGGGCATAATGCCGCGCAGCACGATAGGCAAAATAAGCCAAACCCAGTGCCAACATATGAGAACTCATATGCCAACCATCTGCCAGCAAAGCCATTGATTGGAAAATCCATCCACCAATCACTTCTAATAACATCATGACTGCCGTTAAAATGGTCGCCATTAAAATCCGTTTTTGTGCCAGTGGATTACCGTCATCAAAATGATGCGTATGCTGACGTGATGGGGTATTTTGCATTTTAAATCATTCACCAATATACTCCCCCTTAGTATATTTATTTTTGGAGCAAAGTGTTGAGTCATTTGCATGAAGATAAAAAAATTTTAAACCGTGTGAAACGCTTACAAGGGCAGGTCAACGCCGTTGAACTCTCGATCACACATCCCGATGCCAGTTGTATCGATGTTTTACAACAAGTCGCTGCTATAAAAGGCGCGGTCAATGGACTAATGAATGAACTCGTTGAAGCACATTTACGCCATCATGTATTAGCACAAGCTGAACAGGTCAATGAAGAAGAGTTGGCTGAGTTCTTAAAACTGCTGAAACGCTATGGCTAAGTTTTATTGCGTTCTTTTTCAAGTTTTTAGTTGACCATTTTTTCCACAAACCGATACACTGTTGCTCTCTATCCTTTTTCTCTTGGGCATCAAAATATTCTTGTTTTGACCGAGAGAGCCGCATGGCATTTGCATGACAACAAGCACTTCTTGGCGTCCATTTTGTATGGTCAGCCTCGCCTTAATGATGGGAACGATGGGGACTGCCTTAGCCAGTCCACTTTACCCGCTGTATCAAGCCTTATGGCATCTGGTGCCGAGTCAGATCACCTATATTTTTGTGGCTTATATGTTTGGTTGTCTCGCTACTTTACTGTTTCTCGGCCGGACCAGTAATAGCATTGGCTATTTACGAACCTTACAAGTAGGGTTGGTGTTTATTAGCATCGGGTTGGTGATTTCCGCTTATGCTTCTGATGCTCTCATTTTATCTTTGGGGCGTTTTATTATTGGTATTGCATCTGGTTTGATGACCACTTCTGCCTTACTGGGACTGATGTATACCGTGCCCAAAAGCCATCAACAGATTGCGCCGCAGCTCAGTTCGATTATTACCGCAGTAGGCTTTGGCTTAGGCCCGCTGATTGGTGGCCTGATAGCTCAATTTTCAGAATATCCTTTGGTCAGTCCTTATCTACCCGTTATTCTTGGCGCTGTACTGTGTTTCTTTGGTTTATTTTGGGTTGAGTCTCCCACGTTTACCGCACAGCCTTTTAGTATTGCTCCGAAACTGCTCCGACCTGAAGGGCAATATCATCAGTTGTTTTTCATTGTTGGATTTACCGCATTTAGTGCCTTTGCCGCATTTAGCTTATTTGCATCCTTATCACCTTCATTTGTGCGGGATATTTTGCCGTGGCACGGCCCCCTCATTAGCGGTTCAGCTATTACCAGTATTTTAATTGTCTCGGCCGTGGTGCAGTATTTTGCCAGAAGTATTCCTGCTTATAAGTGCCTTAACTATGGCTTAATCACCTTGATTGCAAGCTTAGGCATTTTGGCGCTGTGTATGCTATTTCAACTGAGTGCATTTTTCTTTATCAGTGATTTTCTCGTTGGTGTCGGACATGGCCTGACCTTGATTGGTTCCTTTGGTCTCATTCATGCCATGACCACCTTAGAGAATCGTGCTGCAGTGATGTCGACTTATCTTTTTATTGGTTATTTAGGTACGATTGTGCCTATTGTAGCTGTGGGTTATCTGGCAGATCACTTTGGATTAAGCTTCGGGATCATTAGCTTTTGCATTGCCATCGCTTTATTGTGTGTTTATCTGTGGTTTGCGCATAAAAGCAGTATACGTCTGATTTAAAGATCAAAAGCCCTGTGATCAGGGCTTTTGATCTTTAGCAGTGTTATTTTCCAATACAGAACGATCCAAAAATTTTCCCAAGCAAATCATCCGCACTAAAATCCCCTGTAATTTCGCCGAGAGCATTTTGCGCCAAACGTAGCGACTCTGCGACCAACTCACCTGCGTTATACACCACCAATTGTTCACGCGCTTCAGCAAGGTAAAGCTGAGTGCGTTTCATTGCGTCTAAATGGCGTGTACGTGCAATAAAGGTATCTTCTTCTGGCTGGAAGCCTGCATGCGCTGTAATCGCTTCTATGAGCGCTTGAACGCCAGTTTCTTGCTTTGCCGAAACCATAATATGACGGAAGCCGTTAAAATCTTCGATATGCGATGTCGTTTCCATCAAATCACACTTATTGCCAATCAGCATTAAACGTTTCGGTTCAATATGCTCAGCAAAATATGCTTGCGCTAACTGAAGTGGGTCTTCGCCTTGGCTTAAGTCATAAACCAAGAGCAAGAGATCAGCTTGCTCAATTTCTTTAATAGCACGACGAATCCCTTCTTTTTCCACAATATCACCCGTTTCACGTAAACCCGCGGTATCGGTTAAGGTAATGGGTAAGCCATTCAGGGTAATTTTTTCATGTAAGACATCCCGCGTCGTACCTGCAATATCCGTCACAATGGCGCGTTCAATGCCTGCTAATGCATTGAGCAGTGATGACTTACCTGCATTCGGTTTTCCAGCAATCACCACTTGTAAACCTTCACGCAGCAACTGTCCTTGACGAGCCGATTGTTGCACTTGGTTCACAGCAGTTGTAACACCATCTAAAAGATTTAAAATTTTCCCGTCCGCAAGAAAATCAATTTCTTCTTCAGGAAAATCAATCGCAGCTTCCACATGCAAACGTAGATGAATCAATTGCTCCAACACATGATTCACTTTAGTTGAAAATGCGCCTTGTAATGAACGTACCGCAGAACGTGCAGCCGCTTGAGACGTGGCATCAATCAAGTCGGCAATCGCTTCAGCCTGTACCAAATCCAGTTTGCCATTTTCAAAAGCACGCATGGAAAACTCACCGGCTTTTGCTGCAATCGCACCGAGCTCCAACAAACGCCCCAGTAAAGCATTTTGAATGACAGGGCCACCATGACCTTGCAACTCAACCACATCTTCACCAGTAAACGAGTTCGGGTTCGGAAAACAAATCGCTAAGCCCTCATCCATCACCTCGCCAGACGCATCATAAAACTGGCGAAAACCAGCAAAACGGGCTTTCGGTAAATCTTTTTGGGTCAAGGCCTGTGCAATCTCATAAGACTTGGGACCAGATAGGCGAATGACCCCCACACCACCACGCCCAGGTGGTGTTGCAATGGCAGCAATCGTGGTTCGGTTGTACATAACATTCACCTAAAAAATCTTAAAAGTCACACAATGAAAAATCCGCCTAAGATTACCATCTTAAGCGGATTTATTCAGCTTTTCGCGAAAAGTTGCCTCGATTAACTCGACGCACTTTCCTTATTCAAGCGGTCTTTTTCAACAGATTTGTTGATCAAGGTCTGCTGAATAATCGTGATACTGTTGTTGACAATCCAGTACAACACGAGACCCGCAGGGAAGAACAACATAAAGACTGTGAAAACAATCGGCATGATTTTGAAAACTTTCGCTTGCATTGGATCAGCAGGTTGGGGGTTTAAAGACTGCTGAATGAACATCGTTGCGCCCATTAACAGCGGTAAAATAAACCACGGATCCATCGCTGACAAATCTTGAATCCAAAGTAACCATGGCGCATGACGAAGCTCAACAGACTCCATCAACACCCAGTACAACGCAAGGAAAATTGGCATTTGTAATAACAATGGCAAACAACCCGCAAGCGGATTGACTTGTTCACGTTTATATAGAGCCATCATTTCTTGAGAGAAGCGCATACGGTCTTCACCGAACTCTTCTTTCATACGCTGCATTTCAGGTGCAATGACACGCATTTTCGCCATTGAGCGATAGCTCTTAGACGACAATGGCCAAAGAATCAATTTCACCAAGACCGTTAACAAAATAATTGCCCAGCCCCAGTTGCCCACTAAACCGTGGAAGAACTCAAGACCCAAGAACAATAATTTCGCAATTGGCCATAACCAACCATAATCAACAGTTTGGTTTAACCCTGTTGCGAGCTCTTTTAACTCAGATTGAACTTTAGGACCTGAATAGAAGGTCGCGTCAATCTCAGCCACTGTACCAGCAGGCACAGTAATCGTCGGTGAAGTAAAACCAATGATATTCATATCATCCGTTGACTTACGCGACTCTAATTTTGCAACATAAGGTTGACCATTGGCTTGCGTCAATTTTAAGTCACCTGGAATCCAAGCACTCACAAAGTAGTGCTGAACCATAGCAACCCAGCCGCCTTTCGCTTCAACATTCAATTTTTCTTCATTGAAGTTAGCAAATTTAAGCTTGTTATAATGTTCTTCAGGCGAACCCCAAGCACCACCTAAGAAAGTGCCCAGCGTGAAAATACCTTGATCCGATTTGCCTGGATCATCAGAGTTGTCACGTTTGAGTTGACCAAACATTTGACCCTGCCAGTTTTGACCACTGCGGTTCACCACTTTATGGTTCACAACAACAGGATATTCACCTTGCTTGAAGGTAAAGGTTTTAATGATTTCCACACCATCAGCTGTTTTCAGTACCATCGGTACAGTTAACACTTTGATGCTTTTTCCATCTTCAGTTTGAACCGCTTTGGCATCATTCAATGTATAAGCAGATTTTTCAATCTCATACATTGGGCGACCGCTACGGTTACTGTCTGGACCATTAAGACCAATTAAACCAGACTGCGCCACATAAGTACGTTTTGCATCACTTTCAAGCATGACAAATGCTTCGTTACTGTCTTTGCTCTTGTCATGGTTTAACAATTCAATACGAACAATATCACCACCTTTAGGATTAATCCAAAGATGATAAAGGTCAGTTTGTACTGAAATAAGCTGTTGATTTACAGATGCTTTTGCTTCTGTAGCTGGTTGCTGAGTCGCGATATTTGCTTGTGGCATATCAGACGCTGCTGAAGCCGTTTGGGCATTTGGCAAATCTGCAGATACTTCATGTGAAACTGCTGCAGCCTGTTGTGGCTGTGGCTGAGTCTCAGCATGTCCATAATCTTTTTGCCAAGCCAAAATGAGCAAATAAGCGACAACAAACATGGCCCCGAGAATGGCAAACCTGGCCCATTGTTGCATATCGATTACCCCAAGTGGTTAGAGTGATTTTGGTTCAAGAAACAATCACGAAAGGGTACAGCAACCAGATGCTTTTGAGAATCTATTTGCTGAAAAGAGATAAAACGAATCCTTTTGTTTGGAACAGGGTCATACCCCGATCCACCCCAAGGATGACAACGGCAAATACGTTTAGTAGCCAACCACACACCACGCACAGCACCATGTGTATGGACTGCTTCCAATGAATATTGAGAACATGTAGGGATATAACGACAACGCGGTCCAAGTAAAGGACTAATCGCAATTTGATAAAATCGAATTAACCAATGCAGTAACCGGACCATTGGCCATCTCTACTTTTGCAGGGAGGGAGCTATTTTTTGATGCTTTTTGGCAAGACGTTGTAATTTTTGCCAAGCAAATTGTAATTGCTGGTGCAACTCTGCATTAGGCACTGTTTCTATCCCCATTTTAGGCATAACCACAATATCTAAAGTTAATTGCTGTTGATGCAAGCGAAAACTTTCGCGAGCCAAACGTTTTACTCTATTTCTTTCGTGTGCACGACGCACTTTCTTTTTAGCAACAACAATACCCAAACGACTTTGAGGTTGTTCGGTCAGTTTTGCTAGAAATAAGAAATGGGGCTGATGCACTTTAAAAAGCGCACCATCGAAGACACTCTTATAATCGGCAGCACAGCGAATACGAACCTCTGTGCTGAAGCCATAAAGTGTAGTCATAACACCCAAAATCGTTTAAGCGTTAACTATTGATTAAACAGTTAAGCTGTGACGACCTTTTGCACGACGACGAGCTAATACTTGGCGACCAGCTTTAGTAGCCATACGAGCACGGAAACCATGAACGCGCTTACGCTTTAATTCAGATGGTTGGAATGTACGTTTCATATCGAAACTCCAAAAATGATCATTCAATGAAGGTTCGCGAGTTTAGTGTTCATTGCTTGAGCTGTCAATGGAAAACCGATTTTCTTGTGAAATTAAGCCTTTTTATTTGTAACAGCAGCTTGAGCTTGCTCTTTTCTCGATAACATTTAAACAACTGCTCTTTTTTTCTTATACACAACCTAGATTATTGTTTATTAAAGTGATATAAGTTACCAACAAGATTACCCACACAATTATCCACAAGTCTTTAAATTCACTTGCTGTGCATGTTTTTAAATTTAAATTCATTTTGGATCTCCAGTTATCCCCAGAAAACAGGTCTCTTATAAATAAATTCAAATTTATAAATTTAAATTTATTACTATTAGGGTGGTCTTTTTCTGTGGAAATGACACTTTTTTAATTATAAAACAATAAAATATGGTGTGGATAAGATTGTTTTTATGAAATTAATAGTTTGTGGATAACTTTGTGCTATATTCTATCCACAGTTTGCGGATAAACTTATCCACACCAGTGTTTGAATTTAAATTTATTTTCATAAGCAGGCTTTTTGAGCAATATCTGCAGAATTTTCCATGACAGATGTGGATAACTTGGTTAGAATGGCGACCCGCTTCGGTGGGTACATAGTGTTTTTATTAATTATCGATGGAATGAATAGGGGTTTCAC